>CBDCVP010000023.1:0-3512105 GCA_965223025.1 Saprospiraceae bacterium
GCCATCATTGCCGTCTGGTTCTTCTATGTACAGCACCAGCATGAGCATACTTATAAGCAATGGAAAACCAATTGGGAGTATTTACTGTCTGCGGTGAAAGGCAGCACTTATTATAAGCTGCCTCGTATGGTGCAATGGCTGACGGGAAATATTGGATTGCACCACATCCATCATCTTAATCCGAAGATTCCCAATTATCATCTCACCAAATGTGCGGTGGAGCATCCCATCTTAACGAAGTACGTGACCACCGTTGGTTTTTGGGAGAGCCTAAAGTGCATGTTCAATCATTTGTGGGATGAAGACAACCAATGTATGATCAGCTTTTGGCAGTTTCGACGTCTGGAGCGTGCTCGAGCTGTGTAAGCACGATTTTGCTAAGGTCTAGGTCTGTCTGATCATTGCATTTTACTGATGTGCTCGACCGCTTGGATCGTCTTGCTGATCTCCTCCTCGGTGTTGTAGACAGCCATGCCCATCCTGGTGACCCCTCCACACTCGACCAGTCCTAGTATTTCGGTGGCACGCACCGCATAAAAGTGGCCGTCCCAGGCGTAGATGGATGCATGACCGAGTTGCGCACACACCTGTGCTGCCGGTTCATTTTTCATGGTGAAGGAGATCGTGGGTGTGCGCTGTGCCGCGTCCATGGATGGACCGTAGATCTCCACACCATCTATCCTTTGCAGTCCAGCCACCAGGTTTTTGGCAAGGAGCATCTCATGCCGGTGCAGCCGTTGCATGCTATCTGCAAATTGGTTTCTCAATGATTCTCCGTCTCCCAAAGAAGCGATAAAGTCCAGTGCGGCCTCTACTCCGGCGATCGCTGCATGGTTGAGAGTGCCCGTCTCGATCTTGTATGGCGCCATTTGAGCTTGGGTACGGAGACAATCGGTGTCTAGTGAGTCCAAGAGACCGGGTCGGGAATATAACAATCCAATGTGGGGACCGTAGAATTTATAGGCAGAGCACAAGAGAAAATCACAATCTATCTTATGTACATCTATGAGAAAGTGGGGAGCATAATGCACCGCATCAACCAGCACCATGGCACCCTCCCTCTTGGCATTTCTTACAATGCGGGATATATCATTGACAGTGCCCAATATATTGGAGGCGTATCCAATGCACACAAGTTTTGTCTTGCTACTTAGTCGACGTTCGAAATCTGAGTAATTCAACACTCCGCTGGGGAGTAACTTGATTTCGTGAACGATCATGCCATGTTCTCTCAGTTTTAGCCATGGACCCCGATTGGACTCATGGTCGAGTTGAGTGATGAAGATCTCGTCACCAGGGCTCAGGCTTCTCAGAATGGCTTTACTCAATGAAAAATTGAGGGTAGTCATATTCTGACCAAAAGAGATGCAATTCGGAGATTCAGCACCGAGGAATGTGGCGACTTTGGTACGCGTGCGATGCAAGATATCGTCGGTCTCCTGTGATGCGGCAAATTGCCCATGGCTATTGGCATTGCTCCGCCTGTAGTAGCCAGAAATCGCATCGATCACACGAGTGGGCACCTGGGTGCCAGCTGGACCATCCAGATAGACGACGGGTTGACCGTGAACCTTCCTGGACAAGGCCGGAAACTCTCCGCGGACAAGATCGATATTCATGGACATAGATAATTCTGCGAAAGGTAGATAATTTCTGGTTTCTGACTGTAGTCAACTTGACCCACAAGTACGTCTACAACTGATTTTTTATGGAATATGATAGAAGCAGCACTCTTTAAGATATAACATCAAAAAATCAAGCTAGACAGCAGCCTGAATGTATCGGTAATATGACCCTGGAGACCGCACGATCCCGTTCAAAACCACTTGTAGGCTGAATTTCCCTAAACCAGTTGCTCCCATCGAAAAGTCGATGGGAGCTTTATGATCTGGATTCCTCTCCGTCCGGTGTTGAGACACTAACTTGGTCGCCGATACAGATGTTTCCACCCTTAATAACGCGAGCTGTGATACCTCCATGACCCCGCATTGCCTGATAGCCGCCTGTACCCAAGTTTTCTTCCATTCGACTGCAAGGATGGCAGTGACCGGTGGTCTCTAGGATCACCTCATCTCCGATATGGAATCTCCGGTCGATCAAGGCCAGCAGGTTGATGCCTTCGATCAACAAATTTCTTCGGATTTCATGGGGTTCAATTTTGCGACCTATGAGATTGCTCACCACCTCCAAGTGTTCTTGCTGCAATAGGGTGACCTGCCTTTGGTGGCTTCGACCCTGATAGTGGTCACCTTCGATCCCTGTCTCTGGGTCTACTGTGATGATCTGCACCGCTTGAATGTCACCTCGTTTCTTTGGCCTAATACCAATCCAGGTGACTTTTCCTATGAGGGGGTGGTGGTTGACCAGCGCTTGATAGTTGGACATGATCGTCGTGTTTGCCATGCGAAGTTACTTAACGCGTTCGATAGTCGGCGAACGGTAATTTCCTCGGGCGTGCGTGCCGATTCACGGATAGCATGACACCGGTCGTCAATGATATGATGGAACAAATGCATGGTTTTGTATGTTTGCATTACGGGCAAAAGATGAAAGATTTTTAGTCCGTTGCTGTCTTTGGCAGCAAAAATGTTATTTATGGGGCTGACACTGGAATCGACAGGAAATGGAATCGACAGGTTAGCATGCCGAGGTATGATGTCTCACCCTCGTAAAAAAATGGACATTAAACCTTTTTACATGGCAATAATAGCTATGCTTTAGCTGCGTAATTCTAGGAATTAAACAGCTTTTGTGCTGCTCACTTGACGCCAGATAAGGTGATGCCGCACATAAACCGACCGCTGGCTAGCTTAGGTGCTTGTTTCGACATCTAGGTGAAAATTAGAAACTACATTTGGTGCGTGGCCCGTTGTTAGGCTTGTATCAGATGGAAATGCAATATGACAACTAAGCATGTAGAGGGTCTGTTGGTACTTTCACTGGACCCGAGTTCGAATCTCGGCAGCTCCACCAGAGAATACCTTTTGAAGGATATGGTTACGGTGGGAGGCCATTCAAGTGTACTTGAAAATGGCCGAAGTGCCGTAGCCATCTGAGGCGGAAAGGATCGTCATCAAAGGTATTTTGACCTTATGTGCCATGAGATCGCTGCAGGCAATCTCGGCAGCTCCACCAGAGAATACCCTTTGAAGGATATGGTTACGGTGGGAGGCCATTCAAGTGTACTTTGAAAATGGCCGAAATGCCGTAGCCATCTGAGGCGGAAAGGATCAACATCAAAGGTATTTTGACCTTATGTGCTATGAGATCGCTGCAGGCAATCTCGGCAGCTCCACCAGAGAATACCCTTTGAAGGATATGGTTACGGTGGGAGGCCATTCAAGTGTACTTGAAATGGCCGAAATGCCGTAGCCATCTGAGGCGGAAAGGATCAACATCAAAGGTATTTTGACCTTATGTGCTATGAGATCGCTGCAGGCAATCTCGGCAGCTCCACCAGAGAATACCCTATGAAGGATAAGGTTACGGTAGGAGGCCATTCAAGTGTACTTGAAAATGGCCGAAATGCCGTAGCCATCTGAGGAGAAAAGGATCGTCATCAAAGGTATTTTGACCTTATGTGCTATGAGATCGCTGCAGGCAATCTCGGCAGCTCCACCAGAGAATACCCTTTGAAGGATATGGTTACGGTGGGAGGCCATTCAAGTGTACTTGAAAATGGCCGAAATGCCGTAGCCATCTGAGGCGGAAAGGATCAACATCAAAGGTATTTTGCATATTTTGCATATAAGAACGGCAGTCATGGGGATATCGTGCTCACGACTCCTTTGGCTACAGGCCCACTTCAATTCCAGGAGTGCAATTAAAGGTAGGCGCTGCCGGCAAATACGCTGTCGAAAAATATATATTTCAATTCCATGAGGTGCAATTAAAGGTTTCCCGAAAGTCTTCTTGAAGATGCTTCCCAATTATTTCAATTCCATGAGGTGCAATTAAAGGGTTTTTAGGGTAAAGACGAAAGACAAATACCTACATATTTCAATTCCATGAGGTGCAATTAAAGGTGCAATCTATCTGCACAGACAATCAACCTGTTTGGGATTTCAATTCCATGAGGTGCAATTAAAGGTCGCGTAGGGTTTAGCACGAAGTATGATAGCACCTAATTTCAATTCCAAGAGGTGCAATTAAAGGTGTGCTTGCTCCGTGAACTCGTCAACACTTAGCTTATTTCAATTCCAAGAGGTGCAATTAAAGGACGACTGCCGGGCGGCAGATTATGAATGAAAATTAATTTCAATTCCAGGTGGTGCAATTAAAGGTTTATTTTTTTGAGCCTAGATTCGGTCCGGAAGAGATTTCAATTCCAGGTGGTGCAATTAAAGGGCTTAGGGTTTGAGATCCCTTCTGTGCAAGATCAAATTTCAATTCCAGGTGGTGCAATTAAAGGAATTTTCAACGACACTAGGCAAGGTAATACCGATCGATTTCAATTCCAGGTGGTGCAATTAAAGGGCGGCCAGTTTCAGTGCGCTTGAAATCTACTAAGGATTTCAATTCCAGGTGGTGCAATTAAAGGCACCATCGGCACCTAGAAATATCGCGCCCTGACTTGCATTTCAATTCCAGGTGGTGCAATTAAAGGACTATGAAAAAAAGCCTGGAGGGTATTTATATATGAATTTCAATTCCAGGTGGTGCAATTAAAGGTTCAGGAACTAAGAACTGCATTTAGACTTCAAGAGATTTCAATTCCAGGTGGTGCAATTAAAGGTTACGTCAGGAACCGTGGAGAAGGCGGTTTTTGCGTATTTCAATTCCAGGTGGTGCAATTAAAGGGATTGCTCGGGACTACGGCATAGATGTCTCCGAGGAATTTCAATTCCAGGTGGTGCAATTAAAGGCCATCGTCGCGGACAGGTCCTTAGTAGGCTTTTTTATATTTCAATTCCAGGTGGTGCAATTAAAGGTACCGATTGCGTGCCCGCCTCTGTCTCCCATGTCTGATTTCAATTCCAGGTGGTGCAATTAAAGGCACGACTGCCGGGCGGCAGATTATGAATGAAAATTAATTTCAATTCCAGGTGGTGCAATTAAAGGTTACTTCAGTAGATACGAAGATATCATTGGATTAGAATTTCAATTCCAGGTGGTGCAATTAAAGGTTGAGCAATCCAACCACATGCATCTACCAATACGAGATTTCAATTCCAGGTGGTGCAATTAAAGGTAAAATTTTTGCATCCCAAAAAAAGATCTATGAAGAAATTTCAATTCCAGGTGGTGCAATTAAAGGAAAATTTTTGCATCCCAAAAAAAGATCTATGAAGAAATTTCAATTCCAGGTGGTGCAATTAAAGGTTGTGTCGCCCTCGGTAACGTAAATCCACGATAACCCATTTCAATTCCAGGTGGTGCAATTAAAGGTAGTCTCCAAAGCATCACACAGGAAACACCAGCCAAATTTCAATTCCAGGTGGTGCAATTAAAGGCCCAACATGCCAGCTATGAAGTTCCTATACTTCGCGGATTTCAATTCCAGGTGGTGCAATTAAAGGGCCTCCAAAATCCCTTCAGACGCCAACTTGATCGCATTTCAATTCCAGGTGGTGCAATTAAAGGCCATAGCGACAGCAAAGGTCGTTTTTGCGTTCCCCCTATTTCAATTCCAGGTGGTGCAATTAAAGGTTTTAGGTTGTATGAGGGCATGTCTCTCCATCCTTTATTTCAATTCCAGGTGGTGCAATTAAAGGTAGAAAAGCTTGCAATTAAAGCAATGAAGGATGATATTTCAATTCCAGGTGGTGCAATTAAAGGATGTACATCACTGCCTTGACCAGGGACAGTCCATATTTCAATTCCAGGTGGTGCAATTAAAGGTACAAACTCTGTGCTATCCACCTGAATGGCTGTCCCATTTCAATTCCAGGTGGTGCAATTAAAGGTTTTTCATTTCGGTGTTTAATCAAGTTCGATGAATTATTTCAATTCCAGGTGGTGCAATTAAAGGGACGACTTGATCGCCGGTTACGAGCAACTGAAAGCATTTCAATTCCAGGTGGTGCAATTAAAGGCACAAAAGCTTATCATCCTTGATGATGAATTTGCATTTCAATTCCAGGTGGTGCAATTAAAGGATTTTCAACGACACTAGGCAAGGTAATCCCGATCGATTTCAATTCCAGGTGGTGCAATTAAAGGCGGCACCAATGATTGAAGCCGTAGAACAGTTTTTAAATTTCAATTCCAGGTGGTGCAATTAAAGGAAATCGGACCGTACCGTCCACCTGTAGCATTCTAGTATTTCAATTCCAGGTGGTGCAATTAAAGGGGGGTTGCAACCAAGTCTTTCTTGACCAGTCTTACAGATTTCAATTCCAGGTGGTGCAATTAAAGGGCGAAATTCTACCTCCGTAACACTTCCAACACTGGGATTTCAATTCCAGGTGGTGCAATTAAAGGACCCTCAAAACTCCCAGACACATCTAAAGGAAATAAATTTCAATTCCAGGTGGTGCAATTAAAGGTCCAGCTCCTTCGCTAAACACTGCGACGTAAGCAATATTTCAATTCCAGGTGGTGCAATTAAAGGTTGCTCGCGACTACGGCATAGATGTCTCAGAAGAATTTCAATTCCAGGTGGTGCAATTAAAGGTCATTAGTCCCGTTTGCCTTATTTGTGTTTAATTCTATTTCAATTCCAGGTGGTGCAATTAAAGGCCATAACGTTTACAATTTTATTGCCTCAGTCATAAATTTCAATTCCAGGTGGTGCAATTAAAGGTAGACCTTGGCGATACAGATCTGTCGCTCAAGAAGGATTTCAATTCCAGGTGGTGCAATTAAAGGTAAATCAATCAGATGAAGAGGAGTAACGGCATAGGGATTTCAATTCCAGGTGGTGCAATTAAAGGGATATCTACGAAAGTCTAAAAGAGACAGTAAAGCTCATTTCAATTCCAGGTGGTGCAATTAAAGGACTTAATGTTACTGTGCCTTCTGAGTTTTCAGATCATTTCAATTCCAGGTGGTGCAATTAAAGGCTGAAAAAGTAGCGTATGTTCCGCCATTCAGCAATATTTCAATTCCAGGTGGTGCAATTAAAGGACAAAAAGAGTACAGGCGAGATGCGAGTAGCTATATTTCAATTCCAGGTGGTGCAATTAAAGGGATCGGTTGCTGAAATTAGAAAAAATGATGAGATGAATTTCAATTCCAGGTGGTGCAATTAAAGGTCGCTTTCTGTAGTCTCATCAGTAAATCCTGCTTCATTTCAATTCCAGGTGGTGCAATTAAAGGACACGATTTTTTAGATCCTGCATGCTCGCAAAAATCATTTCAATTCCAGGTGGTGCAATTAAAGGATCCGTGTGCTGCGTGAGGGCTTCAGAACCTTTGGAATTTCAATTCCAGGTGGTGCAATTAAAGGAAATTCCTTAATCTCCTTTCCGTTTTTATCAAAGTAATTTCAATTCCAGGTGGTGCAATTAAAGGCCCTAAGGCAATCGGTGGAATATTTGCATTAGCACTATTTCAATTCCAGGTGGTGCAATTAAAGGCGTTGATCGCATAATCATTGCCCCCCACCTGAATCGATTTCAATTCCAGGTGGTGCAATTAAAGGGTCATACACCCAGTCGTTATAGGTCGGCTCGAAATAATTTCAATTCCAGGTGGTGCAATTAAAGGTTACGTCTAGCTCCATTGATCTTAGTTGTCATCTGTATTTCAATTCCAGGTGGTGCAATTAAAGGTCGCTTTCTGTAGTCTCATCAGTAAATCCTGCTTCATTTCAATTCCAGGTGGTGCAATTAAAGGACACGATTTTTTAGATCCTGCATGCTCGCAAAAATCATTTCAATTCCAGGTGGTGCAATTAAAGGCAGTGATAAAATCACCATTCACCACAACACTTAGGATTTCAATTCCAGGTGGTGCAATTAAAGGTAACTCTACAGCAGAGGAACTACAAGTGCGAGCGAAATTTCAATTCCAGGTGGTGCAATTAAAGGTAGATGTATCTTTTCGCCCTGCGTGATTGTGTCGTTATTTCAATTCCAGGTGGTGCAATTAAAGGCCCCGTCTGCATCAAAAAATGTGACATAAGCAATATTTCAATTCCAGGTGGTGCAATTAAAGGGACATGCTGTGTTCCTGAAGTCATTGTGTCCATAAACATTTCAATTCCAGGTGGTGCAATTAAAGGTTCGCTTTCTGTAGTCTCATCAGTAAACCCTGCTTCATTTCAATTCCAGGTGGTGCAATTAAAGGTGGACCTGTTTATAGATCCAGAGGTCTACGTTACCAAATTTCAATTCCAGGTGGTGCAATTAAAGGGCTGATAAGCGAACCGAAAAGCACATACTTTGTGAATTTCAATTCCAGGTGGTGCAATTAAAGGTCTCCCACGTCTGTGGCCTAAACTCAGTAAGAAACATTTCAATTCCAGGTGGTGCAATTAAAGGAGGTCGCATATATTCGATCGTCATCTCCCCAGGAACGTAATTTCAATTCCAGGTGGTGCAATTAAAGGATTCTCTGCCCCTGCATTTGCTCCCGCGATTTTTATTATTTCAATTCCAGGTGGTGCAATTAAAGGCGAACAGTATAATATCCGCCGCCATTCTTTCTTAATATTTCAATTCCAGGTGGTGCAATTAAAGGCCGTCAGCACCCAGGAAAATGGCACCTTGACTTGCATTTCAATTCCAGGTGGTGCAATTAAAGGCGCAAAGAGCTGAAGGATCAAGGTCACAATGACACATTTCAATTCCAGGTGGTGCAATTAAAGGATGAAATACAAAATCTAAGTTTTAGCGCAGAATCAAGATTTCAATTCCAGGTGGTGCAATTAAAGGGAGGTTGGGTCAATTTCTGCAAATACGAAATCACCAGATTTCAATTCCAGGTGGTGCAATTAAAGGTCAACAGATAAAATTGCATGTAAGGACACACCGAATTTCAATTCCAGGTGGTGCAATTAAAGGCAGACGATAGTGATCCTCCCGTTGACACCGATGAGATTTCAATTCCAGGTGGTGCAATTAAAGGTGTAGAGTGGAAGACAAAGAAAGTGCATGTACAAGAATTTCAATTCCAGGTGGTGCAATTAAAGGTCGACAGCCTAATCTATCGCAAAGGCCAGATACGCGATTTCAATTCCAGGTGGTGCAATTAAAGGGAGAAGACAAGTTGACTGCTAGAAACGATATGAGCAAATTTCAATTCCAGGTGGTGCAATTAAAGGAAGAATGACATATGAAAGACCTAGGGGAATACATATTTCAATTCCAGGTGGTGCAATTAAAGGGAGCGAAGCTATTAGCTCAGCTAGGGCCTATCGGATTTCAATTCCAGGTGGTGCAATTAAAGGAGTTATCAGCAGACCGAGCGCGATGATAGGAAAAGTATTTCAATTCCAGGTGGTGCAATTAAAGGTTTGCTCTAAACACATCGGTATGATTCTGTCGAGGATTTCAATTCCAGGTGGTGCAATTAAAGGCGTCGATCGTGATGTCGAAAAAGCTTGCGACAACCTATTTCAATTCCAGGTGGTGCAATTAAAGGTAGACAATGTCTGCTCCCCCCGGCTCCTGCCACCCTATTTCAATTCCAGGTGGTGCAATTAAAGGTAATAGTCTCCAACCTTAATTTTCAACGAAAAAATATTTCAATTCCAGGTGGTGCAATTAAAGGGGTACTACTACTACAGATCAGGATGCGGATTTCACGATTTCAATTCCAGGTGGTGCAATTAAAGGCTCGCTGCCGTCGCATCGATCTCTTCTATTTTTAACCATTTCAATTCCAGGTGGTGCAATTAAAGGGCACAGTGCGCTTCGACAATTTAGCTGCTTCTGCAGATTTCAATTCCAGGTGGTGCAATTAAAGGCCTGAATCGTATAAACATCTCCTTTTCACCACCGGGATTTCAATTCCAGGTGGTGCAATTAAAGGCATGAGCAGCTTGATTCCCTGTTCCTCTGTCAGCAAATTTCAATTCCAGGTGGTGCAATTAAAGGGTGTATCAATTTGTGACTAAGCGTACCGGAGATCCATTTCAATTCCAGGTGGTGCAATTAAAGGCTGCCACCTGTAGGAATTCCCCGCGATGATATTCTTATTTCAATTCCAGGTGGTGCAATTAAAGGGAGCTATCGGCTAGTCGGTGAAGCTGCAAAAACATTATTTCAATTCCAGGTGGTGCAATTAAAGGCGGCTGAAGCACTAACGGAGAACTGATGCCAGACTCATTTCAATTCCAGGTGGTGCAATTAAAGGTGGTAAACGGATGGATAATGAGGTGCGAAATCAAGATTTCAATTCCAGGTGGTGCAATTAAAGGCCCGATCAATCAAATATATAAAAAACTGCCAATCAACGATGTGCGCCTATGATATTTCATGCTGACAAGACATCTCGACGGTCGACCTACGATAGTGCCTTTGTCTGCCTCGAGCGACGATGCCATCATTTTACGGATAATCAGGTGTTTATGCAACATGTCAAAGAACCTTTTGTCAACCAATGCCAAGTTTGTCCGGAAGCGACGACTAGAGAAACTGGTCAAGGCTTGATTTCTCCCGACCGATGATCTGCTTGGTCATCCAGCTGTCGTGAGGATTTTGAAAGATGATGAAACTATCATACTCTTGATCCATGATCTGCTTACTGCGTAGGATCAACTCCTTCAACTTTACCTCGGTGATCTCCCCTTCAAAGACGGAATTTTGGATCCAGTGAAGATACTGACGGCAGAGCTTCAGCATTTTAGCCGTGCGTTTACTTTCCACATCATAGACAGCGATCACATACATATGCTAAATTACCACCAGATTTTGAAAGGCCGGTATTCCGGCTCCATACCCAGCAGAAATTTAGACAATTTATAGCATTCCAGGCGAATCAGATGACGATAACTTACCTTCCGGTTCAATGTGCGGTGTTGGATGGTCTGTTGGAGTCTTTCCTCCCAATTTTTGACCGTAATCTTTCGGCCGGTATCGGCCAGGAAGCAAGCTTCATCGATAAAGTCAAAATGTCTATCCTGTAGCATCTTACGGTTGCATAGCTTAAAGATCATCCTGTCTACAAGGATGGGTTTGAATATTTCTGCCATGTCCAGGGCCAGGCTAAATCGACGATAGCCTGGTTCATGCAGGAAACTGATGGTCGGATCCAGTTGTGAGTTGTACAATCCGTCCAGGCAAGCCGTATAGCACAAGGCATTTCCAAAGCTCACCAAGGAGTTGAGCTCATTTTTTGGTGGCCTCTTTCGTCGGCCCTTCCAGGCAAAGCCTTCTATGATTTGGTCAAATGTGCCATAGTAGATTTGCCGGCAGTTGCCTTCAATCCCCATTAGGGTGTCGATGGCTTTTGTCCCTGAAATCTCATCACGCAAACGACCTATGGCCTCGATATCGTGTGCTAAGCCGCGGCCCCTGTTTTGATAGTAGCGCAGGTTTTTCAGCATATTGAATGTGGCCGATTCCACCAGATTTTGAGCAATCAGCAATCGCTTTTTCTTCGATATGTAATTTTTGGTCTGTGATACCAGCATCTGGCCGGCCAACAGGTGAACACGGGGTTGAAAACTACCCGTATAATGTTTGTAGTAATCAAAGAAATGGACTGGTATGTGTTGCTGGCCCAAGAAATTATACATCGCACTGTTGGCATCAACACTACCGAATATGTATAAAGCAGTGACACCGGTCACTGGTAGATATCGCTTTTTGGGTGCTGGATTTTGCTCTGTAACCACCGGATCAAAGCAAAGGGTTTGATCTTTGCGGCTCATTCGGCCGGGATTAAAAAGATAGTAGGCTTTTTTCATTGGTTATTTTCTTCATCTTCGAGTAGGGGATGTTGACAGGCGAGTGCCGTGACAGACAAGCGACGCTTTGTAGCCGCCGTACAGGTGATATGGATTGCAGTGGATGTCATGTTAGTTGATATTTTGAGGAATTCACTCTGACCCATGGATAGATACTGATATAACTTAAGTAGCTCCTCCTTACATCCAAGAAAATCACTACCAGTTACCGGCTTCCCTACATGTTTCATAAAATACGTAGTTGTGTATGGTCCCGGAAGTACGTACTATATATGTAGTACGCACGTTGTATCGATTGTATTCTGTACCGTGTATTCTTTGACACAGTAGATCGTACGTTGATGTTACATTATGATCGCAGTTCCTTTATAGTACTATCATTTACAATGTCAAATTAAATGTAGCAGAAATCTCTATAGGCACATCTACGGCAATAGGGCCTATTAATCACTTCGGGACATGTCTCCGATGTCACAATGTGTGCAATATCTGCTAACCAACCGATGACGGCTTTACGCATCTCTTCATTCCATGGCACCTTCATGGTTGTTTTCTGTTTGGGGTACTCAATGATGCCTTGAAGATTTGCCATGCCTGCTTCTTCGAGGCGATACAAATAATATTGTACCTGAGCTATGTGCGCTTTTTCCAATTTTCTACTTTTCTTCACCTCCCTGACCGTCTGCGTTGTAGAATCAAAGTGATCGATCTTAATGCCGGGTAAGGATAATTCTCGCCATTTTTGTGGACGGCGGGTGTAGGTGGTTTCACTGATCAATTTACCGGTTTCCACGAAGGTATTATCCGTTGCATTTTCCAGACGAATTCCATTGCAAGACAGCCAAAGCTTACGATGGCAGAGATGATAGTAGGCGATGTGCGTTGCGGTGGTTGTCATCCGTTAATTGATATTTTGAACAACCCATAGTTCAAAGAGGGGATTATAGAAATGATAGGGTGCATTAGATTTTGTCGTTTATGCAGCTGCACCAAGATAGCGTTGAAAATGGGACCAATGGCCACTCATGTGAAGAGTTCTCAAGTTAAGAACATTTTGTGCTCCTGGTTTAGACCATCGTTGTCCTGATAATTTAAGTCGCTTTTGTATTACGGTACGATGTGCAGCCTCGATTGCTCCAGATCCAATGAGTAAACCTCCTTTTTTGTATTTGGGATAATTCATTCTATGAGCATTATTCTTTAAGTATGTTAGTAAGTCTTGCTTGACTTCTTCTTTTTCTTCGTCGGTATTTGAAAGACTTTGGATTCTTTTGATCACATAGTTTCCACCTTGGTTTATTAACTTAGTGTTCATCCGCTTGGTCCATTTCTTTGACTTTTTATCATCATCGAAAAATTTGTTGGCAAATTCTCCAATGTGTTCTGCGGCATGGTAGTAATCCAGAATCGTTGTTGCTGTGGGATAGCAGGCTTTTATCCATTGATCAATCCATTTAGCTCCATCCGTTACGAACACTAGACTTTCATCTTTCTTTTCATATCGATCAAGTAAAACGGACATCTTTTCTTCAAATTCTTCATGATTCCCCAAATGTGCAATGTATTCTGATTCCTTAATCCATTGACGATCAGTAGCTTCTGGTAAAATTGATCCAGATCTGAAAACACGAGCCAGTTTTACTTCTTTCCATTTATCTTCCCGCGTCAATATCATTGAACCGTCTACCTCACAATAAACTACTTCTTCTGATCTACTTTCATCCTTTTTCCATAGCTGCTCACTTGTCAACCACTGTTCGGCTATCGACCCGTTCCGATTGGTCAACTGATGTAGCATGAATTCATTCGTTTTTATCCCAAGCATTCTTAGTAGTTCAACCCCGAAACTGTATCTCTCCTCCTTGCCAACATAGGTCAATACGTCCTCTAGTTTTGGGCTAATTTTACTCCCTTTCAATTGCTGGGTAAAATGGTGCTCTTTCTCTAACTCAATCTTTCCTACCCGTGTGGCAATGTTTTTTTTTACGGCGGTCTTTTGTTCTTACATCCATGCATTCCTCATACAACTTCCTGCCCAATTCCATCCATTGCTCTACAAATTGGGATTCATGGTCATAAAAACTCATCTTTGGATCTGCTGCTTTTTCGGTAAATTCTTTCTTGAGTTGGCTGAATTGTTCTGATAGATCAGCCTTGTTCATAATATATTAGGTTTTTTACTAATATATAACTTAGCTGCGACATTTTCTAATGCACCCAAATGATAAGTGTCGTTTTCATTAGCCGAAGCAGATCTAGTTTTGTGCCCAAGAAAACTCTAATGTTACCGGTGTGCCATCATATTGCATAGTACGTAGTTATGATTGGGTAAGATGGCGCGAATACTATGACTTGCCTGTGACGTCATGGTAGTTTCTAATGTTCCACGCTAAGATTCGATCAAGCCCTCCTTGCGCATTTCGTCTCTCAGCGCCGACAATCGACTGTTGTACTGATATACGTCCAGGATCAGTTTGTCTGTAGATTTTTCATACCCGGATATCTGCCGACAAAGGATCAGTTTTTTGACGATTCTACGATAGGCAGACCGGCCTCTTTCGTTATCTAATTGCTTATAGATCAACCGTTTTAAGATCTGAAAACAATATTTGGGATAAATATTTAGAATTGGGGTAATGATCTCCGAAAAACTGTAGTGGTCATTGTTTTTTCTGACCAATTGCTTGATATCCTCATAGCGTTTTTCTGACTCCAGGATCAGCACCATAAACTTCATATCCCAGATCTCATCGACAAGTTTATTCACTTGTTGGATGCTCAGTTCTGGTCGTATTGATTGATACATTTCGAAATTACTTTCGGATTTTATGAGGTGGAGATGTACCTCGAGATACAAAGATTTATCCCTCTTGAGGTTTAATAAAGGCTGAAGAAATGATGCCCACTGGTGTTTATCAGCGTAAAATAATTTCCTTGCCAGGATACTGAAGGGCTTCTGCTTTTTTTCGTTGTGATAAGACTGTAGAAGATCTTTACCGATTTCCGGATCAAGAAAAGCAGTTTTCTTGGCAAATGCCAGCCATTTCTTTTGATCCCCACTGCCCTGGAGGATGGACGAGTACACCCGTGGCAACAGCCTGGCCATTTCGTCTGTCCTTTCCATTTGCTTCAGCACACATGCACAGTCTTCCAACTTCTTAACCAATGCATGAATCGGAGGTTGAACAGCAACTAGGAAAGCCGCATCATCAGCTCTATATTGCAGGCAGTAATCCAGAATCAATATTGTGACGTCCTGTATCAGTTTATCTGACACTATGGCATAGTCGATTCGCTCACATAGCTCGTGGAATGAATACTTTAACGTGTCGATAAGATATTCATTGACCGATTCAAAGGAGCCGACTGGATCGTCCAGGTGTGTGTCTCTGCATGCCATAAAAAGGCCAAAAATGATGGCAAACATGCGGTCGAGGTTTTGCTCAATCAGATCATCGATGGCAGCCGATTGATATTGCTCAATAACAGCTTGGAGCTCCTGTTGTGAAGCATCTTCATATTGTTCCCATTCCTTCATATAGCCAGTATGGGAAGGCGTGTAGTTATCCCAATCCGGATATTGCAGATCTACTTGTTGTAAACTAGTCCCTATCTCTTTTTGAGATTGAATAGCCAGCTGTGCAAAGCTTTGTAAAGATGGAAGCGGATGTGCATCCGGCTTTCTAGCTATAAACTTCAGAAATCGCAGTTGCAGCGCTTTGTCGTCATGCAACAGGTGGGTGAGGAACGACACCTTTGCTTCCGATGATGCCTGCTTATATTCCTTGATAAACTGGTCGTGCATTGAGGTAATAATGGTAATAATAATAAATTAGATAATAGTGGTGCACCTCCTGTCGGATGAAGCGGTGAACTCGATGTATTCCTTCCCAGCACATTTCATGCAATCCAATTTTAGCTAGCAGTTTGAGCTGGTACCAGCGCCTGTAGCAGACTGGTGAATTGGCAACGTTGTGCTGATGGTGTTGGGATCTACAAATTTTCAAATTGACTGTCGTGACCATCGTGTAGTTTTTCTTTAAGATATGTCAAATGGTGGTTGATATAATCGGGAGTATCTTCAAAATTACCGAAAAAATGAGTTTTCCATGATTCCTCCATGAGGAGTTGATCGTATGAAGTGTAAGGCCATTCTCCGTATTCCATCGAAAATCCATGCAGCACAGGATTGGCATGAATGTATGATAGAAGATTGATCAAATACGATTTCGTTTCTACTGCTTTTCGTCTAAACCTGGGAGCGAATAGGCTGCCGTACCTACGATAGCGTTTATTGATGGCTTTCGTATAACCGTTGAATAGGTTCGAGAATTGCTGGATGAGATAGGAGGAATATATATCGTCTAGACCTTCGAGGTTTAACGACTTATTTCTAGATTCGATATGACTGTTACTTTTCTCCTGGTTGGAATTCTTCGATAAACCTCGAAGGTCTAAGATAAAACTTCTTATTTCCTCCAAACTAGAATCTTCCGATAAACCTCGAAGGTTTAATTTATTCTTTTTCAACAATTCCGGGATCAGCAATTCTCGCACCTTAGTCCTTACCATGAAATGGAAATGGTTTGGCATCAGGCAGTAGGCCATCGTGTCCGCAATTGGATTGATGTATTTATCACACCTCCTTAGAAAATATCGATAGTTCTCTTCCTCTCGAAACAGATCATCCCCGCCGTTGGCGTGATTGTAAAGGTGGTATGTGGTGGAGGGATGCATGGGGGTTAGATGATTCCCACGAGATTGTTTAAAATGAGGCCTTTCTCATCAGAATAAAAAGTTGGATCGATTTCATAAATTCCTAAACATTCAGGTGAATTGACTAGTGGCTTAGAATCGTTTCTTTTTATTCTGACCTGTACAATATTACCGGACATTTTTTTCAATTGATTCTGTACTTTTGATTTAGCAGGAACGATTTTTTCGTAATCTTTTTTCTTCTTTTGTAATAGCTCTAAATGTTGTTCATTAAATTTCTGCAATAATTCAAAATTCTTGTCATTTTCATGAATTGCCACATAATACCGGACTGCTTCTCCATAATCTTGCTCATCAATTAATTGGAATTTTCCGATTTTCTTAAACATACAATCGCTGATATCTTTTATAAAATCAAATTCTATTCTTCCTTTTGTTTGGAAATGTTGGGCAAAATTCATCCGCTCTAAAATGGAATCAAAGAAAAAGCTCTGGGTATCTAATAATTTATCTTCTTTTATCGAAGATAGTTTATACAGGGCATCTTTAGTGATATTCCAAATCTCTTTATCCTTACCTCTTCCATAAATAAAACTTGAACTTATGTTACCTTTCTTATTCCTTAATGTGAAAAGTACCACTCTCCCAAAATCCAATTGTCCGTTGCGATTGCATCTTCCTGCGGATTGAATAATGCTCGAGACTGGAGCGAAATCCCGATATAAAACTGGGAAATCAATATCCACCCCCGCTTCAATCAATTGGGTTGAAATAGCAATAATTTTCTGATTACTTGTTAATCGTGACTTTATAACTTTTATTTTGCGTTTTCTGTTATTTGGTGTGAAATGTGTATTCAATAAAATCAGCTCATCTTTTGACAGTTCTTCGATCAGCAAATTGTAAAAATCCTTACTATCATCAATGGTATTTAAAATAACTAAGACCGAACTGTTTTCATTCAGCACTTTTTTCTTCAATTGCTCCAGATTCCATTCGTTTTTTTCAAATTGAATTTGATAACGGTTAAAAACATCAGCAGCAAAATGCTTTTCGTGTTCCAACAGTTTTGTGGGGCATTGGTAATCCGAGAAAAATACTTTTGCCTCTTCTGTATTACTCCCATTTTGAGGTAAACTAAATTTTGGTTGAGTTGCTGTAGAAATGACAGCATAGCTATCAAATTTCTCACAGAACTTGGATAGATAAGCCACAAAAAATGTATAAAGACGAGGTGGTAAGGATTGAATTTCATCTAGTAGAAAAATACACTTTGAAAAATTGGACAATTTTATTAGAGTTGCATTTCGGTTGCTCAAAAGTGTTTCAAAAAAACGAACGAAAGTTGTTATAATAAAAGGGTATGCGAATACTTGTTCCTGAAAAATGAGTGTCCCCAATTCCTGAATGATTTTATCATCAGGGTTACTGTCCAATTTTTCCTGAATTTCTTCAAACCGTTGATTTTTGGATTTTGAATCAATGCGTTGAATGTGTTTTTCGTATCCTTTAAAAATCTTTAAAACCTCTGCTTCCACCTGTTCAGTTATAGAAAGAAATGGCAGGGCATAAATAATTCTCAAATTCCTCTCTTCTTGTTTTATTATTTTAGCAGCCAACGACAGCAGAATTAAAGTTTTTCCCGACCCCGTAGGACTGGTCAATTCAAAAACCCGTTTTCCATTTTTTAAATGTCCTTCAATGTTCGAAACTGCTTCAAGTCGAATAGCAGTCCGCCATTTGTTTAAATCAGAATCGGGTTTTAATGTATCCAAATAGGCATTTAGTTTTTTAGAATAGATTTTGCAAAATTCCTCCACCTCTTTCGGACTTTCCTTAATGGTTTTAAAATCAGCAGCGTCCGTTTTATCTGCATAAATTAGGGAGGCGAAGGCGAATTGGGTGTCGAGGAAGAAGTCGAGGGAGGAGGATTTTATCCCGTTTTCAAAAGAAAGATTTTTAAAATTATACTGAATATGACTATCCAGTAGCCATTGATCAAAATCACAACAATTTATAAAATCTGAAAATTGTCGGACAAAGTCAGTTGCTGGTAACTTATCAATTTCACTTTTCAAAAATAGATAAAGTTGATTGATTTCTTTTGCATTTAGAATTCCTTCTTTTGTCCCACTATGGTCTTTGGGACAATAATCCAGTAGATGGCCATGATGCTTTGCGATGATAATTATTAGAGTAACAAGATAATTTGAGGTAAAAAATTCTGCTCCTAAAAATGTACGGAGTAAATCAAGATTCTTATGCTCTTGACAGAATGCAGCGAAAGCAAAAGCGGATAGATAAGCATGGTTTGCATATCCTTTGATCTTTGTCTGATCATCCAATTTTAGTTGGAAGTTCGGGTTGATTTTTCCTAAATCGTGAAATATGGCGGCCAATTTCGCAATTTTGGAATTGGTCAATTCCTGGACTTTGGATACAACACCGTTCACATGTTCAAATATGGGTGTAGTAGGATGCGACCTTAATTTATTTACGTCAACCACCAGTTTTCTATTTCTTTAATACCAGAATCATATTTGTAATACTCTCCTTTAAATTTCAATGAATTCTCATTGTCTGAATATACAATGCTTTGGTACTTTTCCGGTAAGTTATAAAAGTCCTCATTTTGAAAGGTGGGTATTCTATCAAATCCGACTCTGAAACCTATTTCATGTAAGCCTTTTAGCTGATGATGATTAGAAACAAATGATTGTGTTTCAAATTCTCCATTTTCAATTTTCTTAAGATCTCCACTTGAATGAAACGACAATTCCGCGGGGCAATTATGCCAACCTAAAATGGGAGGATATTCTGTAATTTCTTTTTCTATATATTTTCTAAAAGTATCAAAATATTGTTCCGAGCCTTTCTCGTTTAACGCAAGTAATATCCGAAAACAAGGACTCTTTAAGAATTCAAAGTACTTGGGAGAATGTGGTTTAATCGGTGATTGCTTACTAAAACCTCTTGCACTTGTAAAGCCCCATGACAGTTTCTTAAGAGGGTTTAAAAACGAAACACCATATAAAAAGTCATTAGAGAATTGAGGAAAAAGTGGTTTCATGTCAGTCCGCTCAATACCTAAAACTGCTCCAATCATTCCGATTAGAGCTGTTTTAGGAATCAAGTCATGTGTTAGGGGATTGTTACCAGTTTCTCTTTTTTTGAAATGTGCCCAATCTCCTTTTATGTCGAATTGGAATGCTTTCATTTTTTGTCTTCTTCTTGCTTAGGAATAAACTGAATCTTTTCCACTTTTTTAAACCATTCTTCATTCCCTGATTCATCTACACCTTCCGTGAAAACCTTTTCAAGTTTTTCATTTTCCGTATAGTACCTCACTTTTGTTACTTTATCAGAATTGACAGCTTCAATCAATGGGCAAAAGTCTAAAGAGTAATCATCCCAACTGCGGATTTGCTCTTGCTTGATTCCCTGATTTGCATGCAATTTTATCTTTCTGTTTAACCCATAAATTTTTTGATTGGACTCTTTGTAAATTATTTCAAGAATGAGCAAAGAATCCTGACCACATTTACTTCTCGAATGCGATGTGCCGTATCCATTGGTACCATACCAAAGTCCCTCAAACATGTTAAGAAGGTCATGATATGTTAATCCAGTTTTTTCAGCGACTTTTGGATTTACCCATCCATGAATCTGAACCAAGGAGTAAGGTACCAATGAAGAAGTTGCCATAGCACCTTGTTTTTTCTCTTCTTTTGATTTAAAATGAGAGGTGTTTTGGTGCATTCTCATATTTACAGAATTTAAAGAAGGATTAAGCATTGCAAACTGCACTGCTCCCGTCAAGTTTACATGTCCGTTTACTAATTTTTTTTCAATTTCTTTTTCTCCATTTTTCTTTTTGAACTTAGGAGTATCGGAATTCCCCAAAGTCGATACCCCTCCAAACAATCTTACATCAATTAATCTTTTAAGTAAGTCGAGTACTTCTGTTTCTTTTTCTAGATTATCAAAAAAATGTTCTAGATAATGTTGGATTATCCCCTTGGCATCTGTTTTTCCTGCGTTAGTTTTATCAGAAACATAGATCGGAAAATTCTTTTCTTCCTCTAAGTAGGTGCGGATAAATCGTTTGATTCGCACGTCGCTGACCAATATTTTCTTTGTTTCCTCATCAAAACGTTGTTCTCCTGTAAAAGGGTCTCCATTAGGCGTGTTGTATGATGTTTCGTATAGAAATAAAATTTCGGATTTGTGTTGAATTTGATTATTGTTATTCATGTTGCATTAATTTTGTTCGCTTTAAGAATTAGATTCGGTTTGGCTTTTATACTCTTCTAATAGAGTTGAAAAGTCTTGATAGATTTCGACGATCTCTTCTGAACTTTCAAAGGAATTTAACGTCTGTTCCATCTTAGAAATGAATTGTTGAGGGCTACCTTTTGCTTCATATTTAAAATATCCTTCAAAAAAACCAAAAGCCAATTTCTCTTTGTCATAATTAGAAGGAGCAATCTCGACTAATTTATTAGCTGCTTCATTAGAATCTTGAGATGTGAATCCAGTTTTTCCATGAATAGCGAGCTTACAATCAATTTCATTTTTGAATTTCAGACAATCTTCAAGTGTTGAAATTCTTCGAGTTAATAAACCAACATAGCTCTTTTCAAAAGAGCCAATCGCATATTTTAGAGGCTTTGCGATTCGTCCTAATCTTAAGCCAATTTGGTAACTGGGTGAGTCACTAATTTTTTTCATATTATCTTCATTTTGAATAGTGATTAATAGTTTAAAACAGTGTTTTAGTAATTGATATTTTTCCCAATTATATTTGACCGCAACTCCTTTTTCTTCGCTGGAAGAATAGGTATTTATCCAAATTGGAAAATGCTCCCTTTTACGAACAATTGTTTCCAGGTTTTGAATAAAAGCAGGAAGCAAAGAGGCATCTTTCCGATAGTTGTTTAGGTACATTTTTGGGATGATTTTCAAGAGATGAGATTCGTATCTTGAGTTAGTTTTTACGATAATTTTTTCTTTCCCTTTTTCTTCATTTTCATATATACCTCCAAGTAAATATTGAAGGGACGTTTCAATATCCAATTGAAGTTGAGTGTCCTTTCTTTTAATAGCCGTAAAAAGCTCTCTTGAAACTAATTCCTCTAATTTTTCTATTTCTGTTTTTCTAAAAAAGAAAAAGCTTCTGTTTAGTCCGGATATTTCAATCATATCGCTTGTGGTATTACTACCCTTTATTGCAAATATTACATCAAATGTTTTTATGGAATTTGGTACAGCTTTGCTTAGAAGTGGAAATAACGGTTCTTTACCGAAACCAGATTCTTGACGTTTCTCTAAGAACTCTTCATAATCTTTTGCTCGCTTTTTTAGATCAACAGTAAATCCTTTTTCATACAAAAAAGTGGGCAAAATATAGGCCTGTAAACTTGTGCCGCCAATTGAATGCCGGGTGGGTTGTCCAGTGAATTTACTAGTGTGTAGTAAATTATTAAACGTTTCTTTTGTAAAGGCAAATGATTTATATCTATTATCTAATACAAAGTTGGGAAATTGAATGTCATTTTTATTGTCACCCGAACACAAGGTTCTATAGATTGATTTTTTAGCTATAATATCCTCACCACTTGTTTCAGTCAATTCTGTATTTAGCTTGTTAGTTAACAGGGCAAATGTTTTTGAGAACTCATGCCAATCCTTCCCACTAAAATCAAAGTGAATAAATACCTCAAAGTCAGCGTATTTTAAAATTTCATCCTTTGTCTCTGTTGATAAATTATCCTTCGTTTTTTTTTCTGTGTATAACTTCTTTATTTTAGTTTCCTCATCATTTAGAATGGTTTTTAAATATTCTTCTTGAAGTGCTTTTTCGTTGTTTAGTTTTTCAACCATACGTTCTTTATCATCAGATAAAAGGGATTTGATAGCTGGAGCATACTTGAGAATTTTTTCAAATTTTGAAAATTCATTTTGAAATGAGTTTCTAAACTTCAGCAGATTTAGTTGTTGGAATTTTTGCTCAACTTCCTGATTAATTCTTTCAAATTCGTCAGAATGTTTTTGTAACATTTTAACAATAGCCCTCTTAGGATTTTTAATATATTTATCTAATCCTGTTTTAAAAATATTTATTTCTTTTTCATTCTCAAATTCTGGGATTAGTGCATGAGCTTCATTTTGCTTGAATGCCAATATTATTTCTTTTAATTTCTTTTCCGCATTTTCAAATGCTATACCTCTTTCAAAGCAAAAATTTCCTTTTTCATCTATTTTTTTGAAATTTCCCTTATTGTTTAATACATTAATTCGACTGTAGTATATATCACCAAAAAAATATTTCGGAGGGCTTGAATCGCTTGAGGTTTTAAAATTCAGGTAATAAAGAGATTCATTTTCCGGCACAAGTTTCAAGTTAAGCCAATCAAAAATAAATTTATCATTAACTGGAATTGAAATACAAATGGGTCTGTGAAGACCTGTTTTTTTATCCCTAGGGCAAGATTTAGTATAGTGATAATGGTCAAACCGATTGTTTGACTCCTTCAACGCCTTCCCAATTTTTAAAACTGTGTCTAAACTCATTTAAATTCTTTTTTTTACTTTTTTCCATTCACCTCCTCCTCCCCAATCCAATCCCTCGTACTATTCGCTACAGCCACATCCCATACCAATCGGTTCAACTCCGGAACGCCTACCACATTTACCGGACGCATGGAGGTTTTGGTATCCATATTTAAAATTCATTCTATTTCTAAATCGTAGATTTCAAGCTTCATCACAATCTTCCTATATCCCTTACCCCTCCCTCTCCATTCTTAAAAACTCACCCCACTTCTTTACCTCTCTTTTTCCTTTCACCAGGCTGAATACCTCCGGATCATACTTCCGATATCCACAACCCTCAAGCCAGGGTACCCATGAATTCCCATGTATCTCTGATGGCTCCCCTGTGCTTAAACTCACCTTGATATCCGTGAATCCACTGATCCCACCACAATCTTCGGGAGGACATGCACCGGTACCGTCCAATAATTCCACAGCACTTTTATTACTCCGGTCAAACCCCACAACATCAATCTCATGCAGCCAGGAGTCTCCATAGTCATACAAGTAAAGCATCTTATCCCTGTACTCTCCCTCCATCACAAATTGATTCAAATAATCTAAAAGGATATCATGCGCCTGCGCTCGTGCGGCATCTATACCTTGCTCCTCAGCAAATGGACTGACAATATGAAAATACCTGCTCTGAGATGACTCTTTGAAGCTGTATAAATGACTATTCCTCCATCCCATTGCTGCCTGGATCATCAAATGCAATTCATGAAATGCAAGTTTTGCCGGTACAGCCAGTTTTCGCCAGATCAATGGATCCTTGACATCACACAATTTTACTTCAATAATAAATCTCATTCTTGCTACTTTTTATGCGGTTTATTTCAAACACTTTCACCTCAATGCCCCAAATCCAATCCCCGTACTATTCCCCACACCCACATCCCAAGCAAACCGGATCAGTTCAGGGTCACCTTCCGCAATAACCGGACACATGGACGCTTTGATGTCTATTTCATTAAAAGTGGTTTTACGAATTTTGGGGTGGGTATATTCTTTATCAAAAGATAGGCGGACGTCGCCTGTTAGATTCATGATGTTCATCTTGGTTTGCAACGTCTGTGTCATTAACTGGTCTGCTTCGGGATCCGTATAGAAGTAAAAGCGTTGATGTTTGCGTTCTGGTTCTTGACGTTTAATTAACACTGGACTATTGAGTAAGAAGCGATGCTTTGAACAAAACTTCGGAGTAGGGCGCATAGTTACCTCTTCTACCTTCATTCCCCATCGGATTTCCTGATCGGTAAATATGCCTTGCACTGCCTGTTTATGTAATTCCTGAAGCGGAGAAGAAATACAAAACGTCG
Source organism: Saprospiraceae bacterium (assembly GCA_965223025.1). Classification (GTDB taxonomy): domain Bacteria; phylum Bacteroidota; class Bacteroidia; order Chitinophagales; family Saprospiraceae; genus JABDMH01. Next base: position 24,427 of record CBDCVP010000023.1, read on the forward strand.
CACCCTCCTTAAATTCAAGGCCTTTTTTGTCTTTTCGCATCCTACCACCCTGCAACCACGACAGCGAATACAAGCTAATATCATCATGCAATTCATTCTCTCCCAGCCACTTGTGGAAAGCTCCCACCAGATACTGCTGATAGTCAAACGGTACCTGCTCACGATTGGGTGTAAGATGTAGGTATATCCTCATGATCTTAAACTTTAGCAATACAAAGATGTATGGGCATTAGGGTCATTTTCACACCACCTGATATTTTTTTTCAATGCTTGAGGCCAGAGCTGCTATTTTATTGCTTAGTACCGTAGGAGCTATAATCTCAATGCGGCTCATAGCAGCATTTCCAAGTATGAAATTCGTCAATCCTATAAAGTCTTCATTAACCATACTCTGAAACTCATAAGTTAGAGGTGCCGATCCTGGTTCGATCTCACTCAAGGCTTTGGGATAGGCTCCTACCAAGGCATTGTACGCATAAACGTCTAGTTTCAACTGCACCAGTACTTGCCGGTTATTTGCAATGCGAAATACATCCGTCTTTTGAAAGCGGTGATCAGCCTCCCATTGCCAGCTTTGGTCTAGCATCTTTACGCGCTCAATCCTGCTGAGTAGAAAGTGCTTGGAACGCTTCTCTTCAAGATCATAAGCTTGTAGGGTATCAAGCTCCACGTCGACGTAGTAGGGTTCCACCTGCCTGTCTCGAATACTACCACTGTTGCTGCGATATTGCTCCAGAATGACTGGTTGTTTTTGCTTGATGGCCGCACCTAGTTTGTCAATGCGGTCGAGGGCTGGTCGTCGCAAGGCCCGCAATCCCAGCTTCTGAAAGTCATAGAGACTGTCCAATTTGCGCTCGAGGTAGAGCCGGTCCTTCTCACTTAAATAGGTCAAAGCCCGCCCAATCCCTGCACGGTCTTCGTCTGATAGTGGCTGTAAATAAGTCAACTCCCTAAATCCTTCGTGGGGTAGGACCGCATACCTATGCCCATCGCGAATCTTAATATCTATTTGCAAACCAGCATTTCTGAGATTCTGCAGATCCTCCTTTATCCCTTCGGTTGTTTGCTGATAAAAGTACCTGGTCAGCTCTCCCAAGGTATACCGGTAGGGGTTGGCCAGAACACGCAACAATACTCTGATACATCGTTCCCTTGGAGTCACATCTTCACTAAATAATGATCAATTAATGCTTTCCTCGGGAAATGTACGTAAGTATGTGCTTAAATGTCGAAAATTTAGTGTTAAGTTATCCACTAGTTATCCACAATGGTTGTCTAGTGGGAGATAGCAAATGGGCCGTCTCTCACAATGTACCATCTTCAACACCTTATTCATTCCTTCACCTGCACACCTATCTGGTCGGCGAGTTTTCTGGCTTCAGCTATGATGAGCGACTCTACCTCATCATCCCAGGGGCAGAGGTCTGGGTAGGGTGATCGGTTCCCCTCATATCCACCTTCTGTCAGCACCGTTAGAGTAGGGATGTACCCCATGACATCATTGCTATACCCCATGACAAAAATCTGGTCTCCAAAAATGCGCTTGAGCTCGATGGCATACCCAATCACCAGCTCTCCTCCAAACGTAAAAATGGGTTGCTCGCCAATCAGCCAGACCTGGATCGGATATGGGTGGGAGGAAGGCAATGACTTTCCACGCTGGAGTTTTTGATAGAGGAGGCCCCACCGGTATTTCAGGTAAGCAGGTTGATTTTCATCATCAAGAAGGGTCTTGAGCCTGTGTTGAGTGGGAGGTGCCTCCTTCATGCCGATCTCGATCTCAGAAAATGAGACGGCCAGTCTTGACGACAATGGTATCATTTTTTCGTCCATGACTCTCATGACAGCTGCAGCAAGCTCCCTGCCGTACTGCTCGGCAAGCGCAGCACTTCTTCTGGGTAGAGGATTCTGGTCTGCTCCGGCACCCTGAAAAAACAATGCCATGGCTTCAGGGTACTTTTTTTCAAGTTCGATTTGGGCAAATCCCGGGTAGTCGCCAGATATTTGGTAGTCGTTCATGACTGTGGGATGGCACGCATAACCAAACACCATGGCCTTTAGATCCCCCTGTGCATCAAGGACTTTTAATACTGGGACCGCATAGTCATTTGGACCTTGCAACTCCGTGTATGAGCGCAACTCCCTTTCTTTGTTATTCCTTCGATTTACCTGAAAGCGGGTTACTCCATTGCCAGCGAACAGTCTGCATGGCTCCATGACCGTCATTGCGCTGCGAACCAAGGTGATGATCTGTTCTTCCAAGCGTTCTACATAGGTGTTTATCTTATGGAACTCCTCATCCGTCAGTGCCCATACATTATTTCGCACTTCAGGGCCCGTATGTGTATGTGATACATTGAGAATGATTTGTTTTTTGGCAATTCCATGTTCTTCTTGCAGTCGATTCCTCACCCTATCAGACAAGTCTTTGGGGATACTGATGAGGTCCATGCAAACCAGCACCCCAAGAGCACCTTGTTGATCCCTTATTGCCAGGGCTTTTATCCAAACGTCGTGCCGGATCGATTCATAGGCATGATCCCGGGAGGCATATCCTCCCAGCCACATAGATTTAGTAGGCGTGATTTTTTGCTTTGACATCCCCACATCCCAAACAAATTCATTGGGAATGGCACTGCTCAAAAATAAAATCAGTAGGAGGATGATGGAAATAATTCGCTGCAGGGTTCCAGAGGTGAGATGGATCATTTTCTTTGCATTTCTACACCTGTGAATGTCGGTATAATTCTGCTTATTAAAATATTTTTATGACATCACACCCATGCAGCTAGATCGAAAGAATAGGATTTTAATGTGGGTATTGTGACTGTCTGTCAAGGCAGATAGCATAGATCATGTAATCTCAACCCTATTCTTTGACCACTTCAAAATAAACTGTATCACTGCTGATACCTGTGAAGATCCCCAAACCATTCTCGACATTGGTAGGTGGAGCAGCAATCGATAATGATGAAGTACCTGAGCTTGCATATAGGGCGGCATACTCCGGATTCAATCGAAAAACAACGACCCTGTGGGTTCCAAATTGCTGGATGTCACGACGATTACTTATGAAGTGAAAGTCGGTGATCTCAGGCTCAGTTCGTATTAGTGGTCTGGCTATTGTTTCACCTGACGCCAATCGCTCCTCGATGATCGAATTGATGTATTCAGGATTTTCCTCCATGTTTTCCACTAGGATAAAATAGTACTCTCCCGCACTATTCTCCCAGGTTACTTCCAGATCGACATTCTCGGTACTGAAACCGCCTCCAAAGCCACCCAATACTTTTTCTCGATAGATCAGGCTTTCTGACAGGGTTACCTGGTTGACCTGGGGCACATAGGTCTCTGCAAAGACCTTCTCCCCATTCCAATCAAATGCCATGGTGTATTCCTTTCCAGCCTCAATCGTGACCTCTTGATGCTCGTAGTACCCTTGTCCTAGGCTAGTAAGCACCACTGACCCAGTACTGGAAGAAATGGTTATCTCCAAATCATCGAGTGCTTTAGCGGCACCATCTCCCTGATATGCGTTTACTTCGACGATTCGGAGTGAATCAATAGCGTTGCCCGCGAATAAATAGCCGGAAATCACAGCCCTTCCGCTGCCCACTAGATCTGAGTTGTCATCCGTGCAAGAAGTGATGCAAATACCAAGGACAACGAGGGAAACCAAAGTGAGGTGCAGATCAACATTCATAGCTGTCATATTTTTTGATGTATTAACGACGGATTATTTAAGATCCCAGGAAATGAAAATCGATGGAGTGAAATCGATCAGGGAAATGTCTGTGACTAACAGCTCACCTTCAATGACTTCGTATTCTTTATACCAGACATTGCGTCTATTATATAGGTTGATAAGCGATAGTCCAGCAGCACATTTCGAACTACCCAGGCTGAAATGGTAGGTAGCCGATAGGTCCAGTCGATGGTAATCGGGCAATCGGAGACTGTTTTTGTCACTCACTTCAAAGTAGCTCTCGGTGGTGCCATCAAGCAATGGCAGCTCATAGTATCCCGTAGGTGCAGTGTACGGACGACCGGTGGCATAAATAAACGTGCTCGCAAGGTCCCAAGATCCCACCTTATAGTTTAGTACCATCTTAAACTCATGAGTTTGGTCTTGACTCGCAAAGAAGGGTTGCTGTCCAAAATCAGCAAAATCATACTTCACTTCACCCAAGGTATAACCGAGCCAACCAGTGAGATGGCCAGATTTCTTTTGTAGCAAAAATTCTACTCCCTTGGCCACTCCTGTTCCAGTATAAAAGGACTCCTCATAGCTCAATGATCGATTTGGACCACTACCGGCATTAGTCAGTCGTGTACTATACTCAGATAGACCTTCCAAATTCTTGTAGTATGATTCGACATCGAATAGAAAATCTTTGGTTTCATAGCTCAGTCCACCAATAAAATGAGTCGCTTTCCCTATCGGGATGCGATCTGCGTCAGCAAGGAGCCAAAAATCACGGCTACCTTGTTGTATGTCTTCTCGAATAATTCGATTGGCAAATTGAAAGTACTTGCCAAATGCTCCTTTAAACTTGAGACGGTCAGTAATAAGATAGGTGATGGAAGCGCGCGGTTCGAAGTAAACTTGATTAGTTGGGGAGTAGTATGTGCCACGAAGGCCACCTTTCAAAATCAGATCATCTGAAACCGTAAACCGATCTTGGAGGTAGGCCGATCCAATCATGCCTTCATCTGCCCGGCTGATCAAATCTATGGTGTCGTTCTGAATAAATCTATATTTTATATCGTTGTACGTGGACTGAATTCCAAAATCCAACTGATTGCTTCTGCCAATACGGAGCTCATTATCGACCCGCAATGTGAAATCCCTTAGATCATTAAACTCATTGGTACCAATATTTCGATGTATGGTCGTATCTTCTCGAGTGATGGTGGTTTGATTACCGCGATCCCTCTCGCTGAAATAATTGGAATACGAGATGTTTGCCTTTGTGTAGAATCGGTCTGACCACTTGTGCGAATACTTTAAGCTACTGCCGATATTGCCCCAGTTGCTTAGGTCGGAATTATTACTATCAAACGTAAAATTGGTAGTACCTCCACCAAATCGATTTCCGAAGGCATTGCTATTTGTATTTCGGGAATTATCTAGATCGTCTTCTCCATTATAGAAACTTAGGGAAAGTACATCCTTCGATCCCAATCTATAGGTTACCTTGGCATTTAGATCATAGAAATAGGAGTTGGGTTGAACATCTTGCTGTGCCAATCGCCCTCGACCCGATAGTGCCTGTGGTTGACCAGTATTATTTGTTCCTGCAAAGGCGTCAAACAAGTTGCTATAAAACTTCGTCTGAAATGATCTTCGACCAGTCACTAATATGGATCCTCTTCCACTGTCAAAAGGAGCTTCTGCATAACCGTGATAACTAAGCAAACTGATACCAGCTCCTGCATGGAAGGATTCCGTGTTGCCATCTTTGCCTGTCATCTCCACAACACTTGACAGACGACCTCCATATTTGGCATCAAATCCACCTTTGTACAATTGGATGTCTTTAATGGCATCGGCGTTGAATGCACTAAAGAATCCAAAAAGATGATCTACGTGATACACGGTGAAACCATCAAAAAGGACGAGGTTCTGGTCTGGAGTCCCCCCCCTGATATACAGTCCTGAGCTGCTCTCATTACTGCCACTCACCCCCGGCAGCAGCTGTAACGACCTAAAGACATCCTGCTCTCCGTAGCTCGGCAAGGTAGATAGCTGTCCTGGCGATAGGCTTATTCTGCTAATACCTGTGGAAGCTCGAATGATCTGATCTGCTTTGTTCGCTGCCACCACCACCTCCTTCAGCTGTACGTGATCGGCACTGATTCTGATGAATAGGTTAGCCATATTCATGCTGGGCCTAAGCGGTACAAAAGCCGGCTCATACCCCAGATAATGTACCACTAGTGTGGAAGTATCGGAGGGTACCCCAAAGATGCTAAAGTACCCATCACTATTGGTTTCTGTCCCTAGTGTGGTTCCTTTTACATAGACTGTAGCAAAGGGAAGACTTTCACCGGTTGCCTCATCATTTACTTTACCCGAAACAGTAAAATCTCTACGACGGGCAACCACCGGTTGGCTCCCGACATCCGGGTTGTTATGCTGGACATAAATTCGTACTGTCCGATCTGCCAACATATCAAAACCTAAGTCTGTACCATGTAAGATGATATCGAGTGCCTTTTCAAGAGGCACCTTATTCAATCTACATGTAATCCTGTAGTCCTTAATCCTTGATCGATCGACCTCAAATGTTAACCTGTGATTCAATTCGATATCCAACAAGACCAGAGATAAGGGTTTGTCGTGATATCTCGCCTTTACTTGCTCGTTTTTAAGTGATTGCCCATGACTCAATCTCACATTGAATAGGATGAATAATACTAGTAGTAAATGCTTGGTCATTGAGTATTGTTTGTTTGTTAAAGGTGGTGGAGATAGAATCTCATGCCACCTGATATTTATTTGTTGAACTGCCTTTGCATCCATGAAAGTCAAAGAAGGACGACTTGTACCCTTCCTGTCCTTGTTAATTTTTGTTAAAAAAAGTTAAGGTGGCCTGAATAGATCAAAACGACGCATTGAAATATCCGCTCAGCACATTGTGATACGATCTGGCAGTTTTTGGTTTTGGGAGGATTGTATTTATGCCAAATAAGTGAGTATGTACACCTGCGCCAGTGAATGTATTTCATGATGCTATCTACAAGGGGTGGCGCCTAGTCATGCATGTACTCTTAGTATTTCGGAGGAGGGCAATAGATGGTGCGATTTTTTCTTGCTATCAGACAACATTCAGTTGGTCATCGTATCAAGGGTGTAGGGTGGTGACGTTGGTGTTCAACCTAAGGGACTGTCGAAGAATAACTTTCTTATTTATGCTTGTTCTTTCTGAATGTATACTTCGTTAGAAAAAACGCGAATAGCCCCACTATGCGTATTTTTTCTGCCTTGTCTACATCCAAAAATAACGGCGCCTCAATGGTGAATTTATGATCCGACAGTCCCTAAGGCAGAATCCGATGATTGAGAAGGATGACAAACATTAGTATTTGGTGATGATTTGTGTCATTATTTAAATGCTTTATTCAGGTTAAATTGTACTGGATGGTAGTAGTGTATCAGTATTGAAGGAGCTAAATTGCCATGAAGAAGATTCTTATACCTACAGACTTTTCAAAGAATGCCCGTACAGCCATGGAGTATGCGGTGGACATGTTTGGCCACGATAATGTGAAATACATGCTACTGAATACGTATGAGAATGTACAGAGGACGACCGATATGCTGATCTCTATCCGAGATTGGTTGCAAAAAGATTCGCAAAGTGGTCTTAAAAGGGAAGCAGATTACCTTCTTAGCAGTAGACCTGATATGTCTCTAGATGTTGAGACTCACTCCATTTTTGGAAGTCTTGTCGGGATCATTAAATCTCTAGTAAAGAAAGGTGACGTCGACCTCATAGTCATGGGTACCAAGGGAATGACAGGTTTAAGAAACGTATTGACGGGCAGTAATACGGCGGATGTGGTGGGTAAAGTCGAGACTCCGGTTTTAGTGATCCCGGAGGACACGAGATATCGGCCACTTTCACGCATTGCATTGGCAACAGACCAGAAAGAGTTTTCCGAGCATTATGATTTTTCTGCTTTAAAGGAAATGCTCATCCATCACGAGGCTAAGTTCTTTATCATCAATATACTCACTGGTAGTGAAGAGCTGGATGCTTCTTGCAGCATCCCACTGCACCAATCCTTTAAACTACTCCCGCATGAGTTTCATCACTTAGAACATCGGGATGTGATAGTAGGACTCAATCAGTTTATTGCAGAAAAAGAGATAGACATGCTGGCTATGGTTGGTCATAGGCATAAATTTTTCGAACGCCTGTTTATCAAAAGCACCACCAAGGAAATGTCCAAGTTTACGCATATCCCCCTATTGATCCTACATGAGAAAACGGGTCGTGATGAATTTGAAAGTAGTGGGAAACCTTCAGTATCCATGATTGAAGCCAGACAAAACATCAGTTAGTGCAGAAGAAGTGAATGAAAGCCATCACTGGGAATACTGATCGAGTGCAGGCTAACCTTTCCAAAATAAGGTTCTCAGTCCTACAAGTGTCGACTAGTCAATAACGTTTGTGTCTTGCACCCCACACAACTTGCGGATGAGTGTCAACACCGCCAAGAGTGATGATGGGCAGGAGTACTCATCATAGATGCATGCGGCCGAGGATTTACCCACAGAAAGTATCGTTGGAAGATCTGATCCATAGGATCGATGTGAGGTACTAGGTCCTGCATAATTCTGTGTTTTGCCAAAAACCACCAAAAGCGGCTCAGCTTGCATCTTAAGGACATGGTATGTAAATTTATTGTCTGTGGTGGCTGGTGGCCAATATTCTTATCAAAGATGGCAGATCAGTAGAATGATTCTTAATTAGATCAAAGCTTCCACAGTTGTTGCGGGTGATGAGGCCAGGATCTATCTTTGGTTTGTATGAGTGGCAGCTCTTGGACTTCTTCGATAATCAAATCAATGTTACGGCTGATTTGACATGGACGATAGCAAAGGACTCGATCATGCATAAAAGAGTATTATTATTCACAATTTCTCTACTTATTGCCTCAGTGGTCTCTGCTCAGGAGCTTGCCAGCTACTTTGAGTCCCAACAGCCGCTGCCCTATCAAAAACTATATCTCCACACCGATCGGGCATTTTACTTCCAAGGTGATACACTTTGGTTTGCTGCTTATTTGCTGGATGGAAAATATGACACTCCGGCTGCTGAGACATGCAATTTATATCTGGAGTTGATAGATCAGGCAGGTGCTATTCTTCAACACGATTTTTTTATTCTTCAGAATGGACTTGGGGCCGGCTACTTGTCATTGGCTGATACTATAGCATTGGAGGGCAAGTATCTATTACGCGCATATACCGATTATCTAAGAAATTTCGGAGAAGATGCCTTTTATACAAAACCCGTCAGAATCACTCATCTTAAAGATTCAGACAAAGTAGAGAGGGAGTCAACAGGTACTCCGAAAATTGATATTTCTTTCATGCCAGAAGGAGGTTTTATGCTTGCTGACGAAACAAATTGTGTGGCATTTAAAGCAGTAGATCAGCACGGCATCGGTGCCGATGTCTCCGGCAAAATCGTGGACAAATCGGGTGAAGTTGTGCAGACATTTAAATCGATGTATAAAGGGGCTGGGAAGTGTTATTTTTATGGACAAGCAGGAAATGCCTATCGGGCGTTGATCAATGGCATCGATCAAAGTTTTGCATTGCCTGACCTCAGAGAAAGGGGTGCGAAGATCAAGCTGATCCGGCACGGTGAGCAATACCTTGATATGGTGGTGCAAGAAAAGGGGTTGGGCATCGAGGAAATATTCTACTTGGCTGTGATGTACCGTGGGCAAGGTCTATTCTTTATCGAATTGAATAATAAGAATCGCCAGGCAGTACTCAAATTATCAACGGATAAACTGAAGCGCGGTATTAACCGGTTTGTTTTATTGGATCGTGAGCTAAATCCTATTTCGGAAAGGTTAATCTTCAAGAATGATTTAGATGTAGTGACATTGATACCAAAGCTCAATAATTCGTCCTTTTCGGCTCGCGACGAAGTACGTATGATGTTGGTGGGTTTCGACGAAGCCGTTGAAATCGCGTCTGTTTCTATCTCAGTAGTAGACAGCCAATATCTTGAGGTCTCTAACCATCGATCCGACATAACATCTTTTCTTTTTCTTCAATCAGAATTGCGAGGCCACATCGAATCGCCAGCAGACTACTTAGTGGATGATGAGCACCTGCCAGCAGTGGCTAAATTGGACCTGCTGATGACTACTCATGGTTGGAGCAACTACCTGTGGCCACTGTTGGAGAAAGATGCCCGAAGATTAAAGCACCAACCGAGTCTGGGTTTTGATTTCAAGGGGCAGGTCAAAAAAAACTTTAGAAAAAAGGGGCTGGAGGGCGCGAGTGTATCATTGATCATCTACGAGGAAGATGGTATTCCGAAGTTTTTTGATCAACCCGTCAAAAAGCAAGGGTATTTCGAGTTTGAGGATTTGGTGTTTTTTGATTCGGTTTCAGTAGTAGCCCAGGCGCGCAGTAAAAACAACCAGCACAATCTGCAATTTAATCTACAACTTCCAGTACCAAAGCTGGAGCCCGTCACCAAGCAGAACCTCGATGCGCTCAAGGCCTCCTTCGAGGTTCCACTGTGGCTGTATGAGCAACGGCTGCAGCACGACTTGCTCATCAGCACCTACGATCCCAAACACAATATCGTCTACCTGGAAGGTGTGGAAGTACGAGGGAAGAAGATCGAGCCGGTAGGCAAGACAGGGGCAGTCAAGAAGAACGACGGCCCCTATCGAATCGAGTCCAAGAATACAGTTGGTGTAACGGACATCATAGAATATTTGCAATTTAAAGTGACAGGTGTCGCCCCGATACCTGGTGGTGGCATTTCGCTCGGTGGAGGGGCATCGGAACCATATATTATGATAGATGGAGGTGCAAGGCTCTCAGTAGATGAAGCCAGGGGCTATTCAGTAGAGATATTTGAGACGATTGAGGTACTGACACCTCCCGCATCTTATTTTTATCGTGCACCATCTGGAATTGTTCTACTGACCACTAAGTCGGGAATTAGCCAACCATCTTCACAGTTGCCTCTCTTGGGAGGGATGGTCAAGAGAATTAAGGGTTTTGCAAGCCTCCGCACTTGTTATTCGCCTAGGTATTCACCAGGCAACCGCGATACCGAGGCTCCAGATCTTAGGCATACTCTTTATTGGAATCCCCAGACCATTCTCCAGAATGATTCCATGGAGCACTTCTTCTTTACGGGAGACATCGATGCCACCTACCGGATCACCATAGAGGGCATCAGCCAGAGCGGTAAGATCTGTGTGGGTAGAGGATCCTTTGTGGTCGAGTCATCCAAATGAGGTATTCTGGGTGGTAAGGTAATTTATGATGGGGTCGATTGGTTTTTTCGGCTAATAGGCCTGAGGATTTGTTGCCACAAAATGCTCTACGTACCAAGAGGCTACAGAGTATAACATAGCCCTTAGCTTTATTATCTTTAACAATAAAACACAAAATTTTTATGACATCAGATGGGATGCCTAATAGGATGTCTGCAATGAATGTCAACAGTGGCTTAGTTGTAGCATTGGTAGTATTTGGGACCCTGTACTGCCTGACATCTCTTGTCAATCACTATAATTTTAGAACGTATGCTCTAGACTTGGGCTTATATACCAATGCACTGTATGACTATGTTCATTTTCGATGGAACGATAGTACAGTATTTAAAGAAGTTGCTGAAAACCTTTTAGCTGATCACTTTGACCTTTATCTCATGATACTGTCTCCATTGTCACTTGTTTTTGGCACGTACACTTTATTGGTAGCTCAAATTGGCTTCATTCTGGTGGGTGGACTTGGGATCCACTACTTCTTTGCCACTAAGCACAGTACTTGGATTCCGATCTGTGCCTGTATATATTTTTATGCCTTTTTTGGGGTGTTTGCTGCAGTCTCTTCGGATTACCACAGCAATGTTGTGGCAGCATCGATGATACCTTGGTTGTTCTATTCTATCCGGAGGAAAAAGATTGGTTTATCTTTTTTGATAATATCAGTCATCCTTATCGGCAAGGAGAATATGTCTCTCTGGTTGGTATTTATCTGTGGGGGGTTGGCTGTTGAGTATAGGAAAGATAATGACTTGCGCAATTTTCTGTTCCTTTCTTCAGGCTTAAGTATGATGTACTTTATAATTGTCACCTCTTTTGTGATGCCAACATTATCAGCCGAGGGGAGCTATCCACACTTTCATTACAGCTCATTGGGGAACAATCATTATGATGCTGTGATGCACCTAGTTATGCATCCACTTGAATCATTAGAGGTCTTGTTCATAAATCATAATAATAGCCCAGGTGGAGATTATGTAAAACTAGAGCTGCACATGTTGCTCCTTTTTTCAGGCTTACCTTTCCTATTTCTTAAACCTCAGTATTTGTTTATGTTGGTGCCCATATATTTTCAAAAGCTGTTTCATGATCATGCTAATGTATGGGGTGTTGGGAGCCAATATAGTATCGAGTTTGCTCCGATTTTGGCAGTGGGGGTTTTCGAAGTTATCAGCGAGATAGAAGGAAAGAAAACTATGAAGGTGATTGCGATCACAGCAGTATTGATGACGATCCTCTGTACTATCAGAACCATGGATCACACTATGGTGTTTACGGACAAAGCACAGGCCAGATTTTATCAGGCAAGGCATTATCGTAAGGAATATGATGTGGCAAAGATTCATGCTTTGCTCTCAAGAATCCCAAAAGACGTTATTTTGAGTGCCCAATCTCCTTTTTTGCCACATTTGGCCCTGAGAGATAAGGTGTATCAGTTTCCGATAATTAAGGACGCTAAGTACGTGGTTTACTCTAAAAAGGAGAAGTCATACCCGATGACTAAGAGTTCATTTACTACTACTACGGCAGAACTTGAGAATTCGGAGGACTGGAAGATTGAGTATAGAGATGAGGACCTTACTATACTTAGAAGAATATGATGAGATCCATGTAAAGAAAGGCTAGATGTCCAGCCCTAAATTCTCACTCAAACAACACCAATACACGTGTAGTTTTGGTCCAATTTGAAAGGCACAATTCGACTTTACGTAACTGCCATTTCAAGTTTCTTGTCAAGACCAATTTCGATAATCTTTCTGAGTGTTCTGAGTTCTAAATCAGATGTTATTTTCTATGCTAGAGCTGTAAATTTTCAGTTGTGCCAGATCTAATGTGCCAATTGTTCAGTTGTGCTAGTCCAGCATCTAGCCGTGCTTCCTTCAACAGTTGGCCGATCCAGTATCTTCTGTAAGCTTGTTCATCGTCCAATCGTGGCCACCTGCCCACAGAATGGCATAGATGTGTTCAGTAATCTGTGCGGTTCAATGACAAGATATCCACAAAAAAATGAATGGCGATGCAATCAATTGGTTGCTCCATAAAGTCGATCCGGTTTTGTTGGGATTAAGACGGGGTTGGTGAGTAGGATATATTTTATAGCATTTTATCCTTGATTCTTGTATAGAAGGAATTACGGTAACCTTCTCCAATGGAAAGCTTATAATCACCTATAGTAGGTACAGGTGGTATCTCTGGTTCTCTGATCTCCACGAAGATACTACCTCTCATGTTTAAGCAATGATTACCATGTCAAAGAAATGGTGGTATCATTGACTGCTCCAATAAATCCCAGACCACCTTTGATATTGGTATAGGTAACCTCCGGCTCAAAGAGCAATGTGAAAGCATAGTCTAACTGTTGAATATAGTTAGTAATATATTTGACATAAGACTGGGAAACTGAACCCAAGGTAATCAAGTACTCATCGAATCGTCTCAGCTCGCGACTAGATTCCATCTCAATGGGTAAGTAGTACGCCAGTTCCGATATCGCAATACAGGAGCCGGGAACAATCCTTAGATTATCATAGCCAGTTTCTTGGCATAAGGAACTACCGCCATTATAACCAATTAGCTTTGGGAAGCTCCTGGCGCCCAGGGATGGCTTCCCCTGAAAATCCAATAGTAAATCTGAACCGAGTGAATCTAATAGTGTCAGCGATAGCTTGCAGCCGCGAAAGCCGTTAATGAGCTGAATACAATCTGTCGTGTCCAGTGCAAGTGAAAAATTCGGAGCCTTATTAGGTATAAGGACCGCTTCGCTTATGATGGAATCTAAACCAGGGGCTGATATTTTAACCACATATGACCTACCGGGATGAACCATGCTCAAGTGCTTGAGACCATAATTGCCAGCAGATTGTGGCACAATTTCATCAATGGCATCTCCGTCTTCAAAAAGAATACCTTTTGCACCTTCAATCAATAGCTCAGAATAATTGGAGGAAGATGATGACGCTTTGAATGTCTTAAAAAGCCTAAATGTGGGTGATCTATTGGGCGACAAAACACCGTAAATGACCAGCACCTCTTCCCTGTCCAAACCATCTAGCGAAATATCTTGTTCGTAGCAAGCTGATATGACAAAGAGACCTATTAAAATCTTTAATCTAAAATCTACCATGATACGGTATAATTTAGGCTCGGAACGAATGTAAAAAGGTAAAGAGCATCAAACTTGCCTCTAATCTTGTTGCCACGCACCTTCTCCACATCATAAAATATATTGATGTAATTTTTTCTCCCATAGAGATTGTATAATCCCAAACTAATCGATTTTTCTTTGGCTCTTTTTGAAGTCCATGTGTATGACATCTGGGCGTCTACCTTATGATAAACTGGCAATCTATAGTTGTTCTTGCCATCATAAGCGGCCACGAAGAAACCAAAGAAATCTGGAACCAAGGTGGAGGGCAGTGTAATGGATAGGCCTGATGCAACATTAGCACTAATGTTAAATTGCCAATGATCACCAATGGCGGATCCCAAATTGATCTTCACTTCATGCGGTCGATCAAAATTGGCCACAAAGACTTTGCCCTGATTGACTTCTGGAAAAAGCCTTTTCGACCTTGTAAAGATGTAAGACAAGTTTCCTTGGAGGAAACCACTATTTTTTTGCACCGATATTTCAACTCCATAAGCTGTGCCTCTTCCTGACGTCACCAGAAAACGATCCCACTGCTCGTTAAGATTAAACAAGATCGGTATTCCCGGCCGGATCTGACTCAATGAGGTGTACTTCTTGTAGAATGGAGATATTGTGAAGGTGCTTTTCATCTCGCTAAAGGGGTGCATCAATACTTCTCCGCTAAATTGCATAGCCGATTGAGGTGCAATCTCCTCAGTACTGGGAAGGAGGAAATCTATGGGAACCAATGCGTTTAGTGAATTGACTGAGTGTAAGTACTGGGTATTTTGATTATACCAGATGCTGAATCTCGTCAAATCACCCCATTCGATGCCGACCCTTGGTTCGATCGTGAAATGCCGAAAAGATCCTTGAGAATACAAGGAGATTCTGGGCCCTCCATACACCGTGAAATTTGAATATTTCAATTGCATCTCACCAAAAAGGTTGTGAGTAGATCCCCAAATCGGATCAGTATTCTTTTTCAATATCTGATTACGCTCGATATCAACATTATTGACATCAATCATCTGAGGCCGAATTTTATACCACTCATTTTGAACACCTACTTCAAGTGATACCAGTTTTTGCTTAAGTTGAATCGAGGATTTATGCCCCCAAATTTCCAAAGTGGTCCTGTCAAAAGCCATGGTACTAGAGATGGATCCGCCCACCGAAGAACGATTATCGATGCTAAACACATTTCGAGATAAATTATTATAAGCACCGGCATTGAGAAACACCTTCTTGGTGAAACGCTTTCTAAAGTCAAGGCTGATTCCTCGACTTGCAATGTTGCTTTGGGTCGCTTCTCTGTCAGCTAAAGACCCATCAAATGCGTTCTTTCTGATCCTGATCAGTTGGTAGCGATCGGATCCCATTTGACCCAGAATCTCAAGATGTGTATCCATATCAAGGTCCAACTCATACTTTGCTACGGCATCAAAAAAGTACAATTTGGTGGAAAGCTTCTCGGTCGGGTCAGCGGCAGATATGAACGGCGCAAGCAAGAAGCCCTGATAGGAGGTTCTCGCAGCAATTTGCAAGGCACTTTTCCCATTTTTCAAAGGCGTGTTCCTATATAGACTTGAGTTGAGCAGACCAATGGAAACTTTGGTCTGGCTGGAATCTCCAGCTGTCTTGCTACGACCAAAAAGGACGGATGACAATCTTCCTCCATATTTAGGAGGAAAATAGTTTTTATAGACAGTAATGTACTCGAGCATATCACCATTGAGGCTGGAGTTAAACCCGAAGAGATGATTCTTGTGATACAATTCAAGATTATCCAGCAAAAGCAGGTTCTGGTCGGCCTCTCCACCTCTCACAACAATATTGGCCGATCCCTCTAAACCCATATTAATACCCGGAAGTGAAGCCAGAGCTTTAATTGGGTCTAGTACTCCTAGCACCAGAGGGATTTTCTTTAGGGATTGTTGCGAGATAGTCTCTTTACCCTGGCGATCGATCAGCGCAAAAGGCGTAGCCGTCACCTTAATTTCTGGGAGTTCATGCCCTTCCATGTAGATAGTTAGTTGGGTATCTCGGTCGATACCAATCAAGATTTGAACATTTTCATAGCCTGCGTGAGAAAATAGGAGTGTGTGCTGGCCCTCCGAAACTTCAAATTTGAAAAACCCTAACTCATTGGATACATCAACAACTCTAGTGTCAACGGCCACTTGCGCTTCAAATACAGGTCGCTCATCGTGCTTTGTAGTGATATATCCAACAATGATGTGCTGTACCTGAGCCTGGATATTGGATCCTCGTGAGAAGAACACAGCAATGAGGAAAATGGTGTTTGTACAGTACAACCGTGCGAAAATAGCAGCAACCTTCACGCTTGAGAAGCTTTGAAAAATAAAAGTTCGTAAACTAACTGTCGATCTGAGCACTCGCAGTAGTATAACTTGTTTTAGTCCGATTAATTATTAACAGGCATTAAATTTTATTTTTATCAGCCAATTAAGATTTTTCACCCAGCTGTACTTAAGTGATGTCATCTGTTAGTATATCAGTATCGACTTAATAATTTGGTGGACGTTGCAATAGCCGACATTCTAGAAGGGGTACCTTTTGATTATGACAAAAATTGAAGAGACAATCGATTCAGAGATCTTCACTGCAGGTGCTGCTGAAGTCGATATTACACCGCCCCTGGGCACACGTATTGGAGTGGACCTATTCACCCATTATGCACGTGTCATCCATGATCATCTTTATGCAAAGTCGCTTGTTCTCAGGAAGGGTGACCGGACAATCGCTTTTGTGCTGGTAGATGTGTGCATCATGCCATCTGATCTGATGCATGCCATCAAGATGAGCATTAGTCAGCGTACTTCTATTCCGTACGCACAGATCGTACTTAGTTGTACACACACCCACGGTGCAGCAGATGTGGCTGGACTCCTCGGTGGAGCTGTAGACATCGCCTATCGGACCAAACTTCCTGAATGGATAACCGTGTCCGTGGAGGATGCTCTGGAAAGGCTCCAACCAGCAAAAATCTGTCATGGGGCGGTGGATGTGCCCGATCATGTGGTTTGCAGAAGGTACCGTATGAAGGCAGGGTATCAACCTTTTAATCCGGTGACTGGTGGAATCGATCAGGTGCAGATGAATCCCGAAGGGGCTATTGAGATGATCGATCGACCGGACGGCAGTGTCGATTCGGGATTGGGATTTCTGGCTGTCAAGAGTGGTACAGATCAATGGATGGCAGTGCTCGCCAACTATGGATTGCATTATGTGGGTGACTGGGATGTCGATACGATCACAGCTGACTATTATGGTGCCTTTGCACGGAAAATCCAGGAGAAACTTGACGCACCATCCGGCTTTGTTGGGATGATGACCCATGGGACTGCCGGCAATGTTAATATCTGGGATTTCCTTCACCCCGACCGTTATCCCAAAGAAGATCACGCTAAGACTGCCCACATCGCTGATGAACTGGCCAATAAGGTAGTGGAAGCTCTTGCGAGTGCGAGATTTAATGCTGAACCTGCCTTGGCCCTGGTGCACGACACCCTCAAGCTGGCCATAAGAAAACCACCGGTCGATGCATTGAATAAGGCGACTGAACAACTGAAGTTGCATCATTTCAAAGGACTGAGGCACGATCGACATGGCTTGACCATGATCTATGCCCGCGAACAGCTGCTGCTCGATGAATATCCGGAAATGCACACGGCCGCCATGCAAGCCATTAGAATTGGCGATCTCACCATCGGTACGCTGGGTGGAGAAATATTTGCTGAAACGGGCCTATGGTTAAAAGCTCGTCAGCCTAAAAGTTGTTATTTTACGATTTGCTTGGCCAATACCTACGACGGATATGTACCGCCAGCTCACGAGCATAGAAAAGGAGGCTACGAAACATGGCGTGCACGCAGTAGTTTTCTTGAAATTCATGCAGAGGAAAAAATGAAATCAACATTGTTATCACTGATAGAGAGCGTACATAGATTGGCTGATCAGTAAGTCTAGTCTTTAGCATCACCTAATGGACCATGGTATGATACTCAGCATAAGTAAACTCCTAATTTATCCCATAAAGTCGTTGGGAGCCATTGCCGTAGATCGCGCCCTGGTGACAGACCGGGGACTGGAAAATGATAGACGGTGGCTGTTGGTCGATGATGAAAACCGGTTCATGACCCTGCGGAAATTTCCGTCGATGGCCTTACTGCAACCATTTATACTGGAGGATAGATTGGTCATCCACAGTAAAGGCAAAGATATCGAAGATCTATTGGTTCCTTTTGAAAGGCAAACTACATCATTGGAAAGTGTGACGATATGGAACGCCACCTGCCAAGCCTATGTCTACCCTTCCCAGGTGAATGCCTGGTTCTCGGACGTGCTTCAGATTCCCTGCAAGCTGGTCTACATGCCGGAGGAGAGCAAGAGACCGGTGGATACTACCACAGGCTTTAAACCTGCTGGAAAGCTCACATCTTTTGCCGATGCCTACCCCTTCATGATGGTAAGTCAAGCATCTATGGATGACCTCAATCAGAGAATAAGATCCCTGGTTTCAGTGGCGAGGTTTCGGCCAAATATCGTGATCGAGGGTGGAACACCTTACATCGAAGATCGCATGAAAAGGTTTGTGATCAACGGTATAGAATTCACGGGGTTGGAGAAATGTGGCCGATGCAATGTGCCCAATATAGATCCGGATACGGGAACAGAGGATCCTGCCAAGGACACTATGAAGACACTCGCGTCTTACCGGTTGGAGGGAGGTAAAGTCTATTTTGGGATGAACCTGGTGCACACTGGTGCTGGAATTATAGGAGTCGGAGATCTTTTAGAAGTACGAGCATGGCATGCATAAATGTTATTTACGTTACGGGATTCTTTTCTTCCTAGGGTTGATGTGCTCTTGTCAGTTTACACCTGCTGAAGTAGGTGATCAGGACGTGCATGTGGGATTTGCACGCAAAAACATTACCCCACCGGAGGGTTTTAGATTGTGCGGTTCGTTTCATGAAAAGATCAATCGGGGACTGCATGATTCTCTCTACGTTCGTGCTTTCGTGTTTGGGCAGGAATCGACCACCTTGGCACTGGTAGGCTGCGATCTGGCTATGCTGCATCCGGGTATAGGAGAGCGGGTAAAAGCTGAGATTCGTGACTTGGGAATTCCAGATGACCATATCTTACTGCATGCCAGTGAGACGCACAACGGCCCCGATTACTTCGGAGAATTTCGTGAAGTCTTCCATAGGCGTTCCATGCAGGAATTGGGTCACGATCCGGCTGAGCCGATTGACTACGAAAAATACCTGGTGGGACAGATTTGTGCTGCATTGCGTGATGCCCATGATCGCATGAATCCTTCAGAATTCACCTATGGAATGGGCGTTTGTGAGGGAATCTCTTTCAATCGACGTTTCAGGATGAAAGATGGCTCGGTGGCCTGGAATCCGGGAAAACTGAATCCCAACATTTCGAAACCTCTGGGGCCAGTGGATACAGATGTGCCGGTTCTGTCCATTTACGACACAACCGACGACCACACTCCTAAGGCTGTTTTGACAGGATTTGCTATGCACTTGGCCATCATTGAAGATGAACATCAGTATGGGGCCGACTACCCTTACTATATAGATCGCACAGTAGATAGGGCATTTTCCAAGGACGTATTTACCCATTTTTTGCAATCCCCCTGTTGCGAAGTCAATCACATCAACGTGTCAACCAGCCGACCACAAAGCGGATTTCCCTATGCTGAGGAAGTAGGTCGTCGGTTGGGCAAGGTGGTCATTGACATAGCTGCTACAGCGACGCCAAGACTCGACATGCATTTGAATGCAGCGGCAGCCTCGATCTCGATGCAACTGCAAGAGTTTGATGAGCAGGAGGTAGCTGCCCAGCGGGAGATCTGGAATGCGGAAGATCGTTCTACGATGCCCTTTTTAGATGTGGTACATGCCGGCAAAGTGACCGGTATCTATGATCGCCATGGTGGTGGACCGGTCGAAGCCTTGATACAGGTGTTTCAATTGACTCCGCAAATGGCATTGATCGGATTGCCAGGAGAGGTTGGAGTAGAACTGGGTTTGTGGCTAAAGAAGTATTCACCCTATGCACATACGATGATCGTACAATTATCCAATGATTGGTTTGGATATATTCCCAATCGTCGCATCTTTGATGAAGGGCAGTATGAGGCGGTGGTGGCAAAGATCAAACCGGGAGAGGGTGAGAGGATGGTGGAATTTGCTGCTCAACTTCTGGTCCAATTGCACGAAGAAAAATGATCGGGAGCAGATAGCATTGATTCCGGGATCAAGATAAAATAAGGATAATAACTATGGATAAAACTAAAGTGATTCACCCCCAGCGAGCAGCTGGATTTGTGACAGGGGCCTACTCAGATGGTGTGATCTCTGATGGCCTATTGTTTGTAAGCGGACAGGCCTCGGTCGATTTTTCCACCTCTACTTTTGTGTTGGGAACTATTGAGGAAGAGACGGTGCGAACCCTAGAGAATATCAAGGCAATCATTGAGGAGGCAGGCGGCACCATGAACGATGTGCTAAAATGCAGTGTACACCTGGCGGACATCGCAGATTTTGGTCGGTTTAATGCTGTGTATGATACCTTTTTTGACGGAGTCAAACCAGCTAGAACCACCGTTCAATCTGGGCTTGCTGAGAACATTAAGGTAGAGATCGATGCCATTGTAAGGCTACCAAGAGATTAAGGTGTCAATACTCCCACAGTATCGAATTGATAATCCCGATGGCCTGGATTCACCAGCCCTGCTGGTTTTTCCTGACATTGTCAGAGAAAACATCCACAGGGTGATCAAGCTGGTCGGTTCGCCAGATGACCTTAGGCCCCATGTGAAAACTGTGAAATGTAGGGAGGCGATACGGATGGCCATGGAAGCCGGCATAGATAAATATAAGTGCAGCACCATAGCAGAGGCGGAGTTACTTGGCATGGTAGGAGCTCCGGATGCATTGCTCTGCTATCAATTATCTTATCCCAGGGCCTTACGGTTTAAGGCCTTGATAGAAAAATATCCTGGCACGAGGTTTTCTTGCCTGGTGGATAATTGGGAAAGTGCTAAGATGACCTCCGATCTCTTTGAAGAGCAGGCAGTAGGAGTCTATCTAGATGTGAATTGTGGGATGGATAGATCCGGGATACATATTCATGACGTACCGCAATTATATACTCAGATCATTGACCTGCCTGGTATACAGATCGCTGGATTGCACGCCTACGATGGCCATATTCGCGATCGGGATTATGAAGTGAGACAAAGGAATGCCGAAGCAGCTTGGCAAGCAATGTCATCCTTGCGTCGGCAAATTGCTCACCCTGCTTCGGTGAACATTGTCATGGGAGGTTCACCGAGTTTTCGGTTTTATGGTGGCAAGGAAAATGTTGCCTGCAGCCCCGGCACCTTCTTTTTGTGGGATGCAGGATATCAGGAATCTTTCCCGGATTTACCCTTCGTGCCTGCTGCCTTGTTGTTGACACGTGTCTTGTCGGTCGTGGATGAACAAACCGTTTGTCTCGATCTGGGTAGTAAGGCGGTGGCGGCTGATCCACCCTTACCAAGGGTGTCGTTCTTGGATAAAACCGATGTGGAAGTATCGGGCCAATATGAGGAGCACATGATCGTCAAGGTGCCAAAAGCCGAGAATGCCCAGGTGGGAGACGTCTGGCTGGCCATCCCAAAGCACATATGTCCAACTGTCAATCTATACCAACATATGATCACGATGCATGATGGAAAGTCTACAGGGAGTTGGGATATCATTGCCCGAGATCGATATATTTCGGTGTAACCTGCGTCTCGGTCATGGTCTCTCCTGGGAGGATGACCAACACGATCAGCGATCATCGACTTAGGGGTGTATGAACAAGTTAATAACGCCATAATGGACAAACAATCTATAGAGAAAAAATCAGTCGGTGTAGTCGGTCTTGGGTTCATGGGATGCAGCATAGTCACTGCGTTACTGGTCAAGGGGCAACATGTGGTGGCCTTGGCCCCGATGGCCAGAGATCTGGAGCAGGCCCCTGGGCAGATTGAAAGTGCACTGAAAGCCTGTTTACGGGAAAGTCTCACTGCAGAGCCTCCTGAGGAACATCTCAGGAGGCTGGTCATAACTTCTAATTATCAATCATTGGCCAACTGTTGGATTGTGATTGAGACAGTAGTGGAGAACGTTGAGATCAAGAAGGAAGTGTTTACCCTGGTGGAAGCAGTTGTGAGTGATGAGGTGATTTTAACCAGCAACACATCGGCGATTCCCATCAGTACACTGCAGTCTTTTGTGCAGAAACCACATCGACTTTTTGGGATGCATTGGGCAGAGCCCGCTTATACCTCTAGCTTCCTGGAAATCATCTGCGGTGAGCAAAGCAGTACCCTTTTGGGAGAAAGATTGCGCTCCACTGCGGTAGCCTGGGGAAAGGAACCAACGCTTGTGCGAAAGGATATCCGTGGCTTTATCACCAATAGGATCATGTATGCCATGTACAGGGAGGCTTTTTACCTAGTGGAGAATGGCTATGCGACCATTGAAGATGTGGATCGAGCCTGTAAAAATGATGGAGGTCATTGGATGAGTTTCTGCGGCTTGTTTCGCTACATGGATCTGACGGGTTTGCAGGCCTATCACGCTGTGATGAAAGATCTCTTTCCGACGCTCAACAACCAGAACCACGTGCCAAAGCTGATTAAGGATATTGCTGAGCGAGGCGGTAATGGCACCTCCAATGGTCGTGGTTTTTATACTTACAGCCCTGAGGAAGCCAAAGCCTGGGATGAAGCTTTCTCCAAATTTTCATTTGACATTCATCGTTTGTCTTTAAAATATCAAGATATTTTTAGCCTCGAAAGAAATACCCACCAAGATGACTAAAACCAAGCTCATCGTAGATGTACACCTGGATCTGGCCACCAATGCAATGACATTGAATCGGGATCTGACCAAATCGGTACACCACATCCGGAATAAGGAGAAAAAACTTGGATGGAAGGATTTTCAGGACCGTGGAAATGGTACGGTCGCACTGCCGGAGCTGCGTGAGGGTAGAGTGGGCCTAGTCTTTGCTACGATGATCTCTCGCTATGCCGAGCATGGGTCACCATTGGCAAGTATGAGTCTTCCCGGTTGGCATTCACCCGATCAAGCCTATGCATATGCGCAGTGTCAACTATCCTGGTATCGGCAGATGGAAGAGGCTGGTGAGATGTGCCAGATCAGCGACAGAGACAGCCTGAAGTTGCATGTAGACGAATGGTTGCATCACAAGGATGGCGACCCCGATTTACCCATCGGATATATTTTAGCACTGGAGGGCGCTGACTCCTTGGTAACTCCAGACTATATCCATCGCTATCATGAGTGTGGATTGCGTGCTATTGGTGTGTCTCATTACGGTCCAGGCAGATATGCAGCCGGCACCCACTCTGATGGAAGTGGTCTTACCGATCTTGGTTTTGACCTTCTTAGGGAGATGAACCAACTCGACATTGTATTGGATTTGACGCACCTGACGGATAAGGGATTTTTTCAGGCAGTGGAGGTTTTCCAAGGCACCATTATCGCAAGTCATCAAAATTGTAGATCGGTGGTTGCTGGCGAACGCCAGTTTTCAGATGACCAAATAAAAGTCATCATCGATAGGGGGGGCGTTTTGGGTGGGGCATTGGATGCCTGGATGCTATATCCTGATTACAAATTGAAAGACAGCAGTCCTAAGGAGTTGGGCATCAATCTGGAAAAACTGGTAGACCATTTTGATCACATCTGCCAGTTGGCAGGCAACGCAGATCACATCGGGATCGGTAGTGATCTTGATGGCCTTTTTGGTACAGAACAATCTCCTTATGACTTGGATACCATCGCTGATCTACAAAAATTTACGGGTTTGCTCACCAGACGAGGGTATTCTGCCCGGGACATGGACAAGATATTCTATGACAATTGGGTAAGGTTGCTCAGCTCTGCACTTGAACCCAAGGCTTCATAGCTCCCTTCATGGTTCTGGCAAGCAGAACAAGTATGTACCATGTAAGATTGTCCACAGATCGTCCGTCCAGCACCGAGCAACGAAAGCCCCTTTAAGCTCATTTGGTCATCGATACGTCCGGCACTCAGATAGGTGGCCAAATAGGTGCGATATATGACCGGTGGTGGATATGATCTCAGAACGACATACCTTTCTGACAATCAACAAGATACACTCCTAAATTCGTTATCTAAGTACGCAAAGAGATGTGGTCGCTTTGAATTCCGCCCGTTTTTTTGTATTATCCCGGCCTTTGTGTAGCTAATAAATCAGCAGCCTCAGGCCGGTAAAACAGGCCATTTTTTTGGGTATCCCTGGGAACAAAGTAGCTGCAGAAATTGTATGTATAGTACTAATACTTAAACTCTTAAATAGATTTATGCTAATAATTGATGTAAAGGACACAGAATCGATCGATCGGGCTCTCAAGCGATACAAAAGAAAACATCGTAGGATTGGTTTGATGAAAGAACTGAGAAATAGAAAATTCTTCACCAAGAAGTCGGTTAAACGTCGACACGAGATTTTAGATGCCGCATACCGTCACGAGCATTATGGACCGAATTAAATCATTAAACTTTATCATAACAAATAGTCATGCCTAGAAAAAGCACAAAGAAATTTGATTTTGCCAAAGGGGTATATTATTTCAATATTAAGAAGGGATACAATTCTAATATTACAATAAAGAGAAAAGAAAAGCAGAAAGCAATCGATGCTTACGCATCCTACCTACGATCTTATAAAGAACAATGCGAGTGGCTGGGTAAATGGGATGGAAAGAAATTCACAGAAGATAATTTTGAAAAACTAGTTGGTCAGACCACAGCTGCCTAATGAATTCTTAAACGAAACATTGCCCGACGGAGGGGAATATTTGGAGCACCCCATCTTTCCTACTTCCAGATCATTATACATCTTAAGCAGTTTAGGTCAAATTCAAGATTGACCTTGAATATGTACCTGATAGCACATGTAATCGTGCAATGGTTCCAACCCAAAAATAAGAGAATATGTTTCAAAGTGTCATCAATAAGATTAAAGACCTGTTTTCCAGTTCAGACACTGGCAAGCAGAGCAACAGAAGTGGAGTCAATGGTACCCAGTATGAGGGAGTCATCGTCTACTTCAACCACCGTAAGGGATATGGATTTGTCAAATCTCCCGCTGTAGAGGATCGTGTTTTTCTGCATGTGTCGGAGTTGAGTGGAAAAGCCTCAAAGGGCAGGAAGGTTAGATTTGATGCCGAGAAGTCTGACGACGGTATTAGAGCGGTCAGAGCCGAGATTCTAGATTAGTCTTTTCACCCTGGCTTACCTCGATCATGCTCCGAATCAGGTATTGATTTTTTGAAATACGAGGATGCCCCAGGTGAGTAAGTTCTCTTCCACACTTTTGACGCCTTCCTCTAAAAGTGCAACCGTTTGCTTTTTGACTGCGGCAGAGAGGTTCTTACCTGAGGTTTTAACAGCGCTGATCATTGCTTCTAGGTGATTATTCAATTGCTCCGGCATCTCTTTTATGTACGCTGTGTAGAGATTGTTGGTGCGAGCCAGTCGTTTGTACTCCTGCATGGTACCCAAATTGGCGAAGCCCATTTCTTCAATGTTCATCATCCAATCTTCATCTACCTCTCCGGTTTTCATGATATCGGTAAAGACTAGCCGACCTTCCGGTTTTAGTGTGCGAGTTATTTGACGAAAGATCTGTTGTTTATCAGGGGAATGGAGGAAACTATCCTGCGCTAGCACGAAATCATAAGTGCTGCTTTCAAACAGCATATCTTCGTAATTGCCCTCTTGTATTTTGATGGATTGCGCGTACACTTCGTTCTGGCTATTGCGCTTCTCATGCCACTTGTTTTCATTTTTCGAAAGATTAATGCAGTCTACTTTAGACCCATATTGGTCTACAATGAATCGGGCGGTCCCTCCTCTTCCAGCACCCAATTCCAAAAACCTCGTACTCTTGTTGACTTTGGGAAGCAGCCTGATCATTTTTTTAATAGTGGCCAACGAGGCCTCATCTACGGTCTTATGGTCGTCGTCGTAGAGACCCACATGTAGGAAATCACTGATCAGCACATTGTCCAAAAATGAAAAGAGCTTTTTACTGTCGTAAAACGCATTGACTTTCGCAAGATGGTCCGTTTCTGGAGTCATAGGTTAGATTTTTTCAGGACACCGTTTTTTGGCGGTCTCATGGTTATCTGGTGTGGGATGCTGTTAGGCTGCATGTTGAGAGATGGTCAGGATGTCCTGCAATCATTACACACAGATGACAGCAAATGCACTTACGGTGTCCCCTACTGGCCTTTCAAGCCAATAATGTGGCAAATGTACAGTATTACAGGGAATTTTGGTGGGATGGGAATCCACGTGTGTATGACCACCTTCCATTGAGTGTTTTGGGAAAGTTATTGAGGAAGATTTGCTACTAGTACCTGTGGGTGTCTGAGAGTGTGTGGAGTGCCATTAGGATGGGACCTTGATCCCGGGGATTGTGAATGGCTCCCTACTTTAGTGCTACGGAGTCCTATAAGAAATGGATGATTAGCATTATTTTGTCCATTCATCACGACAATTGCAATGGTACGATCGGGATTGCTAGGTCTGGTCTGGTGGGTGTTTATCACCGGAGTAAACGCTCAACAGCCTCCCTTTAGTAGGGGTGTCAATCTCACAGAATGGTTTCAGGTGAGTAGCCCTGGTGAGATCCATTTCAAGAAGTACTGCAAGGAGGATTTTGAGCAGATAAAGAGTCTCGGTTGCGATGTGATCCGGCTACCCATTGACCTTCACGCCATGTCAATGGGAGCTCCGGATCATCAGCTAGATCCCTTGTTTACCATGTTTCTTGACCAGGTGATTTCCTGGGCCGAATCCGTGGAGATATACCTGATCCTGGACAATCATTCCTTTGACCCCAGTGTCAATACCATGCCCTCTATTGAGACGGTATTAGTACCCATGTGGACCCGCATGGCAGCACGATACAGAGATAGGTCTGGATTTATGATGTATGAAGTGCTGAATGAACCCCATGGGATCTCAGATGACCTTTGGAACGACATCCAAAAGAAAGTCATTGCCGGCATTAGATCCGAAGATCCTGATCATACCATTGTGGTCGGTGGGCCTGGATTTAACAGCTATGATAACTTGGCAGCCATCCCGGATTTGGGCGATGATAACCTGATATATACCTTTCACTTTTATGATCCATTCATCTTTACCCATCAGGGTGCCACCTGGGTCTCACCGGCCATCGACCTTGCCGGTGTTCCGTTTCCCTATGATGCAAGTACAATGCCTGCTTTGCCTACCTCACTAAACAATACCTGGGTCGGTTTTTCTCATGCAAATTATCCCAATGAAGGTACAATAGAACGTGTCAAAGCACTGATTGATGTAGCGGTTGCCTTTAGAGACGAGAGAAAGGTACCTGTTTATTGTGGTGAGTTTGGTGTGTTGAAGTCCAATAGCGACGAACGGGATCGGGTGTTTTACTACCAGGTCGTCAGAGAGTACCTAGAAGCCAACAATATCAGCTGGTCGATATGGGATTATCATGGAGGATTTGGCCTTTTTCGGGAAAATGGCAATGGATTGTTTGAGCATGATCTTAACACCGAAATGCTCGAAGCATTGGGGCTTGTTATACCCCCTCAAAGTGAATATGAAACGAAACCTGAGATCCGGGGATTTCCCATCTACACCGACGCAATTGAAGCCGGAATTTTTGATGTAGGCTTCGGGGGTGTGACCAATTACTATGCGTCGGAGGAGCCAAACTATGGTCAGTATAATCTCCTCTGGAATGAGGTAGCTCAATACAATACGCTTGGATTTGACTTTTTACCCAATAAGGATATGAGTCAGTTGGTCTCGACCGGCTTTGCTCTCGATCTTCTGGTCAAAAGCAATGATCAGAATCTGAGATTTGATGTCAGGTTTGTGGATACCAAAGAAGATGACGGTGACCGACCCTGGAGAATGCGCTACGTCATTGAGCCAGATCAAGTCACTTGGGACGGTACTTGGCAACACCTGTTCATACCACTGGAGCAATTTGAGGAACATGGCGCCTGGGACAATGCCTGGTTTAGCCCACAAGGCCTATTTGATTGGTCATTGGTAGACCGTTTTGAGGTCTCGACTGAATATGGATCCGTCGGTTCGGGTGGATTGCAGATTGACCAGATTGTGGTGACTGATCTCGATACTGCCAGCGTTCGGCAATCAACGGCAGACTCCCATATCGGCCAAGGTCTGGATATTACCGTGTCCCCCAATCCTGTATCCGACCATTTGGTGGTACAGACTCCATGGGATGGCAGGGTCCATGCGGAACTGTTTGATATGACTGGGCAATTGATCACCGTGGAAATGCTCCAGAACCAGTTGGAGATCCCTTTTTCAGCTTATTCTGCTGGGGTATACCTTTTGCGGTATGTGTACCAGGGCAAGGTCCAGTCGAAAAAAATCATCAAGCTATAGCTGCTGCATGGCCGTAAAATGGGTGCTAGGCAGGTAACCGTCTATGGGCTGACTTTGATAATAGTAGAATAGTCGATACCTTACCAGGGCATAGTGCCCCTAATATCGAGCCAAAATTCATGAAGAAGATACTTTTCACCCTCATCACTTGCTTTTGTCTGCCCCTGATGCTGAATGCACAGTCAAACTCTGATGGTCTGGATGCTCAGATAAACGAGTTTTTCGGACGAGTCACTGGACCCATCGTGCAGTTTGTGTTTAGCTCCATACCCATCGCAGGTGTTGGTGTACCTGTGGTCCTGATTATCCTGATTGCGGGAGCATTGTATTTTACCTTGTATTTTGGATTTGTAAATGTGAGGCATTTTGGCACAGCCATCAAGGTGGTCCAAGGGAAATATGATGGTCTGGAGTCTCCCCCCAATCCCGCCGTGTCTGACTCGGTCTCAACAGTAGATGGAGATAATCCTGACACGATAAAAGTTGAAGGACATGAGGGAGAAGTCAGTCATTTTCAAGCGCTCACGGCTGCTCTTTCTGCCACGGTTGGCTTGGGTAACATCGCAGGTGTCGCTATTGCCATTTCGCTGGGTGGTCCAGGTGCCACTTTTTGGTTGATCATTGCGGGACTGATAGGGATGGCTTCCAAGTTTACAGAGTGTACCCTGGGTGTCAAATATCGTGAGATCAATGATGATGGGACGGTATTTGGCGGACCGATGTATTATTTGAGCAAAGGTTTGGCATCCAAGGGCTGGGCCGGTTTGGGCCGTGTTTTTGCCATCTTTTTTGCCATCATGTGCATCGGTGGTTCTTTCGGAGGAGGCAATATGTTTCAAGCCAATCAAGCTTTTTCGATTGTACAACAAATCACGGGTGGCGAGCAAAGCTTTCTCCAAGGTTATGGTTGGCTCTTTGGTGTCATCATGGCTGTGCTGGTAGGTATTGTGATTATCGGTGGGATTAAGAGCATTGCCAGGGTCACGGATAAGATTGTACCCCTGATGGTGGTGATTTATGTCCTGGCAGCGCTGTTTATCATCTTTAGCAATTTGGGTGTGGTCCCTACGGCGTTTGGACAAATTTTTACCGGCGCCTTCTCTGCTGATGCCATTACAGGTGGTGCCATTGGTGTATTGATCCAGGGCTTTAGAAGAGCAGCTTTTTCCAATGAGGCGGGTATCGGCAGTGCCTCGATTGCACATGCTGCCGTAAAGACAAAGTATCCTGCCAGTGAAGGCCTGGTGGCGCTGCTTGAGCCTTTTATCGACACAGTAGTGGTCTGTACCATGACGGCCCTGGTAGTCATCATCAGCAATATGGATGGAAGCATTATGGTGTACGGGCAAGAGGCTGAGGGAGTTACTGCCACACTGTCGGCCTTCACGAAGGTCATTCCGTGGTTTAACATCATTCTAGCCCTGGCAGTCACGCTATTTGCGTTCTCTACCATGATCTCATGGTCTTACTATGGATATCAAGCCTGGGCATATTTGCTGGGTCGGGATCGAAAGACCGAGTATATCTATAAGTCGATATTCTGCGGCTTCGTCATCGTGGGAGCTGCCTCCTCGCTACAGTCTGTCTTTGATTTTTCGGATGCCATGATCTTTGCCATGCTCTTCCCCAACATGATCGGCCTAGTCATATTGGCACCCAAGGTCAAAGAGGAACTGGTCAGGTACTTGGATGCGATCAGGGCTGCCGGCAAATGAAACCGATGACCTCGCATCTGGTGGGATTTTCGCTACAGGGAACTATTATCGCGCATCATTCGTTCTTTTTGTGATCTGCGGCTAAAGGGTAATGCTCAACTTCAGTTATTGTGTCCTTGAGGCTCCTGACTATGAGACAGGGGGCAATGATGGGTAGAAGAGTCGGTATTGATCGGATTTTTGATCTGATTCGACAAAATCTATCCTAAAAAGGAGGACAGTACATAATAAAAACTACCTAAAAAGCATTGAAGGATGAGTATGGAGGCTTTTGAAGATGAAACTATTTTCCAATTGAGCTGTTTTGAGACATAGATCTAAGCCTAGAGAGCTAGATGTGATCTATGATCTATCGCTGATCTAACCAACGAGACCTTCGACCTGGTGATGTTAAAGAAGGTAAATAAAAGAAGAAAGACATTTTATGCGCGCATTAAAGATAACAACTACTATTACTCCCAGGGATCAAAAATCTTTGGATCAATATCTCAACGACATATCTAAATATGATGTGCTGACTCCTGAGGAGGAGGTGAGATTGTTCGAGAGCTATCAGTCGGGAGACGAGGATGCTTTCATCAAAATCGTTTTCCACAATCTTCGTTTTGTGGTATCGGTAGCGAAGAAGTATCAGCACTTAGGACTTAGCTTGGGTGACTTAATCAATGAGGGCAATGTGGGTCTGATCAAAGCTGCTCATCGCTTTGATGTCAGTAAAGGCTTTAAGTTTATCTCATACGCAGTATGGTGGATCCGTCAGTCTATCTTGCAGGCCATCAATGATAAGGGAAGAAAAATCAGAATTCCTCTCAATCTCAACGCGGTACAGACAAAAGTACAGAAGAAGATCGACGAGATAGTACAGCATGAGGAAAGGAATCCATCGGTAGAGGAGTTGGCAGATGCTCTTGATCTGAAAGAAGATGTGGTCCAGCGCAGTTTGGATCATTACCGCAAATGCAGATCACTAGATGCTCCCGTGACTGAAGATGGCGAAGTTTCCATGGTAGAGCTTTTGCAAGACGATTCAATGGTGTCTCCCGACCATAATCTTACGGAAGAGGAGTCTACCAAGTTGCAGGTACAAGAACTGCTGAATAGTTTGCCAGAGCGCCAGGCCGTAGTCATCAGCCTATATTTTGGCCTCGGAGGCTCTGAAGCCATGACACTTGAGAGCATCGGGGATCACATGGGCATGACTCGAGAACGCGTAAGACAAATCAGAGACAAGGGCCTGCGAAAAATGCGGGGCAGAGCCAAGCGCGTCGAAGGCCTATTTTCCAGCAACTGATCACGTTGCGGGAGTAATTCCTAGAGCTAAATAGGTAACATAGATCAGTGAAGGTCCACCATGTCGTGGACTTTCACATTTCTTCTTGGTACTATTTGATCTCGCAGGAGACTTAGAAAGAGGAAAACCTGGTCCGTCCGTCTACCAAAAGAGATAATACAAGAGAACCAGAATGGCAATGATGATGGTAGCAGATACATTAAACGAGGGACTCGTCTTAAAGAGATCACGCGACAGCTGAATGCCCTTTGCATGATCCCTACCATCGGCTCCCATGATGCTGATGATGGCCATAATGATCATAGTTAAGATACAAGTCCAAAACATTTGGTCCATGAATGGAAGATTCACGAAGATGCTAGCATCAGACCAACCATTGGGAGCTACCTTAAAATATAGGGCGATTGGAATCGAAAGTATGGCGCCCCAAATCGCTGCCTTATTGGTGGTTTTCTTCCAAAAAAGACCTAGTATAAACACAGCCAGAATGCCTGGACTGACAATACCGGTGTACTCCTGTATGTATTGAAACACCTGACCCAGGTTGGAAAGTTGAGGGGCAATCAACACCGCAATCAGCAGCGCTAGACCGGCGGTGATGCGTCCTACATTGACCAGTTTGCCTTCATTGGCCTCTGGGGCAATATAGGGTTTGTAGATGTCCATCGTAAAAATGGTAGCTGTGGAGTTTAACATCGAAGCCAGTGAGGATACGATGGCTGCTGCCAATGCCGCCAGCACCAATCCCTTTAGCCCTGTAGGAATGAAGTTGCTGATTAACCAAGGCGCAGCATTGTCATTTATGATGTTTCCCTGATCCCCCAAAAAAGTAGGATCGACAGATGTGGCGGTTAGCAGACCTTGGGCATCCGTATTCATGACATAAGCCACAATGCCAGGTACAACTACGATGAGGGGTATCAACAGTTTTAGAAAGGCGGCGAAGGCAATCCCTTTCTGTGCCTCACCCAGGTTTTTGGCTGCCAGGGTGCGTTGTATGATGTACTGGTTGAAGCCCCAGTAATAAATGTTGGCCACCCATAATCCGCCAAAGATCACAGCCAGGCCAGGAAGATCCAGATAGGCATCTTTGCCGTTGGGTGTGATGATCTCGCCTTTGTCTAGGATCATTGAAAATTTCTCTGGCACCGCCTCGTAGATTTTTCTAAAACCACTCATGATGGTCCCATCTGAGCTCACATGTGTGAGGGCAATGTAGGTGGTGATCAGTCCACCAACGATCAGCAACACCACTTGGATGACATCTGTCCAGGCCACTGCAGCCAGCCCTCCCCATAGTGAGTATAAGGCAGCAAATGCCGCCAGCCCGATGACAAATACCATGATGGATCCTGATCCGTCGCCCATGATGGTGTCCAATGCTGTAGCGCCCAAGTACAGTACCGATGTGAGGTTGACAAAAACATACAGTGCAATCCAAAAAACGGCCAGAATCGTCTTGAGATTTTCGTTATAACGCTTTTCAATAAACTCGGGAATGGTATATAATTGCTTCCTGATGAAGATGGGCAGGAAAAACTTTCCGACAATGAGCAGCGTGAGTGCGGCCATCCACTCATAGGATGCAATGGCCAGGCCAATCGCAAATCCTGAGCCAGACATCCCAATGAATTGCTCGGCAGAAATATTAGCCGCAATCAGCGAAGCTCCAATAGCCCACCAGGGCAGTGATTTTCCGGCCAGGAAGTAATCTTCTGAGGTCTTGTCACCCTTACGAGTTACCCAAAACGCAATGCCTACGATGACAAGTCCGTAGAGAAAGAAGATGATGTAGTCGATAGTCTCAAAGCCCATGATCCGATGCTTGATTGATGAATCTCGGGATAGCTGATCCTATCCTGAGTTTTTGCAGGCCGCAAAATACTGCTTTATATCGGTTTGTATATGGCAGCCTCGTATAGACCGCCCAGAAAAGGCAAGTGCTAAAATTGACTGGCACCATCGGCAGTATGTACCAGATAGTGATTCAGATTTATCCCAAACCGATTGCGATAAGCAGCAGATGCTTCATCTATCAACCGATCAGTGGCAGACTGATGGACTAGATTGATGGTGCACCCTCCAAATCCACCACCCATCATTCTCGATCCCAAAACTTGTTGGTTTTCCCTGGCAAGTGCGACGAGAAAATCCAGTTCACCACAACTGACTTCGTAGTCGTCCTTCAGGCTTTGATGTGAATCAAACATCAGCTTGCCCAATGTCCTAAGGTCACCCACCCGAAGGGACGATGCTGCATGCTGAACCCGAGCGTTTTCAGAGACGACATGGTGGCATCTCTTATAAACGACGGGATCCATTTCTTGTGCCGCATCTGCTAAGTCTTCCAGGGACACATCGCGCAGTGCCAAGATGGCCGGATGCGCTTGTTTTAGAACATCAACACCTGCTTCACATTCCTCCCTGCGGGTGTTGTAGGCTGACGTAGCTAGTTCGTGTGCTACATTGGTATCTAGAAGGATCAGTTCGTAATCCTGCAAATCCAAGGGAAAGTATTCAAAGTCCAGTGAACGGCAATCCAACAGCATAGCGTGATCCGCTTTTCCCATAATGCTGGAGAATTGATCCATAATGCCACATTTCATGCCGACAAAGTGGTGCTCTGCCATCTGAGATGCCTTAATGATATGCCACTGATCCAATGCCAGGTTAAAAAAATCATTGAGCCCATACGCCAACCCGCATTCCAAAGCTGCCGACGAACTCATACCACCTCCCAAAGGTATGTTACCCTCAAAGCTGGCTTTAAATCCACGAACTTTGTGCGAAAGTTTTTGCAATTCTGAGACCACTCCCATCACATAGTTTTGCCAACCGCCGGCCATCGGTTCATAATCTGTCAAGTGGAAAACAAAGTGCTCGTCTGGGTTTTTGGCGTACACCTCGCAAATATTTGGATCTTCATGAGCACTGATCTCGAATACAATTTCCTTATCAATGGCGGCAGGTAGGACGAATCCATCGTTGTAGTCGGTGTGCTCGCCAATCAGATTAATTCTTCCTGGAGCCCGGTATTTTTTTACATGGTCGCTGGTATTCATCATGACAAGATAGAAATATTGAGAGTCATTCCTTTTGCACCTTAGATAGCCGACATAGTGTTGCTGGTTGATTATCTTAGTGAGCCATATGAATGCGAAATCACTCGGAATATCATGGCAAATGTAGGGAGCTGGATAGTGAGGATCGGTTTGACGATTTTTTTTGTCAGGCTACCCTGGTTGGAAGAATCTTATTTTCAGCATGAGATTTATGACTTTCTAGGCCGTTTACATCCGCTCGTATTGCATTTTCCCATCGTGCTTATCGTCTTGGCAGTCATCTTTGAACTTTGGTTTGGGAAGTACAAAAATTGGCGCCTACAGCAGCTGATATCGATCACCTTTAAATTGGGCTTGTATACATCAATCCTGACAGTTTTGGTAGGATACTTATTGTATGCCAATGGTGATTACGGTGGCGAGGCGACCAATAATCATCTGCTGGGTGGTTGTGCTCTAGGGATTTCTCTGATCTGGGCAGATTTTTTCCGCACCCATTATCTCAAGCAAAGACAATACAACTATAGAAAGTGGTTTAGAATCTTATTGATATCGGCTTTGATTTTAGTGATCTATACAGGCCATTATGGAGGTATGATCACCCATGGTGCCGATTTTGTAGTCGATCCGTTGACTCAGTGGAAGTTCAGAAGGGACTTGGGGCAGACTGCAGCTGCCATATCTCCTGGTTCTATGAAGATATTTGAAGATATGATCATACCGGGATTACAAACCAAATGCATCAATTGCCACAACGAGCAGAAAACTAAAGGAGGTTTGGACCTGTCTAGCTACGAGCAGATGCTGCAAGGAGGAAAGAGCGGAGACCCCATGCTGGTGGCTGGTCAACCCCGAGCTAGTGCCTTGTATCAGCGCATCTCTCTGCCTCCTGATCATGATGATTTTATGCCACCAAAGGGTAAAGCACCGCTTGATGAAGTGGTGACCGACCTGATCAGCTGGTGGATTGATAAAGGGGGTGAACCTGATGATACCTTGGGAAAGGGTCCAGATGATCCTGCCTTACAATCGAAGATCGAAGCGTATTTACCGACCCTAGCTATGCAGCAGCATCTGGCTGCGCAAGCTCGTACAGCTCGAAAAAAGATCGAACCCAAGTTGCGACGGATCTGCTATGATCTCGGCCTTGATGTGGAGCCCGACCTCAAGTCTGACTCCGCATATTTTGTGTTATCCATGCGCATTCCACCACAGATCATCACAGATGAGTCCCTCTCAGAGTTGATGCCTTATCGCCATGTTTTTTCCAGGGTCTCGCTCGTTTCGGCCGACATCACCGATGATGGTCTATATTATCTAGGACAGATGAGTAATTTGAAAGAACTGATACTGACGAAAACTTGCATCAAAGGAGGTGGTTTGGTGTACCTAAAAAATGTGCCCAAGTTGGAGTTGCTCAATTTATCACACACCGACGTGAACAATGAACATATCTTGGAAATCCTATCCCTCCCAAAATTGAAGCAAGTATTTTTATTTAACGCTGAGGTCGACGAAAACGTCAGAACTGCCTTGGATGAGAATTTGGAACAGACTGCCGTCACCTTTGAGGAGGGGCCATACTACTAGTCGAGCATCACAAAGCATGGCCATGCGCACGCTATGGTGCTGTTCTCCAGAAAATTTCACTTTTTCTTGGCCTTAGCATGACTGCCCACTCGCATTTATTGTTCACTAACCAGTAGGTTGTGAGCAAGACATATTAAGTATATACTAATATGTAAAAACTAAATGTGATTTTGTATAATCAGAATTTCCAAAAGTTGAAAACTGCAACCGCATGGACCCAAACCTTGACAAAGTAGTCTCACGGATTAATATCGAGTCTGTATAAAATGACAATAACAGGATCTCTTATCGCCAAATATCCGCGGAATGAATGGCATCGATGGCAGAAACAATGGTCAGTCACAAGATGACATTATGCAGGTTGCCTAAACACGCATTAATCAGTAACTTACAAGGGTAAAAACTGATTCGTGAACAGATTGGTCGGAAAGCTGTTGCTGCTTACTTTAACGCTCTGCTGTTTTCAGCAAGTCAATCTAATGGCAAACGCTAAGGAAGACAAGCGTTTTCGAGACAACATCAGGACCGTGTTGCGAAAACACTGCACGTCTTGCCACAACGAAGCTGAGAAGAAAGGAGGGGTCAATCTAGATGTGTTTGACTTTGTGGTTCATGTGGTACGGCGAGGCGAACTGTTTGAAAACGTAATCGAGCAGGTTGAGGTGGGTACAATGCCACCATCAACCCAGCCTGCAATGTCTCTTAGGGAAAGAGATAGCTTGGTTTTGGGCTTGAGAAGAATCCTTGATAATGCACTCACCGACCCAGATCCTGGTGAGGCCATCATGCGTCGCCTCAGCCACCGTGAGTACCAGTACACCATAAAAGATCTCATAGGAGTGAATTTCGATGCCAGGTCTTTCTTGCCATCTGAGGGTTCGGGAGGAGAAGGTTTTGACAACCAATCAAGGGTGTTGTATGTCACGCCACTGATGATGGAGCGTTATTACGCTGCAGCAGATTCTATCCTGCGAAAAGTGAGGAAAGAGGAAGATAGCTGGCATGACCTGTGCAGAGACCGCTACAAACCGGGGGTGTTTAGAAGATTCTTCGGATGGGTGAGCGACCAATTTGGCCATCATGACATGCGATGGTCAGCGCCTGTGCGAGCTGCAAAGAAGGTGATCCTACCTTTTGCTCAGAAGGCATATCGACGCTTTCTTTCCGCCGACGAAGAGGAGCGATTGTTGGACTTTTTTAGTGAAGTGTACTTCCCGGATTGGAGGGGTGAAGAAGCATATGAAAATTCAGTGGCCACGGTGCTAAAGAGAATTTTGGTTTCGCCCAATTTTCTCTTTCGGTATGAAGCTAATCT
The DNA here is from genome assembly GCA_965223025.1 of Saprospiraceae bacterium. Classification (GTDB taxonomy): domain Bacteria; phylum Bacteroidota; class Bacteroidia; order Chitinophagales; family Saprospiraceae; genus JABDMH01. Next base: position 62,128 of record CBDCVP010000023.1, read on the forward strand.
GCCCACCTCCAAACCCTATCCCGTCAGTAACTTTGAGCTAGCCAGTCGCTTATCATATCTGCTCTGGCTCTCGATCCCTGATGATACCTTAATGCAGACGGCATATCGGGAAGACCTGCATGATTCGACCGTGTTGAGACGAGAAGTATTGCGGATGATGCGGCATCCTAAGTTCAAACGCTTTACATCGTCTTTTGCCGTCCAATGGCTAGGTGTCGAAGAGACCTTGCTAAAGCCTAAAGCAGATCCAGAGAAGTTTCCCGAGCTGACCGAGAGCCTCCGCCAAGCTATGCATTCAGAAGTAGTCGAATTCTTCCACTACGTTTTTTCAAAGAAAAGGAATCTGCTTGATCTCATTGATAGCGACTATGGTTTCCTCAATGAAACATTGGCTGCACACTATGATCTACCTGCCATCCAGGGTGATGCCCTTAGACCAGTACCATTTGCAGATGGTAGGAGAGGAGGTGTGGTTGGTATGGGTGCTGTGCTGATGGCTACGTCGCTGCCCATGCGAACCAGTCCAGTAGTGCGAGGTCAGTGGGTGCTGGAACAATTGCTCTCCGATGGAGTTCCTCCCCCACCTCCCGATACTCCCGAGCTCACAGAAGAAAAAAGCGATGTTCATGATGAGTCAGACCTTCGCAATCTATTGGAGAAACACCGCTCAACTCCAGGCTGTATGAGTTGCCATAAAAAAATGGATCCGATAGGACTGGGGCTGGAGAATTTTGATGCGATAGGGCGTTGGAGGGATGCTTACGGTGAAGTGGCCATCAATCCGGAGGGCGTGTTAGAGGATGGTAGGACATTTGCTGGACCTGCAGAATTGCGGTCCATCCTTGTGAACGAAAAAGAAAAATTTGCTAAAACGATTTCTCGAAAAATTCTTTCATACGCCATTGGCAGAGGGATAGAATTTACAGATTCTCCAACCATTAAATTATTATCAGAGCATCTGCTACAAAACAACTTTAATAGCGAACAATTAATGATCGATCTAGTGTCGAGCTATCCTTTTCGCTATCGACGCAGTGATCAACGTGAGAGATACAAAGACATCTAAACCATGCAGGAAAAAACTTTTCAGAGACGTAGGTTTTTAAAGGGATTGGGTGCCACCATTGCACTACCTTTTCTTCCCACACTTTCGTCCGCCCGGATATTTGCTGACCCTACCAAGTCATATCCACAGCGATTCGCTTGCTTATTCTTCCCCAACGGTGTCAATCCCACTAAATGGGACCCGCGGATGACCCGAGATGGTTTTGAGCTATCGCCCATATTGCAACCACTAGCGGGCTTAAGAGATAAGGTGTCGATCTATGGAGGTCTGATGAATCAAAATTCTGTGAGTACCAAGGATGGTCACTATACCAAAACCGCCAACTTCCTAACTTCAATGCGCATTGCTCGGACAGTTGATGCCAGGGTGGATAGCGGAGGCATCTCGGTGGATCAGCTGATGGCACAGCACGTGGGGACACAGACACTGTATCCCTCATTGCAATATGGTTTAGACCGTATCCGTAGTGGAGTCGATAAAGCAGTCGGTTTTACGCGCTTGTATGGAGGCACGATTTCTTGGCGCAGCGGCAAGCAACCCTGCAGTCGGGAAATAGATCCGCGCATGGCTTTTGATCGCCTATTCAGATCCTATGTCCCGGGGAAGAAGCCGCTACCACCAGATCCCCATAAGAAGAGTGTACTCGATCTCGTCAAGGAAGATGCCAAGGTCTTGGAAAGACAGCTGGGTATCGAGGATCAGAATAAGTTGGGTGAGTATATGGAAGCCATTCGATCGGTGGAGAAGCGGCTGGAAAACAGAAGTAATCTCAAGGACTTTGAGTCCAAGATCACAGCAGACATTCGTCATGAACTGAAAAAGATGGATCTGCGCATCGATGAATGGATTGAGTTCTCAGAGGGCATTGATATCACAGAAAAGACCAGACTCATGATCGATATCATGGTACTTGCCTTCTGGAGTGATGCCTCGAGGATTGCAACCTTCATGTTTGGAAACTCGGTGAGTGGACGAAACTTCTCTTTCTTAGATGGTGTCAGTGGCAACCACCATTCCATATCTCACCACAAGAATGACCCCCGGCAAATGGATCAGTATGAGCGCATCAACATATGGCATGTTGAGCAGTATATGTATATGCTGGAGCGCCTGGATGCCATCGTAGAAGGTGATGGCACACTACTGGATAATAGCATGATACTCCTGGGATCTGGCTTGCGCGATGGCAACCGTCACTCACCCTATGATCTCCCGATCGTCTTAGCCGGAAGTGCGGGAGGAAAGCTTAAGACAGGTCAGTATGTGAAATACGACCATAATACACCTTTGGCCAATCTCCATCATACCATGCTGTATGCCATGGATATTAACATCGAGCAATTTGCCGACAGCACGGGTCCATTCTGCGAATTGCTTGTTTGAGCGCCATTTTGGCTCAGGCTCATCAGATATTTAGGACCATTGTAGATAAAAGATATAGAATGATCTCACCACCATTTGCGAGGAGATTGTGGAGCTAAGCACAGTGATGGTTGTGGGAGTACTGGGACCGGCAGCGTCGAGCTATATACCCAACATCGCACGAGAGGAGGGGGAGTAGACAATTTTTGTCATGGCGTATGTTTAGTAATCTACATTATTATTCATCTTTGAGGTAGATTAATCGTTCTTATCAATTTTGAAATACTGCCTAGGTATCTTTGTGAGTCTTTTCCTCGGTACAGTTGGTGCTCAAAGCATCCAGGACATGGACACGATCACAGTTACTTCGAGTTTAATCCCACTCAAGGTTCATGAAACGGGGAGGCACATCACCGTTTACAATGAATCACACATCCGATCGCTCCCAGTAACCTCAATAGATGAAGTACTGCAGACCATACCAGGTGTGGAGGTACAGTCTCGCAATGGATTCGGTGCCCAAGGAGATATCATCATGCGTGGATCTACTTTTACTCAGGTACTGGTATTGATCGATGGTATGAAGATGAATGATCCATTGACCGCCCATTTCAACAGCAACATACCAGTGGCGGCTGAAGAGATTAGGCGCATTGAGGTACTGCGAGGGCCAGCTGCTGCCATGTACGGCCCTGACGCCGTCGGTGGCGTGGTTAACATCATTACCAAGGCCTTCGCACCCAAGCAAGATGAAACATCTTCGACCGGCGTGAAGCTGGGGCTGGGTTCTCATCGACAAAGAACCTTGAGTGCCGATGCTCGCTATGTGGGCCCTCGTTTGCGGGTGGCGGGAAATTTTCAGATGAATCGTGCTGATGGAGAGTTGATACCAAGCAGGACTACTATGGACAATGGCGTGTTGCCTGCCTATCGCAACTATTTTGACATAAGAACGGGAGGCATCTCACTGGCCCACAGACTAAAAGGTGGATCCCTATTGAGTGTCAGAAGTGGTTACGATTGGCGAGATTTTAGTGCGAGATATTTTTATACTACCAGTCCCTTTGACAAGTCGGTCGAAAAGGTGACGAACTGGTTTAATGTAATTCGATTGGAAAGAACGGGCGAACGAAAATCAACGACTTATCAGCTCGCTCACAAACACGGCACGGATGAGTTTATCTTCAGTCCCGATTTTGCTTCCACCAACCATCATGCGACCGATTTTTTAAATATCAATGTCAGCCACCTGCAAGTGATGAGTGAAATGGTTAGTCTAAAGTACGGTGTGCAAGCGGATAATCGTCAAATCAGATCCAACGATCGGGGCGATCATCAGGACTGGCATGTGGGTGGTTATGCCATGGGCATATACCGATCAGGACCCTGGAATGTATCGGGTAGTCTCAGAATAGATTATGATCAGAACTATGATGTCGAGATTTTGCCGCAACTAAATGGTTCGTTCATTTGGGGAGACCTGGTAGGACGAGCGTCGATAGGTCGTAGCATCCGGGCTGCTGACTACACAGAGAGATATGTCTCCAACAACTTGATGAATCTAACACCTGGGCGAAGTCTTGGTAATCCTTATTTGTTGGCAGAAAGCAGTTGGTCGGAAGAGCTCGGTGCTGACTATTACCTATTGCCGGGTTGGAAACTGCAGGTTACGGGATTCCTGCGACAGTCTGATCGCTTAATAGATTATGTGTCCAAACCAAGTGAGGAGATCATTGGTGTAGGTGACCTGCAGGAAGATGCCGACTATTTCTTTGCACAAAATATTTCTCAAGTCAAGACCAGGGGGTTGGAGATTATGTCTGAGTATCGTAAGCAGATCAATGATTTCCATATTGCTATCGTGCTGGGATATACCCATGTAAAAACGACTAATCAAGCGGGTGTCATATCGGTATATCTGGCCAATCATGCGCGTCATTTGTTGACAACGTCCACTACACTGGGTTGGAAAGGTTTGCAATGGTCCATCAGCTCTCTTTATAAACAAAGGGATGACCGACAGGCTTTGGCCATCAACAGGACGCTGGCTCCGAGCTATCATCTGCTCAATGCACGGATGGGTATCGACCTTGGCAATGGATTTCTTGGAAATCTTCAGATGCAGAATATTTTTGACACTTCGTACCAAAATATTTTGGGTGCAGCAATGCCGGGCAGATGGCTGATGGCAGGCGTGGCCTATCGATGGAATCGTCTCTGACTATTGAACCCAGATTTTTATTAATTTGCTTAATGAGGCAAGTCGATTGCTTTGTCAGGTACACACTTAGCTGGAAATAGCTGATGAAAGGGGTGAAAATGTAGCTCTGGTAATCGCAATAGAATCTAAAGTCGTTAATCGGTGTTCCTTGTACCTAAATTAAGAGAAGGAATGTATGTACATTAATGTTAATTCTGCTTCTTAAATGGATGATTCAGTTAATTTGAATGACTCCCATGGTGGTTGTTGAATCGCTGGCTCGATCCGCTTTGAGGTACTTATTGAGGTTGAGATGAGATAACCACAGTTAGTCATCAGAAAACGAAGATGAAACAATATCAATACATGTTAGTCGTCCTTTTGCTTAACACATCATGCAGTTCCCTGACAAAAAACAACTTAGAAAGTGAATCAAAACCCATGCCCAAAATCGAACTGGAGAAATCTGGATTCGTTTCAGATTCAATTACTCAGATTATAAATCTGATAAATACTACAGAGCCATTTGATTTTCGTGGATTAGTGATAATTAAAAATGATAGCTTGGCATTGGAAGAATATTTTAACACATATTGGAAGGAAACGATTCACGATATTCGTTCTGCAGGAAAAAGTATTACAGCTTTGCTTTTGGGAATCGCAATAGATAAAGGTCTAATTAAGGATGTCGAACAGAATATTTATAACTTTTTTCCACGGCACGAAAAACCTAGATATAGAGATATTAAAATATTACACTTACTGATGATGTCCTCTGGTTTAGATGCAGATGCATTTGATGAAAGTTCAAAAGGTAATGTGCAAAACTGGTTAGTAAAAGATGACTGGGTCGGACATGTTCTCAATTTACCTATGAAATATAATCCTGGAGAAAAATGGGTCTACAACGATGCAGCAGCAATGCTGATTGGTGCCATAGTCGAAGAACAAAGTGGTCAAAGTCTCTCGGATTTTGCCAATGAGCACTTGTTTAAACCACTTGGAATAAGAGAGTTCTATTGGTATAAGGGCTCAGCTGGAAGGACTGGGGCGATGGGAAATCTTTATATTTCGACGTTGGATTTTGCGAAAATTGGACAATTAGTTTTGAATATAGGTAAATGGAACGGAGAACAGATTATAAGTGAAAATTGGATTAACGAGATTTCTGTGCCTCGACTTAATATTGAAGAGATTGCCCCATTTGCTAAAAATTACGGATATTTTTGGTATTTGGGAGAATACGAAGCAAATGGGTGTACTTATGAGTATTTGAATGCTGCTGGGAATGGGGGGAATTTGCTTTTTATAGTTCCAAAGGAAAGTCTTGTTGTAGCATTGACCTCAAGCGCATATGGTGAAGATCGAGGACAATTTCGTTCCAATAAGATATTTCAACTTATTCTTGAATCAATGAAGAATTAGATACGGAGAGGTGAGACACATTGTGTGATGTCGATTGTGAGTAAAAACTCATGACACCGCACGCCGAGACCGCTAGTTTTTATACTACTAATACTTAAGCTTAACCAAAATTGTCATGGAAGAACTAGATCAGATACAAAGGGCTTTTAAACGCTTTGATGAGGAGAATGTCAAAGATCCTAATCATGAACTTCTCGAAGGGCATCTGCACCCCAAGGAGCTCCTCTATGCCCAACGAATGACAGATCGACTCAGCAAGTATGCTCCCGAGGCTTCGCAGGCCCTGCAACTGGCCGCCAGGGCACATCACCTGAGACGATGGGAAATCCCACGAGAAGACTATCCTATGGACAGGGCCGGTTATCTCAAGTGGAGAAATGACCTCAAAATCTTCCATGCTGCAGCTGCCACCGAAATCCTGACAGAATTAGGGTATGACGTAGGAAGCATTGAGAGAGTGAATCACCTGATCAAAAAGAAAGATCTCAAAAGCGATGAAGAAACCCAAACATTGGAAGATGTCATTTGCTTGGTATTTTTAGAGTACTATGTCGACGAATTTTCGGCGACAAAGCGCGATCAGAAGATGCAAAGTATTCTGAAAAAGACATGGCGTAAAATGTCTGACCGAGCCAGAGAAGAAGCCTTGCAACTGCCCCTTTCACAACGCATTCGAGGCCTGGTGATCAATGCTACTACCGAAGAGGCAGAATAAGGATATAGCTATCCGCACAGTATACACCTAAGTCGCAGATAATCAAGTAATTGGGGTTTTTTAGATTAGTCTATCTGGAGAAATTTGTGTTTATTTCATCCCTTAACACAGAATTAATATAGACTGATTACTTTTGCGCGCTTAATGAGGTGTCGTATATGGTAGACCCACTGGAGACCATGCGATGCTTCTTAGATTTATATCATCATGGCAGACTCTCGCTTAGCAGCTGAACGATTGGCAAACCGTATGCAACATGTAGTGCAGGTTCAGAAGCGCATCATCTACTTTTTGGTGAGTATAGTAGGAGCTTTTCTCATTACCTATTTTCTCAACATCCACAATCCCCAACTCACTGAGACCCAGCTCTATGTCTTGTTTATCCTGGTATTTGCTGTGTCATTGTGGGTGTCAGAAGCCATTCCACCATTTGCGACTGGTCTCCTCATCGTCGGTCTCTTGATTTTCTTGTTGAGTCAGGCAGGAAGCAATCAACCAGGAGATCCCAATTACATCAATGTCAACCGTTTTGTGGGCACCTGGACCAACAGTGTCATCTGGCTGATGCTAAGTGGATTTTTTATTGCTGGGGCATTAAAGAAAATGGGGCTGGATCTGGTACTGTTTCGATTGAGTGTAAGTCGATTTGGCCACAATCCACAGCATGTGCTTCTGGGAGTGATGCTGGTCACTGCCATTTTTTCGATGGTTATGTCCAATACGGCAACTACGGCGATGATGTTAGCAGCGGTGATGCCTTTTATCGAGCGAGAAGGTGTACAGACGGATATTGCCAAGGTCTTGCTGATCGGCATTCCAGCTTCTGCTGCGGTAGGTGGTATGGGCACGATCATAGGATCACCTCCCAATGTCATAGCAGTGGATGCGATCAATAACTATCTGCAGAGTACTGAGCAGGTGGATTTTGTAGTGGGCTTCCTCGAATGGATGCTGCTAGGTGTCCCGGTCGCCTTGATTCTGGTCGTCGTGATGTGGAAGGCCTTGGTACGGACGTACAAGATCGATAAAGAAAGTATTGATCTGCAACTCGAGACCAATCAAGAGCCCATTACTGGGATCAAGCGGTTTCAGCGACGTTTCGTGCTGGGTGTTTTGATCGTCACCGTCCTTCTGTGGCTTACCGGTAACATGCATGGCATTCCAGCCGCGGCGGTCTCAGGGATTCCCATTATCATACTGCCGATGGTTAGTGTCATTACCGGAGATGATGTCCGTGAGCTTCCATGGGATACCTTGATGCTGGTAGCTGGTGGTTTATCTTTGGGCTTGGCGATCAAAGAGAGTGGTTTGGCCGAATTTTTTGTGGAGAAGATCCAATATTTCACAATCAATCAGTACTTGCTGATGGCGATCTTTGCCTTCGCAACCGTCCTGTTTTCAAACATCATGAGCAATACTGCAACTGCGACCATCTTGATACCCATTGCCAGCATCATACCGGGTGTGGAACCAGTCTCCATGGCAGTCATCATCGGTCTGTGTGCTTCCTGCGCCCTGTTGTTGCCAGTATCTACGCCACCCAATGCGATTGCATTCGCCACTGGACATCTTCAACAGTCTGATTTTCGGATGGGTGGCATATTAATGGGCATCGTGGGGCCGATTCTAGCGATTTTGTGGGTGATCTTCCTTTTCTCATTGCTGCCATGATCTGGTGCCTGCTGAAAAGGTCCACCGCTGTACTTGTAAGAGCAGGTTTTTTGTGGGCTCTGACTTGCCATATCTTGACATGGCAATCTATGCAGGCTAGCGATGGAATACCCCCCCAATGTATCTAGTTGGAGGCTAGAGCAGACACTATGCCTACCTGGGATTTTGATGTCTTCATAAAGGGGAAGACTTTCGTTCTTGATAAATTGGCCTCTCAGTATCCCAACTCTTGATAGGCGACAGGGACCCATTTTTCAGATTCAGCAGATATTTCCAGCGCTTCCAGTACGGAAACACAATTCAAAATACTCTGATGTGAACGTGGTTCTTTACCGGTTCGGAACATCTCCACCATATCTACATAATTTTTTGCAGGGTCAGTCTCTTCAACAGTGGATTGTAACTTAATTAGTCCCACTTTGGTTTCAACAAATGTTTCCCAACCGCGAGACACACTTTTAAAAATCAGTGTGGCAAATAATCCCGAGGAAAACTCCAGACTGGCATTTCCATATTGTCCGTTTCTGCTGACCTTGACACGCTTTATATCTTCTCCAAATATGCACATTAGGGGTTGCAAAATATGCACTCCATAGAAAAACACACCTCCGTACTTCGAATCCAAATCTACTGGTCCGGTTCTGATGACCTGACTGATGTTGCCCATGTTCTTTACTTGTCGGATAAGGTCCTGTGTGGTGTCGCTATGTGCAACAGAACTGTATGAAGTTACAGGTGTATCTACTTTTCGCGCCATTTGAAGAAATGCTCTTCCTTTGTCTGACCGGTAACAGAACGGTTTGTCGATAAAGGCTGGAACTCCCGCTTTTACGAATGGCATTGCCGCTTCGAGATGATATTTTGGGTGTCGATGATCCACAATGAGGGCATCAATTTTGCCCAACATGTCGATGGGAGTTTTTACCTGATATGGGATCGCACCGTTTTCCATAGCCTTTTTTGCAAAGGCGTCGGTCTCTCCCCACACGTATTTAACCTCGACCCCTGGAAACTGCTTGTTAATATTGAAGATTTTGCCAAATCCAACAGTGTGTGAATTTTCGGCCCCAATAATGCCAATCCTGATGTGATTGGACGGGCGGTTGCCATTAAGCAAAGGAGCACTCGCTGCCAATCCTCCTGGGGTCGCTGACAAAGCCACCCCACTGCCTATGGCTTTTAAAAAGGATCTTCTGCTTTTCATGTGTACTTTTCTTAAAGTAGTGTAAAGGTTGTTGTTATATAGTTCAATGCCTTGTGCCCTATTGACTCAAGTGCTTTTCATAACAAAATAACGAATATTCTTGAGCCCATTTCAAATCTGATCTCCAATTAGTACAGGTTCAAAGTCACACTAAAATGTCAGATGGTGGGCCATCTTAAGAGTAGAATCGCTCATCTTCAGTTTCTTTATGGCACGATATAATTGATTGGCTACGACTTGGTAAGAGATGGACAAGGTGTCTCCGATTTCCTGTAAACTCAAATTATGATAGTACTTCAAGTAGAGTATTTCTCTCTGCCTAGGGGGTAGCTCATTAAGGAGAAAAGCAATGACTTTCTTGTTCTGATCAGCGCACTCTTTCTTAATGGTGATTTCTTCTGGACTCATGGTAAAAAACTGGTCACTAACGACATGTTGATCTAACTCTACGCAAGAGACTTTTCTCCGCCTGATCTCTCCCCTAAGTAGGCGTCGGCGGAAAGAAGCCAAGAGATATGCGTCCAGATTACTTACTTCTTCACTCAGGCCAGCACGACTGTGCGACAGTTTGAGGAAGAAATCTTGAATCACGTCTTTTACCAGCTCCTCATCATTGACCAATCTCAATCCATAATCATACAGTTTTGAGTAGTAGGCAAAAAACAGCTCAGAGAAAGCCTCCTTCTCCCCTGCCTTGAAAGCAATCCAAAGTGTTGCACAGTCCTTATTCATGCTGGATATGATGCTGTCTTAAGCCTAAGTTAACTGAATATATGGTAAAGCAATGCATAGCATATGTTAAAATGAGGCTCAGTCATCCATGGCTAATTTAGATTTTTTTCTGAAATCGGTGTTAAAACGGTGATTGGAAAGACTCTCTCTTATGGTAAGCTGCTTTTTCTGAGCATGTCACAATAGTTAGAATGCGGGATAAACTCAATCATACATTAGCCGATCTCCTGGAGGATGAATCGTTTATGAATTGGATCAGAGGAGAATCCGAAGGGCATAGCGCTTTTTGGGATACTTGGATCAGATTAAATCCAGACAATAGAAAGCTCGTTGAAAAGGCGAGAGCCATTATTTTGGGCCTTCCCTTTGACTATAAACCACTGGATGTTGATCAAGAATCAATACAACTTGAATGGGATAAGCTACAGCATAGGGTACAACAAAGCGTCGGCTCCATGCCTGAAATAAGAGAACCTATTAAGAAATCTCATACGATTTGGAAATGGGGATGGAGAATTGCTGCTTCATTGGTTTTTTTCGTGGCATTGGGATTCTTAATACAACAATATGCGATCAATCCCATGGTCACGCACCAGACTCCATTTGGACAGCAACTGAGTGTTGTCTTGTCGGATGGCACCCTCATTGATATGAATGCCAATTCAAAGGTGAGCTATCGCAAACAAGAACCCAGGAAGGTGTGGCTCGATGGTGAAGCCTTTTTTCAGGTTAGAAAAAAGCCTTTAACCGGAGCTCCTTTCAAAGTGATTACTAATGATTTGACGGTCGAAGTACTTGGTACGGCTTTCAACGTAGTGGAAAGAAAATACAGAACAGAGGTTATACTCGAGGAGGGTAAGGTAAAACTCGATCTCAGAAGGGACTTTGAGTCCGAGTTGTATATGGAACCTGGAGATTTGGTGACTTTTTCTGCTAAGTCACAAAAAAAAGTGGAAAAACGTCAAGTGCAGCCTGGCCCACTGACTTCGTGGAAGGATGGCATCTTGCAATTTGAGGATGTACCGGTAATCAAGGTGATGCAGAGAATAGAAGACATTTATGGTTGGCGGGCGATCTATCAAGATGAGAACCTACAGACTAGAAATATATCTATTCCTCTGCCCTCCAATGATTTGGAAAGTGTTTTGATGCTACTTAACCAGGCGATTGGGATAGAAATCGAAAAATTACCGGAGGACAAGGTTTTATTGCTTTACTGATATAGCGCTTAAGGACCAGGTAAAGTCACATGGCGAACCATTTCTGAATCTTGGAAAGTGACCTTTCCCGGACCCTAGGCAGCTATGTCTCACAGGGACAATGGTCCTTAAAGGATGCGAATGAAAATTATCGAAATGAACGGATTTCAAGATAGGCAAGGATGTAGGCGACGTCTCATATGGATAATGCCTTTGTTGTTGATGCTTCTTTCTGTACCTGCTTTCTCAAGTATGGATCGATTGGTCAGTAAAAAGGATATACTCCTGACTGAGGCACTGAACCTCTTGAGCGAACAATACCAGGTCTTATTTGCCTACGATGCAGATCTGCTGCGAAACATTAGAGTCGATGGAGACCTCAGTAAGTACCAGACCTTGGAGGCATCGGTTCATGGCCTGCTGCAAAATTCGGGACTAAAGTACAATCGCATAGGACCAAAATATTGTGTCATTTACAAAGATACGCGAAAGGGAACTCGAAGTAAGAAGAAGCTGGAGCGTAAAATCAGACAGATTCAGAATCTGAGTAGTAATGGTTCCATCAGTTTGCAAAGAAGTACCGTTGAAGATGAAAGTCGGGTGCCAGTTCGGGCCCTCAGTCGAGGACTCCACGATCTAAAGAAGCAAAGTCGCAAGCTGGACCAAGATCCGGCTGGACTCAAAGGTACGGTGGTAGATGGTGAGACCGGTGAGCCACTGATCGGTGCCAATATTACGATCGTGGGTACTAGCTATGGTGCTGCCACAGATTTGGATGGAGAATATGAGATACACAATATTACAGCTGGAAGTTACACGGTCAGATTTAGTTACATAGGTTATAAGGTCTGGGATCAGGCGGATGTTCAGTTGATTCCTGGTGAAATCTTGGAACTCAATGGAACAATGAGCCCGGAAAGTTTGCTAGGCGTGGAGGTGGTAGTGTCAGCGCAGGCGAAAGGCCAAATGGCGGCGATCAATCAACAACGCGCTTCTAGTGCCATCACTAATATAGTGGCATCTGATAGAATCAAGGAAGTGCCGGACGTCAATGCGGCAGAATCCATTGGACGATTACCTGGTGTTTCTCTGAAACGATCTGGTGGAGAAGGCAATAAGATTGTGGTCCGTGGACTCTCGCCTCAATATACCATAGTGGAAGTCGATGGTGTGAGGCTTTCAGGTGTGGATGGAGACAGAAGCGTTGGTCTTAGCGTGATATCATCAGAGATGCTGGAGGGTATCGAGTTGTCCAAAAGCTTGACTCCTGATAAAGATGCAGATGCTATAGGAGGAGTTGTCAATTTACGACTCAAGGAGGCAGAAGAGGGCTTTCACTACAAAGTTCTGGCACTTGGGGGGTACAATAGCCTCGAAAAAAGCTTCAACAACTACAAGTTTTCTGGAAGCATCAGCAACCGGTTTTTTGATGATAAATTTGGAGTACTGGTGAATGGTGGCCAGGAGCGAGTGATCAGATCTTCAGATCGATTTAGTGCCAGTTATGGTAAAAACATCGCAGCAACGCCGGAACTCTTTACATCCAGCGCCAACATCACAGAGGGAATTGCGGTGAGGAAGAGGACTCATGCCAGCTTAATGTTGGACTTCAAAACAGACTTTATGAAAATGAAGTTCAACAATTTCTACAGCCGTATGGTGAATGAGAATGAGTTTCGAGAAAACATTTTTCGTTTCAACAGCAACGACTTTAGACACCACATCGCGTCTTCAAACCCAATGGAGAGTATTCAATCCCATTCCTTGCGCACTACTTTCAATCCCATCAAAACAGAGTTGAATGTCGATTTGACCTACAGCATTACTAAGCTGGATTCAGACCGCGATCAGTATAATTTTGAAGATAATCATGTACTAGGAGGGAGTAGTATTTCGGAAAACCAAAAGTTGTTTGCGCAGCCATCATCCCTGATCGATCAATTTTTTGATATTAGCTCTGGCCGCAAGTCCCTTCTGTTAGACAATGTGAGATCTACCTCAATTCGGGATGACATTACTAAGACCGTGCATCTTAGCTGGAAGGTGCCCTTTCGCTTTTTCGAGGACGTATCGGGGTATCTAAAGATCGGTGGTAAGTACGCACGCAAAGATCGAAGCAATGATACTGAGAGTAAACAAGCCTACTACTGGGGAGGTATAGGTATCGGCAGGGTGAGCCAGTTGGTCTATCCAGCATATCCAGATTTTCTCACCAGGGAGGATGTTGGTATTTCCAATGCCGAAGGTGTGGTCGGAGCAAATTTTATTGATCCGGATTATGACTATGGTGAGATCCTGGATGGAAGGTATGATCTCGGGTGGTCAGCTGATCTAGCCAAGCTAAAATCCGTCCATGATAATCTATATGAAATGCATGGCAGTACGATTCAGTGGGATCAGGGTGTCCAGTCAAACAATAACGATTTTACCAATACCGAAGAGCTCACTGCAGGTTATATCATGACCGAGATTAATCTTGGTAAGAAAATTATGTTGCTGCCGGGAGTGCGTTACGAGCGGATGCAGACAAATTATGCTGCCAGGTATCTGCTGGAAGATCCCTTCGATCCAGATGGACTCAAGTGGGCAAGAGATGTCAGTGCCAATCGTGAAAATACTCATTGGTTTCCCAGCATCAATATGAAGATTGACTTGAATGAGTGGAGTGACATTCGAGCTGCAGCCTATAAAAGTGCTTCTCGACCTGATTATAGATTTTTGTCTCCTGGAATCACCGCCAATGGTGATAGGACCAACTTGACTTCATATAATCCGTTTCTGAAGCCTTCCCTGGCGGACAACTATGATTTGGGTATTTCATTTTTCACAAATAAACTGGGACTCTTCACTGTTAATGGATTCTATAAAGAAATCGAAGATTTGATCTACCGATTACCGGTCTATCAGCCCGAGTATTTCGATCGATTGGAAGGCGCCCCAAATTCACTAGTCGAGTCATTAAGAGCACCTAGGGTACTATATGATGATGAGCTCTATAAAGAATCTGGAACCAAGAACAATAACATACCAATTAATAATCCCAATACAGCTTTTTTCCGAGGATTTGAGATCAGTTGGCAGACGAATTTTTGGTATTTGCCTGGTGTGTTACGTGGACTTGTACTGGATCTTAATTATTCGAGAATATGGTCTAAAACACAGTTTCCATACTTAGATATTGTGACGACTTTTGATGACTCCGGGATTATCCCAATCCCCGTGGAGACACCTCAGTATGCTACACGGGAGGCTAGGATGCTAGACCAGCCTACTACCCTCTTTAATGCAAGGATCGGTTGGGACTTGGGTGGTTTTTCATCAAGACTTTCGTTTCGTTATCAGGGTTCAACCATCCGACGACTTGATCCGGTGCACAGTCTATTAGATGAGGTGACGGGTGATGTTTTTCGGATTGATTTTGCACTAAAGCAAAAGATCGCCAAGAACTTCTCGTTCCTGATGGATTTGGCCAACATCAATGAATTTATCGATGATGCTAACCTCCATGCATTGGAGTTTGTCATGCCGACTTCGAGTGAGTTTTACGGCTTTACCGCTCAATTTGGATTCAGATATGAGTTTTAGTCCTTCTGGGTGTAAAGAGGACTCATGCCGCATATTTATTAGTTGTTTAAAAAAAATTGACACTTAACTTTTAAAAAAATGAGAACATGAAAAGAGAATTTACAAGATATGTTTTCAGCACCTTGCTTTTATTTTTGGTGACGATTCTTTCTGTCTTTGCCCAAGTTCCGGCTGAACAGGAAGTGATTGTTATCGAAGGTGGAATTGAGAATGCTGGACTTTTGGAGACAACGATCAATAGTGACACTTTAGCGGGTGGTGTTCGCATCAATCCGAATCGAGTTTACATGTTGAAGAAGGATCAAATCTACTACCAGCAATCACGAATACAGTTTGGCGGTGATGGTGTCTCAGACACTACCTCGACCCTGACCATTGTAGGAGAGGAGGGAGGAAATAAGCCGATCATTTTGATGTCACCGAAAGATGGTGGCGATGCATTTGTAAATCTTGTGCATGGCTCTTTGACATTGAAAAATCTCTACCTTCCTATCAGGACCACAAGTGATAAGGTAGCTGCTTTCTATCGCTTATTTAGGGCTAACCAAACGCTCCGAGTGGAAGATTGCGTGACGGAGTATGGTGGTGGTGACATGTTTCAACTCGGCGAAGTAAGTGGGAAGGCCAACATCTATTTCATTAATACCTATTTCCGGGATGCCAATCGATGGGCCAATGGTTGGAATACAGCACTCTTCGCGCGTGGCACCAATGGAGAAGCCATCGATACAGTGTGGATTGAAAACTGTACCGCTTCTAATCCAGGATTAACCTTCTTTGGGAAACTGAACCCTATCAGGTTTTTCTATTTCAACCATAACACGATTGTCAACGTAGCAAAATATGTCTTCTTCTTTGAACAATACGAGGAGGCATACTTTACCAATAACCTCTTTATCAATTGTAACTGGGAGGGGGAATGTCAGTCTACCTATGAGACTCAGATCCAAAGTCAGCAGGATGTGAAAAGTGGACCAGCCGGTGTGACCAACATCATGAGGATTAACCAGGATATCTGGGATCTTGGCCATGGCTATGCACCTGCGATGGAGGATGTTAAGTTTTTGTCTTCAAATAATCTACATTATACGAGCCCCTTTTTGGAATCGTATTACAAGGGTGAATTTAATACGGTAGCCGATTATCCGTTATCTAGTCGTACCTGGTCTGCAGAGATCGGTGAGGGTGACATTCCGATTCAGGTGGAGAATGTCCCTCCCCAGTTCTTGAATGATCTTACCAAGGAGCTGATTGAGGAGTACCCAGGGATTATTGCAGAAGGTAACTACGATAACACCATGGATCCTGAAATGGTGACAAAAGGTATCGCCAGTCAAGAAATTGGAGATGAATTTGCCAAGTGGGGTAGAAACAATTATGGCGTAGCTGCAGATGGAGAGACCTTTGACAATGTTGCGATTGCCTTTGGTGATCAAGATCCAACCACAGTGCCTGGTCCAGGAACAGAAAATGGTCAGGGATTTGCAAATGTGACTGATCTCTTAGAGGATTTTTCTTATCAAGCTGATGTACGCTCCACCATCGACGGTCGTCATCTCGGTTCTTTGGCGTGGTTCCCAGATGAGATGCAGAGCTTTGATAGCGAAGCCGCGATGAATGGTGTCATTGACTATTACAACAGTTTACTCACACCAGCTGTGATGGGTGACACGGTTTGGATTCCCGGTGGAGTCGAAAATGCCGGACTGCTAGAAACCACCATCAACAGTGATACGCTGGCTGGTGGTGTTAGGGTCAATCCGAATCGAGTGTACGCACTCTATAAGAATACGATTTACTTCCAACAATCAAGAATTCAATTTGGAGGAGATGGTGTTTCTGATACTACTTCCACATTGACCCTGATTGGTGAAAGTGGAGGAAATAAACCCATCATCTTGATGTCGCCGAAGGATGGCGGAGATGCCTTTGTCAATCTGGTGCATGGCTCGCTGACATTGAGGAATCTCTACCTACCGATCCGCACGACAAGCGATAAGGTAGCTGCTTTCTACCGCTTATTCCGGGCTAATCAAACACTGCGTGTGGAAGATTGTGTGACAGAGTATGGTGGTGGCGACATGTTTCAGCTTGGCGAGGTGAGTGGGAAAGCCAACATCTATTTTAAGAACACCTATTTCCGGGATGCAAACAGGTGGGCCAATGGTTGGAATACAGCTCTTTTTGCACGGGGTACCAATGGCGAAGCCATTGATACGGTATGGATTGAAAACTGTACTGCATCCAATCCAGGACTCACATTCTTTGGAAAGTTGAACCCGATAAAGTTTTTCTTTTTTGACCACAACACGATTGTCAACGTAGCCAAATACGTGTTTTTCTTTGAGCAATATGAAGAAGCATATTTTACCAATAACCTGTTTATCAATTGCAATTGGGAAGGCGAGTGTCAATCGACCTATGAAACACAAATACAAAGCCAACAAGATGTGAAAAGCGGACCTGCGGGTGTGACCAATATCATGAGGATTAATCAAGACATCTGGCAGCTCGGACACGGATATGTACCTGCGATGGAGGACGTGAAATTTTTATCATCCAATAATCTGCATTTTACAAGTCCTTACCTGGAATCTTACTACAAGGGTGAGTTTAACTCAATAGCAGATTATCCGCTTTCTAATCGCACCTGGTCAGCAGAAGTCGGTGATGATGATGTTCCAATTCAAGTCGAGAATGTACCTCCCCGGTTCTTGAATGATCTCACTATGCAACTGATAGAGGAGTATCCTGGAATCATTGCGGAAAATAATTATGATAATACGGAGGATCCACAAATGATTACTGAGGGCATCGCAAACCAGGAGGTAGGAGATGAATTTGCCAAATGGGGAAGGAATAATTACGGGGTAGCCGCAGATGGAGAGACTTTTGACAATGTGTTGATTGCTTTCGGTGATCAAGATCCCACCACCGTACCTGGAGTGGAGACGGAAAATGGCGAGGGCTTTGCAGATGTCATGGATCTGATGGAGAATTTTGCGTACCAGAGTGATATTCGGTCAAAGATTGATGGACGGCCTTTGGGATCGCTGGCATGGTGGGCAGATGAATTAGAAACTTATGATGGAAAGGAGGCACTAGCCAATGTGGTAAGTTACTATGAGGACTTACTTACTTCGACAGCTGTAAAGGATGAATTTCCCAGCGAGTACAATTTGCACAATTATCCTAATCCATTTACTGCCAGCACGGTCATTGACTTTACGCTTCCAGAGACAAGCGATGTCCGCTTGACTGTGTCAGATATATCAGGCAAGACTCTGGTTTCTTTAGTGGATCAGAGAATGAACGCTGGTTCGTATGGCATTGAATGGAATGCCACAAGTCACTCACCTGGCTTGTATTTCTACACGATTCGAATCGATGACGTGAGCACCACAAGAAAACTGGTGTTACTGAAATAAGTGGAAGCGCAACCTATGGTGATGAGGACAAACTCTTGATCCCCATGGAATTTGCAGCACTGATAAGCTACGAGGCATAATTATTATGCTTCGTAGCCATATCAGCTGAGGAATCCATCAGTTTTGAATGACTGGTTTTACCACACCACCGGCCTTCGATGTGTCGACCGAGATCTTATGCAGACACATGGTGGGTGTATCTGCCAGGTCACGTAGTCATTACTTCCGATCATATCCCGATCCATACGGATTTGATTGAGTTTTTAAACAGATGATGAAGAGGAGCAATAAGATCAAATTAGTCTTAGCTGGTATTTGGATGATCTGTTACATCTCGTTTCAGAGAGCGTACTTACCTGCTCAACCAACACGTATTTTAGTCCATCTGGGTGATCTCAGTGATCGTGATGATTACACAGCTGCTATGAAAACATGGACTCCTTGCTTGCTATTCTTAAATCGACACAATATTGGCTGTGCCATCCAGGTGAATGCTCAGACTGATCGCTTGGATCGAGATCTTGAGGCTTGGTTGGGGCAATTGGAAGGTCAGGGACACTTGATACTTAGAAGATTCAATACCCTACATTCCGGAACGATGGGTGGCAATGGTGCACCTGCGCATAACCTGCCATCACCTCATTTTGAAGAGAGATTTCCTGTAAAGTTCGTCAGTGAAAAGCAGGAGCTTTCGCTATCTCTTCCCACCAGTCTGTTTAGGGACGAATTCAGCTATACCACCAGACGCAAAAAATTCCTGATAATTTGGGATGATCCATCGGAATGGAATCATGTCCAATTTGAGTATTTTAAGGAGAATATCGAGTTTCTGATAGGGCAGGGTGCCAAATTTGTGAAGCCGCAGTTAGATCCCTGGATATTGTCAAGTCTGGAAGATGGGAGGGATGCCCGATAGATTCTGCAAATGGCAGGAATGGTAATGGGCGAGATCATATAGTTGTCAAATCGAAAATCTGATGTCGGCCAAATTCTCCGTATTATCAGATTCTGCTCCAATCCTTACCTAAATATAGTGGCAGATGATGTTTATTGATCGAGCATTGATTTACTATGACCAGGTCACTATTCATTTACTAAGAATGTAATGAAGTATTCGATACTCTTTGTGCTTCTAATCCTTGCCTGCATGACTCAGGCTCAGTCTTTTACACGCACCAGGCTGGCTATAGAGCTGGAAAATCCATGGGAGGTTATCTGGGGCCCGGACAATTATTTATGGATTTCGGAAAAAGGGGGAAGTGTGGTGAGAGTAGACCCCGATAGTGGTGAGAAGGCCATTGTTTACACAGCTTCAGACTATTTTTCCGGTGATAAGAGCGAGAAAGGTCCATGTGGTCTTTCCATCGGTAGGGGGACGTTTGGATTAGCGCTACACCCTGACTTCTCACATTCCGATAGTTCGTTCGTCTATTTGCTCTATTCCTATAATAGTGGCAGCCCGGACGAACCATCCACATTATTTAAGATTGTAAAACTGACTTGGGATCCTTCTAGCCAGTCTGTGACCGCGGCTGAAGATCTTGTAACTGAGCTGGCCAACGGTTATGATCATTTTGGAGGTCGGCTCCTGGCCGTTAAACGGAATGGCTCAAACTACCTATTTTACTCTTCAGGTGATACGGGCTCAAATTTTGATGATTGCTATCCCACACCTGCCCACAATCCCAATAATTTTACACAAGATCCCTATACCAAACATGGAAAGATTCATAGGATTAACATGGACGGATCGATTCCGAGTGACAACCCCATCCCTGACCATTCGTTTTTCACTAGGGGTCACCGCAATCCACAAGGCCTTGCATACAATCCTAAAATGGATGTACTCTACGACATAGAACATGGACATACCACCGATGATGAGGTGAACGTCTTGGAAGCTGGTATGAACTATGGTTGGAAAGCAGTAAAGGGTTACCACGATGGAAACTACCCCGGTGAACTTGATTTTGTACAGAATTATACGCCTCACCCAGACATCACAGGTGATGCATTGAGGGAGCCGCTTTTCTCATGGGGAGCCACCATGGAAGCCGATGGCGATTTTTTAACTTGGCCTACGGTAGCTCCTTCCGACGGTATATACTACGGTAGTACTGGCATCCCTGAGTGGACCAACAGCCTACTGGTTGTTACCTTAAAAGACGGAACAACGACCAACCAAGAGGTGTTCCGATTGAAATTGAATCCAGATGGAAAAAGTCTCGCACCCTCAACACCGGAAGATCCCAACCCTAAGCCGTATTTTGGTGAAGATCAATTTTTTAATGGGAGATTGAGGGACATTGCCATCTCACCGGATGGAAAAAAAATCATTCTCATCACAAATAATAAAAACAATGATCCGATTATCGTCTATACTTATGACGAGGTGACAACGGCACTGGAGAAGGTAGCGGAGCCAGGGCTTACGATGGATCAAAATTTCCCCAATCCATTTTCGGTGCAGACCACCATTCACTACAGACTGAAGAAAGCTGGACGCTTAAGAATCGAAATATCTAATATGTTAGGTGAAAAGGTACGTATTCTGCTGGACGAAAGAACAGCTGATGGTGATCATACCTGTACTTGGGATGGCACCGGACCATTAGGTCAACGGCTGGCGGATGGTCTATATCTATATACCATGTTTTTTGACAAACAAAGACGAACGGGCAAAATGATGCTGTCAAGAGCAAAATGATCTCATCTGGCCGACAGATCTTGAGTGAGCCGTGCAAATGCGGATAAAAAAACTATGTTTGAGTGTATTGACCTATTCTATGATAGTGCGTGGATCGCTGAACCAGAATAGGTAAGGAGGAGACATTTTATTTAGTGGAAGAGAGGTCTCTACCCAGGGAAAAATTGTACAATGGATCATGTTATTAGAACCAAAGCTATGGAAAATTCAAAGATTCAATTGAATCGTCGTAAGACACTGCGGACTCTCGGTGCAAGCTCGATGGCCGGACTATGGGGCCTGATCGGAAGCACGAGGGCTGAAGCCGGTACCGAAGCCGTCCATGCCCATGTGGCTGGAATGGCGCCAGTTAAGATTACAAAAGTTCGGACCATCCTGACAGCTCCTTATGGGACGAATCTGGTCATTGTGAAAGTTGAGACAGATCAGGCTGGCTTATATGGCATAGGTTGTGCGACTTTTACACAAAGGGCACATACGGTGGTTTCTGCGATCACGGACTACCTCGACGATTTTTGCAGAGGTAAAAATGCTTCTGAGATTGAAGGATTATGGCAAACTGCTTATCAAAGTTCTTATTGGAGAAATGGACCGGTGCTAAATAATGCGCTAAGTGGTGTGGATCAGGCCCTTTGGGATATCAAAGGCAAGATGGCCGACATGCCGGTATATGAGTTGCTCGGAGGTAAGACCAGGTTTGCAGTAGACACTTATACTCATGCCTCAGGTAAGACTGCTGAAGAGGTCATGGAAGATGTGGAGAAATACAAGGAGATGGGTTTTCGCCATATCCGCATCCAATTGGGTGGATATGGATCTACCCACCTGACGGCCAAACCAGACTGGAAACAGAGCGGCTTTGGATACCCTGATGATAGGACCATGGACCCACAGGCATATAAACGTGGGACCATTGAGATCTTTAAGAAGGCCCGCGAGCGATTTGGTGATGAGATTGAGCTGCTGCACGATATGCATGAGCGTCTACAACCCATGGATGCCATCGATATGATTAAGCGAGTGGAGGAATACAGGCCATTCTTTATGGAAGACCCCTTTTCACCGGAAAACATGGGGTGGTTTGAATTACTACGTCAACAATCCAGTGTGCCTCTGGCCATGGGAGAGTTGTTTAATAGCCCCCACGAATGGCTTGATCCCATTAGCAGGAGACTTTATGATTATATCAGGATTCATATTTCGCAGATAGGAGGCATTACACCGGCCATGAAGGTGGCAAGGTTGGGGGAATGGTATAATGTCCGAACGGCTTGGCATGGACCAGGAGACACTTCGCCGGTGGGGCATGCAGCGAATGCCCATATAGATCTAGCTGTGTGGAATTTTGGCATTCAGGAATCTCAGCATTTTTCAGAGCTGGCCATGGAAGTGTTTCCAGGGACACCTGTGATCAAGAATGGCTATATGCATGTCAATGAAGCCCCTGGCCTTGGTATTGATATCAATGAGGATCTTGCAAGAAAATATCCACCCCGAAAATATAATTACAACTGGACGCAAGTGCGGACAAATGATGGAACCCCGGTACGACCATAATATACAGGGCAGTAGTCAACGTGAAACCAGTGTAAGTAACAAGGAAAAATCTGATGGATATAGGGACTTTGAGGTTATTGGAGTGGAGCGATAAATTTCGGGATTAATCTCCATCTGATTAATGACAAAATTGGTAAATAATCTCACCAGTACTATTGAGCAAAGGAATCTAATGTGATGGGTATCAAAGTGTTTCTCCTGAGAATATTTCTCCTATTTATTCCCCTGGGGCTATGTCAATGGTCACCTCAAGTCGACGTGAGCGCCGATAGATCCATTTTTCAGACCTTGTCACCTGATGAGTCTGGTATTCGTTTTAATAACGCACTGGCTGTCGATGACCAGATGAATTTTTTCGAATATGGATATTTCTATTTAGGAGGAGGAGTGGCGATCGGTGATTTCAACAATGATGGCCTGCAGGACATCTATTTTACGGGTAACATGGTTCCAAATCAACTCTATCTCAATAAGGGTGGTTTGACGTTCCAGGATGTCACCGATGGGGCTGGCGTAGCAGCAGATGATCGTTGGATTACTGGTTGTGCGGTAGTAGACATCAACAATGATGGTTGGGATGACCTTTACGTGTCTGTAGCTGGAATGTGGAAAAGTCGAAAGAACATACTTTATGTCAATCAAGGCCTGAATCCCGATGGAGTTCCGGTGTTTGAAGATTTGGCCGCTGCATATGGATTGGATGATGGGGGAAATAGCATGCAAGCCGCCTTCTTGGATTATGACAGTGATGGGGATTTGGATGTCTATGTTGCCAATTATCCCATAACTCGTTTCAACCTGGCTACCAAAGATTATAAGTGGCTTCAGGACAACGTCAGATTGGATCAATCAGATCATCTTTATAGGAATAATGGAGATAATACCTTCACCGATGTGACAGAGGCTGCCCAGTTACTCAAATATGGGCTGACACTTGGGGTGATTGCCAATGATTTTAACCAGGATGGGCTCACCGATTTGTATGTTTCCAATGATTTTCATACACCAGACTATTTTTATTTAAACGGTGGAAATGGATCATTCCGGGAGATTAGTCAACAGGGTTTGCAACACACAGCTTTTTACGGCATGGGCATGGATGCTGCAGATTATAATAATGACGGACTGATGGATTTCATGCAATTAGACATGGCACCTGCCGACAATTTTCGTGCTAAGTCCAATATGGCAAGTATGAACCCAAAAATGTTCTGGGATATGGTGAATGGTGGCTTTCATCATCAATATATGTACAACGTATTGCAGACTGCAATGGGGATCCGAGAAGATGGGATTCCTTTTTATGCGGAAACTGCTAAGCTGTCAGGCCTGGATAAGACGGATTGGAGTTGGGCCTGTTTATTCGAAGATTACGATAATGATGGCTACCGAGACTTGTTTGTCACCAACGGCATTAGAAAAGATATCAATAATAAGGACTATTTCAAGTGGCTTAGTCGGCTGGAGAAGGGAGATCCAAGTTTGAAAGTCAACCTTAGAGATCTGTCCCTACCTGATCTGATTGCTAGGATGCCCTCCAAGAAATTGGATAATCCCATATTTAGGAATACGGACGGCCAGATGTTCGCTCAGGCCAATGAAGAATGGGGACTTAATTATGCGGGTTATTCTAATGGCGCAGCCTATGCTGATTTGGACAATGATGGAGATGTTGAACTTGTCATAAACAATATTGATTCGACGGCGGCTGTATTTAAAAATCTTACAGTCGAAAAGCATATAAATAATTACTTGGGTATTCAGCTACTTGGCCCGGATAAAAATTCCAAAGGATGGGGCACAAAAATTTCGTTGGATTACCAAGGTAGGACACAATTTCACGAGCATACGACGGTGCGAGGCTTTCAATCGTCGGTGGATCAAAATTTGCATTTCGGTCTGGGAGTATCTGAGATCGTGGATTCCATTACGATCGTCTGGCCCGACCGTAAAAGGCAAATCATTAGGAATGTTAAGGCTAATCAAAAGATAGAAGTCAAGTACATCGAAGCATTATGGAGAGAATCGTCTACCCATGCTGTGTCCAGTGTATTTACAAAGGCAGATGATAAAATCGTTCCAGGTTTTTTGCATCGTGAGAATCCCTACGATGATTTTAAGCGAGAGGTGCTGCTTCCTCATAAAATGTCGGCATTTGGACCTGCACTCGCCACAGGCGATGTCAATGGAGATGGATTCGACGATCTATTGATTGGAGGGGCCAAAGATCAAGCTCCATGCCTGATGCTGAGCCAAACGGACAATTTAGGATACCAGGACTGTCTTGCATTGGATGGTGCAGCGCATGAAGATGTGGACGCACAGTTTTTTGATGCTGATGGAGATCTTGACTTGGATTTGTACGTAGTCTCTGGAGGTAATGAAGAGGATGTGGGTCACGCCTATTACCAGGATCGCCTGTATGCCAATGAGGGTCAGGGCAATTTCACCTTGCTTAAGACTGGTCTCCCTCCAATGAGTGTGAGTGGTAGCATTGTGAGAGCAGCGGACTTCGATGGAGATGGTGACCAAGATTTATTTGTCGGTGGCAGACAAACTCCGGGACAGTACCCACGACCAGCCAACAGCGTAATTCTCGAAAATGTGTCGACACCTTCCAATATCAAATTTAGTGCGGTGGCTGATGAGATGGTTGCATCGTTATCTGGACTAGGCATGGTGACAGATGCGGTCTGGGATGACTTTGACGGTGACTCAGATCTAGACCTCATGGTCGTTGGTGAATGGATGGCCATTACGGTTGTCGAGAATGACCACAACGTTTTTAAGATTAAGGAAATGCCTGATTTTGACACTGAAACGATAGGTTGGTGGAATACCATCAGAAAATCCGATTTTGACAAAGATGGTGACAACGATTACGTCCTTGGAAATTTGGGCCTTAACTATAAATATAAAGCAAGTAAGGAAGAATCATTTGATATCTACGCCGGTGATTTTGATGTAAATGGCAAACCCGATATTGTGTTGGGCTACTATGAAAAGGGGACACAATTTCCGGTTCGCGGAAAGCAATGTAGCTCAGAGCAAATACCCAGCATTGGTGAAAAATATTCCACTTATGATGATTTCGCAAGCGCTGAATTGAGTCAGATTTATTCTCCCATGTTTCTGGATAGTAGTCTGCATTACAGGGCTACCGAGTTTTCTCATGTGTATATCGAGAATCTTGGAGGGGGATCTCTTGCCATGAAGGCGCTGCCCATGAGCACGCAGATTTCCACCATCAATGCCATTGAGATACTCGACTTTAATCATGATGGACATTTGGACCTCGTGATGGGAGGCAACTTAATGAATGCTGAAGTGGAGACACCCAGAAGTGATGCATGCTTTGGGTGGCTTTTACTTGGCGATGGCATGGGTGGTTTTATGCCTCAAGATTACATTTCATCGGGATTGTATGTACCTTATGAGACCAGAAAGATTGGAGTGATGCACACTAGAAGTGGATCGAAGTTAGTATTTGCCAATAATAATGGTCCTTTGAGTGTTTATCAATTTTGATCAGAGACTGCTTTCAAAGAGGGTGATTAAGATTCTGAAAAGAAAGAATAGACTGTAATATTGAGTCGAACTTCATGCTCCAAACCCTATCGACTGTTTGAAAGAGTTGTTCATAAATCTGGTCTTGTAGATAAGTTTTTTAGAGATCATTCAACCCGGAATTTGCACTAGGTTTTCGACGAGAGCTGATTTCAAAGGTTATGAGAAAGTCAACTATGTATCGATTCTTTATACTCATCGTGGTCATCCTGGTAGTGACAGGGTGTGCCTCGACTTCCCAGTCAGGGGTAAGACATGGTAGACCTAATATCGTGGTGATTGTTTCCGATGATCAGGGGAATGCCGATGCTGGCTTTCAACGATCTCCCTCCATCGTTTCGACTCCGAGTATCGACCGGTTGGCTAGGGACGGCGTTGTTTTTACCAATGGATACGCGAGCGCCTATGTGTGCGCACCGACACGTGCAGGGTTGTTGACCGGTCGTTATCAGCAACGCTTTGGTTTTTATAGGGCTCCCGATTCTCGAAGAGGACTGCCATTGAGTGAGATCACCTTAGCTGATGTTCTCAAAGCTCAAGGTTATCGGACAGGCATCTTTGGTAAATGGCATTTGGGATTGACGAAGGAGCATCACCCTTGCAGCAGGGGTTTTGATGAATTCTACGGTTTCTTAGGACATGGAGCTCATGACTACTTTGACCTTACTATCAAAGACAGCCCCGACGATTTTCATCAATCTATCTATCGGAACTACACACAGGTATCAGATACGGGCTATCTGACAGACAATCTTGCCAGGGAGGCCTGTTCGTTTATTAGCCGTGAGACAAAAAGAGAGCACCCCTTTTTTTTGTACCTACCTTTCAATGCGGTGCACACGCCTCTTCAAGCACCAGCAGAAGATATCAATTTGTTCGATTCTGGCGATCCTAAGCGCGATATTCAGCTGGCCATGCTGCGCCGAATGGACATGGCTGTGGGAAGAGTGCTGGAAACACTTAAGGCTGAAGGGATTTACCAGCAGACCATTATTTTCTTTTTCTCGGACAATGGAGGTGCCAAGAATAATAGATCGAACAATAGTCCCCTGCGTGATTTTAAACACAGTGTGTACGAAGGTGGAGTCAGAGTCCCCTTCATCATGAGCTGGCCTGATAAATTGATGCCAGCGGAAAGCGACATTCCTGTCATCTCACTTGATATTATGCCGACCATTTGTTCAGTCCTGGATATAGAACTTCCACCTGAGAAGACATATGATGGCAAGAACATACTTACCGCATTGCAGGGAGGTGCTAACACCCCCCTGCATGAGCATCTGTTTTTCGATGGAAATGATGATACTTGGGCGGTGCGTGCGGGTAAATGGAAATTGCTTCAGACAAAAAAGGGTGTTTTGGAGCTATATGATCTGGAGGAAGACCCAAGTGAGCAAAGCAATCTGGCAGATCGATTCAGAGGTAAAGTGGAGGATCTCAGATTAACATTCAGAGAATGGCGAGACGAAATGGGGACTCCGATGAGTAAGAAGAAGTGAGTCCTTGCTCAAGGGGGAGTTAGCCCTTTGTCCTAAGGATTCAGCACAGTTGACTCCATCGGCCCTTGTGGATAGTATTCTGAGGATTTGGGTTAAATCTTTACTGGAATGTACTCTATACTAATAGAGCTCACACAAAAAATTGTCGGCCATTCTAATCTCCCCGCGACAAGCTCGGGGCAGGCTTTTGGCATCATGCTGCGTTGCATTGCCGATAGCTATCGGCACGCCATAGCTATGGCTATGTCTACGTTTTGGCGCCTTGCCTGAATACAAGATCTCATTAGAATTTCTCAACATTTCTCATGTGACGCTCTACTAGGAGTGCGTCACTTGTGAATTATGTATTTGATTGATGTGCGAAAGTCCGATGAATCCTTAGTCTAGACACGAAATGCCAATGTCATCCCGAGTCACAAGTGGAATTTTTAGCTCGATCAAGCATTGGATATGGTCCAGGTAGTGAGATGGCTAAGATGCTCTAACACATGAAAATGATTATGAAAAGATTTAACATCACCCTATGAAAAATCGGGTAATATCCAAAGTCCTCGTAGTACTGCTCCTTGTGACACTATCAGTCGGAGGAAAGTTGGCTGAGTCCAGGCTTTACCTCAATGATCCGGTCGATTATGTCAATCCCTACATGGGCAATATTAGTCATTTATTGGTGCCCACATTTCCCACCATTCATCTGCCCAATAGCATGCTGCGGGTTTATCCTGAGCGAAGGGATTTTACGGGAGACCGATTGCACGGATTGCCCATTATCGTGACCAGCCATAGGGGAAGCTCGGCGTTTAATCTCAGTCCATATCAAGGCCCCGAGAAGGAGATCAGATCTGTGATCGAGTTTAGCTATGACCAAGAAGAACTGACTCCCCACTCATATGCAGTCTATTTAGATGAGCAGCAGACAGATGTGAACTTTGGGTTGTCCACTCAATCTGCGATGTATGAGATCGATTTCAGAAGCGATGACGAAGTTGCCCTCATTGTCAACTCCCGAAATGGAGCTTTGAGATGGGATGGTGCTGCAGTTTCTGGTTTCCAGATCATTGAAAACGACACTCGCGTTTACCTGCATTTGGTACCAGAAGAAAGGCCCGAGCGTATTTCAGTACTCCAAGAAGATGAGTTAATCAAGGGAGTCCGCACTGAGGGCAAAGATGCTTGCCTGGTGCTGCAATACCCACGTGGCACCAGGAAACTACATGTCCGCTATGGCATTTCTTTTATCGATGAGATGCAGGCTGCAAGCAATCTTAAAAGGGAAGTATTGGGTAAAGATGTGGCATCTCTGCAATCAGAGGCACGTGACATCTGGAATAGGGCTTTGAGCCGATTGGAGGTCGCAGGAGGATCCACAGATGATAAGACGGTTTTATATACCTCGTTGTATCGGTGTTACGAGCGTCCCGTCAGTCTATCGGAAGAGGGTCGATATTACAGTGCTTTTGATGGAAAAGTTCATGAAGATCATGGCAGATCATTTTATACAGATGACTGGATTTGGGATTCCTACCGGGCTCACCATCCACTGCGTGTTTTGATTGATCCGAAAAGGGAAGAGGACATCATCCATTCATTCGTGACTATGGCCGAGCAAATGGATAGTTTCTGGATGCCTACCTTCCCTGAGGTCACTGGTGATAGCCGAAGAATGAACTCCAACCATGGGGTGGCCTCCGTCATCGATGCGTATCGAAAAGGACTGAGGAGATTTGAGCTAGAAAAGGCCTATCAGGCCTGCAAAGAGGGGATCTTGGAAAAGACCTTAGCACCCTGGTCGGGCATGCCTGCTGGAGAAATCGATGATTTCTATAAGGAAAATGGATATTTTCCGGCTCTTCGTGAAGGTGAAGAAGAGACCATCCCAGAAGTTCATCATTTCGAAAGTCGTCAGCCAGTGGCTGTGACTTTAGGAACCTCTTATGATGAATGGTGCCTAGCACAAATAGCCCAAGAACTAGGGAAAGACCGGGAGTATATCCAGTTTTTTAATAATTCCCTCAATTACCGAAATCTGTTTCACCCAGTGACTCATTTCTTCCATCCCAAAGACAAAGAAGGAAGATTTATCGAGCCTTTTGACTACAAATTTTCCGGGGGAATGGGCGCAAGAAAGTTTTATGGGGAGAACAATGCTTGGACATACCGTTGGGACGTCCAACATAATATTGCAGATCTTATCAATCTGATGGGCGGCAGAGAATCCTTTATTGAGCATTTAGAGACCATGTTTTCAGAACCTCTTGGCAGAAGTAAATATGCCTTTTATGCTCAGTTGCCTGACCAAACTGGAAATGTGGGCCAGTTTTCCATGGCCAATGAACCTTCCCTGCATATTCCCTATTTGTATAATTATGCCGGCCAACCATGGAAGACCCAAAAACGGATTCGAACTTTGCTCACCCAATGGTTTAGGAACGATCTGATGGGTATACCTGGAGATGAAGATGGCGGCGGAATGTCGGCCTTTGTCGTGTTTTCGCAGCTGGGATTTTATCCTGTGACACCCGGTATGCCAATCTACAATATTGGAAGTCCCGTATTTGAAAGAGCCACAGTGCATTTGCAGAACAAC
Organism: Saprospiraceae bacterium; assembly: GCA_965223025.1. Taxonomy (GTDB): domain Bacteria; phylum Bacteroidota; class Bacteroidia; order Chitinophagales; family Saprospiraceae; genus JABDMH01. The sequence continues at coordinate 92,632 of CBDCVP010000023.1, forward strand.
AAGACGTTTGTCATCGTTGTCGAAAATTATGCACCTGAAAACAAATACGTCCAGTCCGCAACATTGAATGGAAAGGAGTGGAATAAGCCCTGGTTCTCGCATGAAGACATCAAGAATGGAGGTACGCTGGTCCTGACTATGGGATTGAAAGCAAACAAAAGCTGGGGTGCTGCAGCGGAGGCCGCACCACCATCGGCGGTTATTCATAATTAAGATAGTATGTTGAAGATCTTTTTAACCATCACACTTATGTCCGTGCTGTCTGGATGTGTGGGCATCAATACTAAGACCAACAATAGCGCTGTTAGCCAACATAAAAATGTGCTGTTTATTGTAGTCGATGATCTGACAAAGACCTTGGGATGCTATGATCATCCGAAGGTGAGGACTCCCAATGTAGATAGGTTGGCCAGTATGGGTATCCAGTTTGATCATGCATACTGCAATTATGCAGTTTGCAATCCGAGCCGCTCCTCATTTCTTACTGGATTGAGACCAGAGACCACGACAATTCTGGATAATAGGAAACCGCTGCAATCAGTGATCGGCGACTGGATTACACTGCCTGCCTTGTTTCGGCAAAATGGATACTACACCATGAGCTTGGGTAAGATTTTTCATACCCCGCAAGAGAAGCACAATGATTTTAAAGCATGGAATGAAATCCATACTTTTCAAACTACTGATTTAGGCAAGAAGGGTGACCACAGGAACCTTACCGGCGATGCGCTCAAATGGTGCTGGTGGCAGGCTGCAGAAGGGACGGATGAAGATCAGCGAGATGGTCAAATTGCAGCCAAGGCTGTTGATTTCATCAGAGGTGACCATAATCAACCATTTTTCCTAGCTGTTGGAATTCATAAACCTCATGACCCTTTTATCGCACCCAAAAAGTATTTTGACATGTACCCTCTCGAGGATTGTGATCCTCATGTTTTGCCAAAAGACTGGGTGCCACCTTATTCACATACTCTACCAGGGCAGACTAAAGTGTTTAACAAATTTACCGATCAGGATAAGAGGGAATTTCTAAGATCATACTATGCCTGTAGTAGTTTTATGGATGCCCTGATTGGAAAGTTGCTGCATGCCCTCAAAGAGACTGGTCAGATGGAAAATACACTGATTGTTTTTATGGGTGATCACGGCTACCATCTGGGTGAACATAATTGGTGGAATAAAGTCACGCTTTTTGAGCAGGGCACGAGTGCTCCCTTTATAGTAGCTGGGCCCCCTGTGGAAGAAAAAGGTGTTAGGTCGGAAGCAATGTTCGAGTTCATCGACATATATCCCACGTTAGCTGCCTTATGTGATCTCAAAAACACTCCACGATACCTCGAAGGAAAGAGTTTTGCATCGGTCGTGAAGAATCCTTCCCAACCCTTCAGAAATGAGGTTCGAGCCATCATTAATCGTGGTGAAATGTTGGGTAGGACCGTGAAAAATTCCAAATGGCGATACACAGAATGGGATGAAGGAAAAAAAGGAAGGGAGCTTTATCATCAGATCAATGATCCCTTGGAGTATGAAAACCTGGCTGAGGATCCCCAGTACCAAAGTGTGGTGGCCCACATGAAGGAATTATTGCGAGGTGATGGCTAGAATTATTCAAATAGGATGAATGTGAAAAGTCTAATACTGCGGAGCTTACTTCGAAAAGGTTGCGAAATCAAGAGTGTCCATGTCAACAATCTTGCGATTTTTCTCGATCGGTTGATGCGTTGGCATTTCCCGATCTCGAAAAAGTGGAAATCTTACCCAAATTTGTTTCATTTTAAGAGATTGGCGCTATCAAGAGCTTGCACCGTGGCGCTCGTTGTGTTTTTTATAACCCAAATGAATGCACAAAACAAGCATACAAAGGGCAGCCAGTATCCGAGCTATCATGGATTGGTGATGGCGGGCTATCAGGGATGGTTTAGGGCGCCCGGAGATGGGTCCGGCACCCAATGGGGGCATTATGGGCGAGATGGAAAGTTTGACAAAGATCACAATACCATCGACTTCTGGCCTGATGTAAGTGACTATGAAAAAACTTATGAAACGGATTTTAAGTATCCAGATGGTCGCCCCGCAAAAGTCTTCAGTTCCTTGGATAAGAGTACTACGGACCTGCATTTTAAATGGATGGAAGAATATGGTGTGGATGGTGTTTTCATGCAGCGATTTTTCAATGTGGCCAGGAGATATGATGATCCAAACAAATCCCAAGATGTCATCCTCAGAAATGCGCTGGATGCCTCCGTGCACTATGGTCGGGCCATTGGGGTCATGTACGACTTGTCCGGATTAAGGGCGGATGGGGAGGACTGTTCGGCCGTTATCGAGGATTGGAAACGCCTGGTGGATAGCATGAAGGTCACCAGCAGAGGACAAAACCAAACATATCTGTACCACCATGGCAAACCCTTAGTCACTATCTGGGGGCTGGGTTTTCCCGATCGACCATACAATATTAGGGAGATTGGGATCAACCGTCTCATTGAGTTTCTCAAGCATGATCCGGAGTATGGTGGTTGTGCAGTTATGCTGGGTGTGCCAACTTACTTCCGTGATCTCAATAAGGACTGCAATCCTGATCCTTACCTACATGATTTGATCAGATCTGCTGATATTGTCTTGCCCTGGATGGTACAACGCTTTACACCCCTGTTGCATAAGGATGAGGTGAGGTATCGCGATCATGTGATGGAGGATATTGCCTGGTGCAGGCAAAACGAGGTCGATTACGTACCGATCGTCTATCCAGGATTTAGTTGGCATAACCTTTCCAAAGACCGCCCTGGGCTGGCCAGACATACCACCTATGGGGCCATTCCAAGGTTGGGTGGCAAGTTTTACTGGGACTTAATCTACAATGCCATTCTTGCAGGTGCCCAGATGTTGTATGTGGGCATGTATGACGAGGTGGATGAAGGTACGGCCATTATCAAGATTTCAGATAACCCTCCCAATAGTGCCGATGCATATTTTGTGGGGAATGATGGGGTCGATTCCGATCATTATCTGTTTCTTACAGGTATGGCAGGACAGATGTTACGGCGAGAGATACCACTTTCCAAAAAAATGCCTGAATGAGTAATAAAATTTTTGAACAGATCGCTGAGGGGTAGTGGTAGTATTTTTTTGATCATAAGTACTGAATCGTATAACTAAAAATAGATTATGGAAAACCGAAGATCATTTATAAAAAAAGCGAGTACTGTCGCGGCCCTGGGTCTAATGACAGATTGGGCTTGCACTACACTGAAAGTCGATAGGATTGGCGAAATCTTGCCGCAAAGGCGACTGATTAGAAATGGAGAGAAAGTAACTGCCTTTTGTTTAGGTGGGTACCACTTGGGATTTACAGAAAACCCCAAAGAAGCCGAAAAAATGATCGAACGATCGATGGAACTGGGAGTTCGTTTTTTCGATAATGCCAGGAGGTACCACGATGGGCGTGCCGAAGAATACATGGGACGATTCTTAACTCCAAAATATCGAGATGAGATCTTTCTGATGTCCAAGGCACCTGCTAAAACTGGCCCAGGTGTAACAAAGCAGTTGGAAGAAACCTTGACAGCGCTAAAGACAGACCATCTGGATCTATGGCAGATCCATACTTTGACCACACCCGAAGATGTGGATAACCGCTTAAGAGATGGTGTCCTGGACGTTTTTCTTGAGGCAAAAGAGAAAGGCAAAACAAGGTATATTGGTTTCACCGGTCATCAAAACCCCAAGACCCACCTGTATTTTCTGGAAAAATTGGATGAGTTGGGAATAGAGTTGGATACCTGTCAGATGCCTCTTAATGTCTGTGACCCCTCCTTCGAATCATTTCAACATCGCCTACTACCAGTGCTTCTAGAGAAGGAATATGGAGTGATAGCTATGAAGACTATGGCGGGAGGTAGCATGATGGGGGGCAGGATCGACACCACGCCAGAAGATATCAGAACTAAAGACATCCCTGATGTGATCAGTGAAACAGCATTAACTCACGCAAATCTTCATCAATATGTGTATTCATTGCCCGTATCCTCTCTGTGCAGTGGCTGTAGGTTTACCTACGAACTGGAAGAAAATGTAAAGGTTCTGCAGAATTTAAAGAAACTCTCGGAATCAGACATGGAGATATTGGTGAAGCATGCAGCGCCCTATGCCGGACTCATAGTAGAAAATTACAAGCGAGTCTTCACCTAGCGTCGGTTGGGAGAACATTAATGGATAAGTTTAATGGATTCAGTTAGTGATAGAAGAGCTGATGGTATATTGACGACCTACCATTGGTCTGATGAAAGAAAAAAACAGCCCGAAGATTACTTATTACTGATAGTTGGTCAATTGGATCGAGTATGGTAAATGAGAATTCGAATTACTCTGGGTATTTAGCGTAGAAACTCGCTTTCTGTTTTGGGTGCTATTTATGTTCCGCATTTACTTTTTATGATTTACTCGTCGTCATCTTACATGCTATTATGAAGCACAATACTTGGGTACTATTTTTTCTATCGATTGGCTTGATGATTGGCCCAGTGGTGTCAGCTACAGGCCAAAGTTCGACAGATGTTTTACCGGGAGAAGGAGGCAATCCATTTGCACTTTCTGATGACCAGGTCAATTGGATGAAGAGCGCTACCTTGGAGCAATTAAAGGGATGTCGGGTTCGAGGCTACGATGGCACCATGCTTCATACTCCCGACGGTGTGGGAAATTACAAGGCACTGTGGACTAGAGATACCTACTACATGGTGGAGTATGCTGGGGACTTATTGGACCCCCAGGAGATGAAGGCATCCATTCAATATCTATTGAGGGGGCAGAGAGAAGATGGGTGTATGCCAGATCGTGTCAATGCAGCGGGGGAGGCGATATATAGTCCCGGAGCCCCTGGTAGACCTTTAGCTGACCATGCATTAGACAATGGTCCTTTTATGGCAATGTTGGTTTGTGCGTATGTAAATCAAAATGAGGATCAGACCCTTTTCAGAGAGCTAGAACCCAAATTGCGGAGAGGTCTCGATCATACATCGGTAAGAGAAAGTGGATTGGTGTATAATAATCCTGAAGATCCGCAATGTGTCTATGGATTTACAGATATCGTCAAGAAGACAGGTAACCTTCTTTTCTCCTCGCTACTCTATTACAAGGCCAATCTAGACATGCATCAATTGTGTCGAAAATATCAGTGTGGCAATGTTGATGTTTATCAAAGGCGTTTCGAGTACGTTCGGCAAAGCATTGACAAACTGTGGTGTGAAGAAGCGGGCATGTACTGGGCTGCAGACAAGGACTGCAAGCAGCTGGATATTTGGGGGAGTGCTTATGCAGCCTATGTTGGGATTACCAATGAGGAGAAAGCCGATAAGATCTCCCATTATCTGGTAGACCACTATGATGAAATCATGAGAAAGGGGCAGCTGAGACATCTCGCCGGTCGAGAGGAGGGCTGGGACCAACTATTCATTGAATGCAAGGAGGGACAGTATCAAAACGGTGCCTATTGGGCCACACCGCTTGCCTGGGTGATACCTGTGCTTGCACGAAATAGCAAGGATTTAGCTAGAAAAACGTTGGAGACCGTCATCAGTGATTTTAAAGAAAATGGCATCAATGAATGCATTAACGAAGGGTATGTGAAGGTGCCTAATTATGTAGTGAGTGCCACGAATGTGTATGGCCTCACTCGCTGAATACTTATTTGAATTTCCTTAGACTAGGTTAATTGGGTAAGCGTAATCTAAACTTATTATGAGGCATATTTTTTTTCTCTCTCTTACTCTTATTGCCAGCATGGGCTGGAGTCACTGCAGCTCAACGGCTGGGGGCACCTCCTTTGACCACCCTCGACCAAATGTTATCTTCATTTTGGCGGATGATTTGGGTGCTGGAGACTTAGGCTGCACTGGACACCCCTATGCGGCAACGCCAAATTTGGACAAGCTAGCCGAACGTGGGATTCGATTCGATAGAGCCTACATGGCAGCCGCATGGTGTGCACCAAGTCGCTATGGCCTCATGAGTGGTCAATATCCTGCCCGTGATTTCGACCAATCGCAAAATCTAAAGCCCGACGAGCCATCGGTCACCAGCATCTTGCAGCAAGCGGGATATCATACCGCACATTTTGGCAAATGGCATCTCAACAAAGGACTGGAGTACGCGGATTCTCCCGGAGACTTTGGCATTGATAGTCATTTCACCACCAACAACAATGGCCATGGAAAAACCTGGAGCAAATCTGAACGTTCGCAAGAATACTGGAGGGCAAAAACTACCGATGCCTATGTTGATATGGCCATTGATTTCATGAGCGTAAATAATCGAGGAGAATCGCCCAAGCCTTTTTATATAAATCTTTGGATCTACCCTACTCACTCATACATCCATCCCACACCAGAGCAGCTGCAGGTTTACAAAGATCTGAAAGTAAGCTATCAAGACTTTAGTGGCCATCAACAGGAATTCCTAAAATTCGTGGCTACCTATGGAGACCTTGATCAAGCAATGCAGGCATATTGTGCCGATGTGACAGCCATGGATCAGAGCTTGGGTAGGTTGTTTGATTTTCTTCAAGAAAGTAACCTGGCTCAAAATACAATGATTGTGTTTTCAAGTGACAATGGACCCGGCCCTCTGACCAAGCAGGTGGCCACTAGAACCGTGGTTAAAAGGTACAGGGAAAGACCTGATTTGCTAAATAGTGTGGGATCTGCAGGTGTCTACAGAGACAGGAAATTAAGTCTCCATGAGGGAGGGATCCGAGTGCCATTTATCGTCAGTTGGCCGCAACAGCTGAAGAAAAGTAAAGTAGATACAGAAACGATTTTTCATGGTGTCGACTGGCTTCCGACCGTAGCATCGATCTGTGGAGCAAAACTTCCGCCTGGAAAATATGATGGTATGGACCTAAAATCCGCATTCTTGGGTGGTAATATTAGTAGGAATGGACCACTTTATTGGTCTCAGAAAAGTGTGGTCTCCTGTTTGGAAGGAGATTGGAAAGCCTATGTAACAGAGGATGACCAATTTCAACTATATAATCTAAAAGAAGATCCTTCCCAATTGAGGGATGTGAAGGCAGATTACTCCGAAGTAGCGGAGAGGATGGAAGTTGCAATGCGAGATTGGTATGATACGATGCATCGATAACAAGAAGTCATAAATAGAGTGAAATGAAGAATGCTCGATCCATGGCATGGTGCATCTGCATGCTATTTGGAGTACTGTTGTACGGTCAGGATCGACCGAACATCATTTTTATCATGACCGATGATCAAAGCGCTGTCGTGCCTGATTCTGCCGACCTGGTAAAATATTTCTCAGACGGCAATGGTGTGGGTGTGCAGTCTCATCCCTTTGGCTTTAATGGGGATGATGAAGTGCATACTCCAGTGATTGATGGCCTAGCCAAAGGTGGGATGATATTTACACATGCCTATGTATCAAGCTCAGTCTGTTCGCCCAGCAGATACACGACATTGACAGGTAGATATGCTGGCAGGTGTGAGGGTCCGAGTTTTCTAAACTTGCATCCAACAGGCAGCTTGACTCGGGTTGAGAATAATACAGAGATAGAGGAGCACCGGGAAAACCTACCCAGGTTATTGCAGAAGGCAGGATATCGGACAGGATTCGTAGGGAAGAGTCACCTCATAGATCATGATCTGCTCAGGAAGAAAAATTTGCCTGGAAGTGCATTGATGCCCTACGATCCTGAGGCAGATCCCAGATTGCCCGCAGTCTCAGAGGCGATGAGGCACAATCATCTTTTCTGGGCAAATAGAATAAGGGAATTTGGCTTCGACTACGCCAATGGTATTTATGCCGCCAATTTGAGAGAATTGTATAATGATTCCCTCAATGTCCATCAACTAGAGTGGAAAAACAGGGCAGCGCTTGAATTTATTGATCAAGCAGGCGATGAGCCTTTCTTCCTCTATTATAGTGAGATGGTGCCTCATGGTCCAGCCCCTTGGATCAGGGAGGGTGACAAATATGTATATGGTTTAGATGCTAATCCAAACTTTACTGGTCAGGGGTATATGGAGGATGCATTTGACAATATGCCTGCTAGAGACCAAATAAAAAGGGAAGTAGTGGCCGCAGGTAAGGATCCTGACCATGGCTGGCTCACCTGGTTTGATCATGCAGTAGGCTCTCTGGTGAAAAAATTGGAAGAGAAAGGCAAGCTGGAGAATACCCTCATAGTGATCACATCTGACCATGGCAATTATAATTTTGCTAAAACGACCCTTTACGAGGGTGGTGTCAGAATTCCCCTCATGATGCATTGGCCAGCAGGCATCAAAACAGGATCCACTTATCACGAATTGGTGCAGAATGTCGATTATACACCAACCTTTCTCGACCTGGCAGGGGTAAATCTGAACCGTGTGGAAATGCTCGATGGAGTGAGCTTGAAACAGGTTTTGAGAGGCAGTCAAAATCCGGTGCACACACATTTATTTTTTGAATTGGGATTCGCCCGAGGTGTGATGACAAAGGACTGGAAATACATTGCGGTGAGGTATGATGAAGCGACGCTCGGAAAAATCGCCAGAGGAGATTGGTTCACTGGTTGGCAGGGAGAAAGAACCCTGTTGCCTTATTATACTAGAAATGCACACTTGGGATATCATGCGTGTCTCTACAATGTACATTATCATGAATCCGATCAATTATTTGATAGGAGAAATGATCCGGAAGAAAAACTAAATATTTATTCACCCATTTCCCCACAGTCTAAAGAAATGAAAGAGCTCCTCAGAGCGCAGTTGCTGACTTTTGAGCAAAGGCCATTTGGAGAATTTGTCAAATAGAGCACCTACGAAATGAAACAACTTGCGGCAATACTCATTGTCACGATTTCACTACTTTCCCAAGAAAGCAGCAGGGCACAAACGAAACACAGTGCTACTTCAGCCCACACCTCGTACACTGGATTATCTATGACTGGCTATCAGGGATGGTTTGGTACTCCCAATGATGGAGGCACCAATAACTGGCGGCACTACAAAAACTCAGAGGGTTTCCGGCCCGGATCAGCATCGATCGAGTATTGGCCTGATATGCGTGAAACCGACGAGGATGAAAGACATGAGACAGCCTTTGTCTTTGAGGATGGTACACCAGCTTCAGTATTCAGTTCTGTCAACTCAAAAACGGTCAACCGCCATTTTCAATGGATGAAAGAGTATGGCATCGACGGTGCCTTTGTCCAGCGGTTCAAAAGCGATTTTGGCATCCGTCCTGTGCTCAGCAAAGTCATGCTCAATGCCCTAGAAGGCGCAGAAAACAATGGTAGGGCGGTAGCAGTGATGTATGATATTGGTGCAAACATCTATGAAAACGGAACTGATTCTGTCTCAGTTAATGCAAGGCGCACTTATCATGTCGACCAGATCTTTGATGATTGGAAAGAGATGGTTGATGACCTTTCCCTGACTAGCCGGGGAGCCAGCCAGTCATATCTGTATCACGATGGCAAGCCCTTGGTCGCCCTGTGGGGTGTTGGTTTCCCGCATCGTCACAATGCCACAGGATTGGATATGGAGTTTTGGGTAGAACTGGTAGATAAATTTGTCAATGATTCTGTGTATGGTCACTGCTCCATTTTGCTCGGAGTTCCTACCTATTGGCGAGAGGGTGGGAGAGACTGTATTAGTGGCAGTGAGCATACAAAAATGATTGATCTGATCAAAGAAGTAGCCGCCATTATGCCATGGCATACGAGCCGGTTTCGCAGATCTGACATGGCGACAACCTACAAAGATCTGGTTCAGACAGACAATAACTGGTGCAGCAAAACAGGTATTGCCTACGCACCCAACGTTTCGGCAGGTATTCGCGAAAAAATATTGCATGGCAACGATTTTGAAAGACCTAGGGAAGGTGGATATTATTATTGGGATATGGGAAGGGCTGCGATTGAGGCTGGAAGTCAATTGTTGTATTTGGGGATGTTCGACGAAATTGATGAAGGAACTCAAATCCACAAGGTCAATAATCGGCCTCCATTTTATAGCCATAGTCTGAGTTTTGCGTCCTATGGTGACGATCCGGAAGATCACTATCTATGGTTAGCTGGTGAGATTACTCGTGCCATGAAGGGCGAATTTATCATGGGCCCTGATTTCAGGACGAGAGCTGATGACAGAGATTTTCATTCAGAAATCACTTTTGTAGACCATGACACTACCTATGATATGCATTTATCTGCACCTGCTCCAGGCAGGAAAGTGTACTATGCCGATCCATACAAAGTGCAGGACGGTGCTCCGACCGTAGGAACCCCAAGGGATACAGCGCTATTTCCTCATCAGGTGACAAGTGGTGCCAAGATGACTTTTGGGAAGGTGCAGCGAGGGCAGTTCATTCGCTTTGTGGAAGTGGATTCCCTCACAGATAAGATCATCACTTTTAAGGCCATAGTCGCAACAAGAGGATATGCTACCATTCCCTATGCAACAAGCTTCGAGGAAGGGGATGTGGATTTGCGACATTGGAGGGTGACTACGGAAAACAGCACTGGGAGAGCACAGGTGACAGATAAATTTGAGGCGAAGACGGGTAGTTTTCATTTGGCAATGGATGTGCCAACGAGTGAGATCTCCTCCACCAATCAGGCAGACCTGTATGTGGACCTGGAAGACTTTAGCAAGGATATCCTCCTTGGTTTCTCCTTCCAGATTTTTGACCAGGAAATTAACGCGGAAGATGGCATTTTCTTTTCCAGCGATGGAGGCCGAACCTTTGAGAAAATATTTGGTTTCGAAGCTGACCCCGGAGTGTACACCGATACCATCCTGAATATTACAAGGATCACGGAATCTATAGGTCTAAGTTTGAGCGAAACATCGGTGATCAGATTTCAACACAGGGCAGCTCAACCCATTTCCAGTGATGGCATTACCCTCGACGATATAAACTTGCTGCATTCCACTGAGCGAAGTGGATATGCCCAGTTCTTAAACTCAGACGACAACACCCAGGGAAATTGGATGGGTCATTACGGTACCGACGGACACTATATTGTAGAGAAGGATTCCAGCTTACCCAGCTCCACCCAGATTACATGGGATCCCTTTAGTAAGACCATTGTGTGGGAAGATAACAGTACGGATGTACGAGGCTTGCAATACCATCAAGACTCAACCATTTTGTCGGCCAGATATGCAGATGACACCGATCATCCCTGGTGGTTTACGATAGATGTTGGCGCAGAAGAATCAGAGGTGTCTATCTATTTTTTGGACGGTGACCATCAGCAGAGGAAATTTGCATTGAGTGTCGTCGATGGAGCTACGGGAGATAAATACGATGCTCGGACTTTACAGAGTTTTGAAGATGGAATATGGCTTACTTGGAAAATAAGAGGGAGGGTACGATTTGTCATGGACGCACCTGAGGGTCTAGGTGCCGTAGTGTCCGGAATATTTATATCCCCTACTACGCCATCAGCCATCGAAGCTGAGGTCGTGGAGTATTTGAGTTTCGATGGTCTTGATGACTTTGTGGATTGTGGCAGAGGGCAGGCGTTGCAACTTTCTGGATCAGAAATCACCTTGGAAGCCTGGTTCAAAATCGACAGCACCAAAACTTCTACCTACCAAAGCACAATTCTTGCTATGGACCACAGTGAAGCAGGCAATGATGTCGGTTATTTCTTACGGGCTAACGGGACCGGCCAGGCTGAGTGGGGATTTGGAGATGGCAATTGGCACGAAGTAGAAAGTGAAGATGGACTCAGACTTTTCGAAATGGAGACCTGGAATCATGTCGCTGGTGTGTACGATGGCAGCACGCAGAGCATATATGTCAATGGCAATTTAGTGGCCAGTAGAGATTCTGTTTTCGCCTCAGTTGCCCCGGCCCCAGCAGAATCTCTATACATCGGATCCACGCCCTCTTTTTCAGACCGCGTGATCGGAGCCGGATTAGCTGAAATACGTATCTGGAATATAGCTAGATCAGAAAGTGACATCAAAGCCTTTTCTATGAAAAGGATCACAGGCACCGAAACAGGCTTGGTGGGATACTGGCCCATTGATGAAGGTCAAGGACAAATCATCTCAGATGCTAGCTCTAACAGCAGTGATGGAATCCTGGGAGGAGGAACTGCTGAAGACAACTTAGACCCTCTGTGGCGTAATAATGGCACTGTTGGTGTGAGAGGCATTGACCAGTTAAAGGGATTTGAATTGATGCAGAATTATCCCAATCCCTTTCATCAATCGACTACGATTACCTACCACCTTCCAACTATGTCAAATATCCAGTTGAGCATCTATCGAGTCAATGGCAAGAAAGTAGTGGATTTGGTCCATCGAAAGGTGGGCTCAGGAACCTACCAAGCTACCTGGAGCACGCACCATTTACCTGGGGGCATCTATATCGCTGTGCTCAAAACGAAGGCTGGATCAATAACAAAGCAAATGCTATTGACGAAATAATCAGTTTCATGTCTACGGTCAAGCTCAAGGATGACAGACTTTTCATTAAATTGTGACTTCGTGTTCTTAAATAAGCACTCGTGCTATTTGATGACACACAACCATGTTAGATATTCGGCAGCCTTGCTTTTTAACCTAAAATCAAATTTACGATGAATCAGACTTCAGAAGTTTCCAGACGAACATTTGTGAGAAATGCTGCTGCACTATCTGCCGGTATCATGGTCATACCGGGCATGCGGAAGCATACTCCAAGCAGCAAACTAAATCTAGCCTTTATCGGTGTTGGTGGGAGGGGAGGTCGAAATATTAAGGGCTGTGCAATGATAGATGATGCCGGAATGGCAGCCAACAATATTGTGGCGTTTTGCGATGTAGACGATCGACGAGCTGCCCCTGCTTATGAGATGTATCCAGACGTACCTAGATTCAGCGACTTTCGGAAGATGTTTGATAAGATGGCCAATGAGATCGATGCAGTTGTGATATCGACTCCCGATCATACTCACTTTCCACAGACGATGGCTGCCATGCAGTTGGGAAAGCATGTATACGTGGAAAAACCACTGGCACATAATATTTGGGAACTGCGGACCCTCAAGAAGGCAGAGGAAAAATATGGCGTCGTGGCTCAACTGGGCAATCAAGGGCATACTACCGATGGCATTCGCAAAGTGAAAGAATGGTATGAGGCTGGAATACTCGGCCAGGTGCGTGAGGTTATTGCCTGGTTTAATGGTCCTCATTTTAGTGAAAAGGGATACTTCAACAAACCCAGCCAGTATCCGCCTGCCGGAGAAAGTATTCCTAAAGGTCTGGATTGGGATGCGTGGTTGGGACCCAAAATGGATAGACCCTATAGTCACTACTATTTACCTAAATGGTGGCGAGGATGGCATGAATTTGGAAATGCGGAGCTTGGTGATTGGGCATGCCACACGCTGGATGCACCATTTTGGGCCTTGGATCTGGGAATGCCCACTTCAGTAGATTCGATCTTTCGGATTCCCGATCCTGCTGGTAAGGATTTTATTTCTGATCACTCTCAACTGCAGTTCAACTTTCCTGCCAGGGGCAATAAAGCTCCAGTCAGGTTGCAATGGTTCGAGGGAGGAGTTCGACCTGCCAGCAGACCCGAATGGTACCTGGACGAACTGCCTGGATCAGGAATGATCATGGTGGGTGATGAAGCTTCCATCATGACCGGTGGTCGACCGAATAAACCGCAACTGCTCGGTAGTTTTGAGAAGGTGTCAGATTTTAAAAACAATATGCCTCCGAAGACCATCCCCAGGGTGGCGGAGGAAGATCCGCAAGGAGAATGGATCCGTGCCATCAAAGGAGATGGTCCTAAAAATGGTTCTCCCTTTAGTTATGGCGCTGACTTGACGGAGATGGCATTGGTGGGAGTCATGGCGCAGCGTTTTGCTACCAGGATTGAATACGACGCCGAACAAATGAAAGTGACCAACCACCCCAACTTTGATCAGTATATCAAAGAACCGGTCAGAGAAGGATGGTCATATGGTGAGGAACTCTGGACGTAGCCATTGCACCACCTCAATATCTGGGAGCAATGTAATGCAGTGGATTTGGGTGAATGGTGGAGATGAATATGTGTTGCGATTAGTTAGTCCGGTAAATTCAGTGGATGCATCCTTGGAAGTCTAGGGATGTGGCACATTCATTGAAGAACAGATTTCTCCAATGATGGATATCCCCAAGTTAGGCGTATTGCGGAGATCAGAGGACGTAAATTCCGCATTTATTGCGGATAATTTTGATTTTGCGGAGAATAGTACGTATGTTCTCCGCATAAAATGCGGAGAATCAAACAATACATTCATAACATAAAAGAATGGCCTCAGTTTTTCTGGAAATTAGAGGCAGTGGCAACGCTACTATCAGAGGTTAGAAACAGGCAGGGAATGCTGACAGGCAAAATGGATACAATTGGATTCAATTTGCAAAATGAGGCTTATTTGGAAGCCTTATCTCAAGATGTAGTCACATCGAGTGAAATTGAAGGTGAAATTTTTGACACACAGCAAGTCAGATCTTCCATAGCTAGAAAGCTGGGAATAAACATTGGCGGTCTAGTGGATAGTGATAGAGATGTTGAGGGAATGGTGGACATGATGATGGATGCAACTCAAAACTCGAGTGAAGAATTAGATGAAGATAGATTGTTTGGTTGGCACGCAGCGCTATTCCCAGCAGGCCGAAGCGGAATGCGTAAGATAATGGTAGGAAATTGGCGGGAAGATTCATCCGGCCCAATGCAAGTCGTATCAGGTCCCATGGGTAAAGAAACCGTACATTATCAAGCCCCAGCAGCGTCATTGTTAAGGAGAGAAATGATACAGTTCTTAGACTGGATCAATAAAACAAATAGAAATGATCCGGTATTAAACGCTGCAATATCACATTTGTGGTTTATAACTATACACCCATTTGAAGACGGAAATGGTAGAATAGCAAGGGCAATAACTGATATGATGTTATGTAGATCCGAAAACGGGACCCAAAGGTTTTACAGTATGTCTTCTCAAATAAAGGAACAAAAAAAGGAATACTATGATGTGCTCGAATCCACACAGAGAGGAACTTTAGATATAACAGAATGGTTGATTTGGTTCCTTCATTGCTTAAGAAATGCCATAGATTCTTCGTCAACTATTGTGGAGAAAATATTGACGAAGCATAAATTTTGGCACGAGTATAAAATGGTATCATTCAATGCGAGACAAATAAAAATGATAGAACTCTTGTTCGGGAATTTCTCTGGCAACTTAACCACATCAAAGTGGGCAAAAATCAATAAATGCTCTCAGGATACAGCTTTAAGAGATATTCAGGATTTGATTGAAAATAAAGTGTTAAAAAAATCGGATTCTGGAGGCAGAAGCACAAACTATCAATTATTGAAGACCAGCGGTTAGCAATCGATATTTTCTCTACTTCAGTGCTATTAGTAAGGAGTAGATCAAACTCGTAGCTGAGAAACGAGAGGGCCGCATCTTCTTGCGGCAGTGGTCAATCAGCTCTGAGGAGGCAGCAATTTGAGTCTACTATGAGATTATTTAATTCGTCGATTCGATAGATTTTCGAAGTTGTACTCATACAAGAGGAAACGAGGGTCGCATAATGGTGTTGCGGTCACCAATCAGATCAATGTCTCTGCCACATTGGATTAGCAGTGATCAAAAAAGGTGGCTCGTTGAAAGCCACCTTTGTTCAAAACACTTATTCATCAAAGTCCCCCTTTTCGAGGGTGATTAGCTCAGCTTTTTAGTTATCCCAAGTCGAAGCGATCTAGGTTCATCACCTTGGTCCAAGCCGATACAAAGTCTTGCAAGAACTTTTCATTAGAGTCGGCACATCCATAGACCTCTGCGAGGGCTCGCAACTCTGAGTTTGAACCCAAGATAAGATCCACCCTGGTGCCGGTCCATTTCAGTTCTCCCGTAGCACGGTCCCGACCTTCAAACACACTTTCGTCATCTGAGCTTGCTTGCCAGGCTGTGCTCTGATCAAGAAGGTTGACAAAAAAATCGTTGGTAAGTGACTCTGGCTGATCGGTAAATACACCATGGCTCGACTGGTCGAAGTTGGTGTTTAGCACCCGCATGCCACCTACCAGGACCGTCATCTCAGGCGCAGTCAGTGTCAGTAGTTGTGCGCGATCAATCAGCATCTCTTCGGTGGAAGCCCAATGGTTTCTGCTCGCGTAATTGCGAAAACCATCCGCAGCCGGCTCTAAGGCTGCAAAGGATTCTACATCGGTTTGCTCCGCTGAGGCATCTGAACGACCTGGTGTGAAAGGTACATTCAGCACACTACCTGCCTGCTCAGCAGCCTTCTCAATGCCTACACAGCCACCTAATACGATCATATCGGCCAATGAAACCCTCTTGTCATCAGATTGCGCACTGTTAAAATCACTCTGAATGTCCGTGAGGACCGATAGAACTTTGGTGAGTTGTGATGGATTGTTGACCTCCCAATATTTTTGGGGTGCTAGTCGAATGCGTGCACCATTGGCACCTCCTCTCATGTCCGAACCTCGGAACGTGGACGCAGATGCCCAGGCGGTAGATACCAGCTGCGAAACAGTCAGTCCTGAATCACGTACAGATGCCTTAAGGGTCACTATATCCTGATCGTCGATCAAAGTATGAGTGGCAGCCGGAATCGGATCTTGCCAAGTCAATTCCTCCTCAGGGACCTCAGGTCCCAGATAGCGAGTGACAGGACCCATGTCGCGATGCGTCAATTTAAACCATGCGCGGGCAAAGGCGTCGGCGAATTCATCCGGGTTTTCATAAAAACGCCTGGAGATTTTCTCGTAAGCAGGATCGGCTTTCAGAGCAAGATCAGTGGTGAGCATGATCGGAGCATGACGCCTAGAACGGTCATGCGCATCGGGTACTGAGTCTGCACCGGCACCATGTGTGGGAATCCACTGTTGTGCACCAGCTGGACTCTTAGTCAATTCCCATTCGTAACCAAAGAGGTTCCAGAAAAAATTATTGCTCCACTTTGTTGGTGTGGAGGTCCATGCTCCCTCAAGACCACTGGTGATCGTGTCTCCAGCGTGACCACTGCCATAGGTATTCTTCCACCCCAGGCCCAGCTCCTCGATGGAGGCACCTTCGGGTTCGGGACCGACATATTGATTTGGATCAGCCGCTCCATGCGTCTTTCCAAAAGTATGACCACCAGCAATAAGTGCCACAGTCTCTTCATCATTCATGGCCATTCGGCCAAAGGTCTCACGGATATCTCGTGCAGCAGCCAGCGGATCAGGGTTGCCATTGGGTCCTTCCGGATTGACGTAGATCAGTCCCATTTGTACGGCTCCCAGTGGATTCTCAAGTTCTCGATCCCCTGTGTATCTCTTATCTCCCAACCACTCACCCTCAGATCCCCAGTAAATGTCTTGTTCAGGTTCCCATACATCTTCTCGACCTCCCGCAAAACCAAAAGTTTTGAAACCCATCGACTCTAGGGCGCAGTTGCCTGCCAAGATTAAGAGGTCAGCCCATGATATGCGCCTCCCGTACTTCTGCTTGATAGGCCAAAGCAACTGACGGGCCTTATCGAGATTCGCATTGTCAGGCCAGGAGTTGAGGGGAGCAAAACGTTGACTACCTGAACCTCCACCACCACGACCATCGGCGATGCGGTAGGTACCGGCACTGTGCCATGCCATCCGAATGAAAAAGGGGCCATAGTGACCGTAGTCCGCCGGCCACCAATCTTGTGAGTCGGTCATTAGGTCGTAGAGATCATCCTTGAGTGCTTTCAGGTCCAGCTTTTCAAACTCCTCCTTGTAGTCAAAATTTTCACCCATGGGATTGCTAAGGGAAGAATGCTGTCGGAGGATATTCAGATTCAGTCGATTAGGCCACCAATCTTGATTCGACGTGCCTCTCCCGGCACTCTTCTTGATCGCTCCGCTCGTAAAGGGACATTTACTAGCGCCGTTCGTGTGATTCGTCGATGTGTGCGGATCTTGATTTTTTTCCATGCTTGATAGGTTGTTTTGTGATCACAAATGTGCGAAAATCTAGATTTATAAATCTTATATGGTCATTAATTCAGCTTATATTTTTCGTGCTCTTAGCGACATACTTCTAAGCTAACAAAAGACCGAACCTGGTGCAGCCATGCAAATACTAAAATTTGGTGCAGTCGCTAGTAGGAATCGTCCTTTATCACAGGTTACTAAGTTGTTAACTAACCAATTACTGAGGGGGAGTTAAACCTTTTTGACTGCACTCAGTCAAATCCTTCGAAAAAACCTGAAAGCATGCGTGTCAAATGGCCCCTATGGATTATTATGTGGTGTATATATCATCAAACGTTGGCCCAAAAGGTGGTGTGGGACGGCCAGTCAGATGGAGATGGCGACAACGTGAGTTGGCATGATCCCTTCAATTGGGATGTAGATCAGGTGCCTTCGCTCGGTGATTCAGCCATTATTGAGCTGGCAAATGCCGGAGTTGAAATCATCGATGGCTTTATTGCTCATGCCAGTTTTCTGCTGGTGGATAATGGGGCGATGTTGCATCTGCAAAAAAATGCCATTATTTTCATTGATGGGGAAACGATTGGAATCACGAATGCCATTATGACCATCGGCGATGGTTCTATCCTGACAAACGATGGCTTTATCTACATTGAAAATGCTCCATCTAGTGCGGTCTATTTGTACGGAGTCATGGACAATCATGGCACATTGAACATTATTAATACTGCTCAACAAGCTGTCCTTTCTACGGGAACAATGTATAACTACGGGAAGATTGAGATCGATGGTGCGATGGCAGGATATCTAAATAGCGACGATGCATTGCTCATTGTTCATGATACGGCTGAGCTGGTCCTCACGAAAGTTGATGTCCCACCAGCGCTATACAATACCGGCGAAATTCGTAACAGCGGTGTGATCATGATAGACAGTTGTGAGATGGGCTTTATCAATTATGCCTTGCTTACTAATAATGGCCTGGTTTCTGTGACCAACGATCAAGACACATCCAGCTCCAGTGGGATGTTAGATGGACATGGTACTTTTCAACTTTCAGAGTTCATCAATGATGGCCGGATTACTCCCGGTGAGCTCACCCCGGTCATGAATGTAGTAGGGAACTTACACATGGAAGATGATTCACATTATCAGGTAGAACTGTCCGGTATTGCCGGTGGAGGTAGCAATGATGGCCATGATCAGCTTGTGGTCAATGACATCCATCTTAAAGGTGATCTGGACATACAGCTCAACCATGCATTTGTACCCGATAGCAGCGACCACTTCGAAGTGTTGACCTACGATGGTACTTTGAGTGGAACCTTTGACAAGGTCATTTTGCCTTCTCCCGAGATGGATGGATGGGTGGTAGACTATGGTGTGATCAGTCAAGGTCGAGTGATCTTGAGGTATGGTGGTTGTATCCGTTCTATTAGTAAGGATTGTATGCCAGATGGGTGTGTAGTCTATTCTGGGCTATATCAGGTACAAGACTCCATCAAATATTCAGGAGATGTGATCATTCCCATAGATGAAGATGTGATTTTTGACGCAGGCCAAGGTGTTGACTTCATAGAGACTCTCGAAGTGGCGCTTGGTGCGAGTTTTGAAATCAAGACGACTGGATGCAGTCCGTAATGGGGCAGCGAGGTCTAATTCTTGCTCTTGGAGGCGAAGTTCTTGATTTTATCGTGTTCTATGTGGTAGTTTGCAGATTCCAGTGTATCTTCTGTTGCTGATCTCTTCTCCTCTTATTGAGCTGTAGCCTATGGATAATAATAACAATGATCTGGATCGTCGCGCTTTCTTGCAGCGGGCCTTTATGGGCACTGTAGGTGCCTCAATGCTTGTGCTGAGTCCCATGGATAATATTGGCTTGGACCATCTACAAGTAACGGCCCAGGTGGCTGGGGATGGTCAACCATTTAAGGGGATATTTCCCATTATGCAAACACCATTTCTCGAGAATGGAGACATCGATCATGCCACCCTTCGAAAAGAAGTAGATTTTATCGTGGCGGCAGGTGGGCATGGCATGGCATGGCCTCAGCTGGCTAGTGAGTTTTATGTCTTGGGTGATGATGAAAGATTGACCGCAGCCGAGGTGATCGTAAAACAGGCTGCAGGCCGGCGACCGGTGATCATTGGGGTACAGTCGACCAATCATTGGAAGGTGGCGCTCAAGTTTGCCAACCATGCTGCAGAAGTGGGTGCAGACGGCATCATCTCTTTGCCGCCTTATCCTAGCAATGCTACGGTGGAGCAAGCGGTGGCATACTATGAGACACTGGCTGAGACGGTGGATCTTCCCATTTTTATTCAGAATAGTGGTGGTCGTTGGGGTACCAGCTTGCCAACGGCTAAGATTGTAGAAATAGGTGAAAAGTATCCGCATGTGTTTTATGTGAAAGAGGAGGCCTCGCCTGTGACCCATCGGATTGGTGCCATGATTGATCAGGGGAAAGAAGTACTCAATGGTGTGTTCTCGGGTGGTGATGGTACGACCCTGCTCAATGAGCTGCGACGAGGATGTGCCGGCAGTATGACAGGAGTCGGGATGGTGGATATCTATGTCAAGATCTACCATAGTTTTGTGGCCGGCGAAATGGAGTTAGCCCAGGAGATGTTTGACAAAATGATGTCTTTCCAGATGTTCAAACGGGGTGCTGGTTGGTTGCCAACAGAAAAATCAGTGCTGAAAGAACGGGGAGTATTTGTCAATACACGTATGCGTGTTGCTCCTTATGACCAGGAATGGGACGCGGTAGACCATCGCGAATTCAAAATGCTTTTCGATCGGCTCCGGCCATATTTTAGCCTGTAACATTGGAGCTATGGATGATCAGAATATCATGATTTGCAGAGGTTTGCTAAGTCGGATCTATGGTACTCTTGTCGTATGAATGCTGCAGACAAATTCCTGCGAAAGTATATGAAAGGTCTATGAAGTTGGGACTAGGACTCATGTGAGAAAGAATGATCAAGTGATAGTCAGGGATTACATTGCTTCGCACCGAGAAATTTCGATAGGATACCTCCAATTAGGCCTGGGTCCCTTTCGGTCGCCAATGATGACACATGATGGTCATGGTTCCCGTTGCGACCTGAACTTAGATTAGGGAGTTAGTGCCACTTTTAGTTTTAAGAAGTCAAGCGAGCATAGGTTATTCCCCACAATATTACTACATTTGGGGGACGACCATATTGATAGAATCTAAAAACCATGCAACATTTATTTTACCGAATTCTGCTATCGATATCCTTAGCTCTTGGTGTGCACGGATTTGGTTTTTCACAGGGATTATCAGATCCTCCCTTAGATGGCATCAAAAGTGAGATTTTCAGGTGCTTTGCCGAGAGCATCAAGGCGGGAGAGAATCTTGATTTGGCTGGGGTCTCTGCCAGTATTGATGATTCACTGAAGACGGGATTTATTGACAATGGGCAATATTTTTCGTCATTCGATGAATTGATGGTGGGTTATAAAGCGGGGATCCAAGGATTGGATTATCAACGAATGAATGTAATCACAAAGAAGATCACCGTCTTGTCTCGAAATAGTGCATTGTTAACTGCCCATGGAGACTTTACAGCTAAGATTACAGATGGACGTATGTTAAAGGGTGAGTTTGCATGGACATTTATCTACCGTAAAATCGATGGGAATTGGAAAGTGATTCATTCTCACATGTCCAATCCCAGGTCATAAGATGGTAGTCTAGAGCTTGTACCAGTGAGAATCCTCCTTGCCATATGGATAATGTAGATAAGGAGCAGGATTTATGTGCCAGGGACGATGAGACCAGACCGTATCGCACACCATTGTGTGAGTGACTTTAAAGATATCATACCGAAAATAAGGAGTGCGTTGAGAGAAATGCACATTCATCATGCTAATTTTTGTCGCTTGCGATTACCAGTGCCTAGCATGTTGGTTTTCGCCACTGTTTGATTCTTAAATCAATCAGCTCAATTTTTTGGTATTTTTGGATGAGGCGAAATTTTCACCGCGATTTTGTAACCATCAACCACTAAAATTCACACATGAAATATCTGATCTCATTGTTTTTCTTATGCTCAGTTGTAGTGGTGAATTGGGGGCAAGACCAACTTGGAAAGGTAGTGATGACAACCGACAAGGGGAAGACCCTGGTACGTACCCATGAAAATGGAAAACTACTGGTCAACGTATCACCGAAGGACGTCTCAGCATTCAGAGCCGCTGGAGTAGTCCGCTACAGTGACTTTGGAGCTATCGGCGATGGTAAAACCGATGATATGAACGCTATCGCCGCAACCCACACCTTTGCCAATCAAGAGGACCTTAAGGTGCAAGCCGATGAGGGTGCTATCTACTACATTGGAGGAGACGCACGTACCGCTGTCATCCAAACCGACACTGACTTTGGTAGTGCAGCATTCATCATTGATGATACTGAAGTCGACGACCGAACTACATCTGTGTTTATAGTCAGCTCTAGCCTGCAACCATTTGAGCTCACAGGGATTACTTCCCTAAAAAGGAACCAGGAGAAAATAAATGTCGACTTGCCCGGGACCTGTCTAGTGACAGTCACCAATGCCCATGTAAAGCGCTATATCCGCTTTGGGCTTAACCAAAACAATGGATCTTCGCAAACAGATATTTTCATCGTGGATAAAGACGGCAATGTGGATATGGACACGCCGATTATCTGGGACTTCGACCAGATTACAGAGATTACGGCACTTCCCATGGATGAAAAGACGCTGAACATCACCGGTGGTCGCTTTACCACCATCGCCAACAAAGCTGTCTCTAAGTACACTTACTATAGTCGCAACCTCGCCATTAGGCGGTCCCATGTGACTGTGGATGGACTGGTACACCGTGTCACCGGAGAAGGAGACCAGGGTGCGCCCTATGGAGGCTTCATCAACATCCGTGACTGTGCTAACGTAACGGTACAAAATACCATCCTGACGGGACACAAAACATACCGTACCATTGGTTCGGCAGGAAAACCTGTCTCCATGGGTAGTTACGACATTAGCGTCAATCGTGCGTTGAATGTCTCATTTGTGCATTGTCGCCAAACCAATGACATCAATGATCGGACTTATTGGGGAATCTTGGGTTCTAACTACTGCAAGAATCTGCTGTACGACCATTGTACCTTTTCTCGCTTCGATGCACATATGGGCGTAGCCAATGCTACCATCCGCAACTCAACCCTAGGACATATGGGGATCAATGCAATCGGCACTGGGACGTTAACGGTCGAAGATTGTACCATCTACGGCAGGGGCCTCATCAATTTGCGTTCCGATTATGGCAGCACCTGGCAAGGAGAATTCGTCATTCGAAACTGTATTTTTATTCCCTTTGGGGGAAGGTCTGTGAGTGCAAGTCTGATCAGGGCATCCAATTCGGGTCAGCATGATTTTGGTTATACCTGTTACATGCCGCAGCGCATCACCCTCGAAAACCTGGAGATCGATGACTCCAATCATCCTGATGATTACAAGGGTCCCGCGATTTTTGCCAATTTCAATCCGAAAATGACCGATGACTCCTTTCAGGAGAAATATCCTTACGTGAGGACCAAGGAAGTGATTTTAAAAAATGTGACCACTGCCAGCGGCAAAGATCTAAGAATCTGTGACAACTCGTTTCTGTTTAGGGATGTGAGGATTAAAAGGTGACAATCAATCCATTACACACGCTCTTCAATCACTTCTTCTGTGGAAAATCTATACCTCATATTCCTGTAAACGCAGATATCCGTAATGTCTTCGGGAGTGCCTTTCGGTACCGCCCTGAAGTTGGTGGATATTCTGTTTTGTCTGACCGGCATCACTCGATGAAAACAATGACCATGTAAGAAAATGACGGTTCCTTTTTTAGGCTGAAAAACGATTTGGCCTTCCATATCTTCATGAGGCGGACCTACTGGCAGGACACCAGCTTTATGGGCCTTTGGCATCACTACGATTTCTCCACCAGTTTCATCGGTAATGTCATGGGTATACACCAATCTGTTTACATTGAATTTGTGCTTATCTTCCGGAGGACAATCCTGATGCCAGGCCTGGCCGATTGATCCTGCTTTTGAAAACATCATCATGCAGTATAGATTTTCCCAGCCACCACTGAGGATAGCATCTGTCATGGCATGAAAACGTGGGTCTTTATCAATGCCATCAAAACAAGTCTTGCCTTCGCGGTATGGAAACCAGGGTATGACCTCCACCGACGATTTTGTGATAAACTCATCGGTATGTTCCCATTGGGGATCCAGACCGTAGTGATGCTGGATCAATTCGTTGTACTCATCCATAAGATCATCATCGAAGAACTTCTCAAGGACAATGTATCCCTCTTCCCAAAACTGTTTAGCTATTTCTGGTGTGTTCATGTGACCTTGTTTTTAGTCATTGTTGTACAGTCTATCATATAAATCCGGAGATGACTTGATGTA
This sequence comes from Saprospiraceae bacterium, assembly GCA_965223025.1. Lineage (GTDB taxonomy): Bacteria > Bacteroidota > Bacteroidia > Chitinophagales > Saprospiraceae > JABDMH01. Next base: position 117,069 of record CBDCVP010000023.1, read on the forward strand.
TTTGGGATGTGCAGTGATCTCTCTCCATCGCTTACTAATCGAGTCACTTAATTGTAGTCGAGCATCTATTCTTTTAAAGGTCGGGTTATCAAACCACATCGGATGCGAATCCCAATGACAATTAATATAGTGGACGGCCTTGACCACATCGGGATGATCATCAATAGTTTTAAAGAATGGGATAAACCATTTTTGCCATGCCTCTTCGGCCTGCTCTGGATTGCTTAACTGTGTTTCGATGGTGTTGCCAGTGGTCTTAGCATCAACATCCGAGATCGTCGGTGAGGCCTCAGCGATAAACACGGGCTTTCCTCTCTTTCTGGCAAAGGGTATCATCTTTTGGTCCGCCCATCGATTGAAAAATGAAAAACCTAACCAATCTACATAGCGGTCGCCGGGGTACCAAGATTCCAGATCACCTTCGTTTGGGGACATAAACCCTGTAGATTGCCAGACATAAGCAGTGTTTGTTACTCCTCTTGCCCGGCAAATATCTACAATTCTCTTATAGGCTTGAATGGTGCTTTCTTTGTCGTAATGATTCCAAGGTTCGCCGTCAAACTCGTATGCAATGCGTAGAAAAACAGGACGTCTACCCAAAGATATGAGAAAATCAGCCAGGCGATTGATGTAGCCATCATGCTCACCAGATGCAACTTTCTCCTCATGATGGACAAATTGAAGTCCGATGGCCAAAGCCATGTTGGCATAGTCCGGATCGTTCAACTGCAGAGAAGCGTTGTAGTCATGATCTCCCCAGTCGTGGGTCTCAAAAAGACCGTCGAGACCCTTCTGGATGCGCCCAAAAGATTTTTCTCCGGGATTTATATTTGTATATGTGGTCCAACCAGCTGGTTTGTCAAAATGGTCTAGATAACCATCATGATAATCGTCCAGGCCACCCACTGCTTCGAGTTCTTGTCCGACAAAGAGCAGTACCTCACCATCTTTGGGTTCGAATTTTGCCCTGTTATGAATAGGAACCATTTCTTTCCCGACCGCATTCGAGTCCGATATATGCGATTGACCTCCACATGAAAACAATACGGGCAGCCAACATATGGTAACTATTCGCATGTGCCTCATCAGATTTCTCAGATTTCTTGATATTCAAACCATTCAAAATCGGCATAATGGATGTTCATAGCAAGATCCTGACAACAGATACCCGCAAAGCTTCCAGTGAATGCGGGGCGATATCTGCTCATCCCTTCTCTGACATAATCATCAGATAATATGCTGGCATCAAGTTCGGTGCCTAGCTTCTTGAATTCATCTCCTTGGTCAAAGTAGAATTGAAGCTTATCCCGATTCATCTCCCCCCTCAAGACAACTGTTTTTTTTTCGGAGACATCAACCTAAATGCTTCTTGGGAGCTCATTCTAAAACAATCCGAAGAGATGACAGACAAATACTTTTTACTTCCCTCATAATTTCCAGTGATACAGGCATAGTGATAATGGCCACAGTTATAGTAGAATACTAGTCCCGCCATTTGTAAAAAACTCTTTGGTTGAAAATCAATGGAGGTTGTCACCTGAACATGGAAGTCTTGGATTCTTCGCGCCAGCAAGCTCTGAGTATGAAGGGAGTTTAGAGACTGCTTGCCATATAATCTTAAAAATCCCTTTCTCGCCTTTAGGCTGCACCAATCTTCGCTCACTGGGATTCGTAAGGACTGAAAATCAGCTGGGATTTCATGCCGATTAAAATATAACTTGGCAGGTGTATTTTCGCGCTCACCTGGCGCTAGATCAGGAGCAGGAATTTTTATACGTGGTATACGACCACCATTTTTCAGATATGGCCAATCATCTTTCCAAATAACCTCTTCGATGGCTGTTTCCCTCCCTAAAGTGCAACGGCCATGTGCTGAGAGTGGCCTGCCTACAAGAAATACTATATACCAGTCGCCATTTTGGCATTGCACCAGGTCGCCGTGTCCAGATTTTTGCAGAGAGTGGTTCTCATCAGCAGCCACGGAGACCATTGGATTGTGTGGATGGAACTCATACGGACCAAAAAGCTTCTGGCTGCGACCAACAGTGATGGCATGACCATACTCGGTACCTCCCTCAGCAAGTACCAGGTAGTAGTACCCACTTATGTGATAGATATGGGGGGCTTCGGTTCGCCCTAATGCTGTACCCGCGGTGACATAGTGTACTTTGCCGATAAGTTTTTTATTGAGTTGATCGTATTCCTGTATTTCAATGCCACCAAAGAATTTTCCATGGCGATGATCTACCAACATACTGACAAACCATTTTCTACCATCGATATCGTGAAAAAGAGAACCGTCAAAACCCCGGGATGACAAGTAAATAGGATCACTCCAATCATCGATGATATCAGTAGTGGTCACTAGGTAATTGGGTGTATCCTTCCACACTCCATCAAATGATTTTACAATGGCGTAGACCAAATAGAATTGACCATCACTGTACGTCAAACACGGTGCCCAAACCCCACAAGAATCTGGAATACCCTTCATATCCAATTGCGATAACCGACGCAGAGGTCTGGTGATGAGCTTCCAATTTCTTAGATCTTTTGAATGATGAATCTGTATTCCGGGAAACCATTCGAATGTTGATGTCGCTATGTAAAAGTCATCATCGACTCTACAAATAGATGGATCAGGATTAAAACCTCGCAAGATCGGATTTTTAATATCACTCATTGTCTAATCAATTCCTTTTCTAGTTGTTCCAGGGACCTCCCCTTGGTTTCTGGTAGTATCCTAAGGAGAACGAAGAATCCGATTACGGCTATTATTCCAAAAATAAAAAAGCTCATGGCATTGCCCAAGTTGGATAGTTCCCATGGAAAGACCTGCTGGACGGTCCAACTAGCGAAACTATTGATAAATCCTATGACACCGATAGCAAGTCCCCGGTACTGGTTGGGATACAATTCAGATAAGAGAACCCACATGACAGGTCCCAGTGAAAAGGCAAAACATGCAATAAATCCTAGGATGCCGATTAAGATTAAAGTGGCATTCATTTCGGTGGCAGCCTCTATAAGAGCTCCTTCGTGCTTGGCATATGCTTGGGTGCCAAGTGCTAGTTTCATAGCCTCCTTGAAATCGACATCACTCTCGAATGTCTGATCACTGTACTGAGTTAGGGCAGCAACATCGATGTTCTCAAGCTGTGCTATTCCCTCGGCTTTAAGTTCGTAGGTGGCTTGGTTGAATCCATATGCGCATAACAGCATACTGATGGCAATGCCCGCTATCCCAAAGAGAAGCAAAGGCCGTCTTCCCAACTTGTCAATTAAAAGCATTGCGATGATTGTAAAAATCACTGTGGTAAAGCTCAGAAATACGCCCGAAGTGAAGGCAGCATTGGTGCCGATACCAGTTTGCTTAAATATAGTGGTGGCATAAAAGTAAATGGCATTGATTCCAGTGATCTGTTGTAATATACCTATGACAAGCCCGACCACAAAAACAAACCGCAGTGCCGGTTTTATGAGGTCACCCGCTGATATCTTGGAGATATCTGGCTGTTCGAAGAGGCTCCTTTCGATCGAAATAATCTCCACACCAGCTTTTTCATGTCCATGCAATTGCGTCAATACATTGATAGTTTCAGCACGTTTGTCACGCATATACAGCCAACGGGGACTTCTGGGTACAAAAAACATCAGAGCGAAGTAGAGAAGGGCTGGAACCAATTCTACACCCAGCATCCATCGCCATACGGTATCTGTAGTGAGGAAGGAATCCCCCGAGTTATAAATCTTGTTAAAATAGTAGTTGCTCAAAAATGCGGCAAAGAATCCCAGCACAATATTCAACTGTTGGATCGATACCAATTTCCCACGGTTTTCAGCATTGGAGATTTCAGCAATATAGGTCGGTGCCAAGATCAGGGCAGCTCCGAATGCCAGTCCGCCTATCATCCGGGCGATGTATAGCATCTCATATGTCCCAGCATTAGCTGAGAAAAATGCTGAGACCGCATACAGAAATGCGACGATGATCAATATTCTTTTTCTTCCAATGATGTCACTCAATCGACCAGAGATTAACATCGCTATCATCGCAGCAAACGAAGGTGAACTAACTGCCCATCCCGTCTGCACATCGTTTAGATCGAACTCTGGACCTGCGTAGGACATGACACCTGAGATGATACCGGCATCAAACCCAAATAAGAAACCTCCTATGGAAACAACAAAAGCAATAAAAACAGTTCTTCTATTCATGTTTCGGCATGTTGTTAATTTGATCGTATGGTAGGTTAAGAACCAAGTCAGTGAAAATTGGAGATTAAAAAGATGAGAGTTCCGAAACTGTACAGGTAAATGAAATATAAAGACAGCTCTACCCGGTGCAATGTAACGAATATGAAAGAAACATAGCTTGACTGGAAAGATGATTTGAAAGGGATGAGAGGCTATGCAGAGTGAGCTAGGACCTTATATGTCGCCATGTCGGTCCAAATATGAATAGGTAGAGATCGTATCGGGCATCCTCTAATATGGAAGTAGATGTTTCCCTTTTCCCTTAGCATCTTCGCGGCTATTACATATATAGATTGTACACATATCATGACAGTCGGTGCAGACCAGATTCGTGGAAGTTCGACTGTTTTTACTAGATTAGCCTGTGCGAATACTGACCCCAAAAACAAGGAGATTGAAGAATGCATATCAAAAGCTGTTACTTCTTATCAGCAGTGTCGGTCCTGGACTGTTTTTGGTAGGATATAATATAGGAACAGGGAGTGTGACTACTATGGCGTCGGCTGGTGCCAGCTACGGCATGAACTTAAGTTGGGCGGTCGTCATTTCTTGTTTTTTCAGCTATATACTGATTATCACTTTTGGTCAATATACCCTCGTGACCGGTCATACTGCCCTACAGAGTTTCAAGATTAATTTTGGCACCAGGATGTCCCAAGTAGTGCTGTGGTCCTTGATTATATCCGAGATGGTATCCAGCATTGGGGTGATGGCTATTGTTTCTGAGGTCATACATGAATATTCCAAACTATTCATTGCTTCGGGCAAAGGAATAAGTACCATCTTGATTACAGTGGTCGTAGGGACATTGATCGTTGCCATGCTTTTCAACAGTAAGTACTCACTGATAGAGAAAATCTTGATGGTCTTTGTGACCATTATGGGATTGAGTTTTCTGCTCACTGCAATCCTGGTTATCAAAGACCCTTCAACCGTGCTTAACGGTATGATTCCCCGCATTCCGAATGAGACGAATGGTGGATTGATTGTGGCCAGTATGCTTGGGACAACGATGGGTGGAGTGCTTTATGTCATCAGGTCTACGACGGTGAAGGAGAAGAATTGGAACATAGCTCATTTGAGTAGCGAGAAGAGAGATGCCTGTATTTCTGTAGTATTGATGCTGGTACTAAGTCTGGCTATTATGGCAGCTGCAGCGGGCACTTTGCATCCACTTGGTTTGAAAGTAGATAATGCCATAGATATGGTCAAACTGTTAGAACCATTGGCTGGACAATTTGCCATTACCCTGTTTGTGGGAGGCCTGGTAGCTGCGGGTATTTCTTCGCTGTTTCCACATTATGTACTAGTGCCGATGCTTTTGGCAGACTATCATGAAGAGCGTCTGGACCTTTCAAAGACCAGGAGCCGCAGTATCGTCATATTCTATGCCCTGCTGGGCTTGGTGGTCCCGATATTCGGAGGAAGACCAGTACTTGTCATGATCGCCTCTCAGGCACTAGCCCTGCTTGCCACGCCACTCATCTTGATCTTAATGTGGATACAGATAAACAGGAAAAAAGACATGGGGGAATACAAGGCTGGACTCTCAAGAAACATCGTCCTTGGTATGATTACCCTATTTACTATGTTTATTTGTTTAATTGGATTTTTAGGATTCTTTAAATTATAAAATGAAAAATAAAATAGACCCAAAGATTGTATGTGCCTATCTTTTTTCGATTACTAAATATGGATATCCACCCAAGGCTGCTGAGACGTTTGCACAAATTGACGAAATGGTGAATCTGGGTTTTACCTCCATAGAGCTGGAAGGCATCAGGGAACAGCACCTTAATCAGATGTATGCGCTCAGAGATGATTTATCTCAAAAATTAGTAAGCGAGAACTTGAGCATACCCTATTTCTGTGCAGTTCTACCGGCATTAAGTGCAATGGACGATGAGGTGACCAAGACACAATTGGCACTTTTTGAGAAAGCATGTGCACTGGCTAGCTCCTTAGGTGCTTTGGGAATTTTGGATAATGCACCTCTACCGCCCTTTCAATTTCCTGAAGATATTCCCATTGTGCGGCATTATGATGAAGATGTTCTAAATGCAGCTTATCTTCCAAAGCACATGTCATGGAAACAATTTTGGGATAGAATCGTTGCCACCTATCGCACCGCGTGCGAGATCGCAAAGGAACGTCACCTTACGTATGTCATGCATCCAGCTGTTGGCGTGTTGTCTTCTACCACTGACGGATTCCTCTATTTTTATGACGCAGTGAAAATGGATAATCTGCGATTTAATCTGGATACTGCGAATCAGTTTGTCATGAAAGAAAACCTCTCTTTGGCCTTGCGGAGGTTGAAGGACCATGTAGACTATATCCACATATCTGACAATGGGGGATCGAAAGTGGAGCACCTTCCCATCGGACAGGGAAAGATCAGATGGGATGTGTTTTTTGAGACATTGGATGTGATTGATTTCAGCGGACATATAGGAATTGATATCGGAGGTGCGGAATCTGCAGTGGAGCATTTAGACGATGCCTACCTTGAGGCAGCTGCATTTGTGTCAGAGCATTGGAAGAGATAGTCTCACCTCGGGATCATAGCGAGACGGCGCAACCTTTCCGCTTGTTTTAGTAGTGCCACTATACTGATTTTTTCTTGCCTTGCATGGATTCAAAACGACATCGCCCCAATGAAGCAACTTATTATCAGACAGTCTATTGGTGGATAAAAAGGAGCAAAAGCAGCAGACTTTTTTCATTAATGTCCTGATGCTCTCGCAAAGATTGACGAGCTCTAGCCAGCTGCTCCCTAACCTTATTAACTAAAATGTTGGCACTCTGACCTATTTAGTGGGTCTTTTCCGATTTTAGTTGAACATCTTTTGAAAAATCCCCTTTTTTATCAGTAAGCTCATTTGTCAGCTATAGAATTATAATAATAGTCAATCCATCGCTCATGGCTCATTGATGCTAAGTGGTTAATTGATGTCCTCTTGTCGTGACAAAATCTGTTTCTTAACGGCTTATTCCTTAAGGCCGTCCAATACACCTTTTTCAAAGATCTTATGCGTATATCAATCCATAGAAGGCAGATTGAATACAGCACTAAACCCTCGCTCTAGAAACATTCTACTACTCCTTAAACACGATAGCCTGTTAATTCACCCACTCGGGGTTCTTTGACCAGAACCCACTAAATATGGCCAAGAGCCACAATCAAATAGGCGGCTCCAAAAGGAGGCTTAAATCTCCATCCGAACAGACCGTAAAAATAAAACTTATCGGTGACTGTGTTCTTCTGTGAAAAAATGCGGAACCAAAGATTCTTATGAAAGAAGTAGTCTGCACCTAATACATGAATGGTTGTGCTTCTCGATGTGGGATCAAGTGCATAGGATAGATAATCTAGCTCGTAGGTGATGGCTAGTTTTTGCCAAAGCTGGACCCTTGTATTTAATTGCCAGAGTTGAAAGTCCCTGTCGAAGTTATGACCAAATCGGTACCCTGCACTAATAAAAGTTGCTTCATCTGTATTGTATCCCAGTTGTAATTGATAAAAATGACTATAGAATTCCTTTTCGAATAATTTATATTCATTGTTGTACGCGAGATCAAAGCTCATTTTATTTTTCCAATACATCCGAGTAGCGTAGGTTAGAAACCAGCTGCGCAGCCTGCCGGCCTGACTCCAAAAGACATTGTTTTTACCTGATAGAAAGAGGTATTTTAGCTTTTGATCAAACCAAAATCGATAATTGAAGTCGCTGTCTACTTCACGCCGATCATCGTCCCGGATAAATCCAGTCTCGTTTACATTGTCTTTAAAATCGATGCCGACGCTGGTGTAGCGAATGTGGTAGTGGTAGAGGTTGTTTTCACGGGCGAAGCGTAGAAACCAAGAAGAGTGAGTTTTTAGATTTCCGGGAGCACTGCCTACAAATTGTCCGGTTAATTTCCAGGTCTTCCCCAAATTCAGTACATAATCGAGGCTGACAGAACGCACACTTGTTGAATCGGTTATTTTATCGGCATAGGTGAGACCCATCACTGAAGAATTTAGGATATCTCGCTTGATCCTAAACACATTAAACCATGCCTGAGGGTCGCGACTTAATTCATTAGCTTCCGTCTGGGCAAAAAGGGCATTAAATTGATACTTCCCTGCCTTCCCAATGACTTTGCCGCCACACTTCATATCGCCAATACGCCGGGAATAAAAAGTGCTGATTCTGGTGCCAAACATTTCATTGCCATCCTAAAAGAAGAGCCGCTTGTCGGGAAATCGGAGCTCCCAAGGGGTGAGGTTTATCTGTTCTTTATCCCCTTCGACCGTAGCAAAGTCGGGATTCATGGTCATATTTGCGACGAGATTTGATCCGTACTGGTATCTTAGATCCAAGCCGGCGTCTCCCCGTACTTTCCTGTGGACACCTGTCAGGTCACTATCCTCGTACCTAGCGGTGGCATAGGGAAAGAGGGTCAAGCTGTGTCTTTTGACAGTATTGTATGTCAAGTGCGTAAGTGTTCCTCCCTGTGAAACTCGGTAATTGTCACTAACTCGTTGCCACCATACTATTTCTTGATTGGCCCGGATGACTCTGCCAAAATTAACTCCCCATGTATTTGTACTAGAATTATACTGGATGTTTTTCAGCTGAATGCCGATTTCGACCACCCATTTGTCATCACTGACCGCAGTTTTTGCCTCCCACTCTGTATCCCAGAGAAAATCTACATTTCTGCCATCGTTCGTGACTTCATCGGTTAATATGGCATTGGCATTGACTTGGAAAAGCAGGGACGTGCGCTGATCATGGTAACTGTCAAGTAGTAGAGATATGATGTCATCACTATCATCCAGTTGATCTCTGCGCTGGATGCGCGCAGCAATTTGATCTGTAGGGTGTGTAAAACACTCAAAGGAGAAGTACAACGTGTCTCCATATTGTGCTGCACGCACTACGGTTTGCCGGGTCGTTGTGTCTCCCGGGGCAGGTTCCAATTGGACGAAGTTTTTTACTGAGTCCACTCGTTGCCAGGTTTTCTCCATGAATCCGTCGATAAGAATGGGCCGATTCAAACTGCCAATCACCAAAGTTTCCTGTGCCAGGTGATTTAATGGACATGCGATCGTGAAGGTGATTATCCATCCTCCGGGTCCAAGTTTCCTAAATCTTCTACGACAAAGAATCTTAATGCTGGTTATGCAAAAGTGAACTAGTAAACCTGCCATACTTTTCAAAAATACGCATTGGCATTGCGATGACCCGAAGGTACCCATTCGAAGAGGATAGGGCAGTTGCCTAATCACCATAGATTACCGGTTGCAATTGCACCTTGCCGACCAGACCTGACTCCACGGGCTCCCCAACGCTATCTGAAGTTTGCAACTTCAGATCCATATCAAGTCAGGTGGCAACTGCCTTTTGCAGCAAAGATTTGCTTTCCATGTTGATAATATCCAATTAGGCATCCTTTCGAGATCTGAATTCTGCAGGTAAGGTAAGTTGTTTAGTCAACATAAGTAACTGGCAGTAGTTGTACCTTCCCGATCAAACCTGACTCCGCGGTCTCCCATCCGGAAGCATCAAAGGGTTGGTAATCGATATTGACAAAATTGATGTTGTAGAATTTCTTCCACGGTATGCCACGCAGGTCTAAGTCACGCACCCTGTTGGCAGCCAAATTGGCGACTTCAACCTCCAGATGGTTGAGTCCTTCCCTCAAATGTTTACCGACCAAAATCCTGAAAGGATGAGCAAAGAGCGTGGCTACTTCTTTTCCATTAAGGCGGATCAATGCACTCTCTTTTACTTTTTCAAATGATAAGAAATAATCGTCGGCACCTAGCTCATTCAGACTGAAGTCGATGCTATATCTGGCGGTTCCGGCAAATCTTGTGGTCTCCTGATCACCTCGTTCTGTCCAGGAAATTAATTTTGAGGTAGCATAGGAAGAAGGTAGGATCGGACCCCCTTTAACAAACGAGACTTCCCATGTCCCAGAAATATCTATGGGCCTATCTCGAACCTCCATATAGTGCCATTCATCTTTTGGTCCGGTTCGGTCGTTAAAAGTCTCTATGATCAGCGATTTTCCCTGTTTTAATTGAAGTTGGATGGTAGAATGTGATCCGTCTTTTCTCAGTTTTGCTTGGCCGCTTCTTCCTGTCAAAGGATCGATCAACACCGCGTGATTCGATTGAGTGCTTAGACGTACCCAACCATCAAGATCAGCCCCACTGAACAGATTGGAAATAAAATATAGGGATCCATTAGGTTTTTTCCTTCTGATATAAGGAATGCCAAATGCCGTAAAATGCTCCTTTCTTGCACCATAGTTTTCTAACACATCATTGAGGGCTTTTTGGTCCGAAAATGGTAGGATTGGAATCCTGTCGGCTTTAACTATTTCTTTTTTCAAAGCGGACAGTTGTCTGTGCCGCTCTTGGAGGTTGGAAAAACCAGGGACAGATCCGGGCAGCTGATCTAAAAATATCACTTTTGCTCCTTGATTTGAGAGTTGTATTATAGTCTTAAGGGTTGCCAAAGGCATGTGCTGGTTTCTTGGTATAACCAGTGTTTTATATCTATGGCCTTCTGTGCTTATGGCTTTTGCATCTGCAGTGCACAGTTGCAATTGTTTGTCCGAAATATAATCAAATGCGAAGCCCAGGTCATCAAGTTGTACTGCTGCCTCGTAAACAGGAAAGGGGATTAGCCAGTCTTTATAGTTATGAGCTGTCAAACGATAAATGATGTCCAGTGGCTTCACTAAGTCGGGATCACTGGCGAGCTTCTTTTTTGCACTTTCGATCCCATCGGGTGGCGTGTGCCATATGTCTTGCAAGGGAAAATATAGCAGTATGTCGTTATCTGGTCTTCCTGACCGCAAGGCTTTCTGAACACGTGACACATACTGGTTTTGAGCTGCAAAATGAGTGAATAGGCTGTTGGTTGGAGCAAAGCTGGTCGATGCATAAAACTGCCATCCTGGCCAGTCTGCCTCCCTGGGTGAATATGCGATGCCGTGATAGTAGACATGATTAACTCCCGACAGGAACAGCTGGTCCAGTTCTGGCTTGCTATGCGACAGCGCTACCCTAAAATGTTCTCGCAACCAAGTGTTGGTCTCGCTAGAGACCAACGGTAGGCCTGTGATGTGAGCCGCTGATGAGGCAAATTTTAGTACAAATCGATTGGGTCGATCGTCATTGATAAAAGCTTCCTGTCTCGTGAGTCCGGGAATTTTATATTCGGTTGCTCCGAAAGTTTCTGTTTCAGGAATATCCGACAGGGCATAGATGTCGAGCCAGTTGGCTGGTGATCCGTGCCCCTGGTTTCGAAAGAGCAGATTATTTTTTCGAGCCCATTTTTTTGTCTCCGCAGTAAAAGCTTCATGCAATTCAGCCATGGTTTGACGGTAGTCTGCGATGATCCTCATCGACTTTTCTCCGCGCATGTCGAGTAATTCAGGTAGAAAGAGTCGCAGGTCATATCCTCTTTTCTGCTCAAATGCTTCGAAGAGATGGTGGGTCCAGTCGGCCTGATACTCATAGGAGTCGTGGTAGATGGCTCTTACATACTGGTTTAACGTTCCTTGAAATACTGAGTCGAAACCTGCAGTGTACATTTGCACTGCCGAGGGAGAAAATGGATCAAGCATAAATCCCTCACCACCAGGTGCCGGTCTTTTCACCTCAAACACTGGACCCTGTATCCGCAGGATGTACAAGGTCATCGAATCTACTGGGGCATTCCAAGACAGATGTTGCGACTTGTCAACCCGATCGGTGATGTCTATTCTCTCACCAGTTGGCGAAACGGCCAAAATAGAGACGACCTTATTGCTTTCGTATTTACTCTCGAGCGATAAATCCAAAGCCACTCGGCCGGCACGGATTTTCTTACGTTGCAGCTGACCATACATACTACCCGTCTCCACATCAGTTTTACGGCCACCAAAACACCATCCGGTGCCAAGGGTCATGTCAAGACCAAGTCCTAACTCATCACAGACTTCTTTAGTGTAAGCTAGCATGGCTACCCATTTGGGATCGAGATAATCAATGAATTTCTCCTCTTCACCTTTCACCCCATATATCGGTATCACATGCAATCCTCCCAGGCCTGCTTTTGCATAGAGGTCAAGGTTGTATTTAATATTGGCCGAGTCTATGGCACTTCCCAACCACCACCAATAGGACCAGGGCTTGTCATTGGTAGCATTGCGGATCTCAATATGCCGGTCGGATATTGAAGACAGACTTTGTTCCGAAGTCAAAGCTGCAGGGTTAGGACTGCATCCAAATGCCATCAGCAAGAGTAACGTAAACCATAAATAGAATTTGGGTGTCATGTTGGAAAGTGGTCTATGGAGATAATAAATAAGTCCCTTTGCTGAGAAAAGTGATGACAATGTAAGTGCGATTAATATTTCTTGATAAAATCATCTGCAAGTGCATTGATCTCTGCTTCTGTCAAATGAGAATTCGAATGTATGATCAGCCGGTATCTAAGGGTGACAGACTCCTTTGCCGATAAACTAAAATTCATCATTTCATTGCCTTGAGTAAAATCTTTCACTCCAAAGGGATTTGCTGAGAACAGACCATAACCTCTTGCATGCCAGTAAGTGGGATATCCCGGATTCTTCGGATGATCGCAAATGATCAGTGCTATCTTTTCATTCCCAATCTCTCCAAATAAATTCATCCACTTGGCACGTGTACCCCAGACTTTGAGTCCGGTGACTCCTTCGCTACTTTGGTAGTTGCCGGTGATGCCTTCGTTTATTGGTGCGGTTACTCTAGCAGGCATTCCCTGATCATCCAACAAGGTTATCTCGCCCTCGGCCGGTAACTCTAGTGAACGAGCGACCCGGATGGCAAACATTCCCTCCTTGGTATCGTGAAATAGCACGGGATGATCCAGAGCAGTAAGGGTGACTATTCGATCTATGATTCGGGTAGATCCTATCCCACTGAAGCGATATGTTGTTCTTTCGGTCAGGATCTCTTCCTCCTCTGGATCCGACCAGCTGGCCAGAGTCACTACCAAACCAAGCCCCATCCCTGGAGCTAGTTTTTCTACAGATTTTAATTTGATTTCGCCACCATTCTTGCTTCTCTCTCCACTGTGGCCATTACCCCAAAAATCAAATCCATTGACATTGCCGTAGTTCAGCCAGTTGCCTACATGATGTCGGTGGTCGGGTCGTTCACCAGCCCTGGGCTTAAGTGGAAAACCTCTGGTGACCGGAGTGCCTCGAGTTGTGAGTATAGGATGTAGTACGGGTTTATAAACACCGTCCACCCATTGTAGCGAAGTAAAGAGTTGACCTTCTATCATTACATCAATTTTATGCTCGGAGTTATTCTCTCGAAATTCAATTGATAATTTGCTATCTGCGAGCCTCTGGACCGCCGATGGTGATCTGCAGGCCAAGATCATTATGGATAGTACCAACACATAAATAGAAAGCCTCCCAGTGGCTGTTGAATTAAATCTCAATAGGCTGCGACATGGATGTGGTGATCGAAGTGCCAAGGTGTTGGAAGCGAGTTCACGTTGTTTTCGTGCATTAATATAACTGTTTTGCCTGTCAATCTGCTAAGGAGTTTAATCGGTGGTATAGATTTGCCAGTTGGAGGCTCTGCAGTTGTTGTGACACCATTGATCCTACGGTCTTGTAGGGTGGAGTGTGATCAGAGTCACCTAACCTGGCCAAGGTGTATCATATGTAGTTCGACTCAGACGGTGATCTCAGATTTCAAAGTGCTCTTTCTCTGAGCACATGTCAGTGGCCATTCCAGCGCCCTCACTGTCTTTCAGCAACGTGTAGCTTATCTTATCAGCTGAACTGGACAAGAATTGAAGTATTGCTCCAAGAAGCTTATCTTTAGGATAGTAGATTTTGACCGCAAATAAACCAAACATTCAGAACTTTCACTTGGTATGAGCCGAGATGAAGCATTGCTAAATCAGCTAAAACAAGCCGTACTCGACAACCTGGAAAATGATCAATTTAGCGTAGAGCAATTGTCGCAGATTGTAGGTGTGAGTCGCTCGCATTTGCATCGCAAATTAAAGAAGCTCAAAGGCCAATCCATCAGCCAATTTATTCGAGAGGTTAGGCTTACAAAAGCTTTGGAGTTACTCCGTAAAGATGTGGCTACTTCCTCTGAGATTGCTTATAGAGTTGGATTTAATAGTCCATCGTATTTCCATAAATGCTTTTCCGATTATTTCGGCTATCCACCCAGCGAAGCTAAAAGCGCATTTCACAATCAATCCCAGAGTGAAACTTTGGAACACCACACTGATCTTGAAAAGCATGATGAAGCGGGGAATATCGTTGCTTCTTCTGCAACAGTCATCAAGAATGGTGGTCATCCAGGGTCAGGTTTGTACCTGGGAATCGCATTTACCATAATAGCATTTGTGTTTCTGGGCTATTGGGTCCTCGATTTTTCTGCAAAAAAGCAAACTGAGGCTGCTGAGCCAGACAAATCGATTGCGGTATTACCATTTCAGAATCTCAGTGAAGATAAAGGGAATCAACACTTTGCCGACGGACTGGTCTTTGACCTTCTCAGTCGGCTTGCATTAATCAGTGAGTTTAAAGTGATTTCGCAGACATCTTCTGATACTTATCGCAAGCGGGGTTTAAAAAAAACCTCAGAAATCGCAGAGGACCTAGGAGTGTCATACATAGTAGAAGGAAGTGTGCAGAAATTTGAGAACAACGCCAGGATTACTATTCAACTTATTGATGCGACGAACGATGTTCACATTTGGTCTAAACCATTTGACAGAAATCTGGCAGATATCTTTGAGGTACAGAGCGAGATCGCAATATTGGTGGCATCCGAACTGAGCGATGTACTGACAGAGGAACAAACATCGGTAATTCAGAGAAGTCCTACGGAGAATGTCAAGGCTTGGGAAAGCTATCAACTCGGTCGCCATCATTGGAGTAAACGAACTCACAGGAGTCTGGAAACATCCATTGGCTACTTTGAAGATGCCATTGAGGAAGATCCAACTTTTGCCCTGGCGGTCGCTAATCTGGCAGATGCCCATTTTCTGCTGAGTTTCCATTTAGCAGCCGAACGAGAGACACGGATTGAGAAAGCAAAGGCGCTGGCTTTAGCATCATTGGAGCTGGGTCATCACGTTCCCGAGGCATATAATGTCTTGGGGGGTATTTATTCATTTAGGGAATTGGATTGGGCAGCTGCTGAGCAGTCTTTTGTGCGAGGGCTAAAGTACAATCCTAATCATGCCAACCTCCATCATCGTTACTCCGAGCACCTAGCGATCACCGGAAGGCATCGAGAAGCACGTCGGCATATCAACAGGGCTATTGAGCTCGATCCCCTCTTCTATGTGATTCGCATTATCAGTGCTCATCTTTATTACAGTCAAGGACTGTTTAAAGAGGCACTGACTGAAATCGAAATTTGCCACGAGTTGATCGCTGACAAATATCACCCAAGGATTACGCATTTGACTTTTCTCGTTCTTTTACATTTGGCTGATGGACAAACAACCCTCGAGTATTTGAACCAGTGGGAGGAGATGAATGATAGGAGTGGACAGTCACCCGATTGGAACAGCATTTATACGCAATCAGGTATGGATGGAGTACTCAGACAGCTGGCCGAAGCATCTAGTCAGCCATTGATGAAAGCCATCTTTTACAGTCTTTGTGGTGAAGCCAACCTGGCTTTGGATTGTTTATTACTTAGAAGCACCTGACATGAGGCATACATTTAGTAGTTCAGGATACATCCTCATGATTTATAGTTTTCGGCGTCTCGATTCTCACCCAAGGTTTATTACTTTGATGGATGAATTGAACCTTCCATGGAGGCCCTAGGCCGCTCACAAGCATCATTCACAAGTCGAAGATATATCTGACGCGAACAACCTATTAGATCTTGGGAAGAATTGAAATGCTGCCCTAAGAAGCTTATCTTTAGAAATGAAGGAGGGGATAATTTATTGACCAAGCATTCAGAACCCATCACTTGGTATGAGCCGAGATGAAGTACTGTTAAATGAGCTAAAGCAAGCCGTACTTGATAACCTCGAAAACGACCAATTTAGCGTCGAGCAATTGTCACAGATAGTAGGTGTGAGCCGCTCACATTGGTGAAGCTGTTCTTGCGAACCTGAAAAAAATAGATGCTCGGTTTGGCCCTGACTATAACCGACAGTTACTGGATAGCACATACCAGGTATCTGGACACAAGGCACTTGCAGGAATGCATGCTGAATCACAAGAGGATTCCTACGAAAAAGCAAGTCTTTATGGCCTAGTTGGTGACGAAGAGCTGGCCATGAAGTGGCTGGAGATAGCATTCGAGGATGGAACGCCCAGTGTAGGTTTTCCTTGCATGCCTGAATTTCAGTGCCTTCACGGCAATCCTAGATTTATTGCACTGCTGGAGAAGATGAACCTGCCCTGGCATCCTGAGGCACCTTAATAGAACACTCGTTTTTCTTCAATACAACATATATTCTACTATTTGCAACGTTGTCGCTGCCTGCAACATAGTTTGCCGAAAACTTTAAAGTTTCTGCGACATAGTTGATACGTCTCATACCTGCTTCCGGCTCATATTTGTAAGGTACTTTGG
Source organism: Saprospiraceae bacterium (assembly GCA_965223025.1). Lineage (GTDB taxonomy): Bacteria > Bacteroidota > Bacteroidia > Chitinophagales > Saprospiraceae > JABDMH01. The sequence goes on from CBDCVP010000023.1 coordinate 133,939, forward strand.
ATGATGATGAAGCGCTCACATGAAAGGCGATCAAGCTAATCTCCATAGGAGACTTTGTGCATCCATGTTTTACTCAACTTATTAATAAAAACATTCATCATGAAGAAGATAGTAGCCGTTCCAATTCAACCCACGCCATTCGACGATCAAGTGATTTATTCGCAAAATGACTTTATCCTGGAGGTGTGTATGAATCAACCTAGTAAGAGACTAGCTTATCAAATCCGCTACCGATCATATCTGGAAGCAGGAATGATCGCTGAGAATGATGATTCACTCTTGTATGACAAATACGATGCACTTGCCAGTTCTCGGATCTTTCTGGTTTGGTACCAGGGCACACCTGTTGCCACCGTGAGGAGCTCCATATATTCAGATCATTATCAATGGACCCCTACAGAAGGAGTGAACTATTTCTCCAATGATATGATGGAATCACTGGGTGCCGAAACTCCAGTACTGGAGTCCAGCCGGTTCGCTGTTGATCCTGATTTTCAGGGAAGGCAATCTCTGTTTGCTCGCTTTTTATTATTCCGGGCACATGGTTTAAATGCTTCCTTACATAAATGTGCTTACATCACTACGGCAGTCAGATCCAAGCATCTGGCTTTTTATAAACGGTTTTTGAATCTGAATCCGATCTCTGATAACACATGTCAAATTGCATGGGTAGACGATGAGGTCTATTTACTTGCCAATCGCACGGACGAGTGTCTGGAGGCCATCCTAAAAAGAGGGATGCCTAATTACGATGCGCAAGATGTATTTCACTATGCCACCTGCGCACGACTACCCATGCTAGGTGAACGTCAGATCGTAGCATAGATGCTTACTCAATGTCTCTTTAATTAAAACAAAAATTAGTTCTATGACTGCAGAAATGACGCTAAACTGGAGCACTTATGCCCAACAATATGATATGTTGTTTGAGCACAATCCTTTTTACCAGCAGCTCTACCAGGAAGTTTTGGAAGTCGTACAGCGATGGGACATTCATTCCGGAGATCTTCTCGCTGACATAGGTGCAGGTACGGGCAATTATTCCCTTGCTATGGCGAGATATTTCCCGCAGGCTACTGTGTTGCACATTGACAAAGATGAGGGGATGAATGCTCGGGCCGCGGAAAAAAAGCAGGGGAACATATTATGCAACCATAACATCCTCCATCAGGGGATTGACGAAATCCAACTGTTGCCAAATTCTCTCAAGGGGCTTATCAGCATCAACGCTTTATACACTTTTCCAGACCCGGTAATGGCATTGCGTCGAATGTACGAGTGGCTGGAGCCAGGAGGCACTGCGGTACTGGTCAACGCCGGGAGAATCGTGAATGTGCTCGATTGGCAAATAGCCCTTGGTTGGCATATGGTCAAGAAACATGGAGTAAGGAAATCAATCGAAATATTTCGTCAGGGAAAAGAAGTAAGCAGGCAGAATGCTTACATCCGGGAGATGCAACAGCAAGGCATTTTCTGGACCCATAGCCATCAGGAGTTTTGCAGGACCGTGTTAAACACCGGTTTTGAAATTAGGTTTAGCAAAATTTGCTTTAGGGGTGTCAGTGACTTCGTGGTCGCCGAAAAGCAAACCAATTAATTATTTAATTCCAAAAAAAATGAAATCATGAAAAAGAATCTAAGCATTATTCAGAATGGTATACAATCTCCTAAGATTTGGGCATTCTTGTCTTCCTTTCGCGTGCTTCAAGTCCTGATTTTTCTTAGTCTTATTGGGCTTAGCTGTACAAAGGTCGAAAATCAGGAACTGCCAATTGAAAATGGGAATGCGATCCTCGCAGAGGATTCCTGGGAGCAAATGTTTGAATTGCTCTGGCATGATCAGACCATTTTAGTGCCGGCAGGTAACTCTATTCAGGAAGCGGTGGATGCGGCCCAACCAGGTGATGCCATTTTGGTTGAAGCTGGCTACTACGATGAGCAAGTCAATGTGGATAGAGGTGATATCAGCATAATCGGTGTACCTAGTCCTTCAAGCTCCTCGGTTGAATTGTCGCATGGGGTCAGCGGAAGAATTGGTGAAAACCAAGTGATAAATATCAAGGCCGCTCGAGAAGGGTATGCACCGTATCGATCCTTGGAACATATAACCGGCCGCACCACAGCTCGAAGTGGTTTCCGGGTGGGAAAGGAAGTGATGCCTAATGGTATTGCGCACTATACCTTTCTGGTACGGGTTGGCGGACATAAGCAAGAGGTGATCAGACTCCATCGTGTGGTTCGAGAATTGCGACCTGGAAAAACGGCTCCCACAAACGGTGCGGTCTTTATGGTCCACGGTTCGTCGCAGGGATTTGAAGATATTTTCCTGTATCCAGGTACCGAAGCAGCTACCACCGAATCTTCTTGCCCGGTTTATTTGGCTAATAACCACCTTGACGTTTGGGGTATTGACCTGGCCTGGACCAGGCTTCCACCCACCACCACTGATTTTTCATTGATGGAAGATTGGGACATCAATCGGGAAATACATCACACCTTGCAGGGCATGGGCGTAGCCAGAATCGTCCGTTTACTTACTGGGCATGGGTTTGATCGGCTAAATCTGCTCGGATTCAGTTATGGTGGTTTGATAGGTTATGTGGCTGCTGGTAAGGAGACCCAAGAGCATTCCATTCGTCGAGATATAAAAGGACTCATACCGGTGGATTTTGGTTTAAAATTTGCACCTGAAGAAACAGCCGTCATCAAGGCTGCATGCAACCGACTAGCTGCAACGAAGGAACAATTTGAACAAGGAATATTTCATAACAATAGCGGCCAAGCATTTAGTACGGTAGGCACACTGGCATTGACGGATCCCGAAGGAGCAAGCCCGATCATCCCTAATTTCACCAACTATCAAGCAGCTTTTTTCCTGGGCACCCACACTTTTCTGCAACCCAATCCCAATTCTCCAACCTGGCACTTTATTGCGGCAAACATCACTGCGCCGACGGAGATTACGGCAGAGTTAGCGTATACGGATCCAAAGCGCTGGCTAAAACTTGCTTCAGACCTTCCCTTCTTTATGCCTCAAGTGCCAGGCTACGAATACCATGCGTGTATATGTGGTGAAGAGGAAGTGGACATCGATGATTATCTCGATCAAATTTCTGTGCCAATATTTTATCTGGGCGCAGCTGGTGGTACTGGTCAATCAGGATTGTACACAACGGGACTAACTGCCAGTACAGATATCTCAAACCACATCGTAATGCTGAAGGGAGCAGATGCTCCATTTGCTGATTTCGGGCATGCTGACCTTTTTATGGCGAGAGATGCGGCTGATCTTGCATGGAGCCATGTGAGTGATTGGTTGCTGGAGCATTGATGTCCGCTCAACGATCGTTTGCTGGATGCAAGGATGTTTTAGATGCAGGTGGATAAATTTTAGGGTGCAGTTTCTGTCTTACGTTATTCGATGGTGGTAAGCAGGCCTTGCATGATCAGATCTAGAGATGTTCATCTGTTGATTGAAAAGGCTTTAGATTTTGTGCCATACCCGAGGCCATCATCAGGATTGGACGAAGTTGGTCTTCTGAGATCTGGCCTCGGTTTGAAGGAACATGGTAGAAATGTTTGCATAGGTGAATGGCAAGTTTTACGCTGAGAGCATTCATATCTTTGTATTACTTTTTATTACCTGACCACTGTGTGATCAGATGTGATACCTTGCAGAAAGCATTCGCCAGCATAGTTGTGATTAAGAATGAGTTCTTCACGAAGAATCTCAAAATGGGACGCTGCCTCTGCTTGATCGGTGATCCAAACGATGGCTTTCAAATGACTCTCCTATTCCGTTTTCATTCTTCTCATCTTTGATATGATGGATCTACATGTTTGTGTCACAAGCTTATCCATTTGTCCGATGAATGGAGACTACATCATCACAGAAGGTTGGAAAATCGTTTGCTGACCAATTACCGGCTCTATGCCATGTCCCTGAAAAAGTGCTCTGGATTGTCGTATGGCTTAATTTACTATCACCAGCGAAGGTCCAACCTTCGGCTATCATTTGCGAGCTGGCACCTTCTCCATTACGATTTTGGAGACCAAAGGCACTAAGGTTGACATTGATCCCCGGATCATCCTGTTACCTCACATTCTACATTAGCGGATTGCCGACCATACATCGATTCCAAATAACGTATATATACGTTATGATTTGTATGATTACGTTATTTGTTGTATATTTAAGCCATAAGTGATAATTTATACGTTATGAAGTCAAAAAAACTCACCAAGGCTGAAGAGCAGGTAATGCACATAATTTGGGATCTGGAGCGATGCCTGGTAAGTGATATCATCAAAGAAATTGGTAAGCCAGAAATTCCGCATTCCACCATTTCTTCGATTGTCAGAATCTTAGAAAAGAAGGGCTTTGTGTCGCACAAGGCTTATGGCCGCACCTATGAATATTATCCGGTGGTTACCAAAAAGGAGTATAGCAGAGGATCCATCATGCTATTGGTGAACAATTACTTTGGCGGCTCCTCCAAGAGACTGGTTTCATTCTTGGTAGAAGAAAATGATTTGGACTTAGATGATATCAAAGCACTCATACAAGAGTTGAAGGACGAATAAACCACCCAAACTATGCAATACGCCATTGATGTTACTATTGTTTGGGGTATATTTTACACCCTCTATTTTGTCTTTTTGCGTCAAGTGACATTCTTCGGAGCAAATCGAATATACATGGTGAGTGCCCTGTTTGTGGGACTCATGCTGCCCTTGATTCCAACGATTACACCTGTCGCCCTGTCGGAACCTACGGGGTTTGGTGATCAAATAATCATGCCCTTGAATGATGGATTAGAATCCCTGTATTTGTTAGCCACTCCCGTGCCTGAATCCCCTTTCGATTGGCATCAATATGTGACTTGGATCTACCTTGTCGGGGCATTTATTTTCAGCTGCCGATTTCTCGCCGGTCTATCTAAAATTTATTGGAGCTATCGAGAAGGAAAAAAGGTGGATCAAGCGGGTTATACCATCATTCGCAGCAAAACACCACATCCTCCATTCTCCTTTTTTCGGTGGTTGTTTTTGGGCTCTGACCTCACTCTGTCGGATCCTCAAACCAACCAAATTATCAGACATGAACAGTGTCACATTTACCAGAAGCATAGTTTGGATGTATTATTTATAGAGCTTCTAGTTGTTTTCTTTTGGTGGAGTCCATTAATTTATTTGTATCGAAAGTCGATCCGTGCAATCCATGAGTATTTGGCAGACGAGTATGTACTAACAACTACCTCTGTGCGCCAATATCGTAGGTTTCTGGCTTCGCTCAACTATCCAGGACTCCATTTAGAGTTGGCCAATCCATTTATTTCTTCACAGCTAAAAAATCGTTTTAAAATGATGCTACGATCAAAGTCTCCCCAAAGAAGTCTATTCAGATTTACCTTAGCACTACCCATTTTGCTGATTCTGACCATGGCCTTTCGCCTTCAAGACAACCATGGTTTTATCGTCGAGAATATTCCCGAAATGATAACGTCGGATACTGTACCGGAATTTGCCAAATCAGAAGTATATAATGCGATCAGCAAGGAATTTTCTTCACTCAAGTTAGCCAAGGATCGAAAGGAGGCCCAACATACCTTCTCTAGATTGCATATGATGCGTGAATCTTATCTGGTGTCTTACCCGCAGTTCAATGGTCAAATCACACAGATGTATGCAGATATTCAAAAGACGTTCTCGACATTCATGGAAAAATCTGTAGAACTACCCATTATAGGTGACGATGGCATCTATAAAAGGGTGGATGAAATGCCCACATTCAAAGGATGCGATCCTACACTATCGCTGAAAGAGAGGAAAAGCTGTGGAGATAAGAAATTATTACAGTTTGTGTATGAGAACATCAAATATCCGGAAGTTGCGAGAACGAATAATGTCGAAGGAACGGTCGTAGTCCGGTTTGTCATTGATGAATTGGGAAAGGTTCAAAATGCCCAAGTCATCCGAGATATTGGTGCCGATTGTGGTGAAGCTGCCCTGGCAGTAGTCAATATGATGGAGGGCAAGTGGTTGCCGGGCAGACAAGATGGAACCGTGGTTCCGGTCCAATTTATTCTTCCAGTAAAATTCAAATTAACTCAAGGAAAATCGGCTCGATTGTATGTAGTGGACGATAAAGTTGTAGAAGTAGACAAAGTCAATGCGGCGACCGGAAACTACCAGAATATACAAAGCATCGCTTATCTAGATGCTAAGAGAGCTGTCCCACTATATGGGGAGGATGCTAAGGCAGGAGCGGTGATTATCACCACCCAGCCTAATGCAAATCGTACGCAAACTTTAGCACTAGAAAATTTTAAAGTATATCCCGTGCCGAATACCGGACAATTTCAGGTAGATTTTCAAGGCGAAGCTGTACCATTGACCTTTTCTGTTCGAAATATCAAGGGGGGCTCCCTATTCGAGAAAACCTATAAGGATTTCGACGGTCATTTTTCAGAGGAAGTCCGTTTGCCTTCTACACCGAGTGGAGTAGTCATGATCTATATTCAACAAAGACAATCGACATTCACGTATCCAGTAATCATCCAGTAGGTGCCAGTGAATGCCAAGGTGAGCATGGTCAGTGCTGAGTGAGAGTTTTTTAAGTAGCCCAGGTCTTTCCTCCGACCTTATCTAAGAGCATACATCCCTGATACCCACCGGGTATGGCGTCGTAGTTAAGGACCTGGGTAGCACCAATTTCAGAAGTAAAAAAACCTAGCACGATCATCTCCTTGGCAAGGAGAAAAAACGGTTTGGTCTCAGTTGTCGGGTCTTGCTTTTTGGCTTCTGTGGCAAGTTCTGTTAGCATGATACGTTGCTCCTCAGATGTTTTCTTAGCAAATCTTCTCCTATGAAGCAGCGTCAGACCCCTTTTGAATTCATCCCTTTCAGACTCAGTTAAAAAGCCAGCGACCATGCGATCTACAAAGCGTTCCACCTGGGCATCTTTAGCTCCGGGAGTGCTCGTAGCCGGCAGTATCAGGTCTGCAAGGGCTGCGGTGATGATTGCCTCGTGTGATGATAGAGCCTGGGGAGACCATTCCAGGGATACATCTTCTGCACAACCCGACATAATACCCATGACGAGCGAAGTACTCATCGCACCACCTAGCACGGTCGAAGCCTTTTGGATGGCCTTGCGACGATTTATCTTTTCCAGTTTTTTCATTAGAGGTTTCTTCTATTCATTTCTTTAAAAGCATAGTCACAAGCTCTTGCGGTCATCGCCATATATGTAAGCGAAGGATTTCCCCAGCCATCCGAGCACATAGCCGAACCATCAGTGGCAAAAATATTGGGGATGTCGTGCATTTGGTTCCAACGGTTTAACACCGAAGTTTTGGGATCCCTGCCCATGCGCGCTGATCCTTTTTCGTGAATACTAAGTCCAGGCTCACTTTTCTCATTGTAAGACCTGATATTTTTGAATCCCGCCCTTTCAAGCATTTCAGCGCTGGCACTTTGCATTTCCTTTCGCATGGCCTTTTCATTTTCTCCATAGGCCACATCCATGACCAGTTGTGGTAGGCCCCAAGGATCGAGTTGGTCATAGTCAAGATATACTTGGTTGTCGTGGTTAGGCAGGGATTCTCCAAAACCCAGAAAACCAAATGTCCAAGGTCCCGGCTTGGTGAGACGATCCTTGTAGTCGGCTCCAAATGCATAGGCATCGGGGGCCTCCCTGTCGAAACCCCGGCGGGATCCACCGCCATAAAGCACAAATCCGCGGAGGTAGTCCTTCCGTTTGGTTTTTTTGTCAAGGTTCTGAAACCTGGGCACTAGCACACCTACCGGTCGACGACCCTTATAGTACCGATCAGTATAACCGTCGTACTCTCCTCGGGCACCCACACGAAAATGGTTGTCCATCACATTATGTCCCAGCTCACCGCTGGTGTTTCCCAATCCATCTGGGAAAGATTCTTTTACGGAACGTAATAAGATGCCAGTGGTCGCCATAGCGGAAGCACAGAGGAAGATGACCCTTCCGTAAAATTCCATGGATTCCTTCGTTTGAGCGTCAATAATTCGAACGCCGCTAGCTTTTTTCCTCTCCTTATCATAGATGATAGTATGCACAATCGAGTGTGGACGGAGGGTCATGTTGCCTGTCGCTTCCGCAGCCGGCAGCGTCACAGCATTGCTGCTGAAGTAGGCACCGTAGGGACATCCACGTTCACAGAGTGAGCGGGCCATACAAGCACCTCGACCACCATGTGCCACACTGATGTTAGCGGTTCTTCCGATCGCCAGGATCCGGTCTGAATAGTGCTCTGCTATTTTTCGCTTGACGTGCTTCTCAATACAATTCATCTCCCAGGGAGGAAGAAACTTTCCGTCCGGTGTCTGTGGAATGCCGTCTTTGTTTGCACTTACTCCGATGTAAGATTCTACATAGTCATACCATGGAGCCAGATCGCGATAGCGAATTGGCCAGTCGATACCAACGCCATCTCGCGATGGAGCTTCAAAATCATAGTCGCTCCAGCGGTAGGCCCATCTACCCCACATGATGGATTTTCCACCCACATGATCACCACGCATCCAGGTAAATGGTTTCTTTTGGACATAAGGGTAGTCCCGATCCTTGACAAAAAAATGTTTGGTCGATTGGAGTACTGCATAGGATGTCCTGCTTTGTACTGGATAGTCTTCCTTAATCTCCTTGGGGGTCAATCGATCACCATAAGGTAAATCCCAAGGCTGCCAATTCATCGTGGGATAGTCAACTACGTGCTTGACCATTCTCCCTCGCTCCAGGACCAGGGTTTTCAGGCCTTTTTCACAAAGTTCTTTGGCTGCCCAACCTCCGCTCATTCCTGAACCCACCACAATTGCGTCATAAGTCGTCTGTTGGCTTGCCTGGATGTTTAGATTCATTTCGATATGTATTGTAGATTCCTACTCCATAAGGTAAGAGACTTTTGGATCTTTGGAAACAAAGCTCCGTCATTTTACACTCTGATCCTGATCATCACATATATGGTGATCTCCAATACTTAAATCAGATCAGGAAATCGATAAGACGGGATATGGATTTGCAGATATGGATATTCTCAAGCCATGTCGGAAAAAGACTGGTACGGGATCGGTGTGCTAGAATTTGAGTTATCTTACCACATGGAAGGGTGCTTACCAATGAACAATCGAGATCGAGCATGTAACAATCGATATCATTGGGGCCGATTGTGCTTAGTTAATGAGGAAATCGGCATATCTGAGCTACTGATGGAAGACTTTCAAAAACTGAAGATGCTATTTGTTATGATGAAAACTAAGCCAAGTGACAGGTTTTATCCCTCACAAAAGGAATGGAAAAGTGTTGTTATATATGTGTGCCTGATCGTAGAAGCTACCGTCTTATCCCCCTTGCATGCGCAAGAAAATCAAGTGCATGGCATGGTCTATCTGGATGCTAATGAAAATGGTCTGTACGATCCGGGCGAAGAAGGGATAGCGGAGGTAAAGGTCTCAAACGGTGTAGATGTGGTAAAAACAGATGCCCAGGGCCGGTACGAGATTCAACTCCCTCCTGAACATATCTTGTTTATTTCAAAACCGGCGAATTATCGTGTTCCACTTAATGAGGTCGAGTTGCCTCAATTTTATTACAGGCACTATCCAAACGGCACACCCAGCGTTGCAGAATGGAAATGGCCCGTCATAGAGCCGACCGGCCCCCTGCCGGAGGTCATTAATTTTGCGCTACTCAAAGGAGCTGCGCAGGACGCTTATAGGGCTTTGGGTTTTGCAGATCCACAAACCAGCACCGATCATGAGCTGGACATGATGCGTAAGGATATCATCGATGCACTTTTTGATAATCCTTGGGAAGCCAAGTTTGGGCTGGTAGCCGGAGATATTGTGAACGACAACCTAGCCCTCTACGAACGTCACAATAGGTTGATGTCACAAATTGGTATCCCTATCTGGAATGTGCCCGGAAATCACGACCTTAACCAGGAGTCTCCCAATGGTGAATACGCCACTCAGACTTATAAAAGTGTTTTTGGTCCTGACTACTACTCATTTGATTACGGCCAAGTACATTTCCTGGCATTAAACAACGTTGGTTTCAGGGGAAAGGACATGGGTTATGTAGGTCTTATAGATCCCAATCAAATGACATGGATTGAAAATGATCTCAGGGATGTACCCGTAGATAAACTCATCATGATCATTACCCACATCCCCTTGCTCACCTACGCTGATAACCGCACTTTTCCCAGCTCGATTAACACTGGAAATTTTGATGAGTTATTGAGGATTTTGAGACGCTTCCAATATATCTATACCATTTCTGGCCATGATACCAGCAATAGTTGGAAGGTGGAAATCAACCATACGCATGGCTGGTATGGATCGCCATTCATCGCTCATACTTTGGCGGAGACCCGAGGAGGAGGTTGGGACACTGGTCCCAGGGACGAAAGAGGTGTGCGACAGGCAACTATGCAGGATGGCAACCCAAATGGATACTATGTATTTCATTTTGAAGACCACAGAGTGAAACCTCAGTTCATTCCTGCGGGCGGTGATCCCCAAGATCGGTTGCGAATCATGCTGGAACCCCAACTGCATCACACTGATCGCAGTGATCAAATCCATCCACTTGGACTCTCCCGAGGCATGCAGGTCGATAGTATGCTTGTGATTGTCAATTTCTTTGATGGAGGAGAGCGCGATCAACTTATGATATCCCTTGATGGGAAAGCTTCAGTGCCCATGGATTATGTAGAGCGCACGGATCCGTTCTATGTGAGACAGTACAACAAGTACGAGGGTAGTAGTGATTCCTTTAGAACCCCTTCGATTTCATCGCACATTTGGCAGTACGAGCTGCCCAAATGTGAGCGGGGATTGCATTATGTCATCGTAAAAGCCACAGATGAGTTTGGCCTAAGTGATGAAGAAGTATTGACTTTTGAAATCATGGAAGAAGAATGATCCTTTGCAAATAGCAGTAGGGTATTACCTAAAAAATGTTGAGAAAATCTACTGTGATTTTGTTTTCAGGCGAGGCATCAGAACGAAGGCATAACCACAGCTATGGTGTCCCGACAGCTACCGGCACTGCTACACAATATGGAGGCAAGAAGCGTGCCTGAGCTCGCCATGGGGAGATGAGAATTGTCGGCATTTTTTTGCTCTGCTGGGTCCTTCATGTTCAATAAAAAAATAAAATAAGTATTTAGATTTATAGTCAATAGGAAATCGTTGCCATTCAAAGAATATGGATATCGTGCTACGTTGTGATTAAATAAGTAAACGATTGTGAGACTTCTTTTTGCACTTTGCTACATTTTATTTGCCCAGTGTGGGCACTCACCACACATCAGTGACAAGGGAAACACTTTTACCATATATGAGGATTTACCTTTTTCGAAGACAGATCAGCAACTGACCTTAGATTTGTTTGTTCCAGATCAGCAGTTGAAACCAGTCCCTTGCATTTTGATAGTGCAGGGAGGCGGATTTAAGCCACAGGACGGCCAAAGGTTTCGGCACTATGCAGAGTATATTGCTGGAAGCAATTATGCTGCTGCGCTTATTTCATATCGAGGTAGGCCCAAACACCATTATATGGAAACCATCCAGGATGTTAAGTCAGCTGTACGATACATTCGGAAGAATAGCTCAAAGTATTTGATCCAACCAAACCAAGTGGGAGCAGTGGGAAAATCTGCTGGCGGGACATTGGCCGCACTTCTTGCAGTGACAGAGGATGATTCTTTTGGTCAAGAGGTGCCTGAGGTTTCTGCAAAAGTGCAGGCGGCCGTCGCCCTCGCTGGAGTTTTTAATTTCATTACTCGATTTTCTGATAGCCTGCAAATAGCTCTCCAAGCTGATGTCGATATCAGAAGGGCTTCTAATGAAGAATGGATTGGTTCGCCTTTCTCGGTAGAAGATCAACATTGGGAAAATGCCTCCCCTAGGTATCATCTCGATAAAAATGATTCTCCCATGCTCTTTATACATTGTAAAGATGATGGATCGGTTCCTTGGTTACAATCTCAAGAAATGTATGAGAGCATGCAAGCTCTTGACATCACTGCTCAATTGTTGTACTTCGATCGCGGAGGCCACGGATTTCAATCCGGTGATCAGGGCTTGTATTTGGATCCGATGATGGAATTTTTTCGCATGCAATTTGAGTAATGGATGTGCCCTATCTAAGTATGATGTCCAGTAATACCTGGGTCAAAAATTGAGATCGAGTGCCCGACTAGACCTTCTTGTAGGCCTTTAGCACTTGACGCTTTGGATCAACAGCGAGCGTAGTGGTTCTACGGTCAGCCATGGTCTCCTCTATTTGTGTCCAGGGGAAAGCCCTATTTCTTTTGGTGGAGAACGATAGTCAGCACTTATACTAGTGAGTCTGCTCCGAAAAGTCACCAAATCAAAAATAGCTCTTTTGGCGACCTTTTCATTTTTCTCAATCGGCTGATACTCAGGCATCACCCAATCTCGAAAAAGTGAAAATCTCATCCAAAATAGGCTCATTTTATGAAGTTGGCACTTTCCGGAGCAGACTCACTAGTCCATAATGATGGGCAGTGTGTCGGTATAAATTAGGTTGGGGGTCTTCGTCAAGCCGCACCGCTAGGGACCGACCATCAATGGCATATGGCCGGGATCCTTGACCTGTGTCCCTTTGATCAACGAATCAGGGAATAAAATAGTAATCTGGAAAACGATGTCATGAAAAATGCTTTACCTTGTATGATGTTGGGATTTGGAGTTGCCAACGCCTGATTTTATCCTGGGAAATACCGTGAAAATATGAACAAGGGAACCTTCTTAATTTTGTGTGTTTCGGAAAAGCTTACTTCTCAACAATCATGAAGCCAATATATTTACTTCATTCAGTATTGATCCTGATTTACCTGATGTGCTCCATCGCTGTCAAGGCCCAGGATTTACCCAATGTTGTCATTTTGCTCGCCGACGATCTAGGATACGCTGAGTTGGGCTGCCAGGGAAATACCGACATTCCCACTCCGCATATTGATCAATTGGCTGCGCATGGAATTCGCTTCACCAACGGGTATGTCACCAATTCATATTGCAGCCCTTCTAGGGCGGGTCTACTCACAGGGAGATATCCCAATCGGTTTGGGTACGAGACAAATTTGATTGGAGCACAGAATGAAGACCCCAATTTGGGCCTACCTCCCAAGGAGACTACCTTGGCCGAGTACTTACTGGATGCGGGTTATATCTCCGGAATATTGGGCAAATGGCATCAAGGTGGGACTGCAAAATATCATCCGCATCGGCAGGGCTTCGATGAATTTTTCGGGTTCCTCCACGAGGGTCATTATTTCGTCCCACCTCCCTACGATGGAGTCACCACCATGCTACGTCGCAAGGTATTGCCACACGGGGGATCGGGCCGGTGGACCTCTGCAGATGGAAAGACCATTTATAGTACCCACATGGGATATACCGAACCCGACTATGATGCCAACAATCCCATAGTACGAGGTAGTCAACCAGTGCAAGAGAAAGTGTATTTGACGGATGCTATCACGCGCGAAGCGGTTGATTTCATCGATCGTAATAAGGACAGACCTTTCTTTTTATACGTAGCGTACAATGCGGTACATAGCCCCTTGCAAGGTGCTGATCTGTACATGGATCGATTTACCCAGTTGGACGATGTGCATCGACGCATCTTCGCTGCGATGCTTGCCAATTTAGATGATAGTGTGGGTGAGATCATGCAGAAGTTAGAGTCCGAGGGATTGGAAGAAAACACTATAGTGATTTTCTTGAGCGATAATGGAGGCCCGACCCGTGAGCTGACATCAAGTAATTTGCCCTTGCGTGGTGGCAAGGGAAGCTACTACGAAGGTGGCGTACGCATACCGTTTATCATCCAGTGGAAGGATGGCCTCCCATCCGCACAAGTTTATGATCAGCCCATCATATCACTAGACCTTTTCTCAACCATTGCTGCGGCAGCCAATAGGCCAGTTGCGAAAGATCATATAGATGGTGTAAATCTACTCCCTTTTCTCAGAGGTGAGAGGACAGCTGATCCACATGAGTACCTGTTTTGGTCTTTTCGAGATCATCTGGCGTTGAGAAACGGAAATTGGAAAATCGTTAGGCACGGGTCCGAGGGCGAGGTAGAATTATTTAATTTGAACGATGATATTGATGAGTCAGAAAATCTTGCCCATCAGTATCCTGCCAAGACTCAAGCCCTCATGGCAACCTGGACGACACTCAACCAGGCCATGATTAGACCTGATTGAAAACCGTTGCGAGTTTTTTTTGGATAGATGGTTTGGGAGCAGGATAAGTAGAGAGCTAACCGATCAGCCGATCTATTTAAATCAGCAGATATAAATCTGATTTTCTCACTTTGACCTTGCAGGTCTTTGCAAGGAGATAGGTTGAAAATTCGACATCCTTACACCCCAGGAATCTTACCTTTCTTAGCATCACGGATCAACTTTTTGTTGGCCATAATGGTCAATTCGACTCGGCGGTTTTCCTGTCTTCCCGCTTCTGATTCATTGCTAGCAATGGGATCAGTCTCACCAAGCCCCTGAGTCTCCAATCTCCGAGAAGGAATCTCCCGCTGATTGAGATATGATTGCACGGATTGAGCCCTCTTTTGAGACAGCTGTACATTGTAATCACTGGCACCTGTGTTGTCCGTATGACCGAAGACGATGACGTCGGTGTCTTCATATTTCTTCAGAGTGTTGGATAAGCGCGCCAGGTTTTCTTTGGTTTCAGATTTTAGTGCATGTGAGTCAAAATCAAAGAGCAGACCAGAATCAAAGGTTACGACGATGCCTTCACCCACACGTTCTACTTTGGCACCTTCTAGGTCGCGTTTGATCTCTGCGGCTTGCTTGTCCATATAGTTTCCGATTAATGCGCCGGCTACTCCTCCAACGGCCGCACTCACCAGGATGGTAGCCGCCTTGTTCTTTTTTGAAACCATGGCGCCTACCACTGCTCCAACGGTTGCACCGATTACGGCACCCTTGGTTTTTTTTGAGGCATTGCAGGATATCTGAATGGAACTCAGTCCCAATAAGAGAATACAAAACATTGCCGAGAACCTTTGTGAGCTTTTCGAGCTTTTCATAATGTGTTTCATTTTGATGTAGCCGTTTAAACGACCTGATCAATGGCTAAATTGTCTGTATCTGTCGTGCGATGAAGGCTAAAACTGCCACCACAGACATTGGCATTTGGGGTGTTTTCTTGGGTTTGTTCATCATCCTGATCACCCGGATATATGATTCATAGGGGATCATGGACATGGTGGATATCTTTCAAACATGTCCGTCAAAAAATCTCAATGTTTTTTCCACATGCTTCTGCCAATAGGCCCATTCATGGCCTCCGGGAAATTCATCGTATGTGTGAGCTATTTGATGTGACAACAATTTTTGATGCAATTGGCGATTGGGTTCAAGCAACTCATCCTCCATGCCACAGTCAAATCGCAGCGATGGCAAGGTCGTACGATGGGCATGGATGGCACTATAAACACTAGCCAATTCACTGTCAATCGCATATTCGTCCATTGATTCTTCGACGAAGAGCGGCATTTGACGTAGGTCGGTGATGGAACTATGTGCCGAAATGGCATTGAATTTTTCACCGTAATGAGCACCCAACTTGAGTGCGCCAAATCCACCCATGGATAATCCACCGATGGCTAGAGAGGATGATTGACGAGCTTGAGGAATGCTTTCCCGAATCGCCAGGGGCACATCGTCCACGATCCATAGATCAAACCGTTTTTGATGGTGTGCTTGATATCCAGATCCATCTCCCCACAAACCATCTGACGGCATGGCGATAATGGCCGGTTTTATTTCACCAGTGGCCATAAGTTGTTGAGCCATGTGATGTGCACCACCTTGCAGTGCCCAGCTCCAGGCACTACCATACACACCGTGGAGCAGAATGTAGATCGGGAGATCTTCGACGTGATGTTTCACCTTGGGCACAAAAACACAAATATCTCCTCGACCCTGGAGATGAGCTGTCTTGACAGTGAGAAATCTCAAGCCATCAGACTCATAGGTAGGATCAGATAATTCTATCGTGCGGAAACTGCTCATTGCTAGTGTGGTTTTGTTCAGTTTTCAGTATGCTGTTTTCAGTCGCAATCTTTTAGGCTGTACTATGTCACCTGCCTACTGCAAACTTACGGACGGAAAAGGGGTACTCATTTCTCTTCTAAAGCAGGACCACTGCCTTTGCATTTTTTCCCTGCAACATGTCTTCGAAAGCAGTCTGTAGATTTTCTAAAGTATATTCCTTCGTCACCATTTCATCAAGTTTGAGTTTCCCTTGTTGGTACAAATTCATGATTTTTGGAAAATCAATTTGTGGCCGACATTTGCCGTAGAGTGGATTAATATAGATCTTATCCCATTCGAATAACCTCATATCAATGGTGATGGCTTCTTCAATACCGCTCACCTGCACGGCGGTACCTGCATTGCGTATCATGGCCAGTGGGGCAGCGCCGAGAGAGGGGATGGCAGTGCATTCAAAGGCATAGTCTGCACCCCTGCCACCCAACAATTGCTGTACCTGCCGAGCAGCGCTGCTTAGGTTCACATCTTCTCTCATAGCCAGTATCACATCGGTCGCACCAAATTGCTTTGCCAACGACAGTTTGTGTTCATTGACATCAATAGCGATGATTCGGCTAGCTCCAGCAATTCTGCACCCTTGAATGACATTGAGACCTACACCTCCACATCCAAGTACGACTGCATCACTACCTGGTATTAGTCGAGCGGCATTTACTACCGATCCATAACCGGTCATTACTCCACAACTGATGATGGCCGCTGACGAAAAATTTAAATCCTGCACGTCCACTTTCACCAGGGCCGATTTCTTGAGCAAGGCGTATTCGCTAAGTGTACCCAGATTAAAAGATCGTTCGATATTCTCTCCCCTCCATTTGGTGCCCTCCAGATGTGCGTGACCTGGTGTATGTCCGTTGGCTCCAGCCACTACTGGAGAATTGTGCTCGCAAATGTGTTGGTTACCCTCCTGACATTGGAAACATGTCATGCAGGGTGTGGCCCAGTTTAAGATCACCCGGTCATTGGGTGCAAACTCATGTACTTCACTGCCCACTTCCATTACAATACCAGCCCCTTCATGTCCCATCACAATTGGCTTGCCCCAGGACAACGAGTCATAATCGGTATGGCACAACCCAGCAGCTTTGATTTTTACCAGTACCTCATCAGGTAGAGGATCTGCCAGTGTTACATTTTCGATCAAGAATGATCCGTCTCCGATTCCGATGGCGCTCTTAGAAATTATTGACATAGGCAAGGATTAAATATATCATGGAGGTTGAAACTAGGAAATGATAAGATTAGCAGGTTTGAGATCTTGGTTGGGGTTCAGTAATTTATTGCGATCAATTTTTTCACCACCTTTAATTATTTTAGTTCCAACTACATAGGCTTTTGGATGGTTGGCAGCATCCACTGCGAGGAGACGATCACCCTTAAAATACCAAACGGATCGCTTCATTTTTTCATCTTTTTCCTCCCGGAGTAATGCCTCGTCATATCCCGATGAAAGTCCTACAGATTGAAATTTAACATTAAATTGGTCTGACCAAAACCACGGAAGCGCATCATAAGTCGAATCTTTACCACAAATAGCAGCTGCGGCGACCTTGGATTGATCGACAGCATTTTGGACAGATTCTAATCTGATCCTACGGTCGTAAATCCGATTGTAGTGGTTGGTACAATCTCCAATGGCATAAATATCTGAGTCACTCGTTCTGGTACTTTGATCCACATGAATGCCATCGCCAACCTGCAAACCTGCTTCTTGGGCCAACTCGTGATTTACACGAATTCCTACTCCCAATAGGATCATATCAGCCGGATAAAAACCATCATCTGTACATATAACTCGCTGCATAGTCTGTGATGGCTCAATAGTCTTCACATTTTTCTGTGTGAAGATCTGGACACCATTGCTAGCATGCAGTTGCTCAAAATAAGTAGACATTACAGGTGCTGTCACTCTGGCTAAGACGCGATTCTCTCGCTCCAAAACGCAGACTGCTCCACCCATTTTTTTTAGAGATGCCGCGACCTCAAGACCTATGTAGCCGCCACCGATGATTACTACTTTTTTAGTCGCAAGCTGATGGAATGCTGATCGAATCGCCACTGCATCATCTGCACAGCGCAAGGGAAAAACGGAGGAATTATTCTCAATACCAGGAATCCTCGGAATCAATGGGCGAGCACCGGTTGCGATTACCAATTTATCATAGGGTTTTAGGTCACCATCATCCAGCTGAATTAGTTTTTCTTCAACTTTGATTTTCGCCACACGAGAACCCAGTGCCAAGGTGATTTTCGCCTTTTCATAGCTGATGGCAGGTTTGAGCAGATGTTTAGTCAAATCATCATCACCAGAGAGAAAGCCCTTGGAGAGAGGTGGCCGATGATAGGGCAAATGGACATCGCTATCGTGTAGTACGATCTCCCCAAGCCAACCCTGTCGGCGTAAAGCAAATGCACAATTTACTCCGGCATGGCTGGCGCCAATAATTATGCAAATTTTTTCTGGGGTCATCTCCAAATATTAGCTTAGAAATATCAATTAGCGACCTTTAGGGTGACGCCATCCAGTACTTCACTGATCGGGAGTTGACAAGACAAGCGACTGTACTCTGACACATTATCATCCAACTCCAGCATATCTTTTTCGACATCATCGGCGGCATCTATTTTTTCAAAATAGGAAGGATTCACATGTACGTGGCAGGTGGCACAGGAGCAGACACCTCCACAATCACCATCTATGCCAGCGACGCCATTGGCCACGGCAAGCTCCATCACTGATCCATCTGTTCCTTCCAGGACGATCTTTTCGTCAGCTTGTGTTATAAAAGTGATTTTAGCCATTTTTTTAGATTTTGAAATTAATTTTTAGGATGTCTAGATTGATAGATCATTTGCCAATAATAGCAGTACTTACTCTTTACGATTAAATTTTACAGAGATACTATCATAGCCAACCTTTCGATCAAACTTACCCCATTGCTCGATGTTTTCTTCAACTTCCAAAATATTGATTGTACTAACTTTATTTGCTAAGGTTTGCAATAAAACCTTCATGATCTGACGGGCATGGTGCTGACCTAAGCACTTATGGTGGCTGAATCCAAAGCCTACATGAGGATTTTTCTTTCGGTCCAGGACGACTTCATTTGGATTTTCAAAGACGGAGTCATCTCGGTTGGCAGAAGCCCAGCAAAGAGAAATTCTGCTATCGGCCTTTACCGCATGCTCGCACACTTCAGTATCTTCTGTAGCTACGCGGCCCATGTGTGTCAGCGGTGAGAAGTATCGCACGAATTCCTCAACGGCTTTGCCGATAATCTCTGGCTCCATGCGCATGCGATCTAATGATTCCGGATGGTCCGCCAGGTAAGCTACAGCATTAGTGACATAATTAATAATGGTGTCACGCCCGCCCGCAAAGGTCAGAATCATCACGCCCTTAACTTCTTCCCTTGTAAGTCTACGTCCTTGAAATTCAGACTGAAGTAGGACCGAATAAAGATCTTCCCCCGGGTTTTCAATCGCCTCATCGATTTTAGCGTCAACATAATCGTATAAGATGTTAGCCTTAGAAGCATCCAGTTTAGTTTCCTCACTGCGAAATACATGCGTCCCCCAGGAGATCCAGGTTTCAGCTTCTTCATATGGGATATTGAGCAGTAGGGTTAAGGCTCTTGACTGCAGACGCAACGAAAAGTCCTTGACAACTTCGACCCGTTCCATATGCATTACTTCCTCTACAAGGGTTTCGATCTGTGTCCTTAATTCTTGTTCATAGTCTGATTGAAGCGGACGTCTAAACCAACCTTCGACCAAGGCTCGGTATTCTCCGTGATCAGGTGGATCCACTTCGAATGGGATTTGGCGGGTGTCACGAATATAGACTTCGGAAGGCACCACGATGCGACCGGGCTTGGCTGCTGATTGAAAGGTCTTCCAATTATGCGCACACTTACGCACGTCTTTATGCCTCAAGACCATCATCACTGGATCATCCTGGTCATTCATTTGGCCTACCCCTTTTTGTCGGCGGTCTTCCGCAAAAGGATCTGATAATTCACTTTTCTTCATTTGTTTCAAGTGGTTTGAATGATTTAAGTAATGGTCATCCTGTCATTGCAAGAATAGTTATAAATCAACAGCAATGTTTGGTTTATTTTGATCAATTAGCAAGTATTTCCCATTATCAGATTCTTTGTTGGGATGATTCTTTACCTGCATTCCGATGATATCTGGTTGAAAACTTCTTAATCGCACAGATTCATTGAAAGCTTTCAGGGACCATAATCCATATAAATAGTCTTCTTCTGTAGATATCCCTCGATGCCAAAGATGCCATCTTCTCCACCGACGCCACTGGTTTTATGGCCAGAATGATATCCTTGAATATATCCGACGATTTGATGGTTGATAAAAATGGTCCCGACTTGTAGTGTATCGATGGCTTTCATGTGCCGTTTGTAATTATTGGTGTAGAGGTATGCCGATAATCCCTCTTTCCGGGCATTGGACAGGGCCATGGCCTCTTCAAATCCTGAGACTTTCATAATAGGGAGGACAGGTCCGAATAATTCATCACGCATGGTGGCGTGATCATTCTTAACTTCCGCTAATACCGTGGGGGCATACCAATTGCCACTTTCGAAGATAGTTCCTTCAGGCCGGTGACCGCCAATCCGTAGTTCGGCACCTTGTTGTACATTTTCCTGAACCAATTGGTGCAAGCGGGCTAGGCCCAGGTCACTCACGCTGGGACCCATGTTTACATTTTTATCAAATGGATCACCTACTTTTAATTGCTTTACTCTTGTCACAACTTTTTCAGTAAACTCATCGGCAATCCGCTCGTCCACCATCACCATTTCGTTACAAATGCAGACTTGACCACAATTGGCATAGCGCGAAATGACGGCAGCTTCTACCGCTTTGTCCATGTCTGCATCATCACAGACAATAAAGGGCGCTTTGCCACCTAATTCCAGAATCAGTCCTGTAATATTTTCAGCTGCAGCTCGATACATTGCCCTTCCCGCTCGAGTACTACCGGTTAGACTAATTAATTTTGTAATTGGGCTTTCTACCAATAGGGATGCAGCATCTGCACTTTGAGTGGTCACCATATTGACGACCCCCTTGGGCAGACTGCATTCTTCGACCACCCGGCAAAATTCACTGGCAGTTGTCGGTGTCAATTCATGTGGTTTAATTACCATGGTATTGCCAGTGACTAAGGCGGGTCCCACCTTTCTACCGATCAGTGCTAATGGATAATTAAATGCACAGAGACCCACCGTCACCCCAAAGGGCACTTTATGTATGGCTAGGTGCTCGTTGGGTAGGTCAGAAGGGAATATGGCTCCTTGTATACGACGCGCTGCCTCAGCGCTGTAACTCAAATAACGCACCGTATCATCTACTTCTCCCAATGCCTCAGGATAAGTCTTTCCTTGCTCCATTACTAAGAGTCGCGCAAAATGATCGCGTTCTTGCTTGATTTGTTTGGCAATAGCATGGATGTACAGGGCTCTGTCGTGTGCGGGCAGCGCTTGCCAAGCCGGTTGGGCCTTCTCCGAAGTCTCTAGAGCGTGTTGTACGTCCCCTTCGGTGCAAACAGTGACGGTAGCGAAAGCCTGGTCGTTGGCAGGATTTCTTACTTCAATCTTTTCTCGTTGTGAGGAATCTAACCACTCACCATTTATATAGCACGAATAATGTCTTATCTGGTCAACCATGTTGTTAGTTTTTATTACTGAAATTTGGGATTCTCTTTTCGATAAATGCCCGCAAGCCTTCCCTTGCATCAGGAGTATGATCAAGTTTGTCAGCTAATTCTTTTTCTAGAATTAAAGCCTCTTCTATGTTTAGTCCCTGGGAACGGCGGCAAAATGTTTTTACCGCTGCAATGGCCTGTTGAGGTCCACTACTTAAATTATGTGCAAAATCATGAAGTTGTTCCTCAAACTGATGGCGAGGGAAAACATGATGAATAAGCCCTATTTGATGGGCTCGATGCACATCTATAGAGTTACCGGTCATCAGTAGTTCGAGGGCTCTGCTAGCACCCACAAGGTGCATTAGGCGAGCCACGCCACCGTTGCCAGGCATGAGCCCTAATTTGATTTCCGGTAATCCCAGTTGATACTTGCCTTCTACAGCGATCCTAAAATCACATGCCATCGCAAGTTCTAAGCCTCCACCCAGTGCATGTCCCTGCAACGCAGCAATAAATATTTTTGGAGATTTAGCAATGAGCTGTGCCACTTGGCGCGCAGCCGACACCATTTTCTTGTTTTCTGCCAAAGAACTAGCTGCGTAAACTTTTATATCTGCGCCTGCGCTAAAAAATTTTGGTGAAGCACTTTGCACGACCGCAACATTAATCTCCGCATCTTGATTTATTTCTTCGATCGCGACAGTCAGGGCGCATAGCAAATTAATTTCGTAGGCATTGGCGGGTGGTCGATCTATGCTTAAGTAGGCAATCGATTGACGATTTGTTAGGTTTATATTCTGCTCATAAATACCCATTATTCTTACTTTTCGTATTGATTAAAACCTCTTGCCCTTGGCATTTTTTGGTCCGCTTCTGGTTCGCCATCTTCTCCTCCCAGGCCAGGATAATACCGGTAGTAGTTTGCCCAGCCATATTTTTGTTTAAAGTCCATGGCTTGCCTACCAATGGCTTTGATTTTGGTCATTTCTTTTTCTTGGTCAGCTATCAGTAGCAGGTATTTATTCTCTGAGAGCTTGTTCCCCATGGCGTCCACTAAGGATAAAGAGATATAGAACTTTCTTCCTACTGGCCCTTTTAGGTTAAAGGTGATATCACCAATACTATTGGAGCTGTCTTCATCAATAGCTGGTATTTCCAGCACCTGCTCATGGAAACTGTAGTTCGATTCGTCACTTACTGAGATCTGTGCCACACAGTGCTGATAGGAGCAGTAGAAATCATTGACGATCCATAGTTTACCACAGAACAATTCGTCAGGTATCCAGCGCCTCTTCTCAAATTGTAGGGATATCAAAAGGGGTTGATAGGCATATTGTACGTATGTGTACGATAATTTCTTTGCTTGATAGTAATCGACAATACCCCATTTCATATCCGGAGCAAAGGTGATGAAATGGCAAATGCACACGGCACTGGTCTTGGGTTTTCTCCGTCGAAAATGTTCGAGTGCAAATTGGAAGATTGTGCCCTGTGCCAATTGGGTTGCAGCGACAAATTCTCCCATCGATCCTGTAGCTTCCGTACCCAGTACCTCATAGTTTAATGTGCGAAGGACATCAAAATCAGCCCAATGATGGCCCCAGCTCGGTCCGGGTGGCCAGAGCTCCTCTTCTGGGATGAACTTTTTAATACTCTCCACATTAGGGCAGGAAGAAATGGCCAATTCTGGTATCACCGCATAGTCTAATGTAGGGAAATAATTTTCCATTACCATGTCACCCTCCCCATAAAACAAATCGTTGGCGTGGTAACTTTCATTGGGTTTAAATCCAAGGCTCACACCGACCTCATCACTGAGTGGTGAAGCTGGAATGTAGAGAAGGTTGTGATAGGGTGCGATGGCCTCACCAAAGGCTCGCATGAATTTTAAATTGTGCGGGCGGTTGGCAGCGGTCATGAAGATTTCTTCACCACCTTCCAAAATAATAACACAGGGATGATTGCGAATCTGCTTGACGACACTAATACCTTCGGAGAAAACGGCATCTCGCCAGGTGATGTCCTCAGGCAGAGATAAGCTAGCAAGAGGCAGGACATCTTGCCAGACGGTAATACCTGCTTCATCACAGAGGTCGTAAAACAATTCAATTTCAGTGGGGTGCCAGCCGAATATTCTCAGATTATTGAGGTTGGCATCCCTTGCCAATTGGATCAGCTGCCGGTATTTATGTGGATGGGCCCTTCCCATAAAAATGTCTGGTGGCCCACCCCAAGTGCCTGATCGGAGGAAATGCCTTTTGCCATTGATCATGACTGTCCAGGGATTTTCTACCTGTTTTGGTGTAAACCCCGGATTCATTTCCATCTCAATCTCCCGAATGCCAAAGCTTTGTTGCACTCTGTCACATAGGTGGCCCTCTCTGATGTCGATGGTGGCGAGATACATATTGGGGGCGCCAAGGTCCCATGGATACCACAGTTGCGGTTCTTGGATTTCGATGGGCACCGCTATTTGATTGAATCCAGGATCAACGGTATGGGATGTGCTAAGTCCTTGAGATTTTGTAGAAAAATTCTTTCCTTCGATCAACAGCTCACAATGTACTTTTCGAGCGCCATCTGAATGGTTGCTTATTTCCAGCATCACCTCCATCACGGCACACTGATGAATACCCTGGGTTTTAATGTGGGTATTTTCAATGATCAGATCTCTAGTGGCCTTGAGATAGATGGGTTTCCAAATTCCCGTAGGTGGTAGACTTACCCAGTAGTCTCCATGCCAGGCGGGTTTTCTTCCGGCCACCTGACTGTATCGACGAGGTGCCGGATGCAATCTGAGCATCAATACATTGGTGCCAAAACGAAGCTTTTCAAAACTAGCTAGCGGGGTGATGTCATATTTATATCGTGTGAACATACCCTCTTGAGTGCCAAGCAGTTGACCGTTGAAAAAAACATCACAGGCATAGTCGACACCTTCCAGGACTAGTTCAATCCGTTTCCCATTCATATTCGGTGGGATGTCAAATTGGCGTTTGTACCACCACTCCAGTTCCGCTACCCACTTTGCTCTCAAGCTATTGCGACCAAAGTGTGGATCATCAATTCTGCCGGCTCGCCATAGATCCGTATAGACGTCGCCAGGAACTTTAGCATAAGCCCAATTAAAAGCGTCGCCCGTGATGTCGGGTGGGAATCGATGAAAACCAAGTTTAATACCTTCACCAGGTCTGATGCCTTCGAACTGCCAGTTGGGACCGCTGAGGTCAAAGATGTGTTCATCCATTTTTCACATTGTTATTTTAGGGCACACTTCTTAAATTTCTTTGATAGCGTCAAAAAAAGATTTTTATGCCGAGGCTGACCGCTCATCCCTGAGTAAGATGGCCTCAATTTCTTCAATGCTTTTGTTTTTAGTTTCCGGTAATAATTTGTAGAGCGCCAATAGGCCTATCGCTGATGTGGTTGCATAAAAAAGAAAGATGTCTCGAGCCCCCATATGTGACAATTGCCACGGGAAGAATTGCTGCACAAAGTAGCTGACCACGCTCACCACCAGGGCAAAAGCCGGTATGGCTACAGCTCGTATTTGAGTAGAAAAAATTTCCGAAAATACAATCCACATGATCGGACCCACAGAAAACTGGAACGCAGCGATAAAGCTCATAATACCGATCAAGATAATAGTCACGGGTATCTGTCCGGATGCTTGGATCAGCTCACTGCCATGATCTCGTACAGTCGCATGACCGAGCACTTCTCTCAAGGCATTTTTGAATGCAACATCGGAGGTGTACTCGATGCCTAATAAGGGCCGAAGTTGCTCAATGTCGACCAGCGAAGATAGGGATTGGAGTGATTCCGGTGTGATCAGATAGGTGGCTTGATTGAATCCCAATGCACAGAGGCTTAGGCTCAATAACGCCCAGGTTAAGCCAATCAGGGTCATGGTCCGGCGACCCAGACGATCGATGTAGACAAGGGCTAGCGTGGCAAATATCAGACTAACAACTCCCACAAATACGGCCTGCATAAAAGCTGCATTCGTCCCTATACCAAGTTGCTCAAATACGGTAGGTGCATAGAATAAGATGGCATTAATGCCGGTGATTGGCTGAACGATGGCGTAGGCCAGACCCAGCCAAAACACCAATCGCATGGCAGGACTGAACAGTTTTCCCAACTGTTCCTGGGCCGTCAGGTTGTGATCTCCTGCTGCAATACTTTCTTGAATACGCAATGCTTCCGCCTCAACTTCTTCGCCGGGCATAAGTTTAGCCATGACCTTTTTTGCTTCTTCAATTTTTCCACCGAGGAGTAGCCATCGTGGACTGCGTGGTATGGTGAAGAGAAGACCAAGCCAGATAGCTGCGGGTATGATCTCTGATCCCAGCATCCATCGCCAGGTGTATTTAGTGATGCCTAGTGTCTCGACCCAAGTTACGCCCCAATTTGAAGCCTGCAATATCAAATAGTTTATGAAGTAAGCGGCTGATAGGCCCAGCACCGTATTTAGTTGATTCATAGCCACTAATTTCCCACGCATGTGTGAGGGAGCGATCTCACCGATGTACATGGCTGCCAGAGTCAAGGAGGTGAAAGCCAAGCCACCCAGAAAACGGGCTGCAACCAAGTGTATGAAGTCTGGTGCCAGAGCTGACCAAGATGCAGAGATGAGGTACAATAGAGCAATCAGTTGCAGGGTGTTTTTTCTGCCCCATTTGTCTGCAAGTACCCCGGTGACTATGAGTGCAAAAATCACCCCAAATCCCGGTGCGCTCACCACCGCCCCAATTTGTAAATCTGTCAGATTAAACTCTGTTGTGATGAATCCCACCGTACCAGATATCACAGCTGCGTCTAGGCCAAAAACGAAACCCCCTAGGGCTACAATGGCAGCATACCTGAAAGCTCTTAGTTGCATACTCTTGGTTTAGTCGCAGTCATATCTGTGGCACCCGACGAACAGTGATTGGTAAAAATTCTTCGCATTGATCTTGCTTACTAACTCATCAACACATAAATCCCTGGTTTCTCTCCTTGTGAATGTATCGGATAAAGATTAGCCCAGGGACAAATTCGACTAGACGAAAACTGAACAGGCCAACAATTGGTGGCCTCTGCGATCTTTCACGGCAGTCTCTACCATTTAGGTGTCTAATGCAAGGCATAGGAGTATGTTGGATCACGAATCTAACTTTGAGGATCGGCTAAATCGATGACCCAATCGCACTCAGTATGACCGGATGATTTTGCACAAAGGATAAGGTTAAAGTACTACCCGGTTGATGTCATGCTATCCTAGTGCAGTCAAGAAAATGGGTCTACAATGATTTCCTGATCACCAATTCAGCTGGTATGATCTCGGTTCCCAGATCTTTTTCCAGAATTTTTCGGGCCGTGGCTTCGCCCATTTTCTTAAAATCAACGGTAACCGAAGTAATGCCGCCCTCCAGTATTTCTTTTACGGGTGTATCGTTGTAGGTGATGAGGCCAATATCTTTGCCCAGTTGGAGGGAATGTTTTCTGCACAGCTTGATCACCTTAACCATGTCACGATCGTCTGTTGCGCGCAATAAGAAGTACACATTTCCTTTGGTGAAAGATGATGGATTGACCTCTGTGGAGATGTTGGCGGGGTATCCTGTTCTGTCAATAAAATCACTAAAACCACGTTCCACATCGGCAAAATGCGAGATGTGGCTTGGCACAACCAGGATGAGTCTATCGTATTTTTGCAGCAGATCCTTAGCTTCTGTCAAAGCGCATACGACGTTGCTTGCAAAGTCCTGATAGACCATGATGTATTCACCTGTCAAGTCTTTCTCACCATAATCCAAGATGACGCGCTTCTCAGGTGGTATTTTGTTTAGGACATCGGATACATCCTCTCTCATGAATGTCACGATGACAAAGTGGGTATAATTTTGCAAATTATCAGTGATTAGGGACCTAAACATTGATGGATTGTGATGATGAAAAAATACATCGACTTCACCCTGTGCCCCAATGGCGTCGTGAAAGGATTGATAGAGTTCCTCTTTGAATGCGGTCATCTTATCCATCATCAAAAAGATCCTCAACCGGGGTCTGACGTCTACCCTTTGAATGAAGTAGCCACGTCGATTGGATGACTTTACGATGCCCTTTTCACTGAGGTAATTGAGCCCCTTAAAAACTGTTTCCCTGCTGATGTTGAGTTCGCTTGCTAGCTGATTGACCGAAGGAAGCCTTTGATTGACTTTAAGTTTGCCTTCGTCAATTTCCTGAACGATGGCATCTGCCAGCTGCATATACTTAGGCTTGAGGGATGTCTCAGCGATTTCGAATCTTTCGGTCATTGATGGTTGGCGTCAAGAGTAGAGCTCTTAAAAGATCTTTTTATACGCATACATAAGGCCAATCATGGCAGTACAAAGTTAAACTAACAAACCAACAAAAAAAAGTGAGCATATTGATGGGATGGTCTTTGAGCAATTATTAATGTGTTTACATGGACAAAGCTCATGTATTCAGTATTAGATTTTGGATATATGAGATATATAGTATTATATTTGACAGACCAGACCAGACCAGATGAATCTTAAATTTCCTATTATGAATTGCGAATTGTTTACTCGAAAAATCAAAAACACATGAGAAAGAAACTCATTTTGACCATGCAGTTTTGTCTTTTACTGACCTGCCTTGGTCTAGCGCAGAGCAAAACGATTAATGGAACCATCACCTCCGCTGATGAGGGCGAGCCTCTCATTGGGGCCAATGTTTTGGTGGTTGGTTCCAGTACCGGAACGGTGACAGACATCGATGGAACTTTTACCCTGGAGGTGCCTAACGATGCAAGCCAGTTGAGATTTTCTTACACTGGATATGCTACGCAGACCGTTGATATCGGCGATCAGACTCAATTTAATGTTGCCCTACAGGTAGGTGAAGTCTTGGAAGAAGTGGTGGTCGTGGGTTATGCCACCCAGCAGAAGGTGAATGTTACTGGGTCTGTAGAAGTGGTGGAAGCAAGAGAGATATCGCGACAACCAGTGATGCAAACCTCGCAGGCACTGGCCGGTCTAGTGCCTGGATTGACTGCCACACAGAGCAGTGGTGTGCCAGGTAGCGATGGAGCTACTTTGCGTATCAGAGGTATTGGAACACTGGGCAATGGGCGTAAGAACAATCCACTAATACTGGTGGATGGCATTCCCGATGATATCAATGGTATTGACCCTGCCGATATCAAATCGGTATCAGTGCTGAAGGATGCATCGGCCGCAGCTATCTATGGATCCAGGGCTGCCAATGGAGTGATTTTGATCACCACTCATCGCGGCGGTGAGGGCAAGTTGAAAACCAGTTACAACACCTATGTCGGTGTGCAATCACCTACTCAAAAGATGCAGTTTATGGACGCAGTTGGATTTATGGAGGCGTTTAATTCAGCCGAACCAGGTGCCTTCGAGCAATCTGAGATCGATGCCTACAAGGCGGGTCAGGAAGTGGGTACAGACGTTCGACCAAATACGGATTGGGTCGATCTACTTTATTCCGAGCCGGGCCTGCAGCAGTACCATAATATCTCAGTAAGGGGTGGAACGGACAAGGCTCGAATAGCGGCTTCACTCTCCTATATGGATCAAGATGCCAATGTGAAGAGTTTCAACTTTGATCGCTATAGTGGCAGATTTAATACCGATCTAAAGATCACAGAGAAAATTGAACTTGCATTCGACCTCAATTTTAGAAGGGAAACACATCGGTCGGCTGCGGGAGATCTACAGTCAACTACCAGACAAGCTCATCGTATCCAGCCCCTCTTTCAAGCCATCAATGACGATGGCTCCTGGGGTCCCGGATGGAATGGTGGAAATCCGATCGCCGAGGTGAATGCGGGAGGACAAAAATTACGCACCGATAATTATTTTAGGGGTGTCCTGAAAGCTACTTATCGACCCATCGAAAACGTCTCCCTGGCAGTCACATATTCTCCACAGTATCTCGATCGCGACAGAAATAATTACAATGGAACCTGGGAGTGGAAGAATAATTCAACCGCACCTGTTGAACCTACGGTGTTGAGCAGTCGCACTCTCAATCGCGGGACATTCACCTCCTTCCAAGACAATTTCAACGTGGTGGGGAGGTATAGTAAAGATATTTCTGATCATAGCTTTTCTCTACTGGCTGGATATGAATTTCTCAAATTCAATTCTGAAATTTTTGCAGCAAGTCGTACCGGTTTTGTCTTACAGGAATTTACTCAATTGAATAATGGTGACGCCGATACACAATTGAACTCGGGTAGTGCCACACTCAATGGATTGGAATCTGTTTTTGGGAGATTTAACTACAGTTACAAGAATAAGTATTTGTTTGAGGCTAATGTTAGACGCGATGCTTCTTCGCGATTTGCTCCGGGTTCAAGATCAGCTACCTTTCCATCCTTTTCAGTCGGGTGGAGAGTGTCTGAAGAACCATTTTTTAACCAAGGTGGATTTATGAGCGATTTGAAGTTGAGAGCTTCATGGGGACAACTGGGCAATCAATTTATCTTTGATAATAGTGGCAATCCGGTAAACTTTGCTTACACCTCCCTCTTTGGAGTAGGAAATGCTAATCCAGTCATCGGAGGTGTGCCGATCATCGGTGGTGCTCAAAACGTGCTGGCCAACCCACTACTTCAATGGGAAACGGGTGAGACGACCAACTTTGCCGTAGATGCCGGTTTCTTGGCTGGACGTTTGAATTTAACAGCTGAGTACTATGTCAGAAAAACCAAAGACATCTTATTGGGTGTCACTATACCGACCTCGGTTGGATTCAATCCACCGGTACAAAATGCCGGTGAGGTAGAAAACAGGGGCTATGATTTGGCATTGGGATGGCAGGATAAAATTGGTGATCTGGGATATGGTTTCAATGTCAATTATGCCGACTTCGTCAATGAAATTACCGACCTCGGAGGTCTGGATGAATTACCACCAGGCAACACCATTAATCGACTAGGTGAAAGCATAGGAGCCATTTATGGACTACAGGTAGAACGCCTATACCAGGAGAGTGACTTCAGCGATGGCTCGTTAAGAGAGGGACTACCCACCTCTGGATTGGGTCCAGTACAGCCAGGTGATTTGAAGTATGCTGACCTCAATGGCGACGGCATCCTTAATAACGATGATCGCACCATCATCGGAAGTAATATCTCAACGAAGAATTGGGGATTCGATGTCTTCGCCGACTTCAAGGGGTTTGATTTTGCGGTATCTCTCATCGGTGTTGGGGGACGAGATGTGGCGCTGCTCAACGATGCAGCTTATCCGTTTTTTAATGCAGGAAAAATTCAAACATGGCATGCCGATTACTGGACTCCCCAGAACACAGATGCATCGCTTCCACGTCTCACACCCGGCAGTTCTCATGCCAATTGGAGAACCAATACACAGTGGACTTTCGATGCATCGTATTGGAGATTGCGTAACCTGACCTTGGGTTATACATTACCCGAATCCATCATCGGAAAACTAGGTCTGAGTAATCTGCGAATTTATATTTCGGGCCAGAATGTCTTTACTTCCGACAATATGCCTGAAGGTATTGATCCGATCATTCCCATTTTTAATTCGGGAGCTTATTACCCTGCCGTCAAAGTGTTTAATGGTGGTCTAAATGTTACATTTTAAAATTATAAATCCATTGAAGATGAAGAATCTAAAATATATATGCAGCTTGGTCGTGCTCATTTTGCTTGCAACCAGCTGTGAAGATGAAGTGCTCAATCTCAGTGATCCGGGTAGTCCCACAGATGCTACTTTCTTTCAAACCCAAGACCAATTGGAAGTGGCCCTGGCCGGAGTTTATGAGTCATTGGCGTATGTCAGATCGACCCCGTTTCCTCAGGTTTTGGACCATTGTACCGACTATGCCTTTAATCGTGGAAATGTAGCTGGTACAGCGGATGTCACCAAGGGTGGATTGACCTCTACGAGTGGCATCAGCACTGGTTTTTGGAATCAATTCTATACCGGTATCCAACGAGCCAACAACCTGCTCAACAACATGAATCGGGCAGCGGAGGTGGCTGATCCTGACCGCTTTAAAGAAATCGAAGCTGAAGCCTTGTTTCTTAGAGCATTTTTCTACAGTTACTTGACAGAACTGTACGGTGATGTGCCTTATCGTACTGAGGTGGCTAAATCACTGGAAGATCTAGCCATAGGCCGGACTCCAAAGTCAGATATCGTGACTAGTATGATCGCTGACCTGGAGAAAGCTGCCGGTGTGTTACCCACAGTACAGGATGGCAGCACCAGAGGGCGTGCCTCAGCCAATGCTGCCAACACATTAATTGCCAGGATCGCACTTTACAACGGCGATTATGCCCTTGCCGAGACCGCAGCTTTGCGAGTCATCGAGGAAGGTTCTCATTCGCTCTATCCAGATTATGAGGCCTTATTTACCACCGCCGGAGTGGGATCATCGGAGGTGATTTTAGACGTCTCCTTTATTGAGGGCACCAAGACACATCAACTTTCTAAACGACAGGGCACCCGCTTTGGTGGTTGGTGTCAGTTTGTGCCAGGTCAGGCGACGTTGGATAGCTATGAGACTGTGAATGGCTTACCCATTGATGAGGATCCAGCATTTGATCCCACCAATCCATTTGAAAATCGTGATCCCAGGTTGAAAGCCTCCATCGTCGTGCCGGGAGAAGCATGGACTGGTCACATCATCCAAACCCACAGCGACAGTATAGCTACCTGGCAAATCGAAAATGGTGTAAAAACTAAGCGAGTGTATAATCCCAATGCCACCAATCCTGGTGGACGAAAGATCATCGATCCTTATGATGGTAAGGAATACGTGAGTGGAGGTCCCAATCGTTTTGTGGCATTCACCGGATATTTCTGGAAGAAGTTTGCCGATGAACCGTTCCTTGCAGGGGCAGGCAACCCCCTACGCTCTGAGCAACCCGTTTTTCTGATGAGATATGCTGAGGTATTGCTTATCTATGCCGAAGCCCGGATCGAAGCAGGCAAAATTGATGAAAGCACCCTAGACGCCATCAATCAAGTCCGAGCTCGAGCCTACGGTGGTGATGAATATCCAGCTATCACCACGACTGATCAGGGAGAACTCAGGAAGATTTTGAGAAGAGAGCGAAAAATTGAATTGGCTGACGAGGGCTTCAGACTCTTTGACATCCGTCGTTGGAGAATTGCTGAAAAACTGATGAACACAATACTTATTGGCTCACCTGCCAATGGATTTAGTAAAATCGGGGGTGAGTTAAATTTTGTGCCAGAGATTGACGATGATGGTTTTGTGAGCTATGAAGGTGCTCCGTCCCAGCCTCGAGTTGAGATGGGTAATTGGGATTACCGGGAGGTGGAGACTAGAATATTTGATCCGGGTCGAGACTACCTGTGGCCCATTCCGCAAGCAGAAATTGATGCTACCGATGGATTAGTTACGCAGAATCCTGGATATTAGATGGTATCAATTCAAGAATATTTTCTAGCGGGTGATCTCATGGTCACCTGCTAGAATTTTATCCAGGTGGATTGACGCGATATGATCACTGGTTTTAAACCGGTCCCTTTTGCAACCACCACGGTCTTCTTGAAAATATGGAATGATTGTGAGTCTGTTTTTTTGAAGCACACATAAAACACAGACGCAGCCTGAACTCTGTCATCCACCAAGTCAACCTACTGGTCTGTCGAGCAACCTTCCATAATAATGAAGTTATTATCGATGACCATCTTGCAAATGGAGGGAGGTAGAACCTGCAGAGGTGATCGCTGGTAATCCTAGCTTAGGATTAATTGAAGCGCTTTTGCTGGCATTTGGATGGAACAAATATAAATGGAAAATGGTATTTCACTAGTACCAAAAGTACTGCAGGTAAGTGCAGAAACCTAATTAATGAATCAGATCGATTATATCGTTATCTTGCTTTTTGCCGTATTGATTCTGGCAGCTGGACTTTCCTTTCGTCGCAGTGGCAGTGATATGAAATCTTTTTTTGCTGCTGGCGGTGCTGTGCCCTGGTCCATCAGTGGACTCTCCCTCTTTATGAGTTTTTTCTCAGCAGGTACCTTTGTAGTTTGGGGATCAGTGGCCTATAAGTATGGCCTTGTTGCCATCACAATTCAGCTCACCATGGCTCTAGGTGGGATCTTTGTCGGGTGGATTATTGCTTCTGCATGGAGAAAAACAGGTGTGCTTACTGTGGCTGAGTTTATTCGACAGCGGCTCGGTGACAGGGTGCAACGGTTTTACACCTATCTGGTGTTGTTGCTATCACTAGCATATACTGGAGCTTTCTTATACCCTGTAGCTAAGATCGTAAACGTATCAACGGGCTTTTCCATTAATGCCTGCATCATCTCATTGGGAATACTAATCTTGTTGTATACGGCTGTTGGAGGCCTCTGGGCAGTCATCGTGACCGATGTCTTGCAATTCGTCATTTTGACCGCCGCTGTATTAATTGTTGTTCCACTCGCGATCAAACATGTCCATGGTTGGGATCAGTTTATCAACAAAGCACCAGAGGGTTTTTTTCATGTGATAGAAGGTGAGTATACACTGGGATTCATCATGGCTTTTATTATTTACAACACCATATATATTGGAGGTAGCTGGGCATACGTGCAGCGATTTACCAGTGTGGCAACAGTGGGTGCTGCACGAAAAGTGGGCTACCTTTTCGCTGGATTGTATCTGATAAGCCCCATTATTTGGATGCTACCCCCCATGATATATCGAGTCATCAATCCTGAACTTGCTGGATTGGAGGATGAGGGAGCATATCTGCTGATCTGTAAAACTGTACTTCCGGTAGGCATGCTTGGCCTAATGTTGGGAGGGATGATATTCGCTACCGCGAGCTCTGTCAACACCACTCTGAACCTTTCTGCAGCTGTACTGACCAATGACCTATATAAGGTGTTTCGTCCAAATGCCACCAACAAACAAACTATGTCTGTAGCTCGCTGGAGCACTGTATTGTTCGGACTGGGTACTATTGGTGTAGCTCTATTGGTTCCTCTGGCAGGCGGTATTGTAGAAGTGGTCTTGAGCGTGGGTGCTGTCACCGGATGCTCATTGTATGGACCTCCAATCTGGGCACTTTTTTCAAAGCGGCATACCGGTAAGTCGATTTTTGCATGTACCATCTGGGGTCTCGGTATCAATGTGTTCTTTAAGTTCCTCAGCCCCATGCTGTTTGGCATCGGTTTAAATCGGGCCCAGGAGATGTTGGCCGGTGCGCTCATTCCCTTTGCCCTGTTGGCCGGATATGAGCTGTGGGCAGCTTCAAAGAATAGGGTCAGTGAAGAATTTCTACGGTTTAATGCCATCACTACCGCTGGTGCAACAATAGCAGAAATGAATGCCTCAAGCACACAGAATATATTTGGAATGAAGGTTTTGGCTACAACCTTGTTTTTTGTTGGCCTTTTAATTCTTGGCATTGGTTTGACGTCGGGAGAGGCAAAAGTACTAGTCAGCGTTATGGGAGTCCTTGTGATTCTCTTGGCTTTGGTAGTACATCCACGAACCAGATTGTACTTCCAGACCTAGCGTATTTAAGCGGATAAATAAGCAGTATGATTGAAAAAGGATTTGCCAATGGTCGAGATATTAAAGCAACCACCTTGTCTGCTGACCTAACCATCGTTGGTGGAGGGATGGCTGGAGTGTGCTGTGCCATAACGGCAGCCAGGGCAGGGATTACTGTTGTATTACTACAAGATCGTCCGGTGCTGGGTGGCAACTCCTCGAGTGAGGTCAGACTCTGGATCTTGGGTGCGACATCCCATATGGGAAATAATAATCGCTGGGCCCGCGAAGGTGGGGTGATCGATGAAATTCTTGTAGAGAACATGTATCGCAACCGGGAAGGAAATCCAGTGATTTTTGATACGATACTGCTGGAGAAGG
Source organism: Saprospiraceae bacterium (assembly GCA_965223025.1). Classification (GTDB taxonomy): domain Bacteria; phylum Bacteroidota; class Bacteroidia; order Chitinophagales; family Saprospiraceae; genus JABDMH01. The sequence continues at coordinate 169,675 of CBDCVP010000023.1, forward strand.
TAGTCCAGGAAGAAAATATAACGCTACTCCTCAATACCACTGTATATCAAACGACGAAAGAAAGTGCAACAAGGATAAGCTCGGTCACTGGTTTTTGTAGTCAAAATTCCACTCGATACGAGGTGAGGTCCACTCTTTTTTGTGATGCCTCGGGAGATGGCATCGTTGCTTTTCAGTCTGGGGCTTCGTTTAGGATGGGAGCGGAAAGTCGAGATGAATTCGGTGAAAAGTTCGCACCTAATATTGAGGATTATGGAGAGCTGCTGGGACATTCACTTTATTTTCATACAAAGGATGTGGGACAACCCGTAAAATTTGTTGCACCATCATATGCATTGAAAGATGTGAATAAATTAGCGAGATGGTCTTCCTATCAGTTGAAAGATGATGGTTGTCGTTTGTGGTGGGTCGAATATGGTGGTCGTTTGGATACGATTCACCAGTCTGAAGATATTAAGTGGGAACTGTGGAGGGTCGTGTACGGTATTTGGGACCATGTAAAAAACAGTGGCGAATATCCAGAAGCTGAAAACTTGACCTTGGAATGGGTGGGGACGATCCCTGGTAAGCGTGAGAGTCGTCGTTTTATGGGTGATTACATCTTAGTGCAGGATGACATTATCCATCAAAAACAGCATTATGACGCTGTAGCTGTTGGAGGATGGTCCATTGATTTACACCCCGCCGACGGTGTGTATAGTGATAAGCGACCATGTAATCAGTGGCATGCTAAGGGAACCTATCAAATTCCCTATCGGTGTTATTACAGCAAGGATTTGGAGAACTTGTTTCTGGCAGGTCGAATCATCAGTGCATCCCATGTGGCATTCGCATCTACTAGGGTAATGGCAACCTGCGCGCATGGGGGCCAGGCAGTAGGTATGGCGGCTGCGCTTGCCATTCATCAGAGCTGTGTGGCCAGCGATTTGGCCCTTCCAGGAAAAATTGGGTTGCTGCAGCAAGCGCTGCACAGAAGTGGGCAGGGAATTCCGCAGGTGCATCCTGTTGTGAAAAATAATTTAATGACGGAGGCACATGTTACTTCAGACGCTGAGCTCAATCTACATGAAATTCCATTTGATGGTGATTGGACCACATTGGAATATTCGAGCGCTCAAATGTTGCCCTTAGCAGCTGATCAAAATTATCGTTTTCAGGTGCTCGTGAAAGCCAAACGACCCACAGTACTGAAGGTGGAATTACGAACCAGCGAGAAAGTACATAATTATACTCCGGAAATCTGCCTAGCAAAGAGGGAATACATACTCATCGGTGGGGAGCAAGAAATCATCATTGATTTTAACACCAGCGTTCACCAAGATCAATATGTCTATGTATGTTTTATGGAGAATCCAGAGGTGAAATTAAAGAACTCACTAGCTCGAATCTCTGGATTGTTGTCCGTTTTCAACAAAACCAACAAGGCTGTATCAAATTTTGGTAAGCAAGATCCACCAGAAGATATTGGTGTAGAAACTTTCGAATTTTGGGTGCCCATTCGACGTCCGGAAGGGCAGAATATTGCGATGAAAATTGAACCGCCAATCACCTGCTTCGCAGCTCATAACATCGCAAATAATATCATGCGTCCTGAAGTTAAACCCAATGCCTTTGTGGCTCCGTTAGAATCCACCACAAGTATCCTCGATATTTATTGGAGTGAGCGAAAGACCATTCGAGAGATTATAATATTCATGGATACTGATTATGACCACCCGATGGAGTCTACGCTGTTGGGCCATCCCGAGGATGTCATTCCTTTTTGTGTCCGGGATTACTCTTTGATGAATTGCGGAAAGACCATGATATTTTCTATGAAGGGAAATCATCAGACTCAAAATCGGATTGTCCTTGATGAGCCCATCGAATCGGATCATTTGCAGCTGACCTTACATAGGTCTCTTCCGAATGTGCCGATCTCATTGTTTGAAGTGATGTGTTTTTAAAGAAGTTTTTGGTAAGATACTAGATCTCTGATGAGCGCACTGAGTATATTTTTTGTGACCGAAATCCATGGCAGTTGTAGACTCCTATCTTTCAGTAATTTCAGGCAACGGATATGCATAATATATTCATTCAGGACCATGCTTATCCTGGGGGTCGGGGCTATGTGCATGGTCTCATGTGGTCAAAGTTATGTCAGAGACCTGTCATCTCATTCGGAATTCAGTTTTGTGAATAAATTTCGAGATGCTATCTCTGTAGGTGAGTCCTGGACTTTTTTTGAACTTCCCTTTGCCTTTGATCATACAGTCATATATCATCCCGTGGAGGAAAAGTGGCATCTCTATGGTATCCAAAAGCCGATGGTCTCATTCATACATTTAACCGCTGATTCTTTAACCCAGAAAGCTTGGCGCAAACAAGAACCCTTCTCATATAACGACATGGAGATTTGGGCCCCACATATTCTACAGCACGATGGCTTATTCTATATGTTCTATACGAGCATTGGTGTGCCTCGGCAGATTCGGTATGCAGTGTCTGAAGACCTTAATAATTGGAGGCACCCGTCTGCTGAACCATTATTTGCATTCTCAAACGATTTTACTGATGACATGAAAAACAAAGATCCAATGGTGTTGCGCCTGGAAGATCAATGGATTATGTACTACAGCATGCTGAAGGATGAGAAGCACTGGGTAGTAGGATACAGCACTAGCTTGGATTTGCTCGACTGGTCAGACCCAAAGATATGCTTCGATGAATTTACGGAGGAACCAAGTGTAGAGTCTCCATTTGTAGTAAGGAGGGGAGAGTTTTATTATCTCTTTCTCTCTGCCAGACCATGGCCCATTGGTGCCGAGGAAGTCTTCCTGAGTAAATCTCCTTTTTTTTGGGACAAGACCAGTAGCGTTAAACGAATTGATCCTTGGCACGCCGCAGAAGTGGTTAGGGACCTAGATGGAAAATGGTATCTGACGCGATCCTCTGGAGATGAAGAAGATTTTAGAATGGCTCCTTTGCGCTGGAATGATGGATTGGAAGAAGAGGAAACCTCGATGTCCATACCTTCCACATTAAACTAGGATTTTGGATGTCGGATGAAATGGTGAGTGTAGATGGTTGTGTCGGATGTTTGGCAGAATTGTCGCAGCATATTAAAGAGATGTTGGATGACCTTATGATGAAATCGAAGACCAATTATTTGCACCATGTACTGCTTTGCTTGGTTGTTGTCTCATGTGCGGACCTGAGGAAGTACAAAAAGGACTTAACGGAGGTAAGTGACGATTCCTACAAATTGAATATTTATGCCGATGATTTGCGTATAAAATTTAGTGAAATAGGAGGAGCCACTTTGGTACCCGATGATACCATTTCAGGTTTGTTTTTGAATGGTAGTGCGGTAGTCAAGTCGGATATTCAATCTAAGTCGGACAGTAGTCTGACATTGATCGTCAAAACGATGCAAGAAGAAAAGGCAATGGTGAGAGTTTTATTCCAGGATGGCATTGCCAGCATAACGGTTAGTCCTGAGAGTGAAGGCATAAATCGGATTTCTATGCGGTTTGGGGGTATGCCCGTTGCACATGGATTGGGCGATGCGGGTGCTTTCGGAGAAAACTTTAATCTGGTCGCTAACGAGAGCCAAATGTATGAGATCGCAAATAATGGCGGTACCAAACGATGGCTGAGTACTTTCGTGATATTTCCTAAAAACTATTTTGCCGGTGTCTTTTTCGACCGTGGAAAGAAATCCGTTGTATTGGGAAAAAACACCTATCAACTGCACACCGAAAGGGAAGGTCAGGCCACTTTCTATTTTTTTCTTGGCACCCATAGAGAAATCTATGCACATTACAAGAAAGTGCGCGAGAGCTTAGGCATGTTTGATGTGAGGCCAAAATCGAGACTATTTGAATTGGGATGGGAGTCTTGGGATGCATTGGGATGGAACACTAATCAGCAGACAGTGCAGGATGTACTGTCTGAATTCCATGAAGAGGGCTATCCCGTTCGCTGGGCTGTTACGGGTTCTGGATTTTGGGAAGAAGGAGGTACGACCACCAACTTTGGGAAATGGGGCAAAAAATTTCCGGATGCAGACTTTTTTAGGTCATGGATGCACCAGATGGATGTCAAATGGATGATCGGTTTGAGAACTAATTTTGTGCCTGATGGAGGTCCGTATGTTCCCATTTCTGACAAGCGAGACCGGAATCTGAAGGGAGACCTGTACCATGGTAATCACGTGTCAGATGAGGGTTTGCAAAATGGTTATTTTGTCAGTGATGCTGATGCTGTACCTCTGACGTATACTTCGCGATGGTTTCCCCAGGTTCCGTGCTATTTGCTAGACGGGAGGCTTCAGGAAGCATCTCATTGGTACGTTCGCAAATATGAAATGTGGAAAGTTGATGGGATTAAGGAAGATACGATGATGGATATCGATTCTCTGGTCGATATCTATAATAACCCGATTGAAAGGATTGCACAAGATGGAGGTTTGGTGATGGCCCGAAATGGAAGCTTTGTGTCTCCGGGAACACTACTTCGAATTAATGATACCCGTGTTGCTGATATGTCAAAGAGAACACCGATAAACTACCTGCAATATGCTGCATGTGGCTACCCTAATGTATATTCTGATGTGGCCGGAATTCATAATATTCACAATTTGCATGACGTCGATGCATCCATCCGTCATGCTTGGATGCTGTCGCTAACGGCAGGTATGGCAGTGGGTGCCATTCCATCTGAATGGCCCGAAGTGAAGCAGGAAGCCTATAAGAAGGCTGTGGATTTCCATGTGTCTCTGGTTCCCTACTTATTTAGTGCTGCCATGAAATCATATGAATCGGGATTTCCTTATACTATGACACCACTAGACGTTGCTTTTGAGGGGAGTGATGAGGTCGTGGATGTTGAAAACTTTCAATGGATGGTGGGTGAGTCCATTTTGGCCACTCCATTATTGAAGGACCATAGCAAAGGGCATATGGATATAGATTTGCCGCCGGGTATATGGGTTGACTGGAACACAGGTGAGAAATTTGATGGCCCGGGCACTCTGACAGACTATACAATTCCATTGGAGAATGTACCGTGTTTCGTGGGTGGAAATGGTGTGGTTATCACTAGAAACACAAATTCCGATAGATTTACAGCAAGAGTGTATCCCGTTGGAAAAAAATCTGAAACTCTGTTTTATACGCTTCGAGGCGCTGAGAAATATATGGTTACCGTTTCGACATTGAAACACGCTGATGTAAAAGTGATGAATAGAACCACCAATTCATATGAATCCGTGTCGCATCAAAAAGGATTTGTGGAATTTGACATCGTCGAAGGACAAGATTATTTAGTAATGGATTAGAAATTGCCATCAAGATCATAAGAGTTGATACAGAAAAAATGCAGCAAATTTAAATAATGAGAAGATCACAAACATTAATGGTGACTGTGTTCCTTGTGTTGAATGTCGTGTCGACATCAGCTCAAAGTGGTCACACGGTTTTTATTGAGGCAGAAAGTTTTGCGGAAAGGGGAGGTTGGGTAGTGGATCAGCAATCGATGGATGTCATGGGTTCAGCTTATCTCTTAGCTCATGGTCTGGGTCATGCTGTGAAGGATGCTGAGACCAGGTCATCCATTGCCCGTAAGGGCACCTATAGGGTATGGGTTCGCACACGGGATTGGGTAGCCCCCTGGCAAGCCGCAGGTACCCCGGGTAGATTTCAAGTATGGATAAACGGAAAGCCTTTGCCCATTACTTTTGGTACGGAGGGATCAGCATGGCATTGGCAGGATGGAGGTAGTGTTCGTCTAAAAAAAGGACCTGTGAGGCTGGTTTTGCACGATCTCACTGGTTTTGACGGGAGATGCGATGCCATCATTTTAACCAGCGATTTGGACTTTCGCCCTCCCCATGACCTGGAGGAATTAGACGATTTTCGCCATCAACATTTGGGATTACCTGAAGAACCGGAAGATGCTGGAAAGTATGATTTGGTGGTGGTAGGAGGTGGCATTGCCGGCATATGTACTGCGGTCACGGCAGCCCGTCTGGGCACCAAAGTTGCTCTGATTCAGGATCGTCCAGTGCTGGGGGGAAACAATAGTTCCGAAGTCCGAGTGGGTTTGTCAGGACTGATTTATCAAGAGCCCTATGTGCATTTGGGATCATTGGTCGATGAGCTGGGTGTTATTGGCCATTGGACATTGTGGGAAGCACAACAAGACTCCAATGCAGTGCGGAGTCAGAAAATCATCGATATTATCAAGGAAAATCCCGAGAAAAAGGAGCACAACGCAGGTCCCGCCAGCAATTATGCGGATGATAAGAAATTGCAAATTGTCAAGGCTGAAAAAAACTTGAGTTTGTTTTTGAATACCCATGTGATGGCTGTTGAAAAAGAAGGAGATCGCATCGTGGCGGTGGTGGGAAGAAGCATTCTTACGGGCAAAGAATCAAAGTTCGAAGGCAGCTTATTTGCAGATTGTACGGGTGATGGGAATTTGGGCTATTTAGCTGGTGCCGATTTTAGGGTAGGGAGAGAGGCAAAATCTGAAACAGGTGAGCCCAGGGCACCCACCCAAGCTGATCAGCTGGTAATGGGAACCTCAGTGCAATGGAATTCGGTCGAGCTGGATGCTCCTTGTACATTCCCCAGTACTCATCCCTGGGCAGTGTCGTTTAATGAAGAAACCTCCATCAAGCAGACCAAAGGAGATTGGGATTGGGAAACCGGTGCCAACCGCGATCAAGTCCTGGATATTGAGCGTATCAGGGATTATGGTCTGCGGGTGGCTTTCGGAAATTGGGACTTTATTACAAATCACAGCATTGAAAAGGAGCGATTTTCACGGCGAAAGTTGTCCTGGGTGGCTTATATAGGAGGCAAACGTGAGTCGAGAAGACTACTTGGAGATGTGATCTTGAAAGAGCAGGACATTTTGAGTGGTCGCAAATTTCAAGACGGGTCGTTTACGACCACATGGGGTGTGGATTTACATTTCCCCATTCGACAAAAGGGTTTCACCGGTGAACCATTTTTATCCCGGGCCGATATCCAGCCCATCGAGCCTTACCAGGTGCCCTACCGGTGTTTGTACTCTCGAAATATATCTAACCTGTTTATGGCGGGAAGAAATATTAGCGTCACACATGTGGCCCTTGGTACCGTTCGTGTACAGCGCACGACTGGCATGATGGGTGAAGTTGTGGGGATGGCGGCGTCCCTATGTAAGGACCATCAAGCGATGCCAAGGGATATTTACCAAGGATATTTGCCTGAACTGCAAAGTTTGATGAAAAAACCGATTGGGAATCCAGGATGGGAGTAAGTAGGATGAGTCATTGCAAACCTGTAAGACGTGTTCGGGCCATGCTAGCTACCGCTACCTTTGTATTTGGATCCACAGTGGTTGTCGCCCTAGATTCACTTCCGCTGGCATTTACTTACCTGACTACAGATTCAGTGCAACTGCAGGTCTATATGTGTAGAGACTCAAATGGTGTACTCGACGGTTACACATCACATATTCTCACCCCTGTTTGCGAAGGAGATCAATGTCACGATGCAGAAGCAGATTTTTACTGGGATATTCTAGGAAAATTCTCACACTATAAGTGGGATCGCAAACAACCATTAACTAAGCAGGATCATGTGGCATTCTCCCAGGAGGACCATATCAAACTACACTCCATCCTGCATACACCGAGTCCTTCTTTTATTCACTTACGGCGAGATGAATTAATCACACCTAAGGTGAATAAATCTGGTGCAGATATAGATGGTCTCACTGGTGCTACCGTGCAAGCAGTGAGCAGGGACATGGTGCAGGGGGCAGTTTATACCTGTTACACGCTATGGCATATTGCCAATGGTGGTCTTGTTTTCAAAATTCAGGAACATACCAAAGAGAACCTCACTGACTGTCTCCTTCTGAAACTATTGGATACACCCAGCCCTGAGGCGCATTACTTCTTGATCCAAAATATAGAATCGAGCAAGATGGCATGCTATATTGATGATTTATTGACCCTCGCCGGACAGTACGATCCGTATTTTTCCTCACAATTGGTTTCCCGTTTATCACCATTTATGCTGGAAGGTCCTCATATCCAATCTGCACTCGCAGAACATTTTCCTCAATTGGAATATGCGGCACAGCTTGATCTACTTGCCATGTTTAAATCCTGCAAGAACCTATCTGTATCCGGACAAAAATTGCTAGCTGATCATATGGCGGAGGACAGTCAGATCAATCGTCAGATTATTGCACTGATCTGCCACCATGCGGATCCAAATAGGCTTGAGGGACTGCAATACTTGTTGGATCACATGATCAAAAAAGGGATTAGTGTCTCGACTCATTCCCTACGATTGCTGAAATCTATTCCTGATCGGATACCAATACTTGAAAGTAAAATCGTAATGGTACTGTCACTGGTCGAAGGTGAAGATTAAAAGATGTCACAAAACTAGAGTCGAAATATTGATGAAAATAAAAGTAGTTATGGTAGTCACTTTGCCCTTTACAAGGCCAAGAATAATATGATCGACGAGATTGTATTGGCCAACGATACTTGACAATAAATTGAATGCTTGTGTTTGTTAATTTGAGATCGATTTTTTTGCACGTTGTTTTTACCTTGCTGGTGGGGCTAATGGGGCATCCTCCCAGCCTTTCTCAGGAATCAACAGCATTGCCTAATGTCATCATCATTTTGGCTGATGACTTGGGCATAGGTGATGTGTCAGCTTATAATCAAGATGCTGCTTTTCGGACACCTAATATCGATAGACTAGCTGAGGATGGCATGTCCTTTATGGACGCTCATACCAGTGCGGCGATCTGCACACCGACGAGATATGGCATCATGACCGGCAGGTACAATTGGCGTTCACGACTTAAGCATGGAGGTTTTAATGGCTATTCTCAGCCGCTGATCGATCGAGATCGGATGACAATCGCGGAATTATTTAGGGATAATGGTTATCACACGGCTATGGTTGGAAAATGGCATTTGGGGTGGGATTGGAGGATTGTGGAGGGTGATGATACCAGCAGTCAAGTGCCCAACATCGATTTTAGTCAGCGCATTAATAATGGACCAGAGGATCATGGATTCACCTACTCTTTCGCCTTGGCTGCATCTTTATCGTCACCTCCCTATGTGTATGTGGAGAACAGCCGACCCACATCCATTCCCAAGTCCACCTCGGTAAACTATGATGAAAAAGCCTTTTGGCGCAAGGGCCCACTGGGAACCGACTTCCGTCATGTAGAGGTCTTGAATAAATTGACCAATAAGTCTGTCGCGTACCTCGAGGAACGAGCCAAAGAAGAGCGACCATTTTTCCTATACTTTGCTTTGACTGCCCCCCATGCTCCGATCATTCCCACCACCGAATTCATTGGGAGGAGTAATACCAATGCTTACGGGGATTTCGTCGTGATGGTTGATCATGTAGTTGGTCAAATCATGCGGGCCTTAGCTGAAAATGATCTTGAAGACAACACCCTGCTGATATTTACAAGTGATAATGGTCAGTCTCCCAGAGCCGATTTTGATGATGACGAATTGCCGTTGGCCAACCATCGAGGCAGCTATATTTATCGAGGGAAGAAGTTTGACATTTATGAAGGGGGCCACAGAGTGCCTTTTATCACCAGGTGGCCTGATCAAATAGAAGCTGCCTCCATATCCAATGAAATCATTTCTACAGTCGATTTGATGGCTACATCTGCAGATTTATTGGGAGTGGATTTGCCAGATGAAGTAGCTGAAGATAGCTATAGCATTTTGCCTGTATGGATCAATCGAGCTTATTCAAAGCCCTTGCGGGAAGCAACCGTCATGCACTCTAGCGATGGCCGTTTTGCGATAAGAAAAGGAAATTGGAAACTAATTCTTTGGCCAGGCTCTGGAGGTTGGACCTACCCCATGACCACAGAAGAAATGCGGGGACTTCCCAAATTTCAATTATATCATCTCGGGATGGATCCAGGTGAGACCCAGAATTTGTATGGTGAGCACCCAGGCGTTGTCACCGATCTCAAGATATTGCTCGAAGACTATATTATCAATGGGAGAAGTACACCCGGCCAACCTCAGAAAAATGATGGACCTGGATATTGGGAAGAATTGACCTGGATGAAATAAAATAACTCTAATGATTTCTAGAAGAAGTATGTTGAAAACCGGAGTCGTTGCACCCTTGACTGCCATCACTCCCTGGTCACATGCATTAAGATCACCAACAGATGATGCCAAAGGTGAGGGTGTAAGAATTACCGATGTGCTGAGTTTTATTGTGCGTGAACCGAACGATGACACTCCATCTGAGGAATTAATTGAGATGCCTCCTATGGGGGCTATGAAGGGTAAGATTGGACTGGATCACCGACTAAATCATGCCAGTCCTTCTCGTTTCAAGGGACATCATCAAACGCTGTTGGTCAAAATAGTCACTGACCATGGCATCATTGGTTGGGGAGAAGCCCATGCTCCTGCTTCACCTCGGGTGCATCAACGAGTGGTCTCCGATTTACTAAAGCCCATCTTGCTGGGTGAGAATGCCCTGAATATCTTGCCGCTATGGGAGAAGATGTACTCCAGTCAACGTATGAGAGGTTACGCCACCGGCTTTTTTACGGAAGCGATCGCTGGTGTCGATATTGCACTGTGGGATATTTTGGGCAAGTATCTAGAAGTACCTGTCTACCAGTTGTTGGGAGGAAAATTTAGGGATGGGATTCCTACCTATAGTAGCTGCAGTAAACCCGCTGATGCCGAGCAGGCAATGGCCAGTGGATTCACCGCCATAAAGACGGGATTTCAAAAAGCCACAGGCACTGATGATTTCAAAAGGATCATCGACCTTTCAGAAGCGGTTGGCGACAAAGGACAAATATTCATTGATTCGCTCGGTGCCTTCAAACTGCATGAGGCCGTACAGGTAGGTCGCAAACTGGATGCCCTGGGCAACATTGGTTGGTTTGAAGATGCGTTGTTACCGGAAGATCACGATCGCTATCCCATACTTGCTAAGGCTCTCGATACTCCCGTCTGTGTCGGCGAAGGTTATAGCAACCGGTTTCAATTTAGAGACCTTTTGATCAAGCATGGGGCAGATATCATCAATCCCGACCTAGGACGTGCTGCAGGCATTACTGAGTGTAGGAGGATAGCCGATCTGGCAGATGAGTTTGGGCTATTGTGGTCAGCCCATGTCAGCAGTGGTTTTCCCCCCTACGTTGCTGCCTCCTTACACATGATGGTGGCTACGCCCAATGCCGTCATCATGGAGGGAGGGAATATTCATGGCAATACGTCGGTATTTGGCTCGCGAGGGAATATATTCTTGAAGGAACCTATCAAGTTTTCACCCGGATTCGCTCATGTACCAAGCGGACCAGGATTGGGAATCGAGTTTGATGAGGATAGACTTCAAGAGGTAATTGTTCAAGAGTAATTCCAGAAAAAAAAGAGATTTATGATGTTGCGTGGCATTTTTCCTGCAATTCCTACATGCTTCAATGATCGTGGCGATCCAGATAGCGAGGGGCAAAGGAAAGTAATTCGTTTCGCTGTGGAATGTGGTGCGGATGGAATTGTATTCCCGGGTGTGGCCAGTGAGTACGATTTCCTTTCTGCCAAAGAGCGCAATAGCTTAATCAAGTTGTTGGTGGAGGAAGTCGATGATGGATTTCCGATCGTGGCCGGTGTGAGTGCCCAAGAACCCTGTCAAGTAATTCCACTGGGTGAGGAAGCCTGGCAAAACGGGATCGCTCACTTAATGCTGATGGCTCCATACCACCTCGGCACTGATTCTGAGAAGCAGCAGTCTTTTTTTGAAGAAATTGCCAGTGCACTTCCGGGCAGTGAGATCATTTTTCAAAATGCTCCTCCACCCATAGGTGCGGGACTGCCACCGGATGTCATCATTGACATCGTACGCAGCATCCCCGCGATCACCTATATTAAGGAAGAGACGCTACCTTCCGGACCCACGATATCGGCGATCTTGCGTCGTGACATTTCCCACCTGAAAGGCGTCTTTGGTGGCGGCGGAGCCCGCTATATTATTGATGAACTCAATCGCGGAGCCATTGGGGCTGTCCCTGCGGTGGAGATCACCGATCTGCACGCCGCCCTTTTTCGTGCCTACCATGAAGGACAACTTCAAAAAGCGCGCGACTTGTATAGAATCAGCCTGCCGTTACTGACAGCACAGAAGATCTACCGGATGAAGCTGACCAAGTATGTCTTGATGCAGAGGGGGGTGACCGAAGCACTAGCGGTTAGGGCACCACTCCCAGACCTGGATGAATTGACCCGAAAGGATATTGATCAGATGTTGTGTGATTTGCGGGACTTAAATGCATTCTCATGGCACGCATAAAGGGCGAAGATCGAATATCTGACATCGAGGTATACCAGGTGGATCTCACTCAGGACAAACCATATCTCGGACCACTGCGTAGTGGAGAAGCCGTCAGCCGCCAAGGATATTTTGTCAGAAAAGAGAATCGGACCGTCTACACGATTAATAATCGGTCGATTGTCGTCAGATTAATCACCGAGCATGGGCTAGAAGGATGGGGGGAGACCTATGGAATCGTAGCACCGGGAGCTGTGGCAGCCATCATTAATGACCTTCTTCATGGTTTCCTGATCGGTCGAGATCCACATGATGTGGGGCGAATCTACGAAGACCTATACGACCTGATGCGTGTCCGAGGTTATACCGGAGGATTTTATCACGATGCACTGGCTGCCATAGATATCGCACTTTGGGATGTAGTGGGAAAAATGCAACATAAACCCCTTACAATGATGCTTGGCGGAAAAGTTAGGAATGAGGTACCTGCTTACATTTCTGGTTTACCAAGGGCCACCCTGGACGAGCGCGTTGATCTGGCAGTTAAATGGCAGCAGCGTGGATTTGATAAATTTAAGTTTGCACTACCAGTGGCAGACCAAGGTCCAGTGGTGGAGTTGAAGGACTTGCGGAGCAATCTTGGCCCTGCAGTGCACATTGCTTGCGACATGCATTGGTCAAGAGACCGGGCAGAAGCCGTGACACTCGCAGATCACATGTCGGCGTACCAACCCTGGTTTTTGGAGGCTCCGGTACCCGTAGAAGATGTCGAGGGTCTTACTTGGGTGGCAAAGCGCAGTCCAAGTCCGATAGCCGTCGGAGAAGCATGGCGCACAATTTATGATGCAAAATTGCGCATTGATCGGGCGGCTTGCCATATCGTGCAACCGGAAATGGCCCATACCGGAGTGACGCAATTTTTGCGAATATCCCAATATGCACAAGCACACAATCTTTTAGTGATTCCACACGCAACCATAGGGGCAGGGATTTTTCTCGCTGCGAGTCTTCAGGTCAGCAGCACTTTGCGAAATGTCGACTGTCACGAATATCAGCATTCGCTATTTGACGATTTTCTTCACCTTACTACGGGGGAAATGAGCTGTGCTGAGGGAGCCTATCAACTACCGTCGGGATTTGGAATCGGTGTCGAGCCTACTGAGAAAATGTGGTCCAAAATGAAAAGACTATGAGTAGTTTTGATTTTATCACCTTGTTCCTATATATCGTGGGGGTCTTTGCCATCGGCTTTATTTCGGCAAAGAGAATTAGCAATCAAGACGACATGTTTGCCGCCGGCCGTCAAGCTCCTTGGTGGGCATCCGGGCTAAGTGGATTTATGACCATGTTTTCAGCGGGCACCTTTGTGGTTTGGGGGGGCATCGCCTATAAAATGGGTTTGGTGGCGGTCCTGATCAACATTTGTTACGGTATTGCCGCCATGATGGCAGGTTACCTGGTAGCTGGTCGTTGGAACAAAATCGGTGTATCCACACCGGCTGAGTACATTCAATTGCGATTTGGCAAAGTTGGCCTTCATTTTTACACCTGGGCTATGATGATCAAGAAGCTTCTTGCAGTGGCCGTATCCCTCTATGCACTGGCCATCTTATTGGTGGCTTTAATTCCTCTGGAGGCAGGAAGTGTTTTTCGGGACGAGACCACCGGAAATTTATCGCTGACTTGGGCCATCTTGTTTTTTGGAATTATTGTCGTACTGTATACCATGATTGGGGGTCTTTGGGCAGTTCTGATGACCGATGTATTGCAATTTATTGTTTTGACCGTGGTGGTTTTTATGGTGGCCGCGTTGATGGTTAATGGCATTGATCATTTTGACCAATTCGTGCAAGGCTTACCAAACGATTTTTTCTCTCCCACCTCCGATAATTACGGGTGGTTTTTCCTTATGGGATGGGTCATCATCAATTTCTTTATCGTCGGAGCCGAATGGGCTTTTGTGCAACGCTTTATTGCTGTTAAGTCTCCGAAGGATGCCAGAAAATCTGCCTATCTATTTGGAGTTATGTATTTGACGACCCCTATATTGTGGTTGCTGCCGCCGCTACTGTTTCGTGGGATCAATCCCGATGTAAATCCGGAGCAAGCTTATATATTGGCGGCCCAATCTGTGTTGCCGGTTGGTGTTCTAGGCCTGATGTTCGCTGGTATGTTTTCGGCGACTGCCAGTATGGTTAGTTCACAACTCAATGTTTTTGCCGGTGTGCTGACCAATGATTTCTATCGGCCTCTGGTAAATCCCTCAGCATCTGACCATCTCATGGTAAAGGTGGGCAGAGTATTCACTGCAATATTGGGTTTCATCCTGATTGCAGTAGCTCTACTTGTGCCGGTGATGGGGGGGGCAGAAAAAATCATTATATCCATTAATTCCCTGCTAGTAGTGCCCCTATTGGCACCTGCACTTTGGGGTATGTTTAGTCGGCGGATTGGTGTCGTCGATATGTGTCTGGTGGCTCTGGTGAGTTTTGGCCTAGGATTATTTATCAACTATGGGCTTTCGATCAAGAGTGGAAATTTAGATGTGTTAGTCGGTGTGATTTTTCCATTGGTGATGCTGGGTGCCATAGAAAGACTTAGAAAGAATCGTCTGGATCCTGGTTGGCAGGCTGTAGAGGAGAAAAGTGCCGCCCAAGCTTTGGTGGTTGAAGGTGATGAAAGGAAGCCGACAAAATACGATCCCTTCCCGGAGAAGGTAGTGATGATCAGCCTCGTAATATGTGCCCTGTGCCTGTTCCTACTATCGGCAATGAGTGACGCTGGTCAATGGATAATAGGGATCTGCGGTGCATTTCTTTTTGTGATTGCCGTGGGGATGAAAGTTCATTTACAGAGAGTTATCCGAACTAATACTTAAGTGATGATAAGGAAAGAATGCCATTTGACCATGGTTGATTCAATAGTGATGGATGCAAAATCAAATGAGGGTATGGATGCTTTATGTCAATCAAACAGCAGCATATCATGAGAGTTCTGGTCACAGGAGCTGCAGGACAACTTGGAAGGAATGTTTGCAAACTGCTGGGTGAATCGCGAATCTCCTTTACAGCGGTCGACAAAGTGCCCGATATTGGGCCGGATTATGCAGTTCAAGTTATTGACTTGCTTGATTTACCCCGCTGTAAAGATGTGATGGAGGGAGTGGACGTGCTCCTGCATTTTGCCAATCATGCCAATTGGCATGGCGGCGATCCTGCTACCGTTTACGCTGAGAATGTTACTATGAACATCAATTTATTTCAGTCAGCATATGATGCCGGCTGTTCAAGAATCATATTCTCTAGCTCTATTCAAGTACTCAATGGAATGTTGCCCGTGCATGATCGGGAGGAGCAAGAAATCCTGTTACCATATCTGCCCTTAGATGCTGCTTCACCGGCCATACCCCGCAATACATATGCCTTGAGTAAGCATGCCAGTGAGAAAATGCTCCAGTATTATTCTAGCGTATATGGCATAACCACCATTGCTTTCCGGTTCCCCTGGTTACTCGATGTGGATTTGATGCAGAAGTGTTACGAAGAGGGAGGCATCCAAAGAGGGAATTGCTTTGACGGTTATGCTTACCTGCCCATTTATTCAGCTGCTGAAGCTTGTATAAAGGCCATTTATGCTGAACTACACGGATATCATCAGTATTTTCTAGCGGCAAAAGATAATATTGAGCAAAGATCCACTGACGATGTAATCAAAGAACAACTGAGTCACATACCACAGAAGCAATCGATGAAGGTCCTCCACTCATTGGTGGATTGTAGCTCTGCGGCAATCGACCTAGGCTGGAGCCAACCTCAATCCTTAACTGAATCCCTCAACAAGTATGCGGCTTTCGCTTGACTTTTTACATTCGATGTTCATCAGCTGGCTACTAGCAGTTGTAGCCAGTGGCTGCGAGTCTTCGTTGGGTATGTATGTTCTTAAGGATGAGCGAACGATGGCAAGGGTTTTTCGTTTGGAGAACGGGCACTTGGGATATGACCTGCAGCGAGACGGACATGTCGTGATCGATACATCGATGTTGGGTATCAAAGTGGGAAAGAAAATCCTAGGTGCGAAGGCAAGAATGATAAGTGAGTACAGGGAAGAGGTTGCCATTTCCTATCCACTCAACGGCGTTAAAAGTGAAGCTACCTTCCGTGCCGATAAATTTACCATCAAACTTGAGGAATCCGACGGATTCGTCTGGTATTTAGAATGTGTATTATCGCAGGAGGGATTTGCCATTCGGTATCGGATTCCAAATCAAGGTGAGAAAAAGGTTTTTGGTGAGATCACGTCCTTTCGATTGCCTCCTGATACCAAGGTGTGGTATTTTGAGAGAGATAATGATTGGAAATTAAAATCACACGCGGGAGAATGGCGTGTTGCTGATATATCTGATATGCCCACGGTATCAAAAATGGGACCTATTCAAGGTTTGACGTTGACCTTAGAGATGCCTCAAGGGGGCTATGCCATGGTAGCAGAATCGGCCTTGTTTAATTACAGCGGTATGCGGTTGAAGACGCAAGGTGAGAATACCTTCGTGGCGAATTTCACTGAAGGAGAAGAGGGCTTCGTAGTTTCGGGAGAAATTTTGAGTCCCTGGCGCTGCATCATATTAGCTGATGATTTAAATGAATTGGTGAACAATACCATGGTGGCATCCTTGAATCCTCCCCCCGATCAACAATTATTCGCTCAGTCGGAATGGATAATACCTGGTAAATCGGTATGGCACTGGTGGTCGGGTAAATACTTGGATTTTGAAGAGGAGATGGATATGATCGACGATGCTGCCGACCTGGGATTTAAGTACAGTATGGTGGATGATGGCTGGGAAGCTTGGGAGGATAAGTGGGGAAAAATAAATGGACTTAGTACTTATGCCAAGAAAAAGGGGGTTGAAATCTTCGTCTGGAAGCATTCAAAGGAAATCAACATTCCTGATCGCAATTATGCCGTGATGGGTCGATTTTTAGATAGCGTAAGACAGGTAGGTGCGGTTGGGATCAAAGTGGATTTCATGAACGGTCAAACCAAATCCATCATTGACTTTGACGAAGCTCTACTTCGTTCTGCGGCAGAGCGCCGACTGATGGTCAATTTTCACGGATGCCAGCAGAGTTCTGGCGAATATCGCACCTATCCCAACGAGGTGACACGTGAAGGGATTAGGGGGCTAGAAGTCAATCATATGAAGGAAGGGCCATTGCCGGCATCGCATAATGCAGCACTCCCTTTTACAAGGTATGTCACCGGACATGCCGATTATACACCTCTCGGATTTACGGAACCAGGAGAAACGACATGGGCCCATCAATTGGGCACCCTGGTTTGCTTTTATTCTGCCTTTAATTGCATTGCAGAAAACACACAATTTCTCTTGAAGAATGAGCTCATCAGACCTTGTCTGGATTTCATTCGGGAAGTGCCTACTACTTGGGATCAAACCATCGTACTTCCTCAAAGTAGGATTGGTCAGTTAGCAGCCATTGCCAGGCGAAAGGGCAACGACTGGTACTTAGGTGTACTCAGTAGTGGGAGCCCAAGAGAATTGGTTGTCGATTGCAACTTTCTAAACAATGGTGAATACAAAGTGAATATATTTTCTGATGATACAGATGCAGCATTGATTCCTTTGGAAGGTCTAAATAGGGAGGCTAATCTGCGCCAGTGGAGCACTGCGGTGCCTTTTAAACTGACCACACAAGTGGTCACCTCAGCTAGTAAAATTGAACTGAATATAGCTGCCAATGGTGGAGCGGCATTGTACTTCGAAGGCAATAAATCAATAATTGAGAAAGATCTTTAAGACGTGAAAAATACGACGGTGCTGCTTAGTATTAGATACTTTGCAGCTGTTCTGGGAATGATGATCATCACACTGTGCCGCAGCTCCGCACAGGTGTTAGAACGAGAACGTCCCCCCGAATGGGACAATCTGATTGAGGGGGGGCGATTTATGGACCGTTTTCTTCCTATGCCTGACCTAGGTGGCCTGACCTCGGACACTTGGGGAGCAAAAGATGTGCTTCCTAGAGATATTAACAATGGAATTGAAAGCCCGAAGTATTCATATTGGGGTGGCAATACGAGAATCCACGTCGACGGAAAATACCATCTTTTTGTGTGTCGTTGGTTAGAAAATTCACCAAAGGGCCATAGGGCTTATGCCAATTCTATTGTGGTCCATGCGATGTCGGATTCACCCTTTGGACCCTTTAGAGTACTGCAGGAAGTGGGGCCTGGACACAATCCCGAATGGTATGTTACTGAAGCTGGTAAGTATGTGGTTTATATTACGGAAGGCTACTATGTGGCAGAAAGCTTGGATGGTCCATGGATTTATCATCGGTATGAGTTTGATCATCGTGGCCGCACAGAAAGTCAGTCCAGGAATTTCCTGCATAACTTAAGCTTTGCTAAGAGGGAGGATGGATCGTTCATCATGGTTAATCGGCATGGAAGTATATGGTTTAGTAAAGATGGTATTTCGACTTGGCATAGAATCACCGAATACCCTGTGTATCCTCCAGTCGAGGGGAAATACGAAGATCCGGTGATTTGGAAGACCGATGTTCAATACCATCTGGTCGTCAATGACTGGCTTGGAAGAATAGCTTGGCATCTGCGCTCAAAGGATGGAGTGCACTGGAAGGTAGAGCCTGGAGAAGCTTACATGCCAGGAATCTCAAAGCATGAAAATGGTCAAATAGAAAATTGGTTTAAGTACGAGCGGATGAAGGTTTTACAGGATGATCATGGACGAGCCACAGCGGCAAATTTTGCTGTCATAGATACTTTGAAGCATTTCGATCTACCCAATGACCACCACAGTTCCAAGTTGATCACCATTCCCCTTATGAAGGGGCGATTGTTGGAGATAGAAAGCCCAAGTGAATTACGCAATGATACCGAGATCATTAAAGTGGTTGTGAAGGCGGAACGCGATTTTGATCCATATACAGACATTGACCTAAGTTCATTGCGGTTTGGTGCTAGTGAGCAGGTGAATTTTGGATGGGGTGCCAAACTTCAAGGAACAGAGAAGTCCAACCAAGATTTGGTTTTATGTTTCCAGGTAAAGGATGCTGGCTTGACTAATGGAAATTTTGCCGGCAAGCTGATTGGAAAAACGACGGATGACCAATTGCTATTTGGATATGTACGTCTACCCTGGGTAAATTATTTAGAGCCCATCATCTCAGCACGACTGCCCCAATTTAGCAAGGGTGAGCATGGTACTGCTGTCAGTATTGAGGTGGAGAACTTTGGTCAAATAACATCCGACACAGTTGTAGTACGGATCGACTTGATTTGCGGGGGGAAACAGTTGGAAATGGCTAGCGGCAAGCTAGCACCCCTGAAACCTTTTGAGAAGAGGCATCTCTCCTTGAAGAGTAAAATGATAATCCAGGGTGATATACCTTGTGAAGTGAGAACCATCATGACTAGTGGGGGTCAGGAACCGGTGATTTTTAGGAGGAGGATCGATCGTTTATTTGAATAAAATGGCAACGGGATAGACATGAAATCAATTTTTCTCGTGAAAGTGATTTGGGTGATGTGCATGCATGGATCCCAGAGCAAGAGACGCAATCAAGGTGGCCATTCTACAGGTGCACTATGCGATATGGAGTGTGTCTTTTATTCAGAAAATTAAGCATTATGAAAATGAGAAATCTGATGTTAATGTGGACTTTGGCAATGATTATCACGCTAGGGTACCCTTCAGTTGCACAGGTGAACGAAGACCGACCCAACATTGTGTGGATTATGCTGGAGGACTGGAGTCCTGATTTGGGCTGTTATGGTACCAAGGGAATAAAGACTCCCGTGACGGATAAGTTGGCCTCAGAGGGAATTCGATACACCCATGCCTTTTGCACCGCACCAGTATGCTCATCTTCACGTTCAGCCATGATCACAGGGTTTCACCAAAATTACATTGGTGCGCATCAACACGATACTAAAGGCCCGGCAAAAAAGCCCTTGCCCTACGGCATCAAAACAATGCCCAGTTTACTTAAGGAAGCAGGATATTTTACGGCACTGCAAATATCTGCTAAGACTCACTGCAACTTTAGCGGTGAACTGGGATTTATGGGAAAAGACTGGTCTGAACGCAAAGAAGACCAGCCGTTCTTCGCGCAGATCACATTGACTGGAACCCATCGAAGGTGGAAGAGAGATGCCTTGCAGCCGATCGATCCCATGACATTGGATTTGCCTCCCTACTATGCCGATACACCTTTGAATAGAAGAGACTGGGCCAATGGGTTCGAGCAAATGCAGATTTGTGATCGAGAAATTGGTGAAATTCTCGACAGGTTGGACCGGGAAGGTCTCACAGATAATACATTGATATTCTTGATCGGAGACAATGGTAGATGCCATATTCGGGGGAAGCAATTTTTATATGACCCGGGGCTTCAAGTACCCTTGATTATCAGATGGCCGGGAAAGGTTACACCTGGACAGGTCAATACGGACCTTGTTCAGACTATTGATATCACTGCTACTATTTTAGATGTTGCTGGTGTAGATCCAGGGTATAAACTTCATGGCAAGAATCTATTTGATGAGGAGTCAGGAGATCGAAAGTACATATTTGCAGCTCGTGGTAGGATGGGATTGACCCACGATGCTATGCGTACCGTTCGTTCGAAAAAATATAAACTAATTCACAACCTGATGCCTGAGCGTCCATGGTTGCAGTACAGTGGCTATAAAGAAGAGAATTATCCAATGCTCGCGGAGATGAATGTCTTGAACATGGAAGGAAAACTGAATGCTGCTCAAGCCAAGTTCTTCAAACCTACCAAGCCAGAATTCGAATTGTACGATATTGAAAACGATCCGCATGAGCTAAATAATTTGGCCGACGACAAGATTTTTGCCCCCATAAAGGACCAACTACTAGGTGAGCTTTACAGCTGGCGCAACTCCATTGAAGATCAGGGTGCTTCATTGGCGTTCAGAGAAGGTGGTCTCCCTTCCAAATACCCCACACGCACTTTGGAAGAGTGGAAGGCTGTCGTTGACAAATGGAAACCATGGGTTTTTCGTGCACCAGACGAAGAGCTTGTGCATCCTTTTGCTAAGAAATCTTATCGTGAAACTAAACATTAATAGGAAGGCGATCTTTCATTCATATGTTACTCGCACGGAAATTGATGCAGCGACAGAATGTGTGCATAAGAGATTAGGAGGAATGCCAACATACGGAGATCAATGAAAATCAATAAACTTTTGATTAGGTGGGCAGTTGTGGCACCTTTGTTTGTGTATTTGGGATGCTTTGGTCAGTCTCATGTCCCGGATTTCAACATTCAATTTGGTAGCGTTTCTTCTCAATCGATCTTTCGAAATGATACCATGAGTATTTGGGGAGGCTCCCTAGTTTTGGGCGACGATGGCAAGTATCACTTGTATTATTCGCGCTGGCCCAGATCCCTGGGCTGGGCATGGGTGACTGATTCAGAAGTGGCCCACGCTATTTCTGATGATCCTTTCGGTCCATTTGTACATAGGGATGTGGCTCTGCCAAGAAGGGGCAGTGAATTTTGGGATGGGTGGTGCACGCACAATCCGACCATTCACCGATTTGACGACAAATATTATCTCTATTATATGGGGAATACTGGGGATGGTGAGGTGGTGAGCTCACCGGGCAACCCAGTATTAAATTGGCAGCATCGAAATAATCAGCGCATTGGTGTAGCGGTTGCCGATGATCCGCATGGACCCTGGCGACGCTTTGACAAACCGGTACTCGATGTCAGTAGGGATAGCCTTGCACACGACGCGCTAATGACTTCGAATCCATCCGTCTGCCAACGCCCAGACGGTGGATTTCTGATGGTATATAAGGCGGTAGGTAAACGGTACGACCCACCTAATGGAGGTCCGGTTGTCCATATGATCGCAACATCCGAGAGTCCCACTGGGCCATTTAAGAAATACGGCAAGCCTATTTTTACATTTGAGGGTGAACGTTTTCCCGCTGAGGACCCCTATATCTGGCATCAAGATGGTAAATATCGGGCCATAGTCAAACGTATAAAACACCAAGATGGAAGACGGATTTTCTCGCTCGTACACTATGATTCAAAAGATGGTTTTGCCTGGCTGCCTGCCAAATATTTTGAAGTTTCAGAAAGAAAGGTTCAGTGGAAAGATGGCAGGGTGCAACAATTCACACATCTGGAGCGACCACAGGTATTTCTAGCCAATGGTGAGCCCATGGCGCTACTTTGTGCTGCAGACACCATGGATGGTTTAGGTATTCGACAGTCATTTAATCTGCAGATACCCTTGAAAATCAGCAAGGAGTAATATTAATCACCAATATGATAAAATGTATGCTATGAAATTGATAAGAAGTGTGGTGTATTCGATCATCTTTAGCCTGAGCATTTTTTCTGTCTCTGCGCAAGAGGAGATTTTTATAGAGGCCGAGTCATTTGTTGATAAAGGAGGTTGGGTCGTAGATCCACAATTTGTCGAGCAAGTGGGATCTCCCTATTTAATGGCTCATGGCATGGGAGCGCCAGTTAAAGACGCCACGACCGAAATCGAGGTTGGGCAATCAGATACTTATTATATATGGGTACGGACCAAAGATTGGGTCCCTGGTGATTGGCAGCCGCCTGGCCGATTTGAGATAATGATCAATGGTAAGACCTTGCCTAACACCTTGGGTTTGACCCCGGGTTGGGATTGGGAATATGCGGGTCAAGCTGATCTTACTCCCGGAATTGCCACGGTGACCTTGAAAGACATGACGGGGTTCAATGGTCGGTGCGACGCCATTTATCTGAGTACGGCAAATAACAAGCCGCCATCAGAAGGAATTGAATTGGCAGAATTCCGCCAGGAAAAATTACGCGAATCTGTGGCACCTGATCAGAATCAAACGTACGATTTAGTGGTGACTGGTGGTGGCTTAGCCGGTTGTGCTGCAGCTATTGCCGCAGCTGAGCAGGGGCTACATGTGGCTTTAATCCAGGATAGACCGGTACTAGGAGGTAACGCCAGTAGTGAAATACGAGTACATACTTTGGGTATTTACGGGCACTACGAAAGGATACTAAAAATGATTGATACAAAACACTATCCAAATGGATCACCCGAGGCTTTGTATGATCAGCAAAAGCGTGATGCCAATGTCAAGAAATATCCAAATATAGACCTGCACCTTAACTGGAGAGCCTATGATGCATTTGCTGAAGATGATACCATTCGTTATGTCGATGCCAGGCATACTTCCACGGGAGAGCGAAAAAGATTTGAAGCCCCACTTTTTGTCGATGCCACTGGTGATGGTTGGATCGGATATTGGGCAGGTGCGGAATTCACCTATGGACGTGAAAGTGTGTACAAATACGGAGAGGCCTGGGAGAAGTGGGGAGAACTTTGGAGCCCTGAAGAGCCCGACAACTTTGTCATGGGTTCTTCCATCTTATGGCTCACTGAGGAGGGAGATCGACCATTCGAATTTCCAACTGTGCCCTGGGCAATGGATGTAGCTGGAGAACATCAGGCCACTGCAGGAGAATGGTACTGGGAGTTCTCGCGCAATGACCTGCATCAAATTCATGACGGTGAGGAAATTAGAGATCATATGTTGCGAGCAATTTTCGGATCATTCAGCAATGCGAAGAAAGATACGGTCAACACAAACTATGCATTGCAATGGGTATCGTATTTGCTCGGGAAGAGGGAATCTCGACGCCTGGTGGGAGACCATATTTTTACGCTCAATGACGTGGTCGATGATAGCATGTTCTCAGATTCAGTCGTGGCAGAGACCAGGGCCATCGACGTGCATTATCAGCAGAATCTTCAAGACGCTTCGAAACCCGATTTCTTGTCCGAAGCACTGTTTTTCAAAACAGATCGCTATCACATACCTTATCGGAGTCTGTATTCTCGAAATATCCCTAATTTATTCATGGCAGGCCGGTGTTTTAGTACGTCTCATGTGGGCCTAGGTGGGCCAAGGGTGATGCGCACAACTGGTCAAATGGGGGCGGCAGTTGGATTGGCCGCGGCCATATGCCATGAGCATGGTGTACTTCCTCGCACTGTTCACGAACAATACCTCGATGAATACTGGGATTTGATTTTTGTGCAAAAGGGAATGAAGAATTAAGGTAAAGTTCGGATAGTCAATCGATATGATGATGGGTATTAATACTGTGTATTTTCTTTTTCTTGTTTGGCAAATTTGTGGACTTCGGACCACATCCGATGATCCAGTTCATATGTCGATGATGCCTGAGTATGAGTGTGTGAGCGGTTCGAGGCCAGTGGATTTTTTTTATGGAAAGGATACCACCATTGCTCATCAATTATATTTACTGGTTGACTCACTTGATCGGCCGTTGCTCTATTATGCGAACATTCAGACCCCCGTTTGCATCGATAGTATTTGTAAACCCATGTACGTTGAGATCTATTGGAATTTGATTGGTAATTATGTGGGCTTTGATATCATGGACGATCATCCGATGACCAAGTACGATCATGATCTATTTGAGAAGGAGGATTATCAGAAACTTCATCGGCTACTATTAGACAAGCATTCGATTCTTGAAAGAAGGTCGCTGACTGCATTATTCGACCCCAGCTTGAAGCAGGAAAAACAAATCGAATACAAGGGCCAAAAAGTAGATGCTATCTCTGGGGCCACACGCACTGAAATCAAGGGGAGTGTGGTTCCTGGTGCTTTGTTTTCATGCTATACACTTTGGCACTTGGTGAACGGTGAAGTGACTAAGAAAATAGTGGCCAACTTAGAGAGGATTAATATCCAATCATTAGAAAATTATTTTTTGGAAACCGATTATCCCGACTATCATTATTTTGCCATTCGCAAGATGAATCCCACGGAAATGGCTATCAGAATAGACCGGATTCTTAACATATATCCAGATGCCAGCTCTCTTGTAAGAACCTATATCCTTAAGAAGTTACCAGAGAGTGTTTGGACCGACCGATCTAGTGCAAGTAGTTTGTTTCAGCAATTTTCAAAAAGTGACATTAATTCCGGGACATGCATGATTAGTAACTTATACCGTTCTCACGATGATGCCTATAAAATATTGGCCCAACAAATCGAGTCAATGACCAAAAATCAATTGAAGATGTATCTATCCGCGCTTGATGGTAACCGAGACCGACTGACAAATGATATGCTTTCAGATCTGCACAGGGTTGCCCATAGTCGGAAGTACGCACACAGTTATGTGATTGCGAGATTCTTGCAAGATCTTGATGAAAGGGAGTAAGGTCTTAGTGACGACTCCTCTGCAGTAATTTATCAATCATTAAACACAATGTAAGAGGCGGTTTTTGTGGCAGCTAATGAAGATTGGACCTCATCTATTTTGAGTTTTAAGTTGACATGGCTAACCCACAGCAATAATATAGTCTGTTAAATCCTGACCTCTTTCAATACCGAGCTTTTTTCGCAACCGATATCTGGACTTGTGGACACTTTCCACTGAAATTCCCATTAATCCGGCGATCTCTCTATTGGAAAGTTTTAATCTAATAAGGGCACACAATCTTCGCTCTCCTTCAGTGAGATCAGGTGACCTTCTTCTTAACTCCTTAAAAAATCCGTTGTTAACCATGATGAATTGGGATTCGAACACCTTCCAGTTATTCACGTTCCCAAGATTGGTTGCCTTAATCAAGTGGTTTAACTCATGCAAGCTGATCTTACCCTTTTTCTCGGATATTCGATTCTTTAGCTCACTCAAGAACTTATCTTTTTCCACTAGTTTTAAAGTGGAGGCCGCGAGCTCACGGTTCTTCAGTTCTATTAACTCTTTGTTAGCCTGCACCTCTAGGTTGATTAGTTTCTTTTCGACCCTGTGCTTATTTCGAAGATAATAAAAGAACAGAATGCTAAAGAGAGCAATACTGCCAGCCACAGCAGACATGATGATATTTCGCAGTATTTTTATTTGGTTATCATGTTCGAGCTCTCCAATGCGCTTCTCCTGCATGAGCTGATCCCAAGCTTCCATGGCCTTGTGAAATTCGTCTTGAATCTCCAAAAGGGGCAAATTATACTGACTGCGACTGTCAAAAATCAATCTGTCCAGCTGCTGCACTTTTTCCAGTTCTTCGTAAGCCATTCGGTATTCTTTTTGATCGAAGTAAAGCTTGGCCAGCTTCTCGTGAATCAATGGCGAGAAATCAACATGACTATGCAATGACTCAGAGTAGGATATGGCTGTCTGGTAGGAGTGAACGGCCTTCTGTTCATTTCCCAGTATCTTATAAGCATCACCTAGATGGTTGTGTGCCAAAACTAGGAGCGAGGGATTTGTTTTTTCTATCCAAGGTAAATAGTCGATGATGGTCTGAATGGCTTCTTTTGTATGGCCGGATTTTATATCGAGAAAGGCCTGTCGAATTTTTAGAGTGGGTAATCCGATACTTCCCTCGAAATCCTCACGGTATGATATGAAACAGCTATCCAGATAGTTTTGGGCCGATTTAGGTTCTCCAAAATTTAAATAAGAATAGCTATAGGCAGCGTATACCATGGAAAGTGATGAGGAATCGATTGCTCCCTCCTTTAAAAGTGATTTATTGAGAGAAAGGGCTAGGTCAAGATATTGAAAGGCCTTTTCACGCCTCTTGTAAAAGGCATAGTACCTACCAATCCTTCTGTATAGCTCCGCCCTGGTGACTTTTGCATCCGCTTGATCTGCAAGCATTAATGCTTTCCAAAGATTATTATACGATACTATATATTGACCCATATGACCAGAAACAGTGGCAAGAGATACCAGTGCACGAATAGCTGCAATAGTGTCCTTCTCCTCTAGATACTCATGATGGAGGGAGATCAAGATCTGAATTGCACTGTCCGGACTAGCAAGTCTTGCGTTTTCTGCTGCTCTTAGCTGTGCGATTTTTATGGAATCGACTGGACTAGCAGCCAAATGAGCGCATAAACATGTTAGCAATATCGTCCAAGAGTAAAATCGACAATGCCTAGTTCCTCTAGTCATCAACGGAAAGTAACAAGCTTTCAAAAAGTTTCTCATCATCAAGAATTTACCAAGGTTTAGATTCCCTTTTCCCGAATAAGCATTTTTTCCATTTGTCTAGTTTTTGTCTAGTTGAGAAGTAATGAAATGATAGTGACTTATGACTATTTTCCACCAAAATAAAGTTACTTCCCAATCCATGGATGCCCATTTTTATTTAAATCTAATAAACTTACTGTTGCATGAAAAGAGCAGCGAGACTACTTATTAAACGCTTGTGGCTATTCATTTTACCTATTTGTCTAGCTAACCAGGTCTTTGGTCAAGCCAGTGTGTCAGGCACCGTGATCGATAGTGACGATTCTTCACCGCTTATCGGTGTTAATGTCGTGATCAAGGGAACTTCTACCGGCACGATTACAGATCTGGATGGAAAATATACGGTTGATGCCCCGGCTAATGCTATTCTGGTTTTTTCTTATACGGGATATGCCAATCAAGAGATCCCTGTCAATGGACAAACACAACTGGATGTGCTGCTGTCATCTGCTACTTCGGTCTTAGATGAAGTAGTAGTTGTAGGATATTCGAGGAGGCAGAAGGCGGATGTGACCGGAGCAGTCACTACAGTTAACCAGGACTTTCTTGATCAGCAGCCGGCTGGAAGTGTTACAAAGGCTTTACAAGGAGCAGCTGCCGGAGTCACGGTTGTCAATACCGCAACTCCTGGAGCCAACGCCGAAGTCAGAATTCGAGGTCTAGGCACTATTAACGGCAATGAACCTCTATGGGTCGTCGATGGTGTCTTTGATGCGGAGATTCCACCACCGAGCCAGATTGAATCTATACAAGTGTTAAAGGATGCCTCCGCCACGGCTATTTATGGTGCCAGGGGTGCCAACGGGGTGATACTGGTTACTACTAAAACTGGAAAGGCGGGCCAAAAACCTGAAATACAATTTAGCGTAAGAACCGGTGCCTATGCCCCGACGGCCAAATTTGACATCTTGACAGACCCTGTAGAGATTGGCCAAATGTTGTGGTTACAGCAGTATAACGATTTTCAATTGGCCCAAGAGGATCCCAATGCCGATCCCAATGCGGTATTCACTCCCACGCACCTTCACTTCAGATTTCCAAGTAATACAGAACCAATTGTAGAACTAAATGATTTTCTATTCCCAAATGGAGCCCGAGATGGTGACCCCTCTTCGGATCTATCTCTGTATGATCAAAGAGATTATCCAATTACTCGAATGAATACCCAAGGAACCGACTGGCTAGAAGAAGTGTATCAGCCCGGTTTGATCCAAGATTACAACCTCTCGGTGATTGGTGGCGGCCAAGCCATGAGATATGGTTTTCATGCAAATTACTACACGGAGGAGGCACAATTTATAGGGTCAGGATATGACCGATACGCCATAAGATCTAATGTGGATGCTGATGTTACCAATTGGCTCACTGTGGGACAACGATTGGGAGGATCAGTTGAATTGTTTCGGGGTTACCGAGGGAATAACTCTCGCGGATTGCTGAAGAATATGATGGAGGCAAGTCCGCTGGTGCCTTTATTTGATGAGGGTGGCAATTGGGCTGGGGACGTCGTCGGTGGCACACAAAATTTTCGCAACCAGGTAGGTCTTCTCGAGCGGCAGAAAGACAACTTTAATCGTGAATTGACCTTAAGCGGAAATTTTCATGGCACGGTTAGACCCGGGATTGAAGGACTTTCTGTCACGACCCTTTTTGGTTATAATGTCAGAAGTAACAAATCAACCAATGCTAGATTACCGGAGTTTGAATCAAGGAATGGTGCCAGGTTTACTGAATTGAGCAATGGAAACAGTAGTAACCTCGGTTGGAACTGGTCAAATACGATCAACTACAAAACCTCCTTCTCAGACATTCATAGCTTGGATCTACTGGTCGGATACGAAGCTAGAAGAAACACTTTCGATTTTAACACAGCCTCCAGAGGAGGTTTTTTCTCTACAGATATAAATTACTTGGTACTCAATGCTGGTGAAGGTGATCAGTTGAACAGTGGATCTAGGGGTGAAAGTGCCACGACTTCGATCTTTGGCAGATTATACTATGACTACAACGGCAGGTATTTGCTTGATGCAACATTGCGTCGAGATGGTTCTTCTATTTTCGTGGAGGACAATAGATTCGGTGTCTTTCCTGCCTTATCTTTGGGATGGAAAGTCAGTGGAGAAGAGTTTATGACTGGAACAGGTGCATGGCTCAGCTTCTTGAAACTCAGAGCTGGCTGGGGGCAATCTGGTAACGACCGGACAGCTAATGTAAATAATCAGTTTACCCTGTTTTCACAAAATTTAGGTTCTTCATTCTACGCCATCGATGGAAGTGATAATAATATCACTCAAGGATTTCAATCTTCAAATTATGGCAATCCCGATGCAAAATGGGAAACTACTACTACGACCAATTTTGCTCTAGACGCTACTTTGTTTGGTTCGCTCGACCTGACAGTTGATGTATGGCAGAAACTGACCAGCGACATGCTCTTTCAAGTGCAGATTCCAGCGGTAGTCGGAAGGGCCGGTGTTCCATCCGTAAACATTGGAGACATGGAGAACAAGGGAATCGATGTGACGCTTGACTATTCCTCATCGGCTTTTGGGAATGCTTTGAAATACAATGTGGCTTTGACCTTCTCTCGATACAGGAACAAGGTGACCAAACTTTCCAATAATGAAGACGAGGTATTGCTTGGATCCAGTCTGAGGGGGGCTACATATACCCAGACCGAATCCGGTCGCTCATTCCCTGAGTTTTTCGGATATATGATCGATGGGATTTTTCAGACCCAGACGGAAGCAGATGCGCACCCAACCAACGGAACGTATAATCGTCCTGGTAATTTGATCGTTCGAGATATTGATGGAGATGGAGAAATCACACCTGACGATCGTACATATATCGGTAACCCTCACCCAGATTTCACAAGTGGTCTTAGGGTTAATTTAGAATTTAAAGGATTTGACCTGGCTGCAACCTTCTATGCCAGCGTAGGCCATGATATAGCCAATTATCTAGCTCGTTTTCGACACTATGGTTTGTTTGATGGGCCAAAATCAGAGAGGCGATTAAAGGAGTCGTGGGGCAGCCCATTCTTGGATGACAATGTCAATGCCACTCTACCAAGAGCTTTCACATCGACAGCTTTTGAGCAGAATGTGATAAGTGAGGTCATTGAGGATGGATCCTACTTGCGTCTGCAAAACTTACAGCTGGGCTACAATTTGCCAGAATCAACTCTTCGAATCATTGGGATCAAATCTGCCAGAATTTATCTGATGGGTACAAACTTGTTTACCATAACAGGGTATTCAGGTCTTGATCCCGAACTGCCGAATAACTGGAGTCCCGATGGTGCTAGTGCAGCGATTAATCGTGGAATAGATATCGGTGCCTGGCCGATTTCGACACAGTACTTGGCAGGCCTAAATTTCACTTTTTAACATCGACTTTTTGCCTGAAGACTATTTTTTCTGTAAGTCTCTCTGCATCAAATCATGACTGTAGTTGATTAGTGGGTTGAACGAAAGGAAAGATTGTAATTTTTTCTTCGAGCTCTATGGCATCAATTGTTGGTACTCAGGCATCTGCTGTCAGTTTTTTTATCGGGGAGTTAAACCACCAAAAAAAGTTCGACCTTTTGTTTTAAGATGTCCTTTTAAGTTGTCTTAGTTGTCTCTCTAGACGTTCTATCCTACGCATTCTCTTTACCTCCAAATATTTGGAATCTGCTTTGTATGCCTTGTATGGCTCTTGATCCCGCAGCACGTGATATACGGCAGTGAGGATCTTATGTCCGATGGCAATGCAAGCCTTTTTTTACCGAGTCTGCCACTCAGTATTCGATACTTAGTTGACATTTCGGGGTGATTCTTCGATCTGGATGCAGCCCAGGCGGCTTCCACCAGCACAGTCTTTAAATGCTTATTGCCATGGGTGATGCGAGATGAATACTTCTTGCCTGCACTCACATTATTACCCGGACAGACACCTGCCCAAGATGCTAAATGTCGATGTGACGGGAAGTGACTCATGTCGGTGCCAATCTCAGCAAGGATGCTCATTGCACTCTTGTCGGAAACTCCGGGAATGGTTTTGAGCAGATCGATTTGTGTTGACATTTCTGTCAGGTATGAATCCAGTCGAGCTTCTAGTTGAGCTATTTGATTATTGATGTGGGTGATGGATTCCAATATTAAGGTTAGCATAAATTGATGATGGTCCGTAACTCGTCCATCGAGTGCCTTGCTGAGTTTGTCCTTTTTTCTGACCAGTGAACCTTTGGCCAGTTGTGCCAGTGCACCTGGATCTGTTTGTCCTTGCGACAGGGCCGTCACCATAGCCAGACCTGAAACCCCAAACACATCGCTCACAACGCTTGACAGCTTAATATTTGCATCTTCCAAGATGTTCTGAAGTCGATTTTTCTCACTAGTGCGCTTGCCAATTAGTTTGCGTCGATGACGAGTCAGTACTCTGATCTCTCTAATCTGCTCAGGTGGAACAAAACTCCCCTTCAACAGGCCGTGCAAGAGTTTAGCGATCCACTCTGAATCTTTCTTGTCCGTCTTCTGACCAGGTACATTCTTGATGTCGTGTGACCAGAAGCATCTCGAAAAATCAAGATATACACTGGTCCGGTACTCTCCATGGCCACATGTGATTCTCATGTCAGTTCAACAGTCACTTGGCAAAGGCCTGGGTTTGCAAATCTATCGAATAGTGCAAACAACATCTTTGTGTAACATCCCACAACCACGTTCTACGATAATGGGAAATTGCTCAACAACCATAGGCCTGCCAAGACTATTTTTTCCTACATGTAGGTTTTTTTACATAAATGGAAAGTTGCTTAAAATGAAAAATATAGATAAAATATTCAGCCTTGCCGTAGTAATAGTGATGATGTTCGCCTCTTGTGGTAAGGATTTTTTGGATCAAGAACCAATAGGTCAAATCAACCCTGCTGTCTTGCAGGATGCTACTGGAGCTAACGCCGTGCTAATTGGAGCTTACTCGCTGCTAGACGGACACGAAAGTGAAGGAAATTTTGGACAACGAGGTGCTAGTTCAGGGAGTAATTGGATCTGGGGTGATGTTCGTAGTGATGATATGTATCGTGGAGATCAAACAGGTGGTTGGGATGCCATCAATAGCATCGAACGATATGAATTGACGTCCACCAACGAATGGCTCTGGCGGGGATGGGCGGGATTCTACGATGGTGTGGCACGCTCCAATGATGTATTGGCCATATTGCGTCAAGCCACGCAGATCTCTGACGATGAGGCTACACAGATTGAGGCAGAAGCTCGGTTCTTGAGGGCTTGGTTTCACTTCAATGCCAGAATCATTTGGGAGCGGATTCCCTATATCACGGAGGATGTCGATCCCGTTACAGTTGTCAATGATCGTGAAGTTTGGGACGATATTGAGGCCGATCTTCGTTGGGGAATCGATAACGGAATGGAAGAAACACCAATTGAAGTTGGCAGGGCTTCCAGGTGGGCGGCAAGGGCATTTCTCGCTAGGGTTCATCTGTTTCAGGGAGAATACTCGGAAGCTAAACCTCTTTTAGAGGATATCATCAATAATGGCCCATTTACACTGATGCCACACTTTTATGATAATCACAGTGAGGAGTTCCAGAATAATACTGAAAGTATCTTTGAAATTCAGCATTCAGTCAATGACGGTGCAGGTAAGTGGAATTCAGGTATAGATCATCAGGTTGCTTACCCACGCGTCTTGGGATTTTGCTGTGACTATCAAAGACCGTCGTTTGACTTGTTCAATGCCTTTAAAGTAGATGATGACGGACTGCCATTATTACAGACTTTTCGTGACGATCTTGATCTGCATGATCAAAATATCACATTTGATCAAGATTATACGCCACCTACCTATCCATTGGATCCAAGAGTCGATTGGACCATCGGGCGAAGGGGAGTTCCCTATCTCGATTGGGGAGTATATCAAGGTAGTAATTGGACGCAGAGACCAGATGAGATGGGTCCATTCCTGAATAAGAAAATTCAGTTTTGGAAAAGAAATGAAGCCACGATTCGATCTAATTCACGACACTGGGCACCAGGAATCAATGGAGACAACTTTAATCTGTTCAGATTGGGTCATGTACTGCTTTGGAGAGCTGAAGTGGCAGTAGAAGAAAGTGATTTGGAAACGGCCATGAACCTCGTCAATCAAATTAGAGCTCGGGCTGCTGATGATTTGGTAATGGGAAGAGTATCTACTACAAATTTTGGGGCTATTGTCGATGAGAGTGACATCCAGATTGACTCAGATCAACCAGCAGCTAATTACATGCTGGGACAGTACACATCCTTCCCAAATCAGGAGTATGCCAGAAGAGCGGTCCGGCATGAAATGCGGCTCGAATTTGCGCTTGAGGGGATGCGATTTTTCGATCTCGTACGATGGGGCATAGATGGAGAAGAATTGAATGCATACCTGCAAGCTGAAGGAGGTGTCAGGGCTTGGATGACTGGAGCAACGTACGATCCAAGCCAAGATGCCTACGCACCGATTCCGCAAAATCAAATCGATTTACAAGGTGGCGTCCTTAGGCAGAACCCATCTAACGGCGGATAGCTAAAGCGACTAGAAGGTTAATTGGGATTTCATACAAGATTCCAGCAAATAGGCAAAACGGCGGTCAATGCAGTAGCGATTGCCGTTTTTCCTTTTTAATAATAGATGTAATGCCATCGTGGTCGAAAAACCTAATTTTGGCATCCCACGACCAGTCGAAATTTGGAGACATCACTAGAAACAGATTGCTAAAGGGAAAAACATGGTTGGATGTTCTTGGAAGGAAATTATCAAAATCAGTATTTTTCGGCACTTACTCAGATCAATGAAGAAAATATAGATGGAATTATGTTTTATTCGGGAAGATTGGGAGCAGTTTATGCACGCTATGTCGGGACGGGAGAAGAATTTCGAAGCATTGAATCACCAGTTGGTGCGTCCTATAACAGACAGGTTGTTACAAGGTGGTTAATCACGGAGTAGCTGTCATGGAACCAACAGTATTAAAGCGAGTGTACAGCATGCTGGGAATGGCTAGCTTTGAAGATGCAGTAAGTGAAGAAGATGTAGATAGTATTCATCATTTTTTGTTCTTGAGCAATCATAATTATGACAGGCTAAATCAGGTGTGTAGCAGTTAAATTGAATCGGGACTAATGGACCAGTTTATCAGTAAGAATAGATTTGTTGGCTTTCTATCAATGGTTATCTTGTTTTTCTCATGTGAGGTGGAGGAAGCAGGCATCAGTGCCCACGAACAGTCTCTCTTTAGAGTTGTACCTGAGCAAGAATCTAATCTGGTTTTCTCCAACAACATCACTGAAAACAGTCGGATAAATATCCTAGAGTACTTGTACTATTACAACGGATGTGGAGTAGCCATAGGAGACATCAATAATGATAATCTACCTGATATTTACCTGGCTTCCACCACCAAGCAGAATAAATTGTTTCTTAACAAAGGCAATCTAAAATTTGAAGATATCACCGTTTCAGCTAATGCCACTGGCTATCATGGCATTTCTACCGGCGTCAACTTTGTCGATATCAATCAAGATGGCTTTCTCGATATTTATATCTGTAAATCTGGAAATACGGGCACGAGGCACCGTACCAACGAACTATTGATCAATACGGGTAATTTACAATTTGTCGACCAAGCTGCTGATTATGGTCTGGATGACCCCTCGTTTTCCTCACAATCTTATTTTTTCGACTATGATCTGGATGGAGACATAGATATGTATTTGGTTAATCATCCGATCGACTGGAATAACAAGAACAAAATCATGACCGGCGATCAGGAACAGGTGGGATTCCTCTATGAGTATTCTGATAAGCTCTATCAGAATAACGGTCAAAATCAATTCATAGACATGACGGTCGAGGCTGGAGTGCGCAATCGAAGTTGGGGTCTAAGTGCCTCGATCGGCGATTTCAACGGGGATAACATTCCCGACATTTATGTAGCTAACGATTTTATTAAACCGGATCTTCTTTACATAAATAATGGAGATGGTACCTTTACGGATAGGATAAAAGAGCACTTCCGTCATATTTCATTTTTCTCGATGGGCAGCGATTTTGCCGACATAAACAACGATGGTCTAAATGATTTGTTTGTGTTGGATATGGCTATGAAAGGTCATGTTCGGTCGAAGCAAAATATGGGATCCATGAGTACTGAGAACTTTCAGACCATGATTCGGAGAGGTTACCATTATCCCTATTCCATTAATACGCTACATCTCAATTTGGGAAATCAACTCCCCTTTACTGAAATCGCCCAACTAGCAGGTGTGGATAAGACCGATTGGAGCTGGGCACCCCTGCTGGTGGATCTAGACAACGACGGCTATAAAGACATTTTTGTGACCAATGGTATATACCGGGATATTATCGACAATGATTTTCAGATAAAAAAAGTGTCGTATGATGATACCACTGAAAATACCCGGTATTTTGAAGATTTACTCAGTGAAATACCTCAGAGCAAAATCAAGAATTTTCTTTTTAGGAACCATGGAGATCTAACTTTTGAAGATGTAAGTGAAAGATGGGGCATTGAAGAAGCCACCAACTCCAACGGTGCAGCCTATGCAGATCTTGATCTGGATGGAGACCTTGATATAGTCACAAATAATCTCAATGAGTCTAGTGTTATATATGAAAATTTGTCAAGTACGCAAACTAAATATAACTACTTGCAAGTAAAACTAAAAGGTCCCCCCCATAACCCAAATGCTATTGGTGCCAAAGTGGAAATATTTTATAACGGTCAACGCCAAAGGCAAGATGCCTATGTAGCGAGAGGCTATTTATCTTCTACTGAGTACAAGCTCCATTTTGGGCTTGGCGAAGTAAAATCTGTTGACCGGCTCACTGTGACATGGACAGATGGCAAGCATACCATCATAAAGAGACCAAAAATAAACGCGGTGAGTAAGATCGAATATTCCGATGGTGCACCCGCTGATACTAATCAAGATGCCTCAGTTCAACCCTTAGTTTTTGATTGTACTAGGCAAGTAGGAATTAGGCACAAACACCGTGAAGCTGTTTATGATGACTTTCAAAGAGAATTATTGCTTCCGCATAAATTGTCAGAAAATGGGCCATTTATTTCAGTAGCGGATGTAGATGCCGATGGTTATGATGATTTCTTCATCGGAGGATCGGCGGGTTTCGCCGGAGCACTCTATGTGCAAAATGAGCATGGTATTTTTAATAGTTCCTCCACGTCCACTTGGGCCCAGGATAAATATTTTGAAGATCAGGGATCCATCTTTTTTGATGCCGATGACGATGGTGATCTTGACCTTTATGTGGTGAGTGGAAGTAATGAATTTGATGATCCAAAGTATTTGCAGGACCGACTTTATCTTAATGATGGCACGGGAGATTTTGAAAGATCGATTGGTGCTTTGCCGACAATAACTGCGAGCGGACTAAGTGTGGATGCCGCAGATTATGATAACGATGGAGATTTAGATCTGGCGGTGGGCGGGAGAGTGGTGTCAGGTAGGTACCCCATCACACCTCGAAGTTATTTACTGGAGAATGAAAACGGAATTTTCAAAGATGTGACCTCAGAGTTGGCAGAGGGGCTTCGGGAGATTGGCATGGTAACCGATCTTTCCTTCACCGACTACGATGCAGATTCAGATCCCGACTTGATGGTTGTCGGAGAATGGACAGAGATAATTGTCTTTAGTAATCAGGCTGGTAAATTTATTCAGGTCGAGAAGAATATCGGATTAGGCAATAGCAAGGGATGGTGGTTTAGCATCAGTGAAGGTGATATAGATAGTGATGGAGATATAGATTACGTCGTGGGAAATATTGGCCGGAACAACAAGTACCATCCCACGGTCGAAAATCCGCTGATGGTCTACTATAATGATTTTGATGGGAATGGGAGCGGTGATATCGTACTTAGTAAGAAGGAAAGGGATGTAAACTATCCGGTGAGAGGGAGAGAGTGCTCATCTCAGCAAATGCCGTTTGTTGCAGAGGAGTTTGAAACCTTTGCCAGCTTTGCCGGAGCCAGTTTAGAAGATATTTACAGCCAGCCACTGCTCGAGCAATCTCTACAGCTGCAGGCAAATGAATTTCGGAGTTGTCTACTGATTAATGATGGATCGGGCAATTTTACTATAGAGTACCTTCCATCAATGGCACAGATTGCGCCCATCACAGGCTCTACCCTAAGGGATTTTAATCATGACACTAATTTAGATCTACTGATAGCAGGTAATTTTCATGGAAGTGAGACCGAGACCATTCGCTACGACGGAGGTTCAGGATTATTGCTCTCCGGCGATGGACAGGGTAATTTCAAGCCAGTTCCCCCTTTAGAATCCGGATTTATGGCGACGAAGAATGTAAAGGATCTGGCTATGATAGCGCTAGCCGATGGTTCTACCGGAATTTTAGTCGCCAGTAATAATGACTATTTGCAGGTATGGAAGATTTCTTCCCATGAGTATAGATGAGATTGCCATGTTGGTTTTATCACTCTGCACAGTATGCAGCATGGACTACCCGGGAGTCACCTTCGGTTACGATGTCGGGATCTTATCAGTTATCAAATATTCCTTTGATGGTGATTCGACCTATGTAAGCTCGAGGTGGGTTGAGCAAGTGGATGTATATGGTGGCGAAGTGATCAACGTCTTTAACGATGGCCCCACTGAATCCAGAGGACCCTTTGGTCCATTCTATGAGCTTGAAACCTCATCTCCAGCAGAATCATTGAAAGAAGGAGAGCAGATCGAGCACAAACACACAACTTTTCATTTTACCGTTGTAGGGCAAGATGTAGACCAAGCTTCTACAAACATGTTAGGGGTGAGTTTGCAGAAAATTTCTTGTGCATTTAAAGACCGAGAAAATGGCCTCTAATAGCACGATCATAAAGATTACTTTAGTGCATTGCCTGGTGTGCTTCCTTTTCAGTTCAAATGCGCAAAAGTTTTTTGAAAAAGACTTTCGGGACCTTCAAAAGATGAGAAACAACTATGGCAACGCAGTGGCGGACTATGATCTCGATGGTGACTTGGATGTATTTATCGTGGCCTTTGATTCTTATGATCCCAAGCTTCCCGAGACCTGGAGCAGATTATTGAGAAATTCAGGAAACGGCGGATTTGAAGATGTGACCGAGGAAGCTGGCTTCAGAATACAATATGTCAGTTCCGTCACACAGGATAATAAGATTGGTGTGAGCTGGGGTGATTATGACAATGATGGATATCCAGACTTGTTCCTGAGCCACATTGCTCGCACTGAATTATATCGCAATTTGGGAAATGGAAAATTTAAAGATGTGTCTACTGCATCCCGCATAGATCGCTGTGTAGAATGTGTCAATAATAGCGCTCTTTGGTGGGACTACGATAAGGACGGTTATCTTGATCTCTACATAAGCGACGGACGCAGCAGCAATCGACTTTATCGAAACAATGGTGATGGCACATTTGCTAACGTGACCGCTGCTACAGGTCTGGGTGATGCCGGATCTACCTGGTCCAGCTTGCCGATCGACGCAAATGAGGATGGCTGGATGGATCTTATGGTATTAAATGACTTTGGGCAAAGCAATTTTTACGAGAGCATAGATGGCCATTCATTTGTAGATAAAACGAAGGCGTATCAATTTGAGAACCCCGGTGATGCTATGGGAGCCAGCCTGGGAGATTGTAACCTCGATGGTCATCTTGACATTTATATCACCAATGTTTCTGAGTTTCAGCCCAATCCCTTGTATATCGGATCTGGATCAGGAATTTTTAACAATGAGGCAGCAGAGAATGGGGTGGAAGAGGGTCACTGGGCCTGGGGTACGCATTTTTTTGATGCCGACCATGACGGAGATGAGGATCTGTATATAGTGAATGGCTGGTTTGGACTACACTATAAAAACAAGTTCTTTAAGAACTTGCATGTAGAGGGTAAAGTAGGTTTCGTGGATTGGTCGATGCAATCTTCGACTGATGGATTTGCCAATGGGATGAGCACAGAGGTTTTCGACTACGACAATGATGGAGATTTAGATATTCTGGTTTCTAACACCAATGATGCACCCGACTTCTACGAAAATATCGGTGCCGGGGGCAGGAATTGGCTTCAGGTCATCCTAGAGGGAAAGGAATCCAATCGGAATGCTTTTGGAGCTACTGTATCCCTCTGGGTAGGAGATCGATTATTGAGACGATTCCACCATGGTTCTGGCATCATGACCCAAAGTGTTAAGCCGGTGCATTTTGGATTGGGTAGCGTTTCGATGGTTGACAGTATTGCGATAAATTGGCCCAATGGTGCACGAGAATTATATGATGCAATCGAGCCAAATCAGAAAATAAGAATTGTAGAAAACACAGGAATATTCGAGGGTGAGACAGTAATTTCAACAACTACTGAAATATTCACGGAGGATAATCATATATTAGTCTATCCAAATCCATTTGATAAGCTTATCAACATTAAATTCCATTGTATTCAACAAGGAGATGTCGTTTGGACTTTATATGACCTCAAGGGCAGGGAATTGCTTGGTGGTAAGGCCCTTCTTCTTACTCAGGATGAATTGGTGTTGGATTTGTCCACCGTACTTTTGAATGAGGCGACTTATTTTATATCGCTAAGTATTGATGGAAAGCAGCATGTACAGAAAATTGCGAAATTTTAGTTTTACATGGCGATTGACTATCAATAAGAATATTAGACTGACAAACTTTCTATATCGATCTAGTCTACTAATACAAATGACAGTCATAAACTTCAGTAGCCGTTCTTACTTTTCTCTATTGTCTCTAACCTTATTTATACTCTTCAGTAATGCTCGGGCACAAGACCCAAGCACGCCTCCTAATATCATTTTGGTAATGGCGGATGATCTTGGTTCAGAAGCTGTGGGCTGTTATGGGGGCACTTCGTTTCAGACACCTGTGTTAGATAAAATGGCTGAAGAAGGAATGATGTTTAGGCATGGTTATGCTTACCCACTCTGCACCCCAACTCGAGTGAGCATCATGACCGGGAAGTACAACTTTAGAAACTGGAAAGCATTTGGCATTCTGGATCCAAATGAAACAACTTTTGGTCATTTGATGCAGGAGGAAGGTTTTCAAACGTGCATGGTCGGAAAATGGCAACTTCAGAGCTACGATCCATCTGATTTTGAAGGGAGCGAGCTAAGGAGGAATACCGGAATGAAGGTGGACGATGCAGGATTTGATGAATACTGTATGTGGCATACTGGGCATACGGAGGAAAAGGGGGCCAGATATGCAGATCCAATAATATTCCAGAATGGATCATTCTTGATGGATACGGATGATCAATATGGTCCCGACTTATTTACAGACTATTTGCTTGATTTCATTAGCAGAAATAGAAATGCTCCATTCTTTGCCTATTATCCGATGGCCTTGACACATGGCCCTTTTGTGCCCACTCCAGATAGTGAGGAGTGGACTGATCCTACGTTGCACTATCGCGTCGATAATAAGTATTTTGGAGATATGGTTGCGTACATGGACAAGATCATGGGACGGATATTGAGGCACCTGGAAGATGAAGGTATAGAAGAAAAGACCATGGTCATTTTCTATAGTGATAATGGTACACACCAGTCTTTGTCATCAATGCGTGGAAATCAGATGGTCCAGGGTGGAAAGACACTTCCAAATGATGCGGGAACCCGTGTTCCTCTCCTTGTCAATTGGAAGGGGAAAATAAAGCCCGGATCAATATCGGATGAAATGGTTTCACCAAGTGATTTTGTTCCCACTTTTTTTGAGGCAATTGGAAAAGATCTCCCGCACAGTTTTAAGACTGATGGACAAAGTTTCTACAAAACTTTGTTGGGACAGGAAGACTGCCGAAAAGACTGGATCTATATTGACTATAATCCAAGACCTGGCTGGGATAAGGATCATCTTATGCCTAGCACTTTTGTAAAAGGCAGGAGATATAAGCTTTACCATGATGGTAGGTTTTACGACGTGGAAAATGACGAATTAGAAGAAAATCCATTGGGCACGGTATCGGGCAAACTTGCAGACCTGAAGTATAAGTATGCCCAGATAATGGATTCCTTAACCAGGTTTCCAACCATGGGTTATTTGGAAGAACTAGATTCCAACTTTCGTGACCTGGTACCGCCATACTCGAAGATCGAGATCATTGCCAATGGTCATAGCTGGACAGAAGGACCGGTC
This sequence comes from Saprospiraceae bacterium, assembly GCA_965223025.1. Taxonomy (GTDB): domain Bacteria; phylum Bacteroidota; class Bacteroidia; order Chitinophagales; family Saprospiraceae; genus JABDMH01. The sequence goes on from CBDCVP010000023.1 coordinate 211,357, forward strand.
TGGATTCCAACCCAACAATGCTTACTTTATTCAGATGTTCCAAGAAATCATGTGTACAAATGGACGCCAACACTTGGTAAGCAGATTTATTTGGATGCCAGTGGGCACAGCCTTGAAAACCAGATGAAAAATAGCAAGGGCTCGATTGGTCTCACACTTGATCGGAGTGGTCGTCTGATCCTCTGTAGAGTGGGTGATCGAGAAATAGCGCGACTAGTTGCCAGTTTATCTAATCCTGTTCCAGTTTTTCAAACACTGGCCAGGCAATATTTAGGTAGAGAATTTAATGGACCCAATGATGTCGTGGTTGACAAGGCCGGCAATATTTACTTCACCGATCCCAATTTTGGATCAACAGAAGATCTGTCTGAGGACGAGGAGATGGAGTACCAGGGAGTGTTTAGGATCGGCGTGGACGGAGAAGTCACCTTGATTACAAAATCATGGCCAACTCCCAATGGAATTGGGCTGTCACCGGATGAAAGAACCCTGTATATTGCCAATTCAGAGCCTCCACTTCTCATCGCATCAGATGTATTGGAGAATGGTGCTATTTCCAATGAACGGGTGATTTTTGATGCCAAGAAGATTTGGGAGAAAAGTATTTCAAAGCAAAAGCCAGATGGCATGGCTATTCGCAAGGACGGAATCATTTTCCTAGCTGGTCCAGATGGCGTATTAGTCCTTTCGCCCGAGGGCATTCATTTGGGAAGCATAAAGACCGACAAAAGGACTTCCAACTGCACCTTCAATGAGGATGAGACAGTCTTGTATATCACTTGTGATGATTTGGTGCTACGCGTGATTTTAGGATATAAATTGACGACTAATTAATTATTGATATTTAGCTGGTTTTATCCTTTGCGTCTGGGTTGGACGTGGGTTGTATCAAAAATTAATTGTTAGAGATGAGTCAATAGAATTGGAGTCTCATCATGAATCAAAGCAGTCAAAATAGGATCAACATTTATTCTCATAATTTTGAAATTGAAAGCATCTTTTTAATTAGAGATAAATATATCAGAGTATTAATCTGCTGGCTATTGTTGGTGTCAACTTATACATTATCTGGGCAGGTCCTGGTAAATCATTCCGTAGCCCGTATGTGGAATGAGGTATTACTCGAGGCCATTAGAAATGATTTTGCCAGGCCAACGGTGCATGCCAGAAACCTCTTTCATGCTTCCATTGCGCTCTATGACTCTTGGGCAGTGCTTGATAAGACAGCGTCTACTTATCTCCTGGGTAAAACCATAGGCACTTATAGTTGCCCTTTCGATGGCATTGACATTCTCGTCGATAAGAAAGCTGCTTCAGAACAAGCCATGAGTTACGCAGCTTATCATTTGCTGATCCATCGTTTTCAGTTTTCACCTGGAGCTGATGAGACCCTGCCGTTAATAAGGGATTTGATGGCAGAACTTGACTATGACGTGACCAACACTTCTGTGGATTATTCTGATGGTGATCCAGCTGCCTTGGGAAATTATTTATGTCAATGCATTATTGCATTCGGCCTGCAGGATAATTCGAACGAGGTACTGGATTATCGGAATGATTTTTACACACCTGTGAATCCTCCTATGGATCCTGGTTCTCTAGGCATTCAAGGCATTTCCGATCCAAATCGGTGGCAACCATTATCTTTTGAATTCTTTATCGATCAGGCTGGTTTTCAGCCATCTGGAAAAACTCCTAGTTTTCTTAGTGCTGAATGGGGTCACGTGGTGCCTTTTGCCTTAAAGAGTAGTGATCTCACCATTTATGAACGCGATGATCATGAATATTGGGTGTATCACGATCCGGGCAATCCCACCTATTTGCTTTACGATAGTATTCAAAATTCTGAGGGATATCGTTGGGGGCATAGCCTGGTTGCTACCTGGTCCAGTCATCTGGACCCAACAGACGGCATCATGTGGGATATTTCGCCAGCCACTCAGGGTAATTTACCAGATCTACCTGTTCATCACACAGATTACCCGAAATTTTATGATTTCCTCGACGGAGGTGATCCAAGTCAAGGGAGGATAATTAATCCCCGAATCGGAGCCCCCTATACACCTCAAATGGTGCCCAGAGGTGATTTTGTCAGAGTGATTGCTGAATATTGGGCCGATGGTCCGGATTCAGAAACGCCTCCTGGTCATTGGTTTACTATTCTTAATTATGTGAATGACCATCCACTCTTGGAGAAGAGATTTAAGGGGCAAGGAGAAATACTCGATGACTTGGAGTGGGATGTAAAATCATATTTCCTATTGGCAGGTGCCATGCATGATGCCGCTGTAAGTGCTTGGGGAATAAAGGGATTTTACGACTACGTCAGACCAATTTCTGCCATACGGTATATGGCTGATCAGGGTCAGTCTACAGATAAGCATTTGCCGAATTATGCACCTCCGGGATTGCCCTTGGAAGAAGGCTTCATTGAATTGGTACAAGAAGGAGATTCTTTGGCCGGCGAGAACAATGAATATGTCGGGAAAATTAAACTCTATGCCTGGAAGGGTCACCATGAAATTTCAGATCCGGGAGTCGAAACTGCAGGGGTTGGTTGGATCCTGGCAGAAAACTGGTGGCCTTATCAAAGAGCTACCTTTGTGACACCTCCTTTTGCCGGTTATGTGTCAGGGCACTCCACCTTTTCTCGGGCTGCTGCAGAGGTGATGACTCTATTAACTGGCGATGAATATTTTCCGGGAGGTATGGGAGAATTTGTGGCCAAAAAAAATGAATTTCTGGTTTTCGAGGAAGGACCAAGTATGGATGTGGTTCTGCAATGGGCTACTTATCGAGATGCATCCGATCAGACCAGCTTGTCCAGGATATGGGGGGGCATCCATCCACCGGTTGACGACATACCGGGTCGGCTGATTGGCATTAAAGTGGGTGAGGACGCTTTTGACTTGGCGGAGCAATATTTTGGAGGGGAAATAACTACCCGTCAAGATAATGAAGCAATTGAAGCGCCTCTCATGAAAATCCACCCAAACCCTGCCAATGGTCAATTCTTGAATATTATCTTACCGGATACTGGTAGCAATATCTCGGTTCGAATGACCGATCCCACTGGTAAATTGATTTTTGAAAATGCACTCAGATATACTAGTGAACTATACATAGAGATTAGTAAAATACCTTCAGGTCTTTATATGTTGACGCTGACTCAGGGCAATAAAACAGAATCACAAAAGGTGGTTATCATAAACTCAAATTGATGATGAGATACTACATTTAACTAATTGGAAGAAATAGAAAAAATATGAAAGTTCCAGGTATTGTTGCAACCTATACTATTTTACTTGGGTGTGCTTGCATCATGCGCATCTCTATGGAAGCGCAGAATCTCACTTACAATGCAAATTGGGAATCCTTGTCTAAAGTGAAACAGACCCCGGATTGGTTTCTAGATGCGAAGTTTGGCATTTATACTCATTGGGGTCCCATATCTGAAGCTATGGAGGGAGCCGATCCGAATAAGCATTATGCAGGTTGGCATGGAATGATCATGTACAAGGACGGTGAAAAAGTGCCAACTGATAATGGTGAACCTAGTAATAATTTTCAGCATCATGTTAATAAATATGGTGATCCTGGGACTTTCGGATATAAACATGTGATCGAGCAATTTAGTCCCTCGGGTTTTGATGGCAGTGAATGGGCAGCTTTATTTGCCAAATCGGGAGCCAAGTTTGCCGGTCCGGTTGCCATGCACCATGACAATTTTGCCATGTGGGACAGCAAGGCAACCCGCTGGAATTCCAAGAACTATGGTGGCATCGATCCTTCTGCATCACTCAAAAAGCATATTGAAGATCGTGGAATGAAATTCATGGCTTCATTTCATCATGCATTTACCTGGAAATATTTCGCACCAGCACATGCCTATGGAGGAGTGGACCCAGACGATTACGACCTATATACCAACCCTCACTCATTAGATTCAGAAACACCGGATGAGCAGTTCTCCAAAGACTGGTGGGCCAAGATCAAGGAGTATATAGACATATACCAGCCCGATTTGATTTGGTTTGATTGGTGGTTGGAGAATTTAGATGAAAATCTCCGTCAGAAGTTTTTAGCCTACTACTATAATAGAGGAATCGAATGGGGAAAAGAGGTCGCTGTGAGCTACAAGGAAACTACTTTTCCAGTAACCACTGCTATTAAAGACTATGAACGTGGGCGTCCAAACCAACCCAAAAAACCAGCATGGCTGACTGACACATCACCCGGAGCTTGGTTTTATCGGCCGAGCGCAAAATTTAAAACAGCCAATGAGCTGATAGATATTTTGGTAGATATCGTCGCCAAAAATGGTGTGATGCTGCTTAATGTACCACCCGATCCGGACGGTACCATACCTCCGGTCATGGTCAATTTATTGACGGAGATGGGTGCATGGCTGGAAATAAATGGAGATGCCATTTACGGCACACGTCCCTGGACGGTTTTTGGGGAAGGTCCGACGCGTCTTCCACAAGGAGGTCATAAAATTGAGAAGCTAGAAATTGATTATACAAATAAAGATATTAGGTATACCAAGAACTCGGATAATGAATTTTTTGCCATTGTGCTGGATAAACCCGTTGGTGAGATCGTAATGCAGACACTGAGTACTCAAATTGGAGCCTTAAATTCGAATATTTCGAAAATTGAATTATTGGGAAGTGAACAAGAAGTCATCTGGGATCGAGATGAAAGAGGTTTGGTTATTCAAGCACCTACTTCGCTACGTTCCGACCATGCAATTGCGTTTCGAATTATTTTAGAAGGCTATGTCGAAACCGACATTGGGGAGGGGTAGAGACGCACTAGGAGTGCACGTAAATACATGCAGAATTGCAAACCATGAGAAATATCGCAATAATTTACTTGCTCTCTCTAGTCTCAATAAGTGATACACTAGCACAGAACAGTCAACAACCCAATGTCCTGGTTATTCACACGGACGATCATCGATATACGGGTGTCCAGGCACTGGGAGGACAAGCAGTGAATACTCCTAATCTCGATGCACTGGCTGATGATGGTTTGGCTTTTACCAATGCCTATATGATGGGATCATTTCTTGGGGCTACTTGCATACCCAGCAGAGCTATGTTGCTGACAGGACGTAATTTGTTTGAATTGGAGGGTGGAGGTCGCAATATTCCCGTGGAGCATAGTACCATGGGCGAAGCATTTATGGATGCTGGTTATTATGCTTATCATGTCGGCAAGTGGCACCAGGATTTGCAAGTTTTGGCCAGATCATTTCACAACGGTGCCAAGCTCTGTGGCATGCCCAAATACCTAACCGACCAATACCGGATGCCCTTTAGCGACTGGCAGGTCGATGGTAAATATGCTCCGGAGGACACCTATCTGCTGGAGTATGATGAAAATGGGTATATCCGACAGCGTCCCCTAAATGAAAATGACAAGCGTGGACCGACTGGAACCGAAAAAACTGGTCCCCATGTTCGGAAGTACTGGCGGATGAGGCTGTTACATTTATCGAGGATTACAGTCTGGACAGGCCATATTTCATGTACCTGGCATTTCCGACTCCACATGATCCTCGACAAGCGCCAAAAGAATATCAGGATATGTATCCCAAGGATGAGATAGAATTACCACCCTCCTATATGCCACAACATCCTTTTGATAACGGGCACATCGTATTACGGGACGAATTACTGGCAACCTGGCCTCGAACACCGGAGATTGCCAAAAAACATCTTGCAGACTACTACGCCATTATTACCCATCTTGATGCTCAAATAGGACGAGTAATGGAGGCCCTAAAGGCAAGTGGTCAGTTTGAAAACACCATTATTGTGATGGCCGGTGACAGTGGACTTGGTGTGGGAAACCATGGCTTACTGGGAAAACAAAATATCTATGACGAAGACGGCATTCACATCCCTTTAATTATTTCCGGTGGATTTATCAAAGAGAAGGACAAAGGAAGGCGAGTTTCCGCCTGGTGCTTTAATTATGATATCATGCCCACAGTGTGTGAATTAGCTACCATTCCCGTACCTGAATCAGTAACCGGTAAGAGCCTTTTGCCGGTAATTAATGGTGAAGTGGTACAAATTAGAGACCACACCTATCACGCCTATCGACAGCATCAGCGTGCCTACCGAAAAGGAGATTTTAAACTCATAGAATACGTGCGTGCGCCGGATAAGAATCGGGAAGGAGTTCAACTTGTGGCCGGTTCACGGGTCACCCAATTATTTAATATCGCCAAGGATCCTTGGGAGTCCTTTAACCTGGCGGACTTTCCGGAATATCGGAGAAAGGTCGACGACCTCCGAGATGAAATGAAAAGCAGGGCCAAACAGTTAGGCGATCGAGCGGATGGCAAGCGTACTGAAATTGATTTTTGGGAATATTGGTATGAATAATTATACTAGCACAAAAAGAATGAATTCGATGATTGAATTGAATCCTGTCGACAGTAGGTCCCTGAAGAAGTTCCCCCTTTGGTTTTTTTTGCCACTGTTCCTAATCAATTGTGCAGATCAAGAAACTGATTTTGTTTTTGATACATCCTCAGAGCAAATCAATTTCGGTGTTTCTCAGCTTAAGAAAGCATTGGTAGATGATCCATCCTTAGTCGCTCAATACCAGAAATTCTCATTTGCGGAATTCGATGGATCTGCTGAGGAAGGTGGATATGATATTCAGGTTGATAGAGGGAATGTCCACATCCTGGGCAAAGATGAAAATGAACTAATGTATGCAGGCTTGGAAATTGCTGAACAACTTGACTTGAATAAGAAGATAACTGACACCCGTCACACTCCTTACCTTAGGAAGCGTGGCATTAAAATGAATATTCCGCTCGATGCACGAACTCCTAGCTACGACGATACCGGAGATGCCGCTCAGCAAAATATCAAGCACATGTGGGATTGGAGTTTCTGGCAGGAATATTTAGATGCCCTGGCGATCAATCGATTTAATGTATTGACACTATGGAATCCGCATCCATTTCCGTCGATGGTTAAATTGGAAAAATATCCGGATGTGGCATTAGATGACATTTGCATGACCATCCTAGAACCCATCGGTGTGGAAAATGAGTGGGCTGAACCACAGATGGTGTCTAGAAATGTGATCGAAAATCTGGATACCATCAAAAAAATTACCATCGATGAAAAGATTGCTTTTTGGCAGAGGGTGATGGACTACGCTGCTCATCGTGGTATCGAGATTTATTTCTTTACCTGGAATTTATGCGCCAATGCAGCGGCCAATCCTGTTCCTCCAAATTACCGCACTTATGAGCAACCCCTGTGGGATGAAGAACCCGGGAAATATGGCATCACCAATCAGATGAACAATCCCATTAACGTCGATTACTATCGCGAATCGGTGAAGACTTTTCTGAACATCTATCCAAAGGTAAAGGGAATTGGCGTGACGGCGGGAGAACATATGTTGGATGAAGCAGGTGGGTACACTCGGGAACAATGGATCTGGGAAGCCTACGGTCAAGGGATCCTGGATGCGCAAGAACAAGATCCTAACCGCGAGGTCAGATTCATACATCGGGTTTGGAATACCGATATGGATAAGATTATGGAGTATTGGCAGGAATATCCCGGATTGTTTGAAGCCAGCTTTAAATATGCCCGGGCACGGCTCTACTCCACACCCACCCCAGATTTCGCTGAGGGGCACATAGAAAGTATGCAGCAATACGGTTTGAAATCCTGGTGGAATTTACGCAACGACGATATCTTTGTACATCGTTGGGGAAATCCTGATTATGTACGCAATTTCATCAATTATTTAGATAAGGATCATACTGCAGGATTTTACATGGGCTCTGACGGTTATGTCTGGGGTCGCGATTTCAACAGCAAAGATCCAGTATTTGCCGATGATCTCGAAATGCATAAGCATTGGTACAAATTTATGTTGTGGGGCAGATTGGCTTATAATAATATACTTGATTCGACCTTTTTTATTCAGAAAATCAAAGAGCGATATCCTGAAGCAGACGGTGAAGAGCTATATCAGGGTTGGAAGGTTGCGTCAGAAATCATTCCAGCCGTCAATCGCTTCCACTGGAATAACTGGGATTATCAATGGTCGGTGGAAGCTTGTATCGATGCCCGCATTGGATTTCATGATGTCCTTCGTTTTATGACTAACCCAACCTTGCCGGAAGGCAATATCTTAAATCCGGAGGAATTTGCTAAACGTCAATTGGATGGAAGCCAAAACGGCATTATTATTCCAGAAGAGGTGACCTCACATATTAGGAGTTCTGCTACGCTAACCCAAAAATTGGTAGTTGAATTGAGGAAGGACGATAATTCGAGTGAATTAGCTGTTTTATTGGACGATCTAGAGTCTATGTCTTTCCTGGGTCAATATTATGCGGACAAAATCGAAGCTGCAGTCGAGCTCACCTTATTCAAGGAAAACAAAGATATCCAGCATCAAAATCGTGCCGTTGTATTACTGGAAGAATGTGTGAACCATTGGAAAGCATATGCATCCTTAGTTGATAAAAATTACCGGCCACAAATGCTGGCTCGGACCAAGAATTTTGACGTCCATGAAATTCTGCGAGAAGTGGAGAAGGATGTGAGCAAAGCTAAGGAGTTCACACCATAAAATATTATCGTGGATTTTATGAGAATGATACCGCTTTTTCTGCTAAGTTTTTTTTCTGTGCATCAAATGAATGCAGAGCGGTTACACCTGTATATGTCACATGAATCGAATATTTTGACTATCGCTCTACAAAAGCTGGCTGTACAATTGCCATTCTCCCAGCACAACCTTGAAGATCTAGCCCATACCAATACAAGTGATGCGCAAATCATTCTACTTGAAAAACAAACCGACGACGAACTGATCCAAGAATTTGACTTGTCATTAAGTGAACTAAAATCAGAAGGTTTTCAAGTCATTAATGGTGGAAATCGCACCTATCTGATTGGAGGGGATGATCGAGGTCTGATGTACGGGATCCTTGATCTAAGAGATTACCTGAAACTAGTCGGTACATTAAGTGACTATGGGAATCAAACCGAGAATCCTCACTTTTCTTTTCGGGCCTTTAAATTTAATTTACCTTGGTCGTCCTATCGCACTGGTGAACCTATATTTCAGCACATGCGCACTGTGAAGGATACGGTGTTTTGGGACGGATTCCTAGATATGATGGCTGACAATCGTTTTAATGCCCTTACACTCTGGAATCTTCATCCTTTTACTTTTATGATTCAACCCAAGAATTTTCCGGAAGCCAGACAATTCACAGGTCAAGAGTTTGCCGAATGGCGGCAGTTCTGGCGCACGTTGTTTCGAATGGCAAGAGATCGTGGTATTGAAACATATGTCATTAATTGGAACATCATGACCTCACCAGGGATGACCGCAACCCATGATGTTGCGAATTATGGCAACGACTTAGAGTGGCACTATGGCTTTACTCCTGCAGACACCTCTAGAATTATTGTTGACTACATGCGCGAATGCATTTCTCAAACCATCAACGAATATCCTAATCTGACCGGCGTAGGAGTGAGCATTGGTGAGCGGATGCAAATGCCGATGGAAGATGCCATGCAGTGGGTTAGAAGCACTTTTGTGGAGGGCATTAAGCAAGCAGACCGCCCCGTGAAATTTATTCATCGTGCACCATTCAAGGTGGAACCGGAGATCGCGCGAAAATACATCGAGTCTTATACAGATATCAGCAATCCGATTATTATGGAGTTTAAATTTAATTGGTCACATGCTCATTCTTCGCCAAATTTAGCGATCACCCATGGTGGGAAAATTGCCGACCAATATTGGAATCCTGTTCCCTCCAATTATCAGATGGCCTGGATGATGCGCAACGAAGACTTCATTATGTTTAATTGGAGTAACACGGCATTTATCCGAGAGCATATGGCGGTAAATAGTATGCAGGATTATGTGGCTGGTTATTTCGTGGGATCAGAAACGTATATACCGGCCAAGGAATTTAGAATGCGCCCTGAGGTATCCTCTAATTGGAAGTATGCTTACGAAAAAGATTGGGCATTTTTGCAAACATGGGGTAGACTGCTGTACGATCCTAATCTATCTGATACGTTTTTCATAGAAAGATTCGAAAATCGGTACGGCCAGGAAGTGGGTAAACCACTTTTTGAGGCCTTGCAATTGGGAAGCAAAATGCCGCTTGCCCTGGCTTCATTTTATCGGGGCACCTGGGATTTTACCCTATATGTTGAAGGATTCCTAAATGGTGGACAAATCTACCGAAATTATGAAGAGGCTGGTGAGGCTTTTATACAAATAGATGAGATGATTACACATCCGACGTTAGATCCGCGCTATCTCAACATCGATGATTTTGTGAACCGAGTCTTAGGTGAAAAAGAGATTAAGGAAGAGGAAATCACCCCTTTGGAACTTGCAGCAGGTTTGGAGCAAGATGCTATTCAAATTTTGAAATTATCCAAGGAGATCTCTGATATTCAAACCCCTGATCCTAATAATTTTGCGATTGAACTCAACGACGTAAGATCATGGGCCCATCTAAGCCTCTACTTTGCCAGTAAGCTCAGAGCTGGGGTTCACCTTGATGAAGCAATAAAGACAAAAAGCAAGGCAAAGCATGAAGGAGCTATAGTGTACCTTCAGGCTGCCAGTCAACACTGGTTGAACTTAATTGAATCTTGCCAGCAGTACCAGGAAGTTTCCCTCCTTCATATTCGCAACCGTAAGTTTTCCTGGGAGATGTACTATCTGCGAGTTTTGAAAGATATTGAGATAGCACAGAGTATGTGGGAGCCATAAATACTGCGGTTTCAAATGAAAGATTTGATTTCTATCGCGGATTAGACTAAGCACTGGTGGCTCCTGATGTGGTCAAAGATAAACTGAAAATCCGTTAACCGATAAAAATGGAACATTTAATGAAAATCGCAGTAACATCGGCAAGTGGTCAATTAGGGTCGGAAATTGCCCGACAATTGATCAAGGAAATAGGGGAAGATAAGGTCATAGGCTTAGCCCGCACGCCTGAGAAAGCCAAGCATTTGGGGGTGGAAGTCCGGGAAGGGGACTACAATAATCGACCGCAATTTGATGAGGCTTTAAAGGGTGTTGATGCAGTGCTTTTGGTTTCGGGTATGGATGCCCCAGAGAAGAGGATTCAACAGCATCGAAATGTAATTGATGCTGCAAAGCATAACGGGGTAAAAAAAATGGTGTACACCAGTATCATTGGAGATGAACATAAAACGGCATTTAAACCCATCGTAAGGAGTAATCGGCAAACTGAAATAGATGTACAGGAATCGGGTCTTCTGTGGGCGATCGGTAGAAATGGCATTTACATCGAACCAGATCTTGAGTATCTCGATACGTATGTGAAAGAAGGTGAGATTAGGAATTGTGCAGGAAATGGCAAGTGCGCCTACACCAGTAGGACAGAACTGAGCCATGCCTATGCAAGATTACTGCTCGACGACAGGTACAATGAAAAAATCTATAATCTTGCCGGTGCAGCGATTACCCAAGCAGAATTGGCCACCTTTATCAATCAGATCTATCATACCAGTCTATCTTATCAACCTGTTTCAGTTGAAGCGTATATGACTGAGAGAAAGGAGGAATTAGGTGAATTTTTGGGTACTGTGATTGCCGGGATCTACGAAGGGATTAGGAATGGCACAAACGATGTACATTCAGATTTTGAAGAGATAGTTGGTCGGCCACATCAATCGGTCCTTGACCTAATTGAGGATTTTAAAAAAAGCCGACCACTTGGTTGATATTTGTTGAGTTTAAGACACCTATTGGAGTCTCGGAGCATACTAGAAATTCTACCTTTTGTCTAGTATTTGTCTATCTGCAATATGAGTAACACCAACGCTTTTTGCATAATATTAAACCACGATCTAAATGACTTTAACCTCAAGAATTGTTATGATCAAAGTAACGATCAAATTCGTCTTTTGTAGTCATAACATTCGAAATAATAATTTTCCTGGAAGGTTTATTTTCCTAGCGTTTCAAAGGATATTGAGATGGTACAAGACACCGGATTTTGGAGAACTAATAGTGTAAATATGGTAAAGATGATGAGACTTTTTATTGGAATTGTAGCTATCTCATTTACTCTTGGTGCAAGGCTTTATGGACAACCCGAATTCAAACTCACGCCTGTAGACCTGGTCGAGACCTCCCAAAATACCGTGTCATGCACCGTACACCAATTAGGGAGTAGGCACTTCATCTACTCCACGGGTGACGGCAATAAAATTGATGTCTTTGCAGTGGATGGTGAGGGGAAAATGCAATTACTAACCAATTATGTGGTAGCTGGAGGAGATAAGACGGTGCGAGGACTAATTACAGATCAGGTAGGTGGCAACGATTTTCTTTTTGCCGGCCTGAAAGGAGGCAATGCAGTCGAAGTTTTCAAAATCAATCCGGACGGCACGCTCAACAGCGTATTTGTTATGCCTGATACCGACACCACCCACCTGGGGATTGTGATCACCTTGCAAGTGGTCCATATGGAGGCCTCCTCATACCTTTTTGTCGGCGGACTAGAAAAAACACCCGGGCTTAGTGTATTTCGGATTTCGCCGGAAGGGCAGTTAGAGCATATTCAATCTATGACAGATAATGAAGAAGTTTTTCTCGATGGGATCATTGGCATGTCAGTCCATCAAATTGAGGGGAAAACTTTCCTATTTACCGGAGGTTTTCAAGATAATGGGTTGAGTAGCTTCAGAGTCTTTGAAGATGGACATTTCGAAAATGTAAGTAACATTGGCGACGACCACAACTTGTTCTTGAACGGAACCTATCCAGTCATATCCAGCACTAAATCAGGCTGGCATTTCATTATCGTGGGTCATCGGCATCACATCTACTACAAACCAACACCTTGGGTCAAGGACCGGCATACGTACTACTACCACGGTGATGCAGTCAGTATTTTCATGGTGGACAATCAAGGACATCTACTTCCCCGGTCCATCTTTAAAGGCAACAGTGAAACCCTGATCAGAGGACAAACCCGATTACACAAACTGACATTGGATGAGGATTATGATTTGATTGCTGTAGCTACCAGAGATGATCAGAGTATACAGTTATGCATGCTGAATAATACGGGAAGACTAGTTGATGTTGGAAAAATAAAGACCGGATTCCCGATCTACTACGGTCTCTGCGGGCAAAAGATCGGAGATCAATTGTTCCTCTTTGCAGGATCTGTCGGTGGAAAGACCTTCGCTTCTTACCGTCTCGATCCAATTAAATAAATGAAATCAATCTTTGAGACGATCTTTTACGGTGTGAGAATAAAAATGAGTGATGGAGGCATCAAGGCATGGTTGTACCTAATCTTATTTGGTATTCTTTACTCGTGTTCCGACGTGCAGGTTAGTGATCAACCAGTATTGCGGCATGTGGTGCTTCTACAATTCAAGGACGATGTGTCTGCAGAAGCAAAAGCGCAGGCAGTGCAGAAGTTTTTGGATTTGGAGGGTAAAATCCCAGAGATCCTAGAAATCGAGGGTGGAAATAACATCAGCGATGGAGGTCTGAGTAAGGGCTTTACCCACTGCTTCGTTCTCACATTTGAAAGTGAATCTGATCGCGACATCTACCTTCCTCATCCCGAACATATGCGAGTGGTCGAAGAGAACAAACCGCTGCTAGATGACCTCCTTGTTGCCGATTTTTGGGGAGAGGAGTAGGGTAGGAAATGAATAATAAATCTTCCCGTTGTCCAGTATTTGTCTATACCTTTCATAAGCCAATTGCGCTTATTCAGAATTATATTATGCTCAGGGAGTAATTGATACATTGACCATGATGCCACAAACACTTAATAACGCAGGTATACAATTGGTATCGACTATTTTGGTGCTTCTTGCTCTTTCATGTTCTTGCGGTAACACAGGATCGGATGATCTAAGCCAAGCCTTTCCCTATGGCAATGTACCGCGTGAAAAACCTGATCATCCATTGAGCGCAGCTATGAACCGCGTGTACGAGGGCACGTACGATTCTTTGGAAGTGGCTGCTAATGAATTGTTTTCCAATTTTAAATACACTCCGTTGGTAGGTTTTGATTATGACGCCGGCAATGGAACACGCTCGCGCCGGGATGCCACTAAAGTGATCAGGGTAAATGGTACCTACTATGTTTGGTATACTCACCGGCATACATCGGTGCCACCGGATGCCGATGGCGGAAATGACACGGTACCATCACGTGACTGGGACCTGGCAGAACTCTGGTATGCCACCAGCAAAGATGGATTTGTTTGGGAGGAACAGGGTGTTGCGGTCAGGCGTATGGAAAAACCGCATGCTGGCTGGCGTTCGATCTCCACCCCAGACATTCTCATTTGGAAAGGCAAGTATTATCTGTATTACCAGGCGTATACAGCCATGCCGGGCGGCCCGGGAACGCAAGGAGATGATTGCCCCGTTTCGGTTTCCTGGTCAGATTCTCCCGACGGGCCATGGACACCGGCTAATAAAATCGTGGTGGAGAATGGTCCACCAGGGACATGGGACCAGTACAAGATCCATGACCCCTATCCCTTGATCTATAAGGGAAAAATCTACCTCTACTATAAAGGTGAAATGGGAGGCAGTCCCAAGGTGCGTGCACAGGGGCTCGCTATTGCTGATGACCCTCTGGGTCCGTTCGTTAAACACCCACTCAATCCTGTCATTAACTCCGGTCATGAGACCGCCCTATTTCCATTCCGGGAGGGGATAGCCGCCTTAGTTAGTCGTCACGGATTGGAGCACAATACGATTCAGTATGCAGCGGATGGGGTAAACTTCGAGGTGGCAGCCATATCCAGTTTATTTCCTATCGCCCCGGGCTCATATGTGCCCGATGCTTTTAGTGACAATGGAGATGGTCGTGGTATAACTTGGGGACTGTGTCATTTTAGAGACGTGCTCAAGGTTGGTGGTGATAGCCAGAGTTACAGCATATTGGCCAGGTTCGATTGTGATCTAAGCCTCGAGGTGCACGATCCGGACATGAAGAAAAGTGACATCTTCAATCATCCGGAAATCAGTTTTCAGTTTGGGCTCAGCGACCAACAACGCCGCCGCATTGAAACTAGTGTACCGTCTCACAATTAACTAAACAGTTTCGCATGCTCTTTTGCACCATCTCTTCATCTCCAAAATCCTTACGTAGCTATGGATATGCGCGGTTTTGTTTCTTTGATCTGGCTCAAAATAGCTGCCCGAAACTGTACACTTACTTACGAGATGATACACTAGGTCAACTCAATAAACAGAATGATCATTACATGGAAAGTTTGCAATGTCTTTGTGATGGTTTCTTTGCAACTTTTGTATTAACTGACAGCTTTCCAATCTAAATGCTTGCGATATTTATTATGAGAATTAATTTACGAAGGAGTAAAGAGGCAAATATTATTTTGTCGAACTTTATCCATAAATCATGCTTCCTTGCAATACTTATTCTCACCATCACAGGCCACAGTTTAGCTCAGCAGTCGGATTCAACGGTTGTGGATAAAGAAGTCAAACAAAGGGCAAGAGTCACCGGTCTGAGATACATCAGTATCCACGTACTAGAACTTGAGAAATCCCTAAAGCTGTACCGTGAAATTCTCGGTTTTAAACTGTCAAACGCAGAGGTCCTTCATGGGCCAGGGCTAGAAGGTATGCTGGTCTTGAAGCTAAGTGCGAATGACCTGACGATTGGTCTATCTGTCACCGCACCCGAATTTCTGCACACTATTGGGCCAATTGGAAATACGAACCACAACCACTTCATGCTTAAGGTCAATGATATCGGCCCGATTGGAGATCGGTTGAAAGAAGAAGGATATGAGCTGGAAAATGAGCAATACGTTCGCGACAAGTACACGTTTTTCGTGGGGCCAAACGGGGAGATCATTGGTCTCTCCTCATGGGACTAATGCCTTTGGAGGTGCTAAGCTACCTTCTGGCACTATTACTAACTTACTCGATAAAATTAAATTATGGATGCAGAGTCCACCTTTAAATTTGCCTAATAGAAAAATCCGAATAATAATTAACATGTATCGAATTCTCACAAGGGTTTCCAGGATATTGATAATGGGTTGTTTTTGTCATTATTCAGCAATGGCACAGTCGCACGACCCTGGGACGAGCCCTTCAGCTATGTCAGGACAGGCACTGTCGACCCCTAATATCTTATGGATCATCACTGATGACCAGCGGGCAGATGCACTGGCATGCTATAATAGAGCCACTACCGGGAAAAGCGAAAGCTATCTGGGCTATGTGATGTCACCCAACGCTGACAAATTGGCGTCAGAAGGGATACTGTTTGTCAATGCCTATAACAACTCCCCGATGTGCGCTATTTCCAGAGCCTCGATGCTGACAGGTAGATACCCATTCCGCTCTGGACACTACAAGTTCTTTTCTCATCAGGAAGCGGACATCTCGAAGCCACTCGTATCTGAAATTCTAAGAGACTATGGTTATGGGACAGCTGCATTTGGAAAAACACACTGGTCCATCTCGAAACACCTGGATCAAAGCAAGAACAAACCAGATGATCATTTTGATTTGATCGTGCATTTCAAGACGGATCTTCAAAATAAAGGGCATGGAGATATTTTCACCAGTGGAGCAAAGACCGAGTTTCCGGATGGTATTTTCAAATTGATCTACAAAGATGAAACTACCATCTACCCTGATGGCACTAAATTGAAATACGTCACCAATGATATAGAAAAAGATATACCTGAGGCGGATCTGAAGATGCGTGCACAAATAGAAAATGATTTTGATATTTTAAGAGTCTACACTCGGCCGCATAACACGCTCATCATAGGAGGGGTAAATCCCAATCAGGCTGGAGAGACCATTGATGGATTGATCGTCCAGGAAATGAAAAGTTATTTGGAAAATGCTGGAAAATCGTACAACACGATTTCAGGAAGACAAGTACAAGGTGTCGATCTGCAGAAACCGGTTTTTTTGCACCTGGGTTTTACCTGGCCACATACACCGGTGATCCCTCCCAAGGAATATCGCGATTTATTTAAAAGAAGAGAGTACAAAATCCCCGAGTTTAGTACGGACGAATTGTCCAATTTTCCCCCGCAACTAGTGATACATTACAACGAGTGCAAAGCCGATCAACTGAAGGAGGAGGAGAAGTTACAGGCCATTCGAGACTACTATGCCTTTTGTGCGTATGGTGATGCACTGATAGGAGATGCCGTGGAATCATTTAAAGAGTACAGTGAGGATAATGGGCAAGAATGGCTGATTGTGTATACTGTTGGCGATCATGGTTGGCATTTGGGTGAGCAAGGGGTCATGGCAAAGTTCGGCCCCTGGAAGCAGTCCATCCATGATGCCGTCATCATCGTTTCATCGGATAAAGAAAAGGTCCCAGCAGGCCAGGTGAATACGGACATTGTAGAGTATGTTGATTTTACCCCTACATTTCTCGCAGCAGCCGGAGTCGATATTTCGAGCAAAGAATACAAATACCTGGATGGTTATGACCTCCAGGAAGTTTATACCAATAGGACCTTAAAACGTGAATATGCGCTAGGTGAAATCAATGTCGTAAATGGTCATCGGGCGTATCTGCGTAACCTTGATTTTGCCTTTTCGATGCGCAGCAGAGACATGTGGGATGATGTACGCACCCCCAATCAAAATAAGAATATACGGTGGGCCCTCACCTGCGAACGACCTAAAGCCGATATGGCATTGTATGATCTTCGCACGGATCCACTGGAGAAAATGAATGTAGCCGATCATAAGGAATATCGAGCCCTGGCAGATTGGTTTAGGGAAAAACTGGGAAATATCATTCTGGGTGATGGTCGCGTTGAGTGTGATTGGTCATTGCCAAACAGTTACAATGTCAGTAACTTCGCAGGTGGGGCTGATAATAAAAAATTGAACATTCCGGAGGAACTCATACCAGAGATTGAAAAAACATCCATATCAAGACACATCCGTTAGACAATGATCAACGCTCACTTCTTGAAGATCTTTTGCCTTTTTTTTGTGGCTTATCTTTCTTGGTGCTCCACTAGTGGTAGGATATACGCTCAGAAAAAGAACGTTATCCTGCTATTTGCCGATGATGCGGGCTATCACGATTTTGGATTTCATGGAAGTCAGACTTTCAAGACACCTAATCTTGACAAGCTGGCTTCTGAAGGTGTCGTCTTTAAGCAGGCATATACCACTGCTGCTGTTTGCGGACCTTCCAGAGCTGGTCTTTTGACCGGTATGTACCAGCAAAGGTTCGGTTTTGAAGAAAATAATGTGCCTGGTTATATGAGTGAGTCCTCCAAGCTGATGGGGGATGAAATGGGGTTACCGGCTCACCTAAAAACGATCGCTGACTATTTGAAACCGCTCGGCCATCAATCCATTATTTTAGGTAAATGGCATATGGGGAACGCCGATAGATACCATCCATTGAGTCGAGGTTTTGATGAGTTTTACGGTTTCAGAGGTGGTGCAAGAAGCTTTTGGCCGCTCACTGAGCAACAAGCAGTCGAGAGGCCCGAAAACCGGATGGAAAGAGGGTTTGCAAAGTATGAGGAACCAGATGAATACCTGACCGATGCATTGGCCAACGAAGCTTGTGATTTTATTGACCGAAATAATGAGAATCCCTTCTTTATGTATGTCTCTTTCAATGCCGTACATACACCTTTGCATGCTAAAGATCAGGACCTGATGCTGGTCAAAGGGTTAGACGGTAAACGCAGATTGCTGGCAGCTATGACAATGGCTATGGACAGAGCTTGTGGAATGATCCTCGATAAATTAAGAGAACATGGATTGGAAGAAAACACCCTTGTCGTGTTCTCTAATGATAATGGCGGTCCAGCCGGATCTATGACCAGTAACTATCCATTGAGTGGATGCAAATCAAATAACCTGGAAGGGGGGATCAGAGTGCCATTCATTATGAAATTGCCGGGTGAAATTAAAGCCGGTTCAACCTTTGAAGATCCGGTAAGCATGCTCGATTTATTACCTACTTTTGTTAATGCAGCCGGTGGCAAAGCCTCGGAGATTGAGGGATTGGATGGCGTTGATTTGATTCCTTATGTCACCGGAGAAAATAGGTCTGCTCCTCACGATGTCTTGTTTTGGAAAAAGGAAAATCGCGGAATTGTCAGGCGGGGAGATTGGAAAATGCTTCGTTTCCCGGACCGCCCAGCCGAATTGTACAATATTACTAAAGATGAGACCGAGTCCAACAATTTGGCCTATAAACACCCAGACAAGGTGCGTGAGATGTTTAAAGTGCTCTGGCATTGGGAAAGCCAGTTGGAACGCCCGCTTTTTATGTTAGAACGGGTGTATGAAGTCAATGCCATGAAGCGCATGGATCAAAGAAGGGAGCCAGTAGTCGATAAATAAAGAATTGGAGAAGAATTAGGAGTATGTATAGAATATATCCAACTGCAATAAGCTAAACAATATGCAGCTCGGATTGATGACAAAAAAAATGGGTATTCCAGGGAGATTTATTACTCAGATTTAACCATGATGAGTTAGATTGATAGACCGTGAAATAATAAGTTTCCTGTTTAGAGTACAGTATTATTTAGCTCAGACAAGGCAGAGAAAGTAGTCCTAACAGAGTTGAGGCGAGGCTTTCAGAGGCAGTATAAGGCGGAAAAGACAAGCTATAATTGTGAAGGTTATTTTTTTACGGTCCTTAAGTATACAAATTAAATAGATATATGAACAGAAGAAAATTTGTCGAAAATACATCCTTAGGCTCGCTGGGAATCATGTCAGCAACATATCTCCCGAACAATCACCTGGAAGAAAAAGTAAATATTGGGCTGATTGGTTGTGGCTGGTACGGGATTAAACTTGCCAGGGCGGTTATGGGCATAGATGGCTTTGCACTAGTTTCCCTTTGTGATATTGACTCCGCACATCTCAAAGAGGTGGCAGACGAAGTTGAGAAAGACTCTGGTAGCCGACCCAAGGGATACAAGGACTATCAAGCGTTGCTCGACAATGATGATCTGCAAGCAGTAATCATTGCTACACCACCACATTGGCATGCCCTTCAATTTATCGCTGCTTGTGAAAAAGGACTCGATATATATTGCTGTAAACCATTGGCTTATGATGTGCATGAAGGGTTGGCTATGATTACGGCAGCCGAGAAAACAGATAATATTGTCCAAATCGGATTTATGCAAAGGAGTAACATTGTTGGGGATAAAATCAGGTCGCTGATAAAAGAAGGTCGTCTGGGAAACCTCCATCAGATAGGTGCACAAATTCATTACAATCCCAATCCTGGAGATCCTACGATTCAAGACCCGCCACCTTCTTTGGATTGGGAGACCTGGTGTGGGCCTGCTCCAAAATTGCCTTACCGACCTAGTATCGGACACTTTAATTGGAGACTGGAAAAGGAATATGGCAATGGGCATCTAGTGGATTGGGGCATTCACTATATAGATTATTTGCGGATGGTGATGGATTTAGGAACCCCTGTTTCGGTGCAATCAACAGGTGGCATAGTGGTACACAAGGGAAAGATAACCACGCCCGATACCTTACACGTCCGCATGGATTTTGATACCTGCCCGATTATTTGGAAGCACAGAATGTGGGGTGCGGGGGATTTACATCCAGAATTCAATAGTGGGTACACTTTTTATGGAGATGAAGCCACGATGTACGGTGATTTTAAACGACTCATCATCCAGCCGAAAGGTAAGGGTAAGGAACGCGAAATAATTGAGGTTCCTACTCCCGGAGTGATGGCAAATGATTTAGAAACCTTCCTAGAAGCAGTGCAGACCAGAGACAAAAGCCACATACTCTGTCCGATAGAGGATGGATTTCAATCCACTTCTGCTGTGCAGTTGGCTATGATATCTTACTACACCAAGAATAAAGTAGAATGGGATCAGGATAAAATGACCATTCCAGATAATGAGGAGGCAGCCAGATTGCTGGCAAGACCATATCGTGGGGATTATGAGAGACCTGAAATATAATATGCACTACCCAATTTTACTTCTTCTTGTTCTGGCCTCATTGATGGGATGTGAGCAAGATGTGGTGGATGAGGAGAGTCCGTTTCCCTACACAGTAACCAAAGAAACCTCAAACCGTGAAATGAGTGCAGCGATGAAACGTAGTTTTCAGTCTTACGAAAAGATCCACGCGGCAGACAACGAATTGTTTTCGCAGTTTAAGTATACTGAACTAGAGGGTTTTGATTACAGCAATAATGACGGAACTGTTTCTCGACGCGACCCTTCGAAAATAATTTTCGAAAATGGGAAGTATTACGTTTGGTATACTTACCGCAATTCAGTGGTTCCTCCATTAGGCATGTCTCGAGCTGATGAAAGTACCGAAACCATACCATCTGCTGATTGGGACTTAGCGGAAATATGGTATGCCACCAGTGATGATGGGTTTACCTGGCAGGAACAAGGTGTCGCCATAAAAAGACCTGAAGCACCGAATGTAGGCTGGCGCTCAGTTTCTACCGCTGATATTTTAAAATGGAAAGGCAAATATTACCTCTATTATCAGGGTTTTATGGAGGCCAGCGGAAAACGTGGAGATTATTGTCCAGTAACCGTTTCTTTTGCAGATTCACCTGATGGGCCATGGATAGCAACAAATCAAATTGTTATCCCCAACGGACCAGAAGGTTCTTGGGACCAATATGCCATTCATGATCCTTATCCTCTGATTCACGATGGCAAAATATACCTCTACTACAAAAGTGCTTTTAATCGGCCAGGCAATGTATGGGTGTGTGGTGGTCTAGCCATCGCCGAAAATCCTTTAGGACCTTTTGTGAAATACCCCCTAAACCCTGTCCTTAATTCGGGCCATGAAACAACTTTATTTCCATTTAGAGAAGGGGTAGCTGCCATGATAAATAAAGATGGTCAGGAGCACAATACATTGCAGTACGCCAGCGATTGGATTAATTTTGAGATCGCCTCAATTACTGAGCTAATGCCTTATGCCGCGGCTCCATTTGTGCCCGATGCATTTACCGATACAAAGAATGGAAGAGGAATTACCTGGGGATTAGCTCACTTCATAAATCAAGGCGGGAAAGGAAAAACGCACGCTAAATTAGTGCGTTTCGATTGTGATTTAAGCCTTGACATTAACGATCATAAAATGAAGGAGCAACGGGTAAGGCATCAACCTGATGTGTATTATAGACAAGGATTAGATGAAGAACAGCGAAAAAAAATTGACGGGATAAATCAAGAACTACGAAAAAAATAGAAGTCTTCAATCCACCAGCCAAATGTTAAATTACTCTAACAGGTTTTAAAATCTTTCGATACGGATATGGTATGAGAAATTTTACATGTAATATGAATTTGGCAATACAGTCAGTAGTTCTTGCACTGACACTTCTTCCTTTGACGCTTTGTCTCTCACAGCAAGAGGATCTCTCCGTGATGGTAGTACGAGGCGGTCACGCTTATGACACCCCAGCATTTGAGGAGATGTGTCAAAGTTTGGCGGGTATGAGTGTCGACCTCGTACTGACCGCTCACATGGAGAGTATGAAAGCAGAGGTCATTGCAGAAAAGTATGACGCTATTCTATTTTTAAATCAGAATAAAAACTACCCGGAGCCTGCGCGGCATAAAAAGAAATATATGGATCTCGCTAAGGCCGGGCTGGGCATGGTCTTCCTTCATTTTACACTTTCATCTCAACCCGAATGGGATGAATATCACGACCTAATCGGTGGAAAATGGTTTTTGAAAAAATTCACTGAAGATGAGAAATTGCACTCTACTTATTTCATTGACATACCTGTCAATATCGTGGTGCTTGATCGAGATCACCCAGTCACGAAGGGATTACAAGATTTTACCCTGACTGATACCTATTATGGTAATATTTATATGGACTCAGATGTCCATCCTTTACTGGGCACAGAGCATGAAGATGTGTCTGATGTGATTGCTTGGACACATCAATATGAAAAATCTAAGGTGGTCTATATTATGCCGGGATATAGCAAAGGCGCTTTTGAAAATGACTCCTATAAAAGATTGATCGCTAATGCGCTGTCTTATGTTGGTTTTCGCACGAAATAGGCCAATTGAGTTATAAACTAGCCAATAATTTGGTGACCATTGTATGACCAAAAATATAGGAGTCAAGGAATTGAAACGACCTAAATTATTAGACATATGATCAAGACATCTTTTTTGTTTGTTATGTCCGCGTTGGTATTTGTTTCCTGCAAAAAGGAAGTCTCAGTGCCTTACGGTGATTATCAGAAAACGATTTCCTTGAATGGAACCTGGCAGTTTTTGGCCGCTCAGGAGGAAGATGAAATAGATTTGTCTAGCACCAACTATTCAGACTGGGATGCTTTGGCGGTTCCGGGTAATTGGGACACAAGGCGTAGTATGGGCACTATAATGCTTATCAAAAGCGACTGCCGAGGTGCTCCGGAATCTGTCTTTAGAGAATGGGGGATTGTGGATGAGCGACGCAATAGTAAAGTGGCTTACGATCAACTAAAAGAAGTTTACAATGAATGGAGATGATATTCAAGATAACACCCTGAAAATTTTAAGATCTATTTTTACAACACTCTTTCTCTCTTTCATAATTAATGGGTTTGCTCAGACGGATTTTGATTTTAGAGAACTACTTCCTGGAGAGTTTGATAAAGCCAACGTTATTGAAGAGGAAAACTATAGTATATGGGGAACAAATATCCTGAAGGGAAAAGATGGAAAGTATCACGCCATCTATTCCCGGTGGCCAAAAAGTCGGGGGCACCATGGTTGGGTAACTCATTCAGAAATTGCGCATGCTGTATCTGATTCGCTAACCGGTCCGTACAAATTTAGAAATGTCGTATTACCTGCCCGGGGTAAAAAGTTTTGGGATGGCGACTGTACGCACAATCCGCATGTGATAGAAGATAAGGGCAAATATTACCTCTACCACATGGGCAATCGCGGCAGTGGTTATTGGGATAAAACTCCACCTGACCGAATGCCTTCCATAAAAAATGATGACGAATGGTGGGTGAACCGCAACAACCAAAGGGTGGGTTTAGCTATTGCTGATGATTTGAACGGTGAGTGGAAACGGTTCGATAAACCATTGATTGATGCTACTCCAGGGAGAAGGATGACTTCCACCCCAACGGTTTCAAAACGTACGGATGGCAAATTTCTCATGGCCTATAAATATGTAGAGGATGACGATTTAAGGGAAGGTGGGCGCGTCATTCATGTTACAGGGGTATCACGTTCCCCAGAGGGCCCCTTTGTCGATACGGAAATTCCTTTTATCACCCACCCAACGGCCAGGTTTGCTATCGATGATCATTTAGAATGGGTGTATAATGGAAATTATTACTGCATCGCTAAAGATTCTCGTGGAGCTTGGAGCGATTATCCCGATGGTTCTACCATGCTGTTTGAATCTGACGATATGGGATTAGACTGGAAACCGGCAAGGAACTTTTTGGTAATAAAGGCCGGAGAAATTCAGTGGACCGATGGAACGGTTACACAGACACAACGCACGGCAGATATGCCGAAATTTTATATGGAAAATGGCATCCCCAAAGCACTAATTATTGCCGTTCTTCCAAAAGACAGTGAATTATCCTACTCGCTGGTTATTCCTTTGCAGACACCACGACCAGGTACTGAAGCTTTCCCGTACCAGGTTACAGAATTTTCGGATGATCGGGAGCTTAGTGCTGCCCTAGACAGAAGTTTTAATCAATACCCATCTCATGTTAATGCCGAGAATGAGTTGTACAGCCAGTTTAAATACACGAAACTTACTGGCTTCGATTACAATGATGGTGATGCCACCATTACCCGTCGAGATCCTTCCAAAATACTTTTCGAAAACGATAAATACTACGTTTGGTATACCAAACGTCACACACCTATCCCACCGGTGGGACGGTTTTCAAAGGACTATACCATCATGGAAACCGATGGCGACAAAGTGATCTGGAATGATACCATCCCCACGACTGACCGGGATTTAGCTGAAGTCTGGTATGCGACCAGTGAGGACGGCTTTCATTGGGAAGAACAAGATGTCGCTGTAACACGTCCAGCACATCCAATACCCGGATGGCGAGCAGTGGCAACTCCGGATATTCTGAAATTTAAGGGAAAATACTATATCTACTACCAGGCTTTTACTGAACCCAGTGGTGTTAGAGGAGATTATTGCCCGGTTAGTGTGGCGTATGCTGACTCACCTGACGGCCCCTGGACACATATGAACAAGGTTGTAATTCCCACCGGAGCCAAAGGAGAATGGGATCAGTTTGCCATACAAGCCCCCACCCCACTTGTTCATGATGGTAAAATCTACGTGTATTACAAAGCTGCCTTTAATCGACCGGGAACGGTTTGGAGCGGCATTGGTCTCGCTATTGCTGATGATCCCCTTGGTCCTTTTGAGAAGCATTCATTAAATCCGGTGCAAAATTCAGGTCATGAAATTTGTTTCTTCCCGTTTAAAGAAGGCTTGGCCTCTCTTACCATTCGTGATGGCAGCGAGCATTTTACCATTCAGTATGCCAAGGACTGGGTGAATTTCGAAATTATGTCCATTACCGAAATGATGCCTATTGGCCCTAACGCATATATTCCCGATGCCTTTGCCGATAATAAAAATGGACGAGGCATCACTTGGGGGATCTGCCACTTTCGCAATGTCAGAGGTAAGAATGGAAGAGTTTATTCTGAGTTAGCCCGTTTCGATTGCGATCTCAGTCTGGATGTTCATGACCCTGAGATGAAGCACCATAATTATCTGTGGGATCCTGAGGATTACTATCGTTGGGGATTGAGTGAGACACAGAAGAAACGCATTCAAAAAGCAAATAAGGAACTATCACGAGAATAATTGATAGGTTTATCTCCTCCGAAACTTAAATACGTTGTCTCAATATTTCGATAATCCTGTTGCATTTGAAGGTCAAAATCAACATACGATTTATCATGATAAAAGACTGCATTTTATTGTTCTCTTTAACGGTACTGATTGTATCATGTCAAACCAAGGAGAAAATCGAAACATCCCACGGTCCCTTCCCCTATCTGGTTTCTGATGTTGATGTAAATCGGAAATTTAGTGCTGCTATGCAGCGTGGTTTTCATGAATATCCATCACCGACGCTTTCGGAAAATGAACTTTACAGCCAATTTAAATATACAAAGCTGCAGGGCTTTGATTACAGTGGTGGGGATGGAACCATCACCCGGCGTGATCCATCCAAAGTATTGCTGGAAAACGGCAGATTTTATGTTTGGTATACCAAGCGGCATACGGCAACGAGGCCAGTTGGGATGCGAAATGCGGAACGAGCTACCGATGTAATTCCATCTGCTGACTGGGACCTTGCCGAGATTTGGTATGCGACAAGTACTGATGGATTTACCTGGGAGGAGCAAGGCGTGGCGGTAACACGTCCTCCCAAGCCAAATCCTGGATTCCGTTCAGTAGCGACACCAGATATTCTAGAGTGGAAAGGAAAGTTTTATCTGTACTATCAGGCTTTTGACGAAGCAAGTGGATTGAGAGGAGATGATTGCAGAATTGCTGCATCCTATGCCGATTCTCCGGATGGACCCTGGACGCACCATAATAAAATTGTACTCCCTACCGGCCCCAAAGGAGCATGGGACCAATACACTGTTCAGGCACCAACACCTTTAATACACGATCAAATGGTTTACATGTATTATAAGGTTGATTTTAATCGCCCTGAGGGGAACCGCACGAGCACGATGGGACGTTGGAGTGCGATTGGATTAGCTATCTCAAGCGAGCCCTTGGGCCCATTTGTAAAGCATTCGTTAAATCCAGTGCAAAACTCAGGTCACGAGATTTGCTTCTTTCCCTTTAAAAAGGGGGTGGCATCCCTGGTTATTCGTGATGGAAACGAGCATTTCACCATTCAATATGCAGAAGATTGGGTGAATTTTGAGATCGCCTCGATTACCGAAATGATGCCTATCGCTCCGAATGCTTTTATTCCGGATGCTTTTTCAGATAGCGGTGACGGAAGAGGGATTACATGGGGAATATGTCATTTCAGAAATGTCAAAGGGCCGGATGGAAATCATCATTCGGAGTTGGCAAGATTCGATTGTGATTTAAGTTTGGATGTGCACGACCCCGAGATGAAGAAATATAACATCCTTTGGGAACCTGATATTTATTACAAATTGGAATTGAGTAAGTCGCAGCGTGAGCGCATTGCTGCGGAGAACAAAAAAAACATGTCGGATAATAATTAAGTATACCAAAATGAAAAAGATCTTCTATTATATTGCAGCATGTATAATCACAATATCTTGCCAGCAAAAGCAAAATATTGAGATAAAAACAGACGAGGGATTCCCTTTCCTTATTCCAAAAGAAAAACCAAACCAACCATTAAGTGCAGCGGTAGCACGCAACTATGATGGTTATATGTCCATTCGTTTAGAACAAAACGAGCTGTACACCCAGTTTAAATTCACTGAGATCAAGGGTTTTGACTATAATGGTGGAGATGGTACTATTACTCGCCGTGACCCTTCGAAAGTGATTTGGGAGAACGGTAAATACTATGTATGGTATACACATCGCGAAACGCCGGTAAAGCCAGTAGGGATGGCTAGAGCAAAGGAAGCAAATGACACCATCCCATCGGCTGATTGGGATTTGTCTGATATTTGGTATGCTACCTCAGAAGATGGGTTTACCTGGGAAGAACAGGGAGTCGCCGTACCTCTTCCTCCAAAACCGCAACCCGGCTGGCGTTCGGTTACCACCACCGATATCTTGAAGTGGGAAGGCAAATTCTATTTATACTATCAGGCATTTATGGAAGCTAGTGGAACGCGGGGTGATTTCTGTCCGGTGGCCGTTTCGTATGCTGATTCACCGGATGGTCCCTGGACTCCCACCCACAAGATTGTCATTCCCAATGGTGGGGAGGGGGAGTGGGACCAATATTCTATTCATGATCCCTACCCTTTAGTGCATGATGGAAAAATTTACTTGTATTACAAAGCCGATTTTGATAAACGACCGGAACTAAAACCTTCCAAAATACGCATGCAGGGTTTGGCCATTGCCGAAGATCCACTGGGTCCATTTCATAAACACCCCTTAAATCCCGTCATTAACTCAGGTCACGAAACAACCTTATTTCCTTTTAAAGAGGGTGTGGCAGCCATTATTCAACGCGACGGACAAGAGCACAACACCATTCAATATGCGGAGGATTGGGTGAATTTTGAAATAGCGGCAATTACAGAATTATTACCTATCGCAGCGGGTCCATTTGTACCCGATGCTTTTACCGATACCAAAGGTGGTCGGGGAATAACTTGGGGACTTTCCCACTTTACCAATGCAGCGGGAGATTGGAATAGAAACCACTCCATATTAACGCGATTCGATTGTGATTTAAGTTTGGATCTACATGATGATCAGATGAAAGCACATTACATAAAATTTAGCCCAGAATTTCATTATCAACATGGTTTGAGCGAGCAGCAACTTGAGCGAATTGATAAAGAGAATAAAAGCTTGCAGAGTAACCCAAAATGACGACAAGATTAATCAGTTTTATAGCACTAGTCTTTTTGTGGCTGGGTTGTACATCCAAACCGCGATCAAAAGATGAGCCACAAAAATTTGCACCCAATTTTGAATCATTATCACACCACGAAGCAGCCCCAGAATGGTTTGCCGATGCCAAATTAGGCATGTATTTTCATTGGGGCCCCTATAGTGTGCCCGCTTTTGGGAGCGCCTGGTACCCTCGCAATATGTACCTGAAGGGCAGTACTGTCAGCAAGTTTCACGAAGAGAATTTTGGTAAAATCGAAGAGTTTGGCTACGATGATTTCATCCCAAAGTTTACTGCAGAACATTTCGATCCGGAAGACTGGGCTGATTTATTCCAAGCAACCGGCGCCAAGTTTGCTGGCCCAGTAGCACAACACCACGATGGCTTTGCGATGTGGGGTAGTAAGGTAAATCCGTGGAATGTGGCCGACATGGGGCCTAAAAGAGATATTACTGATGAATTATTTAAAGCATTGAGGACACGAAACCTTAAAACCATCGCAACTTTTCATCATGCACGTCATGGTCAACGCAATGCCAACAATTCCAAAAACTGGGGAAGAAATGGTTACAATAGTCACTATCCATATCATCCTGATCTGCCTACGTCGACGACTGATGCAAAACTGCGAATGCTTTTTGGCAATTTCGAGACCATCGATGAATTCAATCAATATTGGCTGGAACAAGTAAATGAAGTGATAGATAAGTACAGCCCCGATGTGATTTGGTACGACTCGTGGTTAAACCTGATACCCGAAAGTTACCGTAATCAAATGGCAGCGAATTATTTTAACCAGGGCCTAAGAAACGGACAAGAGGTAGTCATCTGTCGAAAGCAAGATGACCTACCCCTCGATTATAGTATTGTAGATATGGAGCAAGGTGGTCGCCGTGATATTCATCCCCAGCCATGGATGACTGATATTACCTTAGGTGAGAGCAGATGGATGTATGTAGAGGGCCACCAATACAAAGATGCAGCGTTGGTCATTCGCAATATGATTGATGTTTGGAGTAAGAATGGTGTCGTACTATTAAATGTGTCTCCACGTGCTGATGGGATAATTAGCCACGAACAGCGAGATATACTTAAGCAAATCGGTGCTTGGTTAAAAATACATGGCGAAGCAGTGTACGGAACGCGGCCACATACCATTTTCGGTTATGGTACAGCAAATGCTGCCGATGGTTCACACGGAGGGCAATCGTCACAAGTCACATATAGTGCTGAAGATATTCGATTTACAGTTTCCAAGAATAAAAAGGCCATGTATGTTTTCTTTTTAGGTATGCCTGAACCAGGTAAGAGAATTCAAATGCGGGCAATCGGTGGTTATCATCGGAATATTCCACCATCCCCCATTAGGGAAGTTATTTTATTAGGGTCTGATGTTGATGTCGAATGGGAATTAACTTCAGAGAGTTTTTTTCTGACCATGCCTGAGGAGGGAATGAACGAGATATCAACCGTATTTAAGTTTGTTCTAGAGTGAGATTCGCGGTATTTACACGTGGTCTATTTAGATCGAAAGAAATAAAATAACATGAAAGCACAGAAAAATCTACTAATATGAAATCTCAGCAATTTCACCTATTATTAAATTTCATCCTTCTATATTTGGCTACCTCGCCGGTAGCTGGCCAAAATCCCACATCCGCGTCCCGACAGGAACGCTTGACCTATGATTTAAGTGGTTTCCAGTGGAAGCTTGAAGGAGCTCTACCCGGAAGAGGATTGGAGGAAAAATTCTATGAAATCAGCCATGACCACATGGGCGATGCCTTGAACTGGTCTCCGGCCCATGTGCCCGGTGATGTGTTTACTGACCTTTGGCGGGTTGGGCGCATCGAGGATCCACATTATGCCAGGAATAGTATAGAAGCCAAGTGGGTGAATGAATATGAATGGTGGTATCTGCGAGTGTTTAATGTTCCGGATGAAATGAGAGGAAAAAAGATTGAATTGACTTTCGATGGCGTGGACTATGCTTGTGACGTATTCTTAAATGGAACCTTACTAGGCTCACATGAAGGTATGTTTACGGCATTTTCTTTCGACATAACAGAACACATTAGCTTTGAAAAACGCAGGCGTGGTAGAAATGTACTTGCCGTTCGCTTGCATCCTGCACCAAGAAGATATAGCCAGGTGGCTGGTAGAAAACCCGCTTGGCATGGAGATTATTGGGTGAGTGTCGTGCCTACAGGGATTTGGAAGCCCGTTCGTTTGGAGGCATACGAGGGGGCCAAAATAACCGACATCTATGTCCAAACAAAACCTGGTGCGAATAGCTCGGTAGATCTGGATATTCAAATTGAGATTAATAATGATGGAAATATTGAGAAAAATGTTGCGATCGAGATGGCTGTTGGGGGAGAAAACTTTAAATCGCAATTATATAAATCCACATTTGATAAAAAACTGGAGCCCGGAATAAATGAATTTACAGTTCCACTACATATTCCGGATGCCAAGCTGTGGTACCCGTGGGATCTGGGTGATCAGAATCTATATTTCGCCCATGCTGCCTTAAGAAATGTCAATGAGGAGTTATTAGACGCAGACAAAAAGATTTTTGGAATACGCGAAATAGCTATGAAGATGAATCCAGGTTTCACCAAAGAACAGGTGGAAAATCCATGGACAGTCATGATAAATGGTAAACGTCATTTTATTCGCTCCGGAACCTGGGGAGGGCCACCTGATATTTTCTTTGGTCGTGCATCCCCTGAAAAATATGAAGAACTGATCCGATTAGCGAAAGAAGCTAATATGAATAATCTTCGCATCTTTGGTTGGCACCCCACCGAGATCCCCTACTTTTATGAATTGTGCAACCGCGAAGGGATTACGGTCTGGCAGGATATCTTGCCCATTGCCAGTCTTTCTCTACCGAAAGACGAGTCCTATAAGAAAGCCATCTTCTCTGATGCTATATCGGTGGTGAAGCAATTACGCAATCATCCGTGTATGGTGATTATTGAGGGAGGCGAGGAAATCCTGATGACCGCTTCCGATCCAGCATATAACCTTCAGTTTATGCAGGAACTAGGTGAAGTAGTGAAGCCATATACTGACTTGCACTATGTTCCCGTTTCACCATTGAGCGACCATGTCGGTATAGAATTGGGATTTAAACCCAATGAAAGTGTGCATGCCAATGG
The DNA here is from genome assembly GCA_965223025.1 of Saprospiraceae bacterium. Classification (GTDB taxonomy): domain Bacteria; phylum Bacteroidota; class Bacteroidia; order Chitinophagales; family Saprospiraceae; genus JABDMH01. Next base: position 243,193 of record CBDCVP010000023.1, read on the forward strand.
CTTGTTTTATAGCGAAGGTAGGATCAATATGGAACGCTTTTTTAATAAGCAAGATTTTGCTGTTGTGCCAGAACTCGCCATTTCTTCTTGCCCCAACGTAGAGAGCATAAAGAAGTTTATTCCGGAAGACGAGCTTTGGCCACCAGGACCCAGTTGGGGACATCATTGGACCGATTTTGATGTTTTCAGAACTTTGAATTTTGAAGTGGTGGGTACACAGTCAACTGGCAGTATGCAGGATTTTGTGGGTGCGACTCAAATCTCGCAAGGGGTTATTTTCCAATATGGTCTAGAATATTATCGCAGGAGAAAACCAAAATCAAGTGCCATTTGCATTTGTCATTACATCACCTTTGCTCCGGATATGAAATGGGGAATTGTCGACTACTATCAGCAACCCAAAATCTCTTATGATTATGTGAAAATGGCTTATCAACCCTTACTAGTGAGTCTTCAGCACGACCGAAGAAGGTGGTTGCCTGGCGAGGAATTCGTTGGGAAGCTATGGGTGGTGAATGATCTATATCAGAAGTTCAAAGCTTGTCAAGCAGAAGTATCGTTTCTGGACGTCAAAAAGAATGAAGTCAAAAGTGAAATGATTGAGCTAGGGGATATCGATCCGGATAGCTCCAAAGAGTATGCAACTGTAAAATCTAAAGTGCCGGGCGAGTTAGGAGATCAGTTTTATGTGGAAGTCGAATTGACAGATCATTCTGGTACGGTCGTTTCTTCCAATCAATACTTATTATTGGTGGCAGACGAAAAGGTGGACCTGCCCAGATTAAGAGAAATTGGACAGGAGGCCATCGACAAGAAGCAGAAATACGGTTCTCATAATTATCTAAGATATTATGAGGGTTTAAATGGCACTCGAGGGATTAGGCAGGCAGATGAGGTATTGCCGATTGTCAAAGAATTCGATCGGAATTAATCCGAATGATTTTTACTCCTTGGTGGAAAATAGAAATCCAACTATTAATGGTTGCTGTAATATAATCCCTGCATGATCATCGATAAGAAAAGAAGAAATATAAGGGTACCTCCGGAATATGTGCGCACCGTAACCATGGATATGTCATGCTCCTACATCAGTGCTGCAGCACAGTACCTGCAGAATGCAGATATCGTATTAGATCGGTTCCATATTATGACTTGAGTATGAATCATCATATCTACACGAAGGCTGTCCCAGGGGTGTTTGGGGCCAGCTTCAGTTTCCGCTTGCATGTAGGCTCAAATATAACAACTGTGATGAGCGAAGGACGCCTGAAATTTGACTGACTGCTTCCGAGCTGGTCGAATGTCAGCTGGTGAGAATATGGTGATGCACTGATGGAGCCATTTTTCTAATTTCAAAGCAGTTTGTTCATTACTCACTTTTACACGAGCATGAAGGCATAATACCTAATAAAGTCCTTTCGTGATGTGTTGGTGCTCGGGCAGAAAATGGTTGCAAACCTACCATAGTTTGCATCAGGTTTGTATATTGAGTCAGCCATGAACTGTGGTATCCTTAGATCAAACGTATCTGAGGAGTGATAGAACCTAAAATTGAAACGTATGACCATTCATCGAGGAAAACTAAGTCAGATGGTAGGGCTTTTATTCTGCCTGTCCATGTCCTTGAGTTTATTGGGACAGCAACATATCACAGGTACCATAACCAGTACAGATGGGGCTCCACTTATTGGGGTTAACATCGTTGAGGTTGGGACTGCCAATGGTACGGTTTCAGATCTTAGCGGCAAATATGAGCTAACGGTTCAGGAAAATTCCAGCATTGCATTCAGCTATACGGGTTATCAATCCCAGACCATCGAAGTGAACGGCCAAGGAGAGATCAGTTTGCAAATGGTGGAGGGATCTGTATTAGATGAGGTAGTGGTCGTCGGCTATGGTACCGAAAAGAAATCCACCTTGACAGGAGCTGTAGCTTCTATTGAAAGCAAAAAACTGACAATGGTACCCGTTGCCAACTCAGCTAACCTTTTAGCAGGACGAGTACCCGGTGTCATGACCAGGCAAAATTCTGGGTTGCCAGGATCAGAAAATATTCAAATTAGAATTAGGGGATATGCGGGATCGCCCTTGATTTTGGTGGATGGAATTCAAACGTCGTTGAGTAGAATTGATCCCAATGATATTGAATCGGTTACAGTGTTAAAAGATGCGGCCGCAGCGGTTTATGGAGCCCGAGCTGGTAACGGCGTAATTTTGGTAACCACCAAAAGAGGTGAGGAAGGACCGGCGCAAATAACCTACAATGGCAGTTATACCTCTATGTCGGCTTCCAGACTTTTCGAACAAGTAAATACATTGCAGTACATTGAATTGGTCCGAGAATCAGATCTACTTGATCAAGCGGGTATCGATGCCACCTTTACTGAAGAAGATCTCCAGAAGTTCGCTAACAAAGAACCCGGCTATGAGGGCGGCGATTGGGTCAATGGCTTGATCAGTAATAATGCACCAATGCACCAACATAACTTGAGTGTGTCAGGAGGCAGTAAGGATATTCGATATTTTACTTCTTTTGGCCTGCTTGACCAGGAGAGCTACTTCCGATCTCGAGATTTTGACTATGGGCGATACAATGCCAGATCCAATATTGACGCAAGGATAAATGATAATTTGAGTTTCAACCTCGATCTTTCCTATCGATTTGAAGAAACTGAGCGTCCGGTGAATAACATACCGGCATTAATGACGGAACTGGCAACCACCAGGCCCGTCTTTCCAACGGAGCTGCCCGATCCAAGTATTGGGGAAGCTTTTTCCGGCTTCTCCCAGCGAAATCCGATTTCATCGAGTAAACGTGAGAAGGCTGGATTTTGGGACCGAGACGAAGATTTTTTTCAAGGACGACTGGGATTAAACTATGACCTGCCTTTCATTGGGGGACTCTCGGCCAAAGCTGAAGTGGGTGTCACTAAATACAATCGCCACATAAAGCGTTTTGCTAAGCCGACAGATCTTTACGAATATCAGCCGGAAACGAATACCTATTTATATCAGGCCACACAGCGTGTTGCATCATCGATTGGAGAAGATCAATTCAGACGGACTCAGATTTATCCATTGTTTTCCCTGACCTACGATAAATCATTCGGCAATCATAATCTCAAAATTCTGGGCCTATATGAGCAGATCACACGAAAATTTAGTCAATTCGACGCAAGCAGATTAGACCTTTTATCGTTTTCCATTCCAGAATTATTCATTGCCTCTCAAAACAATCAAACAAATAATGGTTCGTCAGGATCTGACATTGGGAGGAAGAGTTATGTAGGACGAGTTAATTACACGTTCCAAGACAAGTATCTCATTGAGACGACTTTCCGAGCGGATGGTAATGTGTTGTTTTCACCAGAGCGACGATGGGGGTATTTTCCCAGTTTTTCTGTAGGATGGGTATTGTCTGAAGAACCCTTTCTAAACATTGGATCAGGGGTACTTGATTTCTTAAAGCTGCGGCTTTCCTATTCAGAATTGGGAGACGACACAGCAAGGGGATTGAATGGGTTTGACTATTTACCTGGTTATGACTTAGTGACCGACGATAATGGTAATACCCAACCCTATATCCTCGGAGATGGAATTTCTGAGCCCACGATCAGAACTAGAGGCTTAGTAAATGCTCTACTCACCTGGGAGGAAATGACGGTATATAATATCGGGATTGAAGCACGACTGTGGAACGGTAGATTGTCATTGGAGACTGAATTGTTTTATCGAAAACGTGAAGGTATCATCGCCCAGAATATCGAAGCTGTTCCGTCCACTTTTGGAGCAGACCTTCCGGTAGTCAATTTAAATAGCCAAGAGAATCGAGGCATTGAATTATCTGCGGTTTATCAGGAGCGGTTTGGTGACTTTCGTTTGGAATTAGCTCCCAATCTTTCTCTGGCGCAATCCAAGTGGTTAGAGGTGAGAAGTCAGGAAGCCTTCGAGGATCCCGACCAGAAACGACTGTTTGAATTGGATGGAAAGCGCGTGAATCGTTTTGTAGGATATTTGTCAGACGGAATTTTCATGTCACAAGCAGAGATCGATAATCATCCCATTGTGCAAGATGACAATGAGAATCAGACCTTGCGTCCAGGTGATATAAAGTACATAGATCGTGATGGTGATGGCCAGATTACATTTAGAGATCAGGATGTTATTGCGTTCGATGATAATATCCCAGAAATGGTTTATGGCATGGATGTAGGTCTGGAGTACAAGAATCTTCGACTGAGTGCTCTACTTCAAGGGGCTTCTAAATTTAGCATTAATATCAGTGGCTCAGCTCGAACCATGTTTAGTAATCAATCTATTCCACTAACCTACCAGTATGATAGAAGATGGCAGCCGGACCTAAATAATCCTGCAGTGAATGTTAACCCAAATGCATCGCTGCCTGCTGCCACACAGTCACCAAGTTTCAATAATAATCGAAATTCAGATTTTTGGGTGAAGAATGTGACCTATTTTAGGTTGAAGAATCTAAATCTCTCCTATTCTTTTCCGGGGAAAATTTTAGGCAATTCCGGGGTTGACCACGCAGAAGTATATGTGGCGGGTGAAAATTTGGTTCTATTAACAAATCTTGGATTTTACAAGAATTCGTTCGATCCAGAATTCGAACCTGGTTCGCCGTCTCGTCGCTTACCCATTACTAAATCAATCGCTTTCGGAGTAAGAGTCTCCCTGTAATGTAAAAGATAATATGGTTATGAAAAAGTTATTCATTATTATAGTTGCTGCTGGAATCATTAATTCCTGTGATGATCCTTTTGAGCTGACACCAACTGATATCATATCGCAAGATATCGTCTTTGAAGATGAGGGACTGGTCGATGCCTTGCTCAACGATATTTATAATCGAGCTCAATTTCATATGACCTCAGGTGGTACTAATATTAATATGGGATTTATCAATTCTTGGGGAGGTGAGCATAGAAATTTTGCTCCGTGGCAACCTGCATTTGGACAAGTGACAAACACGCCATACGATGAAAATGGTGCTCGACTTCTGGACTATTGGCCCTATAATAATATTAGAGAAGCCAACGTATTCATTGACAAGTTAGCCCAATCGACGACTTTGGATGCAGATTACATTGCTGAAAGAAGTGCAGAAGCAAGATTCGTGCGTGCTTGGGAGTATTTTGAGATGGTTAAGAGATTTGGTGGCGTGCCTATTGTCACTGAAGCTCTCGGAATAGACGCTGCAGAAGATCAATTATTTGTTGCTAGAAATACCGAGAAAGAAGTTTACGATTTTATAAGCGCTGAGGTGGATGCTATTGCATCGATTTTGCCGGATATAGCAGATAATGGTGGTCGAGCCACCCGTTGGGCTGCAATCGCACTGAAGAGTCGAGCTATGCTGTATGCTGCCAGCGTTGCTCAGAATGGTTCTCAACAACTAAGTGGATTGCTGGGCTTTCCAGCAAGCGATGCAGATGGATACTATCAGCGGTCCCTGCAGGCGTCCAAGGATATTCTAGACAATGGTCCATTTTCACTTTACCGCAAGAATCCCGACAAGGTGCAAAATCTGATTGAATTGTTTCTGGACGAATCAGATAATCCGGAAGTTATTTTTGTAGAAAAATACAATTTTGAAGCGGGAAAGAACCACGCCTTTGATGTGACCGGCACCCCAGCTGGTTTCGGATTTTCCTGGAATTCTAATTATCCGGTCTACCTAGAGACCATGGAGAAATTTGACTTTATTGATGGCGAGACAGGAAGACTTGATCGAGCTATATATGATGGTATGACTCCACTGGATCCCGCTAGGTTTTTTGGAGAAAGAGATCCTCGGTTTCGTGCCTGGATTTTCTACCCCGAAACGATGTTTAAAGGGCGACCTGTTTATTTTCACACGCACACAGTGTACACAGATCCAGCTGATAATCAGAGAAAAACGATTACCAAACAATCTGGTTTTGTTATCCCTGGATCAGATGGATTTCCGGGATCTTGCCATCCAAGGCACGCCTATGCTGGTGGAAATAATCCGACTGGACTGCTAAGACGTAAACAAATCAACCCAACTACGCCTGATGGCCAGCGCTCTAGTACTGATTGGATCATCATTCGCTTGGCCGAGGTGATGTTGAACTATGTGGAGGCAGCTTTTTATCTCAATGATCCCAATGGTGATATGGCGTCAGTGCTCAACGATGAGATCAGAGAGCGAGCTGGAATGCCTGCTTTGTCTGTCGAAGAGATCACAGAGGATAAAATCAGACAAGAAAGGCAGGTCGAATTAGCATTTGAGGAGCATGTGTTCTGGGATCTTAGAAGGTGGCGAATTGCGGTTGAGGAATTGGATAACAAACCAAGAACAAAGACCGTCTGGACCAAGGATTATGATACAGGTATGTATTATATGGAGATGGAACATGGTGATAAGGGTAGAGTGAGACTGCATCCCGAACACAATTATTATTATGCACTAGGATTGGGAAGAATTGCAGATAATCCAAAGCTGGTGGAGAATCCAGGGTATTAATAGAGGGTTATTGGTCACGGTTCAACCGGTAAATCGGTCCCGGGAGATCGGTATTTCTGCTCAACATAGAATTGAAGTTATTTCCCAAAGTATCAGGGATGGGAGATACTGTTACAGGGCAAAGCAATTGATTTTACCGAGAGTAAAGAGGGGGTGTATGTTCTGCCCTCCCTTACTTGACCTTCTTTGTACGCTTTTGTTGAAGTAAGCTACGACCACCTGGATGATGACCTGAACTGGTCTTCGGCCCATATGCATGCTGACGTGTTGGGTAACCTTCGGATGGGTCAATATTTTGGCATCCGAGTCATCCCCAAGAAAGTACTAGCCTGTAAGTGGGTTGGCTTATCCCCTTGCTCTGTTTTCACACGGCCACAACTGAGAACCCCTGATTTTAGAGTGAAGGGATCAATCTCCTTAGAGTTGGTCTCTGTTGTCTAGTTAATGTCCAGGATGAAAAGGACCACAATTGTAGCAAAGTCATTATCTTGTCTTTGGTCTCTAAGATGGCACTTCAACAGGGAGGCCTGTTTTTTTTATTTACATTAATCCTCGAAAGTGAAGAATTACTTCCTTTATATTTTTCTTAGTGGATTCACTATATCCTTGATAAACCAAGTAGATGCTGCCAACTCAGGAGTTGACCTAAGTGGAGAACTGAAGAAATGGCACAAAATAACCCTCACCTTCAATGGACCGGAAACTAGTGAATTACATACCTACAATCCGTTTTTAAATTACCGGCTCAATGTCGTCTTTCGGAAAGGCAATAAAAGATATCTCATACCCGGTTACTTTGCTGCCGATGGCAATGCCGCCGAGACCTCGGCCAACAAGGGGAATAAATGGAGGGTACACTTCTGCCCCGATGAAACTGGGACCTGGAACTTTGAGGTTTCTTTTCTCAAGGGTGCCAATGCAGCGGTCTCTGAGGGTAATCCAGGTGTGGAAAGCGCGGGTCATATGGATGGTTTGCAAGGGGAGATCATCGTTGCAGCATCCGATAAGCGAGGCAGAGATTTTCGCGGAAAAGGTAGGCTGCAATTTGTCAACAAGGCATACCTACAGTTTGCAGACAACAAGGAATATTTTTTGAAGGCGGGAGTGGATGCACCCGAAAATCTCTTGGCATACGAAGATTTCGATGGAGATTTCAAGAACGATGGTCTTCACGATCATTTTATCAAAAAGTGGAAGGCACATATCACGGATTGGAAATCAGGAGATCCTTCCTGGCAAAGTGGTAAAGGAAAGGGATTGATCGGTGCCCTCAATTATTTAGCGTATAAAGGTCTCAATGCCTTTTCTTTCTTGACCCTAAATATCGCTGGAGATGATCGAAATGTCTTTCCCTACGTCAGTTATGATAATTATGAGAGGATGGATGTTTCCAAGTTAGACCAATGGGAAATTCTATTTGAGCATGCGGATCACTTGGGATTGTTCTTGCATTTTAAGACTTCAGAGGCGGAGAACCAGGGCTTATTAGATAATGGAGATCTTGGACCCCAAAGAAAATTATATTACCGCGAGTTGATAGCCCGCTTTGGTCACCACCTTGCTTTGAATTGGAACATCGGCGAAGAAAACGGGAAGTGGATGAAGGAAGATATTACGCCCTGGCAAAGCACCACCCAGCGGCTTGCTTGCGCGCAGTATTTTTATGATCACGATCCTTACCAGCATCACATTGTCATACACAATGGTCAGCAATTCTATGATCTTCTCGGTCCGGAATCGAAATATACCGGACTATCCATCCAGACGAACCGGGAAGATTTTGGCAATGTGCATGGAGCCGTATTAAGATGGAGGAAATTGGCCAAAGCTGCTAAGAAGCATTGGGCCAATGCTGTCGATGAACCTGGTGATCACCGATATTCGTTAGTACCAGACAATATTAATATGCAGCATGACAATGCTAGGCAAAATGCACTTTGGGGCGCACTAATGGCTGGAGCCTGGGGCATCGAATGGTACTTTGGATATGAAAATGAACATTCTGATCTGACTTGTGAAGATTGGCGCAGCCGGGATAGAATGTGGGATCAATGCCGCCACGCACTTAGTTTTTTTACAGATAACGATATCCCATATTGGGACATGGAGCCCATGGATGAATTGACAAAAAATGATGACTACATCTTAGCCAAAGAGGATGATCAATGGGTGATCTACCAGAAAATGGGTCGAAAGCAACCTACAAGATTACCCAAACTTTCCGGAGAATATTCGATGAAGTGGTACAGCCCTTTAGGAGGTGAATGGGGCCAGGAAAAAACAATACGAGCCACGGATGGACTAGAGATTGATTTGCCACCCGGTGAGCCTAACCAAGATTGGGTGGTATGGGTCAGGAGGAAATGGAACTAGTGGTTAAGAATGATGCACGGTTAACACTGCTTAGTGAAAAATCTTGAATATGAGGATATTCTTTTTCTTTATCCTAATGAGTTTGATTTCCTGTGGTCCTAATCGTCAGCCACCTGAAGATGATTCACCAAAACTTGGGTGGAGTTCTTTTCCCTTTACAATGCCGGAGGAAAAGCCAGACATCCCTATGAGTGCAGCGTCTGAACGTATGTTTAGCTATCCAGCACCTCGTGCACAGGACAATGAACTCTTTACCCAATTTAAATATACAAGGCTACAGGGTTTGGATTACCGAAATGGTGATGGAACGCTCTCACGCCGTGATCCATCCCGACCCATTTTGGTGGATGGAAAATATTACATCTACTACACACGGCGAGATACGAAGGTGCCACCTATTGGATGGAATCGAGCTACAGAGGCTACCGATGAAATACCCTCCACAGACTGGGACCTGTCGGAGATCTGGTATGCCACCAGTGAAGATGGGATCACTTGGGAAGAACAGGGGGCTGCTGTCAAAAGACCTCCCAAGCCACGATCTGGCTGGCGCTCTGTTTGTACTCCAGATATCTTGGTATGGGAGGGGAAATACTATCTCTATTATCAAGCCTTTGACGAACCGAGTGGCCTCAAAGGAGATCTTTGTCCGGTATCGGTGTCTTATGCCGATGCCCCTGATGGTCCTTGGACTCACGGCGGTGATGCCGTGATTCCCTTTGGACCTGAACATCAATGGGATCGAAACGCAACCCACGATCCACACCCAATTGTCTATAAAGGCAAGATCTACCTATACTACAAAGCTGCCTATAATAAATGGCCCGATAATCGGACCAATTATGCGGTAGGTCATGGTTTGGTGATCGCGGAAGATCCTCTGGGGCCATTTGAGAAGCATCCGCTGAACCCCGTCATGCAATCGGGCCATGAAACAACCTATTGGCCTTGGAAAGGGGGCATCGCTACTCTGGCGATCAAGGATGGAAATGAACGTGAGACCATCCAGTATGCTTCAGATGGTGTGAATTTTGAGATCGCTAGTTCAGTTTCTTTCACACCCACTGCGGCAGCACCCTATGTGCCCGATGCATTTATCAATACTCAAAATGGCCGTGGCTTTACATGGGGGCTTTGCCATTTTATTAATGCAGGGACATCGGAACGAAGATACTCTATCATCGCCAGATTCGATTGCGATCTAAGCCTGGATTACCACGAACCAGCGTTTAAGAAAACAGGCGTGTGGCATAAACCGGACGATGTATTTTGCTCAAGGTATGGAGGCTTTGCGAGTACCATCCTGAAGGACGGTAGTTTGGTGATAAGATGTCAAGAGACAAGATGTCAAGAGACAAGAAACATGAACCAAGGAATGTAGGCTTTGCATCTTGAATCAAACTTGTGGAGCTGTAAAATGCAAAAAGTGAGGTGAGTTAACTTTTACATTTAGAAATTTACATTTTGACTTTTAGAATTTATTTTATCTCATCCTGAAATAGGTTGACTTCAAAAAGAACTGAAAAATGAAAAAGAAGTCATCAAACAACAAGACCTTAAGGATACGAAAGGTGCGACATTTTTGCACTATCCCCCTCTGGAGGGGGTGCAGGGGGAGGATCGTTACCCTTTCTAGGACGAGTCATGGAAGAGTAAAACCGAAATTCTAAATGCAAAAATGGTTGGTCCTTTGTCATGACTTTTACAGTTGCGATTTTATATTTATAAACATGCCCGATGAATTTGCAGACAAATAAATTATGAAATCCATTCAATATTACACCGCAAACCTCATCTTGCTCCTTGCCCTTTCAAGCTCCACCTTGCTATCAGCACAAGACCCCCAGCCCAACGTCATCCTTGTGCTCACTGACGATCAAGGCATTGGAGACTTAAGTTGCCATGGAAATCCATGGATTAAGACACCAAATCTGGACGCTTTTTATGAGGAAGCACTACGCCTGACTGATTTTCACGTAAGTCCCGTCTGTACTCCGACCCGTAGTGCACTGATGACGGGAAGCTATCCCATTAATAACGGCGCCTGGGCTACCTACAAGGGGCGGGATGCCCTTAGTGAAGGGGCCTTGACCATGGCAGAAGTATTCCGCCAGAATGGATACCGAACTGGAATATTTGGCAAATGGCATTTAGGCGATAATTACCCAGTCCGACCCAGCGATTGTGGATTTGATTTATCGATTATCCACAAGGCCGGAGGCGTGGGAGAACTTTCGGACTATTGGGGCAATAGTTACTTTGACGATGTGTATTATGTCAATAATGAGCCCAGGCAATTTGAGGGCTATTGCACGGATGTTTGGTTTGATGAAGCCATGAAATTTATCGATAACTCAGGAGCTCAACCTTTTTTCGCATACATACCGACTAATGCACCTCATAGTCCATTTGTTGTGGAGGAAAGGTATGCAGCTCCGTATCAACATTTGGTGGGTGAAGACATCGTCGGTGCTGAGTTTTACGGAATGCTTGTCAATATCGATGAGAATTTTGGCAGGTTGGAAAAATATCTTCAGGACCATAATTTGGCGGAGAACACCATCCTGATTTTTATGACGGACAATGGATCTGGTGGAGGAAGGAGCAGAGATGGACAGTTGGGTTTTAATCAGGGATTTCGGGGCATGAAGGGAGATAAGACCGAAGGTGGCCATAGGGTACCTTTCTTTATTCGCTGGCCCAGAGGAAAAATTGAAGGTGGTCGTGATCTCGTTGATCTGACTGCCCATATTGATGTACTGCCTACCTTGACAGGATTGTGTGGTTTGAAAATGCCTGACAAGCGATCCCTGGACGGTGTGGATGTATCTCCCCTTTTGTTACCTGGTGCGGATTACCAGGAGCGGGCAAGGACAGTCTTTGTGCATCATAGACAAGACTGGCGACCACCTTTGGATGAAGATCAGACATGCATCATGACCGAGAGATGGCGGTTGGTCCATGGAGATGAACTTTATGATATTGACGAAGACCGTTATCAGGAACACAACTTGGCGAGCCAGTTTCCACATGTGGTCCAAGAAATGCTGGATCAAAATGCCGCTTTTGTCAGTAAGGCGAAAGCCACTACTGAGTACCGAGCATTTCCAGTGAGTATTGTGGGTAATAGAAATCAAAGAGAAATAAAATTGACTATTCAACACGCCATTGGAGAGGATAAAGGTATTTGGAAGGCAGAGCAAGTAGCTGCTGGTATGAAAAATGTAAACAACACTCATGCTCTGAAGATTGAACACGATGGCACTTATAATATCTCATGCAGGAGGTGGCCTCGCGAGTGCCCCGGACCCATTCTCGGTATTCCCTCGGTAAATCCTAAGAATAAGTATCAATATCAGGCAATCTATCCAGATAAAGTGCGAATCCAAATTTCAAATCAGATGTGGGAGCAAGAAATCGCTCAGGGAGATGAGGAAGTTTCCTTTGAAGTAGATCTGGAAAGAGGTAGAACATTTTTATTGAATGATTTTGTCGAAGGAGAGGAGAAGTATGGCGTTTATTACACATATATTAGCTTCGTCGGCAAAGAATAACTTCAGCATTATGAAGATGCGGGCAAGATCGATCGCGAATTTTTTATTAGCAATGGGCATAGCGCTGGCGGGTGCATCGTTTTCTCCCATTGGATTCGGACAAGATGCTCGGGAGATTGTTGTACTTGAAAATGAACATCTAAGGGTAAAGATCAATCCGATAGGAGCTGAATTGCAGAGCATAATTAACCTAAGCACTTCCACTGAAATTTTATGGATAGGAGATTCAACTTATTGGCAGGCGCAAGCGCCAGTCATGTTTCCAGTGAATGTCCGATTTAAAGATGAAAAGTATTCCTACCGGGGGAAAGAATACGAAATGCCGAGAATGGGATTGGCCGCCATCAATAGGTTTGAAGTCGTTCCCGAAGGTGACTCTCATAAAGCGATGTTTGCCTTCTCCCATACACCGCAAACAAAAGCTTCGTACCCATTTGACTTTGATTTGAAGATCACCTATGAATTAAGCGAGAATCAATTAATTAATCATTTTTCGATATCAAACCTCGGAATGGATACCATGTTTTTTGCACTGGGTGGTCATCCAGGCTTCAATTGCCCTTTGGAAAATGGATTGACCAGAGCGGATTATGAATATGTTTTTCCACACAAGATGACCATCGATAGGACAGCCGTTGAAAACAGTTTGGTACAGGAAAGTAAGATTCCGTACTTAGTTAATGAAGATAGGCTTTCTCTGCAAGATGAGCGAGTGCCGAATGGAGGAATGTTTTTGCCGGGTCATAAGTTAAAGGAGATTGGTGTGGCCAGAAAAGGAGAACGTCCATTTGTAAAAGTTAATCTGATGGATTTTCCCAATGTAAACTTATGGTCGCCACCCGGGATGCCCTTTGCCTGCATTGAACCCATGGTGTCTCATCATGATGTAGAGGAATCACCTTCGGCGATCAAGGAAAAGTCACACTTGGTTAATTTGATACCAGGGGAAACCCGGCAGTATAGGTTTGCGATAATCGTACCGCGGTGAAATTAGAATTCCACGTATTGAAGGTACTAGAAATAAAAACTATAGGGAGCACTATGTTCTCTTGGATAAGATTCATTCAGAAATTTCGACCAAAATAGTGCTGAGCCCGTGAACGGGTCTTCGGAGGTACCCAATAAAAAGGGATTAAAGAGGAAACTGAGATATATCTTATCCCATTCTTAACTTATTTGAAACTAACAACTTTAAGGAGTGAAGCAATCAACGCTGTTCTATTTAGTAGTCTTAAACCTATTTTTACGGGTTGACCTGTGCCATGCACAAGATCGGGAACAACCCAATATCATCTTCATCATGTCAGATGACCACTGTAGTCAGGCATTTGGTGTATATGGTAGTCGGTTGGCTGCTTTAGATCCCACGCCAAACATTGACCGCCTGGCGCATGAAGGTATTTTAATGGAGAATGTGTTTTGCACCAATTCAATCTGTACACCCTCTCGTGCCAGCATCTTAACTGGTCAATATGGTCATGTAAACGGGGTCTATGACTTGGGAGGCAAATTGCCACCGGAACGTCAGACATTAGCACTTGAGATGAAAAAGCTTGGATACGAAACCGCAATGGTCGGTAAGTGGCATTTAAAATACGCGCCAGAAGCTTTTGACTATTATCAGGTTCTACCTGGACAGGGCAAATACTTCGATCCAATTTTATATGGCCGGGAGGGTGAAGCAAAGATGGAAATCAGATTTGAGGAAAATCTAACCCGAGAAGTGTATGCCACCAAATATACGGGTCACTCCTCTGATGTGATCACAGACATTTCCCTTGAGTGGTTGAGAATTAAGCGGGACAAATCAAAGCCGTTCTTTTTAATGCATCACTTCAAAGCGCCTCATGATTTTTTTGAATTTGCGCCGCGCTATAAAGATTATCTGGAGGAGGTCGAAATACCTGAGCCGGCCAGCCTATGGTATAATGCAAATAATGGTTCGATAGCCACACGGGGTGCAAATGATGCACTTATAGATACGATAGGTTCGTCCATCGGGCATAGAAATACTATTCGAAATATGGGTATGCACATGGGTATAGATCCTGAAATACCTGACCCTGAATATAAAAAATTGGCCTACCAGGAATATTTAAAACGTTACTTGCGGTGTGTAAAAGGAGTAGATGATAATGTCAAGCGACTTTTTGACTACCTAGAATCTGAAGGCTTGATGGATAACACCTTGATCATTTATACGGGAGATCAAGGTTTTATGCTTGGTGAGCATGACTATATTGACAAGCGATGGATGTATGAAGAATCGTTGAGGATGCCCTTCTTGGTTCGATATCCTGAAACCATTAAGGCTGGTACTAGAAGTGATGCGATCATTAATAATACGGATTTTGCCCCAACCATCATTGAATTGGGGGGCGGTACCGTACCTGCTTCAATGCAAGGCAGCAGTTTTAGGCAGATCCTGGAAACAGGTAAAGAACCAGATGGCTGGGCGCAAGAAACCTATTACCGATACTGGATGCACATGGCCCATAGACACAACAATCCCGCCCATTTCGGTATCCGCACTAAGGATTACAAACTCATTTTCTACTATGGGGTCGATTATCAGAAGCGATCTGGTAATGCTCAGCAATGGGCCAATAATCCTGCTTCCATGTCCGATTTTCAAACACCAGCCGCTTGGGAATTTTATGATCTCCGAAATGACCCCGAGGAAATGGATAATCGTTATGAGCAACAGGCTTATGCCGAAATCATTCAAGACCTAAAAGTGAGGCTGAAGGCCCTTCGGTCTAAGGTGAAGGAAAATGATGCGAATTTTCCGCAAATTGAAAAAATTGTTTCTGAACATTGGGAAGATTAGGATACACGCAGATATTAAAAGGTCGATTGAGAATGAAGTACATTATTTTCTTAGTATTGTCACAGTTTACGCTGTCATTATACGCTCAACAACATGCCAAACCGTACGAAACGGATTTCAATTTCGATTGGAAGTTTGTCTTGGTCGAGGATACCACACTTCTGAGGGAGTTTCCATTGGACGATGCTAGCTGGCGTGAGGTAAGATTACCCCACGATTGGAGCGTGGAAGCTTCATTCGATTCAACCTTGGAAGGTTGCACAGGCTATCTTCCGGGGGGCATTGGGATTTATCAAAAACATTTCGAAACTCCTGTACTTGCTGGTCAGCGGAGCACCTTTATCCTGTTTGACGGCGTATATAACAATGCCACATTCTGGTTAAACGGCAAATTGTTGGGGAGAAATCCCTACGGTTACTCTCCTACCTATTTCGACTTGACGAATATGCTTAATAGAGTAGGAGAGCTAAGTACATGACAAAAAATTAATATATGTTCTCATTCTTACTAAGTTGCATAAGAAAATAGTGTTCATAAATTCATCTAATCCGAGCCGGAAAATGCTTTTAGATCTCCTACCATGTTTTTTAATTTGTATTCTTTGAGGGTGTTTTTCATGAATGAATTTGCCAATTCTTATCATCCATGTGTACGCTATTGCCAAGACTAACATTAGTGTTTCCAGACGGTCAGTCTTGGTAACGTGAGTGCATTCCAAATTAAATCCATTGGATTTTAGATCTTTGAACATGTTTTCTATATACCATCGTTCGCCATATCTGCACAAACTATGTTCTGGATCGTCATAGGAGATGACAATTAAATATTCTTCCCTGTGATTCTTTGTATTTGTGATCTTTTTTCCTTGTAGGAACACTTGCTCACCTTTGAGAATGACAGGTTTTTTGATTGTTCTTACTTTACCAATTTGGAGTCTGGAAAAAAGTGTTGATACACGTCTTTCTGTTCCCCGATAAAACACCTTCATGTTCTCTCTGATCCTTATGTCATAAGGGATTCCGTGCTCATTAAGATATCTAATCCATTTCTGACCAACAAACTCCCTGTCGGCGATAAGACTATGTATTTTCCCGTGCCCTATGATCCTTATCAGCCTATCCATCAGGGCGATCCGCTCCTCACAATTGCTACTTCCCTTCTTTGGTAGCAGTGTCCATAATATTGGCACAGACCAACTCTTTCCCTTCACACTCAACACCAAAAAATTAATATCTGCTCGACCAAACTGCCAATTAGTCCTATCCAGTAATAACGTGTATGGATCCTGTACTCCTGCCAATCGTATGATAAACGGAATAAGCTCATCGAAATTGACCGATACTCCGGCAATAAATCGCTGAATTCTACGGTAATTGCTGGATCGACTTACATCATTCTGAATTGCTATGGCAACTTTGACAAGGTTTATCGTACCTACACTACTAATTGCACGTACTAAAAGGTAGAGAAATTGAACACGTCGCTTGTCCATCCCTTTAAAATGTAGTAGGAAAACTTTAAAAAATCTGCTATCTTGCACTTTCGAGACCATATTTGTGAAATTAGGTTAACTAATTGATTTTGAAATCACAATATATGGTCTTTTTGTGTTATGTCATGTACTTAGGTAGGAGAGGTTAATATCCTTACGGTGCATGTCGATCACTCTCGGTATGCAGATAGCCGCTGGTACACGGGTAGTGGTATTTACCGCAATGTAAAATTGATCACCCTTGACAAGCTGCGGATTCCCATTTGGGGCACTTATCTAACCACCCACCAAACCAGTGAGTCGGAAGCGAAGGTGAGGCTAGAAATAAAGGTTGAAAATGAATATGTTCCACAAGAGTTTTCGCTTACCACCGTCATTGTCAATGCTGAAGCCGAAGTAGTAGTAGATACAAGTGAAAAATTAGACTTGAGGGCTGCCTTTGAGGGAGAATTTGTCCAAACACTGGTGGTGCCCCATCCCAGACTTTGGGATTGTGAGCAGCCGTACATGTACCGAGCAATCACGACCATCAGCCGAGATGGCGAGGTGGTAGATATGTACATCACTCCTTTTGGGATTCGCGATATCGAGTTTAGGGTGGGTGGTGGATTCTTCTTAAATGGTAAACCTACACTGGTCAAAGGAGTATGTCTACATCACGACGGTGGTCTGGTTGGAGCTGCTGTGCCTAAGGGCGTATGGCGACGGCGCCTCACCAAGCTCAAGGATGCCGGTGTCAACGGTATTCGGCTGGCCCATAATCCCTATTCCCAGGAGTTTCTTGACTTGTGTGATGAGATGGGCTTTCTGGTTCAAAACGAGCTCTTCGATGAGTTGGACTATCCGAAGGACAAGCGTATGAACTATCATGATCGAGCCAAAGATTACATCACTAGGGGTTATACCCAGCATTTTCAAGAATGGGGTAAAAGCGATTTGGTAAGGACCATACTAAGAGATAGAAATCATCCCTCTGTTTTTCAATGGAGTATTGGCAACGAGATCGAATGGACCTATTTGCATTATAGGTACATCACCGGATTTTGGGCCGATCCCAATGATCCACAGAATTCTGGCAATTACTGGGGAAGTGCACCAATTCTTTCACCGGAAGAATTAAAAAAGAGATATGCGGAATCCGAAAAAGGTCAATACATCCTGACAGAAACAGCCACTCGAGTAAACTCATGGGTTAAGGATTTGGATACTACACGCCCTACCACTGCCAACCTGGTGATTCCCCATGTCAGTCATGTGAGTGGTTATGCCGATGCGGTAGATCTGGTGGGCTACAGCTATCGCAATATGGAGATTCCTTGGGGACAGACCCATTTCCCACATCAGCAAGTGACGATCAATGAATGTCCAGGTACTTGGGATGATTGGAAGCAGGTGCTCGAACACCCCGGTGTCTTTAGTATTTTCATGTGGACGGGTATAGATTATATGGGTGAGCGCAATAAAGCTTGGCCGGAGAAAAGTGCATGGGGTGACATGCTTGATCTAGCAGGTTTTAAAGTACAAGGATGGAATTACTTTAAGAGCATTTGGAAAGATGAGCCACACATCTCCATAGGCACTATTCCTCTGGAGCAGTCGGGATTTGACAAGGATGAATTATCTGGCCATGCAGTGGCCAAAGACAGAAGTTCTTACACCTGGCGGCCATCAAATATGCACTGGAATTATAAAAAAGGAACACCGGTCCTTATTGAGGTTTGCTCCAACTATGCCACCGTTGAATTAGTGCTCAACGGAAGATCTTTAGGGTATCGGAGTATGTCGGAAAGCCCCGACAGGCTGATGCGGTGGATTGTGCCTTTTGAAGCAGGTATCCTCACTGCCAGAGCTGGATTTGAAGAACAACGGATCAACGCCCAGATCAGAACATCGTCAGATCCTGTGGCCATTTCATTAAAAACAGATAAAACCAGTCTAAAAGCCGATGCCTACGATGTTGCCCATCTCGTAGTGCAACTCTGTGACAGGGATGGCCTACCTGTAAAAACAGTGAATGACATCATTACTTTCGACATCGAAGGTGAAGCCACATTACTTGGCGTAGATAATGGTGCAGATGATAACACACAAGATTTTCAATCGAATACGATCATGACAGACATGGGCCGATGCCTCGCTATTTTGCAATCCACCAAAAGATCCGGCATTGTACAAGTTACCGCAAAATCGGACCGATTTGGGAAGCAGATACTAACCATTGTAGTCGAATAATCTGATGATCATTTTGAAAAAATACCTGACCAATCTAGTGGTCCATATGCACTGGTTCACGATGCTAAAATCTATTTGCATTACAAATCAGATTTTGGAGAAAAACCTGATGGGGATTGAAGGCAGGGACTGGCCTTGATATTGATGCTCCCGAGCACCATTGGGTAATCATCAGCCGGATGTTTATGATCGACCGGATTGTGTGTCAAACAGCTGGATCGCCTCGCAAATAGCGGTAATCCGCTCTCTGACCATTGACATATTAGGATTCTAACTCCGATTACCTATGTGCAAGGATCGATTCCGCATATAACAAATCTCCACTTCTTCCATCGTAATACTGGATAATCACTTGAGGTCGTTCGAAGGCTACCCACCTCTTCTGACCCATAGTCATGGCATTGTTAAAAACATTGTTGACCTGGACAACACAGTAGACAGGATTAGCCAGTTGGCTACGCGGAATATCGTCTCGATAGTAGGTAGACCAATGGATATCACATGCGCGAGGACCATATTGAAATCTTCCAGTGGCGGGACGATTACCTTCATCGGTATAGTAGTGATTGTTGGAGTTGTGAGGGCCTGATGCAAATTCCCAGACATTGTCGGTAATCTGTATGGCAAAACTATTGTGCAGGTCACCAGTCAACACCATGACCGGTTTCTCCAACTCATCCCAGCTGGCGATCAATTGTTCTCTTTCATCGAGAAAGACCGTCCAAGCATCGTCTTTATTCGTGGTGCGGATTTTTCCACCACCGACATGGGGTACCATGAAGTTGACACTAGATATGACAAAGACAAAGTCGGCGTCACTTTTCTCCACCCCTTCCAAAAGCCATTTTCGTTGGTCGATGCCTAGCAAGGATAACCCTGTCTTATCCGGTTCTCTTGTGTCATGCATTTGACGATGGCTACGGGTATCCAAAAAGAATAGGTCACAATTGCTCACTCTTTTGCGATAATAGGATCTGCGACCTATGGAATAGGAAACCTCTCCCGACGTGGCAGGTGCTGGACTGATCTCCAATCGCTGGGCATCGATAATCTTCTTGATCTCATATACTCCGGCACTGGGGTGGCCGCCTACCTCATCAAGTGCATTGTCATTTACGCCAGCTGTGGGTTCACCCCAATGGACATGCAAATTGGAGATCTCAGCTGCCTTAAGTGAGAGAAAGGATGCATTTGGATCGTGAAGCTCACTATTCCCACCCTGTAACGTCGCTCGGCCGAAGACAATCTCTTGAGTAAAATCCACGGGATTGCTCCATCCTAGATAATCGTACCAGGCTTGCTCACCGATGTCTCTGAAAACTGCTCTCCGGTCTCTGAGACCCGGACTACCAGCTCCCCAAACATCATTGAGCATCTCGTGGTCGTCGAAAGTAAAGAAGGTGGGGATGTACTTGTGATACTGTGCCAGGTTTGTTCCTCTGGAAAGGTAGACTTTGTAATTTTCCCAAACACCGGTGATGGTGGGGGCAATGCGCACGACATCTGGTACTTGATCCTTTGCTATACCAAGCTGCATTGACCATTCTTCTGGTGAATACATGCGGGATTCCTCGTACAGCCAATCTCCATTCTGAATGGAGAAGTGAATTTTGCCATATAATTGCTCCAACATGGTTTTAAAAGCGGGCAGTTCAGGTCCCGATCCTTGTGTCTTATTTTGATTATTCCCGCAGGCAAATTCAAAACGGAAGTTGAACAAACCTGCTGGATTGAGATCGTTATCCACGCAATCTTCAGTATTTGGGAGGGTGAAGAAAGAAGCAACAGGGGCTGAAAAGGAAGGAGTCTCAATCCGATAATAATATTCTTTGTTGGGTTGTAAGTCAGTCAGCTCTACCCACCCGGTATTATCATGTCGGAGCAAGGTGATTCCCTTAGCGAGGCCAGAAAAAAGCCCATCGGGAGCTTCTCCATAGCGTACGATCAATGCAGAAGGCGTTGAAGTGCGAGCCCAAATCCTCACTGATTGGGCTGTGAGGTTGCCCAAGATGGGGCCATGGGTTATGGTACTAGACTGTGCTTGACTGAATGCCAATGGTAGCAGGGCCATCAGGCACGCTAAGTAACAGCGATAATGAGACATGTGACTAGGCTTTGATATCAATATACTGCTTATTTACCATTAGCGTAGTCAGTCCAATTTTGTTCGCTATCCCCGCATGAATTTGGGGATGGGACTATCTTTGAGCATCGATAGGATTACTAACAAAGGCTGGAGCAAGAATTGTCAGTTATTGGAGAGCTAAAAAGAGCATTGTTAAGATGACAAGGTGTTATCTTAAGGGTCTGTGGGAAGACAAGATGGCTCTTTCCACCAAGTAATCGCCTCAAATAGGGATAATATGAACAAGATCATCGTGCTGGTATCATTAGCCTACTCACTAAGTGCACCATACCTGTTAGCCCAACAGGCCACTGTCGAGAAGCCAAACATTCTCTTGATCCTCACCGATGATTTGGGTTGGAGCGATGTGGGTTTTAATGGATGCAGCGATATTCTCACTCCCAATCTGGATCGCTTGGCGTCACAAGGCATTGTGTTCACCAATGGCTATGTCTCCCATCCCTACTGTAGTCCGTCACGGGCAGGATTACTGACCGGCCGCTATCAAGCACGGTTTGGTCACGACTGCAATTTACCTTATGACCGGGAGAATGACCAGACTATTGGCATTCCCAGCTCTGAGATTCTCATATCTGAAGCACTGAAGAAGATCGGCTACCGCACCAGTGCGATCGGTAAATGGCACGTGGGAGATCATCCGGACCTCTCCCCAAATCGACAGGGATTTGATCACTGGTTTGGATTCCCAGGAGGGGGAATGAGTTACTGGGGAACCCCCAGGGATCCTGTAAGAACTGTCTACCGCAATGGAGAGCCAGTGACTACAGACGAGCTGAGTTATTTAACAGATGATTTTACGGAGGAGGCTATCCGCATGATTGTTCAGGAAGATGATCGACCATTCTTTATTTACCTAGCATACAACGCTCCCCATGCCCCAGATCAGGCACCTCAAAGATACTTGGAAGACACCAAGCATATCGAGTATGGTGGGAGAAGTGTGTATGCTGCGATGGTGCAAGCAGTGGATGCAGGTGTAGGCAGGATAGATTCCATTTTGGAGGCCAAAGGACTGAAAGAAAATACCATGGTGGTGTTTCTCAGTGACAATGGAGGCAGGACACAGCATGCAGACAACCGGCCGTGGCGTGGACATAAGGGTATGTTGTTTGAAGGAGGGATCAAAGTCCCTTTCTTCATCACCTGGCCAGAAGTTCTTTCTTCCAAAGGGACGTATTCACTCCCAGTTTCTGCACTGGATCTTTACCCAACCTTTTTGCATGCAGCCGGCACTGGCTATCGCTCCAAGAAACAGCTTGACGGGACAAGTTTGTTGCCCTACCTATCAGGAGAAATCAGGGAGCGGCCGCACGATAGTTTATTCTGGCGTTCTGTGGGTGGCTTTGAGTATGCAGTTCGCGTGAAAGATTTTAAGCTATATAAAAGTGCTTACAAGGAGCAGACTTTGCTTTTCGACCTACAATTGGATCCATCAGAACGTGACAATTTGGCCCCCTCTCATCAAAACTTAGTCACGATGATGGAGCGAGCTTACCAAACCTGGGATGCCGATAATATAGCACCAGGATGGTTTGATCCACATAGGGAAAATGTGTTGAAGGAAGAGGAAAGATGGAGGGAGATTAGAGGCAGAGCCCTGAGAAAGCAGTCCATTAAATAAATCAATTAGCAGATAATATGTGTCTTAGATTTTCACTCATTGGAATCATGGCGGTAGTCATCGGACTCTCTTTTCCGGTGCCAATACCTGCCCAATCAGAAAGCAACCCTTCCACCCAAAAGCCAAACATCGTCTTGGTGATCACCGATGATCAAGGCAAGAATGACATTGCTTGCGAAGGCAATCCATATATTAAGACCCCCAATATTGATGATTTTCATGCTCAGGCAATCCGATTCATGAACTTTCATGTCTCGACCACTTGTGCACCAACCAGAGGGGCTGTCATGACTGGTAGGCATACCAATCGCCTTAATGTATTTCACACCATCGCCGGAAGGTCCCTATTATTTGAAGATGAGGTGGTCCTTCCGCAGGTCTTGGGTCAGAATGGCTACACCAATGGTATGTTCGGTAAATGGCATTTAGGAGATAACTATCCCTTTCGTCCGAAGGATCGTGGTTTTCACGAGGTGGTGAGACACGGTGGTGGTGGAATCTCACAAGGTCCTGATTTTTGGGGCAATGATTACTTTGATGATACCTATTGGCACAATGGAGTAGAAACAAAGTATGAAGGATACTGTACAGATGTATTCTTTAATCAGGCACTGGATTTTATCGAAGAAAACAAGGACCATCCCTTCTTCTGCTACATCTCGACCAACGCTCCACACGGACCCTTAAACTGCCCTGAAGAGTACATTGACCTCTACAAAGATCAAGAAAATCTACCTGAATCTATTCGTCGTTTCTATGGCATGATCACCAATATTGATGATAACTTCAAAGCCTTGAGAGAGAAATTGGCAAGACTGGGTCTGACCGAAAACACTTTGGTCATTTTTATGACAGATAATGGCACAGCAGGTGGCCATCGGGTCTATGATGCAGGCATGACGGGTGGAAAGGGTTCTGTGACAGAAGGAGGTCATCGAGTGCCATTTTATATGCAATGGCCTGGAGGTGGTCTCATTGGAGGCAAAGATATTTCTGAATTGACCGCCCACTACGATATACTCCCCACTCTGGTAGATTTGTTGTCCTTGCAATTTACACCCGTTAAACCGCTCGATGGCCTAAGTTGGGTGCCTTTACTAAGTGGACATGCGACAAATTGGAAGAACAGGATCTTGTTCATGGATACTCAACGTATGCAAAATCTGACCAAATACAAGGATTACACAGTCATGGATAAGGATTGGAGGCTGGTCAACGGCGATGCTCTTTACAATGTCACCAATGATCTCAAACAAGCACACAATATCATGGACCGTCATCCATTGGTGGCAGAGCGCTTGGCCGAGGGATATGAGAGATGGTGGCAGTCGCTGGTAGATGAAGGCGTGAATGAACGATACGCTTATATCAAGGTGGGCACACCCTTTGAGAATCCATCGCGGATATCTTCCCACGATATGCTCAGCGGGAGGTGGGGACGTAGATGGCATCAATATGGAGCGGTCACACCTCAACCCTCAGCAGGTCGTTGGAAGGTAGAATTTGCAGTAGATGGTGACTATGAAATCAGCTTACGAAGGTTTCCGAGGGAATCAGGCTTGGCCATCAACGAAGCATTTGAAGCTGCAGCAAAACCCCGAAGATTGGCATCTGCTATGCCAGCTAGTGAAAAAACCGATTTTGTGGAGGCATTTCTGTTTGTGGGCAAGCATCAAAAAAGCGCAGACATCGAAGCCAGTGCAGAAGAGATCACTTACACTCTAGATATGGCTGCTGGTAAATATGATTTGGAAGCTTCTCTGATCGACAGTCTGGGACGAATCCATCCAGCGTACTATGTGTATATCGAAAAGATATAATCGAAGATATGTAACAAAAGGAGGAATGGAAAAGGGTTTTTGCAGATCGTATCAATTCAAAAACTTTCTTTTTGGGCCATATGGCTGCGGTAGATCCATGTCCATCGGGTGCTTAGCTTGCACCATGCTCCTTTTGTTTTCTACTGTCGAAGGGCTAAAAGCTCAGCGTGAGCAGCTGGAATTTGTCCAGCAACTTACGATTTCTGAAGGTCTGGCCCATAATGGGGTCACATCTATCTTAGAAGATTCACGAGGATTTATCTGGATCGGATCTTACGATGGTCTGCATCAGTACGATGGATATGAAGTGAAGATATTCAAGAATCGGGTCGATGAGGATTTATTCGTGAGCAACCGGATCAGGACCATCAACGAAGATGCAAACGGAAATCTCTGGATTGGTACAGACGAGGGCATCTCGATCTACGATTATAACCTAGACCAATTTCAAAACATCTACTCCAGTAAGGTGCAAAACAATGCACTCAGTGGTCCGATTGTTCGGAAGGTGGTGATCGACCCTATTCATGACCTGGTGTTTTGCGCCACTGAAGATCAAGGTTTACTTCTTTTCGGGCGTGATTATGGATTCGTTCAGCAATACATGCCTTCCCCAGAACGGCCTCAGGTTGGGATTTCTATGTTTGACGGAATACACCTAGGTGCTGACAGCTATCTTTTTTCAACCTCAAGGGGGCTGCTGCTTTTTGATCTTTCGGAGGAGACGTATTCCACGGTGTTGGATAATCAAATCGAATTTTCTAGATCAATTTTGCGAATTGATAAAAACTCTTTGCTTGCTACCCTGGGTGAGGGGATTGCCATGATCAATTACCAGGAAAAAGAGGGTACTTACGATTTTACACTGAAGTCGACGACTCTGCATGCCTATCAATTTAACAGTGCTGCTCTTGATGCACTCAATCACCTTTGGCTTGGTACGCTCACTGAAGGAATATTGCGCATAGATGATCTGAAAAGCCTCTACGATGGGCTGAACCCCAAGCCTTCCTCCTTTACAGCAGAAAAAGGACTCTTGAGGACTAGCTGCATCACACCCACCAGGAGTGGATGTTGGGTAGGTACCTTCAATAAGGGAGTTTTTCGTTTTGATCCCAGAGGCAACCCATTTAGGAGCTATCGTGCGGAGATGGGAATGGAACACGGGCTTCATTCCAATCAGATCCTGCATGTGGCACCGTTGGATGATCATCGCATTTATCTCGCTGCCAACCGAGGAGGACTGGCCCTATTTGATACCGACAAGGAGAATTTTGAGCCCTTGCCTTTTGACCTTCCATCAGCCCATGAGCTCAGAGTCGGTGCCATTTTTGTGGACTCTAAGCAGAATACGTGGTTGAAGCTTGGAGGACAATTGGGCTTGAGCAGGGTGGTCCA
Organism: Saprospiraceae bacterium; assembly: GCA_965223025.1. Classification (GTDB taxonomy): domain Bacteria; phylum Bacteroidota; class Bacteroidia; order Chitinophagales; family Saprospiraceae; genus JABDMH01. The sequence goes on from CBDCVP010000023.1 coordinate 269,168, forward strand.
TGGTCAGCGCTCACTTGATCCGGTAAGGAGTGAAAGTGTTCCAGCTATTAATACTACCCATACCCGTTCGATCTTGGAAGACAGAGAGGGGAATATCTGGATTTTCGGAAATAATGATGTGTATAGTATTGCACAGAATGCGTCAAACGAGATCATCAGGATTGAATCACTCAATGATCATTCCTTTTTTAGAAATAACAAGATTGCGCTCACCAGGTGCCTTTATTTAGATCCAATTTTTGACTATCTCTGGATTGGGACCGATGCGGATGGTCTTTATAGAATCACTCTCGGCGCAGACCACTCACTACAAGGTGCCGTAGTAGAGCAATTTCTTCATGATAAGAATGATAAAAACTCAATATCAAGCAATTTTATAACCTGTATTGTCCGATTACCAAGTGGGTCACTGTGGTTAGGTACGGAGCGTGGTGGAATTTGCAAAGTAATCGACAGCCAGGCGACACCGAAATTTCAGTCTTTTTCTGAAAAGCATGGCCTGTCTAATAATGTGGTGAAAAGTATACAGTATGATGAGGAGGAAAATCTTTGGATTGCCACCAATATTGGCCTCAACAGGTTTAGTACCAAGGACTATACCTTTAGGCGATTTACTAAGGAGGATGGGTTGGCTTTTGAGGACTTCGAATATGCTTCCGCACATCTGGATAACGGATTCTTTGTGTTTGCAGGACTTAGTGGTTTGTGTTATTTCAAGCCGGGAGAACTCCCTGACCGTGGAGTGCTACCAAATCTAGTTTTTGGTGACGTTAAAGTCTTCAACGAAACCATTATGCCAGGGGACACATTGGCCAATCGGGTACTGCTAGATAAACGTCTGAATCACGAGGATAAACTAACACTGCATCACGATGAGGACGCCTTTTCGATCGAACTCAAATCTTTGCATTTTTCGACACATGATAACCACTTTCTAAGATATCGTCTGATGCCCATGAGTGAGAAGTGGATCACGGTGCCATCTGATCAATACAACCTCTATTATAATGGGCTGCCTCCAGGAGCTTATGTACTGCAAGCACAAGCATCTGATGCATTGAGAAATTGGACTGATCCCATCGTCCTGAATATTCTGATCACCCCTCCCTTTTGGAAGACAGCATGGGCTTATGTCTTATATTTTATCATGGCAGCTATACTCGTATCCATTGTGTTTAATACCGTTCTGAATATCCAAAAGCTTAATCACAAATTGGAGATCGAAAAGCTTGAAAAAGACAAGGTAAAAGAGGTCAATGCGGCGAAGCTCAGGTTTTTTTCAGATATTTCTCACGAAATAAAGACGCCGCTCACTCTCATTTCGGGACCGGTGGATTTATTGATCGAACAGTTTAAGAATAATTTCGACCTAAGTGATAAGTTGCAACTTGTCAAACGCCAATCAAAGAAGATTCTCCAACTCATCGATCAAGTGCAAGATTTTCAAAAAGCCGATGCTGAGGTACTTAAGATGCACTATTCTCGCTTTAACTTTAATGAATTTATTGGAGAACTGGTAATTAATTTCGAATACGTTGCGAAAAAGGGAGATAAAGATCTGCAGATTACTGGACCTGATGAGGAAATATATATTTCAGGGGACAGGGATATGCTGGAAAAGATTTTTAATAATCTGCTTAGCAATGCGCTGAAGTATACCAGTCCAGATGACACCATTCAAGTGGATTATGAGAGCCGTGGCAAGGACCTAATTGTTGCTGTAAAAGATACTGGGATAGGCATATCTGAGGATGACCTACCTCATGTTTTTGAAAGGTTCTATCGCTCGCATGGAGAGGAAAGTAAAGACACAGGCGGGTCGGGAATCGGATTAGCATTTACCCAGCGATTAGTCGAAATGCACTATGGTTCGATCTTGGCAACAAGCGAGCTGCACGAAGGTACCACAATCACCGTTTCCCTACCAATCGTCAAAGAACAGGTAATATCTGATGCAGCTGAGAAAGTCCGAAGGATAATGGTGGCTGAACACCAATATGCACCACATGAGAAGGTACTGGAGGATTTGGATGCTGACCAATTTAAAGTGTGCGGCGACTTCTCAGATGCGGTCGTGTTTTTGGTTGAGGACAATCATGATATGCGCCGGTTTGCCACGGAGGTATTATCTAAATATTTCACTGTGTACAGTTTTTACGATGGACGGGAATGCCTCGAAGCGATGGAAGACCAGTGGCCTGATATCGTGATCAGCGATGTGCTCATGCCTAATCTTAATGGTCTTCAGTTATGCAAACTCATTAAAGCTGATATTAAAACAAGCCACATACCCGTGATTTTGCTTACGGCTTGTGCAACTATTGAGGACCAGATTCAGGGTATCAGAGATGGCGCCGATGCCTACATTGTCAAACCATTTAATCTGCTGCATCTGGTCACCAAGACTGAATCGATACTACTTAGTAGAAAGAAGCTTAGGGAAAGGTATCAGATTGGGATTCCGTTAACTCAGGAGCACAATAGGAATAATCGCAACGACAATGCTTTCTTAGAGAGGCTGTATAAATTAATGGCAGACAATCTGGATAACCAAGATCTGAATTTCGGAAAATTTGCCCGGGAGCTCTATCTGAATAGAACACATTTTTATCAGAAAGTCAAAGCACTCACCGATCACACACCTTATGAACTCTTGAAGTCATATCGGCTCAAAAGGGCAGCAGAACTTTTGTCGCAAGAGGGCTTATCAGTCAATGAGACTTTCTTAAAGACCGGATTTAAAAGTCGTACCCACTTTAGTAAGTTGTTTAAGCAGCGCTACCATGTTTCTCCCGGAAAATACGTGGCTAAAAAATCGACCCTGAAAAGATAATTAGATGTCATTTTAGCGCTCATACAATTGGTATACTTCCAGGATCGTAAAATCTTGTCTAGAATGGGTGGATAGAATAAAAGTTGTTCATGAAAATTTTATATGTTGTGACTCAGAGAATGTCAACTCTAATGAATTTCTTTTCCAAAGTCACCAGAGCCTAAATATGCAACCCATGGCCAAAAACATCATGACACCCGAAATCGTGCAAAGAATTGATGATGCTGGCATAGTGGCAGTATTGATCATTGATGATCTCAAACATGCCGTGCCCGTTGCCCAAGCCCTCTTGGCTGGAGGTGTCGATACCATCGAACTGACCTTGCGTACTCCGGTCGCCATGGATGCTGCCCATGCCATCAAGAGGGAAGTTCCAGAAATCCTCCTGGGTTTTGGCACTGTGTTGACGGCCAAACAAGTAAGGGCGGTGGCTGATGTGGGTGCAGATTTTGCGGTTGCTCCCGGCTGTAATCCTGGAGTCATCGCTGAGGCAAAAAGGCAGGATTTATCGTTTGCACCCGGAATAATGACTCCCAGCGACATAGAGATTGCCATCCAACAAGGATGTCGTGTAATCAAGTATTTTCCTGCCGAGACTTCAGGGGGTATGAGTCACTTAAAGAGTATGGTGGCACCCTATCAATATTTGGGGTTGAAATTTATACCGCTAGGAGGCCTGAATATCTCGAATGCGCGCACTTACCTCGAGTCACCCCTGATTACTGCCATTGGAGGTTCATGGGTAGCCAAACGTACGCTTATACAAGCTGAAGACTGGGAAGCTATTACCGAAAATGCCAGAGAAATTAGAGCGCTAATCAAACAAATAAGAACAGAATCATGAACGTGATAGTGACCTTTGGAGAAATTATGGGCCGCCTCGCTTCTCCAGCTAATATGCGTTTGCGTCAATCTCGAGGATTGGAGGTTACGTACGCTGGAGCTGAGGCCAGCGTGGCAGCTTCCATCTGTAATTTTGGGGGGAAAGCTCGCTATGTTACGGCTCTACCAAGACATGCTCTGGCTGAAGCCACCATGGATTCCATCAGGGCCGTAGGTATTGACACCCAATATATCTTGCGTACGGATGCAGGAAGATTGGGATTGTATTTTCTTGAAACTGGTGCCAATCAGCGTCCAAGCAATGTGATTTATGATCGTGCTGGTTCAGCTTTGGCCATTACTTCTGCAAATGATTACGACTGGGATGCCATCTTTGAGGGAACTCGGTGGTTACATTTAAGTGGAATAACACCAGCCCTTTCAAAAAATGCCGCCAACGCCACGTTGGTTGCCGCCAAAAAAGCAAAGTCCGCTGGTGCAGAAGTTTCGATTGATCTCAATTTTAGGGGCAAACTGTGGAACTGGGACACCTCAAAGACCTCGCGTGAGTTGGCGCAAACCACCATGCGGACCATCTTACCGTTCGTGGATGTAGTGGTAGGGAATGAGGAGGACTGTCACGATGTCTTAGGTATTCAGGCGGGCGACACAGATGTTCATGCGGGCACCCTCGACACATCCCGCTATCCAGATGTAGCTCGTCGGGTGGCAGAGCAGTTTCCGAATGTTTCAAAAGTCGCTATCACGCTGCGGGAGAGCCTTTCTGCCTCACACAATAATTGGGGAGCTATGTTGTTCGATGCCCGGTCGGATCAACCATTTTTTGCACCGCTGGACGTGAAGGGCCATTATCAGCCCTACCAGATAAAGAACATCGTGGATCGCGTCGGAGGAGGTGACGCTTTTGCCGGTGGTTTGATCTTTGCTTTAACCACACCCGAACTGCAGGAATCTCAGACTGCAGTAGACTATGCTGTGGCAGCTTCCTGCCTCAAGCATTCGATCAAAGGTGACTTTAACTTTTCGACTAGAGCAGAAGTGGAAGCGCTCATGAAGGGATCTGGGTCAGGAAGAGTAGTACGCTAGAAGCGATGCGGGGTGATTATGATGATCTTGCGCTCCCTACCGTGATCGGTCTTCTGTGAGTTATGGTGGAATCCCGACATTTTGGTTATAAAATGCCAAAATCAGGTGGAGTCACGGCCTTCTAAGGAGGTATGCTGGAAGGGCTTGTGGTAATCTACCATGCCACAACAAGGGAGGTAGGAAAATTAGAAGGAAATAAATAAAAATAATTAAAGGCCATCTTTCAGATTTAAATATCAGTGGCTGACTTAGTTTTTTTTATGCAAATCTCAAATCAAATGAAACGAAACGGATTGATTATTCCGGAAGTATCTAGGAGCAATCCTTGGAGATACATCAAAAGGTGTATCAACGACCATTTCTCCGTCGTTGGATTATTATTCTTAACCATTTTTCCTCATGGAATATTGCAGGGTCAGAATAGGCCAAATATTGTGATCATGATGAGCGATGATCAAGGGTACGGAGATATTGGATTTCACGGCAACCCTTACCTCCTAACACCCAACTTGCAGGCCCTCGCACAGAGCGGAATCGAAATGACCCATTTTTTCACGTATCCCAATTGTTCGCCTACTCGCGCTGGCTTGCTGACGGGCAGATATCCATATCGCACGGGAGTGGTGGGTGTGACACAGGTAGATCACTTGATGAATGCATCCGAGGTGACGCTGGCTGAGATTTTGGGTGATCACGGCTATCGTACGGGAATTTTTGGCAAATGGCATTTGGGTGACAACTATCCCATGCGGCCCACCGACCAAGGTTTTCAAGAGGCCTTGGTGCATAAGGGTGGTGGGATCGGTCAGGCTGCGGGACCACCAGGCAACACTTATTTCGATCCCATATTAGAACACAACAATGTGTCTCGAAGATATTCAGGATACTGCGATGACATCTTTACCGATGCTGCCCTTGAGTTTATTAGTGCCGAAACTGACCGACCATTCTTTGCCTATATCGCTACCAATCTACCACATTTCCCCCTGCAAGTACCAGACTACAGGGCTGATCCCTACAGGGAGATGGGATTACATGAGGATAATGCGCGCACCTACGGCATGGTTGCCAATATTGATGCAAATGTGGGTCGTGTGATGAAGAAACTAAGAACCTTGGGTTTAGAGGAAAACACCTTGGTTGTCTTTCTTTCTGACAATGGTCCCAGGCATCGTCGAACTAAGAACGACGTGTATCCCGGCAGGTGGGTTGCCAATCTTCGCGGTACGAAAACAAGTGTTTATGAGTGCGGAACCAGGGTGCCATTTTTTGTAAGTTGGCCTGGGCACTTAGATGGCGGTAGACAGGACCATACGATGGGGGCGATGATCGACCTGTTTCCTACTATTTTGGATGCATGCAACATCAAGCCTCCAAAAAATGTCAAGATCGATGGTCAGACACTCTTGCCGATTTGGGAAGGTTTATCTACTGCCCACAAGGATAGGACATTTATTACACAGGTGCATTATGGTCCTACGGTCTTTAAGTATCAGCATTTTTCTGTGCGTACACAGCATTACAAACTGGTCAGTCCCCATGATGATCCTCACCATATTTTGTATCAACCCAAGGATGAGGAACTGAGACAGACTTTGTCCAAACTGGAATTGTACGACATTGAAGCAGATCCAAGCGAACGGATCAATGTAGCAACGAAGTATCCAGAACTCGTAGAAGAGTACCTTGCCCGATATGAAGCTTGGTATGATGAGGTGACTCAGGAACGCGACGCTAAAGGAATTCAGAGGATTCACCTTGGTGATCCGGCTCAGCCCTTAGTCAATCTATCGAGGTTTGATTGGGGTGGACCGAGGGTGATATCTAAAAATGCCCTTGGATACTGGCGGGTGCACACGGAGGCAGGTCGCTATGAAGTCTCGCTAGATTTGCCAAGAATCGAGGCGGATGGGACGGCTCACATTAAGTATCAAGATATGCATCTGACGGCTGGGGTGCGAAAAGGTGACACCAGGGTGGTCTTCAGGGATGTGATGATCCCCGAGGGCGTGGGCAATTTTCAAGCCTATTTGAAGATCGAGCGGTTGGCTTCTGGTCCCCTTTTCGTAGATGTGAGGCGCCTGGACATCTAGGGCACTTCAGATATGGTATGCCCTTGATGCAAATCAAGGAAGTGCCGATCTGTTTGTAATAAGACGACTACCCAATCCGCATATTGTATTTACCTACAAATACATAAAATTAACTCATAGGTACATATTTCCACCTATCGTGTCCTTGATTTGCTATGAGTAAACTCCTATTTCTAATCAAGTAAATCAATAGCTTCATGAGAATTCCTAAGTTATTACTCCAAGAATGGAAGCATCATACCTTGAGCGTACTCGGAGCACTGATGTGCTTTGTGAATGTGTCATTTGGGCAGATGACCATCACTGGTACGATCACCGATGCAATGGACAACAGTCCACTCATCGGGGTGAATGTCTTGGTCAAAGGTACGACCACGGGCACAGTCACGGACCTAGACGGGCGTTACAGCTTGGATGTGTCAAACACGGATGCAGTATTGGTCTATTCGTACACCGGCTATGCCAATCAAGAGATCGTAGTAGGCGAGCAGTCCGTGATCAATGTCCCACTCTCACCCTCTAGCGAGTTGTTGGACGAAGTCGTGGTCATCGGTTATGGCTCACAGAAAAAGTCGGATCTAACCGGGTCTGTGTCCAGTGTCAATACTGAGGCCATCGAGAAGCTGGCGGTATCTCGTGTGGATGATGTCTTGCAAGGCCGGTCCGCTGGTGTACTGGTGTCGAAGGTCAATGGTGCACCTGGTGGCGATGTAAAAATCAGAATTCGCGGTACGAACTCGATTACCGGTAATAACCAACCATTGGTAGTTATCGATGATTTTATCGGAGGTGATCTCTCGACCATCGATATGAACGATGTGCAGTCGATCCAAGTCTTGAAAGACGCCTCTGCGACGGCAATATATGGATCCAGAGCTTCTAATGGTGTAGTGATTGTGACGACCAAGAAGGGGCAATCAGGGAAACCCCAGGTGGGATTCAGCTCCTTTTTTAGTTTTGGCCAAGTGATGCGAAAATTTGATTTGATGAGTGCTGCTCAATATGCAGAGTCGGTCAATGAGCAATTTCGAGTATTTGGTAAACCCGATGCTTTTTCCCAAGAAGAAATCAGTGGATTTCGGACCAATGGAGGCACAGATTGGCAAGATGAAGTCTTTAGAACGGGAGTCACGCAGAACTATGGAGTGAATATTAGTGGTGGGACAGACGATGTACGTTACTTCGCTTCGGCAGGATATCAGAATATCGATGGAATCGTGATAAACTCCTTTAATAGGAGGTATACTGGCCGTGCTAATTTGGAGTTTGATGTGAGCCCCAGCATCACGGCAGGTGTTAACCTTTTTATCATCAATGAGGAGGAGAATAATGTCAATAATCAGGGTACTGGTGGTGCAGGGAGTGCATTCTTAGGTGTGGTATCATATGCTCCAACCATTCCGGTGCGTGATGAAACCACGGGCGATTACTCAGAGCCAAATCCGACCTATGGTGTCATCCAAGACAATCCGGTCTACCGCTTTAACGAACGTAACAATCGTGGTAGGAACCATCGTACCAATACCACTGGATTCGTAAAATGGCAGATTACCGACTGGTTGAGTATTAGGACCAGCGGTGTATTTAACAATCGCAATAACAACACTGAGGTATTCAACCGGTTTATTCCTGGAGGTGGGATTTCGGATTCAGATGCTAACCACAGCAACAGTTACTTGAATTCCTTTCAGAACACCAATGTGCTTAATTTCGAAAAGCGATTTGGGATTCACAATATCGATGCCTCTTTGATCTATGAAACCTTTGATACAAGGACACGACGAAACAATATCAATGCTACAGCACTGACCTCAATAGCCTTGGATCAATATTCTACAGCCTTTGGTGAATCGCTGGTAGGAGCATCTGGTCTAAGTGGCAGTCAACTAGAATCATACATGGGTAGAATTAATTATGGGCTTAAGGATAAGTATTTAATCACCGCTTCGGTAAGAGTCGATGGATCTTCCAAATTTTCGAAGGACAACAGATATGGTGTGTTTCCATCTGCTGCCTTTGCCTGGCGAGTCTCAGAAGAAGACTTCATGAAATCAAGCGAATTATTTGATAACCTGAAGTTTAGAGCAAGTTGGGGTGCTACAGGAAATCAGGGCATCGATCCATTCGAGACACTACCCACTTTGGGAATTGGTGCCAATGTACCTTATGAGGGAGGCACAACTGCACTGGCAGTGGGAGTGGCTCCAAATCGTATTGCCAATCCGGATCTCAAATGGGAGACGACAGAACAAGCAAATATTGGCATTGATTTCGGAATTCTCAACAATCGCATCTATGGTTCTATTGATTGGTATCAGAAAAAAACGAAAGATCTACTACTGGAGGTCCAGCTGCCCAATTCCAATGGTATCGGTACGCAGCTCAAGAATATTGGAGAAATTGAGAACAAAGGCGTCGAAATAGAACTGGGAGGAATAGCGTATCACCAAGCTAACTTCAGATGGGACATCTCGGGAAATATTTCTTTTAATAAAAATAAAGTGGTATCCCTTGTAGATCCTGCGGTGGATGATGAAGTCTTATTTACCAACAATTATTTTGGAAATAGAATAGCGGGAGATTCTCCCAATGCTCTGGCTGAGGGGTATCCGATCGGTATGCTATGGGGCCTGACCTACCTCGGCCCTTGGTCGGTTGCTCAGACAGCAGAGGCAGCGGAGTTTAATCGAGTACCCGGAGATGCCAATTTCGAGGATAGGGATGGCAATAAGGCCTACGATGATTTTGGGTTAATTGGAGATCCGAATCCTGATTTTACTTGGGGACTGAATAACAGATTGTCCTACAAGGCATTTGATTTAAATCTGCTCTTCACGGGGATGCAGGGACGTGAAATCTGGAATTTCATAAAATGGCAAACATTGTCAGAATTTGGTGGGATCCGCAATCCAACAGGTATTGAGTACTTGGACAGATGGACCGAGAATAACCAAGATTCGCAGATTCCCGGCATTAGTAGAACCAATGAATTCCGTCCGCAAAATACCTTTTTTATAGAGGATGGCAGTTTTGTAAAATTAAAGGACATCACACTCGGCTACACCCTCCGACCCAGTAAGCACATCAGTGAACTGCGCCTTTATGCCAGCGGCCAGAATTTATTGATGCTGACTCAGTATGGTGGTTATGATCCGGAAGCCGATGGTCAGGGGAGTGCCCGTACGGGTGCACAAGGGGGCGATACCGGAGCCTACCCCAATGCCAGAGCCATCACCGTGGGATTGAATGTGAAATTTTAATAGTCATTAGTGATTGATCAATTTTGAAAAAAAAACGATGTTTAAAATGAGAACATATAAATCAATAATAAAGAGCCTGATCATGCCATACGGATTCTTCTTGATGTTTTTTCTCATCGCCCTACCGGCCTGTCAGGATCTAGATGAGGATATTTCGGGTGTGTTTGTGGCAGATTCCTTCTTTGCCAGTGAGACTGATTATGATCTTGCAGTAAATGCCATCTACAGCTCCCTACAATCTACGGCCAACTCATCCAACTCAGGCAACCGTATTGGGACCAACGGATTCTTTTCTATGCATATGGGAGGTGACGACATGATGTCACATTTTGGTCTCAATAAGGCGCCTTTTAGAAATGTGGATATTTTTTCTGCTACCGCAAACAGTGTGACGTTGCCGAGGGCGTGGAATACATACTACGAAACCATTTACCGCGCCAATGTCCTGATTAAGGCGGCTAGTGAGTCCCAGCTCGGTGTGGAATTAGTGAATCCGCATGTGGCACAGGCAAGAATGTTGAGGGCCTTCTCCTATTTTAATCTCGTAAAAATATGGGGTGATGTACCTATGCATACAGAAGATAATATTGCCGCACTGGCAGAAATCGCACCTTCTTCCTATGGCGAAATTATGAATTTGGTGATCTCGGATCTGGAATGGGCGGTTGATCATATTCAGAAAGTGACACCAAATGGTAAACCCGGCCAGATGAATGTATGGGGAGCTAAGACATTGCTCGCAGATGTTTATCTCAAAATGTCGGGTTGGCCTACCAATGATGCTAGCTTTTTTCCAAAGGCTGCTCAGCAGGCATTGGATGTGATAAATTCTGGAGAGTATTCCATGTATGCTGATTTTGCAGATCTCTGGGACGTAGCCAATCACAATTCTTCCAATCCCGAATTTGTGTTTTATTTTTCACAGTCCTTTTCTGCCGGTGGTAGATATTCCAGTGTGCAGACAAGAACCACTTTTCCTCCGGAGGAAGCTGGCTGGACGGATGTCATGTCTCAAAATGGTTGGTTTTATGCCTTTCCGGAAGGATATCGAAAAGAGGTGACATTTCATACTCGATTTATAGACAAAGACAGCACACACTGGACAGAGTCTCAGTTAGGTCATCCTTTTTACGCTAAATATCGTAGTGGTAGTTCGCTAGCTAAAGATGGAAGTGGGACGCATAGGCATCTTAGCAACAGATCTACTTTAATCTACCGTCTACCTTATCTATACTTCACCTATGCCGAAGCCCAGACCATGGCTGATGGAGCTCCTAATGCCCAATCCTATGAGTTCATTAATATGGTGCGCAGGAGAGCCATGAAGCTGGACTACAACGAGCCAAATCCCGAGGTGGACCTACCGGCTGGCTTGAGTGCAGAGGAATTCCGCGAAGCGGTCTTTGAGGAGAAGGGATGGGAATTGGCTTGTGAGCAACATCGATGGAACGACTTGGTTAGGAGGGATAAGGTGGTTGAGATGAATCTAAAACATCGTGTTCAAGACGAAGATGTACCGTGGTTTGGACGGGATATAGAAAGTCTACCCAAAGAGCATTTTTATTACTTGCCATATCAGCAAGCTGAATTGACTAAAAACAAACTCTTGGTACAGAGACCTGGGTACTGATCGTTGTCTTTTTCAAGTGTACCTGATAGATTCATTAGATCAAAACTATCCATCATGGCAGAAGAATAGTGGGGGTTACGTTTGTGACGCATTCTTTAGCTGCCTTCTTTCATTTATTTATCTCCGGAGCAATCTTGGGGGAATGGACGTGCTTTGACCGTTGAGCATGCGGGAATCCACGGCCAGTGATGAATCGTAGTCATTATTTTTTACAGAAATTCTTACCTGATCTCGGTATGCATAATAAGACATCTGGTTTATTCTTGTTGATAGTGTGGCTTACATTGAGTTTTTGCTCTTCACATCTTCCAAAACCTGATCCCGTACTTTTTTCCACGGACATTGCAGGTGATGCCACGCCGACTGTGGTCTCACAAATGCTATCTGCCCAGCATAGCGAGACGGTCGAGATACGATTTGAAAAGGGAACCTACCACTTCTATCCCGATAAAGGTTATGAGGCATTTTGCCACATCTCCAACCACGATGATGTGCTCGTACAGACCGCGTTTCCCTTGCTTGGTTTGAAAGACTTAAAAATTGATGGTCAGGGATCAACTTTCGTATTTCATGGTACGATGGTGCCATTCTTGATCGATGATTGTCAGCGTATCAGCATCAGTAATGTCTCAGTTGACTGGGCGGTACCCTTTCACAGTGAAGGCCTCATCGTAGCTAATGACCCCCAAAAGGGTACTTTTGATATGGAGATTTCAGAAGTGTATCCATATGAAATCAGGGATGGCCAATTGTACTTTGTCAAAGAATACTACGAGCATAGCATCGGGCAATCTATCCTATATGATCCACAGAGAAAAGCGATCGCATTTGATACCGAATCTTATACGCCGATTACAGTGAGTTCACGTACTGCGTTGCAAAATAATGTAGGAAACATTGATTACAAATATGAGGTAGATCCACTTTCACCCCCACACAGAAAACTAGGGGTGGAACATAGAATACATTGTGAGCAATTGAAACCCGGTTTGGTTAGGATCTTTAATCATGGTAAGAAGCTGCCTCCTGTGGGAATGATTTTAGTATGTAAAGGTAAGCAGAGTGAGAACCGGGTTGCCCCTGCATTTCGAATAACTCATACCGATGGCTTTGTCGCCCAACATATCAATGTTCATCACGCTGGTGGGATGGGCCTGATTGCTGAAAACTCAGCCAACCTCACGCTTGACGATTTTAATGTCTTACCCAGTAAGGGACGTATGGTTTCAACCACTGCCGACGCGACCCATTTTGTGGGTTGTAGGGGGAGTGTTGTGATCAGAAACTGCCAGTTTAATAATCAGCTGGACGACGCTTCCAACGTGCATGGCACCTATCAAAGAGTGGTCGATCTGTTAGATGAGAAAACGATTGGAGTACGCATGGGTCATTTTCAGCAGCTGGGTTTTACCATAGGCCGGATCGATGATACAGTCGGTCTTGTGAGACTTAGCGAATCCTTTTTCCCGTATCATAGACTGACAATAAAGTCTATCGTAAAGCGCAATCGGAGGTATCAGATCATTAGTTTTCATGAAGAGCTTCCGAAGGAGCTGGAAGTAGGTGATCTGATAGAGAACGTTGAAGCTTATCCAGAGTTGCTAGTGGAAAATTGCGAAATCAGCAATAATCGGGCAAGAGGCCTCTTGCTGTCTACACCCAGGAAGACCATTATTAGGAATAATTATTTTAGTACGGAGATGGAGGCGATTTTGATTCCGGTGGAGAGTGGCCATTGGTATGAATCTGGGAGTGTTTCAAATTTATTGATTGCCAATAATATCTTTGAAGATTGTCAGCATAGTGGCTTTAATCGTGGCGTCATAAGATTTGTGACCGACGATGATAATGAGAATGTTGCTTTTCGCAATGTCGTGATTTCTGAAAATGAATTCAAACATTTTGATAACTTGATCATGGAAGTGTCAAACACAGAAAAATTGAGATTTACAAGAAACTCAATTTCGAAGACAGAATCTTTCAGCAAGCTGTTTTCTGATAATCCGGCCATTAGAATTAAATCCTCAAAAGACATTGGTTTTGAGGATAATATCTACTCTGGTAGGGCCACACAGATTTTGGCAATGGATGCAGATATGCCACCGGTAGAATTTAAGTAGAGCCGTATACATGTTAATTGCTTTTCAAGTTTATGGTCCGCTGTAGTGATAACTGGAAAAAGCATGAAATGAACAGACAAATTTCCTTTTTGGTGCTGCTATTTCTCTTTCCATCGGCTGAGTGCGTTTGGTCTCAGCCCAACATCGTCCTCTTTTTTGTGGATGATTTAGGCTGGGGAGATGTGGGTTATCGCAATCCTAAATTTCACACACCCAATATTGATCAGTTAAGGGAAGAGGGTATGGATTTTCGAAGGGCTTACATATCTACACCTACTTGCAGTCCCAGCAGGGCTTCTCTTTTGACAGGTAAGGAATCTGTACGGCTGCAGTTGGTGCGCCATATCCCTCATGAAGATGAATATGGGCGAAACAGCAAAAAGTACCATTTATGGCCCACGGATCCAGCCCAGATGCCATCAATGAATTGGTTGCCGTTGGAGGAAACGACCTATGCGGAGAGGTTGGGAGAGTTGGGTTATTACAATATATTTATTGGGAAGTGGCACCTTGGCCATGAGCCCTTTTATCCCGATAAGCAGGGATTTGATGAAACGTTTGGCGTTTCTAATTTTGGTCATCCAAAAAGTTATTATCCAGCCTATTTTAAGGAACCTAATCCGCTAAATAAGATGTCGGATGGCAATTATCTGACAGATGTGCTCACCGATCGGGCAGTTGAATTTGTCAATGATTACAAAGGTGCCAGTCCCTTCATGCTTTCATTCTACTACTATAATGTGCATGGACCACATGTGGGAAGGAGAGACTGGCTGCAGCGGTATCGGGAAGAAGGATTGGAAGGGCGGATTGCAAATTATGCTGCTATGCTAAGCACATTGGATGAGTCCATCGGTCGAGTCAGAAGTGCATTGGAAGCAAATGACCTGGCAGAGAACACCGTGGTCATTTTTCTTTCTGATCAGGGTGGCTATTTTAGTAATGCCCCATTGAGGGGAGGAAAAAGAGGTGGTTTTTCATTGTGTGAGGGTGGAGCTCGAGTACCTTTTATTGTGCATTATCCAAAACTGGTGGAGGCCAATACGGCCTGTGATGTGCCGGTCCAATCCATCGACCTGTTTCCGACATTGATCGAGCTGGCATCAAGAAAGAAGTGTAGGAACAAGAGTATAAACGGCAAGAGTTTATTGCCTTTGTTATTGGGAAAGAAAATGGGGACACGAAATCTCTTCTTTTATCGCAGTTATGAAGATCAGTATGCAGCCATCATGCACGGTGATTGGAAGTTGATCAAGTACCGGAGTGATGCGTATGAGATGTTCAATCTCGATAGGGATCCCGAAGAAACGAATAACCTGATCGGATCAGTCCTCAGGCAAGAGCATAGATTAAAGAAGCGACTGGCCAAATGGGAGGCAGACGTAGCAGAAGATTGGACATACGAGTGAGTCCGCTATGCAGACCGAAGAAGCGAAACCGTGTAAGCTGGTAGCTATGCGAGGTTTTCGATGATGAAGAGGTGCTGTAAAAGGACCCGTCACATGCGTCAGATATGCTAAAAATGCCGCACCAGGATGTCCAGTTGTTATTGATCCTGTTTTTTAATAAATCATTTCGTATGAAGGATATAGCCCTGATGTTTTGCAGCCTGATCACTATTTCACTGCCTGGACAGGAGCTGGGCATCATTAATAATGTCAATAGTCCACATGTCAAATTAAGAAGCATCAATATCGGTGATTGTCATTGGACTTCAGGTTTTTGGGCCGATAAATTCAAAATCTGTGAAGAGACGATGGTTCCGCATATGGGTAGTATTCTCAAGGGAGATGTGGGTCATGCCTACCACAATTTCAAGATTGTTGCAGGCATGCAGGAGGGATTACACCAAGGTACGAACTGGCACGATGGAGATTTCTACAAATGGATGGAATCTGCCATGTATGTCTACGGTGTAAATCGCGATGTCACAATATTAGAGGAGCTGGATGAAATCATCGCCGTGATTGGCAAAGCGCAAGCCACTGATGGATACTTGCATACTGCGACCATGCTAAAAGGTATTGAGCGATTTTCCAATAGACAACAACATGAAATGTATAATTTTGGTCATTTATTGACCGCAGCCTGTGTGCATCATAGAATATCTGGTCAATCCAATCTTCTAACCATTGCTAGAAAGTATGCAGACTATGTATACAGAATATTTCAACCTCGTCCTGAAAGGCTTGCCAGATTTGGTTTTAACCCCACACAGATTTCGGGTTTAGTAGAATTATATCGCACAACTAACGATGACAAGTACCTTGACCTAGCAGAAACATTCATCAATATGAGGGGGCAAAATCGCCATGTCACTTATGGCTCTAATGAAAGAGCAAAGGGAGATATGGTTCAGGATCGCACTCCCTTCCGACAAGAGACCGAGGCAGTAGGACATGCTGTTCTGGCCATGTATCTCTATATAGGTGTAGCAGATGTTTATGCAGAAACGGGTGAAGAAGCACTGCTGGAAACTCTCGAGCGACTTTGGACCAATGTAGTAGACAAGAAAATGTATATTACCGGTGCCCTCGGTCAGGCCCATCACGGAGCCTCTTCCCAAGTCGATTTTGTACACGAGGCATTCATCGATGAATATATGATGCCAAATTTCACTGCGTACAATGAAACCTGTGCTAATGTGACCCATGCCATGTTTAATTGGCGAATGCTTGGCATTATGGGAGAGTCCAAGTATGCCGATATCATGGAGTTGGTTTTATACAATAGTGCATTGTCCGGGATCGGCTTAGCAGGGAAAGATTATTTCTACACCAACCCACTGCGTATGTGTCGGGTCGAAAGAGACTATTCATCTACGGAATCTCCAGTTAGAGAGCCGTACATCGATTGTTTCTGTTGTCCACCAAACCTTGTGCGGACCATAGCAAAGGTGTCTGGATGGGCTTATGGCAAATCGAGTAATGGAATCGCGGTAAATATATATGGTGGAAACCGACTCAACAGTAATTTACTTGATGGTACAAGAATTGAGCTGGAGCAACATACCCAATATCCATGGGACGGAAAGATTAAGATCCAGGTGAAAACTTGTAAGAGTGAGCCCTTCGATCTGCTGTTGCGAATTCCGAAATGGACACCCAAGGCGAAGATCAGTGTAAATGGGCAAGTGGTAGATTTGGTAGTAGAGCCAGGTACTTTTGCTGAGATTCGCCGGACCTGGAAGAGTGGAGATGTGATCGATCTAGACCTTTCGATGGAGCCACAGCTAGTGATCGGACATCGCCGCATCGAAGAGGTGAGGAACCAAGTGGCCATCAAACGCGGACCTATCGTATACTGTGTCGAGACTCCTGACCTGCCAGAGGGTACCGAGATTTTTGATGTGTATCTACCTTCAAATATCGAGCTGGTACCGGAATACCTTCCAGATTCGCTCGGAGGAGCAACCATATTGAGTGGTGATGTCTATCTAAATGCAGATCGAAGCGAAGACATGTACCAAAACCTGGAGCGTCCCGTGTGGGCTAAGACGCAAACCCAGTTCATTCCCTATTTCACATGGAATAATCGGGGGCCAAGTGAAATGACGGTGTGGACGCCCATTATCTGGCAATAAGGTTGTTTCAAAGGAGCGAGAAGGATGAAACCTTACAAAGCTGATCACAGCTGATATGATTCGACCTTCGATGATCTTTCTAGTAGAAAGCTGATCATGGACGACTCATTACATTGGATTTCCCATTGTCGAATGCAGACATGCCTGGATGTGGAGCTGTCCCCAATTCCAGCCCACTCACCAAAGTTTTACCACGAATTTTCTCTAATATTGTATATGGTGGGATAAGTTCGATCATAGTGGTTTCGGTAGGATTCTCTTTATCAAGTACTTATACATACTTAGTAATTATATGTACTAGTACTTTGATCCTTTTTATAGCCTATGTCGTGCCATCACCACCATCGACCTTAGATGTAGAGAATCATGCTTTGATTGACTCTGATTACAAGGACTCACTCGTTGGTAGCCATTAGGAGAAATGAAAAGATCGTGACTTCATTCAGCCATCCAGTATTTGCATTGGGACTATTGATCACTTCTTTAGGCTGCGTGAATGACATGAGCACTAGTGAGAGATTGACCTTATCCTTGCCAGAGGTCGTAGATTTTAATTTTCACATCAAGCCGATTTTATCTGATCGTTGTTATGCCTGCCACGGTCCCGACGAAGGTAAAAGGGAGGCAGAAATTAGACTGGATGTAAAAGAATCGGCTTTCATTTTACTTGATAGCATTGAAGGAACCTACCTAATCAAACCTGGTGATCCTCGCGGAAGTCTTTTATTTGATCGCATTTCTAGTACAGATGAATCGTTTAGAATGCCTCCTTCAGAATCCAACCTCAGCTTATCTGATCAAGAAATTGCTTTGATAGAAAAATGGATCCGTCAAGGTGCGGAATGGAAGGATCACTGGGCGTTTATTAAACCTGAAAAAGCACGCTTACCTAAAGTGGAAGATCCAACCAGGAGTCTGAATCCGATCGACGCTTTCGTATTGTCACGGTTGGAGACCATGGAGGTCGATCCTTCTCCCAGGGCTTCTAAGGAGAAGTTGCTTAGAAGAGTCAGTTTCGACCTGACAGGATTGCCACCGGATCTGGAAGCAATCGATTCCTTTCTTAAGGACGAATCTGAGACGGCCTATGAGCGAGTGGTAGATCAGTTATTATCGACTCAATCATACGGTGAACGTATGACCTCGGAGTGGGTAGACCTGGCCCGTTATGCAGAAACAAATGGGTACCACCATGATTTTGAAAGGAATATGTGGCCATGGCGAGATTGGGTGATCAAGGCCTTCAATGACAACCTTAGCTACGATCAATTTGTGACCTTGCAACTTGCAGGTGATTTACTTCCGGAGGCTACTTATGATCAGCAATTGGCCACCGCATTCAACCGAAATAATCGTACAACGGAGGAATGTGGTTCGTTGGATGAAGAGTTCCGTGTGTCTTATGTAATCGATCGGACCAACACTTTCAGCAAGGCTTTTCTTGGATTGACCCTGGAGTGTGCCCAGTGCCATGATCACAAATATGATCCGATCTCACAGAAAGAGTATTATCAGCTATCAGCCTTTTTCAATCAAGTACCTGAAAAGGGTGTGCATAAATCTTTCCAAGGACCTCCAGCTCCCTATCTCCAGCTTCAGGAAGTACAGGTGGCCGAAATCCGGCAATATATTGATAGCCAATTGGACATGGAGTATGGCCATGGAAGTAACCAAGACCATGATAAAAGTTATCTGGAAAACTGGAAGGAGGAGATGGAAGCCATGTTGCATCCTGTTATGATCATGAAGGATCTGGACACGGTGCGCCCAACCTATGTACTTGAAAGAGGCCTGTATGATGCACGCCAGGATGTAGTATCCCATGGCACTCCAGCAAAGGTTCTACCATTTTCGACCAAGTATTCAGACGACCGATTGGGTCTGGCTAAATGGCTGTTTGACCCTGACCATCCACTGACAGCACGTGTAGTGGTCAATAGATACTGGCAGATGATATTTGGCAGAGGTTTAGTAGATACTCCAGATGATTTTGGTAACCAGGGAGCAATACCCACCCACCCGGAATTGCTCGATTGGTTGGCGGTAGACTTCAGGGAATCAGGATGGGATGTGAAAAAACTATTGAAGACAATGGTCATGTCTGCCACCTATCAACAATCGTCTCGATCGGACAGTATTGCGCTCGAATTCGATCCGGAGAATCGCTGGTTGAGTAGGGGAGGCCAAAAAAGGCTCACAGCTGAAATGGTACGAGACCAAGCCCTCAAAATCGCCGGCCTACTCAATGAGAAAGTGGGGGGACCAAGTGTCAAACCATATCAACCTAGTGGCTTATGGGTCCAAGTGTCCTCGGGAGGAAGATACAGGCGAAAGTACATGACAGCTCATGGCGAGGATCGGTATCGGCGAAGTTTGTACACCTACTGGAAAAGAATTCAACCTCCTCCTGCTATGATGATTTTTGATGCTGCCGATCGAAATATCTGTACGGTTAAGAGGCAAAGTACCAATACACCTCTGCAGGCCTTGGTTCTACTCAATGATCCTCAGTTTCTAGATGTGTCTATGGCAATGGCACAACGAATGGTGAAAGAGGGGAAGAGAGAGCCAAGTGCAGGTATCGAGAATGCCTTTTGCAGGGCTACATCCCGTCGTCCCGAACCGGATGAACTGGAGGTTTTAGAACATTTGATGGAATACGAACTCGCTGAGTTTACTAAGCATCCAGAAAGAGCAGAAAAATTCCTAGAAAACCGCGAATTTGGAGGTACTGTCGAATCACAGCAATTTGCAGCATTTAGCGTGGTAGCTAATGCCATTCTCAATTTGAGTGAAAGCTTACAAGTGAACTAACTAGCATGAGTTTTATCAATGACATGGTTTGAGTTTATGAGGAAATTAAAGGGTAATCTATGAAAGGACTGTTTGACCTGTCGCGCCGATATTTCCTAGAGAAAATGACCTTGGGACTGGGAGCAATGGCATTCTCATCCCTTGAAAGTGATCATTTGACAACGAACAGTCGCCCACTTGCTCCACATTTCTCACCCAGGGTCAAGAGAGTCATTTATCTATTCCAAGCGGGAGGTCCATCTCAATTGGAGATGTTTGATTACAAACCCGAACTATCACGATTACATAAGCAGGAACTACCTGAATCTGTGGGGATGGGAAAAAGGGTGACGGACTTCACAGCTGCTGCACCAAAACCTATGGTGAGGCCATTTGTGGGGTTTAAGCAGTATGGGCAAAGTGGAATCTGGATGAGTGATTTGTTGCCGTACATGTCTACGATCGCGGATGACCTCTGTGTAGTGAAGTCCATGCATACGGATGCCATCAATCATGATCCTGCGTTGAGTTTTTTCCAAACAGGTTCTCAGATTAGCGGTCGACCAAGCATCGGCTCATGGCTGTCCTATGGCCTGGGCAGCATCAACAAAAATCTACCTACTTTTTCCGTGTTGTTGTCTAAAGGGAGCGGAAGAACTGATGGTGCTCAACCCTTGCAATCCCGGCTTTGGGGTAGCGGATTTCTACAGTCCCTGCATCAGGGTGTAGAATTTCGAAGTGGAAATGATCCAGTATTGTATCTCAATAATCCGGAGGGCATCAGCAAAGCTAACCGAAGAGAAGTGCTGGACCACCTAATCTTACTCAATCAAAGGTATCTTGATAAGGAAGGTAATCCGGAGGTGTACTCCCGGATGGCACAGTATGAGATGGCCTATAGGATGCAGACGTCAATACCCGAGACTATGGACCTGAGTCAAGAACCTGATTATGTCTTTGACATGTACGGTCCTGAGTCGCGCATTCCCGGCACCTATGCTGCCAACTGTCTACTGGCCAGGAGATTGGCAGAACGCGACGTTAGATTTATTCAATTGTATCACCAGGGATGGGATCAGCATGATCACCTTCCGGACCACCTTGCCAAGCAGTGTCGCGATATAGATCAACCCTCAGCAGCGTTGATTAAAGATTTAAAAAACCGAGGTCTATTGGACGATACTTTAGTGGTTTGGGGTGGTGAGTTTGGACGGACTAATTATTGTCAGGGACGACTGACTATAGATAATTATGGACGTGATCATCATCCTTATTGCTTCACTATGTGGATGGCAGGAGGAGGTATAAAACCCGGTATTTGTTATGGAGAAACAGATGATTTAGGATACAATGTCGTCCATAACCCGGTTCATGTCCATGATTTCCAGGCTACCTTGCTTCATCTGCTTGGTATTGATCACGAACGATTGACTTTTAAGCACCAGGGGAGAAGATATCGTCTCACCGATGTGCACGGACATTTGGTAAAGGATATTCTTTCATGAGGGCCATACAAAGTTTAAAGGAGGGGCTGTTCACGATCTTTTTACTGATTTTTTGGTCCTGCTCAAACAACGTTATCCAGAGAAAGCCCAATGTGATCCTGGTCTTTATTGATGACATGGGATGGTCCGATTTTTCTTGTTTTGGAAACACCGATGCTCAGACTCCTAACATTGACCGCTTGGCCTCAGAGGGCATTTGCTTTGAAAAATTCTACGTAAACTCTCCCATTTGTTCACCATCGAGGGTGGCTATCTCCACGGGCACCTACCCACAAAGGTGGGGCATCACCTCCTATCTCGCACATCGGACCAATA
Organism: Saprospiraceae bacterium; assembly: GCA_965223025.1. Classification (GTDB taxonomy): domain Bacteria; phylum Bacteroidota; class Bacteroidia; order Chitinophagales; family Saprospiraceae; genus JABDMH01. The sequence goes on from CBDCVP010000023.1 coordinate 291,229, forward strand.
ACGAATCACGGGGCATGGCTAATTGGCTGGATCCAAAGGCTCCGATGCTGGCGCGAAGTCTACAGCAAGCTGGGTATACCACCGGTCACTTTGGAAAATGGCATATGGGTGGTCAACGCGACGTAGTCGAGGCACCACCGATCAGCGCCTATGGATTTGATGAGTCTCTGACCAACTTTGAGGGAATAGGAGCTAAGTTGCTACCACTCACAAAAGATAGAGATGGTACCATCGGCCGCATTTGGGAAGATGCCGAAAGTCTGGGCGAACCCGTCACCTGGATGCAACGGTCACAGATCACTACGGGATTTATTGATGCGGCCATTCAATTTATGCAAAAGGCTCAGCAGCAAGAACGGCCCTTTTATGTCAATATATGGCCCGATGATGTGCATAGTCCTTATTGGCCACCGTTTGAAGACTATGACGTCGCAGAGGAAGAGGGTAAAAGAGGACTGTATCTGGCCGTTCTGAAGTCTATGGATCAAGAGTTTGGTCATTTGTTCGACTTTATCCAACATGACGAAAAGTTGCGCCTCAATACCCTCATTTTAATCTGCTCAGATAATGGCCCAGAGCTTGGAGCCGGACAAGCGGGAAATTTGAAAGGATATAAGACACATTTGTACGAAGGAGGCATTAGATCCTCGTTGATCACCTGGAGTCCAGGATTTATGGATGAAGAAATGATGGGAACTCGCAATGCGTCGTCTGTGTTTTCTGCCATCGATTTGGTGCCATCCCTGTTGAAATTTACAGGCTCAGTTACTCCAGAAAAGGTGCTCCTTGATGGAGAAGAATTAATCGAGACGGTTTTGGGAAAATCAAATGCTTCAAGAAAAGCACCCATTTTCTACAGTCGACCTCCAGATAGGAAAAGCTACTATGGATTTGAAAACTTACCGGACCTGGCTATGATTGATGGAAGATGGAAGCTCTTATGCGACTATGATGGAAGCCGACCTGAGTTATACGATATCCTCACAGATCCTGGTGAACACAAAAATCTGGCCCAAACATCTCCGGCCACCGTAGATATCATGACCAAACAAATGATCAATTGGTGGGAAACTCATCACTTCTGAGCCCGCTGCTAAGCAACTGCCAAACAATTACTACGTCACATCACTAAGTAACAGCCCTATGAAGACGATCGAAAGAAGAAGGATGATCAAATCCCTTGGTGCCCTATCTGTGGGCCTGACCTCTCCGGCATTGGCGCAAGGAGAGGTACTTGTCGATGCACCTGCTGTCGAGGAGCAGAGGATTGAAACAGATGTGCTGGTGATCGGTGGCGGCACAGCTGGAGTTATTGCAGCCATCCAGGCAGGCCGAGCTGGTGTGCGCACCATGATCCTTGAAAGTGGCAGTCAGCTCGGCGGAACCACGACCACCGGTGGAGTGGCATTCCCTGGTATCTTCCATGCCTGGGGCAAGCAGATTATCAAAGGAATCGGATGGGAATTGGTCAATGACTGTGTACAATTCGATGGGGGTAGTCTGCCCGATTTTTCTATGATTCCCGACAACAAAACCATCAGGCATTGGCGACATCAGGTTGCGGTCAATGGTCCTTTGTACTCAGTGCTCGCCGAGGAGAAGTGTCTAGAGGCCAACGTAAAGATCCGGTATTATGAGTCCCCCTCTCAGATTACTTTTACCGATGGTCAGTGGTCTGTCATCACCAGTGGTAAAGGGGTGAGATCGGATATAAGTTGCCACCAGTTGATCGATTGTACGGGCAATGCCTTCGTGACTTCACTGGCTGGCTATGATGTACTGCGAGAAACAGACACACAGCCGGGTTCGCTGATTTTTAGGATTGGTGGCTATGATTTTGAAGCACTCGACCTTGCCGAAATTCCAAAGCGATTTCATGGTGTGCTTCGAAGTAATATGATCGTCAACCAAAAAATAGTCGATCCAAGTGGCACCATTCCTCCTCATGTACCATACGGATATGTATATGTACCGGGAGCTGATTCAACCACCTCAGAATCTCACACGACTGCAAATTTGCAAGGAAGGAAGAATGTATTGGAATTATTGCGTGCGTTAAAATCCTTACCTGGCTGTGAAGGGGTGAGATTACTCGACTTAAAAACAGAAACTGCCGTGCGCGAGACCTACCGCATCGACGGTGAGTACAAAGTGACTCATTTGGATTACGTGAAGGGCAAAGTATTTGAAGACACCATTTCGCATTCGTTCTATCCCATTGATTTGCATCGACAGGGACAGTCCATCTTTCAGGTATTTCTGGAGGAGGGTGTAGTAGCTAGCATTCCCCTAAGAGCACTTGTACCAAAGGGAAGCAAGAATCTGTTGGTAGCTGGACGTTGTGTCAGCAGTGACCGCCTGGCCAACTCTGCCCTCAGGGTGCAGGCTTCCTGTATGGGAATGGGCCAAGCTGCAGGGGCTGCCGCTGCCTTGGCAAGTATCAGGGGATCATCTCCACTCGATATTTCCATTGGCGATGTTCAAGCCTTGATTAGGGACCATGGAGGCATTATTCCGAGCTATTGAGCCATTGGTGGCAGTGAAGATCTTCGAAAGATTATTCTCCCACCTCCACACCTACTAATCCACTTGACAGTGGTGTTTCATAGTGCTTGGTCCATTCCTGGGATACAGGATTATCCTTAAGACTTGCACAGTAATTTGCCAGGGTGGTGGTCAATTTAATGGACAAGGTGTTTTCACCTTTATTGATAAATGGTCCAAGGTCATAACGGTGGTTGCCATACCATTTCATGCCGACCTTTTCTCCATTTAATGCTACCTCGGTGATCCCTTCATTGACTTCTGAAAGTTGCAAGAATCTGATCTCACCATCATTTTCAAGAATGGTCGAGTAGGTAACTGTGCCGGCAAAGTTTCGGATCGATGCATGATCGGAAGATCGAAAATTGATGAGATGCTGCATGGTCTCATGAAAAACCTGACCATCCACTTGTTCAAAAGCTACTTCCCAGGTTGCCTTCAATGGATTCATTTTCTGCGGCATGTGTTGATATTCAAATTGCGGAAGATCTAAATCTGCCGGTTCGTACACGATCAAGGTGGATTCTAAACCATCCAATCGGATGTGCAATTTATTTTTTTCTCGATCAGTTAATCTGAAGCGTTCGCCGGTCGATGGAATCCAGACATAAGGAATCTTATCATTGGTGGGAAAGGTTGCTTCAAAATCAACCGTCCGTTTTCGATCGGAATTGACAAAGAAGTAAATGTCTTGGGTACCATTATAATGATGCGTGAAATAAAGGTGATTACTGGGCTTGTTAATCTGGACCTGAGATGTCAGATTCATTTTTCCTTTCAGTGTTTTGGTCCAGCTGATAAGATCTGTAGATTCTGCAGGAGTCGGAATCTGGATCACATTGTCGGCGCTGATCATATTGTTAATAGCATTCTTGACCAATGCGTCTTTTTGCGCGGCATCGACCAAGGATAGTGATCGACCCGGAGTTTTTCCGATCAAGGCAATTTTACCACCAGCTTTGGCAAAGGCATTTAGTTTGGCAGCAGCTTCCGGTGTCAGTGATTCTACATCTGCAAGTATAATGGCCTTGTATCCCATGTTTCCGCAGATCAACTCCTGGCCTTCGATATGGGCGGTTTCCAAGATAGCCTGGTGAATATAGTCGCAGGTGCTTCCCAGATGGCTGATGGGCTCCCAGAGTTTGGCATAGTACCATGGTCTGAGATTAAAAGGTGGACGAATGGGTCCAACTTCACCCCAAAGGTCACGAAGTGGACCTAGGATGGCTATATCTGCGGTCGGCTTTGAGTTTTGAAAAACGGCAGACAACCTTGCATTGTAATCTGCCCAATGTCGAAAGTACGGCCACCATGTATTTTGTTCACTGAAATAGGCACCATAGCGGATCCAACCAGGGAATCCCGCATCGGGAGGTGAGTAATTATATCCATGTAGTACGGCATGGTTCATACCGGTGATGAAATTGATGTCGTCCGATTGCTTAACCGTTTCCAGAGAGGTGCGAAAAACTCCTTGTACGTTGGTCATAGCTTCACAACTGGTAATCTTTCTGCCCATCAGGTGGGCACCAGAAGAAGCGGCCTTATTCCAAAGCAGATAACCGTGCCCCTGCACCCAGCTGTGTGCTGAGGTTGCGGCTTCATCTCTAGACCCAGAATAGATCCAATTATTACTTTCTGGTATATCGGGAATCATATTGCCTTGAAATAATCCCATATAATAAGGAGTACCATAGGCCTGATACCGACAAAGCACTCCATTATCTGTGCAGAACTTTTGAAACACAGTGGTGAATCGTTCTAGAAAGACATCGATGATGGTATGGTAAAAATCGTATTGTGCGCGTCGAATGGTTTCTTGCAGTGATGGTGCTGTGTCATACGTATTTGGTCTCTTGTGGGGTTGAATGACAAATGGCAGATAAGGAGTGATGTCATAGCCATTGCGAGCCTCAAATTGTTGGGCCATATCGTCTGTCCAATTAGATCCTGCCAATTCGATGCTGTCACAAAACAATGCCCTGATGAGCTGAGAAAGCGATAATCCGGTTTCTTTTTCGATGGCTTTGAGTCTATTTAAATAACTCATCACTACTTCGGTCTTGTAGTGATCCATGATGGGGCCATCCGCTCCTGGGGAGCCATGATAAACCGTCTTGAAATGCCGCTCATTAAAGACAAAAACCAGTACATAGTCTCTGTTGTCGACCTGATAGTGTAAGCTGTGGTCATTCAGCTGACTGGTGATGTCCTTTATTTCATCGATGGCTTTTACTCCCTTAGGAATGAGTTTGACGGAGTGCAGTTCCACATCACTGGTTTCCTTGGTGGATCCAGAGCCAGGTGCATGTTCACTCTTGAAAGTCAGAAACTTTGCTATGTCCAAATCTATAGTGGTATTAGCACGTACATTTAGTTTTTTGACTCCAAGACGTTGCATCGTTTCAGATTCTTTTAGAAATCTACCTCCAAACGGCCATCCTGAACCTACAATTAGGTCTGTAATCATGCCCAATTCTTTGGCTTCCAGAGCAGCTGTCTTCACCATCCTGATCCACTCTGGTCCTGCCCATCGCAAGCTTTTTGCACTGGTTTTGGTGACATGTGGAGGCATGGCAATGGAATTAATTTCTACACCACCGATGCCTGCCTCCTTCATAATTACCAGCTCTCGCTTGATTTCTGCTGCATCCACTGCATTGCCATTCCACCACCAGCGAACCATGGGCCTGGCATCAGCTGCTGGATCTTGAAATTGTTCGAATAAGTGGTTGTCAGGCACGGTGCTTTCACAGCTACCCAAGACAATGATGCATGAGAGAAAGATGTGGAGCTTGTTCATTTTAGTGATCGGTGATTGTCAAAAAAGAGTAAGGTAAAATAATGTATGCACAGGGTAATTTACAACAATAGAAAATCGAGGTAAAATTCTTTATTTGTAATGTTGAAGATAGCTATGCAGCACTCGATTAAGCGCTGTGCTTTCCAGATCACACCTAGGAAGATCATACAATGAAAATCAAATCAATCGAGAGTTTTATCCTTTCGGATACTTTGAGGCATAGTTTTTATTTTTCTCAATGGGAGGTTGCTGAAAGACGCATATGTGTGGTCAAGGTAACCAGTGACACCGGTCACGTCGGTTGGGGAGAAGGTTATGGTCCGGCCGATGTGATCAAGGCTGGGATTAATCACTTAGCTCCTTTTATCATAGGTATGAATCCCTTGCAGACCGAGACGATCTGGAGCAAGATGTATCATCGAACCTTGGATTTTGCCCGCAGGGGGATATTCATCTCGGTCATCAGTGCCATAGACATAGCTCTGTGGGATCTCAAAGGAAAGATACTAGAACAACCAGTTCATCTCATGTTGGGTGGAAAAAAGCGGGATATTGTCGTGCCCTATGCTACTGGGATGTATTTTAGGAGTAGCGACAATCTGGGGGCTGAACTTTCGGCAGAGGCCGGGGAATATGTCGACGCAGGTTTTCGAGCCATGAAGATGAAAGTCGGCCTTGGCATAGATGAAGATATAGACCTGGTAAAGAAAGTTCGACAGGCTATAGGGTCGAACATCGATCTCATGATCGATGCCAACCATGCTTACAATTTAAGGGAGGCTACCCATCTGGCGAGGGCAGTGGAGCCGCATAATGTCTACTGGTTTGAAGAACCCATTTCTCCAGAATACTACGATCAATATGCAGAATTGCGAACTAGGACGAGCATTCCGATTGCCGCTGGAGAATGTGAGCATCTGCGCTTCGGATTCCAAACTATGATGCAATCCAAATCGGTAGATATCGTTCAACCGGACATCTGTGCTGCCGGTGGTCTGACAGAGGCAAAACGCATAGGAGTCTTGGCTTCAGTGTATGGACTGGAGGTCGTACCCCATACCTGGGGCACTGGCATAGCGATCTCGGCGGCCATTCATTTTGTCAGCAATTTGGACCACATCCCCGGGCGACTGAAAAATCCGAATTGTTTTATTGAGTACGATCGCACGGAGAATAGGCTGCGTGACCAGTTGACTAGTAGTGAAATGGTATTTGAGCATGGAGAAATCAGGGTGGCAGATGCTCCTGGTTTGGGCATAACATTACATGAAGAGATATTGCATGATTACGTTTCCGATTTTATTCCAGTAACAGCTCAGTAGAGAAGTACACGAACCATCTGAATGGACTGAACGATTTCTCGACTTGGGCAGTCTCCATGAGCACCATAAAATGTACAGCTGATGAGATTCGGACATAAGAAATTATACATCGACGGACAACTAAGTGAAGCTTCTAATAATGAAGCCTATGATGTCGTTTGTCCCGCTGACGAAACAGTTATTGCCAGCATCGCTTGGGCGAATACTGCGGACACACAAAGGGCCTTGACATCAGCGCAGAAAGGATTCGAGTCTTGGTCGAAAGTGCCCTTAGAAGAGCGTTTGGGATGGATGGAAAAACTCAGGGAAAAGATCCTGGAAAATCGAGATCTTCTTCGAGAATGCATCATGTATGAAATGGGAAAGGTGTGGGAAGGTACGGATGAAGATCTTACCAGCTTGACCGATTCGTTGGATTTCTATGCGGAGGAGATCAGAAAGAGGCGGGATATACCCTTGGCGGATCTCGACGGAACTCATGAGCACAGGATTGTCTCGCAGCCGCTGGGTGTAGTCGTGGCGTTTCTCGCTTATAATTTTCCACTACTTAATTTGGGATTTAAGCTGGGACCAGCTTTAGCTGCCGGCTGCTCCATTATTATCAAACCATCGGAATACTCACCACTATCTGCCTATGTGATTGGTGAGATCTGCCACGATATGGGATTTCCACCTGGAGTTATCTCTGTCCTTTGTGGTGATCTCGAGCAGGTCGGTGCACCTCTTTGTGAAAGCAAAATACCCAGGTTGATGACTATGATCGGATCAACCCAAACTGCTCAGAAGATTATCGGCCAAAGTAGTAAGACGTCCATTAAAAGGTATAGTATGGAGTGCGGTGGCAACGCACCCTTCATCGTGTTCGATGATGCAGATCTGGGACAGGCCGTCACTCATGCAGCAGCCTTGAAAGTGGGCAATGCAGGTCAGATCTGTGTGGCTCCTAATAGATTTTTTATTCATGAATCTGTCATCGAAGATTTTATCAGAGGTTTGGTGGCAAAATTTAGCCAGGTAAAGGTGGGATTTGGAAGAGAGCACCAACCTGACATGGGCCCTTTAGCCAATCAGCAATCCGTCGTTAGAGTCCAGAACATAGTTTACGACGCCTTGCGCCAGGGAGGTGAATTGGTGTATGGTGGTGAGCCAATCGATCAGTCGGGATATTATTTTCAACCCACCGTGATTAGACTGGACACACCTGCTGCCGAAATTTTGCGGAGGGAGATCTTTGGACCGGTGGCCATAGTTATTCCTTTTCAGACCGTGGAAGAAGTGGTCCAATGGGCCAACGATACAGATGCCGGGTTGGCGTCCTATGTGTACACCAGGGATGATCAGAAGCTGGACTTTTTTGCACAACATTTGCAATTTGGGGAGATACAATTGAATGGCTTGAAGTACGACATTTATTTGCCGCATGGAGGCATCAAGAACAGTGGCATTGGGGTGGATTGCTCCACATATGCACTTGATGACTATCTGGTCAAGAAGCGGGTCACCCGGGCACTGATCACATAAACCTCCGAGAATCAGGTGACACAGCTGATTCGTCCTCAAAGAGTTGGTCTCAATCCTGGACATTCTCAGGAGGTTTAGCTAAATTGCTATGGATGAGGCTGGTACTGAAAAATATTGATGGCTCCCTTGATGAGCATTTTAACCTTACTTGCAAGGAGGTTCCATGTTTGGATTCATCCTGGCATTATCACGCCCAATATGAGCTGATATATATATCTCGGAGTACAGGCATCCGATTTGTCGGCGATAGTGTTGCCCAGTTTGCACCTGGTGATTTGGTGCTTGTGGGACCATATCTACCTCACCTGTGGAGAAACGATGCGTCCTACTACAACAGGGATGGGACCAGTCAGGTTAAGACCGTAGTTGTGAAATTCACAAAGGATTTTATTGGCGAGGGGACCTTCACCAATCCAAGATTTTCCAGTATCAATGAGCTGCTTAAACAGTCAAAATTTGGCCTTTGTTTTGGGGAGGAAACTAGTAAGAAACTGCATGATGATCTGATAGGAATGATGGATTTGTCCCCCGCAGAACAATTGATCTGTCTCCTTAATCTGTTAAACCAATTGTCGCTGACTGACGACAAAAGGGTTTTGTCTTCGACCGATATGCGACAGTATACGACCGAGCCATTGCAACGATTAGACGCTGTATTGAAATTCATTTCAGACAACTATGCGTCCAAAATTAGTTTGGATGATGTCGCCAATATTGCCTGCCTGACCACTAATTCATTTTGTCGCTTTTTTAAGAAAATGACGAATAAGTCCTTTACACAGTTTCTCAACGAGGTTAGAATTCGCAATGCAGCTCGGTTACTACTGCAGGATGACTTGACAGTTGCACAGGTCTGCTATATGACGGGCTATCGATCTATGACTAATTTCTATAAGCAGTTTAAGTTAATTATGGGATGCACACCCAAGGACCATAGACAGGCCTCTAGGTCGGTTGCATAGCAGACAACCTTTATGGAGTGGTCTACACTGGGAGCCAACCGCGGCTGGGACTTAGAGCAGTAGTCGAGTCGAAGTGTCGATGGATTTTGGGCGTGACTGGACTTGGTGGTAATATATGCTAAGAACTGGATAAGATAGATCAATCATATCCCATCATAATCTCGTCTTTTTGAAAAGAGTAATAGCTGTTAGAGCATCACATAAAAATTTGTCGACAATGCTGGTCTCCCCACGGCGAGCTCGGAGTAGGTTTTTTGCTTTCATGCTGCGTGGCAGCCGATAGCTATCGGCACTCCATAGCTATGGCTACGTTTTGACGCCTTGCCTGAATGCAAAGATCCTATTAGAATTTCTCAGCATTTTTTATCTGACGCTCTTATGGTTGTGACCAGCTGCATTATTTAGTGATGACTGTTTCTCAACAAAATTTATACAGATGAAATGTGTTTATTTGCTCATTCTGACTGTTTGGACTTGTCACCAAGTGTGGGCCCAGGATCGGCCGAATATTTTACTCATCGTTGCTGACGATGCTGGTTACGCGGATTTTGGATTTCAGGGTAGTAAAGTCATGCTTACACCCAGCCTGGATAAACTTGCTTCGCAAGGCACTCGGTTTACCCAGGGATATGTCACTGATGCTACTTGTGGACCATCTCGGGCCGGCATGCTGACCGGAAAATATCAGCAGAGATTTGGTTTTGAGGAAAACAATGTGCCAGGGTACATGAGTGACGTCTCAGCCCAAAAAGGGGAAGATATGGGCATCCCATTGGAGGAGGTGACTATGGCAGACTATATGAAATCCTTGGGTTATCAGACGGCTTTTTTTGGTAAGTGGCACTTGGGAGGTGCGGATCGCTTCCATCCCACCAAACGTGGATTTGATGAGTTTTACGGTTTTCGGGGAGGAGCGAGGAGTTATTTCGCCTATCCAACAGATCCGAAGGAGCCACTCAATAAATTGGAGCGAGGATTTGGAAATTTTGCTGAACATAGCGGATATTTAACCGATGTGCTGGCCGAGGAGACCGCACGATTTATTCAGAGAAATCGGGATCGACCCTTTATGGCCATTCTTTCCTTTAATGCGGTACATACTCCGATGGATGCCATAGATCAAGATCTCAAAGAATTTCCATCATTAAATGGAAATAGGAAGATTGTGGCAGCCATGACATTGGCCATGGACAGGGCATGTGCTAAAGTGTTGGACAAACTGTCGGAACTTGGTCTCGACGACCAAACCTTGGTGGTTTTTACCAATGACAATGGTGGTCCTACAGATAAGAATGCTTCCGTCAATCGTCCGCTGAGTGGCACTAAGTCAAATCATTTGGAAGGTGGCATCAGAGTGCCTTTTTTGATGCGATGGCCGGGAAAGATCCCCAGTGGTACAACATACGATTACCCCATTAGTACTTTAGATTTATTACCGACGTTTTTCGAGGCTGGTGGCGGAGATACCGACTCCTTGACAGATATCGATGGCGTGGATCTCCTTCCATATATCAGTGGCATGAAGAAAGAACGGCCACACCAGAGATTATTTTGGAAAAAAGATTGCCGTGCAGTTGTCAGAGATGGTGATTGGAAATTACTTCGTTTTGCAGATCGCCCTGCGGAATTGTATCACATCAATGACGATATCGGAGAGCACAATAACTTAGCTGCTGTATATCCCGGTAAGGTGAAGAAAATGTACAAGATGATCTTTCAATGGGAATCCACGCTGGAGCGCCCCAGATGGATGCTAAGGAGGGAGTTTGAGAATTACGATGTGGATAGAATGGATAAGTATAGGTGATTAATCCAGGATCGATTTTGAGGCACAGCATGGATGGGTCTATTTTGGATTATATTGCTCGACACTCATTGTAATAAGTGTAATATCATGAAGCAACACTTGAGTATATTCGGTCGGCTGGCTTTCATTTTTATGATGATATTTTTCGTCGGCTGTCTTTCCCATGAAGGTTCGGATCATGAAACTCGGGACATGAAGAATATTCTTTTTATTGCTATAGACGATCTGCGTCCAGAACTAGGGTGCTATGGATCTGAAATTGCGGTGACCCCTAATCTAGACCGACTGGCATCTTCAGGGCTCCTATTTGAACGCGCATATTGCCAACAGGCCATATGCAGTCCCTCTCGTGCAAGCCTGATGACTGGAGCTCGGCCAGAGACGATAGACATCATTGAGAACTACACATATTTTCGCGATGTCAATCCAGATATTATCACCTTGCCCCAACATCTGATCGCTCAAGGGTATGAGACTGCCAATGTTGGAAAAGTGTACCATGGGAAATATACCGACGATGAGCTCTCCTGGAGCCGGAGACCAGCAAAAATTGACATTCAAAAACCGAATTTTCCGGGAGGCTATGCACTAGTCGAAAATCAGCGTATATATAAAGCCAATAAAGAGGCCATGGTAGAAAAATATGGCAAGGAGGCAAAGTATGGATTAGGCATGGGCCCAGCCTATGAGAATGCCGATGTACCAGATCAGTCTTATTTAGACGGTTACAACACGGATGTCGCCATTGCCACTATGAAGGAAATGGCCCGAAGTGAGAAACCATTTTTTTTGGGCTATGGCTTTCACCACCCCCACCTGAACTGGATCACTCCGAAAAAGTATTGGGATCTCTATGATCCAGAAGCAATACCTCTCACGGGTCAGGGAGAGCATCCAGAAGGTGGAGCAGAAATGGGTCTACATGCCTCCTTCGAATTGAGGGTACGGCATGGCATCCCAAAGAGCGGCCCGATCGATGCGGAGCTTTCTAGGACTTTAAAGCACGCTTACCTGGCCAGTGTGAGTTATGTGGATGCGCAGATTGGACGCATGCTTTCGGCCTTGGACGAGGCTGGTGTCCGTGAAAACACGATTATTTTAGTATGGAGTGACCACGGTTGGCATCTTGGAGATATGGGTATCTGGGGAAAAGCTACCAATTATGAAATTGCTACACGGGTGCCGATGATGATTTGGACGCCTGATATGCCAGACCAGCATCGAGGAAAAAGAACTAGTGCATTGGTTGAGCTCGTGGACATGTACCCGACCCTATGTGACCTAGTAGGAGTTGGAATTCCTGAGCATCTGGAAGGACAAAGCTTTGCACCGCTGCTGGATGACCCTAACTCAAGGTGGAAGTCGGCAGTTTTCAGCCAGTTTCCATCGCCTGCATTGAGGGAGTGGGCGGCTAATCCACTATCCCCGGGTATGCGAGAAACTTACTTCGGTCCTCTCATAGAGGAAGTGGAAGCTCGCATCATCGATCAACAGAAACAACACTGGAACCGAGCATTATTTGAAAACCACCTGATGGGCTATAGCATGCGTACAGATCGCTATCGATTCGTGGTATGGAAAGATCGCAGAAAACCAGACAGCGCACCCATCTATCTCGAACTGTACGACCATCAGGTGGATCCTCACGAGACCAGGAATATCGCGGACACTGCATCAGATGTAGTAGAGCAACTTATGGTTCAGTTTCAAGCCGGGTGGAAGAATTGTAGGGCCATCGTTCGTTTGTAACCATGCATCTTGCCGGGTCATGATGCTTTGCTGTTAATAAGCTAGGATCTTATTGTAGGTGAAAGTACAGTCGATTATTGCCTCTGTTAGGGATACCCACTCGTGCGGGCAATCTCCTTCGTTTGCGATCCAAGTTGTTTGCCTTTGTGGATGCCTGCACATGGCTAGGATCTATTTCTCATTTGGTTGTCATATTTGGTCAGTCTAGCCCTGTTACCGAGATCCACCATCGACATAGATTTCGATGCTAAAATCGTATTCGATGGATCCGGGCTGGGAGCTAATCGTAAGCCATGGTTCGGAAGTGCGGGAAAATAGAGCACTGACATCTAGCATTTACCTTGACTAGCAATAGGGATATCGGAAAGATTCACTAGCACTAAGCCATTGATTATCAATGCTCTTAGACCTACTGCCAAAATTAAGTTGCTGGTAAAGTCCTACTTCGTAGAGTTCAATCGTCATATGGGTACAACTATTAAACAATATTAAGATTATGAAAGAATTTATGATGATTTTTAGAAATGAGAAAAATGACGAGCCAAAGCCCTCACCTGAACAGATGCAGCAAATGGTGAAGTTGTGGAACGATTGGAGCGGTGGAATCGCAGCCCAAGATAGGTTTGTGAGTACAAATGCGCTTGGTTTTGAGGGACAGACGGTCAATGGACAATCGGTGGTCTCCGATGGACCCTATGTCGAGGTGAAAGAATACATCAGTGGATATACCATAGTCAAAGCCCAAAGTCTGGAAGAAGCGGTTAAACTGGCAGAAGGTTGTCCCATATTTGGCAGTGGGGGAACCGTAGAAGTTCGAGATGTGATGGTTTTTGATGTATAGATGTATCTACGACACTATAGATGGGTATGGAGAACATCTTAGTGGAGCATGACACAAAGAAATGGTCGGCCATTCTAATTTCCCTGGGGCTAGCTCTGGGCAGGCTTTTTGCTTTTTTGCAGCGTGCCATGCCCATAGCGCCTTGCCTGAGACAGAATCTCATTGGAATTTCTCAACATTCCGTTATGTCACGCTCTTCCAGTTCCCCCCGGCCATCGTTGTTTGAAATGCAGGGGATGGGAAATGATTTGGAGGAAGGATAATAAAGAGGTATAATGGGATCGCGAAAATCGTTTTTGATATGATGTATTTTACGGAGGATTATCTCGATTTTTTTCGTGAGTTAGAGAAAAACAATAGTAAGGAGTGGTTTCGGAGTAACATACATAGGTATATTAGCTACGTGAGGGAGCCCATGATCGAGTTTGTAAAAGATGTTATTTCTGAGATGCAAAAACACGACAATGAAATGGATCCAGATCCAATAAAATGCCTGGGACGGATCAACCGGGATATTCGGTTTTCCAAGGACAAGACTCCCTATCATCCACATTTATTTGCACATATCACCAAGGGAACTAAGGATAATCCAATCCCAGGCATTGCCTTTAGATTTGGAGCAAAGGAAGGAGGGATTATGACGGGTTATTATCGTCCATCAAAAGGGAAATTGCAAGATATTAGAAGGAAGATTGGCGGCAATTTAGCTCACTTTCAGTCTTTAATATCAGACCCAGATTTTATAGAAAAGTATGGTTCCATCAAAGGTGCTGCCTATAAGCGAATTCCGCGGGAGCTTCAAGATATCTATGAGCACGAACCACTTATTGCTAATAAGCAATTTTACTATATGAAAGAGCTCGAAGCAGCTGTTGTGCTGTCCAAGGATCTGAAAGAGTCGGTCATCGCATATTGGTTGGCCGCCAAGCCATTAAACGACTTCTTTGCTTAAGCAAAATGGAGGGTAGTCATTTATTGCCAAATTTATTTAGGACGGAGTACAGCAGAATAGTTTCAGTGCTATGTGCTCGGTATGGGTTGACGAATATTGATCTTGCAGAGGACTTCGTTAGTGACTCTTTTTTAAAAGCAGCCGAAACATGGAAACTCAGGGGCATACCGGAGAACCCTAAAGCATGGCTATATACTGTTGCGAAAAACAATGCCAAGGATTTCTTTAAGCGACGCGATGTTTTCGATCGTCGGGTTATATCAAAGATTTATACAGGGAAGCAAGATGTGCACGAGTTTGACATCGATCTTTCCGAGCACAATATAAAGGACAGCCAGTTGCAGATGATTTTTGCCATTTGCGATCCTGTCAATTCCATCGAATCACAAATTGCACTTGCCTTAAAGATTCTTTGCGGTTTTGGGATTGGAGAGATCGCCAGTGCACTGTTGACCAGCAAGCAGAATATTAACAAAAGATTATTTAGGGCAAAGAAGAAACTGCGGGTCAGTGAAACTTCCCATTTCCATGCCATCAAAAATGGAAATGGGAAGCCGGTTGGACAGCGTACTGGCAGTGCTGTACCTGTTGTTCAATGAAGGATACTATTCGTCGACCACTTCATATACCATCCGTAAAGATCTATGCTTCGAAGCCGTGCGCTTATTATATATCTTGACCGAGAACAGTGAAACTAGTCGAGCCAAGATCAAATGCTCTCATGGCCTTGATTTGTTTTCATTCATCTCGCTTTGATGCGAGGACAAATGGATTGGGAGAGCACGTTTTGTACGATGCTCAGGACAAGGATAAGATGGAATCTCGATCTAATTGCTAAAGGAGAAAGCTATCTCGATAAGTCTAGAATCGAAGGCAGTATAACAAAGTATCACCTAGAGGCTCTCATAGCATTTTGGCATACTAGAGTAATAAGTTCAGATCCTGCTAGCAAAGTGGGACAACATTTTGCATCTGTACAATAGACTTTTACAGATTGAGTATTCACCCATTACAGCCCTAAACAGGACCTTTGCTTTGTCCAAGGTAAAGGGGAAGGAGTATCGCCTTGAAAGAAGCCTTAAAGATTGAGTTAGATAACAATTATTACTACCATTCATTAGTGGCTGAGTTGTACAGCTGGCACGGACCGGGAAAAGGAGATCGAACATCTAAGCCTAGCACTAGAACTCACGGACAATGATAAGGATAAGCAACTGTTGATGAGGAAACTAGTTAGTATTAGATAGCTTTTGAATACAGCACTAAACCCTCGCTCTAGAAGCACTCTAAGAGTCCTTAAAAGAGATAGCTTGTTAATTCACCTACCCGGGGTTCTGTGACCAGCACTCACTAAATATGGCCGAGAGCCGTTAAAGCGCTTGATCTTCTCTCATACGGCGAAGTCAGCCTGACATTGATACTTTGAGTTTGAAAAACAACATTTTATGAGGTTCTGTCATAGGTAGCAATACGGGACTCGCTCCACCGGAGAAATTCACACTTGGGTAAGAAGTCCGATCATACATCGCAGTGCTTGCTTGGTGATGACATTTATCGTTCTATCTTTATATCCCATGTAAACTTGGTGGTAATATGCTCAGACGTGATTTTGTCAATTTAGTACTGCAACAGCTGCCTTGGCTGGTGCAGTAAACGGGGCCCTATGCCAGATTTCAGAAATAGCTTATCCACCGGACGTGATAAGTATGGTGGATGGACAAAAAAGAAGTTCAGAGCCACAGGATTTTTCAGAGTTGAAAAGGATAAGTCGGTGGTGGATTGTTACTCCAGAAGGGAATGCATTTCTGAGTTTTGGTATTAACCATTTGTACCCTGATCTTTTTAAGGGAAGTCACAATGTTGGACATTGGGAGCAAAGTCTCCGGCTGGATAATATTGAGGACTATGAGAAGTTTCAACCAGCACTTAGAAACTGGTTTCTGAAAGTATGTCGCGACTTTGGATTTAATACGGTGGGTGTGCATAACAATTTGCAGATTACCAATGTGCCTGAGCCGGCAATACCCTATGTTCAGAAAATTACGTTTGTGAACATCCCTCATTGGAAATCAGAAGTTCCTGATGAGGAATTTAGAGATGTGTTTTCGGAAGAATTCAGTGCATCATTGCCGCACTGTTGCCAAAAGCATTGTGACCAGGGTACGCGAGGATCCTTATTTATTGGGCTACGCCATGACGGATTGCCCGCTTTTCACAGAAGAGGACTGCCGTGAGAGACCTGATACCATCGGGGGTGCACAAAGGAGATCACGCATTGGTTGGCCCAGGAGGTTGAGAAACCTTGAAACAGACAGTCCTGGAAAGCAAGCCTATGTTAACACGATGGCAGAAGTATATAAAGGGCAGATTAATCGTTTTAATGAAACCTATGGCACCGAGTTTCTCTCATTTAATGAGCTCGCAGCCGCTAGAAATTGGCGGGTATATACCGATCTGTCCAATGGGAATGAAACGCGTGATAATATCGAGTTTTTGAAGAAGGTGGTTGAAAGATATTATCAGGTTGCGGGTAAGTCTATCCGTGAGTATGATAAGGATCATATGTTTATAGGTGATAAACTAAATGCCAACACGGACTCAATCGATACGGTGCTACCGGTGACCAGTAAGTATACAGATATCGTGATGTATCAGATGTACGGAAGATATGAAGTACAAGCGCCGGGACTTGATAGGTGGAAGCAGGTTGTGGATAAGCCATTTATCAATGGTGACTCAGCTTTTACGATGATTACTGAAGATATGCCCAGACCTTATGGACCTGTTGCCGATACACTGGAGCAAAGAGCTGAATGGACTAGAGATTTCATGGAAAATGCCTTTAAACGCTCTGAATTTGTGGGATGGCACTACTGCGGTCTGATCGATGCCACCAACAAGCATGCCCGGAAGGCTGATAGACAACATTCAGGATTGATTGACCAATATGGCAATCCGTATCCACTATTACAAAAGTACATCAGCCAGTTTACAAAAGATATGTATGCAATCGCTGAAGATGTGGGTTAGGCAATCCTTGAGAACTATGGTAATGTACGCATTCAGTATCCTGGTACTCTTAACTATGATTCCCATGGTCAGCTGTACTTCCCAAAGGACACCATCTGCCGTCATGAAAAGCACTCCAGAATCATTGGGAATGTCATCCCAGGCGATCATGGACTTTATTGAAGCTGCTGAAAGGGAGAGGCCCAATGACCTTCATAGTTTCATACTAATGCGCCATGGCAAAATCGCTGCTCAGGGATGGTGGAATCCGTATGATTCACAAAACCCACATATGTTGTACTCACTGAGCAAAAGCTTTACATCTACCGCCATTGGAATGGCGCAGGCGGAGGGATTGCTCACCATCGATGATCCGGTGATCAGCTTTTTTCCGGAAGTGACTCCTGCAGACCCTTCAGATCATCTGAAATCAATGCGCATTCGTGATCTATTGAAAATGAACAGTGGCCATCAGCAAGAACCACGTAGTGCACGACAACATGAAGTGAGTTGGATCGAAGGCTTTTTGGCAGCAGAGGTTGCACACAAACCAGGTACACATTTTGTATACAATAGTATGGCCACATTTATGCTTTCGGCCATCATCCAAAAAGTCTCTGGAGAAAGACTGAGGGATTACCTGATGCCACGTCTTTTTGCACCTTTGGCTATCGAAGAACCAACGTGGGATCAGAATCCCAACGGGATTGACTACGGGGGTTGGGGGCTGTACCTGCGCACAGAGGACATAGCGAAATTTGGTCAACTCTACCTCCAAAAAGGGAATTGGAAGGGCAGACAACTTATCCCTGAATCATGGATCAGAGCGGCTACTACTTACCAGACATCTAATGGCAGCGATCCCAATTCCGACTGGGAACAGGGCTATGGCTATCAGTTTTGGATGTGTCGTCATGGATTGTATCGCGGTGACGGGGCATTTGGTCAGTTTTGTATAGTCATGCCAGATCAAGATGCAGTGCTTGCGATCACCGCCGGTTCAAGCGACATGCAAGCCCTGATGAATTTGGCTTGGGACTATTTGTTACCTGCTCTCAAAGATAAGCCTCTAGCCCCAGATCACGTTGCACATCGTGCTTTGGAAGAAAAAATAGCAAGTCTTCATCTCGATCCCGCACAAGGTGAGCGAACCTCAGCCAGGGCCAAAGAGATCAGTGGAACTACCTACGAATTGGAAGATAATGATTGGGGATTAAAAAGCATCACGTTTCAGTTGCTCAATGAGGCCAGTGTGATCTTCACCAATGCTGACAGCAGCTTTACCCTACCCCTCGGCTTTGGAGCCTACGAGATGGGATCCTTCGATTTTCCCCTGGTAGGTAAAAGATCCGTCGCGATTTCAGCCGGCTGGATGGGGGGAGATACCCTAGCATTAAAAATGTACATGTGTGAGACCCCCCATGGGTATAATGCCAGGGCAACTTTTGATGGAGACCAGATGGTGCTGGAAAGGGAGTTGAACGTGTTCTTTGGGGGTACTAAGCAGAAGTCAATTAAGGGATCTGCCATGAACTAGTGAATTATTTTCTGAGTAAATCATTTTAATAGTAAACTTGAGATTGAAGCACATACATTCAAGGAACACCGATTGACGATTTTAAGAAGTACCGTATTAATAGCATTGGTCCTGCTGGTGATTTCGTGTACCGTACCTGGCTGCCTCACAGAGAGATGGAGTACCTCCACTGTCGAGATGCGAGGCGAAAGTTTGGTACTTGCTTCCACTTTGCCGGGGAAGTTATGCTTTGATGACTTGGTAAAGAAGAGCATCACGATACGTAGTACTTATCTGGCCGATCATCCGAACAGCATAGTTTACAGAGAAGGAGCCGATTACACGGTCGACTATACGAATGGTGGAATCTCACGGACGATGGATTCGCAGATCCCGGATTACTCCAAACATCCACTTTATCGCAAGAAAGACTTTGATCACACGCAATATCCAAATTATTCTAATCTTCCATATTTTGTCTGGGTGGACTACAAAACGAAGAATGGAGAGTCACTCGCGCAGCCCACTGATCAAAGCGACTACCTAAGAGGTTTTCGTAAAAAGTTGGATAAAGGCACATCAGCTACCATCGTTTCATACGGAAACAGCATCACGGCTGGTGGTGAAGCTTCCTCCATGGAGCTCATGTTTCAATTTAGGTATGCAGACTATCTGAGAAACAATTTCCCTAAGGCAAATATAAGCATGGAAGATGTATCCATACCAGGACATACTTCCACCCATGGCATCGATTTATGGGACGCATACATTGGTAAAACATCTCCAGATCTGGTATTGGTGGGATGGGGAATGAACGATCACAATATTAATGCTAATTCTCCTGATCAGCTGCGGGAGAATCTGGTTAAACTGGTGGGCATGATAAAGGAAAAAAAGCACGCTGAAGTCATACTTTTTTCTACATTTCCCCCGCACGATGAGTGGCAGTACGGAACTCATCGAATGGAGCTCTACTCAGAGGCTACGAGAATGGCAGCCAAACAGGCGCATTGCGCATTTGTCAATGTCTACCAGACCTGGAAAAAGGTACTGCAAAGGAAAGATCAGTCCTCACTACTGGCCAACAATATCAATCATCCCAACGACTTTGGTCACTGGTTGTATTTACAGTCCTTCATGGCCATGAGATTTTAATCTGAGTGATAGGAAATGCTGTTGGTCTCATCCAAATTTTTTGGAAGGTCTTTTGGTGGCTCCGTTTTTCGAGTCAGATCATGATCATCAAGAAGGGATTAAAGGTCTCCCCGCTATATGCCAGGAGGATCAGTCTTCTTTCTTTTAGTTAAGGAAGAAATACAGCCGTGATTTTTTGATTACTTTTTCATCTAGGAAAAAGTAAAAACCACTATGCGAGGGATCGACCTATGATAGGGCAAGTTTACTAATGACTCTGGCCTTTCAGTCCTTACTTGTTCAACCACTTTGTGGTTGCGAGAAGAACATGCTGCAACCCCGCACTTTGTACGGGGCTATGCATATTCAATCCCTCCGGGATTGGTTAGGGTCTAGATCAGTCCGTTATCTCATGCACGGCTTGAATTAAATAGCCCTTCTGATACTTATATACTAGGAGGATTGGCCTTATTTCTTTAGTGGAGAAAGCTCCTAAAACCACTTCGGAGCTCTCGCAGCGTTAAGAAAGAAGTACAGCCGCGATTTTTTGTTTCCTTTTTATCTAGGAAAAAGTAAAAAGCATTATTCAAGAGGTCGTTTGGTACTCTGTTCTTCAAGTCAGAGCATCACCGTGGAATCTAAATGGCTGTCTCTTGACTTATCGGTTGACACTATCTCGTCTTTATATACTAAGAGGATCGGCCTTATTTCTTTTAGTGGAGAAAGCTCCTAATCCGTGAAGAACTAAAAACTGTATGAGCTAAAGGAAAATTTGTCAAAATACGGAAGTCAAAACACCCTATAAACCCGACCGATTCACTAAATCCGTGAGTAAAAACTGTATGAGCTAAAGGAAAATTTGTCAAAATTTTTTTAAAAGGCGAGTTTAGGATTTCGGGGTTTTCGCAGCGTTAAGAAAGAAATACAGCCATGATTTTTTGTTTACTTTTTCATCTAGGAAAAAGTAAAAAGCATTATGCGAGTGTCATTTGGTACTCTGTTCTTCAAGTCAGAGCATCACCGTGGAATCTAAATGGCTGTCTCTTGACTTATCGGTTGACACTATCTCGTCTTTATATACTAAGGGGATCGGCCTTATTTCTTTAGTGGAGAAAGATCCTAAAACCATTTCAGAGCTCTCGCAGCGTGAAGAAAGAAATACAGCCGTGATTTTTTGTTTACTTTTTCATCTAGGAAAAAGTAAAAAGCATTATGCGAGTGTCATTTGGTACTCTGTTCTTCAAGTCAGAGCATCATCGCGGAATCTAAATGGCTGTCTCTTGACTTATCGGTTGACACTATCTCGTCTTTATATACCAAGAGGATCGGCCTTATTTCTTTTAGTGGAGAAAGCTCCTAAATCACCTCCGGGGGAGCAAACTTTTGTGACCCCAATCAATTTCCCGGGTTTGACAAATCCTCATGCTGTACTTTCCGGCGGTCGTACTAAGCACTGCTTCACTACATCCCATAAACGCCTAGATAGTTGGTGTCTATTGTTCGGTTGGCTAGGTTGATTTTCTATTGGGAACTTGAATTATTATGCGGGAGGCTCATACAGTATGGTCTGTGGCCGTTACGCAGTACTAAGTACGACACTCGCCTCCAAGCACTAGGCATGAAATAGACCTTAATTCATTAGGTCTTTGGAAGACTCCCTTCTTCGAGTCAGATCACCATCATGGAGATTAGATGGATATTGCAAAATAATAGAAAGGGAAAGGCGTTCTGTTTTGTAATGAACAAGTTATGAGACTCATCATCGTAACACTCCTGACTCTATTTGCTTTTTCCAGCCTCCATGCTCAGTCTAGGTATTACCTTCGAGCTGATGGTGGTTTTAATCGTGCGAAGGTCTATTCAGACAGCGAATTCCTCAGTCCAAGATTTCGTACTTTTTTTCGCCGGTTTTCCGGTTTGGATTCTTTTTTTGGTCTATATGCTGGACGCAAGCTTTTTGGTAATTATGGTCTTGAATTAGGTGTCAATTACCAAGGCTTTAACAACAGGCATGTCGTCATACATGATGAGGGTGCCTTCTCATCCTCATTTAGTCGAGATGGGAGAAATGCATTCATTGTTGTTCCACTAAATCTCTACTATTCCTTCGATTTTGAACAAGGTGAGCATAAGATAGCTCCACGTGTTGGGATCTCGTATGCTACACATCTTAGGAGGGACCATCACAGGACGGACATCACCTTTGACAATATAACAGGAGGTGACAACTTGTCGATAAGCAATGGAATCGACACCAGTACTACATTTACCACTTCCCCTGCTCACTCCTTTGGTATATTGGTGAACGCCGGTATTTCGATTGAGTATGGTTTGGGAAAGAGATTTGCTTTTACCTTCAATGGTAATTATTCTTTTGGATTCCGCGAGATCAATCGTTTTGTGGTTTTGATGAAAAAAGGTAGCGGTGAGAACAGGGAAGGCAGTCTTAGGTATGATGGAACACACTATTACTTGGCTTGTGGGGTGAAGATGGTGATTTAGACAACCGAAATAACTTGACACTAGAGAACATGCTATTGTATTGCATGGAGACACCTATAGCAGAATCCGACTTCAAAGTATGATTGAGGAAGTGCCATCTAAATATCACCTCATAAATGAGATTTTAACTTCAAGATCTCAGGTACCTATTAGCGAATCATTGGATAGTTCGCTAGTGGATATTTAATTCTTGTAAGCGGCAGTGGTTTTTGTCCATTCATCCCGTATAGATCACCATTTCCCTCGTGGCATCCCAAGTCATCCCCTTCACATATACATTGTATAGACCAGGAGATGAAAATCCATCCCAGACCACTTCGTGTTTGCCTGGTTCCAGATCGGGAGCTTCCATGCGCCAGACCACTTCACCATTGCGGTTTAGAATATCTACATAGACATCACCTCCTTCTGGCACGGCGACCTCCATGACTACTTTGTCCTTAGCATTGGTGCCGAGTGCCCGAATAGAAGGCCGATCGATCGGATCAGTCTGTCCCATGCCCTTCCAGGCACTGTAGTCGAAAGACTCATCGACCATATGGAATTTGTCTTCGTGCTGTCTTTCGTCGCCGAAAGTCAAATAATTGGTCAGGAGAGGTGTTCTTTCTAAGGTGTCGAGGCTCACTTTTTTCGCCTGACCATCTTCCCATAGATACACTGGAATATCGGATGGATCCAGGACGTCAGAGAGACCTCGCTCAATCCCAATATGGAACAGTCCAAAATTTCCCGGCTCATGGCCGGCAAGCCAATGGGCGATAATATCTACCCGGAAGGCGTCCTTCCCAAAAATCACCTGATTGCTCTTGTAGACCTTGCCTTTTCCTTCATGGGGACCACTACCAAAACCATTGCCATCCAGACTATAGACACCTTCTACCATATTTATGCCAGTGGGGGTCACACTGTATGAATCCAGCATGCGTTGTACCCATTGTTCCATAAAAACACCGCCTCCAAACGAAGAGCCAATTGGGATGGCTTCCCAACGCGGAATGCCCGCTGCTACATGTTTTGCGTGCAGTGCATTGATTTTGTCTAGGTAGTCCGAGTGGAAAAATTGATGGTATCGCTTATCATAGGATTTAAAAATGTCAAAAACACCACCGCAATACTGGTGAAACTTCCTGCCAGTGATACCTTGAAGGTTCTTAATGGCCCCGGTAATCCCCATCATGTGTGCCTTAAATTTGGCGATGTTGATCAGGAAGGTGTCCGAAGCAGTCATTGGTGCCATAAAGGCCACTTTTTTAAAAACGACGCCATCTGGTATATCTCTGAATATCAATTCATCTCCGAGCTCCCAATAGTCCTTCGAGGTCAGGTCTTTAAGGTCGAATCCGTTTCTTTCTGCCATGGCTGTCCAGCCATTGGCTTCCCAATTTTGTGGACAGGCGCATTCACGAAGGTAGAACTGTTGGGGCCCCAATTCTTTGACGCCATTTAGAAAACCTTCCACGAAGTGCAGATCGGTGGTGATGCCCAATTTGGATTTTGGGTCCATTTCTGGTCCCCCATTACAGGTCCAGTTGGGTTTGCAGGTTATTTTGGTGGTGTTGGCATAGCCCTTCTCTGAGCTGGTCTTGACAAACATCTCACTGGCCAGCCTATGGGCAGCCTTGTTAATGGCTTTACCATTGGTAATTTTTCTTACCCGGGTACGGTTGATGAAGACTGCTTCAGGATGTTCTTTGATAAATGGATGTAGATCAAATCCCGCACCTTCAGTTGGAGTCGTCTTGGATCGAGATAAGTATTCCGGCACCATCATTCCACCTACACCAGTAGCGGAGGAAACCTTTATAAAATCTCGTCTTTTCATTTTTTTAGGCATTTTTTTTACTTAAACTGAATTATAGATTGGCATTTCGCTGCGCAGGTCCAAAGACCCTTAAAGTCATGACTGTCCTGACACTATCCACCTCATTGGGTGCTGCTCTGTTACTTTGCATCTGTTATCCTAACCATTGCACGATCCCATGAAAGGGAAAGGCTTTGCTGAGATGGCAAGGTATGTTGACTCGAAGTAGATATTCTCAGGCATATTCCAGGCTTAACCAAGAGGGAGTTATGCATAAATATAAGGATTTGCCGGTGATGAAGCAATCAGCCATTGACCCATGTAGTACGGAAATCAGACGCATTCTTTTTTTCGCCATCCTTCAACTATGCACCTACGATTTTAGTCAGCTTTGAGGAATATCTCTTCTCCGATCGAAGTATCAATATAGTATTCATAAAACTCAGGAATACTGATCTCGGGTAATGGAGATTGCTTATGGTCGAGTACTGGGCCAGCATCCATGGGTTGCAAAAGTATATTGGGATGAGCAGATTTGAGCAGCATGCCTCCTGAAAATGTCAGCGGTACCTCACTTCTTATGGGCAAGATACCTCCCAGGTGCGAAGTGATCTTGGCATCTTCAAATTGATGGTCTCTCCATTTGATCTGTACCTCAAAACCTCCTCTGGTCTTCAGGCCCATAACTTTGCCACTATCCCATTTGTTGGGCAGCGCTGGAAGAACATGCACAAAGCCATCGTGCGATTGCACAAGCATCTCGGCAATACCGGCAGTAGCACCGAAATTTCCATCGATTTGGAAGGGAGGATGAGCGTCAAACATATTTGGGTAACTACCTGAGCCTTTGTACTTGGGATCATTTTCCTTCACTAGGTTGATCAGTTTGGACATGATTTCCAGGGCTTTATTACCGTCGTACATTCGTGCCCACATATTTACTTTCCAACCCATGGACCAACCAGTAGCCTGGTCACCGCGACGAATTAGCACCTGTTTTACCGACCTAGCCAATGTGTGATTGGTAGTAGGTGTGATTTGATTGCCAGGATGAAAAGCATATAAATGAGATATGTGCCGATGATGAATATCCCGATCTTCAAAGTCAAACTGCCATTCTTGCAATTGACCGTGTCTGCCTATCTGGTAGGGTAGGAGTCTCTTATGCTTGGATTCGATTTCTTGACTCAATGCCTCATCTTCGATCTGAAGGATGTCAAGTGCTTGCAGGTACCGGGTAAAACTCTCTTTGATCAGGGTCATATCCATGGTCGGGCCTGGACTCTGTGTGGCACTTTTCCCATCGGAATATTTGAAACCTTGCTCGGGAGAATGCCCGACCGGAGTCACTAGATAACCCTCTTGATTGGGGACTAGCCAATCTTTGTAAAAAAGTACAGCACCCTTCAGGAGGGGCAGGACCTTTTCTCGGAGAAATTTTTTATCACCCGTAAATAGGTAATGCTCCCAAAGATGGCTGACCAACCAACCAGCACCCATGGGCCAAAACGAGCAGGGGCAGAGATCTACTGGACCTGCATTTCGCCAAATGGATGAGTTGTGATGAAAAGCCCAACCCTCAGCGCCATACATGGTGTGAGCAATCTTAGTACCGTCTTCAGACCATTCTTTCACTGCTCTGAAAAGTGGCTCATGGCACTCTGATAGGCTGGTCACTTCGGCTGGCCAGTAGTTCATTTCCAAGTTGATATTGGTCGTATAGGCACTGGCCCATGGTGGAATCAATTGATGGTTCCAGATGCCTTGCAGATTTAGTGGTTGGCCACCCGGTCGTGAACCGGAAATCATCAAATAGCGGCCATATTGAAAAAACAGGGCAGCCAGGTCCTCATCATTGCCATTTTTATATTCAGCAATTCTCAGATCGGTTGTTTTTTGAGACCTTTCATTGGCCGGGTTAATTACCAAGGAAACCCTGTCAAAAAGGGTGCGATAGTCCTGAATATGTCTTGATCTAAGGTCTTGATAGCTAAGACTTCTGACATCGTCGAGATAACTGATGGCCCTCTGGGCAGCCAAGTCCTTATCAACAGGGCTTACATCGTGATGCGTAAAACTAGTAGCAGCGGCCATGTAGAGCACCAATGCACCGGCGTTCTCGAAACGTAGTTTTCCTTCCGAGTATGTCAATGTTCCACCGTGATGATCGGCAGTGATACGGGTCTGAAAATGCATGCCGAGGCCATCCACTTCATCACCATATAAAATTTGTTTTGCGTGGTCTTTCCTACTTCCATCACGATGGTAGATTTCTGGGTATTTATGCTGTTCACCATTTTCTTCTACCTGATCAAGTGTTCTTCTCAAAGCAAAGCCTGGTACCTGGGCATTCAGATAGATCGTATTGCCACTTCCCCCTAGTTCCATGGTTGGTTCATGCAAAGTGGACAGGGAGATGGTGCCGTTTAATTTATCTATGCCCTCTGCACTCAACCGCATGGTGATCAAGTGGTCTGGGTAGCTTGCAAAAACTTCTCTTTTGTATGTTGTCCCTCCAATTGTGTAAGACACTAGATGCAGGGCATTGGCGATGTCTAGTGATCGCTGATACTCAGTCACCTCGCCCTCATGATCCAAAGATATCCATAGATCGCTCATGGGCTGATATAGATCCTGTGGCCTTCCCAACCAGTGGTCACGGATCATCTGCTCACCTTCCTGGTATTTTCCTTCATCGATGAGTGCCATGATCTCCGGATAGTTTTCGGAGATGGCAAATCCCTGATACTTCCTATGAGGATCACCACTATAGAGTGTGGATTCATTGAGTTGTATGTGGGCTTTATAAGGATCGCCAAAGACCATGCCTCCCATAAAACTGTTTCCTATGGGCAGTGCCTCTGTCCAAACTGCCGCCGGCTCATCATAATGCAGTGCTAACGAATTAATTTGAGCAGTTAAAGATTCAATCAGCAGCAATGCGAAAAGAATTATCTGTATGTGTTGCACAAACAATATTTTCTTGTCTTTCATGATTTGTCTTCTTTGTAAGGTTCCACTGGCAAGTGTTAGGAGTTTTCGATAATCCATTTGAAGTGCCTATTTCATGAGAAGGAAACTACCTTTTAAATCCCGTGTAGATCCATCTTCAAATTCAACTTTTGCGAGATAAACGAAGGTACCATTATCCAGCAGTTTGCCTTTGAAGGTACCGTCCCAGCCGTAGTCCACCTGTGAGGGAAGTGTCCGACCACTCTGATAAAGCAACATTCCCCATCGATCATAAATATCCAATTGTAGTATTGTACGCAATTGGCTGCCGCCAAACAGTCTGAATCGGTCGTTGTGGTTGTCGCTATTTGGTGTAAAGATATCCGGAATGTAGATGGCCTTTTCGTCGTCAGTCAATGGCAATGTGACAGCCACATCCTCTTTTACCTGACAATTGGCGTAGGAGACTAAAAACGTGTAGATGCTCGATGATTTGGGTCTCAATGTTAAATCTCTACAATGTGTACAGATCAGAGAATCCCCGACAAACCATTGATAGAGCACAGGCAGATCAAAGGGGTCGTGACCACCCCGAAATCTAATCTCATCTCCATGTCCGATGACCGTGTCATTGGGAACGTATACAACGATGTTGTCGCAGTCGACCTTTTGAGTGCTATCCGGATAAAAAATCAGGCAAAGTTGGAACGCACCAATGGAATCGACAGGTGTGCCCAATCTAAGGAGCAGTTCTTCTCCTTTTGTCAAACTATCCACTTGCAATACATTGAATTGATCCTCTTTGGAGATGAGACACGCGACCTCAACCAGTTGATCACAACTTCCCCGATAAATAGTCATGGTAAAGGATTTTAGAGGATTAAAGGCCAACGGGACATTCAATGCCACCCGCAAATCGCTGGTACCTGCAGCAAATCTAAACCAGATGTCCTTCCTGGGATCTTGAGTATCAAGGTCACAGGAAGGATTCACAATGGACGATGGCGTAGCATCATTGATGGCGAACTCACCTGTTCCAAAACAGCCATCATCCAGGTCAATGGTTAGTTCGATGGCATTCTCGCAGATGTTATTAGGTGGTTGGGCCGCCCCAAATGTAACTGCCAACATGCTAGTGCCTAGCAAAAAAATCCGACCCATGAGAACCTTTGTAATACTAGTGAGCCCACTCCAGAAAGGTAACCAAATCAAAAATGACTCTTTTAGCAATCTTTGCATTTTCTTCAATCGGCTGATAATCAGACATCACCTAATCTCGAAAAAGTGAGAATCTCATCCAAAATAGGTCATTTTATGAAGCCAGCCTTTTCCGGGGTGGGCTCACAAGTAGAGACCGTAAGCATGCGCGTCGAGTTGAAGCAGAGAAATTAGAGATGAGTGGAGCAACATCAAATCTATACCTTAGACCGGTTTTGAGTGTAACGGAAAAGATTTTGGAGACTCTGTGGAAATTTCAGAGCCATTTGGCATAAGGACTGGTCATCCTTTGGGAGCCTGAAATGGCACATTCTCTCAAAGCATACTATATGGGAGTGCTGTCTTTGGTCTGCCATGTTGGGGCGTACGGCTTTCATTGATTTAATTATTTTGTACTTTGATATTCAAATGATATCAAATACTATGGATACTTCGACGATTGTTTTTGCCACGCTGTTGGTCAGTTCACTACTATGTTGTTCATCTCCAGATAAAAAATCTGCAGAGCCCGAGCATGCCAGGGCCCCCTATCAATTGATGACAGTTGATCCAGGTCATTTCCATGCTGGCTTGTTGCAAAAAAGTGTCTTGATGGATGTGGATCCAACTGTTCATGTCTATGCACCTGAGGGTCCTGATGTTGAAGATCATTTGAATAGGATTGAGAGCTATAATACTAGAGCTGAGAATCCTACCAATTGGAAAGAAGAGGTCTATGTTGGTCCGGACTTCTTTGAAAAAATGATACAAGATAAGCCGGGCAATATCATGGTGGTAGCAGGGAATAATGCCAAGAAGACCGAATACATTCACCGGGCTATCAAAGCTGGAATCAATGTACTGGCCGACAAACCGATGGTCATCAATAGTGAGGATTTTGACCTGCTAAAGGAAACATTTGAATTGGCTAAGAAGAACAATGTGATGCTATATGACATCATGACTGAACGTCATGAAATTACCATTATGATTCAAAGGGCACTTTCTCAGATACCTGCCCTGTTTGGAGAATTGGAGAAAGGATCAGTTGATAATCCTGCCATTACCAAAGAATCGGTTCATCACTTCTTTAAATATGTATCGGGCAGCCCATTGAAGAGACCAGCATGGTTTTTCGATGTAAAACAACAGGGAGAAGGAGTCGTGGACATAATGACTCACCTGGTTGATATGATACAATGGGAGTGTTATCCTGATCAGATCATTGATTATCAAAAGGATATCGAGGTCGTAAAAGCCAGAAGGTGGGCTACTGAACTAACACCATCCATGTTTAAGAGGGTAACTAGTTTGGACGACTATCCAGACTACTTAGAGAAGGATATCATCAAGGACTCGATACTCAGAGTCTATTCTAATGGTGAGATCAACTATACCCTGAAGGGAACCCATGCCAAAACATCGGTGATTTGGAACTACGAAGCTCCAGCAGGAACCAGGGATACGCACTACTCCATCATGAGAGGTACAAAAGCAAACTTGATTATTAGGCAGGGTAAGAATGAAGACTTCAAGTCGACCCTATATGTCGAAAAAAGTGGAGCAGACTCTGATGAAGATTTTTTATCGGCACTCACTCAAGCAATCGGTGATCTCCAGTCAACTTATGCCGGACTCGAAGTTGTACAAGATGGTCAGGACATGATCATCCGGATTCCCGACAGATTGAAAGTAGGTCACGAAGCACATTTTACTCAAGTGGCCACAAAGTATCTTAATTATCTAGAGGACGGGAAGATGCCCGATTGGGAAGTGCCGAATATGATCGCCAAATACTACACGACCACCAAGGGATATGAGATGAGTCGATGATGGAGCGTTGACACAAAAAGTACCGTTCAAGCTACCTAATAGTCAGGATTCCCTGCCCTGCGCTGATGGGTTGGATCAAGGCTTTTGCCTTACGGTCATAGGAGAGGATGGTAGGTGCACCATTCAGAAGTACTGCACCTGGTTTCTTATCCAATCCGATAGTGAGGTTAGCATCCCGTTCCACATAATATTTGAGAACGCCATCGAAAGACCATTCAAAAGTAAGTGGCTGGTCAGATGATATTTTTAGATGCGGATCTTGATATAATCTTGCCTTCGCCACAAAGACCGTGTCGCGGTCCCATGTGATGGCTAGGGCATCTGTGGTGAAATCTTCGATATCATAGATGTGGTCAAGTTGAGTAGAGAAAGCAAATTTCTTGCCTTGTATCTCTCCCGAAATACAACCAACTCCACGCACACTATTTATCTGAATTGCATTTGGATCCTTTGATGTGGTTAATACATTGGCCATGATCAATGGCTTTCCCCGTGTGACACTGCTCAACGTCAGCATACCTTCTCTCTCAAGTGGTTTGCCATTTTGCAATGTTCGCAAGTAATGAGGTGTTTCGACCGCTTTTGCCACCATGTCTTCGGGCAGCATGTGGAAGACAGACAAAGCCTGATCTTCC
Organism: Saprospiraceae bacterium; assembly: GCA_965223025.1. Taxonomy (GTDB): domain Bacteria; phylum Bacteroidota; class Bacteroidia; order Chitinophagales; family Saprospiraceae; genus JABDMH01. The sequence continues at coordinate 322,309 of CBDCVP010000023.1, forward strand.
TTAACTATCAGGGACTTTTTAAGACCAGCTCGAATATCCTTCAGACGGGCAGTTTGATGCAGTAAGGTGATCTTCACATCCTCTTCAGCCGGTACGGAGACATCTAACATTAGAATGATTCGTGGTTTTATGTAGAGGACATTTCGACTCAATTCACTTACCTTTCCCCAATATAATTTGCCGATATCTCCTACAGCGAAAGCCGCATGCTTGCCATCAAGAAAATGGGTTACTCTTGCGTGGTCGTCAAAGCCAGGAGCAAAGGATAAGTGATCCCCAACACGTTGACTCTGATGATTGCCATCTACCAGGATGGTAGAGTGACCCACTGGTTGAGTCAACCAAGATTCATAGATTGGATCATCATAATAATGCGAATTACCTAGCGGTCTCTCCTCTATGAACAATTTTTCGCGATCGGCAAGCCATATACTGCCCTGATCCATATGCTGATGATTGTATGCAGGTCCACTCCTCATGACGAATACAAAATCATCGGGATCCCAACCGCTTTTAAATACTATGGTTCCTAGGTCTCGAAATAATTTCACTGGTGGCTCTCCAAATGGATTTTTCTGCGGGATATCGTGGGTGTTAAAAACAACATCTTCGTAGGATTCATGCTGATAGTCATGGTTGGTGTGCGGCGCAAGTGAGGATTTACCAGTGGCTGGTTGATCTGTATTTTGGTCTTTTAGGAAATGGTAAAACCAACTCAACTGGGGTTCTTGATATTTACTAAGCAGAAATGCCCAATTTCTTGCCGAGGTCAACTGGCCATGAGAATCGCCGTATTCAAACCATCTTTTTTTCTTGATCAAGCCGGCCCACAGATACTCTTTGTAAGTGCCCTTAAGAGGTTTAGACAAATCAATATTGAATACATGTTCGAGCGATGGTAAGCTATACGATAGATTTGATAAACTGTAATTGTTGTAGCCAAATCCCTCACCCCATCCACCATCACCTGAATCAGTCACTTTGTGAAGAAATCGATCCAGTTTGAGAATAGCACCGGTAAAATAGGGTTCAATATTTTGCGTCTCTTCCCCATCCTCAAAGATGGCACTAAGGCACATAACTGATCCTCCGACGGTCATAGCCAACCAATTAGAAGTAGCTGCTGTGATGTTATCATTATAAATGTAGGTACGATGCACCCCGTGCACAATATTCTTCATTATTGCCTGACGGATGGCAGTACCCTCATCCTTGTTGAAGAGCGGATAGACTAAGTCATATGCTTCCGCAATTCGGTGCGACCAGCTACCAGTGCGATGCTCACTAAAACGTCCCCGTTTCGTCTGCCATGGGTGCGTCCAATCTGGCCAAGAGGCCAACTCCAGGAGTACTTGTTTCACATACTCTCCTGCTTCGCGGTCTCCGTGAAAAGCATAGGCCCTGGCATTGCTGCGCAACGCAGTACCGGTGTGATAGATTCTAGCCCCCCACGCATCCCAGGATGGAAGCCATTCTTCTTCGGGAAATTGATCAAGGTCATACTGGAGGCTTTCTACGGGAATGTTACTCCGTAATTTAGAGGCGCTGACAGGCATGCTCTCGTACAATTTGCGAAAGCGATCCTGTTTTAACCGCTCCTCTATCTTTTTTTTCTCCATTGGATCGAAGAGCAAGCGAGGATGCAGGCCTGCGATGGCTTTAGGGGCAACATGTATGGTGAAGTTTGTTTCTGAGATCTTATTGATGTCGTCATACGCTTTCAGAGTGCCCATATATAGTCCCTTGTCGAAAAAAATATGAAAGGGCTTTAGTATCCACTCGTGGTCTTCTTTGAAGAGGCTGTCCCGGAGTATTCTCTTTCCATCTGAGAAAGTCGCAATGTCCAGTGTCACCTTCTTAACTTCTGGTGACCATCGGCCGCTTAATCTAAACTCATCACCTGTATAGTAGTGGTTCAGGGGAATAAATGGCTTGAATTCAGGTAGTTTGGTCATGGGAGGCTCGGAGAATCTGAATTGTGCTGGTCGAGCACCTTCAAGAATTAGGTCATCCAATCCAAAGTAGATCGGCATATCGGGATCCGCCTTGCTAAATTTCGCTAGAAAAGCAACCGCATATATTTTGATTTTTTTCTGAGTTGCGATGACTGGATTTTCAATCAACAAATCATCCCAGCTAAAAGTCACATGTTGCCATCCATTTATATCAATATCTCGAATGGTTAAATCCAATTTTCCATATGGACCTGCTGCAAATCTCACCTTAAACCATGCACAATCCTGATGTGCTTTGAAGTAGTATTTAAAACCAAGGGTTGCCCCGGGCACCATGTACATATCGAGTAATTTTTGTGCTCCCACATAATTATCGACCGCAGTGTATGGTGTTACTTTCTGAACAATAGAAATATTCGAATCTCCGGGCACCATTTCATTCACTCTGAAATTTTGATTGTACGCGATGTCTTGCCAGAGGGGATATGATGCCCAGGCTCCAAGATCTCTATCCTCAAAATCCTCCCGGTAAGTCCATGGTTCTAAAATGACGGCATCGGTAGAATCTACTGTCAGCGCAATCTTACTATGAGCAGACGTCCTTTGATCATGGACGGATGAAAGAAGGTAACATAAGGATGAAACACTTATCAGATACAAAGGCTTCCACATCATGGTTTTTTGAAATTAGTTTCTCGTCTTGGATTTTGGAGCTAATCCTATCTGATGCACACCTTTCTCATACACCAAAATTTGATTGTTGTCTTCTAGGATTTCCTGAATCTCATCATCGGGATCAATACAGATGCTAAGGTTTCCTGAGAAGGTTACATTGTGAAAAGTCAGCCTTTTTCGCTTGGCAACAAAGTCTACTGGTGCCAAAAGGCGCTCAATGTTTATTTCGTCTAAGACCTCTTCACCATTGTAGAGTCGGACCACTACATTTTCAGCTGCTCCGTTACCTAGATTATGGACTGTGCAACCGATCGCATTATGATCATACATAGCATCCCAGGGATCAATGACTAAATCGGGGCGGGTTAATGATTGATTTTTTGAGTTTATCTGTTCCAATTTAATGAGGACGGGTACTTGCGGAGGAATCGGTAGTCTAATCACATCAAATCGGTTTAGATCCTTTTCTTCTTCCCAGAGTATCTTTCCTTCATTGCCCATTCCACCTGGATCTTCATGTATGCGAATACGATAGCTTCCATGCTCGATTCGGCATAATCGCATCATTAACTCTCTCATATTGCTGTCAAAGGAATAAGCCACAACCTCCAAGCTCTGATCATCAGCGTACAATATTACCCGGGCTAAATCTGGACCACCTCCCGATGGCCAAATGACTGCCAGCTTCAGATGGGCATCCAATCTTGTGCCTCTTGGCCCACCAAGCATATAAGTGTACATATTGTTAGCTCCGTAAGGAGAAAAATCATCTCTATGCACGTCTGAATCGGTAAATCGATATATGGAGTAGTCGTCTAATACAGACGTATATCGTCTGAATTCTTCTGTAAGTTCATCTAGCCCCTTGGAAACGTATGGTGTTTGTGGGACGTCTCTTCCCCAATACCATTCAATAACGTTCACCGAAGATTTAAACCCGTCCGCAAAATAATTGATGGGAGTTTTTCTACCATCATCTAGTCTCCAGGCTGACTCTAATTCTCTTTCAAAGGCATAAGCCTGACCCAAATTATTGACTAGAGTATTGTACCTTTCACTGATGAAATCGCCAATATGCATCCTGTCCATGGGCAAAATATTGCAATAACCGTCTTTAAAGTAGTTGGTCTTTTCCAATCCCTTGTGAGTGGCATCAATTAAATACCTGGCATGCTCATTTCCGTCCAAAGGCAAATCTGGCTGATGGCTACTCAGAAAGAGGACATCGTCGTTCCACCCTCCACCTAGTTGTCCATCGTCGTTTTGCCTCTCTGCCCACCAATCTGCAATACGGTGTCGTTTAGCATTGAAATCATACATGTAGAGGGCCCACTCTGGAGCTTCTGTGGGATTGGGAAGTGAGATTAAGGGCATCGTAAAGGGGTCAACTGGTTTGCCATTGCGAAAGTCAGGTCCACACATCCTCAGCAGGTAATTAGCCACAAAGTGATTGGGATTTACCCGATTGATAGCTTGCGCAGGTAAGACCATATCAAAAGGACCTCCATAACAATAGGGACTGTTTAAGTCTACTGTTTTCCCAGTAAATTGCCAGGGCATGAACTCGTACATTTTAGCATATTGGGCTTTGGCTGAAATGATTTCCTTGTCCGTGTAGTCGTCCATCGCCAGGTAGGTCTGTATTTCCTCAATATGGATAAGTGCTTGTTTTTGTTGATCGCCCATTAGAACCTCAGCATTGCCTGCGACGCCGATGTCGATCCACAATCGATCTCCTGAGGCCACTACAATATCCTGAAAATCGATCTCCAGCCTCATTATCTCAAACTCTGCGTCAAAACCTTCCAATGCCACCACGAGATGATTCCACAACCTTGAGGGCACCGCTGGATCTCTCAGGCGAACAAAGAGTGCCTCCTTCCTCCTCTTGGTTTTAATTGGCATAACCAGCGATATTGAATTAATGCCCCTGTCTTGGCCATAGGGATCACTGAGGATATTTAACCTAGAAAAGTAACCCACGTTCACCTTTGTAGGTGGTTCATTTGTCTCCCTATCAGTAGCTATGTAAAATTTTCGTTCGTCCCGAGCGGAGAGCGCATGAATGGCAAATTGTGTGCGTCGGTCTAGATCAGCGGCCAGATTGCCGAGGATTAGTTTTTTGCCTTTTTCGTCCCCCATAGGAATATCTTGCCCATCTACATGATATAGGCCAATATTTTGCAGACGTTTTTCTCCAGATAAAGGTAGGTTGACGTCACCTGAGAATCCTTTAGGGGTACCATGGCTTTCAGTAAAGGGAATGCGAAAAGTAGCACCTTCTTGTGCAGTGAAAGTGGAGGCATAGGAGAATTGTTTGCCGTCGGGGATCGCGATTAATTCATGCATTGCTAGATGACGTGGAGTGGATGCAAGTAGGCTCACATTGCTGAGGTTGCCAGATAAAAACGCATAATTTACTTTGGATCCAGGCATAGTTTTGATGTCCACCTTTTCGGCATGAAAATCCGCATCTCCGGGAATGATGGTAAACATTGAATAGGGATGGGGCCATGCGATTTCATTGCGACCATCCATCACATACCATCCAGGAATACGCCCATCAGAGACACTTTCAGGCCACACCTCTGAAAATCGTAAGAGTTTATTGGGCTGGATCACAGGCAAATGCTCCAAGAAATGTGCTCCGCTGACCTCAGCCACTTTTCTCTCATTTATCTTTTCTCTTACGTAGACCTGAGATTCCTCAGCAGGAGGGGTGTTTGTGTCCATCAAGGATTTTATTTCGCTTAGAGAAAGTGGTCGGTCAAAAAGATATAGCTCATCATAGATTAGACCTGCTGCTGGTAGGTGAAAGAGACCGGGAAGTGTTGTTTCAAACCAGGCATCCTTGCCCCAGGATGATGCAATGATTTCTCCATTGATCAAAAGTTCTAAGCCATTTGCCCAATCCCAATTTAATACCAAATGATTCCAACCTGAGGGATTCCAAACGGTATTGCTTTTGATGGTATGTCGTATATATCGTGCATCGCGAATATACGCCGACAAGACATTATCATCATCAATGAGTATTCCTAGAAGGTCCCGTTCCTTTCTGCCAAATCCTACGCTGGTTTGTTCAAATAGAGGACCTGGATAGGCCAGCTCTCCTCGAGCCCAAAAAGCCAAACTACCCAACCTGGCATTAATCCTTCCACTACCCCAAATGAATGGTTGATTAAACCCCATTTGATTTCCCGGTTGCGTATTGAAGATCACCGCCGTCACCATATCTAAATCGATTCCCGTCATATTATTGGCGTCGGGTTTAGAGGGAATTTCGGTCATACTAATACCCTTTCCGAATCTGGCGGTTGGAAAGACTATTTTTCGCTTCAGTAGAGATTTCTTACCTGACTGCTCAATAATATCTTCTTTGAAAAATTCATCATCGTCAAATGACAGATGATAGCTCACCGGTGATTTGCGTATCGCCAGTCCACTCATGCTGCTACTTTGGCAAGGGATTTTCTCAATCGACAGAATCATGAGCATGGAAATGGATAGCAGCCAACTGGGAAATTTCTGAGTCATTCAAGATTTATTAAAGCTTAGGAAATTGAGAATGGGAGTTCATGCTGTAATATTACTGCTGCAGTATCATACACGTTCCTTTTCATCCCTGATATTCTGCTTGTCACCAAAAGATACAGCAATTTGACATACCAATATGTAATTTAGCTAGCCAAAATCGGATGAATTTCAATATCATGGATAGAAAACCAATAGGTGGTCATCTGCCACGAAGATTAGATCAGCAAGTCATTCCATTGCTATGGATCATGTTATTGATCGGTTGGTGGGAGCATGGTGTTTCTCAAGTGAATGACTTCACACCTGAGCTAGTGTCGATGGAGAATTCGGGGGGATTCTTCATTCCACGAAATGGCGGATTTGAAGGTCGTGTTGGTCAGTCACATGTCTTTTTTGATGCAGATTCTGGTGGAACCATGAGCGTGGTAAGCGGTCGTTGGCCAGTGTGGCATACTCTGGCCAGAATGGATATGGTTTTTGAGTTGAAAACCAACCGCTCCACACAACCAACCACCGTCCGACAATCTTTTGACAAGGATCCTCGAATACTCTTCCTGGAAGAAGGTGGCGAACGGATAGGACTCAGAGTGTTATTCAACCTGTATGATTCTGACCACGTTTTCCATGGTCATGGAATGACTGAATCCTGGCTTTACCCCGATGGTCAAATGTACATCACTGCTGCCACAATGTTTGAGAATGTCGCCTCGCATGAGGCCGTGACTAGGGCGAGCCTAGATCTTGAAGTTTCCAAGAAACTTAGCAAGGGTGATTTTAAGGCTCAGGATATGAGTGAGCCCCACGGACATCTGATGCTTGCCATGCCGGATGCCGGCGGTCGCTTGCCTGGTCTATCCATCTACTGGATGTCTGGGACGATGGAGCACAATACATATGTATATCGGAGCTCCTTTGGCCTAAAAGGTGCTCCTAGTTATTTTCGCTGGCCTGACTATTTTCGACAGGCATATACCCAACGAACACTGCCTGATTATATCCAGGGTGAGGGAGAGAGAGCTCCGTGGCCTCCTGGTCGTGGTGCCTTTCTGGACCAGATTTTGCCAAGTGAAGATGGGGTGCAGTTGACCTGGCCCATCGAAGAAGATAAAATGAATCCTACCGCCTCCTTCAATGCGCTTTTTCGTCTCGCTGTGGTAGAGGATTTGGAGACAGCGAAAGCCTTCGTGGAGGCCGAATCTGAGCTGGTCAATTTGGATGTCAAAGGTGGGGTTGTTCATGGTGGGGACAAGGGTTATAATGATCAGGAGGGTTGCTACGAAATCCGCAAAACCGGTATCGTGGAGACCTCCATTATATTGCCTGCCGATGTACAGGAAAGAACCATCCGCATCAAGGTCATTGGGCTCACCGGAAACGGTGCGGTGACTGTGGGCCTTGAGGGCCAATCGATGGTACCTCAACTCAGCACAGATGGCGGAATTGCCGACGATCCACTTGCTCCGATCAGAGACCAGCCTGAAGGGCCTGCCAATGCAGCGATGGTCGCAGTGAGACTCCTCGACAAGCCTCAGGTGTTGAGTATCAAAGAAGAGGAAGGGATTCAACTCGTCTATCAATCGCGTGATCACCGACGTAACTTTATGATCTACTCTACCAAAACGGGACCTCGCTGGTCAGGATTGCAGTTTTCGCTAGTAGATGGCCATGCCCGTCACATGCGCGCTCATGCAAATCCTGAATGGGCGCTCACGGAAAATCTCCTTCATTGGTTTGCTTATATGGGATATACGCCTGAGCAGATGCTGGATCAACTTCGCGGCTTTGAAATCATTAAGAATGGTCCGGAAGAAATCGTCTTTAGATACCGAAGCAATAATGCGAATGATGGAGCACAATCAGTATTTGAAGTCAGCGCTCGTGCAGATGCTCCAGTCATGCAAATCAACGTCAATGCCACTTTTACTGTGCTGGAGCATTGGCCGTACAAGAGCGTGCAGTTCTTTGATGTCTTTCCCTTTAGAGGTGTGGAGCCTAAAGACTGGTGGTACGATCATGTTCTATTTATGGACAAGGATTACAAGTGGAGAACTTTTGCGACGGTAGATCAGATCTATCGTGGAGAGCAGGACAAACGCAGCATCGGACCCACTTTTCAAGGACTGTACAGCTCGGATCGCGGTAACATGCTGATGTTGACCAAGGACTACCATCCTAAATTGCCAACGCACTACGTGATATGTGGCAACTATGTTGATCTGCACTCTAATGTAACTTTTGATGACGTATTACGGGAGTCCAGTTCTTTAGAAAAAGGCTACCAGTTTGGAGTTGAGTATGAGTTGGCGATTTTTGGAGATGCAAAAATGACGCTTGATCAAATGATTGAGATTGGCAAAAATAGCATTGAGGCCGGTAACCTTATGGTGCCAGCTCAACCTACGATCGATGGTCGGAGAATGCCAAGGGGGAAATAGTGATCCATGCACTCCAAGGTGATCGCAAGTGATGATGTGTGAGATCTTAGTTTTTTGAATTTATCTCTCTAGAGGATTGGAGTCGGTTCAAATGGCAAATATAGGAGGAATAGCTATCTTGTTTGTGTACTATGGTGAAGGTGAATGCTACGAAATAATGCAAAAGTGTTCTGTAAAAATCTAATCGAATATGTGGAAAGAGAAGCTAAAAGTCTACGATGACCTGGTGGCAAAGTGTTCGCGTTTTGAACGAAAAGGCAAAACGATGCCCTATACTTCGGCAAATGGATATATGTTTTCACTATTTAATAAGGCGGGAGAAATTGGCATTAGATTTTCTAGTGAAGTGCAGAAAAAGTATATGCACGAGCTCAACACGACGTATTACAAATCATATGGGGCTACCATGAAGGGATATATTCTGATCCCTGATGAAGCACTTAAGGATCTTGATGGTGTCGCTAGACTTCTGGATGAGAGCTATGATTACGTCCAGTCGCTCGAGCCGAAATGATACGGATATTTGCCATGGTGATCCAAACAATGTACTCGTTTTTTCTTCTGGCACCGCACCTAGCCATTAATCGAACATAGGCCCATGCGTGCAATCACAAGAAATAAGTATGGCACTCCTGAGGTACTCAGCGTTAGGGAGATTGCCAAGCCGGTGCCAGGAGACCGAGAATTGCTGGTTCGTATCCATGCAACTACTGTCAATCGTACTGACTGTGGTATTTTGGCAGGTTGGCCTCTTCTAATCAGGGTTTTTACGGGATTGATCAGGCCAAACTCCCAGGTTCCGGGGACGGATTTTGCAGGCAAGGTGGTGCAGGTCGGATCAGAAGTTCAGTCGTTTAAGGTCGGAGATCGGATCTGGGGACTAAATGATGAGGGATTGTCATCTCAGGCAGAATTTATGAAGATAAGAGAGGGTGAGGCCATCGCCTTGATCCCTCAAGGAGTAACTTATCAAGAAGCGGCAGCTTGTGCCGAGGGAGGACATTATGCATATAATTTCCTCCACAAAGTCAAGATAAAAAAGGGAGACAAGGTGCTGGTCAACGGTGCTACCGGTGCGATTGGTTCAGCATCTTTACAGATGTTAAAACATCTAGGAGCTTATGTGACGGCCGTGGGCAATACAAAAAATCTTGAGCTGCTCAGATCTCTTGGGGCGGACAAAGTATTTAATTACGAAACTGAAGATTTCACAAGGGTTGATGAAGAGAAATATCATTTCATCTTTGATGCTGTGGGTAAAAGCAATTTTGGCCAGTGCAAAAAGCTGATGTTGCCCAATGCCACATACATTTCCTCTGAGCTTGGTCCCGGTGCTGAAAATTTGTATTTGCCACTAATCACCAAGATTCGTGGGGGTAAAAGGTTGATTTTCCCCATTCCCTCAGATTGCAAGAGAAGTATCCTGTTTCTCAATACCTTGCTCGAAGCTGGTGCACATCGAGCTGTCATAGACCGAAGCTATCAGATGGAAGATATCCAAGATGCCTATCATTATGTGGCAAAAGGGCAGAAAACCGGTAGCGTAATCATAGATTACGGAGTGGAGCATACTGGCTAGACACGGTGGTAGCGGACGATTTTTTCATTCGACATGGCCTTGTAAATCCTCTTCCTCCTGGGCGGCATTTTTCACCGATGTCATGCTATGGTTGCATTCATTTTCTGCGGCTCGAATCTCTCGATGCCAACCAATCCAGCGGTGAGCACCTATCCGAGCATAGCTAGTGCAGCAAATCTTGATTCATTGGCTTTAATGCAAATGATTTGATTGGGCGATCCACCTTGGCGTTCAAGAAAACTATTTGGTGCTGCTTTCATCGAGAAGTCTCTGGCCGCACTATATTGCAGAGGAATATGCGTTTGTCTGAGTATGATTGAAGTAGATGGCCTGACCTACTGTTATCCTGGGGCGACTGAAGATGCCTTAGATAATGTAAGCTTTGATATAGCCGACGGCGAGATCTTTGGATTTTTGGGTCCATCGGGCGCAGGTAAAAGCACTTGTCAAAAAGTATTGTACAAGGTCATTCACGATTATGCAGGCTCGATCCGAATACAGGGCAAGGATTTGAAGCTTTGGGGTCCTGACTATTTCGAGCGGATCGGTGTCGGATTCGAGTTGCCCAACCACTATGGTAAGCTGACTGCAAAGGAAAATTTAGAGCTATTTGGTGCATTTTACCGGGAAGCGAATCTTTCACCTGTTGAGGAGACCTTAGACATCGTGGGACTGTCTAAATTCCTTCACTCAAGGGTGGACTCCTTTTCTAAGGGTATGAAAATGCGATTAAATTTTGTACGGGCTATCCAACATAATCCAGATATACTCTTTTTTGATGAGCCTACCACGGGTATGGATCCTACCAATGCTCACATCATCAAAATGCACATACAAGCCCTAAAAAAGGAAGGCAAAACGATATTCATCACTACGCATGATATGGCCATCGCAGATGAGCTTTGTGATCGAGTGGCTTTTATCGTCGATGGGGCGATCGTTGTCATCGAGCAGCCGGCAATATTAAAGATGAAACATGGAAGTAATTCGGTGAAAGTGGAGCTTAGGAATGGTTCTTCCGCTTGCTTTCCTACCATTTCATTGGGTAGAAATCGGGAGTTTCTGACATATATTGAGGATGAAGAAATCTTAAGAATCCATAGCCAAGAGGCCACTTTGGAGGAGGTGTTTATTCAGGTTACGGGAAAATCATTGGCTACATGAGGGTGTTTGTTTCTCAAATACGATGGCAGTTTATCTTGTTGTCGCGCAATAACTTAATGACCATTTCCATCATTCTGACGATCATGTATGCAGCTATATTTCAATGGCTAAAACATCTTCCGAACGCTGATCAGATCCTCCTATTATTGATCTATAATGATCCAGCACTCATCGGATTGTTTTTTGTGGGGCTTAGCGTCATCCTAGAAAAGAATGATGACTTGCTCAAGGCTCTATTTGTCACACCTATGCACCGGCACAGTTATCTCATTTCTCGAATACTGATACTCACTGTGATTGGATCTCTGTGCGCAGTAGGTATGACGGTGGCCCTCAAAGGTGTGCAGTTAAATTGGTTTTCGTTTGTTGTAGGCATTTCAAGCACTTGTATGATCTTCAGTATTGCTGGCATATTTGTAGTGAGTTTTACTACAGAATTTCTACATTTTCTCCTGAGATCCATCCCAGTCATCCTGTTGCTCAGTTTGCCTCTGTTGAATTATTTTGGACTCACCGATGCACTGCTCATCAGATTCACACCCATTCAGGCCCCCCTCAACCTGATCGTGCAGGGACTAGCTTCAACCGATGGTGAGGGATCAAGTTTCACAGATTATCTGTCGATGTTGGTTTGGATACCGTTGTTATATTTTGGTGTGCAGAAGATTTTTATGGATCGCATAATTAGAGCAGGTGTATAGGTTGGGAAAGTTGGCAATCGTAGATTTTAAAATGGTTTTTAGGGATCCTTCTTTGAGAGTATTCCTGATCATGCCGGCCCTGATATTCGCGATCGTGTTGATTTTTTTACCCTATGCAATGGATAATTACCAGGCCATATCAGACTATATGCCCATCATACTCATGGGAGCAACTGTGCAGACAAGCACCATGTTTGGTTTTATTTATAGCATGGTTTTTATTCACGAAAAGGATATTAATATGGCACGAGTTTACAGCATCTTGCCGTTTTCCAAAGTGTATTTTGTTGTCGCGAGACTACTATTCCCATTTGTCATTTCTACCATACTGACCTTGCTACTTCTCTTGTGGCAGCCATTCTATGCATTTTCCTTTCTTTCGATGGTCGCCCTATCTGTTTTGTGTGGCTTGGTGACACCCATACTTGCCTTGCTGGTCACGGTACTCTCTAAGAACAAAATGGAAGGTATGACATGGTACAAATTGGCAAATCTATTGGTAGCTATACCCTTAGTGGCTTACCTTGTGCCACGCTATGAAGTCTACTTCAGTATTTTTCCAACGCATTGGATGTACCAGGTACTTAGTCTTATGATGGAGGGAGGACCGACGTTGCGTACATTCTGCATCGCTTATATTTATGCCCTCCTGGTATGTTGGTTCCTTTTGAAGCGCTTTAAGCAGGTGCCAGTACTGTAGAAATCTGTCCCGGTCGGGTTGGGTGGCTGATTAGAATAGGGAAATCCAAAGGGAAAGTATGCATCGTGGGCTATACACGGAGGAAGACATCTCCTGTACCGATCGATACATCACTGACTTGCAAACTCATTATCTTCCGTGAGTAATCCTGGATAAATACAGTGCTATATGAAAAGGAAGAAACAGCCGAAAGGTCGAATGTGGAAAATTACGCGATCATTGTCCACTCTGGGTGGCATTCAGATCGGAGTTATGATCGTCCTATTTCTAGCGCATATGCACCACGTAGCTGCCCAGTCGACAGAGGTGCAGGTAAAGACTTTTATGAAGAATTTTCCCACTTATCATATGGGGCCGGATCAATCAATGCCTTATTTTAAGGACTTCAATGTGCCAGGTCTAAAATTCTTTAGGGGCACGCGGTCCGTATATCCATATACCTTCATTAACGACTACCGGCCTGGGAAAACAAACAAGGAATACGAAGTCGTACGACTGGAGAACGAGTTTATTTATGTAGACATTATCCCGGCTTTGAGGGGTCGTGTCCAGGGAGCGGTGGACAAACGAAATGATTGGGATTTTCTCTACTATAATAATGTCATCAAACCCGCGGAGATCTCGGTGCGGTCTGCATGGATCTCAGGTGGGTTGGAGCACAATCATCCACGAGGGCATGGCTATACGCAGTTTGAAAAGATAAGCTATGATATCATCGACGGTGAAGATGGCAGTAAAACCATTGTAATCGCAGAGGTGGAGACCGTAAGAATGATGAAATGGGAATTCGAGATCACCCTTCATCCCGGCAAATTGTATTTTGAGACAAAGGGTCGATTTTTCAGTACTTCTCCCTTTCCCGTTCCCTTTCTCTCGTCAAACAATGCTGCCATGCATACCACTGAAGAAATGGAACTGATCTTCCCACAAGAGACGTGGGCATCAGGCCATGGTTTTCGGCCAGAAAGAAAATGGCCATTTTATGGCACAGATGGATCGAATTGGAACTGGTTGAAAAACATAAAAACTCAAGCTTCAGCCTTTGCCGATGGCACCGGACTGTATCTAGATTATTGGGGAGTCTACTCACATGACGATGGTATTGATGCGGGCACCGTCGTCGTATCAGATCACAGGACTGCCCCGGGCAAGAAATATTTTACTTGGGGTTCGCATGATTTTGGTAAGCAATGGGATCATTTTCTCAGTGATGCGGATGGTGGTTATGTGGAATTGCAGCAGCAGGCTTACTTTGCAAATCTGGGTTATGGCTATGCGGCCTTGGATCCAATGGAAGTCAAGGAGTTCTCCGTATTCTGGTATCCCATCATGAATACTGGAGGATTTGTCAAGGCCACAAAGGAAGTTGCGATTAATTTCAGGCGTGTCGGTGACCACGTGATGGATCTTCATATACAACCGACGTCGTCCTACCCCAACAGTACCATCGAAATCCTAAAGAATGGAGAAATGGTGCATTCGTTTCAAGTAGATCTGGTCACCGGGGAAATTTCGGCACATAAAATCGATCTGTCGTCTTCACGGTCAGATACAGTCGGTGTACGGATTGTCAGTGCAGCAGGTGAGAGATTGATCTGGTATGCCAATAAACTTGAGGAGATAAGACCTGAGAATGATCGGCTTCCCGATAAAGTACATGATTCACTCAGCATCGACCAGCTGTATGCTAAAGGAATCAGCAATTTTCATGATCCCTATGGCACTGATGCTGAGGAGATATTTGCAGTGATTCTGCAACGTGATCCCCTTGAGTCGAGGACTCATCGACAATTAGGAATTATTCGTATTAAGCGGGGACAGTATCGACAAGCCATAACCCACCTGAAGAAATCATTGGCCAATGACCATTTTGAATCCCACTATCAAACACACTTGTATCTTGGGTATGCCTATTTGCAACTTGGGGACTTGACAAATGCTCATGTACATCTAGTGCAGTCCAGCAGAAGAAAAAGTCAGCTAGAGGCATCCCTATTTTATCTGGCACAGACTGAAATTCATAAAGGGGATTTTCACCAGTCACTTCGATATTTGGAAGAGATTCCAATTTCTAGATTGAGCCATCCTGCTATTCACCTTCTCAAAGCTTATCTCCATAGGAAATTGGGAGACTTGTCAGAGGCTTCTGTAGATGTGTCAGCGGCTTTCGACATTGATCCCCTAAGTTTTCTGGGATGGACTGAAAAACTCAATCAATATCCTGGAAATGCTGAAGTCATCGAGAAGATCAATTTTCTTTTTGACCGGAAAGACCACACTTTTGTCGGATCTGATCTCTACTTAGAAGCGGCCGTGTTTTATTTGACATTGCGCGATTTTGATGCAGCTCTAGAGATACTGGAAGTGGCAGAGAAGCATTATCGGGATGGCGAATATTTTTATCCATTCTTGGAGTATTACAAAGGATATTGTCTGTGGAAACTTGGTAGAAGAGAGCAAGCGAAGGCCTATTATCTCAGCGCTTCGAAACGCGACTTTACCAATGTGTTCCCTTATCGAACAACGACCGCCGATGTACTGCAGAGTGTGTTGGATTTCTCTCCAGATGATCCCGTAGCCCTAATGTATTACGGTGATCTCATGTACTATCTGAGAAGACACGATGAAGCCATTGAGGCCTGGAAAAAATCTTATCGATTGGATGACTCAAATTTTCGCGTAGCTCGAAATCTTGGAGTTGGCTTATTTGTCCAGACCGGTCAAACTGAGCAGACTATTGATCTCTTGGAGGAGGCGTTGGTAAAGTCAGGAAACAACTTGAGGATCTACAACGAGTTAGAACAAATGTATAATTTGCGTGGCGACTTTGATGAGCTAGAGCAGCTCTATGATCGAAACTGGGCAATCATTAAAAGGAAGGGTGATTTTGCCTTATCCTGTGCCGACTTATACTTAAGAAAAGGCAGATACGAGGATGTGTTGAGGGTTTTGGAGGGCACTTATTTCAATGCTGTGGAGCGCGGAGCTGGTCAGCCTATCAGGCATAGTAGATATGCTCAAGCACAGATTGGATTGGGTGAAAAATTACTCATAGGTGGTGATCCCGAAAGGTCGATCCGTCACCTTAAGGCTGCAACAGAATATCCGGCCTATCTGAATGAAGTGAGGGTTGACAAACCTGTGACAGTCCGGGTGAACTACCTCCTAGGAAAAGCGTTCGCGCAGTTGGGTCAGCAGGAGAAGGCCAAAGTGTTTTTTACAAAGGCTGTGGACCAAGCGTACAATCACATTTCTGAAGATGCGATCTATCGAGCCAAGGCCATGAAAGCATTGGGTAGGGCTGATGCCGGCAAAGATCTCGTCCGTGCAGTACTCACCCAATTGGATGACTTGGATACCAAGGACATGGCCGTCAATGCCTTCATCAAGTCAAGGGCCCATGAATTTTTGGGAAATAAAGATAGGGCGGAGAGGTTGCTTGCCATAGCCACCACCAAGGATAAGGATGTGGTCTATAAGGCCAGGTTTGCATCGAGTTTTATCAGACTAAGGTTAAAATAAAAATTTGAGAAGCCTTCCTTCAAGACTGGTATGGCATTGCTGCAATAAAAGTTGCAACTGGGAAAGGCAAGAATCAATAACTGACTAAGCCAAACCAATCGATGGTTTTCCCCAAAACTCTGATAAAAGTATATTTTAGTGTATGGATAAGGTGCTAAAGGATTTTGCCATGTTTTATGTGTTCTCTTCCTGTTGAATTTCTAGAAAAAAAAACGAGCAGCCCTATGTAGGTTCATCTTTTCTCCTTTTTTTAAATCCGGTGTAACAGTGCCGAAAACTGCGAACTTTTTCACTCAACAGTCCCTAAACCCTCGGTTATGAACATTCTGATCTTGTGGAAAGCTGCGATGATGGTGATGATCCTGAGCTGTACCCAGTCGGAGGTATCTCGGGAGGCATCCATGAAGGGGGAGGACCGTCCCAATATCATTCTCTTTGTGTCTGATGATCATGGTACGGACGCACTGGGGTGTTATGGAAACGAGGTCATTCACACACCAAACCTGGACAAACTGGCAGCCAATGGAGTGCGATTTACCAATGCATACTGTACCAGCGCAAGTTGTGCCGCCAGCCGATCGGTGATCCTCACAGGTAAGTATGGTCATGCCACTGGTTCCTATGGTCATGTGCACGATTATCATCACTTTAGCACTTATGAGGATGTGAGGTCACTACCCGTTCTGCTGGAGGATGCAGGCTATCTCACAGCAAGAATCGGAAAATATCACTTGGCACCTGACGAGGTATACCACTTCGAAAGGGTGCTGGAGGCAGACCCGAGGAGCACTGTAGCAATGGCAGAGAGATGTCGTGAGGTGATAGAGGGTAGTCAGCCATTTTTTCTCTATTTCTGTACGGACGATCCTCACAGGGGTGCACCTTTTAAACCGGAAGTTTGGAACCAACCCAACAATTTTGGAAATAGAAAAGAAGGCTACCCAGGAGTTGAGGCCAGAATGTATCATCCTGACGAAGTGAGCGTCCCTGATTTCTTGCCGGATACCAAAGAATGCAGGGCTGAAATTGCTCAATATTACCAAAGCATTTCACGCATCGATCAGGGGGTTGGCAAGTTGATGGCCATGTTAGAGGCGACCGGCAAAACAGAGCAAACCATTGTGATTTATATTTCCGATAATGGCATGGCTTTTCCGGGAGCCAAGACTACCCTTTATGAGCCGGGAATTAAATTGCCTTGCATTGTTCAAGATCCCTCACTCTACAAGAAAGGCATCACCAATCATGCATTGATATCATGGGCGGATTTAACCCCCACCATCCTTGACATGGCCAGTATAGATGTGGTCGACGTCCCCTTTCATGGTCGGTCCTTTAAGCATATTTTGGGTGAAGAAGATCCGCAAGGGTGGGACGAAATGTACGCTTTACATACCTTTCATGAGATCACCATGTATTATCCGATGCGAGTTTGCCGAAGTGAGAATTACAAACTTATTTGGAACCTGGCCTGGCGGCTGGAGTATCCATTTGCCTCTGATCTGTGGGCGGCATCTACCTGGCAATGTATTTATAGGAGCCAGGAGCCATACTTTGGATTGCGCAAAGTACACGACTATTTGTACCGGCCTGAATTTGAACTTTATGATCTTGAAGTGGATCCTTCGGAAGTAAATAATTTGGCTGATCATGAAAGATATGTGGATGTTTTGGAGTCTATGAAAAATAAGCTGAGATCATTCCAAAAAAGGACTTCTGACCCGTGGTTGATCATGTGGGATCACGATGATTCCATGCAAGGTAGTGGGGTGGGGCTATAAAGAAAATATTTTTTCGAGTATATATTGATGAGGTGAACGACACAAAGCGTACGGAAAATCGGGACTGGTGATGGATAGATTGAGAAGTAGTGCAGTCATTTTATTTTCAGCATTTATCTATGTTTTTGCTGCTTGCGGTAGCAACAAAGGACAAAGCATACGGCCAAATATCCTCGTGATTGTCGCGGATGATCTGGGTTATGCCGACATGAGTTTCTTGCCTCATGCGCCAGGAGATGTTTCTACCCCTAATATCGACAGGTTAGCTGAGTCTGGAGTATACTTCAGTGAAGCCTATGCCACTGCTCCCATTTGTAGTCCATCACGTGCTGGACTATTGACAGGTCGCTTTCAGCAGCGCTGGGGAAATTATTGGTACGGTGAAGGAGGATTGCCAGCAGATGAAAAAACGCTGCCTCAGATGCTTAGGGATTTGGGCTATTACACGGTTAAGATTGGCAAGACCCATCTCAATGGAGGACCGGTGGAGCATCCTTTGGACCATGGATTTGATGACTTTCTTGGATTCATAGATCACACTTGGGACTATCTGCGATTGAGCCAGGATGATGTGGATGCCTACGGGGATCAAAATGCCAAACTGGCCCATATCGGTCCATTATTGGAGGGCAGAGAGAAGAGATCCTTTAAGGGAGCATTTACCACCGATATTTTCACGGAGAAAGCTGTGGAAATCATTAAAGGATCCTCCCCTCAGCCATGGTATGTAGAGCTAGCGTATAATGCGGTGCATCATCCCACTTATGTTTGTCATCCCGATTACCTGGCTAAATATGGCATAGATCAATTTCCATTTTGGAATCCAGAGGAGCAGACCTATCATGAGTGGCACCAGCATTGGGGTCACCTGGGAAAGATTGATCCAGATGGCAGAAAACGGTATCTGTCGCATTTGGAGGTGATGGATGATGGAATAGGAAAGATCCTAGATGCCCTGGAAGATCTCGATGTGCGTAACAATACGATGGTAGTCTTTCTTTCAGATAATGGCGGCACCATTAATACCTATGCCAACAACCAGCCACTTAATGGGTATAAATATATGTTCGCCGAGGGAGGTATTCGCATTCCTATGATTATTTCTTATCCTCAAAGGGTTGATGGGTCACAGAACTTCTCTGATATGGTATCTGCGATGGATGTTTTACCTACCATCCTGGATGCAGTAGGAGGAGAGATTCCCAAAAATCTAGATGGAGTGAATTTATGGCCAGTCATCGCGGCGTCAACAGCCGCCCACACCAGTTTGTTTTGGGCCGATGGACGAGGGCAATATGTGGTTAGAAAAGGAAGATGGAAGTTGGTGGAGAGTGGTGGCTGGACTCATGCCAATTTTTCTGTGGAAAAGGGGAGAGCTATGCCAGCTCAAGATTATGAATACCCGAAGGGTACTCTTTTATTTGATCTAGAAAACGACTTGGGTGAAGCCATCAACTTGGCGGACATTCAACCAGAGGTGGTGAATGAATTGGAGGCTGGTTACCAGGAATGGCGCAGGAGAATGTCTGATCCGCGTACTCGAGATGGAAAATTGAAGAAAAAAACGAAGAAATAGACAGTTTCAAAAAAAAACTATAGTAATCCATGAAGCAAATGAAGTTGATGATCATGGTCCTTTCGGGCTTGGTCATGCACCTGATCACCGATGCCCAGAGCATAAGGCCGAATATTCTGTGGATCACCATCGAAGACTGGAGTCCCGAGTTGTCCTGTTATGGCACCAAGGGAATTCATACTCCTAATGTAGATAGATTGGCAGCTCAGGGCATCAGGTTTACCAGGGCATTTACCACCTCTCCGGTGTGCTCCACCTCGCGGTCCGCGATGATGACAGGATTTCATCAAAACTACATCGGTGCCCACCAGCATCGTACGCGCGATAAGAAGCCACTTCCTTATGGCATCAAACCCATTCCAAAACTGCTGGAAGAGGCGGGATACTATACCTGCCTGATGAGCTGGAAAACGGACTGCAATTTTTTTCCAGATCAGAAGGAGGACCTCTTCATGGGCTTGAAAGACTGGAATGAAAGAAGACCAGGTCAGCCATTTTTTGCACGCATTAGTTTTGGTGGCACCCATCGTGCATGGAAGAGAGACCCGCAGCGGCCGATCGACCTGAGGGATATCGATCTTCCTCCCTACTATGCCGATACGGATTTTGTGCGGCGTGATTGGGCAAACGGGCTCGAACAAATGCAGTTGGTAGATCGTGAAGTAGGTGCCATATTACAGCGGCTGGATGATGAAGGCCTTTCTGATCATACCATAGTTTTTTTCATTGGGGATCATGGCCGTTGTCATATTCGTGGCAAGCAATTCTTGTACGATGGCGGCATCCACATTCCGCTGATTTTACGGTGGCCTGGAAAAGTAAAACCTGGTAGGGTGAGCAATCATATGGTATCATCCATAGATATCTGTGCCACCATCCTTGAGGCTGCTGGTGTCGTGGCGCCGGTACCCCTCCATGGAAGCAACTTGCTGGGAAAAAAGGTCAAGAAACGAAAGTATGTTTTTGCCGCTCGTGGGAAAATGGATGAAACACACGATGCTATGCGCGCTATCCGGTCTAAGAAGTACAAGTTAATTCAGAATCTCATGCCAGAACGAGCTTATTGTCAGTACAACCGGTATAAAGAAGCTTCATACCCTGTCTTGGCCGAGATGAATATTCTCTACCTAAGGGGTGAGCTACCACCGGAGCAGGCTGCGTTTTTTGCCCCTACTAAACCATCCGTCGAGTTGTTTGACCTGCGTGCCGATCCCTATGAGATACACAATGTGGCTGATGATCCCAAATACGCTAGGGTGAAACAAAAGCTTCTGCTGGAGCTGAACAACTGGCGTGAGCATGTGATCAATGATCCAGGGGTGAGAGATGATTTTCGTGCAGAAGGCGTTTTTCCGTCATCATGTCCTAGTGCCACCGTCGATCAGTGGGTGGATACCCATGCCGCTCAGTTCGATTTCTATAAGCACGGTTGGCCGGCCTGGTACCCTACGCGCACTTTAGAAGAATGGGAAAAGGCTCGTGCCAAGTGGGAACCTTATGTCTTCCGTGAGCCAACATCCAAGCTGCCGCGACCTGAGGTCAACTATTCAAAACCTAAGAAGAAATAATCACTATCTTTTTGCGAATCACAATGGCATGGACTTCATGAAACAAGCACTTTTCCTCTGTATGGTTTTTACAGCCGGTTGGCAGGCTGTGGGAGCGCAGTCAGATGCGCGACCAAATATTTTGTTTGCTTTTGCCGACGATATGGGAAGGTATGCTAGTTGTTATGCCGAGGAGAATGAAGATGAGGTGTGGCAGAAGATGATCACCACCCCAAATATCGACCAGGTCGCACGGGAAGGTGTTTTGTTTGGACACGCCTACGTGAACGCACCTTCATGTACACCGTGTCGGAGTTCCATTCTTTCGGGTCAATATTTTTTCAGAACCAACCGGGGAGCCATCCTTCAAGGGGCCGTATGGGACGAAACCATCCCTACCTACCCTTTACTGTTGGAGGAGGATGGCTATCACATTGGGCATACCTATAAGGTGTGGAGTCCGGGAACCCCCAAAGATGCAGGGTATGGAGGAGATCGAACTCAATATGAGTCTTTTGGACGTAGGTTTAACCAATTCAGCCAACAGGCAACCCAGATGGTGGAGTCGGGAATGTCCGTAGCAGAAGCCAAGAGGGAATTACTGCGAGAAGTGAGGGAGAACTTTCGATCGTTCTTAGATGCCAATGAGCAAGGGCAGCCCTTTTGCTATTGGTTTGGCCCAACCAATACCCATAGAAAGTGGATGGCAGGATCGGGAAAAGCACTTTGGAATATTGAGCCAGAAAAGCTAAAGGGGGAGATGCCTGCCTTCCTACCAGATGTGGACATCGTACGTCAAGATTTTGCCGATTACCTCGGTGAGGTGATGGCATTCGATGCTGGTCTGGGAGTCTTGCTAGAGATGTTGACAGAGCGAGGAGAGATAGACCACACGATGGTTGTGGTGAGCGGGGATCACGGTTTTCCGGGTGTCACTAATGGAAAATGCAATCTGTATGATTTTGGTACCAACGTACCATTGGCTGTGCGATATCTGCCTGAAATCCCCGCTGGCAGAGTGCTCGAAGACTTTGTCAGCCTGATGGATTTGGCGCCGACTTTTCTCGACGCGGCCCATGTAGACATTCCAGCCGTGATGACGGGCAGGAGCTTGATGCCCATACTGCAACGGAGGAAAAGTGGGCGGGTGGACAAATCAAGGAATTTCGTAATCACTGGTCGAGAACGCCATGTTGCCAAGGCCAGAGATGGCAACCTTCCTTATCCGCAGAGAGCATTGAGAACGAGGGATTATTTGTACATCATCAATTTTAAGTCCGATCGTTGGCCCATGGGAAATCCTGCCGACCATGAGGAGCAGTTGGATTTTGATCTATTGTCAAACAATACTTTTATCACTTACGGTGATTATGATGCCAGTCCTACCAAGGCCTGGATAGTGAAGCACAAGGATGAGGCAGCTCAGCGGATTTACTACGACTATGCTTTTGCCAAGCGTCCAGCAGAAGAACTTTACCACATAAAGAAAGATCCGGATCAAATACACAATCTGTCCCAAAATCCCAAGTATGATCGAGTGCGCAGCAAACTAAGACGGCAACTGCTGGCGACCCTTAAAGCCAAGGGTGATCCACGTGTGCTGGGAGACGGGAGTACTTTTGACAAGCCTCCCTATGCTGGAGAATGAACAGATGTAGTACCATCTTCGAGTCTGGATGATCCACCAACCTGTATCTGCGATGAGGAGCGATCACGCACATAGGATCAGTGATTCTTCAAAATCAAGTGGTCAGTGAAGAGAGAATTGGGATATATATGATCATGGCGATCTTACACGCTATCCATCAGAACATCACACTCTTTGTTGTCAAGGCTCTGCAAGTCGAAGCCATCGAGACCAGGTAGGGCAGCTCCTGGTTAATGGCTTTGAGATGCTGAGGTAGCTAACACCTACCGATCTGGTCAAGATGATATTTTGCCTGTAGTATATAAAATTCAGGGGTGTAGCGAGCTTCTTGTGATGTGGGGATTTCGGATATTGATGGTAAGGGAATGACGATCCGGGTGCGACAAGACAAGGGCAACAAAGATCGGTATACGATCTTAAGTAAGACATTACTAGATGATTTGCGAAAGAATTATCTTGAGTTCCGCGCAAGGAATTACCTTTTTGATGGGATGAACGGGGATATAGTATGTGGAACAAGTGTTAAGGCAGTAGTGAGCAGAGCCGATCGGAAAGCAGGTATTCGCATACGAGACACTCCCCATATGCAGGGGCACAGCTCTGCCACTCATCTTTCAAGAGCAGGGTACAAGCTTGCGGCATATTCAACTATTGCTTTGCCATAAGAGCTCCAAGACAACCGAGATATCTACCCATGTGGCCACGAATGATTTCAAGAAGATTCAGAATCCTTTGGATATATGAGATATAATGAGATATATAAGCCATAGCTTATATCCGAAATATTGTGCAATAGCTTATATTCGGACGTTGGGTGCAAGACAGAACTGATTTTTTTAAACATTAAAATTGTAAATTATGAAAAATATATTATTAAGTATCTCATTTCTGTTTTTTTCAGTTTTATCTGTTATTGGACAGGATGGAAAAGTTTTGGATTTAACCGTCCATGCCGTTTCTCTTGAAGGAAATTTAATCGAAGATTCACCTGACCTTAGTGTGGGAGTCTTTTTACCTCCTGGCTATGAGGATCAAATAAATAAAAGATATCCTGTTATTTATTGGCTGCATGGATACTCAGGAAAAGGAAAGAGAATTGGTAATGCTGGTTGGAATGAAAATAGAGTGAAAGCTGTTAACAATCTAATCAACTCAGGTACAATTAAACCAATGATTATTGTTATGCCAGACGGAACCAATAAGTTTGGAGGAAGTTTGTATACGAATTCAGTTGTAACTGGTAATTGGGAAGATTTTATAGTAGATGAATTACCCAAATTTATTGATGCAAATTACAGAACCATTGCTAAACCTGAAAGTCGTGGAATTGCCGGACATTCTATGGGTGGTTATGGTGCAATAAAAATTGCGATGAAACATCCAGACATTTTTTCTGCAGTTTATGGTACAAGTCCAGCTTTTTTAGCTAGAAATCCAAATGGGTATGCGTGGCATGAAAAAGATATTTATAATGCCTTGGCAACAAAAAGTTGGGAAGAATTCTCTAAGCAAGACTTTTTAACAAAAGTAATGATAGGAGCTGCAGCAGCTTTCTCACCTAATCCAAAAAACCCTCCATTTTATGGAAATCTTACATGTGAATTTGATGGAGACACAATATCTATTAATGGATATGCTAAGGCCCGGCAATTAGCAAATACTCCATCTTTCATGGCTGATCAATATATTTCAAATCTTCAGCAACTGACAGCAATTTCTTTTTGCGCAGGCATAAAGGAAAAAGTAATTAAGGTTCAATGCAAATATTTCTCCGAAACATTAACTCGAATTAACGTTGAACACTCTTTTGAAATATTTGACGGAGGCCATAACGATAAAGTAAATGAGCGTATTCAAACCAAAATACTGCCTTTCTTTTCGGATATACTAATAAATGAAAATTAGAGAGCTTTTTGATGAGTCCAGCACCCAACAAGCCGTGATCACATCATCCCGACTAGTTAGATTAAAAGAAACAAAATGAGAGCAACAAACATACATTTTCAAAACCAGTTTAACGTAAAAGAATTAACTTAGTCGGGACGCTGGATACGGCCGAACCGTTGCGGCTAGCATTAAGAATTAATAATAAGATAACAATTATGAACTAAAAAACTAAATGATATGTCACATAATTTAGGTCCTGTACGTCCTGTTAATCGAGTAATCGGTCCCGATTCCGGTAATCCTGCAACTAGTGGAAATGTATGGCTTGATGACAGTTTATCCCCTTCTGTTTCTGTTCCTGCACATGGTAGTGTAAAGTTTGTGATTTTACATTTTACCAATGCCATTTTTCCTAGCGGCAATCGATTGGAAGTAGCTTTGGGCAATGGTCAAATAGATGAATTTGATGGTAGTTCCGGAATGGACTTCTTTACCCGCCCGGTAAAAGTTACAGATGGCCAAAATGTAGAAGTGCGGTACATAACAGATGGCAATAGCAGCGGCGGCGTTACCTTGTTAGAATACGGGCAAGCCGAAGAATACGACTCGGGAGGAGACTTGTCAAAAGTAAACCCAGATGCGTTTTTACATGAGAACCCTTATAGAGAGCCCCGGTTCGAAACCAGGGGAGGAGGCACCCGTTGGGACAATGTAGCCTGCCTAAGCCCTGCAACCAACCCATTAATACAGGCAGCCAAAAGCGTAGGTATTATTTTCATGGTTCACGACGGCCACGTATCGTCCTGCTCCGGTACATTAATACAACCCGATTTATTTTTGCTATCGGGCCATTGTGCAGATAGCGCTAGCAATATCGAAGCTCGCTCGGGTTCGGTTTGTTTTAGTTTTGCAACCAATTGCGACAATAGTAAACCCACCAGCTACGAGCCACTTTTTTTTAAGGTTACAGAACGAGTGGTCGTAGAGGTGGATGGTTCTGGATCCGCACAAGATGGCGACTATGATTATGCCCTACTGCGCCTTAGTGGAAACCCCACAGCACACGGCATACCACCCGCAACCATCAGGTTAGACCTACCTGCAATTGGCGAACCCGCCTTTGCAATTCATCATCCAAACGGTACAGTAAAAAAAATTACCAGTGCATCTGTTAACCCTAGAATTACTGAGGTAACCCCATTATCTCAAATTCTGCGTTTGGAGAATATAGATTTAAAAGGAGGTAGCTCCGGCTCCGGCCTGTTCGATGCAAACGGGCAGCTTATTGGCTTAAACAATTGGGTAGGTGGTGCCAATTCTATTAACGGCATATTACGGCGTATTGCCAACCCACCAGATATAAGTATACCCCGCGATGTAATGATTGTTATGGACCGCTCCGGCAGTATGGATGATGTAGGGCTAAGTGGCGAGTTAAAGATTGAAGAAGCCAAAGATGCAGGCTCGCTTTTTGTACAACTAATACGAAACAACCAAGGCGATAAAATAGGCATGGTTTCATTTAGCACCAGCGCGTCTAACCCAATAGATTTTACCCTTAAAGACGTAACCCCCCCCAATAAAATGAACCTTGTTGGGTCACCACCAGATTATTCCGGCGGAAGCATTGGTGGCCTAACCGCAGGCGGAGCAACATCTATAGGCGACGGAGTAAGAGCTGCATTAACACAGTTTGATAACAGCCGGACTTCAGATAAAGCCATACTCCTATTAACAGACGGGTTGCAAAACAGAGACCCTTTAATACAAAATATAGAGACGCAAATAGGCAATACCCGGTTATGTATAATAGGTTATGGTACAGACGCTAACCTAGATGGGAGCCTCTTAACAAGATTGGCATGGGACTACAATGGCAGCTATGCCGTGGCAAGGAACAAGATGGAACTTAGCAAATTTTTTGCCATTTGTTTTGGAGAAATTTTTGCAGATGGCGCAGTAGTGGATCCCTTTCACACATTACCCGCAGGTAGCGAGATGGCTGACCCCGTTACCATAAACATTTGCGAAGAACAAAGCATAACCGTAGTATTAGGTTGGGACAAACCACACAACAATTTGTCACTGCAGCTAATATCGCCTAATGGTAAAACCCTATTACCAGACGCGCCCAATGTAGTGTCAGACTCCGGAAAAACTTGGGCTTTTATGCGCATACAACTACCTTTTGAAACAGAACGGGCAGGGCAGTGGAAAATAGAAGTGTTTAGGCCACAAGGCTCCGTAATAGAGTTTGCCACCCACAATACAAACCGCAGCATAAAATACTTTTTAAACGTTGTGGCACAGGGCGGGGCCAAGCTTAAAAACCTAAGCTCCAGAAAACGCGTATATACAGGCGATGATATTTTTCCTAAACTAAGGCTTCAATATCCAAACAATACAATTCCGGCCAATATAAAAATGGAATTAACCCTTACCAGGCCTGGCCAGAGCCTCGGTAATTTGGTGGTTAAAGAAGGACTTAAAACATCCACCATAATAGCAGGAGATGCCATACCGGCACGCTATAAAACCTTAAAAGATATAGAAACCCAAAACGGTGGAACTTTGGTAAGTTTTACTGAGCAGGAGTTCGAGCTTTTAAACATTTTTGAAGAAGGTAAAACCTTAGAGCCATCTGGTATTTACGGAAAAATACTAACCAATATTACCCAAAAAGAAGGGCATTATACCTTTAAAGTAAATGCCGCTTATGGCCAAGGCTGTTTAAGTAGCCGTGAGGCCAACTGGGCTATTTATGTAAGTGTAGGTATAGACCCAGACAATACCGATGTAAAAACACAAATTATCGAAACACTACCAGGTGGCAAACAAAGGGTAACCATTAGTTTTACTCCAAAAGATAAATATGGCAATTACCTGGGCCCTGGCAAGCTAGGAGAGCTAACTGTTTTTCCGGCTGCAGGCAACGAATTAACAGGTGATATTTCCGATTTAGAAAATGGCACTTATGTACAGGAAGTTATCAAAGAAGCCGATCCTACTACTATACCAGGTATTACAATAGTTCAAGATGAAAGACCACCTATATTAATTTGTCCAGGATCATCAATTTCAACTACAATTCCAATTTTTTATTTTTGGTTATTATTGGCGATACTTATTATTTTGATAATTCTGTTCTTCGTATTTTATTCTTGAAAAAAACATATAAGTTGATTTTGAAATCTAATAAGTAAACAAAGTATGATTAAAGAAGCCAGCCGCTAACATGTGATAATCATGTCAGATTGGCTATCGCCAAATCCGACAGATATCACAGAACCGTTGAACAAACCCCCATGGATTCTGTATTAAATAGTTCGTTTCCATGAGCTGAATGGTTCCGTATTTGCAGATAGAAAGTTAGTCAAAGGATGCAGATATGAAATCAAGAGAATCGCTGATAGAAGACTATGGTTCTTACATGACTTTAAAGAATTATAGCGAGCAAACCATCTCAAGCTACCTTCGCACTGTACGCATGTTTTATGATTATCGCAAGGAGAGCAAGATGCGTGGTAGAATCAGTCAGGAGCACGCAAAGCAGTACTTGTTGATGCGCATAAAGAGCGGGTGTTAAGTGATAGACGCAGACATTCCTCTAAGTTTCCCTTTATTAGAGGAAAAATATAGATTTATAAGAAAATAAATTATGCTTGGAATTTGGCTCTAAAAAAGATGGAGAAACGAAATTATTACAATTGCTTCTTGTGGCCTCACTTTTATTGATATGTTTAGGAATGGCTTTAGCGATGTGATTCTATGAAAATCAAAAAAAAGGAATGCTTTCAGGCTAATTTGGTTTGGCATTTTTGCCACTTTTTTCATATGGCAGTGGTCAACATACCAGTCGCGGGATCTCCCGGATAATACATTCATAAACAGCGAGAAGGTCACTGTAGAGACATCAACTGATAAAATTACTTTTATTCCAAACCCTTTAATTCAAAAAAATGAAATAATATTTTTTCATGGGGGACTAACTGATCCAAGTGCCTATGCCCCTCTTTGCCGAGAGATCGCTGAAAACGGATTTACCTGTCACCTGATAAAAATGAATTGGCGAATGCCCAAGTGGGATTATAGGAAAATTGACTATATGTTCGACCTGAAAAATGGAAACTATGTCATTGGCGGACATTCTCAAGGGGCAAAGGTGGCTGCACAGTTTGTATTTGAGAATCCCAATCTAATGAAAGGACTTTTTCTTCTAGGTACAAGCCACCCAAGAGATTATGATTTATCGAACAGAACAATCCCGGCTATTAAGATTTACGCTGAGTTAGACGGATTGGCCAGTGTTTCTGAAGTAATGGAAAATAAAGCGAAATTGCCCAAGAACACTACACTGCAATTAATCAAAGGCGGTAACCACTCTCAATTTGGCTATTTGGGCAGATTATTTACAGATAGAACCGCGGAAATTGATTTAACTAAACAACAGCAGTTGATAATCGAATCATTAGCAGAGTTTTTTAAAGAAGTAGAAAACAGAAACTAAAAGTATATACTTTTCGAATCACTGGAGCCACAGCCGCTATAGCAAGTATTTCTTTAGTCCTTTTGATACGAGCAGAAGTGACAGCTATCTGATGTGTATTTCTTGCCAGATAACTGATGATATTCTTGGGATCATAGGAGTTCTTTTAGCAAATACAGTCCATAGATTTCGATATAGCTCTTTTAAGACATAAATTGATAAGTGCAAGGTTGAAGGTGTACAAATCAAAATTAACGGATGAACAATTTAAACCGGCTAATGAAGCTGGATCGAAAATAAGCGATTGGAGGGTTTTAGCAAGCAGGAATCAATACTTTTCAGCAATTCGTGGATTAAATTGGCGTTGGAACGGGATCAGAATTCTCGCTATCCTCAATAGTCATGTATGAAAGAATCAAGAACCAAAGCTATATATTGCAACTATTACAATCCGTCTAAAGTGCTACTAACGAAGCTACATATCCCAACACTGTCCCAGAAGCTGGTGTACCGAAGAAGACTTTTTGATAAGCTCAACGAGGGGATGTCTAGAAAGCTCATGCTAGTTTCGGCTCCGGCAGGCTACGGTAAAACAACAATCATTACCCAGTGGGTAAAGAAGTACAACATCCCCACTGCTTGGTTCTCGGTAGACACCAGAGACAACGCCCCCCATAAATTCCTTCGTTTTCTGATCAGTAGCATTCAAACCATCCATGAGCAGATCGGAAGAATATCTTTGGAGTTTCTAAAACTGCCTAGTAAGGTAGATATAGAATCCATCATCGATTTACTTATAAATGATCTATTGGAAATTGACGAGGATCTACTCTTGGTATTGGACGATTTCCATCTCATTCATGACGAGCAAATAGGCAAAAGCATTTCATTTCTATTGGAATTCAAACCGGACCATTTTCATATCGCCATCGTTACCAGATCGGACCCCAACCTTCCAATAGCGCGGCTGAGAAGTCAAAATGAAATAACAGAAATAAGAGCAGCCGATTTAAGCTTTTCTGAACAGGTTACCGCAGAGTTATTCAATAAGAAATTGAACCTAGACATTGATGCCACCGACCTAAAACTCCTTGACACCATGATTGAAGGCTGGATTGCGGGGCTTCAATTGGTGGCACTAACCATTCAAGGCAAGAAAAACAAATCGGAATACATCGCTAAAATAGCCGGCGACAATAGGTACATCATGGACTACCTGATTGAAGAAGTACTGGATAGCCAGAATCAGGAGATGCGGAAATTCCTACTGTTAACTTCTATCCTTGAGCGGTTGAATGGTTCGCTATGCGATGCGTTGCTGCAAACCAATAATAGTCAGTTACTATTAGAAGAACTTGACAATACAAACACCTTTATCATCCCTCTGGACAACGAAAGGCAATGGTACCGCTATCACCATCTTTTTGCCGACCTGCTGCAAAAGCAACTGGTCGTTCAGCATAATGAGAAGGTACTGGCTTTGCACAAGAAAGCGAGCCGTTGGTTTGAAAAAAACGACCTGCCTATGTTGGCGATTGAACATGCGCTGGCGGCAGATGACATGCCAGGGGCCATGCGGCAAATCATCCAAATCGTTGATCATTTATGGGAAACTTCCCAGGTGGCTCCGATCCTGAAGTACGGTAAGTTATTTTCAGAAGCAGAGATCATCGCCAATCCCAACTTCGGCATCATGTACGCTTGGGCATTGACGGTCTCTGGTGATTTAGAAACGGGGCAAATCCACCTACATCAGCTCGAGAAAAGTACCGATGACCAAAAGCTACTGGGACGGATTTACGAAACACTCAATTTCCTAAAGGTATTGTCGGGAGAAGACGAGGCCGCGTTTAACTACTCCCAACTGGCCATCAAGAACATACCCGACAACGATATCCTTTGGCGAACCTGGGCCTACATATCCAACGGAGAAGCCTATTTATTGAGGTTTGAATTGAACCAATGTCTGAAATCTCTGCAAAAGGCCCGGGTAAAAGCTAGATTAGCCAATAATGCCGGTTTAAAGATGGTGGCCGACGCCAAAACGGCTTACGTTCTAAAGCTGACCGGAAAACATACCGAAGCTCATAAAATATGCACCGAATTACTAAAGGATTTTGAGGAAGATGACTCCATTGATGAAGTGAGAGTGGATGTTTTGTCCTCCTTATTGCACTCGACCATCGGATCTATCCAAATCGACCGAAACCATATTGAAGTAGGATTAAAAAATATCCGAAAGGGGTATAAGTTGTCCCGGAATGTTGTCAGCTTATCTTTTAAAGGATACGGTTTATTCTTGCTGGCCGAAGCAATGTATAAAGTAGGTCAGCTAGACCAAGCTTTAAAGACTATAACAGATATGGAAGAACTGTTGGGCAAGAATGCTGCTCAGTGGCTATCCGTCTTAGCTTATTCACTAAGAAGCAAACTATTGATCGAAAAAGGGGAATTAAAAGAAGCTAGCACCCTACACCAACAGAAAATTAAAGGGGATAGGAATCATGACTACGAAAAACAATATTTTGGTATAGCTCATGCACGCTTTTTAATCGCTAATCATAAGCAAGAGGAAGCCCTAGACTTGCTCAAGAAACTAGCGATTGACTTAGTCAGTAATCATGCGATTGAGTTGCTGATTGAGGTAGCATTAGTGAAAGCTAAAGCACTTTCCTGCCGCTATGAAAAGCAGAGGGCACAAAGCGCCGTTACGCAGGCCATGCAGTATGCACAATCCGAAAACCTGGTGAGGATTTTCATTAACGAAGGAGAAACGATTGAGCAACTGGTGAAAGAAATTGCCAGGGAAAAGTTGACGAGAAGTTCCTCGGCCCTAGATGTCATCTCCAAAGATTACGTACATCAACTCATTATGGCCTTTGATCTGGAGACTAAACGAGTGGTACCGCAACTGCAGGAAGATCTAAGCAGCCGAGAGATGGAGGTATTGCGGCTACTCTCTAACAAACATTCCAATAACGAAATAGCTGCGTATTCCGGTGATGTTGACCCCCGCATTCCGGAGCAAGCTGACCCCCTAGTTCCGGCAAGCTGACCCCCTATTGAGAGAGGAGATCGGTGAGCATGATTCCGGCAAGCTGACCCCCAAATAAAGGGATGGTTCAGTAAAGATTCCGGCAAGCTGACCCCCAAAGGGTCAAACTGTGCAGGACTGACATTCCGACATGCTGACCCCCTGTGGGTCTCCCAAGGAACAGAAATTCATATCCATACATTAGGTCATTTACTAATATAAATAGTGACATGGCCTATCAATCTAAACGTATGGAAGAAGTAAGACAAATCATCAGTGCCTATTTAAAGACGAGTAAATACAAGGTTGTCGCACGCCAGCTGGGCATATCAAAGAACACAGTGCGTAAATATCTGCGACTTGTCGAACGAGTAGATTTACCAAAGGAGGATCTGTTGAGACTAGAAGATGAAGACCTCAAAACATTGATTTATCCAGCAGGCATGATCGAAGAATCTGAGCGCATACAAACCTTTACCAGCCTAGTAGATTACTGGCTATCAGAACTTCGCAGAATAGGAGTGACTAGGCAACTACTATGGCAGGAATACAGAGCAGATCATCCAGATGGGTTTGCGTACAGTCAGTTTTGTGAGAAATTGAGTCAGCACATAGAAAGCCGGAAGCTAACCATCCATTTGAAGCATGAACCTGGAAGAGAGATAATGGCAGATTTTGCAGGTAAAAAACTTAGCTGGATAGACAGGGAAACCGGAGAGGTGGTGCCCACAGAAGTTATCGTTGCAGTATTTCCTTTCAGTCAGTACACCTTTGTGATGGCTGTAGACACACAGCAAACACCAGATGTGGTACATGGACTCAACCATGCGTTACTATATTTTGGTGGCTCACCTCATGCGATGCTATCAGATAACTTCGCTGCCTATGTGAAAAAGGCAGATCCATATGAACCTACTTTTACCGAACTAAGTACCCAGATGGGAGCCCACTATAACCTGGATCTACAAGCTTGCCGGGTAGCAAAGCCAAAAGACAAAGCAAGTGTTGAAAACATGGTGAGCATCGTGTATACCCGTATATATGCAGAACTGCGCAATGAGCAATTTTTCAGCCTCAAGGCGTTAAATGCTGCTATCAGAGAAAAGCTTGAGAAGCATAACAGTGAGCCCTTCCAGAAAAAACAGGGTAGTCGGAAAAGCATATTTGAACAATATGAAAAGCCTTTGCTAAGGCCTTTGCCCAGTGCTCTGTTTGAACTCAAAAGACAGAAAAAGGCGAGTGTAGGAAAGAACTACCACATCTACCTTGGAAAAGAAAAAGAATACTATTCTGTTCATTACTCCCATGTAGGTAAACGAGTAGATGTAAGGTATAGCTCTAGCGTGTTGGAGATATACTATAAGCAAAGTCGTATTGCAGTCCACCAGCGCACTGGCAAAAAGTATACGACAACCGCAGAGCATATGCCTGAGAAGCATAAGATCTATGAGCGTCTACATGGATATAGTAGTAGCGAGTTTACCAGCCTGGCAAAAAACATCGGCCAGATGACACAATGGGCTATCCAACAGATTTTGATCTCCACCTTTTACGAAGAGCAATCCTACAAGAGCTGCTTGGGCGTGCTGAGTCTGGCTAAGAAATATTCTCATCCTCGGCTTGAAGCAGCTTGCAAGAAATGTCATCAGATCGGCAAGGTCAATTACACCCTTTTGAAAAGGATATTAGAAAAAAATCTTGACCAAACCCAACCTGAACTATTTGCCACAAAATCTCCCCAAGACCACGAAAATATAAGGGGAAAAGAGGCTTATCAATAACTAATTATTTAAAAACAAAAAACATCAAATTATGAAGAATGCAACTTTAGAAACCATGAAAGATCTCAAATTGGGAGGCATGGCTTCCACCTATGAGGCGGTACTGAACCTTCCAGTCAATCAACATCCTGACAATCATGAACTCATCGCACAACTCATTGACTCCGAACAGCTCTACCGCTCTAACAAAAGGATGAATCTATTTGTCCGACTGAGCAAACTCCGATACCATGCCAATCTAAAAGATCTGGATTATTCATCCTCGAGAAATCTGAAAAAAGAGCATATTACCAAACTTGCTGACGCAGCCTATATTGATAGAAGTGAAAACATACTCATCACCGGACCTACCGGCTGCGGCAAATCTTTCTTGGCTTGTGCGCTTGGGCATCAGGCCTGTGTCCTAGGAAAAAGAACACTCTACTTCAACCTCAACCGATTCACTGAGCAGATCACTCTAGCAAAAACAGATGGCACACTCATTAAGTGGCTAAACAGATTAAACAAAGCGAAGCTGATTATTCTAGATGATTTTGGTCTTCAACCATTGTCTCAGTCCGTCTTGCTTATCATCCTCCAGATACTAGAAGATCGATATGAAAAAGCAGCTACGATTGTTTGTTCACAACTACCCGTGTCAAAATGGCATGCATACCTAAATGATCCCACTATCGCCGATGCCATCCTTGACCGCCTTGTACCTAAAGCTCACAGAATAGAATTAAAAGGAAAAAGCATGAGAAAACAAGCAAAACAATTATCTTAAGTCACCAATGGATATGATTTTTTGGTTGGGGGTCAACATCCCGGAACGTGGGGGTCAGCTTGGTCGGAATATGCAATCCGATATACTGTACATTTCGCTTAGTACCGTTAAAACGCACATCAGCCATATTCTGGCAAAGTTGGTTGCCAGGAATCGCCGGGAAGCTACCGAAATTGCTCTTGAAAAGGGGCTCATCTGATTCCGTAACTCACCCCTCCTCCACAGTTTTAAGATTTCGACAAAACGAGAATCATACCCGCAATCATACCTGGGTATGATGCTTTTCCTATGGTTCCATCTGATCTTAATTCCAAAATATGGAGGTAAAAAAATGAGAGAGGAAGTCCAAATAAAAGTGAAAGGCCACCTCGATAGGAAATGGGAAGACTTCTTTCACGGGATGAGCATCTCCTATGAGGAAGACACTACCTTATTTAGGGGTCGCGTAGCCGATGATGCGCAACTGCATGGGGTGCTAAATACCATCAGAGACCTCAACCTGAAACTCATTTCCGTCACTCCTATTGATGATGAGGAAACCATGAAAAACCAAAACTCGTAACGACAAAGTCACAACAGATGAATGAGCACCGTAGCATCACAGAAGTCACTCCAGCTAATGCCATGAAGGAAACCTTCTTCTGCATTAAAGACACAAAGCGACAAGGGTTTAAAGACAAACTCAGTTGGTTCGAACAGCGCCACAAGGAAGGCATGCGTATAAAAATACTCAAATCTGACGATGACAAGATGATTGGGTTTATTGAATATGTGCCGGGTAAAAATGCCTGGCGTCCAATTGGCGCAGATAATTATATGTTTATTCACTGCATCTATATCTATGATAAAAAGGAAAGAGGCAAAGGCTGTGGTGCTGTGCTGATTCAAGATGCTGAAAAGGAAGCAAAATTGAATGGTTTGGATGGTCTGTGCGTAATGACGAGTACAGGAGGATGGTTGGCGAATAAGACCCTGTTTGAGAAAAGTGGTTTCCTTCAAACAGAAAGCAAAGATAGGTTTGAACTAATGGCGAAGACCTGGAAAAAGAATGCTCTCGAACCTAAATTATTAGACTGGCATATCCAGCAAGAAAAGTACCAGGGTTGGCACTTAACCTATTCAGATCAATGTCCTTGGAATGAAAAATCAGCCGAAGCTATCCTGAATGTAGCTATGGATTACGGTATAGACCTCAAAGTGTCTAAAATAACCCACTATTGAAGAGGCAAAAGCGGCACCATCAGGTTTTGGTGTTTTTAATCTTCTACGGGATGGCAGATTATTGGAAGACCACTACCTCAGCCATACACGGTTTAGAAATATTGTAAAAAAGGAACTTAATATAAGCTTAGTAACATGAGATACAACACAATCATTATTGGAGGAGGCTTGGCTGGACTAACCGCCGGAGCGACCCTCGCCAAATTTGGTAAGAAAGTGCTGCTCCTAGAGCAACACTATAAACCTGGAGGCTGTGCCACTACTTTCAAGCGGGGCGACTTCATTGTAGAAGTGGGCCTGCACGAGATGAGTGGCATGACTGAGCATGGGGCTATTCCTCAGATATTTGACCTACTGGAGGTCAATGATGCCATTGAGCTACCGCGAGTCCCTGAGTTTTATGCGGCCCATTCAAAACGGGGGAAGTTTGTGTTTCCCCACACCTATGAGGCCGCCAGCAAGACCCTCATCGACAAATACCCGGAAGACGAAAAAGGCATCAGGCGGTTCTTTAAAGTGCTGGCTGGTATCCGCAAGGAAGGAACGAATTTGCCGCGTACGCCATGGAAACGCAAGCTGATGTATCCCTGGATGCCCCTGCTTCACCCCAATTTGGTCGAAGCCACGCGCCATACAGTAGGCTCCTGGTTAGACAAGTACATCACCAACGAAAAAGCCAAGTTGGATATGACGGCACATCTCGCTTATTGGGGTGACGATCCTTATACCCTCTCGATGTTTTACTTTGGCCTACCGTTTTCTGGCTTTGTGGAGGCTGGTGGTCGCTTCATCAAAGGAGGATCCCAACAGCTGTCCAGCCATCTTGCAGCCTACATTGAGAAGCATGGCGGTAGCGTCTTATTGGGAAAGAAGGTGGAGAACATTATAACGCACAATGGCAAAGCGACCGCCGTTACCTTCCATGATAGTTTTGATAAAAGTCTGAACCCGGTCACTATTGCGTGCGACAATGTGGTGGCTGGCTGTGCCATTCCCTTAGTGCCGGGCTTATTGGACGAACCCTATGCGGGACAACTCCAAGAGAAAATCAATACTAAAGTCAATTCTTGCTCCTTATTATGCCTGTACCTCGGTTTTAAAACCCATTTGGATGTCTTTGGTGTGCAGCATTACTCTAACTATATTGAAGGAGATGGTATCAAGACTTTGAAAGACATTAAGCCCAACCACGAGGGGGATTGGACCAAACGCAGTTTCATTTTTGTAGACTACAACAAGATAGATTCCGAGCTGGCACCATCCGACAAAGCTGCCGGGGTCATCTGTGCCGTGGATAACTTAAAGGACTGGGAAGGACTGAATAAGACCGACTATAAGGCCAGAAAGGAAGAAGTAGCTCAGATCCATTTCTGACCAACAGACTCCCTGTCGGCGATAAGACTATGTATTTTCCTGTGCCCTATGATCCTTATCAGCCTATCCATCAAGGCGATCCGCTCCTCACAATTGCTACTTCCCTTCTTTGGTAGCAGTGTCCATAATATTGGCACAGACCAACTCTTTCCGTTCACACTCAACACCAAAAAATTAATATCTGCTCGACCAAACTGCCAATTAGTCCTATCCAGTAATAACGTGTATGGATCCTGTACTCCTGCCAATCGTATGATAAACGGAATAAGCTCATCGAAATTGACCGATACTCCGGCAATAAATCGCTGAATTCTACGGTAATTGCTGGATCGACTTACATCATTCTGAATTGCTATGGCAACCTTGACAAGGTTTATCGTACCTACACTACTAATTGCACGTACTAAAAGGTAGAGAAATTAACACGTCGCTTGTCCATCCCTTTAAAATGTAGTAGGAAAACCTTAAAAAATCTGCTATCTTGCACTTTCGAGACCATATTTGTGAAATTAGGTTAACTAATTGGTTATGAAATCACAATATATGGTCTTTTTGTGTTATGTCATGTACTTAGAGCTCAGATACTTTTAGAACGCCTGAACAAGCAATTTCCCGGCATACGCGATAGCATCGAATACTACGAAGTGTCTACCCCGAAAACGATTCAACGGTACACTATGAATCCGACTGGATCGGTTTACGGCTATGCCCAAACTCTGGAACAAACGGGGACAAAGCGGTTTAGAAACAATTTTTTGTTACCAAACTTATATTTTGCATCGGCCTGGGCATTTCCCGGTGGTGGATTTGAAGGAAGCATCACGGGAGGTTTTCTCGCGGCCCTGCAGATGAATAAGGATGATATCTGGTCAAGTATTGATAATACGTCCTATGTGGATCAGAGAATCGTTGCCCTGCGGGAGCGAAAAAAAATCGATGACCAGACGCTGGAATTGAGCTTTGAAAAACCTACCCACTTTCGCCACGAGAAAGGGCAGTATACCGTCCTCAAGCTCAAGAATCCGAAGTTCACCAAACTGGACGTACCCTATCGCTGGCTTCCCGTGGTTTCTCCTCCGGAAGACGAATGTATCTCGTTCCACATTGAACTGGATGGCAGCAGTTTTGCCAAGAGTTGTGAGCAACTGACGGAAGCAGACGAAACCTTGGTATTTGGGCCTGCTGGATAGATCGAAGACTATTATAAAGAATGCCAAAATGAAATACGACACCATCATCATAGGAGGGGGCTTGGCGGGGCTGACTGCCGGAGCTACTCTCGCAAAATCTGGTAAGAAAGTACTCTTATTAGAGCGACACTACAAGCCCGGTGGCTGTGCCACCACATTTAAGCGGGGTGATTTCATTGTAGAAGTCGGCCTGCATGAGTTTAGTGGCATCATGGAGAATGGTACAGTGCCCCTAATCCTCGACATACTCGGGATCAGCGAGGACGTTGATTTTCAGCAGATACCTGAATTTTATGGCATTTATTCCGATCGGTCGCAATTTGTGGTTCCACATGGTTATGATGAGCTGACCAAAGCCCTGGGGGATAAATACCCCAAGGATGCAAAAGCCTTCCAACACCTAGCTAAATTAGTCGCTGGCATACGAAAAGAAGGGACCAAGCTGCCCACCAGTCCTTTAAAACAAACGCTGATTTATCCCTTGATGCCCCTATTGTTCCCGAGCCTGGTGGAAGCCTCTAAACACACACTTGGGTCCTGGTTAGATAAGCACATTACCAATGAAAATGCCAAACTCGACCTGTTGGGCCACATATCCTGGTGGAGCGATGATCCTTACCAGTTATCTCTGTTTTACTTTGGTTTGGTCTTCTCCGGCTATATGGAAAATGGGGCCCACTTCATAAAAGGCGGGTCACAGACCCTATCCGATGCACTAGCGGCGAGCATGGAAAAGCATGGCGGAACCATTTTGCTGGGAAAACAGGCCGAGAAAATCATTACCCAGAATGGTAGAGTAACAGGAGTCACCTTCCGGGACAGCTTTAACGAGTACACCGATCCGGTCACGATTTCTTGTGATAATGTCGTAGCCAACCTTGCCCCACCTTTGGTGCCAGCACTGTTGGATGAACCCCATGCTAACTCCCTTCAACAAAAGATCGGTTCCTTCACCAGGTCTATCTCATTCTTCTGCATTTATCTTGGCTTCAATACAGATGTGACAAAATTTGGGGTGAAATACTACTCAAATGTGATGGAGGCATCCGGACTGAAGAGCTTGAAGGACATATATCCG
Organism: Saprospiraceae bacterium; assembly: GCA_965223025.1. Taxonomy (GTDB): domain Bacteria; phylum Bacteroidota; class Bacteroidia; order Chitinophagales; family Saprospiraceae; genus JABDMH01. Next base: position 361,946 of record CBDCVP010000023.1, read on the forward strand.
AACCTCAGGGGAGACTGGTCAAAACGCAGCTTTGTACTGATAAATTACGGCAAAGTAGATGCCGGGCTGGCACCTCCCGGAAAATCTGAAGGGGTAATTTTGGTAGTGGATTATATCGAAGACTGGGAAGATTTAGACGAAAAAACTTATCAAGCCAAAAAGGAAGAAATAGCCCAGTTATTATTGGAACGATTAGAAAAGCAATTCCCCGGAATACGAGACAGTATTGAATACTACGAAACCGCTACCTCCAAAACGATTCAGAAGTACACCTCGAATCCTGGCGGATCAGTTTTTGGGTATGCCCCCACAAAGAAGCAATCCGGGACGAATCGATTAAGGGATAATTTCCTGATTCCCAACTTGTATTTTGCTTCTGCCTGGACATTCCCCGGCGGGGGCTTTGAGCCCAGTATCATAAGTGGTTTTGTGACGGCAACGAAAATGGTCAAAGATAAGGTCTGGTCTGAGCGGGAGGCGGAAGCGTACCAGGATGACAGAATGGTGAAACTGACCGGGCGCAAGGAAAATGGCAGTAGTTACATTGAGTTGAGCTTTGAAAAACCAAAAGGATTCAAACACCAGCAGGGGCAGTACGCCATTCTTAGACTCAAGAACCCCAAGGTAACCAAACTAGACTTACCCTACCGCCAGCTTCCGGTGATTTCTCCTCCGGAGGACAATAGTATTTCGTTTCAGATCGATTTCGATGGCAGCAGCTTCGCCAAGAGTTGTGAGCTCCTGACGGAAGTGGACGAAGCCTTGGTGTTCGGCCCGATGGCCCATAAAAATGATATATAGACTAAAAAACGAGGCATTATGAAAGGCGCAATTTTTTTCTCAGGAAAGTACGGTAGTACTGCACAGTACAGCGAGTGGATCAGTGAAGCCACGGGGCTGCCAGTTTTCGATATCAAGGACCCTAATGCTGACCTAGCCCGGTATGATTTCTTGATATTAGGTAGTTCAATCTTGTATTTCAAACTGACCAATCGAAAATGGGTACAGGAGAACCTGAAGGTCCTGAAAGGCCGAGCCAAAGTGGTTTTTTCCGTGTCGGGAGCGGGTCCTAGTGACAAGCTGGAAAGATGGGTGGCCAGTTCCCTTCCAGAGGAACTACTATTGGAAGTGGAGCACGTTGCTTTGCGTGGCAAGTTGGACCATTCAAAAGTCAGTTGGTGGGTAAGAACCATTTTGTGGATGGGTTCACTTTTTAACCCTAGTCCCGAAGCCAGTAGAGACGAGCGGTATGGCTTTAACTATATGGACAAAGCCAGTATTGAACCGATTGTTGGGACAGTGCAGCAATTACAAGTGCAGGTCTGAATATACCTGACGCGACCAGGGATAGTACCAATGTCTAATCTTACAGCAGGCTGTTATGTTGGATGCTTTTTCAAAAATAATAAAGGATGGAATATACGCTTGGAATGATCGCTATGACTCTTGGTCTCATTGTCACCTTATTAGGTTTTCCAATGCAAATCCTCAAAAACTGGAAAACTAAAACTGCTGATGACCTATCTCTTCCCATGTGGGCATTGTCTTTTTTTAGTTCCTTGTCGTGGGTTTTATACGGCTACTTCAGAGAGCATCCAGACTATTTCCTGGTGGTACCAAGTTTGTTCGGTAGTTTTTTTGCAGGAATCATAATAGCACAAATTATTAGGTATAAAAACCAGTCAAAAACCTCAAATCATGGGTAGAGTAAAAATTCCGGAGATGATGACCGTGGCTGTTTTGAACGCTTATGATGGGCCTGATGCCATCAGCATGGAGCGAAGACCAGTTCCCAAACCGGGAAGAGACGAAGTTTTGGTCAAGGTTGCCTTTGCCCCAATTAACCCTTCAGACTTAGCGACGCTGACGGGTAATTATGGTTTCGATGATCCGACACCAATTGTCCCTGGTGGAGAAGGTTCAGGAGTAGTGGTGGAGGCCGGAGCAGGAGTTATGGCCAGCTATTTCCTGGGGAAAAAGGTGGCCTGCGCGGGTTGGGGGACAGGAGGGGGCGTCTGGTCAGAGTATGTTGTAAAAAGTGTCAAAGGAGGCGTTTTGCCTTTGCAAAAATCTCTGAGCTTAGAGCAAGGCGCTATGTCCATCATCAATCCCCTAACGGCCAGCGCATTTATCGACATTTCTATCCGGGGGGGGGGCACAAATCCATAGTACTAACCGCGGCTGCCAGTTCACTTAGCCAAATGGTGAACAAGCTAGCGCGCAAAGCAGGCATCCTAGTCATTAATATCGTCCGCAGAGTTCAGCAAGTGGAGGTGCTAAAGGCTCACAGAGCAGAAATCGTCTTGAACAGTAATACAGAAGGCTTTCAACAACAGCTACACGATGTATGCCACCAAAACAATGCCCACTTAGCCTTTGATGCCGTAGCTGGAGAATTAACGAATCAGGTACTGAAAGCTATGCAGCAGAACAGTAAGATCATTGTGTACAGTGCCCTTTCCCGACAAAAGATTCAAGTGAGTCCCGATCAGTTGATATTTAAGAACAAACGGGTAGACGGATTCTGGCTGGGCCCTTGGATGAGTCAGAAAAATTTGCTGAAAATCATGTGGCTATGGAGACGCGTCCAACAACAAATCCCTCACGAACTCCAGAGTACCATTCGAAAGACTTATCCTTTGCAAGATGTGAAAGGAGCCGTTCAGGAGTATACTCGCCAAATGACTGGTGGAAAAATATTACTAAGTATGTCCTAATATTTTTTTCTAACGATAAAATCAAATACTATGAAAAATGAAGAGGCTTCAACGGGCAAAAAAAAAGACTTCAATTAAAACTGAGATTTACAACGCACGTAGCTGTTTACATTGGAGTTAATTTGTTACTCCTCATCATCAATTTAAGCACCACTAGCGATCATCTATGGGTAAAATGGCCAATCATGGGATGGGGCATTGGGCTATTACTCCATGGATCGAATGCTTATATATTTCCGAGTAAGAATGCTATAACCGATGGGATGATAAGCAAAGAAGTGGAAAGAGATGAATACCTCTAGGTTATTTAAGTAGTGATTTTTGGGTTATCTCCGCCAATGCCTGAGTATACCTTTTTTTTGAAATGGCTGTACCGGGCCCGATGGCGAGAACACTCGAAGACCTAGAACTCTTGCGGACCATCTTGCGCGGGCAGACAAAACATAGTGCCTTAATTGTCATATCTTAGCCACATAGATATCTAGGCGTTGCCCATTGCAGGGCCTCGTTCAACTGAAATGTTTGCGTCCATATGACATATCAGGGATGTAGCCGGGCTTGTAGACTTTAAGTGATAGACGCAGACATTCCTATGAACTTACCTGTAATAATCTATCAAGATTGATAGATTGCTAAAGAATTGAACATGGAATATGGAACTGAAAAAAGAATATTTAGTATCAGGAAATAAAAGAAAGATTAAAAAAGTACTTGAAGATCTGGAATATTATGGAAGAATACATCCATTAATAAAGTCAGTGGCGAAGAAAGAAAATGAAAATTTTTGGATTCAATGAATATGAAATCATAGAAAGACCATTTAGGAGAATTCCAATAAATATAGACTATACAGCAGAAGTAAGAATCTCAAGGAATAATATTGAATATATAATAAAAGGAATACCACTAGCCGACGCGAAAATTGAGTATGAATTGAAAGAGAAATCATTAGAAGAAACTATCGCAAAATTTAATTTATATATCGTAGGTAAAATATTTGTTGAAAGATTTCTTGGATGGAAAATGATATCAGCTCAAGATCAATTAATGGAATCACTGAATAAGGAATTCAAGAGGATTGAATAAAATGCAGCTGATAATTAGGGATTCAAGAGATCTACAAAGTCTGTCCTGCTTTAGCAGGGACCCAATTTGAATCCTCTGTTGAGTATGTCTTTGCATGCTTTTCTCGTGAATAAATCTACCAACCAACCACAGTGAAGGTGACAAAGTGGGTAGCATACTGATCCGAAATATGGTATCCTGCTCTTTGTGACATCTCACATTTAATGTAAGTAATTTCGCTGACTTATCAGATGTCGTGGCATTTTGATGAGAAATTGAGGAGCATATTAGTTTGAAGTTGAAAACTTCAAACAGCGTGCATCTTCTTAATTGTAGGCGGTCATTCTGTATATAAATCCAAGATGGTCAAGAACTGGATTTCAAAGAGACCGGACAGATTGGAGTTATTCTTTTTACCGACGCTATCTGAAGTTTGCAACTTCAGATACATATCGTCAACAACTTCAGATCGACATCACACTACAACATATCCTTCCTGAACACCGAAATCAATGACGCAGACTTTCATCAAATAATCATCTCTACGAGCGTAATTTCTTGCGCTGCTGTAGACATAATCGATGGCATCAGAAACAACGCCGGTCACCACAGGATTTTGGTGTATGTAATCGATTTTTGAATTAGTAAATCTTGGATGAAGGCAGACTTTCGGATGAAAATCTCGCTGCCATAGCTGGTATTGCTTGTTATTCTTATTGTATTTGGCATGGTACTTAAAGACCATTTCCAACCAGTCCTTCCTACTTTCTTTACCACTTTTCAACACCCATTTAAGTAGCTGCTTAGCAGTATGCTTCTTCATATCTCTTATGACTGACGATAGACCATCAGAGTGTTCTTTTGCGGTAAGTATCAAATGGACATGACTGCTCATAATCACAAAGGCATGCACAACTAAACCTTTGTTGGTCATCCAATATTGAAAGGAATCGATGAGTATGTCCTTGCATGCTTTTCTCGTGAATAAATCTACCCAACCAACCACAGTGAAGGTGACAAAGTGGGTAGCATACTGATCCGAAATATGGTATCCTGCTCTTTGTGACATCTCACATTTACTGTAAGTAATTTTGATGACTTATCAGATGTCGTGGCATTTTGATGAGAAATTGAGGAGCATATTAGTTTGAAGTTGAAAACTTCAAACAGCGTGCATCTTCTTAATTGTGGGCGGTCATTCTGTATATAAATCCAAGATGGTCAAGAACTGGATTTCAAAGAGACCAGAAGATTGGAGCTATCTTTTTACCAACGCTATCTGAAGTTTGCAACTTCAGATACATATCGTCAACAACTTCAGATCGACATCACACTATAGCATATCTTTCCTGAATACCGAAATCAATGACGCAGACTAGCCATGCATTGACCGGATCACAGAGTCACATGAGCAAAGCACATCGACTTGTGGATACAGGCAAACACAATTGCAATATCCTACTTACATAGTGCCTTAATTGTCATATCTTTGCCATGGAGGTATCTACGCGTTGCCGTATTACAACGCTTCCTTCAACTGAAGTGCCGATAATATATAATCTAACCAAAGCAGGGATGTCAAAAGACTTTCCAAAAGTTGATTTTCAATCAAAGTTCCCGCAAATTAACGGGATTGAAGTAATACGATTGGAAGGAATTTCCAAACGAAAATCAGAGCTGAGTCACAACCCTGAAATACCTCACCAGGCAAATTTCTATCAACTAATTATTTACACGGACGGAGTTACGGAGCATTTGATAGATTTCGTCTGGTATAAAGCGCAAAAAGATTCTCTTTTCTATATTAGCCTTGGGCAGGTTCATTCCTTTAAATTTAATCCAGAAGTTAAAGGATATGTATTGTTATTTACCGAAAGCCATTTTAAGAAGCAACTTAACAATCTACCACAGGACACTACATTAAGACTTTTGGCCTCTCATTTGTTCAGTCCGAAAATGCAAATTCCCGCCAGTTCTAACGTACTTGACTACGTGAGCATATTGTTTGATGAATTTCATAAAGTGGATGGCTCTTTCAATAAAGAAGCTGTTATCAATTCTCTGTTTACCATAATCCTCTCTAAGCTTGAAGAGCTAAAGAAAGAGCAGACGTCATATATGAGAGACTCTGATAAACTGAACCGCTTCTTCCAATTTCATACTCTTTTGAAAAAGAGCTATACGTCCAGCAGAAATGCCAAGTTCTATGCCAATCAACTGAATATCACTTACAAACACCTGAATGAAATATGTAAGGAGATAATAAATAGTACTGCGAAGCAATTCATTGATGAGTTTATTCTCTTAGAGGCTAAAAGCTAAGTACATGACAAAAAATTAATATATGTTCTCATTCTTACTAAGTTGCATAAGAAAATAGTGTTCATAAATTCATCTAATCCGAGCCGGAAAATGCTTTTAGATCTCCTACCATGTTTTTTAATTTGTATTCTTTGAGGGTGTTTTTCATGAATGAATTTGCCAATTCTTATCATCCATGTGTACGCTATTGCCAAGACTAACATTAGTGTTTCCAGCCGGTCAGTCTTGGTAACGTGAGTGCATTCCAAATTAAATCCATTAGATTTTAGATCTTTGAACATGTTTTCTATATACCATCGTTCGCCATATCTGCACAAACTATGTTCTGGATCGTCATAGGAGATGACAATTAAATATTCTTCCCTGTGATTCTTTGTATTTGTGATCTTTTTTCCTTGTAGGAACACTTGCTCACCTTTGAGAATGACAGGTTTTTTGATTGTTCTTACTTTACCAATTTGGAGTCGGGAAAAAAGTGTTGATACACGTCTTTCTGTTCCCCGATAAAACACCTTCATGTTCTCTCTGATCCTTATGTCATAAGGGATTCCGTGCTCATTAAGATATCTAATCCATTTCTGACCAACAAACTCCCTGTCGGCGATAAGACTATGTATTTTCCTGTGCCCTATGATCCTTATCAGCCTATCCATCAAGGCGATCCGCTCCTCACAATTGCTACTTCCCTTCTTTGGTAGCAGTGTCCATAATATTGGCACAGACCAACTCTTTCCCTTCACACTCAACACCAAAAAATTAATATCTGCTCGACCAAACTGCCAATTAGTCCTATCCAGTAATAACGTGTATGGATCCTGTACTCCTGCCAATCGTATGATAAACGGAATAAGCTCATCGAAATTGACCGATACTCCGGCAATAAATCGCTGAATTCTACGGTAATTGCTGGATCGACTTACATCATTCTGAATTGCTATGGCAACCTTGACAAGGTTTATCGTACCTACACTACTAATTGCACGTACTAAAAGGTAGAGAAATTGAACACGTCGCTTGTCCATCCCTTTAAAATGTAGTAGGAAAACCTTAAAAAATCTGCTATCTTGCACTTTTGAGACCATATTTGTGAAATTAGGTTAACTAATTGGTTATGAAATCACAATATATGGTCTTTTTGTGTTATGTCATGTACTTAGATAGTTCCTATACGAACTGCTTAAATATTTGCGAGGAGCAAGGTGGAATAAGTAGTATAGCATTTTGCGGAATATCTACAGGACTTTTTGGTTTTCCCAAGAAGGAAGCTTCTGACATTGCTTTTCAAGCAATTATGGATTGGCTAAATGAAAACAATGACGTTTTGGAGCATATTGTATTTAATGTCTATGATGACGAAAGTCAAAAACTTTACAAGGAAAAAATAATAGATGAATAACCACGAGAAAAATATATTAACACAGCAGATTAAGAACGCAGATGTGTCCTTATTGGAGCTGGAGCAGGTCTAACTGCCGCAGCAGGAATCAATTATGGCGATACTGAAAAGTTTAAAGAAATATATCCTGCCTGGGCAAAGAATGGATTTAAGGCACAATACGAGCTAATGGGATATCGGAACTGGTCTATGAAAGAGCAGTGGGGTTATTACACTGTTCATTTAAACTATGTTTACTATAGTCAAAAACAAAATAAACTTTATCAAAACTTCAGAAATCTCGTTGGGGAAAAGGAGTACTTCGTCATGACTTCAAACGTTGACCACTTGTTTCACAAAAATGAATTTAGTAGAGATAAAATCTTTACACCTCAAGGGAGCTATGGCAAAATACAATGTGCCCTCCCCTGCATTGACAAGGTATGGAATGTGACACCTTTTTATGAAGTGATGGAGGATGATTTAGATGCCGAAAACCAGACATTGAAGAGCGAAAAGTCGATACCTAAGTGTCCGAATTGTGGAGAAGATATGTTCTTGAATGTTAGAATAGACAATTCGTTTATAGAATCGCCCTATGACAAAGGTCGACAAAACCTAGACAATTGGATTAAGCAAAACATGGAGAAGAAAATGTTGCTTCTTGAAGTAGGTGCTGGCTTTAATACCCCAATGGTCATTCGTTATCCAATGGAATCTATTGCCCACCAGTTGCCGGAGACGACCTTTGTGAGAATTAATGATCAACACGCTGAGATAGATGGACGAATAAACTCGGAGAAGATACCTCTGGCGGTAGATGCGAAAAAGGTCTTATTTTGAGGGAGGGGTTAATTCTAATGTTTAAGATACAACCTCCAAGATTGTGCATGGTTTCGTCGCTCGCTCCTCGCACACTTGATATCCTTGCTCGTCAAGTAGAGACAAAGGGATTTTCTGTTGATCTGGTGGTTTTCATGAGCTACATGGTTTTGTATTTGCAGATAGAAAGTTAGTCAAAGAATGCAGATATGAAATCTAGAGAATCGCCTTATGGAGCCCCATCTAGGCCCAGCACGTTGGCGTGTTGGTACAAAATTTGCCCAATTGGGGCGGTTGGAGTCAGTTCGCCGGAGCAAAGGGGTCAGCAGCACTGGTATATGATCAGGTAGCAGATCAAGCCTGAGTACAGGCATCTGGTACTTAGCCTCTTGACAAATCAACACCGTAGATAGGTTCGGAATGCTCAAATACCAATATGACGCGCTCCCAAGTTGAATAAAGCATATCTATTGCTCAGGGTGTTACCTATTATTTAGAGGAGGCTATAGAGTGACAGACCATTATCCCTAGCTGTGGGCCAAGTCTAAATAGTATCACCAGATGTAGACTATGTTTGGAAGCATAGGAGGAGCCCTAAAAATGCTTTCAAAGAAAGAAAGACTATGATAGGTGGAAGTCCCGGATCAGATGCATTATAATATACTATCTTGGACAGCTGAAGAGAAGCACGAGGACCCATGAAGATCACCGATATTACTGCGACCACCGTTACGGTGCCATTGGAGGCTCCACTGAGACATTCAGCGGGTTGTCATTGGGGGCGTTTTGTACGCACCATTGTGGAGGTACATACCGATGAGGGCATCACTGGACTCGGGGAGATGGGTGGCGGTGGTGAATCTGCCGAGCAGTCCATACTTGCCTTAAAAGATTACATCGTAGGTTATGACCCGATGCAGATCGAGGCTTTACAATGGAAGATTTGCAATCCTACGGCCACACTTTACAACAGCCGGACTCAAATGTTTGCGGCCATAGAATTTGCCTGTCTGGATATTATCGGAAAGAAATTGGGCGTGCGGGTTTGCGATCTTTTGGGAGGAACACTACGTGAGGAGATTCCGTTCATCAGCTATCTTTTTTTTAGGGGGATAAACGGTAGTACTCAAATCGGTGGTGAAAGCAGTGCCGAGGCGATGGTAGCACATACTCATGAATTGGTAGAGAAGTACGGCTTTAAAACTCACAAGTTGAAGGCAGGTGTCTTTCATCCTAAACATGAGATCAGCGTGATGGAGGCGTTGAATGAGGCCTTCCCAGAAGATGGCCTCAGAATAGATGCCAATGCGGTATGGAGCGTGGAGACTGCCAGGTATGTAGGGAGGGCTTTGCGTGAGCGGGGACTAGAGTATCTAGAGGATCCATGCTGGGGTCTGGAAGGCAATAGAAGGCTCAGAAAAATGGTACAGATTCCCCTCGCCACCAACATGAGTGTGATCAATTTTGAGCAATTGGCCAATAACGTGAAAGATCCTGCATTCGATGTGATTCTGCTCGACACCACCTTTTGGGGCGGCATTCGCAATGCTTGGAAGGCGGGAATCATCTGTGAGAAAATGCAATTGAATAGTGCAGTGCACAGCTCTGGTGAACTGGGTATCCAGTTAGCCACAATGTTGCACCTGACGGCCATCTTACCCAATCTATCCTATGCTACCGATGCCCACTATCACCATCTGACCGATGATGTCATCCGTGGCGGCAAGATGCAGTATAAGAATGGGTGTCTGGCAGTACCCAGCGGGCCTGGCTTAGGTGTAGAGTTGGACCATGATAAGGTAGCAACCTATGCTGAACTCTACAAGGAGTTGGGTGGATATAGATACGATGAGGATCCTCAAAGACCCGGTTGGTTTGCGGTGTGGCCTGAACGCAACTGGGCAGATCCCAAGGAAGCGCCATGAAACAGCCTGTGGAAATAGATCCGCGATTTTTGAGACAGCTGCATAAGGATGGTATCCTTCATTCAGATGCACCTAGTTTCCAGATGCTGACCGGAGGTGTTTCCAGTGAGATATATCGAGTGAAGGACGGCACAAATGACTTTGTCATTAAGCGGGCTTTAGAAAAGTTGAAAGTGGAGGCCGATTGGTATGCCAATGTATCTCGCAATAAATATGAGGTAGATTACCTTGCATATGTGGGAAGGTTTCTTCCTGAATCGGTGCCTCGGATCCTGGGCAGGGGTGGAGGATATTTTGTCATGGAGTATCTAGATCGGCAATATGAAAATTGGAAGGTGTTGTTGATAGGTGGCTCTTTCGAACTGGAACAAGCCAAGAAAGCTGGTGAAGTGCTGGGTAGAATCCATGAATATTCTGCCGGAGATCTATCGGCTGCTCAGCAGTTTGATTCGGTCGAAAACTTTATCCAATTACGGATTTCACCATATTTATATCGGATCGCTGAGATTCATCCTGAGCTGGCCGACGTCATAAATCTGGAAGCAGAGCGGTTGGTGCAAACCAGAGAGTGTCTGATACATGGAGATTTCAGTCCAAAGAACATATTGACCACTCCTGAACGCATGGTATTGGTTGATTGTGAGGTGGCATTTTATGGAGATCCAGCCTTTGATGTTGCATTTTTATTGACACACTTATTGTTGAAAGGATTATTGCATGTGCGAGCATGTGATGGGCTACACCGACTGACGAAGATTTTCATGGCCACGTACCAGCATCAGCGGTCACGTGAAAAATATGATCTTTTGCATCCCCGTCTGGGTAAATTATTGATGATGCTCATGCTGGCAAGGGTCGACGGCAAGTCACCGGTGGAATACTTAAATCCAGATCAGCAGGCCATCGTTCGAGCATTTACTGTGCGTCAGCTGGTGGAAGATCATTATTCCTTGGAAGAGCGGATAAATCACTGGTTCAAGACCATTAAAGAGACTAATATTTCGCATGAGAATAAAATCAATTGAGGCCTATACCATCTTTGACTCTCGGGGTAATCCAACCATAGAAGCCGAAGTATTGCTGGAAGATGGAAGTTGTGGCCGTGGAGTGGCTCCTTCCGGGGCTTCAACAGGTCAATATGAGGCCCATGAGCTTCGAGATGGGAATCCCGACAAATTTAACGGAAGGTCGGTTGACAAAGCCATCTCGAATGTCAACACTCTGATCGCTCCCGCCCTTATGTCGGTGGACGTAGAGGATCAAGCAAGGGTGGATCAGATCATGATCGATCTAGATGGAACGCCCAATAAATCAAAACTAGGAGCCAATGCAACTCTAGCGGTTTCTACGGGGATCTTAGCAGCCGTTGCACTAGCGAAGGGGATGCCCCTGTATGAGCGTATTGGCAATGGAAAAGGAGTAGTGTTGCCCTTTCCCGAAATTCAGATCTTTGGAGGAGGTGCACATGCTCAGTGGCGTACCGATGTGCAAGATTTCCTACTGATTGCCAATGGTGCTACAAGCTATGAGGAAGCTTTGGAGATGACTTCCCGGGTTTTTATTGCCGCCGGAGAGATTCTGAAGGAAAGGGACAGATATTACGGCGCCGCCGATGAGGGTGGATACTGGCCTGTCTTTGAGAGCCATGCGCAAATTTTCGAAACGTTCATGGAGAGTGTGGAAAGAGCGGGTTATTTACCGGGAAAGATGCTTCGATAGCGCTCGATATTGCTGCTAGTGATCTTTATGACCAAGCGAGCAAGACCTATCGTTTTAATTTAGAAGGCCAAACGTATTCCCCATCGGAGTTCTCGCATTTGATCTGTAATTGGTTGGATAGTTATCCGATCATTTCCATCGAAGATCCATTTGCCGATACCGATTTGGGCAATTGGAAAACTTTGACCCAGCGATATGGTGATCGGGTACAGATCATTGGCGATGATCTATTTACGACCAATCCCCCACGCATTAGTCAAGGTATTGAGGATGAGCTGGCTAATGCCGTTTTGATCAAACTCAACCAGATAGGCACTGTTAGTGAGACACTGCAAGCCATACGTTTGACTCAGGATGCTGGTTGGCGCCCAGTCATATCTGCAAGAAGTGGAGAGACCGAAGATGCCATCATCAGTCACTTGGCGGTGGGTACGAATGCTGGACAGCTCAAGGTCGGGTCTTTTACCCGAAGCGAACGGATGGTGAAGTGGAATGAGGTGCTACGCATACAGCGGACACTCGGTGCCAAAGCACGATTTCATTCCTGGCAGATTTTCTGACAGTGAATGTCATGATGTGCCCGTCAAGATGGTGGGATGAGAAGTTCCGGTATGCACCCAAGGTGATCGCCGTCGAATCAAATGGGAATGTCCATTATTTTGGGTAATTTGAGCGCAAACTACTGACTATGAATAAAATATACCTGTTCCATTGTTTTCTTGGATTTTGCCTTTGGGTCTCGTGCCAGTCGTCCGAAAATAGCAAGGACAGTCATTCAGCTTTGCCCAATATTATTTATATCCTGGCCGATGACCTGGGCTATGGAGAGCTGGGCTGCTATGGGCAAGAGCTGATCGAAACACCAAACCTCGATGCATTGGCTGCAACGGGCATGCGTTTTACTCAGCACTATTCAGGTGCACCAGTTTGCGCTCCTGCCCGATGCATCCTGTTGACGGGCAAGCATGCGGGTCATGCCCACATCAGGTCAAACGATGAGTGGAGGGAGCGAGGGGCAGTGTGGGATTTTAAGGCGGCTTTTGATGATCCCAATTTGGAGGGTCAGCGGCCCATTCCAGATGCGGAAGTCACCATCGCAGAACTGTTAAAGACCAAAGATTATCGCACCGCCTGTGTAGGTAAATGGGGGCTTGGTGCTCCCACGACAGAAGGGGTACCAAACAAACAGGGATTTGATCTTTTCTATGGCTATAATTGTCAGCGGCAGGCACATACGTTTTATCCACTCCACTTGTGGAAGAATGGGGAACGGGTCATCCTAGATAATGAATTGGTAGCACCCCATACTCCATTGGATGAGGGGGCCGACCCCAATGATTCGACCAGCTATGCTAAATTCCGCCTACGTGATTATTCAGCTCAATTGATGCAAGAAGAAGTAGTCCAGTTTATCAGGACTTCTGCTGGTCAACCATTTTTCCTGTACTATGCCACTCCCATCCCACATGTACCATTGCAGGCTCCCAAACGCTGGGTAGATCACTACCGCAAGAAGTTTGGTCCCGAAGAACCTTATCTGGGTAAAGGCCGATATTTTCCCAACCAATATCCCAGAGCCGCTTACGCCGGAATGATTTCTTACTTGGATGAGCAAGTGGGAGAAATCATCAAAGAATTAAAAACCCTGGACATGTATGACAATACATTGATTATTTTTTCCAGCGACAATGGTCCAACGTATACAGGTGGAGTTGATGCAGCTTTTTTCAATAGTGCCGGACCTTTTCAAGAGGATCGGGGGAGGACCAAAGGTTATACTTTTGAGGGTGGCATCAGGGTGCCTATGATGGCAAGTTGGCCCGGTAAGATCAAACCACAGAGTACAACCGACCACGCTTCGATCTTTTACGATGTCTTGCCCACACTTTGTGATGTCGTCGGTATAGACAAACCTGCGAGTACAGACGGCGTCAGTTTCTTGCCAACCCTCCTAGGTAATATGGATGATCAGGAAGAGCACACTTTTCTGTATTGGGAGTTTCCATCGTATCAAGGTCAACAGGCTGTGCGAATGGGCAAATGGAAGGGCATTAGACATAACATCTTCAAGGGAAACCGGGACATCCAGTTATTTAATTTAGAGGAGGATTTGGAGGAGCTACACGATGTTTCGGCAGACCATATGGATGTGGTGCAGAAAATCGAAAAAATCATGGAGGAGGAGCACGAACCTGCTGTGCTAGAAAGATTTAAAATGGTGGAATTGGGGGATGAATTATCTGATTGATGGATTGACGGATTGATGTATCGGGTTTCATGACTTCCGAATGCTAACAATCCTCCATCAATTCATACAGATTTTAGTTTTTTAGGACAACAACAACTCTTGCTCCACAAGAGAAATAAGCCAATGCTCTTGATATCGGGTAGACCTTTACTTCCCATTTTCCGACCATCATTTAACTCTAGGAACGAAGCCGCTGAAAGAATTTTCAGCATGCTTTTTTACTTTTTCCCAGATGTAGATGAAAAATAAACAAAAAATCACGGCTGCATTTCTTGCTTCGCGCTGTGACATCGCCTTAATCCTACATTAAGAGAACTCACCTTTTACAGTGTGCTACTGTCAGATTGTGGGGTGCTTCATACATCAGGAACCTGCTATATTTTACATCGGCAAGGATGACGCTCCTATACTAAGAGGCGTGGTTGCACCAGTGGGAGTGCAGAAGAATCAAGCTCATACAATAGGCTAAATTTACCGAGCTAGAGGGAATTGGAAGACCAATGTTTCAAGTTCATCAAGACATGGGGTAGGAGGGAAGAACTCATGTAATTTTAACAAAAAACACATTGACTACAGCAGCAATAAGTTGTAAATTGCATTGTTGCGAACATGGTGTTACTAAATCAAAAGTCATGAGATATTGCATCCTCATATCCTCAATATTGCTCCTCACTTATTCTTCACAAGCCCAAGAATTTGAATATGTGTATAGTCAGCATTCTCTCAGCTCCTTTAATGATGCTGTCACAATGGGAGACAAGATCTTCATAGCAACCAATGTGGCCAGTTGTTCAAATGCTGGTGTTTTGGTCTTTGATACTCTGGGGAATTTTCTTGCAGAACATATTTTAGCCCCATACTTTAGTGTGACACCAGCTCTAACCTTGAGTGCTGATAGCTCGGAGGTATTTGCCATCACCTACTCTAATGAGTCCGAGGAGGTCTATGATGTCACACAACTTCATCTCTACACCTTTGATGCTTCCGGCAATGCGACACTGATGGTTTCTGACACAGTTGATCAGTTTGCCTCTTATGGATCTTTATTTGCCACCGAAAACTCGATTGTTTTTAACAATGGCTCAGCTCTCTATTTTGTGTATCCTGATCTGCATGTCACTATGAAGAAAGATTTCTCCGATGTATTCGGAGAGCGTGACATCGATGTAAAACCTGTTGGAGAAGATTGGGTGGTATACCAAAGTGATGCATTCCAATCCAATGACACAATATTGCTTTATAAGGGACACCCACTTTTTTCCGAGAGTAAGGTTCATATGATGCCATTGTCGGCATCCTCCAGATATCTTTACAGCTTCGATGGCCAATTGCTGGGTTTTGGGGATGATCATTTCATCAGAAATTATGACCTGAATACGGGTTCTGTGGTGGATAGCTTGCAGTTAGAAGCTGGTATTGAAGAGATACAATTCTGTGAAGTGGGCGAGCAGAAGTTAATGCTTGCAGTATATGGCGATGACCAATTGAAGTTTCATCCATTGAAGTTAGATCCATTGGAATCGACGAATGCACTCTGGGAGGTGCATCAAAAAGGATATGATTGGAGGTTGGTCGGAGAAAGAAGACATGCGATACTACTGAGTGATCTGGCGTATTCAGATCACTCCTACCGTCGATTGTCGTACCCTGTCATTAGAAGAATGCGCCCTTCAACTTTTCCCCAGCCTTCACAACTGGACATCTCGGCGGTTGGGGTGGAGATTTTGGATTCACTGGTCCCAGGGGACTGCAATACCTTATTCTGCGAATTTGACCATGACATACCAGCGGTTGCCAAAGTAACTATTGAAAATACTGGCGACCTGCCAATAAGTAGTTACTCATTTTATAGCAACAGCATGGGGGGATCCTTTTGTGCTACTGGGCGGAGCACCAGGTATTTTGAAAGAGATTTATTACCGGGTGACACCCATATTATCTATGATACCATTTATGCCTACTACGGTCCAGTTGCTTCCATCGAATACTATGCCCATGTACATGTACCCAACCATAGGGTGGAGATGGATACCTCCAACAACTACCTCAAGGCAGAGTTATTTACCACGCCCGTCCTAGATCAATCGATGGATCTCATTCAAGTGATTCCAAATCCGGCTGCAGATCATATTAACATCTCAGGTGTACCGATGGGCCATGGACCCATTGCTCGAATCTATCACTCCTCCGGACAACTTGTGAGGGAGTGGACATTGCATGATCAACAAGTTTCTACCCATGGACTGGTCAAAGGTGTGTATATTTTACAACTGCGGCAGAGGCGTCAGGTATTTTCGACCCGTTTTGTTAAGCTCTGAACAAATCTGGTCATTTATTTTTCGCTGTTGACGACGAGTTTAGCTTTCCGGTAATCATACTGGTGGGCATAGATGGTGGCATTCGAAGTCGTGTCACTTTCGTCATTATAAAGGCTTTCCACTTTGAACCACAGGTCCAATAACTGATTTTTCGGACAATCTGAAGACAGCGATAACGGGGTGGCCACGCTGGTGGCACCAGCTTGATTGGTTTTTTTCTGATAATCTAAAGTGTTAATCCCCACATATGGATTTTGAATAGCATTGATCAGGTAGCAACGGTGGAAGGTATGGTGATCACCCGGTGCCATACCTTGGTCAAGCTGAATGTAGACCAGCGCCGTTTCACCGGGCTCCCAAACACCATTGCCATTGCCTTCACCTCCAGTCAGGGTTCGGTGGACTATTTCATTAGGACCCTGTTGGAATACGGCGATGTCGGATGCCTCACCTCCATCTAATATTAAGAGGTCATTCTCATTGATATAGGGTGACTTTGGCACCGGGTGGACCATTTGTAAAAATGTGTCGACCGCTGACCCGTCGACTTGCAGCTCAAAAGAAATGGAGCTGCAATAATTGCTTTCATCCCAATCGCCGAGGTGGAACGAAAACTGATGATAAAAATCGACAAAGTCAATGGGTAAAATCGATTGGGCAGTGGTTTGATCGATGGTGAAATTGAATGAAGGATCTGGTGAAAATGCACGTACGGATATATGTTCCCAGGGCAAATTACTGAGGTTTATGATCCGAAAATCTAAATGAAGGGTCGTGTCAGCTTCAAGATATAGGTAGGTTGGGTTTCCGGGAAAAGCTATACTCAGATTGGGTACTTGTCGATCCCCGACAGGATTGATGCCCATCAGGTGTCCTCCTCCAGTAAGATGGAAGGAGAGTTTGCCGGCCTCATCGGCTACATATGTCTCACTGGCCATTTCTGATGAAGAAAGATTGTAGGTAATCAGTTCATAGGTTGCATGGGGCTTGTAGATACCACTGGTGGTGACCGCAATAGATTCACGTCGGATAAGTGGTCCATCGGGAATAAATGGCCTGGACAAGACTCTGCACTGATGGTCTGATGCCTTCTCAATGATAGTATGGGCAGGCACTTT
Organism: Saprospiraceae bacterium; assembly: GCA_965223025.1. Classification (GTDB taxonomy): domain Bacteria; phylum Bacteroidota; class Bacteroidia; order Chitinophagales; family Saprospiraceae; genus JABDMH01. The sequence continues at coordinate 379,575 of CBDCVP010000023.1, forward strand.
TCTACTCACCTGGAACTGATGATCGAAAACTGTGAATGATGGGAATGCTGGGCAGATGTGGTTCCACATCTTGGGAGGTAAGTGGGGGTTATTAAACTGGTCCATATGGAAGTCTAGCTGTTTATCAATATCGGCTGCCCAGTGATTGGGATAATCAGACAGGTGAAAGCTGAAGTTGTCGGGATAAGCTGCCGACAGGATTTCCATGAGCTTCCAATCATTGTACTTCAGCCAGTCGCCATCGGTCATGGTAAGACGGATCGGTACTCCCTGTAGTGATCGATACAACTCCAGATTAGGCATAGGTACTTGAAAACCCTTTGGCCCGTACATGGGATAATTGTCGGCGGGATCGAAGACACTGACTGAGCCTACGAGATCCTAATTTTGTCCAGTGATGTAGAGTGCTGCCTGACCACCCATGCTCAGGCCAGTAACACCACGCTGACTTCTATTCGCGATGGTCCTATAGGTATGGTCTATATGTGTCACCAGATCTTGAAAGTACCTTCGATAATCCCAGCCCCAATGATTGTCCACTATCTCATGGGCCATGTTGCAGTCATAGGGACGCGAGGTACCGTAGGCCAAACCTTCTCTCTTCTTCTTGCCGGGATGATTGTTGGGTTCATACCCATCCCAGGTCACTATGATGACATCATGACTAGCCGCATAATTTGACCATTCCATGACGTACGGTGGCTCTCGTCTTCCATTAGCGGGGTAGTTTACATCGGTTTCTAGATCATAGCTATCCCATTTATATCTGCCTCCCCAGCCATGGAAATAATAGATCACAGGATATCTTTTGTTGTTGTTTGTCTGGTAGTCTGCAGGCAGGTAAATTCGGTATGATCTATCGGTTTGGAAGGCTTCACTAAAAAAGGACCGGTCGTGGTACCTTGCAGGTGTGCAGCCAATGACGAAAAGTAAGAGGAGGTAAAAAAACATCTCTAAGGATTTCATGCGCTGATTTTTACCAAATTTCAAATATTTCTTTATCCCCTAGGGTGCAATAGTCACTCGGCGTGCATTTATTTGTATGTCCATTTGATTTTAACGGTCGATGGAGTGACATTTACCTAGCCCGCCGTGCCATTTTAATACCATGTTGGTGCCATCTTCACTGATCCATTTTGGTCATGCTTTAGGCTCATAGCAGGTTTTTATCTACTATATGCAGTCCAATAATCAGTATAATAGCATTCCCTTCGCAGTCGTATGGATGCTCCGGATTCCTGAATCTCCATCTTCCAGTGCTAGAATGCATCCAATGATGATAATAACCTCTGCTTGAGACCTCTCTACGTTCCTCCATTGGCCAACCATCCATCTGCATCTGGCAGCAAGAAGTCAGAAGTATGATGGCTAACAAATAGTCGAAAGAAGGAGTCGCATAGGTCATGTGAATTTCGCACTATACCAGGACCTTTAAACTGCAACCCAACTTCATACGCAAATAATGGTGGTTTAAAATTTTGGCATTAGCCCTGCTGTTCTCTTAGCACTTGGAGCATATCCTTAATGTTGCCAAAGCCCTTAATTGCTACCAAGAAGGTGACGAAAAAATACCAAACCAAAATTGTCATGAAAACGATGAACCAAAAAGTCGTCATACTAGATTATTTGTAGGTCACGCTTAATTTGTTTTTGAGCATTGAGCCAACAACCATCGCTACAGCAGTTACTAAGAATGCCAGCACGGAGGGTTTGTAAGGACCAAGTTCTTGTGCCATGGCCTGTGTAGATGGCAGCTGCTGCAAGATGAGAAAACCGATGGGAATGACAGCTCCGGCAATGATGGCACAAATGGCTCCCCAGTTATTGGCCTTATCCCAGTAGCAGGCTGCAATCAGAATGATGGTCATACTGGCGAGATATATGGTGGCTGTTACCTGCAAATAGACCCACAGGTCACCCTTTAACGGGTACCATAACCCATAAATCAAAAGGAAGATGCCGATCAATGCAACGAGTATGCGGTTGATGATCAGCCCGCGTTTTTCCGACCATTGATTTTTGTGCAGAGGCTCTAGCAGGTCGTTGTAGATCACCGAGCTCCACGCCAACATATATGAGGAGTTGGTACTCATATCCGCTGCCAGCATACCAGCAATCAGAATGCCCAGCAAGAGTGATGGAATGGCCACGGCCAGGAAGGTGGGCAATGCCATAATCGCATCCGTTGGCTCACCGCCATGCAAAGAGAAATAGTAGACCGCTGCCATACCAAGAAAAGCAGGCACTGCAAACCGTACCAAGAAGAAAGGAGCAGTGGCTCTGTATATTTTTTTTCCTGTCTCAGCATCTTTTGAAGAAAGTACCCTGACTATCATGGTCTGCCAGGTCAGGATGCTTGCAAAACCGGTAAGAAGGTCTAGGGTAATTCGATCCAGACCATAGGTGTCGTCGTGAAAGGGGTTGAAGGCCCTGGCTCCATATAGGTCTGTCAGCGTGTGAACAATAGGATCCCAACCATACTGCCAGAGCACCAGCAGTGTAGCACTCAGTAGACCAGCACTAAGCACGATAAATTGGAGATAGTCAGTCACTAAGACAGACAGCATACCGCCCAGGATGGTGTAGATCGCTACAATCAGTAGGATAACGGTCATCATGATTTCAAGATAACCTGGTGGAAGGCCAAAAACTGTGGTCAAAAATTCGCCGCCCATGCGTAGGAAAACACCCATATTGAGCAAACCTCCCAGTACAATAACCAATCCACTCGCCCAACGCACTTTTTTGCCAAAGCGTTTTTCAAAGTATTCAGGTATGGTGATGACGCCTCGTTCTCGCAACGGCTTGATGCAAAATCCCGTTAAGCCCACAATGAGCATGGCAAAAAAGAGGCAAATGCCGGGGCTGGTCCCTGCAAAACCGTACTTGTAGCCCAGTTCGGCATTAGCCATACATGTCACGATGCCAAACTCCGTAGCAGCTAGGGAGGCGATACCCAAGTAAACATCTACTTGACGACCAGCAACCAAGTAATCAGCCACGCCTTTTACATACTTTCTCACCATCAAACCGGCCGTAATAGTCACGATCAGGTAGAGAAGAATAATGCTACCATCTACATACCAGTTGAAATTTGTCACAGAGGTTGGCGCGATTAAATCTTCAAGATAGGGACTGGTCAGCACTTGACCTAGAAATATTGATACACTTATTGCAGCTTGTCTAACTTAAATTTCCCAAATGCACTAGAGATGTGAAAATCTGGTCGTACAGATTTTGCCTGTACCCAGCTGATCCATTTGACCGCTGTTTTTCCCGGGCTGTAATGATAGAAATCACCGCGAAAGAGTCCCACCTCCATGACATTTTCTTCATCGAGAGCACCCAATAGCTGCAGTGAAGAAATCTTTATCTTTCCCTCCACTGTATAGCCCTGGTCATTGATGCTGGTCTTCACATCAATGTCTGGATCGGGCCATTCCCAATAAAAGTCAAATTTTCTGTACAATCTTGACTCGTAATCTAGAACACGACCACGAGGGTCCAATTCAAGACAATAATAGGGATCCATCTTACCCTTTGATTTGAAAAAGAGCTCCACCCGATCAGAGTAGATCACACTGCGTTTGTCGTTGGTAGCACCGGAGGTGACGATATCATGGTCGATCGCTTGATACAAGAAATAGAAATAGTCATCGGTCCACAATGCCCGAAAGGAGGTGGGCTGCGCAATCTCGTCATCCCAGTATATTTGGAAGTTAGTCAGCAACAGGGCTTTGTCCCAGATAGCGGCATCACCCTTTCCTGTGATGGCAATAGAATCGGTTATCTTCAGCACCGTATAAATCTGATCTTCTTGGGCATGAAGCACAAGAGGCCATGACTGCAAGATCGTAAGCAGCAAAGAGATAAAAATACTAATGCCCTGGTTCCTACCCATCATTATTCTTCTTTTACTGCCCAGAGTTCAATTTCCACTAAAAAAGTCATGAGCAGTGGTGTCTGAACAGCCGTACGTACAGGTTTTGGATCTGGAAAATACACCTGGTAGATTGCATTGAATCTCGGCCAATCAGCTAGGTCTTTGAGAAAGACATTGACCTTGAAAACATCAGCGAGGGTACAACCCGCTACCGACAACTGATTTTTGCAATTTTCTAGGGTGGCTTTAGTTTGCTCTTCAATAGTATCACCGATGACATTACCCTCAAGGTCCAAAGCAGCCTGGCCGGAAATGACCACCATTTTACTTCCATCGATTTCCAATACTGGTGAGTATGGACCTGCGGTGCTATGTTGCACTGCCCCGGGTGGTACGCGTTTTCTTGCACGCTGTTGGGAAGGTCCCTGCTGAGATCCCAAGGGGTATGGCAGATATCCAATAAATCCAGCTATTTTCCATTGTCCATTTACTTTGCGACATTGGTAAAGGGTCTGCCATTTGAAGGTCTCGCTCGTGCCGTTGGTACGAGTCATCGTCCCATCAAATTTCTTGTGGGCCACGGCAGCATTGCCCTTGATATCGATCTGTGTCATCGATGTCAAATCAAGATATTGATCGACCGGATCCCCACCTATCCATGTAGCCGTTTGAAAGAGGTCTGCCTGTCGCATCCATTCCTTTTTATAGGTTGCCAGGTCGGGAAAATTTACAGTCCATTGGTCTGGATCGGGTACTTTGCTACCGTCTAAGCCCATGAAGCCGTCGACGATAAAATCATCGGCAACCATGGACCAATCGGCAGCACAAAATGCCCGGATGTCACGATCTACCAGCATTTCCCAAATTTGAGCTCTATCTGGGTCAACGAAGGGATTGGTTCTCATGTTTCAAAGTTTTTATGATCAGTCTGATAATGCTTTATGGCATCCATATCGGGTTCCACGCCGAGGCCATTTCCGACGGGCAGGTGTGCATATGGAGGATTAATGATGATGGGATCTTTTAACAAATCGTGTTCGCGGATTAACCTGCCAAAAATATCTCCAGGCCATGTGCATGAGACAGCTGCGGCAGATGAATGCAGGTACATGGCCTCGAGAATGCCCAGATCTATTTCTGATCCGTGCCAGCAAGAGAGTGCAGCGGCACTTGCAATGTGATCTAGTCGCTGAAAATCGGCCAATCCGCCATTAAAATTGAATCCATCGACGGCATTTGCTTGTAGAGCTTGGATGGCATCCTTGATGCGCTGTCCATGCACAATGTAGGGTAGCGAAATATGCAGCACGATCGGTACCAATCCTTGGGCCCTCAGGATGGCATAGTCGTTTAACTTCCATCGAGGTATGGGGTCTTCGATGCATTTGACGTTACCGATCTCGGCCAGAGAATGCATCCGCCGGCTGGTTTCACCAGTCGTCTTCCACCGTTCGTTGGGATCGAGGATCACGGACATGTTCGCATCGGTCACATGAATGCTTTGGCACCAGGCCGTGACATCGTCCTCCAAGTCTGTCTTAAATTTAATGCAATCGTACCCCAGCTTCGAAAATCTGGTAGCCAGATCAGGAATCTCTTCTTTCTCCCGATGACTTGACCAAGCTCCTACCCGGACGGTATTTCGCACAGCACCACCAAGTAGATCGACCACACGCATATCGTGTGCTTTGGCATAGGCATCATAAACGGCACATTCAAATCCATCGTACTCCCGGCAATAGGCTATGGGTAGTTTTTGCAAACTCAGATTTTCAAGATCCCTGCCGAGCAATACATCTGCAATGTGTTTGACCATCCGCCAATCATGTGCTCGGTAGCATTCGCCCCATCCTACTATGCCGTTATCAAGCTCCATTCGCAAGACGATCTTCGGCAAGGCATCGAACCGCACGGTCCATCCTGCCTTTGCTCCAACTGGCAACTTGTGCAACGGTTTGTCAATAGTCTTACTTGCCACCATATCTGGTTGTGCTGGTACAATGACCTCATAACAATCAAATTTTCTAATGACCATAGATCCTCAGCACATAATGATGTCGACCAAAAATAGAGATAATAAGGCGAAGCAGAAAGTTTATGGCAACTTCGCTTTTTTGCTTAGATCTGACGGTTGTCGTAATGGCAGATTTGCTCCATGACCCAGTTTGTTCGGGCTGCAGTTTCAGCGGTACTAGGGCAACGGCCTCTACCAAGCAGATCATCGACGACAGTCTTGATCAGACACTCTTGAATGTGCTTGGGATAGACAAAATCAAAGACCTCCTCACCTTGATCGTCACTGTGCAAAAGCACTTGAGGGTTCCCAAAATTCTGATAAGTGATCACGCCTTTGCTCCCAATGATGGTGGTTTCCTCCTTTTGGGCGACCTCGGCTGTAGTGAAGCACCAGAGACCGCTGCCCACTACATCGTTTTCGAAACGAAAAGATCCTGTGACTATATCTTCTGCGGGATACTTCTTTGCCTGGTTGGATGAGATGCCGTACGCTGTCGTAATGGGTCCAAATACAAAATCTAGGAAATCGAGCTGGTGTGAAGCCAGATCGTAGAAATAACCGCCGCCAGCAATCGTGGGATCTACACGCCAGTTATGCTGATGTGCACCTTCTGAATCCTGTCCCAACGATGTTGTCAGGTGGATGTGGACAGCACGTGCCTGGCCGATTCGCCCTTGATCAATGAGGGATTTAATTTTGAGAAAATTTGGCAATGCGCGACGATAGTATGCCACGTAAACGGGCTGCTGATTTCTTTGGCCAGCGGAGATCATGCGTTGACACTCCGCCACCGTACGCGCCATAGGTTTCTCCACATATACTGGTTTTCCAGCTTGCGTAGCTAGTTCTGTCAATCGAGCGTGGGCATCCGGAGGTGTGGCAATATAGACAGCATTTACATCAGGATCACGGATCAAATCCTCGGCCTGATCGTACCATTTAGGTACCTGGTGTCTAAGGGCAAAATCAGCGGCCTTGTCACCCTGTCTGCGCATGACGGCCACAAGTGCCGATTCTGGGACCAGCTGCATTGCTGGAGCACTCTTTACTTCACAGACATCTCCTGCACCGATGATTCCCCAGCGGACGATATCATCTTCAATTTTTTTCATGAAACGTGGTGGTTTTCTGCTAAGTTATGTCTCTATGCTGGATTTTACAGCTGAATAGAAAAAATCTAAAAACTAGGATGAGCCCATTCATGATGGGTTTCTCTGGATAGATACTACTCCTATCATCTATGTTTTATTTATTGATTTCAGTCAATGAATTCATCATTGGTTTGTCTGAGCTTTGTATCAAAACCAGCCATGATGAGCTCGAGAATATTTATTCTATGGACGGCCTTGATGATTTCTGCAGTCCATGCCAAGTCACAGACTCACGATTCAGATCACAAGAAATATTTTGTGGGGAGTACACTATTTGTGCTGGCCAATCTGCTGCCTGATCCTCCGCATTATTATCAACTTAATTTGGGATATCGTTGGTCTGCCAAGGATGTGATTGCTGCAGAGGTGATTACTTGGACATACCAGGGGCCATTGGGGCGGCCATATGGAAAGGATCACGAAAATCCCGCTCAAATTACCCCGGTAAAGTACAAGCCATAGGTGCAGGGCTGGCATACAAGCGATTTTTCTGGAGTAAAATATACACTCAATTGCATGCCACGGCCTTTCACCAAAATTATCTAGACGAGGGAAAAAGCAAGATAGGCAGTGGGTTTCAATTGTTCAATACTCTGAGATTTGGGTATCACCTGGATCTTTTCAAAAAGGAGATTTTTTATTGAGCCTTCTGTGGCATGCACGTTTTGGCCAATTAATACCGGGCTGCCTAAATCATTCCAAGCCGAGGAAGATAAGTGGCCTAATTATTTTCTCTTTGAACCCGGACTACATTTTGGATTTAATTTCTAGTATCCGATGGTGCCCCTGTGGTGATTCGCCTTTTAATTCTGCTTAATGTTTCGGGTTTTATGCCCAAATAACTAGCCAATTGATATTGTGGAACCCTATTGATCATGTCTGGACGCTCTTTCAATAGTTTAGCATATCTCTCTTGCGGCGTCAGCACCATAGAATTAACAAAGTGCTCCTGCTGTTCACCCATCATTTGTTCTAGCCCTACTCTGCAAAAGGACTCGAATCGAGGATGCCGCAAATAGAGTTGTTGTTCCTTTTCTGCACTAAGCACTGTCACGGTGGTGCTTTCACTACAAATATAATTTTGGTCAGACGGTAGGTTGTTGGTAAGACTCTTAAAATTTGCTACCGTTTGGTCTTCTGTGTAGAAAGCCATTGTTTTTTCCTCGCCTTCCAGTAGTTCGTATTCGCGAATGCAGCCCTTTAAGACATAGTACGATACCTTCGCCACTTGGCCTTCTCTCAATAAGAAAGTGCCTTTGTTGAATGTCTTAATCGGAAAATTCTCTTCAATAGCCTGGACCTCCTCACTCGTTAATGGGGTTAGATGAGACATGAGTTCCACGAGAATGTGTTTCATTAGCAGTCCTGTTGATGAAGAATGCACAAACCCAATAGTCGAATCATGGTGTATATTCCATTAGAGCAGTTTGTATTTCCTGCAGAAAGGGACCCAACCTCTTGAGTGGATCACTGGGTCTTAGTGTTTCTAAAGGTATATATCCTCGGTAGCCACTTTCGAATAATATCTTCGCCATTTTGTGCGGTTGCAGAGGTTCTTTAACATTGTTTCGGTAAACATGCTCTTTGATTTGCCAGGTTTTTGCATAGGGAGCTAGCTGTGCAATTTCTTGATATGGATCTGATTGGCGGAGACTTCCAATGTCTAGATTCAGACCAAACCAATCGCCTGCAAGTGCATCCAAGACCGATCTTACCTGATCTATGGTATGAAGGACATCGTTGTGGTTTTGTAAGGTGATCATGACCCCGTGACTTTTTCCGTAAGCAACGCATTCGGCGCTGGCTTCGATAATCCAATCGTGGACCTCCGTCCGATCATGACCATCCGGTAATTTCTTTCCAGCAAAAACCCTCAGCACCGGTGCGTCCAATTTTGCAGCTACTTCAACCCATCGCTTGGTAAGTTCAACATCACGCAGGCGAGCTTTTTTATTTGGCTGGGCAAAATCATTGCGTAGTCCGGTGCCACTGATGGCCATTCCATTAGCGAAAGCTCTCCTTTTTATGGCGTATAGGTAAGCATCGGATGGCACTCTTGGATAGCCCGGAAAATAATAGCCCGTGGGGTCAACCGCTGCGAATCCCAAATCACCACAAAAATCTATGGCTTCTTCCAGACTGAGTTTACCCGAGGTCAAATGTTGATTGAATGAGTACATGTTGCAACTGGCCTTGATGTTGGCCCTTCGAGCTGGTGGCTGCTGAGGGGAGTTGATTTTCTTATGCAAACCCAAAGCTCCGATGGTAGTAAATGTGGCGATGTTTGTTTTTATAAATTTTCTTCGTTTCATAACCTCTAGTTAATATGACTGTTTTTTTATGATACCAGCTATAGTGTCTCCGCAGCTCCGGGTTGTTGCGTTACCACCCATATCAGGGGTCAGCGACTCACCCTCCTTGATCGCTTGCTCAATAGCGCAGACCACCTGCTGGTGAGCTTCAGCATGACCGAGGTGTTCCAGCATCATAGCAGCTGACCAAATGGCACCAATAGGGTTAGCGATTCCCTCGCCAGCTATGTCGGGAGCAGACCCATGGACGGGTTCGAACATGGATGGAAAATCCTGCTCAGGATTAATGTTTGCCGATGGAGCGATGCCGATGGTGCCTGCAATCGCAGGACCGAGATCAGATAAAATGTCACCAAAAAGATTGGATCCGACCACCACATCAAACCACTCTGGATGTAGGACAAAATGAGCAGTGAGAATATCGATATGGTACTGATCCACCTCCACACCAGGATAAGATGTGCGCATTTTTGCCAGGCGTTCATCCCAGAATGGCATGGTGTGCATGATGCCATTTGACTTAGTGGCAGAAGTGAGGTGACCGTTCCTTTTTTTTGCTACCTCAAAGGCATACTTCAAAATCCGATCTGTACCTCTTCTAGTAAAAACACTCTGTTGCACACAGATCTCATCTTCAGTGTCCTGATGGAGTCTACCTCCGATCTCTGAGTATTCCCCCTCGTTGTTTTCGCGAATAACTACAAAATCGATGTCTTCTGGTTTGCGGCCTGCTAAGGGGCATGGTACTCCATCAAGAAGTCGAACAGGGCGGACGTTGACATATTGCTGAAACCTTCGCCGGATCGGTATCAATAATCCCCAAAGAATGTGATCAGGCACACCGGGATAACCGACAGCTCCCAGGTAAATGGCATCATGACCCTTTATTTGGGATAGACCATCATCCGGCATCATTTTTCCCGTCTTGTGGAACCTGGAGCAACTCCAGTCGAAATAGTCAAAGTGAAAAGTGAGATCGTAGATCGGAGATATGACTTGGAGGATCTTAATCCCCTCAGATATGACCTCTTTGCCGATGCCATCACCAGGAATAACTGCAATATTGAGAACCGGCATTTTTTTCTTTAGTAGGTGTGCCAAGTTAGCAATTCTTTTCAGAGCTTTTGCAAGCGAGTTTTGCAAATCTTTTTGGGTGGGTATTCTCCGATTTTTCCATGAGTGGTGATCAAATATGCAGGTAGATATTTTGATACGCTCTGAGGGCAGCATATGCACAGACCAATGCGATTGACGGGCTGGCTGAGCAAGGAATGCGGTTTGATCATGCGTATTGCACCAATGCTATTTGCTCGCCAAGCAGGGCGACCATATTGACCGGAAAGATTTCTTGCGGTGTGTGGTCGAACACTTGATCATCAGATAGCATCTGCTGCATAGGCAGGTGACAGCTCATTATGGAATGCGAACAAAAAATCATACATTGATTTTTTACTATGGTCTCTCCTTGGGCTTGAAGAGTTTTGCACCTACCCAACCTGAGTGGGAGTTGTTTGATCTGAATGCTGATCCACATGAGATGAAAAACATATATGATGAAGAGGGGAATCAAATACTGGTTGATTCACTGAAAAGTCATCTAAAATTGCTTAAAAGGGAGTTTGATGATCTTGATGAGGCCTATCCCGCTCTACAGGCTGTCGGTGATGTCTTTTGGTAAGTTTATAATCGCATCAAGGATAAAAAAATACTAGTGTGAAAAGAAGAACGTTTAATCACCTGCTGTCAAGCACCAGTTTATTGTCTATGACCCCTTTTCTTAGAGATTTAGATTCAGGCGAAGTAACCAGGGTAGGAGTGATAGGTTTGGATACTTCTCATGCCATCGCATTTTCGAAAATCATCAATAACCCCCCAGAAGGTCACAGCAACAGTTTCAAAGTCACCCATGCATATCCGCATGGAAGCAAGGATATCGAATCCTCATATAGCCGGATTCCGGATTACACAGAAAAGATGGAGGAGATGGGGGTGGAGATTTTGGATTCAGTCCCATCGTTGTTGGACCAAGTGGACGTGGTTTTGCTAGAAACCAATGATGGGAGACTGCACCTGGAGCAGTCATTAGAGGTTTTTGCATCTGGAAAGCCAGTCTTTATCGACAAACCAATCAGTGCAGCACTGCCAGATGCTTTGAAGATCTTTGAAGCGGCAGAAGCCCATGAAGTACCCATGTTTAGTGCCTCGTCTCTACGTTTTGGACCGGCTACCCAAGCAGTAGCACAAGGTGGGAAAATAGGTGAGGTCCTGGGGGCAGACACCTATTCACCAGCTAAGCTGGAGAAGACGCACACAGATCTCTATTGGTATGGAATACATGGTGTGGAAGCTCTATGCACGGTCATGAATACAGGCTGTAAGCAGGTGCGCCGGGTGTTTCACGATGATATTGAGGTCGTTACCGGTGAATGGGCCGATGGCCGCATTGGCACCTTCCGTGGTTTGCGATCTGCAAAGCCGGGATATGGAGGTGTGGCCTTTGGTACTGAGGGGATTGCTCCAGTTGGTGCCTATGAGGGTTACGAGCATTTGGTGGTAGAAATCTTGACATTCTTTCAGTCTGGTATCCCGCCAGTAAGTAAGGAGCAGACGCTCGAGATATTTGCATTTATGACGGCCGCTGATGAAAGCAGAAAACGCAACGGGGCAGTGGTGACGTTGGCTGAGGTGATGGAAGAAGCAGGTGGATAGAATGGTGAAATCATGACATTATCGAAAAATATTAACCTATGATTGGCAACAACTCATCCAGAAGAGACTTTCTTAAAAACAGCACCCTGTCTATGGCAGCATTAGGTGTCAGTGCCAAACCTTTTACCTATCTGCGAGCTAGAGCAGGTGATAAGATTAATGTGGCTGTCATGGGCGTGAAGAGTCGGGGCAAAGCATTATCACGAGCTTTTGCAGCCGCCGCTGATTGTGAAGTTCGGACCATATGCGAGGTAGATAGCAGGTATGTAGATGATGCCCTAAATGCTGTGGCAGAATTTCAAGAAGTGGTACCCAATGTCGAGAAAGATCTTCGCAAGGTCTTGGAGGACAAAGATATCGACGCCCTGGTCATAGCTGCACCGGATCACTGGCATGCACCCGCGGCCCTCATGGCATGTGAAGCGGGAAAGCATGTTTATGTGGAAAAGCCCTGTAGTCATAATCCTCAGGAAGGAGAATGGCTGGTGGCTGCTGCTGAGAAACATGATCGCGTCGTGCAAATGGGCAATCAGCGACGTACATGGTCGAATATGCAGAGAGCGATCCAGCAACTGCACGGTGGCATCATCGGACATGTTTATTACGCTAATGGATGGTATGGCAATGCTCGCCCATCTATCGGCAAGGGTCAGGAAGCTCCAGTGCCAGAGGCTTTGGATTTTGATCTCTGGCAAGGTCCTGCACCTCGACGGGCCTATCGTGATAATATCCATCCGTATGATTGGCACTGGTTTTGGCATTGGGGCACGGGTGAAGCACTAAACAACGGCACACACTTTATCGACCTGATGCGCTGGGGGCTCAATGCTGACTATCCCACGCTGGTGACATCGGCTGGTGGCCGCTACCGCTATGATGACGATTGGCAGACACCCGATACCCAGGTGATTTCCATTGACTTCCCTGGCAATAAGTCGCTCACCTGGGAGAGCAGGAGTTGTAATACCATGCGTGTACAAGGTCAGGGAGCAGGAGTTACATTTTATGGCGAAGGTGGTAGTATGGTGCTTGAAAGTGGCAATGCCTACACGATATACGACAACGATCGTCGGCCCAAGGAGTTTTTGAAGGTGACCGCAGAGGAAGCACATAGCCAGCAAAATACCGTCGGACCCGGATTGCGTATGGACTTAGGCCATGTAGAAAATTTCCTGGATGCCATACGCAACGGGGACACGCCGAATAGCGAGATCAAGGGAGGACATAAAAGTGTACTTCTGTGCCAACTGGGCAATATTGCCTATCGCACAAAATCTACGTTGCACATCGATCCAACCAATGGACATATCCTGGACAATCCAAAAGCAGCAAAACTCTGGCGACGGGATTACGCACCAGGTTGGGAGCCCGTGGTGTAAGAGTCAATAATCCGTGGCGATCAGCAGATTTAGATCGGTATACTTAATGTTGTAGCGATTGGCGAGATATTCGTTGGTCAGGCATCCTTTATAGGTGTAGATGCCGTGGCGCAGTCCTTGATGGGATGAAAAAAGATGCTCGATGCTGCCAGTCTGACTGGCATGTAATAAGATGGGTGTGAGAATATTGCTGATGGCCACCGATGCTGTACGAGATACTTTACTCGATAGATTAGGTACACAGTAGTGGACAACACCATGTTTGATGAACGTAGGTTTTTCGTGCGATGTGGGCTCGCTGGTTTCGAAGCAACCACCTTGATCAATGCTTACGTCGACAATAACGGCACCGGGTTTCATTTTGCTCACCAAATCCTCCGAAACCACCATGGGAGTCCGTCCGGATTTAGAGTGGATGGCACCAATCGCCACATCGGCTGAGATCAATTCTCTCTCCAGGTAAATGGGATTGAGGGCCGAGGTAAACACTTTGCGCCCCAATCTATTCTGCAACCGCATCAATTTGTAAATGTTGTTGTCAAAAATACAGACCGACACCCCCAGACCGATGGCAGCTAAGGTAGCATACTCAGCGACGATACCTGCTCCAAGGATCACAGCTTTAGCGGGAGGTACGCCACTGATTCCACCAAGCAATACGCCATTTCCTCCACTGGTGCTACTGAGCAACTCCGCAGCGGTATGGATGGCGCAGAGTCCAGCGATCTCACTCATGATGCGCACTACCGGAAAAGAGCCATCTCTATCCTGCAGGTACTCCATGGCCAGGGCAATCACCCTCTTTTGTTTGAGTTTCAGGAGATATTCTTCGGTGAGAAAAGGAAGGTGTAAGGGAGAAATCAATAGCTGATTGGGATGCAGTAGTTCGATTTCGGGAAGGGTTGGGGGGACAACTTTTAGAAGGCAGTCTGCACTGAATACTTCCTTTCTGCTATAGACAATTTCAGCACCTACTTCGCTGTAATCCTGATTGTTGTAGTTGGACTTTTCACCAGCACCAGACTCGACCACCACACGATGACCATGCGATACCAGGGTTGCCACAGAGGATGGTACCAACGCTACCCTATTTTCTTGCAGGGTGGATTCCAAGGGTATGCCAATAAAAAGTTTCTTAGAACCTCGAGACACATCAAGCACTTCTGCTTTTGTTTCCAACTGACCCATAGAGAGATACTGCTCTACGGATAATTTCTTTGGGTCCGTCATCTATTGAGAGATATGTGATTCTAAAAATACAATTTTTCGCAAGCCCTTCTCGGTTTGCGTGATGATGAAGGCGCAGTGATCGGGTAGGAGATCAGTAATGAGCGCTGGCCACTCAATCAAAGTGAGGTGTGGATCAAACAAATACTCTTCGATGCCTACATCGATTGCTTGATCTAAGTTATCCAGTCGATAGAGATCGAGGTGGTTAACTACATCTCCGCCCTGGGTCTTATAGACGTTGGCGATGCTAAAGGTAGGGCTTGTCACCAAGTCTAACACGTTCCAGGCTTCACATAGCATCTTGATGAGGGTTGTCTTTCCAGCACCCAGGTCGCCGCTGAACGTGATGATTTTGTGGTCTCCAATGTCATCGATGAATTGTGGAATGCGTTGTCTCAGCTCCTCAGGCGATCCCACGCTGATGGTTTTAGATTTTCTCGTCATGATATCATTTCAATCCTCCGGTCAAATTAGTGATTTATCAAAGAAAATCAATCTATGAAATAGTCTAGAAATGTGTGATTTATGAAAGCAAATGAGCTTCGAGATCAGCCAGTATTTTTGTACTTTCGCACCTGTTTATTTTTAAAGCTGCTAAAGCAATTCAATGAGTAACAATAAGAGCGATTATAGTGCCAGTAATATACAGGCACTGGAGGGACTGGAGGCGGTTCGCAAGAGACCGGGGATGTACATTGGTAGCACAGATGCCAAGGGTCTGCATCACCTGGTCTGGGAGGTAGTCGATAATTCGATCGATGAGCATTTGGCCGGTTATTGTGACAGAATCGAGATGACCATCCATGCAGATCAGACCATGACGGTGAGGGACAATGGTCGTGGTATTCCTACTGGTATGCATGAGAAGTTGCAGAAGTCTGCATTGGAAGTGGTGATGACCATCTTGCACGCCGGTGGTAAATTCGATAAGGACACCTATAAAGTCTCTGGAGGTTTGCACGGGGTGGGTGTATCTTGTGTCAATGCTCTGTCGTCATATCTCAAGGCAGAGGTACATCGGGAGGGCAAAGTATTTCAGCAGGAGTACGAGCGGGGTGTTCCCAGGGAAGCAGTGAAAGAAATCGGCCGCTCAAGTGAAACTGGCACCTATATTACTTTTCAGCCGGACACAGAAATCTTTGAGACCATCATTTTCAAGTATGAAACGCTGGCTCTGCGACTTCGTGAGTTATCATTTCTCAATAAGGGCTTGACACTTAGTATTCTGGATGAGCGTGAGAAAGAAGAGGATGGTAGTTATCGATCACAGGAGTTTTATTCAGAAGGAGGACTGGTAGAGTTTGTACAGTACCTCGATGAAAGTAGGACCAAACTTATTGATGAGCCCATCTTTGTGAGCGGTCTTAAGGATCAGGTCGAGGTGGATGTAGCCATGCAGTACAATACCAGCTACACGGAGAATATTCATTCGTTTGTCAACAACATTACCACGAAAGAAGGAGGTACTCATGTGAATGGCTTTAAAAGGGCAGTGACTCGGGAGTTTAGCAAATACGGGGAAGAGAATGGTCATTTTTCCAAGCTGAAATTTAAAGTTTCCGGTGAGGATTTTAGGGAGGGAATGACTGCGGTGATTTCTGTGAAAGTGCCTGAACCTCAGTTTAAAGGCCAGACGAAGGGTGAATTGGGAAATTCGGAAGTGACATCCATCGTGTCACAGATCGTGGGTGATGCTCTCAAACACTATCTCGAGGAAAATCCCAGAAAGGCCAAGCAGATTGTGGAGAAAGTTGTCCTGGCTGCCACCGCGCGGGAGGCTGCACGCAAGGCACGAGAGCAGGTACAACGCAAAAATGTGCTTGCCGGTGGGGGATTGCCAGGCAAGCTATCTGACTGTACATCGAGAGATCCGGTGGAGTCAGAGATCTTCCTGGTGGAGGGTGATTCTGCCGGTGGTACGGCAAAACAGGGTCGTGATAGACACTTTCAAGCGATTCTTCCCTTGCGTGGAAAGATCTTGAATGTGGAAAAAGCCCTGGAGCACAAGATCTACGACAATGAGGAGATCAAAAATATGTTTACCGCATTGGGTGTTAGCATCGAGGAAAAAGAAGGGGAGAGAATACTCAATGTTGAGAAATTGCGCTACCATAAGATTGTCATCATGTGTGATGCCGATGTGGATGGGAGCCACATTGTGACTTTAATTTTGACCTTCTTCTTCCGTTATATGCGCCCATTGGTGGAGCAAGGTCATATCTATATCGCTGCCCCACCGCTCTACCAGGTGAGGAAGGGCAAACAGAGTGTTTATTGTTGGAATGAAGAGGAAAGAAAGGAGGCTGTGCAACAATATAGTCGGGATGGAAAAGAGAGTTCAGTCAAGATCCAACGCTATAAGGGATTGGGTGAGATGAATGCGGATCAGCTGTGGGAGACCACCATGGATCCAGAAGAGCGAATGCTACGACAGGTGACGATCGACGATGCACTGGAAGCAGATCGGATCTTCGCCATGTTGATGGGTGAGGATGTGCCACCCAGGCGAGCATTTATCGAGCGCAATGCCAAGTATGCCAAGGTAGACGTGTAAATATTTCCTAGAATCTAGCGAACCTGCCTTCCCTTCCAGATGTACTGATTGGACCACAACATAGTGAGGGCCACCAAGATGATTGAGAGGGGGTTGAAAAGTATGGCAAAGATCCATTCAGTCCATCGCATCTTGATGCCGAAAAATCGTTGTGTTGGTGTGAGGATGATGATGTCTGCAACCACCTTTAGGACAAAATGAATCAGAAAAATAAATAATGGCGCCCCTCCAAAAAGGGGTATGAGCAGTAAGTGAAGCAGGAGTAGACAGGAGTTAGCCAGTAAGAGGACAGAGACAACCTTGGTAGGCACATGCATGTAATCACCTGCTTTTGCTGCCCACCTCTTTCGCTGTTGAAAAAAATCTACATAGGTGCTTTCAGGTTTGGTGTAAATAGCTGCGTCCATGTCTTTAAGAGAGCAAATACGAAGTGACCTGTCGGCATGAAATTTATGCAGTAGAAAAACATCATCTCCAGACGCTCGCCCATAGCTTCCTTCATAGCCACCAACTTTTTCATAAGATGTCCTGCGGAAGGCTAAATTTGCACCATTTGCATTGAGTAGCCAACCTCTCAACAAGCCTGCTGATGTAGCAAGGTTGAGTCCAGCCACTTCCAATGCCTGATATCTTTCCAAATAGGTGGTGGCAGGTGAGATGAGCACGGGGCCAAGTACCATGTCTGCTTCCATGGATCGGGCATGTCCTAGCATTTGTACCAACCAGTCGATAGGAGCTATGCAGTCTGCGTCTATGGTTATGATCCATTCTGCATGACTTCGCGAGATCCCAAAAGCAAGGGCATTCTTCTTGAAAGTAGTCTCCTCTGGAAGGTAGTCGCCAAGCGAGAAAATCTTGATTCGATCATCTTGCAATGATGCTGCCTGCCGGATGGTGCCATCTGAGGAATGGTTATCGAGGACAAATATCTCTACCAGATGAGACGGATAGGACTGGCGCAACAGAGATTGGAGACACGATCCAATGTGACGCTCTTCATTTCGAGCCGCCAGCATGATGGTGATCTTCTCGGTGAAGTCCTCCTCAGAGTAATTTTCAACTTCTGGTAGGCGTTTCCACGTAATGGCCAGAAAGATCTGAAGGAATAGATAGGCGCCCGCCGTACACAAGGTCAAGGCGAAGTAAATCATCAATTCTCAAACAGTTGCTCGTAAGGGTCGTCGTTGTGTCTAAGATCTTTCTGTATTTCCCTTAACTCAAGGGGCTCTTCTTCTATCTCTTCGTACTCAGTGTATGTCCCATATCGCTCTTCTTCATAAGCTTTTTTCAAGGCCTTGGTTTTTCTGTACAATAGGGCACGACCAAAAAGTAAGAAGGAGACCACCGGAAAGCCAATGACGGTGAGCACAGTGGCTAGAATGCCTACAAGAGTGCTTTCTGTAAGCAGTTTCCAGAGCCATTTTCCATAATTGAGAATGATGTTGTAATTGATAATCAGGGTCAAGATCAAGAAAACGGGAGACAACCAGGAAAGGATAGTGAAAATGCTCCTGGCTACCCAAAAAAGTGCCAAGAAGACGAGCAGCAGGAAGACGATGGACAGTATCGTTTGCTGGGTGTCAAAACCATATCCTTTTCTTTCGAACATTATCCGTCTGTGGTGATTTGATTCACTCCTCTAAATTAGCTCTTTTGTAGATAAACTTGCCGATTAATAGACAGTCAACACCAGAAATTCGACCAGATCAGAAAGTGCTTGCCTCCGCAAATTGCATGTCGTGCAACCGCTTGTAGTGGCCATTTTTTATAGTCAACAGTTCCTCATGGCCACCATATTCCACAAGATGACCTTTGCTTAACACCGCGATCTGATTCGCATGTTGAATAGTGGACAGACGATGGGCAATGATGATGGAGGTTCGCCTATCGATCAATTTCTCAATCGCGTACTGGATGATGGACTCCGTCTCAGAATCTACAGAGGAGGTTGCTTCGTCCAGGATCAAGATGTCGGGTTCAAAAACCATCGCACGAATGAAGGAAATGATCTGGCGCTGGCCCATTGAGAGATTGGAGCCCCGCTCGTTGACTGAGAAGTCATAGCCATCCGGCATAGCACTTATGAATTGATGTGCTCCGATCAGCTTCGAGGCATTGACTACTTTATCGCGGCTTATGCGTTGATCACGCAGCGTAATATTTTCGATCAGAGATCCAGAAAAAAGGAAGACGTCTTGTAGTACAATGGAGATTCTTCTGCGAAGGGCAGCAAGGTTGTAGGTCCTGATGTCTTGATCATCAATTTTGATCGTCCCCTTCTGAATTTCATAAAAACGGTTGAGGATGTTGATGATCGTGGACTTTCCTGAACCGGTGCTACCCACCAGCGCTAATGTTTCACCCGGTTTTACATGCAGATCAATATCATGCAACACATAATTTTCTCCGTCATAGGCAAAGGACACATTGTCCATGTCAATTTTGCCTTCTAACCTGTTGGGTTGAGCAGTGCCTTTATCTTCGATCTGCGCACGGCTATCCAACACTTTAAACACGCGATCTGCAGCCACCAATCCCATTTGTAGTGTATTAAATCGGTCGGCAATAAATCGCAGAGGCCTGAACAACATCGACAAGTAAATGGGAAAGGCAACCAATGCACCAAACGAAATCTCTTGACTGATGACTCCACGTGCACCCCACCAAACCATGAGCCCTAGTGACAATGCAGCAATAATGTCGACCACCGGAAAAAAGACGGCATAGTAGAGGATGGAGTCTAGATTGGCCTGCGTGTAGGCACGATTGATTTTTTTAAACTTGGCCAGCTCTCGGCCTTCAGCCGTGAATATTTGGACTATACGCATCCCAGAGATTCGCTCCTGTAAAAAGGCATTCATGGAGGCAATCTGAGTGCGAACAATCTGATAGGCTGCTTTGACTTTCTCCTTAAACACATAGGTTGCGATCAGCATCAGTGGCATGGTGCTGAGGCAGATGACCGTTAGCTGCCAGCTCGACAAAAACATCACCACGAGGATCGCAATGATGGCTAGGATATCGGCAATGATGGTGATGACTCCCTGTGAAAAAATCGTATTGATCGATTCAATGTCGTTGATGGTTCGGGTAGTGATGGTGCCGATCGGTGTCTGATCAAAATATCTCAAGCGCAGCGATATGATATGTCTAAAAACCTCACTCCTTAGATCCCTAATGACGGATTGACCAAGTAAGTTTGTGGAATAAATAAAGCCATAGTTCATGATGACTTCACATATCAGCAAGATAAAGATGAATCCTGCCATCCGAAGCAGCCCATAAAGATCGAATTTCATGATGTAATCATCCACCATGACATTGATAAGATAAGGTCGAAGAGAAGCAACCGGTGCCAGGAGAATGGCTAGCACCGCAGCCAGGATAAAGACTTGCTTATAGGGTCTCGCATAGGCTATGATGCGACTTAATATCTGATAGTCGAAACGCTGGTTTTCTTCACCCATTCCTCAGTTCTACCTTATTTTTATATCAAGAATTTATGGCAATCACAAGCCGGTATCGACAAGTTTTGTCAGCTGCAAGTGATGTGTATGGTCATCACATCAGTCCCTCATCGGCCATGCTAAGGTAACCATGCTGACCGATTATCAAATGATCGAGCACACTAATCTCCAGGAGCTGACCGATTTCTTTGATCTTGCGAGTCAGTGTCAGATCTTGATGACTCGCCTCCAACTGGCCGCTGGGATGATTGTGGCACAACACAAGACCAGAAGCCAGCTGCTGGATGGCTCCTTTAAAGATAATTTTTGGATCTACTACCGTGGCAGTCACACCACCGCTACTGATACGGACCGTCTGTATCAATACATTTGATCGGTTGAGATGCAGTACCCAAAACTCCTCATGCAGCTTGTCCGCCAGCAAGGGAGCGAGTACTTCGTAAGCAGATCTACTATCGGTGATCTTGGTTTTATCCCTGCTGGTCTGCATTTGTCTGCGACGACCAAGCTCCATGGCGGCAGAGATGGTGATGGCTTTAGCTTCGCCGATCCCTTTCAAGGTCATCAGTTCTTTGAGGGAGATGACAGCCAATTTATCTAAGTCTCCATCCACACTCTTCAACAGGCGTTTGCAAAGATCAAGTGCTGTTTCGCTGCGGGAACCAGTTCCTATTAGGATCGCTAGCAGTTCTGAATCACTCAGATTTTCAGCTCCCTTATGTTTGAGTTTGTACCGGGGCTGGTCTCCTTCAGACCAGGACTTGATAGACATGAAATCTTTAGGAGAATCCGCCATGATAGTCATGCTAAGTTAGGGTGAGAAATCGAATAAAGTGGGATCAAAAATAGCAATATATCAGGCGATACCTTACTTTTGCAACTGTCAGCTTCCGTCTCTCTCATTCACAAAACAAATGATGATGTCAAACAAAAGTAACACGGTTTATATTGTCTCTGCGTTGCGAACGCCGATCGGCAGTTTTGGAGGAATGTTTAAAGATATTAGTGCCATTGAGTTGGGAGCGACAGCTGTCAAAGGTGCGCTGGCAAGTGCAGGAGTAGACGCTTCGCAGGTGCAAGAGGTCTACCTTGGTAATGTAGTTTCTGCAAACTTGGGACAAGCTCCGGCCCGCCAAGTAGCGATTGCTGCGGGCATACCCAATACGGCTCCATGTACCACAATCAATAAGGTATGTGCTTCTGGAATGAAAAGTGCAATGCTGGGTGCCCAAAGCATCATGCTAGGCATGAATGATCTGGTGGTTACTGGTGGGATGGAGAATATGAGTAGTATCCCTTATTACGTGCCTAAGGGGCGATTTGGGTACAAATACGGAGGAGGCGCCCTGGTCGATGGATTAGAGCGAGATGGACTACAGGATCCCTACGAATTATGTGCCATGGGAAAATTCGCAGATGCGACAGCCGAGAGATACGAGATCACCAGGCAAGACCAAGATGGATTTGCGGAGAGATCCTATCGACTGAGTGCTTCCACCAGCAATGATGGGATTTTTGGACAGGAGATTGTACCCGTTGAGGTGCCTCAGCGCAAGGGAGATCCCATAGCTGTCACTGAGGATGAGGAATTTGGGAAAGTCAGATTTGACAAGATACCTGCACTGAGACCAGCATTCACGCGCGATGGTACGGTCACCGCCGCCAATGCCTCTACCATCAATGATGGCGCTGCGTCACTAATTTTGGCCAGCGAGAAAGCGGTGAAAGAGCATAACCTTACACCCCTGGCCAGGATCGTCACTTTTGCTGATGCATCCCATGAACCCGCTTGGTTTACTACTGCACCTTCTGTAGCGACACCTAGAGCACTAAAGCTGGCCGGGTTGAAAAAGGAAGATGTCGATTTTTATGAGGTGAACGAAGCATTCTCCGTAGTGCCTTTGGCGTTTGCAAAAATATTGGACATCGACGTTCAACAAATCAATGTACACGGTGGTGCCGTGAGCTTAGGCCATCCACTGGGAGCATCTGGTGCGAGGATATTAGTTACTCTCAACAATGTACTATCGCAAAAGAAAGCCAAGATAGGATTGGCTACTATCTGTAACGGGGGCGGTGGAGCATCTACCATGATCATTGAAAAACTGTGACGGAGACAGGGAGAGGGCTAAGACTTTCTGGCTGCCTCTGGACAACCTAGTATCAACGGCAACCTTGGATCTAGTACCCTTTGCCAAATGACTGACTAATTCTCTCCTAGCGACCGGTTAGAGCATCTACTACATCTTGATACCTCTGAGCATTGACATGATCACCCATAACTCTGTATGCTTCGGCACCGAGTTGGTAACATTCGGGTGCATTGGGATTGGCATCGATACAATGCTCCATGTGCAGCAGTGCTGCGGTGGGATTATTTCGCCTCAATTCGATACGGCCCATATAGAAGAAAGCCATATGGTTGGTCTGGTGTAGTTCGCCTGATTTGGAGAAATAACGCAGGGCCTCCTCCGTATTTCCACTGACATAATGGTAGTAGCCCATAAAGTTGAGCGCGTTTTGGTTTTCAGGGGTTAATTCAAGAGCTTTCCTAAGTGGTGGTAGGGCAAGCTCCGGTTGATCATTATTTAGGTAAGCCATCCCGATCCCGACCCAAGCCAATTCGTTGTCGGGGTGTTCCAGTACCTCACGATTGAGATGTTCCAGTACTTCCGGCCAATTTTTGCGCTTAATCGCAGCATCTCCATGGTAGGAAAAATGTTGTCTTGTGTCTCTTTCCACTATGGCGATAGAGGTGCCGTTGGCGTCAATCGATTTGATGGTCTTGGAGGTGGGCCAATATCCCCCCCGGATGAATGAACCATCCACAAATCGGTTTACAAAGACCCCATAGTCCCACATTTTTTCACTTCTTTGACGCCATCGCACATAATTTATCTTCACGTGATCGCCATACTTTTTAGTATATACTTGAGCTGCATGCGAAAAATTAGTTCCGATAGACACGGTGTCCTGCATATCAGGGCCGAGTATTCCCTCAGCCTCCATCCACTTAATGGCTTGCTTGACACTCACACCCCAATAATCTAATTCGAAAGTGCCCATGGCACCTTTCATCCCTCCAATGGTTGGATTAAAATAAACATACGGTGTGGTGGAATTTCTTACTAAAAATATGGCTGAATCCAGACCGGCTAAAGCGAGCAATGCCCAAACTCCATAGTGTATTTTTGGCCGGTGTGTGAATTTCTTAAGCAGATAACACCAAGCTAAGGTCACCAACGCCACGGCAGGCGGATAAGTAAAAAGAAAATGTCGCCATCCATCATATAACATAGATCCCTGCAATAGCACGTAGACAATAGGGAAGGTGAAGGCAAAACCTGCAAAAAGAATCGCGATGGGGTTGTATGTTTTTAGGATGCCTCTTAAGAAAATCGAACCAAGAATCAATCCGAGCAAACTGAAAATCGGCCAGGTGATGAGCATCCAGGTGAGAATATATCTGACAGGAATGTCAAAGCTCCACACCATGGCTCCAGAGAAAAGTACTTTAATGGCCGTCCGAAAGTTCTTAAACGCTTCAAAAGCTTCTGGCACATGAGCAAAAGGATCGATCAGCCCATAGGGCCATACTAGTAAGCTGAGACCAAATCCAGCCACACAGGGTATCAGTAGAGCTCGTAGGTAAGGTTTTACTTTTTTTAGATCCTTGAATAAGGCACGAAATCCATGGGTATAGATAAAGTGTAGACCCAAGATCAGTGCCACATACGCGATGATCAGGACTCCACCTACTCGAATTCCGACACTTGCTATCACACCAACGCCTAGCCCAACCAGCACACTTCGGCTGGGATTGGGCATTTCTTTGAGGAGATGGTAGAGATAGTAGAGGCCGATCATGTATCCGGCTGCAAAAGGTATGTCCTTGGGATTGAATAGGCTGTGGCCCAAGAAACGCATACTAAAGAATAGCAGCACGATGCTGACAATCGCAGCGCGCAATCCAGCAATCTGCCCGACAAATAGAGCTAGAAAATACATGGCTACTGCCCCAAAAAATGCATTCCAAACATGTCTCACCTGATAGTATCTAGGTTCGGTCTTGTCAAAGCCCAGCAGCTGATTGGTCGCGCCGGTGGCTAGTTCAAACAAAGCTCCATAGTACTTGATTTCGGGACCGCTGTTGAAGCAGGTGGTGTCCGATCCCAAAGAGAGATAAAACGATGGTAGATTCGACGCATAATTTGCTTGGACGTCATCATCGCCATTGATTCCTACCCTGATCGACAATAGGGACATGATCAGAAAAACACCGACCATGACCGTACGTAATAGTTTTAGATCACCCACAGTTAATCCAACATCACGTGACCAGCATTTAGCTAGATCCCTGGGAAACTTGCTGATCGGTCGTCCTTTCTTTTTGCTGGGTGATTTTCTTTTGGCTGCAACCGATCTAACCTTCTTTTTTTTCTTGGCCACTTTGATGCACAATCTTGTTGTTGGCAAATATAGGAGAATATGAGGACACATGTAAATGATGGATAATCAAATACTTAAGAGGTGTCGTCCATCCTGAGCTTACCTAGACCCGGAGTCTGTCAGAATTTATCCAAGTGCATTCTTGAGATCCACAATCAGATCATCGACGTGCTCAATACCTACACTTAATCTAATCAGAGAATCAGTGAGGCCAATAGAAAGTCGGTCTTTTTTAGGAATCGATGCATGGGTCATACTGGCAGGATGACCTATCAGTGACTCTACTCCTCCCAAAGATTCTGCAAGACTAAAAAGGTTGGTTCGGTTCAGAACCTTATTGGCAGCTCGCTTAGTATCGGTTTTGAGATTAAATGACAGCATGGCACCATAGTGCGACATCTGTCGTTTGGCGATGAGATGGTTGGGAAAATCCTTAAAGCCGGGATAAAAAACCTGGTTGGTTTTACGATGTTTCTTGAGATAGGCAGCAATCTCTACAGCATTGTCACAGGCTCGTTGCATTCTCAAGTGCAAGGTCTTGATACCTCGCAGGGTTAAAAAACAGTCTTGTGGACCCGGGATGGCTCCGGAGGCATTCTGGATGAAATGTAATTGTTCAGCGATCTTCTTGTCCTTACAGATGACTGCACCCAAGATGACATCAGAATGGCCGGCCAGGTATTTGGTGGCAGAATGATGTACCATATCGGCTCCAAGATCGATCGGCCGTTGCAAATAAGGGGAGGCAAAAGTATTGTCAACACAAGTCAGGATATCGTGTTTTTTGGCAAGGTTGCAAATATACTTGAGATCAAGAATGGTTAACATCGGATTGGTGGGTGTCTCGATCCAGATCAGCTTTGTCCGCTCGTTTATGGCGGCTCTAAGGGCACTTTTATCATTGAGATCAATAAAATGTGCTACGATACCGTATTTGGCAAAGATCTCCACTAAGAGCCGGTAGGATCCACCATACAATTCGAAGGTTGATATGATTTCATCTCCAGGCTCCAAGAGCTTGACAACGGCATCCATGCCTGCCATGCCGGAGCTGAAACATACAGCATCTTCCCCATTTTCTAAGGCAGCCAGGTTAGCTTCCAAGGCACTTCTGGTGGGATTTTGAGTCCGGGCGTATTCGTATCCCTTATGTTTTCCGGGGGCATCTTGGACATAAGTTGAAGTCTGATATATGGGAGTCATAATGGCACCCGTGGAAGGATCAGGATGAATACCTGCATGGATGACTTTGGTTTCAAATTTCATGGTTAGGCTGCAGAGGTTTAGGCATTAACTTATTGGAGATGTCGGTGAATAATCTTGTCAATAAACGACAAAAGGCAATCATTTGATTGCCTTCTGCTTTACTATATTACAAAATGATAACCAATGCCTAATTTACGGCTTCGGTCAATTTTGAACCAGCTTTGAATTTAGCCACGGTTTTAGCTTTTATCTGGATGGTTTGACCAGTAGCTGGATTGCGACCAGATCTAGCGGCCCTCTCGGAGGTAGAAAATGTACCAAACCCAGGCAGAGTAACTTTGTCTCCCTTTACCAATGTAGCAGTAATAGTATCAAGAACGGCGTCCACTGCTTTCGAGGCATCGGCTTTCGTCAGGCCGGCATGATCTGCCACACTATCAATTAAATCTCCTTTGTTCATTATCAGATGTTTTAAATTAAATAAATTTTTAATACGGGAGTAAAGTTAGGTGCTCAGGGTAAGCAAAACAAGTTTTTAACTATAAAAAAGACCCAAAAGCCAGTGCGTCTCAAGGTTTTAGCACGTAAAATATTGTTGATTTGATACCGACTTTGCTTTTCTTGGTCATTCTTGTTACGTCTTTTAAGCCATTTAAGGCAGGAATTTCTCAATTTTGACAATAAATTTCTAGGAAACGCTATCTTTGGCGCCGCAAATAAAGAATGTATTGATAGATGGCTCATCACAAATCTGCAAAAAAGAGAATCAGGCAAGACGCTAAGAAGCGATTGAGAAATAGATACTATAAGAAGTCGACTCGTACCGCAATCAGGAATTTACGATCACTGACGGACAAGGCCGAAGCTGAGGAATACCTTAAAAAGGTCATCAGTATGATCGATCGACTTGCTAAAAGACATAGCTTGCACAAGAATAAAGCAGCCAACTTGAAGAGCAAGTTGACGAAGCACGTGGCAACCTTGTAATCCAGGGATTTTTACGAAAGAATCTGTGCGGCTCGGAAATGTTATCCGAGCCGCTTTATTTTTAGTGGTTGCTTAGTGCTGTCTGCTCGAGTCAGCTTATATTTTGTTACCGGGGTGATTTGGTCTGTATGTTGGCAGTGAGATTCTCATGATCGTAGTCAGCCCTCAACAACTTTTTTATTTAACTTGTCTGCAGTAATCAGACCATCTTAAATGACATACAGACAACAAAGTCCCTCTGGGTACGGCAGACCCCCCAGGAGGCGCACTACATTAAGTGGAGGCATTCTCATAGCTGTAGTGATGGCGGGTTTTGCCCTCTGTAAGTATTACAGTAGCTCCTCTGTAAATCCCATCACCAATGAGACGCAACATATCAATATGACGGTGGAGCAAGAAATTGCCATCGGTCTACAGAGTGCTCCAACCATGGCCCAGCAGCATGGAGGACTACATCCAGACCAGCAGGCACAGGCCTTGGTGAAGCAAGTTGGACAGCGATTGGTGCATCAGACTGTGGCCAGTCAGACACCGTACCGGTATGATTTTCATCTCTTGCGCGATCAGCGTACAGTCAATGCTTTTGCCCTGCCGGGTGGCCAGATATTTATTACCGCCGCACTGTTCAACCGATTGGAAACCGAAGATCAATTGGCAGGAGTGCTAGGTCATGAAGTCGGCCACGTGTTGGCTCGGCACTCCGCAGCTCGGATGGCTAAGCAAGACCTCTATCAGGGTCTCACTGGTGCGGCAGTGATGGCTACTTATGATCCGGGTAATCCAGCTAGCCAGCGTACTGCTCAAGTGGCTCAATACATCAGTAATTTGGTTTCTATGAAATATGGCCGTGACCAGGAGTTGCAATCCGATGACCTTGGTGTGAGATTGATGATAGAGGCCGGCTATGATCCAAACTCACTCATCGGAGTTATGAAAATACTTAAGGAAGCAAGCGGAGGACAACGCCGGCCAGAGTTTCAAAGCACGCATCCCGATCCCGAAAATCGAATAGAGAAGATCCAGGAAGCCATCCGAAAATATAGATCAGCACCAGCTCAGTAGCTGGCCGTGACTTGATATATGGTCTGGTTTTCTCACCACAGCAGAAGTGATGCCACCTCTGTAGAAAACTTTTTCACACCCATTTGATGTTATATCTTCGCGTCATTAAAAAATGATCGATATGAAAACAAAAGCCAAAAAAAGAGGAATCTTTGATTCTTCTAATCCATATTTAAAGGAAGAGAAGTTTGCGGCTGCCACCATAGCTCGTGGGGTGTCCACTGACGAGCAGATGACAGTATCGGGTGCTGTCAATAAGACCTTTCTATTAGGCACCATTTTACTTGCTGCTGCCGGTGTTTCCTATACTTTCCCCAGTCCTATCCTTACCTGGGGAGGTGCCATAGCGGGCCTGATTATTGTCATCATTGCGACACGCAAGATCGAGCAATCGGGCACCTGGGGACCACTATATGCACTCTGTGAAGGATTTTTCGTGGGTGGTATTACTGCAATGTATGCAAGCCTATTTGACGGTATTGTTTTACAGGCGGTCACCCTGACATTTGCCGTGTTCTTTGCCATGCTGGCTCTGTACAAATCTGGCTTGATCAAGGTTACCAAGTCTTTTCGATCAGGTATCATGATGGCTACGATTGGCATCTTTGGTCTTTATATGGTATCATTTGTCCTGAGTTTTTTCGGGATACATCTGCCATTTTTACACGAAGCGACTCCAATGACCCTCGTCATAAGCCTGGCCATATTGGCGGTGGCTGCACTTAATCTTCTCTTGGATTTTGACACCTTCGAAAAAGGCGAGGAAATGGGTGCCCCAGTACATATGGAATGGTTTGCTGCCATGGGGTTGATCATCACTCTGGTATGGATCTACATCGAATTACTGCGTATTCTTGCCATCTTTTCGGGAAGGGAATGACGCTTGTCCATGGATGGTCTTTGTTGCTCCTTTTATGTGAGCTAAATAACATGGCATGAGTCCATCAAGCGGTGGTTTCGTGAACACTGAAGTTAACAATGGCATTGGGTGGATTACCTTTGCCCATCCTGCCCATAATGCTTTGACATTGAGTTTGCTAAGAGATCTTAGCAGGGCATTCCAGCAGATGGGGACCGACTCCTCTGTCAAGGCGATCGTGCTGAAAAGTGGAGGAGATCGTACCTTTTGTGCTGGTGCCAACTTGACCGAACTAGCCTCCATCCAAAACTTAGATGAAGCCATCTCCTTTTTTATGGGGTTTGCAGGTGTCATCAATGCCATGCGTACATGCGGTAAATTGGTGATTGGCAGATTGCAAGGTAAGGTGGTAGGTGGAGGGGTGGGCTTAGCAGCTGCTACCGACTACTGTATGGCTACCAAGTGGTCATCGGTGAGACTCAGTGAAATCTCACTGGGTATTGGTCCATTCGTGATCGAACCAGCCATACGTCGAAAGATGGGCCTTTCTTCGCTAAGCCAACTGGCATTAAATCCTGCTGCATGGCAGACGGCAGTTTGGGCTAAAGACAAGGGGCTCTTTCACGAAGTTTTTGATACCACCGACCTCATGGATGACTACTTGCGCAGATATCTGGATCGGACTCGTACTTACGATGTCGCCTCTCTTACTGCGATGAAAAAAGTGCTGTGGGAGGGATCGGAGCAGTGGGATGTTTTACTGTTTAAGAGGGCTGAGATCAGTGGTCAGTTGCTGCTATCTGACTACTGCCAGCAGGCACTGAAATCTCTAAAAAATAATCATCGAACTTGATCAGTATCTTTAGGTTTTAGCTATACGGCAAAGCTTTCGCCGCATCCACAGGTTCGGCTGGCATTGGGATTTTGGAAATAAAAGCCCTTGCCATCCAGTCCTCCAGAGAATTCCAAGGTTGAATTAAACAGATAGAGCATGCTCTTGAGATCAGTCACGATTTTCATCCCCTTATCTTCGAATACTTGATCATGCTCCTTTAACTCTGTCTCAAAGTCCATCTGATAGGAGAGACCACTACAGCCTCCACTTACCACGGTCACCTTTATGAAGTGCTCATCGGTGATGCTCTCTGCAGCTCTGAGGGCTTCAATCTTTTGCTTGGCGGAATCTGCAATGTAAATCATAGGCACTTTTCTCTGTCTCCTCCAAAGAAACAGCTTCTTTTGTCATTTGGTTTTCGTAGGCACCGAGAAAGACTAAGATTCCAAGTCTACACCATCTTTGTACATTTGCCAGATTGGGCTTTCAGCCCGCAGGTTCTTGACCCCGCGACGAATGGCCTCTATCGCTACCTCAACGTCTTCGGCCTGATTGAATCTGCCTAGACTGATGCGCAAGGTGCTGTGTGCATCGGCCTCAGACATGCCCATGGCCGTCAGTACATGCGATGGATCTAGTGAGGCTGAAGTGCAAGCAGACCCTGAGGATAAGGCAATCTCCTGATTGAGGGTCATCATAAGATTTTCACCATCCACATACTTGAAAGATAGACTACTGACGTGTGACATCCTCCGACTCTGACTTCCATTGATGGACACGCCTTCGATGGAAGACACTAGACTGTCTTCCAATTGATCTCTCCATGTCTGCAAGCGTGCCATCTCATGGTCCATTTGATGGGCAGCCAGATCCGCTGCCTTTCCAAAACCCACAATACCTGGTACGTTGAGTGTGCCAGACCGCATTTCTCGCTCATGTCCACCACCGTGAAGCAGCGCTTTCACCTTAACCCTGGGTTTGCGATTGCTCACAAAGAGGGCACCTACACCCTTTGGCCCATACATCTTGTGGGCACTAAATGACATGAGGCTAATCCCTGACGCTTTAGGATCGACCGGTATTTTACCCACCACCTGGGTAGCATCGCTCATGAACAACACACCCTTTTGTGAACAAATTTGCCCAATTTTCTCCATGGGCTGCAACACACCTGTCTCGTTATTGGCCCACATCACAGATACCAACACGGTGTCATCCCGGATGGCCTTAGCTACTTCATTTGGATCGATCAGGCCTTGAGCATCAACCGGTAGAATGGTCACTTCAGCACCTCTTTGCCTAAGGGATTGGTAGACATCCAACACGGCCTTGTGCTCAGTAGAAACGGTGATGAGATGATGACCTTTTCGAGCGTACAGCTCAAATACACCCTTGATGGCCAAATTGTTGGATTCGGTGGCGCCGCTGGTAAAAATAATCTCCTTCGGCTCTACTTGGATCAGCTGTGCAATCTGCTCTCGTGCCTGACTGACAGCCTCATCTGCTTCCCATCCCAAAGAGTGATGCCTGCTGGCTGCATTGCCATACCGTTCATAAAAGTATGGCAGCATAGCTTCTACCACTCTAGGATCGGTGGGTGTGGTGGCATTATTATCCAAGTAGATCATCGACTGAGGCCCATTATCATACAGTAAAGATAGCCTTTGAAGTGACTAGTCAAGTGAGTGTACGCTGGCAAGTGCCATCTTTATAAGAGATGCCGATGGCGGATGAGAATTCTTACTTCGCTGAGATTGAGTGAAGCCTGAGTATCAACCGATTGAAAAAAAATAAAAAGATCGCCAAATGAGCCCTTCTTGATCTAGAATCTTTTGTGAGTGCACTCACTTATGATGGCAGCAGAGTTGCTGTAGTCTTGACTGTAATAAACCGACTACTTAGCACTTTATAGGGATACAGAGTCGTATATTTGAGGGAGTGATTCGATTTGCTTTGAGAGAGTCAGTCAAGCTTGGGGTACCTCTCTTGATGCTCAAGTCATTAAGGACGATGTCCATGCCGGAAGCAGTAAGTTCTCGACTAAGTGGGTATCCCCGCCAGAACATTATTATGTAATTCCACACTTGCGGGTGGACTCGAATTCTTCACAATGGATCGTAAATGAATATCACAGACATTGCTAATCAAACCAAGGATGCTTGGAAGAAGGCCATTGAGAAAGAGTTGCGTGGTGGTAAAACCTATGAATCTCTGATCTCTTCGATGGGGGGAGGTATCGAATATGAGCCGATATACCACCCCGATGACCGGATCAAGCATCGTGCCTTGATTGATTGGAAAGACAGTAATGATTGGCAAGCTATTGAGTGGAGTGAGGGCCTACCATCGAACCCAGCTATGAAGAGATTGGTCACCGATGACATGCATGGCCTCTATGTGAAGGCTAGGGGAGAGCAGCTTGGTTTACTTGCCTCCACGGCAACCAACCTCAAGATATATGTGGAGCTTGAAGATGTGGATGGAATTTTTGGAAAATTAGGTGATGGGGCAATGATGGATGTTTTGGTGACCAACAAGACGTTGGCCGAGCGAAAGGCATTGCTTGCCTGGAATAATAACAGATCCCTTCCAGTGACTGTGATTACGGCTGGAACCTCAGTAAGTGAGTACCCTGTGCAGGATCTCACGCTCACTATGCAAGATCTCATCGAATGGTTGGACATGTGTCAGCCATCTGATCTTTCGCACGGAGCTCTAGTGTATCTGCACCTTGATCAAACCTTCCTCATGAATATTGCTAAGATCAGAGCTTTGAAAAAACTGCTGAGGCATCTGTGGTACCTTTACGCCCTACCGGAAGAAACCCTCCCCAAACTGCTGGCAATAGCCGATGACTCAGGTAATTCCAGTGCGGAACGCAGCTTAATAACCTTGATGGTGCAGGCTTCTTCGGCAAGTATTGCTGGGATTGATGCATTGACCATCGTACCACCCAGAGATGAAGCAGGGCATTATGTCAGAAAGTCCTCAGTCAGATCTATCCATCACCTTTTGAAGATGGAGGCTTATCTGGATCGCGTAGTGGATCCTATGGCAGGGAGCTATTTTATCGAGCAAGTGACCACCTCAATGGCAGAGGGAGTGTGGAGCCGACTCCAAGTGGGCTAGCGGAAGGATAAAATCAGGGGCGGTCACACTTTGAGCATCAAGTAATCACATCAGTAAATACTTGTCGACCTCCCCTGACATTTCAAAAAGGAATAAAATTCAATAGGCAATCTAATGGATACTTGGCGGTATTTATGAAGTTGGATCAATCCTTAATCAATGTTTAACCATTGCGAGGTCAAATGTCCAAAATGTTAAGAAAATAAAATACCAATGTATTGCTTTTCAGTGATCTATGTTTACATTAAAATACTAATATATTTGTGTTAATATCCTTAACGCATGCAGACAACTCAAGAGATCGAGATATTGGGCGACAGATTGATACAGGGAGATCGATTTGCCCTAAGCAAAGCCATCACCGTTGTGGAAAGTGCTAAATCGACTGATCAGCAGGTCACAATGGATTTGATTTTGCGGTGCACTAAGGTCCAGCGTGGAGCAAGTCGCATTGCTGTCAGTGGTGCACCAGGTGTTGGTAAGAGTTCTTTTATCGAAGCGCTGGGTATGATGCTCATAAAGCAAGGCCATCGGGTGGCAGTGTTGGCCATTGATCCCAGCAGTCAGGATTCGAAAGGCAGCATCATGGGAGATAAGACCAGAATGCCTGCCCTGGGTAGATCGGATAACGCCTTTGTCAGGCCATCGCCTAGTGCCGGTCAGACTGGCGGTCTGGGCCTAGCAACATATGAGAGCAGTCTACTCTGTGAGGCTGCGGGATATGATATCATATTGATAGAAACAGTCGGTGTGGGGCAATCCGAGATCGCAGCTCGACATACTTCAGATCTCCTGGTGCTCCTACTCCAACCAGGGGCAGGGGATGACTTGCAGGGATTGAAGCGGGGACTGGTAGAGGAAGCTGATCTCCTGATCGTCACCAAGCATGATGGGGACCTTAAGAACGCAGCTGGCATTACCAGGCAGCAATATGCTTCGGTGAAGGCGATGCGATCGCAGCATCGGGAAGATGCCGGTCGTGTATTGACATGTTCAGTATTTGAGCAGGAGGGTTTTCAGGAAGTTTGGTTGGAAATGCAGCGTCTGTTGGACAAGACCGACAAAACCATGAAACGCAACAAAAGGGAGAAGCATTGGTTTCGTGAGAAAATCAAAACCTTGATGATGCTATCCTTCTTAAATAAATATCGAGAGCCCCTGACAAACTATCAATCTCAGATCGATTCAGGAGCCCTTCACTACCTGGAAGCTGTCCAGAGTTTTACTGCATCCCATAACTTTTTCAAGTAAATCTACCAGCGCTTGGCCACACCATTTACCTGTATATCCAGTCTCTGCTTCGCGCTGATGATAAACATGCATGCGAGTTCCCTATCGGGTCAGACTTCACATGTTGTCGCGGGTGAATCACTGAGGTTGCCCGTTGATCATCCTATAAGGTTGTCTGGTACTTTCGGAGAACTGCGGTCAAATCACTTTCACACCGGGATCGACATAAAATCTTCGCATGGAGCGGTGGGTGATCCCGTCTATGCCGTTGCAGATGGCTTTGTGTCTAGGATTCGGGTGGGTGCAGGTGGATATGGTAATGCCTTGTATATCGACCATCCCAACGGACTGACCTCAGTCTACGCTCACCTTCTCGAATTTCGCTGGTCACTAGACTCCTTTGTTCTTGCCCAGCAAAATGAGCAGCAAAGATTTGAAGTGAACTTGTTCCCTGATTCAGCTCAATTTCTGATAAAGAAAGGGGATGAGATAGGAAAAATTGGATCTACCGGGCATTCTATGGGACCTCATCTGCATTTCGAATTGAGAAACACTGGCACAGAAACACCTGTCAATCCCCTGTCCACCCATTACCACCTGTCAGATAAAACACCTCCTCACATCTCTGGCATCACGATCTATCACCTAGATCATAACCACCAAATCTACCGTCGATCTGATATGGGTAAAAACCAACCCTGGAAGATGGGTGATACCCTAACCATTGATGCATGGAGAGTTGGTATAGGGCTCAATGCTGTGGACCCACATAATAATTTTGCTAACAAGAACGGGGTGTACAAGGTTTCGATGATCTTGGATGGTGACACAATCTATCAATCCAAATTAGATTCTATACCATGGGATGAAGGGACATACTATAAGTCGTATATCGATTATGCTATGGACATCTCTAGTAAACGGAGAATTCACCAATGCTTTCAATCAAATGCTTTCCAACCATCATATCGCACCAAACTGGTGAACCATGGGGTGATAAAGTTGTATGAAAAGCAAGTGCAGAAAGTCACATTAATTGTTGCGGACAGGAGCAATAACCTGGCATCGGCGCAGTTTTGGATCAGAAGAAAAACGGACATTTCGGAGGTGACCTACCCTGCTTTTCAGTTTATGGTAGAACCTGATGAACCCTATGTGCTCGACACCGCTGGCTTTCAAGTGTATTTTCCATCGGATGCCCTCTTTGAGCGGTTGCGTGGCCAGATCTTCATATCATGGCCCGACAGCGGTCAGACCGTGTGGTCCCGAATATATCAGTTGCACCATAATCAGACTCCATTGCGCAACCCAATCCGCATCACTATAAGGGCACACAATGTGACACCCAGGCTGAAGGACAAAGCCGTCATCTTGAATGTTGACACCGATAATCCTAAAGTCGTGGGACAGCAGTGGCAGGGGCACCATCTGACAGCCCTCGTACACGAGTTTGGTACATATAAAGTGGATATAGATAGTATGCCCCCTACGATTTCAGTGCTGAGAAAATCGGTCAACTCCCACAGGGCCCATTTTATTTTCCGAATTGAAGATGATCTTTCTGGTTCAGGTGACCTCATTTATCATGGTTTCGTAGACGATCAATGGGTGCTTGGACGGTATGACCTGAAGTCTCAGCGAGTACGATTTGATATTGATCTTACACCGGGAAGTCCGGGTCTCCATGAATTCAGATTTGAAGTGGAGGACTTATCGGGGAATGCTAAAAAATATGTTTCTAGATTTTCTAATTGATATACTTATGGCTGATCTATCTCAAACACATCTTAAGGTAGGGGATCCTGCACCGGCGTTCAGTGCTTCTGACCAGGATGGAAACACAGTCTCGTTAGGAGACTTTTCAGGAAAAAAACTGATCCTGTTCTTTTATCCCAAAGACAACACTCCAGGTTGTACCGCTGAAGCTTGCAATCTGCGCGATCACTATGACTCTCTCAAAAAAGCTGGATATGAGTTGTTGGGAGTGAGTGCTGATAGCACCAAGAGACACCAAAACTTCATTGAGAAATACGAGCTTCCTTTTCCTCTGTTAGCAGATGTGGACAAAGTTGTCATTCAGGCCTATGGGGTATGGGGTACCAAGAAATTTATGGGTAGAGTGTATGAGGGAATATTGCGTACTACCTTTATCATAGATGAAGTTGGGATGATCACTAAGGTCATTACCAAGGTCAAAACCAAAGACCACACTGCGCAAATCATCTAGATGATGCGGGGACATGTTTTGGGTAGAATTTGGTTTGTCACAGGTGCCGTGATCTTAATGTTGGGCTGCAAGGTCAGGCCCGTAGATCTACTGCCTTCTGATGCAGCAGCTCCAGACTATAGCCAAGCACGATACTGGGCAGCCTTGCCGCATAAACAAGATCCTGCCGATGCCGTTCCCAGTACCTCCTTTAAAGACCGCCAGCAACAAAGCAAAGTGGATGTTTTTTTTCTGCATCCAACGACCTATACCGGTGACCGGGATCACAACAAATGGAATGCCCCCATCGATCAGGCACTACTCGACCAAAAGACCGATCAGACCTCGATATTACATCAAGCGAGCATCTTTAATGCTGCCGGAAAAATCTATGCCCCTCGCTATAGGCAGGCACATCTGAGAGCATATTTCGATAAAAAAAATCCAGCTGCTGTTCAATCGGCATTTGAGTTGGCTTACCAGGATGTGCGGCGAGCATTTCTCTATTATTTGAAACACTATAATCAAGGCCGGGCGATGATCATTGCCGCGCACAGTCAGGGCACAGCTCATGCAGCACAGATTCTTAAAGAGTTTTTTGATGGACAACCCCTTCAGGATAAATTGGTAGTTGCCTACCTGGTAGGATTGCCCGTTCCCAAGTCGTACTTAAGCAAAATACCAGTTTGTGAAATGCCCTCTCAGACCGGTTGCTTTTGCAGTTGGCGCACTTTCAAGAAAGGCTACTTACCGAAGAAATTCCCGCTGGGAGATACCATCGCCATCACCAACCCACTCAGTTGGACAACCGACGGACACCATGTCTCACGAGACTTCAACAAGGGAGGGATATTGAGAAATTACTACGAAGGACCCATACCACATCTCACCGATGCGCGCATAGTGCAAGGAGTGCTTTGGTCTCGTAAACCGAAATTCCCCGGTAGTTTTCTATTGATAATGAGGAACTATCATATCGGTGACTACAATTTATTCTGGGTTAATGTGCGGGAAAACGCGGTCTTGCGAGTCCAAACGTACCTTGAAAAATGAGTTGGATAGAGGATGGACAATAACTTTGTCGGCGGTTCTGTTACGGGATCGATGCAGCCATTGACAGCCAGACAATCCTCTAGAAAATGTAAACTTTTTATGGCAAGAGTGGCCACCGATTAAGTCATGGATAAACCCAGAGAGTAAGCACTCGAGCATCTCGGCAACCAGGCCGCCAGCCCATGCTAGAATTTGGGAGTGGCATAAAAGACGGGTATGAAAGCCATGGCAATCTTGGTGGGAAGTGAGATCTGATCGAGGAGATCATCTTCGATCGCCCAGTCTCGCAGGTCACCTTCCCACGCGGTATAGATTTTCATTTCCCCATATTTGTTGCTGGTGGTCTGCCATTCTTCTAAGATGTTAGACCAATTGCTCTTCACGTCGATTCGAACATTGCTGTTCTTGATCTCCCATTGCCTCCAGTCATCTCGCCAGACAGCCCTAATGGTCACGATTTCATTATCCGATCGCAACTCCCAAAGATTCGCATCGTTGTTCCATTTGGTTTTTATCTGACCGCTTAGTTCTCCGATCCGAAAGTCCCACTCCGTCCAGTCACCTTTGGTCGGCCACCGCATGGTGATCTCACCTTGTACACTCTCCTCCTCACCATAGAGGATCCATTCTGTAAATGAATCATCCCATTTGGTAGAGAGACCCGCCAACCTCTGAGCGGATAGTTGGCAAAAAGGAAGGATGGAAATAAAAAGTAGTACCAGAGTTCTACATGCCATATACCAGTTTTGCATCTACTTGGATTATAAATGCTCAGGCAGGTAAATGGTTCTGATAGAGTTGGGGAAAAGGAAAAAAAGAGTCTGCCCACTTAGAATGGCAGGTCATCGTCTTCATCTGCACCATTATCGAATACAGGTTCGGTGGAGGCATCCGGAAAATCATTGCCATCGGGTGGTGGCACAATCACGATATCTTCGGCAGCCTTTTCTATCTTCCAGGCATTGAGATTGGTAAAATACTTATCATTCCATTCGCGCCCACGAAGATCGAAATGTACTTTGAGACGGTCACCTTCCTTAAAATGATCAATCAAACTGCAACGATCCTGTGTCAGTTGAAATTTGATGTACTGCATGTAGTTGTTCGAATTGACCTCGATCACAAACTCACGAGCCTGAAATGTGGCCGTCTTATTCTCCGTATCAAAAATGCGATGGAGCTTCCCTTCAATTTCAAACGACATATTGAAACTTTGTTTTGTATAGGTTTCTACCTTCCCCAGCATTTGATCCACAACCATTGAAAAAGGGTTTAAATCGATGGATGCGACGAGACAGGGTAGAGGTCCTATTGGATTAAAAAACAAAGGTAAGAAATGTCATATGAGTTTTTCATATTACATGAATCTTTCTCAAATGGAGTTTCTAGCCACTTGACAGTTGCGGTTTGTGGTACACTTTTCAAAAGAAACGTATAGCACTTATCACCAAAAAGTCAGACTGAGCGGAGCAAAGTGCAGTCGCCCTTCGGCTCCCCTTACTTTCGCTAAGGGTGACCTTATGCTTTTAAACGTCCATAGCGATAAATTCTTGTAAAACAGAGCACTAGAGGGTCTAATATGCTTTGGCAAACAACACTCTTTGAGTAGATGGATTGCCGGTAAGGATGCACTTTCCTGACTGTGGTGGTTGGTCATTGGGAATGCATCTGATGCTGGCTTTGGTCAGTTCCTTGATGCGTTTTTCAGTTTCAGAACTGCCATCCCAATGGGCACTGATGAAGCCCCCCTTTTCCTCGAGAATATGTAGAAATTCTTGCCAGTCATCGACCTCACTCCAATGTTCCTCTCTAAACTCAAGGGATCGATTGAATAGGTTGTCCTGAATGGATGTAAGTAGGGTAGGGATGTGGTCCTTGACCTGATCCAACGGGATGGCGGATTTTTCTTTGGTATCCCGCCGGGCTACTTCCACCATACCTTTTTCCAGGTCGCGCATGCCAATGCCGATTCTCACCGGTATGCCCTTCATTTCGTATTCAGCAAACTTGAATCCTGGCCTTTTTTTGGCATCGTCATCAATTTTTACTGTGATTCCTACATCTTTTAGATGATCAGAAATATCATGAGCAACCTCCATGATGGCCTCGTTGGGCTTTGGGATGGGTACAATGACCACCTGTGTAGGCGCTAGTTTAGGGGGTAAGACCAGACCATCATCATCCGAATGTGTCATGATGAGACCACCGATAAGACGGGTGGAAACTCCCCAGGAGGTTGCCCATACATACTCCTCCTTATTGTGTTGATTTAGATATTTTACATCAAAAGCTTTGGCAAAGTTCTGGCCTAGAAAATGAGACGTCCCAGACTGAAGTGCTTTGCCATCTTGCATCAAGGCCTCTATCGCCAGGGTATCAATAGCTCCAGCAAAGCGCTCTGATTCGGTCTTGACTCCTTTGACTACAGGCATGGCCATATATTCTTCAGCAAAAGTTGCATAGATAGACTGCATCCTGACGGATTCCTCGATGGCCTCTTGCTCTGTGGCGTGGGCAGTGTGCCCTTCCTGCCAGAGAAATTCTGCGGTGCGAAGAAACAGTCGAGTTCGCATCTCCCAACGCAAAACATTGGCCCACTGATTGACCAGCAAGG
Source organism: Saprospiraceae bacterium (assembly GCA_965223025.1). GTDB lineage: Bacteria > Bacteroidota > Bacteroidia > Chitinophagales > Saprospiraceae > JABDMH01. The sequence continues at coordinate 419,907 of CBDCVP010000023.1, forward strand.
GTAGATCACGATAAGAACTGATCCAGTCACGGTAGGTGTTCCAGATGATTGTTTCGGAAGTAGGTCGGATGATCAACTCCTCCTCAAGCTTAGCCTCCGGATCCACAATGATGCCTTCTCCGTCGGCTCCGTTCTTCAGTCGATAGTGGGTCACCACAGCGCACTCCTTGGCAAATCCCTCCACGTGGGCAGCTTCTCTACTCATAAAACTCTTAGGAATGAGCAGGGGGAAGTAGGCATTTACATGACCGGTATCCTTAAACATCCGGTCGAGTTGAGACTGCATGTTTTCCCATATGGCATAGCCATAGGGCTTGATGACCATACACCCTCGTACAGCAGAATGCTCAGCAAGCCCGGCTTTCCTCACAATATCATTGTACCATTGCGAATAGTTGTCAGCCCTGGCGGTAATTTCTTTGGCCATAAATACTTATGAATCATAGAATTATGATGCTGTAAAGAAATGCATTAAGGATATGTTAATTTGAAACTTATTCATCCTTCTTCGTGTCTTATTAGTGATGTTTCGATGAAAGATGATTAGATTTAACAGCTTACTTTTGAACTTTAAAACATCATTAACAATAAATAAGGGCCAAAAGTAATAAATTTAGTCTCTGAAGAGCATCACTGTAATCATAAGCATAAACTATTACACAATGAAAAGGTACGCGTTTAGAATCAGCTCACTATTCATCTTCGCTTGGATAGCATCCTTTGCCGCCATGGCACAATTTGATGATATCTACTTCGATCCAGATGCAGATGAGTACCTCGTAGAAACTTACCATGATGACGGTGGTGACACGTATGTGACCGAGGACTACTATTACGACGATGATGAGTATGATTATTACGACGATCAGGACTACTACTATTCATCTAGGATCAGGAGGTTTAATCGGCCATACAGATCATTTGGTTTTTATGATCCCTTCTTTTATGATCCCTTCTTCATAGATCCTTTTTATCGACCTGGTTTGTCTCTGTACATTGGTTCGGGCTTTAACCGATTCAATCGTTTCAACAGATGGAATCGTTGGAATCGCTATGCTTATGGGTATGACCCATTTTTCGTTGATCCATTTTGGAGTGGTAGAAGGTCAAGTCTAGCATGCTATTTTGGATCTCCTTTTGGATATGGATATAATAGTTATTACGGTGGTGGATACGGATATGGTGGGTATGGATATGGCAGCAACTACTACAATGTAAATAATTACTATGGTAGGTCAGGCTATGAGTACCTGCAGCCAGTTTATGGCAACTCCAGCAGAGGTTCCTACTATGGTGCACGCAGATCTGGAGCAGTCAATGCTGCACCTGGGAGGACGATTAAGTCACCAAGGGTGACCAATAATACCAGGACCATTGCCGGCCAGACTGGGGAATCGATCCGAAGGTCAGGAGTGACCCGAAATGGTACGACTCGATCGACGACCAATGGCATCAGCAGAAATCGCAGCGTGACCAGAAGCAGTGGAACATACCGTACACCTAGGACGGTGACCAAGTCATACAGCGGCACGGTAAGAAAGCCTAGCAGTAGCAATCGGACATACACACCAAATACTTCTAGCAACAGAAGCATTAGCAAGAGCAGCACCAGCAAGATAATTAGGAGTAGAAGTATCAGTGGCAGGTCAGCTCGCAGCAACTATTCACCAAGGACTTCCACAACTAGGAAATCGTATTCTCCAAGCAGATCGAGCTCATCAAACAGGAGTTATACTCCAAGCCGATCTTCATCTCAGTCTCGAAGAAGTTATTCTCCGAGTAGATCGAGCTCATCAAACAGGAGTTATACACCTAGCCGCTCCAGTTCACCAAGTAGGAGTTATTCTCCTAGATCCTCAGGTTCGTCCAGGAGTAGTAGCGGTGGATCGAGCAGGAGCAGTTCTACTTCCCGAAGGAGATAGAGGAACCGGACGGTCTAGTTAGTAAGAATAAATAAAATGGGTGGGGCTTGGACATGAAGTTACCACCCTTTTTATATGAATGAAGTACGGAATCGGAAAAAATTTTGAATAAAATCATGAAATATATAGGTCTGATTTTCTCTTTGGTAGCATTGACCTGTACAACAGTGTGGTCGCAGACAGCCACAGATGCCTTGCGCTACAGCTACCTAAATCTGCAAGGTACAGCCAGGGGTACTGCGGTCGGTGGTGCCATGGGTGCCCTTGGAGGTGATTTTACCAGCTTATCGATCAATCCAGCGGGAGTGGGAGGATTTTGGAAATCGGAGGTGATGTTTACTCCAGCATATCTGGGGATCAACACCAAGTCTTCCTTAAACAGCGGTCCTGAAGCTGAAGAGAACATCAATAATATCAATTTTAGCAACCTGGGCATCGTCTTTGCCAATCGTACGCAACGTGGTAGTTGGAAATCAGTGGCTTTGGGACTGGGCATGAATAAGATGAATAATTTTGAGCAGGAGTTTTTCTTCACCGGTGAGACTCCAGGCACGATTGTCGACCGATTTGCTGCACTAGCAGCTGGGCTGGAACCCAACCAACTAGATAATTTTGAGGCTGGTTTGGCATACGACGTGCTGGCGCTATACAATCCCGATAACCAATTCAACTACGAGACAGATTTTGACGGGGTAGGCGATAATCCCTTTGCCAAAAGACAGGTGGTGAAGAATCGAGGTTACCAAAATGAAATGGCAATCAGCTTCGGTGGTAACTATAAGGACAAAGTATTACTCGGTGCGACCTTAGGCATACCCTTTTTGTCTTACACTTCAGAGAAAAGGTATTCCGAGAGCGATGATTCTGATTTGATCCCTGCCTTCAATACTCTATCCTTTGATGAGAACCTGACGATTGAGGGTGCTGGTATCAATATTAAGATTGGAGCCATTGCAAAGGTCAACAAATCATTGAGATTGGGAGCAGCCATTCATTCTCCTACCTACCTTAGTCTTACCGACCGGTTTACCACCGACCTCAAGTACGACTTTACCGATGCCGACGGCAACAGTGTCGAAACATCCAGCTCGCCAGATGGAGAGTTTGAGTATAGTTTGACCACACCATGGCGAGCGGTGGGTAGCGGCGCATACATATTCGGAAAGAACGGATTTGTCACTGCCGATGTTGAATTTGCCGACTACGGATCGGCAAAGTTTAACCTGACGAAGAATAGCGATGCCATTGAAGACCGGGAGTATGAGGAAGACCTGAATACAGAGATTTCTAATTTGTACAAGGGCGCCATCAATATCAGATTGGGCGGTGAACTGGCCCTGGAGGCGTTCCGGCTGAGAGGTGGATTGCAGCTATTAGGCAGCCCATTTGTAGGTGACAATTCTTTTCAATCGGTATATTCCTTGGGCGCAGGCATTAGGGGTAACAAAGCTTATCTCGATCTAGCATATCAAATCAACAATCAAGAGCAAGGATATTTACCCTATCAAGTGGAAGGAGTACCCGTTCAGAATGTAACCAATCAGGTCAACAAAGGACAGATTTTACTGACCGTGGGATTTAAGATCTAATCAGAAGAGTACCAGGAAGGTTTGAACAAACTATCTGGTCTGGTCAAACTCCCAAACTATGGATGGTTTCATTGCTTAATCACCAAGTTATACCATTGAATTTGAGCCAGATTTTGCCTCCTACCATTGCTTTCATCTGGTGCGTAGTGCTGTGCTAAATAGTCTAGAATCTCTCCTTCATTGGATCCAAGATCCCAAAGGCGATGTTTTTCTTGCATCCACCTGATCATTCCTTCCCAACCTTGTCTGCTAGCACGGTTTTGCAAGATCATTTTCGATGAATGACAGTTCAAACAGTTTGCTTTGACGAGGTTGATGCCCTTCGCCTGTACCAGACCAGAAGACGAATCAATCGAAAACTCTTCATGTTCACCATTTGTGGTCCCGGCATGTTCGTTGGTGACTTCATGGATCTCACTCGCGGATCTTTTGCAGGCCATGGTGCCAAGGATGGCCAGAAGAAGTGATGTCATGATTATCCAGGTCAAATACCAGTGGTTTGGTTTCATAGTTGGTGCCGACATGTCAAGTTACTTTGATCGCGATGCGATGGCAGGCATTGTTGAGATAGCCTCGTGGATTCCAACCGGGTAAGATCATGGGCTGTGCCTGGCCCTGGTCATTGGTAGCCCGGGCCCACACCTCGTAGTACCCTGGCTGAGGAAAGGGAATCTCAGCAGAGAAGTGCTGCCAGGCCAGGCGGTTGGTCGGAGGTTGGAGATCACAGCGCTCCCATCTCTGTCCAAAATCAATGGAGACTTCCATTTTTGTCACCTCATAATCCCCGGCCCAGGCGTGGCCACGGATCGGTAATTTTTGGTCGAGGCTGATCACTGCTCCCGATTTAGGGTAGGTAATGATCGACTTGACAGGCATGCTGGTTATGATGCACATCTCGTCGTCTGGGACCTCTGTACCTGGAGCTACAGGATCGCATGGAACACGATAGGATTGTCCGGTCATCTTTGGGCCGTCATGCACCTGATTTCGCACCACAATCTTATTTAGCCATTTACCCGAACAAGATGCTGGCCAACCGCCAAATACCAGTCGCAGGGGGTACCCGTTTAGTAAGGGCAGCTCCTCTCCATTCATCTGCCAGGCAATCAAACTTTCATCTTCCATCGCCTTAGAGATCGGTACACCCCTGGAGATTACCACGTCATCTGAGCCATTCAGGTGCGTGTCTGCACCGTAGTATGCGATATACACCGCATCCTTTTTCAAGCCTATTGATTGCAATACATCTTTCAGTCGGACACCGGTGTAAGCCGCGCAACCGACGGCTCCTGTGGTCCATTGATTACCTTTGGCAGGTGGGATAAATTCACTACGGCCATTGCCTCCGCATTCAAGCGTGAGTTGATAGGTATAATGTTTGAAACTGCTTTTTAATGTTGCAAGGGTGAACTTTTTGGTGCTGCGAGCGGATTCTCCTGAGATTTCGAGGGTCCATATTTGGTCGATGTCCTTTCTGTCAATGGTGGGTGGATTGCCATTATTGCGTACAAAAAACCGGCTACCAGGAGTCAATGCATCATCCAATAAATGTGGTGGTGTCTCCATATTGATCGGACGGTCATTGAGTACGACTAAACCTGGATCTTTTCCAGGGATGGTGTGTGATGGATGTTGATCACTGACAGTAGGAAATACTAGCCGGGGAAAAAATTTTGCCAAGGCCATGGGAGCTCCCAGCAGGCTTGAGCAAGCCCAAAGGCTGCTGTTTAATAGAAATCTCCTCCGACTAGGTGTAGGACCTTCTGTTCCACCTGAAGTTCCTTTGGTAGGTAAACTACGCCCTGTGGATAGAGAAAGGTGCCGACGAGGTTTTTTCATAGGCTAGTTTATGAAAGGGTGAAATTTAAAAAAGTTATGGGAGGTATTGAAACCCCATTGCCCAGGTTCTCAATCGCGGTCGATCATATGGGGTCCCATCTTACAAATGCGTAAGTTTGTCAACCTAAAATCGCAGCCATGCAACCGATTAAGAACTCGCAGGATCTCCTTCGAGCACTTGACCTAGAATTAATAGACGATAACATCTATCGTGGTGGCAACCATGACATCGGGGCGCACCATGTTTTTGGAGGACAGGTGCTCTCTCAAGCGCTTCACGCGGCCATGATGTCGGTCCCTGAAGATCGGTACGTGCATTCTATGCATGCCTATTTTGTATTGCCTGGAGATTTGAATCATCCCATTGTTTACAACATCGATCAGGTCAGAGATGGTGGTAGCTTTACTACACGAAGAGTCCAGGCAATTCAACACGGCAAGGACATCTTTATCATAGCGATTTCTTTTCAATTAAAGCAGGAGGGATTCGATCATCAGATCGATATGCCTGAGATCCCTGGCCCCGACAGATTGCATTCTGACCAGGATCTCCTAAAAAAATATGCGGACGTATTACCTAAAGCCTATCGACGTTTCTTGCAGCCTCGTCCCATCGAATTCAGGCCTGTCGATCCTTCAAATTTTATTGGCCAAACAAATCAAGAGCCTTTGCGTTACGTCTGGTTTAAAGCAAAGGGTACGGTGCCCTCTGATGTCAGAATTCATCAGAGGTTATTGGCCTATGCATCGGATTACAATCTTTTGACCACGGCCCTTCAGCCACACCAGGAAGAGGCCAGTCAACACAAAGTGCAACTGGCGAGCATCGATCACGCCATGTGGTTTCATCGTGATTTTAAAATGGACCAATGGCTGCTATACATGGTGGATAGTCCGAGCGCCAGTAATGCCCGAGGTTTCACCAGGGGTAGCATCTTCACTGAAGACGGCGTTCTGGTGGCTTCAGTGGTACAAGAGGGCCTCTTGCGGAAGAAGGGAAGGAGGAGTTGACCGAAGGGCCGACGCTTCAAATACAAAACACATTATGTGATCATCTCTTGATCACCTTGTGCATGGTGTGATTGTCGTGGCCGTGTGGTAAAAGTATGTGGTAAACTCCGCCCGGTAATCTGGATAGATCAAGATGGTTGTTCCTCACATAGGATGTATGGACAATTTGGCCAGAAGCATCGATGACTTGCGCTAATCTAAACCGATTTAGATCACTTCCTGTGACATTCAGAAGTCCGGGCGTAGGATTGGGGAATAACACTAAGTCGTGCTCTATTGATTCCAAGATCGAGACCGAAATGGGACTAATCTCGTAGACTTCGACTTTACCCTGATCGTTTTCTCCGTCATCGTTTCCAGGGGCACCGACTGCAAAGGTTTCGCCATCCGCCGATAGAGATACGCTCCAACCAAAGACTTCACCGACGAGGCCAGTGACCTCCTGAAAGGGAGTAGACCAGTTTGTACCATCAAAATCGTACACGGCAACAGCTCCCGGGGCAGGTCCGGTATTAGAGCCGATGGCACCTACAATAACTCGATTTCCGTCGGATGTTATGTCGGTTGAAAAACCTGAGACTCTGCTCGTGGAGATGCTCAAGGAATTTCCCAGTTCTTGCCAAGTATCGTCCTGGTATTCATAGACCTGTACTTTTCCAGCGCCAGCTGGAGAGCCCACAACCACCCGCATGCCATTTCCGGATATTGCCACTGAGTAGCCTGTCAAATCTTGTTCACCGACAATGGGTTCTCCCATCGGCTCCCAATCCTCATTATTTAGGTGGAAGACTTGTACCTGGCCATTATCGAGGTTGTCCACTTGAGTAGGAATACCTACTGCCAGAACGGTACCATCGTAGGATAAGTCTAATGAACGGCCCATTTCACCAAAGGGAGTGGGGCTGTCTAGAGGGCTACCTACCGTCTGCCAGATATTCTCCACCCATTCAAAGACCTCTACGTATCCCACATCCTCATCGGCACCGTCGTATGACCTGGCACCCACCGCTAGTCTTTTGCCATCTCCAGACAGCGATAACGCAGACCCAAAAAGATTGCTCAATTGATCTGGACCGACGATACCTGGTCCCATGGCGCTGTACTCAATGCCGGTTTTCTCAAACACATTTGCCTGTCCTTGAATCGTACTTGGTGTACCGATGGCCACAATTTTCCCGTCGTCCGAGATGTCGACTGCGAGACCAGAAGCACCCCCGGCCACACCGGTGATTCCCCACTGAAAGGACCATTCATTGAATATCTCAGCAAAGACCCGAATCGATCCATCATCGGTGAAGGGACCACCAATCGCTACTAGACGTCCATCTTCAGACAATGAGACGCTATAGCCATATTGCTCACCTGCTTCAAAGCCAAACAAGTCTGCACCAATTTGCTCCTGAGCATCCACCCATGGATTGATGACCAAAGAGAGGAAAGCGAGCAAAACCATGGAATTGTTCATTATAGTACTAGTTTTCATTTATGGCAAGTTACCAAAGGCATCTCAGGATCAAGTCACCTGAACAGGTGATATTTTTATTCTTTAGGTGAATTTGGCTTCCAACCTGGTTGAACATGATCACTGCCTCGACCCTATACTACGGCAGGCAGAGTCAAGCTACTATTTATGTAGTAGGCACAATTTTCCACAACAACAATGTCTAATGGCAAGTACTGTATGGGCTCCACATCCTCCTTTAGCAGCAGATGGTTGACAATATTGAGGACACCCATATACCCCTGCATAATGGGATTTTGATTGATGAGAAAGTTGATATGATTGGCTTTTAGGCATTTGATGTTTGGCTCAATCAAATCGAAGCCCACGATAAATAGCCGCTCCAGCTCACTGGGCGTAAGGCATTCGACGATGAGATACGCCCGCGAATTGGTGACAAAGATCGAATTGAGGTTTGGGTTTTTGGCAAAGATTTGCGTCAGGAAATCTCGTAATTCCGAGGTGCCTCGATCGTGGTCAAAACTGGCGGAAATGATGTCGACTGTCTTACCTTCGACGGTATTGAAATAGTCACGAAAACCACGCTCTTTGTCCAGAAGGTGTTGTGCGCTCGCGGTCAAGCTATCCAGGTTTATCAGAAGTGCAGTAGAGTGATCCGGTATGCCGAAGTTTATGAGCCTGGCAGCCACAATGCCGCTTTGATAGGAGTCCTGGCCAATGTAGCAAAGAGCACTGTCGGTCTCGACCTGAGTATTTATCAGAGCCACAGGAAGCTTTTTTCTTTGGCACTTGGCAATGAACTCAAGCCCTTCCTCGCGGTAAATGGGAGCGAATAGGATGGCATCGGGATCAGACTCCAGAATCGCCACAGTCATCTGCTTAAACTCGGTCGGATTGCTACAAAAAGATACTTCCACCTCCACTCCATAGTGTTGAGTGGCCTCGCGTGCTTTTCGATGCCATAACGCGTTTGCTCCCAATAGTAGTCGCAGTTTTCAAAGATTAGGGCATGAATGCTTATCGTTCGATTATAGGCCAGAGCACTAGCTATGATGTTGCGGCGATAGCCAAGTTCTGTCATCACAGCTTCGACCCGGCTTTGTACCTCGGGTGCGACCCTTCCTCGCTTGTGGATCACGCGATCTACCGTACCCACTGAGACGCCAGCCTTATTAGCAATGTCCTTTATACGGATCCTCATGTACGAAATATTAACAGGAAAACTACCACTGCCATTCAGTAATTTTCTCTTAACGAATTGCTAAAATTTGCGGTGTGTGCGCACACAAAACTAAGATATTTGTATATATTTAACGAAAATTTACGGTTTTTTGACCGATCGATGGACAATTCCCTGGCCCCAAACGTTTCCTGAGATAAGTGAAAAAACCAATGTGCCTTCAGCTGAGAAAAAACAAGTGGTCATGTCATTTCCTCTAGGGAAGAATAAAACTGTTCCGTTAATTTTTCTATATGTAAACTTTCGAGTACCTGGTACTTAATGGTAGTCAGGTACATAATAAAATGAATCTTATTAAAACTCGTCACATGAAAAAATCGTATTTACTAACCTTACTATTTGCTGTGTTTGGTGCCATAGGCGTCGTGGCACAGACGACCGTCACTGGTACGGTCACCGGTAGTGATGGAGAACCTCTGATTGGTGTAAACATCCTAGAAGCCGGCACAACTAATGGTACTGTCACAGATCTTGATGGGACATACTCCATCAATGTAAGCTCTGCTGACGCGACCTTACAGTTTTCGTACACAGGCTTCACCACCGCTTCAATGGCAGTGGCTGGCCAATCGGTCATCAACTTGATTTTACAGGAAGGAGTAGCCATCGAAGAAGTGGTGGTGACCGCCCTCGGTATTTCTCGCGAGAAGAAAGCCATTACCTATGCCGCACAAAATGCGAAGATAGATGCCCTGTCTGAAGCCAGGCCTACCAACTTGTTGGAAGGTCTCTCAGGAAATGTGGCCGGCATCTCTGTAGGTAGGGTCGGCAGTGGAGTCAGCGGAGCTGCCAAAGTGGTCCTGAGAGGGAATCGCTCGATCGCCGGTAGTAGTCAGCCACTTTATGTTGTGGACGGTGTGACCTTAGGTGGCAGCATCAGTAACTTGAGTGCTGATGATATCGAGTCCATCACAGTGTTAAAAGGTGCCAATGCGGCAGCCCTATATGGCAGCCGGGCAAACAACGGGGTCATCGTGGTCACCACTAAGATGGGCCGTGGGAAAGAGGGCTATGCCATCGATCTTAATACGAGCTATATGGCCGCCGCTCCGATTTATCTAAATGATTTTCAAAATGAGTACGGTCAAGGCAGCGATGGTGTGTTTAACGAACATGCCGAGCGCTCCTGGGGGCCAAAATTTGATGGTAGTGCCAAGCCAACCTGGTCTAACAATCCTGAAAATGAGGGACAAACGATTCCCTATGTGGCCCAACCGAATAATAGAACCAGCGATTTCTTCCAAACCGGACACAATTTTTCTACTAATTTGGGTATATCAACCAGATCAGATAATACGTCAGCGTATTTCTCCTACACATTTACCGATGCCGAAGGTGTGGTACCCTTGAACGCCATGCAATCGCATAACTTAAATGTGCGCATGAATACCAAATTGTTAGATAGACTTACGCTGGATACTAAGATAAATTATATACGACGTGACATAGATAATATTGTATCCACCGGCGATGGCTATCAAAACGAGGTGCGAGCACTCTACAAGATGCCCGCCAACATTCGTACGGTAGATGCTGCAGATTATGAGTTTACGGATCCCAATGGGGTGAACAAACAGCATTTTTGGCAACCAGGATTAAATGCACCATCTAATGCTTACTGGGCACTTCATAATATTACCAATGAGCAACTCGAAGAACGGGTGATAGGCTTGATCTCTTTGAAATATGACATTACGAATAATTTAAGCATTCTGGCTCGATCATCGATTGATCGCGACAACTTCCACCGAAAGGATAGATATTCGACCGATTCATACATCATCGCAGATAATGGTTTCTACCAAACTCGAGATGATCGGGGATTTGAGTGGAACTCTGATGTGCTGGCGAACTACAATAAGGACATTACTAGCAATCTTTCTCTGGACGTTAGCGCAGGTGCCAACGTGCGGAGAAACCAAACAGGCTGGATTCGAGGAAACCCAAACGGTAGAGTCAGTCCACTTGTGGTGCCCAATCTCTTTTCTTATGGCAACACCAGTAACATTAATGTGAGCGAGGAGTTTGAAGAGAAGGAGATTCAGTCGGTTTATGGCTTTGCCACCATCGGATTTAAGAATGCCATCTACCTGGATCTTACTGCGCGTAATGACTGGAGTTCTACCCTGAGTGCAGAGAATAGATCTTTCTTTTACCCTTCGGCTGGACTGACGGTTGTTGCATCTGACTTGATGTCATCTACTCCGAGTTGGTTGTCACTACTTAAAGTGAGGGCTTCCTATGCCGAGGTGGGCAACGATACCGATCCATATAAATTGACGAGATTAGCCTCTGTCAGCGGAGGTGGAGCATTTTTGTCGCTGGCGACCACGATTCCATTGGCAAACCTCCTCCCGGAAACAACCAAATCATTTGAAGTGGGTGCAGATGTCCGATTGTTTAATAATCGTTTGGGTCTGGACTTGACGTACTATAAGTCCAATACGACAGATCAGTTGTTTCCTGTTAATATCCCAATCGCATCCGGCGCGACAAGTGTCTTTACCAATGGAGCCGATGTGCAGAACATCGGATTTGAGGCGGTCGTAACCGGTGGTATTCTGAGGTCGAGTGATTTTAACTGGGACGTCACAGTGAATTTTTCAAGGAATATCAGCGAGGTCTTGGAAATTGCCGAAGGATTCGATCAGTTGAATTTTGCTGGTGGTTTTTTCCGCCAATTTCGAGTGGAAGTTGGAGAACCCTGGGGTAACTTGTATTCTCGCGGATTCGCCCGTGATGCACAAGGCAGAGTCATTGTAGAGGCTGATGGGCTGCCAAGAATTACTTCTGGCCTTGATGCGAAGGTAGCCAATTTCAATCCTGACTGGCTAGCAGGGGTCAGAAATTCTTTTCAATTTAAGAACCTTAGTTTTAACTTCCTGATAGATATCAGACAAGGAGGTACCGTTGCTTCTTTTACAAATGCCATTATGTGGGCTGACGGTGCTACAGAGGCTACTCTCGCCGGTAGAGAAGGTGGTTTGATTTTTGGTCAAAATGTGTATGCCAATGAAACGGCAGTTTTGGAGGACGGCACACCGAACAATATCTCCATCAATTCTGAAAAATTGTGGACCAAATTAGGGGGAAGAAATTCACCGGTAGCCGAGGCCTTCGTACTCGATGCTTCCAATGTTCGTCTAAGAGAGGCAGTGTTGGGGTATAGCCTGCCCAGTGCAGTGCTGGCAAACATGCCTTTTAAATCTGCCAAAATTTCTTTCGTCGGCCGGAACCTGTTCTTTATCTCTAATAAGGCAGGAAATGTGGATCCGGAGATTTTTCAAAACACTGGCAGGAGTGCCGAGGGTACAGAAAATTTTGGACCTCCTACCGCAAGGGAATACGGGGTGAACTTGAAGTTTGGATTCTAAATGGAAGAATAAATTTAGTTGCGAAAACTTTATCCGAGACTTCCAACTTTTTTTATCTCTTTTTTAATTATTAAAGTATACAAATATGAAATTCTATAAACTATATCTGATCATGCTGGCGGTTGTCTTAGTCGGGTTTGGCTGCACTGACGATTTTGATGAAATAAACACCGATCCGCTAGCACTGACAGCCGACAAAATAGATGCATCACTGATTGGTTTAGCGTTTGCAAAGGCGCAGTACAATATTATGCGTGGAGCATCAGGATATCAAATTTCCCAAAACCTGTTTGCTGATATGTATTGTCAGTATTTTGCGGTGACCCATCCTAATTTTCCTTCGGATCGATACACACAGGTTGGGCGCTGGTCTAATTCGGCCTGGGTCAACTTCTACAATAAAGCACCAAATGTTAAATTTGTGGAGGATTTTACTGCCGAGAAGGGCTTAACTGTGCTAAATGCCGTGGCCAAGATTTGGAAGGTACAGGCCTATCATCGAGTCACCGACTTTTGGGGTCCCGTACCATACAGCCAATTTGGAAATGGCGAGCTAAGCGTGCCCTATGATCAGCAAGAGGATATGTATCGAAGTTTCTTTCCTACCCTTGATGAAGCAGTCTCAGTTCTTAGCGGCAACCTCGGTGCAAATGCCTTTGCATCAAATGACTTGATTTTTGGTGGTGATGTTTCAAAATGGTTAACATTTGCCAACAGTCTTCGACTACGATTGGCCATGCGGGTGCGTTATGCTGACCCTGGCTTAGCTCAGAGTGAAGCAGAAAAAGCTGTAGCCGCTGGTGTGATGACGAGCAATGATGATAATGCTAAAGTAAAGACAACTGCCCAGGCTTTTCATCCCCTGAACCAGATTACGGCATGGGGCGAGTTCAGAATGAGTACTTTGATGGAAAGCATCTTGGAGGGATATCAGGATCCTCGTCTCCCAGCCTACTTTGCACCGGCAGCAGATGGGGACTCCGACGGCGATGGTAGTCCCTATGAGGGGCTTAGAAATGGCCAATCACAAGTGCAGAATACAGATCCCACCAATAACTCCGGGCATTCTGATCTCGCCACGTATTTTCGACCCGCTAATTTCCCGAATAATCCACCTATTGAAGTGATGAGTGCAGCCGAGGTTTATCTGCTAAGAGCTGAAGGTGCATTAGCAGGTTGGAATATGGGCGGAACAGCTCAAGAATTGTATGAGCAGGGAATTCGGGCTTCCATACAGGAGTGGACGAGCGCTGATGATGCAACCATCGATGCCTACATAGCCAGTTCCAATGTGCCTGTGGATGCTTCACCAGAGAGCCCAGCAGTGAGTGATATTCCGGTGGCTTTTGATGCCGGGGGATCAGAAGAAAGACAACTGGAGCAGATCATCACACAAAAGTGGTTGGCTTTATATCCAGATGGATTTGAAGCGTTTGCAGAGCTCAGGAGAACGGGTTATCCCAAACAATTCAGCAGGCTTAACTCGGAGAATTTGGATGTAGGTGTGGATGAGCTCATGAGAAGAATGAAATACGAAAGCAGTGAATTTGATAACAACCGCGAAGCGGTAGAAGCTGCCATCGCGTCACCGGAAATCGGTGGTCAGGACAAAAACAGCACAAAACTCTGGTGGGACAAAAAGTAACACCGAAGACAGATGGTTTTTTGAAAAAGTACCAGCTCCTCAGTTGGTACTTTTTTTTTCTGTGCTATGATAAAATGTAGCAAGACTTATCTGTATTTTTGACAGGTTCCCGATACTCCACTACAATAACTTGTGATATGAGAATTCTTCTTTATCCCATTCTTCTGATATTGCTCTTTTCAGGCTGTAATGAACCGACAGATGGGCTTTTTACTCGTATGCCATCGGGGAAATCGGGCATAACTTTCAAGAATACATTGAAGGAATCCGATGCATTCAATGTAATGAAGTATGGATATTTCTATAACGGCGGTGGTGTTGCCATTGGCGATGTGAACAACGATGGTTTGAGTGATATCTATTTTACTGGCAACCTTGTCGCCAGCCACTTGTATATTAACGAGGGCCAATGGAAGTTTAAGAACATGGCAGCAGAAGCTGGCATCGAGGCAGCAGGATTGTGGAACACGGGGGTCAATATGATTGATATTAATGATGATGGCTGGCTCGACATCTACATCTGTCGTTCAGCAGCGAAAGATCCTGATGCGCGGAGGAATTTGCTATTCATCAATAAAACATCAGAGGAAGGGAAAATAACCTTTGAGGAGCAAGGGGCAGCTTATGGACTTAATGATCAAGGATACTCTACTCAATCTGCCTTCCTAGACTATGATCGAGATGGTGATCTGGACATGTATCTCCTGAATCATTCGGTCCAGGAATTTGCCAACTATACCAGTTATTTAAGGAGTCTGAAAGGACGAAGTAATGACGATTATGGAGACAAACTATATCGCAATGATGGAGGTAAATTTACGGATGTCTCTAAAGAAGTGGGTATCAAGTCCAATGTCCTGGGATTCGGTCTTGGTGTGTCGATAGGAGATTTTAATCACGACACTTGGCCGGATATCTATGTGAGCAATGACTACAATGAGGAAGATTATCTCTACATCAATGATGGCAACGGAGCTTTTTCTGACCAATTGACCGAGCACTTGGATCACGCATCACTTTTTTCAATGGGGTCAGATGCAGGAGATCTCAACAATGATGGAATGACCGATTTAGTAACACTCGATATGTTACCCACAAATAATTATCGCATCAAACTTACTTCCGGAGCTGATAATTTTGACAAGTATCAAGCACTACTTGAACAGGGATTTTACCGGCAAAGCATGCGCAACATGTTGCATTTGAGTCAGGGAGAAGCATTTGCCGAAGTGGGCCAGCTGGCAGGTGTTTCTAACACCGATTGGTCATGGTCAGCGTTGATCGCAGATTATGACCTGGATGGCTTGCAAGATTTATTTGTAACCAATGGCTATCTGCGTGACTACACCAATATGGACTTTCTCACCTATGCTGTGGACATGAAAACAGAAAACCCTAATATGGGATCTGATGAAGATATCCAGGAACTGTTGGAGCATATGCCCAAAATAGATGTACCTAATCAGATTTTTAAAAACCTGGACGGTGTCCAATTTGAGGATCTTAGCGATGAGTGGGGATTTACTAAAGTTGAACTTTCCAATGGAGCAGCCTATGGCGATCTCGATAATGACGGTGACCTAGATCTGGTGGTGAATAACATCAATGACTTTGCTGGCATTTATAGAAACAAGGCCATTGACAGGAATCTTGGACATTTTCTAGAAGTCAACCTGGAGACTGCTCATGGCAGTCCGATCGGTAGTAAAGTGGCCTTATTTGTGGATGGCATGCAGATGCAGCGAGAGTTGTTTGTCAGTCGCGGCTTTCAGTCATCAGTAGAACCTATCTTGCATTTTGGCTTGGGATCAAGCACTTTTGTCGACTCCATCTATGTCACTTGGCCCAATGGCATGCAAGAGAAGTTCCCAGCTACTGAGGTAAACAAAGGGCTGGCTTTAGAGCAAGGTGCAGGTACCACAGTGTCACCGAGAAATCTGCCCAAAGACCCACTCTTTGAGGAAGTAGACGTGGCATCATCATTCATCCACCAGGAAGATGACTTCAATGATTTTCGACACCAATCGCTGCTGCCAAAATATTATTCCCGTAATGGACCGCCCTTGGCAACAGGAGATGTCAACGGCGATGGATTTGAGGATTTACTCTGTGGTGCCGCTGCAGGAAAAGAAGCTGCAGTATTGCTGGGAAACAGCCGTGGTTCATTTACACATAGTCAGCAGCCTGATCTGGGCAGTGATGCATCTTATGAAGACGTTGCGATGCTGCTTTTGGATATTGATGAGGACCAGCATTTGGATTTGTTGGTGGCCTCGGGAGGTAATCTGGCACCTGAGGGAAATCAGGTTTACCACTTGCGAGCTTATCTCAATAATGGCTCCGGAAGATTTAATAAATCATCAACTTTTCCCAAAGTCTTATGTCATGCTAGTTGTCTGGCCGCTGGGGATTTTGATGGTGATGGTGACTTGGACGTCTTTCTTGGTAGTCAATATAAAGCCCTGCAGTATCCATTGGCGGGAAAGAGCTATCTATTGATAAATGAGGGGCGAGGTAGTTTTACGGCGAGTGATGATTTTCCGTTCGCCGATCGTCGCACAGCGGCAGCACAAACTGGAGATATTGATGGCGATGGCGCCGTCGATTTGGTCATCGCCGGTGAATGGGAGCAGGTGGAAGTTTGGTCGATGAATGCTGCTAACTGGAATCTTACCTGTGCTGGACAAGGTCGTGGCTGGTACAGCGGTCTGCATGTAGCCAACTTAGACAGTGACAAACAATTAGAAATCGTGGCGGGAAATTGGGGTTTAAACAGCCAGCTAAGTGCTTCACAGGAACAGCCGATGATGCTGTACTGGGGAGACTTTGACCAAAATAGTACGATCGATCCAATCATGAGTACCTATTCTGGTGATGATTCCTATCCTTTTGTGTCGCGTGATGATCTGTTGGGACAGTTGCCTGGCTTAAAGAAACTTTTCGTGACTTATCACGAATATGCCGAGTATACCATGAATAAGTTGTTAGAGAGTTTGCCTGGTCCCACCCGTGAAATGACCACCCATCTGGCCACCATCCTTTTGGACCTCGTTGGTGATTCATTGCGTATAGTCCCTTTACCCTTGCAGGCACAGGTTGCTCCGGTGTATGGGATCGCTGATATAGATTTCGATGACGACGAGGATCAAGATTTGATTTTGGTGGGAAACAGCATCTACAATCGAGTAAAAATTGGTGAGATCGATGCCAATCATGGGGTGTTGTTGAAGAATGATGGAGATCTCTCTTTTCGCGCAGTCTCCAATCAGGTCAGCGGACTAAATCTCAAGGGAGATGTGCGCAGCGTCGTCAAGGTGATGGTAAATGAAGCTCCCCACATCATTTTTGGAGTCAGCAATGGACCGATGAAAAGCTATACATCAACACGTACATTGTATTAGGTCCGATAGCAATTTTTTAGAAGCAAAACAGGTGACAAAAGGCAGGCGGATGCAGGACTTTAACTGGAGCAATGATCAAGAGCTGTTTGATATGATGCGGCAGCATCTGTTTACAGCAGTGGTGGGGGATGTGATGGACCAATCTGGGTTGCTGCATCAGTTCTTACCGCATGAAATCAAACCCCTCCATGAGGATATGGTGGTGGTGGGTAGAGCTATGCCCGTGCTGCACGAAGATCTACATGTGGGCTCTATCCATAGGGTACCAGAAAAGCCCTTCGGTCTGATGCTGGAAGCTTTAGATGACCTAAAGGCGCACGAAGTATATCTCGCTTCGGGAGCATCACAGGGATATGCCCTATGGGGTGAGTTGATGAGTGCAAGAGCGATGAACTTAGGGGCTGCCGGCGTGGTCATGAATGGTCATAGCCGCGATACAGAGGGAATTATGTCATTGAATTTTCCCACTTTCTCAACCGGTCGTTATGCTCAAGACCAAGGACCACGGGGTACAGTGTTGGATTTTCGCTTGCCTATCAAGATTGCCAAGGTCGAGATTGCTCCAGGCGACATCGTCTTCGGAGATATCGATGGCGTTTGCGTGATACCTGCACCCCATGAAAAGGATATCGTGCAGAAGGCAATGGAAAAGGCCACAGGTGAGAAACTGGTTTTGAAGGCCATCCAAGGTGGTATGAGTGCTGTGGAAGCCTTTAAGACTTATGGTATTATGTAAATGTGATCAACGCTAAAGCAGATCTATGAAACCTAACCTCGATTTCAGAAACAGAACCATTTTGGTGACTGGTGGTGCCGGTATCGGAGTGGGTGGTGGTGTGTGTGCCGCCCTGCATCAATTGGGTGCCCAGTTGATCATCAATGATGTAGATCAGAAAGCTCTGGAGAAGACCAACGATTTATATCCTGATGCATTCACAGTCCAGGCAGATGTGAATGACCCCAGGGCTGTCCAGGGCATGTTTGAAACCATTGCTACCGAAGTAGGTGTGATCGATGGATTGGTGAACAGTGCTGGTGTGGGGCTCAGTAAACCGGTACATCACGTGAAGGAGGAGGAGTTTGATCGCATCTATGGCATCGATGTAAAAGCGGTATGGCGCATGTCAAAAGCATTTGTAAATCAGTGTCTCCAAGCTGATCAGATTGGCCATATTGTCAATATCTCCTCGGTTCATGCTCATTCCACCCAAGCTGGATATTCCATTTACTCAAGTGCTAAACATGCCATTGTAGGTCTGACTCGGGGTATGGCATGTGATCTCGGTCCTTTGGGTATCCGTGTCAATGCGGTGGCACCTGGTTATGTCCATGCTGCTCAAAATTATGATTTGATTAAAACCTGGTCTGACGACCCCGAACAATGGGTGCGCAATTTCGTCGATAAACAGCAGTTGCTCAACGATATGATCGCACCGACCGACATAGGTTATACGGTAGCATTTCTATTGTCTGATTTAGCAAAATCCATCACCGGCCAGAACCTATATGTAGATGCAGGTACGACTTGCCTGATGTTTAATCGGGACTTCACCTAGCTTTACGACCAGAGGTCTCTGAGGGCTGCCATCCAGGGCCTGTTAAGGGATTGAGTCCTTTCAACTGCAAAATGTGCCTTTGCGGTTGTATAAGTAAGATTACTACCAATGATAGTAGGGTGATCACACCAAGGGCGAAGAACACTTGGGAAAAATTGAGAAAGCCTTTCAAAGGACCTAGGAGGGCGGCACCTGACGAAAGTCCAAGATTGGCTACCGCCATGTAGAGGGCGAATTGGGTTGCTCCGATCGGCTTCCAACAAAACGACATGGCCAAGGCAAATAGGGCAATAAGGATCAAGGTGCGTATGGTGTAAATGGTCACCGTATAGGTCTGAATGACCCAATCTTGCTGCCATAGGGGTTCGATAAAACCCATCACAACCACGACGATAAAATAGCAGCCCAAAAAAATTTTAATGCTGAAAATGCGGCCGACACGTTCTATGGCCATACCACCCAGAATCATCCCGGTGAGTCCACCGAAGATACCAGCGGTCGCGGCAAGGTTAGAAAAACCAGTATCCGTCCAGGCAAGATCTTGTACAGTCAGCACGGGCATGATAGCATCAAAAAGCCCGTACGTAATGCCATGGATATATCCGAAGAGAAGCAGTAATAAACTGGAAGGCAGAGTGATGGCTTTCCACAAACTTGAAAATATCTGAGACCAACTGTGTAGTTGTACTCGTTTCCCGTACTGTGATATAGTACCTTGCATCCAAGGCAATATTTTTTCGCCAGCTCGCTCTCTAAGCAACAATGGAAATAAGCTAAAACTCAGCACAAAAAAGGCGATCGCAAAAAAGGTAGCGGCCATCCCCCAGGCATTCAGTAGGTGACTTGCTATTGCGGCTGTCACTGCCGACCCGACCACCTTCCCACCCCACATAAAGCCATTGGCCTTTGGTTGCTCCTCTTTTAAAAGTACTTCGATAGCCATTCCATCAACAGCCACATCCAATATGGCGGTAAAGGCACTGGCGATTACAGCGAACAGGGTGAGGGTGACGAGTCGATGCAGTGGATCCGGAACCATCGCCATGCCCAGATACCCGAGCATGGCACCACTGATGCCGACTAAAATCCAGGGACGCCTGCGACCCATAGGCAGATAGCTGAACCTATCCATCATGGGGGCACTGATAAATTTTAGTGACCAAGGTAACAGACTGGCCCCTATAAAGGCCCCTACAGCTGCAGGTGAAACACCCTGGGCCGCGAGATAAGCGGGTATCGCTACATTCATTAATCCCAACTGAATGCCCTGCGCAAAATAGAGGGCGGTAACGGTGAGGAAACGCAACATTCGATGCTCCGTCAGCACAGGTAAATTCGACATGGTCACTGCATTGTTGAGTTTTGTAGATTCAGGCTTTCCAAGATAGGAAGTTTCTTACATCAGTTGCTGATCATATGGAGCTGGTGTGTACCCTCAATGTGCGATCGAGTATGACGGTCAATCGTCATTGATTTCCCCCTTTTATCCTCGGTTGTGTATTTTTATAGCTATATGAGTACAAATGCAGGTGGTGCTTTAATCTCCAAGCAGGTCATTTTTTGGTACCTGATGCTCTTGGGAATTTGGAGTTGCCGGGAAGAGCTTCCCCGAAATTGGACCAGTATGACTAAGGACCTGCCTGCTAAGATCTCCTACAATTTTCATGTGAAGCCCATTTTATCTGATCGATGTTTTGCTTGTCACGGTCCAGATGAAGACAAACGTGAAGCAGATTTGAGACTCGATGATCCAGCCTCAGCCTTTTCAGCTCTGGTAGAGCACCCCGGCAAGGTAGCGATCTATCCCGGCAGTCTAGACAGGAGTGAAGTATACCATCGACTGACGACCACCGATCCTGAACTAGTGATGCCCCCAGCGTCCTTTAAGGTGAAGATAGAAGAACGCGAAAAAGCTATTTTGGCCAAGTGGATACTTCAAGGAGCTAACTATGAGGACCACTGGTCTTTCCAGCCATTGCAACCTGTCTCGGTACCTCGAGTCAATAGCGAGAGCAATTGGGCAATCAACGAAATTGATCGATTTATTCTGGCAAAAATGGAAGAGCATGATCTACAGCCATCTCCTCAGGCAGATCGTGAGACCCTGGTTCGACGGTTGAGTTTTGATTTGACAGGATTGCCACCACGATCTTCGCCTATCGCACCCGAGCTTTCTCCAGAAGACCAGGATGCTTATGAGAACTATGTAGATCAGCTCCTTGCAGATCCCGCCTATGGCGAGCGTATGGCTGCTCACTGGATGGACGTAGCGAGATATGCCGACAGCGATGGCTATCTCGATGACAAGCATCGCGAGTTCTCTCCTTGGCGAGATTGGGTGATCCATTCATTTAACGCGAATATGCCATACGATGAGTTTGTCACCTGGCAGATAGCTGGTGATCTACTGCCGAATCCTAGTCAACATCAAATCCTAGCTACCGCATTTAATCGGTTGCATAAGAAAAACTCAGAGGCAGGCATTGTTTTCGAAGAGTACCGTGTGGAATATGTGGCCGATCGCACCCACACCTTGGGAAAGGCTTTTTTGGGCCTTTCAGTTGAATGTGCAAGATGTCATGACCATAAGTATGATCCTATTTCACAGGAAGATTATTACCGATTGTTTGGTTTTTTTAACAGCACTCATGAGATTGGTACACCAGTCTATGGTCCCGATCAAACTCCCGGTCCGGCTCTTTTGCTGACTACTGGTGAGCAAGAGAAAATGATAGATTTTATCGATCGGAAAATCGAGGAACAAGGTGTGGATTTAGAGATGGCAAAATTGGAAGCGAATGACCAATTTCACTCGTGGAAGACAAATCTGGGTAGTTCTCCCGATCATCTCTTAGCATCAAGGACATCTGCTCGAGTGGCCCTTCATGATTTCGACCATTTGATGAAAACGGGAGATAAAACCTATACATCGAGAAATCTTGCTGACCACACGAAAAAAGCCACCCTGACAGAGCCCTTACTTAAGAAAGGGGTGAAGGGCGATGGCTTCTTTGTGACAGACTATAATACCATCACACTTGGTGAGAAGGTGGGATGGTTTGATCGGACAGACCCATTCTCAGTTGAACTATGGCTTTATCCGGAACACACCTATAACGACGTTGGTATCTTCAATCATTGTGAGGACATTCGGCTGGGATATAAGGGATTCTCATTGCATCTTGAAAGGAATAAGCTGCGCTTTATCATGGCCCATTCGTGGCCCCAAAATGCATTGGAAGTGGTGAGCTTGGATTCACTCCCAGTACAAAAATGGACACATGTTGCTGTGACGTACGATGGAAGTAGCCAAGCTAAAGGCATACGTCTTTACATGAATGGTCGAGAAGTGGAAAGAGAAAATAGAGCAGATAATTTGTACAAGGGAATTTTATTTGAGCCCAATATTCACACCTATGGGTTTAGTGGATTTCGATTGGGGTATAGAGACAAGATTATTACTTTCAAGGATGGAGGTGTTGATGAACTTCAGATTTTTTCTTCAGAGCTAAGTCCCTTAGAGATACTGTATGGCTTTGATCCGGAAAAGGCTAAGGATCAGTTTTATACGAATGTGGAAGATGCCAAAGGGCATTTTGTAGACCGAGTGGATTCAGCAGTAAACGAGAGACGAGACAGACTCCGAGCGTCGAGGGTGGAGCTAAATAATCTGGTCAATGAAATTGATGAGATCATGGTGTTGGGAGACCTGCCCCAGCCTCGCCCTACATATGTCTTGGAGCGTGGCCTTTATGATGCACCTGGCAAGCGGGTGGAACCAGGAACTCCCGACGCGATTCATACTTATGCTCCGGAGTATCCAAGGAATAGATTGGGATTAACACAGTGGTTGTTTGATAGGAAGAATCCGCTGACCGCCCGTGTTTTTGTAAATCGAATCTGGCAAATGCATTTTGGTGTCGGCTTGGTGAAGACCTCCGATGATTTTGGTGCTCAGGGATCCTTACCCACACATCCGAAGCTGCTAGACTGGTTAGCCAACTGGTTTGTCGAAAGCGATTGGGATATTAAGGCATTGCATCGGCTCATAGTATGTTCAGCCACGTATAGGCAATCATCGAAAGTGTCCGAGCGACATCTCCGATCTGATCCGGAAAACATGTGGTTGGCTCGTGCTCCCAGTCCCAGACTTGATGCCGAGATGATCAGGGATCAGGCATTGGCCCTTAGTGGCCTGCTGGTCGATACTGTGGGAGGTCCAAGCGTGTATCCATATCAGCCAGCCGGCCTCTGGGATGAACTGAGTAACAAATCGTGGCGCTATCCGTATCTGCAGAAACCAGGACCGGGTCTGTATCGGCGCAGCCTTTACTCCGTGTATAAACGTACCGCTCCACCACCTTCTATGCTGATTTTTGATGTACCTGATCGAAGCACTTGTACTGTGAAGCGTACGACAACGAGCACCCCTTTGCAAGCCCTGGTTCTGCTCAATGATCCTCAGTTTGTCGAAGCATCCCGGGCGTTGGCGGCGAACATACTGGCTAATCATTCATCCGCTCAAGATCTCGTCAGAGCGACCTTCTTCTACATCCTCGGAAGAGTGCCCACTCAAATGGAGCTCGCTTCGCTCCTGGACTTTTACCAAAGTGAAAGAGATCGCTTGCAAAAAGACAGCAAATCTGCTCTCGCATATTTATCCGTTGGCGAACACACTGTCGAGTATCCGACCGACGCTGCGGCCCTGGCCGCATTATCATTGACCGCCAGCAGCATTTTCAACACAGTTGAAGCACAAACAAGGAGGTGAAGCATAAGGGCTCAGCGATCTTACCTACACATGGGCTCGGCAATCCCTTAGTCGGGGCTGTCCCCACATGGATAAATGATTGCTCTTGCTTTTGATTAAACTACAGAGAATTAGATGGAAGACGGGCTTACCGATCCCCAGGTCGGGGCTGTTTCCCACACTGATAAATGATTGATTTTGCTTTTGATTAAACTACAGAGAATTAAATGGAGGACGGGCTTACCGATCCCAAGGTCTGGGATTGCCGAGCGATTCCACCTTCGCAAGGGCTCGGCAATCCCTTTGTCGGGGCTGTCCCCACATGGATAAATGATTGCTCTTGCTTTTGATTAAACTACAAGGAATTAAAAGGAAGACGGGCTTACCGATCCCCAGGTCGGGGCTGTTCCTCACACGGATAAATGATTGCGCTTGCTATTGATTAAACTACAGAGAATTAGATGGAAGACGGGCTTACCGATCCCAGGTCAGGGATTGCCGAGCCATTCTACCTACACAAGGGCTCGGCAATCCCTTAGTCGGGGCTGTCCCCACATGGATAAATGATTGCTCTTGCTTTTGATTAAACTACAAGTAATTAAAAGGAAGACGGGCTTACCGATCCCAAGGTCTGGGATTGCCGAGCGATTCCACCTTCACAAGGGCTCGGCAATCCCTTAGTCTGGGCTGTACCTCACGCGGATAAATGATTGATTTTACTTTTGAGTAGACTACAGGGAATTAAATGGAAGACGGGCTTACCGATCCCAAGGTCTGGGATTGCCGAGCGATTCCACCTTCGCAAGGGCTCGGCAATCCCTTAGTCGGGGCTGTTCCTCACGCGGATAAATGATTGCTCTTGCTATTGATTAAACTACAGAGAATTAGATGGAAGACGGGCTTACCGATCCCAAGGTCAGGGCTGTTCCCCACGCGGATAAATGATTGCGCTTGCTATTGATTAAACTACAGAGAATTAGATGGAAGACGGGCTTACCGATCCCAAGGTCAGGGCTGTTCCCCACATGGATAAATGATTGCTCTTGCTTTTGATTAAACTACAGAGAATTAAATGGAAGACGGGCTTACCGATCCCCAGGTCGGGTCTGTTCCTCACGCGGATAAATGATTGATTTTACTCTTAATCAAACTACAAGGAATTAAATGGAAGATGGGCTTACCGATCCCAAGGTCTGGGATTGCCGAGCGATTCCACCTTCACAAGGGCTCGGCAATCCCTTAGTCGGGGCTGTTCCTCACGCGGATAAATGATTGCTCTTGCTTTTGATTAAACTACAGAGAATTAGATGGAAGACGGGCTTACCGATCCCAAGGTCAGGGATTGCCGAGCGATTCCACCTACACAAGGGCTCGGCAATCCCTTAGTCTGGGCTGTACCTCACGCGGATAAATGATTGCGCTTGCTATTGATTAAACTACAGGGAATTAAATGGAAGACGGGCTTACCGATCCCCAGGCCTGGATAAATGATTGCCGAGCGATTCCACCTACACAAGGGCTCGGCAATCCCTTAGTCTAGGCTGTACCTCACGCGGATAAATGATTGCGCTTGCTATTGATTAAACTACAGAGAATTAGATGGAAGACCGGCTTACCGATCCCAGGTGGTTTCTTTACTGCTTTAGAATTTTTTGTATACAAAGCACATCATTGTCCTTGTTTTCCACCCGAACCAGGAAGGTGCCTGCAGGTAGTGCTGTTAGATCAACATAGGTCTCACCACCCACATTTGGAATGTTTTTATGTAAAGCACCATTGTTGTCGTAAATAGCCAAGTGGTAGTTCTCAAGTATACCCCTGATGGTAAAAATACCATTGTTTGGATTCGGATGGATGTCGATACAAGAATTAGACACCGAGAGATTTTTTTTGGAAGAAATGGTTTGGTTGTTGACATAATTGGCCAGCAATCTTAGGTAGGCCGCTTGATAATAAATGGCTGGTTCTGAGATTTCCCAGGAATTATCGGGCCAGCCTGTGTTGAAATCCAAATATGACTTTTGAGGAGGTTGGTTAGATGGTGGTGAGATGCTTCCCACACTAAAATCCTTGTTGGGTCCTCCACTAACAAAACCAGGCGCAGGTCCGATGGAGGAATTAATGGCATGATCCCACGGAGTGCCATCATTAAACCACGTGTGATAGATTTCGTTGACGCAGCGGTCACCTCCATAGGCATACATGTTTGCCAAGTAGACCAACCCCAGGGGATTAATTCCGTGGAAATAATGCAATTGTTCAGCCGCTTTCTCTTGTAAATCACTCTGGGCGGCCGGTACGATATTGTATTTGTGCAGAATAAGACAAAGATTTGCTACATTGGCTTTGGGCATGTTAGATCCCCAGTGATACATCCAATCTGGGACTTCGGCACGATAGAGATCATAAGATCCCAATGCAAAAAAACCATCGGAATTATTAATGACCGCCCCCTGTGCAGCGTCAATAATATGGTCCTTAACAGAGGCATTTGCATTGGCCAGTGTGGTGTATAAATACAGTGCTTCAATCAAGTCAGTTTTATAGGGGCTTAGCCAGCCGCTGGCTATGGGTTCAGTCGCACTATACTGGTCAACAATAAAATCGTGGTAGCTTGATGAAGCTGTCAGTTCGAACAAGTATACAGCAGCCGTCATGCCCATATCTCGTTGTTCTGATGCTTCTCGGTCCGCATCGCCCGCTTTGATCGTCCCATCATCGCAGTCCGTTTCTAGCTGATCGGCATCGAAAGCCGTCTTAAAAACTGACCAACAAGCTTCAGCTCGCTCTTGTAGGGTTTGAGCATAGGCTTGCATACCGGTTTGACTGCTGAAGACCTTGGCGGCATGAGCCAACATACTTGCAGCGGCTACCGATGCTGAGGTACAAGTGGGACCATAGTATCGCTGATCGGTGTTTGTGCTTGGTGGAGCTCCTGAATTCTCGTTGTGATCAATACTGCCCATTTTGACTTGAGCAGTTCCATCCTGATTAGTCATCTTCATCAACCAATCAAGTTCCCACTTGACTTCATCGAGTAGGTCTGGCAGACCGTTACCGCTCTCTGGCCAATTCCAGTCATCATCAAAAATCTCTGGATGTTCCTCGTAAGTCCATAGCAACTGGTGTACAGGATGATGGGCAAATGTCACATATTTATTGTAGTCACCAGCATCAAACCATCCCCCAGTCAGATCTTTTTCAAGCGCACTGTTACTAATATCGTACACATATCGACAATTGGCGTCCTGGAGAGCATGGGTGAAATTCATACCATCGGTCCAACCCGTTTCAGCATAAGGTGATTCTTTTGCATGATTGCAGCGGTTGTAGTAGAAGGCCCGTAAGGTGGCATTGAGAACCTCTTGATATGGATTGTCATTTATCTGGAAGGATGATGATCGCTCATCGCTCTGAGGATCGAATAGATAGTAAGATCCAGCTGCAGTGACAGCACTGAAGTCAAACCACCAACCCCTGTCACCAGATTGAGCGTGGGTACTACCTCCGTCCCAGACTACGGGAGTAGCGGAAAAGACCACCTGATCAGTACCGGCTGCTCTTACCTCAATGACGCTGCCAGGTTGATAACCATCACTGGCATTATATCCAGTCTGGGGATCAGTCAATACGGCCACTTTATCAGCGTTAGAGAGATATCCAAACTGATCCAGATGAATAAAACTACTAGGCTGCGCCGACAGAGTAAGGTAGGCTGTAAGTAGTGACAGGACATATGCTAAAAGCAGAGATAGGAGTACCTGTTTTCGTTGCAAGGTGACTAACTTTAATATTACCGGATTCAATCAACCACGATAGAGGTGAAAGAACCACTGAAAACCAATGCTATGAAAAACAGTGTGAAGTGTGGAGGGGCAGTGATGGTGATCTAGAGAACCAATTATGATAACTATAAATAATACGAGTTAATAGAGTAAAATATTGCATATGATCCTGACGGGGCTCACCTTGAGGAAAGATTTCAGGGCTAGTGATCTCCTTCACTTAGGATAAATTCCAATTTTGTACTTTCCAATCTTTGTAAATTCTTTTGACGATGAGGTACTCCATCCTGGCATTTGGCTCTGCTGCCATCTTTACATCTCTACTGACCATTTTAATACCCATCCAGCCATTAAGCGAGGCAAATGCTTCTTCCCTTAGAGACTTTGAGTGGGTATATTCCAGTCCGGAGAACGAGGGTATGTCGGCTGAAAAAATTCAGAACTTGCTCAACCTGCAGCGTACCAAAGGAACAAAGAAGCTTTTCATAGTCAAGAATGATAAAGTAGTACTTGATTGGTCTGCTCCAGGATGGAAGGATGCTGAAAAACTACACTACACTGCCTCTTTGGCAAAGGCATTGGTTGGTGGGATGTCGTTGGCTCTTGCCACCCATGATCGGATCCTTCATCCTGACCAAGCTGTTTGTCTGAATGTACCCACATGGAAACAGGGCCAGAAGCAAATGATCACCCTGAGGCATCTGGCCAACCATACTTCCGGGCTTGAAGATGCGGAGGTGACTGCAAAAGAAGCCAAGAATATGCAAGATGCCGGTCTACATCACCATATGGATCTGCCAGGATGGAAGGGAATGTTCTGGCGCAAAGATCCAGATCCCTTTACAATGGCTCGTGATAGTGCACCTGTGATATCTATCCCCGGCACCAAGTATGCCTATAGCAATACTGGTATTGCCATGCTCAATTATGCTGTGACAGCTGCCCTGCAGGGTGAATCAGCTCAGAAAAATATCCGGGATTACCTGTGGACAAATATATATGTGCCCATGGGTATCAAGCGCAGCGAATTTCGATTTGGATATGGTGGATCATATCAAGTAGATGGACTACAGCTCGTGCCGGGCTGGGGTGGGGGGTCGATTACCGCTGCCACTGCCGCTAAAATCGGTAGGCTGATGAAAAATTATGGATATTGGGAGGGGTCGCAATTGCTCGATTCAACTGTGGTCCAACATGCGCTCGAGTATGCTGGAACAGCGATATCCGATCGACCAAAGGTAGGCGATGTGGTAGAGCCTGTACCAGCGACCACCCTGGGATGGTACTCGAATTTTGATGGCATTTGGAAATATGTACCCAGGGATGCTTTTGCAGGTGCAGGTGCACAGCACCAACTCCTTCTGGTGGTGCCAAGCCTTGATCTTATCGTCGCGAGATTTGGAGAAGATCTGGCGGATGAAGGCTTAGAGGATGCATTCTGGTATGCGGCCAATAAATATCTTTTTGAACCGGTCATAGATGCCATATCGGCACCTCCATATGAGAGAAGTTCGGTCATAAAGAAGGTGACATTTGCGCCGGCAGAAGAAGTGATCAGGATGGCTCCTGGAGGTGATAACTGGCCAGTCACCTGGGCTGATGACGACCAGCTGTATACGGCGTACGGGGATGGCTATGGTTTTCGACCCCATACAGATATTAAGCTCAGTCTTGGTTTGTCCAGAGTGTCCGGCATACCACCGGATCTACAAGCATCCAATATCAGATCTCCCAGTGGAGAGAGAGTGGGTCAAGGAAAATATGGAGAGAAAGCCAGCGGCATGTTGATGGTCAACGGAATATTGTACATGCTGGTACGAAATGCTGTCCACTCATCCCTTGCCTGGTCACAGGATCATGGACAATCCTGGCAATGGAGTCACTGGAAATTTCCCGAAAGTTTTGGTGCACCCACGTTCCTAAATTTTGGAAAAAATTACCGGGGGGCGAAGGATGACTATGTCTACATTTATTCCCATGATGACCCTAGTGCCTATAGGGTTAGCGACCATATGGTGATGGCACGAGTTGCCAAAGATCGAGTGAAGGACCTGTCTAGCTATCAATATTATTCAGGTATGAGGGATGGCCTACCCACCTGGTCGGTGGATGTCAGAAAGAGGAAACCCGTGTTTACCAATCCGGGAAAATGTTATAGATCTGGCATTACTCATAATGCCGCCTTGGGAGCGTATTTGTGGAGTCAAATCATTCCCGCTCCATATTCAGATGAACAAGGGACGAGATTCATTGGTGGGCTCGCCATCTATGATGCTCCAGAGCCTTGGGGTCCTTGGACGACCGCTTTCTATGATCTGCATTGGGATATGGGACCTGGAGAGACAGGCAGCATACCTACCAAATGGATGAGTGAGGACGGCAAGACCTGCCACTATTTATTTTCTGGAGAGGATGCCTTCTCCGTTAGGGAAATGCGAATCGCCGTATATTGATTTGAAATCGATGGGAAGGGGATATCATCCTTTTGATTTCTCTAATCAGATCACTACATTCATGCAAAGACGGTAAAAATTGACCTCAAAATTGGATGTTTAGAAATGTGGCCAAATAGAATATTCTTCCTAATTCTCATCGTATCTAATCTTGTTGACGCGTACTCGCAGGGCTCACCACCGAACATCCTCTGGATCATTTCCGAAGATATGTCGCAGGACCAGGCATGTTATGGCAATCCACTAGTTCTCACGCCGACCATCGATCAGCTTGCTGCTGAGGGAATGAGATTTACACATATGTTTACAGCAGCTGGCGTTTGTTCACCATCGCGGACGGCACTGGCAGTGGGTATGTATCAAAATGGGATCGGAGCAATGCATATGCGCTATTCCGATGATCTAAAACCTCCGCTCCCCAACGGAGTGAAAACGGTAGCTCAAATACTTCACGATCATGGGTACCAGACGGTAGGGGGAGGCAAAGATGACTATATGTTTCACCTGGAGGATGAAGCCTTTGACTTTGAAAGCATGGACGAGATTGATCCCAATAAGCCGTTCTTTGCCAAAATAAATTCGTTTTATACTCACCGGATTTTCAAGAAAGATTCGGTACATCCCATCGATCCTGGTGAGGTGTCATTGCCTCCCTATTATCCCGATGTGGGACCGCTGCGGGAAGACTGGGCTGCCTATCTGGAAAATATTCAACTGTTAGATCGTGAGGTCCACGATATTCTGGCCAGATTTGAAACATTGGGCCTTCTAGATAACACCATAATTTTCTTTTTGTCCGATCATGGTAGACCTACTTTAAAAGGCAAGTACTGGATGTACGATAGTGGCACAAAAATTCCATTTATCATCAAAATTCCGCAGCAGATGCAACCCCCAAAAGGATTTAAGCGCGGAGGTGTAAGCGATCAATTGCTTTCTTCGATAGATATTTCTGCGACCACCTTAGCGCTGGCTGGAATCCAGAAACCCGAGTTTATGCAAGGACGTATTTTTCTGGGAGACCATCTGGAGGAGGAAAGAGAATTTGTTTTTAGTGCTCTTGATAGGATAGGAGGTGTACACTTCAAGACCAGAGCGGTTAGGTCAAATAAATATAGGTACATCAAGAATTTCAATAATGGACTTTCGATTCTTGAGTGCTCGACAGAATATCGAAAGGCACGCCTACCATATTATCATACCATGTTGATCCTCGATACTTATAACAAATTAGAAGGTGTAGAGAAGACTTTGGTGAGACCATTGCCACTCGAAGAACTCTACGACTTGCATGAGGATCCGTTTGAGGTAAACAATTTGGCTTATAGTGCTGCACATAGTCATGTGAGAGGGTCATTGGAAAAAGAATTGACAGCCTGGATCGAGGAGATTGATGACAAGGGATTTTACCCTGATTCACCCGAAATTCAGGAGCATTTTATCAGATATCGCCAAGAGGGAAAAGAGAAATTCAGGGGAGAAAGGCTGGCAAGTTATCTGAAGATAGAAAAGGCACTAAAGGCTGAAATGAAGTTCTAGACATATGAAGGTTGGCACTAGTACGAGAAGGTCTTGGACAAATCGTCTCTGGGTGATGACTTGTGATGTCTAGGTGAAAGACAATATGGACACCGGTCTGCGTAGATTTTCAAAAGACTAGACATAAGCAAGAGTATCCATCATCGGAGCACTGGTATTTAAATCGGAATTTATAATGTAGAAATATATGATGTATAAAATCAACGATAAAGTGTGGAGAGTCCCAGTTTTTTTTCTCCTTATTTCCTTGTCATCCACCTCTGCACAGGAACCCATCTCGATCAGTGGTATCTACCCCCATTTGGCCTACTACAATCAAGGAGGGGAGTGTGGAACTGGCGCGGTAGTGCCATGGGCAGACAAACTATGGGTGGTGACCTACAGCCCTCATTTTCCTAATGGATCCTCTGATAAATTGTATGAGATCAGTAACTCACTAAGGAAGAAGGTAAGAGATGAGAGCATTGGAGGTACTCCTGCCAATCGCATGATTCACAGAGAAAGTAGGCAGTTATTTATCGGGCCACATGCCATCGATGAGCATGGGGTGGTTCGTACCATTCCGTATGAGATCATGCAGGGTAGACATACGGGAAACGCCCGGCACCTGACGGATCCTACCAATCTCATCTACTACGGCACGATGGAAGAGGGCTTTTATGAGGTGCATGTCGAGAGCCTCGCGGTAAAGATGCTCTACAAAGACAGCAATAAAGATGGGAAGGTGCACCGGCATAATCCCACAGACGTTAATCCAGAAAATGCCACACTTCCTGGTGCACATGGTAAGGGACTGTACAGCGGCCAAGGTGTGATGGTTTACTCAAATAATGGCGAGGCCACTCAAGAGGCCCTTAAGAAGTTTGATATTGAGTCAGGGGTGCTGGCAGAGTGGGATGGAAAGGATTGGAAGGTAGTTCGTCGCAATCAATTTGTGGAAGTCACAGGACCTGGAGGAATTTATGGCAATGAGAATCCGGAGACCGATCCGATTTGGGCGACCGGATGGGACCATAAATCACTGTTGCTGGCTGCAAGGAGTCCAAAGGGCTGGTCCTTCTATCGGTTGCCGAAGGCTAGTCATTCATACGATGGTGCCCACGGTTGGAATACTGAATGGCCTAGAATTAGAAATGTGGGCAGTGTCGATAAGCCAGATTACCTGATGACGATGCACGGTATGTTCTGGCGATTTCCAGGTGGATTTAGTGCTGATCATGCGGCGGGTGTTAGACCAAGATCCGCCTACTTGAAAGTGATTGGTGATTTTACACGTTGGAATGATCGCCTGGTTTTTGGTTGCGATGACTCAGCTCAGAGAGAGTTTCTCAATAAACGCAGACAGAAAGGTGGCATCGAAGGTCCCGGTCAATCTAACTCCAACCTCTGGTTTACCAGTTTTACAAAGCCTGATGATTTGGGACCAGCGACAGCTCATGGGGCGGTTTGGTTGAATGAAGAGGTCCAAGCGGGTGAATATTCCGAGCCCTTCCTTTTCGCCGGATGGCCGGAAAGAATCGCTTGGGTGCAGCATGATGGTGGGGAGACGATCAGATTTGATTTTGAAGTAGATGTGCAGGGAGATGCAAACTGGACGATCTTGCAGAGCGTGTATATCAAGCCGGGAGAGGGCAAAATTCTACACTTTGATCAAAATGAGCAGGCTGAGTGGATTAGGGTAAAATCTCATGCTCCCTGTGAAGTCACGGTGAGCTTCAACTATTCTTCTCCTGAAAAACGAACCAATGTCAGCGCCGGGATTTTTGACGGACTAGCATCTTGTGTGGAAAGAAATGCCATAGGAGGACTCCTGTATGGACTTGGTGATGACCGTCGTGTCCTTGGTTTGGCCAGCGAATCTCACAATGCTCTTGGCCAGAAAGTGATCGGCTACTACCAGCTTGATGATCAGCTGAAGCTGACAACCAAGGAGGATCCTGAGACACATAAGTTTATTCAGGAGAAATTTGCCATACCAAAGGATGTCGTTTCTGTAGAAGCTGGTTCTATTCTGGTAGTAGATGATCAGGGTCGCAGATGGCGTTTCCCAAAGGGATCTGATGCCTTTACAGACCTCACCGAAAAAGCATCTTTGCGCATCTGCCGCGAGGTGGCCACGGAGCGTGATCTCTTCAATTGCCATGGTACGTTTTATGAATTACCTGCTGAGAATGCCGACGGTTTTGCCAAGGTAAGACCTATTGCATCTCATAATTATCGTATTCATGACTACGCTTCTTATCGCGGTATGCTCGTGATGACCGGTGTGAAGCCCGGCCCAAATACCAATCCCCACATCATCAGATCGGCTGATGGAAGAGCAGCCTTGTGGGTAGGAGTGATAGACGATTTGTGGCAACTTGGAAAACCTACCGGCCAAGGTGGGCCATGGCTTGAGAGCATGGTACAACAAGGCGAGCCTTCTGATCCTTACCTAATAGGTTTTTACGACGATCGATCCCTGGTGCTGACTAATCATTCCGACAAGAAAGTGACATTTCGCATACAAGTCGATCCTGTCGGGAATGGATCTTGGATGTTATACCGTACAAGGACACTAACAGCTGGTGACCAGTTCGTCCATGAGTTCGCCGCTGATTTTGAAGGCAGATGGATACGGTTTGTGGCGGACAAAGACTGCCGTGCTACAGCTTGGTTGTCCTATGAGTGAATCATATAGCTTTCGTGCTGGTCCAACCTCTCCATCAAATAAATGCGGCGTGGTATGGTTCATTCCACTCTGTATGCTTGTCAGCTGTCTTGATTTTCGGGATAGCCCGAAAGAAGAAAGACAACCAAATTTCATCATCGTCTATACGGATGACCAGCGGTTCGATGCCCTAGGTGTGAATCAAGAGGGGCCGATCATAACTCCCAATATCGACCATCTGGCAAGACAGAGTTTGCAGTTCTCAAACGCACATGTGGCATTTTCGTTATGCAGTCCCAGCAGGGCAAGCCTGCTGACAGGTCGGTATGGTAGTCAAAATGGAGTGTTGGGTTTGGGCAGCAAGCTAAATGAAGGAGAAAAAGTGCTGCCCGAGTTGCTGCAAGATCATGGCTACGTGACAGGATTTAGCGGCAAGTGGCACATTCAGCCTTCACCTAAAGATATCGGATTCGATTTTGCCAATTACTTTTTCGGAAATGGTACCTATTATGGTCGCCAGTTCATCAGTGGAAGTGATACCCTCTATCCCGATCAGCACATCGATGATTACGGCGTCGACCGGTCCATATCCTTTATCGAAACACAAGCCCGGGATAAAGCACCTTTTTTCCTTTTTCATTGTCCCCAGACTCCACATATGAACGGAGACTTGATCTGGGATGCAAAGCCGGAGACTAAGGTGAGGTACCCTGTAGATCAAATGCCTGTGCCCGAGAACCACTTAGATGGATTGGAAAATAAACCTCCTTATCTCCGCTCCGTCCGCAATCGGACTCAGGCGCAGAAGTACGGATATCCAGACAGCAGTGCCATCCAAAATCACACAAGGGACTACTATGCCGTGATCACAGAATTAGATAATTTCCTCGGAAGGTTGTTTGACAAGATATCGGAGTTGGACCTATGGAAACATACCTACCTCATTTTCATGAGTGATAATGGATGGATGTTGGGAGACCACGGATTTACTAGTAAAGTGCTGCCCTATGCTGCGAGTACCCACGTCCCATTATTCGTCCATGGTCCCGGTATTGCACCTGTACATAACAATAGTTTAGTGAGTAATCTGGACATCCTTCCCACCGTGATCGATCTTGCCAAATTGCCTAGTCCGCAAAACCTACATGGCAAGAGTCTGTTACCCATTATCAAGGGGAATAGGGATGCCATTAGGGATGTATTCGTGTATGAAGGCCTGGGATCATACGGTGGAAGTGGATTCAATCTTTCGGTCATCGACGATACGTGGAGATACACCATCACCTATGAAGACCAATCATTGAAGAAGGTGATTTTTCGCGAGTTATATCATCAAATGATCGATCCATGGGAAATGGACAATGTGGTACATGACCCTGCGCATGCAAATCTTCTGGCTGGCTTGGAGGCCACCATTAGGGAACACAAAGTGAAGGTGCTTGGATATGAGGAGTAGTGCTTGGTGGTATTCATCGATCTGATGCTCATATGTGAAATCAGTTTCGAGATGGAGATGTGGCATTTATTTTTACATTTTGAAGGTCTGATGAATCGATAAGAAACATGATATGCTCTCCGACATGGTACCATCGGCTCATGCCTGTAGTACTCACCATTTTTGGTGGTATGGTGAATGGGCAGGATGGCGAGTACGAATTTGCATTTGAGGCTTTTCGGCAGCACTACCATCGCGTCACCAATGAACTCGTGGATCGGTATGGGGAGGATCCAACACCGATGTGGTTATCCAGTTGGGACCTCAACTCAGAGACTTATCCCTTTGACTTCTCTAGGCCCGATTCGATCCCTTGTCGGGTATACCTGGATCGATACATCGATGCTCCTGCCGGCTCCACGTTGTACTGGAGTCTTCCCGACCTATCTGCAGTGGTACACCTTTCACGTGTGATTAAGGACCCAGATTTATTGAGAGCGGCCAAAGATTTTGCAGCCACATATTTAGATCGTTGTACCAATAAAGATGGTGTTATCCTATGGGGCAATCATTACTACTATCATGTAATCATGGACACTGTGGTGAAATTTGGGAGCAATGATCACCCACGTGCGGTAAATATGGCATAGGAGAGTGGTCATCTGCATGAAATGCGTCCCCTATTGCCACCGTGGCAGCTCTTGTTTGATTGGTTTCCTGGTCGTGTTATGCAACACATAGCCAACGCAGTTAAGAAGCACATGGTAGATCCATCTGGTGAGTTTAATCGACATGCTAATGGCATGAGTGAATATGCATTTATCGAGGCAGGATCTGTACTTGTCCATGCCCTTTCATTTTTGTATTCTAAGACAGGCGATGCTACATGGTTAGCAACAGCAGATAGTATCATAGCCTATAGTTTTTCGCATCGGGATCCTACCACTGACCTCGTACCAAATTGTCCATCAAAAGATCGTTGGGACAAATACGCTTCGACTACGGAGATTGGTCTTTGGGCACAATATATTCTCAAATCCATTCCCTTTGTACCGGTAGAAAGGGGCGCAAAATGGCTTGATATCGTGCAGCAAGCGCTGGCACCTTGGCTTGACCATGGCTTCGACGATCAACAGCAAATGTTTTATGGTGCTCTGGCACTTGTTGATGCTACTCCTATCCGTAAGGATGATACTATCCCTACAAACCAGACACGTACACCGACATCTGGCATCCATTATTTCCCCGACACGATTATCCCTTGCAATTTGCGGAATGCTGTCTTATGCTGCATGAATGGACAGGTAAAGACATTTACCGGACCGCTGCAGAAAAATGGCTGATGACCATTCAATCGCAGTGGCTGGAAAGAAATAATCGGATTCTTTACGCGGAGAATTATGCCCGCCTCATTCATTTTCTTAGGGGTTATAGCAGAACCTTCGACTGTGAAGATGCTCAACGCATGGCTGATGAACTCATACAAGAGGCCCTGGAACACTTTTATGTGCCTGATCGGAAAATGCTTAGGAGCCACACCGGAGAACTCCGATACGATTGTGTAGATGGTCTGGGACTTCTGTACCTTGCCATTTTCGAAAAGCACTCACCACGACAGCCGGGATGGAATTCTTATTTCTGAGCGATGTGGTAGACCCATTAGATTGCAGAGGGCAGATTTAGGGCCGGAAGCAAATGGTCAGGAAATGGTTATTTACCAGCAGAATTGAAGTGGTGGCCTACGTTAGTGGCAGCTGCGAGGACATACCTATCCAATTTGAATTTTCAAGTCATTTCTATTTTTCGATCCCTTTTATTTGGTAATGTTTTCCAATACGACCACCGATGGACTTTCTCTTAACCACCTCTGACTCAAACCAGTGGTGTCACCCCGTGCTAGGAAGTAGACAAATGACCCAAGTGCCAGGTCCGTGTCACCGTCGGCGTCCATGTCTCCTGCATCCATGACAATCCATCTGCCCATGGTCGATTCCGGAAATGTAAAGGGATCAAAAGTTAAATCACCCTTGTTTTCTAAATACACAAAACTTTCTTCTGCTCGGCTCAGATAGTCAGGAAAGTATGAAATAGACGCGATGTCCAGATCCCCATCGTGATCATAGTCTCTAGGAATGGCCTTATATGCTCCATTCTGATGAAAGAAATACGTCTGATCGAAATTTGATTGGCCATCATTGAGGAAAATATAGATGCCATGATACTCTTTTAAGATCGGAGTCTTGTCGGCATTGTCACCGCAGACATATAGGATGTCATCAAATCCATCTGCATTAAAATCTATCAACTCCATATACATGGATCCATATAGGGGAATAAAAGACAATATTCTTTTTTCACTAAAGGTGTTGTTGCCCTTATTTTCATAAAAGAATATGCCCTCATCTCCTTGGGCCATTAGAACAAACAGATCATTCAACCCATCTTGGTTGCTATCTTTGATGATCGCCGAAATGCTTCCCGGCTTGCTCCTCAGTAGGTGTGCTTCGTACGCATCGTTGCCCTTATTTTCATACCATATTAATTTGCCTGTAAGGTCCCCATATTCACAGACAACGATGTCGGCTAATTTATCGTTGTTTAGATCACCTAAAGTCATGGCTACGGGGCGCTGTAGATTAGGTAAAATGATCCGTCGATTTTCTCCACTTTTATCCCGGTCGTTATGAATTATTTTTTGCACAGCTCCATGTGGTAAATCGTTGGGAAATAAGTTCCTGCCAATAGACATCAAAAATATGGTATCTAACTTCTCGATATAACTAATAGGGGAACCGTTCAGAAAAAGATGGTGGTCAAGTGTTAGATCAGATGTTAGATAAGTGAGTACTTTCTCCTTCTTTTTATCGTCGCTAAATACAATACCTCGATTATTCGGAAGAATCTTAACCATGGTCGTCAGTGGTGGAGGATGATTGAAAGATGCTGCTCGGTATCTAAAGCGCTTTAGTCCCGCATTGATCTTCGTCTCATAAACGGGTGCTGCGATGGTGTCCGGTGCACTTTGCAAATAATATTCCACAATTTTCAGCCAGTCGGCTTTGGCCAACACCGGTTTCTCCGGGAAAATTCCAGCTTTTTCGACAATATCTCGATTCTGAGGGTTTAGACCAAAGAGACTATCAGGTTGATGTTTTCCTTCGTAGATGCCTAGTCGATGGCCCATGGCGGGCAAGACATCCTTTTGCCAAATGGTTTTGGATAAATAGGAGGGAGATACATATCGGTGACATTGACTACAGTGAATCTTGGCCAATTCATTTCCAGAGAGGCCGGAAGCTGGGAGCTCCTCTGGTGCGGACTGTTTTGACTCATTCTTACCTACACAGGAAATCAGTAACAGTATCAATAGCCAGGGCATGAGCTTCATCTGAGTCAGTGATTTGACATTTCGTCTACAAACGTAGGTTAATATCCGTATTCTATCACGCATCAAGTCAAGACTTTTCTAGAGGGGCTGCTGTTAGAATGGTGGGGGAGGAAGATGGTGCAGCCAAGGAAGCTTGCGATGGAAGAGTACTGAAAAAGGCATCAATCTCATTCAGAGTCTGCAGCAGCTTGGATGGTGATGGACATTGATGAGCGGCAATGGACCAGCGCTTGCTACGATAG
Organism: Saprospiraceae bacterium; assembly: GCA_965223025.1. Lineage (GTDB taxonomy): Bacteria > Bacteroidota > Bacteroidia > Chitinophagales > Saprospiraceae > JABDMH01. The sequence goes on from CBDCVP010000023.1 coordinate 459,188, forward strand.
GATCTTGATGAGCTCCCGCATTTGTATTAAATTTATGGAACCTGCACCAAATATTGAGGTGTTGTGAAGGAGGGAAGGCTGGAAAGGCTTAGAGACCAGATGTAGTCATTGAATCCATTAAATTTGAGATATATGAAAAATCAGAGAGTAAGACTTCAGCTATCACTCCTGATGGTGATTTTCCTCCTGTCGCCAGGCTTCCTTATTGGCAGGCACACGACCATCCTTATTGAAACTGAAGCTTTTGATGACATCGGAGGATGGGTGGTAGACCAGCAATTTATGGACGTCATGGGCTCGCCATTTCTCATGGCGCATGGCTTAGGTAGGCCAGTGAAGGATGCTCAAACAAGGGTTGAGGTGCCAGAGGATGGCATCTTGGCACGGAAAATAATGCAAAACCTTCGCACCTGAATCCAGTGAATTTCGTGCGCAACGGAGTAGCTCTGGACACGGTGCATGGATATTCTTAGGTGTTGCCGCACAAGGCATAGTCCCGGGTTTGCGGACTCCTGAAGTAGATGTGGATACTACCTTGTTGATGCTGGTCAATGGCTTGGAGGTGCCAGTGGGGCGTGAGTATTCCAATGACTCCGTTTTTATAACCTCGGCTTTTACCATGGAGGGACCTGCAGAGATTGTGTTACACTGTCGAAATAATATTGACAAGTATTCCATTCATCCCCTAAGCAAAAAGATATCTGCAACCGTGTCGGGAGAGATCATCCGGTTTTCTCTTGTGAGGCCTGAGAAGATTTTATTGAAGGTAAATGATATGCCTTCGATCTTGATTTTTGCCACGCCACCTGAGACTAGTATTCCTGATCGAGATGATCCCAATGTGATTTATTTTGGTCCCGGTGTGCATCATGTGGGTCGCCTAGCACTGGAGAGCAATCAAATCGTATACATGGCGTCGGGAGCCAGAGTTTATGTACTTTAGAAGGCTACGAAGTGAATAATGTCAAAATCATGGGTCGCGGTTGCCTGGATGGAAGTTTACATACTTCGTGGGACGAGCGAATTTTTGGCATTTACTTTGAGCGCAGCAGCAACATTTCGATTGAGGGCATCGGCATACGTGAAAACTTTTGGTGGGTCACTCACTTCCTCCTATGCACGAATGTGAAGATCACTGACATCAATTTATTTTCATTCTATCGAAATAATGGGGGACTCATGATGGACGGTTGTACAGATTATTCGGCTAAAAACAGCATTATCCTTACCAACGATGATTGCATCTGTCCCCATGCCCTCAACGGTGCCGGAAATGGAGAACCTGCTGCCAGTGCGTATCTTTTTGAAAACCTGGTGCTCTATAATGTCTTATCGGGAAATGGTATTAGGATCGGTGCCTCATTCGAGACTGCCCATGTGCATAATTGGACTTTCAAAAATATCGACGTGCTCGCCCATACTGCTGGATCAGCACTTTTTGCAGATCATTCAGATTGGGCAAAGGTGGAGAATATCCGATTCGTCAATTTTTACGATGAACAAGCTTACCATCCTACCATAAAATTTGTGATCGACAGCACCAAGTATTCCTGTTTTACCGGTTACAAAAACCGAAGGGGGAGTATGGAAACGGTTGTTTTTTCTAATTTACGAACACCTGGGGGAGACATCATTCTCCATGGGTTTGATCAAAATCACCGCATCGATAGCGTATATTTTATTAATTCTTATGTAGGCAGCGATCAGATTGATGGCAGAGAAGACATTGTAGTGAATGATTTTGTGGGGGAAGTGTTTTTTGATCAGCAAGAGCCAACCTATCATCTCGATGATACTTTTTTACTTGTATCACCATCCTGTCCTGATAGTTTAATAATCGACAATACCAGCCATTTATTTCTGGGTGTGGGCTTTGAAACGGTAGGTGGTGAAGAAGGCTATTGGAGTGATGACTTTGCCATAGCCACTGTGCCTCAAGGGTTTAGCAATTTCAAGGCTGCCATCTTTCAGCCCAAAATCGAGGGTCAATACCATGTGTCCATCCACTGGGGCAAAACCCAAGAGCTGGCTACTAATGCACGCTGGTTGGTTCACCACGCAGATGGTTTCAGTACTAAGTATTTTGACCAAAATAATACACCGGGTTGGCACTACCATGGTAACTACCGTTTCAGTGGATCATCTTATGTACGATTGCTCCTGCCAGGATATTTTCAAGTCACCGATGGTCCTGTAGTAGCGGATGCCGTGCGGTTTGTTCTGGTGAAGTAAATCATGTTGATCGCCACTTACCATGCACTGAGTCAATGATCACTTACGAATTTCATCAAAAAAGCCGATGCGCTCCAGGTCGGCAAAGAGGGCTTCTTCACCTTCGGTACTTAGGTTCTGGAGCGGTAGACGAACTGGTCCGCAGTCATATCCGATTTTTTTCATGATGGCTTTTTGCGACGCCATCAAGCCATACTTCACCAGAATTCGTACCATCATAATGATCTTTTCTTGATAAAGTCTGGCGGTGTCTAAGTCGCCTGCTTCGAATGCTGATCTTATCCTATGATAAATAGGAGCTGCAAAATTGTAGGTACTCCCAATAAATCCTTTGGCACCGGCAGCAAGAGCAGGCAGGAGCATTTCGTCAACTCCGAAGAGCATATTAAAGACACCGTGGTTGGAAGTCAAACAGGCTTGATATTCATCTAAAGCCTGACTTGAAAACTTGATGCCAGCTAGATTTGGGATCTTTTGTTCGGCATGCTCTAGAAACGAAAGCACATCGATGTGAAGTCCGGTGAGAGATGGGATGTTGTAATAGTAGAAAGGCAGATCCTGTGCTTCAGCTGCGATTTCTTGTAAACACTCAATGAGGATTTGCTCTGACGACACTTTAAAATAGGTGGGCATCGTAGCAGATACCGCATGTGCACCGCTTTCGGCTGAATGACTGGCTAGCAGCCTAGCCTCGGCAATGCTGCTATGACCTACATGGACCATCACATAAAGTCGATCACCGGCAGCCTGGATGAACGCCTCTGTCATACGCATGCGCTCAGCACTGGTCAGTGAAGGACCTTCTCCCGTACTGCCGCAAACGAAAACACCAATCAGACCTTCGTCGGTGTAGTGATCTACTAGCCCTTGGACTCGGCCGGTATCAATCGACCCATCTTTATTCAGTGGAGTAAATGGTGCTGCAACCAAGCCATCCAGTTCAAGCTGTCTTTTCATAACCATCTGTTTTGAAGTATGGGAGTAGTGGGATTAACGATTGGTAATCAAGTGTTTGGCGTGATAAATGAAGTCAGAAATAGTCTGATTTAAGCCTAAATGAACCTAGTATGACCACGTGAAGGTACATTAGTGAGCTCACTCCGAAAAGTGACGACCTCATAAAATGATTGATTTGGACGAGATTTCACTTTTCGAGATATGGTGTGATGCCTGAGTATCAGCGGATTGAGATGTAAAGATCTCCCAGAGGCCATTGTGGACGTGACCACTACTATTTGATGAGTTCGGATCTGCCTCAGTTACAGCTCATTGAGGATATGACAGTGTCGCTCATGGAAACATCTTTATTGTTCTTGCTCAGGACGTGGCTCACCAGTCATGGGAAAGAATCCTCCAGTAAAGGGTACAGATTTCTGGGTCTGAAAGCGCATGGATGTATGGTTTTCGATCCTTATGCATCAGGAGCTTGTCAGGCGATGTCTGGATACTTGCCGGGATAGTTTTACAACTCCTACATTTCCAGTTGCTATATTTGTTTTAGCACTTGCTAGGTCATGCGCTTACGATGAATAAAAACTCTTGTCGAATAAACATCTTATGAAATTCCTACTTTCTTTGATCTTCTTTTCTGCCATTTTACCCTGCAGTATTTGCCAGCAGGTAAGCCAATCCTTTTTGGTCGAACCATATCTTCAGGATGCCGAACCTCATTCTATCAAAATAATGTGGGAGACTAGTTTGGATGGTGAAAGTGTAGTCCAGTGGGGAAAATCACACAAATTGGGAAACACAGCCACCGGTAGATCTTTCGATATAAATTTTAGTACTTCGCGAGTTCATGAAGTACAATTGCAGGACCTGGAGCGCTTTACCGAGTACTACTATCGAGTCCAGACAGGAGATCTAAAATCGGATATTTATCAATTTAAGACGCCTCCTTTTTCATCTGACCACCAATCCTTTCGCATGGTTGCGATGAGTGATATGCAACACGACGATCGGAATCCCAATAAATTTCGTGAGGTAGTACAACAAGGTGTCTTGGAGTACCTTGATAAAGAGCATGAAGGCACCATTACAGAGAGTTTGGCACTGGTACTGGTGCCAGGAGACCTCGTGGTAGAAGGTCCGATTTATCATCAGTGGCAGGATCATTTTTTTGAGCCGGCAAAATCATTATTCGCACATGTGCCTGTATATCCTGTGCCGGGAAATCACGAGCGAAATTCTGAGTTTTTCTTTAAATACTTCAGTCTTCCAGAGAACGGAACACCAGCTTATGCCGAGCATTGGTGGTATAAGGATTACGGTAATGTGCGCATTGTTGGTATGGATTCAAACGACGGTTATGATCAGATCGCGAGTCAAATCAGCTGGCTCAAGGAATTAATGAAACAAACAGCTAAGGATGAATCCATTGATTTTGTGTTTGCACAGATGCATCATCCACATAAGTCAGAACTGTGGCTGGCAGGGGAATCTGATTTTACTGGTGAAGTGATCAAGGTATTGGAGGCATTCACCACAGAGAGTGGTAAGCCCTCCATCCATTTCTTTGGCCATACCCATGGATACTCACGTGGCCAGTCCCGGGATCACAAGCATCTTTGGATCAATGTAGCAACGGCCGGTGGTCGGATTGATGAATGGGGAGCTTACGCGCAGGAAAACTACGATGAATTTACGGTTACACAGGCTGAATATGGCTTCGTTGTAGTGGAAGTAGAGCCCAACCAAGGAGATCCTTATTTTACCATCAAGCGCATCAGTCGCGGTAATGAGAAGGTGAGAAAAGACAATGTGCTTACCGATAGTATGACCGTCTATAAGGCCACAAAGAAACCTCGAAAACCACAGATTTTATCACCCTTGGGTGTACAGCTTGCCTACAACCAGGTGACTTTGATGGCTGGTGATTTTGAGGGCAAGCAACCTGCGGCTTATCACGCTGGTAGTCATTGGCAAGTGGCCGATAAATCTGATTTTTCGTCTGGCCTAAGGGAGTCATGGAAGCAGAGCTCCGATTGGTATTTCGATCGAGATTTACAGGCAGATGATGATTTGAAAGATGAGGACTTTGTGGATGTGCGCCCTAATAAGACCTTCTTCTGGCGCGTCCGGTACCGGGATCAGTTTCTCAATTGGAGTGATTGGTCGGAAGTGGGCACTTTTACCACCCATGAGAATCCGGTACACACCCTCACCCAAGACGGTGCTTGGTGTTGGTTTTCTGACCCACGTGCTGTACGTAGTGGAGATCAAGTGATTACAGGTTGGGTGAGAAAAGATGGTTCTGTGGAAGCCGCGTCTCTTAACCTTTCTAATCATAAAGTTCAGAAGCAGATTCTTTTTCCTCAGATGGAAGTGGACGATCACAATAATCCCGCTTTCGCCTTGCTGCCTGATCAGCGGATCTTGTGTATGTATGCCTGGCATGGGGGCAAAAGGGGTGTGGTGTACCACACTTCTGCCAAACCGTTGGACGTTTCTAGCTTTTCGGAGAAGACGGTGATTACACCCGGTGTCGATGAGCTCTTGGATAAATTTCCTAGGGAGACTTTTACCTATGCCAATCCCTATCTATTGCATGGAGAAGCCGAAACCATCTATTCCTTTGGACGCTGGATCGGATATAAGCCCAATATGATTAGCTCGACTGATTTTGGAGAGTCATGGCATACACCCAGGGTGATCATCAGCCCTGAGGAATTTGACCCCAGCAATCGACCCTATGTAAAGTATGCTTCCGACAACCAGCAAAGAATCCATCTGGTTTTTACTACCGGTCATCCCCATGTAGAGCCTTACAATGCCGTGTATCATTGTTACTACGAAAAGGACGCCTATTGGCGTTCAGATGGTTCCAAGATTTGCAACGTTGATGCATTGCCTTTTTCTCCGGAGGAGGCAACGCTGGTCTACCAGCCTGATGCTACTAGTGGCAGAGCATGGTTAGCCGATATTGCGATTGATGAGGAAGGTCAGCCGGTTTTACTGTATACACGCCATCCTGAAGTGACCGATCATCGCTACCATTACGCTTGGTATAATGGATTAAAAAAGCAATGGATTGACCATGAAATCTGCCAAGCTGGCAGGTGGTTTCCTCAGACTCAGCCTGGTGTCAAACAGCGGGAGGAGCATTATCATGGCAACCTGACCATTCATCCTGAAAACACCGGCTTGATTTATCTGAGCCGGCAGATCGATGGTGTTTTTGAAATTGAGAAGAGGACAACCAAAGACAGAGGCCTGTCATGGAAGGTGACTCCAGTGACCTCTCATTCTAAATATGATCAAGTGAGGCCCTATATTCCGAGAGGTAGCAGGAAAACCGATGATACCGTTGTCCTATGGATGGAAAACAAGAAATACATCCACTACACCAATTATGACACGCGCATCAAATATTATGTGGATGGAAAAAAGTAGGCATGTAACAGATCTGAGTAAGCGTCGATTTTTCTCACAGATGGGTGTAGTGATGCTTGGTAGTGCCTCCTTACCTTGGTCCAAAGCCTGTGTAGATTCACCCCCACACCTCCATGTAGTTTCCGAGCATGGGTGTGGCCGGGCAACGGGATATGCAGAGGCCAATAAAATTGTGACCATTGATGGCAAAACACATGTAGCTTGGCTCGACTCTGTAGGTCAGGGATTTGTGGTTCGCATTCGCACTTTCGATCGCAGATTAAATACTTGGTCTGAGACAGTGACGCTTGGTGAGGCACACGACAATCATGGAGGTCCGTCGCTAGCTATCGACAGTAAGGGCTTCCTACATGTAGTATATTATCCGCACCATCATGCTATGCGATATCGACGGTCAAAGCATCCCAACAATGTCTCCAGTTGGACCCGTGAAGTAACGTTTGGTGATCGATTGACCTACCCCACCTTGCTTTGTGGGCCGCAGGATGTCTTGTATTGTACCTGTCGCAGGTCATACAAAGAGAAGCCCTGGGAAGTGGAACTTTGGAAAAAATGGCCAGATAGTGACTGGATCCTGACTGGATCAATTTTGAGATCACGCTATATGGGATATGCACATTTTCAGGAGTCCCTAGCGTGGAACCCAATAGATTGGTCATTGCACTTAGCTTGTCGATTCCATGAGAAATCTGATGACGGGGCATATGGAAGACTGCAATCAGTGGTTTATCTCAAGAGTGTCGATTTGGGCTCCACCTGGCAAGCAGCTGATGGCGGTTCGGTACGGCTTCCTGCAGTGGTGGATGATCTGCAACCATTGGCCAGCGGGGGACTAGACGCTGGCAACAGCCTTCGTGCAGGTGCAATCGCGGTAGATCAGTTTGGTGCTCCTTACCTGGTGTATAGCATCGATGTAAAAGGAGTGAGTGAAACCTACTTTGCCACATACCAGGGTGCTACCGGATGGTCGAAGACCCGGCTAAATGGTTTTTTGCCAGACATATATCGGGATTGGTCAATGACCATGCCGGGAGGAGTTTCTATCAATGCATCTGATGAGATATACGTGGTCGCACAAATTCATCAACGTGGGGTCGAAAAGCCATGGGGTCACGCCAGCAATGAAGTGGTGGTTCTGTACTCGAAAAACAACGGTAGTAGCTTTGCATGCAGTCTGATTAGTGACTTTAACAAAGATGTAGCCCACTGGTTACCCAACATCGAACGACCTACCAGTATGGCTAAGCAAAGTGGGAGCCCCGCTGTGGTGTTTACAGCCGGATCTGCCGGTCAAAGTAATTCAGATATTTTATCAAATGAGGTGTATTTGGTTTGTCGGTAGTCAGAGAGTGTGAAGCCGATATCTGGGTTTGATCGACTTTTGTAACTTTCGCGACGCCCTGATCAAGAATGGCATTGATTACGGGCATGGGTTTCATACAATGGAAGAAGCACTGGGTAAAAATATAGCAGACATGTTTAGGCACATTCAAAGACTATTTCTTCTGACGTTACCGATAGTTTTCCTTTGTTCCTGCGGGACATCGCATAAAAGAATGGACCTCACTGAGTTTGGGATCATCCCACAGCCCACCAGTGTGGTGCCAAGTGGTAGCTCGTTTGAACTGCAGGCTTCTTGCCGAATTATTTTTGAAGATCCGGGTTTGGAAGCTGTTGCAAACTATTTGGCAGCAGAATGGAGACCGACCACAGGGTTTTCGCTGGTGACATCGCATAGTGACCAACCGCAGAAGGGAGATATCTATTTGACTAAAGCTGGTGTGCCATCGGACCGAACCGAGTCGTATCAATTGACCGTTGAAGAAGACTTGATTTCCATTGTTGGATCGGCCTCTGGAATATTTTATGGCATACAGACCTTACGCCAACTGTTTCCTCCTAGCCTTGAAGCGAATCAGGTTGTGTCCTCACAACCTTGGTTGATCGCCACTGGCACCATTGTCGACGAACCAACCTATGCGTATCGCGGTGCCATGCTGGATGTGGCACGACACTTCTTTTCAGTGGAAGATGTAAAACGGTATATAGATTTGATATCTAGGTTCAAATTCAACCACCTGCATTTACACTTATCGGATGACCAGGGATGGCGCATAGAAATCAAATCGTGGCCTGACCTCACTAACATTGGAGGAAGTACGGAAGTGGGCGGTGGTGAAGGTGGATATTATACACAGGATCAGTATAGCGATCTGGTTGATTTTGCCCAGGATCGCTTTGTCACCATAGTCCCAGAAATAGATATGCCGGGTCACACCAATGCTGCTTTAGCAGCCTATGCCGAACTAAACTGTGACGGCATACGCCGTGAATTATATACAGGTACGGAGGTGGGCTTTAGTACGCTTTGTACCGACAAAGAAGTGACTTATCGATTTGTCGATGATGTAGTCAGAGAGTTGTCGTTGATCACTCCTGGACCATATATCCATATCGGTGGTGACGAATCACACGTGACACCAATGAAGGATTACATACCTTTTGTAGAACGTGTGCAGAAAATCGTGACTTCATATAACAAAAGGGTGATGGGTTGGGATGAGATTGCTCATGCCGCATTAGAACGAAAGGCGGTCGTGCAATATTGGTCTGAGTCTGAGAATGCACTAAAAGGTGTAGAGCAAGGGGCCAAGGTGCTGATGTCTCCGGCCGCAAAAACATACCTGGATATGCAATACGATTCTACATCTCCCTTGGGATTGCATTGGGCTGCATACATAGAAGTGGACAGTGCCTATCTCTGGAATCCAGCCAAGCTTGTCGAAGGCATTGGCCCTCAAGATATTTTGGGTGTAGAAGCTCCTTTGTGGTCAGAGACCTTGACTAAGATGGATGACATCGAGTATATGGCCTTTCCTCGCATTACTGCCATAGCGGAGGTTGCGTGGACCCCTGCGTCTCAGAGGGAGTGGTCGTCATTCAAGGAGCGTTTAGCGCAGCTGGGGTTGCGCTTTGAGGTCATGAATATTAATTTTTACCGGTCAGCATTAGTGAATTGGGAGACCACTCATTTGGACTAGAGCGGCCAAAAAAGTTATCAATGTATATTAAACGTAATTATGGTTTTTTCATGACCTTAAACTGGTCGAAGATGCCATTTATCTATGGCTTGATCTACGCGTTGATCGTGCATTCACTATTTGTGTATTTTGGATTTTTGTATGCATTACCTTGGCAGCCTTTAAGTGTCATAGGTATTGCAGTGGCCTTTTATTTGGGATTCAAAAATAATAGCTCCTATGACAGGACCTGGGAGGCACGAAAAATCTGGGGTGGAATCGTGAATAGTAGCAGAACATTTGGGGCAGCGGTAGTGACTTTTGTGCAAGGAGAAGGGGAACTGGATATTAGAAGAGAACTTGTTTATCGGCACGTTGCCTGGTTGACTGCCCTGCGATACCAATTGAGACTAAGCAGGCCATGGGAGCATACGGAGACACGAATTGAGGCATTATATTCAGCGACGGTTTGTGAAGAATATGTAAAAGGCTTAAATCATGAGCTGGAAAAGTATCTCCCCAACGAAGAGGTGGATGCATTAAGTGGTACGAGCAATACTGCCGTCCAGATTATGAAGAGGCAATCGCAACGGTTGCAAGAATTGAGGGATCTGGATTATTTTGAAGACTTCCGGCATATGGAATTTCACGGGTTAATCGAAAGTTTTTATGCAGAACAAGGTAAAGCCGAGCGCATTAAGAATTTCCCCTTTCCCCGGCAGTATGCATCTACCGCTCTATGGCTGACCATTGTTTTTTGTGCATTGGTTCCCTTCGGGTTATTGGATGTTTTCAAATCTTATGATTCTTGGATGACCTGGATAGCTCCTGTGTTATCAGCATTAATCATCTGGGTGTTTTTCTTGATGGAAAAGATCGGAGATTATTCAGAAAATCCTTTTGAGGGATCCTACAATGACGTACCTATCACTTCTATTGCACGAGGCATCGAAATTGATCTTCGCGAAATGATGGGAGATCCTAATATTCCTGATTCGGTCCAAGATGTGAATGGATTTTTAATGTAACTGACAGCATGTCTTGAGTCTTTCGTTGTTGGAGATACTTGTGGTTGTATAACTAAAGTATATATAATTCAGATGTATCTAGTATCTGATGTTTTTGATTATATTGGTAGAATGGAAGTTTCATTTCAAGAGTCGCAGAGCCTATGATTGGTGGGCGATCGGCTCTATCCCGGACTATTAAGAGTTTTATATTTCCCATTGTCATCTTGATTCTGGCCTGGGCACTATTTAGTAGTCCGACCATAAAAGAAGTCGCGGCAGGGGTGGCCATTCTTCTTTTTGGAATGATCATGTTGGAGGAGGGCTTCAATGAATTTGTGGAAGGTCCCCTGCAAAAGTTGTTGCGCCAGATGACCGACAAGTTATCCAAGAGCTTAGCTCTTGGTTTTTCGGTGACCGCTCTGTTGCAATCCAGCTCTTTGATCAGTGTAGTGACTATTTCGTTTCTCAGTGCCAGCTTGATCGGACTTAAGGCGGGAATTGGGATAATTTTTGGTGCAAATATCGGTACAACTGCCACCGCCTGGTTGGTGTCTATTTTCGGGTTAAAGATTAACGTATCTGCCTTAGCCATGCCAATGCTGGCATTTGGAGTACTCTTTCTATTTCAAAAATCTAAATCCATAAAAGGTGTTGGTTCTATACTTGCTGGGTTAGGATTTTTCTTCTTGGGTATACACTTCATGAAGCAGGGTTTTGAGGTCTATCAAGACAGCATCAACCTGGCAGATTATATGATGCCCGGATTTTGGGGCTTGATGGTGTATACCATGGTGGGTGTTCTTATCACGGTGATATTGCAATCTAGCAGTGCTGCCATGGCACTAATTCTCACTGCACTGGCTGCTGGGCAAATTGCGTATAATAATTCATTGGCACTGGCTATAGGAGCTAATATTGGCACCACCATTACGGCTATACTAGGATCTATTAGTGCCAATTTGGCTGGTAAGCGTCTGGCCGGAGCGCATCTGGTCTTCAATATGGTGACTGGTATGATCGCCTTAGTATTTATTGTGCCCCTTGGGAATTTTGTAAATTACTTGGCTGGTTTATTCGGTGTGGGGGCGGAAAACTATACGATTAAATTATCTATTTTTCATACCATATTTAATATTTTGGGTGTACTGGTCATGCTCCCATTTGTGGACATCTTGGTGTCATTTTTATATCGGGTGTTTAAGGAGGATGAGTTTGTTGATGATGAAATAGAATATCCCGTTTTCTTGAATGAGAGTATTTTGGCTTACCCTCAAACTGCATTTCGCGCTTTGCTCAACGAAAGCAAGAGATTGTTTGAAGAGGCTACCTTTGAGATAGTATCACACGGACTAAATCTTCACAGGACGGATATCAAGGGTGAAGAGAAGCTGAAGAAAATTATCAAAAAGTCCAATGAAAAATTCGATATAGATATTGAAGATGTCTACTATAGTAAGGTGAAAGTGATTTATAGTAAAATCATTGAATACGCCACCATTGCAGAGAGCAAATTTAATCTCAAGAGAAAGGCAATGGAAGCCTTTACCCATATCAAACTTGCCAATCGGAATGTGGTGCAAACTATTAAAGACATACGAGGACTTCGAAAGAATGTCAGCAAATACATGTTATCCCATAATAAGTATATTCAGAAAGAGTATAATCGCTTGCGGCGTAAAATATCTCGTGTGTTAAGAGAGATTTATTCTACCAGGAAGGACAAAAGCCCATCAGACCACCTAAAGCGACTGGAAAACTTAAAAGAAAAGGCTGAGAACAGCGATGTGTTGTTAGATGGCACTTTAGATAAGTTGATTCGTGAACAGAGAATCACTAGCGAGATGGCCACTTCTCTGGCCAACGATAGCCATAAGGTGGCCGAGATTAGCAAAAGACTTATTGAGACTGCGGAGTTGCTTTACATCGATAGCGATACCCTGTTGACCTCGAAAAAGTAACTGTATTTTCCATTATTTGCACGGGTCTTGACCGACCAGGATGTCAACTCAAGATTTCCTTAACTACAGATCCATGAACATCGGTCAATCGGTACCTCCGTCCCTGGTGCTTAAAGGTCAATCTCTTGTGGTCGATGCCCAACAAGTGCAGCAACGTGGCTTGGAAATCGTGTACGTGCACAGGGTCGCTGATAATGTTGTAGCCAAAATCATCGGTCTGGCCATAGGTGATGCCCTTTTTAATCCCTCCGCCAGCCATCCACATCGTGAAGCATCTAGGGTGATGGTCTCTACCATAATCTGTAGACGTCAACACGCCTTGCGAATAGTTGGTGCGACCAAATTCTCCTCCCCAGATAATCAAGGTGTCGTCGAGTAATCCCCGTTGTTTCAGATCGGCAACCAGTGCTGCGGACGGCTGATCTGTATCCTTACATTGTGCCTTGAGCTGCTTTGGTAGGTTAAAGTGCTGGTCCCAACTTTGATGATAGAGCTGAATAAACTGTACACCCCGCTCTAGCAGACGACGTGCTAACAAACAATTGGCAGCATAGGTCCCAGGTTTCTTTGCATCTGGTCCGTACATCTTATAGACATGCGCAGGTTCACGAGACACATCTATGACTTCTGGCACCGAGGTTTGCATTCGATAAGCCATTTCATATTGCGCTATCCGACTTTCGATTTCAGGGTCTTGCACCGCTGCGTGTCGCTTCTTCTGTATTTCTCGAAAATAGTCGAGATTTCGCCGCCGGCTACTGGCATCTATTCCATCCGGATTATTGAGGTAGAGCACAGGATCTTTAGCCGATCGAAACTGTACACCCTGATGCAAAGTCGGTAAGAACCCACTACCCCATAAGCGATTGTAAAGTGGTTGGGGATCTTTTCTGCCGGTGCCTATGGAAAGCAAAACACAAAATCCAGGTAGGTTTTCGTTTTCACTTCCCAGTCCATAACTAAGCCATGAGCCGATCGAAGGTCGTCCAGGTTGTTGACTGCCGGTTTGAAAGAATGTCAATGCTGGATCGTGATTGATGGCTTCGGTGTACATGCTTTTGATGAAACACAGGTCATCGACCATGGAGGCAGTATGTGGCAAGAGCTCGCTGAGCCATGCACCGGATCGTCCATACTGATCAAAATTGAAATGGCTGCCTGCTAGGGGAAATGACTTTTGCCCCACCGTCATTCCGGTGATGCGCTGTCCCTGCCGTACTGAATCAGGAAGCTCTTCTCCATTTTTATCATTGAGTAGAGGCTTGTAGTCAAATAGATCGAGCTGCGATGGTCCTCCACTTTGAAATAGATATATGATCCGTTTTACCTTGGGTTTGAAATGAGGACTACCAAGTATTGGATCTTCATGAAAGGTAGATGGAGTCCCCCTCAACACCCTGGAGCCACCCATTAGGTAGGAAAGTGCAACCCCCCCGATGGTAAGACCGGATTTAGATAGAAACTGTCGGCGATTGATGCCCAGACCGTCCTGGAGATCCCTTTGACTATGCAATTTTTTCAGCAATCCGTATTTCATGATCTCATCTTTTGGTCACCACTTCATCAAAGTTCATCATCGTGTTGCAGACCACGGTCATCGCTGCCAAATTCGCCTGATTTTTCTGAGGGTCTCGAGGATATTCACCAATAGATAACAGTTGTTCTGCGGACCTGGGATCTGATCCAAACCGCTTCCTTTCCTCTGTCAGCAGATCTACCAACAATCGGACGACTTCTGCCGCCGGACGACATCCGCTCAACAGTCGGTGCGCGAGCACGATCTGTGCATCGTCGGTAGAGGCTCTTTCCATGACAAGTGCTGCCAAAACTCGGGATGCCTCCACAAACTGGGTTTCGTTCATCATGGCTAACGCTTGCAATGGAGTGTTTGACATCTGACGGCGCACCGTACAATTGTCGCGAGAAGGTGCATCAAAGATTGACATGACTGGATGATGACTGGTCCTTCGCCAAAAAGTGTACAAACTTCGACGGTATAGGTCAGATCCATGATCAGGTTGGTATCGTGCCAAATCCTTGGAGAAGGATGATTTCTCATCCCAGAGCCCTGGTGGTTGGTAAGGTTTGACACTTGGGCCACCAATGCTGTCATTCCATAGACCTGCGGCCACCAGCATATTATCCCGCAGCAATTCTGCGGAGAGGCGGTTTGATGGTCCTCTAGCTAGCAATGCATTGTGCGGATCATCTCGTCGTGCTTCAAGGGGTACCATGGAGGATTGTTGGTAGGTGGCCGATATGGCTATGGTTCTTAGCAATGCTTTTAGATCCCAGCCAGATTCCATGAATGTGACACTGAGCCAATCAAGTAGATCTGGATGAGTGGGCAGGGCTCCTTGACTGCCTAAATCCTCCACGGTATTGACGATGCCACGTCCGAAAAACTGCTGCCAAACTCTGTTGACAGTGACCCTGGCAGTAAGGGGGTGATCGTCCGCTGTCAACCATTGGGCTAATCCCAACCGATTTTGGGGTGCACCGGCGGGAAAAGCCTTGATGGCCTCAGGTACTCCCATGGACACCGGGGTGGTAGGCGCATCATACTGTCCCCGATCCAGCACAAAAGTAGGCCGGGGCCGAGGTACATCTTGCATGACCATCACGCCTAAAAATTCGTTTTCCAATTCGTTGCGCTTTCGGCGGTGATGTTGCAAATGGTCGGCGGCTGCCAGATAAGATCGGTTTTGCCTCAATAAATGATGTCTACTTATCTGGGTGTCGCTCAACGCTGAGATAGGGTTATAGATCACAGCTACCTCTGCCTCGGTTAGTGACTTCTGATAAATGCGCAAATCATCTATGTGAAAATGGCCGTCGTCCACATTTTCGTCGAGATGGATGCTGCCTCCAACCGTTAGGTCTGCTGCATGCATGATGGTTCTTTCCAGTTGATCATAGAGGATTTCTCCTTGTACAATTTTTCCGTCCAGATACCATTTTATGCCAGCCGCACGACCTGATCCATCATAGGTCACCGCTATGTGCGACCACTCGTCTATCTGTAATGGAGATAGCATCCGGACTTCGATGAGATTGGCGGGCAACGAATGAGCTATGCGAATATGAAGGTGTCCATCTCTAAGTGCGATGTCATATCCCTTTTGTCCGCGATACTTGCTACCCATCCTGTGAATGATTTCCATGAAGTCTGTTTCGGGATGTGCATCGAGCCAGAAGCAAAAAGAGAAGGGTTGGGCTCTGGGAAAATCTATCAGGGTGCTCGGGATGGTCATACCATTATAGGCTCCAGCTTCCAGAACAGAGCCTCGCGCTGATGCGACGATTGGTGGATCACCCCTACTTGGATAACTGCGGTTGTGCACCTGGTCCTTGAAATGACTTTTGCCTTTCTTGCTCATGGGAGCTTCCCGGTAGTTGACCCAAGCTACTAGGTCCTGCTCAACGTCAGCTCTAATGTCATCGATGGAAATCGAAGGAGGCCTCTCTACGGCGAGTTCCATTTTCTCCAACGCTATCTCCTGGGCCCGGATTTTTTTATCAAGTATTTTGACCTTTTGTAGGTTTTCATCATCTGATAAGTATACCTCAGGTCCCGTATTTCCATCAGGCGTGCCTTGGCCTTCTTCATTGGTCTGATTGAAAAAACTAAAAAGTTGAAAATAATCTCTCTGAGAGATGGGATCATATTTATGGTCGTGACATCGGGCACACTCAAGAGTAAGGCCTAAGAACGCTGTGGCCATGGTCTGGCTTCGGTCAGCAACATATTCGACTCGATACTCCTCTGGAATAATACCACCTTCCGCATTGATTCTATGATTGCGCAAAAATGCCGTGGCAAGTTTTTTCTCACTATTGGTCTCAGGTAGGAGGTCTCCGGCCATCTGCCAGAGAATAAAATCATCGAAAGGCATATTCTCATTAAACGCTTTAATGACCCAATCTCGCCACGGATACATGACACGAGATCCATCTTGAGAATAGCCATGAGAATCTGCGTATCTTGCCACATCCATCCACTCAAGTGCCATACGTTCTCCAAAATGTGGTGAGGCGAGTAGCTGATCAATCGCTCTGGTAACTTTGTCCGGATCTGTAGAAGAAAGAAATAAATCCATTTCCTCCTCAGTGGGAGGTAGTCCGGTAAGATCCAGATGTAACCGCCGCAATAGCACCTCTTCGTCTGCCGGATCATTGGGTTGGAGACCAGATCTTTCAAGTCTTGCTAACACGAAATGGTCGACTTTGTTCTTTGGCCATGCTGCGTACTTGACATCCGGTATATTGGGTTTTTCTGGAGGAATGTAGGACCAATGCTTCTTATAATGGGCTCCTTGCACTATCCATTTTTCGAACAGGGCAATTTCAGCGGGGCTCAGTGTCAAAGATGTTTCTGGAGGGGGCATCGTCAGTTCGGGATCTTGGGTGATCATTCGCTTGAATGCCACACTCTTACTGGTACTTCCTGGTACGAAAGCATATCCACCGTTTTCAAGAGGAGTATGTAGGGCACTTTGCGGCTCATCTAGCCTGAGATTTGCTTCGCGTTTTCTCTGATCCGGTCCATGACACTTGAAGCAGCGATCGGATAAAATCGGTTTGATGTGAAAATTAAAATCAACTACTTCAGGCAGTTCTGCCGAGATGGTTTTCCCACGATCATAGGCTGATTGGCATCCCAATAGGAGACACAATGCCAGAGTCGTGGAGGTCAGTAGATGAATGTGCTTCACTCCTGAGAGCTTGTGTTGATTGACTGTATACCCCTGAAATGTTTGCATGACATAAACCTCGAAGATACTACTGTTAAAAGTACGAATATCTGGTGCTTGATTTCTACACTCACTTGGCCCTGCTTGGAGATCATAGGAGGTCAGAGCTTGGAGCAAATCAGCGTTGGGATTTTCAGTGGCCTACCAGGGTTGATTCCCAATTCTGCACCATCATTTGTATATTTAGAAGCTTTGTAATCTTGCCTGCCCGAAAGGATGTCCTGGTCGAGTGGACAATTGATCATATAATAATTATTTATGTTACATAAGTACAACCGATCACGTCGATTATTTACTCGTCAACTTTTATGGGGTACTGGAGCCCTCTCTATACCACAGATTATTCCCGCCAAAGCGCTGGGTCGCGATGGCCATACCGCTCCGAGTGATAAGATCGTACTTGGAGTGATTGGTATTGGTCCTCGCTGTAAGCGTGTATTGGGTGGCATGCTTCCGAATGATGATGTGCAATGTGTGGCCATTGCCGACGTGCAAGCAAGTCGTCGTAATGAGGGCAAACAGTTGGTGGATGAGCATTACGGGAACGAAGATTGTGAACTATATCAAGATTTTAGACTGCTCCTACATAGGCAGGATATCGACGCAGTTTTGGTAGCAACTGGTGATCGTTGGCACACACGGGTATCAGTCATGGCTGCGCAAGCTAAGAAAGATGTTTATAGTGAAAAACCCTGTGGTATCACGATCGCCGATTGTCAAGAGCTTGCTGATACTATTCAGCAAACCAAGCGAATCTTTCAGGCTGGCACCCAGCGGCGTAGTATCACCAATTTTATCAGGGCCGTTCGATTGGCTCATGAAGGGAAGCTTGGCAAAATCCATACCCTGCATGCATCCATCTATCGACCTAAGCTTAAGAACGATTGGCTTCCAGCCCAGCCCACTCCTGATCCTAAGGTAGTGGATTGGAATATGTGGTTGGGTCCAGCCCCTTGGAGGCCCTTCCATGAAAAATATGTACAGGGTCGCTGGCGCGGTTTGTATGATTTTGATTCAGGCGCCACCCTGCTAGATTGGGGAGCCCACACGGTAGATCTCTGCCAGTGGGCGAATGGTTCGGACCATACCATGCCCACCAAGTTTCAGCCTGGTCAGGATAGCATTACTGCCATCTACGAGAATGGAGTTAAACTGGTGATGCACTTTTTGGATACACCATTCGATGAGCGTCCGGGATGGCATCAGCATCTTAGTACTTGTCCGGTTCGCTTTGAAGGTGATCAAGGCTGGGTGGAGGTCGGTGACAGCGGAGGCATAGAAGTATCTTCCGCTGCATTGCGAGAGGAAGTGGCTGATATGCCGCGAAATGTCTCAGGCCTTGGTGTGGGAGCTCATGCTAGAAACTTCTTTGACTGTATGAAATCTCGCAAGCCAACTGTCACTAATGAGCAAGTTATGCGAAAATCACACATCACTTGTCATGCTGCAGCTCTAGCGTGGATACTTGGTCGAGATTTAAGACTTGATCCCAGCAGCGAGACATTCATCGATGACTTTGAAGCCAACAATCTTCGCAGTAGACCTGCCCGAGAATGGCGTAGTTGATAGACACTGAGGTCAAACCACAGGATATGACAGAACCACCAGCATCTACCCATCCTAAGACAGTAGTCATGATCGGTTGCTTTGATACGAAAGCTGAGGACTTCGAGTTTTTGTATGATTGTCTAGTATCAGAAGGTGTTTCGGTCATCTCAGTCAACACGGGAGTTTTCGAAACTTCAACTACTTTTCCAATTGATATCACCGCTGAATCTGTGGCCACCCTGGCAGGTACACCCCTGCATGAGATGGTTGCCAGAAAAGATCGAGGCCTAGTGGTGAGGATGATGGGGGAAGGGGGTGCGCAAGTGCTCAAAAACTTGCTGTCTCAAGAAAAATTGGATGGTGTCATCGGAATGGGAGGAGGCGGAGGTACTTATATTTGCTTGGCAGCCATGCAACCAGTGCCACTGGGTATACCAAAGCTTTGTCTGAGTACTTTTGCCACTAAAGATCTTTCACGGCAGGTAGGTATCAAAGATATTGTCTTGATGCCTTCGGTCGTCGATGTGGCTGGCCTAAACAGCATAAGCAAGCTACTGATCAGCCAGGCGGCTGGAGCGATTTGTGGGATGATGCGAGTCGCACCAGACAATCAACCAGACACTGGTATTCGTATCGGCATCAGTATGTTTGGAAATACCACTCAGTGCGTAGAGGAATGTTCCAGATTATTGCGAGAAAAAGGATTTGAGGTACTGGCTTTTCATGCCGTAGGTGTAGGTGGTCAAACTTTGGAGGCATTGGTGAGAGAAGGCAGCATAAAGGCCGTACTTGATATTACCACTACCGAGCTCGCCGATGAACTATGTCATGGTGTATGTAGCGCAGGCCCCAACCGGCTCACGGCGGCATCTGAGATGGGCGTACCCCAAGTAGTGGTGCCCGGATGCCTCGATATGGTCAACTATGGTCACCTGGACACCGTGCCAGAACAGTATAAATCTCGTCAACTGTATAGTTGGGCACCGGACGTGACCTTAATGCGGACCAATGAAGAGGAAAACCGAACATTGGGTGCCACCATAGCCCGTAAGTTAAATCAGTCTTCGGGAGCAGTGGCCGTATTACTCCCTCTACAAGGCATTTCCGTGGTAAGTAGTAAGGGCGGAACTTTCCACAATCCTGAGGTAGATCAGGTGTTATTTGACACGCTTAAGGAGGCCTTAGACCCGGCAATTCAGGTCATTGAAGTGGATGCCAATATCAATGATCCGTCTTTCGCAGCTGAGGC
Source organism: Saprospiraceae bacterium (assembly GCA_965223025.1). GTDB lineage: Bacteria > Bacteroidota > Bacteroidia > Chitinophagales > Saprospiraceae > JABDMH01. The sequence goes on from CBDCVP010000023.1 coordinate 479,351, forward strand.
TGTGGAGACACTGCTTAAAATGCTCGATTGAAGGATGATGGCGAAAGGAATGCTAAGAAATTACAAACATTAAAAGATATCGAAGATGCCAAATCCATGGACTGGGATTGGAAATCCCTACACCAAGCAAGAAGTGCGGGACCGACTTCAATCTACTCTGGACAAAAATAAAGCCATCATTGCGGCAGGAGCGGGGACGGGTATCAGCGCCAAGTTTATTGAAAAGGGCGGTGCTGATCTATTGATTATTTACAACTCCGGGAGATTTCGAATGTCGGGACACGGATCCACCGCTGGACTGATGGCATATGGTGATGCCAATGCAGTGGCCATGGAGATTGGCGAGTTTGAAGTGCTTCCAGTAGTGAAGGAAATACCCGTCATTTGTGGGGTCCATGGAAGTGATCCCAGACGTAGGATGTGGCACTTCTTAGGACAGGTCAAGGATATGGGTTTTTCTGGGGTAAATAATTTTCCCACCCATTGTATTGTGGACGGTCAGTTTAGGAACGTACTGGAGGAAACGGGGATGAGTTTCGATAAGGAAGTAGCAATGGTGCGTTTGGCAAATCGAATGGATTTGTTTTCAATCGTTTATGTGGCCAAGCCAGAAGAAGCAACCCAGATGGCCGATGTCGGTGCCGACGCAGTGATAGCACATGTAGGTACCACAGTGGGCGGGTCGATCGGGGTAGTGGACGCTACAGTCACCATGGATGATGCCATCAGACGTACGCAGGACATTATTGAGGCAGTCAAGAAATCAAATCCAGATACTTTCTTTCTTGCTCATGGAGGTCCGATCAATACCCCGCAAGATGTGCGTGTGATCTTGGATCAAACAGAAGCACATGGCTTTGTGGGAGCCTCATCTCTAGAAAGAATGGGTGTAGAGCAGTCCCTCACTGATCTCACTAAGGACTTTAAATCACTATCCCTAAATAGCCAATAGTCATTGATCGAATTGGTTTTATATATCCATTATGAATAAATTGTTGATGCTAGCCTTGGTCCTGCTGTTTTCCTGTAACAGTAGACAGCAACGGCCTCTCCCAACCCTATCTTATTCAGGTACGACACCGAGGGTACAGGATCCTTTGAGTCCGGAGGATTCAAGAAGACATATTCAATTGCCTCGTGGATTTGAGGCCGAACTTTTTGCTGCCGAACCAAATATCATTAATCCCATTGCCTTTACCTGGGATGAACGAGGGCGGTTGTGGGTGGTTCAAGCCATGGATTATCCGCATGAGTTGGTCAAGGAGGTGGGAGGTGATCGTATCACCATTTGTAGCGATAGCGATCACGACGGAAAGGCCGATCAATTTGTAGATTACGCCATTAACCAGAATCTCACTACAGGCATTGTGGTTGTTCGTGGTGGTGTGATCGTTGCCCAAGCTCCGGAGATGGTTTTTTTGCAGGACACCGATGGAGACGACAAAATGGATAAGCGTACAGTACTATTTGATGGTTTTGGTATCTGGGATACACATGCCGGACCATCCAATCTGAAATATGGTATGGACAATATGTTGTGGGGCTCAGTGGGGTATGCAGGCTTTGAAAACTCATTCGATGGTCAAACAGTTAATTTTACAAGAGGTGTTTATCGCTTTTCAAAGGATGGTCAAATTTTTGAACCTGTAGGCCAATTTAACAACAACACCTGGGGGTTGGGCCTGACAGAAGATTTCGAGGTTTTTGGATCTACAGCCAACAATAATCACTGTTGCTATGTGGGTATTCCTTTGCGCCATTATTCCTATTTAGATAAAAGACCATCTTGGGCAATAAATGCAGATTTTATTCAGGGCCATTATGAGATTTCTCCGGTCGACACAGTACCCTTGCAACAGGTAGATGTACGTGGAGGTTATACAGCTGCAGCTGGAGCTAATTTTTATACTGCAGATAATTATCCAGCTGAATATAGAAATCACATGTATGTCAACGAACCAACTGGACACTTGGTCCACATCGCTCGGATTGTAGATGAGGGGGCAGGCTACGTCGAGGAAGATGGCGGTAATATTTTTGCCAGCACTGATGCCTGGACCGCACCGGTGCACGCAGAAACGGGACCCGATGGCAATCTTTGGGTGGCAGACTGGTACAATCCTGTCATCCAACACAATCCAGATAAGCGCGGCATGGACAACCAGATTTGGAATGCAGATAGAGGTGAGGGCAATGCCCACATAAATCCTCTACGTGATAAACGGCATGGCAGAATTTATGTCATCAAATATGGCCGCTCGAAGAAATCAAGCATCGAATCACTGGATCCCCAGGACGACAAAGGCCTTTTGGCAGCATTAAATAGCAGCAATATGTTTTGGAGACAGACTGCCCAACGTTTGATCGTCGAGCATGAAAAGCAGGAATTAATTCCGGACTTGGTCAAACTAGGTGCTAAACATTCGATAGGAGCAGCTCATGCCCTTTGGTCTTTGCATGGCCTGGGAGCATTGGACGGCGTGAACTCTGAGGCAAATCAGGTCGCGGAGGAAGGACTAGGTAGCAAAATAGTGGCCGTGCAAAAAGCCGCATTGTCGTTATTGCCTGCGACTGAGAAAGGTAGTGATTTGTTGGTCAATTCTGGCTTGCTTGAATCATCGAATTTGCACGTGCGATTGGCTGCCATCTTACGTGCGAGCGAATTACCAGAAACCAACAGGTTGTATCAAACCATGGAGCACATTTCTAAGATGAAGCCCAACGACTCCGATAAATGGCTCAAAGCGGGATTGAAGATTTATTTCAAAACGCAAAATTTTGAAGCCATCGAAGAGGATAAAGTTACCATGGTCATTCTTTCTAGTGCTGAGAGAAAAGTAACCTGGAGATACACAGAGACAAAGCCGGACAATAATTGGAATAAACTTGGGTTTGACGACAGTACATGGAAGGAAGGATCTGGAATTCTTGGGACACCGGGTAAATCACCTGCTGTTGGTACGTCTTGGACATCTGCTGATGTTTGGCTTCGTAGAAAGGTGACCCTTGATGATGGACTGCAGAATCCGGTATTAAAAGTATTGCATGATGAGGATTACCAAATATTTGTCAATGGTGAATTGTTTTTTGCAGACAAAGGCGTGAGTAGAAAGTACAGACTAATTCGTCTTGAAACGAAGGAAAGTGAGTTGTTTAAAACGGGTGAGAATGTAGTGGCGGTGCATTGTCACAATGCCAATGGCAATCAGTTTATTGATGTTGGTATTGGAGAGGAAGTGGATGTTGGGGCTGAGCATGTTTTACAGCTCAACACAGTTAGCCAAAAGATGGCATATGACCAAACAGTTTTGCATGCCATGGCTGGACAAGATATTGAGATCGTGCTAAATAATGTAGATGAGATGCCGCATAATCTAGTACTGATTCAGGCAGGAAGTTTGGAGACCTTTGGAAAACTGGTGGATGATTTCTTAAAAAGCCCGGATGCCGAAGAGATGGAGTACGTCCCCAAATCAAGGTACGTACTTGGTGCTACACAAATGCTCGACCCTGGTGAGCGCGGGAATATTCGGCTAAAGCTGCCTGATAAACCGGACGACTATCCGTTCATATGCACCTTTCCGGGGCACTGGCGGATGATGCAGGGAGTCCTCAAGGTCAGTCCACGTGGCTCCTATATCTCGGATGACCCAATGGCGCTACAGATAGTGGGAATGGGCGGTGGTGGTTCGCATGATTTTACCAGGTTTTTTGGGGTTGCTGATGGGAGGATCCTAAGCCAGGAGGGCGAGAATACTTACCATTATACGGAAGATCCGCAGGAGCTCGGAAGACTTTTATCTAGTACCAATGTGTTGTTTTTGACAAATAATAAACCGATTAATGTGGAGACGCGTGAGATCATCATGGACCGTGTAAACCAGGGTATGTCCATGCTTATCTATCATCCAAGTACCTGGTATAATTGGTCGGATTGGCCAGAGTACAACCGAGTACTGGTGGGTGGTGGATCTAAATCTCACGAAAAGTTGCAGGAGTTTGAAGTGAAGGTGATCAAGAGAAACCATCCGATCATGGAGGGTGTTCCACACACATTCAGAATCACCGATGAATTGTACCGCTGGGAGGCAGACAACAAAGGTTCCAACATTGAGGTATTGGCCATCGGCAAAGGACTGGAATCAGGTGCCGAGTTTCCAGTCGTTTGGGTGGTCAAGCATGGAAAGGCCAAGATCGTTTGCAATACCCTGGGTCACGATGCGGATGCACACAATTTGCCAGCTTACCAAACCATTTTGGGCAACAGCTTGAATTGGGTAAAACCAGCTATCAAACCTGTGGTGCAGTGAGACAAATGAGGAGCCTACTGATTGTGCTCGTGTGGTTGATCATACCTTCTGTCTGGAGTCAGACCATCGAGACCATCGTGGGAAATGGTATCAATCGGTCTTCCGATGGTCCTATTGAAACAGCCACGGTGGCCAACCCTTTCGGAGTGGTTAGAGGACCCGATGGTGACATTTGGTTTTGTGAGTACGATAGTCATCGCGTACGAAAGATCACTCAGGATGGAAAAGTTATCACCTTAGTAGGCACCGGGGAAGCTGGATATAGTGGAGACGGAGGAGATCCTTTGGATGCAACGTTAAACAGGCCGCATGAGATCAGATTTGACAGTGGCGGCAGGCTTTTCATAGCGGATATGTCAAATCACGTAGTTCGCATGGTGGATTTCGCTGGCGGCGTCATCCAAACGGTGGTGGGTAACGGTGAAAAAGGGTTTTCGGGAGATCAGGGCTCAGCTACCGCAGGCCAATTAAATAATCCTCATAGCATACAATTTGGTCCCGACGGCAGGCTGTATATTGCCGACGTAGGCAATCATCGGGTACGTGTGGTCGATATGCAAACGGGTGCCATCAGCACTTTTGCCGGCACAGGAAATCAGGGCCCGACACCAGATGGAGCACGCTATGAAAACGTGCCATTACTGACTCCTCGCACCTTGGATTTTGATCACAATGGGCATATGTGGCTGGCATTGAAGAAAGCAAACCAGGTATTTAGGCTGGATATAAAACATGGCACCATACATCATATAGCCGGCAACGGAGACTCCGGATTTGCTGGCAATGGAGGTGAGGCTCGACACGCTACACTTGCTGGTCCCAAAGGGTTAGCCATTGCTCCCAATGGAGATGTCTTCATTGCCGACACGGAGAGCCACAGCATCCGCCGGATCAATGTCAGGACTGGTATCATTGATGTTGTGGTGGGCACCGGTATGAAGTTCAATGGTCGGGATGGAGATCCTTTGAAGTGCGGATTGGCAAGACCTCACGGCGTTTTCGTTGAAAGGGATGGCTCGGTCCTGATCGGAGACAGCGAGAATCATAAGATCAAGGTGCTCAGATTCTAAGAATTCATGGTCATTTTGCTCAAAAGGCATCATTCCCAAAGGTAGTCCCAGTGGGATCCTAGTTTTGATACCGGTAGGTGATGATGGCACTGCCCTCAGTGACACAATTTGTCTCCAGCAGGTGCGGAGTGAGTGAAGTCTGGATCATCAGGACCTTAGACCCACTTGGCATCTCCAATGCATAGGTAGCATCGGCAAATGCGAGCTTATTTAGGATGAAAGCTCCCGCCTCAGAACTGACCGTGATCTGTAGCGCTTCAGAAGGACAGATGGAGTATTCGCTCACATCCAACGTCGCCATGCTCGAGGTTGAGACAGGCACTTCGAAAAGGGCATCACCCATGTGTTCAGCACCCATGATCCAGGTAATCTCTTGATCGACACCAGTTGGGGCATCTGATTTATTGCATGCCGTCGCTACGACAGTCACCAGAAAAATGGCTAAGATCGCATACTTCTTTGATACTGTCATTTATTCAAAACGTTGAAACTAGGTCAATTGTATCCGTGTGGAGCTGGGATCTTGTACTTGAGCAGAGGGTTTATCTGGTGGGTTCTCACCATCGGCCAATCGTATGCTTGACTCAAGTTTTCATTCACTGACTTGGGATTGGCTAAGCCAGTAAATCTTTGACAACTTTTCCGTGGACATCGGTCAGACGATACCTCCGTCCTTGATGTCTGAAGGTGAGCTTTTCGTGATCGATGCCAAGTTGATGTAATAATGTAGCCTGAAAATCATGTACATGGACTGGGTTTTCAGTGATGTTATAGGAAAAATCATCGGTGCTTCCATATACGAGGCCTGGTTTAATTCCTCCACCGGCCATCCAGATGGTAAAACATCGGGGATGATGATCACGTCCGTAGTTATCCCTCGTAAGCTTGCCTTGTGAGAAACTTGTTCGACCAAATTCTCCACCCCAAATTACCAAGGTATCCTGCAGTAATCCTCGCTGCTTGAGATCGGTGACCAGTGCCGCTGAAGCCTGGTCACTGGATCGGGCAAGTTGTTGAATTTGAGAAGGCAGATTTCCGTGTTGATCCCAACCCATATGATATAATTGGATGAAGGGTACATCGCGTTCAGCCAACCTTCGCGCCAGCAAACAGTTGGCAGCGTAAGTGCCCGGCTAACGAGCATCGGGACCATATAATTTAAAGATGTAATCAGGCTCATCTGATAAATCTGTGACTTCGGGTACACTGGTTTGCATGCGATAGGCAAGCTCGTATTGATTGATTTTTGAATCTATCTCGGGATCTCCCCAAACATCTCTTTGCTCTTGCTCAAGCTGAGTGAGGTGATCAAGTTCTCTACGTCGGCTAGCCCTGTCTATGCCTTCAGGGTTGGATAGATAAAGAACGGGATCATGCCCAGATCTAAATCGCACACCCTGATGATGAGAAGGCAAAAATCCATTGTTCCATGCCTGCATGTTGAGATTTTGTGTGTCTGGTTTTCCCCTGGAAAGCAATACGATGAAAGAAGGCAGGTTCTTATTTGGACTGCCCAGACCATAGCTCATCCAAGAACCAATGCAGGGACGTCCGACCTGCTGAGAGCCCGTTTGAAGAAAAACGATCGCCGGTTCATGATTGATGGCTTCTGTATACATAGAATTGATCACACAGATATCCTCAGCTATGTTTGAGATGTGTGGCACCAGGCTGCTGAAATAACCACCTGTTTTTGGATGTTTTTGGAAGTCAAATCTTGATCCAACCAGCGGAAAACTTGATTGGGCAGCCAGCATACCTGTGATGCGTTGATCACCTCTTACACTATCGGGAATTTCCTCTCCCCAGTGTGTATGAAGAGCTGGCTTGTAGTCATAGAGCTCTATTTGACTGGGACCACCACTTTGAAATAAGTAGATAACTCGTTTAGCCTTTGCCAGATGATGTAAGCCATCTAACACTCCGCTGGAGCGGCCAGAAATGTGAGTGGCAGAAGACTGGCCGCGCACAAAACTGGGCAGCAATAATGAACCAATACTGATGGCCCCAAGTCCCTTACTCGTAGTGCGTAAAAATTCACGACGTGTTTTTAAGAAATGGGCCTCTTGTTTTTTTTTATTAAAATGCCTTGACTGGTCGTTTGCCATCCTCTTGTGATTGATTCGATCAATTCTTGTAGTATGCTTCCGTTGTATTTAAAATGGTGTTGGTCACACGTGCTAGAGCTGCAATTTCTACTTTTGATAATTTCTGATCCAGAGGTTTCTTACCGATACCTAAATATGCCTCAAGCTCCGCTGGATTTCTGTGAAAGTATTCCTTCTCTTCATCAAATTGATTTCTTACAATTTCTTGCTCCCTTTGGGTAGGGTGCCGGCTGGTAAGAAGTCTAAAGATGTCATTGCTAGTTTTCTCGATATTTTCTTCATTGTCCGTCCAAAGCCTCTCTGCAATGGCTCGACAGCCTTCAATGATTTGCACATCATTTAAAAGCACAAGCGCTTGCAGCGGCGTGTTGCTGAGCTGCCGGCGCATTTGGCACTCTGCTCTACTTGAAGCATCGAATACCAACATGCCAGGTGGAGGCATGTTCCTTTTCCAGAACGTATAGATACTGCGACGATAAAGTCCCTTACCATAGTCGATCTGATATTCAGGAAAGAATCCATGGGCCATTACCTCCTTCCAAAGACCCGGAGGTTGGTAGGGAAACACACTGGGTCCTCCGATATGGGTATGCAGGAGTCCGCTGGCAGATAAAATATTGTCCCTGATCATTTCTGCTGATCTTCGGTACCTTTGACCTCGAGCCAATAATTTATTATCGGGATCAATGCCTGCCAATTCAGGTCTGATTTTGGAAGATTGCCGGTAGGTGGCAGACGTCACCATCTGTCGGATCAGTCTTTTCACATCCCAACTGTGTTCCTGAAAATCTACAGCCAGCCAATCCAGTAATTTGGGGTGGGACGGAAGTGCTCCCTGTGCACCAAAATCCTCTACTGTCTCCACAATGCCTCTGCCGAACATAAGATACCAGAATTGGTTGACAGCGACTCTGGCTGTGAGTGGGTGATCGGGGTGGATCAACCATTGACCTAATCCGTATCGATTACGGGGTAGCTCATCAGGCCATGGCATGATGTCCGCTGGCATACTGGGTTCTACTACAGCACCATGGGCATCGTACACGCCTCTGTCTAAGATGTAAGTGGGACGACGATCTTCCAGATCACCCATGACCATAATCTCTTGAACGGTGTCGATGGTTCTGATTTCTTGCCATTGCAGTCGACGTAGTGCCGCCCGTTCAGCAGCCAGTGTATGATCGATAAAAAGATCATAGAAATGGCCGAGCGACTTGTGGTCATCTAGGGCCAAGAGAAATTTCTCCCTGCCTGCTGCGGGATCAAATAGAAAATGTGCCACAACATCTTCGCATTGCTTATCGAGAATCCGTATTTCGTCGAGGAGGCCACCGGTAAAGTCCTGATCGTAATGACGATTGCCGATGATCAATCCTTTGTAGGGCATATAGACGGTGGCTTTATCATACATATAGGGTTTTGTAGAACGGTATAGATAATTTCGTTGGACAGCAAATGGATGCCGGTTGCCATTTTTATATAATCGCATGCCAAGAGCATCGCTGGATCCATCGTATGTCCAGACAAAATGTACCCACTCATTAACTGGTATTTTATCTGGTGTGTAAATATCGATGGACTGATAAGGGTGTGCATGGTTAAGACGAAAATGCACTTTGTTACTGTCGAGCATAATATCCCAACCTCGATATCCTTGAATGCGATTATTGCCATTATAGAGTACATGAGCCTCGGTATACTGCTTCGGAACCTGAATCCAAAAGCTAATGGTGAATGGTTCATTTCTTTCAAATGATGACCTACTACCATCCGCTACGAATTGGCCCTCTGCATTGCTTCGAATGGCCAGACCCTTTTTTCCTGGTACTGGATATATGCCACCATGGTAAGTGGCCGATCCAGCTCCCGGTGCGCGGTCAGTGGATTTTCCATGGGCCATATCATCAAAAGTGAGTTGGGTCACAGTGGATTTTTCAACAGCATCTGCCAAAGCTTGAGCATCGTGTTGCTGGTCCTTCCATGCTACAAAAGAAGCATCATTTTCAAGGGCCATTTCATGAATCGAAGCGTTTTTTTCTTCAATTTGCTTTAACAGAAAATCATGTATGGCTGCCACCTCCTCACTCGGTAAGGCCAGGACTGGACCAGCATTCATCGAATATTCGTTGGGAACACTCTGGCCATTCTCAATGGCATTGAGACTGAATATGCCATCGCCCCTTTCGATGGTGGAATTAAAAAAACTAAATAGTTCATAATAGTTTTTCTGGCTGAATGGGTCGTATTTATGATCATGGCATCTGGCACACCCCACCGTAAGAGCCATAAATGCTGAGCCCACTGTATTGGTGCGATCTGCCACATATTCGACCCTAAATTCTTCTGGGATGATGCCACCTTCAGAATTCTGTTTATGATGACGGTTGAAGGCTGTGGCTAGCTTCTGTTCTCTGCTGGCATTTGGGATTTGGTCACCACCAATCTGCCATAGAATAAAATCGCGATAAGGAAGATTCTCATTAAAGGCCCGGATGACCCAATCTCGGTAGGGCCAGAACGTGTGATGGAAGTCATCGAGATACCCTTCCGAATCAGCAAATCGGGCTACATCGAGCCAATGTGCGGCGATCCTTTCTCCAAATGCAGGAAGTGCCAGTAGGCTATCGACCAAGGAAATGTAGTCTTTATCCCATTGGTCATCCAACCACCGATCTAGATCAGACAACGACGGAGGCAGTCCCGTCAGATCAAAAAACAACCTTCGTAGCAGCTGTTCTGGTTGAGCTTCAGGAGCAGGAGAGATGTCCTGGATTTCGAGTTGCTGGCCGACAAAATGGTCTATCTCATTGATGGCCCAGTCAGATCCGGAGGTAGGCACCGGAGATTTTACTGGTTTAGTGAACGACCAATGTGGTTTATACTCCGCACCCTGATCAATCCATTTTCCGATCAAAGCGATCTCATGAGCACTCAATGCTAAATTGGATGAGGGTGGTGGCATCTGTGTCTCAGGATCGTCGCTGATGATATTTTGAAAGGCCACACTGCGTCGACGACTACCTGGGACGAAAGCCTTCCTGCCATCTTCCAGTGCCTTGCCTAGGGCACTTTCAGGCAGGTCAAGCCTTAGGTCTGCTTCTATTTTATTTTCATCTGGACCATGGCAGGCAAAACAACGATCAGATAGAATCGGTTTGACATGAAAGTTAAAATCCACCACTTCCGGCAGCACTCCGGTAGATTCAGATTTGTCTGTGACTTCACAGCCCATCAACACCATGGCAAGGAAGAAGTACAAGATATTTCGTGTCTGATGACGCATGGAAGAACGATACCTACTGTTAAAAATAAACATAATAATGCCACAAAAGAACAGATGGCATGTACGGATGCCCTCCACGCAGGAAGGGCAAAAGGATCTTTTTCTTACTTTCAGCACATACCAGACTTGTCGAAGAATGTGATTGCCAAACTATTTGTGGTCTTACTGAGCTGCCTTTTTTTGGCTTGCGGATCAGAGACAGGTCATTTGGACGAGGGGCCCCAGCGTACCTATGAATCCTTGAGCCTTGAGGAGCGCCAAAGCCCTGCTCATGCCATAGACGCAATGTCTGTGGCCGAAGGTCTCGTAGTAGAATTATTTGCTGCCGAACCCATGGTGATCAATCCAACCAATATGGCCATCGATGAGACAGGTCGCGTCTGGGTATGTGAATCACCAGCTTATGCCCTAAGCGATGAAGAGATCAATGCCATAGGGGGACGAATTGTCATCTTAGAAGACACATCTGGCGATGGGAAAGCGGATCTCCGTAAGGTCTTTTATGAGGGGGAAGATGTTCATCTGGCACTGGGGATTGCTGTTTTTGGTGATCTGGTGTTTGTGACCAGGAGTCCCAATCTCTTAGTTTTTGAGGATAAAGACCAAGACGATGTACCGGAGCACATCGATACACTTTTTACGGGAATGGGTGGACCAGGTGACCATTCTGCCCATGCGGTGGTGTTTGGACCCGATGGGCGGTTTTACTTTAATTATGGTAATGCGGGCAATAAGATCCTCTATCCCGATCAGACGCCTGTGATTGATCAAGCTGGCCACCCGGTAAGGTCCGATGGTAAACCGTACTACGGAGGTATGATCTTTCGCTTTGATGCCAAAGGGAAGAATTTGGAAACACTGGCCCACAACTTCCGCAATAATTATGAGGTAGCGGTTGATGCCTTTGGCTCCTTATGGCAGTCAGACAATGATGATGATGGCCACCGGTCTGTACGCATCAACTATATTCTGGAGTTTGGCAATTACGGTTATCTTGACGAGCCCACAGGCTTACATTGGTCACAAGCCCGTGTCGGAATGAGTGACTCCACTCCGTTGAAACATTGGCATCAGAATGATCCAGGGGTAGTACCCAACCTCCTGATCACAGGTGCTGGTTCTCCTTCTGGAATAACTGTGTACGAAGGCAAACTCTTGCCGGAACTTCTTCAGGGGCAGGTCATCCATGCAGATGCAGGTCCAAATGTAGTTCGTGCTTATCCGGTGGAGCCCGATGGTGCTGGGTTTAGCTCGCAGATCAGCAATATCCTGAAACATCCACACGACCAATGGTTTCGACCGGTGGATGTATCGGTAGCACCCGATGGATCATTATTTGTGGCAGATTGGTACGATCCCATTGTCGGTGGGGCAGCTGCTGGAGACCATCGAAAGGGCCGGATCTTTCGCGTGGCACCTACTGGCCATGCATATCGTGTAGATCCACCTAGACAAGATGCTTTGCAGACTAGTATCGACTTGATCAACAGTCCTAATGAGGACGTCAGATACCAAGCCTGGCAAGAGGTGCATGACCTCGGAATTCAAGCCGAAGAAGAACTTAAAAAAGAATTCGAGCTTGCTGGTGATGCACGTCACAGGTCAAGGGCTCTGTGGTTGCTGGGACAGATCGAGGGAAGGGGTGACTCCTACGTAAATCAAGCTCTACGGGATGCAGATCCACAGATTAGGATCGTCGGTATTCGTCTGGCACGCCAGTTACAGCTGGACATCGTAGCAATGGCAGATCATATGACCAATGACTCCTCGATGGCAGTATTAAGGGAACTTGCCATAGCGTTGCGGTTTGCTGATGATGAGCAAGCAGATAGGATTTGGGGCAAATTGGCCTCGAGATACCAGGGGGATCGGTGGTACTTGGAAGCGCTAGGAATAGGTGCCGATCTATGCTGGGAATCTAGATACAAGGCTTGGCTGGCCCAACGAAAAAATCGATCATTCTCTACCCTTGAGCAGGACATCGTCTGGAGATCAAGAGCTCCGGCAGCTGCTAAACATTTGGTATCCATCATAGCGGATTCCTCGTCAGCTGACCACCACAAGGAGAAATTTTTTCGTGCTTTTGATTTCCATCAACACGACAGCAAGCAAGCGAATCTGATGTCCATTTTGGATCTTGAACATCCCGATCAGTCACTGCTTCGATCAATGGCCTTGCAAATGCTGGATGCCGATGAGATGGCCATGACACCAGAGCTGGTTGGTATATTAGGAGAAACACTGAGTGAACTGCAAGGCACCTGGCAATTTGTGGACCTAGTCGAGAAATACGATCTGTCAAAGTACAAAGAGGCCCTACTTGAGCTCGGTTCCCATGCATTTGAAAATCCAGCTGCATTTGGAGCCCTAAGGGTACTCTCTGCTCATGCAGATTGGGGTGGTTTAGACATGATCCGTGCTTAGATTTTTCGCGATGATCGCGAAAGCGAGGCCATGGTCTATGCCCTGATGGGTTCTCCCACCGGAGCTGTTCATGAGCTTCTGCAAGAGATATTGCCAGATACCAGTCTGAGCCTGTCATTGAGAAAACGTGTGGTGGATGTGTTGGGAAGTTCGTGGTCGGGAGAGGATATGCTGCTTGATGCAGTGATGCAGCCAGATTTTCCAGCTGACCTATCCTCCGACGCAGCATCTGTGCTTTTTAGTGTGTACCGGACAAAGATCCATGAGGAGGCTGCCAAATATTTAGATCGACCCGGTGGAAAACACCATGAACCTCTTCCTCCGATTCGAGTTCTAGTGGCCACATCGGGCAATGCTGCGCATGGAGAGCAGACATATTGGGAGTTTTGTAGTGCCTGCCACCAAGTAAACAATCAGGGCACTGCCTTCGGTCCGGATCTATCCCTGATCGGCTCGAAAATGGATAAGGAAGGACTGTATCGATCCATTTTATACCCCAACACGGGCATAAGTTATGGATATGAGACCTACGAACTCTCATTGACGAATCAAGAACGAATGGTCGTTCTACTCAATAGTAACACCTCAGAGGAAGTACATGTAAAGTTAATAGGAAACTTGGACCGTGTTTTTCCTAGACATGAGGTTGAGGCACTGAAGCGCTGAAACTATTCGTTGATGCCGGATCTTACTGCGGCCATGACCAAGGAAGAACTTATTGATGTCGTGACTTTTCTTGCGGCTTGTAAAGAACCAAGTGCCATCGAATAATTCTTGAGATATTAATTTATGGTATGTTGCCAGACCAATGTATGGCTGAATTCTTGGTAGAATGAATTCGTATCAGATTTTGCAAAATTAGGGTATACGATGGACGCGAGTTATTGGCAACAACAATGGATGGAGGGTCAAACTGGTTGGGATCTTGGCCATTTATCCCGACCACTAAAATGGTTGATTGATCAAGTGGACGACAAAGACCTAAGAATCCTAGTGCCCGGTGCTGGAAATGGTTATGAAGTAGCCTATTTATACAATCAGGGTTTTGTCCACACTTTTATGCTGGATTGGGCAAGCGCTCCGCTAGAGAGTTTTATTAATAAGTATAAATATTTCCCTAAAGATCAATTGCTGTGCCGTGATTTCTTTGATCTTAAGGGTCGCTTCGACCTGATTTTCGAACAGACATTCTTTTGTGCTTTGCAGCCGGAGTACCGACCTCAATATGTAAAGAAAATGCAGAGTCTGCTATCGAAGGATGGTGTCTTGACCGGGGTACTATTTAATAAACCTCTGTTTAGTGACCGACCTCCCTTTGGTGGTGATGAAGAGCAATATAGAGCACTTTTTTCAGAGCATTTTGACATTGAAAGGCTGGAACCTTGCGTCATTTCAGAACCGGATCGGCAGGGATCTGAACTGATTTTTAGATTAAGGGTGCTTCAGGAACCTTTGAATGATACTCAAAGCGATTGATTTTCGATTTGGACAAGGCAGTACAAGGGAGCCTCTCCTCAGCAAAGTGATTAGGACTGTCAAAGCATGATTCGGATATGATCACATGATTACTTCTATAGATTTTTGCTGAGCCCATCGATGAGTTTCCGGGGTGCCTTAGTGGATCAAGTAGCGATGGACTCACAGATATAATCTGGTATGATACCTGAGGCTCTGATCTGCCCATAAGCTTTGTCGCTCCTAGTGTTTCCAGATAATACCAGGGCGGTTTTTACACCAAATTTATTGCCTCCCAAAATGTCTGTATGCAAGGTGTCACCTACCATCAGGATGTCAGACTTCTTAATGGCCTGTTGTTCGGTGAGGTCGACAAAAGCATGCATAAACATTTGTGAATCCGGTTTGCCAAAATGTATAAATCTACGACCAAGGGTTGTTTCCACTAGTTTGGCGATACCTCCAGTTGCTATCGACACTTCACTTCGTGACACTGGATATATTTGATCTGAGTTGGCCACTATTGCAGGGATGTTTTGGTGACGCAACAAATTGAGGGATTTATTGATGTCTTTGTTCCAGTCAAAACCCTCATCATCGAGGTATACCAATGCACCTATTGAGTCCATATTTTTGTCATTGACCTTGCTGATTGGGATGGTCTGTAGACCTGCATCCAGGATGTCTTGAGCGGCATCGACGGTGCCCAGGTAGGCTATAAGCCCCTTAGTCTTCTTCGATAGTAAGAAGTTTTTTGCCATCATGCCCGAAGTGATGATTTCATCTTCTGCAATGTCTTTCAATCCTAATCTCTTGAAAGACTGCACATGTTTGGCAGAGCTTTTGGAAGCATCATTGGTCAAAATTCGGATCAATTTACCATCAGCCCTTAACTTGTCTATGGTGACGGCAGCACCCATGATCACCCCATGGTGGTTTTTTAATACCCCATAAGAATCCAGCAGGATGGCTTTGAATCTTTTTACCACACTGTTAAATGATTTCGTGCGCATAGTTAGATGTTTAGGGCTTCTAATATTTTAGCTGGCTGATACCGGTCGATGTTTGGCAAGTATTCTTCCAAGGCCTCCTTCTGCAATCTGGTGGCAAAGGTATCTTTGAAAAAATACTTACCATCTTTTATCACATAGTTTAAAATAAAGAACCTGTAGGCTTCCTTAAACAGCCGAACCTCAAGCTCGGTGAGCGGGTAGACACGATGATAGGCTTGCAGAAAAATAATAAATCGATCTTCCATCAAGGGGTCAATAATATAATGGAAATAGGTTTTGTCACCTACATCTGATACGACCCTACTAAAGAAATAGAAATCTAGGATGCGCGGTGCTATTCTAAACCAATCATAATCCCAGCGCGAATACAATCGCAGTGATGGAGTAACGGAAAAATTGCCAATATTCCAATCTAGAAATATTGGAATTCTTGGCAGGGCTTTCACAGATTCACTACTGACACGTTCGATAAATATTTCGGCGTGACGATTTATGACATAAAATCCATCACCGAATTCCTTTTTTCCCTGTGATGTATGCAGGTAAACAAATAGTTCGCCAATATCACTTGTCATCGACTTGGAGTAGGGATCTAGTGTATTGCGAATTTGAAAACAAGTCTTATGGAAAGCAGCAAATTCCTTCCCCATTTTCTCGATTTGCTCGATGGTGAGTCGACGAGGAAGTTTTTTTCGCACACCGACCGGTCGATAAAAAATAACCCAGGTGGCACGGCCTCCCGAAGTGTGTAGATGTGTATAGATTTCTTTACCCTGCATAAGAGCTCTGGATAAGAAATTCTCGAATCGATACGGCAAATTGTTGGATACCGTGTTGATGATCGTGTGATCTTCGATAAAATCCTGATAGCGACCATAATGCGATAATTTCGCAAAAATGACCTCTCGATTGTCCAGCGATACTCTGTAGACATGATTGGTGGATACCTGGGCACTGACATCCTGTACCGCAACGATCTTGCGCTCATTGTCATAAGCCGCCCAAGCTTCATGGATACTGTCGGCCGTCTGTCTGCTGCCAAGATCGGCCAGCATGTCTTTCTTAACTGGACTCATAGGTAAGGTATGTAGATCCGAAATATCGTCATTTTTCAGGGTATAGTGTAAAGTCTGTGCAGAGGTCAAGAAAGATAATGGGGTAGGCACACGCTCCACAGACCATTTGTCCTGCAAATGGAGTACTGGATTAGCTATTTATCGACATATCTTGCTATGAAGCCCAGCGCAGCTTTGTAGACCTCAAACCGATTTTCTTCATTGTGAAACCCATGACCCTCATTATACTTGACCATATAGGGTACATCGATACTTCTAGCTCGCAGCGACCGTACAATTTGATCTGATTCGTCAATATTGACTCGAGGATCATTAGCACCTTGAATCACAAAGAGGGGTGCCTTAATTCGCTCGACATGAAATACTGGTGAAGCAGCACGCATGGCCTCTACGTCTTCTTCTGGATGGCCAACCATAGCATACATCATATCCAGGTAAGGCTTCCAATACGGGGGTATGGTCTTCATGAATGTGAATAAGTTGGAGACCCCCACATAGTCAATACCACAGCAATAGAGATCGGGCGTAAATGTCACTCCGGCCAGAGCGGCGTAACCACCGTAACTACCTCCATAGATAATCACCCTGTTGGGATCGGCAATGCCTTGGTCTATCAGCCATCGGACTCCATCGGTGATATCATCCTGCATTTTTCTTCCCCACTCCTTAAAACCGGCCTTGAAGAAGGCTTTGCCATAACCTGTACTGCTGCGATAGTTCATTTGCAAAACGCCATATCCTCTGCTTGCAAACAACTGTACCTCTGGATTGTACCCCCACACATCTCGTACCCAAGGTCCGCCATGTGGATTGATGATGATTGGCAAGTGGTTTTCACGATTTGGAGGCAATGTCAAATATCCATGTATGGTCAGCCCATCTCTACTCTTATATTGTACCGGTTTCATCTGGGCCAAATCCTGCTCTTTTAACCATGGACTTATGTCGGCAATTTTTGTGAGCTCATCATTGGAGGTGTCGTAATAGTAGTAGGATCCAAGCGATCGGTCCGTAAAGGTGCGAATGATCAATTTATCCTCAGCCTTACTTTTGCTGGAAATTCCAAATTCGTAGCCTGGAAGCTTCTTGGCCAATTTTTCGAAAGTATTTTTTGTCTGCTCATCTAAGAACTTTCGCTGCATTCGGTCGGTAGTATAGGTGATCGTGGTCAGGACTTTACGCTTTTTCGAGTAGTGGAGTGAAGCGACATCTACATCTGGATGACTAAAGATGGTCTCACCGATTTCCTCACCTAAACGCATGTCAAATTGAACGATTTCCGTCTTGTCACGTCCGAGGTTGGAGGCCGCGTAGACAATCTGTTTGCTCTTGAAATCAAAGAACAGCGGCGACATGGATTCTGTAAAATCGGTCTGTAAAATTTCGCGGAAGGTCTCTTCCTCACTGTCGCGGTACATAAGGACACTCTCCGTTCCATTTTTCACCTTGGTGGCAATGCGCAGTTTTCCCTCATGATCCGTCATCCAAGAATCAATGGGTTCCATGACATCGGTATTTTCGGCAAGCTGGGTAAGCATTCCTGTGTTGACGTTCAAACGATAGGGCTCAAAAAGTTGTGGATTATTTTTATTCATACCGATGATGATCTCGTCATCAATGTCTTCGAGCATATCTATCATTTGAATGCGTACACCTTCAAATGGCGTCAGCTCCCTCGGATTGTCTCCATCGACATCGACGGCATATAGCTGGTAATTCTCGTCACCAGCGGCATCCTTGATGTACAGTATCCTCCGATGGTTGGCCCACCCATAGCCCCCGATATCACGATCTATTTCTGAAGTAAGTCTGGTTGCCTCTTTTTCACCGATTTTCTGGACAAAAACGTTTTTTCGTCGCTCGTATGGTGCCGTAAAAGAAAAATAGGCACCATCAGGTGACAACTGAAAATCAGTTTTTTCTGGATTGCGAAAAAAGTCTTCTACGCTGTATTTGTGTTCAGCCGAGGCACCACGCTCCATGAGTTTCATGAGTTCTTCTTGTGTAGAAGGCAAAGTGGGATCTCCAGGCAATTCTTGATTGGTCATGTTGTAGTTTTATGGCGGCAAAAGTAGCGAAAACTTAGGGCAATGGGGATACCGGTGACAGCGCTATTTACATAGCCCTATCATGCAGCCATTAGCAACTTTTACTGTGGGTTTAGCAATATCGGAGATCTCCAATGAGATCTTAGCCTATTTGGAGTAGCAGACTTGCTAAATCAGTCTTATCCTTGATTTTTGCTTTGAGCTCTGAAATGGGTAATCGTTCCTGCACGAGTGTGTCTCGGTCTCTAAGTGTGACAGTGTCGTCCTCAAGTGTCTCAAAATCGATGGTCACACAATAAGGTGTGCCAATGGCATCTTGACGCCTGTATCGACGGCCAATGGCATCCTTCTCATCATATTGACACTGCGTGACAAATTTTATATCATCAAAAACCTTCTGAGCCTTTGCCGTGAGTTCTGCTTTATTCTTCACCAGTGGCAGAACAGCACATTTTATGGGTGCTAGAGCAGGATTGAGTTTCATGACAATGCGAGTAGATTCATTTCCCTTGGCATCCGGTACGGATTCTTCTTGCAAGGCATGACTGATGATGGCTAAGAACATCCGATCACATCCTATGGAGGTCTCGATTACAAAAGGTACATAGTTTTTTTCTAAACCTGGATCAAAGTATTGCATTTTCTTGCCGGATAGATCTTGATGACTGCTCAGATCAAAATCTGTGCGGCTGTGGATGCCCTCGAGTTCTTTGAATCCAAAGGGGAATTCGAATTGAATATCCACGGCAGCATTCGCGTAGTGAGCCAGATTATCGTGGTCGTGAAATCTTAGCTTTTCTATGGGTGAACCAGCTGCCCTGTGCCACTTTATTCGTTCTTCTTTCCAGAAATCATACCATCGCATTTCTTCCCCAGGACGCACAAAATATTGCATTTCCATTTGCTCAAATTCGCGCATGCGGAAAATAAATTGACGAGCGACAATTTCATTTCGAAAAGCCTTCCCAATTTGGGCTATGCCAAATGGGATTTTTTGTCTGCTAGTTTTCAACACATTTAGAAAATTGACAAAGATACCTTGAGCTGTTTCGGGCCTTAGATATAATTTACCTTCTTCTCCAGCGATATTCCCCAGTTGTGTAGAAAACATCAAATTAAATTGTCGCACTTCGGTCCATGATCTACTTCCACTTTCCGGGCAGGCGATTTTCAGCTCCTCGATCATCAACTTCATATCTGCGAGATCACCGGTTTTCATAGCTTGCGCCAGGCGCTTGGCAAGAGTTGCTTTTTCCTCCAGATATCGGACTACCCGTGGATGAGTACTCACAAATTGGGCACGGTCAAAATCTGCCCCAAACCTCTTAGCCGCCTTGCTGATTTCTTTGTTTGCCTTGCCCTCAAGTTTGTCCATGTAATCTTCGATCAGCACATCTGCTCGATATCGCTTCTTACTATCTTTGTTGTCGATCAGAGGGTCATTAAATGCATCCACATGTCCACTCGCTTTCCATGTTTTCGGATGCATGAAAATGGCTGCGTCAAGTCCTACAATATTTGCATGACGTTGTACCATGGATCGCCACCAGAATTCCTTGATGTTGTTTTTTAGTTCCACACCATTTGGGCCATAATCATATACTGCGGCCAGCGTGTCGTAAATCTCACTGGACTGATAAATAAAACCGTACTCCTTCGCGTGTGATACAATTTGCTTAAAATCCATAATGCTAAATATTGCTCTACCTTGATTTTTTAAAATTCGGAGGTGAAGTGAAAAACTACTTTGGGGTAGTTTTCCTGTGCCATTTTTAGAGACCATGCAGACTCAGCCAGAAAAACATAGTGACCGTCTTTATCGCGGGCAATATCTCTTTTTCGCTCACTCACTATTCTAGCGATTTCATCCTTTTCTTCAGCTGTTATCCAACAGGCCTTGTGTAGATTTAGGGGTTCATAGGCACATGATGCTCCGTACTCGTGCTCAAGCCTATACTGAATGACCTCAAACTGAAGGGCACCTACGGTCCCCAGTATTTTTCGGCTATTGTCTTCCTTCGTAAATAATTGCGCAACACCTTCCTCTACCAGTTGTCGGAGTCCCTTATCCAGCTGCTTGGATTTGAGCGGATTGGCGTTATTGATGTACCTAAATTGCTCGGGAGAAAAACTGGGAATGCCCTTAAAATGCAGGTTTTCTCCTTCAGTCAAGGCATCACCAATCTTGAAATTGCCAGGATCATATAGACCGACAATGTCACCTGGGTAAGCCACATCTACGATCGACTTCTTGGCCGCCATAAAAGCCGTGGGATTGGAAAATTTCATGGTCTTGCCCTTGCGTACGTGCAGATAGTTGGTGTTGCGCTCAAATTTTCCAGAGCAAATGCGCAAGAAGGCGATCCGGTCGCGATGGCGCGGATCCATATTTGCATGAATTTTGAAAACAAAACCCGTGAAGTCATTTTCATCGGGCTCGACCAACCTTTCTTCCGTTGCTCTAGGTGTGGGAGTGGGAGCGATTTGTATAAAACAATCTAATAACTCCTTCACGCCGAAGTTATTAATGGCACTCCCAAAAAATACGGGAGAGAGTGTTCCTGTGAGATATTTTTCTCGTGAAAACTCAGGATAGACCGTGGTGACAACTTCGAGGTCATCCCTTAGTTCTCGGGCAGCTGGCGCTCCGATGTGCTGATCGAGAATGTCGCTATCGGTATCATCGATTTCGATGATTTCATCTTCATGCTGTTTGCTGTGCGGTCTGAAAAGGTTGAGCTTTTTTTCGTAGAGATTGTACACTCCCTGAAACCTTTGGCCCATCCCCACCGGCCAGCTCAATGGACAAGCATTCAGACCAAGCTTCTCTTCTATCTCATCTAATAGGTCGAAACCATCTTTGCCTTCGCGGTCGAGCTTGTTGACAAAAACGATCATAGGTGTGTTGCGCATCCGGCATACTTCTACCAGCTTCTCAGTTTGCGCTTCCACACCTTTTGCCACATCAATGACCACGATGGCGCTATCCACCGCGGTGAGGGTTCGAAAGGTGTCCTCCGCAAAGTCTTTGTGGCCGGGTGTATCTAATATGTTGATTTTGAGACCGCTATATTCAAAAGCCATGACGGACGTAGCTACTGAGATGCCCCTTTGACGTTCTATCTCCATGAAATCTGAAGTAGCATGTCGCTTGATCTTATTGCTTTTTACGGCTCCGGCTTCCTGGATTGCACCACCGAAAAGAAGTAGTTTTTCAGTCAGAGTGGTCTTACCCGCATCGGGGTGGCTAACGATCCCAAAAGTCCTACGCTTTGCTATCTCAGGTTTGATGCTCAATGGATACCGTGTTTTTAAACGGCTGCAAAGATAGCGTATCTAATGAAATGTCTTAGCTAAGTCTCGATGCATGAGCCCAGCCTTTTGAATATGATGATTGGTCACATACCCAAGCGTGATCCGCTGCATGGTTTTGGCGCAGTAGGTGCGATGGCTCACATGCGGAAATGACAAGGGGGGCAATTGCAGCTTCAGATCATGCTAGGTAATAGACTACTGGGAAGGTCATTCAAGACAGTGCATATTCATTTTTCTCAATCAGGAAAGCTGCGATGGTTCTTCGACTTTCCTTAATGTTGACGGGTGGATAGTTGGTGAAGCGCTTTACACCGAGTAAGAAAGTCTTGAGAAGGTCTCCCGAGGCAAACGAAACCAATGCATCTGAGGCTATTTTTATCATCCGTGCATTTGCATCGTAAAAGTATGTTTTTAGCAACGCTTCGTAGACCGCATCCGGAGCCTTGCGAGGTCTTCCATCCTCTTTCATCATGCGCAGCAGGAGTGATTCAGCCATAAAAACCTCGGTGAGCAGATCTGCTCCATTCATCAGAATTTCTTGTTCATTCGTCAAGTCCAATTTTTCATCGATTTGCATTTTTGCGGCTGCACCAATGACCATGAGAGTGAGCTGCTTAAAATGATGCACCGCCCGCTCTTCGTGTCCATATTTGCCCGATGGTTGGTCCAGACTTGGCATTTTTGTCAAAGCTTTCTGGACTTCCCAGGCGGGTCCTACCATATCGATGGTGCCTTTCTTCGCGCGTTTGAGAAGCATGTTGACCATCAACATTCGATTGATTTCATTGGTGCCCTCATAGATCCGGTTGATGCGTGAATCCCGATAACCTTCAGCAGCCGGATATTCCTCTGAAAACCCGTAGCCTCCATGTATTTGCACGGTTTCATCTACGACATAGTCCAGAAATTCAGAACCAGCAATTTTGATGCAAGCACACTCGATAGCATATTCTTCTGCAGATTTTAGCAATGCTTGCTCAAGAGATTCTCCGTCCTCCATCAAAGCGGCTTTTTGCTTTTGCAACAAATCAGACACTCGATATACTGCACTCTCAAGGGCATATACCTGGATGGCCTGCTGGGCAAGTTTGTATTGAATCGCACCAAAACTGGCAATAGGCTGCTTAAACTGTACTCTCTCGTTGGCATATCGAATACTCGTGGTAGACGCATTCTTGCAACCTCCCATGGCCATATTACCGAGTTTAAAACGGCCTATATTGAGGGCATTAAAAGCGATTAAGTGGCCACGACCGATGTCTCCTAAAATGCTTGAGACAGGAACTTCGGTATTTTCAAAAAAGACCTGCCTGGTAGAAGAACCTTTGATGCCCATTTTTTTCTCCTCCTCACCAAGCGTTATGCCAGGTGTATCTGCTTCGACGATAAATCCGGTGAACTCGCTTCCTCCAATCTGAGCAAATACTATGAAAACATCTGCGAAACCTGCATTTGATATCCACATTTTCTGGCCATTCAGCACATAGTGTAGACCATCTTCGGAGAGATCAGCACGGGTTTTCGCTGCCAACGCATCTGATCCAGAACCTGGCTCTGTCAAGCAGTAGGCAGCCAACCATTCTCCACTGGCTAATTTTGGAAGGTAAGTTTGTTTCTGTTCCTCCGTACCGAAATACAAAATGGGGAGCATGCCAATGCCAGTGTGCGCAGCAAAGCTTGTATTAAAAGAACCGCAACTTCTACCAACTTCCTCATAAATGAAAGTACCCGTATTGGTATCTAGTCCCATGCCACCATAGACCTCTGGTATGTGAGCTCCCAGGAGACCCAGTTCACCTGCCTTTTTCATCAGGGACACCTGCTCTTCTAGGAGGTGTCCACGCTTTCGTACCTCATTGTTGACAAATTCTCGCGTCATGTCCCGGATCATTGCCTGCTCTTCATTGATGTCTTCAGGTGTATAGACATCCTGTGGAGCCGTGCGTTGGATGAGAAAGGCACCGCCTCGTATCAGCTTCTGGACAGTAGATACTTCCATAATATTGACTTTGTGTTAAAGTGGGATAATGGACCAAAATGACTTAGTCCTGTGAGATAAAGTTATGATTACTTTGACATAAAAACCAGTTTTGGTTCAATTATTTGACTTTGAGTCAAAAGACTGACTCCAAAGTCGAGTGTAGCAGTTATTTGGGAAACTCACTAGAATCTTCGTACTTGACCCAACTGTTGATCCAATTCTGACTGTCTACCATGGTATAAAATCCAAAGAAGATGAACACCAGAACATTTCTTTATGTGGGCATTCTGACCCTGATGACATTCGGTTTGACCAGCTGTCTCCAGGATGAATGCACCGAAACACGAACCTTCGTTCGTTTTGAGCCAGTCTATAAGACAAAATCCCAGCTGAACGCTCCTATCTCTGTCGAATCGCCAAGAGCGTTGGAGCATCCCGGCATCATTTACTTTTACAAGCACTATATCCTGATCAATGAATTTCGTGAAGGTATTCATGTGATTGACAATCGAGATCCCTCTAATCCACAACCACTGTCCTTCATCAATATTGAGGGTAACGAGCACTTTGCCGTGCAATCTGACCAATTGCAAGCCAACAAATTCAATGCACTGCTGACCATTGATATATCAGATGTACAACACCCTGTGCAGAAATGGAGGATCCCTGATGTCTTTCAAGAAATCTATGAACATCCAGGTAGGGGATTTTTAGTATATCATCGACAGACCGATCAGACCCAAACATTGGATTGTTCAGATCCAAATTTCAACAGTGCACGATGGTTTGAAGAAGGAGGGCGAGGGGGTTTCTTCTTACTTTCAACGGATGCTCTCGCTTCTGATGTGGCTGTACGAGAGCAAAATGGAGGAGCTGGCACCGGTGGATCTACCGCACGTTTTACGATTGCACATAAGCATCTTTACATTGTCTCAGATCACAATCTCAAAGTCTTTAGCCTCAGTGACGCCAGTAGACCTGTAGGATCAGCCACCCTAAACCTGGGTTGGGGTATTGAAACCATCTTTCCCTTTCAGGATCGCCTATTCATTGGATCGAACTCCGGCATGTTTGTCTACGATGTCTCGATACCCGAAGCACCATCTCTTTTCTCCACTTTTGAACATGCACGTGCGTGCGATCCAGTGGTAGCAGATGAGAACACAGCATATGTGACACTTCGAGATGGAACAGCCTGTGAAGGATTTGCCAATCAGCTAGATGTCATCGATATTGACGATGTGGCCAATCCTTACCTGCTAGATTCGTACGCCATGAAAAATCCACATGGACTGGCGCTGCAGGGCGATTACTTATACATCTGCGAAGGCGACTACGGATTGAAGGTAATGGATGTCAGCGACAGAGAAAAAGTTAGAGAAGTCAGTTTTAATACAAGCATCCAAGCGACCGATGTCATCGCACTTCCTAGCGAGCAACTGCTGGTCATCGGCAGGAATGGGCTCTACCAATACGATGCCAGCAATCCCAAGGATTTGAAGTTGTTGAGTACGCTGCCAGTTGCAGAAGCATCCTAAAAAAAATCAAGCATGAAACAGTGGATATCGATTTGTATTTTGATGTGCCTGGCCTTCTCTAGTCTGCTGGGACAAAACCAGTCTGCTAATGATCCCGAGATCATCAAAGTAGAACTGAAACGCGGAATTACTCTCAAGGGCGTATTAGTTGGGGCAAGTCCGGGAAATTACTATTTGCTGCGCTCGACTGATGGTGATACTACGCGCATTCCCCACCGACTCGTTCGGGCATTTGTTTATGAGGATTCACCACAGCACGTGGCCAAAAGAATGACCAGAGAATATGAGTTTAAGGACCGTGGTTTCTATCATACAGCATCCGCTGGCTTGCTGATCAATACTGTATCCAGAGAGAATGGTGGATTGACAGGTATAGCATTGTCGGCTGTTTTTGGCTATCAGCGGAATAGGTTGGTTGGCTTCGGTATTGGATCTGGTGTTGACTTCTATTATCCAAGAGGTGAGGAGTTGATCGCACCCATTTTTGCAGAGGTCAGGGGATATTTTCTAGAGAGAAATATCACACCTTACTATTGTATCCGTGGGGGTTACGGCATCGGTATTAAACAGGAGAAAGTAGGCATCACTGGGGTGCAGGGAGGATGGATGATGAATCCTGCAATAGGCTGGCGTCTCAGTGGCAGAGGAGGTGCCAATCTTACCTTGGACATCGGAGTCAAATTTCAGAAAGCGGCCTTCACTTACCGTAGCAACAGTGAACGTTCGGAAGTGGATTTGCTCTATCGACGTCTCAATGTAAGGCTTGCCTTGTTGATTTGAGTGATCTTGATGATTCTGTGACCGATACCATAAAACTAATGATCCATGAAGCCATAATTATCGATAATTTAGATGGAAAGAACTTTAGGGTACCTTCGAAAACATCGTTCATGGTTCGATCAATAAATCATAGATTTTCTAAAATGATCTCTTCGATTCATACTGCTTTGCTCCTCAGTCACTTAGCTTCGGCTAGGTTCTTTTATCGAGCCTTGTCTAAATCAAAGATGTCTATTTTTCGTATCCATTCAGACATTTCCGGAAGTACCCTTTGAGTTGATCAGTTAGAATCAATGCCCCTGAAGAAAACATATTCAGAAGAAGAACTAGTGAGAGGCTGTGCCGGAAACAAAAGGCTGTACCAAGAGGCTTTGTACAGGAGGTATTTTCACGTCATGATAGCCATGTGTCGCAGGTACACCAAAGATGACGAGGTGGCCATCACAATATGTAATGACGGGTTTTTAAAAGTATTTAAACATATAGGTTCTTTTGCGTTTAAGGGTTCGCTGGAGGGTTGGATCAGAAGAATCGTCTATCGCGCACTCTCAGATTATTTTAGAAAGAATTCAAAATACATTCAGTTTATGGTCTTTGAAGACCGGGAGGCAGAGGCTAATCCAGAAGTGATCCCCGGTCTTTATCTGGAAGATTTAATGCGATTAATAGAAAAACTACCTGAGACCTCCGGGAAGGTTTTTCGACTATATGCCATCGAAGGATTTAACCACCGGGAAATTGGTGAGAAATTGACTATGAGCGAAAATACATCAAAATGGCATTTGTCCAATGCCAGAAAAAAATTGCAGCATTTATTAAAAGTACAAAGCAAGGGATATGTCGAAGGAAGAAATTGATCACTTAGGACACGACATCGAAGATGTTGGGTGGAGCCGGATGCAGGTGCTGCTCGACCGGGAAATGCCTACTAAAAGGCGTCCCTTTTTTTGGTGGATTTTGTCGGGAGCTGCGCTGGTTGTGCTTGCTGCCTCAGTGATCTTTTCACAGGGCATGATGGATCGAAATGATCTTGACCAGGTTACTACGACCAATGCTCCCAAATCAGTGGAAGTCGATCCCAGCGCCCCTCCAGAGCATGACACAGCCCCCCTGGATGGGAAACGAGATGAAGGACTACCTGTTGAAAAAGAGGCACCGAGCGATTCGGAGGATGCTGCCACTGCAAAACCTCAAACTCCCTTAAAGGATAGAGCTATTTTACCCGAAGATTTAGCAGCGAAGGTCCCGAGACCGGAAAAGCAGATTCCCGCCGTCGACGATCAGATGGTAGATATAGATCGCAATAAAGCTATACCTGAGTCTCCGGTAGGTGGGGGGCAAGATCAAGTTGGAACAGTCGAACCTGAAGGAACAACCAGTGGAGTGGACCAGTCAGCTGCAATGCTCAGGCAGAACAAGGGGATTGTTGACCCAGCAGCTAGCATAACTGAGTACCACCCATTTATTAGGACCAAGGATCTATCGCTCGCGAGGCATCCTGTAGCCATACGTACGGTGACCTATGAGCCCACGATGGCACCGGTAGAGGCCGAGAGCACTGGCCAATGGCACTTCGGCCTCCAAGCTGCGGGATTGATGGACAATGGTGCCACTAAATTTAGCTGGGATGCAGGAGCTGGCCTGCAGTTTCACATGTCAAACAAAGTAGCAATCAGTACTGGTGCATACTTCTGGCAGGTCGTGGACAACGAAGATTTTTCCTGGGTAGAAAACTCCGGTACCTTGGACGATCAGAGTCTGAGAGTGAATACCCTGGAGCCAGAAATGCCAGCATTGGATTCCTTCGGTGTATCAGTCGGCGTGAGCCAAGTGAGATGGGCTAGAACCCGAATACTGTCCTATCTGCGGGTACCACTTCATGTAATGATCTTTCCTCAGAGCAGATGGTCACCGCATCTAGGTCTCAGCATGGTGCAACTCATTAGTAATAAGTCAGGATTACGCCAGGCAGAGTTTTCGGCGCTGGATGCGCAGGGGGCGGTTAACTACAGTGAGATTAGCGATCTTTTGCGCAGGTTCAATATGACCTTAGATATTGGCATTCGATATCAAGTGAGTCCGCATTTAGTGCTCGATCTATCTCATATAAGGGCTTTTAAGTCTTATCTCAACTACGAAGTAGGCGGCTCAGGTGTGCCTGAGATTCATCGTACCTGGCGGTTATCTCTCGGGTACCAATTCTAAGCAGCCACTCATTGAACTGAATTATTTTGTAACTTATCCCTTCAAACTATTTTTCTAGGGTCGAACACGCTCGTTGTTTGGCCCTTTTTTCACCCTCCTTGGGATCGGTATAGTATCCGCGGAGCAAAATATGCCCCGCTACGTTAGGATTGGATCGTAAGTAGCGGTGAATATATTTCGCCGTACCCGAACGTACGAGCAGAGAATTTATAACTACAATCTCGCGGAGCAAAATATGCCCCGCTACGTTAGGATGGCATTGCATGTAGCGGCGAATATATTTCGCCGGACCCGAACGCACTAGCAGATTAACCCGTCACTACAAACTCGCGGAGCAAAATATGCCCCGCTACGTTAGGATTGGATCGTAAGTAGCGGCGAATATATTTCACCGGACCCGAACGTACGTGCAGATTATCCGGTCATTGCAATCTCGCGGAGCAAAATATGCCCCGCTACGTTAGGATTGGATCGCAGGTAGCGGCGAATATATTTCGCCGAGATGAACGTACGAGCAGATAATCCCATCACTACAATCCAGCGGAGCAAAATATGCCCCGCTACGTTAGGATTGGATCGTAAGTAGCGGCGAATATATTTCACCGGACCCGAACGTACGTGCAGATTATCCGGTCATTGCAATCTCGCGGAGCAAAATATGCCCCGCTAGGTTAGGATTGGATCGCAAGTAGCGGCGAATATATTTCACCGTACCCGAACGTATGTGCAGATAATCCCATCACTTCAATCCAGCGGAGCAAAATATGCCCCGCTATGTTAGGATTGGATTGCAGGTAGCGGCGAATATATTTCGCCGGACCCGAACGCACTAGCAGATTATCCCGTCACTACAAACTCGCGGAGCAAAATATGCCCCGCTACGTTAGGATTGGATCGTAAGTAGCGGTGAATATATTTCGTCGAGATGGAAAATGAATTGGTGAATCGGAAGAGCTTAATAGATTATATCTCGTGGTACGGAGTTGATGCAGAGCCACGTATCTCGATCGAGATTGTGTTTGTTGGATTGATTTTTTAGATACTGAATTGTCCTTTTCATTTGACTAGCACTTGAGATGATCCTGTCATGAAAATCCCTTTCCCACTTGAATAGTGGAAGTTCATATCGGTCATTTCCAACTTCGTCAATAAAGGCCTGTCTTTGATGTTCCATGTCATTCGTCCATCTTAAGTTTTGATAAGTGTGTTCTTGGAGGTCATAACAGAGGACTTGGTTAAGCCGTATCGAAGAGATGCGTTTGATGTTGTGCATTACATCTGATATGTTGAATTTATTTCTGACCTGGATAAGTAAATGAATATGATCAGGATTTACTTTATATCCTATCGTATAAAAGTCTTTCTTGATTTCACTTTCAGCAAGGACATCCAACAGCACTTTAGTCAACACATCACTATCAAAGTATGGAAACCTTTCTTTTGGGTTGGTAGTAATAAAGTAAGCAGCATATGTTTTGTAGATCCTTCTCATGACTCGCTTGACAACAAATGTAAAAGTAATCATTCCCATTGCAATCTCGCGGAGCAAAATATGCCCCGCTACGTTAGGATGGCATTGCATGTAGCGGCGAATATATTTCGCCGGACCCGAACGTATGTGCAGATAATCCCATCACTACAATCCAGCGGAGCAAAATATGCCCCGCTACGTTAGGATGGCATTGCATGTAGCGGCGAATATATTTCGCCGTACCCGAACGCACGAGCAGATTATCCCATCACTACAATCCAGCGGAGCAAAATATGCCCCGCTATGTTAGGATTGGATCGCAAGTAGCGGCGAATATATTTCACCGGACCCGAACGTACGTGCAGATTATCCGGTCATTGCAATCTCGCGGAGCAAAATATGCCCCGCTACGTTAGGATGGCATTGCATGTAGCGGCGAATATATTTCGCCGTACCCGAACGTACGTGCAGATAATCCCATCACTACAATCCAGCGGAGCAAAATATGCCCCGCTATGTTAGGATTGGATCGCAAGTAACGGCGAATATATTTCACCGGACCCGAACGTACGTGCAGATTATCCGGTCATTGCAATCTCGCGGAGCAAAATATGCCCCGCTACGTTAGGATTGGATCGCAGGTAGCGGCGAATATATTTCGCCGAGATGAACGTACGAGCAGATTATCCCATCACTACAATCCAGCGGAGCAAAATATGCCCCGCTACGTTAGGATGGCATTGCATGTAGCGGCGAATATATTTCGCCGTACCCGAACGCACGAGCAGATTATCCCATCACTACAATCCAGCGGAGCAAAATATGCCCCGCTATGTTAGGATTGGATCGCAAGTAGCGGCGAATATATTTCACCGGACCCGAACGTACGTGCAGATTATCCGGTCATTGCAATCTCGCGGAGCAAAATATGCCCCGCTTCGTTAGGATGGCATTGCATGTAGCGGCGAATATATTTCACCGGACCCGAACGTACGTGCAGATTATCCCATCACTACAATCCAGCGGAGCAAAATATGCCCCGCTATGTTAGGATTGGATCGCAAGTAGCGGCGAATATATTTCACCGGACCCGAACGTACGTGCAGATTATCCGGTCATTGCAATCTCGCGGAGCAAAATATGCCCCGCTACGTTAGGATTGGATCGCAGGTAGCGGCGAATATATTTCGCCGAGATGAACGTACGAGCAGATAATCCCATCACTACAATCCAGCGGAGCAAAATATGCCCCGCTATGTTAGGATTGGATCGCAAGTAGCGGCGAATATATTTCACCGTACCCGAACGTATGTGCAGATAATCCCATCACTTCAATCCAGCGGAGCAATACATGCCCCGCTACGTTAGGATGGCATCGCAAGTAGCGGCGAATATATTTCGCCGGACCCGAACGCACGAGCAGATTATCCCGTCACTACAAACCCGCGGAGCAAAATATGCCCCGCTGCGCTAGGATTGGATCGCAAGTAGCGGCGAATATATTTCACCGCACATGAACCCTGAAATCAAAATGAATGTCCTTTTTATGCACGAGGGGCCTGATGCTGACTGCCTCCATGTTCGGGAACTCCATGGGAGGTAAGGTGTTTCACATAGATCCCTATTTAATCAAAGGATATTTCGTCGGTAAAGATCCGTAGTAGTCCTTACCGATTCTTTTCAAATCACCGCTTGCTAGGTCACGACCTTGCATCTTTACTATCTATGTAAATACCTCTTGGTAGAATGCATAGAAAATGGCAAGACAGCAGGATACTTTGAGCAGATATAACAAATAGGCTGCCGTCATGAATCCGAATTTTATTATTCGGTGATTTTGAAATGGCAGCCAGGAGCGATCAACTTGTCATCTACGTAAAATCCACGGATGCCGATGAAATCCTTCGGTTTGAGTCTGTCGATGATTTGATCGATGGGATCGTCTCCGTCTGTTTCTTGCTTTTCCGCCTCAAATGCGATGTCACACTCCATGGGCAATCCAAGATGGTCAACGTATTTTAGTTTGATGGTTGGAGTCCTATTTACCAGCTTGCCATCGCGATAATACTTTGGGCGCGTGGTCAACATCTTTTTGCATGCATCGATTGTCATATTTTGTGTCGACACGATACCAATTGGGTAAGGCTCTCCATTGATTGATGCCGACATCATTCCACGCAAATAAAAGAATGGTTGGGGCTTTCGGATGGCTGGTGCTTCTATTTTGAGGAAGCCCCAATCCACCGTAGTGCTTGTCCGAATGGTGGCATGTACATTCGACATTTTACAAACCTCTGAAAAGTAGGATGGCCAGTTGGGATAGTGAACAGTCGGATTGTCATCGTCGTCAAAAGCGGCATAGTATGCCTCCCCCTGTTTGTTTTCTACTTGAATGACAATAGGAGTCGTGATAGAGCCATTAGACTGGATGTGCTCCAGTACCTGCTCACGCCCCATCGTTCTGGTGCCATCATCCATCACCATGATTTGATACTCTTGGCTGGGCGACTCATCATGGCGATTCGTGGTCAGGTGAACTGTGGGTTTGGTCAGGATGCTGATGAGCTGCTCAGGGCGAACTTTGTTGACATATGGTGTAATTGGGTAGTAGCGAGCATCCAACGATTTAAACGCACTGTATTTCTGATCATCTACGGTCATGTAATCTTCTTTGGTGTCCATATCTTCGATCAAGATCCCAATCCCGATAAAGGTATTCCCATCGATCATACCAGACACAGAGATCTGTGCTTGATCTTTCACGGATTTGAGAGCGTGCCTTATTTCAGGTGAACATTTGAATGGGAGATCAAGAACTCGCTGCGATTCATGAGTTTTGACATCCCTGTTTTCAAATTGGGCAAAATGAAGTTGCAGGTCCACTTCTTGTATTTTGCTTCCTTTCGCTGTGGGAATAATATTGAGGTCATAGATTTCAGGTATTTGGTTTTTATTGATTTTAACAGATGTGCTCACTGTGCGGACATATTCTTTGGCAGGATCGAGGACTTTACTTGCTACTGGGTAAGTGTGATCGCCCCATGCCAATAAATATTGATCGTTGCCTTCTGTGATCAATTGTGCTGGCGGCGGCGGCGGTGCCTTTGCCTCCAAAACATAGGTTTTATCTTCTATTTTACGTATTCCTTGTTTTACCTCGTTCACCCAATCCGCATTCTGTAGAGAATTGGACAACAGCACTACCATGCCCAACATGGCAGGTACTATGAGCAAATAGGGTAAGTAGGAACTTTTCTGATGTCGGTTTCGATAGAGCATAGTGATGCGATCTTTTACGAATGAGTTAAAATGGTTGATGCAAAAGGTAGCCTTCCTTACCTCTGTACTTGCAAGGAGCAACGTGATGTAATCTTTGCGCGTTGTATGATGGTCTGCAACTACCGCATCGGCAATGTACTCATGCAATAGGTGAAGTTCGCGTTTGATGATACCTGCCAATGGATTAAACCAAAGTACGACTTGCAATAATTCAATGATGATGATGTCGAGGCTATGCCATTGTCGTGCATGGACTAATTCGTGCTGGAGTATTAATGATTTTCCCCTAGGGGGATGATATTTATTCAAGAAAATGAAGCTGAAAAAAGAAGCATTAGGAATTTCGGGATGTACAAGGACAGATCGCCCATCCCGTTGCATTCGACCACTGGCTTTGATCTGCATGTATAGCTGCCACAATTTTACCAGGAACCTTGCGAGCATAATCGCCACCACTAGCAGGTAGATGCCAAATATGATTTGTGCCAGATTGACTTGCCAAACCGGTGCTTGCCTCTCCAGGGGTGCGGCCAGCATCACTTGAAATTCATGAGCGCCTGAATTTATGGGCACAATGACATCTTGCACAAATTGAGAGGCAGCTACCTGCGTTCTTTTCATTGGAAAGTGAAAGACCGGAATGAAAAAAGAAACCAGGCTGGTATAAAGGAGGTAAAACCTATTGGCTAGAAAGTGAAGATTTCTCCGGAAAATCAGATGATAAATGCTGTAAAATATCGCCAGGCAGAAGCTGACTTTTATTAAATAAAGAAGGTACAGGCTCATGAGACGTTTTTTATTCCTCCTCGTTCAAGTCATTCAGAAGTGCTTTCAAGTCTTCGATGTCAATTTTTTCTTCCTTTACAAAGTGCGACAGAAGATCGACCGGTGAGTTTGAAAAATAGTCGCTAATCAACTTACCGAACATTTTTCTACGATAGGCAGATTTTTTCAATATGGGGAAGTACCGATGCGTATTGCCATAAGCTTCGTGCCCGACCATTCCTTCACGCTCTAATTTGCGCACTATTGAAGAAACTGTGTTGTAGGGCGGCTTCGGCTCCGGTATTTCTTCGAGGATGTTTTTTACAAAGGCGGCTTTTAATCTCCACAGAATCTGCATGATTTCTTCCTCCCGTGGTGTCAGTGTTCGTTTCATAGTGACAATGTATTAACTAAATATTAGTTTGTCAACTAAATTTTAGTTAAAATATCAATTTTAACAGTTCGGGCCCTGAATATTGGAGGGTTTATGAAGAATTGTATGCCACATGATCCTATCAAACAATGAGATCTTCCACACAAGATTGTGGAGGACGGCTGCGAGAATTTGGGGTGCATGAGCCCTGCAAGTCAGAGTCGGATGCACGTCATTTTGTACTCGTCATAGCATGCTAGCCGGAAATTGTGGCATTCTGAAATGTGCCGATTTGGATGAGATTTGCACTTTTCCCAGATTGGATGTTGCCTGAGTATCAGCCGATTGGGAGTGTGAAAAAAATCGCTAAACTACCGTTTATGATTTGTCAATCTTTCGTAATGCACACAACATTCCTATTTTGTGCTAGATGCATAAAACCTGATTTATGAGATACTACATATTATTTTATAAAGTGGTTGACAATTATATCGAGAAGCGTGCACCCTACAGAGAGGTTCATTTGTCACATGCCCGAGCTTCTCAAGATCGTGGAGAGATGATACTTGGGGGAGCCTATGCCGATCCAGCCGATGGTGCTGCCATTGTGTTTAAAGGAGACGATTCATCGGTTGCAGAGCAATTTGCCGAGGGGGATCCGTATGTGCAAAATGGATTGATTACAGATTGGTGGGTTCGAGAATGGACCGTAGTGATCAATGCTTTTGAATCCTAGAAAGCACAAGCATCTATTGACCATCTGGAGATGAGGATGTCTTGCTGAGTGGATGACCGAAGCATCCGCCTTTATGCGGGTGGGTGAATATGCCGCAGCTATAAGCAAGAAACTGCCATTGCGGGTGAGCTGGAAATTGAGAGCACCCTTACCGATGTGATGCCAGCATCAGCATGCAGAGGAATTCCTAGTGGAGCATTGGACAAGACAATCATTTTTCATTCTTTGTTTTGAAATCTGACTACTTTTGCGGTTATCGGTATCTCCTCACCAGCAAGGGAAAATGAAAGTTTCTCTGTGTTTGGATTGAGAGATACTGCCAAAAGGGAGATTCATGGCCAGGCATTTTCAAACCATCACACCCATTGACGGCACCGTCTACCTCGAGCGTGATTATGCGGACTCAAGGCAGATAGCAGGTGCGCTGGATGCCGCACGGAAGGCTCATGTGTCATGGAAGCGCACCGGTATTCCTGAGCGTGCCGATCTGTGCCGCAAAGTGGTTCAGTATTTTTTAGATCATCAGACGGAGATCGCCTATGAATTGACCATGCAAATGGGGCGTCCAATTCGGTATTCGCCTGCTGAGATTACCGGAGGTTTTCTGGAACGGGCAACTTATATGATAGACGTTGCTGAGCAGGCACTGGCGGATGACATCATGGAGGATTCTGATTCTTTCAAGAAATTCGTACGGCGAGAGCCTCTTGGTAGCGTCATGGTTTTGTCTCCCTGGAATTACCCCTATCTCACATCTGTGAATGCAGTCATTCCAGCCGTTATGGCTGGCAACTGTGTGATACTCAAACATGCTCAACAAACACCGCTTTGCGCTGAAAGGTATGAAGCTGCCTTCAGGTCGGCAGGTATGCCTGATGGGGTATTTCAATCTTTGCACCTCGACCATGATCAGGTGGCCTCCATCATTGCCGACCCTAGGATTGATCATGTCTCCTTTACCGGATCGGTCACTGGGGGCATGGCGGTGCAAAAAGCGCTCATTGATCGGTTTGTCTCTCCAGGTCTTGAGTTGGGAGGCAAAGATCCGGCCTATGTACGTGCTGACGCTGATATATCTTATGCAGTGGATCAACTGGTCGATGGGTCTTTTTTCAATAGTGGGCAGTCTTGCTGTGGAGTGGAGCGCATCTACGTGCACGACCAGGTTTACCAAGATTTTGTAGAGGGATTCGTTGCCGTCACCAGGCAATACCAACTTGGGGATCCACGTGAAGCTTCTACGACCCTTGGACCCATGGTGAGTGTTCGTGCGGCTGATTTTGCCCGGCAGCAAATTGCGGCTGCAGAACAGCAAGGAGCGAAAGCATTGATCGATCTGCATACTTTTAATCCCAATGCACTAGGTCCGGCATATATGGCACCCCAAGTGTTGGTGGATGTCGACCATAGTATGTCCATCATGACTGAAGAGACCTTTGCTCCCGTAGTAGGCATTATGCCCGTTAAAAATGACGAGGAGGCCTTAAAGTTGATGAATGATAGCCCCTATGGATTGACAGCATCTATCTGGACACGAGACCAGGAGGTAGCCCAGCAGATCAGCTCTGAGGTGCATACAGGCACTTGCTATTTAAATCGTTGCGATTATCTCGATCCTGCCTTAGCCTGGAGTGGTGTCAAAGATTCGGGTGTAGGTTGTACTTTATCGCATTGGGGGTACCTGCATCTTACCAGACCAAAGTCCTTTCACTTTAAATTACCCTCATGACCGTTGGTCTGTTGCTTTGCGATCATGTCGATCCCGATCTGGTGGATGCACATAGCACCTATACCGATATGTTTAGACAGCTTCTTCCAGGCTTGACATTCAATGTGTATCCGGTCTGTGATGGCATTTTTCCTCCTGATCCTGGCGCATGCGACGCTTATATGGTCAATGGATCTCGTCACTCAGTATATGATCCTGAGGACTGGATCACTGACCTCATGGATTTCGTGAGAATGGTTCATCTGAAGCGGATACCCTATATAGGTATCTGCTTTGGCCATCAGTTGTTGGCAGAAGCGTTGGGTGGGGAAGTTAAAAAAGCCGAAACAGGGTGGTGTGTGGGTGTTCATCGGTTTGAGATCACAAGAATTATGGACTGGATGCGACCTTCCGCTGCCAGTATTCAGCTGTTGATGATGTGTCAGGATCAGGTGCATATGCTCCCGCCTAAAGCTACCATCTTAGGGAGCACAAAAGAGTGCCCCATAGGTATGTTCCTGGTAGATGATCACATGCTCGGAATTCAGGCTCATCCCGAGTTTTCCATAGAATATGAGACGACCCTACTCAAGAAGAGGAGCCTGAGGATCGGTGAGGAGAAAACCAATGTTGCGCTTCAAAGTTTGGGGGCTCAATTGGATGATCACCGGATTTCAGGTTGGATTTTGAACTTTCTAAAAGCACTCCTCAAATCTGAATCTGCGAAAATGTCTATCTTGGAATAAATCAATGACATGGCAGTCAACGAAGAGTATGTGGCATTTATCAAGGATCAGATGTCAGAATTGGATTCGTTTGTCACAAAGAGGATGTTTGGAGGTGTCGGCTTTTTTCGAGAGGGGATCATGTTTGGGATGATAGGGGACGGAAAATTTCGGCTTCGGGTCGACGACAAGAATAGGGCAAACTTTGAGGCATATGAAATGGAACCCTATCTATCTGGTAAGAAGGGAAAAAGCATGCCTTACTATGAAGTGCCGATTGAGATCATTGAGGATCGACACACGCTAGCTCAATGGGCTAATACCGCATTCGAAGTGGCGAAAGAAAACAAGAAAAAATGACATACTTCAGCTTCATCCGCTGAATTATCGAGAGACCTTTGGTTGTCAGAATAGTATGGACTGATTTGAATAGGTTTCCAAGAATGTAATGATATCAATTCTCCCTAAAGCAGATAACTTACAGTTGAACCAATATACTTTGTTCAGGAAAATGTTTATTTGGTTTCACTGCGAGGTGATGTATGATGATCCGCTCCTACTGATTTGATTAGCATACTTCAAAAGACATGAGACCTGGCACGTGTTGCTTATCCCATCCCTTTGCCCACTTAGATTTGTTCGATTTCCTTTCTTTTTTATTGAGACAGCCACTGCCGCCTATAAGATGGTAAGATGTCGGTGATTACCACACCGCTAAAAACAGTCCAGCACCAAATAATTCGATAGATATTTTTTAGGGTGTAGGACATCTATCCCCTGCTAATACACATTCATATGTTGGCATGAAAAAAATAGCTAAACGCCGTGTCGACAATTGCCCCAACTGATGTGAAACTCAGGTCTAGATGATTACACTGTGCTCACCGGATGAGCCAAGGGCAGCAAGTGTTATGATGCGAATTTATGACAATAAAATTTATCACTATGAGAATCTCGAGGATGTTTTTTCCTCGGGTGACACTCAGCTAGAATGAGCGAACTGCATTGCCACAGAAAAGTACTGCGGTTGGCTCCGAAAATCTGCAAAGTCATCTCTGTAGATTTTAGCATTGAGTTGATGGATGAAAAGACCTTATAAAAATCTGCCTGACTTGGTTTAGGAAATATTTCTTGCATTAGGGTCGACTATCATCTCACTTGGTGTGAAACATCAGATATAGATGATTGCGCTGTGTGATGAATGTGAATATTATTTAACTAAATTAATTAACAACAAAATTTTATCAATTATGAGAATCTCAATGCTGTTTTTTCTTTTTTTAGGAATATTATCCTTAGATGCTTCGGCACAAACCTTTCAAAAAAGAACCGTTAGCTCGGGTTACGCTGGTAAGATGTGTCATTTGAGGGCATATTTTAAGGTTAAAACTTCGAGTTCAAAATGTTGGCATGCAGAGTTGTCTGTACAGACGCACAATAAGAACATAAAGAGCGTGGCCTTTTATATCGACAATAAATTAGTGGGAAAGGATAATACTTACCCTTTTCAGTGGAAGGGATCTCAAGTCAAGCCTGGTAATCGAAAGTTTAAAGCGGTGATAGAGAGCACTGACTGCAATTATTTGAATTGGCAATCCAGGACGGCATACGTGTGGCCTTGCGTTAATTAGGTGAATATAATCTCATTCAAAGATTATTCAAGTGGGCTCCTCTCAGATCTGAGGAGTCCGCTTTCTGTTTATTAGGAGTGGGATTGGCCCAGGCGTGCAAGTCATGCGACTTCTCATTCATACCAATACGGCAGATATGACCATGGAACCGGTGGACTGGACATTCGAAATTTGTGCTAACTTTAAGAATCATGCGATGAGTTGAGTGGTTGACTTAAGTTCGCTGGTAATCTTTCAAAGTATTGTGGCAGATGATGGGAATTAAAGTGATCGTATTCGGATCAACCGGAATGGTGGGAGAGGGGGTCGCCCATGAATGCAAATTGGACGATAGAGTAACATCTATCCTTTTGATCAATCGCCGCCCTTCCATGCTCGAAAGCGATAAGATAACGGAGATCATCCACAAGGATTTTTTTGATCTGTCGGCGATTGACGATCAATTGTCGGGTTACAACGCTTGTTTTTTTTGTATGGGTATTTCATCTGTGGGACAGAAAGAGGACCACTATCGAAAAATGACTTATGACCTGACGCTATACATGGCCAAGATACTGTTGGCAAAGAATCCAGATATGACTTTCATCTATGTTTCGGGTGCAGGTACGGACGGCGGTGAGCAGGGACGAAGCATGTGGGCCAGGGTCAAGGGAAAAACAGAAAACGAGGTGCTGGGCCTGGGGTTTAAAGATGCTTACGCATTCCGTCCGGGATATATTCACCCTACTGAGGGCTTAAAGAATGCCTATCGAGTATATCAGTGGTTGGGATTCCTCTATCCGCTCTTACGGACTCTTTTTCCAAAATATGTGACAACCTTAAAGGAGATCGGCCAAGCTATGATCAACGTCAGTCTGGTGCCCAAGCCCAACAAGATCGTAGAGTGTCGCGACATTGTTCGTCTGGCAAATGATTGAGCCATAAAACACAGAAAACATTGGGAAAAAGTTCCACCGGCTCGATCAGATAGTGAACGATGTTGCTCCCAGACTCAATGATCCAAGCAGGTACCTCAGTGAGCAGCTTTCACTTAGAAAGTACGTGAATAATGGACATTTGACGAGTCCCATTTTCTGCAATTCCAGGAACGAGGATGGCATCGTTGGTGCGGTTCCAACGTGGGGCAGGATCGATCCTAATATCTCCACTGAAAGATCCTTTGTTAATACCTTCACTCATTGCATAAGCCCCATCACTCATCCTGTAGATAGTATAGTGGTTTTTGGAAGACTTACCATAACCGTTGGCAAACCATTTGCCATTGGGAGATAGAGAAACATCGCCTTCAGGCTTTGGAAAAATAGTTGGATTACCGAGCTGGCCTACAATTTTCCTGGTCTCCACATTATAAAGGACCTGCTTGTCCTTATTGCCATCTTTGCCCTTCTGACTGCCAATCAATATGTGGCCCTTGGCGCCCCATTCGGGATGCCCTCCGATAAATGTGTCGTGCAGTACCAGATCACTGCCATCAACATTCATTGAGCACGGAGTATTCACTTTATCACCTTTGTTGGTCATGCGTTTACTCCATCCCGCTCTCACAAAAAAGTAGATCCTATCGCTATTTCGATTCCAAAGGGTATGATTGATGAATAGACCTGTGTGATCAAGATTCGGCCTGCTTTCTTTAAGAGCTGCTTCCAACTGGTGGTACGAAACCAATAACCTTTTCTTTCGGGATTTGATGTCGACCAAGAATATGCCGTCATTTTTCGGGGCTATTTCATCCCTGGACCAATCCAGTGCATCCGGATATCCAGTCACCAACCGCAATCGAGCTAGTCGGCCGTAATTGATGGCAAGAAAGGCTGAGCCATCCGCGGCAACGCCACTATTACCGATGGGTGTATCATCGTACTTATATTCTCCGATGCGCTTTCTCTTTTCGATATCATATAAGACTGTAAATACTTCGCCAGTCGTGATGTCTCTGTCGTTAAAGAAAAATTGTGATTCCGGTTCCAGTGGATTCCAGTAGAACATGGTTCCTTGTTGGGGATTCCAGGCATGGCATTTATCCAATTTTATGATCTTATTATGGTCTTTGGTGTCGATCAAGATAACGGTGGCAAATTCCTCTGGCTTTGGCAATCGATCAATGATGTCGACTTCCAATCCGAGAATATAACGTCCACTTGCATTCCAGGGAATGGTCTGACATTGACCTATGTAACCAAAAAAATGATGCTTAGCACCGAACGTGATTTGTTCAATTTCTAG
The DNA here is from genome assembly GCA_965223025.1 of Saprospiraceae bacterium. Taxonomy (GTDB): domain Bacteria; phylum Bacteroidota; class Bacteroidia; order Chitinophagales; family Saprospiraceae; genus JABDMH01. Next base: position 520,868 of record CBDCVP010000023.1, read on the forward strand.
ATCAAAAGATGCACGCTGCTCCACAGCTTCATCTGAGTTGTGGCTGGATGGTTCCGTTCCTGCAAAGTAGGATTGCACAATGAGGGCGAAAATCCACCAAGCATGACTTGTAAAGATGGTCATTTTCTATTAAGCTACATGGATCATGAATGCGAGAACTATCAGAAACGCCATCTACACAGATTTTGCCGATGGAATATCAAAAGCTTCCCTTCTCGGATCCCTGAGTAGTCTGTTCGCTTCGACTGAGTAGTCTCCCACAAATTTTTCAGTGTCACCATCAAATCTTAGCCAAGGCCCTACGGTATAGTCTGCCCTGTCTTGGGGGATGCCCATACCATCTGTTGCAATATCATGAAGCTTCATAAACTCCTCGTAAGCCAGATCATTATCGCCAAATCGACCTGCCTTGGCATTGAAGGGAACTTTTTCACCAAGCCGATAGGATATGTTCATCAAGTGACCCAATGTGCAACTGTAGTGTGCGTCGTACATCGTACCATTGGCCATTTTTGGATCATTTGCGCGGCAGGCACTGACAAAGCTTCCGAAAGCACCACCTGGTGTAATCTCCACTTCATTGATGGATACATTCCGGGGTTGACTGCCGTTCTTAGAGATGTATTCTCCATCCCACAGTTTTCCTCCGTCCTCAAAATAGAATCTGTTTGTCACTTCTTTCTGATATCCTTCGTAGTTCACGTTTCTCACATTAAAGAAGACATATTGACCATTGGCAAATTCTGCCAGGGCAAACATGGTGTTGGGTGTTTCTCCCTGATCTCCCCAGCCAAACCTTCCTCCTAGAGCCATCACACGAATTGGATGAGTGTTTTCAACTTCCTCATCAAGTGCCCAGTACGCCACATCCAACTGGTGGGTTCCTTGATTATTTAGTTCTCCATTTCCTACGCCCCAGAACCAATGCCAATTGTAGTGAACGAGGTTCTTATGAAAACGATCAATGACAGCAGGACCTTTCCAAAGGTTCCAATCGAGGTGATCAGGTGGATTTGAATAGGGTTCAAAACCAATCGTATTTCTAGGCTTACATGCAAAACCATGTGAAACCTTCAATTTGCCGTACTTGCCTGATCGAATGTCGGAAACCTGTCTCGACCATTTGGTGTCACTACGCCTTTGAGTGCCGTGCTGAACGACGATTCCATATTTTTCAGTAGCTGCTAGAGCTATCCTCCCTTCGTAAATATCGTGGCTCGCCGGCTTTTCGACATAGCAGTGCTTTTTTGCTTGAGCAGCCCAAATGACCATCAAAGAGTGCCAATGGTTTGGTGTTGCGCAAGAAATCGCATCCACCTCTCTATCATCAAGTACTGTTCGGACATCAGTGACCCCTTTGACATTCTTACTGTTTTGGCCATTTTGCCTCAGATCATGAACACGAGCATCAAGCACTTGGCTATCTGGATCCACGAGATACACCACCTCGACATTGTCCTGACCGTCGAAGCCCCTTATATGACTTTTTCCTCGTCCATTCACTCCACATACAGCGACTCTAAATCGATCATTAGCGCCAAGAATGGAGGAATATGATTTGGCACTCATGGCCATGGTTCCCAGGCTTAACCCGGCTGTGCCGAGGGCACTTTTCTTAATAAAATCTCTTCTATGTGTCATTTTCTGTGTATTTAATGGATAGGCTAGGATTTTTCAATCATAGCAGTGAACAATGCCAATTGCTCTTTCAGAGCTGCCATCCTATCTGTAGGCTTTGTTCTTGCTTCAAGCAATATATAACCTTTGTACTGCATACCGATGAATAAATCCATTAATTCTTGGTAGGGGTAATCACCAACGTTTAGCTCGCGAATGTGAACAGTATCTCCAAACCACTTTTTGACTGCATGTAAGTTTGCTTCCAAACCCGGAGGCAACAAGTCCTGATCATTACAATTCCAACATATTTTGACGCTTTCTTCCGTTACTTTTTCAAAAATGGCTTTCATGTTTGGCAACTGCTGGGTCAGCTTTCCATGTACCTCTACTCGAATTAACTGACCTAAATCACTGGCAAATTTTCCACATTCATTTAGTGATGCTGCAATTTGGGCAATGGTTTTTTCTTTAGGGACCTCTGCCGGCAAACCATTTGGCTTTACCTTGATCCCCGTTGCGCCAATATCTTTGCACAATTTCAGATACTCCTTTGTTCCCTCAATATTCTTTTTGACACGATCCTGATCGGCATGATGGTAATCAAAATTTGATCCATAACCTACACAGGTGACTTCACTGTCGGCGAATCGTTTCTTAACATCATTTCGTTGACTCGCAGAAAGCATTGTTTCGACACCGTGTGCGTGCTGAGTTCTTAGCTCAACGGCTGCATAACCCGCCTTTTCACAGTTGGTTATCAGGGTAGGGAGGTCCCAATCTTTTCCCCATTGATAAGTCACCAAACCAAATTTCATCTCAGATTCCACGACGGAGGTCTGCGATGAAAAAGGATTTATCAATGAAAGGCCGACACCTGCAGCCATGCTTTTCTTCAGGAATATTCGACGAGAACTATTTGTATTCATATTTCGATACTTAGTATAAATATAGCCGATCAGTTACTTATTGAGATATCATCCGGTGGTTATATATTGGTGGACTGCATAATTTTTAGTCAAATGATAAATCCATGTACATTGGACCTAGTCTCTGCTCGCCTATCTTTTGAAATTCAAAGGGTGTTTATCTTCCTCTAAGTGCCTACTCCCTCGATGTTTTTACATCATCAAACTTTTGTCACGGTTTTGCCATTAAGTCTATCACACCACTACTGACTGGTCGGGCATTACGCTGGTGCCGCCAAGTAGAGCCATCAACGATTGGGATTAGAGATGGCAAAAAACTGATGATCTCCAGGATGTCATCGGGAGACTTTATTCTGACTTAGTCATCATATAGCCTCCCTCTTACTTTTTCTTACTATGGCAATAGATCCACTTAACCTCCTCTCTCACCGATGGCTTCCATTGGATCTATATTGGGGACACCGGGTTGCTGGACCTGATGACTAAGAGGCTCCACATTCTTCTCAGAACCGTCATAACCTGTGGTTTGATTGAGTACATTTCCCACATTACCAATCAAATAGGGTTCATACACCGGCCAGAAAATATGCTTGTTATCCAAAGTGTAGATCGTGCTCGGATAGGTGGACCAAGGCACTTCATTTCGAAAGAAATTATTCTTCTCCATCTGCCTGTCAAAATAGAAACTATTGGCTGATAGTGATTTTTCCATATCTTTTCCATCCCAAGAATAGGTATTGCCGTTGTAGCAAGCTCTTCCCGTCTTAGCAAGAATCACAGATATACGTACCAGTTCGTCATGCCTATACTCCTCACCATACAACTCTCGACAGCGCTCATCAAGCACAGCTCCTATGCCCTCTGCGTCCACATCGGCTGCTGTATACATTTCAATAGCGTTGGCACGCTGACGAATGGTGTTGATATCCTCAGCACATCCTTGACTGTTTCCTTGCCAGAATCGAGCTTCAGCCCTGACAAGGTAAGCTTCTGCTTCCCTCATGATGTATATGTCGCGTTTGCCACCATCTTGCCTTTTAATCTGGTCCTGTTTGTTGGCCGCATAGAATTTGTACATCGGATAGCCATACCAACAGCGAATAGAATCCTGACAAAGGAGATTTCCTTCATGAAAAAGCCGTGCAGGTTGGCCGTACCACTCCGTACCTTTTAAATCTGGGTTGTCATAGATCAACATATCCATTTCAAAGTAATTTCCCCTCTTATGCCTATAGTCTTGTCTATCCCAAGTGTTCTTGAATCTCCAGATTTCATACTGCGAATAATTGGTTGCTCGGGCAAATCCCTGTCCGCGTCCCCATTTATGCATCTGCTTTGATCGCTGGTTCTGGGCAATATCCATGCCGGTGGTGGTGCCTGTAGGTGGGGCTTTTACCCCTTTGTTGGTACTCACAAAATTGGGACCCCAGGCACGAATAGAGGCAGATCGGCCTTGATTCCCGTCGATAAATGGTTCGTTCACTACCAGCCAGATCCCTTCCGGATTCTGTGTTTTTTGCGCTCCCTCATCCATATGTAGCAAGTTGATGGGATCGGCTACTTGGTTGCAATCCAACCCATCCAGTAACGACCCATCGAAAGGATTATGGTTGTTGCCCACCCGTACAACACTTACACCAGAAGCATCTACATCGTCCTGAGTAAAGAGTCTCGATTCAGGATCGTTGATGACTGTGGTCATCACTGCCTCTGCATCGGCAAATCTTTCATTCAACATATAATATTTAGCCAACAAGATCCTAGCTGCATCAACAGGAGCTTGTCCGATCGGTAGTTGGCTTTTAGTTTTCATATGTTGTACTGCATATTCCAGATCCATAATCATCTGATCCCAGATACCTTGCATATGAAAAACCTTAAAATCCTGTCTTGCTTCGGAAACTACATTCAGTGGAAATCCGACATTTCCGTAGTCCATCGTCAATTGCATGTAGAAAAAAGCACGTAAAAAATATGCACTCCCCAGCAAATGATTTCGCTCAGGATCATTCATACCATCATCCCATTCCGGAATATCAATGTAGTCGATTACTGTATTGCAACTCTTTATTTGTTTATAATTTTCATTGTAAAAAGATCGTGTTCTTCCAGCATCATTATCTCTGGTATTCTGAGGAGTAGCGTAGGTCCTCAAGTCAACAAACGCATCGGGTTTGTCCGTAGCGCTCACCACTGTGGCCTCACTCATATTGTGGTTGAATAATAACTCCTCATTATCTCCGTTCCATTGGTTGAATACACCTTTCAGTGCTGCGTCCAGCGCTGTTTGCAAGCCGGCAGCATCCTTAAAGGTATTTTCAGGACTCAGCGTTGACAAAGGGTCTTCCACCAGAAAATCTTTGTTGCAGGATGTTGTGATAGCCAGCATAATTAAAACCAGCCCAGTGATATTTATTATTTTCATCATTGCTATATTTTTTTTCAAAGAATATCTTCAAATTGATTTTCACATGTCACTTCTCTCAGAATGAAAAGTCAACGTTGACTGAATATGTTCTAGGCATCTCTCTTTGCGATTCCGGATCTCCTTCGAGCCAATTGGTGAAAATGGCCACATTATCAATGGCTAATCCGACACGTGCACGAGTCACTTTCAAGGCACCCAATACATTGGGTGGAATGGTATATCCAAAGGAAAGATTCTGGAATCGGAGATAAGAGCGATTTTGATAGATCTCTGCGCCACCTAAATTGATAGAATTAATTCTGGCGGCGGTATTGATAGGATTCTGAGGTGTCCAGTAAGGAAGGTCAAACCAGTTGTGGTTTTTAATGTAGTCCTGCCGGTTATTAAAGGGATGGGTGGTTCCTTGTTTATATCCTAGCTTGGCCAGAAATACGATCCCTAAATCAAATCCCTTCCACTCGGCATCATTTCTTAAGGTGAGATACCAGGGATTGTCTGTGAGACCCTGGAAGACCTTGTCTCTTGAATTAATGACTCCATCGTTGTTTTGATCGATATACCTGAAATCTCCGGGATGCAATCCAAATCTTTCTGCCTCCTCTTCTTGTCCTATCTGGTAAACTCCATCGATCTCGAAATCCCAAATCACATCCTTACTTTCACCGATGAACCAACCATTATCGATGTCATCTTGCTCGGCAAGAAAGGTGTTGCCGTTTTCATCGGTCTGTTCTACCAACTCACCTGTGAGGGATACGATTTTATTCTGGTTGTAATTGGCGTTTAATGTACTTGTCCAGACGAAATCAGCTGTCTGCACATTGATGGTATTAATGGAAAAATCGAAGCCGGTATTTTTCAGACTGCCCACATTGGTGGTCACGGCATCGAAGCCCGTCAGGATCGGTAATTTCTTATCCAGCAACAGATCTGTCGTTTTGGACGCATATACATCGATAGAGCCCCTCACTCTTCCGTTCAATATGCCATAGTCCAGGGCAAAGTTGACGGCCTGGTTTTTCTCCCATGCCAGTGCCGGATTGGCTATTCTATCGATCACAAGATAAGGAGCTACAAAATATCCATTGTCATAGTTGAGGTATTTATTATCATCTAAGGTGGCATAAGCCGCATAAGATCCAAGGCCACTGCTGTTGCCATTGATGCCCCAACTGGCTCGAAGTTTCAGGAATGACAACCAAGAGGGCCTTGAGTCCATAAAACTCTCGTTGGTCAGTGTCCATGCTCCTGATATTGATGGAAAGACGGCATGTACATTTTCTGATCCAAAACGGGAGTAGCCATCGCGACGAATGGAAGCCGAAAGATTGTAACGATTGCCATAAGAATAATTGATTCGACCCATCAAAGCTGTCCTGGTTATGGCCTCATCTACCACAGGAGCGGCATCGTTATCGTGATGGGAGAGTGAAGGTACTAGCCCAAAGTTCAGGGCGTTATATCCCAGACCCTGTGTAGGGGAAAAATTCGAGGCTGAGCTGTAGGTGTTCCACAGTTGGTTTCGCTCTGCATTGACCAACCCCGTAAAATCAAAGCGATGTTCGCCAAATTGCTTGCCCCAGTTCAATATGTTATCTGATTGCCATTCGTACCCCTGATTGTATTGTCTTGCAGCAAGTCCTCCATGGCCCCATTGCGGATTTGCACTGTCTTCATAATAGAATCTCCTTCTGAAATCCAAACGTGTGGTCAAGCGCGAAGTCACTGTAAAGCCAAGGGGCAATGTCAGCTTGGCATACATAGTTGGGAAGATTCTATAGCGATCAAATTTCCTGGAAATGTAAGCAGGATTAAGATAGGCATTGCTGCGGTTAGAGCCAGCACCAGCAGTTTTAAGGTAACTGCGGTCATAGATGTATGGAAAATCCCCCGTTTCCGGAATGTTTTCATTATAGACAACATTCTGCCAGGGAGAATCGTAGGGTGAGGAGGTGCGATAGCCTCCGGATCCGATCGGCTCATCTCCATCGTCCTCATACATGAAGTTGGCATTGATGCCCATGTTTAGAAAATCAGTGACTTTGATATCGAGATTTAGTCGAGAGGTGAATTGTGAATACTTCTCTCCCACTTGCACCGACTCGCCACTGATATGCCCCAGCGACCAATAGTACGATATGTTTTCTGTGCGACCGGAAACGCTGATATCATTATCGGTCCGAACTCCAGTATGGAAAAGATAGTCTTGCCAGTCAAAAGTCCTCCCAGCCAAGTAATTTTCCCTTTCGTTTCCTTCAAAACCAAAACCATCGAGCCAGGCGGTGGTGATTTTTGTGGCATCTGTCTCACCAGGAATCCCATTGGCATTCAACCAGTCGTTGCGGTATTCAGTAGGCACATCTTCAAATTTTTCAAATGGTGACCAGGGATCTTGGCTCAAACTGTTAATGGACTCGTTCATATCTGTCAGCCAGTTCATCACAGCATCCCCGGCCTTATGAGTCTGTATCCTTTTGGCACCGGTGATGAAACCTACTTTGGAGCTAACTCTGATCACGGGTTTACCCAATGCCCCTTTCTTCGTCGTAAAAACGATCACACCGTTGGATGCCCGCGATCCATAGATGGATGCGGCACTGGCATCCTTCAAGACATCGACGGTTTCGATATCGTTGACATTGATCTCAGCCAGATCGCCGTTAAAGATCACACCATCAAGCACGATCAGCGGTTTGTTGCCTGCACGTTCATCATTGTTATCGGCTTTGATTGTATTGTCTCCTCGAATCTCAAAATCAGGATTGTTCTTAGCACTCGTACTATATCCGATCTTCAGACCGGGGACAGCGGAACGAAGCATCTCCTGCACGTTGGCAGGTTGATACTTTGTAAATTCTTCAGCCCGTACGTTTACCACAGCCCCTGTGAGGTCTTTTTTCCGGGCAGTACCATAACCGATGACCACGACCTCCTCCAGTCCAATGGCGTCGGTTTCCATATTTACGTCTATCATATTCCGGCCTGCCACTTCAATCTCCAAGGTCTTCATACCTGTGTACGAAAAGGATATCGTGGCATTTTCCGGAACGTTTCTCAACGTATATTTTCCGTCCAGGTCACTGGCCGCACCAATGGTGGTCCCCACAACAAGGACTCCTGCTCCAATGACAGGCTGATTTTGTTCGTCGAGTACCGTTCCACTGATTTCAAGCGTTTGTTGAGCCACAGCGCCAAGCTGGATCAACAGAAAGAATCCAAGCGACCAGCATTTCATGAGAAGGGCATAGCCATCAGTGCGTAGTGAACGCAATGAACAAGGCTTCATTCGTAATTTCATGGATGAGTAGGTTTAATGGTTAGATAGAGAAAAGCCTCTATTAAAGCCAAGTGTCAGTCAGCTTGAGAAGCTGGCAACATCGACTTTCGCATTCCTTATTAATATCACCTACAAGGTAAATAATTTGCTTAACGAAGCAAATACTTCCCCATGAATTTCTCCATATTAAGGTTGATTCATCTCACAGCAATATCACAGCTCAATATTGAGGTATTTGGCTGCACCACGCTCGATTCTGGCATCATTGTGAAAAGATCTGCCTCTGGTACTATGATAGATGCTGGGGTTAAGATTGTCCAACGTTGTGAGAAAGGTGGTAACTACAGTCATGAACACAAGTTGCAGACACAAATTCACCAAGTTCAAAAAACACTGCCCAGTTCTGGCATCCTTGTTCGCACACATGTCATATCTTACTTAGCACAATCGTAGCTATCGGCATAATACTATGATATACAATTATTTACATCGATTATTGTGGTAAAGGTGTGGGTTGCCAGGGGACAGACTTTTTGATCGTTGATATAATGCCCGATCAATACTGGAAGCAGACCTACATCACTTTACCGCGAAACAAATCATCACCGAATGCTATGGCAAAACATAATACGGATGCGACGTGACCCCAAAGTGGGAGAGGTATATCCCTTTCCTTGATTTTAGCCATTCATTGACCGAATTACAGAGTCAAGGGAAGCAAAACACATCGATCTTGTGGATACAGGCAAACCCAATCTCAATATCCTACCTACATAGTGCCTTAATTGTCATATCTTAGCCACACAGGTATCTTTGGTTTGCCCTATTGTAGGGCTTCGTTCAACAGAAATGTCTTCGTCCACAGACATATAATATCAGGAATGAGGCCTGGCTTGTAGACTTTGAATGATAGACACAGACATTCCTTTTGTGATCGATGCAAGCAGATGACCGATAAACAGAATTCAAAATTTTAAAAATGAAACTCTCGCAACGAGGAAAAGAAGTTCATAAGCGAATCAACAAGAAAGGCACTAAACTTGGAGATTTGAGAAGAATTGCAAAAGAAATCAAGAAAGACCACCAATTAGCGATGGAACTGTGGTCAACGAGTGAATTTATCCCACGACAACTGGCAGTTTTGATTATGGACAAAAGACTTCTAACTCAGGAAGTCATAGACCAGTTAGACAAAGAAGTCCAAAACCTTGAAAGGGACGAACGCAATCAAATAATGGATTGGTTAATGGCGAATCAGCTTTCCAAAGACAAAAAGACAATTGCTCTTATGGAATCTTGGGAGAACAGCCCTTCACCACTTCAGAGACGAATTTTCTGGTATTACCAGGCAAGGTTGAGATGGACTGGAAACATTGACCAAACCAATACGGAAGAATTGCTAAGTTCCATTGAAGCAAATATTGCTAATGAATTTCCCGAAGTACAATGGGCAATGAACTTTACTGCTGGTCAAATAGGCAAATATCAAAAAGAATATCGTGCAAGATGTATTGCAATAGGGGAAGAAACGGGCTTATATAAAGATGAAAATGTCCCGAAAAATTGCACGCCAAACTATTTACCTGAGTTTATCCGAATTGAAGCAGCCAAAGTAACAGATATAAAAATATGAATTTGGACCTATCAAGTAAGTAAAATTCTATCCATAGGAGTTATTTATTGGTATTTATACTTTTACTCTTAGGCTTACTTAGGCCAAAAGAGATGTTCCCTCAGCTTGGCCAGCTCCGGCGATCGGCCTTATTGCCACTCAGCTTGTCAATGTAGATCTTTGGTCAAGAGATTTATAGCGCCCCTGAAGATAGTATGATCTGAATACAGTTGGGCAAGAAATGGCATACACTGAATCCCTACATATTTCGTTCATTAGATATAAACCGAAAGTTTACGTGGGATAAACGCGGGTTGACCAAGGCAGTCGCACAGGTGGGACGCAATCGGGTTTTTCAGGAGTTGGCATCCAGATACACATACAGCATGAGAATAACAATGAGCTTAGTCTTCGTATTCGTAGGATACTTGATATCGTTTGCGATCAAGCCGGAGAAGCAATATAAGATGCGACCATCCGATCTAGAAATCGCATACGAGGAACTTCGAATTAGGACGATAGATGGCGCAGAGTTAAATACTTGGGTGATGGAACCCAATGAAAAGCAAGCCAACCATACGACAATCGTGATCGTCGGAAGCGATGCTGGTAATATGGGGTATACCGTCTTCTATGCCAAGAACCTGGTGAAACTAGGCTACAAAGTGATTTCATTTGATTACAGAGGTTTTGGAGATAGCACAGATTTCCATTACAACCCAAACAACGTTTACCATTCCGAGTATGTGACAGATTTTGCCACAGTGATGAATTGGGTGAAGAAGGAGTTGAAGTTTGAGCAAATTGGCGTCTTCGGATTATCCATGGGCACATTGATTGCCAATCTGGGGTATCGACAAAGTGCCTATGATTTTTTTATCGGTGAGGCATTTCTTTGGTCACCCACGATAAATAAACAACGAATTTTGGCACTGAAAAATAAGGAATTGGAATTGCCTGTGGATTCCATTTTGGAGGAAGAGCATTTGGTCAGGGCCCCTGTACCGACGCTTCTTTTTGCGGGAGAGAAAGATGAGATTACGACTGTGGAGGACAGTGAGCAATACTGTGAAACTCGAAATGACTCACGCGCAGTGGTATTTGATGAAGGACATCTCCGAGGCATAGTTGCCTTAGGAGTCGAAGTGTATTTCGCAGTCATTGATGACTTCATCAAGAATATCTGATGCTAGAATTGCCATGCTGATGACAACCGAGCTGTCACCAGTGTACCAAGTATAGACAAGTTGTTTTACGTCGTGAGCTAGAGGTCCTGTGCCAGAGTTAGATGAAGCCCAAAAAGTGAATCAAGATCAGAGGTCTCCGATCGGCTGGAAGCACGAAAATTGGATCTTAGGGGATCATGTAGGCCAATGATTAAACATACTCTCAGGAGCAATGATTATGCAAAGTACAATATCATGAGAGCTCTCAATCCTGTATGATGGATTTTCTACGCACTGTCAAGTTAATTGATTCGACAAAGGCTCCTCGGAGATTAAAATCTCCATGTATTCGTTGTCACTTGGAAAGAGCGTTTGATCATGAGATGGATCTTGATACTACTGATAGTAATTGTGCATATTCAGGCATCTGCGGGACAAACTTGTCCCGAGAAACCGAAAGTACCATCCAAGATAGATACGCCGAACTTAGATGGCACTTTGCGAAGGATGCTCACGGACAATTTGATACCCAATCCTTCCTTTGAAAAAGTAAGAATCATCGACCGGAAATGGTGCGGTAATCATAGTTCGTTTGATGATAAAATGCATGAATGGACATCGCCAACCTTGACATCACCCGACCTACTTTTTGACAAGTATCTAAATCAAATGGAACCTGAGAGAGATAATGTCGATTTCGGTGAATGTAGACCTCGAACAGGGAGGTTGATGGTGGGCATAAAAACTTATGGATGCATCAATAGGGTCTATCATTGTAAGGAATATATACAGGTGAAGTTGAAGGAGAACATTGAGCAAGGGAGATGTTATAAGTATGGATTCTGGGTTAGTACCATTCATTCATCAATGAGATCGAATAATCTGGGAATTGCTTTGAGTGATACTTTGGTCGCTCAATATAATAATGGGGGCCTACTTGATTTGGATCACAAATATGGGGAGGGTAGGCTCGTCGGTGATGAACCGGGTAAATGGTACAAAATTGAAGGTGAGTTTGTTCCAAAGCGCACTTTTCAGTACTTCATCATCGGAAATTTCTCATCGGACTTAAAGACGCTGACTCATAGTCCCAAAGATGCACTGGATTATTCCTACTACATGATAGATGATGTCTTTCTGCATGAGATTGAGTGCCCTAGAGGGGATACAAACCAATTGGCATCTTTGGTACTCAGTGACATCATGTTTGAGTTTGACAATTGGAAAGTCAATGAACAAGGTCAGAAGCAAATAGGTCAGTTTGTAATGCATTTGGATCTAGCAAAGATTAAGGAGGTATTGATTATTGGGCACACAGACGAAATAGGCAGGGACACCTATAATTTTGCATTGTCGGAAAAGAGGGCCGAGTCCGTAAAGGAGGTCTTTATTGAATATGGAATAAGCCATGGCAAAATAAGGACCATGGGATTGGGTAGTTCCAAACTAGTGGATGAAGGGTCAAGTGCAAAGAATAGGAGGGTGGAGATTACTGTGAAATAGAGCCTGTGGGAACTACCTACCTGCACCCTCGTTATCGCTTAATATGAAGATCTTTCTCCTCACTGTGAAGATTTCTTGGTGATTTTTGCGTCTTTTTTGGAATCTTGACGTCTGCTGGGTGAATATCAACATCATAACAATGAAAAGATTACACATCAACTTGCAGGTGCACGACATCGAGGAATCCACCATTTTTTACAACGCACTTTTTAATGCGGAGCCAACCGTCCGTAAGAAAGACTACAGCAAGTGGTTATTGGAACAGCCCAGGGTCAATTTTTCTATATCATTGGGAGGCACTGAACCGGGCATCAGACATTTGGGGATTGAGGCCGAGACTATGACAGAACTGGATGAAGTATATGCCAACATTGAGCAGACACATCGCCAAGTGAGCGTAGAAGGTGATACCACCTGTTGCTACGCTAAATCTCAAAAATCATGGGTCAAGGATCCACAAGGTGTGGAATGGGAGGCCTTCCATTCCTATGATGAATCGGAAGTCAACCGCATCGTAGAACCCAGCAGTAGTGATACCTGTTGTACCTAATAATTTGCTTGCCATGGATGTTGCCACTCCTGTTTTTTTAGAGTATAGGGATATCTTAATCCGGTTTATTGAAAGCCGGGTTAAGGATCCTGTTGATCAGACAGATTTACTCAGCGAAGTCATGGTCAAACTATATGCAAATACGGAGAAATTGGCGGCGGTTAGAAATATTGAGGCCTGGCTGATCACGGTGGCCCGCAATACGATCAATGATTACTTTCGTGATCTACGGAGAAGACGAACAGAGTCATTACCACTAGATTTGAGTGAAAACGATGAGAAAGATTTGTTCGAGCAATTGGGCGGGTGTGTGCCGGCTCTGATCGACCGCTTACCTCAGAAGTATGCTTCGCCACTAGCCGACCATGAGCTGGAGGGAATTCCTCAGAAGGAGCTGGCCGGTCGGTATGGCTTGAGTGAATCAGGACTCAAATCTCGAATCCAACGGAGTCGAAAGATGTTGAAAGCACTTTTTTCTGATTCTTGCCTAAACGTATTGGAGGAGAATGAAGGAAATAAGCCATGCAATTGTTAGTGCAGGTGGCCAGATGTAATGCCGAACTAATAGACAATAAAGAATTGAAAGTCCGATGAAAGCGTGAATGTATGACACAGCAACCAATATGCTGTTGAGTTTCTTCAAGCAAATGAACTATCCGGCGGGAGTTTGCTATTTTAGAGAAACTAGATAATAGGATCCACTTAAGGGGAGGATCTGTCTTATTATTTGCGCTCCTTATGAAAAGGACGAAGCCCACCAAGCTATTGTGTTCGATGCTTTTGTCATCCTTCCTGACTGTTTGCTTTTGTACCTCCATCCTTACCAATCAGACGGTGGCTCAAAATCATATCATCCAAGATTTAAAGAACCAGTTGGCTAAAACCTCGGAGGACTCTGTCAGGTTAAGATTGCACTTTGAAATCGCTTCTAATTTTCATTCGATCTCACCTGAGGAAATACTACTGCATTCCGACTCGATGCAGATGCTAGCTCAGAGGTTAAAACGAGATGTATTTATCTACCGGGCAAAATATTTTGAGGCCATTGCTTACTATCTACGTGGTGATTTTAAACAAGCTGAAGAAGTGCTCACTAAGGTGGATGCATCAGGATTTTTTCACGACGACCTTAAGTCGCTGATCGATGTGTATAATCTCATGGGAACGATTCTGACTGCACGGGGTAAAATGAGCCAAGCCTTACATTATCAGTTCAAAGCTTTGCAGATAGCTAGGGATACACGGGAAACGGATCGAGAGCTTACGGCACTAAGCAACATAGCTGAGATTTATACCGATAACCTTGATACTGTCCAGAGTATGGCGTATTATCAACAAGCTCTGGAATTAGCAGAATCGATTGCTGATACGATCAGTATTGCTGTCATCAATAATAACTTGAGTGGCATCACCCAGGATCCCGATTTGAAATTGACGTACGCCCATCGGGCCTTAGATCTATTTCAAATATTGTACTACCCCGATGGGATCGCACATTCCAGCAACGAACTAGCCAGGGGATTGAGAGACATCAAATCCTATGATCAGGCCTTGCCGTATGTGAGAACATCTATTGAGATATGGATGGCTAGCGGATTCAAGCAAGGCTTAGCAGCGGCTTATTCTAATATCGGCATTATCTATGGTTATCTTGCTCAACATGATTCTGCCAGAAAGTATTTCGACCGGGCCATCCAATTATTTGATAGCCTGGAAGACAAAACCATAGCCAAAGATGCATTTGTAGAGATGGCGGACATGTATGAAGCGATGGGACATTCTGCCTCAGCTATGACTTATCTTAAGAGGGCCATGCACCTAAAAGATATGCTTTATAGTGCCGAACGCGCCCAGCAACTTGCCGTAGCAGAAACCGATTTTGAGACACAGGAGAAGGAACAGCGATTGGCCGAACAACGTTTCACCATTGCCAGGCAAAGAAACACTCAGAAGAACGTCTTTATCGGAGGAGCATTAATTATTTTAATGATCCTCGGTTGGCTACAATATTTACGCTATCGTCATCAAATGAGAAGAAAGGATGCTGATTTACGTCTTCAGCTGGAAAAAACCGAGGCAGAGAAACTGCGCGAACTCGACCGGTTAAAAACTAATTTTTTCACCAACATCAGCCATGAATTTCGTACACCACTTACCCTTATCCAAACACCACTCAACGAGGCGCTGAAAAAATCTGCCATAGGGAGGGCGGTCGAGTTGCCTTGGAAGCATGCCAACAATATGGCTAAAAGTACCACCAGGCTCTTGCAGTTGGTCAATAGATTATTGGATCTGACGAAACTCGAAGCGGGAAAAATGCAGTTGTCAGTCTGCAAGGGTGACCTAGCGCAGTTGATCCGATCCATCGGTTATGGATTTGAAAGCATGGCACTGGATAAGCAGATCAATTATCATGTGATGGTGACCAGTGCTCCTGTTCTTGTTTGGCATGATGGGGAAAAGATAGAGCATATATTATACAACTTGTTGGCCAATGCATTCAAGTTTACACCCCGCGGAGGACGAATCTCGTTGGAGGCAAGGTTTGAGAAGGAAAATGTTGCAATATTGGTTTGCGACAATGGAATTGGTATTTCTCGTGAAGAGTTACCTAGAATCTTTGAACGATTTTTTAGCAATTCCCAGTCAGGTGATACAGAAGGAGACAGTTCTGGAGTGGGACTGGCCTTGACCAGAGAACTGGTGCGCCTACACAATGGGACCATTGACGTAGAAAGTCAAGTTGATCTCGGCACTACTTTTACGCTATCCTTTCCAACATCAAAAGAAGCCTATGATGTTGACCAGGTTATTGAAGTGGACGGAGAGAAGAAGCCCATGAAAGAGCAAAAAGGGACGGAGGATTGGACCTATCCTAGGGAGCATGATCCGCCATCTCCATCTAAGGAGGGGATGGAACAACCCTTACTCCTGATCGTTGAGGACAATAAAGAGTTGCGTGAGTACATAACTGCTGAGCTAACTGGGCTATATCGAGTAGAAACTGCCATTCATGGGACCGATGGGTTGGCCAAAGCTGTCATCTCAATTCCCGACTTGATCATCACCGATGTAATGATGCCAGAGATGGATGGTATTGAGCTTTGTCGTCGGTTGCGACAGAAAGTAGAGACATCCCACATTCCGATAATCATGCTGACTGCCAAGGCCGATAGAGAGGGACGGCTTTCCGGCCTGGCAGTGGGAGCCGATGATTACCTGACGAAACCTTTCGATCAAGAGGAACTGCGGCTTCGCGTCAAAAATCTTGTTGCGCAACGTTTACTGCTCAAAAAGAAGTTTTCGCAGCACATCTTTTTTAAGCCAAGTGAGATAGCCGCAAATTCTGTGGATGAAGCCTTCTTAAATCGAGTGCTACGAATCATCGAAGAAAACATGGAAGATACCTCCTTTGGGGTCGAGGATCTAGGAAAGGCCATCTCACTGAGTCGTAGTCAACTGCACCGAAAACTCAAGGCGATAGCTGATAAGTCTCCCAATGAGCTAATACGAAACATTCGGTTGCAGCGAGCTCATGACCTGCTCCAGAAAAATGCTGGCACTGCCTCTGAAGTGGCTTACCGGGTGGGCTTCAACTCGCTTTCATATTTTTCCAAGTGTTTTAAAGATCAGTTCGACATCACTCCTTCGGAAGTAGAAACCATGAAGTAATAATGGTTTTCTGCCTGTTTTCCGGGACGAAGCACTTCCTTGCGACATTTTTTACAGCATTTGCGACAATTCTGGCAACAGGGTTATGCCATCTGCAAGATCTTTACTCCAGCATTTGTAAAGACTTGAATAATCGTTCAACCCATGAAAAAGTTACTGAAAATCATTGCCGTCGGTGCCGCCGCTCTACTAGGACTTGTACTACTGGCAGCTCTGTATATTAATCTGGCACCTATGCCAGTCCATGATGTGAAGCAACTGCCGCTTCAGGTGTCGCACGATACGGCATCTGTGCTCCAGGGAAAGAAGATCGTGGAGACTGTTTGCTGGACCTGTCACAAGGGTACCGACGATCGATTAAGTGGAGCAAAATTCTCCACTCCAGAGAGTGCCTTTGGTGAAATCTGGTCATCTAATATTACCCAGCACGATAGGTCTGGAATCGGCAGCTACAGCGACGGCGAGTTAGCATACCTGCTCAGGACCGGTATCAATCGAGAGGGCAGGTTTATCGGACCATTTATGCTATTTCCCAATATGGCAGATCAAGATATCGCAGCAATCATTGCCTTTCTGCATTCGGATTCGCCCATTGTCAGACCCGTAGAGGCAAAGAGACCCCAGCCTGCCTACTCCTTCTTAGCTAAGGCTCTATTAAAACTGGGAGCCATGAAGCCACTGCCGGCATCTGAGAAACCGATTGAGAGACCCTCTCCATCTGATGTATTGAGCTATGGAAGATATCTGTCCACAAGTGCATATGCTTGCTATCAATGCCATTCGAAAAGCTTTGAAACCAATAATCCTCTAGATCCCGAACTTTCAGAGGGCTATTTTGCCGGTGGAAATCCGGTGGAGGATCGGGATTTTCAACCTGTGATCTCATCGAATCTCACTCCGAGTAATATCAGTGGTATTGGTCAGTGGGACTTAGCTAAATTTAGCATGGCCCTTAGACATGGAGTCGGACCAAACAAAGAGCTGCTTAACGAGATTATGCCGCGATTCAACTTATTGTCCGATACAGAAGTAGAGGCTATTTGGACCTACTTACGGTCATTGAAAGCAGTGGATACAACCATCCCTGAAGCGACAAGATGAGCACCAAATGCCCTGATGTATGTTTTTGTATTGTGATGGAGGTGAGTAGTTTTCTACACAGCAAATTGTTGTAGGTGATGATCTAGATGTTTATAGAATAGGGTATTCCACTCCTTAATGCTCAAGGGACCAAAGGAGTGGGACTCTTTTTGATCAAAGTGATCCGCACCCAATTCTTGGGTTTTCTGAATGTAAGCGACCAGGCGATTTTTCTCAGCCTCAAAATCCTTTTCTCCTGTCATGATAAATGCTGGTGCAGTTCGACTGTTTTTCTTATAGGGTTTGGGACCCACGACCACCTCCTTGGCAAAGAGCTTTATCATTAATCTTCCAAACCACCCTGGTTTAGGATGTTTGTCTTCATAGGTCATCTCATAGGGTACATTGCAATGTGCAAGCATTTGATCGACCGTCATTTTTCCCCAGAGCGGCTTTGTGTCCTGTTCCAGTTGGTTGATCCTGGCGATGACTGCATCGCTCTCCTTTTTGCTAAAAAGATTCTTCATTTCCATGACTGCTCAATGTTTATGTCGTAGGAAAGGTAAAGAAAAACGGTCGATTTTCGATTGATATGTGGGGAAGGTGTCGGGAAAGGGATTGACCGGCATCGTCGTAGTATATACTCCCGAAATTGCCATTTAAGCTTGCTGTAGATGCCTTCAATGGGTTTCTTGTAGAGCTGTTAACTCGATTACGGGATGGGTAGGAACATTGATGGAATTTGGGAAGATCCGGTCCGGAATAAGGGAGTTGCCGTATGGTGAAGGGACCTAACAATGGATATCGTACGACGATTCCACGAAAATGCTGATGATGATCCCGGACTGATTTTAGCTAACATAACATAGCATGAGCGCGTCACTCTCACCCACACCGCTGTCACACCGGTCATCCCAGCACCTTTTCCTCTTTCATGAAGGGCTGCTGAGTATACCTCTGTCCCGTGGCCTTGGCCAGTGCATTGCTCAGTGCTCCGATGACGGGAGGCAGTGAAGGCTCGCCTAAACCGGTGGGATGAATCTCATTTTTTACAAAAAAGGTTTCAATTTCCAAAGGAGCTTCAGCATGACGTATGAGGCGGTACTTATCAAAGTTGTTCTGTTGAGCTGTGCCATCTTTAAAGGTCATAGCACCATACATCGCATGGCCGATGCCATCTACGATACCACCTTCTATTTGATTTCTTGCACTACCTGGGTTGATGACGATCCCGCAATCTACGGCACACCACACTTTTTTGATCCTCGGCAGGTTGTTTTCCATGGTCAGATCTACAATCTGTGCCACGTAAGAGTTGTGACAAAAGTAGGCGGAAACTCCTCGATACACTCCGGGCATATCCGCACCCCAATTGGCTTTTTCTCGTATGAGCTTGAGTACACCAGCATAGCGCTCCGGGTCATAATCATTGTCCTGGCCGACGGGATTGTTTATGCTCCGATCGAGTAATTCGAGTCTGAAATCTATCGGATCTTTACCAGCCACTTCTGCAATCTCATCTAGAAATGATTGCTCCGCACCTGCGATAAAGTTGGATCTGGGGGCACGCCAGGCGCCGGTTGAAATGTTGGAATCCTTTTTGTGATTTTCAGCAAGGTAATGATCAACGGCACCAGCAGGAAAGCGATTGGCAAAGACGGGACTGCCATGCGTGCCAGCGCCCCTGACGTGAAATGCTATAAGGTTGTTATTTTTATCGAGTGCAGCGCGGTATGCGACCTTGTAAGCTGGCCTGTAGGTGCCCTGGGTCATATCGTCTTCGCGGGTGTAGATCAATTTGACCGGTGCCCTCATCTTCCTGGATATCAGCGCAGCTTCCGTGCCAAAGTGACCGTATAATCTTCTGCCAAAGCCTCCTCCCATTCTAGATAGCATGATGGTCACTTTCTCAGGCTCGAATCCCAGGACGGCTGCCACAGTCTTCTGTAGTCTCTCAGGGGTTTGCACTGGTCCGATCAGTTCTGCATGGTCCTCTGTCACGTGCGCAAAGAAGTTCATTGGCTCCATCGTGTTGTGTGCCAAAAACGGAGCACTGTAGGTTTGTTCGATCACTTTGCTGGCTTGACGGAAGGCAGACTTGGGATCTCCGTCCACACGTGCCGGCTTGGCAGCAGCCTGGCTAACCAGCGCATCGAGCCGGGCTTCATGATCTTCAGTGCCTTCTCCGGGTGTATCTGTTTCCCATTCAATATTTATGGCCTTTTTACCCTTCATGGCGTGCCATGTTGAGGTTCCAACCACCACTACCAATTCGGGAAATACATTATTGTCCGACCAGTTGTAATCTACATCGTCAGGTTTAGTGTTGATGGTGAAAACATCTTTGATGCCCGGCATACCCTTTGCCACACTGGCATCGAGTGATTTTAAGGTCATACCGAATGCCGGGGGGTGCTCGATCATAGCGTACAGCATGCCCTCCCTATGGATGTCCAGTCCAAAGACCGGTGCCCCGGTCACGATCTTTTGTCCATCTACATTTTTCTGACTTGTACCAATAATGGTGAAATCCTTCGGTTCTTTCAAGTTGACTTCTTCAGGGACGGGGATGTCTGCGGCGGCAGAGGCAATGTCTCCATATCCCATAACCTGACCTGTTCTTTCGTGTTTTATGAGTCCTAGACCGGTGGTGAGTTCCTCTGCCAAAACATCCCATTTCTTGGCTGCAGCCTCGACCAGCATTTGCCGTGCCGTGGCACCAGCCATACGCAGGCCTTCCCATCCTTTCCTGATCGACTGGCTGCCACCAGCCACCTGACGGGTAAATTTCTTAGTGTCGAGTCCAGCCTGCTCCACGACCACATCCATCCAGTCTACATCCAATTCTTCTGCCACGATCATGGGCATGGCAGTCTTAATGTTTTGACCTATTTCCGGATTGGGAGACATAATGGTTACGACGCCATTGTCACCAATCTTGAGAAAAGCATTGATGTCAAACCACTCTTTGGGCATGGCTTTGACTTGCTCGGCAGACGGCGTACAAGATGCCAGCCAGCTAAAACCCAGTACGAATCCACCACCGGCCGCGGAGGATGCCTTCAAAAAAGATCGGCGATTATAGTTCGTTTTCACTAAAGTCATAATGGAAGATTTAAAGTAAGTGCTCGGGAAGGATGAGATTATTTTGCCATTTCGGCTGCTGCTGATTTAATCGCTTTCTTGATGCGAACGTAGGTGCCACATCTACACAGATTGCCGTTCATGGCTGCGTCGATGGCATCATCTGTGGGATTTGGATGGTCCTTCAGCAGCGATGCGGCATTCATGATTTGTCCGGCCTGGCAATAACCACACTGGGGTACATCGTACTCAATCCAGGCCTTTTGTAGTGGATGATCACCTTCCTTAGACAGCCCTTCAATGGTGGTAATCTCTTTTTCACCAATTTGCGAAACCGGAATGACACAAGATCGCATGGCAACGCCATCCAGATGGATGGTACATGTGCCACATACGGAGATGCCGCACCCGTATTTGGTGCCGAATAACTGCAGGTGATCCCTCAATATCCACAGGATGGGGGTTTCAGGGTCTGCCTCGATTTGGTGTTTTGATCCGTTAATAGAGAGATTGAACTGGGCCATCTATTCTTCTTTATTTTAAGCAATAATATCTTCAGGAGATCCCTGAGTAAGACCCTGAAGTAGGTTGGATGCCATCTAAAGATAAAAAATCTTTGATGAATTCCCTTGGCTCACTACCCTGTGATTGCTCTGAAGAAGGAGCATCATACTGAGTTGGTTTTTTGTCTGACAGTGTACAAGGATGTCGCTGATCTTGACAATTGGGGCAGTGTAGGATTGGCAATATGTATCCGCCCAGCCCATCGAGAAAGAGTCCAATGGCATGGCAACAATCTGCGATACCATCCTAAAATGTCTTTAGTGGGATTAGGAGACATAGCGTGCCTCCTCTCGATCCAGAATCCTGTTGAATTTAGCAGGTACCTCGATCGTTAAGTCTACTTGGTTGCCGTTGATCGGATGGACAAATGACATGGACGATGCACAGAGCATCAATCCTTTGCCCAGTAATGTTTCTCGGCCATGGGCATACTGCCGATCACCCACGATGAGGTGATCCAGTTTTTGCATATGGATACGCAGCTGATGGGTCCGGCCTGTGATGGGTGTCAATTCGACCAAGGATAATTGCTGGTATTTCCGCGATGGCACTGTGCGCAGTTTGACCAGTAGGGTTATCGCTTCTTTTTGATCAACGGGTGATTGAATGGTCAGGCGATTTGGTGGACTGCCATGGACGATAGCTCGATAGGATTTTCGCACGCTTCGAGTCTGAAATGCCTGGGTCATTTTCATCAACGCTGACTTACTCTTAGCCATTACCACCAGACCATTGGTTGGCACATCTATTCGGTGTACGGCAATCGGCCGTGGAAGAGCATCCGGCAGATTTGACCTGGTTACTTTGCCCACCATGGCATTTTCCACCGTTTTATAGCGATTTCCATTGACGGCTATTCCTCCTGGTTTGTTGACGATTACCAGATGATCGTCCTCATAGATGATCTCCAAAGGGATGTTGATGGCTTTCGCTTTTCTGATTCCGGAGCCAAATAGTTCGATCTTGTCGCCTGGATGTAGATAGTTGGCCGTGGTTGCCGTCTTTCCATTTAGCTTCAACCGCCCCGCTTTAATGGCTTTCTTGGTAGCGCTTTTGCTACCAAGCATTGGAAAGATGGGACCACAGTAGTCATCGATGCGAATATTTCCCTGAATATCGGGTACCGTATGTGTCCAGCGCTTGTGTTTAGCAGCCATAATGGCAAAGATAAGCCTTCAGCAAGTGATGGCCTCGCGATCTTTTATGACCAACGGATGTGGGTAATTCAAGAACTAAGCTTGCCGTTAAGAAAAAGTTAATTGGGGTTAACAGCGCTGTTTTCTGGCAGCGCGATAATGTATTGTTACGTACTTTACATGAGTAGTTGTATTTCGAGTAACGTAATGGATCACTCCCGGAAAATAGATGTGCTATGAAGTACCCGGTGACATCAAACTTTTTAGTGAGGCGACTTCGAAGCGATCCCCAAATCAAAAATGCTTCTATTTGGCGCTCTTACGATTTTTCTCTATCCGCTGTTCAGGCATCACCCAATCTCGAAAAAGTTAAATTCTCATCCAAAATGACCATTTCATGAAAGTAGCATTTTCCGGATCAGGCTTACTATTGTTCTTGAGTACGTGGATCCTTTTGATCGGTTGTGAGAAGGAGCCATTTAATCCTGAGTTCGAGGCCGGACCCATTCAGGATTGTCATAATCATGTTGATTGGAATGAAGAAAAGCTTGAGAACGCTTTAATGGGAAGTTGGACATGGGTATATCATATCTGTCCTTGGAAAGGAGGCAGGAATGATACCATCGATCTCGGGAAGGTGATGACTTTTGATGCAGATAAGACATTGCAGATCGTGAAGGATGGTCAATCGGTTTATTCAGGAAGTTGGGCGATCGTT
The DNA here is from genome assembly GCA_965223025.1 of Saprospiraceae bacterium. GTDB lineage: Bacteria > Bacteroidota > Bacteroidia > Chitinophagales > Saprospiraceae > JABDMH01. Next base: position 544,204 of record CBDCVP010000023.1, read on the forward strand.
AAGAACGAGCTCGGCGGAGTACAATGCTTATTGCATACCGAACCTCATACGCATGATGTAGCCGGATCCTTTGCTGTCTGCAATGGTCAGCTCTATTTTGGTGGCATAGGAGAAGGTTGCGAGTCGTTTTACAAGCAGAAGTAATCTACATTGATGAAAATTGGACAATCTCATACTGCTGCAGTGACTCCTCGGTCTGATTGGCTGCAGTGAAAGAATAAATATGCCTTTATCATCTGGAATATTTCTTCTGAGTACGACCATACTTTTGTTTTTCCTGAGTTGCAGTAAGGAGCCATTTAATCCTGACCTTGACACTGGTCCAATCATTGCCTGCCATAACCAGAGAAAGCTCCACGCAGAGCGGCTGGCTATGATCATATTAGGAACTTGGAAGTGGTTTTACCGGGACTGTGGCTTTTCTGGTCGAGATGACCGAGTGGATCTCAGAAAGGTCTCAACCATTCAGGTAGACAGGACATTAGAGATCGTTAAAGGAGGTGAGATATTGCACCGGGGTCATTGCACAGTCAAAATGAGCGACCGCGGTGAGAGCCAATTGCAGACTAAGCCTTTAACCCAACATGTCTCTGGTATATTTGCCATTCGCTACAACCGGTTGGATTTCTCAGGGTTGCTCGATGGATGCCAGATGGTTATTGAGAAAAAGTAGCTGTAACAATGATTTTGTATCAAGAAAATGTTCAAGCGCTACACACTTTGCACATCTTGCGCCAACTCATCTCTCTTATCCCAATCCATATGTGCAATGGGTATGGAAAAGATATCCGGCATTTCTTCGCCAAATTCTCCCCGCAACAATTGGTCTATTTGGGGAAAGAGAAGGGCTTTGGTCTTGGCGTTGAGCACATGAATTCTTTCAGTCAGAAGGGATCCATTACGCAGATGAAATTTTTCCACATTTCTCACGAAGTGAAGATCGATGGCAAGTTTTTCTCGCAGTAAAATCGTTGCAATGAGTCGGATCTTTTCTTCTTTTCTGCTGTTGATGCGCAGTAGTATCATGTTTTAATTTTGTGGTTTCAAAATCCCCAAGGCGTATTGAGTTTCTAGTTGTGCCTTCTTATTCTTGGCGAGTGTGTAGATGAGCTTGATTTGGGCATCGATATATCCCATCTCCCTCGCACTAATTAAAAATAGAGGACTTTCTCCGTTTTCAAAAAGTGTTTGTTCTCCAGATAATAGCTGTTGATACTTCCATTTTAATTCTGGGAACACGGAACGCCAGCTCAAAAGCGGCTCGACTAAAGATTTTTTGTTGTAGATCTTCTGTGATGCGCAGTTGAAGTATCTGAAGGATTCCACTGGCAGCCACTCCTAAAACGACAATCGAGACCAATACAATCCATGCCGTATTTACCCTGCCTCCCTGGATAATATTCACGATGGCTTGAATGCCAAGAGGGAGTGATAGGTACACTAGTCCGTAGAAAATGGAGTAGATATAGACATTCCTGATTTCTTTCTTGTCAGGAATCATTAGACGCCAAAATCGTTGAATGGGCGTAAAAGAAGCAGGTGTGGTATCCATAAGATCACCGTTGTAGTTGCTACAATAGGTATAAAATCATCGCAATTATAATAGTAATACTATTATATATGCAAGTATGTGTGATGTTTTCTAGCAAATCACTGAAATGATTGATTTCGGCTGACGGGGAGGTATGCCATCGTCGACTTCTTCTATATAGAGACCAAAGCGATCGGTCGGCATCGGATCTGACGATGCCAGCTAATTGGATTACATTTGTCGCCGCATGAAGCAAACTAGTTCTTTAGCAGTTTTCCGAAAGCTTGGTCTTTGTCCTGAAATTGTCAAAGTCATCGCAGAACAGGGATTTGATGAGCCGACGGATATCCAGGTGCAGTCTGTACCTTACTTACTATCAGAAGATCGAGATTTCATTGGCCTCGCCCAGACCGGAACGGGCAAGACAGCGGCATTTGGGTGGCCACTGCTAGAGCGAGTCGAATCTTTTGACGGATCTACCCAGGCCCTAATATTGGCGCCAACCAGAGAATTGGGACAGCAGATAGCTCAACAATTGGATTTGTTTGGTAAGTACTTGGATCACATAAACATGCTTGCAGTGTATGGAGGAGCTCCCATCTCGCGGCAGATCAAAGCACTTCGGCAACCCCAGCACATCATCATTGCAACACCGGGAAGACTGTTAGATTTGATTAATCGAAAGGCCATCAAGCTCCATCGACTTAAGTATTTGGTGCTGGATGAAGCCGATGAGATGCTCAATATGGGCTTCAAGGAAGACCTGGACAAAATACTAAGCCATACCCCAGCCGATAAACTGACCTGGCTTTTTTCAGCCACCATGCCTCGCGAGATCCGACACATTGTGAAGGCGTATATGAGTAATCCGATCGAAGCCAAGATCCGGGATAAAAATGAAGTCAATATCAATATTGCCCACCAGTTTGCCATCGTGCACCGTGCACAGAAGGTGGAGGCCCTGGCAAGGTGTTTGGATATCAATACAGAGATGCGAGGTATTGTCTTTTGCCGAACGAGGCGAGATACAAAGGACCTGGCTGAATCACTCCTCGCAAAAAACTACAAGGCAGATGCCATACATGGCGACCTGTCGCAGCCACAGAGAGATCGTGTCATGCGTCGATTTCGATCGCAAGAGCTACAGCTGCTGGTGGCCACGGATGTGGCTGCTCGAGGAATTGATGTAGATGATCTCACTCATGTATTTCACTATACTTTACCCGATGACATTGCCTACTATACCCATCGTAGCGGACGCACGGCCAGAGCCGGAAAAAAAGGAACTTCCGTGGTTTTTGCGGATCCCGGCGATAAACGAAGACTGCAACACCTAGAAAAACGCTTGAGTATTTCTTTCGAGCAAATCTTGATACCAAGTGGTAAGGAAATCGCAGCCTTGCGCATGGAGCAATGGTGCCTGAAGATGCTTAGCACTAAAACGAAGGGAACCGTAGATCCTGCTATTCTAGAAAGGGCATACTTGCTTTTTGGAAATCTCAGCAAGGAGGAATTAATCCAAAAAATGGTGGCTGGCGAATTGCATCGCCTGGGTCTGGATAGATCGCGGGATATCAATACTCCGCTCTTTTCTGACTTGCCACACAAGAAGAAATCCAGCGGAAAGAAAAGGCATGGAGGAAATCGACGGGGTCGCCATCATGGCAAGGCCAGGTCATGGAAAAAGAAGGGTCGAAGAAAAAGGTAGGTGTTTATAGACCGGGCAACGACTGGCTGTAAAGTCAGATCATGTACGGGATATCTCGAGACACCTTTGTCACATATGAGCTCAAGGGGAAGGAAGGTCAAGATACTGGTTGACAATATCCGGTATTTTTGACTTGTAATGGGTGATGAAAATTAATGTTGACTCATCATCATCAAGAATGTGGTCAAGGAGAGTCTTGCATTTTCTGATATTTTCCTCATCCAGGCCCTGAAACGGTTCATCCAGAAGCAACAAGGGTGGGGACTTGATCAATGCCCTCATGAGAAAGAGGAGGCGTTGGGTGCCGGTTGAGAGGGTGTGATAAGGAGCGTCCTGAATGGAATCTAGATTAAAATAGTGAAAGAATAATCTCAGTAATTGAGCTGCATTTTGTGTGGGGCTTTTTACAAAAAATCCATCCCACAGGCCGCTAAGAACCACATCTCGACCTGTAAAATCGTAACGAAAGTAAGCGTGTAGTTCTGCGGAAGTAAAACCAATTTTTTTCTTGATTTGCCAAATTGATTCGCCCGACCCTCGCCTTTTTCCAAATACTGAAATCTTATTGGCATAGGCTTGTGGATGGTCAGCGTAAATAAGGCTTAGCAAGGTGGATTTACCAGCACCATTGTTACCAGTGATGGCCCATTTATCACCTGGTGAGACAGTCCAATTGAGATTTTGAAGGATTATTTTTTTCCCGTATTTGACAGACACATCCTGACAACTGATGATCAAGCCTTTGTGCGGGTCCATAGCAGCCTCACGATAAGCAGGCACAAGATTTGGCAGTAGTCCCAGCGGATGGCTGGGGACACCATTGCTTCCATTTGCCAAAGATTGCAGCCGATGACAGTACTGCACGGTGCCTTTACCCAATTCGATCTGGTGGCTGATGCATGAGGGCAAGGACTTGAAATGACCAGCCAAAATAAGCGTGGTGTCTGTTTGACTGATCAATTTGTCTAGTTGCTGATTTAATCTATCTCGACTTTCCGGATCCAAACCAATATGAGGATTGTCGAGGATCAATATTTTCGGCCGCATTAATAAGGCCTTGCATAAGATCAATTTTCGAGTCTGACCACTGGATAGTTTTATTCGGTCAGTATCGAGAAGAGGAGCGAGGTCAAGTTGACTGACCATGCGAGAACCGTACGAATCGGCCGCCTTTAAGCCAGCATCGGCCAGGTAAGATCTCACCGTCAAATGTCCATCGGCATCAAAGGCATTGTAGCGCTGCTGGTAGTAGTGGTCTGCATTGACAGAACGAAAATGTTTGCCCTCATCAGTGAAGGAGACCAACTGAATAGCTGTTTTTTCTGCCTTGGAATATTGCAGAGCTTTCATCATTGGGATTTCCATTCTTCCCTCCAGGAGCCGGACTCGCCCTGCTATCGCCTTTGCCAGGGTTGTCTTACCAGATGCATTACGACCGGTGATTACCCAATGTTGTCCCTGGATGATTCGCCAGTTGATATTGGTGATCAATCTCCTTGCCGAATAACCCAGGGCAACTTGTGACAATTGTATGATGATGTTTGACATCTTATTGCTGGCCAGATAGAGTAGCTCCCCTATCGGTTGTCCATTTTTATGTATGATAGTATCTCTGCGTCGGTATTCATAAGCGACAAAACAATCCTATTTTTAGCGAAACCTAACGGACGCATGCGAAGATATAAGATTGTTTTCAGCACTATGATCGGGCTTACTGTTTTTGCCTGTAAGCAAAAGCAACTTGGGGATGACATAAGTCTGCGATTGGAGGATATTCAGCAAGGTAAAGTGCTTTTTGACCGCACCTGCATTGCATGTCATGATTTTATGCAAAACAGCATTGGTCCGTATCTTGGGGGCTTGACAAGATCTGTGTCGACGAGTTGGATAGCTGACTTCATCCAAAGTCCTCAAGAAATGATTGAGGCAGGGGATCGGCGAGCTACCCGTTTATTTAAAGATTATGGAGTTTACATGCCCAGTTTTAATTACTCCGAGGAAGAAATTGGACAGATCATTGCCTACATGCATACTTATGAAAGCCCCTTGGATATCGATTTTGTTGATTCTATGATTTATCTAGATGACCCCATTGAAGATACGATCCCCTTGTCGGACTTGGTGATAGACTTGCAATATTTTACCACCATCCCACCATCCAGTGAGGAAATGCCCATGACGAGGATTTCCAAAATCGAATATTCTAGGGGAGACGATCGTGCATTTGTGTCGGATCACCGAGGTAAAGTCTACGTGCTGGATGACTCGGTACCTGCAGAGTATCTTGATATGACCATGCATATGCCTGCATTTATTGCCAAACCAGGTCTAGGTACTGGGTTGGGAAGCATAGCCTTGCATCCCAATTTTGCAAGCAATGGAATTTTCTTTCTGACACACACAGAACCGGAGGGCAGTGATGCTGCTGATTTTACCTTTCATGATTCAATCGATGTGGCCTTGCAGTGGATTCTTACTGAGTGGACTGCAACCGATCCAGATGCCAATGTATTTGAGGGATCGATCAGAGAATTAATGAGGATTGACATGACACACAGTATCCACGGAGTTCAGGAGCTCACTTTTAATACTACTGCTGGTCCTTCGGATCAGGATTACGGCATGTTGTACATGTCAGTCGGAGATGGAGGAGCCATCATTAAAGGGCACTATGACATCCCCGATGGTCCGACCCAGATCTGGGGATCGATCATCAGAATTGATCCTGAGGGTCACAATGGTCGCAATGGCAATTATGGAATTCCAGGTACCAATCCATTTGCGGCCGATGGAGACGATGATACGTTGCCGGAGATCTACGCACATGGTTTTAGAAATCCACACCGTACTTCATGGGATTCATATGGTCGGATGTTGGCTTCGGGAATCGGTGAGAGAAATATCGAGGAGATCAATATTATACTTCCTGGCCACGATTATGGCTGGCCTCATTTTGAAGGCACCTTCGCCATTATGCCAGCAGTGACGTCAGATCGAGTGCTAGCACTGTCACAGGTCGGTCGATCGGATCATGTGAGCTGGCCGGCTGCACAATATGATCATAATGAGGGACGTGCCGTGTGTGGAGGTTTTGAGTATACCGGCAACCTTCATCCGAATTTGTCAGGTAAGTATATTTTTGGGGATATAACGACTGGTCGTCTATTTTACCTACTGGTGGATGATTTGCAGATTGGCCGTCAAGCTCAGATTTATGAATGGCGCGTTAGTATTGCAGGTGAAATCCTAAGCTTGCGACAGCTCTGTCAAAGCAATCGTGTGGATTTGCGTTTTGCTCGCGATCACAGGGGTGAAATGTATCTATTTACCAAGGCTGATGGCAAGATCTACAGCTTCGGAGATGCACCAGTACTGTAGTTGTTGAGGCGGAAGTTGATCTCTACCTATTTCCCAGCCAATCCCTTTTGCTGATCTTACTGGCTGTCGGAAAGTCATCAGGTACCTTCTGGGTTACCTTTCCCGTGGCAGCCCATTCAGCACCTCGCTGTAGGGTAGTGATAAAGCCCACACACTCCATGGAGTAGTCCATATGACCCAAGGCTGTGTGAAATACACGCCCATTGCCATATTCGATGGCCATCAACATGGGTTCATGTCTTTTGGTACCCTGATGCACTTTTTTTTCTGGAGTCGATTTCGCACCGGCTTCTGAGTAGGCTGTAGCCAGGATGGTCATGTTTTCTACGGGACCCCGTAGTTGCTCATAGAGTTCGTCCTTGGTGTGCAACCACTGCCTGGGAATGCCCTTCATGATGGGATGTCCCGGTGCTCTGGTAGTGAGTATAAATTCTTTTTGCGGACCATGAGCACCACAGCGACCTTTGCTGTCGTCGCGAATCATTTCTTTGGCATCGTTGTAGTAAGCATAGTAGCCATAGTTTTCGGCTCGGCCTCCCCAACCACCTACACCAATCATACGATTATATTGGTGCCAATCCCCCCAGGAATTATTGGCAGCATGAACGATGACAAAACCACCACCTCCATCCACAAAAGATTCCAGATTAGCCTTCACCTCGTCCGACCAGGTAGAAGCCTTCCAACCAAAATTTGATACGACCAGATCATAAGCCTGAAAATCTGGGGCATAATATGGATCGGGTTTGGGTTCCTTTACTGCGTAAGTTTTTTTTTCTTCCTCAATTGGATATTGATTCAGTAAGTCTGTAATATCATCGGGCCCCGCATTTTTATCATAGGCACCACCTTGCCAAGTGTACGCTGTGCGCTTAATGTCTACAGTGAAGAGTCCGGTTTGTTCCAGATAGTCCTTCATCATCACGGTTGTTTTGGGCCAATAACCGTGATTGTTTTCACCATCGATGATCAAGGTCTTAATGGATGTAGTCTGTGCTGTGGTACCCAGCGGAATTAATATCCAAACGGCAGAAAAAAGGCCGGCAATGATGAGTGTGTTTAGGCGTGTCATCTGATGATTTCGTTCTTTAATTTCCGTTAATTTGAGTTTGACTTCGATTTATTCTTCTCTATGTGTGGCCTTCGAACATATCATTAAAATGCCCTGATTTGATCAGCTCCACAAGCGATCCCAAGATCGGATTTTATCCCATTCTGGTGTGGGAGCAAAATATTTATTGTTTTCCGGATCAAGATGTGCTTTGACCACGTCTTCATTTAGTTCGATGCCGAGTCCAGGGGATTCAGGCACTGGGGCAAAGCCTTTTTCAATCAGCTTATGTTTGGTGGTTACCAAGTCCTCCCAATAATCCAGGTCCACCGAATGGTGCTCTAATGCCATGAAATTTTGTGTCGCCGCAGCACAGTGCACATTGGCCATAAATGAAACAGGAGTGCCTGCAAAATGCATAGCCATAGCGATGCCCTTTTCCTCGGCATAGTCACCGATTTTCTTTGTTTCGAGAAGACCGCCTGAGGTTGCTAGATCGGGATGTACTATGTCTACCGCATGGTGATCGCAGAGTTTGATAAACTCTTCTTTGAGATAAATGTCCTCACCAGTGGTAGTAGGTGTTTCTATGGCTAGTGATATTTGCTTCCACTGTTCTGTGAATCTCCAGGGAATCAAATCTTCCAACCAAGCCAATCTGTATTTTTCCACAGCTCTGCCCAGTCGAATGGCATTGTTGTGATCAAAATGACCGTAGTGATCTGAGGCGAGCGGCACTTCATAGCCAATCTTATTCCGAACTTTTTCGATGCGCTCCATCATGATGTCCAGGCCCTTGTCTGTGATTTGCACTTGTGTAAATTGGTGCTCGGTCGCACCGTAGGACATGGGTTCGTTTGACCATTGCTTGTCTATCTTCCAAAAATTGCTGTTGACCGTAGTTCCCGCAACACCTTCGAGAAGCTCAATACCAAAATCCATTTTCAAGAAGGTGAATCCCTGCTCATCCATTCGTTTGCTCACCATGGCGTGGAATTCTGCCTCATTCCTACCTTTTGGTGTATCCGCATAAAGCCGTACACGATCGCGATACCGTCCACCGAGCAGTTGATAAGCGGGAACATTATAGGCTTTGCCTGCAAGATCCCACAAGGCCATTTCCACAGCACAAACACCTCCCCCCTGCCTGGAGTGAAATCCAAACTGCTTGATCCGCTTGAAAATCAATTCGACATTACATGGATTCATGCCCAGAATTCTGCTCTTGAGGAACATGGCATAGCGATAAGTGGCTCCATCGCGTACTTCACCTAAACCAGAAATCCCCTGATTGGTATCGATGCGAATGATTGGGCATCTTGCTCTACCACGCATCACGACAGCATAGCGCATGTCTGTGATCTTGAGATCTGAGGGTGAAGACCAGCGATTGACTTTGGAGGTACTATGGGCCATGGTTTCTTCAAGTGGACTGTGCATCAGAGCCCCTAGCGAAAGACCCCCTAGGCTGGCCTTCTTCAGAAAACTTCTGCGATCGTTTCGGATGGCCGGACGGCTAGGACTTTGGGATTCAGCTGGAGCTAAACCCATTTTTGAGAGGAGTAGATCTGAAGGTGTCTGCATGTTGTAGCATTTTGAGATTGATAGATGGGGTGAATATATGAAGATCCGTGAAGAATTGCCGTCGACCTAGTTCACACCCTCAATCCTGGGAGCTGCGGCCATTTCCTCAGTCAACCTTTAAGATCCGCTCCATCCACATCATGGGGTAGGTTTCGCTAGCGATCTTGATAAAGTACAGGCCATCGGGCAATTGATCCAGGTAGATGGTCAGCGGTGGAGATGCATTGGAGTAATCCTGTACCAACTGCCCGCTGGCATTAAGCACCTGGATCATGGCGTCAGAAAATTCGCCTGTGACGGTAACTTGGTTGGCTGCAGGATTAGGGCCCATCACAATACTGGCGTGGCCGACGACATATGGAATGGCGGTCGTAGATGCATCACCTTCATGAGCACCAATGGAAGGTGGTGATGCAAAGAAAAACTGCACAAAATCAGTCTTGGGGCTGGCGACCACCTTGCCGTTTGAAACACAAGGACTTTGTGCAGGGATGGAAAAATCTTCTGTTGTTGGATCACTAAATTGCGGATTGGCCAGGACTTGATTGCTATCGGTCACTGGTAATGTGGGTGTCCAACTGCTGCTTTGCTCATTATACCACAAGTTGTTGGTCAGTATGAAAGAGTTGGGATCCGTATTGGGACCTATATTTACCTCAGTAAGATCGTGCTCCAGATAAATGGCATTGCTTCTAAAGATATTATCTGCGCAAGTCAGAAATCCAGATTCTGTCGTCTCCTGCAATATCCTGATCACCCAATTCTCAGGTTTGTAGATCGTGTTATTGACTACCTTCACCCGCACACATCCCACATAGGCAATGGGCGACCAAGAACCGATAAAAATATTGCTATACACTTCCAGGTCTGCAGCTTCAAACACATCCACAATGGGATTGGGTAATGGTGGTCTAAAAAATGTTAAGCCGGTACTTCCACCCAGATTAACAGCTCTTTGGTCAATATTCTTGAATACATTTCGCTGCATTAAAATATGCTGAGTGCCACCCTTGGCTTGGATGCCAGACGTGCCTGAGTCATCAAAATAATTGTCCTCGATGATGCCATAATGGCAACCGACCATATCTACACCACTGCCACCTCCACCACCATTTAAAAACTGACAATCACGAACAGAAAAACTGTCAAGACCCGATAACTTGAGAAGGTCATTATTGCCTCCAGCATTCATGTCACGAAAGATGCAGCGATCGATGGTGATGTGGTGGGTGGGTGTATAATAGTCTCCACCATCATCGATGTTGATGCCATTGCCTGTCTGCTGCTCCACAATCAGACCATGGATTTCAAGATGGGTGCAGTTGACCAGGTGGATGGCTTCGGTGCCTCCTCTGAAGATCGCCTGATGTTCATGGTCGGCCTTAATAACTATCGGATCAGCGATGGTGCCATGGAGATCGTTCAGAAACTGCGTCCCATGGCTATAGATACCGTCGAGTACGATCACGGTGTCGCCTGCCGATATGTGTGATTCAGCATCGGAAAGAGTAGGATAGTCACCACCCGATCCCACGGTTATGGTCTGCGAATTCGCATGAATTGTTGCAATGACCAGGAGCACTAAGGGAAGGTAGATATGAGATTTCATCTGATTGCTATTGACTATGATGGAAGTTTTTAGAACCAATAGCTTTGATGTGCACCTTACACAGAACGCCCAAATGACAGCCGAAGTATCTTCCAATATTAACTAATCAATCAAGAGCGAAATAATCCGCTATAAAGGTCACCTAAGGCATCGATGGAGGACTTTCTGCAGTGCAAGACAGAGATCCGATCATGACGCGAGTCCTTTTTTCGGACAATGAGCTTTCCATCCTGGGAAAAGTACCTGTGTAATAGAAACAGAAATATATTTCGGAGAGATGAAGGATAGAAAAAGTAGGTAGAAAGCGGTCTTTTTCGCCCTAATTATTTTGTAGCTGTGTGGCCAACCATGCAGGTCTGTCGGTAGTAATATATTTAACCCCAGCTTGGAGCATTCGTCTGGCATCTTCAGGCGTGTTTACCGTCCAGCACCACACTGATTTACCAATGGCCTTGAATCGTTTTACCAATGGACCATCGATGATTTTGTGATGTAGATCTACGCCGTCCAGATCGCTGGAGGCAATCGCATCAAATCGCGAGTTGACATCATTTAAGGACGACGATAAGTAGTAACTTGGTACTTTTGGATAACGCTTCTTTGCCGATAAGATGGTTTCAAAATCGAAGGCAATGAAGGCAATTTTGCCCTGCCTCCAATAATTGTCAATCACTTCGACCAAATAGGGAATAATCTCGATGTCGTCTTTGATTTCAATGACGAGTAATTGATCTTTTGGAAGAGTCATCAGCACATCTTTTAATAGGGGAATTGCAGCACCTTCATATTTTTCTTGATGGCTGGCTTTTAAATAGATGGGTAAGCCCTTAAGGTCTACATATTTTGTTTCAGCGATGATGACATCCTGTCCCAAAAGTCGGTTCCCATCATCGTCATGAAATAAAATGATTTGTTTGTCTTTGGTGACCATGACATCGCATTCTGCTCCGGCGGCCTTTAGTTCCCAAGCCAGATCGAGGGATTCTTGGGTGTTTTCCGGTGCGAGGTAGGAGGCTCCCCTATGGGCGATAAAGTGTGGCTGCACACAAGATGTCATGGCGATACAGGTTGCGATGAAGAAGAAGAGTCGAAACATACGGATCATCAGTGGTTGTTGGGTAAGATACGAGAATCGGCCTAATCTACTTGCTGCCAGAGATAATATCTCAGACAGTTCGACTATAACTCTGTGTGATCTCCACATGACGCTAGTCATGGTGTGCTATCAACGCTGCCAGGGTGAGCTTTGGCTTCAGCTCAATATCATGATGTATTCTTCTGTCGGAGTATATTGGACCATAATATTCCAATCCAGGGCCGTATTTTGTTGCACATGGTCCAGTAGAGTAGCTAATTTTATATGCTTAGAAAGTATATTTTTACTCCAGGTTCTACTTTATAGCACTGATGGGAAGGTTATGTCATGTCATGTAAAAATATCTAAGCATTGAGAGCAAAGACTAGTTGTATTTTTTTAGTAGCGTCCCTGATCACTCTTTTTTCATGCACCGGTCCTGAAGCGCCACCGGCATCGCCCCCTAATCTCATCGTGATTTTTACCGACGATTTAGGTTACGGTGACTTGGGATGTTTTGGAAATCCTACCATCGCAACACCCCATTTAGATCGCATGGCGGCGGAAGGTCAAAAATGGACGCAGTTTTATGCGGCTGATCCCGTATGTACACCTAGTCGGGCAGGCTTATTGACAGGGAGATATCCCAAGAGAAATGGTATGACTTCAGGATCGCGTGTCGTACTGTTTCCTGATTCGAAGGGTGGATTGCCACCTGGGGAAATCACATTGGCAGAGGTTCTCAAGGACCAGGGCTATGCCACTGCAGCCATTGGTAAATGGCATCTGGGGCATCTTCCGAAATTCTTACCTACACGCCAAGGCTTTGATTCATACTACGGGATTCCCTACTCCAACGACATGGATTTTGTCAAAGGATCACCGAATTATCGGAAAGCGGCAAATGATCCAAATTTTCTAGCGGACACCAGGCATTATCATGTGCCGCTGATGGAAAATGAGAAAGAAATCGAACGCCCAGCGGATCAGCTTACCATCACTCGTAGATATACGCAGAAGGCGATCGCATACATAAAAAGCAACAAGGATCATCCCTTTTTCCTTTATTTGGCCCACAACCTTCCACACATCCCACTTTTTGCACACCGGGATTTTATCGGATCCAGTAAGAGAGGTATTTATGGCGATGTATTGCAAGAAATCGACGATGGAATTGGCCAGATTGTCCAAACGATCAAAGACTTAGACCTGCAGGAAAACACGATCGTGCTATTCTCATCCGATAACGGACCGTGGTTGTCATTTCGTACTCATGGTGGATCAGCCGGACCCTTGCGAGCTGGTAAGGGCACCAATTTTGAGGGAGGCCAACGAGTGCCGACGATTTTTTGGGGGCCGGGTTTGGTGAAACCAGCGGTGATCAACGAAATGGGCTCGACGCTGGATGTCATGCACACGTTCGCCACTCTGGCAAACGCCAAAATTCCCCAAGATCGAAAAATGGACAGCTATGACCTGTCGCCCCTGCTCCTCACAGGAAAGGGCATCAGCCCCAGAGAGACGTTCTTTTATTGGAATAGGGGAGAACTGCATGCTGCGAGGGTGGGCCCCTGGAAAATTCACATTAAGCAGCGAGAGCCCATAAACTATGGAAGAGAAGTGATTCTCGACCATCCTGAATTGTATCATCTGGAGACAGATATTTCTGAAAAACATGAGCGTTCGGAAGAATTTCCTGAAAAAGTCTCCGAATTGCTTGAGCATTGCGCCACACATCAGGCAGATATGGCTGATGCCTTGCCCGACAATTTGGCTGGTAGGATTGGGGAGTAGCTGATACCTCCAGCTTTCCACAGGTATGGATAACCTTTCGGATATCCTGGAGACTGCATATCTAATTACTAGATCAACGTAGAAGACCTTCACTTCGACTTCACCGGGTTGTAGACGCCTTTGGATCTGTTTCTTCGATTTCTGTTGGCTTCCTGGAGCCACCTGGTCGAGGTTGGTCTGACTGACTATGAATACCAAATGTCTATCTAGTGATGACGTAGTAAGTGTTGCTAGATGCCTTATTAGGTGGCATTGCTGCAAGTAGATCCTGGAAAGTCAATAAAAGGACTCACGTACCTGCTGATTACATCATAATGTGCCTAGATTTTTCGTTATGATGCGATAGTCTTTGCCGTGAGGCAGCGACTGACAGATGACTGTGATAGAAACATTGAAGTCAAAGACTCAGCGGATTTTCAGGCAGTTGCCAGATACCTTGGCAGACTTGCATCTAATGCGCTGGGTGTCAGATCAACCCTGGTGGAAATTGGTCTTGATGTTTGCCAGTGCGATGGCTATACTTGTTGTCACGGTTGTTCTTACTGTCTTTTTCCTGCTGTGGTCCGGACATTTTGGTTCCATACCTACCTATGCTGATTTGCAAAGTATTCAGAATAATCAGGCTGCGGAAGTGTACGACCATCGAGGTCTTCTCCTAGGAAAATACTACATAGAGAATAGAGTCAATGCTGATTTCTCGGAGTTGCCTGAGCATCTGATACAGGCATTGATCGCCACAGAGGATGCGCGTTTTTTTGAGCATGAAGGAATTGATATCCGATCATTGGGCCGAGTTTTATTTAAGTCCATCTTATTATCGGATGAGTCTGCTGGTGGTGGAAGCACGATCAGCCAGCAGCTAGCTAAGAATCTATACCCTCGACGTGACTACCGATACCTGAGTATCATTGTCAATAAGCTTCGGGAGATGTTGATTGCTCAGCGTCTGGAGCAGATCTATCCAAAAGAACGGATCTTACGATTGTATTTAAATACAGTGCCTTTCGGTGGGAATACTTTCGGAGTAAAGGTCGCAGCTCGGAGATATTTTGACAAGGATCTGCATCGGTTGAATATTGGCGAAGCAGCGGTACTGGTTGGCATGCTAAAGGCCACTTCTTACTATAATCCGCATCGTTATCCGGAACGGGCAAAGAAACGACGTAATGTGGTATTAGGTCAGATGGCAAGATTTAGCTACTTGGATTCGGCGGAAGCTCACCAGTGGTATGAACAACCCCTGGAGATCAACTATAAACCGGAGAGCCACGACCTGGGAATCGCCACCTATTTCAGGGAACATATCCGGCTCGAAATCGAAGACATCCTCAAAGAATTTCCGAAGGACGATGGCACATTCTACGACCTTTATCGCGACGGATTGCGCATCCATACCAGCATAGATGCCACCATGCAACGGTATGCGGAGGCTTCTGTACGTACTCATTTGACCACACTTCAGAGAGATTTTCAAAGGGAATGGGGTGGCAAGGAGCCCTGGGCTAAATCTGATGTACTCGCAAAACTGATCGAGTCAAGTCAGCGATACCAAGCACTTATCGGTCAGGGAGTACCTGCAGCTCAGATCAAGGAGATTTTTGAGAAGCCGGTGGAGATGACTGTTTTTGATTGGGAGAAGGGCAAGAAAGAGGTGTCTATGTCGCCACTCGACTCTATCCGATTCTATATGAGTATGCTACAGACCGGCATGCTGGTGGTCGAGCCCAGCAGTGGCCTGGTTCGTGCATGGGTTGGTGGAGTAGATCATCGATTTGTGCAATATGACCACGTTAAGTCAAGACGCCAGGTCGGCTCGACGATCAAGCCCATCGTGTATACCGCAGCTCTGCGCAATGGAGTCAGACCGTGTGATTATTTTGAAAATAAGCTCGTCCAGTATGTTGACTATAAAGACTGGACTCCACAGAACAGTAATGGTCAGTATGGAGGATATTACAGTCTTGCCGGTGCTCTGAGTCATTCGATCAATACCATTGCGGTGGATCTGGCATTGACAGCAGGTATCACGGAGGTCACATCTTTGGCTGGTCAGATGGGAATCCGGAGTAAGATAGTAGACGAACCCGCAGTCGCGCTGGGTGCCGTCGAAGCATCACTTTGGGAGATGGTACAGATTTATGCCACCTACGCCGATGGTGGCGTCAAGCCCTCACTGCGTTACCTGGACCGAATAGAAACCCAGGATGGGAAAATCATCTATCAATCTCCAGAGCTCGAAAGCAAGGATCAAAAGCGGGTACTCGCACAGGATGAGGCTGTCATAATGACTCAACTCATGCAGTCGGTAGTGGATAGTGGCTCAGCCAGAAGATTAAGGTCTGTCTATGGCCTCCGAGGGCCGATTGCCGGAAAAACAGGCACTACCCAAGACCAATCTGATGGATGGTTTTTGGGATACACCCCCCGACTGGTAGCAGGTGTGTGGGTTGGAGCAGAGTGGCCGATCGTTCATTTCAAAACCACAAGAGTCGGCCAGGGTGCCAATTCAGCTTTGCCCATATGGGCCCTATTTATGCAGAAAGTCAAAAAGAATAAGCGGACGTCTGCTTACCTGGAGGGCAGCTTCGATCAGCCGGACGATAGCGTCATGCTTGCTTTGGATTGTCCGCACTATTTACCGGAACTTCCATCGCTTTTTGACTCCATTGCTGATTTTCGGGCATTGGTAGAATTTAGTCAATCCGTTGGCGACATTGAACCAGATCAACTTGAGAAGATCATGCGTCAGCGCCCACGCAAGGATTCTGAGTCGTTGAGTGAATACTCCAGGGAGATTCGGAAGCGGAATCGCAAAGTTCTGCAGAAAAGGGAGAGAAAGAAGAAGCGAAAGAAGTTTTGGGATAAATTTACCGGCAAAGAAAAGAACAGATAGGCGGTGACCGTAGACTTTGGGTGCTGATCTCTCATGATCATTTAAGTATTGGCGTTTCAGCATCGGCAGTAGCTCATTTTGAGGGAGGTTTGAGGTTGGCTGGGGATCTGTTGCCCCAATGCATTTGGGAATGTATTTGCGAAATAATACCATCCAAGATGATATCTTGCGCACTTTTCGAGTTAAAGAACACATTATTATTCTCCCATGAGTCTCCGTCGGATTTTTTTAGGATTGTTTGCCATGATGACAGGCATCATATCGGCCCAATCGACTATGAAAACTACCGTGAAGGGTAAGGTTATTGATGCTGTGACTCAAACTGCATTGGGATATACCACAGTCCAGATTCTGAGTGTCGACAGCGAAATCATGATGGCTGGTGGCATTGCTGATGATACCGGAAACTTTGAGCTAGCAGTTGAGGCAGGAGATTATGTAGCAGTGTTTGATTTCATGGGATATCAGCAGCAGCGATCGGGTGCTTTTAGCACGACCAAGGACCAACCAATCTATGACTTTGGAACCATTGTGATGAGATCTGTGGCCAGCACCTTGGATGAAGTGGTCATCCAGGCAGAAAAAAGCCGGATGGAGCTTTCTCTGGACAAACGGATATTTAACGTTGGTAAAGATTTAGGGAATGCAGGAGGATCTGCTTCAGAAATTCTGAATAATATTCCCTCGGTGACCGTGGATGCTGAAGGAACCGTGAGGTTAAGAGGGAGTAGTAATGTCAGATTGTTGATCGATGGGAAACCCTCAGGCCTGGTTAGTTTTAAAGGTGGGAGCGGTCTACAGCAATTGCAGGCTAGTCTGGTCGAAAAGGTAGAAGTGATCACCAATCCATCGGCAAGGTACGAGGCCGAGGGGATGTCGGGTATTATTAATATCATTTTGAAAAAAGAGAAGAAGCAGGGATTCAATGGATCTTTTGAGGTGACTGGTGGAAGCCCCGCAAATATTGGTGGAGCTGCCAATGTCAACTACCGGCAGAATAATTTCAATTTTTTTATTAATTACGGAATTTCTTTCCGGATTTTTCCGGCTTATCGAATGCTCTATCAGGAGATTTTTGCTGGTGACACAACGCTAGTATCTAGACAGACCTATGACGGTCGGCATAAGGGTTTTTCTCAGAATATCAGGGGTGGTATAGATTACTATTTTAGTGAAACTAGTATCCTTACCGGTTCCTATTTATTTCGGCGCAGTGATGGCAATCGGTACACGGATTTGCGATATGAAGACTACTTATTTGACACTGATCACCTGATTGGATATACTACTAGAGTGCAAGATGAAGATGAGAAAGAGCCCAACAATGAGTATGCATTATCATATAAGAAGTTGTTTGCCAGAAAAGGACATGAGTTTTCTGCTGATCTGAGGTTCTTGGATAACTGGGAAGATTCTGATCAAGTATTTACTCAGCAGTCTTTCGACCCCAATGGTGTCCAGATTTCCGAACTGATTCAACTTTCTCCCAATGACGAAACGGAACAGCAGCTGTTATTCCAGTCCGATTATATCCATCCCTTTGGTGAGGAGGGTGAGTTGGAAGCGGGTGCAAGATTGAGCTCTAGGACCATCACCAACGATTACCTCGTAAGTGAGCGGAATGAAACTGGTGATTTTGTTCCGCTGCCTGGTTTACAAAATGATTTCACCTATCGTGAAAAGATCAATGCCATCTATGGAATCTATGGCAACAAGGTCAAGAAGTTTGGTTATCAGCTGGGATTACGGGCAGAGTGGACGGATATCGAAACAGTACTGGAAGATACGGGGGAGCGAAACCCTCGCCAGTATGTCAACACCTTTCCCAGTGCTCATCTTACCTTCGAATTGATCAATGGTCATGCCGTGCAGATCAGCTACAGTAGGAGAGTACGACGGCCGGTTTACCGAGAGTTGAATCCGTTTATAACCTACTCAGACAATCGTAATTTTTTCAGTGGTAATCCAGATCTAGATCCAGAGTATAGCGACGCCTTCGAGGTCGGTCATGTAAAGTATTTTGACCAGGGATCGATTGCTTCAGCACTCTATTACAGGCACACAGATGGTACCGTGCAAAGTATAAGATCTGTTGGGTTGGATGGCAACTCGAATACAAGGCCTGAGAATCTAAAATCCGAACAAGCCTTTGGTGCAGAATTTACCGCAGGATATCATCCAGCGTCGTGGTGGAAATTCGATATTAATTTTAATCTTTTTCATGCAGTCATTGACGCCAGCAATTATGAAAGGGCATTTAATGCAGAGACCACCTCTTGGTTTGCTCGTCAAACCTCCAGATTTTCACTTTCAGATCATTGCGATTTTCAGATACGTGCTCATTATGATGCACCCCGCCGAATTCCTCAAGGAAAAAGAAAGGGTCTGTACTATATCGACCTGGCTTTTACCCAAGACTTCTGGGAGGAGAAAGCCACGGTGACTCTTAATGTCACGGATTTGTTTAAAAGCAATCGGACAAGATCTGTTTTGAACGGATTAAATTATTACGCAGAGACCGAAGCCTTTAGATATCGTCAGATCAATGCGACGTTGAGTTATCGGTTGAATCAGTAGTAGGCAGTAGGCAGTGGGCAGTGGGCAGTGGGCAGTAGGCAGTAGGCAGTAGGCAGTAGGCAGTCGGCACTGGGCAGTGGGCAGTGGGCAGTGGGCAGTAGGCAGTGGGCAGTACGCAGTACGCAGTCGGCAGTCGGTAGTACGCAGTCGGCAGTCGGCAGTAGGCAGTACACAGACTGAGACTGAGAACTGCAGTCTGAGAACAGAAGACTAAGGACTGCAGACTGAGAACTGCGGACTGAGAACTGCAGACTGAGAACTGTAGACTGAGAACTGCGGCTGAGGACTGCAGACTGAGCACAGTAGACTGAGAACTGCAGACTGAGGACTGTAGACTGAGGACTGTAGACTGAGGACTGTAGACTGAGAACTGCGGACTGAGCACTGTAGACTGAGGACAGTAGACTGAGGACTGCAGACTGAGAACTGTAGACTGAGAACTGCGGACAGCAAACTGACATCAAATAAACTTCCGTGGATTTCTCATCATGAATCCAAGAATTTTACCCACTTCTTGTGACCTCTCGAGCAACTGCTCATGAGCTTCATGGTTGATGTAATTGCATGCTAATGAAAATTGCAGCCATGACTGGGTTTCTGCATTTTCCATATCTGCATCGCTAATTTTTGCTAGAAAGTGTTTCGAATACCTTCTCTTTCGGTACCCTTCAGCCAGGCAAACGCAAACTGATCTTGAAGATCTTCGAATTTGATCAACCAGCGAATATTTCTCCTCTTTGGGAAATTGTTTAGTCAATTCAAAAATATCCATCGCCAGTTCGAAGGCCTTCTTGTATGCCTGTAGGTCTTTGAATGTGGACATTTGCTGTAGTTTGATGTGGAAAACAAAATCATTTCTCAAACTCGTGGACAGTAGACTGCACACTGCCAACAGCCCGACTCAGTACTGAATCACACAGCTTTCAGTACGCGCAATGCATTGCCACCAAGGATTTTCCGGATGTCATCATCTGAATAACCCATTTGTACTAACCCGACGGTAAAGAGAGGCCAATTGGTCCAAGCCATGCTCTTCTTCATTTCCCTGGTCTCATTATAGGGATCGGGAGGCCATAGTGCTTCCCAGCGAATTCTTTTGGGTGCTGCACGTGGAATGCTGCGACCCTCCTCGGCGGCAAATTGGGATGTAGTAGCCACGTCCGTGCCAATACCGACATAGTCAGCTCCAAAGTGTTGAACCACATAGTCGATATGTTGCAGCATTTGAGCAATGTCTCCCGACCCTCCTAGAAATCTTGGAATGCAGCAAATCCCAATATAACCGCCACCATCAGCAATGGCCTTGATGACGGCATCTGGCTTAGACCTGATGTGCTGGTGCAGAGCAGTGCAGGTCGTATGACTTGCGACGACGGGTTTCGTCGATTGCTGTGCAGCTTCTATGCTGGTTTGCCAGCTAGAATGTGCGATGTCGACCAAGACGCCTACTCGATTCATCTCCCCTACAACTGCTCGACCAAAATCACTAAGACCGGCGTTGGCAGGTTCGGCACAACCGTCACCTATCAAGTTGCGGCGATTATAAGTGAGATGCATCATGCGAATCCCCAACTGATAGAAAACACGGATGTATCTCAATTCTTCCTCCAGCGAGACCATATCCAACGGCATGGGAACCCCATTACCACTAAAATATAGGGCATGTCGCTGCTCATTTTTTGCCTCAATGACGTCTTCTGGACGAATGGCCTTCGTCAGAAATTCCGGCATCATGTCGGTGACATAGGTGAATCTCGCAAGGCGTTTCAGTAGCACTTTTACCGAGTTGCTCTCTTCACCCGCATTCTGGAATATACAAGTGACACCGGAAGCTCTCCAATTATTGATAAACTCTTGGCGCTCTCGTTCGTGTACCACAAATCTGGTCATATACTGATCCTCTTTCAGATCACTAATCTCCAGTGCCGAAGCCTTGCCCCTCATGACCTCGGCTACCGCTGCTCCGTCATAAGCTGCCCTGGGCATAAATCCATACGTTTCGAAAACAACAGAATTCTCGTGGAGTTCTAGACCATGCTCAAGATCCCTTTTGCTGGGCTTCAAGATTTTTAGCGCGATATCCCTTGCCTCCTTGATCTGGTCAGTTACTTCATAGTCCGACTTCAAGAAAGGCTTATTGCGATTCTTCATCAGACAGATTTGGTAGTTTGCGGCCAAGCCCATACCACCAATCCCTGTCTTTCTGAGAAAATCTCGTCTGTTACTCATGTTGAAATTTCTTCATTCTGTAAAGAGGCCATCATAAGAACTCTTGACAATTATTCACCAGATAAAGAATTAATGTGGAGAAAGTCAAGCGAACTATTTAGCCATCTCCTTGTACATATTGATGTAGTGTTGGTCTAGTTGTTCGTTGTCCTGATATTTTTCACGGAGGGCCGCGAGTCTCTTCGAGAGGTCCTCGAGGACATTTTTATATGCAGGATCTGCATACACACTTTTCATCTCTTGCGGATCATTTTTGCGATCGTATAATTCCCATTCATCTACATCATCATAAAAGTGGATCAGTTTATAGTCTTCGGTCACGATGCCATAATGTCTCTTGACCATGTGCACAGCCGGGTACTCATAGTAATGGTAATATACAGCATCGCGAAATTCAGCGGTATCTCCTTTAAATAATGGAATGAGGTTTTCGCCCTGCATTTCAACGGGGGGCTTAATTCCGGCAGCATGGAGCATAGTAGGTGCAAAATCCAGGTTCTGCACCATTTGAGTATTGACCGATCCAGGCTGAATGATACCGGGCCATTTTATCAGCAGTGGTGTTTTAAAGGATTCGTCATAGATAAATCTTTTGTCAAACCAACCATGCTCTCCCAGATAAAATCCCTGATCGGAAGTGTAGATCACCAGCGTGTTTTCACTGAGCCCTTTGTCATCCAAATAATCAAGTACTTTACCTACTCCTTCATCTACTGCTGCAATGCTCCCCAGATAATCCTGCATATAGCGCTGATATCGCCAGCTCATCAACTCTCTCTTTGACATACTGGGGTAAGTCTCCTTAAATGCTTCGTTGATCGGTCCATATACTTCATCCCAGGCTGCGCGTTGGCTCGCATTTTGGCGACCTACTTCCCTTTCGAATGCTTTTTTGTCCCAGTCAGCTGTCTCAGATATACCTAACTCATCCATGACTGACGGATATATTTTACTATCACCAGCCCAGTTCATATGTTCTAGGAGATTCATTTCTGCCTCCTTCGCTGCTGACCCACGACCTTGATAGTCATCAAACAAGGTCTCGGGCTCCGGAAATGTTCTCTTAGTAAAATCCCGATAATGTCTGGGTGCTGGAAGCCATTCACGATGCGGGGCTTTGTGTAAATACATCAGCAGAAAAGGCTTTTCTCGATCGCGATCCTCTTCCAACCACTCAAGGGTCATGTCGGTGATGATGTCTGTCGTATAGCCCTCTACCCGGATGCGTCCTTCATGTTTGGTAATAAAATCAGGATTGTAATATGTGCCCTGGCCCGGTAATATTCGAAACTGATCAAAGCCCTTGGGGCTGTTGCCAAAGTGCAATTTGCCAAACATGGCAGTTTGGTATCCGGCATTTTGTAGAATCTGAGGAAAAGTGATCTGAGTCGTATCAAATGGAAAGCGATTATCTATTTTTCCGTTTAGGTGGCTGTGTTTTCCCGTAAGTATCACGGCACGGGAAGGAGCACAAATAGAGTTGGTCACACAGGCGTTTCTGAACAAAAGGCCACCCTGAGCGATTCTGTCGATGTTGGGAGTTTCCAACAGTTTATGGCTATAGGCACTGATGGCCTGATAAGCATGATCGTCTGACATCATGAAAACAATGTTGGGACGATCCTGCATCGATTGGCTTGTAGCTTCCTTTTTCGAATCGCAAGCTATCAGACTAATAAGCGCGATAAATAGTAGGAATGACTGTTTTCTCATGGACTATGATTATTTCGTAAAAAGTTAATGGCTCAGCGGTTGGTTTATGACGGACACAATTGAATCACGGTGATCTCTAGAGAATCACGGGATGGTTTGATGACTTCAGAATAAAAGCTTCATACTGTCGTATGATAGTGTCGGCTATTTTTATGGACAAACTGTCCTACTAGATGACAATCATCTCCTGCCTGCATCCTGATACATTTTAATATAGTGTTGGTCGAGTGTATCTGAATCCTTGTATTTTACTCTAAGCTCTGCCAATTTTTCTTTGAGATGTAAAACCACCGATTGATAGTTTGGATCGTGGAAAACATTTTTCATTTCGAGTGTATCCTTTTTTCGGTCATATAGTTCCCATTCATCTACATCGTCGTAGAAATGAGCCAGCTTGTATTCTTCAGTCACGATTCCATAATGGCGTTTCACCATATGAGCACCGGGATATTCGTAATAGTGGTAATAAACAGCGTTGCGAAATCCAGTCGATTTTCCTTTAAATAATGGAATGAGGTTTTCACCTTGCATCTCCCTGGGTGGGATTATGCTTGCAGCCCTCAGAAAGGTAGGAGCAAAGTCAAGATTCTGCACCATCTGCGTATTTACTGATCCGGGTCGAATCACCCCTGGCCATTTTACCAGGAGTGGCGTCTTGAAAGATTCATCATAAATAAATCGCTTATCAAACCAACCGTGTTCACCAAGATAAAATCCTTGGTCTGAGGTATATACAACTATGGTGTTATCATCCAATCCACTTTCCTCGAGATAATCCAAGACCTTGCCCACCCCTTCATCTACCGCTGCAATACACCCTAGATAGTCTTGCATATATCGCTGGTATTTCCAGCGCATCATAGCCTTCTTATCCATAGATGGGTATCGCCGCTTCAGGTCTTGCATCACTGGGCCGTAGGCGGCATTCCACGCGGCGAGTTGCTCCGGAGTCTGTCGCTTCACCCTGCCCTCAAAAGCCCTGCGTCCACCATCATTGACTTGTTTTATTCCCAGTTCATCCATGATGGATGGATCAAGCTTGTTGTCACCAGCCCAGGTCATGTGTGTAAAAACATTCATTTCGGCTTCGCGTGCGGCGGTACCTCTTCCCGAGTAATCGTCAAAAAGTGTGGGTGGTTCTGGAAACGTCTTTTTCACATATTCTTTAAAATGACGCTCTGCTGGCTGCCAAGCCCGGTGGGGAGCTTTGTGCAGGTACATAAGCAGGAAGGGATCATCTGGTTTACGCTCCTTCTCCAGCCAATCAAGTGTCATCTCCGTGATGATGTCCGTGGTATATCCCTCTACCCGGATCCGTCCTTGATACTTGGTGATGAAATCCGGGTTGTAGTAGTGACCCTGGCCAGGTAATATTTTGAATTGATCAAAACCTTTAGGGTTATTGCCAAAATGCAATTTCCCAAACATAGCCGTTTGATAACCAGCATCTTGCATAATTTGAGGAAAGGTAATCTGGGTAGTGTCAAAAGGAAATCGATTATCGATCTTACCGTTTAAGTGGCTGTGCTTACCTGTCAGTATCACTGCCCGGGAGGGAGCACAAATGGAGTTGGTGACGCAGGCGTTGGTAAAGATCATACCTTCCTTGGCAATTCGGTCTATCTGCGGTGTCTGAATCAACTTATCGCTATAGGCACTGATGGCCTGATAGGCATGATCATCAGACATGATGAAGACGATGTTAGGAAGGTTTTCTTTTGAGGATGATGACACTACGGTTTTTTCGGAGCAAGATGTCCAAAACAAGGTGGCGCAGATGAGTATGAGGATAATTCGCATCACATTTTTCTTTGATGGGAAGATACGGATAATTTGGGTGTGGGTGTGTAAGACGTGAGGGTGCTGATGAGTAATGTGGACCCTCTCACTTCACATGCGTACTAAATGCTTTGATGGTTACTAAACATTCAGATCTTTAATAATGGTGTCGATCTTGTCATCGAGGCTGGCTTTTACCTCATCATATTGATCAACACTCGCGAGTGGTGTCTGGACACTGACATAGAACTTGATCTTTGGCTCCGTGCCTGAAGGGCGAGCTGAGATGATGGATCCCTTGTTGGTGATAAACTGCAAAACATTGGATGAGGGAAAATCAATCGTATCAACTTTACCTGTCATGATGTCCTTGGAGACGCCTTCTTGATAATCGATCAGGGTGACGATTTGTTCACCAGCTAATTGTTGGGGGGGCTGAGCTCTAAAATTCTGCATCATTTCTTGAATCTCTTCTGCTCCTGACTTTCCCTTTTTGGTGAAGGAAACCAAGCGTTCCTGGTAACATCCATACTCAACATACATTTCCAACAGAGCTCCGTACAAACTAGTCCCCCGGTCCTTGTGGTAAGCGGTCATCTCCGCAATGATGGCCGCCGACACCACCGCATCTTTATCTCTTACTAGATCTCCGACTAGGTATCCATAGCTTTCTTCACCACCGGCGATAAACACCTTCTCACCCTCAAGGGCTGCAATTCGTGCAGCTATGTATTTAAATCCAGTGAGGGTATTGTAACATGTGACGTTTTTGGAAGCGGCGATCTTATCCAGTAGGTAGGAGGTCACAATGGTCTTGACGATGAACTGGTTACCATCCAATTTTCCATGTCTTTCCCAAGCATCCAGCAAATAATGGATGATCAGTGCTCCGGTCTGGTTTCCATTCAATAATATAAACTGACCATTGTTGTCCTGCACCGCAATACCCACACGATCGGCATCGGGATCGGTAGCCAAGATCAAGTCTGCATCCACTTCTTTTCCTTTGGCTAGGGCCATGGACAGAGCTTCCTGTTCTTCCGGATTGGGATAGATCACAGTTGGAAAATTGCCATCTGGTTGCACCTGTTCTTCAACCATCATCACATTGGTGAATCCGAAGCGCCTGAGTGCATTTGGTACGGATGGTGCGCCTGTACCGTGAATGGGCGAGAAGACTATCTTCAGGTCGTGCTGATTCCTTATCTCATTTTTTGAAATGGAGAGAGGAATTAGACTTGATAAGTATTTCTCATCGATCTCTGCTCCAATCGTAGTGATGCTGTCTTCGATGGGCTGGAATTTGACTTCATCTATCGATTGGATAGCACGGACCTCCTGTATGATCATTGAGTCATGAGGCGAAATCACTTGAGCTCCATCAGACCCATAGACTTTGTAACCATTGTATTCCTTTGGATTATGCGAAGCAGTCACCATCACGCCACTATGACAATTTAGTTCGCGAATGGCAAAGGATAATTCTGGAGTTGGTCGAAGCGATTCAAAAAAGTAGACCTGGAAACCATTACCTGAAAAAACATTGGCTGCGGTTCGGGCAAAAAGGGGAGAACGATTTCTGCTGTCGTGTGCGATAGCCACCTTGATGGTCTCGCCGCCATAGGTCTTTTTTAGAAAATTGGCTAGTCCTTGAGTGGCCATTCCAATCGTATAAACATTCACTCGATTCGATCCCGGTCCCATAATACCTCTGAGTCCACCGGTACCAAAATCAAGATCCTTATAAAAAGAGTCGGTGAGGGCTTCAAACTGTTCCTCCTCGAGCATTTTTCGGATTTGCGCTTTTGAATCTTCATCGTAATTTCCATCCAACCATGTTTGGATGGTGGTTTTAATTTCTGGTCGTAAATTGCTCATCAGTGATTTAGTTAAGTGCTTAGGTATTCATCTCGAGTGCCTCTGAAATTTGCTTTCAAATGGAAACTTACATTAATCTACCGTGCTTTTTCTAAATAAGGATATGATTGTTTTCTTTCGGCTCTTTGCAGTCTATCGTTCATCGTGACTCCAAGGCCCTTCTGCGGTAATTTCTCCACCAATATGATATCGAGGTTTAGTTTATCCATGAGCCTAAGTGCATGGTAGAGACGGTGGCCAGCTTCAGTCAGGTCACCTTTGCCACTCAAAACGATCTGATGTGTGAGCGGGACCTCCTTTTGTTGAGCTTCGAGTGAAATCGTGCCTGTCCTATCTAAATCGTAAGACTTCAATGCTTCGCGTATGTTGTAAACCACCCGGATGGGGGTCTTCGGTGCATAGTGATGCGGAAGCATGCCTGGACTAAGAGGGGCACTTGCGGCATCATGCTTAGCATCTACCTTCATCTGTAGCTCCTCTTCAATCTGCTCCTGAGTGATGGCGCCAAATCGGTAGATCGCCGGTTTTTCCCCGTCAAAGCCAAGGATCGTGGATTCCAAGCCATGTGTGCACACCCCACCATCCAAGATGTAATCTATATGATCACCCAATTGAGCGTTTACATGTGCCGCACTCGTCGGGCTGATGTAGCCAAATGGATTGGCGCTAGGCGCGGCCAGTGGAAACGAGAGTGATTGTAATAGGTTGATAGTCAGAGGATGGTCTGGAATCCTGATGGCCACTGTAGCAAGACCGCTGCAGACTATATCCGGTACTATCTGTTTTCTTGGCAGGATCATGGTTAGCGGTCCGGGCCAAAACACTTCTCCGAGATGTTGAGCTTTCGCGGGGATATCCTCCACATAAGTCAGTAGTTGATCTCGTTCGGCGATATGCAAGATCAAGGGATTGTGGTGGGGCCGATTTTTTACGTTATAGATCTTTTGTACAGCACCCTCGTTCAGGGCATTGGCAGCAAGCCCATATACCGTCTCGGTGGGTATCCCGACCAGACCACCTTCTTGCGCGATCTGCACTGCTGTCGATATGTCCTGACCAATCTCCGCCATCAAAAATGTACCTATTTGCTACTGACCACAAAAATAGGAGATTTTGCATGGACCCCGTACCAGTGAGTGTGCTCTGGAATGTACCACCTTCAGAAAATTTGCTGATTTAAGGTGAGATTTTCACTATTTGAGGATTGGCTGTCGGTTGAGTATCAGCCGATTGAGAAAAATGAATCGATCGTCAAAAGAACCGTTTTTGATTAGTCATCTTTTCGGAGGGCACCCACTATTTTTTTCCCATAGATTTTTCGTGATAAGCAGACTGGGAGTGGAATGGCATCAACGGTCATACTTGGCACTATAGTAAGGTCTTAAAAACGGGTCGTTTCGGAGTGATGTCACCCATTCGCTCCTTCTTGGCTGCCTCAAAAGCGCTGAAATTTCCCTCAAAAAAGATCAGCTGGCCGTTGTCTTCGTAAGACAGAATATGCGTAGCCAATCGATCAATAAACCATCGATCATGCGAGATCATCAGCACACAGCCGGCGAATGCCTCGATCGCCTCCTCCAGGGCACGCAGGGTATTCACATCAATATCGTTGGTTGGTTCGTCAAGCAGCAGTACATTGCCACCTTCCTTCAGAGTCATAGCCAGGTGAAGACGATTGCGTTCTCCTCCAGACAGCATACCCACTTTTTTTTGTTGATCACTGCCTGTAAAATTGAAGCGAGCTAAATAGGCACGGGCATTGACCTCTGTCTGGGCAATCTTGATGACTTCATTGCCTTGGCTGATCACTTCATAAATGGTTTTGTCCGGTATTAGGTCCTTATGAGATTGATCAACATAGGCCAATTGAACCGTTGGACCAATCGTGATCTCCCCTTTGTCGGGTACTTCCTCCCCCATGATCATACGAAACAAGGTTGATTTACCTACTCCATTGGGCCCGATGATACCAATGATGGCGTTCTTCGGTACCGACATAGTAAGGTCATTGATTAAGACTCGACGATCATAGGCTTTTTGCAGGTTTTTGATATCAATGACCAAGTCACCAAGCCGTGGACCTGGAGGGATGTATAGCTCCAACTTCGATTCTCTTTCCTTAGTTTCAGCATGCGTCATAGCCTCATAGGCTTTCAATCTGGCTTTCCCTTTGCTTTGTTTTGCCTTTGGATTCAACCTGGTCCATTCCAATTCTCTTTTCAGTACCTTTTGACGTTTAGATTCTGCTTTTTCTTCCTGTGCGAGTCGCTTGGATTTTTGATCGAGCCAGCTGCTGTAATTCCCTTCCCATGGAATTCCCTCACCCCGGTCGAGTTCCAAAATCCAACCGGCCACATTGTCCAGAAAATACCGATCATGCGTCACGGCGATCACCGTACCTGGAAAAGAGCGTAGAAATTGCTCTAGCCAATGGACGCTTTCCGCATCGAGATGGTTGGTAGGTTCATCTAAAAGAAGAATGTCTGGCTTGCTCAACAGAAGACGACAGAGTGCTACACGCCTGCGCTCTCCACCTGATAAGACCTTCACCAAGGCATCATCAGGTGGACACCTCAGAGCGTCCATAGCCACCTCTAGCGTATGATCGAGCTCCCATGCATTCAGGTGATCCATTTTCTCCAGTAGCTCGCCTTGAGCTTCGACTACCTTCATCATCTCATCATCACTCATTGGTTCAGCCAGTTTGGCAGACACATCTTCGTAGGCATTCACTACATCGACGATATGCTGTACCCCCTCCTTCACGACCTCCTTTACGGTCTTGCTTTCGTCCAGCTCTGGCTCTTGCTGTAGGTATCCGATTTGGTATTCTTCCTGGTCAAAGGATACTTTACCTAGGTAATTGTCGTCAATGCCGGCTATGATTTTTAGCAAGCTGGATTTACCTGATCCATTAAGGCCCAATACACCGATTTTGGCCCCGTAGAAGAATGAAAGCCAGATGTTTTTGAGCACCTGTTTGTTAGGTGGGAAGGTCTTGGTGACTCCTTCCATGGCGAATATTACTTTGTGATCGGACATGGGCGGTTATGATGTAGGCAAGAGAGTGAGTATGGCCAGGTGATGGGAGTGATGGCGGATGCCAGTGCGGTGGTGATCGTGTGCGTTACTCATAATGATGTGCCAGGTTGTTACTGTTTTTTCGTTTGAGCATTCCTCATTCCTTTTCTGATGTTTCCATCTTGATTGGCCTGCCAGTATTGACCGCTTTCAACTTCGAGGCAGGTAAGCCACCCACCGCCATATGCATAGGTGTCGATGCATACCGTATGGCCAAAGTCTGCTACCAGACCATTTTTTCTAGCTGTATGACCACAAATTACGGTCTTATTGATTTGGTAAGGTAGTGGATGTTCATACTTGTCCCAAAATTTAGACTGGTCCGACTGGCGGTGTAGGGGAGTACCGGGTTCTAGACCTGCGTGAACGAAGATATAATCATCGTATGTGTACAGGGATAATGCATCCTCCATAAAAGCCCAGTGGGTCTCAGGCACCAGCGACCAATCCTTTTGATGAAGCACACCATAAGAGGTGAGTGTCTCCGTTCCTCCGTAGCCCTTCCACCTTTCCAAAAAGATGGGATCAATTCTGGAACGCATCATCATGATCTCGTGATTACCCTTCAAATTGACAAACTTGTAGTCGGTTGCACGATCCAAAATCCACTGAATAACATGTTTTGATCTCGGACCTCGATCGACATAGTCTCCCAAAAAGACCACCGTGTCATCCTTAGTGGGTGCCACTTTGTCAAAAATGGTTTCTAGAGCTTTTAAACATCCGTGTATATCACCGACAGCATATACAGCCATAGTGCTAATTTTTGCGCGGCGACAAAGGTAGTGTCTCTGATCACAATGACAAAGAGTTCTGCAAAGATAGAATCATAATGTAGCTTTACCTATGGTGGTTGCATTGGTCGGACTCTATGACCTTGAGCTGTTGGTCGCTCTGCAACCTTCCATAGCGATCCATTGTTTACCAATGATTGTTGAGATATGCTCAAATGATTCATGAAAAAAGTAGGAGATGACTTATAAGATACTGGCTTTTGGTGCCAGCAGCAGTAGAAAATCGATCAATAAACAGTTTGCCATTTATGCAGCAAATCAGGTAGAGGATGCCGAGGTGCAGATCCTGGATCTCAATGATTTTGAGATGCCCATCTTTAGCGTAGACCGGCAGAATAAAAATGGCATTCACCCCCTGGCTATTGACTTTAAAAAATATATTGCGGAGTGTGACGGTATTATTATTTCATTGGCAGAACACAATGGTGCTTATTCAGCGGCTTTTAAGAACATTTTTGACTGGATTTCTCGTATTGAGAAGAATGTCTGGGAGGATAAACCCATGCTGTTGCTTTCAACTTCACCTGGGGGTAGGGGAGGAAGTACCGTTTTATCCATAGCGGTGGATAAATTTCGTCGCATGAATGAACAGGTCGTGGCAGGGATTTCATTGCCCTATTTCCACAAGAATTTCTCTACAGAAGAAGGCGTGATAGATCCCGATTTGGCCACCGAGCTGGCTGAGAAGATTGCGGAGTTTGCTGGAAGGCTTTAACCTGGACTTAAATATTAACTAGCCAAAGTCTTCATTGGTAGATGGGTCCCATCTGGCCCACAGAATTGGAGATCAGAAAGATGAAGTAAATGACTTAATACTGGATACGACATTCAAGATCAAGAGCAGGGCAACTGTCTCCAAGACGAGTTTTTAGCATGTAGGATTTCCGAATCCAGTGCCACATTTTTCGAGTAGATGGCTGCTGGTGACGAGATTGTTTTGTAGCAGATCGTAGAAGGGAAACCGTGCATAGCAGGTACTTATGTGAGGTTTTCGATGATCAAGAGGTACTGCAGACTAAGTGCCTAAATTAATAAGTGGATGAAATTTTAGTTCTCTTGGATAGAACTTTTGCACATCTTATATGAATATTAATGCTAGGCAGTAATACTTCACTCAATAAATAATCTTAGGATCCCCAGTGCAAGGTTGCCGTTGAATGCCTGACAAAGGCAGTGCAACTATTGGGATATTAGATACCATGACTTGTTGCATCATTGTGACAAACTACACATTAGATTGAGATAAATCAACCTATAAAAAAATGCCCAACCAAGTAGGTCGGGCATTTTCCTCAGTGTGATAGGAAGCTCATTAGTTATCGTCCACCCGTGAGCTCATCTTGGAGTATTTGTAACTCTCTCCATCGTCCCTCAGCTGCCAGTGCTGCTTGCTGTGGCCAAGTGCCAGGATCGGCCAGTTGATAACGAGATCCGGCAGCATCGAGTATATCTTGCAGCCTACTCACCTCAGTGTCGGCCAGTGCTCGCCAGGTAGTGATCCCTCCATTGTGCAGCAATTCGGCGATTTTAGGCCCAATGCCTTCGATGGCTTTCAGATCATCCTGATCGTATCGCTTGAGTAAGCCCAATTTGACCATTAATTTCTCCAGTTTAGAGTCGGTGCCTCCGAGCGTATCTGTCTTGCCAGTGTCGAGATCCTTCTGCAAAGAGATCAATTCAGACCACCTTCTATCCCGAGCTAGAGAAGCCTGCTGTGGCCAGGTCGTGGGATCAATGATGCGGTATTTATCCCCATATTTATCGAGAATAGCACGTAGGTCATCTGGAGACTTTGCGGCCAATTCAGACCAATTATTAATGCCATTCTCTTTTAATACAGCATCCATCTTGGGCCCAATACCTTCGACAATTTGCAGATTGTCACTCGATAGGTTGGCATAGATGTCATCATCTTCGCCGGCGATTCCAGCGGCCAAGCCACTAGCTACATCGCCCAGATCAAGGTCAGCTTGATTTTCCAGGGCGAGCCGAGCCTCTGCCAACTCGGTCTCAAGATTGCGGACATTTGCTCTACATTGTGTCAAGGCACCCTCACAATCGCTTCTACCTTTTCTGCATCCCGCAAGATCTTCTTCGAGCGATTTGATGCGCAAGCTGAGCTCTTCTACCTCAGACTTATATTTCGACCAGATGGCCCATCCTGCTAGAAGACCTAACAAAAAGGGTAGTAGCCAAGCTAGCCACCAAGGAAAAGAACAAAAACTCAGTAATAATATCATGACGGTTGGTTTATGCTTTTATTTAATGATTTGTAATTCGGTCCGACGATTCTGGGCTCTGCCAGCTTCTGTCTCATTGGTAGCCACAGGTGCAGTCTCACCTTTTGATACTGCTTTAATCTGAGCAGCCGGCACCCCTTTCTGAATCAAATAATTTTTCACTGTGTCAGCGCGACGTTGCCCCAGTATCATATTGGAAGCATTGCTCCCAATATTATCTGTGTGTCCGATCAGAGACACGGTCTCACCAGATGCTTTGACCCGGGTAGCCACTTGATCTAAGTATTCCTCAATCTCACGGTTGTCCAGTTTGTTGGTGGAACCAAAGGGGAAGCGGATGATGGTGCGATCTGGTATCGTTTCATCAATGCTATTGCTCTTCCGATAATTTCGGTAACTAATAGATGAGCTTAGCACATCTTTTTGTGCACCATCACTCACCTGTTTACCTACCAAGGTAATCCGATCATCGCCGATCGGAGGGCTTAGGAGTTTCTTAACCTGATTAGCTCTTGCTAGTCCCAGGTTCTCAAATGAAGTGCTGTTGGTTTCATCACTGCGGTAGAGCCCAGTGATCTCCAGAAGAGATCCCTCTTCCAGGCCTGCTATCAGATCAGCTTTGCATCTTTCCCAATCATCCCTAAGAACAGGTTCCATGTCTGACCAACGAAACATCAGGCAGTCCTGCATTCGCTCCTCCGGAGGGGGAGCTACTGCCTGTACTTCTTCTTCTGCCGCCAATGCCGTTCCACAGCACTCAGCTGCCGACTGACAATAGAACCAGCCTAACAGACACATCAAGAGAAGGCATAGTATAAGCACAAAATTTCTCATAGGTCTATAGTTGGATTTTAATAAATACCATCTGATTTATTGGGGAAGGAAAAAAAATCAGAATCTTAGCCGATGTTGCAGATGTTTCGAATAGTTCCTCGGTCTCAGGTCTGCCTACAATTTACGTTTTTTTTCGATAAAAGTAGTGACGCACGAAATTTTGATGGCAGGTGTCCTTCAAGACGTGTTTTACCCTCGTTTCTCCGACCTTGATGCAGGAGGTAGGACTTTCGGGAATATTTTATCTACCTGAATAGGGGGAGGTGCAGTTATTGTTTCTGATCATTCAGGCTGGCGCTGCTGTTTTCCACCGCAAATCTGGTTGAGGTAGCAGCGCCATTAAAAAACGGAGGTAAGTACATCAAGTACAGGTCGTCGAATTCAAATGTGTTTTTCATTCGATCCGTGTGGACTTTGGTATGCTGGTACCATTGTTACTTGGGATGCAAGAGATGAGAGAACTCACTACCCTAATACTGAAGAAAGAATAGAAATAGATGAGAGTCTTTAGCTGTCAGCATTCTGAGAAGTAGGAGACTGAAGCAAGGATGGTCGATGTGTCAACACATTCTGATTGATCAAAGAAAACCGGTCATGAAGATGGTATGGGATTAGTAAATCCGTTTTAGGCTCTTTTTGTTCTTGCACGATTTTCTAGTGACATGCTGATTCACATACAAGTAAGCCAGGGAGATGCCAAAAAATTGTTGCTTGACAGGACTGTTATCAAATCTCTTACCCAACTCGGCTGCACCAAGTTGTGCATGAAATTCTATATCAAAACTCCAAATATGTATACCAGCGACAAGATCCAGTCCATAGTCGATTTCCTTTAGCTCTTTTTGCTGCCAATAGTCCTCGGTGTTGACATCCGCCGCAACTTCCTGGTCGATAAGAAAGGTGCCATATATCCCGGCACCCGCATATCCGTGCAAAAAATCACTGCCAAGTTTGAGCAATAATGGATTCAACGCTGCTTTGACGGCCTTCAGATTTACATTGACCTCACGAAAGTCGGTCTCCGTTGGGATGTACTCTTTGGCACCCAACTCAATGTAGCTAGCCATTAGGTTGCCTCGTAAATAGTTTGTCCGATAGATTTCACTCTTAAGCCCAAACTCCCAACCTTGATGATCCGTGATTTTTGATTCAGGTTGTCCAGGTATGGTGGGTTGGCCAAGATTGGAGGCCACTCTCCCAATGAAGGGACCAAAGCCACCAGCCTGGTCAGTGAAGCTGACTTGGCCGGATACGATATTGGCGCCAATCATGAGCATAGCAACGAACAAGGTAGAACGCAGGGTAGAGGGTAGATAGATCATGTCAATTACTTTTTTATGGTAATGTCGAATGACAGTGAGATGATCTGGACATGGTCGTGAGAGTGGTCACACAAACTGTACCAATTTTCACATTGACCAGCACAAATGAAGGATCGGTCCTTCGGAGGATTCCTGTTATTTTAAATGTGCACAGAATTATCTGCGTAGCCCTCTGTGAATGAGTCTCTTAAACCTGAATCTAAATCAAAGATTGAGCAAATGTCTCACATGATATTGTAGCCATTTAAAAATCAGGGTCTGATCGGCGTACCATCTTTTTTTCTCACCTGAGTCCAATTATACTTAAACTTGTCAGGTAATGGATACTTTGCTGCCAGCGCTTCATTGACATCCACACCGAGGCCTGGTTTCTCAGAAACATACATGTATCCATCCTTAACATAGGGAGCACCGGGAAAGATATCAAGCATGAGATCACTAAAATGCACGGACTCCTGAATCCCAAAATTCCAGATGGCCAGATCGATGTGGGCGTTAGCCGCATGTCCCACTGGTGACACATCCCCCGGACCATGCCAAGCGGTGCGGATGTTAAACCATTCTCCCAGTCTGGCTACCTTCATGGCAGGGGTGATCCCTCCAATCTGGCTGATGTGGATCCGAATGAAATCAAACCACGCATTGGCCATGGGATCGACCCATTCGTGAGGACTGTTGAACAGCTCGCCCATCGCTATGGGGACCGTCGTATGCTCCCGCAGCATCTTGAAATAGCGGTTGTTCTCCGGTGAAAATGGATCTTCTATAAAGAACGGTCGATATTCCTCTAGTTTTTCAATCATACGGATGGCATCCAGCGGTTGCACCCGCTCATGAATATCGTGCAGCAGTTCTACATCTTCTCCACAGCGTTTTCTTACTTGTTTGAAAAGCTCAGGAATGGACTTTAGATAGGCATGCTGATCCATGTAATTGTCCTCCTGCATGGCATAACCGGCTTCTTTAAAGTCAGGCTGTTTGGCCAAATGGGTCGCTCCGTAGCCTCCCAATTGTACCCTGACATGGCGAAAGCCGCGTTCCATGTATTTGATCACATCTTCGGCGACTTCTGCCGGTGATTTTCCTCCGGCATGAGCGTAGCAGTCTACCGCAAATCGACTCTTGCCACCCAGAAGTTGATAGACGGGCATGCCAGCCATTTTCCCTTTGATATCCCAGAGTGCCTGGTCCAGACCACTCAAGGCATTATTCAGTACGGGCCCATTGCGCCAGTAAGAACTGACATAGGTGGTCTGCCAGATATCTTCGATGTTCTCCACACTTTTTCCTCTGCAGAAATCATCTAAGTATTCGTCGATTGCTGCAACCACCGCATGTGCCCGCTGTCTGAAAGTAGCACAGCCATAGCCCACCAGCCCTGGCTGATCTGTTTCTACTTTCACCATGATCAACTCGATACCATGGGGGCAGGTTACGATAGATCTTACCTTAGTGATTTTTACGGGATTGCTTGGTTCCGGCACCCTGGCGCTCAATGGTGAGGGCGACATCAGAGGTAGCATGGCAGCAGCCGCTGTGTTTTTCAGTAGATTTCTTCTATTCATGATCGTTAGGAATGTACTAAGAGGAATATTGATAGTACCTCCGAAAACCCGTTCACGGACTCAGCGAAATTTCGGTCGAAATTTCTAAATGAATCTTTCCGATTTATGCTTGGTTATTTCTCAGTCATTTAGCTCAGGTTACGCTCCTTCGCAATGCCTCGTCTAAATCGAAAATTTCTCATTTTGAACCTCGTTTAGAGTTTCCGTAGGTACCCATAAGGTAATAATTAATGTACACAGACTCATGGCATCTGGTTAAAATCTTATTTTACCCGTCATGAATCCACTTCCGATTGCGGATCTAAGCATAGAAGATTATGAGCACCCATTGGAAACCCAGGCTCTAGAACGTCTCAAAAAGACTCATGGACTCGGTAAGGTCATTAGCAAATTTCATGAGCACAGTTTTGAGCACACTATCCGTCTCCAGTATACAGGGAGTAGTTTGGCTGTGCATCCAAGGACATTTCCAGACTTAGTTTATCTGACAGAAAAGGCATGTGAAATCCTTCAGGTATCGCTGGTGCCAAAACTTTACATACAATCTGCCGACTCATTGACGGCCATTAGCATTGGTGTTGAAGATCCGGCACTTATCTTGAGCTCAGAGTTGGTGGAAAAAATGACATCAGAGGAGTTGCTTTTTGTGATCGCCAGAGAAGTGGCACATATAAAAAGTGAGCATATATTGTATCAGGAGATCGGCATGATATTTCCTGAGATCATTGAGGCGTTGTCAGTGGTGACTTTGGGCCTCAGCTCTGTCCTTTCTACAGGGTTGAGGTACGCATTATTTGCATGGAAGGAAAAAGCTGAGTTTACAGCTGATCGGGGAGGGCTGGTTGCTTGCCAGGATGTGGAAACGGCAAAATGGGTGTTGGCGAAGTGGGCGGGCCTGCCGGAGCGATACTGGTCGACTTTCCCGATCGAGGAGTTTGCTCTCCAGGCCCACCAATATGAAATGTCCACACTGAAGACATTCGACAAAGTAGTAGGTTTTTTTCTAGGTGACAATAACTGGTCTGTGGCGCGTGCCAAGGATCTACTTGACTGGATCGAAACAGAAACTTACCAAAAGCTCTTCCAACGTCGAATCGGATGATGGCCCTTTGCTAGTGCGCCCTCCAGGTGCGTGTAGGTCAAGGGTACCCATCCAGTAAATTCCAACACAGTTCCCTGCCAGCTGACACCATCGCGATAGGGGATTACATGTGAAGATT
Organism: Saprospiraceae bacterium; assembly: GCA_965223025.1. Taxonomy (GTDB): domain Bacteria; phylum Bacteroidota; class Bacteroidia; order Chitinophagales; family Saprospiraceae; genus JABDMH01. Next base: position 582,059 of record CBDCVP010000023.1, read on the forward strand.
CATATTATCTGATATGCCTTCCGCTATCACTATTGCAAAAGCCGAATCAGCTGCAAGATCTATCGAATAGGAAGTTCATCAAAGGTCTTTTCGATGTCATCCATCAGATCTATGACTGACTGGACACCCCACTCCAAGAAGTTTTCTCCTTTACCTGGTGCTGCTTTTGTGGCATCGCCCCAGGTACCACTTTTCGTCATCGCATAAACACTACCTGGTGCCGAAAAGAAAAAAGCGGTATGCAGGGCTGGCGACATGGTTTTAGTATCTGGAAGGTTAGGGAATTCAGTGTTGAGATGATCCATATCTACCAAATCAGGTCTGATGGCGAGGATCATTGATACTTCTCCCTCTCCTGCATGCAGTCCTTTGCCATTTTCGATGACCTGCATCCATTTTTCCTGAGGTATGCCATCCCAATAATTAAAGGGGAAGGCTTTGGCATCCTTAGGCAAATGCTCGGCTGCTTGTGCACAGGCATAGGCCAGGGCATAGGTGTTGTCATAGTGTCCATTGAGAAATACAATGCGTTTGAATCCAGCGCGGGAAAATGAGATGGCCAACTCCTTGATCGTCGCCATGAAAGTTTCGATGCTTAAACTAAACTCACAAGCAAAGCCCCGGTGCGGATAGGATAGCGTATAGGGGAGGGCTGGTGCCACCAGCGCATCCCCTTGCTTCTCAGCTACGCGGCGAGCAATTTCTTGAGGGATTAGGACATCTGTACTGACCGGGGAGTGTGGTCCATGTTGCTCTGTGGCACCCACCGGTACATAGATGGTATGATGCTGAGTGAGAAATTGTTCTAACTCCCGGTTGGTGATTTCCGCTAAGAAAACTGATTTGATCGACATGTCATTGGCATTTTTAATTATTGCACTAATTTAGGAGGATATCGCGAGGGTCCAAGGATTTGTGAATCGAAGGAATGCGGTGGATCATGTCGAGCACCCATGCTCTAATCCATTATTATGCCTCTATTTTCTAAGACCGTTTTCTGTCAAACATTGGATGGTGTGATGTGGAAGGCATTTTCAAAAGTGGGATTATTTATGGCTGTCCTGACCTGGCAATCACTCATGCCCCTTATGTCCTGTCAACCCGATCAGTTGATGGATTCGAAGGAAGAACGTTCGGAAAATGTTGTGTTGATTTCAGAGGATGCGCCAGTTCCTGGACGGCACTATAGCTCTCAAGACAGTGTAGGGCAGGAGTTCATAGACACAACTGGTCCATATTCTCCAGTGCAATCTCCAATCTTCACCTATGTTAACCCAGGTGGAAATCTGAGGCAGTGGGCCCCAAAGCCTGCCATCAGCGATACTATGGTGATTCCATGCCATCAGGAACGTGTAGAACTCAGTATCCACAATGTGTGGGCCACGATGGAGACTACCTTTCTTCTCGAGAAAGGTGACACTGTCATCTTTGACTATCCTAATCAATGGCCTCGAGCTACCATCGTCAATAGAACGGTCAGTGATACGGCTCTAAACTACAACCGATTCCGTCAGGCCAAACTTTTTAACAACGGCTGGACCACACACAGCAAAGTGCTGCTCGGAATACTATCAAAGCCGAGGCACCTTTGGAATGAGACGACACTGTACTACTATCAAGAATCCATCAAGGCCAGTCACCAAGAGCTCCAATTATTGAGAGATTTGCTAAACAAAGGAGTTATTACTGATTTCGAGTATGGTTATCGGAAGTCTTGTCTGGAAGGATTGATGGAGCGACATAAACAAAATCGGTTGATTGGAACTTGGTTGGAAAACCATCGCGATGCTGAACAAGCAGAAATGCGTGACAGTTTGTTTGGTTTTGATTGGTCCGACACGGACTCTCTCATGATTTACTCATTTTTCAGGAAACATTTAGATCAAATTTCGCAATATGATTTGGATGTGCAGCAGAGTGAATATCCAGGGGGAGGAGGGTCCTTTATCGACTCAAAAGCTCGTTTTGACATGATTATAGAAGATCCTCGATTTAATCGTGCAGCAAAAGAGTTCTTGCTTGAACAGGCATTTCATGGAATTGTTCGAAACGATCAGGTAGCTGACATCCACAAATACTTTGGAAGGTTACAGCGCATGACAACTGATCAATTCAGATTGACTGAACTTATTGAAAAATACCAGCTGGATTTCACTTCAACCGATCAGCTTCTGATGACGGATCTACATGGTAACCAAGTCACCTTGGATCAACTTCTGAAAAAACATCGAGGAAAATGGATGTATATCGATTTTTGGGCTAGTTGGTGCCGGCCCTGTCGAGACCTGATGCCCCACAGTCGTAGGCTGGAGTCGTCACTGGCCACTGAAAATATCATGTTCGTCTTTTTGGCATTGAATGATGATAAAGAAAAATGGAGGGAAGCCATAACCCATGCTAAGATACCAGGTGACCATTATTTCATTGAGAACAGTAACACTTCTCAAGTATTAGGGCAGTTGCAAATCCACACGATACCCCATTATTTGATCTATGATCCCTCGGGTGAACTGGTCAATGCCGTGCACATCGGCCTGGTCAGGGAGCTGAAGCACAGTTGTTGGGGTACATGCGGCAGCATGATCAATAGTTGTGCCTGAAAAGAACACCTCGCATCAAAAAGTGCCTGACATGCAATGATTAGGGCACATCCATATGATTTATTCAGCTACTACACTTTGAAAAGCCAAGGTAAGGTAGTCATCGCGCCAACTCTGTATGATGCTCACATTTTGACGATTGGTGCAGCATAATTAAAATCAGCATTCCATATGTTAATTATCAATGCACCGGGCTCTATGTTGTAAAGATTTAGTGCGGCCGCACCTTGATCGAATATGACCTTTCCCGAGCTTATAGCTTTACCCGAACTTGCATCATAGACCGTGTACCAAGCCTCCTTACCATAGTTCTGCGTAGAGTGCTTAATGGTTAGGAAGTCACGACCAACTGGATTAGGAAAAAGTTGAACCGATTGATTGGTAAAGCTTTCTGTAGAAGTTGTTTTTGTTGTGTGGTTCAGCACTCGGACCAATCCAGCAGCACCAGATGGAGAAATTAAATCGCCCGCAATATAATAGGATTCATCATCAATAATTGCGATAGCTTCAATTTCTATATCCTCAAAATCGCTAAGAAACGGGGAAATAAAATTTCCTTCTTGGTCAATTAGGGCAACACCATTATCAATTCTATGATGATCATAATCATTGAAAACTCCACTGACAATGATATGTCCGTTTGGTAGGAGAGCGGTAAAACCCAAATAGCTTCCAAAGCGGTCGGATGAGGTGAAAGACGGAAAAAAGGATAGTTCTTTCGCTCCATTTGATTTTATTATTGCAAGTTTTGCCACTAATTTGTTCAGTTCATTGTCGAACGTATTTCCCACAAGAAGAATTTTGCCAGAATCAAGCGAAATACTTGATCTGACCATAAAATCATCAGATAAACTGAGTTGGAACGTCGTATCTCTCTCGCCATCTGGCATAGTTCTAACGATTGGTGAAGCTATCGAGCCATCATATTGGATCTTATGACCATAGATTACAAGTCTATCATTATCTTGTACAAAAAAGCCATTATACCTTTCAAGGTCATCAATATACCTCTGATTCAGGTCAGTTACTCTCTCATAATCAGGTGTTAATTCTATTTTGATGAGTTCCTGAGATCCAACACCATTTGTGGCAACTGCCCCTCCCAATCCAACATAAATGTTATCATCTCCATCTACATCCAAGTAAGATACGGCTCTTGATCCCTCAAACCTGAGGATAATTTCCCCAATCAAATTTCCGTCTTTATCCAGATTTATTAGGCCATTAAATGGCTGAATAGGGTTACTTAAACTTGTTCTGCTACTTAGTAAGATTGATTCATCGGACTTTTCCCTGATATTGAAAACTGGAGTGTTGACGCCAACATGATTGGTATTGAAAGAACTGTCAATCTCACCATCTGAATTTAAACGGACAAGATTTTGTACGAGCTGACCATTGACGTAATCGAAATCACCGCCTACTATTAATTTACCACTCTTTTGCCTTAAGACATCTCTTATCTCTCCAACCCGATAGATACTGGCTTTAAAAGAGGGGTCATCATGATATGTGGACACACCCTTCACCAACTTACGAAGTCCGGTGGTCAAGGTATTGTTGAAATTCTGAAAGCTACCAGCAACTATTTGACCGCCGCCAGAGCATGTCGCTAATCGATACACTTTGCCGTTAAAACCCTTTTCAAAAAGGACTGAACTTGAACCGTCGGTCTCCATTGAAATGACCTTATTACCTGCTACTATAAAAGTACTGTCAATGTTGACAGCCGAGAGGCTTGCCTGTGCAACATTCAGCGTATGTGTGATTACTGAATCATCAGAAGACCTAAAAATCGAGATGTTGGATTCTGATGGGATACGCACTGAAGGGGATGTCAGAATTCCCATAACTCCATTCTGAAGGATGGCAATATCATCCAATCGATCGCTTGCATTAGTTGAAACCATTGGATTGAAAACTGTATCGATTTCTCCAAGGTAATTTAGGCGGTACACATCTTGGACCCTTTCACCAAAAACAAGATCAATACCAGCAACGAACAGGTCATTCGAATCTAGAGCTGCTAGACGAGGTGCCGCATTTCCCATACCAGGCAAATTTCTCAACTCTTTTGACGAAAACTGTTGATTGATCGTCCCATCACTTTCCAAAAGAAGTAAACCGTGAACACCACAATTTGTCTCCAGACTGGTGTCGCAACGAATGTAGCTCAAGAACACCTTCTTATCTTTCAAAATCACCAGATCAGTAATGGCAAATTCCTTGTTCGTTATCGGGGTATATTCCTGATCAATACTGCCATCCCTATTTAACCTCAGTAAACTGGCAATATAATTTCCATGGTCATCAAAAAAACTGCCGCCAATAAGAACCTTGCCATCGTGTTGAGGTTTAAATACACCGGGTATATTCTCTATTTCAGAAGTGTACGAAAAACTCGGATCAAGCTGTCCATCCGGATACAAACGACAAAAACTTCTTGACCTACGGCTGTTCTGGAATTGAAAATCACCACTGATCAATATCTGGTCTTCAGCTGTAACCTGTACATTCCAGGCATTAGCCGACTCCGTGATCATTGGGTTGAAGGCAATATCGATTTCTTGGCTCACTACCTGCGTGAAGCCTAGCATGATACCGAGAAGAATCAAGAGGTAATTTCGAGATTCGAGCATTGGTATTTATTCTGGTGAAGGTTTTCAAATATACAACTTACGTCTTAGATAACAATTTAATATCGCGCTATTATGCGCACAAGCTTCCAGCGTGTCATTATCTTGGTTTAAGACTTGGTATACATAAGGATTTTGTTCTTTGAAGCAGTATTGACTATAATATGGTAGGGTCATGGATGATATCAACTTCTTATGAATTGTCGTACGACTATCCCGATAATTGACTGATAGGGAGGCCGTACGCATTGACACTGACACATGGTCAGTATCCAGATGTTATTTCGGAGCAAACTGTGCCACTAATCGATGGTTCAAGCTGGTGGTTGGTATGTTTTGGTCAGGATTTCTATCCTTCATGAGAGACCCACGACCAAAGCGTCGCTAGAAGCCAAACCGTGCATAACCTGTACCGCCTTGGCGGTAGCCCCACTCTATAAGGCTATGGATGATGAAGAGCTAGTGTAAGAGAGACAGCCGGGGGGTGTAGTTATTTGACGAACGAAAACACTAGTGTGGCCTCCAACGTCATATGGATGGGATTGGGCAATTCATCGTAATATATTTCGATCACACATTAGTTTTTACAATTATGTGTTACTTTGGTGGGCATGATTGACGATGAATCAATGCGTACAATTGTAGCCGTTTTCTTCAGCCTTTTCGGATTGTTCCATTTTCTGTTTGGCCGGCATGTGGAGCGCTATGCTATTGATGGGGGGCTCCTCAATTCATTTATTGCTGTCCGTATGAGTGGCGCCTTAATGGTGGTGGGCAGTGTGGCTTTGTTCTTCGACAAATATCGGGTTTATGGATGCTATGCGATCTGCATTTTTCTCCTTCTCTCTGCGATCATCATGCATAAATTTTGGGAGCAGGAGACCTTGTCGGATCAGATCAAAGAATTTTTGCAATTCATGAAGAATATTCTGCTGACCCTATTTCTGTGGCACCTATCTGCGCACTTTTAGTGGATCATCAATCTTCCTACGCTCATTAAATCCACTATTACCTTGTTCCGTGGGCACTTCATTAATCACCTCCGATAATCTCCACGGTGCCTTCTTCATACTCATCCACACGATACAGGTATTTTGTGCGTCCAAAAAGACTAAATCCCAGGTAACCTCGTACCTTAATTTTGTCCGGAGATAAGACTTCCAGATAACATCGATAAGTATTTCCCTTGTCGGGATCGAGTACCTCACCTCCTTCCCAGCGCTTTTTATTCTTGCGTTTCAGATCTTTCATCAGTACCATTCCTAGGACTGGCTGATTGTACCGAGAGTCCTCCTCTTTGCAGTTGAAGCACAGTGGATTTTTGTTTTCCTCCGCGGTACGAAACAGTTTGACCACCTTACCAAACAGCCGGTCGTTTTCCTGATAGATCTTGATGAGGGATCTAGGTTTGTCGTGGTCGGCATCAAATGCCTTCCAAACACCCAGAGGAGTTTGAGCCCAGCCTGGGATTTCCAGTAGCAAGCCCAGTAAAACGAGTACCAATTTCGTGTTGGACAAAAGTGACCCTAACCGGGAAGTTTTGGTGATTCCAATAATTTAAAGAACTGATCCAACTTGGGTGTAATAACTATGTCTGTACGACGATTCTGACTGCGTCCCTGTGCATCACTGTTGTCTGCTTTGGGAATGTACTGAGATCTTCCAGCTGCTGTGAGACGTTCAGGGGATACATAATGGTCGGCTTGCAGAGCACGCACTACAGCGGTGGCTCGTTTGACACTCAGATCCCAATTGTCCACCACACATTCAGAATTTATGGGCACGTCATCCGTGTGCCCTTCCACCAAGATATCAAGGTCATCATGGTCATTGATCACCGAAGATAGCTTGCCTAATACCGTTCTGGCTTGTTGTCCCAACTGGGCACTGCCCGATCTAAAAAGTAGCTTATCGGAGATGGATACATATACGACCCCACCTCGCACTTCCACTTGCACATCTTCGTCATTGATATTGGATAGGGACCGTTTGATGTTGGTGACCAATGCCAGATTGATGGAGTCCTTGGTGTGAATCTTGGTCGTAAGATCCTCAATAAAGGCATATTGTTGGTTAATGTTCTCCAGGGAATGCTGTATGCTTTCAGCACCGGCTTTGTTGATTACAGACATGTCGGAGAGCCTATCGAGTAAGCTACTATTCGTCTCTTGAATGTGATCTAATTGCGCCCGCAATTGCTCTACCTGCTCTGTCTTAAGCGCCAGTTCGGTTTTTAGCTTTCTGCCACAGCTTATTAAAACTATGGAGGCTGCTATGCATCCTATCACCTTAATGTGAAACATGGGTCAAATTTTGCTTGGCATTCAAATACTGAAACTGCGATGTATGGGATTTTATTATGATGCTCAATGGCAAAATCGCGATATCCATAATGGTCGAGACGGCCTTCGATTGGGATTACAGGGTTTCGTGCTGGCTTCTGCAAGGAATGCTTTACCAGAGTCCGCACACATATCTTATATAGGCAACAAAGAATTTCAATCTCAGACATACGCAAGAGATAGAGCTGGTCGTTAGTAATGCTTTGGTCCTTTAATGAACAATAGAAATTCAAATTCTCATGAGTAGAAGCCATACTTTCCCTTTCGTCCTTGCTTTATCTGCGTTGATTCTCTTAGCGTGTGGTAGCCAGGATGACCAATCAGTCCGCCAAGAGGCCAGGGAGTCGTTGAGAGATATCCCAGAAGGTAGTGTGGCTCCACCAGCTTCGAGCACTGGGGCAGCGGCGGCAGTTCCAACCAGTGGGGTGCAGCACTATGTTTGTCCCAATAATTGCGAGGGTAGTGGAGGTCCAGCCCAGGCCAACTGCCCTGTGTGCGGTACGGCTTATGAGCACAATCAAGCGTACCATAGCCAGCAGCCTGCCGTCCAATCTAATCCTACCATTACCCCTAGTACGCCAGGGGCTCCAGCTGCGTCACAACCAATCACCACACCTACTGAGCCCGCAGTCAATGCTGCGGGGGTGTACCACTATACTTGTCCGGATGGACATTCGGGTGGTGCTGGTACGGCAGCAGCCTGTGCTACATGCGGTAAGACACTGGTTCACAATGCGGCATACCATAACTAGGAACTAGGAATCGTTCATCGAGTTTTAAAGGCATGACCAGGGACCGGCTCAATCCAGCACCGATGCAAGACCATCGTACTCACCTCTTGGCAGCTTCGATCTCCTGTCTGAGATGATCGATGTACAAGATACCATTGAGGTGATCCACTTCATGCTGAACGATAACGGCTGTGAAATCTTCGACCATCTCGATGTGATGGCTGGCATCTGGACGGTCATATTCCAGTAGAATAGCATACGCTCGATTGCTGGTGGTGTCTCGACGATTGGGGATAGAGAGGCACCCTTCTAGACAGTCTTGCTTCAGTTTTGAGTACTGTTGAATCTTAGGATTGAGGAATACTTCGAAAGGGAAACCCTGCTTATCAAACCTTTGTACCCAAATGATATTTTTCAGGATGCCCACCTGAGGTGCTGCAATACCCACCCCCAATGACATGCTGTCGGTCACCGTTCGGTACAATCTGTTGATAAACGACGCCAATACAGGATCGTCGTTTCGCACCATGACATTTTGAGATTTACTCCTTAGTACGATGGAGTCTTTTTGCCGATCGATCTTTAGGACCCGCATGGCCATCGTACTATCGGCAGACATGATCAGTCTTCGCTCTTGATCTGAGAAAGATCCGGTTGTCCCGGTAATTTTGCCCGAGTGAATGCAGCCCAAACATAAGATGGCGGTGAAGATTAATAACCATAGTTTTTCTATGAACATAGGCTTCAGAGTGTTGATATGATTGAGCTGTATCTTGTCAAACCAAATAGCTTACTTCGATCATCATTGAGACTGTAGCACGACAAGAGTGGGATAGACACGATGCAGTTTTATTTTGCTGCGGCAGATTTTTCAGTGAAATAGGGATTGAAATCATATTTGGAATACTTGGATAGTGGAGCCCACTCTGTAGGTATGGATGACTGGAGTCGGCGGATGATCGATTGACTAGCATCATTCTTGGCCAAGTTATGCCATTCATTTGGATCCGCCTGCATGTCGTAGAGTTCCTGAGATCCATCTTCATACTGGATCAATCTAAATCGGTCACCGCGTACAGCCACATTTTCCACACCATAAAAAGAGAGCGCAGGATGGGGCCAATCCCGATCAGGTTGATCCATGAGCGCCACCAATGAATGACCCTCAGCCTGTGAATAGCTGGGCAGGTTGCATAGCTGTACCAGGGTAGGATAAATATCCAGCAATTGGACTGGTGCAGCACAAGTACGATTGGTCAGACCGCCAGGTTTGCTAAAGATCAGTACTGTACGGGTATCTCGTTCCCAAAGGGCTTGTTTGGCAAAGCGATTTTTTTCTCCCAGGTGATAGCCATGATCGGCCCAAAGGACTACGATGGTGTTTTGAGCATAGATAGATCGTTGCAGGGCATCAAGCACTTTGCCCAGCTGCGCATCCATAAATGCGATGCTTGCCAGATAAGCCTGGAGGGCATTTTCCCATTCACCCGATGCGATCAACTCTTCGGTCGTGGGCATCATAGGGGCGTCTGATATTTGTTGTCCCAAGGTAGGTATGTCGTCATAGTCGCGGGCGAGATAAGGAGGAAGCTCAATTTCATCGGTCGGAAACATGTCTAGCCATTTCTGAGGTGCATACCATGGGACATGTGGTCGTAAAAAGCCCACGGCCAGGAAGAAGGGTTTATCATGGTGTTCATCTAGCCTGTCCACAGCCCAATGTGCCACGTTGTAGTCCGTCATCAGGCTATCGTGGGCGGGATATGCTCCCCAATCGGTCTGTGTATTGCCGGTTTTATGGCTCAGTTTACTCGGATCGTATTTCAGTCGCTCTGGAGGTTTCGGGCCAAACCAGGCAAATTTGCCTCCATATTCATCAAAAGTTTCTGCCTGATCACCATTGTGGTAGATTTTGCCAACCGCCATGGTCTTATATCCATGTTGTTCAAAGTGATCGGGCATGAAGGTGGATGCGGCTGCCCTACTATTGGCTTTCTTAATATTGCGATCCTGAACCTGCAGATAATTTCCTGTCGTGGAAGGGTAGAGACCCGTCATGATGCTGGCTCTGGAGGGGCCACAGATTGGAGCCTGACAATGAGCATTTGTAAACAATACACCGGACGCTGCCAGTCGATCGATATTGGGTGTATGAGCCTGGATAGCTCCGTTCATACAATGGACATAATCGTTAAGATCATCGATCGCTATGAACAGGACATTGGGATGATCCTGACTGCTGCAGGAGAAGGTCCAAAAGCAGATAAATAATGTCAGTAGCACATTTTTTACCATAAAGATCTTGCACATTTTTCGATCGTACTTGATATGCTTGATTAATGCTTGATACGAGATCAGTGATTAAACCAATCTTGAGCTTTGATCATCTTCTGCTGCTCTGGAGGTAATCGATCGACCTTAGTGCGCACCCACGTCCGAAAATCTTGGGTGATGTCGTCGGTCCATGCATCATCGATCTGACCAGCGGTGTAGATCCCTTCCTGCAATCGCATATGTCCAAACTCATCTTTCAGTCTTATCATCTCCGAAGTCTCGACCACTTCTAGAGCCAAATGGGCAGGTATAAATATGACACCCTCACGCAATCCCAAAACCACATCTCCGGGCATCACTGAAGCCCGACCTACCATAATAGGCGTATTGTACCCGATGACCATTGTTTTGCCGTAAGACGAAGAGGTAGCGGGATCCCAATTTCGGGTGAAGACCTGAAATTCCTCAAGTTCTAGTACGCCAGCAAGATCACGGGCACTTCCCCAGATTACAGCTCCGGTACCAGTTTTACGATAGACCATATTGGCCAGGTTGTCGCCAATTAAGCCACCTCCGATCTGTTTGTCCATCAAATCGACGACTAGCACATCTCCGGTCGTCAATCTGTCCATCACCCAGTGTTTGTCCCTTCCTGCCAGCCCCTGTTTTCTCGCTTCAGAGACGACCTTCTCGGCCACATCTGGTCGGTATGGAATGAAATTGCAAGTCACAGCCCTACCCACCAGATTGGGATTTTCGTGGGTCATGACCCACTTGCCTTGGTATTGATTATGGTATCCATGACCTTTCAATACACTCCAAGCTTCCTCAATGGTGACCAACCTCATGCGCTCTAAGATTTGATCGGAAACTCTTGGTCGATTGTCTGAAAATCTTTCACCGTGGTAATCCTGGCTGAAATGCAACATTTGCTCAGCGGTCAACGTATAAGGCAAAGGAGGCTGCTTTTGGGCCATGCTGGATTGAGAGGCTAGCAAAACCAGATAGAATAGAAGGGCTCCCTGCGTGGTGATAAAGCGTGACTTGCAGCTCATGTGGAAATTTATGCTTTTATAGGCCACCTACATCATGCGCATTACCCCTCTAACATATCCCACCGATTCTGCTAATCCAGCAATGGGATTATCGCCATCTTTTTCATATTCTAGGCCCATGATGCCTTGATATTTAACCTTGGCAAGGGTCTTAAGCACCTTGGGAATATCGATGATGCCGCGGCCCATTTCGACACTATGTCCTTCTTTTTGCGCCTTATCAACGTCCTTGATATGCAAGTCAAAAAGTCGATCGGAAAACTTCTTAATGTCTTCAATGGGATCTTGATTGACCCGCACTACATGTCCGATATCTATGCATAAACCCATACGAGGATCCAAATGCTTGATCAACTCGTAGGCTACATCGGGAGTAGGGTAGAGCTCATCACCAGGACCGTGATTGTGAATGGCCAATTTAATATTGGTTTCTTTGACTTTCTTTTCAACCGTAGGCAGCAGCTCATGCCTGGGTACTCCAATGATCACTTTCATACCGGCGGCCTTGGCATAAGCAAACGCATTTTCGACCTCAGCACCGGTTTTCATGTACACAACCCCCGCACCATATAGATCAATGCCCGCATCGCGTATTTTTTTTGCCGCAGACTTGATGTCTCCCGTGCTGCTGTCTAATGGCATGTGCATGCTCTTCAAAGCCAAGTGCTTGAGACCGAGTTGATGGCAGGATTCGATCACCTGGTCAAGTGTAAATTTTCGCAAGGTATAGGATGCCAAACCGAGTTTCAGATCCATCCTGCGAAGTGCCTGCCCAACGATCGGTGTGTACTTCAACGTCCCTGCACCCACGACCCCGCCAGCAAGGCGACGAACAAAAGTTTTTCTATCCATGCTCATACTATCTATTATTTGGCAGGAAAATACGAGTTTCTGAAGACTTTATGGAGGACATATCCCATAGTGTCAGAATTCGATTAATTTGCAGGAGTGATGAGAAACTGCTGCCTGCATGGATGAGTTGATCCAAACCTATAGCAAGTTAAGTTGGCAAGGAAAAATCCTCGTTTGTTTGGCAGTTGGCGGATTGTTGTTTGCTATGTTTTATCGCCTGGGGGTCTGGGGAGTACTAGATAGCAGCGAAGCCCGATATGCAGAGATAGCCCGCACAATGTATGTCAGTGGTGATTACTTGCATCCGCGCTACTTGGGCATTGAGCACTACCATAAACCGCCATTTACCTATTGGATTACTGCCTGGGCCTATCAGATCTTTGGAGTGACACCATTCGCAGCTCGCTTTTTCTTGCAATGGTCTCTGCTCATCCAATTGCTGCTGGTGATGAAGATGAGTATGTTGATATGGGCTGAAAAAAGTATGGCCTGGCGGGCGACGTTGGTGTATTTGTCCTTCTTAATTGTATGGATCTCTGTCAGAAACCTTTCTACGGATGCCTATTTAAATACCTGGCTGATGGCAAGTTTTTGGTCACTATTGTCCTATGTAAAAAGAAGCAAATTCATCTACTTGTACTTGACAGCCTTGTTCGCCGGCCTGGGATTCTTGACAAAAATCACCGCTGTTTTTGTCTACTTGGGACCGTTTGTGTTGTCGCTGATCTGGTCATATCGCAGACAGTGGAGATGGTCATGGCATATGCTGGGGGCGGTTCTCATTTTTATACTGTTAGCTGGGAGCTGGTTCTTCTTTTTACAAATGGAAGGAAAATCTGTACTGAAATATGTGTTGTACGACCAGACGGTGATACGGTACACCACCGATGCCTTTAAGCGGAGCATGCCTTTTTATTTTTATTTTATTGCAAGTATTTTTCTGGCATTCCCCTGGTTTCTGTTGGCCCTAGTCAGTACTGTAAAAACCTTCCGAGATAAATCGTTTGACTCCTTAAAAGGAATACTATTTATCATTTGGTTTATTTTTCCAATTTGCTTTTTTAGCATTTCTAGCTCCAAATTAATCCTCTATATTTTGCCCGCTTTCTGGGCTTTGGCCATTTGGACGCCCATTTTCTTACAAAGAATTAGAAATCATAAACTGGCTATTTGGAGCCTTCTGCCATTGGTTTTCTATTTTCTGGTATTAGGAGTTTTACTGCTTTTTCCCTGGTGGGATACAAGCTATAGTACGACGACACCATTTGTGGCAATCATCATCACAACCATGATTTTGATCCTTTTGGTCCATTTCCGCAAACGAGAGGAATTGGCCCTAAAAATGATCTACATGTCCATTGTCTTTAGTGTGGGATGTGTGCTAGCTGTTCCCCATTTTTTAGCCGTCAATGAGTTGCAATCGTCCACGGCCAAGCCGGTATCGACTTTTATGAAAGAAAATGGACTGGTTGACCGTCGCATATTTATTTATGATAAATTAGTTCCTTCCTTGTCCTTTCATTTGCAGAAGGAAAGTGCCTTGGTGTCGAAGAATGTGACCAGAGACCTAAGTTTTGAATCTACTGCGGCATGGAAGGATCACTATTATGATTGGAAAGATGAAGAGGACAGAAAACGGTTATTCATGGCCTTGAAGAATCCATCGGTATTGTTGGTCCTGCGAAGACGCGTTGACCAGGTAGATATAGAGTTGGTTGGTCATTACCAGATGTCGCAAGAAATCGGAATATGGACCCTTTTTTACTAAATGAGTGTAATATATGCGGGATCTTTTAGATCGATATATTTTGCCCAAAGTGAAATTTGCAAGCACATCAATGGTGGCCACCATTGTAGACTACACATTGTACCTAAGCCTGTATTATTCCGGGCTGGATAAGATTCCGGCCAACATTATATCGGCAAGTTGTGGATTCTTAGTCAATTTTTTTCTACAGAAGAAATACATTTTTTCTTTAGAACGCCGATTGAGTACAACGTTCTTGATGTCCCTGGCTTTTTCTATCATCGGCATAGCAGTCAGCACATGCTTGATTTTTTTAATCAGTAAAATTGCTTTTTTTGACCAGCATCAGTATTTGACTAAATTAGTGGTCACTGGGATTATGTTTTTCTACAATTATTACACAAAGCAGTTGGCCTTTGAGAAACGAATTCGAAAGTGATTTTTACCAGTATTGACACCACGGCTACTTTGCAGGTCCTAAAGGACTGAATCCTCGGTAGGAATATAGTGGGTGATGTCCCATCGCAAAGCAATCGGAGATGGTGATCTCATGACATTGAGATATAGAAAAGGAAAAAGTAAGTCGAGTTTCGACATCAGATTTGATGGAAAATGTAATCCTACACTTAACCCACTACCTCAGTGTGTTCTGCAAAGACTTCAGGCGACATTTCAGATTGCGATTTTATATTCTTTGCCTTCATCTCCCTTTGGATTTCCTTGACGGTTTTACGAGAACCATCTTCGCTCCATCCTGGAGGCCCAAATGTATACATGAATCTTCCTTTCCATGTTTTGGCTTGGGTCACATCTCGCCAGATGTCGCAATATTCGTGGGTTAGTATATGCCATGGATGATAGGAGTTTGGAGGATGAAGGACACCGAATCGGATTTCATTGGACTCATCATAATCCTTAAAAGTGCCAAATAGTCGATCAAACAGATTCAGATAACCTCCATGGTTTTTGTCCAGGTACTCGAGGTTGGAAGAATGATGTACATAATGGTGCTTGTGCGTATTTAAGAATTTTTCCAGCCATCCGAGCCTGGGAATAAATTGGGTGTGCAGCTGAAACTGCCATAGTGACTCAATCATCATACAACTCATCACCATAATGGGATGGAATCCTAAAGCTGGCAACCACATGTAAAAGAGGGGCTTGTACAGAAGAGTCACCCAACCATTGCGAATGCCGGTGCCAAGATTGAAGTGATCTGAAGAGTGGTGCACGATGTGAGCCGCCCAGAAAAACCGAACCTCATGGTTAGCTCTGTGAAACCAGTAGTAACTAAAGTCATCTAAGACCTGGCAGATCAGCCAGGTAGCCAAGCCCCAGCCAAAGGCGCTATATCCCAATAAATTGGTGCGCACACCATCTACTTCTGGGTTAAAGAAATAGTAGACACCGAAAAACAAGGCGATCGTCATTGCCTTGGTGCCGATCGCCACAAAAACGGATCCAATGCCCATAGAAGAACTTGCTGCCAAGTCTTTCCAATCGTATAATTCAGGCTCATATTTTAGACTGAATATGAGCTCAACGATGATCAAAACCACGAAAGAGATGCCGCCGACAAGTTGGAGTGTTGAATAGTCCATTAGTGATGATTTCAGAAAGGGAGCGTAAGATATACATTCCTGTGGACATGCCGGCAGACTGGCCGATGATAACATGGCAGGTACAGTCAATACGGTGGCACCAATGAGCTACCTCGTTTCCCAAAGGATTTCACAAGAACCTTAACAACCCCTTAAAGTTGAAGTTAATTAATGCTTAACATATTGATTTACTGGTCGTTGTATGCAGCTTTCCCAATATCTTCTTGTCGATTAGAGTAGTTATTGTATCACTGAAAACCACGATCTATCATGAAACAAATCTTACTGTTGATTATGTGTGTGCTGATGGTGTCGACCAGCTGCACCAAGGATGGCATCATTCGCCGCAAAGAAAACAAACTGGTAGGAGCGTGGGAGTTTGAGAAAGTCTTCTATAAACGAGACAATGCACTCTTTCGCAAGAACATTACGCATGAGTATCGCAATGACGTTGTTGAATTTTTTCCTGACTATTCAGCCATCTACGATGACTTCTCACTCCAAGCGGTGTTCGATGGTGAGTGGTCGGTGATTGCCGACGAGGACTTTGATGACCTCGAACTTTTTGTGGATGCCGTCTTCTATGACTTCCTGAATCGGGAAGACTTTTTTCTGTTTGGCAGCATCGATCGGCTCAATCGCAATAAGCTCAACCTTGAGGGCAGCGATCGTGCTGGGCGATTCACGTTTAAACTACGTCGACTATAATCTCTGGCTGCAATGGGATCCCCGAATTCCATGGTCAATCACGACGGGGATCATGCATTTACCACCAAGGTCACTGGAAGTACCTTCGTCGATGATTTGATGTCGTTTGTATAGTATTATGCTTCATGGTAGTACTTTGTATTGCATGGTACTATACAAGTTGTTATATTTGTGACATGAAATTAGAAAACACGAAAGCACAGATGCGCAAAGGAGTACTTGAACTTTGCATACTGTCACTACTGTCTGAGGGGGAGATGTACCCTTCTGACATTATTGCCAAGTTGAAAGAGCAAGAACTGATCGTCGTCGAGGGGACGATGTATCCTTTGTTGACCAGACTAAAGAATGCTGGTATTCTGGCCTACACTTGGAAAGAATCCACCAGTGGGCCACCTCGTAAGTACTTTCACCTCACAGAGATGGGTACCGATTTTTTGAAAGAGCTACTTGCCACATGGCAGAGACTAGTTAATGTAGTAAATGAATCAACTAAAAACCTTATAGAGAATGAATAAGACACACAATATTAATGTCGGTGGAATGCCCTTTACCATTGATACCGACGCCTATCAATATTTGGAAGACTATCTGGATAAAATCGATCTTCACTTTCGTCATGCCGAAGGTTATGAAGAGATCATCGATGACATTGAGCGGAGGATCGCTGAGTTGCTTGAGTATCAGGTACGCAATAAGAAGATAGTATCCTACAAAGACGTAGCCCATGCTATTTCTACTATGGGTACACCGGCAGATTTTGAAGATGATGAAGTGGACAAAGCTACCGGTGCAGCTCAGGGGAGTGAGTATAAGACAGGCAAAAAACTTTTTCGCGATCCAGATGATAAGATCATTGGCGGAGTTTGTTCGGGTCTCGCGGACTATTTTGGGATCCAAGATGCAATCTGGGTACGGATTGGCTTCGCCCTAACCGCCTTGGGTGGCGGAATCGGAGTTCCCGTGTACCTATTGATGTGGGCCATCGTACCTCTGGCGAAAACTCCGAGGGATTTCTTGATGATGCGAGGTGAATCCATCAACGTGACCAATATCGCTCGGATCGTCGAGGAAAAGGTAGAGCAGATCACAGATCATCTATCTGAGTTGGGACACGATTGGAAGGAGAAGAAGCGAAAAAAAAAGTCGTGCAGAAAGGAGAAAAAGTCATGACTGTGACGCCTTGTAGAAATGGATTCTTACTTTGACCGAATCTGTCAATAAGGGATGCTTAGGTATGGCGTTTTGCCAGGAGTGCATCCAAATTGGAGTTGATTAAGCCGAAATTTTTTGTTGCAGAATCCTTGGTTGTAAAAGTGGGAATCAATTGGTTGCTTAATTCACCAGTATCCGTGGATCCTTTTCAGGAGTGGTTTTGACTCAAGGGCTATGTGTGAAATAAAAAGGGTCTTGGCCATACTTAGTGGGTTCTGGTCAGAGAACCCAGAGCAGGAATAGTGGAATGCTCCTAGAGCGAGGATCCGTGTCAAGACCAAAGGACATCAATGAACCACTTAGCATCAATGAGCCATGAGTGATGGACTGATTATGATCAAATTTCTATAGCTGACAAGTGAGCCCACTGATAATAAGGGATTTCTAAAGGATGTTCAACTAAAATCGGAAGATACCCACTAAATAAACTAAGTGCCAATTAAAAAGCTGAATAAAAAATATTTATTCAGCTTTTTAATTTTCGGTGAGGCTTTTCTCTGTGTAAGAAAGTGTCCCGATATTTCTTTATTTCAATATGCTTGTTGCGCTTCGCCAGCAAATCATGACGATTGAACGCCTATTACTTATAAGAAACGGAACAACCTCGTTCAAGGTTACCGTACGGTGGCAAAAGCGCAGTGAGCCCTTTTGCCCCTAAATGGTCAGGTGGACTCATATTTAACTCTTTGTTGGATGAAGGACATCCGGTTACCAAAATATTGGGCTTCAGTACACAAGACGAGCATTTTACCTCCCTTCTTGCTTAATAGCAATCTAAGATTTTTTTTAATAAGATGCAAGGGATATATCGAAATATTTGGAAAATAAACAGGTCCAGGCCAACGTCTTCTCAGCAGTATGTTTAGAGAAATTCGATGGCTACAAATCTCGCTGATGGTTGGGATCACATGGGTTTGTCATGCACAGGTAAATCAATTTACCTTCTATGGTGTGAAGGCAGGACTTTCGTCACTGCAGGTAACCGATGTGATCAGTGATGAACATGGTTACATCTGGGTTACTACTTATGGTGCGGGTATATCGAGATTTGATGGTGATCGTTTCATCAATTACCACGATCCGAAGACGTTGGGTGGCCAGTTTTACCACACGGCTTTTGAAGGCGATGGTCGCCTTTGGTTTGGAGGTGAAGGTGTGCTCACTTCTCATACCCGAGGTCATTGGAAATTCCAAAAGGTAGCGTTCGATATCTACCACGGCAATACACAATGTGACGGCAAAATACTCCTTGGTACTTCGACCGGATTGGCCTATATATCGGAGGATGGCGAAGTAATTCTTGATCGAGATTTGGTGGGAGAGGCGATCTATGAGACTGCCTGGCATCGGGACACTCTGTGGGCGATTGCCGAAGCCCACCTGCTTTATCTGGATCGGGATCAGTGGAAGACCTATACAGATCTTCCCCAGCTTAACGGCCCTAGAACCACTTTCTGTGTCGATTCGGATGATGTGTTGTGGCTCGCCGGGGAGCAGATCGGGCTGATGCACAAAGATGGGAGGGCTTTTAAACAGATTCTTGCTGCAGACCGGTTACCCAATGATTACATTACCAATTTGACACCTGGGTCATTGGGGACTATCTATATCGGTACCTCTCGTAGAGGGTTGTATGTGTGGCAGACTATTGATGCACTATGGCAAGCTTTGTCTCCAAATAATAGCGAGCCTCTGCATGTGGCCGCTATGGCTTATGACCCTTGGGACAACGCTTTTTTGGCTGGCAGAGGTAGTGGCCTGGTCAAATATGCCAGCCAGCATTTTGTGTCTCATGAAGCGCTCTCCGGATCCACGGTGCGACGGCTAAAACCGGAGGATGATGGAGCCACCATCTACTTGACCAATGGAAAAATGGATCGTATTGCCGGGACAGAGATCAGGGCAATTGATGATTTGGTGTTCACGGAGGATGAGACCTTGCAGGTTAGTTTGCATTCAACAAATGGCCAGGAGTGGTTTGGGACTTCTCGGGGTCTCTACCTCCGCAAGAGTGAAGTCGTCCTAAGGGTGGTTGATACGACATTCGAGGATCTGCTCACGATACATGATATGCTGATGCTGGATACCCAGCAGTTGCTTGTTACAGCGGAGCAGGGGACCTATCTCTTAGAAGATATTAGTTGCCATGATAGTAGTGAAATGGCCTCTGTTCGAATGATTTTTCTATGTCAAGAATACGGTGAGCAATTACTATGTACAGATTCTTTGGTATGGTTATTTGGTCAGCGCTACCTTGCGTATCTGCACAAGGACCAGCTCTCGGCAGGGCCGACGCAGGTACCTCTGGGTGAGGTGAGACTGACCAATGCAACTCGCTGGAATGAGAGGGGTTTGATGGTGGCTTCTCGTGAGGGTGAATTATATTTTATAGACGAGACAGTGCCCGATATAGTGGTACCCTTTCCTGGAAATTCTGCACTACCTATTGATCAGGTGAGATCGATGGCACTGCACGACGGTAAACTTTGGATCAGCACCCGCAATTCCATCATTCAGCTCACCATTCATCGTGATTTATCCTGGTCGGCCGTGGAAGAACTCGACGTGCGTCATGGGCTTCCTAATGTAGAGTTTATTCAGACTCCTGCATACGTGGATAAAGAGGGTCACGTCTTCTTTGCCACAGCAAGGGGTATTCTTGAACTTTTGCCAGAAGTAGTCAATACGCGCACTTTCAGTGGCCCTCGTCTGTTCGTTCGTTCCATATCATGTGAGGATGAGGAGGTCACAGCAGGATGGGAGACAATGGGTGGTTTCACAGTTCCCTACGAGAAAAGAGACATTTCGATCTCCCTACAGGCTGTCGATCAAAATTATCCCCTGGATCTGCGATATCAGTGGAAGCTGGAGGAAGGCTCTACAAATAATGATTGGGTTACACCCTCGAGATCTGGGATGGTCAATTTAGTGTCTCTTTCACCAGGCACCTATGACTTTATCGCTCGGTCAAGCAATCGAGTGGGAGCTTTATCACGACCTGTCAGCTTCTCTTTCCAAATAGAGAAACCCATTTGGATGATGTGGTGGTTTTGGACCATTCCATCACTTGGAATCTTCATTTTCAGTATGGTGATCTATCGCTGGCGGATGGGGCTTGTCGTGGCTAGCAACCATAAACGCACAATCGCTCTTGAACAAAAGAATAGTCGATTAAAATTGGAACAATCTGCTCTTCGACTGCAGATGAATCCTCACTTTATATTTAATGTTTTGCAAAGTATCCAAGCAAAAGTGATGACAGGTACCCGTGATCAGGCGAGAAAGGACATTCAGGACTTTTCTTTTTTGATGCGCAGTTTCCTGGATCATTCAAGACACGACCTGATTACGCTGGAAGATGAGATTGCCGGCCTAACCAGATATCTGGAGGTCGAAAGAAGTCTACAAAATAGAAGATTTGACTATACCATTGCACTACCAAAAGATCTTGATCCTTCTTTCTACAAACTGCCTCCCATGTTGATCCAGCCTTTTTTAGAGAATGCCATTAAACATGGTATGCCGGAGAAGAATGTGAAAGGAATGATACATTTGAGTTTTCGTTGGAAGGGGAAATATTTGGTTTGTGAAATAAGAGACCTTGGCACAGGTTGGGATCTAGCCCGTCTAAACGAGGAAAGTGGATCTGCAGGAATAAGCATTACGAGGGATAGGTTGAAATCATATCTCAATCAAACATCTTTTGATCCGTTGAGTATTGAGAAAGTGACTGATGAATATGGAAATAGTAAAGGTACTTGTGTGAGGATTATTTTACCGTTGAGTGAATAAACCAAAAGTATGATTCGAGCGATCATCATCGACGATTTTTTACAGGCGCAACAACTACTCCAAGCTGATCTTGCGAGTTATTGTCCAAGCGTAAACATCGTGGGCACAGCAGATGGAGTGATTTCAGGTGCAAAATTGATCAAAAACTCCTCGTTTGATCTCCTGTTTCTTGATATCGAATTAGGGGATGGGACGGGATTCGATTTGTTGCAAATTCTTCCAGAAATATCTTTTAAAATTATTTTCACGACGGCTTCGGATCAGCATGCCATCCGGGCTTTCAGATTTTCAGCCATAGATTATCTGCTCAAACCCATCGACCCTGAAGAATTAAAAAGTGCCGTTGATAAAATCGATCTGGACTCGGATGCGAAAGTTGATGTTTTACTCGAGCACTGGAGGGATCGAGAAAAATTGAAACGGCTCGCGCTGCACAACAGTGATAAAATTCTGATAGCAACCTTAGAAAATATAGTACGATGCGAGTCAGAGAATAACTATACGACATTCCATTTTGTGGATGGGACGACCTTTTTAGTGTCTAAGACCCTGAAATATTACGAACAGATTTTGACCGAGCTCGGATTTCTACGGGTGCACCAGTCCCATCTTGTCAATATGGTACACGTACTGGCTTTTGACAAAGGTGAAGGTGGATTCCTGGTCATGCATGGACAGACTCAGATACCAGTGGCTGTGCGCAAACGAACTATTCTCATGTCGGTCATAGAGAAAATGGGTCATTGAAAGAGTGTGATAATAGTTTTATTTTGGTAGCATGTACCGATATACGTTTGTTGTCTATTTGTTTTCAATGTTGACCTTATTCGCCTGTGTCAGTGAGACTGCACCGGCAAATAATGGAGACCAAGAAATACATCTTAACACTTTTGGTCAGGATCAGAGCTTTTTACAAACCCACGATCAGGGTCTCATTGTTTTGAGCAATGGTGACGATACCGAGGGTAAGGTACTGGTATCGGCAAAGTACCAAGGAAAAGTATTTACCTCGACAGCAGAAGGGCCGGAGGGATATAGTTTTGGCTGGATAAACTACCCTGCCTTTGCCTCCACAAAGCTCGATGAACACATGAATGCGTATGGAGGAGAAAATCGATGCTGGCTTGGACCGGAAGGTGGGCAGTTTTCGATTTTTTTTCCGAAGGGATCAAAGTTTGAATTTGCTCAGTGGAAAACACCTGCTCCCATCGACTCAGAGGAGTGGAAAGTCCTTCAAAGGGGGGCGAGTTTTGTAAGCATGGGAAAGGAGGCTTCGATGGCCAATTACTTGGGCAAGACTTTCCACTTGAGCATCGAACGGCGTGTTTCTATCTTGACTGATCAGGAGATCATAGTTCAGTATGGTGATCCTGCTCGTCGGCTGGCAACTGTGGCCTATCAAACGGAGAATAGCATTACCAATAGGGGGGAGACTGCCTGGTCGCGAGACAGTGGCAGTATCTGCATTTGGATACTGGATATGTTTCCTACGTCAGATGAGACAGTGATCCTCATCCCATATCAAGAGCATGAGGACAAGACGACCGATGTGCGATCAGATTATTTTGGACAGGTCCCACCAAATAGGTTGGAAGTAAATGAAGGACTGGTGTTATTCATGGCCGATGGCACAGATCGTGGCAAAATTGGATTACCACCGAGCATCTCCTCAAATATTGCTGGCAGCATCGACCTCAAGAATCAAGTCTTGACACTGGTTCACTTTGACCTGGTGGATGCTGCTCCCTATCTGAGACAAGAATGGCGATTACATGAAGATCCTTTTAATGGGGATGTGGTCAATGCTTACAATGATGGACCACTTGAGGATGGATCGCAGATGGGCCCGTTCTACGAGTTGGAAAGTTTGTCTCCAGCAGCCCTACTCCAGCCGGGTGAGTCTATGAGTCATCGGCATACGGTATACCATTTCAAAGGTCCATTGGATCAGATTGCTGTACTTGCCAAGGAGTGGCTAGCTGTGGACTTAGATCAGGTTAGAACATTTGTATCTCAGGTGGACAGATAGTTGTTCCAACACTGAAACTTCATAGGTCCAATCCATGACGATTTTCTCCCCATGTCCCGGGCGGCGTATCCAGCGATCATAACCACACGTCAGAATTCGGACGTGTGGTTATGTCATTGATGATGGACTGATTTTTGTCAACACCCGATCTGTCCATCGGCGGAGATGATTAGAGTCCCATTTTTATTGATTTTAATTGTGATCTGATCCTGAGCCTCCGTAGTTTTTATCTCGGTGATGGTGCCATGATCATTTTCTATAAATAAAAGGCTCCGGTCAAATTGACTTCTTTGTGCACGATCGGTGAACATACTTCGCATCACATTGAGGATCTCACTTGGTTTTGTATTTGGCATTTCAATAGTGAGACGAAAAGAGTTTTCCTTCACAATGCGTCTGATTTTGATGCCTTGACTCAACAGATACCGCTGTGTATTGAAAGTGGAATCCAGCGTTTCTACAAAATCGAAATGGTGATCTAGATATTCACCTAGAGTGTAGGCGAAAGAGAATCCCTCGTCCACAAGCTGATCTTCAGTACTTGGAAAGGGCAAACTGGACAAGTACCCGTCAAAAAGATAGCCTTTGATGCCTTGGTAATTCACGAGGATCCAATGGCCATCAATGTAGTCGATACGATCAGCTTTGTCGGCTGCAAAGTCAAAGGTGTTCTCCACCACAACACGGTCACCATATCGGACAATATCTAGCACTTCGGCATCGATCTTTGGAAATGCCCTTAGGTTTAGACCACTCGGAGCAAAGACGTTGACTACCTCACCTTCTGTAAAAGGTGGTGCGGCGATGATTGGATGTACGTAGATTGCCATCAATAGCGAGAAAAGAATGCTTGTTTGTTTCATGATATTTATTGTTTTTCTGATGTCAATCTACTACCAAAGTCATCCGGGAAACACAATAAATCATGATTTGCAGGTAAATGATTAGGATACGTTTGGGTTGGGTGAGAATATGTACTTGGAGTCAGATGGACAGCTGCTGCTGGGTATTCCTAAGAAATGGGTCCTTTCATTAGTCCATGAGCCGGGCATTGTATTGTTTTGGACCCGCTACATATGCTTTATTTTGATCCCAGTTGGGCTGTGCTTTGGTGTAGATGTAAATGGTGTCATCCCAAGGATTGTAGATGACAACGTCCTCACCATCATCTCCCGTAACATCGACAGAAATGCAATGATACCAACCTTGTCGCTTATTGCCTTGCGGTGGCTGGGGTAGGTGCTCAAATGTAGTGATAAGTTTTCCTTCAGCGGACCAAAGTGCTCCCCCATTGTAAAGTAATGCAGGCTCCCTGGGACTACTCCAGTATATCGCTTCCATCCCTGTATTATTCGGAGATTCGTTTAGCGTAAATGACCGTAAAGTGGCTCCAGATTGACTAACTAGTCGAACGCTGGGAGTATGTCCATTGTACCGGATCATCATTTCAATGCCTGTCGACTTGTTGGAGAAATTGGCCACACGTAGTTCTTGGCCATGGGGGACTAAATTTGGTCCCAAATGCAAGATCGTGTCGCCATGTTCGTCCATGACAAATCCATGACCCGAGTAAAATGCTCTTTTTTTCTGGGGATGGTCCCAATAGTCGAAAGCCACAGAATCCATGTTTTTGCCAAGTTTTTTTTCCCAGCGTACATCACCGCTGCTGCTAAGCAGGTAGTATCCACCATTGACCTCATCTTTTCCATCCCCATCCACGTCTCCGACAGCAGGTATGTATGCAGGACACTGCTGGTACTGGTCGTTTTGGTTGTAATAGGTCCAAAGACAATGTAATTGATCATCAAATGCGAAAATGGTTGTGCCTAGCTTGATGATGAAATCCTGGGGCGTCGGATTGCCCCGTAAATTAGCGATCAGTATTCTTTGATGTACCCAGTTAGCTCCTTCACCAGCTGCTTGAGTGAGGATTTCGGGCTGTACGAAATTTTCTAGGACTCCGGTTTTGCCGTCGCGTATTTGCAACTCAATGCCCTGCATCGAAAAAGGATCCATATTATCTTGATAGGCGAGGAGACAGATGACCTCACTTTGGCCGTCTGCATCGATATCATGGATGGCAACTGGACCAGGTCGATTGGGTTGCAGTCCACCTTTTCCCACTTGCCACAAGATGTGCTCATCAAGATCAAAAGCAGCGAGAAAACAAGGTTGGGTGGCTCCGCCGTCTACAGAGTTGGCAGCACGGTAAATGAGAAGATCTAAGGTTCCCTCATTTTGTAAATCACCAATACGCAAATCTCCGCCAAAACTATGGGCATCGTCGCTTTGCAGAAGTGAGGAAGGAATGGTTACGGATTTATATAATCGGTAGTTTTTTTCATCGAACTGACAATCTGAAAAAGTCAGACATAGGAGGAGTAGTAGCAGAAGATAGCTGTTTAATGACTGGTGCTCACAAGAACTAGGTGGAATCAATCTTTTTGGAATCATTACCACCCTAGAATTTCAAAAAAAGCGATTGGAGACCATTTGGATCATGCTCATGTAGGAGTTCCCGGGCATACTGGGCGTAGGAACTTTTTTGATAAGCCTTCGCGGCCAAAATGAGTGGGTAATGAAGCCTACTTGGATCAAAAGGCGAGATTTGTTTGTGAGGCCAGGAACTTAGGCCCATGGCGGCGGGGAGGAGATACTCGAGGGCATCTCGCAGGGTGGCAGCATGCTTGTTTTCATAGTGCCAAAGGTCGACGCCTAACTTCTCGCCGAAATGAGCCAATGTACATAAGCCCTGAAGGTTCATCGCACTGTAGGAGAAAGACTTAGTTCTGGCAATTTCTCTCGGCTGGCCGCCATCCTCCATGATATGTGCATCCAATCTCCTTGCTTTAGATTCTTCCAGTACGGACCGCGCAATTTCGGCCTGACCAGTAAACATGGCCAAGGCACAAACCTGCACATTGTACCAGGTACCATGATTGTTTGGATGCACGGATTCATCCTTGCCTTTGTCGCTGTGAAGGAGCCAATCTAGATAAGATTTCATCCAATCCTTAATGCCATCGACAAAAGTGTCATCTGCACTCTCCGACGGTGTTAAGAGTTCGACGATATCGGCTATTTTACCCAGTCTGCGGGTCTCAATGATGCCAATGCCTCTGCCCTCTGTGATACCAGGAATCCGTTGGCCATACTCCAGATGAGGATTCATCTTGGTTTCTTCGTCCAAGAACCAGACTTCTAACAAGGAGATGGCCCTGTTTGCAAACTTCTCATCACCAGAATAAAAATAAGCTGCACTCAATGTTTCGGCGGTCTCCAATAGTTGCTGGAGACTTGCCCGGTCTGTATATTTTTCTCTTTCTGGGTTGACCAGGCCATCGAGCCGGATGTAGGGTAGACCATCTGACTTGGTTTTGTCTGGCCACCAGTAAGGGCCTTGACTGACGTAGTCATGTTTGTCACCACTGACCGGAACGATGTCCTTATCCATTACGGAGAAGGGGCCAAGGTGCAGGACGGCTTTGGCCTGATCTATTAGCTTGTTCACTAACTTTGTCGTCTCTGGAGCACTGCCTTGATATTGTTTTCTGACATGCAACATGTGTGACCAGTCGGCAAATAAAAGCAGTTGATCTTGTGCTTGCGCTACTTGCTGTGGCAGCAACAGAACACTGAGTATTGACGCCAGGTAGAGAGTTGGTGAGAAGATTTTTTTCATGTGGTGTATGAATAATTTGCTGTACCAGACATTCCGGGAGTTTGCATCACCATGGTAAAGATTGACAGAGCCATTCCCCCCAGTGGTACCCCATGCCTGCGCATCAGGTGAAATGAGACACTTCTGAGTGCAAAGCTGGTGTCATTTATTCATAAATTTAGCCAAAATACAAGTAGGTTCACCTATGGAAAAAATCTGATTACTATGAAGTATATACAGTATGGTTGGTTATTCGCTTGGCTCATCTTCTCGTGCACAGCGACCGAGCAGCACGATACTCCTAGGCCGAATATTATTCTAGTGATGTCAGATGACATGGGATACTCTGATATCGGATGTTATGGAGGTGAAATTCAAACGCCCCATCTTGATGCATTGGCTGCCGAAGGACTGAGATACACTCAATTTTATAATACCGCCCGTTGTTGCCCAACCAGGGCATCATTGTTGACGGGTCTCTATCCTCAACAGGCAGGAATAGGCCATATGGTAAGCGACCGGGGTACTCCAGCCTATCAGGGTGACCTAAGTAAGCAGGCAGTGACTATAGCCGAGGTGCTAAAATCTGCAGGTTATGCCACCTATATGAGCGGGAAGTGGCACGTGACCCCATATGAACCAGAGAATCCCAACAAGCACAACTGGCCCAGGCAAAGGGGTTTTGATCGTTTTTTTGGTATGATCTCTGGTGCGGGCAGCCTCTATGACCCACGATCATTGGCAGAAGACAACGTCTATGTTGCACCTCGCGACGGATTTTATTGCACCACTGATTTTACTGATTACGCGTTGAAATGTATATCCGAGCACAATGAAGAGCGTCCATATTTTCTGTATTTGGCCTACACTGCCGCCCATTGGCCGATGCATGCTCCCGCGGCAGCGGTTTCGAAGTACAAGGGCCACTATGACCAAGGTTGGGATGAGATGCGTCAAGGCAGATATCAGCGAATGATTGAGATGGGCTTGGTTGATCCACGATGGAGGATGACTCCCCGGGACTCATTTATCGAGCCCTGGAGTGAGGATGTGGCTGACCGAGATTGGGAGCTGGCCAGTATGGAAGTGTACGCAGCCATGGTTGATCTGATGGATGAGGGTATCGGTCGTATCGTTGAGGCACTGGCGGCAAGAGGAGAACTGGAAAATACCCTGATTTTCTTTCTACAAGATAATGGAGCTTGCGCTGAAGAGCTAGGGGGTAGGAAGTCACCCGATCCTACTCAGCTTCAGCCTATGTCTCCGGGGGCTTTACAGACAGCGATGATCCCCCCGATCACTAGAGATGGTAAACCGGTGAAAGTAATGAGGGACGGCTGGCCTGGACCTCCGGATGGTTATACAGCCTATGGTTTAAATTGGGCCAATGCCAGCAATACACCCTTTAGGGAGTACAAGCACTGGGTCCATGAAGGAGGCATTTCTTCACCCTTGATTGTGCATTGGCCTGCCACGATCGATCAAGTAGGGCAATTCAGAAAAGAACCCACTCACCTAATCGATATCATGGCTACTTGCGTAGATGTTGCCGAAGCTGAATATCCGAAGACATTTAATAATGAAGTCATAAAGCCCATGGAGGGAAAAAGTCTAGTGCCATCTTTTGACAACCATCCGTTGGGTCGCGAGGCTATCTACTGGGAGCACGAGGGTAATCGGGCCATGCGGATGGGTAAGTGGAAGTTGGTGTCGAAAGCCGATAAGAAGCATTCGTTTAAATGGGATAAAGTGGAAGACCTAGCACCTGGTGGGTGGGAGCTCTTCGATATGGATGAGGACCGCACAGAAACAAACAACCTGGCCTCCACGCATCCTGATGTAGTCAAGAAAATGGCAGGAATGTGGCGGAGCTGGGCTGTAAGAGTAGGCGCCATTCCCAGGCCCAAGTGAGTGGTAGAGTGGAAAGGATAGCAGAGGTAAAAAAGTTAAGAAGCGTAAAGGAGACCGAGAGCAGTGCGCAGTGAGGGTTGATGCACATCGTCGAATGCTGAATTCAGAATGTTTGAAGGTGCCCTTAAGTTACCCTTCGCCAGTTAAGTTCCTTAATTATTCTTCGATATTTGGACTCGTCTTGCAACACCATAGAAGGGGTGTGTATATGACTGCACTTTGTCTAGCTCAGCTGCCTGATATCGCCAAGCAGTAAGCGATGACCCTGCTGAAAAGCATGGTCGAACCATACAATCACCATTTTTGGCGCTGTTATTTGTGGATATAGGCTACGGCTACAACAAGCCTAGGACCTAAACCTTCAGAAATACTTTTTGTCTGTACATGAAATAGAGGAACAACCATACCAATCCCACCGATCCGAGTGCTTGCAATACGTCATGCCATTTCTCATCGATCGGAGCATACAGTCCGGAGAACAGAAGGTGAGAAGTATGACCAAAGTCAATAAACCCGTTTGCCAAATAAATCAGCAGAGAATTCATTCCGATTACCTTGAAGAAGAAGGCCCATTTTCGTTTTCCATTAATTTCGATGATCCAATAAAACATGCACAGGAACAAAAATGCCATGCCACCTGTGAGCAAGATAAAAGAGCTCGTCCAGAGGTGCTTGTTAATGGGAAAATGCAGGGACCACAGAAGGCCCAGGGCCAAGATGATAATACCAGCTATGAGCAAAGTCTTAGCCTTTTCAGTGTCGGCTTTTTCTCTTTGACCGATGATATCACCCGCGAAAGCTCCCATCATGGTCAGGCACATGGAGGGTAGCTCAGTGAGCAGGGCCAATTCATCGTAGGTGCCTTGAAGGAGTCTGCCAGGCATAAACGTGCGATCGATCCATCCTACCAAGTTTCCCTCAAAAGATAAATCCCCAGCACCGTAGCCAGGTACCGGAATCAGGTAGAGCATGGCATAGTATGACAATAATATTCCAGCAATCCAGAGCAGTCGTCCTCTTTTCTCAAAATTGAGATAGACCAGGGTGGTTATAAAAACGGCAAATCCAATCCTACCCAGCACACTGCTAAACCGTATCTGCGATGGCTCCCAGATGGGGACAGGGGCATTTTTAAACAGATATCCTAATAGCATTAGAATGATCATCCGGATGAACACTTTTCTATAGATCTCGGTCTTGCTAAACCCCCTGTTTTGCGCAGACCTTATCGAAAAGGTCAGAGACACTCCAGCAATAAATAGAAACAATGGCATGATAAAATCGTAGAAGGTAAATCCATTCCAGGCCGGATGATGTAGTTGGCGAGCAATGGCATCTACCCAGCCCCATTCGGTTTTGTTTTCCATCAGTGCCAAAAAGGTTCCACCACCAGAAATGAGGAGCATATCAAAGCCACGCAGGGCATCGAGGGAAAGGAGTCGTTGGTTTGTGTTGGTTGACATCGTTTTGAAAGTCTTCTTCCAGGGAAGATACGAACTTGAGCCCACTCCGAAAAGTCGACCAATTCAGAGGGTGCATTAGAAAATGTCGCAACTAAGTTATATATTAGTAAAAAACCTAATATATTATGAACAAGGCTGATCTATCAGAACAATTCAGCCAACTCAAGAAAGAATTTACCGAAAAAGCAGCAGATCCAAAGATGAGTTTTTATGACCATGAATCCCAATTTGTAGAGCAATGGATGGAATTGGGCAGGAAGTTGTATGAGGAATGCATGGATGTAAGAACAAAAGACCGCCGTAAAAAAAAAACATTGCCACACGGGTAGGAAAGATTGAGTTAGAGAAAGAGCACCATTTTACCCAGCAATTGAAAGGGAGTAAAATTAGCCCAAAACTAGAGGACGTATTGACCTATGTTGGCAAGGAGGAGAGATACAGTTTCGGGGTTGAACTACTAAGAATGCTTGGGATAAAACGAATGAATTCATGCTACATCAGTTGACCAATCGGAACGGGTCGATAGCCGAAGAGTGGTTGACAAGTGAGCAGCTATGGAAAAAGGATGAAAGTAGATCAGAAGAAGTAGTTTATTGTGAGGTAGACGGTTCAATGATATTGACGCGGGAAGATAAATGGAAAGAAGTAAAACTGGGTCGTGTTTTCAGATCTGGATCAATTTTACCAGAAGCTACTGATCGTCAATGGATTAAGGAATCAGAATACATTGCACATTTGGGGAATCATGAAGAATTTGAAGAAAAGATGTCCGTTTTACTTGATCGATATGAAAAGAAAGATGAAAGTCTAGTGTTCGTAACGGATGGAGCTAAATGGATTGATCAATGGATAAAAGCCTGCTATCCCACAGCAACAACGATTCTGGATTACTACCATGCCGCAGAACACATTGGAGAATTTGCCAACAAATTTTTCGATGAGGATAAAAAGTCAAAGAAATGGACCAAGCGGATGAACACTAAGTTAATAAACCAAGGTGGAAACTATGTGATCAAAAGAATCCAAAGTCTTTCAAATACCGACGAAGAAAAAGAAGAAGTCAAGCAAGACTTACTAACATACTTAAAGAATAATGCTCATAGAATGAATTATCCCAAATACAAAAAAGTAGGTTTACTCATTGGATCTGGAGCAATCGAGGCTGCACATCGTACCGTAATACAAAAGCGACTTAAATTATCAGGACAACGATGGTCTAAACCAGGAGCACAAAATGTTCTTAACTTGAGAACTCTTCACATGAGTGGCCATTGGTCCCATTTTCAACGCTATCTTGGTGCAGCTGCATAAACGACAAAATCTAATGCACCCAATTCAGGTTGGCCCTGGCCGATCTTCCATTTTTTAGTCGGTTGAAACACCACATCACCGAGTGCACTGACCAGATCTAAATGTTGGAGGAGAGTAGGAGGTACTAACTATTGTCCATCTTCCCAATCTCCCTCTCTAACTGATTTAAGCCGTCGATCACTTGTCCATGATCTTGCACCAGCTGATCCAATGCCTTTGACTCTGACTCCAACATCTGGTCGAATCTTTCGAAATTCTTTTCGATTTGAGCACGTACAAAATCTACATAAGTACGAAGGCGACTGGTGACTTCAGCCTCCAATTTCTTGCGGCCCTCGTCCACTTCTGCCTTAAACTTCTTAAGGATTTTTCGCCTCTGCAACCCCAAAGAAACACCAGCAAAAAGTAGTCCCACTGCAGTGAGTACACCTCCTGTGATGTCAAATACCATCCCGTTGGTGACGAAGGTTAAGATGACGCCTACGACGGCTATACCTCCTCCTGTGGCTAGGGTGGGTGACATTTTATCTTTTTGAGAAAAGATGGCCTCGTCCTGAAAATTGTCGGCATTGTTGAGAAAGGCTCTAAATGTTTCTTGCAGCTCGGTCAATATGCTGGCTCTTTTTTCAGCGATGTCGCTGAATATTTCATGGTCATCTTTTAAAATGGTTTGGCTGGACCTGATTTTTAAGTCAATAATTTGTCCCATTTGCTGGATAGACTCTGCCAGATCCAGGACCCGGTCATTGAGTTTTTCCTTGAGTCGATTGTTTAGATTCTGCTCCATATCTTCGGCAAAGTGGGTCAGCCACTCTTTGATGGATGGTTTCTTGCTGAACATAGAAGAGAATGAGCGGCGTAAGACGGAACCCAAGGAGAGCACTCCGCTGAGTTCGTCGGTTTTTTCGCGCATCGTACCATCATAGCCAGCCAAAAGATTCTCTACCAACACAATAACCTGGTCATTGGATATCTGAGTTTGCTTGTCCAGCGTGCTGGTAATATCGGTTCGAAAATCTCTATCGACTTTCAGCTGAGCTTGCCTCAGTGACAGACCTTCATTTATTTTTTGTGCAATGCTGGCAGCGGTACCGAGGTTGCTTTGTAATTTTAAGACAGGGGCTTGGCCGCCAGTTATTTTGTCGTTAATAAATGATCTCAAAGGTGCATAGCCGCTAGTATCCACAAGGCCTTCTTGCTCATCCTTAGCAGATACTGCAAAAACGAATGGCATCGGGACACCTTTTTGCTGGGCTTGTTTATACACACCTTCGATATTGATCTGCAAATCATCTTCGGACATCAGGTCCTTTTGCTGTAGCACAAAAATGATTTTCTTCCGCCATTCATCGTGGATATAATCAAAAAATTCCCAGGCTGATTGCCTATATGGATTTTTGGCTTCAAAGACAAAAACGATCAAGTCAGCTCCGGGAATAAATCGCTCGGTAATTTCCTGGTGGTGGTCGATGATGGTGTTGGTTCCCGGAGTGTCGACAATGGCGATTTCTTTTAAGATGTCGACAGGTTGATACAGTCTTTTCAAATAGGGATTGATGATTTCCTCATGTGCCGTTTCACCAAATACTATTTGTTGGATGGTATCGGTCATGGGTGACGGCGCAACCTTACAGATATCTTTCTCTGTCTCTAAGAGGGCGTTGATGAAACTGCTTTTTCCTGCTTTTACTTCACCCACAATGACAAACATGAAGGGCTCCTCAATACGGTCCTTCAGATCCTTTATGGTTTCGGCCAAACCCTCATGTCCGATCTCATGGGTAAGCTTGAGCAGATCATCCACCGCGTGGGTGATCTTGGTGCGTAAGCGGACTATTTGATCATCAAGAACTTTCATGCGAGTAAAAGTAAGAAAGTCGTGATCAATGATACGTAGGAGAAGGCCATCGTGTGAGTTCAGTCATGGCTACCTCCTGAAACGCTGAAGGATGCTCAACATAATTAATCTTCGATGTAGGTAAGCAATGGGTAGGAGTTTGGCCTCAGCTAAGCGAGTGACGAACAACCAAGTATGAATCGAGAGGAATCAGTTAAAAAAAATGTCATTGGAAAGTTGCTGAGTCCACCTAACGTGCATCTAATCCAGTCCGATTTCTGCGCGTAAGGGCAAATGTTCCAGATCGTGCTGAGACCAATAGGGTGATTTGATGGTGGAGACTCGCTTATACAGAGTGGTAAGCTTTTCTCCACTGATGACCGTAGGATAACTGTCTTTCCATCCGGTGATGGCATGGGGGAAATCATCCTCATAGATAATTTCTAAAGTCCGGTCCATCGATTCGAAATTCAATATGTAGCTCCGCAAGTTTTCTCCGGACATATCGTCCAGAAGGTAAGGGGTGTTTGAGGTTTTTACAGAAACTGGTCTCAGGGCAACATGCTTTAAGCGCCCGAATATGGTCCCCGGTATGATTTGGATTACTCCAACTGGCAGAGCGTCGGGATTCATTCTAATGCGATTCATGATCTCATCTTCTGTCATGACATCTGATACAGTATAATGATCGTCCCCCTCTTTCTCAAAGTAGGAGAACAACTTCACGTCGTATTTGCGCTTGGCATGATTAAGTTGAACAAAACTGTGTCCACACCAATCTTGCGAAGAAGTGGTGATCTTAAGCGTATGTGGCTGCGCTTGTACATCAATGGGTGTAAAGACAGATGACATGATGTTGTAATCATAAATGCCCGTAGTAAAATCGATAGAGAGATTGGTTTTTAAAACACTGGTGCTGTTTCGCTTGCTACCCGCTTCATTCTTCACCTGCTTGTCGGTAAGGAAGTCCTCGGTAACAAAAATCAAAACAGCAGAGGCTGGATGACGCTCTGAGTAACGGGTTTGTAGTCCTTTGTACACACTGATTTCAGCCTCTCCACCATACCAATAGTCTGACCACTGATCAGACGTTTGCAAAGCAGCTGCTTTGGCTTTAGGGATGTTGTTGTCCATCTGAGGTTGGCAGGATAGCATCAGCGTGATGAATCCTAGGTATGTCATGATTTTCATTGTGTAGAGCACTATTTTATCTCATTCACCCACAATAACATTCGATATGGAGAGTATGTTGTTACCAAGGACATACTTTCTATCGCCTGTTTACAGTCCTCAGTTCTCAGTCTACAGTCTACAGTCTGCAGTCCTCAGTTCTCAGTCTACAGTCCTCAGTCTGCAGTCCTCAGTCTGCCCACTGCTGACTGCTGACTGCCCACTGCCTACTGATACTCAGTTCTCAGTCTTCAGTCTGCAGTCCTCAGTTCTCAGTCCTCAGTCTGCAGTCCTCGGTCTGGCGACTGCCCACTGCCAACTGCCGACTGCCGACTGCCTACTGATACTCAGTCCTCAGTTCTCAGTTCTCAGTCTGCAGTCTGCAGTTCTCAGTCTACAGTCCTCAGTCTGCAGTCCTCAGTCTGGCGACTGCCTGCTGCCGACTGCCTACTGATACTCAGTCCTCAGTTCTCAGTTCTCAGTCTGCAGTCTGCAGTTCTCAGTCTACAGTCCTCAGTCTGCAGTCCTCAGTCTGGCGACTGCCTGCTGCCGACTGCCGACTGATACTCAGTCCTCAGTTCTCAGTTCTCAGTCTGCAGTCTGCAGTTCTCAGTCTACAGTCCTCAGTCTGCAGTCCTCAGTCTGGCGACTGCTTGCTGCCTGCCCACTATACTCAGTCCTCAGTCTACAGTCCTCAGTCTGCCTACTGCCGACTGCCTACTGCCTACTGCCTACTGCCGACTGCCTACTGCCGACTGCCTACTGCCTACTGCCCACTGCCGACTGCCTACTGCCTACTGCCTACTGCCTACTGCCCACTGCCGACTGCCTACTGCCTACTGCCCACTGCCGACTGCCTACTGATACTCAGTTCTCAGTCTTCAGTCTTCAGTCCTCAGTTCTCAGTCTGCAGTCCTCGGTCTGGCGACTGCCCACTGCCAACTGCCAACTGCCGACTGCCGACTGCCTACTGATACTCAGTTCTCAGTCTTCAGTCTGCAGTCCTCAGTTCTCAGTCCTCAGTCTGCAGTCCTCGGTCTGGCGACTGCCCACTGCCGACTGCCTACTGATACTCAGTTCTCAGTCTTCAGTCTGCAGTCCTCAGTTCTCAGTCCTCAGTCCTCGGTCTGGCGACTGCCCACTGCCCACTGCCAACTGCCTACTGCCGACTGCCTACTGATACTCAGTTCTCAGTCTTCAGTCTGCAGTCCTCAGTTCTCAGTCCTCAGTCTGCAGTCCTCAGTCTGGCGACTGCCTGCTGCCGACTGCCTACTGATACTCAGTTCTCAGTCTTCAGTCTGCAGTCCTCAGTTCTCAGTCCTCAGTCTGCAGTCCTCGGTCTGGCGACTGCCCACTGCCAACTGCCAACTGCCGACTGCCTACTGATACTCAGTCCTCAGTTCTCAGTTCTCAGTCTGCAGTCTGCAGTTCTCAGTCTACAGTCCTCAGTCTGCAGTCCTCAGTCTGGCGACTGCCTGCTGCCGACTGCCAACTGCCTACTGATACTCAGTTCTCAGTCTTCAGTCTGCAGTCTGCAGTCCTCGGTCTACAGTCCTCGGTCTGGCGACTGCCCACTGCTGACTGCCCACTGCCTGCTGCCGACTGCCGACTGCCGACTGCCTACTGATACACAGTTCTCAGTCTTCAGTCTGCAGTCCTCGGTCTACAGTCCTCAGTCTGCCGACTGCCCACTGCCCCCGACTGCTTACTGATACTCAGTTCTCAGTTCTCAGTCTACAGTCCTCAGTCTGCAGTCCTCAGTCTGGCAACTGCCCACTGCCTACTGCCTACTGATACTCAGTCCTCAGTCTTCAGTCCTCGGTCTACAGTTCTCAGTCTTGCGACTGCCGACTGCCTACTGCCGACTGCCGACTGCGTACTGCCCACTGCATCATGGATGGTAGGGGTACCCTGTACAAGTACTATGTGATCAATGACTTGTCCCAGCAGACATCTTTTCATCCACCAGCGCGGAAGAGCGTTGCGGTTTCGATATGCCACAGTCTATTCGTCCCTTTGGCCTTCTGAAGTACTTTGTGGTTTTCTAGGGATGATGTTATGTCATGTGCTTTGTTGTTGCATGGCAGGCCCTGATTGCTCTCATTTGTCTCCAGGACAGATTTAATACCGATCCTCTCAGGAAAGAAGCTACTTGGTCATCGGTCCAGTATTTGATTTATTGGAACTATTGGTTCAATCAGATCTCAGTCAAGGTGCTCTGAGCGAAAAGCAGAAGGAGTTTTTCCTGTGATCTGCTTAAAGACACGGGTGAAGTAGCTCGCATCTCTGAATCCCAATTGTTGCGAAATCTCCGTAATGGATTGATCAGTTTTGGCAATCAGACTTTTGGCCCGGTCTACCTTCATTTCCTTGACCAAATCGGTGAACGATGTACCGAGGGCCACCTTGAGTTTGCGATAGACCTGGGTACGGCTACAGTACAGATGCTTTGCAAGGTCACTGATTTGAAAGTTTTCATTGGCTAGATTTTTTTCCAGCACGGTCGTGACCATGTCCAAAAAACTCGATGGTTGGATGTGTTTCTCCGTCCTTATTTGTAGATGTTTGCTCTTTGTCTTTCGATGGGGGCATTCACACATGAGGTCCCTACTAGATCTGTTTTCATAGGTTTCGGCGACTGTCTGCCAGAAAGCACTGGATTGTTGACCTGTCACCGGAAATATCTTGTGTGAATTACACTTCTCAGCCATATGTCGTCCCTGAGAGTCTAAGGACATGGATTCTGCAAGTAAAATCTTTTTCTCACCTGATATGGAAGGGTTCATTATGAATGATTTGGTGTTCTATTCACTGGAGTATTAACCCTTATAAAACTAACACCACGTTTCCGGACAGGCAATACTCAACAATGAGTATTTTTCTGATCCGCTACCATGGAAATTTCCACGATTTCTCGTGATGAATTTTCATGGTCAGAAGCGATTTTTCGCAGGATCCTGAATTATGCTAGGTGGTCGTGGAACTACCCTCTGGTGTACGTTAACCTCAGTCTGCAGTCTGCAGTCCTCAGTCTTCAGTCCTCAGTCTTCAGTCTGCAGTCCTCAGTCTACAGTCTGCAGTCCTCGGTCTGGCGACTGCCGGCTGCCGACTGCCCACTGCCTACTGATACTCAGTCCTCAATCTACAGTCCTCAGTCTGCCCACCGCCTACTGCCGACTGCCCACTGCCCACTGCTGACTGCCTACTGATACTCAGTCCTCAGTCCGCAGTTCTCAGTCTACAGTTCTCAGTCTACAGTTCTCAGTCTACAGTTCTCAGTCTGCAGTCCTCAGTCTGGCGACTGCCCACTGCCGACTGCCCACTGCCTACTGCCTACTGCTGACTGCCTACTGATACTCAGTCCTCAGTTCTCAGTCCTCAGTTCTCAGTCTGCAGTCTGCAGTCCTCGGTCTGGCGACTGCCCACTGCCGACTGCCTACTGCCTACTGATACACAGTTCTCAGTCTGCAGTCCTCGGTCTTCAGTCCTCAATCTACAGTCCTCAATCTACAGTCCTCAGTCTGCCTACTGCCCACTGCCCACTGCCCACTGCCGACTGCCTACTGATACTCAGTCCTCAGTTCTCAGTCCTCAGTTCTCAGTCTGCAGTCCTCAGTCTGCAGTCCTCTGTCTGGCGACTGCCTACTGCCCACTGCCTACTGCCGACTGTCCACTGCCCACTGCCTACTGCCGACTGTCCACTGCCCACTGCTGACTGCCTGCTGTCGACTGCGTACTGCCCACTGCATCATTGATGCTCCAGCTCTCCCTTCAAACCACTCAGAAAAGCCACCAGATCTCGAATTTCCCGCTTGGACAAGATGGATTTTACGGGTGGCATGGCCGATGGTATTTTATCGCGATTGATGATCTGAGATTTAGACACCGTTTTTACATTATCCTTACCAACTTTAATCTTGAGCTCTGCCTCGGTTTCCTCCGCGACTATACCGGCGACCACTGTCTCGTCCTTTAAGGTGACTGAGGTGACCTCATAGCCAGGAGCTAAGACAGCACTGGGCATGATCAGGGATTCGAGGATTTTTTCCTTGATGAGCCGATCACCGACTCCCATCAAGTTGGGACCAGCATCACCACCCCACTCCCAGATGGAATGACAACGGGTACATTGGGCACCTTCATGGCGTGAAAAGATGCGCTGACCTTTGACGGCATCACCCCCTGAAAGAGTACTCTGAAATTCAGCTAACGGGTCGTCAGCAAAAGTTGCAGTGTACTTTGCAACCCCATTTCGAAGATAGGCATCAGGTTTACTTTCGGCGGCATCCAAGACATCCAGCCATAGCTCTTTCCCTAATGTGCCCTGCACCAATTTGTCAAATTCTTGCTTGATCAGTATAGTAGCAGCTGGAGACTCTAGCTCAGTCAGTCCTGCCATTGCTGCTTGCCTTTCCTTGACACTGCCATTTTTCAAGATATCTCTATAGAGCAATTCTGCATCACCATCAGAGATGTTTGACTCCGGTAAAAGAGCCAGCGCCTCCGCTCTTACCTCCGAGTTTTTACTACGCAAGCTAGCCCTAAGTGCATCACTGAGATGGGGTGACTGCATCTTCTGAAGTGCTCTGATGCCAGCAAGGTTTAAATCTTTGGATGAGTTGCTTTGGATCAATTTTAGGATCGATGCTCCTGTGGATTGAATGTCCAATCTGGCGCTGGCCTCGATTGCCGCCACGGCGATCATTGATGATTTATCCTGGAGCAGCTTTTCTAGATGCTCCTCAAGTACTTCCCGTACCTCACTACTATCTCTAGTGATGATCCCTCGATATCTGCCATCCACCCGGTCTAGGACAGAGGGCTTGGCCCAGGTGCTTAAGGCTGCTAAGGCTTCAGCACGCATGCCTGCTGATGCTTGGGTGTTGAAGATGTAACTTTTCAGAGCTGTTAGATTTTCTGGTTCTCCCAGCCTTAGGTTGGCACTGATTGCTCTGCGTATGAGTGCTTCGTTGGTGAAACTGGTAGTTGCGAGGAGTTGAGCCAGTGCTGGCAAGGCGCTCTCAATCGAAAAGTCGTCATGGATGCCACGTGCAGCTTCCGTCACGATGTATTCATCCGTATCCTTGAGAAAAACGGCTATGCCTTGGTCTTGCATGCGCCTCAGAGCCACCACGGCTGCTATCCTTGCTGCACGAGATGGATGATTTCGGAGATCTACCAGTGATTGGGCATCCCCAATCCTGGCCAAAGCCAGTGCGCCGGCGTGTCGCAACCAGGCATCTTTGTCGTCATTACCAATGAGCATATCGATGAGTGGCTGCACTGCATGAATGGCATGAGTGCGTCCCAGCGCCTCCGCAGCAAAAAACTGCACCCTTAAGGAAGGATGTTGTAGCAGGCCGATCAGGTGCTTTTCAGCATCAGCATATTTCACATCTCCAATCATTTTGGCTGCCTGCGCTTGAATCTCAGGATCCTTGTCATCCAAATAGGTCGTGAGATGGCTGGCCTTTCCCTGGTTCCTTCGAGCCATTTGAGCCATTCCCCACAAGGCATGTATGCGTGCCAATTGATCATGGCCTAGAGTGGCAATATCCATAAATACCTTCATCCCTTCGTCATTTCTCTTCACCAATTCAAATTGTGCCTTCTGGCGTACTCTCATATCGGTAAAGGCCAATAATTCTCCCAATTCACCATCGGTCTTCTTCGAAAAATCTGCTGCCAAGTGCGCTCTTGTATGCTCACGAATCTCGGCCCGTTCGGCTATTGGGACATCGAGTTTCCAAAGCCTACCTCGATCCTTGATACCCCAACCGTCGATCCAATCAGAAAAATACAAGGCTCCGTCGGGACCAAAATCCATGCCCGTTGGAAGAAGACCTTTCACGACTTCCTGGGTATGGTCTAAGGCAAAAGATGCCCCGACTGGTCGAAGGGTGAAGGCGTGGATCGGAGAATTGGCGGGTGAGCCCCTAAACTCAGCGATGAAGAAATGGTTTTTCCACTGCCCCCCCAAGGCGGTGCCAGGATTGTAAACCATACCTGTGGGACCATTTACATAATTGATGATTGGTGGCGTGATATAGGCGGCCTGTCCTTTCCAGCGTGGAACATTCATTTTTTCATCCATCCACACCTTGTAGCGATTATTATCTGGATCCGTGTATTTGCCAAATTGCCAGTTGATGCGCCAACCTCCATCAGATCCATTGGTGATATACACCAGGCGTTCTCGTTCGCCGGTGTGATCTCCATCGTTATCTTCTGAAATAAGGTTGCCAAATTGGTCGAAGACAAATTCATGCGTATTTCTCAGGCCAGCTGCAAAAACTTCAAATTTGCTGCCATCAGGTTCACATCGTACAATCACACCTTGGTTTGGATATTTCCATCGTTTGCCCTTCCTATCGACCAGATTCATTCCGATATCACCGATGCCCCACCATATGCGTCCATCGGGTCCCATCTTGACACCGGACATGCCATGTGCACCAAAGCCTATATGGACGGCAAATCCATGGGCCAGGCTCTCCTTTTCATCGGCAATCCCATCTCCGTCGATATCTTTTGTGCGCCATAGATCTGGTCCCACAGCCACATATACGTGGTCATCCCCATACTCCACACCATTGGCCAAGTCTGATATCTCCTCGTGAAAATCTTCGATGTAAAGCTGGGTCCGGTCAGCGACACCATCGCCATCCCGATCCTCTAGCCGCCATACAGATTCCTTTTCGACCGTGAGGTCTCTCCAATCATGGCTTCCATCGTGGTTTAGATCTTCAATCTGCTTGACGTTTTCGGTACTTTTTTGGGGCGCGAATGTTTTTCTCAAGAAAGCTCTGCGATCCTCCACTGTCTGAAAGGACATGGACTCGGTCATCCAATCTCGGTGTCCCCTGATGTCGAACTCAGAATGCTGTAATCTGCTGCCATTCGTATAGTAGATCCCTCCAATGCCGTCCGCGCTGATGGCGATGGGATCTGTGATCAAGGAGTCAGAGGCCCAAAGGCTCAGCTCCAGTCCATCTGCGATTTCTACGCCAACTTCTTTGCGGATGCGGTCTGCGGTCAATGCAGCCTGCTGCATATCAATCTCAATGACCCGGAGAGGATATGGTGGAGCCGGTGGCTCTGGTTGATGGCAATGGACAGTGGTCAGTGAGACCAAAATCAGCAGGGCAATGTTTCTTTTCCAGATTGATTTCATGATTTAAAAATAGGATTATCAATCGATTCCCAGGTGAGTTTGGGGCAGTGCCCTAGCACATATGTATGAGATCTGATATGATGAGCCTTTATGGTAATATGTGATATGACGTGGACTCAGGTCCCGCTGTTTGAGAGCGTATCAAGATGGAAAGTTATTTTCACCTGTCCCTTGTCTGATCGACAAAAGATTCCCTTTCTCTTTCCTTCGATCTCTGATTCTCTTTGGATAAATGCCTCTTATTCGGTGAGATTTCTCCAATTAAAATTATTATATTTGGATAAATAACTCATAATAGTTATGATTAATCCAAATATAAAAAGACAAACTACCATCGTTGGTCGTACTAAAGAGCTTGCGAAATTAAGGCAGATCTGCGCATCAAAATTGCCAGAATTCTTGGTGATATATGGCCGCAGAAGGGTGGGGAAGACCTATCTAATTAGAGAGTTCTTTGCCTCAGCGTTGGTGTTTGACTTTACAGGCTCTTACCATGCCGACATGCAAACTCAGTTGGCTAATTTTTTTCACGAATATCTTTCCCGGACCAAAGGGCAGGAAGAAACAACACCACCGGAAAGTTGGACTCGA
This sequence comes from Saprospiraceae bacterium, assembly GCA_965223025.1. Taxonomy (GTDB): domain Bacteria; phylum Bacteroidota; class Bacteroidia; order Chitinophagales; family Saprospiraceae; genus JABDMH01. The sequence continues at coordinate 624,759 of CBDCVP010000023.1, forward strand.
GCCTTTCAATATTTGGTTGGATACATCAAGTCATTGAAACCACGTAAGAAAAAAATGGTAGTATTCATAGATGAACTGCCCTGGTTGGATACGCCCAGAGCAGGATTTATCTCGGCCCTGGAATACTTTTGGAACCAGCACCTTTCCAAAATGAAACACGTTATCTTGATTGGGTGCGGATCAGCCACTGCGTGGATTCAAAAGAAATTGTTGCGGGCCAAAGGTGGGTTGTACAATCGTGTGACACAGCGCATGAAATTAGAACCATTTACACTGGCAGAAACAGAAGACTTCTGCCAATTCCAAAAATTGAAACTGACCCGGTACCAGATCGTGCAGCTATATATGGCCATGGGAGGTATTCCGCATTACCTGAAAGAGCTAGTGCCTGGAAAAAGTGCCCACCAAATTATTGATGAACTTTGTTTTGAAAAGACCGGCCTTCTGAATCAGGAGTATTTATCATTGTACCACTCCCTTTTCAAAAAGCCAGAAAATCATTTAACCATCATAGAGACCTTGGGTGCACGGCCAAACGGCTTGACTCGAAAAGACATTATAAGTTATTCAAAGTTGCCCGATGGAGGGACCATAAATCGGACATTGGAAGATCTGATTGAGAGTGGGTTTATTACACGCTTCAGACCTCATCTCAAGAAGGCAAAAGACTCCATCTACAAACTTACGGATCTTTACTCCCTGTTTTATATCAAATTTGTCCAGCCCGGGAAATTCGTTGGTGAAGGTGCCTGGAAGGCATTATCGACAAGTCCCTCTTATAGGGCCTGGGCTGGTTATGCTTATGAGACCATATGCATGTTACACACAGATCAGATCAAAAATGCATTAGGCATTAGTGGAGTATATACGGAAATTTCAGCTTGGAAGTTTTACGGGAATGTGGAATTCCCCGGTGCTCAGATCGATTTGTTGATTGATCGAAGAGATCAGGTGATCAATCTTTGTGAGGCAAAATTTACCAATAGGGAATTTGCAATAACCAAATCTTATGCAGCAACCCTTCGCCGAAAACGGTCGATATTTGAACATGTCACCCAAACTAAAAAGTCTGTTTTCACCACCCTCATTACCACCTATCCTGCCTTGAAAAATCGATACCATCAGGAGGAGGTGCAATCAGAAGTGACCTTAGATGCGCTGTTTGACTGAGCATCATATTTAGCGTGATTGAAGAAGTACCATGGAGATTTTGCGTGTATCCGGGTTACAATGGGACCCAAAAAATGACAAGTCCTAGCTTCGCATTTCTCCAGGGGTCATTCCAGTCTCCTCCCGAAATACTTTGGTGAAGTAGCTCTGATCCCTAAATCCCAATGCGTAGGCGATCTCTGCAATGGTTTGATCGGACGTCATGAGTAGTTCTTTAGCCCGTCGAATTTTCATTTCTTTGATTAATGCGGTGTAGCTTTGGCCTGTGAGCGCCTTTAGCTTACGATAGATCTGTGTTCGACTCAAGTGAAGTGCCCTGGCCAGATTTTCAATGGAAAAATCATCGTTGCCAAGATTCTCTCCGATGATTTCACGCACTTTTTTCAGGAATTCGTTTCCCTGCACTTCTTCTTTTGGGAGCGAATGGAATTGTTGATAGTGACGTTGCCTTTTCTTTCTGCCTTCCAGAAGATTCTGGATACGTATAAAGAGTTCGCGTTTGTCAAAAGGTTTAACCAGGTAAGCATCAGCGCCACCATGCAGCCCCTGCAGTCGATCTTCTTGTGATGATTTTGCGGTCAGTAAGATGACGGGGATGTGCGACGTGCGGGGATCTGTTTTCACATTTTTGCAGAGATTGTATCCATCCATCTCTGGCATCATCACGTCAGAAATGATGAGGTCCGGTATTTCATCAAAGGCTAGGCCCAGACCTTGACGACCGTTATCGGCTTCCAGTAGGATGTAATTCGCCATAAGTGTGCGTAAGTAGTGGCGCACATCGGCATGATCTTCGACGATGAGAATTTTGTAAACATTGAGATCATCGGTTGTGCTGGCTGCCAATGGCGCCAACTTGGCTGGATGATGTAAGGATGACCTTGGCTCCCAGGTCTCTATAGGCGCCAGCTTGGTGATGGGCATTCGAACGGCGAAAGTACTTCCCACATTCAATTGACTTTCCACCTGGATGTCACCCTTCATGAGTTGGACCAATTCTTTGGCAAGCGCCAACCCAATGCCTGTGCCCTCTCCATGTCGCGTAGTGGTGTCATCCACTTGATAGAAGCGCTCAAAAATCTTATCCAGTTGCTCAGGAGCGATGCCTCTACCCGTATCACTGACTTTGAATAGGCAGCTCGACTTGGAGGGATTGCGGGAGATTCTTATCTGTACTTTTCCTCCTTCCGGAGTAAATTTGATGGCGTTGTGCACTAGATTGTTGAGTATTCGCTCCAGCATGATCGGATCGACGTCCATCCACAATGTATCTTCCAAGTATTCGACTCGAAATTCTTTTCCCCGGCTGAGTGCCAGCCGCCGGTATGACTCTGCCAAATATTTCAGAAGAGGCACCACATCCATCTGGACCAGTTGAGGCAGTAAATGACCGGACTCTATCTTGCTGAGCTCCAACATTTGATTGACGAGGTCCAAGAGATTTTCCGTATTGCGTTGGATTAATATTTTTTCGCTGCTGGTATCTGGCATTTGATCGGCCATACCCGAGATCACAGTGAGGGGTGTGCGAAATTCGTGGGTGATATTGGTATAGAGTTTTGATTTTAATCGGTTGATTTCATTGAGATGATGTACGCTAGCTTTTTGATTTATAAAGTCCTTCTCCATATTAATGGTGCGCAGAATAATTAGGTAAGCCATCGATACGGTAAAAATAAGTGCACCGATTATCGAGCAATAGTTACCAAAGTAAGGTATGTCAATGATCGAACCTAACGCAGCATCTATCATTAGGCCGCCATAGTTCAACAGGAGAAATAATGAGGTCCCGATAATATAGTATCTAGAATGATCGAGGTAAGAAAACCAAAGTACTCCTAGTATCAGCACCGAAGTGATCAGCGAGAGACCAATGAAACCCAAATACATCAATAGGTCAAAACCATTTAGTGCCACCATTGGGTCTACGCGATTGAAAAATAAAAACCATATGCCTGCTGCTAATCCAAACAAAGCTGTAAATACGGAGAGCCATTTGAGTCGATATCGGTACTTGAATTCTTTGAAATAGACAAAGGTGAAATATAGGAATGCACTGGTACTTACAGCACGCATAAGGGGCTCAGTGACCATAAATATTTCATCAAAATGTCCGTAGAAAAATAGCCCAGAAAAATGCAGCTCTAAATCACGCAAAAAATAGAGAAACAGCGAAAAGCACAGAAGACCAAATGCCAGCAGACTCCTTTCGCGGTTGAGCAACCAAAACAGCAAGGATAAAACCGTGAAAATGAATAATATGCTGAGCGCCGCTGTGTAGCTCATCCCTAGTTTTTGAGAAATAGTGAAGTGCTCCTGTAGGTGAACCTCATATCCCTTTTTAACCAAATATGGCCTGATAGCATCCGTACGCTCTGGCACGAATGTGTTGGAGAGGTGGACAAGGTAGGTCTTAGATGTCGAGGGGGCAAGATCAATAGTAGTATAATAGTACCTGGTATATTCGGGTCCGTGACTAGAGCGATATTCGTCTCCCTTTTTCTCAATCAGCCGGTAGGCCTTATTCACATATTCGTAGATGAAAATGCGATCCTCGGTGCCAAAATACAGGTAGTAACCGGTTGCGGGATGGATGGTCTCATTAGTTACTGTAAAAGAGAGCCAATACCGATAATTGATGTGACGTAATGAAGATGACTCCGGTATTGAAGTTTTGTAGGCATCAAAATCGATGAATTCCTGTTTAATTACCTCATCCACAGGTAGGAGAGGGGGTTTATTAACGAAAAGACCTACATACGGGGATAGGTCTACCAGCGTGTCGAGTATAGGATCGATGGTGTAAGTCTTTTGTAGGAGGGGGATTTGAGACCGAAGGGGAAAGGAAAAGGCCATGAAAATTGCTAGAATCAACAGGCATTGGGTTCTTGCTTTCAAGATATCACCGAGGTAGAAGATACTTAGACTTTGACAAGGATCAAGAAACTGAGCTTTTGTCCAGTTGCGTGCAGAAGTAAATGTCAAGATACCCATGTTTCGCCTCACGTTTACATTTCCGAATTTGCTATCGAATCAAGGGACAAATAAGGTGGATCATCGATGAAGTATTGAGTAAACTGAAGTAAGTCTACCATGGTATCGTGGTAGGGATCGATTTGGTAAGGAGCGGTCAGTGATTGCACGATGGCCTTCGTTGTCGCTGCAGGAAGTGTCGCCACAGCCAAAACAATCAGCCAGAAGGTTGGGCCAAAGCTCGGTCGACCAGATGACATACTGAGGTGTTAGGGTAGTCTACGAATTTGATCTGAGTCACCGGAGTGTGAGTCCGGTTATAAAAGATAGCAAATTTATGGCAGAAACCAGACTGTTTTGTCTGATCCAACCGCCCTCGCGTTCAAGACAAGGAAGCCTTAACCACGTGAACCAACTGGTCATGAGTGGGCACCTTGGACCTTTCCAGCCCCTCTAATCCTTAATGCATCTGACAGATGCAGATCCGCCATCAATAGTTGGATAGAGGAAGAGGTCGGCCGTGTAGGTGCCATCAGCATTTAGAATCACATCAAAATGACGGTCCGAAGAACTAGCAAAAGAGGCTCGTTTTCCCTTATCCCTGCAATTCAATGTTTGAGTTTGGAAACCTCCTGGAATAGCTGAAAAGCCCGTTTCATTGGTTGCCCCCGCATTGGGTGGATCCCAGTGTTCGGTCCCCACTTCGGCTAATTTTCTTCCCGCCGACTCATATACAAGAGAGTTGAGCAGTGTGTTCCAATCGGCATCGGTAGGGATGCGCCATCCCACTGGACATAAATCTTGCGAACTTACTACGTTCGGATTGTACAAGGGACCATAAGATACATGGTTGGCAATGGAATCATCATCATACCACGAATAACCTGGTTCTCCATTATTTAAGGGAAATAGACAAAGGTGCTTCGTGAGTAGAGTCCCATCATTTAAATGTGTGGTCTTAAGGTTATCGGCCATCCACTCTTGGGTGCCAATCTTAACGGTGCGGTACACATTTCCCTCAACATCCATGATCATCTCGTAGCAACTTCCGTTGGTGATTTCAAATGCAACATTGGCATTTATTTCAAAGCCGGCATTTAGTGTAATCTCTGGTGCTGTGTAATGCGAGGGTAAAGTGACCATTACTTGTCCATCGGTTGCAATGGACGAACCTGCAATATAGGAGCCATTGGCATCTTCGGGGAAAATAATGAGGTCAGGTGTGCAGGGGATACTACCGGAATAAGACAGGACGATTTCATTGATGGTAGACTGTACCACATTCACCTGCCATCCTTGCAAAGCCAGCGGAAGGTTGATGGTTGAAAAGTTGGAAGCAGGTGTTACCAAATCAGAAGTTACGATGGTATAGGTATTGCCTGGAGTCGGTACAAATCCATCTATCAGATCTATATCCAGTGTTCCTCCTCCCTCAAAATTTCCCTGGATCTCCAATAGGTCATGATTGGTCTCTCCAATTTCGATGATCACTGTACCATCTCGATTTGAGTAGTCACCTTCGATAGTGATCTTACCCGGCGAAAATCCAGGCGACAAGATCCCTTGATTCTCGAAGACCAGATTGTCGATTTTGCCTTCACCAGAGATTTTTCCACCAGATTCATTGATCACTTTCAGATTGTTGAAATGATCTCCAGATATACAATAGCCGGGAGCATTTTTCATATAAAAGGTCAGCTCACCAAGGTTATAAAATCTGGCAGTGTTGTAGCCATAATTGTAAATACCCAGCCCTCCAATTACACTATTTTGGGGTGCACCAATTTGGATATTCCCATTATTTATAAACTTCCTATGATTGGCAATGCCATCACCAGTGACACTATTGATTTCGATCGTACCGGTGGAAAGATTTATTATAGAATCGAAATAGAGATTCTGTGGTTAAATATGAAGTTAATTTCCTATGTCAAGATATCTAACCACCATGGTTCAGTTTGATGTATGACTAGGAATTGCATATCTATTCCATTGATGATATCTTAGATTTTAATTCTTCAATTACGCGACCTTGCTCGCTTACAATGGCCCAAAGAATAACTGTCATTCGTGAATAGTCTAATCCTATGGCAAAATCTTGATCGTGCTTATCTCTAATTGTTATTTCAGGAAAGTATTTCATGACCTCTTCAGCAATAAACCCCACGTTATGTGTCGTAGGATCAGACTTAAGTACGTAGCTATAAGGTTTAATCTTGTCCATGACATGTGATATATTGGTAATTTCTTGCAATTCAGTTTTCCACCTAATTGACGAAGGAGAACCATAATCCATACCCGGACCACTAGCATAGAAATCAAAGTTGGTACCTGAGGCAGTCGCACCTATGTTGCTCGAAATAAATGACCCTCCACGCGAATTAGTTCCCAAGGACGAACCATAGACTCCGACACCCTCAGATACTTGCGAAATTCCGCTGACACCAATCCCTCCACTACCTTTGGCCCATCCTTGGATGCCAAGGCCATTTACGCTACCATTTTCAAAGTATCCAGCTGGATTATTACTATCTGCAGTTTTGACATGCAATTTTCCGGACGCTGCTGTTGTGCCAATTGAAACATTGCCTGTGCTGCCCTGTACTATTAGGCGATCGACATATCCATTATTTGGGAAGTTCGAATTGTAGGTCCTCAGTGTGATATTTCCTGGATTATTGTTTCCCGGGTCATAGTCTCCAGTTAAATATATCCCTCCATCACTGTATGGCAACCATGTGTCTGCATGACCATCTGAGTTTTCAATCTTAAGCCCCCTATGAGAGATGTCATCATTTATCCGGACATTTAGCATAGCCTCATGCAGGCCACCTCCTATTTTTGCTGCACCACCTCTTAATTGTAAGGCAAGTTTACTTTGATTGTAGAAATTCAAGTCACCAGGTGTCCGATTCACAAAATACATCGCAGTGTTTGGAGACTGCTCAATATAGCTTTGAACACTGTCTTTAAAGAATGTGATGTAGCGACCAGGATTGGTTAATTGAAGGTCACCTTCAGTTTCAGTTAATTTCGTTTGCGCTTGCATTGTCGATATGGACAGCAGTAAAAAAATGGCAGCTGAAATGGTTGATAGTTTTTGTAGTGATTTCAGTGATTTCATGACTTTGCTAAATGTTTTCAAGTGAATAAATGATTGTTTGTTACCTGAACCTGATATGTTTGTTTGATCCATTACTGCTAGCATTTTTAGATGTTTACTTACCACCAAAGACCACATTGATCGCCTCCACCCTTCCTCGTACACCGAGTTTGCGATAGATGCTTTTGCAGTGAGAATGGATGGTGCTGGGGCTGACATAGAGCTGGGAGGCCAATTGTTTGTTGGTCAGTCCATGCCTGGCGGCTCTTAAGACCTTGAACTCAGTTTTTGTGAGTACGTCGGTCTTTTGTGGGATTTGGTTTGATTTTTTGAGGTGTGTCAAAATGATGGTAGTGAGCAATGGAGATATAAAAATGCCTTCATTCGATGTTGCCTCGACGGCAGGCTGTATGTCAGATCCTATCTTTTTCTGGCTCACCAGGCCGCTGAAAGGGATGTCTAGCACAAGCGGGACATCCTCCAAATGGAGGTCAGACAGTAATAAAATAACCTGTGTTTGCCAATCTTTTGTTGCCGGGGATTTCGACAGATTTATAAGCGAATCCCGATTTGCCAGACCCAGTACGACCACATCAGCGTTGTTTGTGCCGGTCAGCACATAGGATACGGGTAAAATAGTTAGGGTATACTGTCGAGGATTGACCGACTGGCGCATCTGCCATTGTACCAGGGGTCGGTCACTTAGGAGTAGGATGTGCTTTTTCATTTTCGTCTTTCTGAGTGAGTGCACTTAATTTTTATTGCCTTTTATTCTAGTAAGGAATTATCAACCCCTTTGCCTTATTATGATAGGCAGTGGCTTTTAAGTTATAGGTTCAAAGGGCACTTTTGCTTTTATAGCACCCATATATTTTCCCGGCGTTGTGCCAACTTCTTTGCGGAATACCTTAACAAAGTAGCTGGGATCTTTAAATCCCACCAATGCTGCGACCTCTGTCACGCTGTAATTGTGAGTTTTTAAAAGTGTGCATGCTCTCTGAATCCGCATTTCTTGCAACATCTGAGTAAATGATTTTCCATTCGATTTCTTAAGGTTGCGATATAGTTGTGTTCGATTCATTTGTATTTCCTGGCAAAGGTCTACCACCTGATAGGTGCTGCGATGCATGTTTTCGGATATATGCATAGCTATTTCCTGCAAGAAGGTGGTTCCAGATTGCATTTTTTTAACTTCTCATCAATGTCAAATCATTTATTGGGACTCTCATACATTTGTATTTACCAAGTGTAGGCTTCTTCTATATGATTCGCTGGGACTCTCGTGTCATATTTTGGTAATTTAGTTTCAATCTAAACTCTTGCTGATGGTCAGATCAGTTAGCGTGGGACTGCTATGTGATTAAATTATGACTTATGTGAGATGCTGAGAGAAGATGAATGCCTCCTCTCAGCGATCGGATTTTTTGGTTATTCCCTGATAACCTTATGCATGCTCCGGGAGTTGTCCGAGTCGATAGCAATAAAATATATGCCAGGACTGTGGGAGGAGAGGTCCACTTTGTCTACATGATATCTCCGTGCTATTAATTGACCCAATGCATTATAGATAACAACATCAGCTGGACTATTGCTGAGATGAACTAGGCCTATGGTGGGATTTGGGAATACCTCCATTGCAGAAGTGGTAGTGACCTGACTGAATTTCCTTAAGTCAGCATCTCCACAATCGGAATCACCATTTACAATGGCATCAATTATTCTCTGTACTTGACTACTAAGATGAGATGCCTCCGATTCGGAGAGCTTTTTGCCACGTTGGGCATTGATTTCATTGATTAATGCTCGGAGTTTTCCTAATGCCGCATTGCGATTGCCACTTGCACAGGAATTTGAGGCAGTGTTAAGCTTCTTAGAAAGAGACACCACGATTCCAGAAGAGATGTCCATATCTTCAATCTGATCAACAATATTGTCGACAACCCCTTCAGTATTGATGATGGGGTCGCATAAGTCGCCCATACCATCACCATCGATATCTGCTTGATCTGGATTTGACAATTGAAGGCAATTGTCATTTTCATCATCTACATTATCACCGTCAGCATCTGAATCGCATAGATCGCCAAGTTCGTCACCATCTAGATTGGCTTGATCTCGATTTGGTATGAGACGGCAATTGTCGGTGGCATCAAAGATAAGATCACCATCGCTATCGTCACAGGCATCCCCCACAGTATTGTTGTTCCAATCTGATTGATCAGGGTTGTATACTGGGCAATTATCTGAAACATCACCCACACCATCACTATCAATGTCTTCCTGGCCGGGATTGTAAATTTCTGGACTATTGTCTTTGGGTAAACCTAGAATACCATTTGTGCCTATGCCATCTCTGTCTGGATCCTCATCTAGAACTACGGCAAATCCAATGATTGGCAGTCGCATAATCCTGGTGTCACAATTGCAATCCCTGTCAGTACTTATATCATCGCCACCTGTATCACCTTGTCCCTCTATAGTAATCTTGAAATGAGGGAAGTCCTCATCGTCCGTGATCTCCCATCTCGTGTCTATTTCATTGTCGTCGTCACAGAATTGGCCACCATCGTTTGGAAGTTCTTGAGAAATCCCCATATGGAGATAATTAACCCATTTGCTGACAACACCAAATTCTCTTTGAGTAATACCGACGATTGATTGTTCAGCCCCTCGTACACTGAATAGTAGAAGGTCTCTTTTTCCCGAAATATCAGCCCTTGAATTTTGGAAGTGAAAACGGACTTCCAGTTTAAGGTGACTACTCATTTCCTTTTGTTCTCGATAGAATCTTAGATTAATCCATGACTTGAGAGGACCTTTGAAATCGAGGTTATTAAAACCAGGTAGACTCATGTCGTCCTTGAGATTTGGACAAATTTCACCAAAGTCTTTGTTCGGAATTGATATGATGGTTTGACCATGCAACTCTAGCATTACCATGCAACAAAAGAAGGTTATCAGAAGATAGATTCTGTGGGATATTGAATGCATGGCATTTTCGTAAACTTTTGATTTTTTCATGTTTAAACCTTTAAATGAGTTCAATAGGAATGTCTTTTAAAACCTTCACAGTAGTGGTAAAATGATCTAGAGTCTAAAGAATTCAGATCTATGATCTGTGATTTTCTATTTTAATCACACTGAATTATAGTGCATTTGTCTTGTCAGCACCTCTTAACAATGATAAACAGCTTTTGCTTTTAATGATGGTACTTTCGTGTCACATTTTGGTAACTTCGTTACAATCTACTGTCGTTGTCGAAAACATCTTTTATAAGCCTCGTTCAGAGTTTTTGGAGGCACCCATTTGCCATTGTAGTGAATTTTGTTGCCAACTAATGTAGGTGAACTATTTTCGCTAACTGATTGGTTGATGTGGTGGGTAGGTCAGTCCTTCGAAATGATCTTGGAGTGGTGCCCATAGCTTGACGGAAGACTCGGGTGAAGTAACTGGGATCATTGTAACCTGATAAAAAGGCGATTTCGGATATGCTTTGCGATGTGGAAGTCAAAAGTTCTTTTGCCCTGTGTAGTCTTTGCCGTGTCAGGATTTGTGAAAAGGATAAGTTGGTACAACGCTTAATTTTTCGATATACTTGGGATCGACTCATATGTACTTCTTTGCATAGGTCTTCAATGCTATAGTATGGATCGGCAAGATTTGCTTCTATCTCTTCAAACACTTGTGCGATAAAGTTGCCGACAAAGTGCGGATCGACTGATTTAATGTGGCCCATCTGCAACCTATAGTCGTGGATTTTACAGTATTTGATCTGGTGATGTGACTGCATTTGTCTGGTGTTTTCAAATAGGATGTGCCAGCTACCATGAGAAGTGTTCCCATTGATTCGAAATATTTTTTCATCATGCTGAAGACAGGGAGTGTGACTTCGTCGAGATATGGCCCTTCCTAATCATCCTTAACTCTTAGGTGCTTACTTCCGGATTTACTCCCGCTTCATGTTATGACACGTGGCAAATTCCCTATCTTGCTGTGATGGAGGTGAGAGACTTGGTCGACAGGGTACGACAATCCATTGGTGAGCGCAATCGAGTCATCCATGAGTTGTATATGAACAAGACTTTGAGAGATCTAACTCACCGATTTGTGCACAAGAATGGAGGCACAAAGGACGATGCCGAAACCATCTTCACTGATGCGATCGTTGTCTTTGTGAAAAACTGTCATCGCTTGGACTTTCAGGTCAAGACTGATTTGCCGAACTACTTCTATGGGGTAACGAAAAACCTGTGGTATAGAACCTTTACCTGGGTTTGACAGGGTTTGAAGCAGACAGCCTCTACAAGTCAATGTTTATGGGGATGAAGGCAGAGAAGTTGAGAAAATGTGTCGTAAGAACAAATATTGACTTTGTGATATTATTCTAGTAAATTAGCTTTCAAATGTCGTAAGACAAATTTGATGGCTTATTTACGGAAGGAGATCAAAAAGTACGGTACTTACATATCCTTGGTGGAGGCCTACAGGGATAAGGAGGGCAAGGCACAGCAGAGGAGGTTGGCCAATCTTGGAAATATCAATAACTACAGCGAGGAAAGCCTGAGGAACATCGCCAGAAGCCTCTATGAGTTGGGTGGAGGCAATTTAAAGGACTTGGCCGAACCCGAATTGGAGGAACTTGGCCGGTACAACTATGGATTCTATCAAATCTATTCGAGGATACTGGGTTCCTATGGTCTTGATGGATTACTCAATCGATTCGCCCGCAGTCATAAATTGAGTTATGATCTGACCCAAGTCGTTGTTTTGATGTTGATCGAGAGGTTGAATGAGCCTGCCAGCAAAAGAAGAAATTATTTTAACCAGCAAGAATATCTAGGTTTCGCCCAACAAATCGAGCTACATCATCTATATCGTAGTTTGGATTTGCTGGATAAATACAGTGATATTATTCAGAAACAGATATTTACAAAAGGGCGTGATCTTTTCAATCTTGATCTGGATGTAGTGTTTTATGACGTGACAACCCTATATTTTGAATCGCAGAGGGAAGATCCTGAGTCGCTCCGCCAGAAAGGATTTGGTAAAGATGGGAAAGTTGGAGACACTCAAATAGTATTCAGTTTACTCATTGATAAAAATCAACAACCTGTCGGCTATGAGATCTTTGAGGGTAATAAATATGAAGGACACACCTTAGTGGATGCACTGCATCGACTCCAGCACAAATACCGGATTAACAATATTATTCTCGTAGCCGATCGCGGCATGCTCAGTCGAGATAATCTAGAGAAGATATCTGCTAGTGGGTTTGAATTCATTATTGGAGAAAGATTAAAGAATTTACCAAAGCAAATGATCGAGGTGCTGACCGATATCAAACAGTACAAGGCATTTGGTCCAGATAAAGCCAATTCCCAGAGCGATCGATTCTTGTATACTCAGCTTGAGTATGGCGATCGCACTATTATTGGCACTTACAGTGATAAAAGGGCAAGAAAAGACAAGCACGATCGAGATAAAAAAGTGGCCAGGGCCAAAGAGTTGCTTAAAAAACCGTCCAAAATCAAAAGCAAGGCCACCAGACATTATCTCAAAAACAAGGGTGAACAACAATTTGAATTGGATGAACAAAAAATCAAGAGAGCTGAAAAATTTGATGGTTTTGTTGCCATAAGTACCACCGCATCTTACCTTCAGGCAGATGAAGTAATTAATCAATACACTCAACTATTCAAGATCGAGAAAACATTCAGAACCTTTAAACACCATTTAGCCATTCGACCGATCTTTCATTGGACTAACTCCAGAATTAAAGGGCATATCTGTATGGCCTTCATTGCCTATACCTTGCTAAACCACTTACAGCTCAAACTGTCACAAAACGGGACCATGACCTCTGAAGATGAATTGCGCTCCACCATTGGAAGAATGCAAGTAAGTCTGGTCAAGGTCAACCAAGATAACCAGCTCTACATGAGATCTAAATCACAAGAACTGGTTAAAAAAATTAATAAACTCCTAAAAATCAAGCCTTTACCGAACTACCTCCATCCCGATACTATCCATTCTTATCTAAAATAATCAACTTAATTGGCTGGCCTTCTATTGTCGTTGTCGTAAGACTAACGAAATACTATTATGCTGATTTACAGATACTTATCTCAAAATCGTGTCAAAGCCAGGGATAAAAAGGCGATTTCGGATATGCTTTGCGATGTGGAAGTCAAAAGTTCTTTTGCCCTGTGTAGTCTTTGCCGTGTCAGGATTTGTGAAAAGGATAAGTTGGTACAACGCTTAATTTTTCGATATACTTGGGATCGACTCATATGTACTTCTTTGCATAGGTCTTCAATGCTATAGTATGGATCGGCAAGATTTGCTTCTATCTCTTCAAACACTTGTGCGATAAAGTTGCCGACAAAGTGCGGATCGACTGATTTAATGTGGCCCATCTGCAACCTATAGTCGTGGATTTTACAGTATTTGATCTGGTGATGTGACTGCATTTGTCTGGTGTTTTCAAATAGGATGTGCCAGCTACCATGAGAAGTGTTCCCATTGATTCGAAATATTTTTTCATCATGCTGAAGACAGGGAGTGTGACTTCGTCGAGATATGGCCCTTCCTAATCATCCTTAACTCTTAGGTGCTTACTTCCGGATTTACTCCCGCTTCATGTTATGACACGTGGCAAATTCCCTATCTTGCTGTGATGGAGGTGAGAGACTTGGTCGACAGGGTACGACAATCCATTGGTGAGCGCAATCGAGTCATCCATGAGTTGTATATGAACAAGACTTTGAGAGATCTAACTCACCGATTTGTGCACAAGAATGGAGGCACAAAGGACGATGCCGAAACCATCTTCACTGATGCGATCGTTGTCTTTGTGAAAAACTGTCATCGCTTGGACTTTCAGGTCAAGACTGATTTGCCGAACTACTTCTATGGGGTAACGAAAAACCTGTGGTATAGAACCTTTAGAAATAAAAGAGGGTATGACCTGGTGGATCAGCTCCCTGAAGAGGCGACTCAAGTGACACCTGAATCCCTATTGGAACAGGAAGAACTGTCTGAAATGTTAAGGCAAATGCTCGATAAATTGGATACCAAGTGCCGGGAGGTATTGAGACTTTGGGCATTGAATATGGCCATGAAGTCAATCGCTGAAAAGGTGCAGATGCGATCAGCTGGTGCCGCCAGAAAAAAGAAACATCAATGCTTGCATAAATTGATTAATATTATTGAGGATCGCCCTGATTATGCCAGGTACTTAAAGAAGAGATCTTGACGGACTTCTACGAATATATCGGCGCTTACTGCGAAGGCAGATTGAATGATCAAGACAGGGTTTTGTACGAAAAAGCTATGGATGCCGATCCCGGGTTGAAGAAAGCCACTGCTCATTATCGAGCTCTATCTCCATTCGTGGACGCATTGGTAGAGCACGATATTAGACTGGAGGTGAATCATGTGAAGCAAGAGGTGACAAGACGCCGGAGGATAAAGGCTCTTTCGATAGCTGCTGGCATATTGATTATAGTATGTACCGGCATCTGGTTTTTTATGGAGATCCCAGTGAGCGGAGAGGAGATTTACGCATCCTATTATAGATACCCAATGTCGGATGATGTACGTGGAAAACTGCCCAAAGACGTCATTGGTCCTAGTGACAGCTTGGATTTTAGCAGCTACATGCTAGCGCATGATCTTTTGGGTGAAGGTAGTATCGAAAAGGCTGCAGAGATTTTCATCGAGCTGGGGCAAAATGCTGACTCACCCTACGGTGATCATGCACAGTGGTATTTGATGCTTCTTCAATTTAGAGAGGATAGCCTGGCTAATGCTAAAAGAAGTTTGGAAGTAATATTGCAAGATCCGGAGCACAAGTATTATCAGAAAGCTCGAACAATTGAGAAGCAGCTGAGTGAAGGTGGAAGAGACTGATCATCCCCCAAAATCACATCGATGGTTGTTGGTGCTGGGCCCTAAGTCGCTTGTCTGGCTGTGATTTTGACCCCTTCGAAGGGATCTTATGTGCATCTTTTTATTGTAAGTACGCCCCCTGTATAGAACTTCTTAGATATTTAGTAACGCCAATTAGAGTGGTGAGGTGACCGTACCTTTGAAGGGGTCGCCATGGTTTTCTGGCCGCCCATTAGTCAGCTGGATTGGATGAAAACATTGTGGGGATGAAACTGAGGCGGCCGATCATTCCCCCCAAAATCACATTCATGATTGTTGACGATGCACATTAAACCTCTTGTTTTTTGCCCAATAGGCAAACCAGACGACCATTACTATTGAGATGCCCAGCAACCAAAGTAGCCAAATATTGGATGAATTGTACAGTGGACTCATGTCACCAATGGCGATAAAACCGGCCCAATAGTAGGGGTGCTGATAATCCGGATCGGCCCAGTCCAGATAGTCTTTTTTGGCAGCGAGAAGGGCCCGGTCTTTGCTGAGGCCCCGGCGCAGATGTTTGTAAAATTGGGTCATGATTCGCGCTGTGGATTCATCATTGACGGCCCATAGGGATGCAATGACCGATTTGGCGCCTGCTTGAATATAGGAGCGCGCCAGGCTTAGATTCCCTTCGCCCTTGATCTGTCTGCCCACGTGGGTGTCGCAGGCGCTGAGGGTAATCATTTTTGCCGCAGTGGGATCACTCTGTATTTCAAAAGCGTAGATGGGGTCATCGCTCATCAGAATATGTGAGTACTCGGGCTCATCCAGGTCTATTTTTGCATGGGTGGCAAGGTGCAAAATGTCAGATTGATGAATCAAGCGTCGATAGTGATCGTTGGTACATTGGTCATCGAGCACGGCTGTACCACCTGTCTCGTGAGATATGCCCTTGACCTCCTCGGCAGAGTACTTTAGCAAGGTATATCTGTCGGGCATAGATCTGTGGTCCACCGGAGTGTCAGCGAATGGCGCCATCAGATTTACATGATTTATCTGGGCCCGACCGGCTTCAGCTATTTGATCAAAAGTGAGGGCATAAAAGACACTTTTTTCTCGGAAAGCTGGCAGCATACCGAAGGGAAAATGAGTAAACAGTCCATCCGGCAAAACAATGATGCGGTCTGCGTCATCAGGGAAGGTGAGTGCGGCATCCAGTTTATCCTGCACCCGGATGAGGTGGGAGTAGATGTCCTGTTTCGTATGGGTTTTTTCTAAGATGTGCCATATGAGTTCGCTCAAATCTTTGATGTCCGTAATTTGATGCAGGGTGACATTGGATTTGGTGATGTTTGCGATGTATAGTGAGGTGTCTCCCCACAGAAAGGTGAGTATGGCAGTGTGCTCAGAGATTTGGTCCTGCAGTACGGATAGGCTAAGGTGAGCATGGGAAGGTGGAGTCTCTTTCAAGATTTGATCGAGTTGATCCTGGTAATCGAATAAGCGGTTTTTCTGTGTTAGAAGTGTGGATGAGTTGGACTCCGATAAAAGGGATTTTTTGAGCAGACTGATCTTATTTCTCAGTGTCTCTACTTTTTGACCCTGTTGGGAATTTAATCTGAGTGACTGCCCCTGTAATAGCTCACGTCTCAAGATGTGCGACCGGCTCATAGCGAAAATATGAAAGATGGTGTCTGCTTTCTTGAGGTCCTGCTCATGGAGGATGTCCAAGTAGATTTCATACAGTTTGTATGTGTTTGCCAAGATGCTGATTTGATCGTCGATGATCGTGGCAGATTTTTCCAGTTGTGAAACGAGCCCCATCGCTCTATGCCATTTGCTGAGTGCCTCCTTTTCATTGACTCTTGCCAAGATCTCTATCGACTTGACATCTGCAAGAAAACCGTCGGGAGTATGTATGTTTTGTGGGAAAAGTGGCTCCCCATTTAAAGTGGATGTGGCATCGCTGGCTTGTTGGTAAGATAGTAGCGCATCCTGCTGCATGCCCATGGCACTCTGAATATCCCCAATGTGCAGGTGGATTTTAGCACGAAGACTGAATTCTGAAGGAGTGGTCTTCTTGAGACTCAACTTCGAGTATTGCAATGCGGTCTCAAGATCTGATCTTTGCACATAACTTTGACTCATGGCCAAATAGGTCCGAGCAATATTTGCTGCATCGTTTTCATGCAAAGTCAAGCAGGCATCGAAGGTGGAGTCGGCTTTGTGATGGTGTGCTGTGCCGCTGTAGGCAAGTGCTAGATCCCTGATCAAGGGTATCAGGTAGGGAATGTTTGTGGGCCTATGCAGTAACGACTTCTCATAGTAATTGATGGCAGTTTTAAGCAAAGGTATCGCTTCGCTGTATCTTTCAAGCCTTACATAACTTCTTCCTAGTCTGCCTTGGTTGGGCGCAATCATAGGTCGAATGCCATATTGATTGGCTCTTTGCAATTCATAGTCGATGCTCTTTTGAATGTATCGGGTGTTGGCCATCCACTGTCCTTTTAATTCGGCAACCCTGGCCAAGTGCAAGTATTTGGCCCTTATGTATTGCGCCATGGTAGAGTCAGCGACCATGGTATCTGAAATGGAGTAGAGTATTTCTTGCATTTCATCAAAGCGGCCGATTCTAGATAAAAACGAGCACTTGGTGAGCTTAAAATAGTTTGGATGGATGTATGCACTATCTCCGAGTGGCTTGAGGATGGCCTCCATTTTCTGTAAGGCATCCTCGGCCACTTCTAGATTGTTCCAGTAGATGGCACAAGTATGCCTCCAGCTTTGCGCATAAAAACAATAGGGCTGCTTCGGTTGATCCCACAACTTTGAGCATATCATAGTGGAAAAGGAGTCCACCTTTGCAAAATCAGAGGAGTAATTTTGACTGATCGAATCAAAAAACTGGGTGATCTGGCTGGTGTCTACGGCTGAGAGGGCAGGGAAGTTTGCCACCATTATGAGTCCCAGCACCAGGGATTTCATGGTAAGGATCTGAACACTTTCATCTCCTCTCCGATCTTCATCTTTAATTGGAGTTCTTGTGACCAAATTTCTGGAGGCAGTTCAATAAAATCTTTGTGATCAATGGACATCACTGTTTCTTCACCAGTCCCAGGATGAATGGCTTGGAGTTTGATTATTCCTTTATTGGCCAGACGATGCATGTCGTTGATCACCCAATGGGGATTTCCAAAACAGGCCATTCGAGGCGGAGGCATATCGGGTGGTGGACATGGCGGTGGTGGCAGTGGACCAATAGGTAAAATAATAGATATTTGGTCCCACAACGAAGGAAGAGATATACTGTCTGTTCCCTCTGATGGTCTAATTTTTTTCAATATCAACAGAGCATCATTTCTCTGCACCATATTTGACACTAGGCTATCCAGTTGATGTGCAAAAAGATCAGAAAGAAATGGAGGATAATGGGGGACACCATTGTGCTCGTACACGTAGTCACCGGTAGAAAGTTCTTTTGCAATCCGCTTGGCTGGTGAGCAACTCGCGAGCAACATCATGGAAAATGCAATGGAAAGCCATGATTGTAAGGACATAGGATGATTTCTTAGGGTCATTTGAAATATGATTTAATGATAGCAATAAATATCCTTTTAACAAAGAGATTGTAAAACAAGTATTGGACCGGGGCCCTGGCGATTGCAAAATTTGAAATGGTTTTCATCCATCAACACATTTTCACTGTTAGCACCTTGCACGATAGATGGCGGGTGTCGTTTGAACGTGCTTTTTAAAGCATTTGGCAAAATAACTGGGATCACTAAATCCGGTAGTATAAGCGATTTCCGATACCGTGTTTGGAGAATGCAGTAGGAGTTCTTTAGCCCTGTTAATCCTCAGATGGATCAACAGTTCTGTGAAAGTCTTACCGTAGTGCCGTTTTATTTTTCTATACAGTTTACTGCGGCTCATGAGTAATTGGTGACACGCATCTTCGATAGTAAATCTGGGATTATCCATATTTTGTGAAAGCAGTTGGTGGAACTTGATTTGGAATATGGTACCTTCAGACCTATTGGTCGTCGTCTCCCTTTGTACAAAATAGCCGGATTTAGTTTTCATGTCGTTTGGATTTTCCATGATTTATTAGTCGTTTCTCTTGGATTGATCAACACCTGATATAGCACCGAATTTCCACTTGGTAAAGGGCTGTGTGCTCCGTCCACGGTCAGCAATGGGCAGTCTCAGCTACCAAGATTCAACGTGTTTGTCCTTTTGAGTCCATGCAGAATCGCACCTCACAGACATAAACAGCCCATTGCAGCGTTGGCTGCATTCGCGGTTGTCTATGAGGATTGCGGTCTTATGAGAGCCTACGTACTCTTAAGGGGGGGTGATTATTTGGGATTTCATGTGTGATGATTTAAGTGATATTTACTATTAACAAATGTATGCGAACTAGAATAACAATTTGAGGATAAAAGTCGATACTCTCTGGTATTTTGGTTGCAATATCTGGTATTTTGGTTGCGACGGCCATAGTTGTGATCGGTATCGATGGTCCTGATTAAAGTTGAAGTTTATTTTGGGCATTTTCTTGCCTATTTGTTCCAAATAATTGTCTATTTGTTGCATTCCAAGGAGATTTGTCGGTCACGGAGTCATCTTTTAGTTGCTACACTGCTAAAGATTGAGAGAAATTGACAAAAATGATTGTAGATATGCGGCAAGTACAAGCAAGGGTGAAAAAAATCAAGGGTAAAAGGGGAATAAAAAGCTGAGGGCATGGAGCAGATACTCCTTTAAGACCTGTAATTCTTGTCAGCAATCCAGAAGGGATTGAATATGCATAGCACTGCATGAAAATGTGGCGTCAGGTGTGACAGATCCTCCCAACCACGGAGTGGTTGAATAGGCTGCACGGGATGATCTTGGATAAAATCCGTTGGACGCAGCCCATCAAAGTATAGGTACGACAGCTAAACCACTGACCTATGAGACTTTTTCTTTCATGAGCAGTGAGCCACTCCAGAGGGCTAGGATCAGCACGAGCACCACGATGGTCCAACCCAAGCTGTTTTCTTTGACAGTTAGTGTTGCGTAAATGTGGACAAAGGCCACCAGAATGTTTGCCACAGTTATGATGATTAACGGCACATGCTCCGGCCCGCCCTTTCTAAAAGTCTATTTTTAAATTCTTCTGATTAATCACTTCAAATCAGTCTCTTTGATCTTCCCACTTATAAGGCGGGCTGGTGTCATCGTGCCCTGTTATAGGTCGGCCCACCTATCCTGTCTTCAATTTCTGCTCAATAGCTTCTCTAACAAATTGATTCAAGGTTTTTCCTTCCAGGATGGCATGTTCAAATGCCTTAGAATGCAGTTCTGGGTTCAGTCTTACATTAAAGGTTCCTTTGAATGACCTGAAAACCTCTTTGCCTGTTTTTTTGCAAAGTTCCAAGTAATCTTCAACTGCTTCCTTAAATGCCCTCTTTAATTTGTTCACCGTTGATCCTTCAAAAGTGACTAGATCATTAATTCCCTCTATTCGGCCGTAGAAAACCTCATCTTCTGAGGAGAAATGCACGGATCCGATAAATTCATTGAATCTCAATTTGTCAGTCATATCAGTTCTTGTTTCTTGAGTTCATCGATAATATAGTTCTTGGCATATCTCCTCAGTTCGTTCCCAGGATGCGGCTTATGCAGTCGAATGATATGCTTCGAATCTGGCTTTATATATGCTCTCCTAGATCCTGAAGTCTTACCTGTCCTTTTCTCTATATATCCCAGTTTTCTAAGCAAGTATTCAAGTTCCTGGAAGGTGATTGTAGTTCTTGGATCTAGCAACCGATCAAGTATCTTGGATAGCCTACTCATCTTCCAAAGTTAAGCTCTTCTCAACTCAATTGCAACTAGAACTCAGTTGCATGTTTTATATGCTGACCTATTACAATGCTCTTCGACCGAGTGAAAGTGAACTCTTCATCGCTTGAGAATAGCCGACACCAAAGGATCTCAAAATAAGAAGCAGAGGGCATGGAGCAGAGAGGTCTCTAAGACCTGTAATTATTGTCAGCAAATCCCGAAGGGATTGAATGTGCATAGCCCTGCATGAAAATGCGGGGTTTAGGTGTGCCATATCCTCCCAACCACGGAGTGGTTGAATTGTTTGCACGGGATGATCTTGCATAAAATCCGTTGGTACGCAGCCCATCAAAGTATAGCTACGACAGCTAAACCACTGACCTATGAGACTTTTTCTTTCATGAGCAGTGAGCCACTCCAGAGGGCTAGGATCAGCACGAGCACCACGATGGTCCAACCCAAGCTGTTTTCTTTGACAGTTAATGTTGCGTAAATGTGGACAAAGGCCACCAGAATGTTTGCCACAGTTATGATGATTAACAATGCTCTTCGACCGTGCGAAAGTGAACTTTTTGTCGCTGAGAATAGTCCAACACCCAATCCAATGAGCAGAGTGCCATATCCTCGTGACACCACTTCCATGATTGCATTCATTCCCTCCCATTCTACCGCATACATTTTGAGAATGAGCTGAGGAGTAAGCAATAGTGGTAATCCAAATAGTAAGCAGACAATCCCATTGAAAACAAACAGATTCTTGTGATTCATAATACCGTTTTGATGCTAGTATAAGGTAGATATTTTATAGAAGAATGACAAGGATATTCGGAGACACGAACATCGTGCCTGTGTTGCCCGGCACTGATTTTCCGTCATTTCTTCAGAGTGTAGGAGCTACATGGTGCAAGAGAATACCTCCTCCCATGATGATTGGGAGCGCCCATGTTGCTTGCTTTTGGCTGGTCATCTGGAACATCTCCATCCCTAGGCCTTTTTACAAAATGTAGGTGGTTGGGACTTCTCAGGTATTCTGGTTACCATTTGGTTACGGACCCATAGAATATGGTCGCTCATACAGTGAAGTTCGCCGACTACAAGATCATTCGATCTTTATCCGTACCTCTTTCATGGTGTTGAGCAGGTTTTGATACGCGGGCTTGCCATCTTTGTCCATAATTTCAAGTGGTCCATCCATATGTAAGGTATCACCTTCCAAGCGATATCTCCATGTAGCGCTCACACCGGTAAACTGCTCATCACTACTTTGTATGAAGGACTCCGTAAATATATCTCCATCAAGACTATATTTTCCAATCCCAGATCGATCCCACTTGCCAGAGTGAGCATCCTTCATGTTGAGTGAAAAATGGGTATCGCCGAACATCTTATATTGAAAGACCTCACCTTGTTTTACTTTCCCGGAATACTCTCCATGGATAAGCGCCCACGTCCCCTTGATCCATGCCGGACCGCGCAGAGAGGTACTGAGATCATCCTCGTCGATTTTATCCCAGTCGGGATCGAAGATCCAATCTGTGTATGCTGTCGTTGAAGTTCCGTATCGGTTTGATAGCTCATCAAGGACGAACTGGATCCTAGCTAGTTTTTTCTTGCAGTAGTCGTTCATGCTTCCATCTGCATTCATATATTTATCCCGGATCTCCTCAGACTCGATCGTGATCATCATCCCAATACACCCTTCACAGACTCCCCGTCTACCATACAATGATCTCAGTTGCACACCCTCCAACTGCGCTTCGTAGGCGGGTCGCACCAGATCATCCCAGAATGTCTGATATTCTTCCATATTTACTCCCGGCTTTAGTTTGATATCTAAAGTGTGTATGCCGACAATGTTGCCAGGTCTGAGAGTTTGAGATATCGCAGGAGAAGAAATGAGCATGAGCAGAAAAAGGTAGCAAGCAATTTTCATAAGATTGATGTTATGTTATTAATGAGGGTTATGTGATCTCTAGTGGTCTCTACATTAGCATGGGAGGTTTGGCCAGCCCTTTCAATCAGATATGTATTGAATCAGTGATACTCAAGAGTTATTGTACCTAGTGTTAACCGATCCAAGATCGTGAGTAAAGACCTAAGAGAATAGTAGAAATGCGTCAACTTTAATTTAGGGTAAAAAAGATATAAAGGGTAAAAAATGTATAAAGGGTAAAAAAGGTATAAAGGGTAGAAGAGGTAGAAGAGGTAGAAGGGGTAGAAAGGCGAAGGAGGGGCATGGAGGCATTATTACGCCGATTTTCGCACCAACAAAGTGGATTGATTGGTTAACCAACATACGGGTGCCTATACCCTTCCCGATATGCTCGCTTCATCATAGCCATCGCTTTGTCGTTGTTGTTGATAATCATGGTACTATGGTCGATATGCACCGACTGTCCACTGCGATAAGCAAAATCTGCGTAGTTGATGCACGCCGTCGTAAGATGACCCTCGTGGAAGGTTCCCTTAATGCCCTTGTTTGATTTGGTGCGGATGGCGGCAGCAAAATCATTCCATTGCCGGACGAAAATCTTCTTGACCTCTTCCATGTATTTGGGACCTGGGAAAGTCATCTTGGTATCGCCGTATGACTTCATCTCACCACCTCCAGTGGGGTACACTTCCCAACCGGAGTCATTGGCAAAGATGGTGGCCTTATCCCCACAATAAAACACGCCCATATTTGTGTGAGGTTGGGGTGAAGTATATCCCCATGTCTTTTGTGACCATTGGACGGGCAGTCCTTCAAAATCGAAATTCACTGTCAGGTGATCTGGATTTTCTCGACCATCTTTTCGCGTCACACCTCCGATGGCTGACACTCGATTGGGAAGTCCAAGATCCATGACGGTCCTGATGTTTTGCAGGTAATGGATGCCCCAGTCGGCAAGAATGCCTCGGCTGAAATCATGCTGAGCTCGCCAAGCTGGCCGACCACCTCGGTATGTGTTTAGTCTGAATGGTACTTTGGGCGCCGGACCACAAAAGGTTTCGTAGTCAAAGAATGTCGGCACCTCGGCGATGGCCGGGTACCCTTCCTGAAAATGGAGATTGAAGTCTATCTGATGAATCTCCCCCGCCTGCCCGCTTTGAATGTAGTCTTTCACCTCTTTGATAAAGGGAGCGTATAAGCGAGGAAAATCTATGTTGACCACATTATCTGCTTTTTGATGAGCTTGCTGCATGGCCTGAGCTTCACGAATGTCGTAACTAATGGGCTTCTCCTGCCAGATGTCCAAGCCCTTATCACACGCGGCAATGAACTGTAAAGCATGCCAGTGAGTAGGGCTGGCAATGGCCACCGCCTCTAGGCCGGACATGTCATACAGATCTTGATAGTCTGCAAACAATTTGGGCTCCTGACTGCCAAATTCCACCAGCTTGGTTGAAGCAGTTTTAAGGGCTTGCTCACTGACATCGCACAGTCCGATGATTTCAAATTTTCCACAAGCTTGGGCAAAGGTCAAGAGAAAATCAATGCCCCACCATCCCACGCCCACGATACCAAGCCTGATTTTTTCAGGGGGTGGGCTAGGGACCACTGAGGGGGTCATTAATGCAGCAGTAGCTAAGGAGCTTGATCTTAAAAAGGTTCTTCTTTCCATGGA
Organism: Saprospiraceae bacterium; assembly: GCA_965223025.1. Classification (GTDB taxonomy): domain Bacteria; phylum Bacteroidota; class Bacteroidia; order Chitinophagales; family Saprospiraceae; genus JABDMH01. The sequence continues at coordinate 649,315 of CBDCVP010000023.1, forward strand.
ATTATTAGTTCAATTAGACATATGCATTGGTTGTAAGGACAAAAGTTGGCTCTTAGCCATTTACAGTGGGTTTCAGGTGAAGACCACCTAAATGGAAGTAGATCATAATTCGGAAATTATCAAGGTTTCTAAATCCCTTAGCAACCCTTTTTATTTCCTGTATTTTTAGATTTATTCGCTCTGCAATGGCATTGGTTTTTAGTTTGTAGAAATACATTTTTACTCCATACCAATGTCTGTGCAGCATTTCTACAAAAGCGCGGATGGGTGCTAAACCACTATTCCAGGCTTCGTTTATCCAGTTGTTTAAAGGAGTCACCTTACGTTTCACACAGGCATCATCCAGGACTAATTTCAGCATTTCTTTGAGCCTGTAGGCTTCTCCAATATTGGGGCAGGTATTTGATAGATCTTCCAATCGTTCTAACTGCTTTGCAGAAAGCTTGGACTTATTTTTTAGCCACAAATAGCGACTTCCTTTTAATTCGGAATAGGAGCGTCTATCCGCTTTTCTTATTTTATCTACTGCTTCATTCATCTGTTTGATAATATGGAACCGATCAAATACGATATCTGCATTCTGCAGGTACTGTGCTGCAGCACTGATGTAGGAGCGTGACATATCCATGGTTACGGTGCGCACATATTCCGGAGGTGCTCCTCTAACCTCCATGTCCGTTAAGGCCTGGGCACAGGCTTGCTTGTCTTTACCCTCGCTTACTCCCACCACTTTCTTTGCATCATGGTCTGCTAGGATGGTGAAGTAGTTGTGTCCTTTTCTTGTACTGGTTTCATCAACAGAGAGGTTCTTGATTGGAGCTATCGATTGTGTTGCCAATGCATTGGTAACATAAGTGCGTAGTATTCTAAATACCCGCCTGGCACCGATCTGCATTTGACGCCCAGCAGCACTTGCACTCATCCCTTCTCGTACCAAGTCCATCACTTGCAGATCAAATAGAAGTGTAAAGGAACTCCCTGGCTTGGCCCATGGTACTTGCACCAACTTAACTTCTCCTCCTGGTAGTTTTACCCTCGGTACACGCGCATGCAAATAACATTCATGTTGAAAAAAGTTTAGATGACGCCATGTCCTTTCATGATGGTCATACACACTATAGGATTCTCCCTCATACTCAAATTTAACTGCTCTCCTATGTGATATGTTCACGTGCAATATGAAGTCTTGGTCCCCTTTTTCCATGTATACGTCCTCGACATACCATGGCTCTGGAAGGTCTAATCCCAGTCGACATAGTTCTTTTGAATCCATACCACAAAGTACCAAACCCACTATATTTGACCAAGAACCCAAAAGTTTCCTTCAACAACTTTTTTTAATTGCCATCAATTTCTTGCGTTGATCCCAAAATCTCTTTCCATACGGCTATACCATTCCTCATCGTCTGCTGCACCACCTAAGTCAATCCATTCTTCATCACTCATAGCTCGTCGCCAGGCGAGAAACGGTTCAGCATCGGGGCCGATCGGATGACGTAGCTGCCAGCTATCAGTCTCGATGATTTCCTTGATCATCGTGGCCGCAATAAGGGGTTCGGTTGGATTTTGTCGTACTACCCGCAAGAGGTTGTTGAGTCTTTTCCATTGAGGATAGATGCTGTTTGCAGGAGGCTGTCCCTGCTTGTCCAAGATGGGAGTTTCTACAAAACCCGGTTCGATGTTAGCTATTCTAATATTGTGAGCCCTCACTTCCTGGGCCAGGCATTCACTCATTGCCTCCAGTGCGTGCTTAGAAGCTGTATAGGCTGCATAGGGAGAAGAGGCTAACCGACCAGACACAGAACTCACGTTTATTATCGTGCCACCTCCCTGATTTCGCATAGGTGCCAACACTGCCTGGATGCATCTGATGGCTCCAAAGAAATTGGTCTCCATGGTTTGCTTAAATGTCGACATGGGAGTCTCCTCCACGTGTCCTAGGGGCGCTATGCCTGCATTGTTTACCAGTACATCAAGGTGTCCCCAATCTCGCAGTATTTGATCTATGGCCTTTTTGACGGATTCATCATGGTCCACATCTAGCGGGCAGATCATTAGTGGAAGATTTTCTTTCGCAACATATGCCGTCAGGTCAGCCCCTCGTGAAGGATCACGCATAGTGGCGATCACCTGGTGGCCAGCTCGGGCCAGTAGCAGGGCAGTCTCCTTGCCAATTCCTGTACTGCAACCTGTAATTAATATATTTGCCATATGATTTTTTTTTGATCTACATAGATGCAAAGCCCAATGCGCTTCATCCCTGTGTATGAGTGTTGACGGATATTCCTAAGATAGGTAGATTTAACGGAAATCCCTGGTATTTTCGTTGCAATCATTGTAAATGTGGTTGCATGGTGAACCCTTGGTTGTTGCAATGCACCAAACTATTTTCAAGTAAGCAGCAAAATGGTTGATGCTGAAGAGTAATCGACAGCAGAATAGTCCCTAAATGGAGATCGTCCCTGATCTGCCAAACAACACGTGTACATAACCATAGCAGATTGACCAACCTCCGGACGGTAAGGTTGTGTTTTTACCACAAAGAATAAGGATCAATGTTACTCTTGAAAATTAAATCGTCTTGTTTTATCGAGCTGTCAGCCAGTGCCAGGAGTCACCTATTTTATCTATATGACCTAAGCCGGGAAAAGGAAAATGAAAACTCTGAACCAGCATGTTTTTTTTATGTGCGAGCTCAAGCATCCTTATCCTGCTTTTTTTGGCAAGGTCGTGGTCGAGATCAAAGCTCTGCCAATCTAGGTGTTTGATGTGCAAAGGATGTAGCCAAACATCAGAAATATAGAGCAAATCTTTGCCTTCCGATGCGATATGTAGGGCAAATTGACCAGGCGTATGTCCCGGTACTTGAATAAAGGTGATCCCCGGGAGTACTTCTGCTCCAGCTCCTTTTAGAAGGTGCAGATTTTTGTTGTGAAGGGGACGTATATTTTGGTCGATGAAATATCCAAATATCGAAGGACCGGTGAAAGCTGCACCAGTCCAATAGTCCCATTCGTCCTGGTGAGCTATATGCTGAGCGTTGGGAAAATGTAGCTTAGTACTACTGTTGCACACACCGCCAATATGATCAGGGTGGAAATGAGTCAACATCAGGTGAGTAATGGAGGAGGGATCTACTTGATGCGTAGATAATTCATTCAACAGCTGACCTTCAAAATTCATGGATCGTCCCTGGAATTTCACTGGTTCTTTCATAAAGCCCAAACCAGTGTCAACAAGTATTTTTTGATCATCTCGTTCCAGCAATAGACTGATATATGGTGAAGGTATTTTTTCCAGTGTCTGCCCATATTGATGCAAGCTTTTGGCCAGTATGCCGGATTCAACATTGGTGAAGCAACTCATAGCCTGATAAACGAAATCGAGATCATGAAAAACAGTGCATTTGAAGGCACCAATTTTAAAGGAGTACGGATTCTGATTCTGATTCATGATGTGATTGACATGTTAAAATGATGATGTTTTAATAGTATTTTCGTGCCTGAAAACATATGAATGCTCTTCTCCATCTGAGATCCTTGAGCGATGATAAAAAGATTGAACTGTCTTTAGTACAGTTTGTGATGGATAAGACTGATATCTTTTGTCTATCACCTGTAAGGTCCCATTCACATACACTCCCCATTGATCATCAATACAGCGATGCTCTGAGACAGACCTCCCTGTAATGACTGTCTACTACGGATAATTATTCCTCTACCCATTGCCAGTCATCCTTGGTTTTATCTATATGACCTAAGCCGGGAAAAGGAAAATGAAAACTCTGTACCAACATATTATTGCGATATGCGAGCTCAAGCATTCTTATCCTGCTCTTCATTGCCAGGTCGTGATCGAGATCATAGCTGGTTTGCCACTCAAGATGTTCGATGTGCAATGGGTGCAACCAAACATCAGAGATAAACAACAAATCTTTGCCTTGAGAGGCGACGTGCAGGGCAAATTGACCGGGGGTATGTCCTGGTACCTGAATAAAGGTGATGTCGGGTAAGATTTCTGCCTCAGCCCCAGTCAACAACTGTAGATTTTTATCGTGCAGAGGACGAATATTCTGGTCGATAAAATATCCAAATAATGGAGGCTGTGAAGCCGCGGTCTCCCCCGTCCAATAATCCCATTCCTCTCGATGAGCGATGTGCTTAGCTTTGGGAAAGTGCAGTTGTTTCTGGTCATCGCAAACACCACCGATATGATCGGGATGAAAGTGAGTCATCACTACATGGGTGATGGTATCGGGATCCACATCATGGCTGCGCAGTTGATGCTGCAGCTGACCCTTGAATTTAATGGGTTGACCATGAAAGTCCACTGGTTCTTCCATGAATCCCAAGCCGGTGTCGATGAGTACTCTTTGATCCTCACGTTCGAGCAACAGGCTGATAAAAGGCGAAGGAATTTTATCCGGTATTTGATTGTATTTTTTGAGGCTTTTCTCTCGCACGTCTTCGGCCGCATTGATAAAGTAGTGCTCAGCCTGATAGACAAAGTCCAGGTCGTGAAAAACAGTGCATTTGAAATCACCAAAATTAAAAGAATGCGGACGTTGATTCATGATGGTAGCATAATAATTTGAAATGAATGATGGAAATGCAGTGGATCCGATAGCGGAGCTCGTGAGATTTAGAAATGTCCTTCTTTCCATAGCACTAAGATTATGATTATAGATAATTGAAGTTGGTGTGCAGGACTTTTCCTCTGAATCCAACCTAAAAGCATCCAAACTGATTAACTCATTGTTTGACGGGCCTGATATCAAGCACGCAAGATTCAATGAAAAAAAGGGTGAGAAATTATTCTACTCGTACCCTCACCTCTTTCATGGTATTCAGCATGTTTTGATAGGCAGGTTTGCCATCTTTATCCATGATCTCGAGTGGCCCCTCCATGTGCAAGGTGTCACCCTCCACCCTGTACTTCCATTTTGCAGTACCACCCGTAAATCGTTCATCACTGCTTTGTAAAAATGTCTCGGTATATGTATCTCCTTCCAGGTTGTATTTTCCTATGGCCGATCGATCCCATTTGCCAGTCTGGCCGTCTCGCATATTGAGAGAGAAGTGGGTGTCATCAAAAATCTTGTACTGAAAAATTTCACCGTCGGGCTGCCTAACATTTCCACCATACTCTCCGTGGATCAGGGCCCAAGTACCTCTAATGGATCCAGTGCTGGTGGGAGATGCACCAAGGAGGTCCATGTCGATCTCATCCCAGTCGGGATCTACTAACCAATCCGTATAAGTAGACGTGAAGGTGCCATATCGATTGGTCATTTCATCTAACACGAATTGGATTTTTTCAAGTTTTTTCATGCCATGATCGGTCCAACCGCCCTCTGCTTTCCAATATTTGTTTCGCACAGCTTCTGATTCGACAATCATCATCATTCCTATACAGCCTTCACAGTCTCCACGCTTACCATATAGCGATTTCATTTGGACTCCCTCTAGTTGTGCTGCATAAACAGGCAGAACTAAATCTTCCCAAAAGGTCTGATACTCTTCCATGCCGACACCTGGTTGGAGATCAACTTCAATCGTGTGCAGACCAATGATGTTGCCTGGTTTTAGAGACTGAGCCTGGGCGTAGGTGATGTGGAGGGTGATTGCGATGAGGCATAGTAGATTTTTCATAAGAATGATTTGTTCCTTTTACATATAAATAATGATTGCATGGATTTTGCAAAGAATCTCGATCTTCAACCGGAAGAGAGCTATAGTGGTAATTAATATACAAAAAAAGTATGTGCCTTCATAGTTACCCCTCAGCCGTGGATTGGCGTCTATAAATACCTCCGATAACTGTGATATGGTTTAAATCCCCATGACTTAATTTTCTTTTTTTGAATGACTTGAGTGCATGGAGCGTAGTGACTCCGGGCAGCCGCTGGTCACTTAGATCTGTGTATGATCGAATCACCAAACATTGACATTTAAAATCTAAGATTGAATGTTAGCTCAAAGGAAGTAAGAGAAGTATTGCTGCAGTGTAGTGACTTCAATTTCTGGATAGAGATCCGTTACTTGCAGTACTTCTGGTCGGACATTATTGCTGTCTCCCCGTACCCAGACCGATCGATGCAATTGTGCAAAGATTTTGGTGACCATTTCTTCAGGCGCGGTGGCGTTGTTGATGATGTTCTCGAGGTCATCGCTGCTGACAGGCTCGCGAGTGACTTTTTTTCCACTTAAGGATTCCCAGGTTTGGATCAGGTCTTCCTGAGTGGTGGCATTTGTGTGCATTCCTACTTCTTGGTTCAGGGTGCGAGGATCATCCATGATTTTAGCGGTAAATCTTGCGATGTCGCCCAAAGTACACATATGGGCAGGAGTATGACCGCTCCCATATAATTGTACGTGATCTGGAGGTGACATCGCACCAAGTTGGCCGAGGCCGGTACCCCAGAACTCCATAAAACCATTGGTATAAATCATGGTGGTGGGTACACCTGTCTCTTTGATCTGTACTTGCATCATGGCTTTAATGTCAAATAGCTCGCAAGAATTTTCACTGGCACCATGTGGATCTACCCCAAACTCGCTGGGAATCATTCTTGATACTCCGGCTTTAGCTGCGGCGATTGCTAGATTTCTTTGTGCTGCGATTTGTTCGGCCCCAGCGCAGGAAATCACCACATCCTGACCAGCGCATGCTCGATCGAGACTGTCTTGGTCTTCAAGATCGCCCTCGACAATTCGTACACCCTGTTGCTTTAGAGGTGATGTTTTGTCGCTGTTCGATATCGACACGGGTCTGATGAGTGCTGAAACCTGATGTCCTTGTTTTACCAATTCTTTGACTAAATGGGGCCCAAGATTTCCGGTGGCTCCTACAATAAGAATTTTTTTCATGGTCTTCTTTTTTTTATTTTTTTTATTTGATAAAATGGTGAGATGTCTGATGATTTTTTTTTGAAATTATTCTCTTTGGTATGCAATACCATCGGTACAGGAGTTAACTACACACCATTTGTGCCAATGGAATTTGCCAACATTCTTACTAACAGTATTAGCTCTCTACACCCAGTTGCTGCATGAGCAAAGCCTGATCGGCTATCAGCCAATGGTGTGTAATCAGTCCATCTTTGATCGTATAACAAATGGAAAAAGGCATTTCAACTATTTTTCCAGTTGGTGGAATGTTTTGGAAGGGGCCGCTGTGGGTACCTCGCATTCTGGCTCTAACGACAACTCGATCTCCCTCCGCTGTCATTTCATCGGCATAGATTTCATAACGGGGAAAAATTGATTCAAAAAACGCGATGTGCCCAATAAGCTGTTCATCCGATGTCCATTTACGACAAGCATCGTCCGATTTTGGTTTGCCACTCATGGACTCGAAATATCGCAGTATAAATTCCTTATTTTCCTTTAGTTTACTCATACATCTACTCGGTCAGCTGAGTTTGTCTTATTGCTGTGTAATTTGTCAAGAGTTTAATTCCTTGGCTGCATCTATTACGCCCAGTTGTTCCATCAGTATCATTTGATCAGCTATGAGCCAGTGATCGACAATCATTTGGTCTTCAATGGTGTAACACACTACAAATGGAAAGTCTACCATTTTATAGGTGGGTGGAATGCCATTATACTCACCTTCGTGCCGGGCTTTCATACGTGCTCTGACAACCACTCTATTTCCTTCAGCTGTCATCTCATCGACTACGCCGTCGTATTTTGGAAAAATTGATTCAAAGAATATAATATGTTCTTTTAGATTTTTATCAGTCATCCATTGATCACAAAGTGCCTCAGTCTTTTTTTTGCCATTCAGAGCTTGCACATACTTTAGTACAAAGTCTTTGTTGTCTTGTTGATTCCCCATATCTTTGATTTTTATATGATCTCAAAGTTATAGTATCCCCACGGTAGAAATTTGCCTATTTGTTGCAAAAAATTGACCATATGTTCCCTTTTTAGTTTTTAACCTTTGATTGAGGACGGGTTAAACCCAAAGTGTTTTTGGAATACTCTGGTAAAATGACTGGCACTCACGAATCCCACCATGAAGGTCACTTCCGAAATATTGTGATCACCCTGCTCCAAGATTTCCTTTGCCTTCAGCATGCGAACGAATCGAATGTACCTACTTGGTGACATTTGAACCAGTAATTTCAATTTTCGAAAAAGTTGGGTCCGGCTCAATGCCATGGCATCTGCCAGGTTGCTGGTGTTGAAGAGTTCATTGCTCAGATTGCTCGAAATAACCGCATTTACTTTTTGGAGGAAGATTCCTTCTTGTGGTCCTTTTTCGTGCGCAGCTTCTTGCAAATTTTCTACGCTCTGAAAATGAGCCGTAAGTCTCTTACGAATTTCATTATACCAGGGTCTAATGATCTCATGTCTGCCTGGCGGTGAAAACTGTTGAGGCTGCGTGAGGTCAAGAGGTATACGCATCGTGAATTCGCTCCCCTCTGACTGAGGTTGGCAGTTGACTGCATACGACAGACCACTGGAGATATCACCCAGGAGGCAGAGGTTGGATCCTTGATTGACAATGATGATTTTGATACAGCTGGGGACTTCCTCACAGTCTCTCGCCTGGACGCTGACAGTATAACCCTGTGGGGTGAAAGTGATCACTCGGCAGATTAGCTGGGTGAAGTCCGGGAGAATCTGCTCAGGTTGGTAAAGGGCTTCCAGTGTTTTCACTGTGGATGTGATGCTTAGTTCCACCCCATGTGCTTTAGCAAAAGGTTGGATCGATGCCACCGCACCTTCCAATAGACCGATGAGATCTGCCTTCACGGGAAAGATCATGAGTGATACCTTTGGGATGACCTGTAAATAATGGTTGCATAGTTCAAGGTGTACGAAGGCATCCTTGGATTCCAGTCAGGCACCTTATGGAGTGATCCAGCAACTCTTGTGTATAGGGACATGTTTGGTTTTTGGGATTAATTCTTCACCCGGTTTCGCTCTTCTTCCGAGCCAGTTTTTCGTTGTCTGTGTTTCGCTATTTTCTTATTACCAAAGGAAAATGCATAGGTGATACGCACCTGTCGCTCCGACACCTGATTAAAACCCGAGGTATGTATGTCGAGTTCCGGTTGTTGATATTCCCAAGGTATCCGTAGAGATCGGTTTAGCAGGTCATTAGCTGCGACAGTCACGGTGTTGCCTGATGGAAATTTCTTCTGCAGCCCCACATTAAGACTCAGTAGGTCAAATTTGACTTGGTCGCCATCCAGGACGTTTCGCACACTGCTGAATTGTATATCCGTGGAGATCGTTTTAGATATCCTCAAGATCTGATTGGCCTGAATGATCAGATTGGTCTTATCTCTTTCAAACGGACTTTCTCGATTTTCATCATAAGTATGTCTGTATTGGCCGATCAGGGTCAGGTGTAGATCCCACCAGGATGTAAAATGAGCAGGGATGCTGATGGTAGCGCTGGCCAAATCAAAACGAGAAAAATTATGCTGGGTGCTAAGCTGGATGTGTCGAGGTTTATCTACCGTATTGTAGTAAGTGATATAGTTCTTGGATCTTGTGCCTTCAAGTGACAGATAGATGGATTTGTGCGTATAAGAAAGCTTCAACGCCTGAATGAAGGCAGGCCGTAATAAGGGGTTACCGGTGGCCACCCGTGTGGGATCTAGAAATACAAAATAGGATGCCAGTTGGCTATAGGCTGGGCGGCTGACTCTTCGATTATAGGCAATTTGAAACTGGTTGATAGAATCCATCCGAAAATTAAGTCGGACGACCGGAAATAGTGCCCCCCTCTTTTGTGCGAAACCTTCCCCATCTCTCTGACTTTCAACCAGATAATCAAAGTGTTCATATCGCAGTCCAATTTCGAAGTCGGTACGTGGTCCCAGACTGGGTACGAAAGAAGTATAGGCAGCATAGATGTTTTCGGAGATCTCGTTGCGTTGACTAAATAAGGTGTTTTCTTGCCAGATGTCGTTCACTTTTTCGTCGATGATGGCAGTATTGTCAAGGTCGCTCAAACTCGCCTTTACGCCATACTCAATTTTTCCTTTATTGAGTAACTCCTGGGCAAAGTCAGCCTTAAACGTCCAAAGTGTCAATGGAGTGGTTCGGTCCACTCGAAAATCCGACGGGACTCCCGGACGATGACCAAAGGTCTGGTGGAAAGTGCCTGGACTCGATAGATTGTACCGCGCATGATCCACATCAAGATTAATGGTGCTATGATCCATCCTCCGGTAGAAATTGGCATTGAGAAACACATACTTATTGATCACAGAGGGCAGGAGTTTGAATCCCAATTGATGATCAACCATTCCTTCGATCTTACTGACAGATTGACTGATGAGTGTTCCATGGTGGTAAAAATCACCAATGCCGGCAAGAAACCCAAAGGTGTTTTGATCGTCGATCTCCCAGTCCAACCCTAGTCGAAGAGTGTGGGTTCTTTTTCGCTGAAAGGGGAATTCGGTCTCACTGTTGTATGAGTAGTTCACTCCTTGATAGACATACTTTCGTTGGCCATCAAAGGTGAATTCATCATTTTCGTTCAGTGAGAATCCGTAATCCGAGTAAAGATTTAACTTGTCAAAGCGATAGTTGAGTAAAAAATTACCACCGAATTTGCTCAACTGGCCATAGCCAGCCATGACCGATGCATTTCCGTTGATGCCTTTGCGATCATCGTCTTTTAAAACTAGGTGAATGATTCCTCCACTGCCACTTGATTCATACTTTGCCGGTGGTTGGTGAATCACTTCAATTCGATCGACGTTCTCTGCTTTCATCGCTTCGAGTTGGTTGAGCAACATCTGTGCTGGGACCCGGCTTATCCTGTTATTGATCATGACTAAGACACCAGCTTTGCCGGTCAGGGATATTTGACCATTTTGCTGATCCACCACCACGCCAGGTACCCGGCCCAGTAATTGCAACACCGATGATCCCGCTGTAGAATGACTGGCGCTGAGATTCATGATCAATCTGTCCGATTTCTGTTCTAACAATGGTTTTTTACCTACGACAGAGATCTCGGAAAGGGTGTGGCTACTGGCTTTCAGCTGGATTTGCAGCGGTCCTGGCCTGAGCTTGTCAAGCCTCAACGCTGTGTCGCGAAATTCGATAGAGCTGAATACCATGTTGACCGCATCCTCATGTCTAGCCAGTGAAAAGTGCCCCACAGTGTCGGAGACTGTGCCATCGAGGAAGGTACTGTCTGAGCTGAAGAGGATGATGGTTACACCGGTGATGCCCATCAGATTAGGATCTAGCACGGTGCCCTCAATAGATGTAGAGCGAACAACGCCTTGAGCGAGCAGTAGACCTGCCATGGCAATGATCAAAGGCGTGAGACAGACTTTTTGAAGAATCTGCATGTTAGCCAAGATCGTACCTTGTCAAGGATTATCCTGGTATTCTGGTTGCATTCTCTGGTGTTTTGGTTGCATCGTGATCCTTTGGAATGTAGCGAACCAGGTGGTCCCATGCCGATAATTTGCTGATTTTTCATATGTGTAAAGGTCTGAAGATCCCATGCTTTTAACTTCCCCCCGGTTTGTCTGAAGATTGATGGTGTAGTCAAGATGGCTAGAGAATTTGGATCCAACGGCATGATGTGTTGCCAAGGTTACAATACTGGGCGAGAAAAGGAGTTGCTTCTATGTTAGTTATCTCTCTCGCCCGCACTTCCTATTTCTTCCTGATCAATGTACGAGTATCACAAAGCTATCGACTTAGAAGGCAATATGGATTAATCAATGACCAAACGGGATACAATGTTCCTGACTTTCATCTCCCTCATCTTTTTACTTGTTCTCACCCTATCACAAACTCTCATGGCTCAGAGCAATTGCCCCAAATTAAGTGGCTTGACTGCAAGCAGCATTACCGATGAGTCGACCCAATTATCCTGGCAGGGATCAGTTGAGCACACCATCTTCACTGTAGATTTGAAGAATGGTACAGGGACCCCAAATTTCAAGTATTCCCCTACAACCGGTAAGACAGAAAAAGTGGTCGAAGATTTGCAACGGGGAAGTGAGTACCGTTTTCGAGTGAAATCTCAATGGGAAAAATGGGGATCAGGAGGCTCCTCACAATGGTTTAAATTTTCAACCACTCTACGGCATTGCGGCCGGTTGCATATCCATGCAGACCAGTATCCCAGTCGCCACCGTCTATAGACCGGTAGTGCCTAATGGTCGGATGCTTCAGGCCCAAGTACCACTTCGAATATCTCGATCCTCCACAGATCAACAAGTGTAGCCAAAAGGCCTTAGTTTCCGGATTGTAGCTTGACAAACGCCCGGTATCAATGGCCACAAATCTCTCCTGGCTGGCTCTGACGTCCTCGAAACCGAGACTGCCATTCGAATCAACCAACATTTCCAAGTATGGTGAGAGAATTATGCGAGTATCATCATCTGTGAGCCAGGAAGAATCGATGCTCAAGGTATCCCAAGGTCTAGCACTCAGGGGATTTATACTGACGAGCAGCCAACATATCAAGATGGTGCGTACGCTTAACGTGGCTCGTGATGATTCACAATTAAGGTTGGATAGCAGATGCTATTTCATATGTTCCTTGCAGATGTCATGGTAAATAATCTAGTCAAAATGAATGTGTGGTATCCTATTTCTTTCGTGGATGGAAGCGGAGGCATTAACTCCCAGTGGAAAATATTATCTCGCATTAACATGCTCTTTCAATGGAGTTCGGCTCTTACTCGATCTGCTATGCAGACCTTCGAATCCTACACTCAGATGTCACCGTAAACATTGCAGCACTATATAATCTACTCAAATTCAATAAAAAGTTGGTGATTCCTCGGGCACTTTAGTTGCATCTGCGGGTATCGTAGTTGCATGGATGGGTGCTCTGACCCAGATAATGGTCATATCCATCTATGCTCCAAGCGCTGAATCCTTGGATCATATGGTGAACAGATGCTTCCTACCAGCCCCCAAACCAAGCACTGCGACTTGACGCATTTTTACAATCGAATGTTGATCTTACATCTGAACTTAAGGAAGAATCATTTTCAAACCAAAATATATCAGATGAGTCAACAAACACGAATCGACCAATTGCATGAGATTGCTAAAGTGTATGTGGTAGACGGACTGGATGCAAAGGACTTTGATACCATTCCCTACCACGAAAACATCAGTCTGAGGGCCCCTTTAAATCCCGGCGGATCGGCTATACCTATTGAGGGTCGGGAAAAGCTGCGTGAAACCTGGTGGGCACCCTTGCCACAATTGGTAGCTGGCACTACATTCCTGGACTCTTTTGTCAATCGTGATGGATCGGCAGTAACGGTGCAATTTTACTGCGATATCGCTGCACCTGCTTGTCGCCTTCGCATCATTGACAAGCTCACCGTCGATGCAGATGGGCAGATCACCGCTCAGGAGAATTTCTTTGATCCACGCGATGTCACCAATCACGGGTGGCGTTGAGAGATAGGATCATGCCAATTTTGAGGGTTCCGGATTTTACCTGATCCTTAATCGTTCATAACGGACGCATCCAGATGTTGCGGTACTCGACGGGATTGCCATGGTCCTGCAGTTTAAGTGGACCCTGCCAATGCTGATCTACGACGGGTGGGCCTTTATACGGTGTGGTTCCCTGAATTTTGGTATGATCCTGGATCAGGACCCCATTGTGGAGCACCGTGATGTAAGGATGCTTTTCAAACTCATGACCACTAGTAAAGGTAGGTGCGTGATAGATAATGTCGTATGTCTGCCATTCCCCCGGGCCACGGCAGGCATTCACCATGGGCATGGTCTGCTTGTAAATCGATCCAGCCTGACCATTGGAATAGGTGCGATTGTTGTAGCTGTCGAGCACCTGTAATTCGTATTTGCCTTGGAGAAAAATACCGCTATTTCCCCTGCCTTGGCCCTCTCCAACTACTTCAGATGGCGTGCGCCATTCGATGTGCAACTGGATGCTGCCGTGCTTCAGCTTGCTTACTATATAGCCAGCTTCTTTTTGCGAAATCATCGCACCATCCTCAAGTTTCCACTTGGTTGGGGATCCATCTTCTGCCTCCCAACCCTCTAAACTGCTGCCGTCAAATAAAATGATCGCATCAGATGGAGGGGACCCCATGACTCCGGGAGTCACCACAGGTGGCTCCGGTTCCCAGACTTCGGTTAATTTCGGATCAATCTCCTCTTGCCCGGAGACAACAGCAACAAAAAGGCTCCAGGTGGCGATGCCACAAATCAGGGATTTTATCATTAGCATAGTACTTTGGTATGAAAATCTTTCTGCTTCGATCAAATCTTTGAAGAACTACTTATCTGAAGTTTTCATCTTGCTCAAGTCGTTTTAAAAAGCAACTCCTTTAAAATATCTAGGTCTGGTTGCCATTGGATTAATGTCGACCAATTCTTCGATGCGAACAGCTCTTTTTTCTTCAATGCTTTTTCGGGCGGCAATGCCAATCAGGATGGACATGGCCCCATCCCTGCTACCAGCAGCATGATGGTGAGGATCAGGTGCATTCTGATCTCTGAAGATCTTGTCCTGTAGGCGCACATCTCCTCCTCCATGGCCTCCGACAGCGCGCTGCACTTTGACAAATTCATAGTCGCTCCAGTTTTTCATCACCATGATTTCATCGTATTCTTCCATCTTCTGATCCTTTGCCTGAGACATTTCAGCTGCATGCAATTCTGCTTGGGCCATTTGTTCCTTTTGGCGCCATGGAATGTCCTCCCACGCTTCCACTCGACCATCCATACCATTGAATGCGATGCGCCATCCCTCATAGGGGGAGTACGTAGTGAGTGAATAATTGACAATGACGCCATTGGCGTACATGATCTGAGCCGACATCTTGTCATAGATATCTATGTCTTCACGCCAGAGACAGTTGTCCCTGATATAACCATCGTATTTCTCATTGTCGGTATATAGCCTTGTGTTTCGCTTACTTTTGGTGATGTCCCAGTGAAATTTGCATCGATCCGTGTAGGCACAGTTTCGGCAGTTGGCCCCTCGGAAAGCATGATTTTTTCCATAGTGTTCTAGGGCACCATAGGCCGATACCTGTATTGGATCAGAATCCAGCCACCAGTTAAGCAGATCGAAGTGATGTGTCGCTTTATGCACCCACAGCGATCCACCTTTATCCATCTCTCCATGCCACCTCCGGAAATAAGATGCACCGTGATAGGTGTTGAGATACCAGTGAAAGTCGACAGATGTGATCTTACCTGCGGTTTGATCTTCGAGAATTTGCTTGATTTTAGTGCAATATGGTGACCACCGGTAGTTGAAGCCCACGATGATCTGTTTGCCAGATGCTTTTTCTGCATCAAGGATGGCTTGACATTTGGTCTCATCAGTGGTCAATGGCTTTTCCGTAATCACTTGGACTCCAGCCTTCAGGCCCTTGATGATAAACTGATGGTGGGTACTATCCATGGTGGTGACAATCAGCACTTCTGGTTTTATTTCACTCATCATGCGGTCAAAATCGGTAAAAACCGGACAGGTCACGCCCATATACTCTTGAGCATAAGCAAGTCGACCCTTGTTTTTATCAGAAAGAGCTACAAATTCCAAGATGTCGCTGTAGCGATCTACCAGGTTCTTTCCCCAAAATGAGGTGCCTCTCACACCTGTACCAACCAATGCCACTCTTTTCTTTGCAAAGAGTGTCGAGGCTCCTACGCCGTTGGTCGTTGATGCAGCCACTGCCGTGGCACCTACGGCAAATCCAGCATTCTTTACAAATGATCTACGCTTCATGACCTTCTCATTGTTTGCACCAAAAATATGGAAATATTTATGCTATTCCTGTGAATAGAACTACCTTTTGAATTTAGTCTCGGGATTGCCGGCATAGTGTCGCTTTTACGAGTGATGGGGTAAAGATTGATTCCATATGAGCATTGTTGATGTGCTCCCGGAGGTCATGGCTGAACCGTATGTTTCGATCACAGAAAGTAGATCAAAGAAGTAAGTTTGATTTTAATAGATATCGCTCATGAAAGATAAATACATATTGTCCCTCGATCAAGGTACAACGAGCTGTCGAGCATTGCTAATCGATCGGCAGGGAATGATTGCATCTATTGCCCAGCAGGAGTTTACTCAGCTTTTTCCCAGACCGGGATGGGTGGAACATGATCCCATGGAGATTCTGGCGGTCCAGCGAGAGATGATAGATCAAGCATTGCAGAAAGTGGGTGCAACTGGTCGTGCTATAGCTGCTATAGGCATCACCAATCAGCGGGAGACTACGGTGGTCTGGGACAAATCCACCGGGCAACCCATTTACAATGCCATCGTTTGGCAAGACAAGCGTACTGCTCCCATTTGCGAGCAGATTAAGGCCCAGGGATGGGAGGAGGAGATCAGAAGTAAAACCGGACTGGTGGTGGATTCCTATTTTTCCGCCACCAAGGTCATGTGGATTCTAGACCAAATACCAGGGGCCCGTGCTAAAGCGGAGGCTGGACAATTGGCCATGGGTACGATGGATACCTGGCTGATATGGCACCTAAGCAGTGGCCATCAATTTGTCACTGACTATTCGAATGCTTCCAGGACCATGTTGTATAATATTCATGAGTTGATCTGGGATGAGGGCATTTTGAATAAGTTGCGCATCCCTCTTTCGATGCTGCCGGCAGTAAAGCCTTCCTCCTTTGACTTTGGCCACTTTGAAATGGATGAAGTCAAAGTGCCCATAGGTGGTGTGGCCGGTGATCAGCAGTCGGCACTTTTTGGGCAACAGTGCCTGTGGCCGGGTATGGCTAAAAATACCTATGGCACGGGCTGTTTTCTGTTGATGCAGACAGGGGAGAAGGCTTGCGTGTCAAAAAATGGTTTGTTGACCACGATCGCGTGGGGGTTGGATGACAAGGTTTATTACGCGCTTGAGGGCAGTGTGTTTATCGCTGGGGCAGCCATTCAGTGGCTGAGAGATGGACTGCAGCTGATCAAACATGCTGCAGATTCAGAAGCACTGGCGGACCAAGCAGCTGAGCACGACGTATATGTGGTGCCTGCATTCGCTGGGCTAGGTGCACCATACTGGGATATGTATGCACGAGGTGCCATCTTTGGTCTGACTCGTGATAGCGGAAAAGCAGAGTTGACCCAGGCCACTTTGCGATCTTTGGCCTACCAAACTCGAGATATTCTGGAAGCCATGCAGGAGGATAGTGGCATTCATCTGGATGAGCTTAATGTGGATGGGGGTGCGACGGCGAATGGCCATCTAATGCAATTTCAAGCCAATATCTTAAATGCCAAGGTCATCAGGCCTCAAGTGACGGAAACGACGGCTATGGGTGCTGCTTTCCTGGCAGGGTTAGCTGTGGGATATTGGAGTGAGGAGGACATAGGTAAAGTCCGTAAGATTGATAGACGCTTCTTGCCTGAGATGTCTGACGATATCAGAGAAAGATTGTATAGAGGTTGGAAAAGAGCAGTTGAGCGGTCCAAAGGCTGGATAGAGTCATGACTTTCTCAGTGCGACATAGGGCTGAAATGCTGCGTAGGCTTCAGCATGAGACTTTCGACCTTTGTATCATCGGTGGTGGCATCACTGGTGCTGGCATCGCGCTGGATGCCGTCACTAGGGGGATGAAGGTAGCACTGATAGAAAAAGGTGATTTTGCGTCGGGTACCAGTGGCAAGTCGACAAAGTTGATTCATGGAGGTTTGCGTTATCTCAAACAGTTTGAGTTTGGTTTAGTCAAGGAGGTTGGTCAGGAGCGATCTATTCTGCACCGGCTGGCACCTCATTTGGTAGTACCCGAAAAAATGATCCTACCCTTGGTCAAGGATGGCTCCCTTGGAAAAACCATGACCAGCATCGGTCTCTACATCTATGACTACCTGGCAGAAGTGCAAGATGACGATCGGCGTAGGATGCTAGATAAGGATGAGCTCCTGTCTTTGGAGCCCCTGCTGCCATCGGAAAAATTGCTGGGAGGAAGTATCTATGCAGAATATCGCACCGATGATGCGAGACTGACCATTGAGGTGATTAAAGCAGCTCATAGGCATGGAGCGCTACCGATCAATTATGTCACCTGCATAGGATTTCTTGAGAAGGAAGGTCTACTTGAGGGTGTCTATGGACAAGATCTGTTGTCTGAAAAAGAGATGAGCATCCGGGCCAGGCACATCGTCAATGCAACCGGTCCATGGGTAGATGATCTGAGATCTCTCAACGATACGGTCAAAGGCAAACGTCTGTATTTGACCAAAGGTGTGCACATCGTGATCGATCGGCAGCGATTGCCGCTGCAGTATTCCTTGTATTTTGATGTGCCGATGGATGACCGAATGATTTTTGCCATTCCGCGTCTGGACGTTATTTACATTGGCACCACGGATACCTACTATGATGGAGATATCGATGATGTGGGAGTCACCAAGGAAGACCTTGATTATTTATTGAATACCATTAACCTAACCTTTACGGGATATGGGATTAATCGATCTGACATTCTTTCAAGCTGGGCTGGGATCCGGCCTTTGATCTACGAAGATGGAAAGAGTGCATCGGAGATTAGTCGCAAAGACGAAATATTCACCGCGAAAAATGGATTGATCTCGATTGCCGGTGGCAAACTGACCGGATATCGCAAAATGGCCGAACGGGTCGTAGACCTGGTAGCCAAACGGTGGTCTGGTCCTTTACAGGAATGTAGGACGGATAAGATCCCATTGACAGATCCATACTTCACCAATCAGAAAGAGGTCGCGAGTTTTCTCATAGCATTGGAGTCTACCGTTAAGCGGTTGGACCTACCCAGCGTCTACGCCACGTACTTACTACAGAACTATGGCAAAGCGGCCGATAAAATTATCAGGGAAACAGCAAAATCATCCAACGGCCATCCTGAGGAGGCTTTAATCCGAGCGGAAATGGAGTTTTGTCTCGCACATGAGATGATGATCTTTCCCTCAGACTTTGTAGCCCGGCGGACGGGTCGGCTCTATTTCATGCCACATACAGTATCCGCTGTGAGAGATATCATATTTGGCTACTACCGGGATCAAGGCCTACTTTCTGCTAAGTATATTGAGACTGAGCAAAATAAGTGGGAAGATATGGTTAAAGCTACCTCTGATTTTGCTTAATTTGCAAGTGAATAAAGATCGTAGTGATTTGGCACTGATGGCATGTAAGACATCGGGTCAGAACATTACTCAAGAAGGATCAGATTTGTCTGAAGTTGCGCTGGATCAAAGGGCTTTTCGGAAGTTGTTCAAGGAGCACTATAATTTGCTCTGCAATTTCCTGCACAGCCGTACTCACGATTGGGATCTGAGTCAAGAGGTGGCACAGCGGACTTTCGTCAAGCTTTGGGAAAAGCGTAACGACATTTCGATTTCTACCTCCCCTAAGAGTTACTTGTTTCAAGCAGCCAGAAATACGCTAATCGACCATTACCGCGCACAGAAAGTGGCATCGGAGTATGCTGAGTCATATGGCGATGACAAAGAGAAGGTCGAATATCAGGATGCACAAGTGGTAGAGGGTCTTGCGGTCACTGAAAAGATCGCCTGGGCCGTAAATCAGCTCAAACCTAAAACAAAAGAGATCTTTCTACTTAGCAAACAGGAGGGTTTGACCTACGAGGAAATTGCCGATTACTTAAAGATTTCAAAGCGGACAGTAGAATATAATATGAAGAATGCACTGTTACAATTGAAGGATTTACTGCAGGACAAGATTTGATATGGAAGTATGGAAAAATGGAAAATCTAGTGTTTAGAAAATCTCAAACGTCTTATAAACAGTAGTTTGAAGGTATAAATGAAAAAGATAGAGGACAAAATTTTGCAATTTTTTATCGACGGTGGTACTGCCGACGGTAAAAATCTGGACAGGAAGATCAGGAATGATCCCTCCTTTGGCCAGGCAGATTTTGACCTTTTTGAAAAGATTTGGAGGGCATCTGACCAACTTAGTGAGTATCGTGAGGCCGATCTGGACGATGCGTGGGATAAGATCACAGCCGGTACTAATCAAGTGAGAACTCCTCGCAGGATCTCTTGGTGGCTTGCCCGTGCTGCTGCAGCAGTTTTACTGCTTTTAAACGGCTTTGCGTTATACCACTGGCTAAATTGGGACGACTACATCACCTATCGGACGGATGTAGCATCCACGCTCGTGCTACCAGATGGTACCAAGGCGGACCTGGAGGGTGGCACAGTACTCAGATACCTAAGAGAAGAACAATTTGTAAAGGATGACCAAAGAGAAGTCTTCTTAGAAGGAGAGGGCACCTTTGATGTGGTCAGCGATACAGCCAAGCCCTTTTCGGTCGTATCGAAACTCACATCCATCGATGTGCTGGGCACCGTGTTTTCATATATGGCAAGGGGTGATTCCTCCCAAGCTGAGAACATCGAAGGTCAGGTACGGTTTAGATCTAATACCGGTGCCTTCGAGCCTGCCGTGATGAATCCTGGTGACAGAGTGACCTTTGATGGTGATTCTATGGTACATATTGAGTTTGTACCAGAACCAGTGCCTCCTCCGGTGATCAGGGAAGAGCCTAAAAATTTCCTGAGAGTCATAGATTTGATCGATATTCTGAGCGAGAAATACCAGAATACATTCATTCCAGGACCTGGATCGGATCGAAATGGCCGGGTAGTTGTCGAGGTGAATTTGGATCAGGATCTTGCAGGAATTATTGGCGATCTCGAAAAACAATCACATATCGACATTTCCTACCGTAGGAGTGGCCGTACTTTTACTGTATCGGACATCAGTGCCCAGTCTACCGGTCTGAGGCCAGATTATACCTATCAGATGTATGCGAATGGGATTTCCTACAAACGAGGGGAATAAGTATAAGGATTGAAGACTGAATATTTCCTTGGTTAGAAGTGCACCAGGGGAATTGTTTTATCCACCTGTTTTCCCTGAAGCCGATAATAATAATTTCCAGCAGGCAGCTCTGGTATCTGGTGATTCACCTGGTGAGTACCAGCACGGTAGTAATCAGTGCCAAAATGGATGATTTGTTGTCCTGTATCGTTGATCAAACTCATTCGGATTTCTTCTCCCGGTGTGCTGAATTTGGCAGTGAGTTCATCAAAAAATGGATTCGGATAGGTTTTTACATAGTACGACTCCTGGATTTCCAGATGACTGGAGGTAACGGCATTACACGGGTCAATAAATGGTATGTGTTCAAAGCCATGTGAGAACAACGCTGAGACCTCATCCGCGGGTGCACCGAACCAATCCATGAGGATACTGCCAAAAATGTTCTTAAAGTCAACGGTTGCCTCCACACCACTTCTTGGCTCTGGAGCGTCTGGGATCTGTGGATTGTCACCGATGATCTGACCAGTTACGCAGCTCCCAAAAACAAGCAGTGGTGCAGCATCGCCATGATCAGTACCCAAACTTCCATTGGAAATGATCTGACGTCCAAATTCAGAACGAGTAGCTCCAATCACCCTTTTGTCCAGTCCTTGTAACCGCAGATCATCCATAAAAGCATGGATGGCCTGGGAGAGCCGTAGTAACAACTGTGCATGAGTGCCATTGGAGGTATCGCTTTGTACCACCTGATCCGCATGGGTGTCAAAGCCATTGATGTTGACTACATAGACCCGGGTTTGGAGGCCTCCTGAAATCAATTGTGCGACCGTTTTCAATTGGTCAGCCAGGTTGTTTTGACCGGGCTCTGGATACATTTTGGACAGATTAGTCCCAGCTTCGGCAGCTGTGCTCAGTATCTCTGAGTAGATATTGGTCTGAGCGACAATCTGCCGTACAAAGGACAATTCATCACCGTAGGGTAAATCTGGCAGTTCGCCACCTTCAGTTCCGGGAATTTTGGCTAACTCAGTGGGATCATTTATAGCAAGAGAGAAGTTGGCGGCGATGCCTTGACAGGTTTCAGAAACGCTCGGCCCAAGGGTAATGGCTATTGGGTGAGGGTTTTCACTATTTGGATATCCTTCTGGAAAACCGGGATGTAAAGTATCGAGATATCGTCCTATCCATCCATTACTGAGTACTTCAGCTGCCATGGATCCGGTATCCCAGATATCTGTGGAGCGAAAATGGCTGCGATTTTGGTTTGGGTAGCCCACATTCTGGATTACGCTGAGTGCGCCTTCATCATACAGGGTTTTTAGGCCATTCATCACAGGATGCAAGCCTGTCTCGGGGGTCAGGGAGAGAATTTCGTTTTCCCCTACTAGGATGTTGCTGCGCAAGTTACTTAGGGTACTGTATTGATCGATTGGAATGATCATATTCAGGCCATCATTGCCGCCATTTTGCTGGATTAAGACGAAGATCCGGTCTGTGTCACCTGATAGCATATGCCCCAGCCCTGTATCGGCCAAAACTCCTACGTTGCTACCCGCTAAAACAATCGGCAGTGATATTACTGAACTTGAGCGTAAAAATTCTCTTCTTTTCATGATGTCGAATTATTCTTCTGAGATGTTTTGGAGGGATCTAAATAAGCTGGAATTCTGGTAAACTGAGCAATCCAACAAACATGGTCTTCAGTCTGGCCGCAATGGCATTTCCGAGCTCTTCATCGTCTGGGTTGGATTTGTAGAGGTCGTATTCTACAGTCCACTCGTAGTCAGGAAGGCCGGGAATCAGCAGAGACTTTATATACTCTTTTTGACTTTGAATGATAGAATTTGGAAAGACCAGCTCACTGAGTTGATCAATGAGGAGATTCGGATCGTGTTGATTTTCAATGCCTTCAATAAGAGATAGTAAGTCTGCCTCGAGTCGTATTCGATTTACTCTGACACCATTGACCAGCAGGGAGGCGAAGAGGAAACGGGAGCTGATGGTGCTGGCATTGATCCAGGTACGGTAGAACAAAGGTTCCTGATAATAGGCTTTCCATCCTGCTACGTTGGGAGCATTAAAATATTCCATTTGCAGTAACTCAGTGAATCCGTAGAATCTTCGCCATAGATTGTAGTTCACCACGTAATCATCACCCGTATCAACGTCTAAGACTTTGATAAGTCCGACGACAAAATCGATGGGGTTTTTGATCATGGCACCCATAGCATAGGCATCGTAGAAATGTTGACTGGTGAGTAAGGCACGAATCATGGGCTCCATTTCATAGTCATTATCGCGCAAGATCTGAGCCATGGGCGCAATGATGTTTGCCTCGATTTGGTCATCAATTTCATAGTAGACAAACCAGCGATATATCTTTCGGGCAATGAAATTGGCTACCTCATCTTGTTGAAAGATGATGTCAATGAGGTGCTCATATTCCTGGTCACCCATATTTGTGATTTCAGCATGACCAAAACGTTCACTCAGGGTCTTAGTACTCGTATCGTGTCGCATGGGTACAAAAAGGCTACCGACTTCTGGTTGTCGCCTGCTTAGGTAACCTGTTGCCACCCAGCCGGTAAGTACTTTTGCTGCCTCTGCCACGTCGTGTTCAGTATAAAAGGTATAATCACCTTCCGCCACCTGCGGCCCCTTACCAATGGTGAAGAGCTCCAATAGTTCCCGGGCATAGTTTTCGTTGGGTCGCTGCTTGCTATTTTGCACACCATTTAAGTATCGCAGCATCGCTGGATCTACGGTGGTAGCCTTGGTCAAAGCCCGAAAATTTCCGGCAAAGTTTTCACGATAGAGGGTGATATTGTTGTAGGCGAAATTGGCATCTCTAATCTCCGCAGTTACATAGTGATTGTGCCAGAACAGCGTCAACTTCTCACGAATAGATATGCCTTCATGAATCGCAAGACTCATTGTCCAGCCATATAGTGACGCCAGACGTCTATTCCGTTGTTGATTGGCCGTATCAGAATTGGTGTAGGCGTGGCCCACCCATGATTCACCCAAGGGCACCAATGGGTCATTGGGATAGTTGTAATTGAGGGGAGGTTCGGGCAAGGGTGCTTTAAAAAAAAGTTCGTCCATGAGGCTGGCTAAGCCTATCTGGACGGCATGATCTATTTCATCTTTAGTGGGCCCATAAGTGGTCCTCCTGAGGAGATGGGATGCTTCTATGGATGTCCAAGGACCTTGATATGGTGTCAAATCTACATTTGAAAAACCTGACATTTTGCTGCTTTTATGGTTCGAACTTGAGTTTAGACCTAAATTTAATGGTCTCGTGAATGTACACGTATATTTTGACTGGTAGGTTGGGTGAGGGTTTAAAAGGTCGTAGGCTGTGGCTGCCAAGATTTCACTGAGATGTCTGATTTTCTTTTGTTGCCACCCTGCGAAAGCCGCTCATTAGTCACTATTCAAATGCAGGTATGAGATCGCTGAATCTTATTGATATCAGAGGTAACCTAAGAGATATTGATGCGAGTGCAAGACTACCGGTTTAAAAGTGAAGTGAACCCTTGTCAAAGCATTAAAGAATTATTGATAAACCTTCCGAGTTTTCTGCCTTGCTCAACCCCATTGTCGATGGCCGGCATGTAATGAATTCCACCATACAGACGACTGATGGCTGCTTCTTCAGATGCAGCGCGAAAGGATGTAAAGGAGCGTACAGGTAAGCCATAAGCCAGTTCCACGGTATCATCAAAGGAGAAGTTGTCGCCGTATATCTGGGTGAGAGCCTCTGCAGCTGCTGCCGAGATGACGCTATGTCCACTGGTGTACTCAGGAAATGGTGGTGTCTGCAGCAAGGGCACCCATGCGTCGTCAAAGTGCCTGTTGATTACTGTTTCAGGGCGTATGAGATTGCTGCGGTATTTTTCATCCCAACAACTGATAAAAGCATCAAACAACGCGATCGATGTCAAGGCGTAGGTGGCGGCACTTTTCATCATGTCTGCACTGTCCTTTTTGGCAGCCAGTTCTGCAATGCCCATCCAATGGCCTCCGGGGGTGATTTTCTTTGTAGCAAACATCACATGACCCTTGTGGTGGGACACGTATGGGTTACAGTCCCAGAATTTGGCTATTTCAGTTTGTTCATCATCTAGTTTGTTGACGGTTTCATACACTTCCATCACTTCCTTGTGAAATGGGCTCCCATCGGTCAAGTCGTAGGGACTAGGTAATGGTGGGGTAAATTGTGTAGCAGAATCGATCACCATAGTGCGAATTTCTCGCCAGTGGGGTTCAATACCTTCCATATAATCTGGTGGAGTCGGTTGCCAGCGACCTTCTTCCGGACGAATGTCAAATTTTGGGAAAGTACGTGTCTGCTTGTAATGATCAGTATCTGCCCATGCCAAGATGTGGTCTGCCACTGCTTCACCGTATTCCAGTGAGGCCGCAAGCACCTTGGCGGGTGCACCCATTTCTCGATACTCCTGATGAACTTCGGTGATGAATGCGTTCATTTTAGCTTCGGAAAATATCAGTGCTTTCCCAACAATGGCAAAGGCTTGGAATGCTGCAATATTGTAGTCACAAAGGCTGGAATCCCTAGGGAGTGGTACAGGTTTGAGCTCGCTCAATTGTCCAGCTAAAGTCTGATACGAAGGATGGGCGTTGCGCACTGTCTCATAGGCAGCGATGCTTGGATAGACATAATTTCTACTGGCCACCGGTGGTGAAAATATATCGTATACGATGATGTCTGTCAGGGTGTGATGAGCTCGATGTAGAAAACCTGGATTGGCGACAGCATCTTTGTAAGCCTCATCCTTGGCACACTGCATGAAGATCAAACCAGCTGCAACAACGAAGAATATTCGGATCATTATACATTTCTTCATACACTCCAAAATTAACGGTTTTTGCAGGTTTTAACTAGATCTCGATGCTATTCTTTAAGTCGGATATTGCCACGGATCCCTGTAAGGTCTACTAAGCAATTTAGCAGCTTCTGGATCATTTAGGATATACTTTCCATCCCATGCTATGCTTCGGCCCAGTTTCATCGAAATCATGGCCAATAGGCTCATATTGGTGGCTACATAGCCCCGTTCAATATCGCAAATGGGTTTGGTGTCAGTTTCGATGGCATGGACAAAGTTGGCCCACAACTCCTTGATGTTTTGTTGGTCAGGCTCGTTCAAGACCGCTGGCATATGAATTTCTTTCGCACTCTTTGCACTTGGAAAAAAGGTCCATCCGTCTCGCCAACCCAGATGCAAGGTGCCTTCTGTACCATAGAAATAGCATCCCACTGTATGCTTCTCATAAGCATTTTCAGCGCAGAGTTTATGCTCCCAGGTCATGGCGAAGTCTTCGAATTCATAGATGGCAAGCTGTGTGTCCGGTGCATCTGTACTATCAGCTTTTACATAGCGATCACCACTGCTGTATACTTTAGTAGGGTGTTGTTGCTCACTCCACCATAGTACCTGGTCGAACCAATGGATGCCCCAGTCACCGATAGTGCCATTGGCAAAATCTAAGAATTGGCGAAAACCTTTCGGGTGAATCTTCGGATTATACCCTCGATAGGGAGCAGGACCTATCCATGCATCCCAGTCGAGACCTTCCGGTATTCGCTCATTGGGTGTCGGAATACCAGGACTTCCAGCACGGTTTACAAAACATTTAACCATGCTGATCCTTCCTAATTTTCCCGAGCGCAGAAACTCCATGGCTGATACAGGATGGGGAGATGTACGCCGATGAGTACCTACCTGCACCACGCGTTTATTGCGTCGAGCGGCTTGTACCATGGCTCTCCCTTCAAGTATGGTATGGCTGATGGGTTTTTCTACATAAACATGGGCACCGGCTTCGGTAGCTGCTATGGTAGGTAATGCATGCCAGTGATCAGGAGTGGCTACAATAGCGATATCAGGTTTTGTTTTTTCCAAACAATCACGATAATCGGTATACCATTTTGCCTTCTTGCCGATCCAGCCCTCAACCTCATCGCTGGCTTTTGCCAATTGTCTTTGATCCACATCACATAGGCCAACTACCTCGGTCCCTCCCGATTTGACAGCTTCCCGGAGGATATTCATGCCCCACCACCCGCTGCCGATCAAAACCACACGGTATTTTTTAGCCTTGGCCCTGATTAGGGGAAAACCCAAATATGAAGCTCCGGATAAAGAAGCACTTGATTGAATAAATGTTCTTCTACGCATTATCTAGATTTATGTCGGTGGGCAATGCTTACTAATTTTTGATCGATCTCTTTTTTCGACAACCAGTGACCTCGGTAGATCACCCCTGCAACGCTTTTGGTATGGCTAATATCTTCCAAAGGATTTTTTTCCAAAAGCACCAGATCTGCCATGTGGCCCACCTTAACCATACCCCTTTTTGGGGCTTCAAAAAAATGGGCTACGTTGACAGTCGCTGCCTTTAGAATGTCCATTTTGGATATACCTGCATCTGCCATGGCCTTCATCTCGTGATGGATAGAAAACCCCGGCACATTAAAGACCTGCGGAGCGTCAGAGCCTAATAAAATAGGTACGCCGGCTTCAAGGAATGTGCGAAGATATTTCTGTCGCAATGCTATAAAGCGATGGTACGATGCCAGTGGATAATCTGTCTGTTTGATCAATTGCTCCTTACGCTGCCTCCATTCATATCTTAAGGCAGGAGACACATAGATCATTTCCGGCTCATTACTCATGGCTGCAGCCGACTTGGGAGAGAGCCAGCGAGTCATCAGGGTCTGTGTGGGGACGATCGAAATTCCTGCTTTTTTTGTCAACGCTACCAGGACTTCGATGTTACCCTCTGCTGCCTTGTCAGCTAAGTTGATGCCAAAGAATCCAGGATCAGTCCGCTGTTCAGTAGCGACTAATCCTTGGATGTATCCGTCCATATGGTCAATCGTCGCATACCCTGCAGCAATCGCATGCTCAATGCCAACATCTTCTGGCACATGACCGGAGAAATCGATGCCGACACTATCTGCCGCATGCACAGCAGCATCAAAAACTGATCTCTTGATTCCCGGATGAATCTTCAAAAAATCATATCCATCGTGGTAATAGGAGCAGACCTTTTGTAAGGCTTCTTCCTCATCTCGAATGGTGTTGCCATTAAGGGATGGACTAGCGGTATAGATCCTCGGACTGGGAAACAGATCCGCATCGACCTGCTTTTTTAATGCAAGGTGATAGGGATTGCCTAACATACCTCTTATCGTAGTTATGCCATTTGCCAGATAAAGAAATAGTGTTTCCTTCACCAATGTGTCGTCATCACCTTCAGCTACAGGAATATGTGCATGCATTTCGCTATATGCCGGTAGCAGGTACTTGCCGGAGCCATCGATGAGCTTATATCCAGCGGGATGATCCTTCTGATGTGGCGAGATGTTTTGAATAAGGCCTCCAGAAATCCAAACATCAAATCCTTCCATCACATGATCATTTTCCATCGTAATGACCTGTACGTCCTTAATCATCAGCTTTGCTTGACCCCAGAGGCAGAATGGAGTAACAAGCACCATCCCTAGCACCATCCTCCAGTACAAAAAACCGATGCGGTAACCTCCTGTTTTCAGCAGCATACCAGGTGGATCAACGATGAAATTCATGATGCACCAAAATAGGAATTTTCTGGGCAAATTGACACCACAATCTGATTGTGAAGTCCAAGAGTAATGGTCCAGCAGGTTTTTCTAACAATGCTATTGGAAATTTTTTCTATTTTGAATTTCTCTAGCAACTCCCGATATGGTTTCCTTCTTGAGAAAGCATCCTTTCCTGCGTCTCGGTATATCGCTGATTTCTGGAGTTTGCGCAGCGATGAATTGTGATTTACTAACGGATTCACTAGCCCTGATTTTTGCATTATTGTCGATGGCGTCTGCCATGTTTCTCCATCATTTTGCAAGGGGTCGCCGCTGGATGATCATCTCAGGACTCTCCTTGATCATGGCGGTATTTTGGTTAGGTGCGTACAGGTACTTGTCCGAGTTGCCGACTCATAATTCAGACCACTTTTCTCATGCCCTGCAAGATCAGAGTAATCATCGGATTTACCTGGAAATTGATCACATCGTTAAGCAGCGTGTGATGGCATCTGTGAGTCATATCAATGGAGAAGATGTTGAGGGCCATCTATTGCTATTCATTGCGGACTCTCTGATTCCAGAATTAAGGGTCGGCGATCTCCTTTATACGAAATTAGCGATTTACGATATCAATGGGCCGCAAAATCCAGGAGGCTTTGATTTTCGAACCTACTATCATTCCAAAAATATTTATCACCAAGCCTTCTTAAACGGTTCCTATCTGCGACTTGGTAAGGAACCAAATTTCTCACTTAAACAAGGATTAAGTGATTGTCAGGAATATTTTAGTGGATTGCTGAGTACTCATATTATTTCTGCTGACAACTTGGCGCTCTGTCAAGCCCTTTTGCTTGGAGATAAGAGTTTACTTCCGCGTGAACTGAAAGCGGCATTTGTGGATGCAGGCACCATGCACATATTGGCTGTGTCGGGACTGCATCTTGGTATTATTTATCTGATGCTGAATTTTATCTTCTCCCCTTTTAAGGGGCAGAGAAGGATGTCTGGCATGCTTTGTTCAGCCGTGATCATCCTGCTGCTATGGTTGTACGCAATGCTGGTGGGTGGTAGTGCCAGCGTCATTCGGGCAGCTACTATGTTTAGCTTGTTCGAGTTTAGTAGGGTTGTTTTCCGAATTAATTATGCCATTAATTCCTTGTCATTGGCAGCTTTCGGGCTGGTGTTGATCAATCCTTTCAGTGTGGGTGATGTGGGATTTCAGTTGTCTTTTCTGGCCTTGTTGGGAATCTTGATTTGCCAACGCCCGATTGAACATCTGTGGATCATCGAACATCCTGTGTGGCATAAGATATGGCAGATGATATCGTTGTCGTTTGCGGCTCAGCTATTCACATTTCCACTGTCCATTTATTACTTTCATCATTTTCCCATCTATTTTTGGTTGTCTAGTCTGGTCGCGATCCCAATGGCCTTTGCTATGTTGACATTGGGTTTTATGTTCTTTACTTTTCATTGGATTCCAGTGTTGAGTTGGATGTTGGCTACGCTATTGAATAGTACATCAGGGGCACTAAACACCTGGATATATTTTGTGCAGGCTTTTCCTGGAGTCAGCATTGAAGGGGTCTCGATTGACTACTTGCAAATGACCTTCTTATTTGCACTGGCTATTTTCGTGTCCCTTCTGCTGATTGAGCATAAAAGGAGCTATGTTTTTTACGCTCTGGGGGTGGTGGTTTTATTTCAGAGTTATAATGGTTTTAAAAAGTATACGCTCGCAACAGAATCGGAGTTTGTGGTCTATAGTTCGTCGTTGGGACCGTGTGCTGATTTATTCATCGGGCGTACTGTTTATGCTGTCAAACAGCCGGAGAGCGACTCAGTACCATTTGATGTGTCCAATTACCGTATGCAACGACAAATCACCGATATCGACCAATTATCCGACTGTGGCAAGATATACGCCGCAGGAGGTTTTCTGAAGGTAGGAGATTGGACTTGCTGTCTGGTGGATGATGTGGGATTTAGGATGACAGATGCATTTCCAAAAGTCGACTTGCTCTGGTTGACAACCCCTGTGGATGTCTCTGATTTTTCGGTCGTCATAGCCAATAAAGCTGGAATGGTCTTGATGGATCGCACTTTACCGTATGCCTTTGCTCAAAGGCTCGAAGGAGAGATGGAGGATCTCGGTATCCAGACCTATAATATGAGAGAGATGGGAGCTTATATAAAGACCATAGAATAACATCGCCATGAGACAAAGCGATTTACTATATTTTACCAAAAGGGAGCGTCGTGCAATCCTGATCATTTTATCGGTGGTAGTCATTTGGCATCTTAGCTTCTCCTATCTCAAAGATATGACTGTCTTTTCCACCGATGTAGCACTGTTTGAGAAGGAAGTCCTTGCCTACGAACATTCTTTAAAATCCAATCTCAGGTCCGTGCTGGAGGTGCCAACATTTGATGCTAATAAGGTCAGTGCCGACAGCTTGATTTTGTATGGACTCAAGCCGTCTGTCGCCGAGAGGTGGGTCAATTATCGATCGGCCCTTGGAGTATTCAGCAGTTTGGGGGACGTCCATAAAATATTTGGCATCGACACAAGTTGGGTTCAAATGCACAAGGAAAAAATCGTATTTACGACGAGGGGAGGAACCACTCGAAAGAGTAATGACCGAAAGCCGTCTCAAATACATTACCGTGTTTTTAATCCCAATAAAGCATCGTCTGAGGACTTGAGAGCATTGGGGTTTTCGCCGCTGTCAGTGTCGGCAATCATGGGTTATCGAAAAAAGGGTGGACGATTTAAAGTACCTGAAGACCTGTTGTATATTTATGGAGTCGACGAAGCTCTTGTTCGAAACATCCGGGCATATGTTAAGATCGATTCAGGGGATCTAGTGGAAGAACCAGTAGTGGATGTTACCAGGGAGCCAACCGGGACTGACAAGCCTATATTAGATATTAATCGTGCCAATGTCTATCAGTGGCAGTCACTTAGGGGAATTGGGCCCGTGCTGGCTGCCCGAATCGTGAATTTTAGAGAAAGCCTGGGTGGCTTCTACTCCATTTCTCAGATAGCCGAGACTTATGGTCTACCTGATTCTACTTTTCGTGCCATAGTGCCATTTCTAAAGCAGAGCGAAGTACCAAGAAAAATAATGATGAATAAAATCACTCTGGACTCTTTGAGGACGCATCCATATATTGACTGGAAGCAATCATCCATCCTTATTAATTACCGAAATCAGCACGGCGGCTTGACATCCGTTTCCGATCTGTATGATATCAAAGTATTCGATAGTCTTTTTATTGAGAAAATAGCTCCCTACCTTAGTTTTTGATTGCCATAGGTTGGTCAATTTGCGATCAAAAGATGATGGCAAGCAAACCCAGGATACCCACGCACAGCACATAGTAAATGGTAGGGATAATGGTCTTGCTAAGCACAGCGCCTTCCTTGCCCAATAATCCAACTGTGGCTGAGGCAGCAACCACATTGTGGATGGCTATCATGTTACCAGCAGCTGCACCCACCGCTTGCAAGGCAACGATGATGCTGGTGGGCATCATCAATCTTTCTGCCACTCCATATTGGAATAGACTCAGCATCAGATTGCTGACCGTATTGCTACCAGCAATGAAAGCCCCAAGCGCACCAATGGAAGGTGCGAAAAGTGGATAAATCTCTCCTACATTTATCGCAACCCATTCAGCCATGGCAACGGGCATACTTTCGTATCCCAGCGGATTTAGGCCAGAATTAATATAAATACGGACCATGGGAATGGTAAAAAGAAGGACGAACCCTGCTCCTAGGAGCATACCGCCACTTGTTTTGGCGGCTGCCTTGAAGCCCTGTGGTGTCATTCGGTGATAGTAGTAGGTAATGATGCTAACCAGCACTAAAATGGTGCCAGGAAGATACAATGGTGAGGTCGAAGCTGAAATGGCTGTGTCAAAAATATTGTTCCATTGGAAGGATATACCACGCAGAAATTCTTTTAGTGGCAATTGCGGGATTCTGGTCAGCACCAGGAAAAGTCCAACCAGCAGGTAGGGTATCCAACTTTTCCATAGGGATGGTGCATCTTCGCGTTTATGTTTTTCAAGGTCAATGGTCAAGCTGCCAAACCAGCTCTTAGGCCATGTCTTTGCCGCAGCAAATTGCCAGATCTCCTGTGGACGGAAAAACCCTCGACTGAGTAAAAATGTCACGATGGCCAGACCACAAAGTGCCCCAAACAATGATGGGAATTCTGGGCCTAGAAGGGATCCAATCAGCATGTACGGTACGGTGAAAGCAAGACCACCGATGATGAGAAAGGGGAAGATATCCAGACCCTCACGCCATGATCGATTCTTCCCAAAGAAACGGGTCATCATGCTGACCATAAGTAGGGGCATCAAGGTGCCAGCGATGGCATGAAACACGACCACTTCCTTGGTGACCAACATCAGATAATCTAGCGTCGTGAGGTCGGCGGAGGTTAAAAATGCATCAAAGGTTGCAGACTCTAGCCCACCTCTCACACCCACCAAGACTGGTGTCCCCACCGCACCAAAAGTCACGGCTGTACTCTGGACCATCATGCCTAGCATGACGGCTGCTAATGCCGGAAAGCCGATGGCGACCAGCAGAGGAGCAACAATAGCAGCAGGAGTTCCAAATCCGGCAGCACCTTCGATAAATGAGCCAAATAACCAACAGATCAATACCACCTGGATTCTACGATCTTCACTGACTTTACTAAAACCTTCTCTAATGACTCCGACTGCTCCTGAATAGGTAAGTACATTGAGTAGCAAAATGGCGCCAAAGATGATCCACAAAATATCGAAGGTGATAAATAAGCCTTGAATGATACTGGCCGAGATGTCTATGGCGGATAATTCCCAACCAAAATATCCAAGTACGATGGTGAGCAGTAATACGACTGGCATGGCAATTTTGGCCGGCCAACGCAAACCCACCAATAAGATGGCGGCTAACAGAATAGGAAGAAATGCCAGGAGAGCAAGGATCGAGGTTGTCATCGGTAGCTTTTAGTGGTCTGTAAAGAAAATTTCTGTCCAGTACTGAGCTTTGCGGTCTGTAAAATGTGATAATTGATGCCGACAACTGAATCCATTAGCAATGATGAAGGTGTCCTCTGATGTGTCCTTGACTGCACCAAACAGACGGTGATCACCGACTTTTTTCGAAATATCGTAGTGTTCCATTTCATAACCAAAGGATCCTGCCATGCCACAGCATCCCGAATCAATTTCCACAACTTCTCTACCGCATGCCTGTATCAGTGCTTTGATTTGCTTCGTACCATACAAAGATTTTTCATGACAATGACCGTGCATTAGGATATGATCGTACTTAATTTCCAGAGGCAGCTCTACATGATCCTGCATTTCCAATAGGAGGAAATCTGCAACGGGCATCACTGCCGATGCCAAGGATTTGGCCAGAAGCGGATCGTCGATCAAATCTGGTAGGTCATGACTGAGGGCCGATGCACAGCTTGGTTCGCACACGAGTATTTTCTTGCCTTCTTTGATGAAGCGATCCAGTTTTTGTGCCATCGTGGTACCCTGCGCTTTTGCATCTCGTAAGAATCCGTTCGAGATTTTTGGTCGTTGGCAACATCCCACTTCAGCCAGTTCAATAGCATAGCCACATTGAGTCAGCAGTTTTGTGGTGGATATTCCGACACTTGGCTCGTGGTGGTTTAGGTACGTATCTACAAAAAGAACAACGGTTGTCTTCGGATCTACTGGTGGTTGATAGTTTTTCGAAAACCATGTTGTGAATCTAGTACTGGCATACGATGGCAATATACGACGCTTATCAAATCGGGCAATTCGTTGAAGGACAACACGGAAAAGATAACTGCGCTGGATAACATTAATTAGGGGGGCTATAGCACCAGAAAACAACTGTGCAAATCTACTGGAGTCCCTGATGAATCGTTCGCGCAACGACGTACCTTCATGATCATATTTAATCTGTCGTACTTCACTTTTCAACTTCGCCATGTCGACGTTGCTCGGGCACTCAGATTTACAAGCTTTGCATGAAAGACATAGATCCATCGTTGCTTGCACACCTTTAGAGCTAAGGCCTCCAGGTCTCAGCTGTCCCGACATTGCCAAACGCAATGCGTTGGCTCGACCTCTGGTCGAATGGGTCTCGTCAAGGGTGGCCATGAAGCTGGGGCACATAGTGCCGCTAACCGTTTTTCGACATTCTCCAACGCCAGAGCACATATGCACCGCATCCTGAAAACTCCCATCCTCACGGTAATGGTAGAGTGTATCCAGCTCTTGGTCCCGATATTCAGTGCCATATCTCAAATTCTGGTCGATGGGCACAGCATGAATTTTCTTTCCAGGATTCATCAGGCCGGCAGGATCAAATAAATGTTTGATTTCTTCGAATGCCTGATATATCTGAGGTCCAAAAAATCGCTCGTTAAAGGGACTCCTGACCAGGCCATCTCCATGTTCACCGCTCCAAGATCCTTTGTATTTCTGGACCAAAAGAAAGGTTTCCTCTGCAATATTTTTAAATCGCTCAATGTCTTCAGCCTGTCGCAGGTCCAGGATGGGTCTCACATGGATGACACCGACACTGGCATGTGCATACATGGCAACCTCGGTGGAATTTCTCCGGCACACTTCAGCCACCTCTACGATGTATTCAGGCAGCACATCCAGGGGAATGGCCGCATCTTCGATGAATGCTACCGGTTTTTTTGTTCCTTTCATGCCCAGCATCAGTCCCAGGCCTTTCTTACGGATGGTCCAGACATCTTCGTAGGACACTCCCTCAGGATAAATAGGGTAGGCATACCCCAGCTGCTTCTTCTTGAGTTCCTCAATCATCGGGAGAGGTTTTTCCAGCACTTCCTCGCTGGAATCTCCATAAAACTCTACAATAAGTATGGCTGCCGGATCCCCTTCGATCACATGGCAACTGCGCATCGTGGTCAGATTTTTTCTGCTGAGTGCTATGACGGTGTGGTCGATGATTTCGACCGCTGCCGGGCTGAAATTCACCATCGTCTGGACTGCGCGTATTGCTTCATTGAGCGCCGTAAAGTGCACCAGGCAAACACCCTTATATTTGGGTAGTGGTTCCAGGTTGATCTTTGCCTCTAGTATCATGGCTAAGGTGCACTCGCTGCCCACGATCAGCTTGCTCAAATTCCAGTGATCGGACAAAATAAATTCGTCCAGATTATAGCCGCCTACTCGGCGCATCACCTTGGGAAATCTCTTTTCTATTTCATCTGAATGGGATTTTATTACCTTTTGCACACCCCGGTAGATGGCACCTTCACGATCATTCTGGGCTGCGATGGCTTCGTATCCCCCTGGTGATTCTTCTTTGAAGTGGACCACGGTGCCATCGCTCAACAATACCTTCACTTCCAATACATGGTCGATGGTTTTTCCATATAATATACTCTTGGTGCCTGATGAATTATTACCCATCATGCCACCTACATTGGCTCGACTAGAGGTAGCAGGATCTGGTGCAAAGTGCAATCCATGTGGAGCCAGTAACTGATTTAGATTATCGCGTACCAGACCGGGCTGGACAATGGCCCATTTCTCCTGGACATTCAGTTGGAGCAGGGCATTCATGTACTTGGAAAAATCAAAAATGATGGCCTTCCCGATGGTCTGTCCCGCCAAACCGGTGCCACCTCCTCTAGCTATAATGGCTATCTGATGGTCATGGGCAACCTTGACAGCCAGTACTACATCATCTGCATGCTTGGGTACCAATACCGCGACTGGCTTGATTTGGTACATACTGGCATCGGTGGCATATAGGCCTAAACTCACGTCGTCGTGCAGAATGTCACCTTCAAAATGGTGCTGCAGATCCGCAATAAAAAGGTGCTTATTCACAGGGTAACATTTGTCGGATGTCAAGATAGAAAAGAATCAAGAAAATCTCTGGTGCCGCATAGCTCTCCTGCCGATGAGGCACCTTCATGCCATTCCCATCTAGTGGTAGGAAGTTCATCATCGAAGCACGGTGGCAACACTCAATAAGGCCGATGAAGCCATGTACTTGAGGCCATGTGGGCAGCATAAAGGTCCTTGCGTCAGGCACCTGGTGGATTCCTACATAAATTTTCTAATATTTTGGTTATGAAAGCTATACAAGTGTAAAAAATTTATATATTTATTGACCGTTGGTGATTAGCCCTGAAAAAAGCATTATTTGAAAGAAGTCAATAATTTTACCAACACTCTGTGGAGAAGTTTGTCCCCAAAAAAACATATAGTAACTTTTTTTTATATAAAGTTGCAGTCTTTTTCCATGTGTCCCAAAGTTTATAATGTATGAGTATCGGAACTTTAATTGAACCTGAGACTGCCAAGAAGAAGAGGGCAGCGAGCTACAGCCATGCCGACGCGCTGAAGGCTGCAACAGCCTATTTTAACGGAGATGATCTTGCGGCCAATGTGTGGATTAACAAGTACGCTCTGAAGGATACAGAGGGGAACATCTACGAAGACACACCCGAGCAGATGCACCGTCGACTGGCAAGGGAGATTCATCGGATCGAACAGAAGTATCCCAATCCCTGGTCGGAGGAGGAGATTTTTGATATGCTCGACCGATTTCGCTACTTGGTGCCACAAGGCGGTCCAATGTCGGGTATCGGTAACAATTTGCAGATTTCTTCCTTGTCCAATTGCTTTGTGATTGGTCATGGCCATGATTCTTACGCCGGCATTATCCGTTTGGATGAAGAGCAGGCACAGCTGATGAAACGTAGAGGCGGTGTGGGACATGACCTCACCCACATTAGGCCAAAGGGTAGTCCGGTACTGAATAGCGCCTTGACTTCTACAGGCATCGTACCGTTTATGGAGCGCTATTCTAATTGTACCAGAGAGGTTGCACAAGAAGGTCGCAGGGGTGCTCTGATGTTGACAGTGTCCTTGCGCCATCCAGATGCTGAGGATTTCATCGATGCCAAGACCGAGCAGGGTAAAGTAACCGGTGCCAATGTATCCATAAAGGTCGATGATGCCTTCATGAAAGCGGCCCTAGACAAGAAGGCATATCTCCAACAGTTTCCGATTGGTACGGATGAGCCTATGTACACCAAGAAGATAGATGCCGATAAGCTGTGGCAGAAGATCATCTACAATGCATGGCGATCTGCCGAACCTGGAGTGCTGTTCTGGGATACCATCATCCGTGAATCGATACCGGACTGTTACGCCGATCTTGGATATGAGACTGTAAGTACCAATCCTTGTGGCGAGATTCCTTTGTGTCCCTATGATTCATGCCGGCTCCTAGCCATCAATTTGTACAGTTTTGTCGATGATCCATTCACGCCAAATGCGAGATTTGATTTCGAGAAATTTGCCCAATATGCCCAGTATGCCCAGCGCATGATGGATGATATCATTGATTTGGAATTAGAAAAGATCGACAAGATCATTGAGAAGATTGAGCATGATCCAGAACCCGACTCCATCAAGTACAATGAGTTGACCCTCTGGCAAAACATCAGGCAAAAATGTATTGAAGGCCGCAGAACAGGTGTTGGAATAACTGCAGAAGGTGACATGCTGGCGGCTCTGGGACTTCAATATGGCACCAATGCTGCAACCTCTTTTGCCGTGGATGTGCATAAGGCTTTGGCCATCAATGCCTATCGCAGTTCGGTAAACTTGGCACGTGATCGCGGTGCTTTTGCGATTTATGACGCAGCTCGAGAATCTGCCAATCCCTTTGTCCAAAGGCTGGCTGATGCCGACCCTGCATTGTACCGGGATATGGTTAAATATGGGAGAAGAAATATCGCACTGCTCACCATTGCACCGACAGGCACTACCAGCTTGATGACACAGACGAGCTCAGGCATAGAGCCCGTATTTATGGTGAGCTACAAAAGACGCAGAAAAGTAAATCCAAGTGATCCTGAAGTGACCGTATCTTTTATCGATGAAATGGGCGACGCCTGGGAGGAGTACCATGTTTTCCATCATAAATTCCGGGATTGGTTGGTGGTCAATGGATACGAAGTAGGTGAAGTCGTGAAGCTGGATGATGATAGATTAAAGGAAATCATCAGTGGGTCACCATTTCATAATGCATGTGCCAATGATATTGACTGGGTGGAGAAAGTAAAAATGCAGGGAGCCATCCAAAAATGGGTCGATCATTCCATCAGCGTTACTGTAAACATCCCAAGCAGCACCAGTGTAGAAATGGTGCGTGAGATTTATGAGACTGCCTGGGCATCAGGTTGCAAAGGATGTACGATCTATCGGGAAGGATCCCGGGACGGTGTACTGCTGGCCAGCGATCGCAAAGGAACGAAGAAAGAGCATTCGGGTACAGCATATGAATTAAGGGAGTCGGATGCTCCAAAGCGCCCAAAGGTATTGGAAGCTGAGGTACTGCGCTTCAAGAACAATAGTGAGGAATGGATAGCCGTGGTAGGTTTGCTCAATCGCAAGCCCTATGAGGTTTTCACCGGGAAAGCCGAAGATATGTTTAGACTGCCTGAATATGTAAACCGTGGATGGGTTAAGAAGGACTTTGATGAAGAGTCAAATAGCAACCGGTATGACTTTCAGTTCTTAGATCGAGATGGATACAGAGTGACCATTGAGGGGCTATCTCGTTCTTTCGATAAAGAATACTGGAACTATGCGCGATTGATCTCGGGAGTACTGAGACATGGTATGCCCCTAAACTACGTAGTGAATCTAGTCAATGGATTGCACCTCGCGGATGAAAGCATCAATTCTTGGCGCAAAGGGGTAGTGAGGGCGCTCAAAAGATTTATCCCAGATGGAACAAAAGTAGTCAAGAAGAGATGTCCCAGTTGTGAGGATCCGGATGGCTTGATTTATAAGGAGGGATGTCTCATCTGCAAGAGCTGCGGATTCTCGGAATGCAGCTGATTTGACACATGAGCGAATGGTCGTAAATATGGTTGGAATAGTGGCAACATTCAACTGAAGACTAATAGTGGTATTCTGCTGCGAAACAAAAGTTTTCTGGTAACACTGGAATGATAGAGTCTTTCCCAAAAACTACGATGTGGTTTGTATAGTGCAATCAATTCTGCGCGCTCTTTTTTTGCGAATTCGTGAATGCCATCTTCCAGCGTTTTCGCATGAGAAGTGGTGAAATTAGTCTCCGAAAAAGGCTTATGTCGGAAAGTAATCTCCGTATGACCACCTTTGCTGTCTTTTTCAATGTGCAGCAAATGGATGGATGGGTATTTGAAAAGACTCCAGAAATTGTAGAGCCATTGTAGTGCTTTGAGTTCGGCTGGTGGAAGGTCACCGGCAACAGAAATCACAGTAGGAAACAATATTTTGTGGATGCCCACCATTTTCGCACCGCTGGGAATGGCCAGCACCGGTGTTTCAGATAGTGCAATGGTCTGGGCTGTGACGGTCCCCATCAATCGATCTATAAAACTATATTTCTGGCGTAGGGCCATGACGATGAGGTCTGAGTGGGTTTCTTTGGCCACATGGCTGATCTCTGATGCGGGATAAGGGCCGTATATGGCATGGAGCTGTCCACGTTGGCTTATAGGGATGTTTTCTTGCAGATCTCGAAGACTCTCTTCACTAGATTTTTTTCTCTCGTGTATCATATTTGATATGGCACCTTGTGGGAGATTGCTTGCCACAATCACAGGTATGTCGAACACATGAATGAGGTCAATCTTGAGGTTTGAGCCTTTGGTGAGTTCGATCGCATATTGCAATGCATTGTGACCGCTGTCGGAAAAATCGGTGGCAAAAAGTATCTTTTTCATCCTTTCTGATTTGTGTTGCTATTCTTATCGGACCTGAGCAGACTTGTGGCAACGACCGGAAGATCTATGGCCAAAACCGGTGCTTTGGCATGATTTACCAATAATTCTACATTACTTCCAACGAGCATTCTTCTCAAGGGCCTTTTTTCATGGTTAGAAATGGTAATTAGGTCTGCATTGATTTTTTCATTGAAATGCCGGATGCCACCTTCCACAGTGAGATCGCTGATGAAATGAGTTTGGCAGTGGAAGTCTGTGGCCATGGCAGCGAAGTCTTCGAGACTTTCATGAATGAGGATAGATGGTTGTGAGTAAAAGCCCGGTGTATTGACAGATAGAATGTGGATTTCCTCTGCGTCAAGGTGTCTTAAGATCTCCAGGAGTTTTGCAAACACTGGCCGCTCACTTAGATTTAAGGCACTGGCAAAAACCACTTTCTTAAAACGGATAGATTTCAGCTGGCTCTTGAGGATCAACACATCACATAGCGCCTTGCGTACAACCTTTTGTGTGTTTGAGCCGATAAATAATTCTTCACTGCCACTGCTGCCATGGGATCCCATCACGACCAGATCAATGTGAGCATTCTGTACTACCCGATTTACACTTTGCCACAGTCTACCAGAAGTGAGATGGAAGGTGGCTGAAAGACCATTTTGGGCAACATCTCGATTGATTTTGTCCCACGATTCCTTCAGCACCTGCAATGTAGGATCCTCGGCATACAAGGCATCTTGCTCCTTAGCCGTTAAGTCGGCCCAACCATCGGGGATGTGTGGAGTGTTGTGCAAGAAGGATAGGTGACCTTGACATTTATCGGCTAGTTGGAGCGCGAGATCTTCAGCATAACCTGCACAGATCGAAAAATCAGTTGGAACAAGGATATTTTTCATCATGCTTCTTATCCAAATCTTCCCATAAGAGAAGATAACGTTTTGATTTGTGGATCAAATGATACTGGTCAGTTGGAATCATGATTTGCTCTTTCCACTGAGAATTACGAAGGATGGATTTTGGATAAAAGCACGTACTTTTATCCAATGCAGGGAGCAAAATTGTTGATTGGTGACATCGGAGCTACCAGTGCAGATTGGGCATTTTGCGACGCTAATCAAACCACGCTTATTCGTACGCCTGGACATAATCCTGTGGTACAGAGTAAAGAGGTACTTACTACTATGCTCGATGAGCTTCGTGCTCAGTTACCAGTTCGCGGGCCTTTCACCGTCCACTATTATGGAGCCGGAGTAGGTAGCGACATCATACGGGCAGGAATAGCCGCTTCGATTAGAGATTGTATGTCGATCCAAGATATTTATTTGCACTCCGATCTTCTCGCAGCGGCACGAGCTACCTACCAGTATGACCCTGGCGTGATTTGCATTCTAGGCACCGGGAGTAACGCTGGTATCTACGATGGGATGGTGATCGTTGACCAGGCGGCTGTCCTGGGTTACCCCCTTGGTGATGAAGGCAGTGGCACAGATATCGGAAAGAGACTTATCAAATCGTATTACTACGGATTGCTGCCGGAGGAGATAGCTAGGTGCTGCAGGGAAGTTCTTCCCCTGGAGCGCTATGAATTTCTTGCTCGGTTGCAGCAATCTCCACAACCCAACCGATATCTTGCTAGTCATGCCAAGCTGGTGATGAAACACCGAAGTAGTTCGATAATCCAGAAATTGGTTGGGGACAGTTTCGATGATTTTATCAGTTGTCATCTTTCAGACCAAATAGAAGGACAAAAGATTAACTTTGCCGGATCCATAGCATACAACTTTCGCAAGGAGCTTCGTGCAAGTTTAGAGCGAAACAGATTCTATCTGGGTGAAGTGGTGAAAAGTCCTTTAGAAGGTTTGATCGAATATCATTTGCAGGCCAACTAGACGATCAGTTGATGAGTAGAAATAGATCAAATATTGAATGTTAAATTGAGCATATGAGTACAGAGATTAGACACATTGGTGTATTGTGTTCTGGTGGGGACGCACCAGGAATGAACGCGGCCATTCGAGCTGTGGTACGGACGGGAGCACATTTTGATCTACATGTCCACGGGATCTACCAGGGATATCGAGGTCTGATTGATGGAGAAGTAGAACGGTTGGAAAGCCGGGACGTTGCAAACATCATGCACAAGGGGGGCACCATCCTCAAGACGGCAAGGAGCAAACGATTTATGACCAAGGAAGGCAGAAAGGCTGCCTATGATACCATCGTTGCGCATGATCTAGATGCCATCGTAGCGATCGGCGGAAATGGTACCCTAACTGGAGCCCGCATATTCCAAAAGGAATTCGGTATTCCTATCATGGGAGTTCCGGGTACCATCGACAACGATCTTTA
Organism: Saprospiraceae bacterium; assembly: GCA_965223025.1. Classification (GTDB taxonomy): domain Bacteria; phylum Bacteroidota; class Bacteroidia; order Chitinophagales; family Saprospiraceae; genus JABDMH01. The sequence goes on from CBDCVP010000023.1 coordinate 691,832, forward strand.
CGGAACCGATTATACCATTGGCTTCGATACCGCCATCAATACGGCTGTGGAGGCAGTTGACCGGATCAGGGATACGGCAGATTCACACAATCGACTGTTTTTTATCGAGGTGATGGGTCGTCATAACGGTTCTATTGCATTATACACGGGTATAGGTAGTGGGGCAGGAGGTGTATTGATTCCGGAGCGCACCACCGATGTCGATACATTGATGAATGTGCTTCACAAAATGGTGAAGCGAAAGAAGCTATTTGGATTGGTGGTGGTAGCGGAGGGAAACGAGAATGGTACATGTCAGGATGTGGCTGACAAAGTCGCCAAGAAATTGACTCGGTACGAGGTCAAGGTAGCAGTGATTGGCCATCTACAAAGAGGTGGATCGCCCACAGCTATGGATCGTCTATTGGCGGGCAGGATGGGCTATGGCGCCGTCAAGGGATTACTCGAGGGTAAGTCCAACGTCATGTGTGGTATTCACAACAATCAAGTTTTGTATACATCGCTATCCGACGCCGTGAAAAAGCATAAGAAGCTAGAGAAGGAATTAATGGATTTGGCTGAAATACTTTCCATTTAATCTTCTAGACTCAAAAAGAAAGCTTGGATGTCGTTTAGTCTGATTTATGTGACCTTCGCAGATGAGACATCCGCTCATCAGATCTCAAGGCAACTGATCGATGAAGGACTGATCGCATGTGCCAATGTCTTTCCGATCGAATCGATGTATTGGTGGAAAGGCAGTGTGGCCGAAGAAAATGAATGTGTTTCATTACTAAAAACAACCAATGCCCACTGGCCTAAAGTGCACCAACGTCTGCAAGAAATTCATCCTTACGATGTACCGTGTATCATGCGAATGTCGGTGGAGGCAAACAGGGACTATGAGGAATGGATTGCAGCAGAGGTGACTTCGCGTTAGGGGAATAATTGCCCTTCAGTGGTCGCTTGCGATAATGAACAGAAATCGATTCGAGACTAACAGATCGATGATCCTTTTGCTAAATTACAGGAGATAAGGAATCATGTATTATCTACCTAGATAGAGTACAAAAATTTGAGTAAAATGGCAAATTCAAAGACTAAAGGCATCATTGGCATTTTGACTGGTGGAGGAGATGTTCCGGGGCTAAATCCAGCCATCAGGGCCGTGACAGTACGTGCTATTCGTGAGAACTACCGGGTGATCGGATTGCGTAGAGGCTGGGGTGGAATCTTGGATGTGATCAGAGATGAGAAACACGATAACAGCAATAACTATATTGAGCTAACCAGACAAGTAGTGGATCGAGCCGCGAGGACGGGCGGTACTTTCTTACACAGTTCGCGTACACGTCCCAGTCATGTAGCAAAAGATCGAGTGCCAGATCATCTACGAGATTCTTTCCAAGATGATTTCAATGACCTTACACCCGAGGTCATTAAGAATCTAGAATGGATCGGTATTGATTACCTGATTGCGATAGGAGGTGATGATACCCTTAGTTATGCCGTACGGTTATTTAAGGAGGGTGTAGACGTAAATGCCATTCCTAAAACAATGGACAATGATGTACCTGGCACCGACTATTGTATTGGTTTTAGTACTTGCATCACAAGGACGATCAATATGACCAACAATTTGCGTACTTCTGCGGGCTCGCATGAGCGTTTTATGGTGCTTGAGGTCTTCGGTCGCTATGCCGGCTACACCGCAATGTTGCCTACGATGGCAGGAGCCGCACATCGCTGTGTGATCCCGGAGCATCCCTTCGATATCGAGCATCTCACCGAACTAATGGTGCAGGATCGTATGGATAATCCAAGTAATTATGCAATCGTATTGGTTTCTGAAGGTGCATCCTTCAGAGGTGGAGAGATGCATTTTTCCGACGATGAAAAAGATGCCTATGGTCATGCTAAACTAGGAGGTATCGGTGACCGAGTATCGGCAAGACTCAAGGAGCTTTCCTCCCAATTTAATCATGGAAACACTATAAATACCATCAACCAGAAATTGGGCTATCTGGTCAGGTGTGGAGATCCTGATTCCATTGATTCAATCGTACCAATGGCCTATGGTACTATGGCCCTTGATCTGATACTAAGAGGTATTCACGGACGATTAGTCGTATTGAAAAATGGACGGTATGACCATGTACCCATCGATGTGGTGACCAGCACAAAGAAGTTTGTCAATATCGACAAGCACTACGATGTCGAACATTTACATCCCTTTTACCGGGATTTCGAAATGTTACCTCTGTTTATTATGGCCAGCGAGTAGATCATTGCTGAAGTCGACCGAGGACGATTGCTCGCGAGTAGTCACCGCAAGTAACCAGTGATTGCCGGGAGCAACCGTGGTTGCCTTTCACAGACATGTTGGTGCATAGGTCCATCTCCATCCACATCCAACGGGTGGATCACATCACCACAGTTTTTGAGGCATTGTCCATCCACTTAGGATGCCGTTACAGTCTGCCGTGAATATTTTGGCCCATCTCTGAGTCAATGAACTCAATTTTATTAAGGCAGGAAAAGTGAATGTGTAACATTTTGGTGCATCTTGTATCTAAAGAAATGTATGAAGGACAGAAGTTATGGAATAAGACAAGTACTAGTGATTGTAGTGCATTTCGGATTTAGACATAGCTTTTGCCACTTTTGACAGTACAGCTGAGGAATAGATGGACTTTACAGATTTATACAAGCGCTTCAGCGGCAAAGTATATCGCGTTTGCCTTGGATTCTGCAATGATTCGGAGGAGGCCAAGGACTTAACACAGGAGACCTTCATCGCTGTCTGGCAAAATATTAATTCCTTTAGGAAGGAAGCTGACATTGGCACATGGATATACAGAATCGCGACGAACAAATGCCTGCGATTGATCGAAAAGGAAAGTAGAAAAGCCGATATGGAGAAAGTCCAGCCTATGACACTCGCTGTGAGTGAGGAAATAAGCCTAGGGGATCAAGATGAGAAAATGGCCTTCCTAAGAAAAACGATTGCTAGTCTACCTGAAATTGACAGAATCATTATTACGCTTTATATGGAAGATGTGCTCCAGGAGAGAATTGCTAAGATCACCGGCCTAACCCATGGCCATGTCAGAGTGAAGGTGCATAGGATAAAAGAAGCAATATGTAAGAAGTTTAAGGAAAATGGAAAGTTTTAGTGAATTGAAATCTTGTTGGCAAGTGTCGGAGAGGCAGGATGTGCCACCCATTGATGACCTTCTGGCTGGCCATAAGCGAGCCCAGAAACGCAGTAGTATTTTTGTGATCATTCTGCTCTCTTGCATTTCATTGGTGCTCTTTTTAATTCTTAGGTTTGCCACGATTAAGATGTGGTCTACCTACGCGGGAATAATCCTTTTTATGGGACTGGCATTTTATTCCATTTATAAAAGAATACGGGGGCGGACCAGATTATCTTATCTGGAAACCTTGTCCAATAAAGATTACTTGATGGCACTCGAAGTGGCAGAAAACGAATCTTGTGCCGGCCGATCCAAGCAGCAAGCCTGGCTATTTACTTTATGGGCTGTTGGATTCTCGTTGTATATCTATGAGCCCACTTCGCAGTCGCTCAGATCTTTGATGATGGGGTATGGTGCCTTAGCCGTGTATGTGGTCGCCGTGTGGTTTTTCTACATACCTTTTATGACCAGACGTAATCATAGAAAGATTCAGAAAGTATTAACACATATTAATCATGTAAAAACTCAGATCAATGACATCAGCTAGAAGCTATTGGGGGATGCTAGCCATAGGCCTGCTTGTGCTCAACCATGATTTTATCCTATTTCGTCATTTATTCGTGCTCACTGATTTTTGGAGCAGTATCTTGAAAGTCGTTGGGCTCTGTGCAATGGTTGTCAGTGTTGTTGCATTGACAAAATATGAGAGAGGCAAGAGAGTGACATAAACTGCAGATGGATAGAAATGGTAAGAGAATATTTACTTGGTGAATTAGGATGCTGACCACTCATCAAATTTCTTGGGAAGCTCTGACTTTCAGATAGACTGTTTATCGATGCTATTTTGTTGGCGGTTGTCTTTAGTGTGCTCCATAAATTTTCCCTCTCTCACCAAATTCACAAATCTACTTATGATGCTGTTGGCCACGGAGGTATCGTGCGACATATTAATGAATGCCTGATACCCTTCTTCAGAATCAAAGTATTTATCCTTGTACGCTTCTACGCGAGCCACCAAGTTTTCACAGGTAATTTCCGGATGAAATTGGAATGCATAAAAGGGTGCTTGATCCACTTTAAAGCCGTGTACCTTGCAGATCTCTGATCGTGCCAGGTGGATGCAAGTATCTGGAAGTCCGACCGTGCTTTTAATATGACCGCTGACAGCTTCAAATTCATTGGGGAAAGTGCCAAACAAAACATCTTTTTTTGCCTCGCTAGTTAGCCTGATCTTGTAGACACCCAGCTCAGCTTGGTTGGGATCAATGACGACCGATGCTCCCAATAACATAGAGGCGAGCATAAATCCTCCACAGGAAAGCAGGGAAGGGATTTTTTTATCCATAGCTCTTCGTATTACTGCATTGAGATTATGGAGAAAAGGATCGAAGAAATGAGGTAGAGCTATTTTATCGCTGGCATCATCAGACAATCCGCCGATCATCAATATCTGGTACTCATCCACAATCGTGGCTGAGAAATCCGGTTTCCGGAATACATCCAAGGTCGTAAAATGCGCATCAGAAAGACCAGAACAGGATACAAACTGACTTCTTTCGGCTGCCAACAGGCTGGCATCGCGCCGGATCTGAATCAGCAGAATTTTCATGGGTGATAAGGTATCGTCAACAGTGTAAGACCTACCATATTTAGCTTGCAAATACTATTCTTCATCCTGTCATTTAGACCCCGTCTGGCCTTCCAGCGCGCATCAACCATGCTTGAAGAAACGCATCAATTTCGCCATTCAACACAGCGTCTGTATTGCTGGTCTGGTGGTTGGTGCGGTGGTCTTTGACCCGGCGATCATCCAGCACATAGCTTCTAATCTGAGAGCCCCATTCGTTTTTCATCTTGGTAGCTTCTACCTTGTCTTTTTCGGCTTGTTTTTTTTGCAGCTCAAGCTCATAAATGCGTGATTTGAGCATCTGGATGGCTTTTTCGCGGTTCATGTGCTGTGAGCGTTCCTCTTGACATTCTACCACTAGACCTGTAGGGAGGTGGCGGACACGCACGGCTGACTCTGTTTTATTCACATGCTGGCCACCAGCTCCGCTGGCCCGAAAGGTGTCCCATTCCAGATCCGCAGGATTAACCTCCACCTCGATACGATCGTCGACCATGGGATGGACGAATACCGATGAAAAGGAAGTCATTCTTTTTCCCTGGGCATTGAAGGGACTGACACGTACGAGTCGGTGCACGCCATTTTCTCCCTTTAACATCCCGTACGCATAGTCACCGATGATCTCCAGAGACACTGATTTAAGGCCGGCGACATCTCCATCGACACGGTTGAGTTCAGATATTTTGTGTCCTTGCTTTTCAGCCCACATCAGGTACATACGCATGAGCATCTCTGTCCAATCACAGCTCTCGGTACCGCCGGCTCCAGCATTGATCTCCAGGATACAACCCAATTCGTCTTCGGGTTTATTAAGGGTGGACTTAAACTCGACTTCCTCCAGGCGGGCCAAGGCTTTTTGATAGGTCTTATCCACCTCCTCGTCACTGGCGTCGCCCTCTTTTTGAAACTCCAGCAAGACCTCTACTTCTTCAACCATAGCTGCCAAATCATCATAATTTGACACCCATTGCTTCAGCAGCCCCAGCTCCTTTAAGATCGCTTCCGCTTTTTTGGAGTCATTCCAGAAGTTTGGATCTAGCGAGAGCTGTTCTTTCTCCGTAATGCTAAATAGTCGGTTATCAATGTCAAAGATACCTCCTAAGAGAACCCAGCCGGTCCTTCATGTCCTGTAGTTGTTCTATGGTCATGATTTAAATTGGTTTAATAAAATACTAATTTACTTTTTCCAGTTCCACGTAGAAATAAAGGGTGGTATTTCCCGGAATGTCCATGTAGCCGGTCTCGCCGTATCCCAGGGCCGGCGGCACGATCAACGATGCTTTTGCACCTTCCTTCAGATAGGCGATTCCTTCGTCCCAGCCAGCTATGGCTCGCTGTTGACCTATGGGAAATGAGAAGGCTCGACCTGAATCAAAAGATGAGTCAAATTTCTTGCCGTCCATGAATGTGCCATGATATTGGACGCTGACCATATCTCCATTGCTCGGACGAGCACCGGATCCCTCCTCATGAATGATGTACTCCAATCCAGATGGGGTCTTGGTGACGTCAAGTGCACCCTTGTTATAGGCAGTTAAGGTCTCTTCTGCCATGGCATTGACGGCAGGCAGTCGGTCCTGCAGTAATTTTGCAGCAGCCTCCCTCTCTTCCATCATGGCCTGCATTTCTTCCTCATAGGCGGCATCATCCTTGATCTCTACCAACGCAATGTCGTACTCAACCACATCGATGTCAGCAAAAGCAGGAGGGACGTTTTCTAGTGAGTCTAAAGGATAAAAAAGTGTGACGCTATCACCTATCGCCATATTCTCCAAAGCATCGACAATAACGGGTGTTTGCTCATTGTACTCTTCCGGACTGGGAATCCTGATCCGTGGTCTATCCGGTGAGCCAATGCTGGTGTTGAGCACAGAATCTTTATGACGCATGGTGATGTTGAAGTATGCGTAGTCACCAGGCTTGGCCAAGTCACCACCACCTGACACATGCCTAACGTATTCATACCCCCTGCGAGACATTTCTCTTTCTGCATCGGTGGCGCAGCATACTAATAACAGCATGCTTGCTGTCATGAGCATTCCTATGCTTAATTTTTTCATACTGAAATTGGTTTGTTTAATGATTCTTTATACTTAGGTAGTATCGACTTGATTAAGTCTAATGTATCGGCGAGACTCATCTTTGTATAGCCTCCAGCTGCATTTCTGTGTCCACCTCCATTGAAGTACGATTTAGCAATTTCTTCTACGGAAAAATCACCTTTCGACCGAAAGGAAATCTTGATGATGGTTGGTTGTTGCCGGATAAAGATGGCCATATGAACATCCCTCAGCTTAAGGAGATGATTGACAATGCCCTCGGTGTCACCCCGTTGAATGTCAAATACCGTAAAGTCATGCTTGTTTAAAAAGATGATGCCTGTCTTGTAACCATCCAGGATCTCCATCCTATTGCTGAGGCAATGACCCAACAATCGAAGACTTTTTTCTTCCAACGAATTGAATACTAGATTATGGACCTGCGTTGCATCGATGCCTACCTCCAGCAGTTCTGCTACTGACCGAAACAAGGTCGGACTGGTACTATACTGAAATCCTCCTGTGTCGGTCAGGATGCCAGTATATAGGCAGTCTGCAAGATCCAAATCCAAGGGCATTGCCGGATCCATTACCTTGAAAAACCGATACACGAGTTCGCAGGTGGAACTGGCCGCAGTGTCAGAAAGCACGAAGTCCCCAATGGGTTCGGGATACAGATGGTGATCGATCAAGATCGTATAGACTTGCTTATCGGCGAAAAGAGCTCCCAGTTTGTCGATGCGTACCAGTGCATTGTAATCGAGAATGATCGAGACTTCAATGTGCTCGACAAAGGCGGCAATGGGCTCGGCATCAATATCGAAAATCTCCACGTCCTCAACGCCGGGCATCCAACTATATATGGGAGGATAATCGGATGGGAAGGCTACCATGACTCTGTGTCCCCTACGTTTGAGCCAAAGACTCATGGCCAGGGATGATCCAATGGCATCACCATCAGGATTCCTATGACTTGTGATAAGGATGTTCTTGGGTGTTGATAGTACAGCACTTACCTCTTCGATGCCCTCCATTTTTTCGAATTGAAAAGCGAAATTGTCATTTTTTATCGAAGGTGAGAAATTTATTTAAGTGCGTGTATTATGGCTTACTTCCTTTTACTTACTTTTGCGGTCCTAAAAAATGATTCATTTACGCAAGATAACTCACCATCAAAATGGGTAATAGAACCTTTACCATGATCAAGCCCGATGCCGTCAGAGCGGGTCACATTGGATCGATACTTGAGAAGATCACTGCTGCCGGCTTTAAAATCGTAGCCATGAAACTCACTCAGCTGTCTGCCGATAAGGCGGGTGTATTTTATGCAGTACACAAAGAAAGACCGTTCTATTCCGAGCTGGTGGCGTTCATGTCATCCGGTCCCATCGTTGCAGCCATATTAGAAAAAGACCATGCCGTTGCAGATTTTAGGGAGTTAATTGGTGCCACCAATCCCAAGGAAGCAAAGCCTGGCACCATCAGGGCACTCTTTGCCCAAAGTGTGGGTGAAAATGCTGTCCATGGTTCAGACTCAGATGAAAATGCTGTGATCGAATCGAACTTTCACTTTGCCGGGTGTGACGTGTATGCCTGCTCAACTTAAACATCGCCCGATCTCGGAAAAGTGAGAATCTGATCCAAAATCCGTTTATTGGATGACGATGGCACTTTCGGTAGTGCACTCAATGTACATCAACCTTGTAATCGAACCAAGGTGACACCTTCACCCCCTTGATTAGCCTCAGGATGGTATGCTTCAAAAGAAGGATCGTACTCCTTTAACTTTTCTTTTACGAGTGTTCGCAAGGTGCCATTGCCCTTTCCATGGATGATCTCCACCGTACCTAGATTAGCCACCAGTGCTTTGTCAATGAAATTTTCGATGCGTTTTAGGGCTTCGGCACGTCGCAGACCCCTGATATCGAGCTTGTGATATACATTCTGCATGGCGGAAATGTGGGTTTTGACAGATTTGGTGGGATTGAGGTCGATTGGCGCTCGGCTATGCTCCAGGTCCTTCATAGGCACGGCAAGCTTAAGGTTGCCCACAATCATGATCACTTGATCTTTCTCAATTCTTTCAATCATGCCATTGGTATCCCCAGACCGAATGCGCACGAAATCACCTACTTTAAATGGATCCTGTGGTAGCGCAGTTTGTCTGCTCTGGTTGATCTCTTCCTTGAGATCAACTACCGAGCGTTCCAGTGCTTTCTTACTTTCTTTTAAAGAAGCAGAAAGGGCTTTGGCATCCCCTAATTTCTCTTTTTCTCGAATCTGTCTGATGATCTTTTCTAATTGCTTATTGGCACGAGTTTCGTCCTGTAGTTTTTTTGTTTTTTCTTCGAGTTTCAATCGTTTTTTCTTGACATCCAGATCTAGTTGCATCCGGTCATAGGACTTTATCAGCCTGTCGAGATCTGCTTCCTTGGTTTTAAGGATCCTGAGTTTTTTCTCGAGTTCATTTTTATCTTTTTCCAGTGAGGTTAGGAGATGCTCCAATCTTCCTTCCTTCTTGCCCATTTTCTTTTTGGCAGCCTGAATAATCGATTTTCTCAGCCGACTCCGTTCAGCCATCTGGAAGGCAAAGGAACTACCGGGTGTACCCTGGCGTAACCGGAAAGTAGGACGTAGCATGATCTTGTCAAAAGTAATGGATGCATTGTCAATACCGACATGATTTGACGCAAAGATTTTGAGATTGCCATAGTGCGTTGTGATGACCCCATACGCTTTACTGTTATGGAGATCAGCCAAAATGGCTTCTGCAATCGCTCCACCTGTGGAAGGTTCGGTACCGGCACCAAACTCATCAATCAGAAAGAACGATTTTTGATCGGCACCATCTGTGAATGCCCGCATGTTATTGAGATGAGAATGGTAGGTGCTCAAGTCGTTCTCAAGCGATTGTTGGTCACCAATATCGACGAAAAATTGCTCAAAGACACCCATACTGGATTCCATTGATGCAGGAATCAACAGACCAGACTGGAGCATGAGGGAAAGTAGTCCCACCGTTTTAAGAGCAATCGTTTTGCCACCCGCATTTGGTCCACTGATCACCACGATGTGTTTTGTTGCATCCAGTGCGAGGTCGAGTGGTACGACTTGCTCAGGACGCTGGAGGTGTTTGAGTAAAAGCAAGGGATGACGGGCTTCCTTCAGGTCAAAACCCAACTGATTGAGTAATTGAGGTGCCTGAGCATCGAGTGCTGCTGCTTGTGATGCTTTGGCAGACAAAAGGTCTACCTCAGTGATAACCTTCACATGCGATTTGAGCGTAGGCAAGTATTCGCTAAGTTCTTTTGTCAGGCCTTTGAGGATACGGCGGATCTCTCTGCGCTCTTCATTCCTGAGCTCGATGATCTCATTGTCAAGTGCGGTCGCCTCATGAGGTTCAATGAACACTGTCCTACCTGATGAGGATTCATCCAGTATGATGCCATTTACCTTGCGTTTGTACTCGGCTAGCACAGCCATGACCCGTCGACCACTGCGATAAGATTCTAGATTGTCTGCCAGATACCCTAACTGACGGTAATGTAGCAGTGACTTGTTGAAGGCATGTTCCAGTGCAGAAGATCGAGATTGTATTTGTTTTCGAATGTGCTTGAGATCCGGTGATGCAGCATCTTTAACCTCACCTTCATCGTCCAATATTCGAGTGATGGCTGCTAGCAGGTCTGGCAGCGGTTCAGTAGCATTCAGAAGGTCAAAGACGGGGCGATGAGCTGTGATTAGTGTTTCGTCAAAAGCGGCAAACCATGCCACTACCATACTCATCTGGTTGCGCAACTCAAGGATGCTTTCTTGAGTGAGTACGCTGTCTTGTATCTCAAGCCATCGATAAGTATCTTTTTCCAATCGATATGGTCGTAGTATCAACTTCTTACCCGAACTCAAGAGTTCGACATAGGATGATGTTTCTTGTAGGCGTCTCTCTATCATCTGTACATCATCAAGCAGCGGGAGCGAAATGGCACGAGACTTAGCCGGCTCACTGATGCATCGTGCCTGAAGATCGATCAGCAACTTGTCAAATTCAAGTTGCTGGTAAAGGTCTTCTGGGTAAATTGACGGCATTTTATTGATGTGTGGAGACAAATTTAATAAAGTCCCGTCCAAGTGTCATCCGGGATCATCCGACCCTTTAAAGTGATAAGGAAGATCACCGGATGGTGTTTTGATATGGCCGAGTTGTCTTGCTCCGTGGTCTTAGCTGGTCACCTAGGAGCAAATCTGTGTTTTTTTTCTCTAATACGCCCATTGTAGCATGGTCAAGCAGAGACCCAATGACGGATGCTTTTACACATCTTACCCTTTTTGACGCTCAAGAGTCAGACTTATGTCTGCACAGCTCTAGAAAGGTGTGCTGATTTCCGTGAGCGTAATCGTGGTTAATACTGCCACCAAATCACACCGATCATGGAGTCCCGTTGGCTCACGAGTACCGACCATCTTCTACGCATCTCTCCAAATTTATGGCGTTATTTGCAGAAACTATTCTAGAGATGGCTGGCAACACATATGGCAAAATCTTTAAGATCATGACCTACGGTGAATCCCATGGTAAGGCCATTGGTGTGACCATTGATGGTTGTCCTGCGGGGCTGAAGATTTCCGTATCAGATATTCAGCGGGATCTGGATCGCCGTCGTCCCGGTCAATCTTCTATTGTCACCCAAAGAAAGGAAAGTGATACCGTACAGGTTTTATCAGGTATTTTCGAAGGTCAAACTACGGGCACACCCATTTCCATGATCATCTACAACGAAGATCAAAAGTCCAAGGACTACAGCCATATCGCTGATAAATTTAGGCCATCACATGCTGATTTTACCTATCAGAGAAAATTTGGTCATCGCGACCATCGAGGTGGTGGCAGATCTTCAGCTCGCGAGACGGCAGCCAGGGTTGCAGCAGGGGCGATTGCCAAGGCACTCTTACAGATGGAAGGGATGCATCTATTTGCTTATGTCAGTCAGGTCGGTCACCTTCGGTCGCTGCAATCCCCTGATCAGGTCATCGAGACTGACATCGAGAAGAATATAGTGCGGTGCCCTGATCAAGATATAGCCACTCAGATGGAGGACTATATTAAGGAAATACGTAAGGAGGGTGACACCATTGGTGGGGTGGTGACGGGAGTAGTCAAGGGCTGTCCACTAGGATTGGGAGCTCCCGCATTTGACAAACTGCATGCTGATCTGGGAAAAGCCATGTTGAGCATCAATGCTTGCAAGGGTTTTGAATATGGATCGGGTTTCGATGGAGTAGCCATGCGGGGTTCGCAACACAATGATGAATTCCGCAACGAGGAAGGTCGCATTGTGACGTTGACGAATCACTCAGGAGGTATTCAAGGAGGTATTTCCAACGGGATGGACATTTACTTTCGGGTGGCATTTAAACCAGTAGCAACCCTGATGCGATCCCAAACATCGGTTGATGCATCTGGAGAGGCTGTACAGATTGAAGGTAAGGGACGTCATGATCCCTGTGTAGTGCCTCGAGCTGTGGCTATCGTTGAGGCCATGGCTGCATTGACCCTGGCAGACCATCTCTTAAGGTCGAGATCAGATCGGATGCGTTCAAAAGAGTCTATAGAGGTGGACTAGAAGCTACTTATTGGCTTGCTCTTTGATGATCATCTTTGTCTCAGATGGTGCCGCTTCTGGATCCGGTTGTTTTCCAAAGATTTCCCCAAAAGAGTCATAGCTCTTAGAAAAACGAAATCCAAGGCCGACTTTATTTCTACTACCACCCAATGATGGAAACCTTTTATAGAACAGACTTAATTTTAGACGTTTGTCTTGAGTAAGGAAAAAATCGAGCTTGACATCGCTACCGATGAAGGTAGATCCCTGCAGAATAGTGCCATCGATGATCGATGCTCCCGGACTGAAAGCTAAGCGATCATCGAAAAATCGAATATTCGGTGCGAGCGAAAACTCTGATCCGGTGCGTACTCCTGTCTCCGGCCCCTGGATGAAGTCTTCAGACCTGTAAAAATTATAGTCAAAATAGAAATCTACTCCCGAAATGTAGTCGACTTCCTCCACTCCCTGGGTGATGTAGGCCGCCACATAGTTGGATAATTGCGAAGTGATAAACTCGCTCAACGTATTTACCGTTGTTGCCGTCAAGTCGAGATTGATAGACGGCGGCAGAAAAGAATTAAAAAACAATAATCCATATACTTGACGATTGAGTTCACTGATGTCCTCTTTCAGGATTCTCAATTTACTGTCCGTATAATTTTTGAGTGCCGGATCGATCTCTGGAAACTGAATATCAAATCCGATTTCCGGCTGGCTTAGAATGCCCTTAAGAGAGAGCACAAGGTCTACTTGCGTACTGATATCTGCAACATCTGCAGCCGAAGTGTTTATCCCACTTTCCAGGTATTCCGCGATTAAGTTGCGAGGAGGGACTTTGAGACCCGTGTATTTAGCATTCATATTGAGATCTGCTGCCAGTGGGTCACCAGTCCATGTGATCACTCCACCCCGTTCGATCAAGAAAGGCTTATTAATGAAATCCAGCAAAGTATAGAGATACTGGCCCTGATCAATCACATATTTTCCAGTCATCTGAAAATTACCACCACGCTCTATAGTCATGCTCAGCGTGCCGGTTCCAGTACCCCTGATGATATCTCCAGAAAATTCGTCGAAAATAATCTGGACTTCAGCCTGTGGTGTAATATTGAGCTGCATGTCCAAATTGATGCCGCGCAAATCTACTGTAGTTTGGTGGGTGGCGGCTGAGTCCTCTTCAAATACATATTTAATAAATGCATCCCCTCCGGTAGTGTAATCATCTTCCACAGGAATAAATAGCTTGGTGCCAGCACCAGTAGTGGCACGAATGCGCATGTTGGTCCGCATGAAATTGCCCGTGAAATGGATGTTACCATCGCCGATGCCATGACCGTAATAGAGTGAATTGTCTTTTGTATCGGTGTCAAGAAATAGAAAATCAGGAGAAGCAATCACGGCATCCAAACCAAATTTCTTAAAATAATTGTGCGTGATGCCCCCCTCGATCTCCGCTGTATTGCCAAATTTATCGGTAAAAACAGCTTGGCTAAAATCAAAAAGTGTTGGATTGATGTCAATCGTCTGGTGTTGCATGGTATAGGTCGTGCCCAGATAATCTATTTTGAGACTGCCGTCTAGTACAACGGCACCGTAGATTGCAGGACGCTTATCTTCTCGAAACAGAGCTACGGTACCATTGACAGTACCGCTCGTTTCGCTGATGGAGTGTCCAATGAAATACTCACTGATTTTTAGTGGGTAATTATTGATGTCGACTTCAAAACGATAATTGGGCTCTTGCCCCTTCATTTTCTTACTCAGGGGAATAAAAAAGGAACCGGTAGCATTAAACGACTTGTTGAGATCCAATATGTTTACCTGCAACTCTCCCGGTTGATCAATATTGTCCATAACCACACCCGCCGTCAGGTTTCCGTATGAGTCGCCATTGACTTCAATGGAGTCAATATTCATTGACAAGTCCAGTTGACTTTTAGAAAAAATATTCTCTAGTCTTAGTGTGGAGTAGAGATCACCTTTGAATTTCAACTGATCTTTTTTAAGAAAGTCATCTAAAAATGAGATGTCGATTTTTTCTGCTTCCAACGATAGGCTATTATCACCCGGACTGGTGATTCGCAGATAGCTGTCATCCGACAGGAATACCATATTTTGGGTTCGTACGAAATGGTCGCTTAACTGCAGGTAGTTATTAGGTACAATTTGCCAGGGCTCGTTAAGCATTTCAAATGAGGTGTTAGCCAGGTCAAATTGAAACAGACTATCGTTGAGATATAGTAATCCCGCTAGGTCAACTTTGTGAAGGACATTGGCGGCATTTTCTGTCTGGATGACAAAACTGAGGCTATCACTAACCATAGTGCTCTCAAATAGGAGTGGTCTTATCAATTTTTTACCTAGCGAAAGCTGTGCCGCTTCCATGTGCCAAAAACTATTTTCATTTTGCCCTTCCATTTGCAATTGAAGATTATCAAATTGATTCTTTGATATCTGCAGGATTGGGGCTTCTAAAGAGACTTGGTAATTAAAGTGACTTGCGCGATCGTTTTTAAAATGCCCAGATAGGGCAATTTCCTTAAAATCACCAAGGGACCTGTTAAATAATTTTTGAAGTCCTTTAGAGTCATCTAGAGTACCGGTGAACCTAAAGTCATTGCTGCTTATAAGACTGTCTGGTATTTCTCTATAAAATTTGAGTCTCTGAGAGAATCTTGGGTGTTTTTGTTGTATCAATGATTCGATGGTGGTCGGTAGTCTTTCAAGATCGAAATGACCTTCTAGGTGAAAGTTGAGTATGCCCGATGTGATGTCCAAAACTTTGTGGTTGCCATTGCTTAAAATGGACTCAATTTCCACTGTGTCCAGGATGTGAGTAGTGGTGTCATCAATGATGGTCACATTATATCCCCTTGCGATACCGTCAAGATTATACAAATCATGAAAATCAAAATTAAAATCTATATCTCCGGATGCTATAAGTGGATTAGGACTAATGTTTAGTTTTTGAAAATCTATATGTCTGATGTTTGCAACAAAGTCAAGAGCGGGTATGCTGTCAAAGAAATCGACATTGCCACTAAAGTCTAATGAGGCATTCGGATCATTGATGTAAAATTGACCATTAAAAAAGCTTCGATTCAGTTCGCCCTGGAAAATGGCATTTTGATACTTGTAACCCTTGTAGTAAAAGGTATCCAGTTTGGCGTACAAATTCGCATAGGCATTTTCGATGCTGAGATTCTGTCCGTTCTTCACTTCTGCAGTAAATGAAGCAGGACCATAGAGATCTGAACCAGTCCATTGAGCTAAATCAAAATCTATTAATTGGAGCTTACCTTGATAGGATGCATTCCTAATGCCCGTATTATCCATAGTAAGCCGCATATTTGATTTAAGCCGGCCAAGGGCGGTACTCAAATCCCCGGAAGCACGAAAATCATTGAATAGACCATCAAAACTTCCCGTGAAATGTAGCGTGCCAAGTTTATCATAGTTTTCAGGGGGGTTAAAATTTGGAATCAATTGTCTTAAAGTCACAATATCAACGTGAGCGGAATCCAGATTGAGGTGTAGCTCTTCCTCACCTTTTTTAGTAAGATTTGACAGGTGAAAATTACCGTGCATTACTCCCTTGTCAGCCAGTCTTAGATGTAGATTATTTCCCCTAAGATTATTAACTGGTCCCCGTATTTGACCATCGACGTCGATCTGTTTGCCCCCATTGAGAAGGAAGAATTCATTTTGGTTCAACTTGTTCGAGAAATGTAAGATATCCACCAGGGATATGTGGCTATTCTTTAGTGCAATATCAATGACGACTTTATTTTCGAAATTCGAGAAATCACTGAAGTCCCTGAAGGAGAATTTGATATCGTCTTGCAGGATGGAATGGGGTGTTTCCAGCTGAAGGCCATGAAAGTGAAGGATTTGTGAGTCGATCTCAACTTCGCGAGAAGTAAGATCTTTGATTTCAAATCCTTCAGTGGTTTTTAATTCTAAGTGGTCAATCTCAAAATAACCGGCATTCTTATACCAATCAAATTGTTTGATCTGACATTGGATATCAGATGCTGATGCATCTCTCCAATCAATTACTGAGGGCATCGTTTCCTTCAAAGGTTTGTTGCGATCTATGACCCTTGCCTGGCCGTTGGTCACCTCAAAAAAGTCTATGGTAAAAGATAGTGGTTTAGACGGCCGACTTTGACTTCCGACATGCTCAGTAGGACTGGCTTCGATTTGCGATGGTGCCGATTTTTTCTGAAGTACAGGAAATTTCTCAAGAGTGAAAGTGGGGTTTACAAAATTCACATCTCGGAAATGGAGGGGGTCATCGGTTTGAATTTTTTCTAGTTGGGCACTGGCGAAGGGCAAGGAAAGAAAGGAGTTTCTTCCCTTTAAATCATTCTCGTGCTCAAAAACTATGTGGTCAAGCGAGATCCTGGCAGGGTTAAAAATCAGGCGGAGGGGTTCCTGTACTGGCTGAGGAATATATGGCTGGTCGTCGGCAGAATTCTGCTTCAGATAATCCAGTAGAAACTGATAGTTCGTCAATCCATTGGAATCGGTCTTTAAAAAGCACTTACTGTTTTGTAAATCTATCTCTTGGAAGACCAGGCGATTCTGTAACAGACCGCTCATTGGTCTATCGATGTCAAAGTAAGCTCGTTGGCTATACAGCAGAGTATCACCATATTCATCCTTTATCAGGAGATTATCTACCAGTAAATCGTCGAAGAAATTCAGGTGAATGTGATCGATACCTACATATGTGCCGAGGTCCCGTGATATTTTTTGGCCAATCCTGTTTACAGCAAGATTCTGGACATAGGGAATCTGAATCAGCAAAGTCAGCACAAGAGATATAAGAAATAAGAATAATACCAGATACAGGACCCCGCGAAGGATCTTGTTAGACAAAGATCTGGTATCCTGCTCTAGCATGCACTTATTCTTGTCGTCGCAAAGGTAAAATAAGTATGTGTCTCTCAGATTGTTATGCCTATTTTTAACGGCATATTAACCCGATATTGTACATGGGATCCTATAACCATCGCTATGTGGTTGGGATGTGACGGCACCTCTGGTCGACATTCTTCACTTCCTCCGCTGATTAGAGATGTTTTGGTGAAGGCTGATGCACTCAATGGCAGCGGACACATCATGTGCTCTTAATATCTTGGCACCTTGTTCGAGTGCCACCATATGGAGGGCCGTAGTGCCATTGAGACAATCCTTGGCTGGTTTGCCTACGACCTCTTGTATCATTCCCTTACGCGATAGACCTACTAGGATGGGTCGATCCAGCAGTTTAAACACATGCAGGTTAGATAGAAGACTATAGTTTTGAGTAAGAGTCTTGCCAAAACCGAAACCTGGATCAATGATGATATCATAAATTCCCATTTTCATGATTTTTTCAATCATGCTTGCGAAGAAGTCTATCAGTTCGACCAGCTCATCATCGTAAGATGGATGGCTCTGCATGGTTTCCGGGACACCCTGCATGTGCATTAGTACGTAGGGAGCTTTGTATGCTGCCACTGTGGGGAGTAGTTTCTGGTCCATGGATCCTGCAGAAACATCGTTGATCATATGGGCACCTTCGCTCAGACAGGCATGGGCAACCTGATGATGCACGGTATCAATGGAGACTACTATGCTCGGATAAAGCTTTGTGATTCTCTTTACCACAGGCAACACTCTTCGCAACTCTTCATCAGGATCTACTGTGATTGATCCAGGACGAGTAGACATGCCTCCCACATCGATGATGGCAGCTCCTTGATCGATCATCTCTTCTACGTGCTGATCTGCAGTGGATGATGAGTAGTGAGCTCCTCCATCATAAAACGAGTCGGGCGTTACATTTAAAATACCCATGACGATCGGTGTGGATATGTCTAGTAGATGGCCCCGGCAATTGATCGTCTTTTGATCCCAAAACATAGGCTCAAAAAAACAAAATTCGGTCGACAAAATGACAATGTATCCGACAGATCCTGCTTGAAGGATCACGAGATGAACTTTTGGTGCTAGATACCTGCAACTATTCTCGAAATCAAGACATTGAGGTCTGGAGAAAAGTTGGTTCAGCAATCTCAGGTGTGACTTGTGGCCTTAGGCAGGTTCCCTGTGTGCCATCTCTATCTGGTCTAAAACAGCCTTCATAGAATCCCTCACGATAAAAAATTGAGGCAACTCAGAAGCAGCCATGGGTTCAGGTTCCGGCAGATTCAGACGTAGATGATTGACTTGTCTTCCATGTTTCCAAAATCGAAAACATACATGAGGGCCGGTAGCAAGACCTGTTGAACCGACATATCCAATGACTTGCCCCTGCTTGACCTGTACACCAGGAGTAATGCCTTTGGCAAAGCGACGCATATGGAGATACTGGGTTTCATAGACTTTGTCATGCCTGATTTTTACATAGTTGCCATTTCCCTTGGTTCTGCTCGCCTTAGTCACCACTCCGTTGGCTACTGCATAAATTGGAGTTCCATAGGGTGCGGCATAGTCGGTACCCAGATGTGCCCTCACACGCTTCAACACGGGATGGAAACGCCGAGGATTGTATCGTGAAGAAATGCGAGAGTACTTGACAGGGGACTTTAAAAACACCTTCTTCATCGGTCTGCCTTCTAAGTCATAAAAACCATGATACTTGTTATTGGCATATTTAATGGCGTAGTAATCATTGTTGGAGTTGTGGAAGTAGGCTGCAAATAGATCTCCGACTCCGACGCGTTGACCATCTACAAACAGCTCTTCATAGTATGCTTTAAAATGATCGCCTTTTTGGATATGATAGAAGTCAACAGACCATGCCAGAGCATCTTCCATTTTGGCAGCCAGCTCATAATCAAGATGCTGACTGATCATCGTCTGCCATAATGATGACTCAATGACCCCAGTAGAAGAAGTCAATACTCGGTCAACGGTTCTTTCGACGATGCGCACATTTTTTGCGCCAATGTCATAAATCACATAGCTTAGCAAATTGGGTTCGTAGATAAAATACTCTGCCTGTTGGCCGGTGTCTGACGATAATACTGTAAATCTCTTTCCAGCTCGAAGATTGCGTACGTCAAAGACATCTTTCGCAGCTGCGGCCAATTCTGATATGGTTTGATAGGTGACATGGTGAGGCAGTAGCAAATCTGCCAGAAACTGGTTTGGCTTAATCTCCCCTTCCATGCAATGAAAATCATTGAAGTTGAAGCCGAAACGTTGATCCAGTGAGGGCACGGGCAATTCCGTTAATGCCTCCAGTGGAATGTTTGATCTGTATGCCGTAGTAGTAAGAAAAAGTGTGAAGAGTGCTGCTAGTAGAAAGACAGTACCGTATCGCAACATGCTGTAACTATTTTGTAGGATTCAAATCTTGGGCCGGCCGTATTAGGCCAAAGGTAATAATCTTATTTAAATTCCCATGCATATTAGTTTGCATATGTAACTCATGCATAAAGTATGCCATTACGTTTTTTATACATATGCAAGTCAGTAAACTCCATGGACTATTGGGGTTTTTGTAATGGGCGCAAGATGCTGAGTAAAACCAATCGGAAATTATACTGTTGTGTGAAATACTACGTGTGAAGGTATGAATTAGACCGAGAGAGGAGTGCCTAATGAGCTTGCAGGAACCAACAGCCTTTTGGGTCTAGGTCCAAGGTGGTCAATCTAATTAGTCTGTAGCGGGGGAGAGGTTCGCCATGAGTTCCAATTCCACTAATTTCTCTCTTAGGGTTGCAAACTGTTGATAAGCATCCCTGCCAGGTCTCTGATCCGCTCGATCCATCATCTTCTCTAGATAGAGCAGTTGGTCCAATAGCATCGGTTTTTGATATCGACCTTCTGCAGTCACCAGCTGACTCCATATACCGGTGTGGGCTGTTTCTGCAGCATCAGGGTGGCCATCTGCCCGTTTTGTCAATTTCTCGACCAGTGTTTCGGCCCGCAAACGTAGCTCCTGTATTTGTAAGGAGAGTTCCTCTTGCTGCATCAAATCATCCAAAGTGATCCCGGTTTGGAGAATTCTTGGATCTGCTAGTACCTGAGCAGTACTGGCGTATTTATGATCTCCGATATGCAGCTCAAGCCGGTAATTTCCCGGCTTCACCAAGGGCCCTTTGATCGTTTTACCACCTGATGTTCGATTGTCAGCATGCCTTAGGTTCCAATGCACGGTATGTAGTCCTGGATGAAGGTAGTTTCGGGGTCCATCATAATGTTTACCGTGATTAACCAGGGAGCTCGCTCCTGGCTCCATGTCGGCCACAATTTCTCGGTCTTCATTGATTATTCGCAAAGTGGACCTGTTTGGGGCAACTTTGTCCAAGTAGAAATGGATCTTCATCACCATATCGGGATATTGCGGTACAGCATCTGCTTTTGACGCCCGGTAGCGATGACGATATGTCTTCTTAGGTGTGAAGATGTAGGTTGTATTCTCAAGGCCCTGGTGCCATTGCTGCAATGGGCTGATGTCGTCCATGATCCAAAATCCCCTTCCCATGGTAGAAACAATCAACGAATGATCACGAATTACAATGTCTGTGATTGGGGTGGTCGGGAGATTATGCTGAAAAGGGAACCACTGACCGCCACCATTGAAGGATACAAACATACCAAACTCGGTACCTGCATAGAGGAGTTCCTCTCGTTGTGGATCTTCCCGGATGACCCTTGTGGGATGGTCCACTGGGATGCCATTATTGCCGGTGGTTAACAACGACCAGCTGCTACCAAAATTCTGCGTCTGATAGATATAGGGTTGAAAGTCTCCCAGCAGATAGCGGTACACGGCGACATAGGCCACAGCAGGGTCATGTGAGCTTGCTTCAATGGTTTGGACTCTGCCATATGGAGGCAATGCAGCTGGTGTTACATCTATCCAAGTTTGACCTCCATCCTTGCTCAGATGTATGGGGCCGTCGTTGGCACCTACCCAGATCACTCCCTCACTTACCGGACTCTCCTCAATGGCATAGATGGTGCTAAAAAACTCTTCTCCGGTGATATCTCGGGTGATTGGACCTCCCGATATCAACTGAGTCTCTTGAGTATTTGCCGTCAGGTCGGGGGAGATGATTTCCCAGGTTTCACCCTCGTCCATTGTCCTATGCACGTATTGAGAACAGTGGTAAATAACATCTGGTGAGTGGGGTGACACATGGATGGGAGCAACCCTCTGAAATCGAAAGGTCAGGTCCTTTGGATTGTGGCCATACATATTGGTGGCTCCAATGTAGTATTGTTTCTCTTGTCCGGTCCTTCGATCGTACACACCAAACCTTCCCTTGCAGTTGGCATAGATGATGTTAGGATTTCCAGGTTTAGGAATGGCTGGGCCCGTCTCACAACCACCCACAGTCTCCCATGGAAGGTGCATATGATAAGAGGTGGGAAGACTGGGCACCGCTACGGTTGAGTGGTCCTGCTGCCCAGCATACATCCAAAATGGGTATCGATCATCCAGTGCCACCTGGTAGAGCTCAGCTGTGGGTTGGTTGTCGATGCTAGACCAGTGCCTACCTGCATCTCTGGTAACGGTAGCACCACCGTCGGTGGCTAAGATGCGGACGGCGGTATCCACAGGATTGATCCACATCCCGTGATGATCGGCATGAGGAGTTGATAAAGCTTGCCAGTGATGTCCTGCATCTGGTGAGTGCCAAAGTCGGGTTGAGCCTACATAGATTGCATCTGCATCATTTGGATTTACATCGATATTGCAGAAGTAAAAGGGCCTGTCCAGCAATTCCCCTTTTGTAGAGATCAAGTCGAAGGATTGGCCGTAGTCATCAGATCTGTAGACGCCGCCTAGCTGACTGGGAGCTTCTATGAGTGCCCACACTCTGCTTGGATCTGCTTGACTCACGGCCAAGTCACTTTTTCCAATTAATCCCTGGGGCAATCCCTTGGTGAGTCTATCCCAGGTGAGCCCACCATCAGTGGATCTGTACAATCCTCCTTCATAACCACCGCTGATGATTGTCCAGGGTTTTCTCCTTGCTTGCCATAGGGATGCATACACTATCATGGGGTTGTCCGGAGAAAACTCGAGATCAACTGCTCCGGTTTTCTCAGAAATAAAGAGGGTCTGTTGCCAACTTAGACCCCCATCCCTGGAACGGTAGATTCCGCGCTCCTTGCTTGCTTTAAAGGGATTGCCAATGGCTGCTACCATCAGCACTTGAGGATTAGATGGATGAACGACAATGGATCCAATTTGTCCTCCTCGATGGAGACCCAGGTCGGTCCAGGTCTTTCCCGCATCGACGGACTTGTAGACGCCCCTACCCAAGATGACATTGCTTCTCAAGCCATCCGACCCGGTGCCCACATAGATGATATCAGGATTAGAGGGTGCAATCGAAATGCAACCGATCGATCCCGTACTGAAATAGCTGTCAGATATGTTACGCCACGAGGTCCCGTAGTTGTCCGACATCCACACACCACCTCCGGTACTTCCCAAATAAAAGCGTCCGGGATGTTGTGCGTGGCTGGTTACAGTGGTGACTCTGCCACCTCGCACGGGTCCCACATTGCGATAAGAGAACGAGGCCTCAGGAAAGACGGATGCGGACTGTTGTGCTGCAAGGGGAAAATCAATGAGCAGTAGGCAGAGCAGGAGGTGTCGGGTTAAACATCTCATGATTGGGCAATAACATGGGTTCACTTCGAAGGTATCATTTTATGTACAAATCAAAAATCTTGTAGGGTGGATCTAAACTCTGGTAGTTGGCCGATAAGACTTTGTACAGAGACTTCTGAAGGAGCTATAAGGGTTGAATTTATCATTTTAAACTGATATTCAGTGAGTTTGGTATTATTTTTGATAGTAATATGTTTTGATGATCAAAACTACACCACAAATAGATGATCAGTCAAAAAAATCAGTATGAAGCGTTTAGTGTACTTGATAATGATAGTCCTTACAGGTGGGGGCTACACCAGTATTCAGGCCGGTTGCCCGGCCACCATCTTAGTGGGTCAAAGTCAGTTGGATGCCTACGTCGCCTCGCTGTCCGGATGTGATGTGGTAGAAGGAGACTTAGTTCTCCAGGGCGGCATATACGATGTATCTGGCCTTGCCGGTATCAAGAAAGTAGAGGGATCTCTCATATTAGACCAAACGGATATCTCAAACTTATACAGTGCATTTCCCCAGTTGACCACCATAGGCAGTAATCTAGTCGTAACAGATAACGACAATCTCGGAAGTATAACACATAGTTTTACTGCACTACAAGAGGTAGGAGGGGACCTGCGAATTGAACAGAACGATGCACTTTTTATCATATCTGGCTTCTCGGTGCTGGAGTCGGTAGAAGGAGACTTGATCTTTGCCACCAACCATTTACTAGCTCATATTCCCACTTTTACCAGTTTGCATGCGGTAGGAGCTATCTATTTTGTATTCAATGATCTCCTGGGTGAAATTGGGGGTTTTAAGAGTTTGCTCGAGATAGATGGTGATCTCATAATAGACAACAACGATATTCTAAAATCCATCAGCGCATTCTCAGCCTTAAAGAATATTGCGGGTGATTTGGCACTAGTAGACAATATGGCTTTGCAATCTATTTCAGGCTTTCAAGCTTTGGTCTCCCTGACGGATTTTGTTTTTGCCGGCAACGAGAGCATGGTGCTTTTGAGCGGATTCGATCAATTGCAGTCGGCTGGTTCACTGAATGTCCAATCGAATCCAGCGCTGATGACTTTCGAAGGATTTGCTCGACTGATTGAGGTGACCAACGACGTGGATATTATCAACAACCAGTCGCTTACTTACCTGACTGCTTTTGGTGCATTAAAAGACGTGGGTGGGGCCATCAATATCGAGGCAAACAGGGACCTAAAATCCATCTCGGGTTTTGGACAATTACAGCATGTGGGATCTGATTTAACCATCCGTGATCATGATCTGTTGGAGACCATACTAGCTTTTCATTACCTGCAAAGTGTTGGTGGAACTCTGGAGATTAGCTATAATGAGGTGTTGTCTCAAATCCCCACTTTCCCTCGTTTGCGATCGATCGGCGATGATCTGTTGATTAATGACAACCGGCTAATCGCGATCAATTTTTATGCATTAGAGAACATTGGCGGTGAATTATCCATTCACGATGAGCCAGTACTGACTGAATTGACAGATTTCTCCAAACTTCGATCCATCGGTGGTGGCGTAACCATTGAGTTGAATGAAATGCTCAAGAAGATAGCCGGGTTTGGCAAGCTAGGTCGTGTGGGTGACGATTTCATCATTGAAAGAAATGCCAGCTTGCTTTTCATCGATGGCTTTACATCTGTCACGATCATGGATGAAGATCTCTTCATTCGCAACAATCCTGTCCTGGTGCACATCAGCGGTTTCTCATCTCTAGGTACATTAGGTGATGATCTTCGCATTGTGAGCAACAATTTGCTGGAATCGGTCTCTGCCTTTGAAGTACTTGAATCCGTGGATCAGCTTGAAGTGCGTGTTAATCCGCGACTATTTTATTGCTGCGGTTTGGGCCATTTAGTCCAGGTAGCTGGTTATGCCAGTGCCAATATCTCCGGGAATAGCGATGGTTGTAATTCTACCGCCGAGATCGATGCAGGATGCAATGCAACGATATCGGATTGTACACCAAACTGCATCGGATATATCAATGCGGCTTTGGATAGATATGGCGTTGCCACCATTCGTCCCAAAGACTTTATTTCAGATACATTGGCTTGCATGTCAGGTGTTGAAGTGACCATAGAAGATAACCTTGGTGCCACCGTATTTGGACCAAGAGTCGTCGGAATAAATGGAGTCATACCCATTAAGGGTTGTCATTTGTTAAGAAAACTACCACTTAAGGTGACCACTCGGGGCATGGGAGGTGCTTGTTGGTCAGAATTGACCTTCAAACAAACCAATGGACCAACCGTAGTGCAAGATACGGCTACCACCGTTATGTGTGGAGATCCTCTGGCCTCGGAACCCGCCCCTGGCACCATCAAGACTGCCTGGATACCCTGTCAACCGGAGCTCGATGCCGATTGGATCACCGATTGGGTGACGCCCTACGATTGTGATCCTGGGGTGCAGGACACGGTAAAAATCATCTACCGGGAATGGGAAGCTTATGACAAGGAGGGAAGAAGGGGTGTAGCATTTGACACCATCTATGTATTGCAGTTGCCGGAAATACTACCTGAGAACATTTATTGTGAGCCGAAAGATACTGTGTACTGTGCCGATACTACGGCCATGATTGGGCCCTACATCACTTACGATGATCCGCAGAATGGCTGTCAGCAGGTTTACCTGGTGACTGCTGCTGATCGAGACAATGACGGCAACCTGGAGTTCATTCCCACTACTTTTGATACGAAATGTGGGTTGACGGTACATGTAGATTACAAGAAATTTTCTGGGGATTGCGAGAATAATTACCGGGTGACCGTAGATGTAAAACAACATTGTTATGGACAGGGGGATGATATGACTTGTACAGTGCCTATTCCCGCAGGTATGCCTCCGAATGCGGCCGAGCAAATCGACATAGGATACTGGCGTTGCGAGTTTTGGGTAGTGGACCTTGACACCATTGCACCGCTGGTAGTCTGCAAGGGAGACGATCTCTTTTCTGGTCCTTTCGATATCAGCAACTGGGGGCTGTACAACAATCTTTTTTCAGGTATAGACTTTCTACCTACCGCAGCTCTTCCCATGGTAGAAGGATTTGATCTCACTAAATTGCCCTACGCTTTGTCCGTCCTGTCAGAGAAAGGTATTGACTTGCGTGAACTTGCACTGGACGAAGTTAGTGAGGGAGATACACCCTCGGATGCTAATGGCTACATCGCTGCATCGTATCAAAGTAACGCCGTGATGTCATATGAGGCAGATCGGGATGAGACTTTTAGTTTCTCCTGGGACTTCACCGTAGAAGAAGCGCAGGATGACCTGATCATCACAAAGAGGGAAGTATTGCCTTTGCAAGGACCTTCAGCCGTAGCGAGCATTTTTTATTCTCTCAATGGCTCGTCATTCCGACTGGTGCAGGGAGAACCCTTTAATGACGTCCAGCTTGCCGATCAGAGATCCAGAGCACTGGTCAGTCAGAAATCGATTAATATGATCGATCCGGTGATTGTGGCTGGTAGCCAATACGGTTTTGAGCACATTCCACTTTCCAAAGGTGATGTCCTCTATATCATTGCGGTCTGGGATTCTCCAGCAGATGCGACTTTTCGGATGATGGGTCTCAATCAGGTTTCGACCTCCAAGTCAGATTGTATAGCTCATAGTTATATACCTCCAATCCAAGCGGAAGATGATTGGAGCGGTGTAAAACAAGCCAAAGCTGTAGTGGAGGGCGTGGGAACTTACCAATTAACCTATGATCCCGATGCAGACTGCTGGTCAACCCATGATAGGGTACAGTTGCCACACCAGGAGGAGGCTTACAAAGTCATTTATGAGGTGTATGATAGCTGCCATAATGTGGGCTATGACAGTTGCTATCTCTATGTCAAAGACTTGGTTAAGCCGGTGGCTGTGATCGATAAAGGCTTTACTGTGAGCCTCGGGGATAAGAAAGTCTGGATCGGGGCGGAAGCATTTGATGAGGGTAGTTATGATAATTGTAATCTCAATCATTTCCTGGTGCGTAGATCTGATTGGAAGGAGACCTGTGTCAACTTGTGCGACAGCCTGGAGCCCCTATGTATCACTGATCATCATGATACGATCTGGCGCCCGGTATTGCAGCCAGATAAGCGGGTGGATCCCTTGGAAGCACACTATGCCAAAACGATGGCATGGATCAAGAACGAAAGTGAAGCCTGTGGTGAACTACTGTACAATGCTTGGCAATATGATCTCATGAAGCATGCTACGCTTTATTGCAAAAAGGACATTTCTTATCCGCTGACACCGGAGGTCTTTAGATCTTTGGTGGATTCCTGTGCTTACGATCTTCAGCCCTATTTCGCTGGGGTACCATTTAAGCCCGGTGACGATCGATCGAAGCGCAAACTAACCTCAGATCTTATTGAGCAGTATGAGCAGATTGGTGGTGGATGGAGCGATCAAGTCGTCTTTAGTTGTGAAGATGCTTGTGGTCCTGTCACCGTAGAAGTGCTGGTGATGGACTATTGGTGCAACTTTTCGGTGGCTTGGACAAAAGTCTGGGTGGAGGACAAAGTACCACCACAAGTAGTAAAAGATGTGGTCAGTGAAGCACATATTTCCTGCAAGACCTACAAGGAGAAAAGCATCCATGTGGAAGGGACTTTACACCCAGTGAGTATCGCGGAGATCGTAGAAAAAAGTAAGCAAGGTGATACGGTAGCGCTGGCCCAATTGGATTCGATCTTTGGAGGTTATGAGAAGGCCTGGGTAAATCCATACGGGCAGTATGTGGACATCCATGGAGATACCATAGCGTGCGACATTCCTTTTGTCGATAGTGTGTGCATTTGTACAACCGACACAGTTTCTGTACGGGTGAATGATGATCATCTGGGATACATTTGGAAGGATTCAATCATCAGCCATTGCTACTATGAAGCAGAGGAAATGACTCTTCAGCAGGGAATTGTCAAAGCTAATTGTACCGAAAATGTCTACTGTGCACAGCAGATCTGGTGCGAATTTGATCACTGCGGTCAGGGGTACATACAGCGAAAGTTTAAGATTTGGCAAAGTTGTCCAAGTGATTTTTACGGAAACGAACATGTTCCCGATTCACTCAAGCATACTGTAGATACCATCTATAGACAGCAGCGTATTTGGGTAGGAAATGAATGCTCCTTGAGCAAATACATGTTTGAAGTGCCCGGAGATACCATCATCTATGCCTGTGGAGTATCCTACGATGACCATGGAAACGTGGTGGGTGATGCCAGTCCACAAGCGATTGGAAAAGCTAAGTACACATTAGACGATGATTGTCGTCTGGTGGGCATTGCTCATCAGGACAAAGTCTTTAAAATTGTGGGAGGAGGTTACGATGCCTGCTACAAGATCATTCGAACATGGTATTTTGCTGATTGGTGTACGAATGGAGAATCCACCAATCCCCACTGGTGGTCTGACTACCAGCTCGTGGTAGATTCAAGTGAGCAAGTCATCTTTGTGAAAGATACCACGGCTCCCGTTTGTTCGATCATTGGTCCAGTCTTGACGGGAGACACACTAGAGGTTGGCACTTGCGACTACGATCTCGATGTCGAGGTAGAGATGGCAGACCTTTGTGGAATTGCCAACTATGACTGGCAGCTGTTTGATGTAGCAGCAGGAGATTATGCACTCGTCAAAGAGGGCAGCGGCGAGTGGAGTGGAGTAGATCAAGCTACTGCCCAAATATCTATCGATGATCTTCCATTCAGCACCTATCAACTCAAGGTACGCATCGTCGATGATTGTAGAAACACCGCCTATTGTGAGTACCTCATCACCCTTCAGTCGGTCAAAAAGCCTTCAGCCATCTGTATTACTTCGCTCACGGCGCGACTCACACCTTGGGATTCTGATCACGATGGATTGGCAGATACGGCGAAATCCATTATTTGGGCAGACGAGTTCGATCAAAGTAGTCTTCCGAGTTGTGGCGATGACTCACTAGAGTTCCGACTAGAACTAGTCGATGGCGAAGATGATGAGACTTATGCTGAAGACACCGATAGCCTGGTACTAGGTTGTGATCAGGTAGGTGCTACAGTGGTTAGACTCTGGGTGATCAGCCTGCCCAGTGGTACGGTTGACTATTGCGATGTGGTGGTCATCGCTCAGTCTGATTTCGATGGTTGCACTCCTCTGCCAGGTGCACGGATCGTGCGAGCAGAAATGCCGATAGAAAGTATAACCAAAGTTTCCATCAAGAAAAACGATGGATACGGAGCTGCTATAAATGTCTCGGGAGACGCCTTCGTTTCTGATGGCATTCATGCAGATCTCGATTTCTGGTTGCAACAGAATCGACCCAACCCCTTCCGTGATGAGACAATCATTGATTTTAATCTGCCAGCGTCGATGCTGGTAGAAGTGGTTTTCTTTGATGTCACTGGTAGGGTGTTAAAAATCATCAAGGGTGATTTTGCAAAGGGGATTAATCATATCAAGATTAAACAACAAGATTTGGGAGTGACTGGCATGATCTATTATAGACTGAATGCCGATGGCTACACAAGCACTCGAAGAATGTTGTCGCTGCCATAGCAGATTCAACATATGACATGGCCGTGAATAATAAAATAAGTTAGTAGTAGTAGCGTTTCATATTTAGATTGAAAAATGGGGTGGTGGTTTCATCATCCCATTTTTTTTATGGGTTAGACCAATCTTCTACCGACAGAAATGGTGAAGTACATGGTGGAATCTTGACAGACCTTACGTGCGCTCTGAATAGCCATCCTCAACACTCTGCAAACATGGCTGTCCCTGTCCCCATGATTTTATTTTGGTAGGTCTCGAGCCACTATTTCAATAAGCAGATTAAGAGTTTTCTAAGCACTGCCTTCTCGGGTCTTTCGAGGCAGAGCAAAGGGTCATAGGCACCTAATCCCCACTTTTTAGCGCCCCAACATATAATGCTTTTGAATGTATTATGAAAATATTGGTATTGTTTTTGCTAGTAATATGAAGTATTAAAACCGATTGACTTAGTAATAACCATACTCACATGAACAATTTGTACCGCTTTGTCAGTACACTGACACTGCTGGTTGGATTCTGTGCTGTCTCCATAGGTCAGACTGCACCCAACTGCAAAGACGTAAATGCATCGTTAGATGTATTTGGAGATGCACATCTATCACTCGAACAATTCGTAACTAATATTGGAACGAACTCTGCGACATTATCCATTGTACGCAGAAATGGTGATGTAGTCCTTGAGCCTACGTTGCTTACATATAACCAAATGGTCACCATTGCGGCTTGCCCCTTTCGGGATGAGCAGCTCAAGATGTCTGTGTCCATCGATGACCTTGGTGCCTGTTGGTCTGCATTGACATTTAAGCAGAGCAATGGGCCACAATTGCTAGGACGAGCCAAGGATGTATATTGCTATGACCCATTGGTGAAGGGCGGACATATTGATGACGAACTACCCCTTGCCACCATCGCTTGCCTATACAATTTGGAAGTGACGCATTCATCAGATTGGGTGGTCCCGTATGCATGTACTCCTACAGCTGGAGACGCGATCAATGATACCGCCAAAGTGATCTATCGTGAATATGAGGCATTTGACAAGGAGGGTAGAAGAGGTACTGTATTCGATACGATCACGGTATTCAATATTCCACCGGTGACTCTGGGAAGCACGGCCAATACCTATTGTGCTGAAAAAGATACTACCTATTGTGGCGATGGTTTTGCGGGTCCGTATATGCTGGTGCCGGAGCGTTGTGATCCGGGAGTGGTACCTGGAGATTTTGACGGCGATCTATCTCCTTGTGATACGCTCTACTTCCTGGTATACGATTCTATCATGAATGTGTGGGTGGAGAATCCAATTTTCACAGAGTATAAATGCGGCATACTCGTACATGTGGATAAAACCAACTTTCCTGCCAGCAGTTGTGATAAGCAGATTAAATACAGTGTAGATATCAAGCAATCTTGCCTTGGCACCATTCGCACCGAATGTCTAATTGATCCTAACCTGGTAGCAAACAATGCCATCGTGGAGATAGCACCTGGATATTACCGTTGTGAGTTTTGGTTGATTGATTTAGACACAGTCCCACCAATTGTGGAATGTAAATTTGACAAACTGGATGATCACAACGTGGCATGGCCACGGGGTTTTATCGACTCGACTCATGTAGATTTTGATGGTAATACACCTTATCATTGCTTCGATGTACCTATTAGTCCCAGCAATGATACGACAGCTCCAGTGATCATCGTCAGTACGTCCAGTCACGATTGCGTGGCTCATACTTATATCCCTCCTGTATGTGTATACGATGCTTGGAGCGGGGTCAAGCAGGTGAAAGCCCAGATCCCAGGCTTTGGGAGCTGGATTTTAACATCAAATGGTGAGGAATGTGATGAATTGGATACATATACTTATCCAGGAGATACAGATTATAATGTGACCGGAATCTGCTATGAAAGTCATGTGCAAGTACCTCTACCCAAAGCAGAAGAACCTTACCAGATATTATATGAAGTATATGACAGCTGTCATAATATCGACAGCATATACTGCTATATTTTTGTGAAAGATCGGATTAGTCCAGATCCAGTGGTCGACAAGGGAGTCACTGTCAGCCTGACCAGCAAGAAGGTATGGGTCGATGCAGAATCTTTCGACGAAGGCAGCAGTGACAACTGTGGTGTCAATATGTTTTTAGTGCGTAGGACCGACTGGTATGAAGAATGTGTAACCCTCTGTGACAGTATTAAACCATGCTGTTGGGGTCAGCACGAAGATACCTTATATCAGGCTTTTTTGCAGCCGGATAAACATGTCGATGAGATCGAGGCTTACTATGCCAGAACACTGGATTGGTTGAAAAATGATGGTACACCCTGTGCCAATCTGATCTACAATGCTTGGCAGTACGACCTGATGAAGCATGCCACATTGAAATGCAAAAAGCATCCGTACGAGGTGGGTGATGAGTACTTCCGTAAACTTTTTACAAAATGTTACGAGGACTACCTCTATGATACGGATCTGACTACCATGTATGACATTGATCCAGGGGATCCTATCGAGTACTGCTTGGACCGTTGGTGCTTGGTGTCACCCTTTGATTTGCCCGGGTGTGGTGATCACGACAATCTCACAAACGAGGGTCTCGCGGGCTATGATTTCTTTGATGAGTCTTTATTGGAAAGCGAGAAAAGGATCATCGAGCTTTATGAGACGATCGGTGGCGGATGGTCTGATAAGGTGCCATTCACCTGTGACGATGCCTGTGGTCCAGTAACTGTAGAAATTCTGGTCATGGACTACTGGTGCAACTGGTCATTGGCCTGGAGTAAAGTCTGGGTAGAAGATAAGACACCAGCTAAGGTCGCTAAAGATGTATACGATGAACAAATCACTTGCAAAACATACAAGGACCAGCGTTATAGCTATCCAGGTGAAGCTCATCCAGTAAGCTTGGAGTACATAGTAGAAGCAGGCAAGGCAGGTGATAGCACCGGTCTGGCACTATTAGATGAGGTGTTTGGTGGCTATTGCAAGGCATGGGTGGATCCATACGGAAACTATGTAGACATCGACGGAAACGAAATAGAATGCGATATTCCTTTCTACGACAGCACATGCTATTGCACCACTGACGTAGAGAAAGTACGGGTTTATGAAGATCATCATGGGTATATCTGGAAGGACTCACTGATCACCGATTGCTACTATGATCAAGATACCTTGCATTTTCAAAAAGGTATAGTAGTAGTCAATTGCGATGATAATGTCTATTGTGAGCAAGAGGTGTGGTGCGATATAGACCATTGTGGCCAGGGATACATCTACCGTAAATGGAAGATCTGGCAGGGATGTCCAGCCTCCTACTACCACGACGAAAATGTACCAGATAGTCTGAAACATCCAGTGGATACCATCTATCGCTCCCAGCGCATTTATGTAGGTAATAAATGTGACCTCAGTAAATATATGTTTGATGTGCCAGCAGATGAAACGGTATATGCATGCGGGGTGACCTATGATCCCGATGGCAGTGGAAATCTGATAGGTGATGCTGGTCCGGAAAGTACCGGTTATGCTACCTATAAGTTTGACGACGATTGCCGATTGGTTGGCATTGCCCATGATGACAGGGTGTTTAAAATAGTAGGTGGGGAGCAAGGATGCTATAAGATCTTACGCACTTGGTATTTTGCTGACTGGTGTGGATATGGTACCCCGGTATCTGGTAATTGGTGGAAAGACTATGAGCTGGTGACAGATTCCTGTGTCCAGAAGATCCTGGTATTTGATACCATACCACCCGTATGTACGATTACAGGACCAGTGGAGAGTGGTGACACTGTAATCACTGGATCGTGCGCTTACGGACTTTCGGTAGATGTGGAGGTATCGGATCAGTGTGGAGTACAAAAGTATTACTGGGAATTGAAGGATATCACAGATGCCAAATCCATTACTGTGTACGATAGTGGTCATGGCACCCTGAATGCTGACACGACGGATCAGTTTAGCATCACACCAGATGATGTCTATCCAGGAAGCTACAAACTGAAAGTGACCGTTCAGGATGAATGCAATAACGAAAGTCATTGCGAATACTACGTGCAAATTGTCTCTGGCAAGAAGCCAACACCCATTTGCATCACATCGTTAACGGCTCGTCTCACACCGTGGGATCGGGATCACGATGGGGAGGTTGACACTGCACATGCAGTAGTATGGGCTGGCGAATTCAACAGCAGTAGTGAGATGGCATGCCATGACGATAGCATTGCCTATCGCATCGAATTTGTCGATGGCGATGCTGATAGCACTTATCTGGAGGATGCCGATAGTTTAAATCTTGGTTGTGCAGACGTGGGGCAGCACATTGTGCGGCTGTGGGTATTGAGTTATCCCAGTGCAACGGTGGATTACTGCGATGTAGTCTTGGTGATCCAATCTGACAACACAGGTTGCGATCTTGTTGGGCAGGGAGGAAGAAGTGGTGCAGCCAGTAGGGGCAGTATGGACATGGGAGATCAAAGGCATCCTGCCAGAAGCCTTGATGTCCATGATGTCGACATCAATGCACCTGCTGACGTTGCTGGTCACGGAGGATTTAGCTTGGCCAATGCATACGGACTCGGGCAGAATCGACCTAATCCCTTCCGGGACGAAACAGTGATTAACTTTACTTTGCCCACTTCCATGCCAGCCATTATTTCTGTATATGATGTGGCTGGAAGGGTCATAAGGGAAGTACGAGGAGATTTTAACAAAGGACAGAATGCAGTATCGTTCCGCAAGGATGATCTGGGAGTGAATGGTATTCTCTACTACCGGTTGCAGGCGGGAGAATTTACTGCCACAAAGCGTATGATCATGCTAAGATGATCGAGATGATTTAGGGTCTCAAAAGCATTTTCGAAAACCGATTGGGCAGCCTTGTGAGAGGTTGCCCTTTTGTTTGCCATGCATGGTATCATTATCAAGGGTTAAAGTCCCTAATGGGCGAGCTAGTACGAACCATAAGTTGAGGGCAAGGGTGTCCATCGTGAGGTGGAATCCGAAGGAAGCCTAAAACAAACATAGGTGCTAACAGACAGGAACTGCATAGGATGCTTACCAACTGGTAAAGGTGGCAATAGACACCGAAGACCTAAGACTAGACGTAAAGTTGGGTAGTAAATGCAGTAGCATCAATGGGAGTAATGATACCTTAACGTGGGAGGTCTCAGTGTCCGAGAGGAGATTGAGAAGTCAGCAGCGACCATAGTACCGTTAAAAGGGATGGGTAATGCCATTTTAGGGAAGGGTCAAATTTTCAACTAAGGAGCAGTTGCTTTACAGAATGGAACGATCATTAAGAAGTCAGAAAAAACGAGAAGGTTTCCAGATGAGTTTGCCAGGAGCGGACGAATGGGGATGCACACCCGTAGTGAAAGGTACAGACGTATACTGTACCAAGAGCGGCCGGGTGAGACAGGAGTGGTTGTCAAGCTGTAAAGAAGAACGAGCCTTAACGCAAGGAATGATGGCAGAATTAACGGAGCTATCGAACCTAACTGCCGCACTGCGGCAAGTAGTGACTAACGGAGGGAGTGCAGGCATAGATGGGATGGGAGTAACAGAGCTAAAGGAGTGGTTTTCCACCCACCGGCAGGAGCTCCAAGACCAGCTAGGCAAGGGCACCTACCGAGTTAGTGCAGTCAAAGAGGTGTGCATACCGAAGCCGAAAGGCGGAGAACGTAAGTTAGGCATACCCACCGTCAAAGAAAGGATGGTACAACAAGCCATCAGTCAAGTCTTATCAAAGCGTTACGAACCCATATTTTTAGAATACAGCTATGGATTTAGACCGAAGCGTAATGCCCACCAAGCGTTAAAGCAAGCGGGCGACTACGTAGCCAAAGGGAAAGACTGGGTTGTAGATATGGACATGGCAAAATTCTTTGACGAAGTAAACCACGACCGTCTGTTGTGGATGCTGGGTAACCGCATAGGAGACAGGAATCTTCTACGGCTCATCAATCGATTTTTGAAAGCAGGAATGCTAAGAGAGGGGATGAGTAGCCAGCGGATAAAAGGCACACCACAAGGCAGTCCATTATCACCTCTATTGTCCAACATAGTATTAGATGAGTTAGACAAGGAATTAGAGAGGCGAGGACACAAGTTTGTACGCTATGCAGACGACCTAATCATACTGGTAGGCAGCGAAGCATCAGCCAAACGAGTACTATCGAGTATTACTGTATTTATCGAAGGGCGGCTACGCTTGAAGGTAAATAGAGAGAAGACGAAGATAGTACGCCCTGACCAGCTCAATTTTTTGGGACACAGCATTTTAAAGGACGGGGAATTAGGGCTTAGCAAGTCAAGCGAGAACCGCTTAAAAGCCAAGCTACGCCAGATGACCAAACGCAGTAGAGGCATTAGCCTTGAACAAATGGTCAGGGAACTAAACCCTGTACTACGAGGATGGCTCAATTACTTTAGATATGCAAAGATGAAAAGTCGTCTGAGGCGCATAGAGGGTTGGCTCAATCGCAGGATAAGATGCTTTAGGCTCAAGCAATGTAAACGGGCATTGGGCATAGCGAGGTTTCTGCATAAACTGGGAGTCCCATGGAACCGAAGCTGGACAACAGCCGGCAGTACCAAAGGATGGCACAGATTATCAATGACCCACGCAGCTCATGAAGGAATGAATCTAAAATGGTTCAGGAAGATAGGTTTATACAGTATGATAGCAAACTACGGTTAAAAGTTGAAGAAACCGCCCTGTACGAGAGGCGTACGCAGGGTAGTGTGAGAGGACAGCAAAGCTAGGAGTAATATCCTACCTTTGCTTCCTACTCGATTATATTTTCAATCAATATTTGTAAGACCACGGTGCAGAAACCTGGCTACATCTGGTGCAACTATTGATTCTCCAAACGGTTAAAACGGCTTTTTCAATGACTTATAAGAATCTTAGAGAATGTGTTGTTGATCTAGAACGCACGGGTCAATTGCTTAGGTTGAAGGAGGAGGTGGATCCATACCTGGAAATGGCTGAAATACATCGACGTGTATACCAGTTGCAGGGCCCGGCGATATTATTCGAGCGAGTAAAGGGTAGCCCTTTTCAGGCCGTCTCCAACATTTATGGCACGGTGTCAAGGGCGGAATTTTTGTTTCGGAAAACCCTGAATAGGGTGCAGCAGGCCATTGCGATAAAAGCTGATCCCTCCGTGTTGCTGCGACAACCATCCTTGGGCATTAGGACTGCTTTGACAGGCCTGCAGGGACTGCCGGTATCAAGGAGAAGAGCGCCGGTATGCGCCTATGAGACGACCATCTCCAAGCTACCTCAGATTGTGTCCTGGCCCAAAGATGGCGGAGCATTTATCACTCTGCCGCAGGTGTATAGTCAAGATCCGCAGAGCGATAGGGTATTGCGATCAAATCTGGGCATGTATCGAGTGCAGATATCCGGAAATGATTATGAGCCCGATCGTGAAGTCGGACTTCACTACCAGCTCCACCGTGGCATTGGCGTACATCACACTCGCTACCAAGAGCTGGACAAGCCATTTAAGATCTCAGTTTTCGTGGGTGGTCCTCCATCTCACGCACTCGCAGCCATCTTTCCGTTACCGGAGGGTCTTTCAGAGCTGACATTTGCGGGCATGATGGGAGGTCGGAGATTTAGGTATCAGCGACGATATGGGTATACCATCTCTAGTGATGCTGATTTTGTCATTACCGGCACCATTGAAAAAGATCTCAAGAAACAGGAAGGACCTTTTGGTGACCATCTTGGTTATTACAGCCTTGCACACGATTTTCCGGTCATGAAAGTGGATCGCGTCTACCATCGAAAGGATCCCCTCTGGCATTTTACAGTGGTAGGTCGCCCCCCTCAGGAAGACAGTAGCTTTGGGCACATCATCCACAGCCTGGTTGGGCCTCTTTTATCGCAGGAGTTTCCTGGTGTGAAGGCGGTACATGCAGTGGATGCTGCCGGTGTCCATCCCCTGCTCCTAGCCATTGGAAGTGAGCGCTACATGCCTTTTAGAGATAAGATGCCCGAAGAGATTCTGACTCAAGCCAATCACATCCTGGGATCGGGACAGACCAGTCTGGCAAAGTATCTGATCATTGCAGCATCCAATGATGATCCAGCGCTAGATGTGGGCGATATTCCCAAGTTCTTGCAGCATGTGCTATGTCGCATCAATTGGCATAGAGATCTGCATTTTCAGACAAAGACCACCATAGATACCCTGGACTACTCGGGATCTGGATGGAATGCCGGATCAAAAGTGGTCATGGCCTGCTGCGGAACACCTGTCCGTTCATTAGCCCAAGCGTTGCCTGGTGATTTATCCTTACCCAGCAAGTGGGAGAATCCTGTCTTGGTGATGCCGGGGATCATGGCAGTTGAAGCACCGCGATTTACAAATTACCCCAGTGCGGCTGAGGAGATGACCGATTTGGCAGATTGCATCTTAGCGCAAGACTTTGAGGACATACCACTGATAGTGGTTGTGGATGACCCAGCTTTTGTCAAAGCCACATTAAACAATTTCCTCTGGGTGACTTTCACCAGGTCAAACCCCTCTCACGATATTCACGGTGTGGGGGCTTTTTCAGAGCATAAACACTGGGGATGTACCGGACCTCTGGTGATTGATGCACGGATTAAGCCGCATCATGCTCCCGTACTAGAGGAAGATCCAAAAGTCCATGAAAAGGTGGACCGTCTGTTCGCAAAGGGAGGATCCCTTGCTAGTTTAGGGTAGCTCGATGGTCAAGGCACCTGTTCCTATCAGCTTTCTCCCGTGACAGTAGCCATAAAACACATGTAGACCCTTTGGCTATTACCGCATTAAATTTAGCTTATCAAATAGAGATTTTCTTAATATAATTAGCATTTTTGCAATATGAAGGCCTATCAGGATCTACTGCGACATATCCTACATTGTGGCGAAGATAAATCTGACCGGACCGGTACAGGTACTCGAAGTGTCTTTGGATATCAAATGCGTTTTAATCTGGAAGATGGATTTCCACTGCTCACCACCAAAAAGTTGCATGTTCGGTCTATCATCTACGAGCTACTCTGGTTCTTGAAGGGAGATACCAATGTGGCATATCTAAAGGAAAATGGTGTAAGGATTTGGAACGAATGGGCAGATGAGCATGGAGACCTGGGACCCGTATATGGAAAGCAGTGGAGGTCTTGGGGAAAATCTGATGGACAGACCATCGATCAAATCAGCCAGGCAGTGAAGCTGATAAAGACCAATCCCGACTCTCGTCGCATCATAGTGAATGCCTGGAACGTGGGTGAATTATCCCAGATGGCACTAGCACCCTGTCATTGCTTGTTTCAGTTTGCGGTGGTTAATGGAAGGCTATCCTGTCAATTGTATCAGCGGAGTGCTGATACTTTCTTGGGTGTGCCGTTTAACATAGCTAGCTATGCCCTGCTGACCATGATGATGGCTCAAGTTTGTGGCTTAAAAGTGGGAGATTTTGTCCACACTTTTGGAGACGTGCACCTGTACAACAATCACATCGATCAGGCCAATTTGCAGTTAGAACGGACCCCAAGAAAACTACCGACGATGCGGATTAATCCCGATGTCAAATCGATCTTTGAGTTTAGTTATGAAGACTTTGAGCTGAAGGACTACAACCCATTTCCGCATATTAAAGCGGAGGTCTCGGTATAGCGACTAATTTGCCTATTTAGAATAAATCTAAATACTA
The DNA here is from genome assembly GCA_965223025.1 of Saprospiraceae bacterium. GTDB lineage: Bacteria > Bacteroidota > Bacteroidia > Chitinophagales > Saprospiraceae > JABDMH01. The sequence continues at coordinate 731,159 of CBDCVP010000023.1, forward strand.
ATTGGTTTTCTTTGATTTTTAGTGATAACATCAACGGAATTGTATTTTTGCCACACATAAAAATAGCCTGTGCTACAAAAAGAGAAAAAGATGATATATAAGTCGCTATTAGCCAGACTTTCATGGGTGTTTTTTCTTTCATGCTTTACTTACTTGGCATCAGCGCAATCGGCTGCTGGAGGCAAAGATCTCTTCCGAAATCTCTGTGGCAGTTGTCACAACAAAAATATGGTACAGGATATGACTGGACCTGCACTCTCTGGAGTACAGGATCGTTGGTCGGAATATCCACCCGAAGATCTTTATGAATGGATCAGAAACTCTGCTGCTTTGGTGGAGGCTGGTCATCCGCGGGCCGTAGAGGTATTCAACCAATACAACAAGGTTCCCATGCCTGCCAATCCCAATCTTACCGATGAAGATATCGGATCCATCTTGTTGTATATAGAAGAGATCGTGGCTGGTGGCGGTGCATCGACGGCAGCAGCCGATGGTGGCGAGGTTGTCGTCGAAGATGAGGGATGGTTGGGTGGCAACACGATTTACTTTTTTATCCTGGCCTTTTTAGTGGTATTGGCATTGGTACTAGCCAGGGTGGTGATGCGGCTCCAGTATTTATCTGATCCTTCTGCCACTAAAGCCGATGTGCAACCATGGTGGTCATTATTCACCTCAAAGACAGCTGTGAGCCTTATTGTCTTTGCCTTGGTGGTCATCGGAGGTTACACGACATTTAATAATGCCATCGGTCTCAATAGGATGCAAGACTATCAACCAGAGCAGCCCATCAAATTTTCACACGCTACGCACGCTGGCCTGCATCAAATAGATTGTCAGTACTGCCACGATGGTGCTCGCCGCAGTAAGCATTCGGTCATTCCTGCCACCAACACCTGCATGAATTGCCATAAGGCGATCAAAGTGGGATCGAAATATGGTACGGCAGAAATCAGCAAGATCTACGCATCGATTGGGTACGACCCTAACAAGGATACCTATATCGAGCATTATGAGGATCTTTCTGAAGATGAAATCAAGCAGATATTTACCACTTGGGTGGCTAATCAATACGTACTGGACAATGGAATGTTAGACCGGAAGGGTGAACGCAGAATGGAAAGCGAATGGAATGGAATTGTAGCATCGCTCACATCGCCTACCAAGCCCAACATCCAGGGACCTATCGAATGGATCAGAATACACAATTTGCCAGACCACGTTTACTACAATCACGCCCAGCACGTGACGGTGGGCAAATTAGCATGTGAGCAATGCCATGGAGATGTCAAAGAGATGGAAGTTGTGAAACAGTACTCACCACTATCGATGGGGTGGTGCATCAACTGCCACCGGGAGACTGAGGTAGACTTCAATGGGAATCCATATTATGCGAGTTACGCCAAGTACCATGAAGAGATACAAGCTGGCAAGCGCTCCTCTGTGACCGTCGAGGAAATTGGAGGATTAGAGTGCCAAAAATGTCATTACTAAATTGTGGAACGAGAAAGATACTATTGATCAATACAGCATGAAGCAAAAAGAGCAAGTCTGGATTAGCGCCGAAGATCTGAAGCAGGACGAAGATTTCGTACGTGCTAGCCAAAACGAATTTTTCAATTTGCCCATTCTCAATGATCTGGCGAATAACAAGGAAGAGGCTACCTCGTCCGGAGGGACTCAACGACGGGATTTTCTCAAGTACGTTGGATTTAGTCTGGGGGCTGCCAGCATTGCTGCGGCATGTGACACTCCTATACGAAAGGCTATACCGTATGTCAATAAACCAGATACGATCGTCCCTGGTGTGGCTAGCTATTATGCAAGCTCGTTTGTGAGAAGTGGTGATTACTGTCCGATTTTGGTAAAAACTCGGGAAGGTCGGCCCATAAAGATTGAGGGTAACACTATGTCTCCCTTGACAGGTGGCGGAACCAGCGCTCGTGCTCAAGCATCGGTGCTTGATCTATACGACGTAGCGAGGCTTAGACAGCCTGTGAATACTTCTGCTGGCATCATGCAAGCAGGGCAAGGGCAGTGGGATGTGATCGATGCGGAGATCATTCGAGATCTGAAAAGCGCTGGAAGTATTCGAATCGTGCGAAACAGCAATATTAGTCCTTCACAAGAAGCGGTCCTTAAGGCGTTTCAAAGTGCTTATCCCGGGACCAAAGTGGTCACCTATGATCCTATCTCAAACTCTGCCATGTTGCTGGCCAATGAGAAAACATTCGGCAGCAAAACGATCCCAGGATATCGATTTGATAAGGCAAATTTAGTCGTGAATTTTGGGGCAGACTTCTTGGGTACATGGCTATCTCCCACAGAGTTTGCCCATCAATTTTCGCAGCGAAGAAAGATCAAAGGGGTCGATGGTGAGCGCATGATGCGACTCATCCAGCTAGAAAGTAACATGTCTTATACTGGTTCAAATGCTGATCACCGGGTGCTTATCAAGCCCAGTGAGCAGGGATTGGCCATCGCAAAACTGCACAATGCAGTTGCTGCCAAGACCGGTGCCACGCCCGTAGGCATCAATGGTACGCTCACCAATCCAAACGCCGAAAAGGCCATCTCCTCGATTGCCGATGATCTGATGGTAAATCGGGGTAACTGCATTGTGTTAGCTGGTTCTAATAACACAGCCGAGCAATGTCTGGTTAATGCCATTAACCACTATCTGGGTAACTACGGTACAACGCTTGACTTCGATACGGCCTCGCATCAGCGGCAAGGAATCGACCCCGAGATGGCTGATTTGATTCAAGAAATGAAGGCTGGTTCTGTAGATGCCATTTTGTTTTTAGAAGACGCAAATCCCGTCTATGATCATCCCATGGGGGCAGATTTCAAGGAGGGAATGTCGAAAGTGAAGTCACTGGTAGCTTGTACCTGTATGCCCAGCGAAACACAGGCACTTTGCAACTACACTTGCCCCACACCTCACTACCTGGAGTCCTGGGGTGATGTCCACCCAAAGCGAGGTCATTATGGGATAGTGCAGCCTACGATTTCACCACTCTTCAACACACGGCCCATAGTCGAATCGCTGATGATTTGGGCTCAAAAGCCTATAGAGGTCAGCGAAGGAGATGATCCATCTTATGCTTTCATCAAAAAATATTGGGAAGAGTCGATCTTCCCTGAACAAGAGACTTTTGCCACTTTCCGGGCATTTTGGGACAGTACTCTGCACGATGGATTTGCACAGGTAACCACTGTGCCTACGGAGATGGTGTATAACTTGGATGTATCCACCTTGGAAGGGAAGATTAACCGGGTGGCCCACAATGAATTGGAGATTTTCTTTTATGAACCACTGGGAGTCGGATCGGGAGCTAATGCCAATAATCCATGGCTGCAAGAGATGCCTGACCCAGTGACCAGGGTAGTGTGGGATAATGTGGTGCATATCCCCATACAGTGGTCGGGTGAGGACTTTGAATACTTCAATGGTCTCGATGAAGATGGACTGCTGGTTGATCTGACAGTGGATGCGCATAAGGTGAGGCTACCAGTAGTGCGGCAATTCGGTCAGATGCCAGGGACTGTATCGGTGGCATTGGGCTATGGAAGAAGAGGTACAGGGAAGGCAGGTTCCGGTGTTGGAGTGGACTGTTACCCCATGATACAGACTGACGAGGAAGGCAATCTTCAGTACTTTTCTGTTGTTCCCACGGTGTCTCGCAAAGTGGGAACCGACAAGCGATTTGCATCCGTACAGCATCATCACACCATGGGTGTCAGCGGACCAGATGGAGCGGATGGCAGTACCATCAACGTCGATGAGAAAACCCTAATGACCATCGGTGAAGGCTACCAGGGTGCACTCACTAAGCGGTCAATATTTAGACATAGCGATGTAACCGAGCTCGATAAAAACGTGGAGGCCCTAAAGGAAGAGCGAGCTGGACATCAGCATCTTAACGAGCAGACCCTTTATCCCGATTGGGGTGAGGTATACGGAATGGGTCATCACTGGGGACTGTCGGTAGATCTTACAGCTTGCATAGGATGTGCTGCCTGTCAGGTAGCTTGTGTCGCAGAAAACAACGTTCCGATTGTAGGAAAGGTAGAGGTCAATCGGCATCATGAGATGACATGGATGCGCATCGATCGTTATTATTATGGGGATGTAGAATCACCCAACGTGGTCTACCAGCCAATGATGTGCCAGCACTGCGACAATGCTCCGTGCGAAAACGTGTGTCCGGTGGCAGCGACCAACCACAGCTCGGAGGGGCTAAATCAGATGGCTTACAATCGATGTGTGGGCACCAGGTACTGTGCAAATAACTGTCCGTATAAAGTCCGCCGGTTCAACTGGTTGGACTACAATGCTGCTGATCTATTTCCATCTAACGAAAATGATCCCTTTGACGAGGGTACGCCATATTATGCCGACAATCTGACCCGGATGGTACTCAACCCCGATGTCACGGTGCGAGCCAGAGGGGTCATTGAGAAATGTAGCATGTGTGTACAGAGAATTCAGGAAGGAAAGTTGACGGCAAAGAGAGAAAAAAGAATGCTGAAGGATGGTGACGTCAAGACAGCCTGCCAGACAGCCTGTCCGACAGGAGCCATCGTCTTTGGAGACATGAATGACCACGAAAGTCAACTGCATGAGAGGTTGGAAGATCCCAAAACGTATATCGCTCTAGAAGAAACCAATGTGCGATCATCGGTTGGCTATATGATGAAAGTGACGAATCGAAGCGGAAAAATTAATTCGAAAGAAGCATAACAAAGAGACAAAGCAACATTTTATGAGTGCAGTTGTATCACCGATCCGGGAGCCGCTAATTACCGGCCACAAAGATTACCACCAGATTACAGAAGATATCTGTGCCCCGTCTGAGCGGACCCCAAGTGTTTCTTGGGTTGTTGCTTTTTTGGTAGCTGTCACCTTTCTGTCTTTGGGTGTCTTCTCTATTCTTTGGACCATTTGGTTTGGTATCGGTACCTGGGATCTGAATCGGACCGTAGGTTGGGGCTGGGATATTACCAATTTTGTCTGGTGGATCGGTATCGGGCATGCTGGTACATTGATCTCTGCCATTTTGCTCTTATTTAGACAGAAGTGGCGTACCGGTGTCAATAGAGCTGCCGAAGCCATGACCATATTTGCTGTGATTTGCGCCGCGCTTTTCCCTGCCATCCACGTCGGGAGAATTTGGGTCGTTTTCTACTTTTTTCCCTATCCAAATACTCGTGGTCCGTTGTGGGTTAATTTTAATTCACCACTGCTCTGGGATTTGTTTGCGATCAGCACATATTTCACAGTTTCGCTGCTGTTTTGGTATACCGGGCTGGTGCCAGATTTTGCGACCTTGCGCGACCGGGCTAGCGGTTACCGAAAGAAGTTTTACAACTTTCTATCATTTGGGTGGACGGGTGCCGCTAAACACTGGCAGCGTTTTGAGTCACTATCCTTAGTACTCGCAGGCTTGGCTACACCCTTGGTGCTGTCGGTACATACCATAGTATCGTTCGATTTTGCCACCTCAGTCATTCCTGGTTGGCACACCACTATATTTCCACCGTATTTTGTAGCAGGTGCGATTTTCTCCGGTTTTGCCATGGTGCTTACGCTGATGGTGATCACAAGAAAAATTCTGAAATTGGAGGACTATATCACGATTGAACATATTGACTCCATGAACAAGGTGATCCTGCTGACCGGAACCATCGTAGGAGTGGCTTATCTCACAGAATTATTCATCGCCTGGTATTCCGGATATATATACGAGCAATTTGCCTTTTTAAATAGGGTCAAGGGAATCTATTGGTGGGCATATGTGGGCATGATGTCTTGCAATGTACTGTCGCCACAGATATTTTGGAGCCGTAAGTTGCGACGAAATGTGACCGTGACATTCCTGATGTCCATATTCGTTAACATCGGTATGTGGTTTGAGCGATTTGTGATCATTCCTACGACCTTGGCGCGCGACTACTTACCATCCAGCTGGAGTTATTATTCTCCGACTTGGGTTGAAGTTGGCATTTTCCTTGGCACACTGGGCATATTTTTTACGTGTTATCTGGTATTTACCAGAGTAGCTCCTGTGGTGGCCATCGCAGAGGTCAAGGCGATCTTAAAAACAGCAGGAGATCAATACACCGGTGAAAATGCGAAACGCAGTCACGCAACACATGGAGAGGGAGTAAGTCACGAACATTAATTGGCATCAAAAAATTGAACTAACCTAAAGGAGGTTATGAAAAATAAGGAAGTATTATTTGGGCTGTATGATGACGAGGAGATTTTGCTAGACGCAGTACGAGAGGCAAAGTCTGCTCACCTGGATATCATGGAAGTGTTGAGTCCGTTTCCAGTGCATGGCTTAGATCCCATCCTGGGTCTCAGTGAATCTCGATTGCACCAAGCGGGGTTCGTTTTTGGAGCTATTGGTACATTGACGGCCTTCTTATTTATGACTTGGGTGTTTACTCGAGACTGGCCAATGATATTTGGAGGTAAGCCGTACTGGTCGGTCCCAGCTTTTATTCCGATCACTTTCGAGCTCACCGTATTGTTTGCGAGCATCGGTATGGTGGTGACCTATTACGCAATCAATGGTCAGGGCCCGGGTGTGAGTAATCCAGTGCTGGATGATCGCATAACAGATGATAAGTTTTGTGTGGCATTTGATGTAACATCATCTTCTCAGGATACCGTTGATGCCTACCAAAGTTTTTTCCAGAAAACGGGTGCTTCTGAGGTGGCAACCAAGACAATATAAATCGGAAAGATCAAAAGATGAGAGATAAAATATTTGTTGGAGTGTTGATTCTTGTGATGATGGTGGTCATGGCTGCATGTGGTCCAGCTGGTGGAGAGAGTCCTGGGCATGAATTTATGCCTGATATGTTTCATTCCACTGCATACGAGGCTAATCTGTATGACTACTATTACTATAATACCTGGGGTACTAAGGAAGAGTACAAGCGATATGCCATGCCCAGGGAACCGGTAAAAGGCACTATTCCGAGAGGATATGCAGGGTTGTCTTTGGGTGAAGATGTCGACCTTGGTAAACATTACGATGCGATGCCAGCGAGCGGTCATGTACCCTACTATTACCAAGATACGGAGGAGGAGCGCACCAGGGCCTCACAGGAGATTACCATGAATCCATTTCCCATCACTACTGATGGTCTGACCCGGGGCAAGGAACTATACAATATTTACTGTGGTCTCTGCCATGGAGAAGCCGGTGATGGATTGGGATATCTGGTTCGCGATGATGGAGGTGTTTATCCTGCGGCACCTGCAAATTTCTTGCTGCCAGATTTTGTGTCCGCATCAGAGGGGCGATACTATCACTCCATTATGTTTGGAAAAAACGTGATGGGTAGCTATGCCGATAAGTTGTCCTTTGAAGAGAGATGGCAGGTGATTCACTACATCAGATCTTTACAGGCAAAGGATGCAAAATTGCAGTACGACGAGGAGGGAAATATGCTTAACAGCTCTAGTATAGCTGCATTAGAATGGGACGAGAAGGCTCATTTGATCAATGAAGCGATGCCAACAGCTGGAGAAGCAATGATTGACGGAGAAGAAATAATGAATGCGGGCGATTCAGGTTCGAAGGATCCATCCCAATAACAAAAATATTAATAGACAGCTGATGAATCATTTTACACTGGAAAGTCGAGAGCGCACAATGTTGTTTGCTTTTATGATACTTGGCCTGGTCTGTATGGGCATCACTTTTTTTACAGACGACGCCTTCCATTCTCGATTTTGGAGCAATCTTCTCCACAATAGCGTGTTTTTTACAGGTATCGCATTTCTGGCGTTAATGTTTCTTTGTGCCAACTTAATTGCCCTCTCTGGATGGCACGTGGTTTTTAAACGCCTATGGGAAGCCTATGCGCTCTTCTTGGTGGTCGGAATTGTGCTGATGGCTATCGTTGTCTTTGGCGTGTGGTCTCATGCTCATCATCTTTACCATTGGGCAGATGCAGAATCAGTGGCACACGATCCCATTTTAGAGGGAAAAAGCTCCTTTCTAAATCCCTTGATGTATACCATCTTTTCCATCTTGGTGGTGGGGATTTGGTATTTTTTCGCGACCAAAATGAGAGCTCTCTCGATCGAGGAGGACGGTGTAGCCAAGTATGATTTCAGTGTCCATAAAAAGAAAATGAAAACTTGGGCATCATGGTTTCTGCCTATTGGGGGATTCACCAGTGCCGCCGTCATTTGGCAGTGGGTGATGTCCATTGATGCTCATTGGTACAGCACCTTATTTGCTTGGTATTGCACCATTAGCTGGTTTGTCTCAATGCTATGCGTCACGGTGCTGACGTTGATTTACCTGAAGAGTCGGGGATATTATCAGCAAGTGGATGCAAACCATTTTCATGATTTGGGGAAATACGTTTTTGGTTTCAGTGTTTTTTGGACCTATTTGTGGTTTTCGCAGTACATGCTAATCTGGTATGGAAATATAGGAGAAGAGACCATTTATTTTAATCATAGATTGCAGGAATATCCCGTGTTATTTTACGGTAACCTGATCATTAATTTTGTACTTCCGTTTTTTGTTCTACTGAGAAATGATACTAAGAGGAAGATGGGAGTAATGGCAGTGATGTGTGCTATTATTCTTTTTGGACATTGGGTAGATTACTTTCTGATGATCAAGCCTGGTGTATTACATACTACTCATGAATTACTAGGTCATGGAGGTCACAGTGCTATTACTTCTGGTCATGAGGCGATTTCTGTATCTCTTTCACCGGATACTCATGTTGAACATGCCAGTAATTTCGTAGCTGGTTTTTCACTACCGGGCCTTCTTGAGATTGGCACCTTCTTGGGTTTTGCCGCTCTGTTTATTTTCTTTTCCATGCGACAATTAGAGAAGGCACCATTAGTGGCCGAGAGGGATCCATATATCGATGAGAGCTTACATCATCACGTAGTTTAATTTTTATTAACCAGAGCGTAGCAATGACACTTCTAATAATCATTTTGACTTTCATCTTACTGGGCATCATCGTTGTCCAGATTGGTCGGATTAATGAAATAGCCAGGAGCATTAGGGGAGAAGAGGAGGCTCTGCTAAACAGTTCTAGAAAGCAGGCTGGATACTTGCTGATATTTATGGTGCTGTTTTTATTAGCCACCATTATTTCTGCCTATTTGTATAAGAATTATATGCTGGGCTATGGACCGCATCATGCTGCCTCTGAGCACGGTCCTAGCCTTGATCGCCTGTTTAATATTACGGTGGCCATCACCGGAATTGTCTTTGTCATCACCCACATCGCTCTGTTTTATTTTGCTTACAAGTATCGATACCGGGTAGGTCAGAAGGCGAGTTTTATGCCACACGACAACAAGTTGGAGATCATCTGGACTGCCATCCCTGCCTTCGCCATGTTTGCTCTAGTGATTAATGGGCTTATTGCCTGGAATGATGTCATGGCAGATGTCGGTCCAGAGGATGAGTATATGGAGATTGAGGCCACAGGACTTCAGTTTCAATGGATATTGAGATATCCGGGAGCTGATGGGAGGCTGGGTGCACGGGACTATAAAAAGATAAATAGTGCCAATCCGCTGGGACAGGATTGGACGGATATCAAAAACCTGGATGATTTTCACCCCACAGATTTGGTTTTACCGGTGGATAAGAAAGTCCGGGTGCGAATTACTGCTCGCGATGTACTCCATGATTTTTATTTACCACACTTTAGGGTAAAAATGGATGCTGTACCTGGGCTACCTACCTACTTTGTGTTTACACCCACCAAGACCACGGAGGCTTACCGCGAAGAATTGTCGAAATATGATGAATATCGCTTACCGGCAGATCCAGCAGACCCGGAAGGACCGCAGAAATGGGAATTATTCGACTACGAATTGGCCTGCGCTGAGCTCTGTGGATATGGACACTATAGCATGAAGAAAAGGGTGATTATTTTGGAGCAGGCAGCTTACGATGCTTGGGTGAGGGAGCAGCAGTCCTACTATCTGAGTCAGATTAGAGGCACAGAAGAAGATCCATTTGCCGACCAACTCCTGGAATTTGAAGTAGAGGAAAGAAAAGAAGCATTTGATGCCGCCTTTGATGAAGCGGTCAAAGCTGAAGATCCAATGAAAAAGGTAGTCCAGTTGCGCTATGTATTCTTTGAGACTGGATCAGCCAAATTGACTCCATTGTCTCGTTTTGAACTCAATAATGTTATGCAAGCTATGCGCGCAAATCCAGCGGTAGAGATCGAAGTGGGTGGACATACCGACAACACAGGTGATCCGAATCAGAATATGGTATTGTCGCAGCAGAGGGCAGAGGCTGTCATGAATTACTTGACTGCAGCCGGTGTCTCATCAGAAAGGATTTCTGCATCGGGCTTTGGGCAGGATCAACCGATAGATAGCAATGACACAGACGAAGGAAGGGCAAATAATCGGAGAACAGAATTAAAAATTGTAAAGCAATAATCGACTAAATATTTAAGATGGCTGATTTAGTAGAGACCACATCATATACGAAAGAAGATGCTTTAATTGAGGAGTTGGGCTATGACGATCACTTTCATGAACATCATGAGGGCGATAAGTATCGTGCCAGCTTCCTTACCAAGTACGTCTTTTCACAAGATCATAAGGTCATTGCCAAGCAGTTTTTAATCACTGGCATGATATGGGCGATCATCGGTGCTGCCATGTCGGTCATCTTCCGTATGCAACTCGGTTTTCCGGAGGAGAGTCTCACATGGGTTAAGCCCCTATTGGGCAAATGGATTGTGGTCGATAGCAATGGTGTGGGTACTTTGGATCCAGAATTTTACTATGCTTTGGTGACGATGCATGGAACCATCATTGTGTTTTTCGTATTGACCGCCGGCCTTAGTGGTACATTCAGCAATCTGCTTATCCCCTTACAGGTCGGAGCTCGAGATATGGCTTCACCGTTTTTAAATATGCTGTCATATTGGTTCTTTTTTCTCGCGGGCATCATCATGTTTATTTCCTTATTTCTCAATACCGGCCCTTTTTCTGGAGGGTGGGTGGCCTACCCGCCGCTCAGTGCGCTCCCTGAGGCTTCGTCGGGATCTAAGGCCGGGATGACCATGTGGACCCTGAGTTTGGTTTTCTTTGTCGTCTCAGTGTTACTGGGAGGAATCAATTATATCACAACAGTGCTCAACCTCCGGACGAAGGGCATGAGCATGTGGCGCTTACCTCTGACGATATGGGCCTTTTTTGTCACAGCGATTTTAGCTCTGCTCTCTTTTCCCGTACTGGTCGCAGGTTTCTTTCTCTTACTCTTTGATCGAGGTATTGGTACCAGTTTTTATCTGAGTGAGATCTACATTGGAGGTCAGGCACTGGATCATGTGGGAGGTAGTCCTATTCTGTACCAGCATTTGTTCTGGTTCCTGGGTCATCCTGAGGTATATATTATTATTCTACCAGCCATGGGTCTGGTGTCTGAAGTGTTGTCCGTACAGTCGCGTAAGCCGATTTTTGGATATCGTGCCATGGTATTATCCATTTTGGCGATTGGATTTCTATCTTTCTTAGTCTGGGCACACCATATGTTTATGGCTGGTATGAATCCATTCATTGGAAGCATATTCGTTGTCTTTACCTTGATTATAGCAGTGCCATCTGCCGTCAAAGTGTTTAACTGGATTACGACTTTGTATAGGGGCAACGTAAGACTCAACACTCCAGCCCTTTTTGCTATTGGGTTCGTGTCTTTATTTATCTCCGGTGGATTGACAGGAATATTTGTTGGCAATTCGGCGCTGGATATACAGCTGCATGACACCTACTTTGTGGTAGCACACTTTCATATTGTGATGGGGGTGGCGGCATTCTTCGGTATGTTTGCCGGGGTGTACCATTGGTTTCCAAAAATGTATGGTCGATTTATGAATGAGACAATGGGTAAAATTCATTTTTGGGGCACACTGATCGGATCCTATGTGATATTTTGGCCTATGCACTATATTGGTATGGCGGGTGTGCCAAGACGTTATTACAGCTTTGAGACCTTTGATGCTTTCAAGGAATTTGATCAGATGAATGCGATGATCACTGTGGCAGCCATCATCACTTTTGGCCTGCAATTGGTTTTTGTGCTCAATTTCTTCTATAGCATCTGGAAGGGAAAGAAAGTCAAAGTTAGAAATCCATGGGGAGCAAATAGTTTGGAATGGACGACCCCGATCCATCCAGGACATGGTAATTGGCCAGGTAAGATACCTAGCGTACACCGCTGGGCATATGACTATGGTAAGGATGGAAAAGAATTTATTCCACAGATCACCCCGTTGGCTGAAGGGGAGGAACCGTCAGACCATTAACTGGAGTGATCCCTGGCGACGAAGCAAGAGAATTTATGTCTCAAATCGAATATAAGAGTGTAACAACAGCAGAGGCTTCTGATGCAGTGGTCAGCAAGTGGCAGGACTATAAGATCTTGATTAAGTTTAGGCTGACACTGTTGGTGGTACTCAGTGCCTTGTTGGCATACTTGATCGTCGCCAATGATGCATTTACATCCGTAGCCTTTTTGGTTCTGGGTGTTGGAGGCTTTTGCATCACTGCTGCTGCCAATGCCCTAAATCAAGCATTGGAAAAAGACTATGATAAGCTGATGCGTCGAACACAAGATCGACCGGTTGCTGCTGGAAGAATGACCATGGGTGAGGCGATCATGGTTGGCGGATTGCTTTTTGTTATTGGGATATGTCTACTGGCATTTTTTAATCCACTAGCTGCGGTACTGGGTGCCACGGCGGTCGTTACGTACGCATTTCTCTATACACCCTTGAAGCGCATCACACCTGCTTCGGTATTTGTAGGTGCCATACCGGGGGCATTGCCGACTATGATAGCGGTGGTTTCTATAGAGGGAAGCATTACTACGATGGCGATCATTCTATTTGGCATTCAATTCTTCTGGCAGTTTGCTCATTTCTGGTCAATCGGATACCTTGGATATGAAGACTATAAGAGAGCTGGCTTCAAGCTAGTACCTGAACAAGATGGTAAAGTACATCCCGATCTGGGGGCGCAATCTATGATTTTTAGTCTGCTGCTATTGCCATTTGTTGCAGCGGCATACTTCGTGGAAGGAATGCCGCTTTGGGCATGTTTGGTGGCCGGGATGTTGAGCCTGCTGTACGCAGGGTATGGTTGGAATTTACAGGTCCAGAAAGATGCCATGTCGGCAAAGAAATTGATGTTTTTTTCCTTCATATATCTCCCCGTTGTGCTATTAATCTTTTACATCGGAAATCTATAGGATAAATGCAGGTAGCCTTGGAAAATAAGAATCGTCGCAATGCCATTCACCCGATGAAGTTGGCCCTTTGGATGAGTCTGGCTAGTATTTCGATGATGTTTGCCGGCCTCCTGAGCGCTTATATTGTACGTCAGGCTGCAGGCAATTGGTTTGAATTTACACTGCCCAATTTATTCTTAGCAAGTACAGCCGTGATCATTTTCAGCAGCAGTACGCTGCACAGATCTTTGCTGGCCTTTCGACAGAAGAAGGAGTGGCAATACAAATTGACGCTCTTACTTTCATTCTTTCTGGGAATTGCATTCGTGATTTGTCAATATCAAGGATGGTCAGCCATGCTGGCTGGTGGCATCGATATCAAGGGCAATCCTTCAGGATCCTTTATCTATGTCATTACTGGTCTGCATGTAGCCCATGTATTGGGGGGACTAGCAGCCATGGTGGTGGCCCTGATTCATGCATTCACGCTAAATTTTAGGGTTACCCCATTGCGGATCAATCGACTGGAAATGACAGCACACTACTGGCACTATGTGGATGTGTTGTGGATCGTGCTGTTTTTATTTTTAACATTTTATAGATAAGACACTCTATGTCAGCAGAAACTATGGATGGTCATGCAGTAGCGGAGGAGCAATCTGGTCAGCTATGGTCGGGAGCAAAATCACCATTTAAATCGAGTTATGGCAAACTCATGATGTGGTATTTCCTGCTTTCTGATGCGTTTACATTTGCGGGATTTCTGATTTCCTATGGCACACTGCGATTTAGCAATGCGACCTGGCCGGTTCCCGACTTTGTCTTCTCCAGTTTCCCCTTTTTGAAGGGTACGCATTACCCTCTGTTGTTTGTCAGTCTCATGACATTCATACTCTTGGCCAGCTCATTTACCATGATTCGAGCCGTGCAGGAAGGAAAAGAGGAAAATAAGTCAGGGATCGTAAAATGGATGATTTTTACCATCATCGGAGGACTCATGTTCTTGGGTTGTCAGGCATGGGAATGGAATACATTGATCTCTAAAGAGCATATGACGATTTCTACTAATCCTTTTGGTACCCACCTGGAGTCTGGTGTTTACTTGGACGATGAGCATGGTCACGCGTATGCCGCTGGTGCCGAGCAAGAGACCTTTGAAGCTGGTGACAGTTACTTGATCCATAAAGTCGATGATCATTGGCTGAAGAGAAGATTTGAATACACTTCTGGACCCCATGAGGGTCAAATGGGACAACAGGAATTTGGTCCTAAAGCGTTTGGAGCACTATTTTTCTGCATCACCGGGTTTCATGGGTTTCACGTGTTTTCCGGAGTTGTATTCTTGTTGCTCATTGCCATCAATGTGGCCAATGGATTGTATGAGAAGCGACGCAATGGCTACGAAATGGTGGAGAAGATTGGGCTCTACTGGCATTTTGTAGACTTGGTCTGGGTATTTGTTTTCTTGGTATTTTATCTCCTCTAAATCTTAAAGCGAAAAATTAATGTCTGCACATACATATGAAGAATCGAAAGGCATTGCTCGTCGTACCATCATTATCCTGGGTATTGTTACCATTGTCGAAGTGCTCATCGCTTTGATTGGAAAGGGATATCTGATACCGGGACTAGTACCCTATGATTGGCATATAGGATCCTTTCCCATTGGCCGGGCCATCATGTACATAGCGATGATCGGATTGTCACTTTATAAGGCGATTTTGGTCATTTTTGAGTTCATGCATATGAAATATGAAGTTAAAGGTTTGATGCGAAGTGTGCTGCTTCCTACCGCTTTGTTGATCTGGGCCATCATTGCGTTTTTCGCAGAGGGTGAGTATTGGAAAGACACCAAGCAAGCGATCGAGGACAAGAACATGGAGCAGGTCGACTCAAAGCTGAGGCCTGTGGGCGGTGTAGAGACCAGGAAACTTGAGGGGGGGCATAGTGAGGATGACCATTGAGACTTGACTCCTTCTTTCTCAGCGACGTATTAATCAGACATTTTCTAGAATCCGGGTCCTACCTCATTAGGCCCGCATTACCTGTTCCTGGAGCAAGATGTCAAGTAAACTAATTCAGACACTGGTACTATTACTGCTGTTGGTAGCACTACCATTGGGCTCGTGGTTTTATCTACGCAATGGCTTAAACTACCGCTTGGAGGGGCTGGCCCATTTGACCCCTAAATCTGACCTATCGAGGATGGCAGATATGTTCGAGCTGGGATTAGTTCAGGTGATCTACAGTGATAGATCTGCCGCTAAAGTGAGACTAGACCCGATCTTAACCCATTACACTACCCACGATCAGATTTCTTTTTTGTCGATACCCGATTCATTGATGACTTCCACCAAGGCATTTGGAGATGTTTGGTCCTCCCAGGGATATATAGATGATCTGACACAGGCCATCTTTCTCACCGATGCCAAGAATCGAATACTACAGTGTTATCATGTTGGTCGGGATAAAGATTTGGCTCAACTGACTGAGGACATCGCCTTTGTATTGCCACCCCTCCCGGAAAAGGATTTTCATTTTAGACAGGAGCAGGAAAGATGACACACGCAGGTGAGCGCATGATGGAAAAAAAGCTAAACCGATGGACCTGGCTTTTTTCAGGCGTGGTCTTTATTTTGATGCTCATGATGAGGCGATATCGCATTGATACAGATATCGATTTCAGTTTTTTGCCAGCACTGTATTCAGGTCTTAATATCCTCACATTCTTTGCCCTTGTGGCTGCATTTTACTTCATCAGAGTACGAAAGAATATGGCCGTACATCGCAAATTGATGACCATGGCAGTGTTCTTATCTGCTGCTTTTCTGGTGCTGTACGTGCTTTATCACTTTACCACACCGGAGAAACCTTATTGTGGGGAGGGAAGTATACGCACATGGTACTTCTTGATCCTGATCAGTCACATTGTATTGGCTGCGGTGATTTTACCTTTCATCCTGATGACTTACATCAGAGCTTACACCATGCAGTACCGCAGACACCAGCTGCTAGCCCGATGGGTATGGCCTGTGTGGACATATGTAGCCCTCACTGGCCCCATTATTTACCTCATGCTGAGGCCATGTCACTAGAGGTGCGATCTACTGGATTTCTGCTGTCCCGATCTTTTATGAGATGAGGTCAATCTCCTTCATAGCGTTATGGTCCTGCAACACTCAATGCGTTCAGCAGAGTATTAGCAATCGGATTTCTTTAGATTTATCGGTATCTTTGCGATATGAAATGGATAGGTCACTTCTTGCTGATCTCAGTGCTATTCTTCACCTTGGTGATCATACCTATAGATGAGGTCATTGCACAATGTCCTATGTGTAAAATGACAGCTGAATCCAATATGAACGCTGGCGGTTCTGGTGGGAAAGGTCTCAATGCCGGCATCCTTTTCATACTCTCACTGCCTTATCTGTTGGTGGGTTCAATAGGATACCTCTGGTGGCGCAACCAGCGAAAAGTAATGGACTAGGTGGAATAGTGGTTAAATTGGGAGATTGATGGCTAAAACGGGTACAAGCCAATCATGTGCCCCCAAGTTAATCTCAGTATTCGATGATGTAACGCAGACCCACCCCGGCACTATCGGCAAAGAACCGACCACTGGCACCAGCGAGTCTCAGACGTGGAGTCCAATCCACTGAAATCTCAATAGGTATGGCTTCAAAACTAAGATCAAGACCAAGGGCACCCATGGCTCCAAACCCCGTGAAGTCTTTACCAAAAGTGATGTATGGGCCCACACCCCAATACCATTGGAGTCTACCCAAATTCATCTCAGTGTGTTTTTCCAATAAAATGCTGCTGCCGAAAAAATCATAATCAAATGAACCGACTATGGCTTCCAGTGCCAGGGTGCCGGACACAAATTTCTTGTAGGATACGGTAGCTCCAGTGCCCCCTCGTAGGCCCGCTGCTGAGTCGTAAAACTGAGCACTAACATCCTGTGTGCAAGTAAAGAGGATGCTAATGAAAAATAGAAGTGAGGTGATTCGTGATAACATGCGCAATGTCTCTAGAAGATATAGCGCACTGCCACACCTCCAAGGCCAGATAAGAATCCACCTCCGTTGATGGAAATACTTGGCACCCAATCCAGTGAGATGTTGAGGGGTATATCATCGAAGGCATAGTCTAGACCGAGATTGCCAGCAATGCCGATGGTGGTTCCTTCACCATCGATTAGGCCATTGTATGAGCCACCATAAAAACCAACAAATGCGCCACCACCAAAATACCACTGTAATCCTGAAAGCACTTCGTCAAGTGGACCATGCTTCTGATACAGACCAGTGATCTGAATGTAATTGTAATTGACGGATAGTACGCCAAAACTCCGATAGTTAAGGATACCCTCGATCGCAGATGTTTCATTGAGGAAATGCTTGAAAGATCCACCAAAACCCCATCCCAGTCGCAAACCTACGGCGTTGTCATAAGCTTGTGCTTGTACTTGTGTAGCACCTAGAAAGCTGAGAAAGAAGCAGATAGCCATCAGTTTTTTCATGTCGATAAGTTTTAAGATAAGTTTTTAAGTATAAGCTAATGTAACGTATTTTATCATTTTAGTTCAGATCTTCCGTGGTCTTTTTGGGGTGTGTAAGATAATAACTTGCTAGTGAGAACCACCCATCCGGCCATAAACATCAGACCGCCGACAGGTGTCATAGGCCCCAGTATTCGTGTGGGTAATCCATGCAGAGATGCGGTTGCTAGAAGGTATATAGAACCAGAAAAAAGTAGGATGCCACCTAAGAACAATCTTGCCGGCCACCTGAAGCCAATCTTGGGAAAGTGCTGGCTCAACATTGCCGTAACGATGAGCGCAAATACATGGAAAAAATGATAACGCACACCTGTATGAAAATTTGCCAACTGCTTTTCGGATAGGACCCCAGTCAGGCCATGGGCTGCAAAGGCTCCCAATGCGATGGCAAGCGTGGCTAGGATGCATGCGGTGATCAAGGTGTTTCGAGTGAATGGAGACATGGGATGGAGTTAGGCGGTATTTCGCTTTAAGGTATGCTGAATGACAAAACTAAAGACAATCACGGCAAGGCACCCTATGGGATTTAACCACAAGAAGCCGATATCTGAATTGAAATAGACAGCCAACACCAGTGTTTCTGCCAGCAATGCTCCAGCAAAGACCGGTGTCGCACCCAATCGCTTGAAATAGAATGCTACCAAGAAAATACCCAGGATGGTACCATAGAAACAAGACCCAACGATATTGACAAATTGAATGAGGTTTTCGAATAAGGTGCCAAACGAAGCAAATGCAATGGCAAAGATGCCCCACATCAAAGTGAAAATTTTGGACATGGATAGGTAGTGGGTATCAGACCCTTGGGAGAAAATGGATCGCTTGTAAATGTCCACTGTCGTAGTAGAGGCCAGGGCATTGAGCTCAGCAGCAGTTGATGACATAGCAGCAGAGAAGATTACGGCAAGCAGTAGTCCCACCAGGCCCTTGGGTAGGTGATTTAGGATGAAAGAGATGAATACATAATCCCGATCATTGGTTTCTGCTGCAGGGCTGGCTTCTTTAATGATGTCCTTGGCCTGATTCCTTAGTGCCTCCTGATGATCTTCGTTTTCAAGCATTTGAGTGCGTACGTTGGCCTTCCTGGCAAGGTCACTTTCCGCGTCTGCAGATAGATAGTCATCGTTTAATGCCAGGCGCTGCGTTTCAAGTACTGCCTTCTCCTGCTCTAATGCAATAATCTGATCAGCGTATGGACCCTTTGCGACCTCCTCATACACAGCTTTATTGAAGAAGATGGGCGCACCATTGTTCTGATAGAAGACAAAAACCATAATTCCTACAAGCAGTATGAAAAATTGCATCGGTACTTTGACAAGCCCGTTGAAAATCAAACCGAGTCGGCTCTCTTTAATGGATCGGCCGGACAGATATCTTTGTACTTGACTTTGGTCTGTACCGAAGTACGCCAGTTGTAGAAATAGTCCACCTGTGATGCCAGACCATATGGTGTAGCGGTTGTCCCAATCGAAAGAGAAATCTACCGCATCTAATTTCCCTGTGGCGCCTGCCACCTTTAGTGAATCCATGAACGACATACCTTCGGGTAGGTAGCTCAGCAATAAGAAAAAGGCCGTAAACATACCTCCAAAGATCACCAGCATCTGATACTTATGGGTGACATTCACCGCACGGGTGCCCCCAGATACTGTATAGGTGATGACCATTAGGCCGATGATGAGATTGGTGAGGTTGAGGTTCCAGCCCAAAATCGAACTCAAAATGATGGCGGGAGCGTAGATGGTGATTCCGGCCCCTAAACCCCGTTGAATTAAAAAAAGGAATGCCGCCAGGGAGCGTGTTTTAAGGTCAAATCTTCCCTCCAGATATTCATAGGCTGTATATACCTTCAACTTATAGTAGATGGGAATAAAAGTGATGCATAGGATCACCATGGCGATCGGCAGACCAAAGTAAAACTGCACGAAGCCCATGCCATCGGCGAAAGCTTGACCAGGAGTCGATAAAAATGTAATGGCACTTGCTTGAGTAGCCATCACAGAGAGACCGATGGTCCACCATTGTGCTTCTTTATTACCCAGTAGATACTGATTGATGTTTTGACTTCCACGAGTCCGCCAGACACCGAACAATACAATAAAGAGCAAGGTGCCACTTAATACTACCCAATCAATTGGACTCATGTAGCTTATTGGTTATGAAAAGTAGATTCTAAACCAAGTGCAGAAAACAATGACCAATATATGCACCGCGATTAATACCGTGTACATCTGCTGCCATGTAGCATTAAATGGCAGATGATCTTGACCATCTTTTTCAGGGTTCATCGTCTGCTGTTTTACCCAATGAAATCATATTAGCAAACAGCCGATAAGCACCTGGAACTCCCGCCGGCAATTCCCGAAACCAAGAATAACCGGTGTAGATGTACCATCCATTCCCATGACGAGCAGCTAGCATACCTCCTTTTTTAGCCGTTTCACCAGGATCATTACTCGAGAGAATGGGCGTAAACCTGTCATCCCATTCATTGGCAAAATAAAGTCCACGCTCTTGTACCCATCCATCAAAATCCTCGCTGGTTATTTTATTGGGTTGATTGACCAAGGGATGATCTGGTGCCAGTATCCGTACCTCGGCTTCTTCTACAGTCACCCGCTCTCGAGATAAGCTCAATGGATACGGTGCGATGTCGTCTACTCGCAATCTACGATTGGTGTTGTACTGCACGATCATCGTGCCACCCTCTTCTACATATTCAAAAAGAATATCCTGATAAAAACGCAATCGGTCATTGGTGTTATATGCGCGAATACCCACAACGATGGCGTCGAAAGATGACAATCTGTCCAGCGTAAGATCGGATTCTTCCAACAAAGTCACCTGGTATCCTATCTGACGTAAGAAATCAGGGACCTTGTCACCTGCCCCCATGATGTAGCCCACATGATCACCAGCTCGCTTCAGATCCACGCGAACTACTTTGATCTGTGCTGGTTTTAATATGAGTTGGGTAGGAATATGCTGATATTCAATGGCTGTGGCGGCATATGCGTATCGACTGGTAGCATCATCGTGGGGAGAAAAGCTGGCGGATATCATGCCCTGACCTGCGGCGACCGGCGCTTTGACCATCAACGAGACCTGTTGCTCTTGTCCTTTTTCCTCTAAGTCGATTTCAACGGAAGATGGAGAAATAATCCATCCATTCGGAGTGGCCAGGGACACCGAGCCCACCACATTATTTGTCCCTGCTTTAATTACCAGATCCATCTGCTGCGCCTCCTCATCGGCAAAGATTTGCACAGCTTCTGTAAAATTCAAATAAAGCGGTGGAGTCAGCTCAAAGGGCCGGTACACTTCACCGTGTACTGGATCATTAGATTTGTAGACCACTGGAGTGCGAAAATCGAAGGTTGTACCGCCAATTTGAATCTCATACATTAGATTGGCCGGACTGTCCGCTTCTGGCCTACCGATCAGGTCCGGATCGTCTACTTGATACATCCCAACTGTACCAGGAATCCTCAACCAGTACGGGGTGCTGTACGGTGCATCAGGAGGGATGGTGTACTCAAATCTGATAAAGTTGTTTTGATTGGTGACTAATGGTTTTTCGAAACTTGTATCGATCGAGCCCGGTTGGAGTTTGCATCTGGTCAAAGCAACCTCTGCTGCTGATCGATTGATGGCTTCGACTTTCACCTGTATGTTTTGACCTGGTGTGACAGAATAGTCAGAGGCCACGGCCTCTACAAATAGACCACTGCACCATCGAATGATCTCTTTTATTTCATCTAGTTTCTTGGGCACCCAGAAACCGTCGTTGGGAATCTTGCCAATTTCGTGATAGGCATGAACCAGTGCATCTATGGACTGAGATGGATCAGATACATCAAAATTGAGTTCGATCTTTCTTAGTATATCACCGATATGAGCTCCCCCATTTATACGACTCCAGGTGGTGTTGATCCCCTTAAATGGATCATCTTGGGGTGTGATGTCTTCTCCTTGGATCCATTCGATATATTCCATTTCTGTGCCTCTCGATCCTGTGGCTCCAAACCCTTGGCTTTTATGGAAACTGCGACTCTCAGCTGCGATTTCGTTGTTGGATTTTCCCAAGACTGGATAAAATGCACCGATATCCACCGAGATCATGTTAGATTTATCTGCTTGCTCAAACTTTTCCCGGCTGCCGTAGAAAAACCAAGACGTATTGAAAAACTGCCGAGTAGGAGTCCATAGCTCGACCAGATGCAGCTGGTCTGAGTAGGCATTTCTATCTCCTGCAAGACCAAATGCCTCATGAGATAGGATGGCCGAGGCAGTATGGTGCCCATGAGTTCGTCCTGCCGTACGGTGATCAAAACGATTCACAATGATGTCCGGCCTTGTCTTTCTGATGGCCCAAACTACATCGGCAAGGACTTGATCTCTGTCCCAAACCTTCAATGTTTCATCTGGATGTTTGGAGTATCCAAAATCATTGGCTCGAGAGAACATCTGGTTACCACCATCTGTAGCGCGAGCTTTTAACAGTTCTTGTGTCCGGATCACTCCCAGCAGTTCGCTGATGTGTGTCCCGATCAAGTTCTGGCCTCCGTCTCCCCGGGTGAGTGACAAATAAGTGGTATGAAAGTGTGCCTGATTGGCAAAATAGGAGATTAAGCGTGTGTTTTCATCATCTGGATGGGCCGCCACGTAAAGGACTGAACCTAAGGCTTGAGTTTTCTGGATCGCCGCAAAGATCTCGGCTGCCGTGGGCTTGAAGGGTGCTTGGCCGATACAACTCAGGTACCATGCCAGGGCACATATGCCCAAAAAAGATTTCCTCATATCTACAAATATCTATATGCGTTTTCGAAGGTATGAAAAAATGCCTAAGCTATTGGCTTGAGTTTACAAGGTCTTTAGGATGCATGTTGTACGTATGATGAGCCTCCATCATGTATGTATGCATCTCCTCCTAGAAGTGGTATGGTCGAAGTTATCGTGGTGACATCTTTGATTGGACCAATTTTTGATAATAGGAGACTGAAACAGCAATCCTATGCGTTTGTCAATCACCTCTTTACGACCACCAGATAGTTTGGATGGCTCCCCAAATGTCTGGTTACTGTGGATTTTCCTTTGTCTTACATCAATCCTGGAGGGTCAAGTCACTTTCGAAGTCGCAAACACCTTACTGACGAGTACTACCAGAAGTGGCACACCGATAGGCATTGTGGATATGAATGGTGACGGTCTTGATGATGTGCTACGCCTTCATGAAGGTAAGTCACTAATCATTTCCTATCAGGCTACTCCCAATGTCCCATTTCAAGAACTACACATAGGCGACATAGGAGACTTACCACAATGGAGTATATGTGCCGGTGACCTCAACAACGACGGAACCACGGATCTGTTCATTGGTGGATTAGAAGAGGGTGCAATGGTTTTGAGATCCGGTGAAGAAGGCTACCAGCGTGTGTACTTGCCCATGAGCGATTTCTATATCCAAGGGAGCAATATGCAAGATATAAACATTGATGGATGGTTGGATATTTTTGCTTGCAACGACAATGGTTTAAACCAGATTTGGGGAAATACTCTAGGATCCTTGGAGCCCGTCGAGTGGATTGATTTTTCGACCACTCCTGTTTCTGACAACTCAGGAAATTATTCGGCAATTTGGGAGGATTTTGATGGTGATGGAAATCATGATTTGTATGTGGCCAAATGTCGTGAAGGTGTAAAAGATCCTCTTGATCCACGCCGCATCAATACTTTATATCTCCATACAGGTGATGACCAGAGATATGTAGAATCTGGGTGGTCTGCCGGATTGGCGATTGGAGATCAATCCTGGTCGGTGGATGCTGGCGATTACGACAATGATGGTGACTATGATATCCTGATCACCAATCACATGACTCCATCCATGTTGTTGTCAAATCAGGGTGATGGGCTTTTTCTTGATGTAGCAAGTCAGGCTGGTATAGAGATTCTGGGCACACCGCTACAGGGCATGTTTTGTGATCTTGATAATGATGGGTTTCTAGACATTATTGTGGCAGGCACATTAAATTATTACTATCATAATCTGGGCGACGGCACTTTTATGGAAGTAAGGGATGCTTTCGAAAGGCCGTCCTTTTCGTCGATGGCATTGGGAGATCTCAACCAGGATGGCTATGTAGATTTCATCACTAGTCATGCAGAGCTGGTCAATAAGATTCCTCCCATGAAGGACCGGGTCCTTCTGTCCAATGGCGGTCAAAATCACTTCATCAAAATCGTACTTCATGGAGATTTATCTAACCGTGCTGCCATCGGAAGTCATCTTGAGATTTACGGTGACTGGGGATGCCAAAAGCGAACAGTTAGGTCGGGAGCAAGCTATGGTATTATGAATTCAATGATTCAACACTTTGGCCTGGGACCGTCCACTCGTGTGGACAGTTTGTTAATTATATGGCCATCGGGATTAGTAGATCGCTACCATAACCTGGAAGCCGATCATCAGTACCTGGCTCAAGAGGGTAGGTGCATCAAACCCATGTTCCGACACCGAAGGTTGTATTCAAGTGAAGGCATGTGTAAGGGTGACAGTGTCATACTAGCCGGACCAGCAGACGTTGCTCAATATGATTGGTCTAATGGATCCACTGATTCCCTGCTGGTCATAAAATCTGACCAATATGTTCAGTTGCGCACGACAAATAGTAATGGTTGCTATCAACTGGCATATCCCGAGTATTTAGATTTTGATCCTATGTTTGAAGCTGAAATCGAGGTTATTGGTGACACCCTAAATTGTCATGGAGCACAGGTGCTTCTGGAAGCCTATCCGGATGGAGATTTTAAGTGGTCAAATGGGGCAGTAGAGAAGTCAATTATTGTCTCAAAGGAAGGGCCATACCAAGTGACAGTCCAGGGGCCGTGTAGATCCTCAGTCTCAAAGCCAGTGAACATGCGTTTTCGAGATCTCTCCAAAGAGATCATGGGCGATACGGTATTCCCAGGTGAGTCAGCCCATCTTTTTGTAGCTGGAGACTCAGTAACCTGGTTTTCGGATTCGACGCGCTCGATGGCGATCGGAACGGGCAATACCCTAACTACCGATCCACTTGACAGCACCACCTCCTTTTTTGTGGATCTGGTAGCCGCCGCTGGTGAAAGATCTTTGATATCAGGTCTGAGTGTAGACTCGGTGACTATTACCGATGATGATCACCTAAGTGACATTGCCGGTCGTCAACTCTTTCATGTCTATCATCCATTTGTGTTAAGAAGTGTGCAGATCGGTGCAGATGACCCGAGTACCAGAGAAATCGTGCTTAGAAACAATCGAGATGTCATCATTCATCGCAAAACGGTCACGCTGAATTCGGGTATGCAGATTGTCGACCTGAACTGGAAGATCGGGGTAGGTGAGAGATATCAATTGGCGACCAATGAAGGTCATAATATCTCCGAATATGGCCGGTTAAGCCCGGAACTGTGGCAGACTGCTAGAGTTCAGTATCCCATCATCGAGCCAGGAGTGCTCGAGATTATTGGGACCAATGTGGGACTTGATTCGTATTTCTACTTTTTTAACTGGGACATTGCACTAATTGCAGATACCTGTGAAGCACACAACGTGGAAGTAAAAGCGGTGGTGGATCAAAGTACAAGGTCTAATATTTTGGAGGGATCTCACATCAAGGTCTTTCCGAATCCGTTTTCCAACGAAATCTCCATAGACCTGGAAAAAAGTGACCTTCACTGGTCACAGGTGAAATTTGTGGATGTGATTGGAAGGGTGCTGCTAGATATTCAGGTGGGGAGGGGTCAGCGTTACCAGTTGAATGTCGCTCGTTGCCCTTCTGGTACTTATGTTCTTGCGTTAGTCAGCGGTGATCATGTGCAGACTTACCGCATGATTAAACATTAACATAAAGATGGGAGTGCTATCTTTTGACTGAAGGGTCTTGCATATTGTTACAACAAATACCTATCGGCTCGATGTAGTTGTTGGCTGCCTCACAGGTCCTTCTTTAGATCGGCTGCTCAAGGATCTCCAGAATGTAAATAACTGTTAGCGATTGGAGCTTTGCTCTAGAGGTTTGAGGTCAGATCAAATGACATATAACTCTTTCTTTGTTGCATGGTGCAGATTGGCACACAATTGGTATGAATAAATCTTGTTATTTGCTTTAGAACAGTGAGAGCACACCAACGAAATGAAATACGTTAGTTAGATTCTACATGATTAACTACCGGAATGTATGCACTCAAAATTGGACTCCTCCTGTAACATCTCCCATTACCTCTTCCTGCTTTCCATGATCATTTTTTGGCCGAGCGGAATGATCTACGGTCAGCTCTGTAGTGGCACCTTAGGTGATCCTGTTTTTTTCGAGACTTTTGGGACTGGTACTGGCCGAGCTCCATTTCCTTCCGGAGGTGGAACTACCAACTATACTTATAATGGATCTAATGGCACGGTGCAAGATGGTGAGTACACTTTGTGGTCCTCAGCACCCAATCCACTCAATAGTGGTTGGCACACCTCCGGATCAGATCATACTGGAGATTTCAATGGACGAATGGCGGTATTCAATGCTTCATTTGCAGCGGGATTGTTTTATCAACGAAACGTTAGTAATCTTTGTCCTGGAACAGTCATGCAATTTTCGGCATGGATATCAAATATATTAAAGCCGGACTGTAGTTTTTCATGCATCTGTGTTGCTGCCGAGCGTTATCCCGATGTAACATTTCAAGTGCTTGACCCGAACACATCAGCTGTGCTCGGTAGCATAAACACGGGATCTATAAACAGCACCACTAATATGACCTGGAATGAATATGGGTTTCTTTTTACGGTGCCTTCAGGTATTAGTAATGTTATCCTGGAAATGGTCAATAATTCAGTGGGTGGATGTGGCAACGACTTGGCCATCGACGACATCAGTTTTCGTGCTTGCGGTCCTACGGCATCGATCACCGGGAATGATCCATCATGTAATGGGGCTCCCGTAACTTTAAACACCGTGGTCGGCAGTGGTTTGTCACAGCCTGCCTATCAATGGCAGATCTATAATTCGAGCACCATGTCTTGGCAGAATATTTCCGGTGCTACTGGTAGTTCCTATGTGGAGACTAGCCCTATAGACGGAGCTACCTACAGATACATAGTGGCTGGTGGGACCTCGGCCCTGGGCAATCCAAATTGCCGCACTGCCTCCGACCCATATTCTATATCGGTGGTTACGCTTTCCTGTGATGTCAATGGTGATGATATTATTTGTGATGGACAGAGCACAACCTTAACAGCCAATCCGACGCCGACCTCCGGAGATTATAGCTACAGCTGGAGCTCTGGTCAATCATCTCAATCAATCAATGTGAGTCCAAGCACTACCACCACCTATACGGTCACGATAACTGATAATCCTAGTGGCTGTACTACGGACTGCTCTTCAATAGTGCTTGTTTTTGATCCGAGCTGTACCATCAATGGACTAAATGAGATTTGCTCGGGTCAATCGGCCGATCTCACCGCAAATCCATCCGGTGGCACCGGAGAATATACTTATGATTGGAGCTCTGGTGGTACCTCTGCGGTCGAATCAGTGAGCCCAACGGCTACTACAACCTATTCTGTCACGATCACTGATATCACGGCGGGCTGTACTTTTATATGTGATCATACCGTCACCGTTTATGATCCCATGTGTTCCATCAGTGGAGATCAGGAGATCTGTGTTGGACAGAATACCCTCTTGACATCCGCAGTGACTGGAAGTACTGGCAACCTGCAATATAGTTGGAGCACTGGTGCGAATACTCCCACAATCGATGTCAGTCCAACTTCAACAACAACCTATTCTTTGACTGTTACCGATATTACCTTAAACTGCTCGACCGAATGTGATATCACAGTTCAAGTCTCAGATCCGAGCTGTAATATTACCGGCGACAATATCATTTGCGATGGTCAAAGCACGACGCTGACAGCCAATCTAAGTGGTGGAAGTGGCAATCAAAATTATGCTTGGAGCAATGGATCGGTTTTCCCTTCTATCTCGGTATCACCCAATGTCACTAGCAATTACTCCGTTACCATTACTGATGTTGGCCTGGGTTGTAACTATACTTGTGATCTGGAGGTGGAGGTATTTGATCCAACTTGCACAATAATGGGACCCACCGATGCTTGCGCGGGCGACAACATCACCCTGTCCAGCAATGTAATGGGTGGAAGTGGCAACTATACTTATCAGTGGAGCCATAGTGGTGGAAGCGCCTCTACGGCCATGTATGTAGTAAGCATGTCAGAAACTTATTCCCTGACAGTGACCGATGAAACTGCAGATTGTCAGACTGTCTGCACTTTTGATGTAAGTGTGGATGACACACCACCGGACCTAACTAATTGCAATTTGGATTCTCCCGTCCTGGAATGTGCAGGTACAAGCCAAGACCAGAACGAAATGATCGATTGGCATAATGCTAATCTCGCGGACTTGGTATTATGCGCATTCGATGATTCAGATACTTTCAACGTAACTTCTGATTTTAATTTGGATAACTTTATTTCAAGTTGCTCAGGAGGTAGTATGACAGTTACTTACACGGTGGCTGACACTTGTGCCAATACGGCCACGATACAGTCCACAATTACTTTTGAAGACACCACACCCCCTGATACGACGGGTTGTAACCTGGGTGCCAGAAATATTACCATTGATTGCATGGGTAAAAAGGCAGGCGTGACCCAAGCAGCCCAAAATTGGCACGATGCTAACTTGGCTCTCCTATCCAACTGCGCCTCAGATGTATGTGGCAATGTGAACATAGCTGCTGATTATAATGTCGGAAATATCATACATACCTGTGGCAATGCGGGACTGATCACTGTCCAATATGTGCTGACCGATGACTGTAACCATTCGATTCAATTTGCATTGACCATGACAATCATAGATACGGTGCCTCCTAATCTTACCAATTGTCAGGTAGATACCTTGAGTAAGACCTATGATTGCACGGGGTTTTCAGATCGAAACCAGCAAATTACGAACTGGCATAACAACAATTTAACAGTGATCGAATCCTGTGCCGCGGATGATTGTTCTACGCCATCGGTAACCAGCGACTTTGATTTAGTCAACTTCGTGAATGGCTGTGGGGGTAGTGGATCACTGGAGGTGACTTACTATGTGTCTGATGCGTGTGCTAATATGGTGGAAGTGGCCCTGGAAATCAACTTCATTGACACCGACCCTCCCGATACGACAGGTTGTGACCTGGGTGATCTAAATGATCAGATCGAGTGTCTGGGCTTAGCAGGCAATCAGCAGGCGATCACGGATTGGCACAATGGAAACTTGACGGCCATCCTGGGCTGCGCCCGAGACGAGTGTGATACGTTTGCAATCACACATGATTTTGACTTAAATAATTTTGTGGATGCGTGCGGTGGCAATGCGGGTAGCATTATAGTGAACTACACGTTGACGGATAATTGTGGCAATGCAGTGAGTTTTGCGGCGACCTTTGACATCACCGACACGACTCCACCAGACACAACGGGCTGCAATCTAGGAGCCTTAAACCAGCAAGTCGAGTGCATGGACATCGAGTTCAACCAGCAGTCGATCATAGATTGGCATGCAGCGAACCTGGCAGCCATTTTGGGCTGCGCCAGCGATGCTTGTGACACCTTTGCGATCACCCACGATTATGCCCTAGCCAATTTTGTAGATGCGTGTGGCGGCAATGCGGGTAGCATCGTGGTCAACTACACGCTGACAGATAGCTGTGGTAATGCGGTGAGTTTTGCGGCTAGGTTTACCATCGTCGATACGACGCCTCCGGATGTGAGCGGCTGTGTGCCAGGATCGTTGGATGTGCAGACAGAATGTGGTGGAGCGGGTGCAGATAGCATCGCGATTGCGCAGTGGCACATCGATAACCAGGTGGCCATTTTAGCCTGTGCAGTTGATGCCTGTGATACATTTACCTTAACGAGTAATTACGATCCGAACAATTTTGTGATCACCTGTGGCAGTGGTGGATCGATTACGGTTATATATACCTTAACGGATAGTTGTGGCAATGCGTCGACCTTTAATGCGACGTACTCCACCTCAGATATTACGCCTCCGGACACGACGGGTTGTAACCTGGGCGATCTGAATGAGCAGATTGAGTGTTTAGGTTTAGCGGGCAATCAACAGGCGATAAGCGATTGGCACGATGCCAACTTGACGACCATCTTAGGATGTGCGACTGACGAGTGTGATACGTTTGCGATCACACACGATTTTGACTTAAATAATTTTGTAGATGCGTGCGGTGGCAATGCGGGCAGCATTGTGGTTAATTACACCTTGACAGATAGCTGTGATAATGCGGTGAGTTTTGCGGCTAGGTTTACGATCGTTGATACGACGCCTCCGGACACGACAGGTTGTAACCTGGGTGATCTGAATGAGCAGATTGAGTGCTTAGGCTTAGCGGGTAATCAGCAAGCGATCACGGATTGGCACGATGCCAACTTGACGACCATCTTAGGATGTGCGATTGATGAGTGTGATACGTTTGCGATCACACACGATTTTGACATAAATAATTTTGTAGATGCGTGTGGTGGCAATGCGGGCAGCATTGTAGTCAACTATACCTTGACAGATAGCTGTGATAATGCGGTGAGTTTTGCTGCGACGTTTACGATCGTAGATACGACCCCGCCGGATACGACGGGTTGTAACCTGGGTGACCTGAACGAACAGATCGAGTGCCTAGGCTTGACAGGTAATCAGCAAGCGATCACGGATTGGCACGATGCCAACTTGACAGCAATCCTAACATGTGCCCAGGATGAGTGCGATACGTTTGCGATCACGCATGATTTTGACCTAAATAATTTTGTAGATGTGTGTGGCGGCAATGCGGGTAGCATCGTGGTCAACTACACGCTGACAGATAGCTGTGGTAATGCGGTGAGTTTTGCGGCTAGGTTTACCATCGTCGATACGACGCCTCCGGATGTGAGCGGCTGTGTGCCAGGATCGTTGGATGTGCAGACAGAATGTGGTGGAGCGGGTGCAGATAGCATCGCGATTGCGCAGTGGCACATCGATAATCAGGTGGCCATTTTAGCCTGTGCAGTTGATGCCTGTGATACATTTACCTTAACGAGTAATTACGATCCGAACAATTTTGTGATCACCTGTGGCAGTGGTGGATCGATTACGGTTATATATACCTTAACGGATAGTTGTGGCAATGTGTCGACCTTTAATGCGACGTACTCCACCTCAGATATTACGCCTCCGGACACGACGGCTTGTAACCTGGGCGATCTGAATGAGCAGATTGAGTGTTTA
Source organism: Saprospiraceae bacterium (assembly GCA_965223025.1). GTDB lineage: Bacteria > Bacteroidota > Bacteroidia > Chitinophagales > Saprospiraceae > JABDMH01. Next base: position 762,313 of record CBDCVP010000023.1, read on the forward strand.
GGTTTAGCGGGTAATCAGCAAGCGATCACGGATTGGCACAATGCCAACTTGACGGCTATTTTGGGCTGTGCGAGCGACGCCTGCGATACTTTTGCGATCACACACGATTTTGACTTAAATAATTTTGTAGATGCGTGCGGTGGCAATGCTGGTAGCATTGTGGTCAACTACACATTGACAGATAATTGCGACAATGCGGTGAGTTTTGCGGCGACCTTTACGATCGTCGATACGACCCCACCGGACACGACAGGTTGCAACCTGGGTGACCTGAATGAGCAGATTGAGTGCTTAGGGTTAGCGGGCAATCAACAGGCGATAAGCGATTGGCACGATGCCAACTTGACGACCATCTTAGGATGTGCGACTGACGAGTGTGATACGTTTGCGATCACACACGATTTTGACTTAAATAATTTTGTAGATGCGTGCGGTGGCAATGCGGGCAGCATTGTGGTTAATTACACCTTGACAGATAGCTGTGATAATGCGGTGAGTTTTGCGGCGACGTTTACGATCGTTGATACGACACCCCCAGATACGACGGGTTGCAACCTGGGTGAGCTGAATGAGCAGATTGAGTGCTTAGGCTTGACAGGTAATCAGCAAGCGATTACGGATTGGCACGATGCGAACTTGACGACCATCTTAGGATGTGCGATTGACGAGTGCGACACGTTTGCGATCACTCATGATTTTGACATAAATAATTTTGTAGACGCGTGCGGTGGTAATGCGGGCAGCATCGTAGTCAACTATACCTTGACAGATAGCTGTGATAATGCGGTGAGTTTTGCGGCGACGTTTACGATCGTAGATACGACCCCGCCGGATACGACGGGTTGTAACCTGGGTGACCTGAACGAACAGATCGAGTGCCTAGGCTTGACAGGTAATCAGCAAGCGATCACGGATTGGCACGATGCCAACTTGACAGCAATCCTAACATGTGCCCAGGATGAGTGCGATACTTTTTCGATCACGCATGATTTTGACCTAAATAATTTTGTAGATGCGTGTGGCGGCAATGCGGGTAGCATCGTGGTCAACTACACGCTGACAGATAGCTGTGGTAATGCGGTGAGTTTTGCGGCTAGGTTTACCATCGTCGATACAACACCTCCGGATGTGAGCGGCTGTGTGCCAGGATCGTTGGATGTACAGACAGAATGCGGCGGAGCGGGTGCAGATAGCATCGCGATTGCGCAGTGGCACATCGATAACCAGGTGGCCATTTTAGCCTGTGCAGTTGATGCCTGTGATACATTTACCTTAACGAGTGATTACGATCCGAACAATTTTGTGATCACCTGTGGCAGTGGTGGATCGATCACGGTGGTGTATACCTTAACGGATAGTTGTGGCAATGTGTCGACCTTTAATGCGACGTACACCACCTCAGATATTACGCCTCCGGATACAACGGGTTGTAACCTGGGCGATCTGAATGAGCAGATTGAGTGCTTAGGCTTAGCGGGCAATCAGCAAGCGATCACGGATTGGCACGATGCCAACTTGACGGCTATTTTGGGCTGTGCGAGCGACGCCTGCGATACGTTTGCGATCACGCATGATTTTGACCTAAATAATTTTGTAGATGCGTGTGGTGGCAATGCGGGCAGCATTGTGGTCTATTATACCTTGACAGACAATTGCACGAATGCGGTGAGCTTCGATGCCACCTTTGACATAGTCGATACGACTCCACCAGATACGACGGGTTGCAACCTGGGCGATCTAAACGAGCAAATCGAGTGTTTGGGACAGACGGGCAATGAGCAAGCGATTGCCGACTGGCATGCAGCGAACGTGTCTTCGATATTAGGATGTGCGAGCGATGGCTGTGACACCTTCCTGATCACAGATGACTACGACCTGACAAACTTCATGGATGCCTGTGGCGGCAATGCCGGCAGCATCACGGTAAACTATACGCTGACAGACAGTTGTGGCAATGCGGTGAGCTTCCCAGCGACCTTCGACATTGTCGACACCACTCCACCGGATACGACGGGTTGTAACCTGGGCGATCTCAATGAGCAGATCGAGTGTTTGGGACAGACGGGCAATGAACAAGCGATTACGGATTGGCATGCTGCCAACCTGGCCAGCATACTGGGATGTGCAAGCGATGGTTGTGACACTTTTGCAATCACTGATAACTATGACCTGGATAACTTTATGGATGCGTGCGGCGGCAATGCTGGCAGCATCACGGTAAACTACACATTGACAGACAGCTGTGGGAATGCAGTGAGCTTCCCTGCGACCTTCGACATTGTTGACACCACTCCCCCAGATACGACGGGTTGTAACCTGGGCGATCTGAATGAGCAGATCGAGTGTTTGGGTCTGACTGGTAATGAGCAAGCGATAGCAGATTGGCATGTGGCCAATGTGTCGTCGATACTAGCATGTGCAAGCGATGGCTGTGACACCTTCCTGATCAGTGATGACTATGACCTGACAAACTTTACGGATGCCTGCGGTGGCAATGCCGGCAGCATCACGGTAAACTATACGTTGACAGACAGCTGTGGAAATGCGGTGAGCTTCCCAGCGACCTTTGATATTGTCGACACCACTCCCCCAGATACGACGGGTTGTAACCTGGGAGATCTGAATATACAAACGGAATGTGGCGGAGCTACGGCAGATAGCCTGGCCATCGTGCAGTGGCATGCGGATAATCAGGCAGCGTTGCTGTCCTGTGCCACCGATGCCTGTGATACATTTATGTTGACCAGCGATTACGATCCTACTAATTTTACTGCTTCTTGTGGTAATGGAGGATCGATCGATGTCGAGTACACCTTGACAGACAGTTGTGGCAATGCCGTTGCCTTTACAGCGACGTACTCCACAGCTGATGTAACGCCTCCGGATACGACGGGCTGTAACTTGGGTGATCTAAACGATCAGATCGAGTGCCTAGGTTTAACAGGCAATCAGCAGGCGATCAGCGATTGGCACGATGCCAACCTGGCGTCGATTCTGGCCTGTGCGAGTGATGCGTGTGACACTTTTGCAATCACGGATAACTATGACCTGGATAACTTTATGGATGCTTGCGGCGGCAATGCCGGCAGCATCACGATAACCTATACATTGACGGACAATTGCAGCAATGCGGTGAGCTTCGATGCCACCTTCGACATTGTCGATACGACTCCACCAGATACGACGGGTTGCAACCTGGGCGATCTAAACGAGCAAATCGAGTGTTTGGGACAGACGGGCAATGAGCAAGCGATTGCCGACTGGCATGCAGCTAATGTGTCATCGATATTAGGATGTGCGAGTGATGGCTGTGACACCTTCCTGATCACAGATGACTACGACCTGACAAACTTCATGTCTACCTGCGGTGGCAATGCCGGCAGCATCACGGTAAACTATACGCTGACAGACAGCTGCGGCAATGCGGTGAGCTTCCCAGCGACCTTCGACATTGTCGACACGACTCCACCAGATACGACGGGTTGTAACCTGGGCGATCTCAATGAACAGATCGAGTGTTTGGGCCTCACGGGCAATGAGCAAGCGATTGCAGATTGGCATGCGGCCAATGTGTCTTCGATACTGGGATGTGCAAGCGATGGCTGTGATACCTTCATGATCACTGATAACTATGACCTGGATAACTTTATGGATGCGTGCGGCGGCAATGCTGGCAGCATCACGGTAAACTACACATTGACAGACAGCTGTGGGAATGCAGTGAGCTTCCCAGCGACCTTCGACATTGTTGACACCACTCCCCCAGATACGACGGGTTGTAACCTGGGCGATCTGAATGAGCAGATCGAGTGTTTGGGCCTAACCGGTAATGAGCAAGCGATAGCAGATTGGCATGTGGCCAATGTGTCGTCGATACTAGCATGTGCAAGCGATGGCTGTGATACCTTTCTGATCAGTGATGACTATGACCTGACAAACTTTACGGATGCCTGTGGCGGCAATGCCGGCAGCATCACGGTAAACTATACGTTGACAGACAGCTGTGGAAATGCGGTGAGCTTTCCAGCGACCTTCGACATTGTAGACACCACTCCCCCAGATACGACTGGTTGTAACCTGGGAGATCTGAATATACAAACAGAGTGTGGCGGAGCTACGGCAGATAGCCTGGCCATCGTGCAGTGGCATGCGGATAATCAGGCAGCGTTGCTGTCCTGTGCCACCGATGCCTGTGATACATTTATGTTGACCAGCGATTACGATCCTACTAATTTTACTGCTTCTTGTGGTAATGGAGGATCGATCGATGTCGAGTACACCTTGACAGACAGTTGTGGCAATGCCGTTGCCTTTACCGTGACGTATTCCACAGCAGATGTAACGCCTCCAGATACAACGGGCTGTAACTTGGGTGATCTGAACGATCAGATCGAGTGCCTTGGTTTAATGGGCAATCAGCAGGCGATCAGCGATTGGCACGATGCCAACCTGGCGTCGATTCTGGCCTGTGCGAGTGATGCGTGTGATACTTTTGCAATCACGGGTAACTATGACCTGGATAACTTTATGGATGCTTGCGGCGGCAATGCCGGCAGCATCACGATAACCTATACATTGACGGACAATTGCAGCAATGCGGTGAGCTTCGATGCCACCTTTGACATAGTCGATACGACTCCACCAGATACGACGGGTTGCAACCTGGGCGATCTAAACGAGCAAATCGAGTGTTTGGGACAGACGGGCAATGAGCAAGCGATGGCCGACTGGCATGCAGCGAACGTGTCTTCGATATTAGGATGTGCCAGCGATGGCTGCGACACCTTCATGATCACGGATGACTACGACCTGACGAACTTCATGGATGCCTGTGGTGGCAATGCCGGCAGCATCACAGTAAACTATACGTTGACAGACAGTTGCGGCAATGCAGTGAGCTTCCCAGCGACCTTCGACATTGTCGATACGACTCCACCAGATACGACGGGTTGTAACCTGGGCGACCTGAATGAGCAAATCGAGTGTTTGGGACAGACGGGCAATGAACAAGCGATTGCAGATTGGCATGCGGCCAACCTGGCCAGCATACTGGGATGTGCGAGTGATGGTTGTGACACTTTTGCAATCACGGATAACTATGACCTGGATAACTTTATGGATGCGTGCGGCGGCAATGCTGGCAGCATCACGGTAAACTACACATTGACAGACAGCTGTGGGAATGCAGTGAGCTTCCCAGCGACCTTCGACATTGTGGACACCACTCCACCAGATACGACGGGTTGTAACCTGGGCGATCTGAATGAGCAGATCGAGTGTTTGGGCCTAACCGGTAATGAGCAAGCGATAGCAGATTGGCATGTGGCCAATGTGTCGTCGATACTAGCATGTGCAAGCGATGGCTGTGACACCTTCCTGATCAGTGATGACTATGACCTGACAAACTTCATGGATGCCTGTGGCGGCAATGCCGGCAGCATCACAGTAAATTATACGCTGACAGACAGCTGCGGAAATGCGGTGAGCTTTCCAGCGACCTTCGACATTGTAGACACCACTCCCCCAGATACGACTGGTTGTAACCTGGGAGATCTGAATATACAAACAGAGTGTGGCGGAGCTACGGCAGATAGCCTGGCCATCGTGCAGTGGCATGCGGATAATCAGGCAGCGTTGCTGTCCTGTGCCACCGATGCCTGTGATACATTTATGTTGACCGGCGATTACGATCCTACTAATTTTACTGCTTCTTGTGGTAATGGAGGATCGATCGATGTCGAGTACACCTTGACAGACAGTTGTGGCAATGCCGTTGCCTTTACCGTGACGTTTTCCACAGCAGATGTAACGCCTCCAGATACGACGGGCTGTAACTTGGGTGATCTGAACGATCAGATCGAGTGCCTTGGTTTAACAGGCAATCAGCAGGCGATCAGCGATTGGCACGATGCCAACCTGGCGTCGATTCTGGCATGTGCGAGTGATGCGTGTGATACGTTTGCGATCACTTCTAACTATGACCTGGATAGCTTTGTGTCTACCTGCGGCGGCAATGCCGGCAGCATCACAGTGAGTTATACCTTGACAGACAATTGCACGAATGCGGTGAGCTTCGATGCCACCTTTGACATAGTCGATACGACTCCACCAGATACGACGGGTTGCAACCTGGGCGATCTAAACGAGCAAATCGAGTGTTTGGGACAGACGGGCAATGAGCAAGCGATTGCCGACTGGCATGCAGCGAACGTGTCTTCGATATTAGGATGTGCGATCGATGGCTGTGACACCTTCCTGATCACAGATGACTACGACCTGACAAACTTCATGGATGCCTGTGGCGGCAATGCCGGCAGCATCACGGTAAACTATACACTGACAGACAGTTGTGGCAATGCGGTGAGCTTCCCAGCGACCTTCGACATTGTCGACACCACTCCACCGGATACGACGGGTTGTAACCTGGGCGATCTCAATGAGCAGATCGAGTGTTTGGGACAGACGGGCAATGAACAAGCGATTACGGATTGGCATGCTGCCAACCTGGCCAGCATACTGGGATGTGCAAGCGATGGTTGTGACACTTTTGCAATCACTGATAACTATGACCTGGATAACTTTATGGATGCGTGCGGCGGCAATGCTGGCAGCATCACGGTAAACTACACATTGACAGACAGCTGTGGGAATGCAGTGAGCTTCCCTGCGACCTTCGACATTGTTGACACCACTCCCCCAGATACGACGGGTTGTAACCTGGGCGATCTGAATGAGCAGATCGAGTGTTTGGGTCTGACTGGTAATGAGCAAGCGATAGCAGATTGGCATGTGGCAAATGTGTCGTCGATACTAGCATGTGCAAGCGATGGCTGTGACACCTTCCTGATCAGTGATGACTATGACCTGACAAACTTCATGGATGCCTGCGGTGGCAATGCCGGCAGCATTACGGTAAACTATACGTTGACAGACAGTTGTGGAAATGCGGTGAGCTTCCCAGCGACCTTCGACATTGTCGACACCACTCCACCGGATACGACGGGTTGTAACCTGGGCGATCTGAATATACAAACAGAGTGTGGCGGAGCTACGGCAGATAGCCTGGCCATCGTGCAGTGGCATGCGGATAATCAGGCAGCGTTGCTGTCCTGTGCCACCGATGCTTGTGATACATTTATGGTGACCAGCGATTACGATCCTACTAATTTTACTGCTTCTTGTGGTAATGGAGGATCGATCGATGTCGAGTACACCTTGACAGACAGTTGTGGCAATGCCGTTGCCTTTACCGTGACGTTTTCCACAGCAGATGTAACGCCTCCAGATACGACGGGCTGTAACTTGGGTGATCTGAACGATCAGATCGAGTGCCTTGGTTTAACAGGCAATCAGCAGGCGATCAGCGATTGGCACGATGCCAACCTGGCGTCGATTCTGGCCTGTGCGAGTGATGCGTGTGACACTTTTGCAATCACGGATAACTATGACCTGGATAACTTTATGGATGCTTGCGGCGGCAATGCCGGCAGCATCACGATAACCTATACATTGACGGACAATTGCAGCAATGCGGTGAGCTTCGATGCCACCTTCGACATTGTCGATACGACTCCACCAGATACGACGGGTTGCAACCTGGGCGATCTAAACGAGCAAATCGAGTGTTTGGGACAGACGGGCAATGAGCAAGCGATTGCCGACTGGCATGCAGCTAATGTGTCATCGATATTAGGATGTGCAAGCGATGGCTGTGACACCTTCCTGATCACAGATGACTACGACCTGACAAACTTCAACTCTACCTGTGGCGGCAATGCCGGCAGCATCACGGTAAACTATACGCTGACAGACAGCTGCGGCAATGCGGTGAGCTTCGATGCCACCTTCGACATTGTCGATACGACTCCACCAGATACGACGGGTTGTAACTTGGGTGATCTGAATGAGCAGATCGAGTGTTTGGGACAGCCGGGTAATGAGCAAGCGATAGCAGATTGGCATGCGGCCAACCTCAGCACCATCTTAGGATGTGCGAGCGATGGCTGTGATACCTTCCTGATCACGGATGATTACGACCTGACGAATTTCGTGGATGCCTGTGGTGGCAATGCCGGCAGCATCACAGTAAATTATACGCTGACAGACAGCTGTGGGAATGCGGTGAGCTTCCCAGCGACCTTTGATATTGTGGATACGACTCCACCAGACACGACGGGTTGTAACCTGGGCGATCTGAATGAGCAGATCGAGTGTTTGGGTCTGACGGGTAATGAGCAAGCGATATCGGATTGGCATGTGGCCAATGTGGCATCGATACTAGCATGTGCAAGCGATGGCTGTGACACCTTCATGATCACGGATGACTACGACCTGACAAACTTCATGGATGCCTGCGGTGGTAATGCCGGCAGCATCACGGTAAACTATACGTTGACAGACAGCTGCGGCAATGCGGTGAGCTTCCCAGCGACCTTTGATATTGTCGATACGACTCCTCCAGATACGACGGGTTGTAACCTGGGCGATCTGAATATACAAACGCAATGTTTTGGAGCAGAGGCCAATGAGGCCTTCATCGAGGTCTGGCATCTATCAAATCTAGCCACCATCGAGTCTTGCGTGGTGGAGCAGTGCGATAGCTTTACCATTGCTTCAGATTATGACTTATCTAATTTTGTGGCAGATTGTGGAGACAATACTGGATCACTTACTGCCATTTATACCGTGTCTGATCAATGTGGAAATTCTGTAGACATCCGATCAACAATTACCATCATTGATACGATTCCACCTGATACCTCACAGTGTGATTTGACGGCGATGGATATGGCTATGGAGTGTGAGGGCGTGTCGGCCAATGAACAAGCGGTCATCTCATGGCATGAGGCCAATATGAGCTCTCTGTACTCTTGTGTGACAGAACAGTGTGATACTTTTGTTGTGAGCAGTGATTTTAGTCTGAATAATTTCATAACAGATTGTGGAAATGCAGGTTATCTACCGGTAAATTATCAAATCGCAGATAATTGTGGCAATAGCATTGGGCTTTCAGCAACCTTTACGATCTCCGATACGACGGCACCGATATTATTGATATGTCCCTCTCCAGAATTGATGGATCCTTTCGATGAGTTGGATATTCCGACCTATAGCGATTGTAGTGGTCTGACCGTTACTTATCTCGACGATACCATCTATTCATATTTAGAGTGTCCACTTGGCACTGTTGAGAGAACCTTTTACGCTACAGATGAATGCGGTAACGTGGATAGCAGTTGTGTGTTGCAAAGGTGCATTGTCTGCGAGGACTCGATCATGTTTCCTCCTGACCTTGTACTTGATTGCGGAGAGGAGCTGCCTGATCCAGATGAGTTTGCTAAGCAATACCCAGACTATGTCATCAGAGCATTTACAGAAGAAATTGATACAGATTGTGGCCACCGTTTCATAAGAAAGTGGAAGGTGGTTGATTACTGCGTCGATGAGTACGTGCAAAAGATCACCATGGTGGATGAGACACCTCCTGTGCTGACAACTCCCGCGGATACCACGATCGAATGTGGTGATCTTCCGTCGATCTGGCATGAAGTCGAGGACAATTGCTCAGATGTGACCGTCGATTTTGAAGAGGAGATATCTGGTGAAGCATGCTCATGTACCTATGATATTATTCGTCGATGGACAGCGACTGATGGATGCGGTAATCAGACGATCAATGAGCAGGTGATCACGGTGATCGATACGACTGCTCCAACCATCCAAATCATCAATCCTAATATGGCCCACATCAAGAATGGGAGCTACATCGATATGTATGGCTGTGGAACACCAGGGATCAATATGATGGACTTTGAGATCAACGATTGCTGTACGACTACCGATACTGCTTACGATGAGCTGATTTCTCTCAACCTTTGTAGCGATGGGGACTATGCAAAGATCTGGAAATGTGCCATCGAGTCAGTTGATTATTGCGGTAATAAATCGACGTTTGCATTTTATGTGAGGCAGATTGATACCATCGCCCCGCAAATATTTAATGTACCAAATGATACCACCATTGCATGTGGTGGGTTATTACCAGACCCTGCCGCGAATGTTGTGGCAGAAGATAACTGTGACATCGATGTTAGGCCCTCATTCGAAGAGAGGATAGATGTGGTTACTGGAGACTCCTCTCAAATGGTGGTGACCAGAATATGGATTGCTTCAGATCCTTGTGGAAACGAAGCACGAGCCATACAGCATATTTACACATGTAATCCGGACTATACATCAAAATATGCTTCAATCAGCGGATTGATTTGGGAGGACACTAGTGAGAATGGCATCAGAGATAGCGTCGAAATGGGCATCGGAGACGTACTTGTTAAATTATATAGGATCGATCTTGATGATACCACAGAGGTCGATCAGCAATCTTCATCTCTGATAGAAGAAGTGGGTCACTATGTTTTCGATAGTCTGCCCTCAGGAAACTACCAAGTGCAGATCACCATTCCCGAGGATGCACGACTCACAGCGATGAACGATGGGCCCACAGATGTGGATAATGATTTTGACTCTCTGGGCATCACAGCAGTCATTCCGGTCGCAGCTGGAGCGCGACACGAATTCATTGATGCAGGTTTGATTTTTATGGTGCCGACGAATGAATTGCAAATCATTTGTCTGCCTGATACGATCGTCCCTTGTGGCATCAATTACCTAGCCAGGCCCTCGATTCAGACCACCTGTGATTCGGTGCTCGACCTATATTATGTAGACATCGTCGATGAAGGCCAATGTGGCCAAACCACAGTCACCCGTACTTGGATAGTCATCGGTTGTGATGGACTACAGGACAGCTGTGTGCAGATGATCAGGTTAGAGGATCACTCCGCTCCTGTGATCGGATGTCGGGATACACTTTATCTAACCTGTGCCACCGACACTATTCCTACACCAGATGTGATGGATGATTGCGGGTCAGACATTGAATGGAATCACCAGGACAGCGTGCTTGATGATAACTGTGGCTCGACACAAATCCGACGAACATGGACAGCGATGGACTGTGCAGGGAATCAAGCAAGGTGTGTGCAAACCATTATGTATCTCGATACCATTGCACCCACTATGATTTGTCTTTCTGATACCGTATTACACTGCATGCCAGCACTAGGTACATTGACTCCACGAGTTGATGACAATTGTGATCCTTCACCAATGGTGGAGGCAAGTGACGTCATTGAACAAGGTCCTTGCGGAGTTGGCCAAATCACGCGGACCTGGACTGCTTATGATTGTGCTGGCAACAGCAGCACCTGTACCCAGATCATTACGATCATCGATACCATAGCTCCCGAGATTCTATGTGAGGCCATAGAGCTTGGCTGCATCACTGCTCTTAGGGCAGTTCCGGCACCACAGATCATAGATGACTGTGATACAGCTTGGATTACCGGGTTTGTCGACAGCATGGATGTGGACCAATGTGGTAGCGGAACCATCTATCGTACCTGGGCCGGCACCGACTGTGCTGGTAATGTGGAGCATTGCGAGCAAATCATTACCATTCAGCAGGACCTTGCACCCCAAGTCATAGAAGGGTCATATCCGCTTGAGATAGACCTGCCATTTGGATCTAATATCGATCCCGATGTACTGGGCGTGCCTGAGTACAAGAACGTCGATGGTTGTTCAAATAATTATTTGCTACAATACCGCGATGATTCCACGGGCTATGATGCGAATTGTGAAATAGGTAGGATTCGACGTACATTTTACGTTCAGGATTCTTGCGGAAATGTAGATAGTTCTGCCTTCCAGTTCATTACCATTCTGACATCACTCACAGATTTTGACCAAAGCAACCTGCCTCAGGATAGCACCATATTCTGCGGAGATTCTTTGCCAGACTATACTTACTTGGATACCATTTATCGTGATTATATCATTGAGCAGGATACTACATTCCTAGAAGATAGTTGTGGTGGTCGTTATGAGATCTTATATGTATTTACACAAGAATGTGATCAATACAGACATACTCAGCACTTGCAAGTACTGGATACGGTGGCGCCACAGATGCAGCTACAAGGAGATACTTTGTGGGCCCTCGGTGATTCTATCGAATTTGTGGCTCCAATCATTACCGACCATTGTTCGCACCATTTGCTTTCATGGTCCGATAGTATCATCCAAGGTGGCGAAGGCTGCGAGCAGATCGTAAGAAGAACCTGGCGAGCTGAAGATCAATGCGGCAATGCGACAGAGCGGGTCCAAATCTATCATTTCATCGATAGCGGAGCACCCATCATTGAGATCACTACTCTGGGTTATAATGGCTTTGAGCAAGGTGATACAGTACACATTTATGGTTGTGAAGATCTCACCCTGCAAGACCACATGATGATCACGGATGATTGCACTTACGAGTCTGGATACAGCATTGACGAAATCGCATCTGATTGTGGCGATAGCGGCATGGCTAAGCTTTGGAGGGTGCTTATTACGGCGACCGATCAGAGCCGGAATGAAGCATCTTTGATGTTTTACGTAGCACAGCATGATACCGTACCTCCAACTTTGGTGGGAATACCCAGAGACACGGTGATTGAATGCGGAGATATGCTGCCGCCACCTGCCACGGTCTCAGCTTTAGATAGCTGCGATCAAGCATTGTCGGTAGACTTCGAGCAACTCCAAATTTTTGATAAAAGGGACTCCTCGAGTTATGCTGTGATACGGAGATGGCGTGCGGCCGATCGTTGCGGAAATGAAGCGCTGCAGGAGCAGATAATTTCTGTGTGTAGTTTCGATCGCGTACAAGTCCTCAATTCCATAGGAGGTACTGTCTGGCTTGATGAAAACAAGGATGGACTGCAGGGAAACAGCGAAGAGGAGCTTGACAGTGTGAGGGTTTATCTCTACAAGTATGAAGGTACGAAGGCCAGGGTGGTCGATAGTACATTGAGTGGGGCCTCCGATTCTCTGATGCAAAATTATTCATTCGTTGGGTTATCGCAAGGAAAGTATGCCGTTGGAGTTGACTTGCCAGACTCCATGTGGCATTCACCATTGAATGCGGGACCTGATACGATCGATTCAGATGTTTACAGGAATGGGCTTTCAGCTGCCACTGTGGTTGATATAGGTCAGCACGTGGATGTAGATGCTGGATTGTTCAGGTTGAGGACAGAACCGATATCTGAAATTCTTAACTTGATTGCCATCGAGGACGCAGCATGCTTCGTAGAAGTTGAGTGGACTGTCTTTCACCGAAATAAGGGTGATCAAGTCAGGTTGCAAGAATCAACAAATGGAACGGTCTATCATGATGTAGTGAGTTACCAACTTGACGACCTGGAAACGGACTCTATCATCAGATACAGCTACCTCGATACGCTATCGATCAACAAGTTGTTCTATCGCGTAATGGTCTATGATTCTTTGGGCTGGGAGATTGATAAGAGCACCATTTTCTTAGAATCTGCAGGAAACTGTGCACCACAAAGCAATATCATGATCTACCCTAATCCTGTTTCGACCATGTTTAGCATAGATTTGGAAGGGCATTCGGAAAGGAAGATGAAACTATATGTACTAGATGTGTTGGGTAGGATGATGATGAAGAAAGATTTGGAGATCGTTTCAGGTAGGGAGGTACATCAGATCGATATCTACCACCTGCCGGCGGCACCATACATATTGCTTATCGATCTCGGAGGGCAAAAGCTAGAACAGTTTAAAATAATTAAGCGTTAAAAGCGATTTATTCCGGAGTACAAGTCAAACCTGACTCCGCGGGAAAACATGCTGAGTAGGGCTCACCCTATGTGAGCAATGAAGAAGCGAAAGCCTTAGGTAGTTACTGCTATCTAAGGCTTTCAAGGATAAAGAGTAGTGGAATGAAGCTGTGATCACTGATATCAGATATTTTGGAAGTGTTGCACTAATGAGCCAATTTCGTAAAATGTCTATTCAAAATGGTTTCAATTGGCGATATTTTCATTTTTCTCAATTAGCTGATACTCAGGCATCACAATCTCGTAGAATAGAAATCTCCACCAATAACAGCTCATTTTTTAAGCATGGTCCTTTTCTGAAACGGCTCCCGTGTATATTTGCACCGACAACGAAGACCAGATGCAAGTACATAAATTTGGAGGAGCTTCCGTGAAGGATGCTCCTGCTGTGGTCAATTTGGGCAAGATTGTTACACGGCAGTTACCTACCACTCACTTGGTGGTGGTTTTGTCCGCCATGGGTAAAAACACCAATTCGTTGGAGGAAGTGGTGACACTCTACATGCATCGCGATGATTCAGCCGCAGATCGTTTGGAGACACTGAAATGTCAGCACTTGGATATGGCAAATTCGTTAGGTCTGGACAGGCCTGACCTGGTAGATAAGATCAGTGATGTCTTTGTCGAGGCAGAGTGGTTATTGGAAGAAGAGCCTCAGGATGAATACGACTATGTATATGATCAGATCGTCGGGATTGGAGAGTTGGTCTCCTCCCTTGTAATTCATTCCTACTTAGAGCACCTTGGTCTCAAATCGGTTTGGATAGACGCAAGAGATCTGATTAAAACAGATGACCATTTTAGAGAAGGAAATGTCGATTGGGAGAGTTCTCAAAAGTTGATTACCTCGACACTACGTCCCCATTTGGAAGAAGGCCTCGTGGTAACACAGGGGTTTATTGCCGGCAACAACGAAAACAATACAATCACCTTGGGCCGGGAAGGTTCTGATTTTACAGGAGCCATCATGGCACACTGCTTAGATGCGGCTTCTCTCACCGTGTGGAAAGACGTACCTGGCGTGATGACAAGCGATCCCGCACTCTTCCCTGACGCACAATTGTTAGATCGACTTTCGTACCAGGAAGCCTTGGAGATGACCTATTATGGGGCCAAGGTGATTCATCCGAAGACCATTAAGCCTCTACGTGAGAAGAACATTCCACTATATGTCCGTTCTTTCTTGGATCATCAAGCGGTAGGTACCTGCGTGGATGGAGTAGAAGGGCTTAAATATCCTTCGATCAAAGTATTGCTGATGAATCAGGTCATGATTAAAGTGGCCACCAAGGACTATACATTCGTGGTCGAGGATCACCTAAGTCAGATATTCCAAACGCTGGTAAATTTTGGTATAAAACTGAGCTTGTTCAAGAATTTGGCGGTCACATGCACGATTGTGGTGACAGGTGACGATGACCGATTGCCGGCTTGGCAGCAGGAGCTATCTGAAGATTTCGAAATATTGGAAACAGTCAAAGTTGAGTTGATGACGTTACGACATTTTAATCCTTCTGATCTTATACAGATGCGCTCTGCTCACAAAGTACTATTGGAGGAGTACAACCAGACAACTGCCCAATGGGTTATTGCTCCAGAATAGAAGATGGCGGACCAGGAATTTTTGGTACGTAGGTATACGTCTCATTCTCATAGTCCATTTGACAACAAAAATGTTGTCTACCGTTGGTGACCAAGAGGTAAGGCACCTGTAGTGTCAGATTGTATCGTGCGATTTGGTCAAATGCTGCTTGGGTGAGATCGTAGCTGGCGGATTTACATTCTACCAATAAGAATGGCTGCATATTACTCTGGTAAACCAGCATGTCAAATCTGCGGTTCATGCCATTCACCAGCAATTTCTTCTCCACTTGCATCAGTCTTGGAGAATATCCCATATCCTCAATGAAGTGGACAATCAGCAATTGTCTGACGAGCTCTTCAGGGCTGGATCTGACCCATTTTCTGCGAATTTGATCCCAGAGATGACTTTGCCCATTTTGATGCTCATGTCTAAGCTTTGCGGTGTGTGCCAGTAGATTGAGTTCAATCATGTCTTGCATGATAGTGAAACAATAGTTAGATTTGCGGCCGTTAAAATTAACAGTTTTCCGGACGGATTTAATCCAAAAAAAAATGACTATGGATATATCAATCAATAACTTAACTAAAAGTTATGGATTTCAGAAGGCTGTAGATTCCATCTCATTTCAGGTCAAGACGGGTGAGATCCTGGGTTTTCTAGGACCTAATGGTGCAGGTAAGACGACTACCATGAAGATGATCACGGGATTTCTCGATATTGAAGAGGGCGACATCATCATCAATGGAAAGTCGATCAAGAGTCAAGATATGAAGGACAAGATCGGTTATCTGCCGGAGCACAATCCATTGTACCACGATATGCCGGTCGTTGATTACCTGGATTTCTGTGCTGCACTGCAAAAGGTCCCCAACGATCTGGTGACTGATCGCATCAAGAAAATGGTCAAATTGTGTGGTCTGGACGTGGAGAAGCACAAGAAGATTGGAGAGCTTTCTAAGGGTTACAGGCAGCGAGTCGGTCTAGCTCAAGCCATGATACATGATCCCGAAATCCTGATCTTGGATGAGCCTACCACGGGATTAGATCCTAACCAGATTGTGGAGATTAGAGACCTGATCCGACAGATGGGAAAGGAAAAAACAGTGATTCTCAGTACACACATCTTACCTGAGGTTGAGGCTACCTGCGATCGCATTTTGATCATCAACAACGGTAAGATTGTGGCTGACGGTACTGCGGACACCCTGCGAAAACAGGCGCAGGGTCAACAGGTTTTACACATTAAAATCGAGGCTCCCTCCCAGGAAGCTGTGTATGAACGCCTGATAGCCTTGTCATCCGTAGCAGCGGTCGACCTGCTCGATCAGGGAGCAGGTCGATATGAGGTGCAGAGTAGGCCCGATCTCTCTAGCAATCAGTCCGTATTTCAGATGTGTGTGGAAAATGGATGGACACTGACTGAAATGATTCCTTTTGAAACTAAATTGGAGGATATTTTCAGGGAATTAACCATGAATTAAATAAATCGACACTATGAACTCAATTTGGATAGTCGCAAAACGCGAGCTTAATTCGTTTTTCGATTCGCTGGTAGCCTACATCATGTTGATTGCATTTCTCGGTTTCAGTGGCTTCTTTACTTGGTTATTTGGCGGTGATATTTTTTATGTCAAAGAGGCAAGCCTGCAAGTGTTTTTCGGTGTTGCCTTCTGGACATTATTTTTCTTTATTCCTGCTATTACTATGAGGCAGATTGCAGAAGAAAGAAAGACAGGAACCATCGAAATGCTACTGACAAAATCTGTGAATCCGCGCCAACTGGTTGTGGGCAAGTGGCTCGCTTGTTTTTTATTGGTGGTTATTGCCCTGGCATTTACCATACCATACTATATAACTGTGGCAAATATCGGAGACATCGATCATGGCGCTACCATTAGTGGATATTTGGGATTATTATTGATGAGTGCGGTCTATATTTCTATTGGAATTTTCGCCAGTAGCCTTACTAATAATCAGATTGTAGCTTTTCTACTTGCACTCTTAATAGGTATTTTCTTTCATTTCCTATTTGGGATTTTAGCCGGTAGTACTTCTGGCTGGCTCAGTGAGGTATTTGATACGTTGAGCCTCACAAATCATTTTGAATCAATCAGTCGGGGAGTCCTTGATTCGAAAGATTTGATATACTTTATCTCTATAACCTTACTGGGTATTCTCTTGTCGGAATATATGGTGGCAAAAAAGAAATAGATATGAAAAATACAGTCTCTATATTATTGGTAGCCGGTATTGTTCTATTGTTGAATATTCTCTCCAAGCAATTGTTTTTTCGCGTAGATCTCACTGAAGGCAAACAATACACGTTAAGCAATGCTACCAAGGACATTTTACGCAACTTGGAAGATCCTGTAACCGTCAAGGCATACTTTTCTGAGGATCTACCGGCAAACATAGCAAATACCAGAAGGGATTTTCAGGACATGTTGATCGAGTATGCCAATCTCTCGAAAGGATATGTAGATTATGAGTTTGTCAATCCTAATGATGATCCGGCCATAGAGCAGGAAGCGACTCAGAATGGTATTCAGCCCTTGACCATCATGATGCGTGAAAAAGATCAGGCAAAGCAACAGAGAGCATTTCTTGGTGCCATTGTGAAAGTTGGTGAGGCGCAGGAGGTGATTCCTGTCATCCAACCAGGTGGAGCAATGGAGTATCCCTTGACCACCAGCATTAAGAAACATACTGCCTTGGACAAACCGTCTATTGCACTCTTACAGGGCCATGGTGAACCACCCATGCAGGAATTGTCACAAGCAGCTCAACAACTGAGTATACTTTATAATGTGGAGCTGGTGGATTTGAATACTGAATCATCCATTGACAATAGATTTAAGACAGCGGCTATGATCAGACCCACGGATACTCTTCGGGCTGATGCCTTTGGCAAACTCAATGCTTTTTTAGATCGGGGAGGTCATCTGTTCGTTGCTTTTGACCGGGTAAAGGGTGATCTTTCAAATGCTTCTGGTAGTGCCACGGATATTGGACTACATGGATGGTTGGCCTCCAAAGGCATCAATGTCGATGATAGTTTTGTGACCGATGCCAGCTGCGGAAATGTGACGGTCCAACAGAGATCTGGTTTTCTCACTTTCAATAACCAAATCAGTTTCCCTTATCTGCCGATCGTAAAAAAATATCCAGAGCATCCGATCACCGAAGGATTGGAGCAAGTAGTGCTGGAATTTGCCAGCCCAATCACATTCACAGGAGATAGCAGCTTTCAGTTTACACCGATACTCACATCTTCAGAGAAAGCAGGTACCGTCAAGGCACCCACGTATTTCGATATTCAAAAAGAATGGACCAATCTCGATTTTCCCCAACAAAACATCGTGATGGGCGCCATCGTAGAAGGTAGTTTTGGCACGCAGCCGGGTAAACTCATCGTAGTATCGGATGGGAGCTTTCCGATCAGTGGTCAGCGCGGGCAGAATCCAGACAACGTAAGCCTGATGGTCAACAGCATAGATTGGCTCTCAGACGACACTGGTCTGATAGAACTGAGGACCAAAGGTGTTAGCTCGCGACCCATCGAAGACCTCGAAGATGGCAGACGCTCTTTTTTAAAATATCTAAATTTCTTATTACCCATCCTACTGATATTAATATATAGTTTTTACCGTAGTCAAAAAAGCAAGAATGTTAGGCTACAACGGATGCAGGAACGTTGGGTTTAGTTTTTCGTCTTATCTAAATGCTTAAATACTATGAATAATAAAACACTCGGAATTGCATTTGGTGTCTTACTGCTCATATATTTAATAATCAAATTTGCTGGAGGCAATAAGGAGAGAAGTTTCGATCCGGAGATACTCTCCGTCGATACATCACAGGTCAACAAGATTAGCATTGCTCCTGCAAATGGAAGTCCTTTTGAACTTGTCCGTTCTGCCGATGGGTGGATATTGAATGTAGATGGAAAAACCCACGAAGCTACCACCTCAAGTGTCAAGGGATTACTGGCAAATGTGGGATCAGTCAAAGCGGACAGAGTGGTGTCAAAAAATCCAGATAGATTTGCAGATTACAATGCCAATGATTCACTGGGCACTTTGATTGAATTGTATAATGGCAGCAACCTCTTGGGCGGAGTTGTTGTGGGGCGATTTAGTTTTAATCAGGCTACGAGGAATGGTATTTCCTACCTTCGACCTGCGGACAAACAGGAGGTTTATTCAGTAGATGGATTTTTGAGCATGAGCTTGTCTCAAGACCATAATAGCTATCGCAACAAGGAGATTCTAGCCCTGAATCGTGATGATCTCACCCGAATAAGCATTTCGGCCCTGGGTGAAAATCACACCCTGTCAAAGATGGGAGATGATTGGCAGAGGGGTGATGGTCAAAATATGGACTCGACCCAGATGGCCGGATATATTAATACTTTGGGGAGTGTCAATGGTGCTACCTTTTTGGAAGATCCTTCCTTGGGTGTGGGTCCCGAAATCGGTGAAGTAGTTTTCGAAGGCAACAACATTCCTCAGCCCATCAAGATTTCCATTTATACTGCGCAAGATACCACCCAAGATTTTGTCGTGCATTCTTCCGCCAATGAAGATGCTTACTTCTTCTCTGATTCAAGTGGCGTATACAATCGCATTGTGGAGAAATTAGTAGATCTCATTTCCAGTGATTGATATCCATCGCGGCTAACTTTGACCTCTATGGGTCGATCATTCTTCAGGTGATTGAGGCCTGGGCATTACATAGCTTCACCAGATGAAAAGATCTATGACTAATAAGGAGATCTCCCATTCTTTTGCACTGTTGGCCAAGTTGATGGAATTGCAGAGTGAAAATCCCTACAAGATCAGGTCCTATCAACGCATAGCAGGTACCTTGAGGAAGCTTGGTACCCCTTTGGTGGAGATGAGCGCTGTCGATATTAATGAAATGGAGGGTGTTGGTAAGGCCATTTCCGGCAAGATTCAAGAATTATTGCAGGGTGGTACCATGAGCACATTGGAGCGGTATAAAGAGAGCGTGCCCAGTGGCATCATCGAATTACTGCAAATCAAGGGATTGAGTCCTAAGAAAATCAAGATTGCTTGGACTGAGTTAGGGGTGGAGAGTGCGACAGATTTGCTATACGCTTGCAATGAGAACCGATTGATCGACTTAAAGGGATTTGGCGAGCGTACCCAGCAAGAGATAAAGAGGCAGCTTGAGTTTTTTCTCCGCAATCGATCCAAATTTCTACATACCAATGTGGTCGACCTGGCTGATAGATTGATGCGTGAACTGAAGGTACGGGATCCAGACTTGCGGCTGGCATGGACTGGAGCATTCAGGAGATGTGATCCCATCTTGGAGAAACTTGAGCTCCTGATGGATCAGAAGGCAGATTCGGTGGATGTCCTTAGCGCCATCGTAGGATTGGAAGTAGGCACGATAAGTACCGATGTAGTCAAAGGCCACTATGAAGATGTGCCCATTGAGGTCGTGCTGGTGGAAACTTCAGATTTTGACCGCCAATGGTTTGTTAGTACAGGTCCTGCTGAGCTGGTGGGTGCTCTGAGCGATCATTCACATCCTTCGGAAGAAGATTGTTTTTCGTCATTGGGATTGCCCTATATTGCTCCCGAGGCCCGAGACCTAGCCAGAAGTGAGGTTGGTCCGATGGTGCCACTGGTGGAGATTTCGGATGTACTTGGTGTGGTACATACGCACAGCACATTCTCAGATGGAGTAGACACCATGGCTGATTTAGCTTTGCACAGCAAAGAAAGGGGATACGAATATCTAGTGATCACGGACCACTCACAGATTGCCGTGTATGCCAATGGGCTCACCGAGGATGATTTGTCGAGGCAATGGCAAGAGATCGACATGCTCAATAGTAAAGATCAGGGATTTCGAATAGTCAAAGGAATAGAATGCGACATTTTGAACGATGGTTCACTCGATTATTCTCCAGAGGTACTAGCGTGCTTTGAAGTGGTTATTGCCTCCATTCACACCAATCTCAGGATGGATCTGAAGCAGGCCACTGCACGGATAATTAAGGCGATTGAAAATCCGTATACCAATATCTTAGGTCATCCCACCGGACGACTGCTGCTCGGTAGAGAAGGGTATCCTTTAGATCTCGATAAAGTCATCGATGCCTGCGCTGCCAACCAGGTGGCTATTGAACTAAATGCCAGTCCCTATCGTTTGGATCTTGACTGGAGATGGATACCGGAGGCCCGAGAGAAAGGAGTCATGATCTCAGTGAATCCCGACGCCCATGCTAGGCAAGCCATTGAATATATTGATTTTGGCGTGAAGATTGCAAGGAAAGGGTGGCTGGACAAAGAAGGTTGTCTCAATGCCAAGGCTGTGGATCAATTTCTTGATTTCTGCAGGAAAAATTGATAAGGAAGATTGCATCCATTTTTTATGGCCAGAGGGCAATAAATTGGTTGTGGTAATCTTTTAAATACTGTCCAAATAGATTATTTTTGTTCAAATTAAAGAAAGTTAGCATATGAAACGTTTGAGAATGTCCATATCACTTGCACTGGTGATGATCATGGGACTTATCATGACTAGTTGTCAAAGTGAGACTAAAGATGGTGCCAAAGAGGAAGCAAAAGCTGCCATGGAAGAAACTGGTGCAGCGGCTGTGGCAACTGCGGAAAATACTGTGGCAACACCATCTGCGGCTGAGGTGCCCGCCGGTCCCACTACTTCATTGGAATTTGCTGAAACCAAACACGACTATGGTTCCATCGAACAGGGAGAGAAGGTGGCGCATATCTTTAAGTTTACAAATACTGGCAACGAGCCGCTAGTTTTGAGTAATGTAAAGCCAAGCTGTGGTTGTACCACACCCAGTTGGACCAAGGAACCGATTGCTCCCGGTGACGCTGGTGAAATTCATGTGGAATTTGATTCAAAGGGCAAATCTGGTAAGCAGACAAAGACGGTGACGGTAACTGCGAATACTGACCCAGCTAAGACAGTGCTAACCATCTCTGGTGAAGTGTTAAAGCCTGAAGAAGCTGGTTAGTCAAATGATGGTAGTGGCAGAATAGTACTGCCCAAGAAATGAAAGCCTGTATATTAGCGTATACAGGCTTTTTTGTTTTCACATGAAGAACTATTTATCTCTAGTCAAATTTGCGCATACCGTATTTGCTTTGCCATTTGCTTTGCTAGGCTTGTTTCTTGCCGTTGAGCGATATGGCAGTGAGAATTTGACCTGGACGATGGTCAAAGTCCTGGCATGCATGGTATTTGCACGCAATGCGGCTATGGCTTTCAATAGGTACATCGATCGCGATATCGATGCACTCAATCCTCGTACAAGTAAGAGGGAGATACCTGCAGGCATCATTTCTCCCCGGCAGGCAAGATTTTTCGTCGCTATCAACTGTCTGCTTTTCATCACCACTACCTACCTAATCAATCCACTTTGTTTCTATCTCTCTCCCGTGGCCCTGGCTGTGGTACTGGGTTATAGTTATACAAAGCGATTTACGGTCTTGTGCCACGTGGTATTGGGTTTGGGTTTGGCTCTGGCACCAATAGGTGCATATCTTGCCGTATCGGGTAAATTTGACCTGTTACCGATTTTGTATGGTTTGGTAGTACTGACATGGGTATCGGGTTTCGATATTATTTACGCGCTGCAGGATATCGAGTTTGACAATAACCACAACCTACGCTCATTGCCGGTTAGATTTGGTCATCAAGGGTCATTGATCATTTCCACGGTCCTACATATTTGCTGTGCTGCCTTGATGATTTGGGCGGGGTATCTCTCTCAGGAATCTTTTGCCGTACTTTCGATTTTGCATTGGATTGGCGCGGTTATCTTCATTTCTCTTTTAGTGTATCAGCATCTCTTGGTCAAGCCTGGTAAACTGGACAAAGTGAACCTCGCTTTTTTTACGACCAATGGCATAGGGAGTGTCATTTTCTGCGCGCTCTTTATTGCCGATCTGATGTTTTAGTAAACAACTGATCTAAGAATCTCGTCGCTCTATTTTCAAGGAAAAAATATGCGGCTAGGAGATGAATGGCATGTTTACGAAAGGGACTCAATCAATTTGGACAAATGTGAATTTTTGATCGATCTGAAGAAAACAGGATCTTCTTGATCTTCACTGCTTACCTCTATGGTTTATCTATTGCTGTAGCTTGATGAACGCTGCACAATGTCCTTTAGCCATTGCTTAGCCATCTTTTTGGCTTATCGTTCTTGTCTCAACTCTTTGATCAGACTACCCGGTAATGTAACCGTTGAGGTGTTGTCAACTTTCAAATTGTATTTTTTTAGTAGGATGTGACCAAGATTAATTTGTGATTTATGGCCATGACCAGAAAGGGAGTCCATTTCAAAATTCTGTGGAAAACTGAGGGAGGAGTTTGCTAAGTCCAGATGTAAATGAGACATCCTCGATCTATACTTGATATTATCTGCAATATCCATTTTTGGATTTCGGAAAGATGGGAGAAGGTTGTTTATAAAGTATAAGCTGCAATTTTTTGCAGAAATTTTTACATCCTCATGCTCGTTGTTCACTACGATATTCACTTTGGAGTTCTGAGCATTAATCATTGTTCTGCTGGGCAGATGCAAGACCGCGTGCTGGCTTCCTCGCAGATTGGTTTGATTTGGATCGAGTAATATTCTTAATGCAGAACCGTCTATTTCATGAAGTATGGTTTTCTTATGGGCGTTGTTTTCTATTTCCAGAAATTGTTGGTTATTGAATACGACGGATACTCTGGGAATATCTTCTATTCGCACTTCATCGATATTGGGAATGTTGTGCCGAGTGTACCTGAGTGCATCAATTTCCTCTGCATTGAGGATCTCGCCCTTATTGTATTTATTGCGCAATATGCCATTGACTATCAGTGGATAAAAAATGGGGACGCAGCAGGAAATAATTAAGACTCTGAAACTTGTTTTCATTAGTGACTGCTTTTGATGTTTTCCGTAGTAAAATGGTCAAAATAGTTTTGTAGCATTTTCATATCTATACCTAATAGATCCATAGATTTAAACAATACTGGTAGTTCGTGGTCCATAAATCCATCTTTTAAGTATTTTTTTGCTCGGGGTAACCCACCTGCCTGCACAAACAACCCCAATCCTCTCTTATTTTCTAGGACCTCCAGCTGTTGCAATTTCTCAACGGTGCGCATGATGGTATTAGGATTTACACTGAGCATATGGGCCAGCTCCCTGACGCTTGGTATTTTGCTGTTTGCCTCGTACACTTCCATCACAATCTTTTCACAGATGTAATCGACTATCTGTAGGTAGATGGCTTTTCTGTCTGAAAACTGCATATTAACTTTTAACTTCTCCTTCTTGCAACCTAAAGTAACTGGCTATGAAAAGCCCAATGATCGTGAGGGCCATAACCATTGTCATGGACCATTTAGATGATAACTGAGTGATGATCTGGCCTGTTTGTCTTCCATCTTCGATTAGGATCCATCCATTATTATATGGCTGCCAACCATTGGGTAGGAATAAGTATCTGAGGAAGTCCTCGACCGCTAAGGACAACATCAACATCCCAATAAGGAGCAGCAAGGCTAGAAATAAGGAATATTTGCGGATGGTCAACATCCAGAAAATGAACAACGAAGCGCAAATGAGGTAGAGTGGTTGTATCTGCCAAATGAGGCGTGAGAATATGAATGAGTATCGTGTATTATTTTCGATGATAGTACCTTCAGCAGCAGTACTCATTAAATTGTCGGCCAAGTAGATAAAGGGTATGTCGACCGCAATGAATACGATGGTGAACAAGATAGGAATGACAAAGACCGTCAGCATGAACAGTGATAGGAAGATCTCAAGAGTGGAGATCGGTAGTAGATTTTTATAGACGGCCTCTGGATGAGATATCCAATTTCTTGTGAGTTCGTAGATGGCGAGAAGACCAAATGCCATGAGGCCGATCGTATAGCACATATACTGAGTATTTGTCGACATCTTTGTACTCTGTTGTTGGTTGAGAATATTTTGGATAAATACGGCAGCCATTACCAGTATGGTCACCAAGCACAGATAAGCCAGTTTCGTACGTTTGCTTTGCCATAAGAATTTTAACCAAATATGGAATCGCTGGATACTAAATGCTTTCATGGGATTTGATCTTAGTGGTAAAATGTCGCTTGTGTTCAGATCGATGATAGGCTCGATAAAACATCTCAATGTCGATGGCTCCTTCTCTACCCGTATCATTGTTTACCAGATATCTGGATCCTGTCAGGGTCTTTTCCTGATACAGGGATCGAGATGAGGTGTCCAAGTAGGTGGATATGGTAAACTTTTGACTGAGTTCATCGAGAGACATATCTACTTTAATTTGTCCGGCATCGAGGATGCTAATGTGGTCGAGCATGTATTCAACATCCTTGATATGATGAGTACTGATGACCACGATATTTCTCCGATCAAGTGTTCTGGATAGTACTTTGGCAAATTGCTCTTTGGCGGGTATATCTAAGCCATTGGTAGGTTCATCAAATAGCAGCACCTTTGTCCTGGCAGCGATTCCAAAAGCAATGAGTAGTTTTTTCTTTTGGCCCATGCTCAGTTTTTTCCAGTGTTGGGTACCATCTAGTTCAAAATCATTTATGATTTGATTAAATAAATGTGGATCAAAATTGGGGTAGATCGATTGATGGAATGTCAATAGGGATGGAATTGGTAAATCTGGCAGATAGAAATTCTCCGGGACAAGAAAGATTTCCGATTTGAATGCAGGTGTCTTATTACGCGGTTCATGATCGAATACACCAATAGTCCCAGTACCTGGATAGATTAGGCCACACATGCATTGCAGTAGAGTAGATTTGCCTGCCCCATTTTTACCGAGTAGTCCATAAATCTTACCGGTGAATAAAGACCAGTTTAGATCTTTGAGTACCTGGTGCTTGCCAAAGGAGTATGAGATGTGGTTACAGTTGATCATTAGTGTACTAGATAAGTAGAACACTAAGATACATAATAAATAGTGCCCTGTCAAGGTCTACACGGTATTTCTTCTAGATTCCCTATTCTACGGAGATAAAATGTATCGAGCTATTGTATGCAGATATGGAGATCCGATTCAGTTTCTGAACGGTGTCATGCAGACTCCCTCAAAAAATCGAGCATTTTCATCAGGGCACGATAGCGATGACTTATTTGATTTTTTTCAGTCGAGGTCATCTGTGCGAAAGAGCGGTGACTTTCTGCCGGTGCAAAAATGGGATCGTATCCAAATCCATCTGATCCACTAAGTTGTTGAAGAATGGTGCCTTCCACGAATCCCTCAAAGACATGTAATTTTTCATGTAGATAGAGAGCGATTGCGGTCTTAAATCTAGCAGACCGGATTTTCATCCCTACCATTTGTTGTAAAACCAGCTGCATATTTTTTTCTGCATCTCTTTCAGGACCGGCGTAGTGTGCAGTATCCACCCCCGGCCTCCCGTCGAGTGCATCGATGATGAGGCCAGTATCTTCGGCAAAACAGTCTACACCGTAATGTTCGAAAACAAACCTGGCCTTATCTTTGGCATTTCCAAGAATACTCTGGCTTGTTTCAGGTAGTTCTTCAAAACACTGAATGTGATCAAGACCCAAGATTTGAATATCCTTCAAAAGAGTATGGCTCGTCTTACCAATAATGTCATTCACTTCCTTGATCTTGTGTTGGTTTCGGGTAGCAAAAATGAGTGGTTTCATGGGTATAAGAGAATTCGAATGAACCTAAAAATTGTTTTAGCTGGCTGGACTTACTGGTGTTCGCCAAAAGATTACATTTTCTTGAATAGTTTCTGTAAAGCTGCCCACAAGTGCTTCTTAGCAGCTTGATCCGATGCGATGGTGGCCAGATGATCCACAAAGAGAAAGACTGTCTGATTGACTTTGATATCCCTATATAAGACGTCCTTGATATTCAATCCCACCTCGATGGACCTGACACCGAAGCATAGCACAAAGGTAGGTTGAGATAAGGAAGCAATTTTGGGAAGTGAGATGGCGTTTTTTTCCAGCAATAGGATGCTGCAATCTTCATCGAGTACTTTATCAACGGCTGTCAAGATTCTTTGTAGCAACTGCTGGTGTTCTTTTATATCTTCATGTTTCTTGATTACAATCCAGATTTTTTTCGCTAGGTCTCCCCGCGTTTTTGGTATGGTATGCGTTGGAATAGCATAGTGGTGCAGTCGTTGAAAGGGTATTCGTGACATTAGATGGCAGACTGGATCATTATAATCTAACTAAAGGTTCACATTAGGCCGTCAAAATAGCTAATTTTACTACTAAATAACAAAGTAATGGATATAGCAATCAGTCGTGTTGCCAAGTCGATATTGGAAACAGTTGATTTTAGTAATATACCCTTTGGCAAGGTGTTTACTGATCATATGTTTGTCATGGATTACAGCGATGGTGCCTGGCACAGTGCCAGAATTGAACCCGTTAGGGATCTTTCTGTGCATCCTGCGAATTCGACTTTGCACTATGGTCAGTCAATCTTTGAAGGAATGAAGGCTTTTTCCAATCATGAGGACATTCCGGTCCTTTTTAGGCCAGAAATGCATGCTCGACGTTTTAATGCTTCAGCAAGGCGGATGTGTATGCCTGAAGTTGAGGAAAGAGTATTCATTGATGCCATTAAAGAATTGGTGGTGCTTGAAAAGAATTGGATACCGGACGAAGAGGGTAGTGCCTTATATATAAGGCCAGTCATGTTTGCTACCGATGAGTTTTTAGGGGTGGCACCATCACAGACCTTCAAATTGATCATACTGACTCTTCCTGTGGCACCTTATTACAGTGAGCCCGTCAAATTACTGGCCAGCGACCAATATATAAGGGCAGCCAAAGGTGGCGTGGGAGAGGCCAAAACAGCCGGCAACTATGCGGCATCTCTATTCGCATCAAAATTAGCCAGGGAGGAGGGTTATGATCAGGTGCTGTGGTTAGATGGAAAAGAATTTAGATACGCTCAGGAGGTGGGTACTATGAATATTTTCTTCGTCATTGGCCAGAAAGTGATCACACCCATGACCGATGGTGCCATCTTGAAAGGCATCACCAGAGACAGTTTTTTGCATTTGCTCAGAGACAAAGGCTTAGAAGTGGAAGAGAGGCATATTTCTATTGATGAAGTGTTTGCCGCTCACAAGCAGGGACAGTTGAAGAGTGTCTTTGGATCCGGTACGGCTGCCGTAGCAGTGGATGTATCCGAGATTAAGCATAAAGACCAGGTGATAAAACTGACACTAGATCCCAATAGTCTAGCTCAGCAGCTGAAACATCAGCTAAATGCCATCAGAAAGGGTGAACAGGAGGATAAGTTTGGCTGGATCGATCCGGTGCTTGAGAGCGTAAATGCGTAGTTAGGGACAAGTATCACGGCAAATTTCTACCAGAATGCCGGGGCGTAAAATTGCCCTGGCTTTTTTTTTATCTCTTTTTTTCAACATACTTATATATCGAATTCTAACATATAATGACAATCGTCATATATGCCTCTGTATAAAGCATTAAACACATTAAATAAAATCATAATGTTTATTAGATTGATTAAGTGGTATAAGTGTATGATGTTAAGCATGTATGTCTAGAGTTTTTGGTTTCTGAGCCCATTCGGGCCATTTTTCACATTAAAAAATTCTTTAATACATAAGGAATTTTGCTCATCTGTTCCTCTACCCAAAAGTTCGGGCTTTGGTATTGTTCTTGATAATAATATGACCGGGTACTTAAAAACAATACCCAGATTTTGACTTATGCAGAAACCGAAAATTTTATTAAATCAAAACAGTTACTCATGAAAAAGACGAGTTTTACTTCTTCGGATTATTCGTGTTGGATCCATGAGGGACTTTGGCGCAGATCGCCCTTCAAGTATTTACAGGTTGCCTTACTTGTATTGCTGGGTGGTTTTGGCGTTCAAGCCCAAATCGGACCCAACTGTACGCACATTAATGCCTCGATAGGTGTTAATGACAGCGCCAGCATTATGGTGCACGAGTTAGTAACCAACATAGCGACACTAGCTGCGCAGGGCGATAGCGTAGATGTGGAGATAGTTGGCTCCTACGGGCAGCGTATATTCTATGTACAGAATGTAGGCGGTATGTATGAGATTATGTTGTATGCGTGCCCCTATATAGGCAGGCAGTTAAAAGTAAATGTATCGATCACAGGTGGAGGTGGCTCATGTTGGAGTTATTTGACCTTCAAGCAAGGCAACGGTCCGGTGATTTTAGGCCGTTCGAAGACGGTATATTGCTTTGATCCTCTGGTACATGGCGGCCACATCCACGATGTGCCACCACAGGCAACGGTACCATGTCGCGGATCAGAAGATGCGACTTTTGTGGCGGATTGGATCACAGCCAAGCACTGCGATGCCGATTCATTAGGTACGGCCGCGAATGATACTGCAAAGATCATTTTGCGGGAGTATGAGGCTTTCGACAAAGAAGGACGACGTGGAGCGGGATATGACACGATATATGTGCTACGCTTGCCCCAGATTACGGTAGACAATGCGTTCTGCCCGGAGAAAGACACGGTGTACTGTGGTACGGGAGGGAAGTTAGGCCCTTACATGGTAGCCGGTCGTGCATTCAATTATGGAGCAGCCGATTCGATCGAGCGCTTTCAAGCGATCGCCTTCATCAAGACGGAGTACAATAAAGAGACGGGCTTATTGGAGTTTTATCCCAACGAGTTTGATCCAAAGTGCGGAGTGAGCGTGCATGTAGATGCATGGCCGGTAGGACTGAGCGAATGCTCCAGTCAGTACAAGGTGAATGTAGAGATTAAGCAAAGCTGCTATGGCACACCCGGCTTGTACGATGCAATCGGCAGATCGGATGTGACAGCAGATTTTGTCAATACCTACCATCCCAAGCACTGGTATTATAGCAGAAGTACGTCATCTGCCGATATCACTGTAGATACTGGTGGCATTGATGTATCAGCCTTTTACGGTGGGACGGATCTACCAAATCCTGCCCTTAAGCAGATCGGTGCAACCGGCGCATCATCGGCATTTTTGCGCAGTTATGACGAGAATGAATATGCACGCATGTGTGTAAACATTCCGCAAGATGGCGACTTGAGCTTTACCATCAGTGGATCAGATGGTGTCAATGCGGGATATCGCTTAAACGGAGATTTCGTAGCGGTACCAGCTGGATTTTCTACGACCTTGGCACTGGAGGCTTGCGATGAGTTTTGCTTCGAAGACCGTGGTACGCTAGGAGGGATTACGGCCTTCATAGATGGTTGGATGGAGACAGCAGTAGCTGCACCGCTGGATTCGATAGCCCCAGGCTATTGGAGATGTGAGTTCTGGGTAGTAGACCTGGATACATTACCACCGATCGTGGAGTGCGCGCTGGATGCCAAAGCCAACGAAGATTTGATACACGATGATACGCTGTTTATACCAGCGAGCTCGCACGATTGTGCCTCACATAGCTACATTCCACCAGTATATGTACATGACGATTGGAGTGGAGTAAAATATGTCAAGGCGATAGTTCCAGGTATTGCGACCTTGGTTTTGGAGCAATCGGAGGAAGATCACTATCTGTATGAAAGCCATAAGCAGGTGAAGATACCGCATGGCAACGATGCCACCCCGATCTACTACGAGGCCTACGACAGTTGTCACAACCTGGGCTATGATACATGCTGGGTGAAGGTAAAAGACTACACCAAGCCAGTAGCGATCTGTGATAAGGGAGTGACCGTAGGCTTAAGTGGCAAGAAAGTATGGGTAGATGCAGAAGTATTTGACGAAGGTAGCTGGGACAACTGCGAGGTGAACTTGCTGTTGGCCAGGCGAGCCAACTGGTATGAGTCCTGTGTAGATCTATGTGACAAGACGGTATGGTGCTGCACCAATGAGCACTACGACACACTTCATTGTGCGAAGCTGGAGAAGGACAAACATGTAGACGAAGTGGAGGCACATTATGCCAAGTATCTGGAATGGTTGTGCAATGATTATGTGGAGTGTGGAGAGATCATCTACAATTCATGGCAGTATGCATTGATGAAGCATGCGACGCTGAAGTGTGTAGATCACCCATACGAAGTGGATGATCACTATTTCAAACAGTTGTTTAAAGAATGCTACAGAGGTTATCGCAGTGCGTATGGCTACAGTAGAGTAGGGGGCCTAGGTCCTGAGATAGGCAATGTAGAAGGATATGAGCATATACTTGAATACAATGATATCGATGATTCAGATGCAGTAAAATACTGTTTTGATGAGTTCAAGCAGTTGCCAGGTGTATATGGGTGGAGTGATGCAGAGATCCAGTCAGAGATGGATCTGTACGAGCAGATCGGAGGTGGCTGGAGCGATGCGGTACCTTTCGATTGCGAAGATGCCTGCGAAGAGGTGATGGTAGAGCTGCTAGTGATGGATTACTGGTGCAACTGGAGCAAGTGTTGGACCTGGGTGAAAGTAGAAGACAAGACGCCAGTGACCATAGCACACGAAGTAGCGGATCAGGAAATCACCTGTGCAGCTTATAAGAAGTCAAAGTACTATTATGGAGACGAGCCCCATCCAGTATCCATCGAGTACATCGTGGAGCAGGCCAAGACGGGGGATGCGGATGCCTTGGCAGCCTTGGATGAGCGCTTTGGTGGATATGAGAAAGTATGGAAGGATGAGTATGGCAACATACCCGATGCTACCTATGGATATTACTTAGATGAGCATTGCACCTGTGAAACGATTGAGAAGAAGGTAAAAGAGCATGATCCACATCTGGGCTATGTCTGGAAGACGATCAGCTACGACACCTGCTGGACCTATTATGACACGATCCATGCGTACAATGGTCAGGTAGTGGCCAACTGTGCCAAGGCAATCGAGTGTCACCAGGAAGTATGGTGTGAGTTTGACCACTGTGGTCAGGGATACATCTATCGTAAATGGAAGCTGGTGCCAGGATGTCCTCCGGGAGAAGGTCATTACGACCAAGGTCACCGTCGGGATACCGTGACACGCAAGCAGCTGATCTGGGTAGGCAACAACTGTGAGTTGGAGAAAGGCATGTTCTACAAGCCACACGAGACTACGGTATATACCTGTGGCATAGAGTACGATGAAGCCGGCAATGCAGTGGGTGCGCTATCTCCCGAGGTGGTGGGCCAACCCGAGTACCTGTTTGACGATGACTGTCGCATAGTAGGCATCTCACACTCGGACAAAGTATTTAAGATAGTAGGAGGAGACGAGGCGTGCTACAAAGTAGTGAGGACCTGGTATTTCATGGACTGGTGCTACCTAGGTGGCAAGCCAGACAATGCCTCCTACTGGTGGTTAGATCCACAGTATGCAGGACATACGATCACCTGGGAGCAGAAGATCATAGTACAGGATACATTAGAACCTGTATGCACCTTTACCGAGGAGCTGGATGTGGTAGAAGCAGCAGGCTGTGCGTATACCCTTGATCAGGAAGTCACGGTCACGGATGCGTGTGGAGCGCTATCCTACCACTATGAGCTCTTTGAGATCATCAAAGAAGAGAAGGAGAGTGTGGATAGCGGAGGCGATGATCTGGAAGGCACAGAGACGAGCTTCCATGTGGTCATACCCGATCTGACGACCGGCAGCTATCAGCTGAAGGTACGGGTGACGGACGAGTGCCAGAACGAATCGTACTGCATCGATTACTTTGATGTAGTGACAGGTAAGAAGCCAGCAGCGATCTGTATCACCAGTTTGACAGCCGAGCTGACACCCTGGGATGTAGATCAGGATGGAGAGATAGATACAGCGGTGGTCACCGTGTGGGCCGACGAGTTTGATCGCAGCAGTGCGCCAGCATGCGGCAGTGAGGGAGAAATCTCCTTCCGCATCGAGATCCTGGATGGCGAAGATGACGACACCTGGGAAGAGGATGCCGATAGCATCAATGTAGGTTGTGAACATGTAGGTACACAGACCATCCGTCTTTGGGTCATTGATGAGCGAGGCTCATTTGACTACTGCGATGTACTCCTAGTAGTACAAAACAATATGGGTGGATGTGGTGACATCACCACCAATACCGCGGTGGCTGGAAGTATTCAAAATGAATTGAACCAGAGTATTCAGGAAGTAAGTGTCCGAGCCAAATTGTCTAGTGGTCAAGTACTTGATTATCTGACTACGGCATCTGGAGCGTATGCTTTCGCTGATGTCCTGGGTCAATCCATTACTGTTACTCCAGTAAAAGATCTCTACGACATGAATGGTATTTCTACGCTCGACCTGGTGAAGATGCAAAAGCACATCTTAGCTAAGGAGGCATTGGAAAACCAGAATCGGGAGATCGCAGCCGACGTGAATAATGATGGCAGAATTTCTACCCTTGATCTGATTCAACTCAGAAAGATGATCTTAGGGAAGATAGACGCTCTACCTGAAAGTAATTCATGGAGGTTCTTTGATAAGTTGAGCAATAAGGAGCAGTATGAACTGACGATCGGTGATGAACCCATGCAGTTAAACTGGCTGGGAATCAAGATCGGAGATGTGAATCTCGATGCTGATCCCAAGCGCTCAGCTGGTCGAAGTGCGAACCACTTGGTATTTAATATAGAGGATCTAAAAATGAATGCTGGCTCCAAGTATGTAGTCAACTTCAGTGCTGGTAGCTTCAGTGACATCACTGGATACCAGTATACCTTGAACTTTGATCCTTCAGTGGTGAAGGTGATGAATGTGATGGGTGGCAAAGCACTAGATCTTCAAGATGAGCACTTTGGTCTTAATCAACTAGCAGAGGGTATCATGACCAGTAGTTGGAATGGCAGCGATGCAGTTTCACTACAGGAAGGTGAGGTTGTATTCTCATTAGTGATCGAAGCCCGAGCCGAAGGTCAGTTGAGTGATGCGTTGACGATCAACTCTAAGGTGACGAAAGCTGAAGCTTACAATAGCCTGGACAAAGTGTCCAATGTAGCATTGAGTTTCAATCACCAGGCCATTGCTTCTGATGAGTTTGCGCTGTTCCAGAACAGTCCGAACCCATTCACCGAAGCTACTGCGATTGGATTCAACTTACCAGATGCCGAGTCAGCGAAGTTGACCATCTACGATGTGACTGGAAAAGTCATTCACATCCAGGAAGGCGATTTTGCCAAGGGTTATAATGAGATGCAGTTGAAAAAATCTGACATCTCTACCACGGGAGTATTATACTACCAGCTAGATACTGAAGCCTTTACGGCGACGAAGAAGATGATTCATATCAGATAATATGTCTGAAGCATGAGTGATGATAAGCCATCCCACGAAAGTGGGATGGCTTTTTTGGGTGTGCCAGACATGGCGCAAATACTCGGAGGTGAAAGTCCCTATACACCGGCCAGGGGAAGTATTGGCCGAATGACAAGATTGTATTTGTGAGGATGTGTTCGAGCGGCATCTGCGAAGTAGAATGTCATCCCTATATAATGGCATTGGTATTTTGTTGGTCCGAAAAATGATCGATGAAATCTACCGACGAATACTCAAAATATTTTCGGAACCTGCATATCTCACGGATTGCGATATTTTTTGAAGGAGAAGGCAGGTGACTTAGATCTGGCTGATGAGAGAAATATCGAAGAGTGGTTGTCAAAGATCTTGACCAACCTTATTTCTCAGTTCGAGAAATATTCGATCTTTATTTTTTTTCAATACAGTAGAACAACATCGCCGAGGTTCCAACAACTATTTTGATCATAGGGTGTTAGTGGCCCACAATTGTAAGTGTGAGTAGTGGGTGTAAATTAGATTTAGATCTGCACTCATCGATTTAGTCGAAGAGCTTTTCCAAATAACTCCCAAACCAGTGTTTAAATCAGCAGTCAATATCCCAAGTAATTAACTTGGAAGGAGCATATTGCGAATGGCCGCTATTTTCCACGTCCCGCCTCTCTTCACGCTGGTGAATGAACTCCACATCTTACGAACAGAATGATCCGCCTTTTGGATTTCATATTTTGTATCAATTAAGGCGCAATTTTTTGTCAGGATCCTAATTTGGTCTACTGTGATCGATCTTTTTCCCCGATTGTTGGAAGAGCTGCGTAGCATGCCTTTTATGGCCATTGATTTTCCTTTTCTCCAGTTGCCTGAAGAGACCAGCTGATCCACATCGCTGGTCAGGATGCTGGCCAAGACTCCACTGTCGTTGGCTTCTCGCGCCTGCACATATTTGTTGATTAGTGCATGCAGTTTTTTTTCCACTTTCGTGAGCTGTTCTTGTGATTGGAGATCTCCGATCACTATAAGTATCATCGGTAGGAGTGACATGATTATCTTCATAAATTTTGTGTGAATGACTGTGAGTGAAAGGGATTATGGCTGGTGCAATATGCATAGCAATTTAGTAAAAAGAAATTGTCATAGGTAGTCATCTGATCATGCCGACGTTGTTCATGGATAGTTATCTCCTATAGGTAATCTTGTTATAGTGGGGTGTCCGACCAGTGCGCCCAACTCATTGAATCGGTATTGGCATGGACAGTCAGTAAATTAATGTATTTTACTACCATCCGGAATCAATGAGTGAGACGATGTGGCGATTTCTATTCAGTAGGGTCAAATTTAGATCGCTGAAGATCGTCGATCTCAAATATTGATTTCTTTTTTCTGCTCCAGATATTAAAACAATAAAACGATGGATGTATTCCTAACAACAATGCAAATATTTGCTCTGACCATAGCTGGAATGTGTCATGCCATGTTGGGGAGTATCAAGGTGCCGCTCGCCCGAAAACTTCAGATTGAGGAAGATCGTGTCGGTGGGCTGTTGAGTGCTTTTGGATTTACTACCATCCCAATGGCTTTCGCTGCTGGTATTTTTGCGGATGCTTTTGGGAGACAACTGGTCATAAGTGTCGCCTTTGTCATGCTAATCTGTAGCGTACTGGTTTTGTCTAGCACTAAAAAGTATGTGACCGCCTTTATAGCTGTATTATTATTGGGAGTGGGTTGGTCCTCGCTGGTAAATGTGCTCAACGTTTTGCAAGGTGATGCATTCTTACCATTGTTTGGAGAAGGGGCACCATTATCTTCTGCAATGAATTTTGGAGACTTCATTTTTGGTATGGGTGCTTTTATCATGCCCATCGCATCAGCCTTCTTGTTGTACAAGATTCAATTTAGGAAGACTTTTCTCTCCTTTGCCCTTCTGATTTGTGTGCCTCTGCTGTTTGTCTTCTTGGTAGATTGGGAACCCCTGACTGTCCAAGCAGTAGAGCACCTAGAACTGGGCATCGGTACCCTGCTAGCCGATACGAAGGTTTTAATATTGTGTTTGGCTTTCTTCTTTTACGTCGGCATAGAAGCCTGCTCGGCACTTTGGGCGACCACCTTGATGATCGATCGAGGTCTTTCGGTGCGCAAAGCCACCACTTACCTTTCTGTATTTTGGCTCACTTTTACTTTCGCGAGATTGGTTGCTGCCTTCACGATACCGGCTGGACAAGACCTTCCGATTTTGACTGCCCTGGCGATCGGTTGTATAGTTTGCACCGTGGTGCTGGCGATATCTAAGTCATCTAGTACCACGTTGATGGCCATTATTGCCATCGCCTTGGTGATGGCACCTATCTTCCCGATACTGATAGCTCAATTGTTAGGATATGTAAATACAGAACTCGGTCCGGAACTTGGGGGCAGATCTGTCGGATTGTTTTTCTCTATAGGTGGATTTGGTTGGGCACTAGTGCCGCTGGTAGTTGGGAAGGTAGCTCAGAGATTTTCAGTACAAAAAGCTTTTTATGTACTCGCCACTTCTGCTGCCTGTCTCACTTTGCTAGTGTTTTTCGCCGGTGCGGAATAGCTGGCAAGTTGTGTTGGAGATCGAGCAGTGACCATTGGAAGTATGTGAGAGTTGATCGAGTATATCAATCATCAGTGGTATTAGTGAGTGGCTGTACTTGTCCTAGTATATCAGGATAGATAGATAGGTGGTCGTTAGGAAAATTTGAACACGCATTCTATTTGTGCGGATGCATAATAGGTGGAATCTTTCAAGACCCATGCAAAATGTAAAGTGGCATCTATCGTCACGACATCAAGGACTCCCTACTCAATGGACTCGAGTCTATCAGTTGAAGAAAATAGAACAAGAAACAATCCTACTAGAAAACCAGACAATTCGAAGATATCTAAGCGCAATGCCCCCACATATAGTGATTGGGTGTTCTTCGGTTTCGGGTCACGAGGATTTTTGAAATGCCAATAGATATCGGCTCTTTACATCTGGGAGTATATTGGATTTATCTGAATAAACGATCGTGAATGGAAATTACGATACCAATAGTGATATAAAGGACTTACCACTACTCTACAGTCCAAGATGGTCAGAGATGTGCGGTCATCTCTCCCAGATTTACCTTGTCGACTTCATAGAAGGAGATGTCTCTGACATACTTCATATCTCCCCAGAGGTAACGATGACCTCGCAGTGGTTGTACAAAACGCATGCGACGCTTTAGCGCCCTCAGCTCTGGCATAGTTGCTTCTCTCAGCGATCCTAGCCGGCCGTATAACTTGACGGCAGGGTAGGAGTTAAACCGAGATTTGAAAAGCGACTTTATCCAAAACCACTTGTTACTTTGAACAGCAAGTACACAGACGTTTTTGTGGCTTTGGGCGGCAGCAGGAAGCTGACTTGGGAACTTTTCAAAATAGAAACCTGTCGGACTTTTTTTGTTGAGAAACAGAGATCCAATCGGTGTATTGGTGGGTCTGTTTTCAGCATCTTGCGACGCAATGGCTACGTGTAAACTACTCGCAAAGCTGGCACTGAAGTGATTCCTGATCAATGGCCAATCCCGCACTATATCCATAGTGATGAAACCCCATTGTGTGTCACTTTGTTTTGTGTACCTGAGCCTTTACCATCAAAAAAGGCCCATTTTTCGATGCATCGAAAAATGGGCCATAAGTA
The DNA here is from genome assembly GCA_965223025.1 of Saprospiraceae bacterium. GTDB lineage: Bacteria > Bacteroidota > Bacteroidia > Chitinophagales > Saprospiraceae > JABDMH01. Next base: position 800,602 of record CBDCVP010000023.1, read on the forward strand.
TTATTGTTCAAAACCAGATCTACATCATGCCACCCATGCCACCTCCAGGAGGCATATGACCACCACCTGCAGGAGCGCTATTCTCCTCAGGCTTATCATTGATCACGCATGCTGTTGTCAAGACCATCCCGGCTATAGAACCTGCATTCTCCAATGCGATTCTAGTGACTTTGGTAGGATCTATCACACCTGCTTTCTTAAGGTCTTCGTACTCATTGGTACGCGCATTATAACCGTATGCATCTTTGCCCTTGGCCACAGCCTGTAGGACCACAGATCCCTCAGCACCGGCATTGTCAGCGATGATTCTGACCGGAGCCTCGAGTGCCTTTCGCACGATATTGACACCGATGTCTTCATCCTCATTTTCTCCCTTGACACCATCCAGTGATGCAATGGATCTGACCAAAGCTACACCTCCACCGGTCACGATGCCTTCTTCTACAGCAGCTCTGGTGGCATGTAAGGCATCATCTACCCGATCTTTCTTCTCTTTCATCTCTACTTCTGTAGCTGCACCTACATAAAGTACCGCGACTCCACCGGCAAGCTTCGCCAATCGCTCCTGCAATTTTTCACGATCGTAGTCAGAGGTGGTCGTCTCAATTTGTTGTTTGATTTGGTTGATTCGAGCCTTGATTTGAGATTCATCTCCACCGCCATTTACTATGGTGGTATTATCTTTGTCAATACTGATTTTTTCTGCTTGGCCCAAGTGTTCCAGCTCTACACTTTCCAGTTTGTATCCCTTCTCCTCTGAGATTACAGTACCTCCGGTGAGAATGGCAATATCCTCCAGCATGGCTTTTCTCCTGTCACCAAATCCTGGTGCTTTGACAGCTACCACTTTCAACTGTGCTCGTAGTCTGTTGACCACCAACACTCCCAATGCCTGACTTTCGATGTCTTCTGCTATGATCAATAAAGGTTTTCCGGCACCGACAGCCTTCTCCAGGATAGGAACGATATCTTGCATGTTGGAGATCTTCTTATCGTGAATGAGCACGTAGGCACTTTCATAATCTGCAGTCATGCTGTCTGCGTCGGTGATGAAATATGGAGATAAATATCCCCGGTCAAACTGCATACCCAGCACCTCATCTACGTAGGTGTCAGTCCCTTTGGCTTCTTCTACAGTAATGACCCCATCCTTGGACACCCTCTTCATAGCATCGGCTATCAAGGCTCCGATTTCAGCGTCATTATTGGCTGATACCGAACCGACTTGCTCAATCTTTCTAAAATCATCTCCGATGACGTCGGATTGATCTGCGAGATCTTTAATCACAGCCTTAACAGCCTTATCTATGCCCCTCTTGAGATCCATTGGATTGGCTCCAGCGGTTACGTTCTTCATACCTGCGGTGATCATTCCCTGAGCCAGGACTGTTGCTGTGGTGGTTCCATCACCTGCTACGTCTGAGGTTTTTGATGCAACTTCCTTTACCATTTGTGCTCCCATGTTTTGGATGGGATCATCCAGTTCTATTTCTTTTGCCACACTGACACCATCCTTGGTGATAGAAGGTGCACCAAATGCCTTCTGTATGACCACATTTCTTCCTTTTGGTCCAAGGGTGACCTTTACAGCGTTAGCGAGTGCATCTATGCCCATTTTAAGTTTTTTACGGGCATCGTTGTCGAAGCTAATTTCTTTAGCCATTGTATATTAAGATTTTAAAATTATTAACGAATAAAGTGAAATCATGTCCTGCCTAAGGACTCAAACAAAAAAGGGGATCTAGGTCCCTACTTATCAAGAATCACGAGTACGTCATCTTCACGCATAATCAGATAGTCTGTGCCCTCATATGACAACTCTTGTCCTGCATATTTGCCATAGAGTACGATATCACCCTCAGCAACTGTCATCAAGTTGCCGTCCTTCCCAGGACCTACGGCGACGATCTCACCACGCTGTGGTTTCTCCTTAGCTGTGTCGGGGATAATGATCCCTCCTTGAGTCTTTTCGTCAGCCGGAGCAGGTTTTACGACTACACGATCATTAATTGGCTTCATCATATTTATCAACTTTTATTTTAATTGTTAGGAAAATTGGTTCATATATCGTCTTGACCACCACACTTCCCGTGCCATTTGCTTTTTTCTGTCAATATTGCAGAAGGACCGGTAAAAACCGAGTCTTCCTACCTGCAGCTGATACTTTCCTGTCAGTCATATTGACATTTTGACATCAGAAATGGTGAAAAAAAACCCGACGATTTTCGTCAGGTGTGTGATCTGTCTAGTGAGCATCTGGATTACTCAGAGATTAAACTCTCTGCCCCACCTGTACTGCCCACTAAAAGCGTGGTGATGATACACAGCGCAAAAAGGGCAATGGCAAGTCCCCAGGTGATTTTTTCAATGAAGTCCGTAGATTTTGCTGCTCCAAACATCTGATTGGCACTCTGTCCTCCAAAGGTCGAGTCTACCCCTCCTCCCTTGGGATTCTGAATCAGCACCACAGCCATCAGCAGTAGGCTGACGATTGCGATCAAGAAAGTCATGAAAGTCACCATCTATTTCTTGTTTTTCTGCAGCTTTTCTATTTTCTGCGCAAAGAAAACACTTTTTTCGGGAATTATCAAGCGAAGCCTTTCGTACATCTGTACTGCTCGTTTAGTATGTCCCTGATTGGCCAAGAGTTCCGCTAGCGCCTCTGAAACCAATGCTTCATCCGGCCTCAGACTGTCGTTCTTCCAAGACTTTTTCTTGCCCTTCTTTTTCTTCTTTTTCTTTCGTTTTTTGCGCTTGACTTTTTCCTCAAGTCTCAAAGTTTTCTCAGCACCCTTCTTCTTTCCCTTTTTCTTTTTGCCCTTCTTTTTCTTTTTACCCTTTTTCTTCGCCTTGACTTCTTCTTCCAGATCATGATACCCTTCCGATGGCGTAGTTCCCAATGTTTGCAACCAAGCCACAAACGGACTTGCCTGCTCAGAGTCACTTAGTTCTTGTAAGTGTTCAACTTCCAGCAGTGTGGTGGCAGTTGTCTCCGGTTCTTCAAGCTCCTCTGCTACCAATTTGGATTCGTCCTCCTCAACAACCGGAGGAGTGGGTAAGAATGAGAATTCTTTAGGATCCCATAGATACGCAGGTTCGTCTACAGGCCTTTCTGCATCTTGCGCGTCATCTATAGAACTGGCTATTTCCTGCTCCTCAGGTATCGGTGTGACATCGTATTCTGGAGATATTATTTTCGAAGGCTCCTCATCGGTCAGTGCTGGCTGCGAAGCTGTTAGGATATCCGAATCATGGACCACTGGTGCTTCAGTCTCAGTAAACTTGGCTAGCACAGCATCAGCTTCCCATAGATATGCCAAGGGAATATCCTCCGGCATTTTGGGGTCGATCGGAGCTTCATCCATCGCCATCTCTACTTCTACATCCCCGGGGGATGCTGCATACGATATGAGATCATCGATCACTGACTTACTGTTCCAAAGAAATGCGTCGCTGAGAAGTAGTGGTTGCACACTAGGATCCTCAATGTCGATAGCCTTCCAATCCTCTTTGGTGGGATCTTGATCGATGCCAATCTGATCTGTGTCCACAGTTACTGGTGGCGGCAGATCCGCGATAAGGTCCTTGATCAATTCATTACCGTCCCAAAGAAATGCGTCGCTCATAGGTTGAGCATCTACGGCCACAATGTCATCAATGCCGCCGACCTGCCGATCCTTTCCGGTGAGATCTTGGTCGCTTGGATGATCCCCATCTACGGGCTCGATGGTTGCCAAGGACTCCATTCGGTCCAAGAGCCATGCTTCGTTGTTCCAGAGGAATGCCTGGCTAACCTTAGTCAGATCAAATGCTGGTTGTAGGGCGGGTTCGACGGTTGTTCGATCCATCTCTTCTGAAGTTGGATCGCTCGGGACGCTGGGTGAGGTTTCATCTTCGCTGGAATCCGCAGTTTGCCAAGTACGGTCTTCAGCTCCAATTGAAGAAAGTAGGAATTCGTCGTCCTGATCCACTTTTGTCACCGAGGTCGTATCGGTGGTCCCAAATTCCGAAGTAGCATCGACCTCTTCTGAGGCTTCTGCTGGCAGATTGGGATCATCTTGCATAGCGATAGGATCCACCGGCGGCAGTTTCTCCGTGATGTGCTGTTCTGTACTTATTAGTGCAGCCAGTGCTTCATCCGACATCTCCTCTGATTGCAGACCCTCTTCATTTCCATTTGTTGCATCTACCTCCTCGGCATCCAGGGTAGGTTCTAAAGACCCCAGATCATCAAGAGCTTCGGTAGGCATATCGACGCTTTCCCTCACAGATGGGAGTTCCTCGTCGATTGCCGGCTGATCGGCATGATCCATGACAGGGGAGAAGTCTTCCTTGCGCAATCCCTGCAATTTATTCATCCACTCCCCCAAACGTCGCCGATCAGCAATGTACAGGGCTGCTTTTTCCAGCAGGTCTTGGCTGACCATTCCGTGATCAAGATGATCCTTAATCGCTAGAAGTAGATGAAGGTGGGCGTTGTAAGGAAAGTTGTTGCTCAAGGCCTTGATCTCATCCTTATCTACCGACTTGATGGCATTGGGTTGCCTCAGGTAGAAAGATAGTGGTTGGCCATTAATGAGCATTTTTTGCATCTATGAAAAAATATTGGTTACCAGTTGGTAAAAGCTTTATTGAAGATATCTTCTGTCAACTGCTTAAAAATGACGGTGATTAGACCATCTTGAATGTCCAGGAGATTTTCATCCCGGCTATAATCTTGATAAAAGGAGAAGGAGCTCTCCCAGTTCTCCTCCTCATTCAATTTGTACTCATATTTGATACGTACACCGATTTCCAATCGGTTGAAAGCAGTCGATTCTCCTGGCTGCGGCGCGACCGATGTCACTGCAAATCTAGAGATCTCCCCACTAAATTGGATATCCGGATCCAGGTCGCTAAAATTCAATCTCGATTCATTCGTCAGTTTCAGCTTAAGGGTCTCGCTAAACTGCTGACCCAAATCTATCGGTGCCGTTGGTATCCGATTCTCCAGGTCGGTTAAATAAAATGTTTCTGCTTCTGCAGGAATAGATATGCCCTTGAAAGAGTAGCATCCGTGACCCATCATCATACATGTGATCAATACTCCAATAAGTGTGCCTAGCTTCACGGGTCTATTCATATGCGATCCTTAGGGCAGTTCATATTGCTTTATCTTTCGATATAAGGTCCTTTCAGAGATTCCGAGGTCTTGCGCCGCATCTTTTCTCCTCCCTTTATGCTTGTTCAGGGCCTTTTTAATCAGCTCTTTTTCCATCTCTTCAATCGATAAATTCTCATCTACCTCCTCGGTGGTGGCATAACGATTATCCTGGGTGTTGGGGAGGATGATTGGTTTACTGAGATCGGGGGGCGTTTCATCCGAGAACTTGAAAGTGTTATCCTCCAAAGCGGGTTCATCGATTTGGTCTCTAATTTCCTCTTGTATTTTATTGATTGCTGGTGCTCTATCACCCGCAGCCAATCGCTTCATCTGCCTATCTGGCATCTGCAAATCATTGTTCTGCACCAGTTCGAATATCAGACTTTTCAAATCATTCAGGTCTGATTTCATATCAAATAAGAGCTTGTACAATATCTCACGTTCCTGCAGACGCTCGCCGTTCTGTTGTCCATTTCCGATCGCAGGCAAGCGATTGGTACGAACCGCAGGGATGAAAGTCTCAAGGACTGGTGCATCAATGGATCTTTCTTGGGAGAGTACTGACATTTGCTCGGCGACGTTCTTGAGCTCTCGTATGTTTCCTGGCCAATTGTGACGTTCTAGCATGAGCCTTGCATCTGCGGTCAGCTCAATCGGGTCGGTTCGGTACTTTTCGGCAAAGTCGATAGTAAACTTCCTAAATAGCATGTAGATGTCTTCTCGACGATGGCGCAAAGCGGGTACGTGAATGGGTACCGTACTGAGACGATAATACAGGTCCTCGCGAAATTTATTGGCATTTACTCGGTCTTTCAGATCTATGTTTGTAGCGGCAATCACCCGAACATCGGTCTTCAATACTTTGCTGGATCCGACACGAATGAATTCGCCGCTTTCTAGTACTCTCAACAGAAAGGCCTGGGTATCTAATGGCATTTCACTGATCTCGTCCAGGAAGATCGTCCCTCCGTTCACGGTCTCAAAGTAGCCTTTTCGTTCACTGGTGGCACCAGTGAATGCTCCTTTCTCATGACCAAATAACTCCGAGTTGATCGTGCCACCTGGGATGGCACCGCAATTGATAGCAATCGACGTATTGTGTTTTCTCGGGCTGAGTGCATGTATGATTTTAGAAAATGCCTCTTTTCCAACCCCGCTTTCCCCGCTCACCAATACGGTAAGTTCTGTAGGTGCAACCCTAATAGCCGTACCGAGTGCATTGTCTAAAGATGCAGATCTGCCAATGATCCCAAACCGTTGCTTTATGGCTTGAATATTCATGTTGTCACTGTTGCTGCAACATCGCTCTCCACGATGGATCCCAGGAGGGTGGCGCTCGTGGCATCTTCCACTTTAATCTTGACGTAGTCCCCTGGTTGCCAACCGGTTTTTTTACCAAAAACCACCATCTTGTTTTGCGTAGTTCTGCCCTTAAAATGATCAGCAGATCGCTTAGAATCACCCTCAATCAATACTTCGAAAATTTTACCAGAGTCCTGTTGGTTGAGGTCGTAAGAAAGTTCGTTTTGCAAGGCAATGACTTCTTGCAGGCGCCTCTTCTTGTCTTTCGGATGAACGTCATCTTTATAGTTTTTGGCAGCTGGAGTTCCCGGACGTTCAGAATACATAAACATGTACGACATGCTGTACTTGGCATAACGCATCATGCTCAAAGTTTCCTTATGGTCTGATTCAGTCTCTGTACAAAACCCAACTATGATGTCTGATGAAACAGCACACTCCGGGATGATCTGATATATGCGATCAATCTTATTGATGTACCAGTCGCGATCATAGGTTCGATTCATCAGTTTGAGCACACGTGTGCTCCCTGATTGTACCGGTAGGTGGATGTACTTGCAAATGTTATCAAATGCCGCCATCGTGTGCAGGACATCATCGGTGATATCCTTAGGATGCGAGGTCGAAAATCGTACTCGAAGCTGTGGGCTGATCTCGGCCACCATGGCTAGCAACCCGGCAAAATCTATTGCCCGGTCCAACTGATCATTAGTCCAATGAAATGAATCGACATTCTGGCCCAAGAGCGTGACTTCCCGGTAGCCCGTCTTATACAACTCATGTGCCTCCGCTACAATACTATATGGATCGCGACTGCGTTCTCTGCCCCTGGTAAAGGGAACTACGCAAAAGGAGCACATGTTGTCACAGCCTCTCATGATAGATATGAACGCAGTGACGCCATTGCTATGGAGCCTTACAGGGTTGATGTCAGCATACGTTTCTTCGCGAGATAGAAAGACGTTGACTCCGCGACTGCCGTCCTCCGCATTGGCCAACAAGGTTGGGAGATCCCGGTATGCATCGGGCCCCACCACGAGATCAACCAATTTTTCCTCTTCCAACAATTTTGTCTTCAGGCGCTCTGCCATACATCCCAAAACACCTACCAATGCACCTGGCTTGTCCGCTAGGGCTTTTTCGAAAACCCTCAGTCGCTTCCTCACCGTTTCCTCTGCTTTTTCCCTGATCGAGCATGTATTGATCAGGATCAAATCGGCCTCAGAAAGCTCTTTGGTTGGGTAATAGTTGGAGGAAGTAAGGATAGAGGCCACGATCTCACTATCACTAAAATTCATCTGACAGCCATAGCTTTCGATGTAAAAGCGCTTGGATCCCTCCATGGGTACTGACTGACTAGCAAAGGTCTCTCCCTGCCTTTTCTCCAATATTTCTTTATCTACCATGCTCTCCAAATCATATTTATTCTGAGCCTATATACAGGACCCACAAAGATACAGATAAAAAGCTGTAATATGCCATTTTGGCAGCAGGATGAACTTTGCATAATTCATATTTTGTGGATACTTTAGTATAGTGCACTCATGATAAGACAATTTGGCTTGATTGGATATCCGCTATCTCACTCCTTCTCACAGAAGTATTTTGCGGATAAATTTGCTCGGGAGGGCTTGTCCAATTTATCCTACCATAATTTTCCGATTGAAGAGATTTCATTACTACCCCAGCTCGTTGAGCAGCATCCATCGCTGATTGGATTGAATGTGACCATTCCATATAAGGAAGTAGTGATCGATTTTCTGGATAACATGGCCTCCGATGCTGCCGAAATCAACGCCGTCAATACGATTGTGATTCTATCATCAGGAAGACTTCACGGTTACAATACTGACATTTATGGGTTTGATCGCTCACTTTCGGATTTATTGCCATCGGGTTTCCAGGGAGGGGCATTGGTGTTGGGATCAGGTGGTGCATCAAAAGCCGTGCGATATGTATGTGAAAAACGGAAGATACCCTATCTCGTTGTTTCACGCAAAAAGTCCAATGGGTATATTGGATATGAAGAAGTAACAAAAAGGCTGTTGGAGGACTATTGCTTAGTCGTCAACACTACTCCATTGGGCATGTATCCGGCGGTCGATACAGCACCACCCATACCCTATGGAGAGTTGACAGAAGCCCACTATCTATATGATTTGGTGTACAATCCTGCTCCAACAAGGTTTCTGAGGCTGGGTGCGGCGCAGCAAAGCCATACCAAAAATGGCCTGGACATGTTGGCACTTCAGGCTGAACGATCCTGGCAGATTTGGAATAATCCTCCTGAGATTTGAGATACGATGACCAGCAGGCCGAGGATCGATTTTTCAGATACCGAAACAGCTTTCTCGCATAAGTCGAACCTGGAGTTGCGACAAGCAGCTCTACTATTTAGAATGATGAATATAGGGTGGCTAGTGGATATGCTATCATCCATAAGTATCCTTTTTGTCAAATGGAAGATACCGGGCATTCGCTGGTTGCTAAAGAACACCATATTCAAACAGTTTGTTGGTGGAGAAACATTGCCCGAGACAAAACCACAGATCGACGAACTGTGGCAATACAATATCCTCACCATCTTGGATTATGGAGCTGAGGGTAGGTCGAGTGAACCCGATTTGGACAGAGCACATAAGAAGTTTGTGGAAGCTGTCAGTTTTGCCGCGACCAACCGGTCCGTGCCGGTGGTCAGTCTTAAATTGAGCGCCCTTGCTGCAAACGAACTGTTGGAAACAGTCAATCGACGAGAACCCTTGGTTGATGATGACATGCTAAAGTGGAAGAGAGTGGATGAACGCTTAGATGATCTCTGTAGACAGGCATCGCGGCTGGGAGTGAGTGTGTTTATTGATGCTGAAGAATCCTGGATGCAGGATGCCATTGATGAATTGGCTCATAAGATGATGCATCGCTATAATCGATCTCGCGTCACGGTGTATAATACCTTTCAAATGTACCGCCATGATCGCCTGGCTTTTCTTATGTCATCTCACCATCATGCTAGCTCTTCTGGCTATATGTTGGGGGCCAAACTCGTAAGGGGGGCTTACCTGGACAAGGAACGGGCACGTGCCAATGAGCTAGGCATTCCATCGCCGATTCATAGCGATAAGGAAGCTACCGACCGAGACTTCGATTTGGCACTTAGCTTTTGTGTGGAGAACTATCAGCGCATCGCTTTCTGCGCAGCAACCCATAATGACAAAAGTTGCCAATGGCTAGCGTCACTGATCGATCGTGCCAGGTTGGTTCGCAATCATCCTCATCTCAATTTCTGCCAGCTCTATGGCATGAGCGACCATATCACATACAATCTTGCAGCCAACGGCTACACAGCATCCAAGTATGTAGTATTCGGCAGGGTAGAAGAAGTCACCCCGTATCTGGTACGACGGGCAGAAGAAAACCGGGCGATTTCCGGGGAATTCAATCGAGAATACAAAATGCTCTTGAGAGAGAGAAGGCGCAGAAAATCCCTGGTGTCATTGCGGCGTTAAATATCAAGGTATGATGGCGTCGACCTGAACCCTGCCAAGACGTAAGGGTGGGTCCTGAGCAAGACTCAGCCACCTAAAAGATCCCCATCGAGAGCATGACCAGTGTACAAGCTCGTTCTACTTCAATCCCCTGGGAGCTGGCCAAGTCCTCAAATTCCGGATTTTCGGTACCTGGATTAAAAATGATCCTCTTCGGATGTAGGCCTAGAATGTAACCATAAAGTGGTTTCTGAAGAGCGGGCCGGAGATAGATGGTCACAGTATGCACATCGTGAAGATCGGGTTTGCCCGGTAGGATCTCAACATCTCTGATGGTACCCTTTTTCAGTCCAATGGGTATGGGAATATGGCCCTTATCTTTAAGCTTTAACACGGCAGTGAAGGCATATCGGGCGGGATTGGTGGAAGCTCCAAGAACCACTGTCCGTTTGGGCTCGGATTGGTATTGAGTTGTCATAGATGGGTGAAAATGCCTTAGTTGAGGAGTTCGAAAATGCCTGCGATGCCCTGACCTCCCCCGATGCAAGCAGTGACCATACCGTAGCGGTTTTTTCTCCGACGCATTTCGTTTAGCAGTTGTGTGGATAGTTTGGCTCCGGTACATCCGAGTGGATGGCCCAGCGCTATAGCTCCACCATTGACATTGACGATGGCCGGATCCAGTTCTAAGGTTTTGATGACCGCCAATGACTGTGCGGCAAATGCTTCATTGAGCTCCACCAGTTCTATGTCTGCTTGCTTGAGACCCGCAAGTTCCAATGCCTTTGGCACCGCTGCACATGGTCCGATACCCATGTATAGTGGATCAACACCTGCTACTGTGCAGGATACTAGCCTCGCAGCTGGTTCTAAGCCAAGGTTCTTCATCATTTCACCACTCATGACCAGTACGAAGGATGCTCCATCGGATGTCTGCGACGAGTTTCCCGCAGTCACAGAACCTTTGTTGGCAAACACGGGGCGGAGCTTGGCCAACGCCTCCAAACTGGTATCGCGGCGCACACCTTCATCGGTGTCTACGGTCCAGGATCTTTCTCGGCGCTCATCATCAACTACATAGACTTCGTGCACATCGATGGGCACAATCTCATCCTGAAACTTTCCGGCATCGATCGCTGCCGCAGCACGCCGATGTGATTGGAGCGCAAAAGCATCTTGTTCGCTTCGGTTAACCTCATATTTGGTGGCTACAGCCTCGGCTGTCAAACCCATCCCCGCCAGATACGTCGGTGTATCTTTGGCCACGTCATAGTTGGGAGCCAATTTATAGCCAGTCATAGGTATCATGCTCATACTCTCGGTGCCACCGGCGATGTAACAATGTCCCATTCCCGCCTTGATCTTCGCAGTGGCGATAGAGATGGTTTCCAGGCCCGAGCCACAATATCTGTTGACTGTCATTCCTGGTACGGTTTTACCCAGCGCCCGCACGCTGATCATCCTCCCGATTTGTAGACCTTGCTCCCCTTCAGGATTGGCACAGCCGACAATCACGTCGTCGACATCTTCCTGCTGGAGTTCTGGCGTTTGCTCGATGAGGTGTTTGATGACCTTAATGGCTAGATCATCAGAACGATAAAATCGAAATCCACCTCTTTTCGCTCTTCCAACTGCACTTCTATAAGCCTTGATAATATATGCTTCCATACGATTGATATTCTGTATTAATTGCGCAACGGTTTGTTCGTTTCCAACATGTGTTGGATTCTTTCTAAGGTCTTTTGTTCACCACACAAGCTGAGAAACGCCTCCCGCTCGATATCCAATAAGTACTGTTCTGAGACTTTCTGCTCACTGCTGAGATCTCCTCCACAGAGTACCCAGGCAATTTTCTTCGCGATCAAGACATCGTGATCTGTGGCAAACCTGCCCAAATGCAAGGAGCTGATTGCGGCATACAAAGCCGCTAGCCCGGAGCGTCCCATCACATGTATATCTGACCTTCGACTAGGGGCAATATAATGCTCAGCCATAGCCAGCACCTGTGCTTTAGCTTTGCTGATCACATCATTCTTATTGATAACCACCTCATCTTTGGGTAGTAGGTAGCTGTAATCATAGGCTTGAGGTGCTGAGGTGGCTACTTGTGCCATGGCCAGTGTCTTAAAATGCTCGATCAAGGTGGGCATCTTAACATCGCCCTCAAAGAAAGAATCAGAAATGCGCAGCGCAAATTCCTTGGTACCGCCGCCACCTGGCAATAGCCCCACTCCGACTTCTACCAGGCCGATGTACGATTCAGCGGCACATTGTGCACTGTCGCAATGCATGATCAGTTCACATCCTCCCCCAAATACATATCCCTGGGTGGCTGCAACCACTGGGATGCTGGAGTATCGGCAGCGCATTGTCGTATCCTGAAAGAGTTTTACAGCGGCGTTTAATTGCTCGTATTCCTGCTGGAAAGCCAGCATGCCAATCATCATGAGGTTGGCGCCAACCGTGAAATTTTTAGCGTGATTACCTATCACTAATCCCTGCCAAGGACCTTTTTCAGCTATCTCAATGGCCTCGTTAATACCTGTGAGAATACCTTCTCCAATGGCGTTCATCTTACTGGTAAACTCCAGGCAGAGCACTTGGTCACCGATGTCATGCAAGATCACCTCGTCGTTTTGGTAGACCGCTTTCTGGCCTCGAAAGTTATCGAGATGGAGATGTTCTTTAGATCCTGGTACTACTTGGTAGCTACTGGACCTTATGTCATAGTACTTTCGCAAGCCATTTTCCACTTTGTAAAAAGCACCGTGCCCCTGAGCCAACATCTCTTGCACCCATGGAGCCACTTCCTCTCCGAGTTTTTCAGCAGCAGCCTTGCCCTTTTCAATGCCGATGATGTCCCAGTATTCAAAAGGTCCATATTGCCAAGCAAATCCAGCTTTTAGGGCGGTATCAATGCTATGGAGATCATCGGTGATCTCTGGTATCCTCTTTGACACATAGGCAAATAAGCTAGCCAGAGATCGGTTGATGAGCTGGCCACCTTGATCCTCATGGTCAAAGAGTTTGCGAATGCGCTGTCTGTCGTTATCTATTTGCTTGGAAAGTGATAAACTAGCTAGTTTTGACGAGCTGCTCTGCTCGTACTCCAGGGTCTTAAGATTCAGTGAAAGGATGATGCTTTTTCCACGCTCATCTCGCTCTTTGGCCTTTTTATAAAACCCCTGTCCAGATTTATTGCCAAAAAACTTATTCTCCAATAAAAATGTAAAATAGTCGGGTAGTCTGAGTTTTTGTGCTTGCGCATCATCTGGGCAGTGTTGGATAATGCCCTGGGTAACTTTAGCAGCAGTGTCGTGACCCACCAAATCACCCAGGCGGAATGTCCCGGTTTTAGGTCTGGCGAGGGCAGGGCCAGTGAGCTTGTCAATTTCACTGATCGTCAAATCTAGTTCATCGGCAATCTGATAGATCTTACTCATGGCATAGACACCGACCCGATTGGCAATGAAAGCAGGCGTGTCCTTGCAGAGTACTGTTGATTTGCCCAGGTAGACGGATCCAAATCGCATGAAGAAATCAATGACCTTAGGGTCTGTCTGATCGGTGGGGATGATCTCCAGCAGTTCAAGGTAACGAGGTGGATTGAAAAAATGTGTGCCGCAGAAGTGGTTGACGAAGTCCTGGCTTCGCCCTTCTGTCATCAAGTGAATGGGAATACCAGAGGTATTGGAAGATACCAGGGATCCCTGCTTTCGATACTCATCAACTTTGGCAAAAATCTGCTTCTTGATATCTAGTCGCTCGATCACCACTTCTATGATCCAGTCATAATCTGAAAGGCGGCTAAAATCATCCTCAAAGTTTCCAGTGGTGATTCTGCTCACATATGACTTCTTATAAAGGGGGGCTGGCTTGCCACCAATTGCTTTCTTCAAAGCGCCATTAACCAGTCGATTTCGCGCTTCAGGGACATCCATTTCGTCTTCTGAGAGGTCTCGGGGTATAATATCTAGCAATAAAACCTCCATACCAACATTGGCCAAATGGCAGGCGATCCCCGAGCCCATGATCCCGGAGCCCAGAACAGCAACACTCTTAATATGCCTCATGAAAAAAATTTGACTCAAAGTTAAAAAAAAGGGAGTGAGATAAAGTTTACCATCGACACTTTTTGGGATTCGGTCAGGTAACCCTTTATTCAGTCACTGCTATGGACATTACATCGAACCGGATTGTTGTGATTAACGAATCTTTTTCTTGATACGACATACTAAAAGGGGCCTGGAGGACATTAGTTATGGAGATCTTCCAGCCGCAACTGAAAAAACCTTACCTTTCTACATATAAAACTATTTAGTAATATATATTTGGCAAGAAAATTGCTGAATTACTTATTAGTTTTTTCTTTAATGTAATGTAAACTAAACAGAATTTATGTTTGCCAAGATTCTATTGTTGCAGGCCACGGCAGATCTCGATCCGGAAATGCAGTCCCAGAGCTTTTTTGATATCATTGCCAAGAGTGGACCCATGGGTATGGCTATCGTGGCGGTATTGCTGCTATTGTCAGTAATCGCCTTCTACATATTCATTGAGCGCTGGCTCACGATAAAGAGGGCGGGGAAGGTAGATGAACACTTTATGAATAACATCAGGGCAAGTGTGCAGGCTGGCAATATTGCATCTGCCAAGGCACTTTGTCAAAATACCGATTCACCCGCGTCCAGGATGATCGAGAAGGGACTACAGAGGATTGGAAAGCCCCTACGCGACATAGATGCGGCCATTGAGAATGTGGGAAATCTTGAAGTGTTTAAATTGGAGAAGAATCTTTCGACCTTGGCCAGCATCGCCGGTGCAGCTCCTATGATTGGTTTTTTTGGCACGGTGACCGGCATGATCCTGGCATTCTACACCATGGCGACTGAGCAAAATGTGACCCCCGATGTACTTGCCAATGGAATTTATCAAGCTCTGATCACCACGGCATTTGGCTTGTTTATAGGAATCCTGGCCTTCATTGGATACAATATTTTGGTGGCCAATGTAGATAAAGTTGTGTATAAGATGGAGCACACTACGGTCGAATTCATGGACTTGTTGCAGGAACCTGCATCTTAAAATAGTACCTTGCCATGGCATTAAAAAAGCGCAATAAAATCAGTGCAGAATTCAGCATGTCTTCGTTGACGGATATCATTTTTCTGCTCCTCATTTTCTTTATGTTGACTTCGACCTTGGTGAGTCAAAATGCACTCAATCTCAAGCTTCCGAGTTCAACATCCAAAACGGTAGCTCCTCAATCTATCGCTGTGTCGATTGAGAAGCAGGGACGATTTTATTTCAATGGAAAACGGATGAGTGTGGCCAATGTAGAGAAGAATCTGCGGCGTGCCATACGCTCAACGGGTAATCGAGATAAAATCACGATCAGCATCGTCTCAGAACGGGGTACGCCGATTGAGTATGTGGTCCAAATAATGGATATGGCCAATCGGCTCAAAGTACAGGCTATCTTGGCTACAGAACCCATTCAATGATTTATTTAACACATCCTTAGGCCTAAAAGGGTTGTTTGTCATCGTTTTCTACTAAAGAGAGCATTATGAAGGAAGAAAGCGCTTCAAAGGAAAAAGACAAAAGGAAAGGTTGGTTCATCAGCCTTTTTACCCACGCGGTGATATTGATATTAGCACTCCTCCCGTTCATGCAATATGAGGATCCACCTCCTGGGCAACAGGGTGTGTTGGTAAGCTTTGGAGCACCGGATATGGGTAGTGGCGATGACAGACCCGACACCCAGCAGGAGGAAATGGTTGAACCAGAACCTCCCTCAGAAGAAGAGATAGAAGAAGAGGAAGTAGTGGAGGAGGCAGAGGAACAAGAGGTAGCCCCGATCGAGGAATCGGCTCCTGCTACTCCTGATATACCGGAAGAGGTGGTCACCAAGGAAGATCCGGATGTTGCTGCCATTCAGAAGAAAAGAGAAGAAGAGGAACGCAAGAAAATAGCAGAGGCAGAGAAGGCCAAGAAGGCAGAGGAGGCCAAGAAGAAAGCCGAAGCAGAGGCGGAGGCGAAGAAGAAAGCCGAAGCAGAGGCTCAGAGAAAGGCTGAATATGAGAAAGCCAAGAAGCAATTCGGAGACTCGTTTGGAGACGGGAAGGGAGAAAAGGATACACCCGGTAATCAGGGTGATCCTGATGGTGATCCCGATGCCAGTCGATTAGAAGGGATCAGCACAGGGTCGGGCGTCGTAGGCGGAGGTCTCGGCAATAGGGGGGTTGTGTACGAGCCCAAAATCAAAGACAATTCTCAAAAGACGGGTACGGTGGTGGTGAGGGTCTGTGTTGGTCGCGATGGTCAGGTGATCAGTGCGGACTATACCCAGAGGGGATCGACTACCGCCGACAGTGAGCTTAGGGCGATTGCCATTAGAAGTGCCAAACGATTCAAATTCTCGAAAAGTACCATTGACAAACAATGTGGTACCATTACCATTGATTTCAAAGTGCGCTAGCTTAGTCTGGCCATGATGGTATTTTTTACTTACTTGCATCGGTGAAGAGCTATGGCGATTGGTTGACCTTTTTATATGAGCAGCTACCCATGTACCAGCGTTCGGGAGAGACTGCCATAAAAAAAGATCTTACCAATATCTTATCCCTCTGCGAACACTTGGGTGATCCTCACAAAAAGGTTCGCTACATCCATATAGCAGGTACCAACGGTAAAGGATCGGTGAGTCACATGCTTTCAGCTATTTACCAGGCATCCGGGATGAGAGTAGGCTTGTATACCTCACCGCACTACCTGGATTTTCGAGAGCGAATTAAGATCGATGGAAGTTGCATCAGTCATGGACAGGTGGTGAAATTTTGCGAGCGAATCCTTCCGGTGGTTGAGGAGATTAGGCCATCCTTCTTTGAAATCACGGTGGCCATGGCTTTTGACTATTTTGCACAGCAGAGGGTCGATCTAGCGATTGTGGAGACAGGACTTGGTGGAAGACTTGACTCTACCAATGTTGTGATACCGATACTCTCGGTCATTACCAATATTGGCTTGGATCATAAAAATATCCTTGGTAATACTTTATCTAAAATAGCGGCTGAAAAAGCCGGTATCATTAAGGCCGGAGTGCCAGTGATGATCGGTGAGCGACAGGAACGTATACAACATGTGTTTGAGGCCGTGGCTCGCGATCTTTTGGCTCCCATTAGTTTTGCTGATGAGTGGATTGCGATCCGGTCATTCGAGGAAACAGATTCAGGCCTGCAAATTGTGATCGAAAGTAAGCCCGAACTTGACTATCCCGGTACCGTGCAGCTCAATGTACACGGCGATTATCAATTGAGGAATCTCATGACCACCATGGCAAGTGTGGCGTTACTCACTTCTACTGGTCAGATTATAGTATCCACAGACTCGATCCTGCAGGGCCTTGCCAACATTCAGTCACTCACCAACCTACAGGGACGCTGGCAGATTTTACAAAAGAGGCCTTGCGTAGTAGTGGATAGTGGACATAATGCTGCTGGACTCAGGTTATCTATGAAGCAGTTGAACAGGGGAGATTTTCTGACAGTACGGATGATCGTGGGTTTTGTAAAGGAAAAAGACGTGCATGAAATGATAGACCTGATGCCACCTGATGCCATCTATTATTGGTGTGCAGCAAAAATACCGCGTGCTATGTCTAGTGAGGAGGTTGCGGGGATTGGAGCTGAACTAGGTAGGGTAGGGAGGGCTTGGCACTCGGTTGAGAAGGCCGTTGAGGAAGCCCTATCTGACGCTTGTCCCAGAGACTTGGTGTTTGTGGGAGGCAGCACATTCGTAGTGGCAGAAGCTCTTGCGCTCTTTTAGAGCAGGGAAGGTCATCCTCCCAGTTTGTAGTGGTTCATCAACAATCGCTCAAAAACTGATGGAGGAAGCCACCGCTTCAGCAGAGTGCCTGTTTTTTGAAAAGGCTTGGCAACTACATATTTCGAGCGCAGTTTCTTACTAGAGATCAGCCTGACAACTTCCAAGGCCACTTCGTCTGCTTCGATGCCATTCGCCACTTCTTCATTCATCAGTTTTTCTGCTTCAGAAAGTTCTGGATTATATATGGAGTCTGCAGGAAGATATGAGACCCTTTTTTCCTTGATGTCAGTATTGATGGATCCAGGCTGTAATGTGCAGACTTGTACTCCAAATTTCTTCACCTCCGTGCGAAGGGCTTCGGTCAAGCCTTCTAGGGCAAATTTACTAGCGCTGTAGATGGAGCGATACGGCAGTCCCATGAGGCCTGCTATCGAGCTAATATTTATGATTTTACCAGAGCCGCGGGCACGCATTTGAGGCAAGATGGCCTTGATCATACGCACGGTACCGTGAAAATTAGTATCCATCACCTGATGCACACTCTGGAGTGGCGCTTCTTCCAATGCGCTGACCATACCGATGCCTGCATTGTTGATCAAGACATCGATGTGCCCATACCTGTCCATCACCTCTCCGATCGCCCGGTTGATCGAGATTTCGTCCATCACATCCAACCGCAACCAAGAGAATGGAGCTGATCCTTGAGGACTTCTGCTAGTGCCATAAACTTGATGCTCTTCATGGGCCAGCTGGCAAGCGATGGCATTGCCGATCCCCGATGAAGCTCCTGTTACGATAATGACTAGCGATTCCTTCATTTTCTGCTACACTTTTTACCCAGTCAATAGCAGCTGGGCATCTCCTGCAATCTCCAGGCCAGCACAATGGCCCTCATCTTGGATGTCAACGCCGCCTGCTGTACGATAGGTAACTAAATGTCTGGCCTGAATGCTTTCATTTACTTTTCCTGTCATATTGCCCGCAATAGGTGACATCAAGTCTGCTCCGGGTGCTTGCCGTGCTGTGATCTCCAAGCTACCCTCTCGATCAGCGAATCTCAAATGTACACATTGATCTTCTAATTTGGCGTGCATGCGGGCACCTGAATACGTAGTAAATACTTTTATCTTGCCACCATTCCAAACCATCGCCAAAAATCCAATGAAGGAGCCCGTGATCCATGGGATGTGTGCGATGGAGGCCATGACAGATAAGTCCTTCGTTTTACGGTAGTGATTGCATTGAGTCCAGATCCAGCTCTTTGGGAATGATGATCCCCAGTCCTTTTCGATGTATCCACGGCCTTTGTCGAAGTTTATCTCCTCTTGTCCACAGGTGAGTTTACCATGCACAAGATGATCAAGGCTGACCAGACCATGGTTGCACTGCATGAAAGGTACGAATGAATACCAACCCATAATGCCGGGACTAAACAGTGATCCCTGCCATCTGGCCACCTGGCTAAATTTGAGGGTGCCCTGCACTTCGGGCAGCGCTAGCATAATATGATCGGCGGAAAACTGATTTCCTCCGATGGTTACGGAAAACCGGTCGAATGTGGTGGAAAAGTCTTGCAGGGCAAAGCGGTGGTACTGACTGCTGGCATTGACACCATCAACGACCTGGAGGAAAGCGTGTGGATCCTCCCCATAGGAGATACCAGGAATGAAAGCCCAAACATGCTCACCATCATAAGAGACTACTTTGAAGTACCAGCCTTCAAAGTACTTGTGTCTCCTGCCCCAACCTTGATAGATTTCGGGTCTCCAAATGGCACACAACCGTCGCAAAAAATCCATCATTGGCTGATTCCTGGACACCAATATGAGCAGTGTGAGTAAGGTATGGAAACTGTGCTATTTATCGTCATACATGCTGCCTTTTAAATAAATCTGGCTATTTTTGCCTGGTTATTTCAAACAATACGCAAATGGATCTTTTCAGTAAAATACGAGAAAACGCCGGACCCTTGGGAAAGTATGCAGACGTGGCTGAGGGATATTATATCTTTCCCAAGTTGGAGGGCGAACTGGCTAATCGTATGATATTCAATGGAAAAGAGGTGATCGTATGGAGTGTAAATAACTACTTGGGCCTTGCCAACCATCCTGAAGTGCGTGAGGTCGATGCTCAGGCTGCCAAAGACTGGGGTATGGCTTATCCGATGGGTTCGAGGATGATGTCCGGCAATACAGATTATCATTGTCAACTTGAAGATGAATTGGCGGCTTTCGTCCACAAGCCTGCTGGTCTATTGGTCAATTTTGGTTATCAAGCCATGTCTTCTTGCATAGATTCACTGCTCTCCCGTCAAGACGTTGCAGTGTATGATTCTGATTGCCACGCCTGCATTGTGGATGGAGTGCGAATGCACATGGGACGTCGCTTTGTGTTTGACCACAATGACATGGATAGCCTGGAGAAGAACCTGAAGCGGGCGAAAACCATCGTGGAAAAGACTGGAGGAGGGATCTTGGTCATTTCAGAGGGTGTATTTGGCATGCGAGGGGAACAGGGAGATCTTAAGGGGATCTTAAAGATGAAGGATGAGTACGGATTCCGGTTGTTGGTGGATGATGCACATGGTTTTGGCACTTTGGGAGCGACTGGAGCCGGTGCTGGAGAAGAACAAGGTGTGCAGGATCAGATTGATCTTTACTTTTCGACATTTGCAAAGTCAATGGCAGGAATCGGGGCTTTTTTCGCCGGCGATCCAGAGATCATCAGGTATTTGAAGTATAATATGCGTTCTCAGATTTTTGCGAAGTCTCTTCCGATGCCATTCGTGATTGGAGGCTTAAAACGCTTGGCATTGCTCAAGAAGAATCCAGAATTAAAGGAGAATCTCTGGAATATTGCCAATGCTCTGCAATCAGGACTCCGGGATCGTGGATTCAATTTGGGCAATACCAGCAGTTGTGTTACACCTGTGATCCTTGAAGGTACCGTTGGAGAGGCCACCCAAATGGTCAATGATCTGCGAAACAACTACAATATCTTTTGTTCGATCGTAGTGTATCCTGTGATCCCCAAGGGTATGATTTTGTTGAGACTGATACCAACGGCTGTCCATACCATGCAAGACGTAAAGGAGACATTGGAAGCCTTTACTGTGATGGCAGAAAAATTGAGTAAAGGTATTTACAACGAAGAATTTAAGGTGGCTAGGATCGCATAGTTACCTCTCCCCGTTATAGCATTTCACAGACTTTTGATGTAGCAACGCCTACGTTTGTGTTGGCGCATATCGTAGTCCTTCCATAGGTTTTGGACGTCTTGATTTGATTCCAACTCCGGATTGGTTTCTACCCTGGTAATCCCATACCTAATGAAGGTTTCGATGATTTTCTTGAAAATGAGAGCAGTGATGCCCTTGTTTTGCAGGTCTGGTCTCACCGCGATCAGATATAGGTCTGCGCGATCGTTCTCTCGCATGGCTTTCCTTAAATGCCAGAACCCCAATGGTAGCAAACTTCCATTGGCTTTTTGTAGGGCCCTTGAGAATGAGGGCATGGTAATGCCAAAGCCGGCCAACCGGTCATCCCTATCGCGGATGAGGCTAATGAAATCAGGATTGAGAAAGGAGAGATATTGGTCAACGAAAAGGTCTATCTGGCGATCGGTATGTGGAATAAACCCCTCCAGATCCCGGTAGGCCAGGTTGATCAAGGCAAAAATATCCTTCCCGGTCTCCATCAGCGCTGATTTTGAAGGAGGATTGTATTCCTGAAGATTGTAACGTCGCTGCACCAAATTGGCGAATTTGGCCACCCGTCCAGGCATTTCAGCCGGAACTTTGGATTCATACTCTTTCCAATCGACTAATTTTTGGTAACCCAACTTCTCAAGGTGCGACGGATAGTAAGGGTGATTATATATGACCGCCATAGTGCTGAGTTCTTCAAATCCCTGGATCAGGAGTCCTGCCTTATCCATGTTCGAAAATCCATAGGGTCCCTTAATCTGCTGCAACCCCTGTTTTCTCGCCCACTCCTCGACCTGTTTAAACAGGGCGGTACTCACGGCAGCATCATTGGTGAAGTCCACCCAGCCAAATCTTGCGGTCTTCTTTGAAAGGTTTTTATTTTCCTTGTGGTTGACGATGCCCGCAATCCGCCCCACGATTTTTCCCTTTTTCTCAGCGATAAAGAGTGCGGAGTCACAATGATCGTATGCTGGATTTGACTTTGACGAAAAATTGCGCATCTCCATCTTACGCAATGGTGGCACCCAATACGGATTGCCCTCATACAAACGGAAAGGTAGGTCGGTAAATGTCTTCAGATCGGACCTTGATAGCACCGGCCTAATGAGGATATCGGATTCAGACATACTATCGACGAAAATAAGAATTAACAGTAAATCTAAGCGATGTCCTGCTTCTCAAAACCGGAAGAAGATGAGGCCAAGTCCATTGGCTTCAGAAGTTACATTACGGTTTGTCTGATTTGTCCCTGTATCGTTCCTCTGCTGCAAACTTTAGTTCGTCCATGAAGTGGTCTGACGATTTAAATCCCTTGGAAATTCGAATGCGTTCGAAGTTTTCATTGAGAAAGACAAATGAAGGGTATGACATCTGACCATCAAGCATGGCTTGTGCCAATGCATGAGTACCCCTTCGCCCCGCAGGTTGAAATTTGAAGACCTTGTCATTCCAATGTATGTCTTCCTTGCCCTCAGCATTGAGTTTGACTGCATAAAAATGTGTATTCACATATTTAGCAATATTCGACTTTGAAAAGGTCTTTTTGTCCATCACCTTACACCAATGACACCAATCCGTATATACGTCTATCAGGATCTTCTTCTTTTCTCGTTCATGGGCTGCCACGGCTTCTTCCCACGACATCCATTGTATTTTGTCATGGTCTTCAGGAGCTGGATGGGAGGCCCGGGTAAATGCAATCGAGGTCAGTAGAATGACGACTACTGCAGGAACTACATATGGCAAAGTTTTTTTCATAATGTCAAGCATTAGACTGATGTGAAGGGCAGATTGGGTGCTATTGGATCCCTAATTCAACGCTCCTTCTGTCAGACAAGTTTTTTACAACTCATTAATTATCAAGAATTAGGCCTAAAATGTCATCTTTACAACATGCACAAAATCGTCGTGGGCATCACCGGTGCCAGTGGGGCCGTCTATGGACAGCGGCTCTTGACAAAATTAGTGAGTCACTCAGAGCAGTGGTCTAAAGTAGCAGTGGTGATGACAAAAAATGGCATGACCAATTGGGCATTGGAGATTGGCGCATTGGACAAGGAGGCGCTACCGTTCGATTTTTACAGTTTGGATGACTTCAGCGCACCCTTTGCATCGGGTTCTGCCAAGTATGCGACTATGATCATTTGTCCGTGCTCGATGGGTGTGCTTGGACGCATCGCACATGGTGTTTCAGGTGATTTGATCACAAGGGCAGCCGATGTCATATTAAAAGAGAGAAGGCGACTGATACTGGTGCCGAGAGAAACACCCCTGAGCTTGATCCATCTGCGCAACATGGTTCGGATCACTGAGGCTGGCGGCATCATCGTACCCGCCATACCTTCCTTTTATGGAGGAGAAAGCGATGGTGTAGCACTGATCGACACAGTAGTAGACCGGGTGTTAGATCTGGCCGGTTTTGAGATAGCACGAAAAAGATGGGGAGAATGAGACAACTTCAGCCCCAAGATGACCATTGAGGGAGTTTACCAAACCGATGTACAATCCCTGGCCACTTATTTGGATTTCCTCAATAAATCACGATTGACCGCAATGCTGGCATTGAGCTCAAATCCTGCAAGTAGAATGAAGCAATTAAGCTGCATCCAAACCAGCATGACAATCAACGCTCCCAGTGAGCCATAGATCCTGCTCTGAGTGCCAAAGTTATCAATGAAGTACGAGAAACCAACGGACGTGAGCAAACAAAAAACGGTGGCCAGCGTGGTGCCAGGTGATACCCAACCAAATTTTCGTTTGAGGGGTGGTCCAAACTTATAAATCACACTGATCACTCCATAAAACAGTACCAGAATCGAAACCCATTTAATGGTTGCAAAAAGGTAAGGATTAAAACCTTCAGTGGCGGCTTGGTCAAATAGGAGGCCCAGTATTTTGTTTCCGGCAATAATAATCACGCCCGATATTAAAAACATGAAGCCCACAAAGACGGTGAGACCTAATGCAATCAATCGTTTCTTGAAAAAATTACGTCGCTTGAACGATACCTGATACGATTTTTCAAAACCCTGCAGGAGTGTGTCAAAGCCATTGGATGCGAAGATCAGGGCCAATAAAAAACCGATGGACAGCATTCCACCATGAGGGATGGACATGATGCTGTCGATAGACTCGAATAGAAACCCATGCGCATTTTCCGGCATGATGTTTCGAATGGCCTGTTGAATGACCATTTCAAAATTATCAATGGGAATGTAGGGCAACAACGTAAACATGAAGATAATCGACGGAAACAAGGAGAGAAAGAAACTGTAGGCCATCGAATTGGACCTTGTGACGATATCATCTTTCTTGAGCTCAGCGATGATGAAAACCATGACATCCCAAATCGGTATGTTAAAGAATCCGGGTAGGGAGGTTTTCTTAGCCCAGTTTCGTGCTCTTCCAAAAAGGACGAGATAGTGTCGCTTGCCCCTGACTATTAATCTCCTAATCAAAATATGGTGCTAATCGATCCTGTAAAATAGAAGGCGTGCGCATGAGTTGGCCAGTGTGCATATCCCGAAAACATAATAAGACCTTGGCCTTGTTGATCAATTGATGCTCTTGATTCTTCACGACCACATGAAAGGCAATCAGTCGATCCGGCATTTCCTGGATGGATGTGGATACGACCAGGAGATCGTCGTAACGAGCAGGTTGGATGTACTTGATCTCCAATCTGACCACTGGCATGATAATTCCTAGATCTTCCAATTGGCGGTAGGTGATGCCCAAGGATCGAATGGCCTCGACCCGGCCTACCTCATAGTACAAGGCGTAGTTTCCGTAATAGACAAACCCCATCTGGTCGGTCTCACCATATCGTACACGCAGACTTGTCTCATGTGTGAACATGTCGGGACTTTCAACTCCTGCGATTCAAAATTAACCTTTAGTGGAAGTTTGCCAAGGTAATTGGTCTTAAATCGTGATTTAACTCATCATGCCTTATAGTGATCAGTCTTCACGAATGTAATACCAGGGATTTTCAGACTGGATATTGGCTAAGTCATCCCATGGCAAGTGCTGGCAGCTGATCAACATTTCTCTCCCCCAATGTACCTGACCTGGAGATCATCTATTTGTCAGATCAGGTTAGACGATATCTGCACCAGCCTTTTTCCAAACAATTCTTAGGATCACAGCCGTACCAATGGCTAGGATCGCTAATAAGATCCCAGTGCCAAGCTCACCGTAGAGAATTTTACCAGTGGCAAAGAAGATGCTGTAGACCAGAATTGTGCCGAGTAACATCGCTAGGATCCCTTGGGGTAAGGTAAATTTGTTCCTGGGATCCGCAATCGCTATGCCTGAGGATTCTGCCTGTCTCACAATCCTGCGCCAACCCGGACCACCAGGCTGGATTTTCCGATAGAAGTTATGTAGTGTTTCAGTGCTTTCTGGTGCTGTGACGAAGGTGACGAAGAGCCATAATATGGTGGTGATCAAAACGATGATCGGAAATCGATAGAATAGCGGCCATTCTTCAGGATAAAGTCCTGAAAAAACAAATAAGAAAGAGATAATGCCTGACGAAAACATCGCCGTAATTTCACTCCAGGCATTGATGCGCCACCAGAACCAACGTAGCAAGAAAATGAGCCCAGTACCGGCGCCAAACATCAAAATAAAATCGAATACCTGCAAGGCATTCTGCATGTAAAGTGCCATCACTGCTGCCAGAAACATCAATATGAAAGTAGTGACACGCCCTGCTGTCACGAACTCTTTTTCAGTGGCGCTGGGCCGGATAAATCGTCCATATAGATCGTTGACTAGATAGGATGCACCCCAGTTAAGATGTGTGGATATGGTCGACATAAATGCAGCGATCAATGAGGCCAAGACTAGCCCCATGAGACCTGCCGGTAAGAAGGTGAGCATGGCAGGGTAAGCCAGATCATGGCCTAACTTGTCGTTGCTGACGTTGGGGAAGGCTTGCTGAATGCTTTCCAGGTCGGGAAAAACCACTAGGGATGCGAGCGCTACTAATATCCATGGCCAAGGACGTAAGGCATAATGCATGATGTTGAAGAAAAATGTCGCTCCCACGGCGTTGCTCTCATCTTTGGCCGCCAACATCCGCTGTGCGATATAACCACCTCCACCGGGTTCAGATCCCGGGTACCAGGCTGCCCACCACTGCACGGCCAAGGGAATGATGATCAAAGAAATCAAGATGTCTTGGTTGTTGAGATCAGGCAGAATCGACATTTTATCAGCCAGTACGTCGTGCTCAAAAAGGGCTGACAATCCACCGACATCAGGGTGATTCACAGCCACCATAGCTGCTCCGATGGCCCCTACCATCGCTACAAAAAATAGAATAAAGTCGGTGTAGACGACACCTTTAAATCCGCCCAGTGAACTAAACAATACGGTGACGATGGAGGCAATGCCAATGGTCTGGATCGGTGTAAGTCCAAGCATGATCTCCCCAATCTTGATGGCTGCAAGTGCCACTCCCGACATGGCTAGGACATTAAAGATCAAGCCTAAAAATACTGCTCGAAATCCACGTAGAAATTGCGCCGGAACACCACTATAGCGCATTTCATAAAACTCGATGTCGGTGGTCACGTTGGACTTGCGCCACATCTTAGCATATACAAACACTGTCAGCATTCCCGTCAACAAGAATACCAGCCAGACCCAATTGCCCGACACACCATTTTGCCGCACAATATCTGTCACGAGATTAGGAGTATCGGTAGAAAATGTGGTGGCAACCATAGACATACCCAGCAGCCACCAAGGCATGCTCCTACCTGATAAAAAGTACTCGGCAGTGTTCTTGCCCGATGAGCGACTCACATAGATACCGATGCCCAGGGTCAAGGCAAAGAAGAATAATATGATCACGATATCAATGGTGGCTAAGGTCATTACTCAGGATTTAACAGTACGCAAAAGGATTCCAATATACATAATTTGGTGTGTCGGCTTATGCCAACCTGAGAGACTGGACTAATCACCTCACTCGATTGTGTCCATCAATCTGGACCCTCACCCGGGATGTGGATCTTACCCTGACAGTAGCTTGGTAAACAGTCATGACTTTATATCTTTATGTGCCAATACAGAGTGATATGCAACAGAACATTAGTCTCGTAGTCCTTGCAGCTGGGATGGGTAGCCGATACGGCGGTCTTAAGCAATTGGATGCCTTGGGTCCCAGTGGCGAGACCATCCTTGAGTATTCTATCTACGACGCCATACGAGCTGGATTTAATAAGGTGGTCTTTGTGATTCGCGATTACTTCGAAGATGATTTTAGGGAGAAGGTAGCTGTCAAGTTTGCCCATTTGATAGAGGTGAT
The DNA here is from genome assembly GCA_965223025.1 of Saprospiraceae bacterium. Classification (GTDB taxonomy): domain Bacteria; phylum Bacteroidota; class Bacteroidia; order Chitinophagales; family Saprospiraceae; genus JABDMH01. Next base: position 827,883 of record CBDCVP010000023.1, read on the forward strand.
ATATGTGCACCAGGAGATCAATCCTGCCATGCCCAGTATCGATGATTTACCAGAACGAAAGAAACCGTGGGGTACGTCGCATGCAGTGTTAGTGTGCAAAGACGTGATCAATGAGCCTTTTGCTGTAATCAATGCAGATGACTACTACGGGCAATCTTGTTTTCAAATGTTGGGTGACTTTCTTCGAGAGGACGTATCGGAGCAGAAGTATGCCATGGTAGGTTATATTCTCGAGAATACATTGTCGGAGCAAGGTCATGTGAATCGTGGCATATGTCAGGCAGACGATCATGGCAATCTGGTAGCGGTGGAGGAGATCTTGAAGATCCATAGATTGAATGGTGACATTTCCTATGGCGAAAACAAAGACTCTAGACTGCCCTCAGATGCGGTGGTTTCGATGAACTTCTGGGGTTTTCATCAGAGCGTTTTTGAGCACTTGACTGCGGGGTTTGAAGCATTCGTGAGAGCCAACAAAGATGATCCCAAAGCAGAGTATTTTATACCCATTATAGTTGATGATCTCATCAAAGGTGGAGAGGTTTGTGTCAAGGTGCTTACTTCACTGGATAGATGGTATGGTGTTACCTATAAGGAGGATGCCGACACCGTCAAGAAGGCCTTTTCATCTTTTGCAGATCAAGGGAAGTACCCGAGATCTCTTTGGGCATAATTTTCAGGTTTTGATGGCATTTAATGTTCCCGAAACTGGACAAAGACGTGTGGTCATTGTAGGAGCGGGATTTGCCGGTATCAAGTTGGCAAGGAGCCTCAGAAAAAGTGGGGATCAAGTCGTTTTGATTGACAAACATAACTATCATCAGTTTCAGCCGCTTCTGTACCAGGTAGCTATGGCAGGTCTTGAACCCAGCTCTATCAGTTTTCCCCTGAGGAAAATGTTTCAAGGTGTTCGCAATGTGCACATCAGATATGCAGAGATCAATCGGGTCGACCTAGACCAAAAACGGGTGTATGCTGACTTGGGCTATCTCAACTATGATGTGCTGGTCTTGGCCACTGGTGCAACCACAAACTATTACGGAGATGAAGAACTGAGATCCAAAACGCTTCCGATGAAGTCGATATCGGAGGCATTACACCTGAGAAATGAGATACTATCCGATTATGAGTATGCGATTTCAACCCGAGATTATGATACGAGACAGGAGCTGATAGATGTGGTGGTAGTAGGAGGGGGGGCAACGGGTGTTGAAGTGGCGGGAGCTTTGGCAGAGATGAAGAAGTATATTCTGCCCAAAGATTTTAAAGAGCTGGAGGCTAAGGAGGTCGATATTTATCTGATTCATGCCGGCAGCAGGATTTTGCCGGCGATGTCGGAAAAGGCATCCAGGAATGCCGAGAAGTACCTGATCGACCTCGGTGTGCATGTCATTAAGAATACACGCGTGCAGCGTTGTGATGGCTCACATGTCTATACCAATGATGGCCAAAAGATTGCCGCTGCCAAGGTCATTTGGGCTGCGGGGATCACCTGCCAAAAACTCCATGGATTGCCTGACGAGATCTACGGGCACAATAACCGGATTCGTACTAATCGATTTAACGAAATCATCGGCTGCCAGGATGTCTTCGTACTCGGTGACTTAGCCTTGGTACAAGAAGACCCTACTTATGACAAAGGACATCCTCAAGTGGCACAGGTAGCCCTCCAAATGGCCACGCAACTTGGTAAAAATCTAAAGAAGAAAGACCATGCATCCTGGCAACCGTTTGTCTACCATGACAAAGGAACCATGGCAACCATTGGAAGAAACAGGGCTGTGGCCGACCTTCCGAGGTTTCACTATGCGGGCTTTTTTGCCTGGATCATTTGGCTCATAGTGCACTTATTTGCGCTGCTGGGAGTCAGAAATAAAGTAATCGTGTTCATCAATTGGTTGTGGAATTATTTTACGTACGATCAATCGCTGCGCCTAATCATCAATCCCAAAAAGGGGCAAAGTTCCAAGACTTGAAAGTATAAAGTTATAATAATGCCTCAAATCATGCGCAGATCTCCAGCTCGTACCATGCCCTTTATCACAATGTTATGTATATGCGATATAATTATATGTAGATTTAGAAGTCTTCGGATACTTCTGGCAAAGATTTTGCAATCCTTTGTCTGAATTTGTTCAACAAGAAAACCCAGTATCTTTTGGATGGGTTTCAATCACAGTAACCGATTCTTTTCTGACCAACACCCAGACTCAGTACCTTTTGGTCAGGAACATCCGTATGAAACTCCGCAGATGTCAAATGAAGCCAGTTCAGGTTGGTCAGAGTAGGTCCAGATCTGAATGTTGACGTGTTAAATGTATTAAACGAGTTGGATCCTGTCACTCAATTTTTGACAATGGATCCCTTCGGTTGCCGTGAGTTATTCAGCATCAAACTAAAGTCACCTTTGTGATTAGATCCGGGTGATAAAAATCTAATTTGTAGTGTCTTGAGTGACGTGTATTACAGCTAGTAACGATGAGGTGTTTTGAAATGATGGGTTAGTTAAGCTGTACCAGACCATGAGAAAGAGGGGTGCATCGCATACGGATGTCACCCCTCCATTTTTTATCTCCGCAACAGAGAATGTCGAGAAAGATCTTGCCAATACTGTATTTCTATTCGAGTACTAATTTGACGTTGATCATAAATTCATCGTATATAGTTTTGTCTGCCAGGCCCTCAAAGAAACTGCCAGATCCATATCGTACATCGTACTCCGCACGGTCTATTTCGAGCTCAGCGGTGGCGACATTCATTCCATCTTCCTCACCAAATTGGGCATTAAACTTAATTGGCTTTGTGATCCCTTTGATGGTCAAATCTCCCACGACTTTGTAAGCGCCCTCTGTGCCCCTGCTTACTACATTTGTGATTTGCAGAGTAGCTGTAGGGTGTTCCTCTACGTTGAAGAAATCAGGCGATTTCAGGTGGCCTTCCAGTTTGGTTGCCCCTTGTTTGCCTGCCATATCCACATTCTTGATGGAAGTCATATCGATGACAAAATGTCCACCTTTGAGCGAGCCGTCCTGAATATCCAGGGAGGCTTCCTGTAATTTGATGGTGCCGTGATGTTTACCTGTTACCTTTCTACCCTCCCAGGTAAGGGTGCTTTTTTCTACGTCGACTCCGCCATCAGCTGGATTGACAGAAGCCATCCCCACATAAGACAATACGGCGATCAGCATAAAAGAAATTGACAATTTTTTCATAAGACTTGATGATTAAATGATATAAATAGATTAATGACTAGCGTTTATTTTGTCAAGCAAGTGGTTCAACGATGCAGCTTCTGACTGCGATAAGTCTGATAATTGATTGGAGATTTGTGCCTCCAGGACTGTGCTGGCATCGACCAATAGTGCTAAACCTCTATCGGTGATCTTAATATGTACTCTCCTTCGATCTTCTGAACATCCGGTTCTGATGACCAAATCTTTTTTTCGCAGCTTTTCGATCAGTCGCGATGCATTGCTCATTTTGTCAATCATTCGATCAGTAACCTCAGATACTGTAAGAGGTTGCATTTGCTTTCCGCGCAATATCCTCAAGATGTTAAATTGCTGGACAGAAATACCAAAGGGTTTGAGACAGCTGTGTATTGCGTACTGAAGTTGCGATTGGGTATAATATAAATTCGCCGCCACTCTCAACCATTCGTCCTTGAAATGATTTTGCTGAATTGCTTGCTCAAGTTTCACACGACAAATGTATGTCTAAACATTAGATGTTTAGACATACAAAAGAAGGAGTGGGACATATGAGAGACAAATCAGTACGAAAGCGGGATAAATGGGCATATCATTCTTCCCACTTGGACAAAAGCAGCGGCGAGCGACTCAGGGTCGATATTCGAAGGTCTGGATCCTACTGAGCCCGGTTCCAGAATTTTCATCCAAATCTCTCCATTTTATGAGGCCTCTCTGGGTACTAGTTTGGAATGGCACCGAAGGGCAATCTTGCCATCGGAACCTTGTTTTGCAAGATGTATTCGATCTGGTCGAGGAGGGTGAATGTCTTTGGAAAGTACGTCGTGAGCATCTGTCTCTCGAGGCTGTTGGTTAATTTTTCGCCTGTGATTTCTTCGATCAACTTTTGAATGGGTTCTTTAATCCTCGGATACTCGGTAAGTCGGTAGTCATCAATGTCTGCCAATTCTGCCGCGGTCGAGATGGCATGGTCCAGGTCACCCAGCTCGTCTACGAGGCCAATTTCTTGGGCACTGGTTCCTGTCCATACTCGGCCTTGGGCTATCTCATGTACAGCATCAATACTCATCTCGCGCCCTTCGGCTACTCTTTTGAGAAATATCTCATAAATTCTATCGATGTTTTCTTGCATCAGGTTTGCACCTTCTTCGCTGATGGGAAAAAATGGACTCACTACACCAGTGGCAAAGCGCTCGGTTTTTACGGTGTCCATATGGATGCCCAGTTTTTCATTCATCAGCTCCTGGAGATTGGGGATCATTCCAAAGACGCCGATTGATCCCGTGATCGTGTTGGGTTCGGCTATGATTTTGTCGGCTCCGCAGGCGATGTAGTAGCCGCCAGATGCCGCCACATCAGCCATGGAGGCTACCACTACGATATCTTTTTCTTGTAGCACCTCCAGCTCTCTCCATATCTCGTCTGACACGAAAGCATCGCCGCCGGGAGAGTTGATTCTGAGCACTACGGCTCTCACTTTTTCATCATCACCAATTTTTCTGATCATCTTGACATAGTGATCATCGGTGATCATGCCATAGGTTTCGTCTCCAGCCCGGATCTCACCTTCTGCGTACAATATTGCGACCTTGTTATCCGCTCGAAGGTTTCGTTCCTTATCTCGTACTTTATGATAATCTGATAAACTGACGAAGGGAATATCGTCATCCTCATCAAGATCCAGTGCCTCCCTAATGGCTTCGATCACTTCATCACCATATTTGATCTCATCAACCAACCCATTTTCTAGGGCCAGATCGGACGATCTGCCACTCAGATCACTTGCCATCTGACTTACTTTGCTGGCATCGATGTTGCGGGAGTTGGCGATGTCGTTGAGAAAGGATTGATAGAGCTCTGACATGTAGGCTCTGATTTGCAAACGATTTTCGTCACTCATTTTGTTGAGACGAAAGGGCTCACTGGCACCTTTGTATTTTCCTGCGTAGAATGTGGCCATTTTAATACCCATCTTGTCCAGCATGTCTTTAAAAAAAGGTATTTCAGCACCAAATCCTCGCAAGTCCACACTTCCTAAAGGATGCAGAAAGACCCGATCAGCAGCTGTAGCCAGATAATATCCTCCCTGGCTGTAACCGTAGTTACCGCAATTGGCATAGACAAATTTGCCAGTTTCTTTAAAGGATAGAATGGCATTTCTGATGTCTTGAGCTTTGGCTGATCCCATACCCATTGAGCCCAGATCAAGATAGATGCCCTTGATGTTTCGATCTTCACCTGCCGCTTCGATGGCTTCGATGATGTCGAATTGACCAACGATGGCCTCATCTTTGAAGTTGAACATGGCCTCTTCGGTATTACCTGTTTTTTGTGGAATGGTCTGATGGAAGGAGAGCCGCAACACACTGTTTTTCTTCACCTCGGCTTTATCACTTCCCTTACTAAACATGGTGGCTGCAATGCCGGTAAAAAGAAGACTTACGACCAGAGATGCCACGATGACACCTAGGCAGGAACCAAGAACTATCTTCACAAAGCTTTTCATCTCTAAGAATTTTTGCTGTGATAAATGTACCGATCAAAAGTGCCATGTGGGTACGAAAATCGATCAATGTCCTATTTGCATCGCCATATGGAGGTGTCATCTACACTAGAATCCATTTTGCTCTAATGAATGCTGACCCGATGAACTCCCGGATTGTAGCGTCCTGCTAAGATTTTGATGATTTCATCCAAATGCTTTTTATTCTTGACAAAGTCCATCTCTTCCACATCAATGATCAAGATCGGGTATGAATTTTCACTGCGAAAGTACTCGAAGTAACTGTCCTGGATATCCTGCAGGTAAGACTCGGTAATGGGTGACTCCATCACCCGTCCTCGTTCCTCGATCAATTGCATCAGCTTTGGGGTAGAACGATGTAAATATACCAGCAGATCCGGAGGGGGGAATGGCGCTTCCAGCAACTGAAATAGGTGCTGAAATATCCTAAACTCCTCATCATTTAGATTGTTCTTGGCAAAGAGGAGTGTCTTTGGAAAGCAGTAGTCGGCAAAAATATGCTTCGCAAACAAATCGTGGGTAAGAATGTGCTTCTGCATTTGCTTATGCCGCTCCGTCATAAAAAACACCTCCACCGGAAAAGCATAGCGATCAGGATCACTGTAGAAGAATGGTAGGAATGGATTGTCGGTAAACTGCTCTAAGAGCAGTTTGCCGTTGAAGCGCTTAGCCAGTTTGCTACACAATGAGGTTTTACCACTTCCGATATTACCCTCTACACAAATATAACGATGTGGTAAGGGGTAATCATCCATCATTCTCTAACATTAGTACTTCTAGCATATCCTCAGTTTGAAGATACAACTCTTCAATGGTCTTACCCAAGATGGGATGCACTAAATCAGGGGCGAGTTCCATCAATGGGATCAGGACAAAATTTCGTTTGGAAATGTAAGGGTGCGGTAAAGTCAACGTTTGGCTATTTCGAATCTCGTCGTCGAGAAAAAGGAGGTCAATATCTATCGCCCTTCGTGTCCATTTGTGATCCCTCACCCTTCCCATAGACCGTTCTGTGGTCAAACATATGTCCAGCAAGTCCTCTGCACTCTTATCGGTCAGGTAGCAAACCACTTGATTATAGAAATCAGGTTGCTCTGTCATTCCCCAAGCCTTACTGAGGTATACATGAGACTCTCTAACCTCAGCACCTATGTGAGCTTTCAGATGCGCTCTGGCCATGGCCAAATTACGAGACCTGTCTCCCATATTGGAGCCTAGAGACAGGTAGGCGGTCTTCATTGGTTCAGTCATTAAAATAATAGTCGCCTTTAAACTGATCTAACTCCCGTCGTTCCTTCTTAGTGGGGCGGCCAGCACCTCGCTGTCTTCTCTCCGAACTGGCCTTTCCCACAAACCAGTCGTCGTATTTTCTAAGTTCAGCTTCGGGCGTGTGATCCAAGTAAGCTTTGGCTGCGATCGGTGCACCTACTCTCTTTTTGAGCAATACTACTACTTCAAACTGAAAAAGATATCCGTTTTTACTCACCTGAATCCGGTCGCTGACCCTCACTTGATGCGAGGGTTTCACCTTGATCCCCTGTACCGACACTTTCCCGGACTTGCACATGGTGGTGGCTAGCGTACGTGATTTGAAAATCCGAACACTCCACAACCACTGATCTATTCTAACCCTGTCCAATGTGTTCTTCTTGAGACAGGACGGGTAGAGTCATCTTAAAACCTTCCATGATGTCGACCAGGGTCTTGGTGACAAAATAGTCTCGATACCATCGTCGATCCGATGGCACGATGTACCATGGTATCTTACTTTCGTTGAGGGCATATTCATAGGCCTCCATGTAAGCTTCCCAGTGTTTTCTCTCCTCCCAATCACCTGGATTGTGTTTCCAGTTTTTGGAGGGTTGGTCGATGCGTTCTTGCAACTTTTCGAGCTGCCGCTCTTTACTGATATGCATATAAAATTTGACCACTGTCGTCTGATTGTCAAACTGCAATAGTTCCTCGAAATGATTGATGGCTTTCATCCTTTGGGCAACTTTGTCATCGTCGATCCACTTGTGAACACGCTGTATCAGGATATCTTCATAATGGGACCGGTTAAAAACTTGGATTTTTCCCTTTTGGGGAGCGACCTTATGCACACGCCATAAAAAGTCATGTGCGAATTCCTCATCGCTTGGTTTCTTGAATGCATGAGCCCATACACCACTGGGACTGCAAAATCTAAACACTTTTTTTGTGGTACCATCTTTTCCGCTTGCATCCATACCCTGGAGTACAACCAGCACGCAGCGCTTTTCCTCGGCATACAGTAAATGCTGCAGTTCGGCTAGCCTTTTTGATAACTTGATCCGCATTTTAATGGTTGATGCCTTGGTCATGTCAGCCGGAGCCTCAGTGGAAATATCTGATAATTTGATCATAAACTGTTTTTGTGATGCTTGGTGGGAAGATACAATTTTAGAATACTTACCATGTCAATCCGTCCTTCTTAAAATCCAGATATCCTGCTCAGATGAGCCGTTTGATAGCATACCTGCTTGATGCTCTAGTACATCAAATGGAGCGAGTATCTGGTGCATGAAGGTAGGGGGTTGAAACGCGCTAAATGTCCTGCTACCTTCAGCAACTTTTCCGCGTACGATCAGTTGCCCTCCATCAAACTTTCTTCGCTCTGATAAGGTCAGCTTAGCTCTGTAAGCTTCACCCTGAGTAGTGATTAGGGCGATTCCATCGGGTGCCAGAACACGGTGAATCTCTTGAAGCCAATCCTGGTGCCTCTGTTCACTCAGATGGGTGAGGATAGAGATGGCATATAGAAAGTCAAATTGGCCGGCATCGAAAGGAAGTGGAGGATCCAGGTGGTTGGTTGTGAAATGAACTTTAGGGATGTTTGCTTTGCACCACGCGATGGTCTCTGGATTGAGATCCGATCCAAAAATGGCGTTCTCCGGTCCCATCAATGCTGGAAGATGCCTGACTATGCGGGCTGGCCCACAGCCCCAGTCGAGTACCTGCAAATGGCTGACCGACTTGTACCGACCCAAAGTGTCGAGCAACCAGCTAGCCACCGATTTGCCATCTTCATAGTACTTAAAATAATCGCCGTGGAAGGTCTCGTACAATATGTCATCTTCTGGCAAGCTCACCTTCGGATATTGAGCCCTGAAGTCCTGGTTCTTCTTCCTGAGCCTCCATGCATGGAAGTACATCCTCACTTTATCGAAAAAATCTAAAAGGCCTAAGGAGCGAAGCAAAGATGAGATTAGGTTGTGAAGGGACATGCAATGTGGCGACGTGATGTGATGTAGGTTGTCCAGTTAGCTCATTCTACGGCGTTTAATGAGGTAGGATTCTAGCACGGGTTTGAAGCCCTTGGCAATATCGGCTTCAACCAAGTCGATCTTATACTGCAAACACTTCAAATGGAGTTCTTCCTTAAATGCTTTGAGTTTGGCTGTGTACACCTCTTTGACATCATTGGGTTGGACCTTAACACGTTCTCCGGTTTCTACATCAATAAACATGTAAGGCCTGTTTTCGAAGTCAAAATCCAACTCTCTGGCTTTATCAACGACATGAAAAAGAAGGACTTCGTGTTTGTTATGTTTTAGATGCTGGAGAGCAGAGAAAAGATGATCGGGACTTTCTACTCGATCAAACATATCACTAAAGATCACCACTAATGACCGTTTGTGGATGCTATCAGCTATCTGATGCAAGGATTGGGCTGCCGCAGTTCCCTTTTCGGTTGTTTCATCATGGATAACTTTGTCGAGATAGGTCAATAATAACTTATAGTGAGATGTACTGCTGCGCACAGGGGTGTGCTGTCTAACCTCCTGATCAAAAATGCTGAGGCCAAAGGCATCTCTTTGTTTTTTCAGCAGCAACATGAGTGAGGCCGCCGCAAGGCTAGACCATCTCAGTTTATTGAGTTTTCTAGATGTTTGTTCTCTAAGATGGGGAAAGTACATAGAAGACGAAGTGTCCAAAATGATCTGACAACGCAGGTTGGTCTCCTCCTCAAACCTCTTGGTAAACATTTTGTCTGTACGTGCAAAGACCTTCCAATCAATGTTGCGTGTACTTTCCCCTTGGTTGTAGAGGCGATGTTCCGCAAATTCGACGGAAAATCCATGGAACGGACTTTTGTGCAATCCGATGATAAACCCTTCCACTACCTGACGTGCTATCAGATCCAGGTTTTCCAGATTCTTGAGGTTGTACTGGTCAAAGAAGCTCATAGTTGCACTAAATTAAAATAGCTCCTGTTCATAACGTCGAACAGGAGCTATTTAATCTGACCAAATTCTACTATAAATGAGAATCAATCTTTTCTGTCAATGCTTGCTTGGTGGCTGTGCCCACATGCTTGTCTACAACTTCCCCGTCCTTGATGAAAAGGATGGTAGGAATGCTGCGAATATTGTATTTCATGGATACTTCCGGATGATTGTCGACATCAACTTTTCCAATGAGTGCTTTGCCGTCGTATTCCTCCGCCAGCTCTTCCACGATTGGGCCTACCAATCTGCAAGGACCACACCATTCTGCCCAAAAGTCTACCACAGATAATCCACCTTTGTCCAGTGCATTTTCCTTGAAATTTGTGTCGGTAAATTCAAAAGCCATTTTCCTTTTATTTAGATAGTTATCAATAAATCAAAGTGCTGCAAATGTATAAAGAAAACCCATGTGCATATTCTTAAGTTCTCAACATTTACTTTTGCATCATTTGGTATCACTAACAGACTGATTTACTCCTTGGTTCACCTCACGGCTTAAATTGTCGCTGCGTATACAAAATGCGGATAAAGTCTTCACATAAATGGTTAATAGGATTGTGCCTTGGCATACTAGCCATCGTCATACATGTCACGGCATCAATGGATTATGTGGAACATTGGTACGGCAATGGATGCTATCGATTGATTAGATCATTCCTTGATCACACGATTGGCATCATGCCGGTCCCATTTACTTTTGTGCTAGGATTCCTGGCACTCTGGTGGATTTGGAGCAAACTCAGCCAATTTTGGAGGTCCTCTCCCAGAGCCATTTCGTCCTGGGCCCGTTTGTGGCGTAGCTTACTGTCAGCCATAGGCTGGATCATCTTTTTTTTCTACGCCTTTTGGGGCTTCAATTATGATCGCATCCCTTTGATGAATAGGCTGTTGTGGGAGGTACAACCTATTGAGAAAATTGTTTTCATACGAGAATGCCAGGGTGAAGCTGCAAGGCTCACCCAATTAAGGTCAGATCATCACCGAGCAATCGAGGAGTCGCTCTTGCGTGAGAATTTCCGTCTGCTGGAGACGGTCATCAGAAGCAGTGCAGTGGAGTTAGCCAACCATCTTGATTACGATGTCTCTACCACTGTGCCCTGTCGCCAGCTGAAGCCCAATGGATTGCTGCTTCGATTCAGCACCGCAGGTTTCTATAATCCACTTTCGGGAGAGTGCAATATCGATGGTGGTCTGCATCCATTGCAAAAACCATTTGTCATGGCACATGAGTTTTTCCATGCAATGGGTGTCACAGGAGAAGGGGACTGCAATTTCCTAGCCTATGTGTTGTGCCATCGATCAAATGACCCTTATGTCAGGTATTCGGGGCAATTGGGATATTGGCGGTATTTAAGGGGTAGCTTTCGTCGTCAAGACAGGGACGCATATGAAGCAACGGTAGCGACGATGTCCAGTGATGTAAGGTCTGATCTGCAAGCGATTGATAGTCAGTTGGCCAAGTACCCTGATATCATGCCTCGACTTAGGGATCGCATGTATCATGCCTACTTAAAGTCTAATAAGATTCACGATGGATTGTCAAATTATGGCCAAATCATCACCCTTGTCATCAACTGGCGAAGGCAAGGTGAGAAACTGTGATCTACGAGAGACCTTTAATTTGAGTGCGACATCGACGCACCAGAGTAGATCTGGGACGCAGCTCTTTCTCGGACATTAGGGGATATGGAGGCTTGTTTGATCAGGACCTATGGTCGTTTTGCGTAATGAGTGCAGGTGAGTGTAGATTCATCAATGAGACCGGAACAATAGAAGGCAGGTTAGATGGTGCACTTTATCTATTATCTTTGAGTACAAACCAGCATTTGCAATTCGGAGCGTAAAATGACATTGGTTGACAATCATGGTCGCAGAATAAACTATCTGAGATTGGCAGTGACCGATCGATGCAACCTCCGCTGTTTTTACTGCATGCCAGAGGCTGGGATCAACTACGTGAAGCGCGAAGATCTGATGACCTACGAGGAGCTAATTCGTGTCATTCACCTGTTGGCTGATTTGGGCATCGAAAAATTGCGTGTTACTGGAGGTGAGCCATTTCTGAGAAAAGACCTTCTTGATTTTCTTGAGATGGTGCAACATTCACCCATCAAGGAGGTACACATTACCACCAACGGTACGATGACACATGATGTGATTCCTAGGTTGAAAGAGCTGGGTATCAAGGCTGTCAACCTCTCTCTCGATTCGCTGGATAGGGAGAGGTTTCAGCTGATTACTCGGCGCGATGTCTTCGAGGAAGTGATGCGTACTTTTTACCGGCTTTTGGAGTATGGGATGACCACTAAGATCAATATGGTGGTGATGAATGGTAGGAATGAACAGGATATCATACCGATGGCTCGTCTTGCCCAAGAACATCCAGTTGACATCCGCTTTATTGAAGAAATGCCATTTAATGGGTCTGGCAGCCTACCGGAGCAACCATGGTCACATCACCGCATTCTTTCCCATTTGCAGGCCCATTTTCCTAATTTAACCCAACTGGCAACCAGCATGTCCTCGACAGCTGCAAAATATCAACCACCGGGATTTAGTGGTCATCTAGGCATTATTGCGGCTTCAAGCCGAACTTTTTGTGCGGGCTGCAATCGCTTACGCATTACACCACAGGGGACTTTACGGACCTGTTTGTATGGCGAAGGTGTATTTAATATCAAATCGATGATCAGGGAGGGTGCAAGCGATCATCAAATCCGAGACCTGGTGTTGGAGGCGATAGGCAACCGGGCAAAAGATGGATTCGAGGCTGAACGTCGGCGGCGTGATGGCATCATTTCAGAATCCATGTCGAGTATTGGCGGATGACAGGTATACACAGATGGCAGATATGATCACAGTTGAGCAAGCCGAAGAAATACTGGCGGGAAATCTCTATGATTGCTCGGTAGAGGAAGTGCCGATAGAAGGAGCATTTGGTCGCATTTTAGCCCAACCATTGTTGGCCGATCGGGATTTCCCTCCCTTCAATCGAGTGATGATGGACGGGATCGCGATTTCATATGAAAGTTATGCAAAGGGGCAAAACCGTTTTAAGATAGCAAGTACGATAGCAGCTGGGACCGCTCCCTACACCCTTAAAGATCAACAACATTGTGTCGAGATCATGACAGGAGCCGTACTCCCAAACGGAGCTGACACGGTCATTAGGTACGAAGATGTATCCATTGACCAGGAGCATGCGCAAATACTGATCACTGATATCGTACAGGGATCTAACATCCATCGTCAAGGTACAGATAGGAAACAAGGAGACACTATTGTCAAGGCTGGTGCCCAGATTCTAGGCCCTGAAATTGGGATTGCCGCCACAGTGGGTCAATCGACGGTGAAGGTGCAATCCATGCCTAAGGTCGTCCTGATATCAACAGGTGACGAATTGGTGGAGGTTGATGATACCCCGGCCTCGCATCAAATACGCGGATCGAATGGTCATGTGCTCTCCGCCGCGTTGCAAGCAATGGGGATCAATGCCGTACGTATGCATTTGGGAGACTCAGCTGAAGGCCTAAGGCGGACGATATCAGACCTGCTAGAATCCTTTGATTTATTACTATTTCTGGGTGGTAGTTCTAAGGGCAAGTACGATTTTGTCCCGAGTGCACTGAAGCAGTGTGGAGTGAAGGAGCAATTTTACAAGTTGAGACAGCGTCCCGGCAAACCTCTTTGGTTTGGCACCATGAATGGATCTCACTTTGCTTTTGCGTTACCAGGCAATCCAGTATCCGCTTTCCTTTGCTTTGAAAAATATGTAAAGTATTGGCTAAATAAAAGTTTAGGCTTATCTAATTTTAGAAAATCTGCGATGTTGGCTCAACCTGTCACCTTCGGAGCACCACTGACCTACTTTATGCAAGTATGTATTGTTGAAGACAGTGGACGTCGACTTGCCTATCCAGTCAAAGGGAAGGGATCGGGAGACCTTGCCAATCTGGTCGAAGCCGATGCTTTTATCGAACTGCCAGCTGATCGAGATCACTTTGCAGAGGGAGAGGTGTTTCCGATCTTGCCATTTAGATCAAATTAAGCACGTCAAGCTATGAATCAATTTTCACATGTGGATCGAGACAACAACCCCGCGATGGTAGATGTCGGATCTAAATCACCTACCAGGAGAAGTGCAACAGCAAGGGCAATCGTTCGCTTGCCTACAGAAGTGATCAACCTGTTACAGGGAGACGACATCAACACCAAGAAAGGTCCGGTTTTTCAAACTGCCATGCTTGCTGGCATCATGGGCGCCAAGAAGACTAGCGAGTTGATTCCTCTCTGCCATCCGTTGGCGATTGAAGATTGCAAGATCGACGTGAAAGTCACCGATGATCATCGCATTACGGTGCAGTGTACCGCAAGAATATCAGGAAAAACAGGTGTAGAGATGGAGGCCCTTGCGGGTGCTACCATTGCTGCCTTGACGATATATGACATGTGTAAATCCTTTTCGCACGATATTGTCATCGAAGAAGTCAAATTATGGGAGAAAACGGGGGGAAAGCAAGACTTTAAAAGATCTTGAAGTGGTGTTTGATGGCATCGGATTGTTGATGGCAGGTGGTCAAAGCCGCCGAATGGGCAGCAACAAGGCATTGTTGTCGTCGGGGGGTATGACCTGGATTGATCGGAGTTACCGATTGCTATCGCTTTTTTGTGAGGAGGTCTTTATCTCCTGCCGGATCGATCACGACGCGTATTTTGGCAAGTTCCCTCTGATTCTTGACAAATACGACGATATTGGACCCATCGCTGGATTGCACGCTGCATTAGAAATGCATCCCAGGCAGGCCCATCTAGTCCTGGCCGTTGACATGCCATTGGTTACAGAAGATCTGCTCGATTCGTTGTGCAAGTCCCAAAATCCTGACCACGATGTCACACTGGCGTATACACCCAGGGATCAGCGACTTCATCCCCTGTGTGCCATTTACCAGCCCTCAAGTTTCACCATTATTCAGCGCCGCATCGATTCGGGTCTTTTTGGTTTAGTGCAGATGATAGAAGCATTGAGCTTTAATGTGTACAAGGTGCAGGATGCAAATTGTCTGACCAACATCAACTTCAAAGAGGATTTTGACCGCCTACGATGAACCCTGATTTTCATGGGTCATCATCAAACCGCGATGAGGGGCCAAACATCAGGGATGGGCGGCCACCCAAATCTCCCCGTCGTCGAAGATCTCTTTTTTCCAGATGGGAACGGTTTCCTTTAGGGTATCGATTGCATATTGGCAAGCTGAAAAGGCAGCAGCCCGGTGTGGAGCAGAGGTGGCAATGATCACTGCAGTTTCACCTATGGCCAGATGACCGATCCGATGATGAATACTCACCTTGCGGACCTTCCATCGCCGGGCCATGTCGTTGACAATTATCTCCAGTTCTTTGATGGCCATAGGTACGTAGGCCTCAAACTCTAAGGCTAGCACGTTTTTGCCAGAAGTTTGATCGCGTACATGTCCAACAAACAGTGAGGTCCCACCACATGCGTTGTCTTTGACAAAACGGGCACAATCTTCAAGCAAAAGAGGAGATTTCTTTATTTGGATGTCACACTCCATGGATGTCATTTTGGTCAGCCACCACTGACCGGTGGAATAATCACGACTTCATCTTTTTCTGTCAGCAGCAGATCATCTGATGCATAACTTTGATTGACAGCGAGCGTGAGCGACTTGAGTTTAGAAAACTCGGGATACTTCTGTTCAAGAATGTCCTTGAGAGTGGAGACCTGGCATCTTTTTCCCACGTCCAGTTGGATCTGTCTATCCCCGATGATGTCTTTTGCGATCCCAAAAGCCAGCACTGATATTTGCATGGTAAGACTTATGCGTTTTGCAATGAAGCTGGAATTTCCTTTGCCAGAGACTCCTTGAGCAGCTTGTATCGGAAGGCATCTCGCAAGGCCTGGTAGCTGGCCTCAATGATACTGCCATCCGCACCACAGGTCCACCAACTTTCTTCCTGATCAGTGGATTTCATCAATACTTGTACAATAGAATCTGTGCTCATGCCAGTCTGAGTTATCCTGACTTTGTAATCTACCAAGTCCACCGATCTGAGGGCAGGGTATTGGCTGGCAAAAACCATTCTCATGGCGTGATCCAGAGCGCCCACGGGTCCGGTTGATTCGGCGATGGTCATTTTTATTTCTGAATCTCCCTCTATGCGCAATTTAATCACAGCTTCACTGATGTTGGTATTACTATCACGGACCACTTCAGAAATTGTGCGGTAACTCACTAGATCAAAATCGTCTTTTAATCCATGAAAATGTTGGTACAGTAAAACCGTAAATGATGCATCTGCATTCTCATACTCGTATCCACGATTCTCCCTTTCCTTGATGATGGCGAGGAAGGCACGCATATGCTCTGATTTTTCATCTAGATCAATCCCCAATTGCCGGGCTTTTAGGACCACGCTGCTGCTTCCCGACATGTCTGACATCAATATACGCTGTCGGTTTCCCACCAATTCCGGTTGCATATGTTCGTAACTACGAGCTACCTTCTTGGCCGCATTGGCGTGCACACCACCCTTGTGTGCAAAGGCGCTGGCACCTACAAACGCTTCCTTAGTATTGGGAATGATATTAGCCATTTTATCAATGCCGATCGAAAAATCCCGAAGCTCATGGAGTTTGGCTCCACAGCTGATCTTATAGCCGAGTTTAAAATGGAGGTTGGGTAAAATACTGGTGAGATTGGCATTCCCCACTCTTTCTCCGTGGCCATTGACTGTACCCTGGACCATCGCTGCACCGTGATCAACACCAACCAGAGAGAGGGCGACACCTAAACCACAATCATTGTGGCAGTGCACCCCGACAGGTGTGGGTGCACAAGTTTCGATGGCTTTATCTACGATCAGGCCAAATTCCTTGATTTGGGTACCTCCATTGGTGTCGCACAATACGACATGATCGGCACCTCCTGCTATAGCAGCGAGCAAAGTTTGGATCGCATAGGAGGCATCGTGCTTGTATCCGTCAAAATAGTGTTCGGCATCGTAAATCACCTCTTTGCCCGCCGCCTTAAGAAAAGCGATGGACTCGCTGATCATCGCCAGGTTTTCCTCCAAGGTGGTCTTTAACACTTCGGTGACGTGAAGTGGCCAACTCTTACCGAAAATGGTTACCGCGGGTGTTTCTGCTTCAATCAATTGCAGTACCTGCTGATCTTGATCAACAGGAAGGTTAGCTCTACGGGTAGAACCAAAGGCGGTGAGTTTGGCATGCCTTAGATGGGTACCCTTTGCTAGGTTAAAAAACTCCATATCTCTCGGATTAGACCCAGGCCAGCCACCTTCGATGTAGTCAAACTTAAAGTCGTCCATTCTCTTTGCCAGCAACAGTTTATCTTCTGCTGAAAAAGAGATACCCTCACCCTGAGTGCCATCCCGTAGTGTCGTATCGTAGATCAATACCTCTTTATGCTCCATAAGTTGATCACCAGATCATTCAGAAAAGGTCCAAGTTATTGAATAATACGCAATTGGAATTTGCCGACAATGTAATAGTTGACTTTTTGTCGATGAGACATTGCTCAGCTCATCGATACGCACCTTTCATGCTTAGGAAAAATTGGCTCCTGGCCAAATTTAGCGGTGGTAGCGATGGTCAGGCCATAAGGGAAACCTAGATCACTCTTCACCCACATAGAGGATGGTATCCACCTGCAGTTGGGCAAGATCAAATCGGATATTCATCGTACCAATCACTTGTTCGCGTATGAGCTCATCGTAACCCATGGCCACAAACCAATGATTTCCCAGTGGAAAATTGCTCATGCAAACTCTCCCACTGGCATCGCTGACCAACACCTGATTAAATTGTTCGATGGGTTCAAAACCAGGAAAATCCTGGGTGGCATATTTCACGTAGATGGTGATATTTGGAATGATCAGATCATGGTGCTGGGTTGTAAAGCAGACGCTGGTGGTCCGATCAGCTCCTGTCTTTGTGCATCCCACGACGGTGAGCAGGCCCAAGATTGCGTACTGAGTAAAAACCTGTTTTAATGACATAATCTGCTATCAAAACGTCGAGTACAATGGATTGGTTTAAGCTGCTGGGAATAAGTTGCGTAATGTCTGGATCACAGGAGTGAAGTAACCAGTATCCGAGAGAGAGGTGCAATGGGTTTGTTACCCCTATGAGATTTGTACAAGTTATGTATCATTATAGCTCGCATATCGCTGAAGCAATGAAAGCCATCTGGTATGATCGTTTTGGGGCAAAACCCATCGTCAAGCAAGTAGCCGTCCCAGAGCTGCATGACGATGCGGCATTGATTGCGGTCAAAGCCACCGGTATCTGTCGCAGTGATTGGCATGGCTGGATGGGACATGATGCAAGCATATCGCTACCACATGTGCCAGGTCATGAGTTTGCAGGCGAGGTGATCGCTATTGGAACTGCGGTGCTGGAGTGGGAGGTGGGTGCCAGGGTAACCACTCCATTTGTACAAGCATGTGGCTCCTGTTTTTATTGCCATTCTCAGCATCATCAAGTCTGTCCGAATCAGCACCAAGCGGGATTCACAGATTGGGGATCATTTGCAGAGTTTGTAGAGGTCAGATATGCCGATGTTAATTTAGTGGTCCTGCCCAAGACAATGAGTTACACGGAAGCAGCCATCCTGGGTTGTCGATTTGGTACCGCTTACCACGCGCTGCTCTACCAGGCGGATCTGTTAGCCGGGCAGTGGCTTGCAGTTTTTGGATGCGGGGGGCTAGGTCTCGCAATCATCATGATATCGAAGGCTATAGGTGCCCATGTCGTAGCTATTGACCCTGATGCCAAAGCCCGCAAGTTGGCCCAAAGCATTGGAGCAGATGAAGTTTATCGCGACCTCAACGATGAGGCAGTGGCAGACATTTTGCAGCGTTCTGGATACGGAGTGCACATCGGCATAGATGCCTATGGTTCTAGTCAGATTTTGGCGTCATCGCTGCCCATCATCAGAAGAAAAGGCAAATATCTTCAGGTGGGACTTAT
This sequence comes from Saprospiraceae bacterium, assembly GCA_965223025.1. Lineage (GTDB taxonomy): Bacteria > Bacteroidota > Bacteroidia > Chitinophagales > Saprospiraceae > JABDMH01. Next base: position 846,879 of record CBDCVP010000023.1, read on the forward strand.
GCGAGAGGGGGAGAGATGTGACCTTAGTCTCCATCGAGTGATTGCTCATGAATTAGAGATCATCGGTAGTCACGGCATACAAGCCTTTCGTTATGGGGAGATGTTGGATTTTATCGAAAGTCATGATTTATCCCTGTCAACCTTGCTGGGGACCAAAATGAGCCTTGAGGAAGGAGCCAATGATATGATAAAAAATGCTCACACTGAGCCGGGAATCGCTGTCATCATTCCTTAAGTCAAAGAGGATGATCGGCATCCAAAGCTTCATCCGGCCACTGGCTTTCTGAGTTACGATCGACTGAATAGGTACGTCAGCATCAAACTGGAGGAAGTAAATGGATAGTCAGTCAATCCATACTCGATTTGGCCTGCAAGTCTAATCCTTCCCCGACTATAGGAAGTACGCAGTTGCCCTACGACGGGCTGGTCTCCAATCTTTAAATATCCAAAATATCCACGAATGTGAAGCTCGTGCTCCCAGACTTTACCCGTACACCTCAAACCACCACCAAACAGGATGGCATCGTTTTGAAACTGTTCATCCTGATTGGTTTGCCAGGCGTAAAATCCCAGCATGGAGATGATCTTCCAGTCAGCTTTGTTTCGATCATGTAGGTTTAGATATCCGCTCAGATCTACATAGTATCCAGGTGCATTGGTAAATCTAGCAGCTCCCTGCATGTTGGATGTTGGAAATTTGTAACCTATCCGTCCTGCCAGTCCCACTTTCTCTTTCTTGAGTATCTGGACATTCGTGTCAAAGTAGATATCCCCTGCAGCAGTAGTTGCCTCGTAAAAAGTGTGAAAGACCTTCCTTTTAGTTTTGACGGCATGTGATACAGAGTATTTTTCAAATGGTACCCAATACAAGCTGAAGGAAACTCGACTTTCTACCAGAATGTACTTAGCCGCCAGCAGCATGTTTTGTGTATGGTCACCCCTGCTAAAGTGCGCAGCTCCTCCCAAGGTAAAATAATGGACCTGGCCCACATGACCATCAGACAACTTTGGCACAGGCAAGGCATTGGGTCCCATGGTAACAGGTGCGTAGTTGATGTATTCACTCCAGTGAGTAACACCATCCCACATGACGTTATCGGCCCACCAATAATGCCCCTGCGCTCTTAGCGTTGGTGCTCCCAACAGACCAATGCACCAACCCCAAAACAGTAGACAAGTCCATTTCTGCACCCCTTCATCTATTTACACTTCACCCAAAGGTAAAGCATTTGAGGCCTGATCTAGCAGGCAGGGCAAAGGATCGCTTCGAATACCGGATCACAGAATTTGCACGAGGCGAGCTTGAAAGACCCAGGATCGATGCATCTGACCAGCATTCTTCGCAAACTCATCTTGCATCATGGCTTGGGCTTCCAGCCTAAAAAACTGATGAGTGTTATATCCGACATACATGCCAGCACGGTTCATATGTATGGCGGCCTCGTTGGACGCTCTTTTCAGATGAGAAAAGATTTCATCGAAAAAACCAATGTACATATTTCTCGAGGTGGGAATCGTGTAGCCAAATCGATATCGTAGACGGGTTTTCTGATCGTGCAAAACTTCTTGCGACTGCAACAGTCGTTCTTCGACCTGAAAGTCATGGTGCATAGTGCCGGATTCAAAGTCCTTGAAGTAGCTAAGCACTTGATTAAATCGCAGTTCTTGTGATAGATTCGGAGTGTCGTACCACCAAAAGAATCCCATGCCCGCACCTATTTGCAGGTTGTGGGTCAGGTTGTATTTAAAGGTACTACGAATGTTTAATCTCTTTTCTCCAGTTCCTGTATAGAAGATATGACCAAAATCTGAGTGGATGCTCATATCATCTTTGAACTTGAAACTATGGGCATACTGGAGCCAGATCTGATGGGAAGAAGGTACTTCTACTTCAGCATCATAAATGCTGCCACCAACCAGAGATTGAGCTTGCAACACAGATAAGAACAGAAGGGCGTATACCACCAGGCATACTTGTCTAGGGAGATTTGGGTAAACGGGCATGATTTCAAAGCTTTTAAAAGAAAAAAACGGGTTACTGTAACAAAACGCTCACAGAAAGATAGCAATTCTTAGCTGTGGAATCCAAATCTAAACGGTATAAAATGGCTGTCGATTGCGACGATGATAGTCGTAAAATTGACTGTTATGACGAGTTATATATTTCGAAGTCTTTGATATGACCTGCCTTTCATGAGCAGTATCATGGATGCAGCAGGTCCAGGGGATATATGATTACATATTGATATAGTGTTTATCCTGATATGCACCATCCCTGTTGTTGAAACTCATGTGTCAGACATTTGATTCGTTGTTATGTATAAGCACCTGGCCTCTGAGCAGGCACCTGGTGGTCCTTGCTGCCCTTGCCTCTATGGCTGCAAATCAGGGAACCACGGTGATAAATTTTTTTTGATTTTTTTTGAATTTTTTCAGAAGTGACTTGCTCATTAGTTGGAATGGAACGACTTTACGTCGCTTCTGGTCATCTGAGGACGGTAGCCTGGTCTCAATAGATCCCAAGAGAGCCCTTATGGATTTTCTCCCCAACGGCCCTTTCGTCAAGTCTGGATGATAAGCCCAAAACAAGTATCTCGAAATCATCCAGCTGTCTCATCGAGGCAGGAAAAGACCAACCGATAGAAATCGGGATGTGACTCCCATGTTTGTGCAGAGACGATGTGGCCGTCTCTCACCGCTTCGGCGGCACAAAACTTACCACCTGTGGACTCTACTTCAAACCTTATGTGCTCATAGCACGTGAGGTTTTTTCCCTTCGATATGCCTGCTGCAATCAATATCTGGATGCCGTGACAAATGGAGAAGATCCACTTTCCGGTCTCATCGAAAGATTGAACTAATTTAATGAGTGTCTGATTGTGCCTCAGATATTCGGGGGCTCTTCCACCGAGTAGTAATATGGCATCGTATGAATCAACTTCGATGTCCTCAAATGTCAGATCAGATGAAACCTTGTAACCAGGTGACTCCTTGTAAGTATCCCAGCCAGGCTCAAAATCATGAATGACCAGGTGCAATCTACGTTTACTTGGAGCGGCAATGATGGGATGATGTCCTGCCTCTTGAAAGCGATGGAGTGCATATAGCGTCTCGTAGCTCTCCCCGGCATCTCCGGTGATGATCAATATGTTCTTGCTCATCCATCCAAGATAGTAAATTGGACTTTACACCCAGCTTGTGAGATTTCCGGAGACCACACCCTGAACCCTTTTTTGGGAAGGAGCATGGATCAGAGTAACGAGGAAAGATCCGTACAGCCGATCGGTCTGGAAAGTGTATATCCTTCCCCATAAGTGACACCGATCTGTCTGCCGTAGGTTTGGGCACGAGCTCTGATAAAATCCAGGAAATCTCGACCAGAAATTGGGGAGTCCGCTTCCTGAGATTTGGGATCAAAAAATTGTGACTTAAAGGCCAGGATACTCGCCATTTTTTTTTCGAAGTAGGGTGAAATGTCTACTACCAAGTCAGCGATCAAAACTTTATCTTGGATGTAATTGTAGATCGCCTTCGGTCGCCAGCGTGCTTGCTCAGAGCCATCATAGTCTGCACTCGGTACCTTCAATAAACCTGAAAGGAAGCTGGATTCGTAGACGAGCTTGGCTGCCCTGCCATGGTCCGGATGACGGTCATCGATGGCATTAGTGAGGATAATCTCTGGTCGATAATGCCTAATGGCTTGGATCACCTTCATCTTGTCGTCATGGTTTCCCTGAAAGAATCCGTCGGTCAGTCCCAGATTTCGACGATCTGAGACGCCTAGAATTTTGGCTGCTGCTCTTGCTTCCTTGAGTCGAAGCTCAGCATTTCCACGAGTGCCCAGTTCTCCTTCCGTCAGATCCAAAATGGCCACATTTTTTCCGGAAGCCATCTCCCCCAGCAGCGTACCGGCACAAGATAATTCGACATCATCGGGATGAACACCTATGGCTAAAATATCGACCTTCATCTGGGCACTACCATTTGATCAAAGCTGACCCCCAGGTGAATCCACTGCCGAAAGCCGCCAAGCAGATGAGATCACCAGATTGCACTTTACCAAGATCCCTGGCTTCGGAGAGGGCCAGCGGTATGGAGGCAGCTGTGGTATTACCATATTTTTGAATATTGTTAAACACCTGATCATCAGCAAGTTTGAGCATTCTTTGAACAAACTGGCTGATGCGTAGATTGGCTTGGTGAGGTATGAGTAGATCAAGGTCAGAGGGTTGGTAACCATTTGCACCTAATGCTTCCAGCACTGCTGCGGGAAATTTTTGCACCGCATATTTGAAGACATATTTGCCGTTCATATTTGGATAGATCAAGGCATCATCGAGCATCTTCTGGGTAATAAAAACGGTCTCAAATTCACTGTCCGGAAATCCATATTTTTCCTCACTGCCGTGGTGACCGCCATGACAACCTGGGCTGATAAAAGCCAATTCCTCGGCATGTCTACCGTCCGAGTGCAAATGTGTGCTCAGGATCCCCTGGTCTGTTTCATCTGTAGGTTGAAGAATAACGGCTCCAGCACCATCGCCGAATATCACGGAGACATCCCTTCCACGCGTGGTCATGTCCAGCCCCATGGAGTGCATTTCAGATCCGATCAATAGGATGTTTTTATACATCCCTGATCGAATGAACTGGTCAGCAACAGACAAGCCGTATACGAATCCCGAGCATTGATTGCGCACGTCGAGTGCTCCGATTTCAGTGCCAGAGATTTCCAGCGCTCTTTGTACCAGCACACCACAACCGGGGAAGAAGTAGTCGGGACTCAAGGTGGCAAAAATGATGAAGTCAATATCGTTCTTATCGATACCGGCATCTGCGATTGCCCGTTCAGCAGCTATAGCACCCATCGTGGTGGTGGTTTCCTCCTGGCGCTTCCCAAATCTTCGCTCACGAATCCCTGTGCGCTCTTGAATCCATTCATCGGAGGTGTCCATTAAGGCCTCCAAGTCATGGTTGGAAATGACCGTTTCTGGCACATAATGGCCCATTCCTGCAATCTTCGATCTCTTCATAGTCTGTAGTTGTTCCAGCAGCGGTAAGATAAGAAATGTCTCCTACTAGACCACTATTCGAACAATTGATGAAAATAACTATCGTACCATAAACAGGTCTATCAGACACATCTATTAAATGTGGAGAGGGCTCACAAGATTCTGATTTCAGCCAAGGCGGCAAGACGGGGGCAATGTCAATAGTGAAGGTGTGCCGATAGCTACCAGCGTACAGCACAGCATGCAATCAAAAAGAAGCCTGCCTCGATGAAGCCGGCGAGAATGGGCATTGTCGACATTATACGCTGCTAGCAAAGGAGTACTGAGGAATCGGAATGGTGTCGCGGCTACTAGGTCTTTTGCTTTTTCTTTTTGGCTGCCGGAAACAGCACATTATTTAGGATGAGCCGGTAGCCAGGCGAATTGGGGTGTAAGCTAAGATCCGTATCGGGATCGCCGACAAAATGCTGGTAGTCCTCGGGATCGTGACCTCCATAAAAGGTCCATTGTCCCTCATTTAGGGTGCCATGAATGTATTTGGCTTCGCCAGCAGGTTTGTTTTCACCCAGAACTAATACATTGGATTTTACATATCGTTTTCGATAGGTGGTGGATTGACCCATAAATCCCTTGATGGTTTGTGTGTGATTTTGAGTCAGCATGGCTGGCACCGGATCCCACTTTGCCGAGAAATCAAATAGGGTAAAATAGTCTGTCTGAGGTGTGACCTTTCGATTGCGATTGTCGATGGTAGAGTGCTCATAGGTCAGCGGATTTCTCACCAACTCAAAATCTTTAAAAGCGAATGTTTTGCTGAAATCCAACTTCTGTTGAGCATTGGGATCAGCTGCATCTCCATCGTAGATTTCCGCACAGATGTCTATCCCTTCTGCCGCAAGTGCAATGTCATAAGTATCGGTGGCAGAGCACATGGCAAACATAAAGCCTCCACCAATGACATATTCTCGGATTTTCTTAACCACGGCCAATTTTAATTGAGATACTTTGGCAAAGCCATGATCAGTTGCCAATTTTTCCATCTTCTTCTGGTTTTCTCTGTACCAGGAAAAAGCGTGGTAAGTGCGGTAAAACTTGCCGTATTGCCCGGTGAAATCCTCGTGATGTAGATGCAGCCAGTCATATTCTGCAAGTTTTTCATCTAGGACATCGCTGTCATAGACTGTCTTATATGGAATTTCTGCGTAGGTCAATACCATGGTTACTGCGTCATCCCAGGGTTGTACCTCTTCCCCCTTGGCATTAAAGTCTGGTGTGTAGACGGCAATCCTGGGGGCAGCTTCTAGTTTGATGGCATCTTTATTGACTGAAGGGCTCCAGATTTCCTCTAAAATCCCATTAAACTGGATATCTGGCAATATCTCAAAGCTGACTCCCCGAGTTCGACATTCTTTCTCAAACAGCATATTGTGTTTGAAAGCAAAGCTGCCGCCTCGATGGTTTAGTAGCCACCAAGCTTCTGCACCTTTTTCCAGCACCCAATAGGTGACTCCATATGCTTTCAAATGATCCTTTTGATCTGGATCCATGGGAAGCAAAATGTACGACGCTCGCAGATCTTGTTGCCACAGAAGAATCATCGAGAGGACAAATAGAGTACACCATTTTTTCATGGTAATTTAGATTAGTTCTAATAAAATTAACGATCTCATGACTTAAAAGTTACGTGTGGCCAAAATAAAAGCTCATCAATTCCCTTTTTGTAGGAGCCAATACTGGACGAGTGCAAGATGAAAAATTCGAGCTATCGTTTCATGTGGGGTTGATTTACAGGGTAGGAATACTTACTTTGGCTGACTATTCGCGCACAAAAGTGGATAAGTATTTTGGGTAACATAGAGATCCAGTACGCATGGTGGTACGTTTTAATATGCTTGGTGGTCGGTGCCGTCTTTGCCATCGCCTTGTACTACAGGACTTCTGGATTTCCCGATGTCAGGCAGTGGACTAAGTCCAGTCTGGCATTCATCAGATTTCTGGGAGTTTCTTTATTGAGCCTATTACTCCTCTCTCCAATACTTAAGACCAGTCAGGAAGAAACAAAGAAGCCGATTGTCATTTTTGCACAAGATCAATCAGCGTCCATTCAGGCAGAGACGGATTCTGTAGAGCTCCAGGCTTATCAGGAGAAACTGAGTGGTGTCATATCAGAGTTGAGTGACGTATACGATGTGAAATCTGTGTCTTTTGGTGGTGCAGTGGAGGATGGAATTTCCTTTAGGTATGCAGATAAATCCAGCAACTTATCTGCGGTACTCCACCACATAGGTGACCTCTATGGTGACCAAAATTTGGGTGCTGTGATCTATGCTACAGATGGCATCTACAATGAGGGAGTAGACCCTCTATATGCGGACCACCGCTTTTCTGCTCCTCTCTATGCCATTGCTCTGGGTGACTCAACCCAAGACAAGGATCTATACATAAGGCAGGTTTTTCATAATAATATTTCCTACCTGGGTGATCACACTTCTCTGCAGGTAGATGTCAGCAGTTTTAATTGTGATGGACAGTCAAGCAGCGTGAAAGTCTTCAGAATCAATGGAGACGAACAACAGCTATTGCAGTCATTGCCCATCCGTATTGATCAGGATGATTTTTTCAAAACTTACGAGCTGGCCATTCCACAGGATTATGTAGGATTGCAGCGGTTTCGCATCAGCCTTGATGGTCTCGGTGGAGAGAAGTCGTATGCCAATAATCGTAAAGATTTCTTCATTGATGCCATCGATGCCAGGCAGCAAGTCTTGGTCCTTTATGGTAGTCCCCATCCCGACATAGCCACCATAAAGCATTCTTTGGAGAAGAATAAGAACTATGAAGTCACTGTTTCTCAGGGAAAGGAGTTTAGGGGAGCTGTTGAGGAATATGATTTTGTCATCTTGCACCAATTACCTTCCAAAAGAAACGAAGAGAGAAGGATTTTGCGGGAGTTGGTCGAGCAAAATGTCCCTCGACTCCTTATCGTCGGATCTCAGACCAACTTATCCCTATTCAATCAATATCAGGACTTGGTCCAAATCACACCTAAAGGAATTAATACCAATGTGGTACAAGCAAATGTACATCCCGGTTTTTCACTCTTTACGCTTTCTGAGCACTTACAGCAGCAGATCAGCTCTTTTGCTCCCATGGACGCACCATTTGCAGAATTTAAGGTCAACCCAGCTGCTGATATCCTACTCAAACAGCGGATAGGAAAAGTGGATACCGAGTTTCCACTTTGGATTTTTGGAGAAGATGGAAAGAGAAAAGAAGCCATCATCCTCGCTGAGGGTCTCTGGAGGTGGGGGCTGTACGACTTTTTACAGCATGAAGATCAGCAGGTGCTTGATGAGATCTTAGGCAAGTCGGTACAGTACATTTCGCTGAAAGAGGATAAGCGAAAATTCAGAGTATTTCAAACTAAGAATCTGCTGGCAGAAAACGAAGATGCTCGGTTTAGTGCAGAACTTTATAATCAGTCGTATGAGCTGATCAATGAGCCGGAGGTGATTTTGAATATTTATAATGCGAGTCGGGAGACCTTCAACTTTGTATTTTCAAAGATGAACGATGCTTACGACCTCGACGTAGGCAAATTACCAGCAGGAGATTACACTTGGACCGCCAGTACTCAATATGACGGCGAACGATTTAGCGCCAAGGGTCAGTTCAGTGTTCAAGCGATTGAGAAAGAAAGCTATGCAACCGTAGCAAATCACAACCTTTTGCGTCGGCTTGCTAACCAAACCGGTGGGGATATCATCTATCCATCGCAGGTGGATGAGCTAAGCGAGATGATCAAGCAGGATGATCAGCTGAAGCCGATCTTTTACAAGGTTTTTCAGACCAAGAACGCGATCAATATCAAATGGCTTTTCTTAGCAATTCTGCTACTGCTGGCATCCGAATGGGGTTTGCGCCGATATTTAGGAAGCTATTAGCATAAAGTGATCTTTCCGAAATAACTGGGAAATCACTCGGTGTCCGTGGCGTCGAGTCACGATGGAAGAGTATGGTCATTTTTTGTTCTTGGTAATCACGGATATGAAGGCACATAAGGCTCGGAATAGACTTTCTGAGGTCAGATGACTGGTCGGTCTGGTTCCTGTTGGCATATCCAGGAGCTTAAAACAAATCCTTCGGATAACCTGGCTAGAGGCACCCTAACGGCCATCATTCTTTTTGCAAGATGTATCTTCACCGACATTCATTGACAATCGATTATTAGCTTGATATGACCGACATCGAATTGGAAAAAGGAAGTAACGATGACACACACCGGCTGGCACTTTCGAAGCTGAGATTTCGTCTGGAAGAAATTTACCAAGGAGGAGGTAAGAAAAGAATTGAAAAACATCATGCCAAGGGCAAGCTGACAGCTCGAGAACGCATAGATTATCTACTTGATGACGGGGAGGAGCGATTTGAGATGGGAGCACTTGCCGCACATGGAATGTATGAGGATCATGGTGGTGCGCCTGCTGCTGGAGTAGTGGTCGTCATGGGGTACATCAGGAGAAGACTGGTGATTGTCGTGGCCAATGATGCGACCGTAAAGGCTGGTGCCTGGTTTCCCATGACGGGCAAGAAGAACTTGCGAGCCCAAGAAATCGCTATGGCCAATCGCATACCCATCATTTATCTGGTGGATAGTGCCGGGGTCTTTTTACCCATGCAGGATGAAATTTTTCCCGATAGAGATCACTTTGGCCGCATCTTTCGCAATAATGCCCGCATGTCTAGTATGGGTGTGCATCAGATTGCCGCTGTAATGGGTAGTTGCGTGGCAGGAGGCGCTTACTTGCCCATCATGTCCGATGAATCCTTGATAGTAGAAGGTACCGGATCTATATTTCTGGCTGGACCATATCTGGTCAAAGCGGCCATAGGCGAAGAGGTGAGCCTGGAGGCACTGGGTGGAGCTGAGACACAAAGTGAGATTTCTGGCATTATAGATTACAAAATGCCTGATGACCATAGTTGTTTAGATCGCATTAAAGATCTAGTGGAGAAGATCAAACCCAATGCTAAGTTGGAATTACTACGCAAACCGTCGGTTCCTCCCAAACCCAGCGAGGATACTCTTTTTGAAATTTTGCCTAAAGACCTCAATAAAACCTACGACATCAAGGCAATTCTTACCTGCATCGTGGATGATGGTAGCTTGATATACTACAAAGACGGATATGGTAAAACGATCTGTTGCGCTTATGCCAACATTGATGGCTGGTCCGTTGGCATCATTGCAAATAATCGATCTTTGGTGAAAACAAAAGGGGGAGAGATGCAGATCGGGGGTGTGATTTATTCAGATGCAGCAGATAAGGCAGCGCGTTTCATCATGCTTTGCAATCAAAAGAAGCTCCCACTGGTATTTTTTCACGATGTCACGGGATTTATGGTAGGTACGAGGTCCGAACATGGCGGCATCATCAAGGATGGCGCAAAAATGGTAAATGCGGTCGCTAATAGTACGGTACCGAAGTTTTCTGTGATCATAGGCAATTCTTACGGAGCGGGCAACTACGCCATGTGTGGTAGGGCTTATGACCCTCGACTGATTTTGGCATGGCCATCGGCACGTATTGCGGTGATGGGGGGTGCTCAGGCCGCCGAAGTACTTACTCAGATAAAGTATAATAGTCTCAAAAAGAAGGGGGAAGAATTGGATGAAGAAGCTCAAAAACAATTGTTCGAGGAAACATTGCATTCGTATGAACGAGAGACTTCACCTTATTATGCAGCAGCGCGACTTTGGGTGGATGCGATCATCGATCCCAATGAAACACGCAACATCCTCTCGCTCGGCATTGAGGCTGCCGATCATGGTGTGATGGAAACATTCAATCCCGGTGTTTTGCAAGTCTAGGAGGTATCTGATCATCCCGGTACATTGGTGATTCCAGAAGCTTTTAGAGGACAGGAAGCAACGGTGCGATATTTTTCCAAGTTGACTTTTTCGTACGACTGCTGCACAAAATGGCCAATCAAGGGAGCTGTACTTTCCAATTACAATTCAACATGGTTGCTATTTGAAATTTTCTAAATCGAATGATTCGTGGCATTTAAATATTTACTTAAGACTTTGCATGGATTGGAAGAAGTATTGGCTGAGGAAGTGCGATCTATGGGTGGTGCAGAGGTCAAAGTAGAAAGGCGAGCTGTATCCTGTGAGGGAGATTTGGCCTTGGGTTATCGTATGAACCTTGAGGTACGAACTGCACTGTGCGTTTTGCGTCCTATCAAGGTGGGAAGAACACCCAATGAGAGTAGGCTCTATGACTTGGTCAGAAGTATTTATTGGGATCAGATCTTTGATGTGGAGAAGACTTTCTTGATCGATATGATTTGCTACTCAGATCGCTTTCGAAACAGTCATTTTCTGGCCTTAAAGAGCAAGGACGCCATCGTGGATCAATTTCGGGACAGATATGGCAAACGCCCATCGATCAGCAAAGAACCAGATGTCAAGATCAATATATTTATCAAGGACGACTGGTGCATTATTTCACTGGATACTTCGGGAGCATCACTGTTCAAACGTGGTTATCGATATCAGCGGGGTTCTGCTCCGATAAATGAAGTTCTAGCCGCGGGATTGCTCAAGCTGTCGGGTTGGAAGCCAGAGATTCCTTTGGTGGATCCCATGTGTGGATCCGGTACTTTTCTTATGGAAGCGGCATTAATGGCTCGTCAACAGCCTGCGCAGTTGTATCGAAGACATTTTGCTTTTATGCATTTAAACGACTTTGATGAGGAGTTATGGACACGGGTTCTGGCAGATGCCCGGTCTAAATCACGAGAGAATGCAACACCTATGCTGGGCATGGATAAAAATTTGAGGATGCTGGAGGTGGCAAGATCCAATGCCACTCGTGCTCAGCAAAGATCTATTGATTGGATGCAGCAGGACTTTTTCACCTGGAAACCTCAAGGTACACCGGGCATCATGATTTTTAATCCACCCTACGATGAGCGGATATCCCTTGAGGATGCCATTGAGTTCTATCAGGCGATTGGGGACCACTTAAAGCAGCATTGCCAGGGGTGGAAGGCCTGGATGATATCCTCTCACCTGAAAGCACTCAAGCGAGTGGGCTTACGACCCATCCGGCGTATTCCTGTTTTTAATGGTCCACTTGATTGCAGGTTTATAGGTTTCGACCTTTATTAATCAAGGATCCTGGGATTAGGCTCAGCGGTTATTCAGATGGCAGGTAATCGTAGACCTGAACTCTCGTCCAACAGTCATTGAATTGGTCGATGAAGGCATGATGTTTTTCGTCCTCCTGATAGGCATCATGGTCATCTTTGTTGGCGAAGAACACCAGCAGTGCTACATCGTAAGAATTGTCTACTACTGATCGATCTGTCTCGGCTGGAGGACCGATAAATACTTCTTGGACAGTCGGGCACTTTTTCAACTCGTTGACTCCTTGCTGGAACGCAAGTTTATCGTCGGTGTTGAGATCGCTTCGAAGCCAGAAAAAAACGGTATGAACAAATCCAGGTCTCATCTGAAGGCTTTTTTTGTAGCCCACAAATGTACATTTTTTGCACACGTACTAAGAGTCATCTTAGATAGTTCGATGGAGTTTTTAGAGCAGGCGATGCCAGTGTACTAGCAGACCGCTGCACCATACATAGTGCGGAAGCCCGCGGCCAATGAAAATGGTGAAGACTTAGTTTTTACTGGATAGCCTAGTTAGACTCAGATCATCTTCCCTATTGATGACAGGTTTTATCTTCTTTGCGTAGCAAATTGCGAGATACTCCTGAAGAATGGTTTCTTTCTTCTTGAAAGACCACACTTCTTCATAGTACTTTTGGCCGGAGTCACATAGCCAATGACGGTAATCGTCAAAAGAGGCTATCTCCTGTTTGGGCAAAACGAGAGACATAACGGATTTCATTTCGTTAGTAAAACGGGTGTATTTCAGTCTCAAAATAAGCAATCTTTTTCTCGACCACAAGGTTTTTATAAAAGATTGTTTCTCAATTCTTTAAGTCCCCATGATGACACTTAATGACTTTGGCAACAAATGGATCCTATTCTGGAAGAAAATGAAGATCTTATACATTATCACAAAATTCGGATCGAACAAATATATATGTGATGACTAGGGTGGGACAGATTCACAAAATCGAAATCTGACGCTAAATTTCAGGCATTACATCATGAGGATTGGCATGCTCAGCTTTTCTTGGGCCACGCATAAAATGTTTGATTTTGGAGCCGTCTTGATGTCAAGATGGATGTAGGTATTTCTATGAGAAAAGTGCTCTTAGACCAGACCAAAGCCTGTAGGTTGGTAGTCCTCTCTGAAGGAAATAGTCATGCCTTGAGGACTCCCTCCTTGGAAAATCTGGCAAAAATCATGCAGGTGTCTGGTGGATTTTAAGGGATCATCTTTACTTTTGCAACTTTTGTGATGATCCTAAAGAGCCCTATATGTATGGTCATCATATGAATGTATCCATGAATAGGCCAGTAAAAATGCTGTCCTTGACTAAAAAAGATAACAGATGGCAGTAAGCCGAACTTTTGGACCTGGTATTGAGAAAGATGGCATCGGAACCGATGAGTCAAAGATGATTGAGTATATATATCTCAAATTGGCCGCACTGGGCCACCAGGCCAACGTTGAGGGTGAGATCTCTGAGTTTTTGGAAATTGCCAAGCCACTACTCAATAACTATAAGGAGAAGGCACGACTGCTTTCAAGCTATCTTTCACCTATTGGGGGAAGGATACAGGGTTACCTTGACAAGTTGTTGGAGGGATTGCCAGAAGCTGATGAGATTTCCCTGCCAGAACACCCTTTCCTTCTGGATCATCATGGACTGGCTCGCATCCTATCTTTACCGCCAGACAGCGACTGCTATGAGACCGATATTGTTAAATCATATAGGATTCCTCAAGGAATATTGCACAATCCCAGGGCTGATCGTCGAACCACAAAAGGGGTTTTTCATGTATGCGAGGGGGGGCTTCCTGTTCCGCACGACAAGAAGCAAGTGCCTAAAGTGGCCTTCGCCAGGTTACTAAAGGCTGCGTTAAATCCACCAGAGGATCTCTTGACTTTGCCCTTCACAGCCAATCAGGAGGAACAGGCCAAGCTTTTTGTAGGCTTATTGCTGCGCCCAATTGTGGTACCTGAAGTGCCAGGAGTCATCAAAGAAAAGTCGATGGAAATTCGATTTTTTGCTCCTGGAAATCTGGTCAGCAACCTAGATTTTGTCGAATCAATTTTTGGAAATGCGGGAGATCCTCACTTACCAGAAAATGATGCGGCCCTGGATGCTGACGGCTGGACCGGACATACAGGCTGCGTCATTCTCGCACCCCATCTCACCAAAATGCTTAAAAAGGATCTAGGACTTCCGCACTACGATCATGCCACAGATCGTCAGCAAGCGGAAGGTATGTGCTGGAAAGAGGAAGATGAGCTTTACAATGAAGGAGGGGCCTTCAAGATCACCTCTAGAGACTTGCAAGGAGTCGTGGTCACCTTGATCGCCGACAACTATTTTGGATATTGCAAGAAAGAGGTGAAGACACAAATCAGCTATTCCGCCAATCTCTTCGGACTATGTGAAGAAGAGCATGCCGGTGGTGCGATTGCCTTCCCTAGTTACGATCTGGGAGAGGAATTCCAAAGTGAAGAAGCTCAAAGGTCACCTATGACTTTTGAAAAAATGTGCCTGTCATACCGGGACCTGATGGACCTTCAAGCCAAGGGATATGGCATCGACAAGCAGTTTCCCGAAATCATCTATGTGCCTGAAAATGCCCACTTCAAGTTATTAGGCCAAGTGATTAAGTGGACCAATGATGGTATTGACTACTCTATCAAGCTACTACCAAAAAAACACTACGTGCTACCAAATGGACTGAAAGTCGAGATGAAGAAGCATGTGGAAGGATCGAAGTGGCGCATTATCGGCACCATGCCAGAGGGCACTCTGTGTCATAAACCCTGTACGGTATCAGGTGGTGGAAAGTCTGAAATCTCCAAATCGATCCAGGATGCCATGATCGACGGACCAGTCATTGTTGCCGATGCCCACCAGGACTTTGATGAGGTGGATGCCATCTTAAAGAAAGACTATTCGAAAAGATGGAGAAAGCCTTTTGCTTCACCACGGCCATCCCGACCCATTCTCAGTCCCGAGCGTTCACTGGGTTCTGTGATCAAGCTTTTTACACCGTCTCTGGATTATTCGGATGCATTCAATGCTTGGTTGATCAGTGTCCCTCAGCTCATTAAAGACTTGATCTACATCTTGAAGAGACATTATAAGCAGAGTTGGGGCGATGATTGGCGCAGTCATTTCTCAGTAGATAGAATCAATGGCACACCTGGCAATGAGCTCAAATTTGAAGGCACCAAATTGCAGGCATATTATCTGCGGGTAGGTAACGACAAAGAGAATTCATGGCGGATCTTCCAATTGCGAAAGGATTTTGCTGCCGCGCAGAAAGTACAATTCGAGGACGATATCACCGCCTCCATTGTACTTAAATCAAAAAATCTCAAGCATCTTAATCCTGAATACCACCATCCAAGCGTCAAGTTGGTGACCAATTGCGAGGCGCGGCTATTCCAAAGACCTGACGACTGCATACATAAGGGATATGATCAACAAGCGGAGGCTGACCTGTCTAGTCCCAACAGTTTTATCAGCAATTTTGAGCCCCTGATCAGAAGGGGTGTCCGTACCATCAAAGACGATACCATCGGTTTTGAGAAGTACACAGATCCCGTCAAGGACCTCATCAATGACTTCCTGGCAGGCAAAGCACCTCAATACGTCGTTCTTCCTTCTGAACCGCGACTTATGAATGGCGTGCCGACCAAGAATCCGCGATACCTCCAGAACAGGCCTGATTTAGCAAATCCCCATGAGATGTACCTGGCTAAGATTCGCACTCGTCTCAGTCGTGCTGTACCAGCCCAAGACCCCGTCTATCATCCAGTGAATGCAGTTTTACCTGGTAGGCGCAACAATCCGGCAGATCCTGCCAATGACGTGCCACCCTTGGCGGTGTACAACCCCATTCACTACCAAGAGCTTCCAGAATTGTTCATCGATTTTATTGCCAGCATCACTGGCAAGTCACCTTCCACCACCGGATTTGGTTCTGAGGGAGCTTTGACCAAAGGACCTTTTAATGCACTGTTGCCAGCTGCGGATCTCAACAATGCTTTCTTATCGTACATTCTCACTGGATATGCAGGATTTTCCTCAGCTGCAGGCTACGTTGGTCCTAAATACAGGGTGGATCACGATATCAGCCTGCTTATACCAGAGATTTGGTGCCGGATGTCGGTGCAGGAGAGAGAGCCTGAATATCTTATTGATCATGGGTATCTCGAGAAAGTCAATGATTTTGAACATAAAGGAAAGATCATTAAGGCAAGCCTGCTGGGTTTTCGAATCACGCGGAAGTTTGTACATCATTTTATGGGAAGAATCTTTAGCAATCCGGATGCTGTACTAACGGACGAAATGCTTAAGCCTGAGGAACAGGATTTGGAAGTTTATGTAGCTTCCGTAGAGAATCTCTGTTTGACACAAAAGCGAGTGGCTGAAGGATACCTGCAGGATGGCACCTATGAGGCACTTTGTCCACCGCTGAAAGTGCTCATCCACTTAATGATCGATGGCCATTACAATGGCAAGGATCGCAACGATCCGGAGATCAGAAGATTGTTCAGTAAGGAAGCTGTCCTGAGCAGCCATTGGTATCAAGAGCGATTGGCGGTCAAACAGCAGCGAGACATCGATTTATGGACTAAGAACATTGCCTACTTGGAGAAATTCCTCAAAAAGAAAAACTTTGCTGAGGCAGCCCAACGATTGGATGTGTCCAGCAGACTAGATCGTGCAAGAGAATCCCTCAAAAGAGTGGAGTCACCAACCTACATTGATGAATTGAAGGGTTCCTTTGGAGCGGATCAACTGGCACCCATCGAGGAGTTGGTGATCTAATTGCACATCGTACCTTCTGCCATCATTTGGGTCTTAATGCCCTCACTACTGGTACCAATATGTGACTGGCGCGATCTCCTCCATGATGCACCGTTTGACGTGCAATTCTCGTCTTGGCGGAGGTTCCTAAGTCTTCTCCCGTATTTGGATTGCGGTTGAATTGTGGAAAGTTACTGGATGTGATGTCGATGCGGATACGATGACCCGGGAGGAAGACATTAGCAGTTGGCATCATTTCAATGTCATATTCATAGATCTGATTGGGTGTGAGTAATTGCATTTGATCCAGCCCTTGCCTGAATCGAGCTCTGAGAATGCCTTCCGACACCGGCATTGCATATCCATCCGGTTGCACATCTACCAACTTGATCATCCAGTCTGTGTCCTTTCCATCGGTAGCAGCAAATAGCTTCATTTTGATATTACCTGCCACCGTAACTGATTCTGTCAATATCTGCGAAGTATAGACCAGCACATCTTCTCTTCTCTCGATCGATCGCTGGTCACGTGGTCCACTGAGGGTGGGAGTGCCACAGCAATTGTTGCCTCCAACTGTAGGGACGGGCTGTAACGGATTGTAGTCGTAATGATCAGAGCCTGAAGAATTTGGAGCATTAAAGGATAGCGTGCCATCACCTCTCACGGAGTTTGCCTGCCCGGCGCTGGCAATAAACAGTTTCTTATATACCGTGCCGGGTATGGGCCAATCGTCTTCTCCTCGCCATTGATTGGCACCCATATAAAATATCTGAACCGGTTTTTCGTCTATCAACGGGCTTCGAATTCCCCTCAAGTGGTAGTCGTAAAATTGCAGTTCCCTCAGTGAGGCATCACGTACTGCTTCAGGACCAAAGTCCCAGCCACCAAAAGATTGAGACACTCCATGTCCCCATGGTCCGATCATCATTCTGGATTCCCTCCTGGCTTCCGGAGTGGCTGCGTGGTTACGCATACCCACAAAACCATTGACAGTGCCCTGTACAAAAATGTCGAACCAACCGCCCATAGTGTAGGCAGGTACACTCATCTCTCCAAACCTTTCTTCATCACTGATGTCCTTCCAATATCCGTCATAGCTCTGGTGGGTAAGCCAATCTCGATAGTGCTGGATTGCTTCGGCACTACCCAGTTCGTCCATTTCCTGGAGTGGCAAGTGCATGAGCACATTTTCATATTTAAGGTTTTCCGGCATGAAGTCAGACTGATGCCAATATTGTGGTAGCATGATACGGTAGGGCATGCGCACAGCACCCCAACCAAAGTTAAAGCTCAGCCGAAAGGCACCGCCCATCGTCAGCCAATTTGCATAGATATTTGTCGATGCCACCCGTGGCACCATGACCTCTAAGTGAGGTGGTTTTTGACTGGCGGCAGCCCACTGGTTATGACCTAAATAGCTACCTCCTTGCATTCCGACTTTGCCATTGGAGAAAGGCTGTACGGCTGCCCATTCGATGACGTCGTATCCATCTTTGGCCTCATCCCGGAAGGGATCCCATATCCCTTCACTCTCATATCGACCCCGCACGTCCGCTAAGACCACCGCATATCCGTGCTGAGCAAGATTGACCATTGTCTGGTGCATACCTGGTCTTTGGACTCCATAAGGAGTGCGCACAACTATGGTGGGATATGCACCAACTGATTCAGGCAAATATATGTCGGCAAACAACTGCACACCATCTCTCATGGGTACTGCTTGGTGACGCATGATGCGCAGATTATGATGAGGCTGAGCATTGACTAAGACACAACCTAGAAGGAGCAAGCAGACCACGAAAGCACCATTCATGCGAGCAGTGCGAAGATGGATGAGTAGGGAGTTTATTTTTTGCAGTCGCATGGTAGTATTACTGGTTCTAGTGCTAAAATAATTGAATATCTGGCTGTCTGTGTCTCTGAAGCGCAGGAGTTTTATAAATTGACTTACGGTCCGTCGGACAAGTCCACCTTCGGATGCCAATCATGCTGTTGGAATGAACTCAGCCTTAGTCACCATATTGTCCTTGGTGTTCGCGCTGTCGTGTGCGGTGTCAAATCGTCAGCAGATGTCTCATAGCCATCCAGCGATGATCACTACCGAGTCTGGGCTGCAATACATGGTAACTCAAGTGGGTACTGGTCCCACTGCTCAGCAAGGTCAGTTTGCCACGATTCATGAAACTACACGACTAAAGAATGGCACGGTCATCACAGACACATGGTCGATGAATCATCCGATCAGATTTCAACTGGGTGCCCATCAGGTCATCAAGGGTATGGACGAAGCAGTAACCGGCATGCGGGTTGGAGAAGAAAGGAAGCTCATAGTGCCACCTTCCCTAAGTCAGCGAGCTTTCTATCCTGAGAATGCCCTCTTTGGACCGAACGACACCTTGTATTACCAGGTGATTTTGCTACAAGTAGAAGAAAAGGAATGAATAATCAGACCTATCTGCTAAGCAGGCTCAGAAATTTTTTGCTTGATATCCAGTTTCACTACCTCATCTGCCTTCCCAATCAGATCTTGGAGTGTCAACTGATCGAGCAGGTCATCAAGCGTATGCTGAATCAATCTCCAAAGAGATCTCACAGAACAATCCACACTGTTTAGGCAAAAGTTGTTGACGCTGCTATGCCTGTCGCAAAATGCGGAGTCATACATGGAGCCATCCATGGCTTTTAGTACTTCATTTACCGTGATTTCACTTGCCTCTCTACAAAGCACATAACCACCTTTGTGCCCTCGAGTACTATGAATCAACCCCTTGATACGCAACAACCTGGTAAGTTTTGCCACATAGGACTCTGACAATCCTTCAGCCTGAGAAAGCTGAGGGATACTCATTCCTTCTTCTCGATTGGTGCGAGCCAATCGCAAAAGTATTCTCAGTCCATATTCGTCTTTTGCCGTAATCTTCATCGCACACTTTTTTTAAAACATATCAAGAGCTAATTTGGCCTCATCGGTCATACGTTCCTTATTCCAGGGTGGATCCCATACCAGTTGCAAGTCGACATCATCTATTCCTGGTACCATCATTATTTTCTCTTGTACTTCCATGGGAAGAGATTCAGCAACAGGACATGCTGGGCTTGTTAGGGTCATCTTGACTTCTACAGTGCCACCATCGACGACCTGCAGTGAATAAATCAACCCTAGATCATAAATGTTGACAGGTATCTCCGGATCATACACCGTTCTAATGGCACGGATTATCTTTTCCTCTAATGTCAATTCTTGTACTGTTTCCATGGCTATCCTAATCATCATGGTTTACGGCCTCAATGGCCAAGCTGTACATCTTCATCTGCTTGATCATGCTGGTCAATCCATTAGAACGGTTTTGTGATAAATGCTCATGCAGACCAATTTTGTCTATGAAATATAGATCGCTTGCAGCGATGTCTTGAGCTCGCTTACCTGAAAGCACCCTGATCAACATGGCAATGATGCCCTTGGTAATGATGGCATCGCTATCGGCTGAAAAAACCAATGTTTGCCCTTTTCGTTCAGCTCGAAGCCATACCTTGCTCTGGCAGCCGCGGATAAGATATTGGTCATTTTTATAGTGCTCGTCGATCAAGGGAAGCTTCTTACCCAGATCAATGATGTACTCGTATTTGTCTGTCCAGTCGTCAAAAAATGAAAACTCTTCAATGATTTGGTCCTGTATGTTATCGATGCTTTTCATGTCACTGCCAGCATTTTGATCGCTCGCTTTACAGCAGATGCTAGCTGCTCCACTTCTTGGTGAGTATTGTACATAGCTAGGGAGGCCCTAACTGTGCCGGAAATCCCTAATGCATCCATGATCGGCTCTGTACAGTGATGACCTGTTCGCACAGCTATGCCCTGATGATCAAGCAATGTGCCGATGTCGTAAGGATGTAGACCATCCACGACAAAAGACATGACACTTGCCTTCTGGGCTCCTGTCCCTATCATTCTCAATCCCGGTATGGCTGCAAGCAGATTTGAGGCATAGGTCAATAACCCACTTTCATACTTGCCCAACGATTCCCACGAGAACCCCGATAAAAAGTCGATGGCGGCTTTCAAACCAATGGTACCCGCAATGTTTGGAGTGCCCGCTTCAAACTTAAATGGAAGTTCATTGTAAGTGGTCCTTTCGAAGGTGACCTTTTTGATCATTTCTCCACCTCCTTGGTAGGGTGGGAGTGCTTCCAACCATTTTTCCTTGCCATACAGTACACCAATGCCAGTGGGACCATACATCTTATGACCTGAAAATGCGTAAAAGTCAGCATCCAATGCTTGCACATCCACCGACATATGTGATACGGCTTGTGCGCCATCGATCATGACAGGGATCTCACTTTGGTGCGCCATGTCAATGACTTCTTTTACGGGATTAATGGTACCAAGCGCATTAGAGACATGGACCAAACTGATGATCTTGGTGCGTTCGCTGATTAGTTCCCTCACATCTAAGGTCGAAATGGATCCGTCCGATTGCATGGGAATTACCCTGAGCTCCGCTCCACTCAACTCACAAGCCATTTGCCATGGTACGATGTTCGAATGATGCTCAATGGCAGAAATGATGACTTCATCACCTTGCTTCAGGTACCTCTGACCAAAACCATGCGCCACCAGATTAATAGCTTCGGTGGTGCCCCGCACAAATACAACCTCATGACTATAGGCTGCATGTATGAATCTTCTGACAGATTCTCTTGCAGCTTCGAAGTGGTCTGTAGCTGCTCCGCTCAGTGCATACACTCCCCGATGTACATTGGCATGTTCATTCTCGTAGTAGTGCTGGATAGCATTGATCACAGCATGGGGCTTTTGGCTACTGGCAGCACTGTCAAGATAGACGAGTGGCTTGCCACGCATGGAGGTTTGCAGGAGGGGAAATTGACTGCGGATCTTTCTTACATCCCAATCTCGTGGTGTCGTACTTGGTGTTGTTGTTGTCGTTTCCATTTCTTAGCACTTAGATCCTGCTTTGCAATTTGCCAGCGAGTACAGATGCAATGTCGTCACCCTCAAACCTGCTAAAGACTTCTTGTAAGAAGGCGCTCTGCAGCATCGCAGTGGCATCCTCTTTAGTCAAACCACGGGTCATGAGGTAGTAGAGTGCTTGCTCATCCAACTGACCTATGGTTGCTCCATGACTGCATTTCACATCATCGGCAAAGATTTCAAGCTGAGGCTTAGTGTCCACTCGAGCATGCTTTGAAAGCAGCAAATTGGCATTTTGTTGGAAGGCATTTGTTTTCTGTGCCTCTGGCCTCACCATCACTTTGCCATTAAAAACGGCTTTCGAATGGTGGTCAATGATACCTTTGTAAAGCTCATTGCTCTGGCAGTGCGCGGTAGCATGATCTATAAATGTCTGATTATCTATATGTTGGCGCTTGCCCTTAGCAAGGTATGCACCGTAGAGATTGGTGGTAATTCCTTCTCCAATGAGCGTACTGTAGATATTGTTTCTTATCAGCTTTCCACCCAGATCCAAGGAAAGATGCGTGAAACAGCTATTCGCTGCCTGCTTGACTTCTGTAGTACTAAAGGTACTGCACGCCAAACCCTCATCCTGCCATCGATACATAGAGAAATGGGCATTTTTACCCAGCAAAACCCGATGGTATATATTCTGAAAACATGCAACATCTGGACCTGGTCCTACCCTTACCTCAATCACCTGACCTTTGGCACCAGATCCAATGATGAACAGTGAGAGCTGAGCCATCATGACCTTATCTTTGTCCGTAGTGCGATGTACGACTTGAATCGGTTTGGAAAGGGAGCTTTCTGCAGGCAATCTGTAAACCATCCCTTGCGCAAATGCCAAGCTTAGCAACGTGAAAGCAGAGGTGCCTTCCTTTTGTATCGTGGACAGTTCTTTGAGCACCAGACTTCTAAGCGATTCATTTTTCAAGGCCTCTTCCACCGTCATCACCTCAATCTCCTGCTCCAACTCCTCCATATCAGATTGATCCTTGATCAATTGTCCATTCTCAAAGTAAATGGTAAAGGCTTTTTCAATGAAATGTGGGGCTGGTTGTGCTCTATTTGTGACCTGCTTCATAGACCGGTACGTCGCAGAGAGGAGAGGGATGAGATTGGTGTACTTATAATCTTCATTATTTCGCTTGGGAAAGCCGATCTTTCTCAAGTGAGATATCGCTTGTTCCCTAATCTTAAAGAACGGTGTGTCCCTTGCCCCATTCACCCTGCTGGCATACTGGTCAAATAAGTCACCAAAGTGATCTACTGCCTTGTCTATGATATCTGTTCTTGACATTGTTTAAATTATTGGTCGATCATGACCTTCTGCTCTGCCGCCTCTCTCAACCAGTCATAACCTTCTTCCTCCAGTTTTAGCGCCAAAGTTTTATCACCAGATTTAACAATTTTTCCATGGTAAAGGACATGCACAAAATCAGGAACGATGTAGTTGAGTAGACGCTGATAATGGGTCACCACAATGAAGGACCTTTCAGTATTGCGTAAGGAGTTTACCCCATCAGCCACCGTTTTTAAAGCATCAATGTCCAAGCCAGAATCTGTTTCATCCAATACGGCAAGTTTGGGTTCCAGCACAGCCATTTGCAACACCTCGTTTTTTTTCTTCTCACCTCCTGAAAAGCCCTCATTGAGATTTCTTTTCAGCAAGGCTTCATTCATTCCGAGTTCTTTGATCTTGGCGCGCATAAGTTTCAACATATGCATGGCATCAAGGGGCTCTTCCCCATTTTCTTCACGAATGGTATTGACGACACTTTTGAGAAAATGAGCGGTACTGATACCAGGAATTTCAACGGGATATTGAAAGGCCTGAAAAATTCCCGCTCTGGCACGTTGGTCCACCTCCATGTCCAACAGATCTTGATCCATATAGGTGATGGTGCCTTTGGTGACCTCGTATTCCTCTTTGCCTGCAAGTACATGAGCGAGGGTGCTCTTTCCAGATCCATTTGGCCCCATGATGGCATGCACCTCGCCAGGATTGATCGTCAGATTAATGCCGTTTAGAATTTTTAGATCTCCTGCACTTACATGCAGATCTTTTATGATTAACATATGCTGCTGTCGAGTTATTTACGATTCAATAAATTTTGCACTAGCCCACACTACCTTCCAGACTCACGGCCAATAATTTCTGAGCCTCAACTGCAAATTCCATGGGCAATTCATTAAAGACCTCTTTGCAGTAGCCATTGACTATGAGGTTTATGGCATCCTCCTCACTCAGTCCTCGCTGCTGGCAATAGTACAGCTGGTCTTCACCGATTTTCGAGGTGGTAGCTTCATGCTCAACTTTGGCAGTTTCATTTTCTATTTCCAGGTAAGGAAAAGTGTGAGCACCGCATTTATCTCCCATCAGCAATGAGTCACATTGGGAAAAGTTTCGAGCATTTTCCGCCTTACTAGCCACCTTGACCAATCCACGGTAAGAATTATGGCTTTTTCCCGCAGATATGCCCTTGGATATGATGGTGCTTTTCGTGTCCTTGCCGATGTGTATCATTTTTGTACCAGTATCCGCCTGCTGATAATTATTGGTCACAGCGATCGAATAAAATTCTCCGATGGAACCATCTCCTTTTAGTATACAGCTTGGATATTTCCACGTAATGGCAGATCCGGTTTCCACTTGTGTCCAAGATATTTTGGATTGCACACCTTTACAGATGCCCCGCTTGGTCACAAAATTATAGACCCCTCCTTTTCCTTCCTTGTCTCCTGGATACCAATTTTGCACCGTCGAATATTTTACAGTGGCGTAATCTTTAGCTACAATTTCCACCACTGCTGCGTGCAATTGATTTTCATCTCGCATCGGAGCTGTACAACCCTCCAAGTAACTGACAGTACTTCGTTCTTCAGCAATAATCAGTGTGCGTTCAAATTGACCTGTGCCTGCGGAATTAATGCGGAAGTAAGTAGACAATTCCATCGGACATTTCACGCCCCGGGGAATATAGCAGAAGGATCCATCGCTAAAGACAGCAGCATTGAGTGCTGCGAAGTAATTGTCTGTATACGGTACTACCGTCCCTAAATACTCTTTGATCAGTGCTGGATGGTCTTGCACTGCCTCACTAAAGGAGCAAAAAATGATGCCCAGCTCAGACAGCTGCTTTTTGAAGGTCGTCTTCACCGACACGCTATCGATCACAGCATCCACGGCGACTCCCATCAATCTTTGTTGTTCCATCAGAGAAATACCCAGTTTGTTGAAGGTGTTGAGTACCTCAGGATCTACATCATCAAGACTGTCGTACTTTGGCATCTGCTTTGGAGCGGCAAAATAGCTAATATCTTGATAATCAATAGGCTTATAATGCACATTGGGCCAGGTAGGTTCAATCAATGTCTGCCAATGCCTAAAGGCCTTCAATCTCCACTCCGTCAGGAAATCTGGTTCGTTTTTCTTGGTTGAAATTAGACGGACCACGGATTCATCCAATCCCTTCGGTATGACATCCATATCGATCTCACTCGTAAATCCATACTTGTAGTCACTGGAGGTATGTTCTTCCAGTGTTTTCATAGATTCGCTCATACCCAATACATTTCGTCTGAATTCATGACTTTTGCGACCTCAAAAGAACCCAATTTCTACCATTTATACAAAAGTGTATACATTAATTTATACAAAAAAGTATAGAAAAAGTTCACGTGACCGATGATCTCAGGATTCCATGGGATTATCGTTGTTGGGGCAAGCCCAAAATGTCAAGCCAGTCTCGATGTGGTTTGTGTCATTAGGTACTGCAGCGTACTGCTACATCATGTGCGATTTATCTCGTTGGAGTTAGGTACCACAGCAAGGAATTCTGCGAACACTTCGAATGGGGTGGGATGGTGGTCGCCTTTGCAGGTGAGGAGTAAAATGGCAGGATCTCGAGGAAGGACAGCCCAATCAAGGATCATTGAGTCGTCTGGATATAGGTACCTATTATTCGAGTGTGTGGTACCGATTGCGGTCTTGCCCAGATCCAGAGTTCAGACGATAAAGACTACTATGGTCGCTAGGATAGAGATGATGATTCCGACCATAAAGACATTATAGCAGGTACGTACCTGCGCGTATTTTTCGCCAAGTCCTTTCCCCATATGAAACAAATCTAGCTTGACATATTCCTTGAGTTCTTCGGGATGGGAGACGGTACGATCAAAGATGGATGCATATTCATCCACATCCATCTTGTAGTAATTACCGAAATAGAAGGGACTCAGATTTTCAGAGTCTCCATTGGTCAGATGCTGTTTGCCCATTCGATAAGGTCTGGTGGCAATGGCAGCGAGAATGATGGTGACCAAGCAGGTGATCGCCAGGGCACCCAAAGGAATCACAATATTTCGCTCGACAATCAAGTCTAGGTTGGAGAGGACGATGGGAATTAAAAAAGTGATCATCAACGCATTCAAACTAAGCAGAATATTAGCTTTGTTATCAGCTATATTTGTCAATTCGATGTTGTTTCGATAGGTAGTACGAATTATGGTCAATGTATCCTTACGGATTTCACTTTTTTGCTTACTCATACCATAACTGACTGGTTCACTGATCACTAAATGCCTGCCTGAAAATACAAAATCTGAATATCTGATCCTATTATTTCATGGTGAACTATCTGAAGTGTCGCTAGTATGCAGAATGCAGGATTGATCGATTAAAGGAAAAAGGTATGATAGATGACTGCGGGAAATGCCATCAAGCCTCGTATCTCTAGGCAGGTCTGCGCTATTTTATTTTGGGGATATCCCGCTCGATATGCTTTATAGTTTTACCAGAAAATGGCACATGAGGTCCACTCACCTCATTCATCGATGTTCAGACTCCATAGCCGTCATCCCAGGTTTTTACCTCGCCATCCATCATGGCATCTACCGCCAAGCGTACAGAAATGGCTGCTCTAGCGCCCGTAGTAACATTGGATGCCGGCATTTTGCCCGTATTGATGCTTTCATTAAATGCCATCAAAGCATAGCGCGTATTAGAATACCCTTTTTCATTATTGGCAGGAAGTTCGATTCCTTCCTTCTCACCCAGATTCATGGTTGCCCCCGATACACCATCCACCACTCCTTTTTCTTTCTCGTTTAATGCCTCGGGATACAAGGTGGCTTTGTGCATGTCCAGCACTATGGTCCCCTTACTACCCTTAAACTTGATCGCGTATCCTTCGTGGGCATTGGCAGTGAGTGAAACACAATTCACTTTCATGCCATTTGGGTATTCAAAAAGTGTATTCACGTTATCAAAAGTTTCCCTCCCATCTTTCCAGTAGTCGATACCACCCATTCCCATGATTCTCACTGGGCGCTGGTCAAAGATCCAATTGATGTAATCGAGTTGATGTGAGTGCAATTCTGCAGTCAATCCACTTGAATATGCTCTGTACATTCGCCAGTTAATGATCTTTTCTAAGGAGGGATCTGGTACCGGTCTGCGCCAATCTCCGTTGCGATTCCATTGAACGAGAATACTTGTCACCTGTCCGATGTAG
Source organism: Saprospiraceae bacterium (assembly GCA_965223025.1). Classification (GTDB taxonomy): domain Bacteria; phylum Bacteroidota; class Bacteroidia; order Chitinophagales; family Saprospiraceae; genus JABDMH01. The sequence goes on from CBDCVP010000023.1 coordinate 874,364, forward strand.
CCGGCCCTAATGATCTCAGCGATCTGAAAATAGAGCGGGGTAGCACGATACTGATGGCCAACTTGAAAAATTCTCGGATAGTCTTTGCATTTGTCCACCAGATCCAGGGCTTCATCGATATGGAATGTCATGGTCTTTTCCAGGTAGATGTGTTTGTCAGCCTCCATGGCGGCAGTTGCCATCTCATGATGCAGGTAGAGTGGGGTCGCTATGATCACTGCATCTAAGTCCTGCCGATCCAGCACTTCTCGATAATCTTTATGCCGGCTGGCACTTTGGGCGTGCTCCATAGCTTCGTCTAATCTGAATGGCAAAATATCACAGCAGGCCTCAATCTGAAATTGGGGAACATCAAGTAAGCTTTTTATCAGGCCAAGACCCCTACTGCCAGTGCCAATGACACCAATGGAAATCTTATCGTTGGCGGAAACGGACTTGTTGAGCTGGCTGATGGGCTGCCCTAAGACTGCAGCAGTGGCCATCGAACTGTTCAGTACAAACGATCTTCTTTTCATGCCCTGAATATCGTAAAAAAATTGGTTAGCCAAAGATGACAGACATCACCCATAAAACTGCAGCTCATCATCCACTCAAGAAGACGTGAGATCCTCTTTACACCTGATCGACTTTGTACTTGCCTTTGCTCTTTCTGATTCTTACAGCCACTACCTTGTACTCTGGACAAAGTGCCTCACTATCTGCTACATCGGAGGTAATATTGTTGATCATGATTTCTGGAAAATGAAAGGTGGTACTCAGGATGCCAGGCCTTACTTCTTTGGTGATTCGAGCTCTGATATCGACCTTGCCTCGGGGTGATTCAATGCATACTAGATCACCGTCCCTAACCAGGTGTTTTTTAGCATCCTCCGGGTGCATCATCAAGAGATCTTCCTTCAGTATTTCTACATTGTGAGTGCGACGGGTCATAGCTCCGCAATTGTAGTGCTCTAGCTCTCGATTGGTAGTCAGGATATAGGGAAAATCTTTCCGGTGATCCAGCAGTTCTGCACTTTCCTCAAATTCGTGAAATTCAAATCTGCCCTTACCGCGTTTAAACTCGTCCACATGGATCAATTGGGAGTCAGTGCCATCGGGTGCCACAGGCCATTGCTTGCCATTTTTCTCTAAATTGCTCCACTTGATGCCAGCAAAAAAAGGCACAATCTGAGATATTTCTTCTAACACTCCAGCAGCCGAATAATCGGGCTGTTCATATCCCATGTGATTCATGATATCTACGATGATTTGACCATCAGGTTTGGTGCCCGGCAGTGGCTCTATTACCTGGTTGACACGCTGTACTCGCCTTTCGCCGTTTGTAAAAGTACCCTCTTTTTCCAGAAAAGATGCCCCCGGCAACAGCACATCGGCATACTTCGCGGTCTCGGTCATAAATAGCTCCTGCACAATCACCAAGTCAGTGTTTTGAAGGGCCTTGATCACCTTCTGCGTATTGGGATCGGTCTGTACTACATCCTCACCAATGATCCAAATTGCTTTTAACTTACCTTTGATGGCAGCATCAAACATTTCAGGTATTTTATAGCCTATGTGACCGGGTAGGCCAACACCATAGAAGTCTTCATACCTGCTTTTTATATCTGGATCAGTGACGTCCAAGTATCCTGCTCCCTGGTGTGGCTGCACACCCATATCAGCCGACCCTTGCACATTGTTTTGGCCACGTAAGGGGTTGACACCCACACCTCTGCGACCGACATTGCCGGTGAGCATGGCCAGCTCTGCAATCTGTATCACCGTGAAGGTGCCTTGTGAATGCTCAGTAACACCTAAACCATGGAAAGACATCGCATTGTTGGCCTGAGCATAAGCCAAGGCCGCCTCCCGAACCAGGTGCCGATCTACTCCCGACACCCTCTCCATCCGATCGATATCCAAGGTGAGCAAAGCCTTTCTAAAATCTTGAAAACCTTCCGTACGTGCATCGACAAAGTCCTGTGCGACGGCTTCCTCCGAGACAATGTAAAACATCATCATGTTGAGAACAGCTACATTGGTACCCGGTCTCAGCGGTAGATGATAGGTAGCATACTTTGCCATCTCCGTCTTGCGCGGATCTATCACGATGGTTGTCTTACCTTTCATAGCATGCTGCTTCATCCTGGCACCTGTGACTGGGTGGGCATCGGTTGGATTGGCCCCAATGATGAGTATACAATCCGTATACTTCAGATCTTCAATGGAATTGGTCGCTGCTCCGGTACCGAAAGTGCGCTGCATGCCTAATGCAGTGGGAGAATGACAGACCCGGGCACATCCATCAATGTTATTGGTGCCGACCACGGCTCTGATGAACTTTTGCATCAGATAGTTTTCCTCATTCGTACATCGCGAAGACGAAATCCCGGCGATAGAATCAGCACCATGTCTACTTTTGATGGCTGTCAGTTGCTGAGCGATATGGTCATAAGCTTCATCCCAGCTCACTGCCTCAAGTACGCCATCTCGACGTATCATGGGTTTTCTCAGCCTTTCCGGGTGATTATAAAATTGAAAGGCGTACCTACCCTTTAGACACGTGTGCCCCTCATTGACCGCTGCATCATAAGGTGCCGTGATAGAAAATATTTTGTCTTCCGTGCTCGCTACTTCCAGATTGCATCCCACACCGCAATAGGTGCAGACGGTACGGGTTACCGTGCTGCTTGTGATTGCTTTCGACTGAAAAATGTCAGAGATGGCGGATGTCGGACAAGCCTGAGCACAGGCTCCACAGCTCACACACGCTGAATCCCTGAAACTCGTGTCTGCCCCCTTGATGATGTGCGCATCGAAGCCCCTTCCTGCCATACTCAGTACAAATTCACCCTGTACTTCATCGCAGGCCCTCACACAACGGTAACAATTGATGCATTTGGAAAGATCAGAAGTCATGTAGGCATGGCTCAAATCTTTGTCTCGATCCAGATGATGTGCACCTTCAGGATATCTAACAGTCCGTATGCCAACTCTGGCTGCCACGGTTTGTAGCTCACAATTTCCATTGACCTCGCAAGTGAGACAATCCAGTGGATGATCGGTGAGAATCAGCTCTACGATGTTCTTTCTCAATCTCTGAATGTTGCTGGAATCCGAAAACACCTGCATCCCTTCCGTGATTGGTGTATGACAGGATGCCACCGTTTGGATGCTACCATTGCCAGGCTTTACCACATCCACGCTGCAGACTCTACAGGAGCCAAAGGATTGTAGATTTGGTGCATCACATAGAGTAGGCACTGCGTCTCGACCAAGATGCCTGCGCAGGTATGCTAAGATAGTTTCCCCTGGGTGAATATCCATGGGTTGCCCATTGACAAACGCCACTGATGGCTGATGGGTAAGATCTGTATCAAGGGGTGAATTCAATGGTGTTTTGATGCCGGTCATCCTAGTCAGTTTGTCTGCTAAAGTGAGGATTCAGTTCATCTCCGAAATACTTTAGTGCATTGCGCACAGGCAGTGGAATACCTCCTCCATGCGCACAAAGGGATCCTACCTCAAGCGTGTGTAAAAGATCGTCAAATAGTGCCTGGTCTATTCTGTATTGATCTCGATGTGATTTTAGCAGCATTTCTTCAGCACGTTTAGTGCCGAGACGACATGGGAAGCACTTTCCACAAGATTCATGTGCTGCAAAAGCAAACAAATGCGCCAGATATTCTATCATAGGAAAATCACTCGGAATGCTTACTACCGAGGCGTGCCCTAACAAAAAACCATTTTGCTGAAATGATTCGAAGCTAACATCCAAATCTTCGATTTTTGCTAGGGGGATCAAACCTCCAAGCGGTCCACCGATGTGTAAGGCCTTGACTGATTTCGTGAATCCTCCACCCAGATCTACAATGATGGTAGAAAGTGCTGTACCCATTTCCACCTCATAGACACCGGGACGGTTGAAAGCACTATCTAGGCTGATTAGTTTAGTTCCGGAAGAAGCATCAGTTCCCAGCTTTGCATAAGCGTCCCCACCATTTTCGATGATAAAAGGTAAGGCCGCAAGTGTTTCCACATTGTTCACCACAGTGGGTTTGTTGAATAATCCCTGTTGTGCTGGATATGGAGGTCGGATACGTACCTCTGGTCGCTGACCTTCGATGGAATTGATCAGGGCAGTTTCCTCACCACAGATATAGGATCCCTGTGCCTTGAACACCTTAAAATGAAAATCAAACGATGATCCCTTCACATTTGTCCCGGCCAAACTTTGATCGTACATTTCAGCAATCGCATCTTCGATGATCTTGACAGATTCAGGATATTCACCTCGGATATAAACGATCCCCCAGTTTGAGCCGGCAGCATAACCTGCTATCAACATCCCGACAAGCACGAGTAGAGATTGCTTTTCAAGCAGATATCGGTCTGAGTAAGCTCCCGGATCACCCTCATCAGCGTTGCATATGATATATTTGACTTGCTCATCCTGTTCTCGACAAAACTTCAATTTGGTACCGATCGGAAAGCCAGCTCCGCCACGACCTCGTAAACCTGATTTCTGAATCTCAGTTAAAACCTCCTCGGGCTCTCTCGAGAGAAGGTTTGTGAGGAAGTCCCCGTAGTGTTCGAGTGATTCTGGTGGATTGGTCAGTACGGCTGTGCCCTGGCTTGCGACGCCATACTCGTCTGCTCGGTCGATTGCTGGATTCTCGAGGATATCTTCCAAATATCCGATGCAGTCTCCGGAGTAGTTTTTCCCCTGATAATGGAAGGCCGAATTCTCATGGCAGCGTCCCAGGCAGCACATTTCACCTATCTCACCATCACTAAAATGGTCTGAGACAGTTTTTCTCAATAGCTCTTGGGTGCCAGCACATCGGCAAACCGAGCCATTGCATAAATATATTTTCTTGCCTTGATTCTCTGGCTTCAAAAAATCATAAAAGGTAGTCGTACCATAGGTGATGGCATGTCCTACCAGAAATTCCTCCGCCAGATCTGCTAATGCCTCTCTGTCTGGTGCACCTGTCTCGGTCGCAAGCTGGCCATATTTATCAAACAAGTTTTGATCCAGACCCTTCCGCCCCGACAGGTTGCTGATATTTTTTGACATATAGGCATGATAGTTTGTCCCAAGTTACGCAATGCTGGTGATAAATTCCAGGTGACGATTTGCCAGACATGACAACAGATATACATCTACGAGATCCTGCAATTGATTTGCATGACAGTGATGATATTCCCTGGTTTGTGACTTCTGGCCCACCAATATGTGCAATCCCCAGAAGCAAGTTGAAGATGAGTCCTCTTGTCGTTGCAAATTCATTGCACAGTCGCTAGTTCTAGGTGGAGTCTACAATAATGAAAGTTTTTATGGCAAGATCGGGGCAAAGAAGGAGTCTGATAGGATGGGGTGCGTATGTGTGCCACTTCATTCCATAGAGATCTTCCCAGGAATCGAAGATTTCATACGGCAGATTTTCTCCTTCTAACAAGGGTAGCTTGAGTTTTACGAATTACTATCGTGGAGGATGTGCTATATCGTCAGTAGCTCATTGAACGAAGGTGTGTAGAGAGTTAATATGGGTTTTCTTACCGACTGGTACCGCAATTTTTTTTAGGCTTTCACCTCGACCAGAGATGGCGATCAGGCAGAATCACTTGGGGTAGAATTACCGAAAATAATAACGTCGATCTCGTCGATGTCGTCATTCCTGCAGATCAGAAGCAGTGTGCGGCATAGACAATAGCTGCTTAAATAATTCCCAGCGCTTCCTTGGCTGGTCGCTAGTGCCTCCATGTTTGCTTATGTATTGAGCTACCAAGTCTTGACCAAGATTGTAGTTGATCACATAGCTGCGGTATTGATCAATAAACCTAGTTCTTTGCAAGGCCCTTTCTGGCTCGTAGAGCAGATATTTCTCCAGCCATTTTGCTGCTTGAGTTCTACTTATATGACCGTCAAGGTAGGCCCTGGCAGCTTCATTGCCTGCGTAGTTTAGGCGACTGCGCAATTGCTGTATGCGATGATATTTTTCCGCTAGGTCTGGATCCATCCCCGCCACAGGATACAGTTGAGTTTTCTCAAATTCCAAGCGTTCGTTGCCTGGAAAGGCCACATCGATGCCATAGTTGGCACTTCCCTCCGCTATCAGAGATTGCGGACTAAATAATGGATAAACAGAGTACTCCACCCAGCCATTATTAGTGAATAATTCCTTCTCTAATAAAGCATTGTAGACATGATGTCCGGGATAACCTTCATGACAGGCCAGGTCAATGGCTCGATCGATGTAGATTGGAAAATCAGTATTGATCTGGATTAAGCTGTATGCATCACCTTTGTAATAATTGTAGCCAGACCATGATTTATCGGTGACATACTCGATATGAAAATTTTCATTACTGGGAAGATCACAATGGGTGAGGGTTCGTCTTCGTGCCTCCCTAATGGCGATTTGAAAAACGGAATCAAGCTTTTCAGTGGGTATGATAAAATGATCGGAGAAAGCCTGATATCTAATGCTCAGAGAACCCTGGCCCGGTAGCTCCTGTGCAAGTTCTCCAAGTAGCTTGTCAAAATGAGTGCTATCATAGTGCGGGGGTGCTGCATCATACAACAACTCTGCTTCTTGATCAAAGCTCAACGCTAGGCCTCCCATCATTTGCACCTTAGTTTTTATTGCAGTCAATTGTTTGAGCATCACACTATGCCGTCGGAGAAGAAGTGGGCTGTCATCACCCACATCCAATTGGGACCATTGCTCCATAAGTAGTGAACAAGCCGACAGAAGTTGGTCCACTGGGAATGTCCGAGGCAGGTGGGAGGTATCAGGTTTGAGTGAGTCCGGACCATAATAGGCATCGACAAAATCTCCATCGTAGTGACCTATTTTAAGAACGAGTTTAACGTAGGCCTTTGCTAAGTCCTCCATGTCTGGTGTTACGTTATTCTTTTCCCCACAACCATATATTAATAAGAACAAGGGAAGGTATAAGACTTTTAAAGTGGTTTGCATAAACCAAAGGTACCAGAATATTGCTGAGGGTATGAGTTGAAATCTCGCTCTAAAACCTTGATGGGAAAGGACAATTCTAAGTATGTCTGGCTGACATATTTAGGGTAGAATATATCTGATGCCCAGAAATCCTCTTGTGCCTTGATTGGGTGCAAAAACATAAGATGGGTCAAAGGTCAAGCCCTGTGGATTGTTGGTGGTAGGAATCACTCGGCCACTTTCATCAAAAGATACCTGCTTGTCAAAGGGATCAAAAGGTCGAGCTATGCTGTTTGCCGGCGGAGTAAAGTTCAACAAGTTTTTCACGCCCCCATAGATTTCCCAGTAAGGGCCCAATCGCCTCGTGATCTGTATGTTTTGTATGCTCCACCAGGGAGAAAAATGGGGTCTTTGATCCCCTTCACCAAGTGTAGGCAGTCGCATAGGACTATAGAGGTTGCCGGTATAGTCAATGGAAATGTCTGGTCGTTTGAGTTGGTAAGATATATTCCAGACACCTGAGAATTTCTCCGTTAGAATCTGACGCCTGGTTATGCCATCATCGGTCACTTTGACATCCATTAGGGTAGCACCTGTCAACACCTTTAGGTTGCTGCCGGTCAGTACATCGATGTTGAGAGAAATTCCTTGTGAAACAGCTGATCCTTCCAGATTTCCATAGAAGATCTTGTTGGGATCTGTATCGTAATCGGGCACGATGCGGTTGTGGAAATAGGTGTAAAATGCACTGGCATCAATCCCTAGAACTGTCTGACCGATCACTATTTTTTTTACAAAATTCAGGTTCCCGTTCCAAGATTTCTCAGGAAGTAGTTCACCGTCAAAGATCACCGTGCGGGCTCCTGTCAAGGCGGCATGATCCTCAGTGAATATGTTGGCCACTCGATACCCATTTCCCAGGCTTAATCGCAAGGTGTTTTTCTTATTGAGCGAATTCCATTTATAGTTAACCCTAGGGGTCAAAATACTCCCGTGCAGGCTATTTCTATCATATCGGAGGCCTAGCAACAGCCGGTTTTTACGATTGAGTTTAATCTCATCTTGGACAAATAATCCAGGAAGATGGGTTCGTGATGGCTCATTCTTATCACCACCGGTGGCGGTTGTATTGTCGTCATAGTAGGTAAACCTATAGGCCGCCCCAGCAATGAGGTTATGGGTACTACCGATCGATGGCAACCACGTAAGCTGACCAAATCCAATATATTGACTGGCCGAAAATGGCACTTGGCCATATACCGAGTTCTGTTCATGACCATTGGCACTGACCTGCAGGTTTATGTGGGCTTTCAAAGGCAGCTGGTAGGTGCTAAAGGTTTCCCATCGATTGGTGTAGATACTCTCCGCATAGATTTCAGAACCACCTCTATACGCAGGATTCCAGTTCATCTGGCCTCCCCATCTATCTTCATAAATGTATCGGGCAGCCAGATCAAATGTCCGTCCCTGCTTTCTAGCAAAACTCCACTTGTTAAAGACCGAGAGTCTACTTTGCAAAGTAACATCGGTAAACCCATCATCATTGTGATCGATAGGATTTTGATAGGTGAAGAAATTCACTCCTAGCAACATACTGGCACTCCGATTGACCTTGCGCCTGAAACCCACATCAAAATTGCTCTCTTGCCAAGTCGTGGTAAAGGCATCTAGGGAGAGTGTTGGAGCCTTCCATGTATTTTTGGTGATAATGTTGATCAGCCCACCGACGGCTTCAGATCCATATAGAGTGGATGCAGGACCCTTGACGACCTCCACACGTTCTATGAGAGATTGGGGTATTCCCGTCAGACCATATACGGTAGAAAGCCCACTTACGATGGGCATCCCATCGATCAGAACCATGGAATAGGGGCCCTCCAGACCATTGATATGGATGTCTCCAGTGTTGCAGACATTGCAATTTAGTTGAGGTCGTACTCCATTCACATTTTGCAGTGACTCAAAAACTGAAGGGGTAGGATTGGCTAAGAAGAATCGATGGCTGTAAACCTCTACTGGTACTGGGCTGTCTAGTTTGTCTACTTCTTTTAGATTGGCCGATACCACGACCTCGCCTAGCGTAGTTGTGCTTTCTTCCAAGCTAAAATCAAGTGTTTGTTTAGCACTGCGGTTTATCTCGATCACCTTCTGTACCGATCTAAAACCGACCAACGATGCCGTTACCACGTATGATTTATAAGGAAGAACCTCCACAAAGTATTGACCCGCAGAATCTGTAAAGGTGCCAATATTTGCGTCGGCTACAACCACATGTACATATGGTAGAGGTTGTCCCTCATGTGACACGGTGCCAGACAGTGAGCCTGTTTGACCAGATAATGCGAGCCCGGGAAACATCAAACTCACACCTAGGACTACCCTTATCTTAAAAATTAGGCCCATAGAATTATAAAGTTCTATAAATCTAACTAATTTTTAGGAATTTTGTGAATATAATATCTTTGTGATATGGCCTCACAAACCGTCGAAAACTATCTCAAAGCACTTCTCTCCTTAGCGGATGAGGATGGAAAAGTCAATTCTACCGAACTCAGTAGGGTGTTGAAAGTCAGTAAGCCCACCACCAATAGCATGGTGAAAAAACTGCATAAAGATGGCTTGGTGATTTACCAGCGCTACCGGCCATTACAATTGACTGAGAAAGGCAAGAAGGCAGCGGCCCTGGTGCTACGAAAACATCGCCTCACAGAGATGTACCTGGTAGACAAAATGAAATTTGGATGGGAGGAAGTGCATGCCATAGCCGAGCAGATGGAGCACATCAAATCTCAGGCTTTTTTTGACCGAATGGATGAACTCCTTGGATTCCCCAATATCGATCCACACGGATCACCAATTCCTGATCGGGAGGGAAATGTGATAACTCGTGACTATAAGACACTAAGTGACTGCATGCCTGGTGATCAAGTGACCTTGACATCGGTGAGGGAATCTTCCTCTGAATTATTGCAGTATCTAAACAAGCGAGGAATTTCTCTGGGCTTAGCGATGGAGGTGACGGCTAAGGAGGCTTTTGATGATAGTATGACCGTTTTGTGTGATGGCAATGAGAATCTGGTCTTGAGCAAGTCTGTATGCGAACAATTGTTGGTCAATGACCAATAGTCAGACCTGAATGCTATCGTCGAAGGCCAATGAGTGCAAATCCGAAACTTCATTGGATGCCGGTTGACTATGTGAATCTGCATCTATGTTGTTAGCCGACTTTTCTCAAAAGTTTTATCAGAATTGTACATTGAGTATGGTTTTATGACCACTAAAGAGAGAGACTTCAAAATTATTTCTACTGTGCGGCATAAATGGCAAAGATTTTCTTGGACCTTCACGTTGTTGGCCTTCATCGGGATTTCGCAGGCACAGGAGACGGAAAACTTATTCCTGATTACGCTGGATGGATTGCGGTGGGAAGAATTGTTTGGCGGTGCCGATCCCATGTTGATCAATCATGCAGAATACGTCAAGGATACCGCAGCATTAAAAAAGCTGTTCTGGCAGGAGACCGCAGGAGAGAGAAGAAAAGTACTCATGCCCTTTGTCTGGCAGACGATTGCTCGCGAAGGGCAGATCTATGGCAATCGGAACCTTGGAAACAAGGTGAATTGCAGCAATATCTTCTGGTTTTCGTATCCGGGATATGCGGAAATATTGGTTGGTAAGACCAATGCCAATGCCATACACTCCAATGCAAAAATAGCCAACCCCGACACCACTTTTTTAGAGCTGCTAAATGAGGATCCACTTTTTCAGCAACGGGTTGCCGCCTTTTGCTCCTGGGATGTGTTCCCATTTATCATCCATGAAGATCGAAGTGGTATTACCGTGAATGCTGGATTCCGAAAAGCCAAGCATGCCGGACTCAGCCAACGGGAGAAGTTTTTGAACGATTTGCAGCCGCAAATTCCCCGCCCCTGGGCTACAGTACGTCATGATGTATTTACCCATCAGTACGCCCTGGAATATATCGCAAAATACCACCCAAAGGTGGTGTATATTGGTTATGGTGAGACCGATGACTTCGCCCATGACGGACGCTACGATCAATATCTTAAGTCCGCTCATCAGACCGACAGCTGGCTTGCGGAGCTTTGGCAAATGGTGCAAGATGACCCTGTCTATCAAGGCAAAACTACCTTTGTCATCACTACCGATCATGGAAGGGGAAGTCATGAAGCAGGTGCCTGGAAGAGTCATGGAAAAACTTATTCAGGATCCAACGCCATCTGGCTGGCAGTGATCGGACCAGATACTCCGACACTGGGAGAGATCAAAGAAAATCAACAACATTGGCAAAACCAAGTGGCTGCCACCTGCTTAAGGCTATTAGGTCATGAGTCTTTGATAAGATCAGATATGGGCAGACCCATTTTTAGTACAAAAAGATAGTTAGCCTTTGATGCGGATTTGCAGCGTTGAGTTGTGCTGACTTGCCCATAGAAAAGCAATAGTTTATGCCTTCAAGAACCGGTTCAGAACAAATCAAAATGACAGGACGTCCAATAAGTCCTCATGTCAAATTAAGGTGCATCCCAGTGGGTCATTGTCGATGGACGAAAGGCTTTTGGGCCGACAAGTTTGAGACTTGTGAGAGGAATATGCTTCCTTATATGGAGGACGTGCTATGTGGAGATATCGGGCATGCTCTCAATAATTTCAAAATAGCAGCAGGCTTGGAAGAAGGAGTGCACAAGGGAATGTATTGGCACGATGGTGATTTTTATAAGTGGATGGAGGCTGCGACTTATGTATTCACACAAAATAGGGATGAAAGAATACTACATCGTCTGGATAAATATATAGCTATCATAGGACAAGCCCAACTGCCAGATGGTTATTTGCAGACCCAAATCCAACTGCGGGAGGGAGTCGACCGGTATGAAAATCGCAAGTACCATGAGATGTATAATACGGGGCATCTATTGATCAGTGCATGCCTACACCATCAAGTAACAGGCCAGCATAATTTCTTGGATATTGCCATCAAACATGCTGACTTATTGTACACCATCTTTTACCCTGAGACTAAGCAATTTGGTCGATTTGGTTTTAACCAAACTCAAATTATTGGTTTAGTAGAGCTATTTAGAATTACCAGGAACAAGAAATACCTGCTTCTGGCAGAGCGATTTATCAATCGTCGAGGTAAGTATGAAGTCATCCATCATGCTACGACCGAAGGTTACCCGATAGGGGATATGGTGCAAGAAAGAACGGCTATTCGCGATGCTGATGAAGCAGTAGGGCATGCGGTCCTGGCATTGTACTTCTATGCAGGTGTGGCCGACGTATTTGCAGAAACCGGAGAAATCGCCCTAATGGATGCCCTGGATCGTCTCTGGGATAGTGTCACACAACGAAAAATGTATGTCACAGGGGCAGTGGGTCAAACACATTATGGAGCATCTCCAAATCGAGATAAGATAGAAGAAGGCTTCATTGACGACTATATGATGCCCAATCTCACGGCCTATAACGAGACGTGTGCCAATTTATGCAACGCTATGTTTAGTTACCGTATGTTGAGCCTGAAGGGTGAGTCCAAATATGCAGACATTGTAGAGTTGGTTTTATTTAATAGCGCGCTTTCGGGCATCGGCCTAGAAGGAAAAGACTATTTCTACGCCAATCCACTTCGGATGGTGCATAACACCCGAACCTACAAAAGTCATGAGAATGACACGGAATCTCCTCAGCGAGAGCCTTACCTAGCATGTTTTTGTTGTCCACCTAACCTAGTTAGAACCATCGCTAAGTCGTCGAGGTGGGCCTATAGTTTGTCGGAGAATGGCATCTCTATTAATCTTTATGGTGGAAATATATTGACAACCCAACTTCAGGATGGATCGATCATAAAACTGACACAAAACACTCAATACCCCTGGGATGGAAAAGTCCATATCGTGATCGGCGAGTGCAAATCTACACCATTTGAAATCTTGTTGAGAATTCCTGATTGGGCAGAAGGATCCTCCATCAGCATTAATGGAAAATCTTCCATAGTGGCGCCTAAGGCAGGGGCCTATGCCAAATTGGAAAGAACCTGGAAAGCTGATGATGAAATCGTGATAGAGTTTCTAATGGAGGCACATTTGATACAAGGCCATCCCAGAATTGAGGAAGTCCGTAACCAGGTGGCTGTGAAACGGGGTCCCGTAGTATATTGCGTAGAGTCACCTGATTTACCAAGGGGCACCAGCATACTAGATGTGTACATTGCGGGAGATGCCCAGTTGGAAATAGATCACCAGCCCGCATTTCTTGGAGGGGTTACGACTGTAAAAGCCAATCTATTGATCAGATGGAATAATAAGGAGCACCTATATTCTGCCGTGGGAAAGCCAGATTGGAAAGAATATAGGGGAACCCTGGTGCCCTATTTTGCATGGAGCAATCGTGGTATGGCAGAAATGTCAGTCTTTATGCCTGTCGTATGGTCCTATTAAGAAGTATGAGGATTTAGAGAAACAATGTACTTGCATCTCAGATGATCGTTGGCTTAAAGCTATGAGGTAATAGTGGTCATCGTATCAGATATTTTAGAACCACTGCATCATCGCCCATATCAGACGTTTTAGAAATGTCTGCTGAGGACTACCCTCTGTGCCAGGTTGATGCGGATTCCTCCATACATGTGTTTGTCTCGATCCAATGAAGGAGGTAAAATAGGGTAAAGACGAGGTAAGTTTTATCTATACCACTTTCAAGGATTGTTTTTCCTTTACCCTGGGATACTAGGAAACAGATCCCCATAAACTATGGCGGCCATTGCAGGGCTCGCTATATTGGATTCAAAAAACACAGATCATGAGAGTGTCCATTAGATTACCCCTCATCCTGGGTTCATTTGCCTTTGGTATTTTCTGTTGCACCAGCTGCCTGAACACACAAGGGACTACGGAAAATAGCGCTGCAAAGAAGGCCCAACCAGCACCCTTTTCTGATCCAACCAATGCTGGAGGGTGGGTCCTCAACCAACAAATTAGTGATGAATTTGAGGGAACCATCCTTGACCCTGACAAGTGGTTCGTCGAGGGGCAGAATGACGAATACTATATTTGGAAAGGTCGTGCGCCATCCCAGTTTGCGGCACACAATGTCATCGTGGAAGATGGTAAATTGAAATTGCGAACCCAATGGGAGCCAGATTTTGCATTCGCGGATGAGAGCTACGCAGATGGAAATAATAATGATGCGTATGGAAGGTTTGATGGTAAGGCGTTGCCCATTACCACTGCTGGAGTGGTTACTAAAAAGCGATTTCTAAATGGTTATCTGGAAGTGAAGTCCAAGACGGGAAATGCAGCAATCACCGGTGCATTTTGGGCTATTGGCTACGAACAGGAGTTGGATGTTTATGAGCAAATGGGCAGACCCAAAGATAAAAATGGGGACATACAAGAAAGGGGTACCAAAGCGACCATTCACGACTGGAGTCCTCCGGCGACTCGACCCACGTGGACTTGGAAATACAAAGACAATCATTTGCCATTTAGGACAGCCGATGCTTTTCATGTCTACGGAGCTGACTGGGGAGTGGATTATCTGAAAGTATACATCGATGGTCAGCTGGTTGATGAAGTCAATCAAGATGAATTGGGAACAGAGTGGGTGCTTAACAATCCTATGGAAGTCTGGCTGGATTCAGAGATTTTCAAATGGCTGGGATTACCCCACAAAGAAGAGTTACCTGTAGATTTTGAAATTGAATACTTGCGGGTTTGGCAAAAACCAAACGACAATTTGTTGGCTCGCCAATTTTACGGCTTTGAAGGACCGATTTTGTATGAGGATCAGCCAAGACCATTAGACTTGTTGCCTGAAAGTTCGGTTCCCGATGATTATCAAAAATTCTGGATAATAGATTCGGCTTCCTCCAGATATTTGGTGATCAATGAAGGACAATATGCCTCCGGTGTGAATAGTTTGGAATTTTCTGGATTTGGAAAGGGTGAAAAATTAGAAATAGAGAGGGTAGTTGCTTTATCCCCAAGCGGAGCCGTTGACCTTCCGGCTGGTGACCTTGTGGTATCCTTAATGGTTTACTTAGAGCAGGGGCACTTAACAAGAAAAATCTACTTACTGCTGGAAGACGAAGGTATAGAAATCCCCATTAGGCTTGAAGGCAGAGAACGGCGAAGGTGGTTGAGGATTGAAGAAAGATTCTCAAAGCTAAGTGCTTCCAGTCCTGATGATCGGTTCAGTGTCGAGATTCGTCAGGAAGATGTGCCCCATGATAGGCCGGGCAAGTTTTACATCGATGATATCTCCATCCGCAGAGCGAGTAGTTTTTAAATCCAAATGCAGAATAGCGAGAGATGAACTACCAAAAAAATGCCTTTACCTATGCCAGCATCGTTGCCTTTGGCGGTTTTGTTTTTGGTTTGGATGCAGCTTTGATTTCTGGGAGTGTCAGATACTTGGTTCAAGAATTTGGTTTGACCGATCTGCAATTGGGTACGGTGGTGAGTGCACCTGGATTAGGAGTTTTTCTGGCGTTGCCATTAGCGGGATACGCCAGCAATGCACTAGGTAGAAAAAAGACATTGCAGATTATTGCATTCCTTTATTTGGTTTCGGCAGTTACCTCGACGCTGGCACCCTCTTTCTGGACTTTAACAGCGGCGCGTTTTTTGGGTGGCTTGGCATTTAGCTCCATTACTTTGGCATCGATGTACATTGGCGAGATTGCTCCGCCGCAATGGCGAGGAAAGTTGGTATCTATGACCCAGATCAACATCGTGATCGGTTTGTCTGCAGCTTATTTTATCAATTATTTAATTCTTAGGCTGACCAGTCTGGATGCTGTTTGGGTTTCTACTCTAGGCATCGATGATCATACTTGGCGCTGGATGTTGGGTTCGGAGATTTTATTTGCACTACTCTGGTTTGGACTACTATTTATTATTCCCAAGAGTCCTTCCTGGCTGGTGTTTAAGGGGAGGATATCGGAAGCTAAAGACTCCCTGACCAAAATATTTCCGAGCGCTGAAGTTCCACAGCAACTTGAAGAAATGTTAACAAGCCTCGAGAACAGCCCAGAGGACTTGTCGGTGGGTTCACAATTAAAAGAGATTTTTGGAAAGCCCATGCGGATCATTTTTATCGTAGCGCTGACCATTGCGATTGCGCAGCAATCAACCGGTATTAACGCCATACTATTTTATGCCCCCACCGTATTCGAACAGCTGGGCATGGGTACAGATGTCGCATTCGTCCAGGCGATTTGGATTGGTTTGACCAGTGTGGTTTTTACAATATGCTCATTAATGTTGATTGACAAACTTGGCAGGCGGCCGTTAATACTTTGGGGCATGGCCTGGATTATTTTAAGCTTGGGTTTGTGTGCTTATGGTTTCGGTCAGGCAAAATATACCATTACCGAGCAAGCGATTAGTGAAATGACAGATTTTCCAAATGTCGACAAACTCAACACATTAATAGATGTAGCATTTAGTAGTGATATTGAGTTTAAGCAGGCCCTGGTCGATGCCATAGGAGAGGACGATATGCGAAATCAGTCCAGCATATTGTTGCAGAAATCAGTAGAGATGCCTGCAATGCTCGTGCTCTTCGGCATTTTGAGCTTTATTGCAGCCTTTCACTTTTCAGTGGGACCCATCATGTGGGTGTTGTTTTCAGAATTGTTTCCCATTGCCCTGCGTGGTATTGCGATACCCTTTTTTGCCTTGACCACCAGTCTGGTGAGTTATCTCGTGCAAAAGTTTTTTCCTTGGCAGTTGGCGACGATGGGTGGCAGCAACACCTTCCTCTTTTATGCAAGCACCGTTGCCGTTGGTTTGGTGATTTTATATTTCACCTTACCCGAGACTAAAAATATGACGATTGCAGAAATTCAACTCGCCGTGAAGGAGAAGTGATCGAAATTTCTGGCTCCGTTCCCACCAGCAGATGTCCTACCGCTGACAGATGTTTCTGATGAAGGGCACATTATTTCTCTATGAACCAGCGTGTAAGTGCGGATTTACTAAGTAATTTCCACCAACAAAATCTAAATTCGCATCTTCATAGAAATGATTTCGATGAGTTTCCTTCGGCAATTTCTTCTACTTGTATTGGTGGGTATATTGGTGTCATACTTAAGCTGCCGAGAAACTCAGCAGGACGCTCCCTACCTTGGGCTTCTGCCTAATGAGGACACACCTTTCAAACTTAGCATTAAGACCAATGCGCCGATGGATTCTCTGGTTTTCAATTCGTGGAAGGAGATACCGCTGGCAGGGAAGAGGGAACATCGAAGGTCTAGATTCGAAGGTGTGGTAGATACGGTCCTGACCTACAACTTGATTCATCCTCAGGTCATCAAGGTAGCGCTAAACGGTGAGTTCTATAAAGTGTTTGCCATGCCTGGATCAGAGGTCGAACTGTCGGTTGCAGGTGAATTGGGAAGAATTCATTCGATATCTGCTGATACATTGAAGACGTTGCATGCCTACTATCTTGCCATTAAACAGCCACTGTGGTCCGATAGTGGTGGTCCTTGGGCAGATCAGGTAGCAAAATGGCGTACACTGTTCGATGAGCGCCAAGGCATCTTGGATAGTTTCATGGAAGTAGTGCCTGGGTGGTTTTACAGTTATGAGAAAAAGAATCTCCAACTTGATTTTTGGGAAGCGGTCCAGAGCACGTATTTCTATCGCCGGGCCATGATGGACATTGATGAGCCTTTCCCCGAAGATCTACACAGATTTCTGGACACGTTTTCCATCGCTCACCAAGAAACCTATCTGAGGTCAAATTATGTAAATCTTGTGGCAACTAAACTGATACGTGATTCACTGTATGCTGGCTCGTCTCTGGGCGCAGAGGCTGATCCTATCCATCGAATCACTATGATCGTGAATGGTATTGATCAGCTTCAAGGTATGCCAAAGCAAGCGCTGGCGGTGAAATTTTATCACATGATGCAAACCTCACGATTTAGCTTTTCAGATGACCTAATTCAAAGATGCCGTACCTATTTGACACCTGCATTTGACTCCATTGTACAGAACATACTCAGCTATTCTCCCAGTATTGTAGGCAAGCGAGCTAATAATTTCACCTTAGTCACTATGCAGGAGGACTTTATCACACTCAAGGCATTAGCGGGAAAGCCCATTTGGCTCACCTTTTGGTTTACCGGATGTAAGCCCTGTATTAAGAGTTTTCCCGCCGAGAAGGAAATGGTGAAGAAATACGCTGATACAGATATGCAGTTCATTCGCGTCTGTACCAACTCAGAGGCTGAATCCTGGGCACAAATGGTCATGGCGCACCGGTTGACTTCCGTAAACTTGTTTGCCAATGAAAATTGGTCAAAAATATTAACCAAGTCCTACCAGCTCACCAGTTATCCAAGATATTATTTGATCGACCGGCAGGGAAATATTGTAGCCGATAAGGGACTTTCACCGGAAAGCTCTGCCCTTGATGATCACTTTGCCAAGGTGCTATAGTGATTTCAAGGACTTATAGTAAGTTGGATCACTAAAATAGAGAAGCCCGTGGGAAGTAGCAATGGATGATATGATCAATAGTCGAATTAGTATATTTAATTAAATAATTTTTGCAGACTTATGAGAGTGCTATTTTTCATGCTATGCATCTTATCCGTGATGGATGTTTACTCTCAACCGGTGAAAATTATCTTCGATACAGACATGGAATCGGACGTAGACGATGTGGCTGCTCTGGCCATGTTACACGGTTTGGCCAATCTTGGTGATTGTGAAATACTGGCAACGATAAGCTCCAGTCTCAATCCGTGGGCAGCTCCAACCATCGATGTGGTGAACACCTATTTTAACCGCCCCGATATACCCATAGCAAGTGTAAAAACCAAAGGTGTCTACCGGAATTCTAAATATGCCAAAGTTATTTCGGAAACATATCCTCAGGATATCGGTCTGGGTGAAAGCGTTCAGAATGCCACAAAGCTTTATCGCAAGATTTTAAGTCGACAATCCGAGAAGAGTGTCGTGATCGTAACAGTGGGTTACCTGACCAATCTGTCAAAATTGCTAAACAGCGGACCCGATGAGTACTCTCCATTGGACGGAAAAGAACTGATTAGGGAAAAAGTAAAACATTACGTCTGTATGGGCGGACGTTTTCCAGGTGAACAAAATCCCGGAAAGTTTGGAAACTTTAAACCCGATCCAGAAGCTACTGTACACGTCTCCAACGAGTGGCCGACACAAATCATCTTTACGACCGGTGGGGATTTTAGTAACGCCATTCCTTCTGGTAAAATCTTATTCTCAGATGTGGTGGAAAAAGGCAATCCAGTTTCAGAAGCCTACCAGATATTTCTTCAGAGTTGGAACCGCACCTGGCACCATAGCGCGGATTTAATTGCGGTGTATGTGGCTGTGAAAGGACATGAGCCTTATTTTGAATTACGCAAACATGGCTACTTTCATATTTTTGAAGATGGAACCCATGTTTGGCGAGCAAGTCCAGACCGGGCTCATCATCATATCGTGGCAGAATTTGCCGATGGGGTGTCTGGCGAACAAGTGGCCGATGATTTTGATGCACTACTTGTCAAGCCAACCGTGGATGATGAATAGCATACGACTTTTATTATTACTAATGGGTTTTTGCTTGCAATGTCTTTTACAAGATCATTGAAAAAGTGCAATGATCAGCAGGAGTACGTGGTGCAAACATTATCGGCCAACACTCTTGTTGGCAGTCGCAAAGGATCTGGGTGAATTACTAAGTTTGCCTTGTTATTGGTGGGTTATCGCTCACAACACAAGGTAGTGACCCCGCAGGGGTTCGAACCCTGGACCCACAGATTAAGAGTCTGTTGCTCTACCAGCTGAGCTACGGAGTCGAAGCAAAAATATCACTTTTTGTGAGATTGTATGATATGACCTCTGGATGGATACTGACTGAGGACAATGAGAAATCTAGTTGTTGAGATGTGATAACCTGGTGCATAGAGATGCATTCCGTCGCAGGCAGTACACTAAACTTTGATGCGGTCTTAGCTGTCCAGATTTCTTGGCTTTGTGCGACATGACTGTAACAAATGACATTTATCGATATATGATGAGCGATAATTCGCTTTTTACCATCGAAAAGGTAAACTTTGCACCTCCTTTAGCATGCACATCATATGATCACATTTTTTGGGAATCCCAGCAAGACCATCTTTGCGGTACAGACTAGTAGGCACCTATCTCAAGATTACCTCAATAGGTTGACCTGGCTCTTCGGAGATGCACCACAAATCCCTACATCGCTCCTTTCGGGTCATTTTATTGGCCCCAGAGCTGCCATGATCACTCCCTGGAGTACCAACGCTGTGGAGATCACCCAGAACATGGCCATCAGCGGCATCACTCGGATCGAACGCTTTGTAGCGGTCGACTCCGAAGATCAGCAGTATGATCGCATGTTGTCTCAATTATATCGAGGTCTCGACCAGGAGGTGTTTG
Source organism: Saprospiraceae bacterium (assembly GCA_965223025.1). Taxonomy (GTDB): domain Bacteria; phylum Bacteroidota; class Bacteroidia; order Chitinophagales; family Saprospiraceae; genus JABDMH01. Next base: position 894,774 of record CBDCVP010000023.1, read on the forward strand.
CCATCGATGTACTGCCAGAACCGATCTTGAAGATTGTGGACATCGCAACGTATAATGAGGCTGAAGGATTGTCATTGAGTGCAAAAGAGGTTGCCTATTTGGAGGCCCTGGCCAATCGCATGGGTCGTCCGCTGACGGATTCGGAGGTGTTCGGTTTTTCACAGGTAAATAGCGAGCATTGCCGGCATAAGATCTTTAATGGTCGGTTTATCATCGATGGGCAGATCAAGAATGAGTCCCTCTTTTCACTCATCAAGAAGACATCAAAAATCCATCCTCGTGGTTTAGTCTCTGCCTATAAGGACAATGTCGCCTTTGTGCAAGGACCTACCATCGACCAGTTTGCCCCTGAAAGACCAGACGTGCCCAGCAGCTATAAAAAGGAGTCATTTCAATCTGTCCTCTCGTTAAAAGCGGAAACACATAATTTCCCTACCACCGTAGAGCCCTTTAATGGTGCGGCTACTGGATCTGGTGGAGAGATACGCGATCGCATGGCAGGTGGAAGAGGTTCCATACCCCTGGCAGGCACCGCCATATATATGACTTCCTATCCGAGGATAAGTAAGAATAGACCGTGGGAACAAGCCATGCAGGCTCGCCCTTGGCTGTACCAAACCCCCGTTGATATTCTCATCAAGGCCTCCAATGGAGCTTCAGATTTTGGCAACAAATTTGGGCAGCCACTGATCTCTGGTTCGCTACTTACTTTCGAACATGAAGCACGGGGGAGAAAATTGGGCTTCGACAAAGTGATTATGCTGGCTGGTGGGGTGGGTTATGCCAGGGCAGCTCAGGCTGTCAAGGATGAGCCTAAACCAGATGATCGGATTGTGATCCTAGGGGGTGATAATTACCGCATCGGTATGGGTGGTGCTGCGGTATCCTCAGCTGATACAGGAGCGTTTAGCGCGGGTATTGAACTCAATGCCGTACAGCGTTCTAATCCAGAAATGCAAAAAAGGGTGGCAAACACCATCCGTAGCCTGGTGGAGAGCGGAGATAATATCATCGTATCTATCCATGATCACGGAGCAGGGGGACATTTGAATTGCCTCTCGGAACTAGTCGAGGAGACAGGTGGAACCATTGAAATCGATAAACTTCCCCTGGGTGATCCCACTTTGTCTGCCAAGGAAATCATCGGCAACGAATCACAGGAGAGAATGGGATTGGTGGTGGCCAGGGACGATATTTCACTACTCCAGCGGGTAGCCCATCGAGAGCGCTCACCGATCTATGACGTAGGTCAGGTGACCGGTGATGATAGGTTTATTTTCCAGTCCAGCAACTCCAGTGTTCGGCCGATGGACTTGGCACTTACTGACATGTTTGGCAGTTCACCCCAGACGATCATGCGGGATCAAACCGTGGATAGGACCTATGATGCAGTGACGTATCGAATAGAGGATCTTGCCGTGTATATTGAGCAGGTCTTGCGCATTGAAGCAGTCGCCTGCAAGGATTGGTTGACCAATAAAGTAGATCGCTGTGTGGGGGGGCTGGTAGCCAAGCAGCAGTGTACTGGACCCTTGCAACTTCCACTTAATAATTGCGGAGTGATGGCGCTGGATTATACGGATGTGAATGGAATAGCCACGTCTGTAGGACATGCTCCGGTAAGTGGATTGATTGATCCGGGTATAGGATCGAGGAATGCCGTGGCTGAGGCCCTTACCAACTTGATCTGGGCTCCACTGGAAGAAGGCATTCAGTCAGTCTCCCTCTCTGCCAATTGGATGTGGCCGTGCAACAACGAGGGTGAAGATGCCAGGCTCTATGCAGCAGTAGAAGCGCTTTCCGACTTTGCTATTGAGCTTGGTCTCAATGTGCCAACCGGCAAAGATTCACTCTCGATGAAACAGAAGTATCCCAACGATGAGGTGCTTGCACCAGGCACAGTAGTGGTTTCTACAGTGGGTGCTTGCTCAAATATTAATCAGGTCATTGAGCCCGTACTGCAAAGAAATAAGGGCGACATTTATTATATCAATCTATCACAGGGAGCCTTTGAATTGGGAGGATCTTCTTTTGCACAAACCCAGGCTAGAGTGGGAGAGCAAGCTCCTGATGTGGTCGATGCATCCTTCTTTGCACGAGCATTCGACACTGTGCAGAATCTTATCGAAAGTGGATTGATCGCCGCTGGACATGATATTTCTGCAGGAGGGATGTTGACCGCTCTGCTGGAAATGTGTTTTGCAGATCAGGATCTGGGTGCAAGCATAGATCTCTCTCCGCTTAATATCAACGATACGATTAAATTGTTTTTTGCTGAAAATGCTGGAATTATTTTTCAGGCAAATGATGACGTAGAACAGTTACTCGATGAGTCTAATATTCAGTATTTCCATATTGGCAAAGTAGTCGAGGGAGGAGAATTAAACGTCACCAATTTTGGCTTTCAGCATTCGTTTAACATCGAAAAACTGAGGGATATCTGGTACGAGACATCCTTCCTCCTGGACGATAAACAAACCGCCAATGATTTGGCCAGTGCTCGATTTAAGAACTATAAGGACCAGGTGCTGCATTTCGTTTTCCCAGAAAAGTATGCTCACCAAGTTCACAAATCTGCCTTTAATAGACCTAAACCTTTGGCTGCCGTTATTCGTGAAAAGGGAAGCAACTCAGAGCGAGAGCTTGCACATGCGTTGTATCTGGCGGGATTTGAAGTCAGGGATGTACATATGACCGACTTGATCGAGGGTCGTGAGGACTTGACACAGGTGCGAATGCTGGGTGCGGTAGGAGGCTTTTCAAATTCCGATGTGTTGGGATCAGCCAAAGGCTGGGCGGGTGCTTTTACCTACAATGAAAAAGCAAACAGGGCATTAATGGAGTTCTTTAGACGTGAGGATGTTTTGTCCATTGGCATCTGCAACGGTTGCCAACTTTTTATTGAGTTGGATTTAATTAATCCTGAGCATGAACTGAAAGCGCATATGGGATTTAATAAATCTTTTAAGCACGAAAGTGGTTTTACTTCTGTGAATATTCCTGACAACAATTCAGTTTTCCTTGCAAGTCTTGCGGGAAGTAGATTGGGTGTATGGATTTCACATGGCGAAGGCAATTTCGAGTTGCCTTTAGCTGAAGATCAATACAACATTGTAGCAAAATATGGTTACAATACATACCCGGCCAATCCAAATGGCAGCGATTACAGTACTGCCATGATGAGCAGTTGGGATGGAAGGCACCTGGTCACTATGCCCCATATTGAGCGTTCCATATTTAGTTGGAATTGGGCCCATTATCCGAGCGACAGAAAAGGAGAAGTGTCGCCCTGGCTACAAGCCTTTATCAACGCCAGAAAATGGCTGGAAGAGCATTGAGTGCAACCAGGTCACATGCATTTGTAGGCATCTTAAGTGGAATCTGACATTTATTTGGCTTCTACGTATGGCATCCTGAAACGTTTGCTTTCGATGTTGCGATAGAAGTTTTTGATGTACGTAAGAATGGATCTACGCTCTCTGCGGCGTATTGCTTCAAAATTTTCCACATAACTCAAGATGGCTTCTTTTTTCTCAATAAACCTCTTTTTAGCCATATCAAGAATTTCTGCATTTTGCTCGAAACCCAAATAGGACCGCTCCAGCCATTTATTATCCTGAACAGCAGGGTGGACATATGGTGCATTGACGATGGCAGCAAAATCAAAATCATAGGCCACAGGTAGCAGACCTGGACGATCGGGACAGCGTATTAAGTTGATGTTTCGCTCCACCAAGTAGCTCATGTCACTATTTCCGATCATGTACTGGAAGAGAGCTACCAATTCAAATTGATATGGATCTATGCTGTCTTTTGGAGTGCCCAGACATTCACATAATGTGCCATTTTGTTTAGCTGCAAAACCATCGGCACTTTCCAGCATAAACGCCTTAGTATTCAGTATATGATGGCTACCTACGTCGACATAGTCAATGTCGAATAAAATGGTGCGAAGACTAAGTGGGGTGATGATGCGATAGAGTTGGTATATCATATACTCCTTTAATAAAGTGGGTATTCCATATTGGCTATCCAGGCAATGTGTAACAATTTTGAAGTCATCTTGCTTATCCAGACCCATGTCCTTCAAGACACCTTTTTTGAAATCAAACTTCAGAGGAGGAAAGTCACAGTACCTTCGCCTGGACTTACTGCGCACCTGAATATCCAGGGGCAGCTCGATAACAGTGCCAGATCTGTCGTTAATCCGCATCGTGGCCTCTTGCTCTTCCTTGGTCATCTTATTGGCCAAGATGCTGTCGATATCCACCAGAATTTGCACTTTTTCGATGTCCAATTGATAAAGCGAATCAAAAAGTGTGGGACGTGGGGTAACCGTTTGACTGTACCCCTGCAGAAGCAGCAGAATCGATCCGAAACAAAGAAAAATGCGGGAGACTTTAAGCGACAAGATGTTTTTTCTATTTGATGATCTGCCCAAGATAAGGCTATTGGAGCACAATCCAGCCTCCTGGTCGAAACGAAGTCTCTCGATCCTAGCGCATCTACAACCCTTGTTATTGCACCTTAATAAAAGAATAATGCAGGCCTACCATTAAAAAAGTACAACTCCCGAAACAATAAGAAATGGTCGCAGTATCCACCGCGACCAACTATACACCTAATTTCAAAAAAAAACCACCTAATAACCAACCATTTCTTAAAGGGAATTAGCAAGCATTATTGTTTTAAGAAACGCATGGTCTGTATGCCTTTATCAGATATTGCTTGCACGAAATAAACACCAGTGGGATAGTCAGAAACCATGATCTCCATGCTGTTGATTTCTTGGGAGACAACACTTTTCTGTAGGGTCTTACCGCTCACAGAGATGATTCTGAGGTCTCGAACTTGGGCGACTTCATTAGACCAGCTGACTTTCACGAATTCTACTGCTGGGCTAGGAGCAACTTTCATATTGATCTCACTAGCCAGGTCTGTGATGCCAGATAGGACGGCTTCCGCGATCATCAGGCTTGCGGTATCTGCCAGATCCCCGCTAGTCCCCGAGTTGCCATTGACAGCGTTTCCAGCAGCGTAAAATCCAATGGGGCCCGCTCCAGCAGCAGGAGCTGTCCACTCGATCTCAAAGGTGTTAGACGTTGATCTTGTGCTGTGTTCGGCATAGTCAATACCACCTACAGGCGAAACCTTGATTCCATCACCAGGTGCGCCGTAGGATCCAGCGCCCTGATTGGCAGCATCAAGCGCCACTGCCTGAAATCCGTAACCCTCAGCACCTTCTGCAACAATGGTCACCCTCAGGGTATAGGCAGTCTCTGGTATATATTCACTAATCGTGTCCATGTCTGACAAAAGGGTAATGTTGACGTCGGTGCCAAAAGAACCTCCGCTGTGACAGTTAGCACAGAACCCTTCAGAGATGGGCCCACCAGTTCTATCCTTTCCCTGTCTTGCTCCGGGACCGCTGGCATTGCCAACCCAAAAACACCAACCCAGTAGAAGAGAAGCACACAATAGTAAACTTTTTGTTTTCATAAGATTCGATTTACAGTATGGAAGTATTTGATGACAGGAGAATGTTTCGCAAGAGGTATGAACGTAACATCTTGAAGATAATTAATCCATCCATACTTTGATGATTTGTAGGGTAGTGATCATCCCAATAGGTAATTTTCCTGGCTGAACGGGTATCTAGGTCTGATGCTTCCCAGACCATCCAGTCTTCCATGTACCTCATGATCATAGATTGGTGTTGTGTACTTTTGAAAGCCTCCCAGATCCTCCTCCGATACCTGGGAATCCCTTCACCAAGCTAACTGACGACCTCCCGGCCAGCCAAGTAACTCATTCCTAGCACGCCTGCATAGTTGTGTTCTTTGGCAGCCACTACTTTGATGGAACCTGCCGGTTGCCAGGCATTCTCATCGATGAAATCCTGCACATAGGGCATGATTTGATCGGCACTTTTCATGATGCCTCCACCGAGAATCAGCACCTCAGGATCAAAGTGATGCACAAAATTGAGGGCATTCACAGCCCATACATGGCGACTATGGTCCCTGATTTTGGTGGCAAAGGCATCGCCGTCGGCTGCCGACTGAAAAACAGCTTGATAGTTTATATCCCCTCGTTGGGAGAGGAGACTTTGTGGATAAAGTGGATCCCGGGCAAACTTCTCATGCACAGACCAACCGGATGCCTCGCTTTCCACACAACCACGGATTCCACAATTGCAAGTTGATCCGTTAAGATTGATGATGGTATGCCCCCCCAGATTGCCACCCACATGATGTGCTCCACGCACCAACTTGCCATCCAAAAGCACACCACTACCCACACCGGTGCCCAGGGTGATCATGACGACATGGGAGTATCCCTGACCCGATCCATACTGCCATTCTCCCACCAGGGCAGCTCGGGCATCGTTCTCAAGGGCCAAAGGGACAGACCAATGTTCCCTGGCCCACTGTACCAGGTCTACTTTATCAGCGTCGCTAAATTTTACGTAGTGTGAGAGGATCTTCCTACGCTTGCTATTGACTACACTGGGAAAGGCCAAACCAATGCCCTCCAGCTGTTGTGGATTGATTCGATGATCAGCCAATAGTTGATCCACGGCGGACCTGATGGCGGGTAGTTTAGAGGCGAAATTGAGATCTGCGTCTGCGAGGATTTTCTTGGTTGCGACGATGTCCCTGCCATTGACCAATCCAAGTTTTATCGTGGTTCCTCCCAGGTCTACTCCAATTGTTAGCATTCTTCGAAGGTAGATTTAGTACAAGATCGAAAAAAAGGTGCATGCCCCAAGGGAATGCACCTTTTTCATCATATCATCGATGGAAATGAATCAATGCTTCCATACCTTCTTCACGGCATGACCACGCACTCCGGTGATTTCAAGGAAATATAATCCGGCTGGCAGTTGAGACAGATTGAGTACCTCCAGATGGTTTCTGGATCTCACTTGATGAAGTAGTCTGCCGTCAGCCGTATGGATCCTGATCGTGGCTCTTTCTTGTTCGATCCAGGGCATTTCTATTTGCACTCTACCATTGGTTGGATTGGGAAACACCTTGGTCTCTGCTGAAAACTTGTATTCCCGGGCAGAGGTAGATTGAAGGTTCTCAAATTGGAAGGTTAAACCCAACGCATTAGAAACTACCAAATCCAAATCTTGGTCACCATCTAGATCCACTGCAGTAGGTGTGGCTGCTCTGCCAAAATCCATTCCGTTGAATGGGTTGTCTTCTCCTGTCAGTTCTACAAATACTGGTGCAGAGGACCGACCGGGTTCACCCATGTTGGCAAAGGCTCTGATCGTACCATCGATGGTACCAAAGTAAGCATCCATGTCACCGTCACCATCTCCGTCGACCAAAGCTGGTTTGACGGGATGATTGGGTTGCCCAGCAACCTCAAAACTCACATCAGCAAAAGGATTATCTTCGGGTGCAGCTGCAAAAGAGCCACCCTCATTGACAAAGTACATGACCTGACCTATTTTGTTGCCAATCAAAGCATCCAGGTCTCCATCACCGTCGAAGTCAGCAAAATCGATGGCCTCATTGGCTCCAGCATCAATGCCATTAAATGGATCCGAATCTCCAGTCACCAAACTAAAAACACCTTCGTCATTTTGCAGATAAAGGATGTCTTGATCGTAAGTACCGACAAAAGCATCCATATCTCCATCGAGATCTATATCGGCAAAAGTAGGTGCTGAGTTATAATCAATTTTTACGATGGTTGTGTCTAATGGATTGTTAATGGCCATGGAAAACATGCCATCATCATTGATATAATGGTCGATAGTGCCAATAAATGCACCAGAAAATAAGTCTTGGTCACCATCTTGGTCGATGTCGACAAATCCATGCACATTGCTGCCATCTAGCACAGCAAGGCCCAATTGATTTCTTTCTATTTGGTTAAACACACCATCGTCATTTCTGAAGTAGGTAATGTCACCATAGTAGTCCCCCACAAAGAGATCCTGGTCACCGTCCGAGTCTATATCCGCGAAGGCCGGGACAGAGTAGTCGCCCACTAATATATCAGCAAAAGGACTGTTGGCAGCATCGACTACTGTAAATACGCCTTCATTGTTCATGAAATAGGCAATTTCTCCTGCCTTGTTGCCCACTACCAGGTCCATATCACTATCTCCATCCAGGTCTGCAAAGGCAGGGGCAGCATTTTGAGTGACGTCGACCACATCTCCAAAGGGGTTTTCTGCAGCTTCTGTGAAGGCTCCGGCCTCATTGATATAGTAGGCTAATTTTCCAGTGTATTTTCCAATCACAGCATCCATGTCTCCGTCACCATCTAGGTCTACAAACACTGGCACGGCATCATTGCTGTCGCCGATTCGTATACCATAGAACGGATTTTCTGTACTATCGGCCAGTACATATCGGCCGTCATCATTTCGGTAATACTTCATGGTGCCATCTGATAGACCAAGAAATGCATCCTGATCACCATCTCCATCAAGATCGATAAATGCAGGACTGACCCGGGCCGTATCTACCAGGACTTCTTCGATGCCTAAGTCCATGGGAAATGGTGACTCGGCTCGGAAGAATTTTCCTTCATCATTGCGATAGTATGCCACACCATTTGCACTGGGATCACCAAAGGTGGTCAGCGTCCCACCAATAAAGAGATCTTGATCGCCATCATTATCAAAATCTGTAAAGGCTGGCTTAGCATCATCCTCAACATGCGCAAGCCTTAGCACATTGTCTGTTTTCATTTGGAATTGACCATGTGCCCGATAGGGTACAACTATGCTGAGACCTACCACCGTGCCGGCAGCTACCGCCATGCGCATCGAAGCTACTCTACATCTGGTCTTTATGTTCATAATGCGCACATACAGTGCTCGAAGTCGTTTGATCAACAGATCCCTCTTCGTATAACGAGAATGTCCAGCATCGATTCGGTCCAATTTGCGACGATAACGTTTGAATTGCGCTAATAGCCTGTGGTAGGTATGTACATTTTTTCTCATATAAAGTATGTTGAAAGTAAGCAAATAATGACATCAAGCGATGCCAAGTTGTAAAGGTATCTAGCTAAGATAATAAAGATTTCGAAAAATGAACATGGGAGTTGAGTAGCAGGAAATGGACTGGTTTAATGAGGTGCGTGATTCTGATAAGATGTCGGATTTAACCCTTGTTTAGGCAAAATCACATCATAGGAAGATCTGATCAGTTGAAAGCTCAGATGAGTTAACCTGACGGAAGTGTTAGGTACAGATGAATCTGTGATATTCAGTCAATAAAGCGCTTGCACTGTCAATAAACTCGTCTCACGGGGTAACAATTTAGAGAAGCCAGCTACTATTTAGCACTAGCACTGGAAATTCATAATCTCTTTTCTAAATAATAAATCAAATGAAGATGAATCAGGATCAAAAAATCACAATCTCTGACCACTACATCAGAGGAAAAGCAGATCGACTCAATCGACTGGATCTCACGCCATGGCCTTGGCCTTTTAAAATAACTTGTAAGATCAAAATCTTGATCGTAACCGATGCGTCGGGAAAGTTTACAGCAGGAGGATTTGGTCTCAGTACTTTTCTAAAGGCTTTTGATCAACCCCTTCCATATACTTCCTTCGACGTTACCACCGCACATAGAGACAATGGAGCCAATGGAGCAGATGTCCAAGACTTTCGATTTAACAGCCATGATCTCAATCAATATGATGTCATTTTTATTTTTGCGGTCAGTAATGGACCGCAAGTGTCGAGTGTCGAACTTAGAGCGTTAAGTGAATACATGGACCAGGGAGGAGGTGTATTTGCCACAGGTGACCATGCAGACTTAGGCGTATCCATTTGCGGGCAACTTCCTAGGGTTAAAAGTATGCGGCGCTGGTATATTCCCTCCAACCCTGGCCCCAATGGCGAACCATTTGCACCTTTGGCCTCAGGAAATAATCACGATACCATCGTAGACTCAGATCCTTTAGCAGCAGGGAACCAAGGAACTCAATCGGACTTGGTCGCTCAAACCATTAGTCCTGTGCATCGCTACAGATTTGTGGTGCCCTCATTTTGGCCTCATATATTTTATCATTTTGTGAAATTTCCACATCCGGTATTGTGTAGTTCCGACGGTCCGATCAAACGATTACCAGATCATATGCACGAAGGTTTGTGTGAAGTGCCAAGTGACCTTACCTGGACCGCTTCATTTGATGGCTACACTATTGAAGAGTATCCCTTGGTGGGTGGAAGTAGAATAAGACCAGAGGTCGTAGCCTACGCGAGAGACCATCAGGGAGATCAGAACTTCGGCGTTATTTGTGCCCTAGATGGTCACAAACATAGCTCTATAGGTAGGGTGCTAGTGGATGCTACTTGGCATCACTTTTTCGACATCAATATTCAGCAATTTGAGAATTTGAAGGTAATGGTGGACGGTGGTCATACACCTAATGCAGAGGAGATCGACGCACTCAACGCTTACAACCAGATTCAGCATTACTACCGTAACATTGCTTATTGGCTAGCGAAGAGAAGCAAACAAAATTGTTTTAGAATTCGAGGTTGGCATTGGCTTTTGCATCACTATGAAGTGACCATGCATTACAATCCCAACTATCGCAACCTGGACAAACACGAGCGAATTCGATATTTCCACCTGTTAGGGACGGTCGCCAGAAATGCTCTTGGAGATCTGCAGTCGGCTTGTCAAAGTAGCGCCATCGTATCAGTGCCAGATTGGGTTTTTGACGCAAAACTGTTTCCTATTGGCGCACCGATTCGAAGACTGTCATTTGTCGATCCAAGACTATTTGAGACGGTATGTCTTGGGTGCAGTTTGCACGAACTGCATGCTTATAGAATTCAGCATAAAGAAGATCTGTCGGAGGAAGCAATCGACAGCATCGTTGAGAAATCGAGAGTCGAATCCGTTGGGTTGCTATTAGATAACATTGGAAGTTTTCTTTCTGGAATTAGAAGGAGGGTCAATAAGCACAAGAATAGCAGAAAGTAATTCCATGAGCTGACATATGCTGAGATCGGAGGGTTAGATTGTACTAGCCCTCCTTTTTTGATATTTGAAAACAAATTGAAGAAAGGAAAATCCACAAGCTCTAATAATTTAAAACTCGTCATTCCATGTCCTTGTTCTGAAATCTACACATACAATGATAGTATACCAGATGACACCAAAAGTGTGAACCACCATTGTTTTCCTACATATCATTATCTGGGAGCTCCTTGGAGCTATATAGCGCCTTGGTCATGAAGAGTTCCGCAGCAGGAGTATGTCTCACTACATATTTGCTCATGATGGGATTGTCTGCTTTGGTAGTGATGATAAAGTGCTTCACTCCTTGCTCGACAACCGCGGCGATCCCTTGGCGCATCAACAGGTAGGCTAGCTTAAAAGGCCGATGTTTGGGATCGACAAATAATGCAGTAAATTCCGCTAGATCTGGGGCAATCAAGTGATTGATTAGCCATCCGACTACGTGGTCACCTTGCTTGAGGAAGAAGCTTCCTTTTTGGAAAATGGTAGACTCATTGATAAAGGGATCAAGATAATCGAGATACCAATTCTCCTGTTTTTTCTTCAGTGCTATTTGCTGGCGGACGGAGCCGCTTATCTCTGAGTATGGTGCAAAACGATATCCAACGGGTAATCCAGGCGTGTCAGCGGTAAATACGCTGAGTGCTTTTACAGATTCACCTTTCACAATAATCAGATCCTCGCGTGGTTCTGACCATCCCTGCTGACCGATTATTTTATAGATGGCAGATACGGATTTCCAATGTGAGCGAAAATGACCATCGATCTTTCGAGCTCCTTCCCTCTGGAGGTGATCTTCCAGGGTCGCTACCAATTGTCTGCCAATTCCTCTGCAGCGATGCTGAGGGTGGACCAGCATAGAATGAATTCTCACTGAAGTCCTATCTTGATTGAAGGTGCTCAAGATGAGTCCCACAGGGGTCTTTTCGTGTAAGGCAATCACACCACAAAAGGGTTTCTCGATGCGATCCTTCTTTTTCGATAGATCGGGAAAGAGAAACTTTGGCAATTTATCGATCACCCAGGGCAAGCCAATCTTATTGCTGTATTGGTATTGGTATTGGTAAGGGTATGGCATTATTTCTTCGGGTTGGCAATGGCCTCTTGTGCCCAAAAGGTGGCATCTGGGATCGATAAACTGTATTTATGCATTGGACTTTCAGTATTTAGTATGCCAGGTCTCTTCATATGCGGTACTACTTGTACATCAAAGATTTCATCCACACTGGTTTGATATTTTAATTCGCCTACCACTGCAGCAGTCGGAAGATGAAGTATGCAGATACCCGCATGGGTGGCGACTTTAGCGATTGCCAGATCTTTGAAAGTCGAAGAGTTCTGTCGCAATCTTGAAAAACCGATGAACAGGTAATCACTGTAATAGCTCATTCCTCGCACAAATCCATCAATTCGTTTGATCTCGCGATAGGTGCGATTTACCGGATCGACCTTAATCAGGGCTCCAATGGCTGATAGCAGCAGGTATAATTGTCCGTCTATCCATCGGGGAGAATGAGGCATATCCAGGCTTTCGAGGAGGATTTGGTTTTCAGTGACATCCATTAAAACTCCTCCCTTAGGTAATGTTTTTCTCCATGACTGAAGTGTATTTCCACTTCCTAATGCAGTGACATATTTGGGCACACCATCCACCATGGTCATGCCATTCAGGTGGCATCGATCCTCAGAAGTCAGGGCGTCAATGAAAGACGGCTGCCACTTGGGCTCCCAACTATAATTCTCTGATATTCTTGCCAGACAAGAAAAGGAGGTATTGACCGCCCAAAGACCATCGGTGCCCCAATCAAGGTCATGCAGGTCCACTTGGCCTGTATAATAGGTGGCGCGAGGAGCAAAGAGGGCATCGTAATTGTTGGGATTCTTAGGGTAATTTCTTGCTAGACCAGGTGCATTATGCAGGACGATCACCTCATCTCTGGTTGCCACGGCCATTCGTTGATCCTGTACGGCGATCCCCATGGCCCGATTGAAGGTCCGTGGAAGTTGTATCAAACTATTAGCGTCTTTCGCTGAAATGAAAATTACTTTACCAGCTTGATAGGTGCTGATCACTAGTGTACACTGCAGCTGCTGCAAGAGTTCGGGTATGTTGGGGCTGTAAGTACAGCTGAATGGTGGTAAGGCTTTTTGCTGCATAGGCTCTTTCACAGGTAGCGTGAAATCTACTGATCTTTCTTGACAATGCGATTATCCTCGGATAGAAAAGTGGTCAAATCCCTAATATGCTCAGTCAAAAGTTATTTTTATAAATCTTGGTCGATAGATGTGGGCATCCTTTTGAATGTCATTCCAAAAGTCAAGGGTGATCGTGTTGTAACTCACCAATAATTCGCCGGGTTTTGAAAGTGCCGGATGAGCTTTGGCATTGTAGGGCAACAGTCCTTCGGCATATTCAGGTGTTGTCCAAATCTCTTGAATTTCACCGAAGGGACCAATGGGACTGGTGCCTATCCGCATACCCACTTTATCAGAAATACCGAGTACCTGGAAGATCAATAAATAGCGACCGTCAGGAAGTGGCGTGACGCTCAATTCGTTGGACACACTCTGAGAGATAGAAGTCATCTCACCAGGAGCTCGTCCCCATGTACTCCCGTTCCAGTAGCGCCAGTGAGCAAAATTGTCAAAGTACTTCGGTCTAACTCTAGCGGCAACCAGGTTTTTTGCCGGTCCGATACATCCGTAGACATATACATATCCATCAGGGTAGGGGGCTCCTGCCCAAGCGGTATTGACCAGGATGCCCGATCCCAGATTTCCTTCACCAATGTCCTTTAGGGTGACATGCAATGGAGTGGTCATTTGTTCTTGACCCTCAAAAGGAGGGTGGGATGCATCTGGGATTATCAACAGAGAGACATCGGGCTCGATGAAATCAAATACATTGGGACCCGTCTTTTCTACGTGATACGCAAATAGACACAGCTTGTTATTGAGGGATTTATTGACAAATCCATCACCTAGCCAAAAAAATTGCTCTTGTCCACTACTCGAGTGTTTTGGAGTGAAGAAACTCATGGGTGCTCCCTCTGCGTCCTGGTGATAATGAAACGAAATATGTGGTGGATCTGGATCAGTACCATACTGATAAGCGACCGTGTTGTTTACCATAGCATTGCCCTCCATCGGCCGACTGTCCTGTACCTCACCAATGTAGGTGTCGCTAAAAATTAGCAGTGTTTTCTCGACACCCGTATTTTGGTCATTGCCATCCAGCGGAATTGAAAAAATCCCGTCGGCGCCAAACCAACCCGATTTTCTATAAAACAGATCTGTCCAGGCTTGAGCCGGTTGTACTGAATAAGCAAGAGGAGCATCCAATGGGATCGTGGCTATCGACATTCTGGATCCGGTGCAGCCAGTAAGAACTAGAAGAAAGATCCAATAAAGATGACTATTCATGTTCCTGCGATGATTTAAAGATCAACTTGAAGAATCTAGGTCTGTACAAATGTGGATGGGCTTCGATTTGATCCCAGAATGAGAAGGAATTGACATTATAGCTAATCAAGAGTTCTCCAGAATTTGAAAGACTGGGATGTGCTTTGGCATTGTAAGCAAAGAATTCGGGTTCTGCGAGGGCGGAGGAGCAGTCCCAAAGGTGTCTGGTGGAATCAAATGGTCCCACGGGTGAGTCACTAAGTTTAATTCCTACCGTGGGTTCAATACCCATTATTTGAAAGATCAAGCCATATTGTCCATTTGGCATTAAGTTTACGCTGAGCTCATTGGAGACTCCAGCGGCAATCGGGGTGCTGGCGGTGAAGTCACTGACCCAACTGCCGTACTGATAGAACTCCCATTGGTCAAAGGCTTCTACCTGCTCCGGTTGCACGCGAGCGGCAATCAGCTGCTTGCCGGGATCACGTATGCCATAGATGTACAGATAGCCATCTGGATTTGATGCTTGGTCGTCCTTGGTGTTTTCAAATACTCCAGCTCCGAAAGTGATGTGGTTGTCGGGGTTCCGATTAAAAAAGGGTAGAGGTATCTGCACCTGATCCCGGAATGGAAAAGTACTGCCGTCAGGAATCTTGATGAGCACCGAGCCCAAGAGTTCAAATTTAAAAAGTGCGTCCGTCCATTCGGGGTGGTCTACGACCCGGTATGCAAAAATATAAATGCTGTTGTTGTCATGATTGAGAAAGCCATCTCCTAACCAATAGTATTCTTGCGGTAGATGCCCCGGAATCGACACAGGAAAAACCGAAGTGACATGACCGAGGCTATCTGTTGGGATGGGGAAGGAGATCTTATTGGTTGCTGGATTTTTTCCCTCAAGAAAAGCGACCGAATTATTCACCATCTGATAATCTTCCTGTAAGGTGCTATCCACCATCTCACCAACCATGGTATCACTAAAAATAATTAGTTGGGTTTTGCGGTCAACGGTTGGGATCGCGAAAATGCCATCACCACCAAACCATCCGTGACTTCTAATAAATATTTGATCCCAGGCCGGTGCAGGTTGTGTGGTAAACACCAGCATTTTCGAATGGTTTCTATCTACCCCTTGGGTACAACCAGATAACAATGACAGGAATGCTGGAATTATGAGCAAGTGCTGGATCAAATTGATCATGTTTATTTCCAGTTTTTCACGCTAATAAATCTCGGCCGATACAAATCTACATCCCCCAGAATATCAAAGAAATTGAAACTGTTGATGTTGTATGATATTCGTAGTTCTCCTGATTCTGAGAGCTCCGGATGAACAAAGCTATTGTAAGTAAATATCTGGCCGGAGGTTTCCGGCGTACAATAGAGTATGCGTTTATTTGTCCAAGGTCCCATTGGGAGGTCAGCTTCAAACAGGTAGATTTCATTCCCAAAAATCGTCTGGTGGGTGATCAGGTAATACTTATGAGCGGATTTAATCACACTAAATTGATCTGAGACATCTCTTAATATGGCAAAGTGAGGTTCACTATCAATCCAGCCATTTCCGTCGTAAAAAGTCCAGGGTTCCTCCAAATTGCCCGCAGGAGCTCTTGCGAGATGCACCATTTTCCGTGGGCTGCTACTTCTGATGCCATAGATATAGATATAGTTTTCACCTTCTAGTAGGCATGATCCGTACGAAATATCTGGAGACTCGACGACTGTGCGAATAGATTCGATCGCCAGGGTGTTCGGATCCATGATCGCCAGGTCAAATCCTCGATAGGCGAAGTCCCAGGCCTCACCTGTACCATTGGTACCTAATTCGCCCAGCAGCCACTGAATTTTGTCGACGTGCACCGTAGCATCAAGTGGCCAATACCAATTTCCTTCGGTAGTGGGAGATACGAATGCAGTTGGCTGACTCAGGGTGCCTCCATGAAGGGTGCTGAGTAGATCTCCATCTTGCACGACCAAGCTATTGCGGATGAATGGAGCGCCCTTTCTAGAGCGATCGGCCTGCACTGTGCCGAGGAATGTGTCGCCAAACATCCAGAGAATCCGACCATCGGGAAGGGCTAAGGAGTAGGCAGCATCCGCACCTGTCCAACCTCCACCGTACCTGGTAAAAAGAAGATCGTAATGACAGTCTCGATAGGTTGCAATCGCAGGATTCCAGCACTGCTCAGGGTGGTTGAGCAGCACGAAATCACAGAAGGCATCCGAGGAAGACGAGTCATAATCATATATGCCGCTATCGATCAGTCGGTCGCCATCGGAGCCAAGTGAAATAAAGTCGTCATCAGCACAGGCTACTATGCAGAACAACCATAACCATAACCACTGATAGCTCAAAATCTTGGTTTTCTGTGATCATAGGTGATTCCGTGCGTGATCCCCGGCCATGAATCTGTCCTGAAGGGAGCTGCTGGTAGCCCTTCTTGGTTGTAAAGGTCGATGACGCCTGGATTATCAGACCACGCGTATCTCACTGCAATGGGATTCAAGACCTCGGGGCAGCTCAAAACTACCTGGTCGCCAGCTATAGTTGCACTTGCCCAGTGAAATTGTTGGTCGCGACCGGCCATTTCAAATCCGTGGATGTATCCATGCTTGCTACGTGTGATGAGCCCGGATCCCATGTTATGAAAAGATATGCTAGCCCTTCCCTTTTTATAGGAGATATGTCCTGGGGTAGGTCCCACATAGCACACATTTTGCTGATATGCGATTGATAGAGCTGCTATACCGAGTCGCTTACCCACCGCTTCTTTGTTTTTAGGGTGAATATCATCTGCTTCGCCGATGTCGATGGTCACTGCCATCCCGGTATGTGGGAGTCGCAAGGCCTTGGCCTGAGCTTCACGCAGCTCAGCCCATGAGCTGTGACCCGGATGTGGTGACTCCTTACCATAGTTGGCCAATTGCACAAAGAGAAAGGGCAAAGCATCGTCATTCCATTGCTTGCGCCAGTCAGTAATCAAACTCTGGAAGAGGGGCGCATACTCATGAGCTCTTTCGGCATTTGACTCTCCTTGGTACCAGATCACCCCTTTGATAGACAAATCTGTGAGGGGAGCGATATTGGCATTAAAGAGGACGCCCGGAGAGGAAAATGGAGTGATGTTGACGGAGGGTAGCGCATAGAAATTGTCAGCATCTATGGCCAGGCCCGGCTTGATGTACCACTCACCCCTGATCATCGGTGACATCCAAAAGGCATTGGTAGTAAATCCTCCATCATGCCCAATATCAAATGCACGGATGACGATCGTATTATCGTGTTTTCTTAGTAGATGTGAAGCCACAGAATAATTGCGATGATTGTGCCGTCCATAGCTTCGTCCTACTTCATAGCCATTGATCCAGGTGATGTCATAGTCATCGATCTGGCTAAGTCTCAATAGGAAGCTATCACCTTCGATGTGGGCAGGCCGGTCAAAAGTCTTCCGGTACCACATGGCTCCGTCGTGATCTGGGAAGCCCTGTGTTTCCCAGGTGCCAGGCACTTGTGCCAATGACCAATCAGTGGTTTTCGTAGCGGTCAAATACCAAGCTTCCTCCATGCCAGGACCAGTCAGGTACCCTTGATCCTGCCAAGATTTCTCTTGCTTTCTGAAAGCCGCATTCAATTCCGCTGCACTCAGCCCCAGATCTAAAATCGGTTGGATATCAGTGCGAAACTGTGGGAATGTCATCAAGGATTCATTGCTCATCCAGGTTTCAATGGTCGTGGCACCCAAACTGCAGTTGATGATCCCAATCGGAATATCTAAATTCCTGTGCAAGTGCCGGGAGAAGTGATAAGCCACAGCCGAGAAGTTGCCAATGGAAGCTGGATTCACATTGCGCCAACTGCCGCCCTTCACATCTTTTCTAGGCAGGTAATCCGTGTCGATACCCACGGTGAACAGTCTGATGTGATCCCTCTTGAGAAGCACTGTATCCACCTCTTGATACGATGTTTGATCAATAGTCCACTGCATATTGGATTGTCCGCTGGCCAACCATACATCACCAATCAAGATATCATTGAGGAGCATCCTGTTCTTACCCACCACCTGCAAGGTAAAGGGTCCGCCTGCCGGCTGCTCTGGAAATAGGACCGACCAATGGCCATCCTTCGAAGTTGTCGTCTTTCGCATCCCATGTGCGAAGGTGACCTCTATCTTTTCATCGGGTGATGCCCAGCCCCAAATCCTGATGACTTTATCTCGCTGAAGCACCATATGGTCTGCAAAGAACTTAGGCAAGCTAACTTCAGCTCGGCTCCACCCTGGTAGGAAACAGATCAGTATTATCCCAATAGGCCTACATCTCCACATGCTTTAAAAGTAGATCATTTGGATAGAATCTACAATATCCAGCATTTGTACCTCGCTTTGTCAGAAAAAAGGACAACAATTAACCACCTGGTATCAATGAGCCATGAGCGATAGATTGATTATGATCGATTCTATAGCTGACAAGTGAACCTACTGATCAAAAGGGACTTTTAAAAAGATGTTCAACCAAAATCGAATGAGCCGGTTGAGAGATCATTTATTCAGCTTGATTTTCGTGCTATTGACGCAACCGGAGGCCACCTTGGCATAAGTCGTGTTGCACAGGGAAGATCCGGGCGGCTCTGAGAGGATCAGTCATGTGATTGAAGGGTCGCTGGGTTCTTGGGGCATGAGCATTACCTGATCACAGGTCATTTTATGGGTAACGTCATATTCCCATTCGCGATTTTCCACCTATATTTGGGCCCGAATAAATGGCATCTGATGAAGCTGCTTTCTTAAAATTTAAATATTGTAATATGAAAACCTCCATTCTGTTCTTTCTATGTCTCGTGTTGTCCATCACATCAACCAGCATGGTGAAAGGGCAAAATACCATGACCAAAGATGAAGTCATTGCAGCACTCCGCGCCCCAGCCAATAGCACCGGGAATATAGCCGATGCTGTGGAGGCCGTGACAGGGGCAAGGGGATGGATGAGCGCCGATATGAAGCCCATTTTTGAAACGAAGATCGTGGGCCAGGCATGGACAGCCTTGTTAAGACCTGTCTTGAAGAACGACACCCGGGATTATCCCAATTATGCCTTGCAGATCCTCGATGAAGCTCCTGCAGGAAGTGTGTTGGTATACGTTCTTGAAGATGGACTTGAGATTGCAGGTATTGGCAATCTAATGGCCACCACCGCAAATGCTCGTGGCTTGGAGGGGACGGTCATTGATGGTGCTGCCAGGGATATCACTGAGATCCGAAAAATCGGTCATCCGGTTTTTGCCAGACGTACCAGCCCAGCCACATCTGTAGGACGTATGGTGAGCGTGTCCAAACAGCAGCCGGTGGAATGCGCAGAGGTGATGGTGCATCCAGGCGATTATATCGTTGGAGATAATGATGGTGTAGTGGTAGTGCCGCAGGATGTCGCTGCCCAGGTCATTGCATTGTTAGCAGACTACGACGATAAGGAATCGAAGATGGTGCCCATTATTAAGCGTGAAAAATCTATGCTTAAAGCCCTTGAGATTTACGGTCGCTATTAGACCAAAGACAAAATTTATCTTTTAGTAGCCCGTTGTTACATCTAGCCAGAAATCTTAATCGGACATTTTTGTCTGATTAAAATATTTTCTTAGATTTGAGGTTTGACGAAGATGGCATGTTTTGAAGCAGTCGAAACAGTCATATTTCATATGCCGTGAGCATTGATGAAGCAGATACGTGTACCGGTATCTGTGACCGTCAGCACTGGCAGTCGAAGTATATGTATGTATTGGACTGGATGGTTCAACTAATATCTTAAACCTAATCTTATGTTATCTAAAAACCAGGCTAGAATCTTCTTTTTGGGCGGCACCGTAGTTTCCTTTGCGATATTCCTGGGACTCTCATGGCACACGCTCAGCAGTGAAGTGCCAGAACAAACCAACTCCGAGGCATTGACTCCCGAGGTCGTCCGGGGTAAGAAACTTTGGGAGTCCAACAATTGCATGGGATGCCATACCATTTTTGGGGAAGGTGCCTATTACGCACCCGAATTGACCAAGGTCATAGACCGAAGGGGCCAAGAATTTGTCAAGGCCGTACTCATGTCCCCAACTCCTTGGGCCCCCCGGGGTCGCAAAATGGTGGCCTATGGATTTTCGGAATCAGATGCTGCAGACCTCGTGTCGTTTTTTGAGTGGATCGGAAGAGCAGACTTGAATGGCTTTCCTGCGCCTCCTAAGTACAAATCAACTCCCAACTTATAAATCTACAGATCATGAAATACAAATCTCAACAAGTAGCCTACTGGTTCTTTGCCCTCTCCATGTTGTTGCTGACCTTGCAATTGCTATACGGGTTTATCATGGGCTTTGCGCACATGGGTTTTGACAACCTGCATGAGGTGATTCCATTTAACACTGCTCGAGCTGTGCATACCAATTTGTTGGTGGTCTGGATCCTCTCGGGTTTTATGGGAGCCGCTTACTACATCATTCCAGAAGAGGCTGAGCACGAGCTGGTCAGTGTCAAGTGGGCATACATTCAGCTGATTTCACTGGCGGTCGTCGGTGTGATTGCCATTGTTGGCTACCATTTCAACTATTGGGAAGGTCGTAAGTTCCTGGAAATTCCTCGACCTTTGGATTGGTTGGTAGTAGTGAATGTGCTGTTGTTTCTTGGTCTCATTCTCGCCACCCTCTTTAAAGGTAAGAAACGTACTACCACCGCACTGGTCTTGACCATGGGATTATTTTTTGCAGCCTTACTCTACCTGCCAGGAATGATTTGGTTTGATAATCAGACCATGGATTCTTTTTTCCGTTGGTGGGTAGTCCATCTCTGGGTTGAGGGCGTTTGGGAGTTGATCATGGGGGGCATCCTGGCTTTCTTACTGATAAAATTGACAGGTGTTGACCGAGAGGTGATTGAGAAATGGCTGTATGTGATTGTGGGACTTACATTTATCTCAGGTATTTTGGGTACGGGACACCATTATTACTACATAGGGGCACCTAAGTACTGGTTAATTATCGGTGGAATATTTTCAGCGATGGAGCCTTTGGCTTTCTTGGGTATGGCTTTATTTGCTGTGGCGATGTACCGTAAAGGTGAAAAAAGGCATCCAAACAAAATTGCGCTTACCTGGACATTGGGCACCGCAATCGTCTCTTTTGTGGGTGCGGGACTCCTGGGCTTAGCTCACACTTTACCGCAGGTCAATCTCTATACCCATGGTACCTTAGTTACAGCTATGCATGGCCACTTGGCCTTCTGGGGTGCCTACGGAATGATCGTATTAGCCATCGTCAGTTATACGATGCCCAATCTGACCGGTCGAAAGTTGTATGATTCGGCGCGAGGCACCTATGCTTTTTGGCTGTCCAATATTGGCATGATTGGCATGACCACGGCATTTGCGGCTGCAGGTGTTGCCCAAGTGTACATGGAGCGGATCATGGGTGTTGAATTTGGGGATGTCCAGACGGAAATTCAGGTACACTTCTTGGTCTTGGTACTTTGTGCCACACTATTTACAGTGGGTGTTGGCCTCTTTATCTACGAGTTCATAAGATATGGAAAGCCGAATGATGAAGCTTTGGCTTGAGGGGGCATGCCAGATGTTAGGTTGGAGGACTTTCATAAAGTAGGTCCCTATGAAATCTTTGCTCATCACGGAGAACATTATTACAGAGGAGCCTTTTTATCGTCCAATCGGAAAGGAGGTCGAGATTTTTAAAAAGACCAGGGAGAACCAACTGCCCCTTCTGTTGAAAGGACCTACCGGTACTGGCAAGTCCCGGTTTGTAGAGTATATGGCCTATCAAAGCAAGTTGCCACTCATCACGGTTAGTTGCCATGAAGAAACCTCGGCAACCGATCTCATAGGACGATTTATCATCAAGGGTGCTGAGACGGTGTGGGTAGATGGACCATTGACCTTGGCGGTGAAAAATGGCTGTATCCTCTATCTCGATGAAGTTGCAGAGGCCCGCCCAGATGTGGTGGTAGCTATTCATTCTCTCACGGACCATCGACGGGCACTCTATATTGACAAACTGGGTGTGACGGTGCAATCAGAGCCGGATTTCATGCTGATCGCATCCTTTAATCCAGGTTATCAGAGAGGATTTAAAGAGCTGAAACCATCTACTCGACAGCGTTTTGTCGCCCTATCATTTGGTTATCCAGATTCTAATGTCGAAGTCGAGATTGTGATGCAGGAATCAAAAGTCAGCAACGAGGTGGCTGCTAAACTGGTGAATATCGGGAATAAGGTGCGAAGCCTAAAGGAAATGGGTCTGACAGAAACCGTGTCAACCCGGTTACTGGTCGATGCAGCAAAGCTAATTTATAGTGGCCTTCCCAAGCGACTTTCGGTCAAGGTGGCGGTGATTGAACCTCTATCAGATGAGCCCGAAATTACTCAGGCCCTGGAAGATGCTTGTAATTTGTTGATCTGATGGATATTGATGAGCTCTTATTTGGGAGAATCGTTAAGTACCTAAAGCTAAGAAGGGCTCGCAGGGATGCACGGGAGGGAGTCAAAGTGTTTTTGGCCGATGTTCGGCCTCGACTCACATTGCTTGGACGGATTTTTTCAGGTCGAGCCGTAGAGATATTTCCGGCCGAGAGGGAGGGCGGCTATAAAGACGACAATTATTTTCTCCCTCACACAGTTCAGCTGTTCTCGACAGCCGAGCAGAATCTTGGCTTTTATTTTTACAGGCTCTGCTACCTATCGATCCAGCAGTCACTGCGACTTAATTGGTCTGCCGAAGATCAAGATCCCTCGCTTGAATTATCCCGGCAACGAGCGGATGAAACAGCGAAAAAAGTACTCGCGGTGATGGCTCGCGACTACCCCTTAGTGTATGAATTGTACGAACGTTTGCGATTGATGTATGATCGATTGGGTCACTCATCAAAGGTCGGGATAGACTGGACTTGGTTTTTTGGAAAATGGATGAAAAACACCTGTCCAGCAGAAGACGAAGTCCATGACCAAAAAATGGCTAATGCCATAAGAGCGCAATTAATACCGGAAACAGCTACCACCATTAAAGCCAAGTCGGTGGAGGAAATAAACAGTCTGCAAATCGATAAAAAGCAGCAAGAAGACTATACCCTCAATCACAATTTTGAAAAAGTCGAGACGGCGGAGGAGTTTAATGGCGTCTGGAGAGATTTTGATGGCGATGATGAATTGCAAGATCATCAGGACGCTCTCGACGAGTTAAATATGAGGCATACCGTGCGGGTTGATGATCCTGTGCATAGTGTATATCAAGCCGAATTCATTGAGAATACCTCGGTCGCAGAAAGCAAAGAATTGGATACAGAAGAATATTGTATTCCTTACCCCGAATGGAACTACAAGAGAAGGCTCTACAAGAAGGATTTCTGTAAAGTTTTTCCAGAGTATAGTGGAGAGGTAGACGAAGCCTACTATCGCAAGACAATCGATGATCACCGGATGATCTTGAATGGTTTGAGAAAGGAGTTGACGGATGTGAACAACAAATGGCAGGAGCAAAGGAGGCAGACAGACGGCCATAGTTTTGACCTCGATGCCATCGTGGATCTGTACGCAGATGTGCATGCCCAAAAGACACCTTCTGAAAGGGTCTATTTGTCGAATAGGAAGAGAAGCAAAGATTTATCCATTTTATTGCTCTTGGATGTTAGTTTATCCAGCGACAGTTATGCATTGGGTAACCGTATCATCGATGTGGAGAAGCAGGTGTCCATCCTATTTGGAGAGATCCTCCATGAGTTTAGCATTGATTTCTCCATTGCAGCCTTTTATTCCAAGACACGCAACTATTCTCGATACAGTGTACTCAAGGGTTTTGAGGAAACCTGGACAAAGGCCCGGTATAAGATCGGTGCAGCTCAACCCAGTGGATACACGCGCATCGGTGCTGCGCTGAGGCACGCCGGTGCAGAGCTGGATCAAAGGAATAGCAAGAATAAGTGGGTGCTGCTTTTGTCGGATGGAAAACCCAATGACTATGACCGCTATGAGGGCAAATATGGTATCCAGGATATCAAGCAAGCACTCCGGGAGCTAAGTCAGAGAAGAATCAACGCCTATGCACTGGCCATTGAAGCGCAGGCCCGTTATTACTTACCTCAGATGTTTGGGCAGAATCACTACCAGATCCTACATACACCCTCAGCGCTGCTACATTCTATGGTACATCTGTTTGAGAAGATCAGGTATTCTGCGTAAGTTGAAGAAAGCTATGATGTGGAGACCATATTTTGATTGTGATGGTTTGTAGCGCCATAAAAATTACAAATCAATTTCCAGTTCGATTGCGCTCCTCCTTGTTGCTCGTGTCGTGGCGTTTTGCAGAGATGTTGTTGTTACCAATGCTATATGATAAACTGAAGTTTATTGTTCGTGCGTCGTAGTAGTACCGAGCGGTTTGATATACGCCGTTTACGGTGGCCTCCAACCTTTCAGCAGAATCTTTCAGTAGATCATTGGCAGTCAGGCTGATTTTCAGCCTTCCATCCAGCAGCAAATACCGAATCGCACCAGATAGATTAGAGGCCTTCCCAGTATTGAAAATATAGTTCCTACCTCCAAATGTATATGAATAGGATATATTGATCGAAAGACCCTCGATCTTGCCTATCCCAAAATCATTGCTTGTTGACATCCTCGAACTGAAACCTTTCAAATCAGGATGGTCCATTTCCAAATCAAATGATGACAGCGAGTAGTTGATATCGAAACTGTTACTGCTGCTCCACCATGACAATTTGTCGATGAGTAAAAACTCCGATAATCCATATCGACGAGTATGGACATAATTCTCATTGGTGAATGTGATGATGTTGTTATTTTTATTGGGTAATGGTACTTGAGCAAAAATATCTTGTTCACGACTATAGTATACCTTGCTCATCAGATTGCCATTGGTGGTGGTAAGTTCGAAATTGTCCGTATATGAAGGTTGCAAAAATGCATTACCTACAATGGTTTGAAATGGGTTGATAAAGAAGATGTTTGGATTCAGTTCGCCAAATGACGGTCTATTAATCCTTCTCCCATAGTTAAGTCCATAGGATGTTTGCTCTGAAGGACTGTAGTTGAAAAACAAAGTGGGAAAAACTCTTACGTAGTCATTGGTTTCATACAATTGGAGATTCTCCGACCTAGACTTCGTCTGAGTGGCCTCTACTCTTGCTCCGAGCTGAATCTTCACTTTCGAGCTAATTGGTCGCGTCACTGACACGTACGCCGCTTCCAAATTCTCCATATATTCAAAATCATTGTCGTCTAATGGCAAAGAAGTCACTTCTTCACTGACTAAACCACTGTTGAAATATGAGATGTCATTCGTAGACAACGACCTTGCTAGTTTCACTCCAAAAGCTAACTCGCCCCAACTCACGGGGTAGTCAACATCTATGGCACCGGAGAAGTTTTCTACTGCTTGAAGGTTGGTATTTAGGCCAGCATAATGTAGTTTTGAATAAGGATTGTGAATGATCGATTCTCCAATATATTGACGTATGTCTTCATTTTTATATCTAAAACGATCCAGGTTTATTCGTACGTTGCGGCCTGATGTATCCACGATCACTGTGCTATTTAGGTTTACAGAATTGAACCTAGGCTTCCAGTTCATTTGGCTAAAAGTACTCAGCAAATGCCGCCTAAGAGCCTTGGTTTGATTGTCGTGAATAGAGGTATACGGATTGTCAGTGACAACATAGTCTGTCGAATTGCGCATAATTTGACTTCCCACGGACCAGTTTGGTGTCAATTGGTATGATATATCCAACCGTCCATTGATTCGCCGATAGTCAGAGAGAATGGGAGAAGAAGTGTACCATAGCCCATCTGGAAAATAGGCATAGTCATCTTGCTCTTGGTAGTATTTTCCATCGATAAAGTATAGGGAGCTTGCGACGCTCAATTTGCTTTTGTTATAAGCCAGGTTCGCACTAATTTGTCCTGTTTTCTTTGTCTTTTTTATGTAGCCAGTCCCAATGGTTGCGTACCATGAGTTTCTACGAGCTTTTTTCAATACAATATTGATCAGACCCGAGTTACCCTCTGCTTCATACCTAGCCGATGGATTGGAAATGACCTCGATGCGCATAATGTCTTCAGATGAGATTGTTCTCAGTACGTTAGCGACTTCTTCAGGAGAAAGGTTTATTAGTTTGTCATCTACTAGGATCCCAACCGTTGATTTTCCTATCATATTGATTTGATCATTTTGGACCGAAACTCCGGGAGTAGAGGCTAATACGTCAAGTGCATTTCCTCGACCAGCCAAGATGGAGTTTTCAATATCCAAGATGATTCGATCTATTTCTTGGCGAATCAGTCTTCGACGTGCAGTTACGGATACATTTGTCAGGGTATTTACTTCCTCATGCATGACTATTGTGCCCAAGTCAACAGTTTCAGCGATGTCCAGCGTTGTATCGATGGTTTCAAAGCCAATAAAGCTGACGGTCAAGCGATGCAACCCCGGAGCTATTTTGTCTATTAAGAACCTACCTAGTTCATCTGATACAGCACCTTTCATGAGGTCGTCGATATCAGAAGATTCTTGAAGCATTACATTGGCAAATTGAATGGGCTCACCAGCATGATTACGAATGTTTCCTGAAAGAGCAATTCCAGATGTGACTGCTTTCATAAGCTCTTGCTTACTAAGTACTATGTTACGGTTGTTGAAAACCTGGTATTTAATGGCTAGTGGTCCGAGTAATTGATCTAAAACCCTGGCCAACGTAGCCGTTTTTCGTGCGAATTCAACAGGTTGATTTGCATCGATTTTTTGGATGCTATAAGTAAATCGTACGTCCGAAGACCTTTCTATATCAATAAGGAGTTCCTCGAGCGACACGTATGAATCTCTAAGCGTGATTTCGTGATGTAGTATGGTCTGAGCTGCACTTTCTCGGACATAGGTGGCATTCAATAATATTAGAAATAGGACTGCTGGAACTCCCCTAGAGTTAATGAGTTGTAAGTATTTCTTTGGGGCACCGTTGGTTTTTTTCATACCTTGTATGCATTGTGGTTAGAGAATAGTCTTGAGTAAGCTCACAGTTCTTTTTGGGCCAACAAAATATCCTGTGTCAAGATTTATGATTTAACTAGACTAATGGTCGGTGACATTTCATCGACCATTTTCATTGAGTGCAACCACTTCCACCGATGTAAATGATAGCACCTTTTTCTTCGTAGTGCAGATTGAGGGCAGCACAAATCATATCTAGTTTTGTGAATAGTGGACTGTCATCTAATATGGTAGAAATAGAGCAGTGTTCATACTCCTTATAGTCATACATGAGGGTGATGCCATAGGCTTCTTCAAGTGTCTCAAAAACTTCGGTGACCGGATCATCCTTAAAATCTACTTTGAGTGATGATGAATTGCGTTTCAACAGTTTGGGGGCTTCTACAATTGATTTTATCATTTTTTTTTGGTTGATATCATATGATATTTTCTCATTGGGAGTGAGCCTTACTTTGAAACTTGGTTTCGGTATTTCCACTTCTCCTTTCTTGAATATCACGGAAGTGGGTTTTTCTTGATCCTTGGCCATATGAGCAAACACTTCAACTGTGCCTGACTTCACTTCGACTTCCACGGAGGGCAGACCTTCGAAGGCTTTCACAAGAAAAGATGTTCCCAGTACTTTTGTGACGGTGCTATTTGCAAAAACAAAAAATGGGCTGGTTGCATCGTTAGATACATCGAAGAAAGCTTCTCCTTTTAAAATGATTTCCCTTTTCTGATCTCCAAATAGAGTACTATATTGAATGGAACTATTTGGGTGGAGAATTACTTGGGTTCCATCGGATAATGTGGTAGATTCCAATCGATTGGACCGATTGGAATGGAGTGTCCATTCTACTGTTGTTGAATGTTCCTGGTATACCTGGTAGATTGTGAATACGAGTAAGAAACTCGCAGCCACAGCCATTACTTTTCTCATACTAACGGGTTGTGTACTGGTGCGGTCCTCTGACATCTCCTTTCTAATACGATTGCTCAGATGGCTCCAGATATCTTTTTTGAGTGTAGTTCGAGCATAGGTGTCATCTGCTTGATGCAATGAAATGACAATTTTACGGGCCTCTTCTATTGATCCTTTCTGTCTAGGATGGTCTTTTATCCACTCCTTCCAGAATGCATTGACCATATCATTTTGATGCAGACACCAATCAATAAAATGGTCGTCAAGGGCAAATTCTTCGGTGGTAAAATCCTCATATTTTTTCCTATGCATTGCTCGTGCTTTCTAATAAGAGTGCAGAACCACACTTTTCTACCCATAGTCATGATTATTAAATAATCAGGGGTACCTCCTGAAACTCTACATAAGGCTTAAAATGAGACATTTTCGATGTAGACGAGGCATTCCTAAATGACTTATCCTTAGCTAAGTAGCTGAGGAATAACGAAGTATAGATTGGAAAGATCGATTTAGAAATTTAGCACTGAGCAGCGTGAACGAGTTTTCAGAGGTACCCTTAAGATAAAGGATGAAAGCTATGGAAAGGGTGATTGTTGACCTATCCAAGGATGTGAGCATTGGATCGGTTACTTTGTTTGTCATAGATCCTTCTGGATCAACACCCTCATCTGTTTGATTGCACGCTGTAGTAGGTTACAAACCGACTGGTAACTTATACCCATGATTTCAGAAATCTCTTGGTTCTTTATCTCCTGAAAGTATCTTAGATGCAACACTTCTCGCTGTCTGGCCGGTAATTGCTGTAGCGCAAGTTGCAGGCCTTGAAGTTGGGCTTGATCATCAGCATCTGATGTCTCCAAGACATCTCTTAGATGATGGTCGACATCGATATATCTGATGATTCGTTCTTTCTTCATGGTGCGCAGAAGATTATTTCTCAGGGATTTTATTAAGTAAGCCCTAGTGTGATTGGGAATTGAGAGGCTTGACCTGGATTCCCAGATACCGAAGAACAACTGTTGAAGCGTATCCCGAATCAAGTCATCGTCCGTACATATCTTCTGTCCATACTGAATTAATTCATCAATATGCTTCTCGTACAGTAATTCAAAAGCCTGGGTGTTACCAAGCTTTATCTGCTCCCAAAGCAATATGTCGGAGGATGTTGTCAA
This sequence comes from Saprospiraceae bacterium, assembly GCA_965223025.1. Taxonomy (GTDB): domain Bacteria; phylum Bacteroidota; class Bacteroidia; order Chitinophagales; family Saprospiraceae; genus JABDMH01. The sequence continues at coordinate 924,312 of CBDCVP010000023.1, forward strand.
TGGCTGTAGGAAGGCAAATTTGTTGAAAGAATTTCAACGCAAATTTAGTGTCTTTGTTCATTCTTTTTCGCTGACATGAGATGAGTTGGTCCCTTGTCATTAAATAGAATACCTTGATGATCTCAAAATTTTCTGGTAAAATGCTTTAATCAGATTGCGACTAGGTAGTGAACATGCAGATCTGTCCATATGCGGATACCAAAGCAGCTTTTTAAAAATCAAAATCACTCTAATGGAGTTGCTATCGTATTCCTGATAAGGGACTAGCATTTCATTATATGCAGAGTTAATCTGAACAGTACGAGAAGTTCTGATCGCTTTTAACCATATATCGTTCGTGGAATCTCAATGGCACAATATCATGAAGGTGCCAGTCCATATATATGAATCTGTTGCACTTTGCCCATTCCGAGGTATAAAATCACTTTTCACAGATCATCAACAGGAAGTGGATTTTGCAAAGGCAATGATGGGATGCTGATCAGAAGCAGAGATCGAAGCTTTCGCAGTTGATTGATATCAGATTTGTCATACTCTTTCTCCCATGCCTTTCCTAAGGGGTGTAAAGTAGGATTGATGTGTATCAATCTTTTCTTCCATTGATCAGCTCGTGCATCCGGGCTTGGATCTTTTCGTTGGTATGCTGAATAATGTCCACATTTTCCACATCGGGTTGTTCGTACTCATCTAAAAGACCTCTTGCCCTGGCTTTGTTGCGCTGATAGGCTCCACACAAATGAAAGCCTACACATCCAGGATTGTCATAAAGGGCTTCTATTTGTTTAGCATACCATTTTCCGTCGTTGCGTTTATAGATCCCCTCACCTTGATACATTCCTGCACCATCTGCCATTAGAACTGGCTTACCTGTTTTCATAAACCACTCCTCCAGGTGCGTAGTTGGATCTCTAAAATCTTGGAAGGACAGTACATCCACAAAAGGCATGGCAGCATTAATCACTTCCATGGCGATGGGTGCGTTTGCTTCGTAGCGATCTCCCAGGATAAGATGGTTCTTGTCGTATTTCCGGATGGCATCGTGAATCGTTTTATAATACTGTGTTGCCATCTTAGATAGTTTGTCACGTCCTTGCGGAGTCTCCAATTGAATCGGGTCAAACATTGGGCCTCGCCAGTTGTTTTGAGGTCGTGAATGTGTCCAGGTGGGACAATCGCTAAAAAAGTAACCGATGAGATTAGGATCATCTTTGACTTCGGCACAATAAGATCGAGCAACATATTCGCACCATTTGATCCAGTCTTCACTAAAGAAGTCATAGTGAATGGTATGTTTTTCCCACTGATGTGACTCGGTGAAAGGAAGCATCCTGCAATAAGGCATATCCAATACTTTTATTTCGTCATTGGTAAACGACCTCGAATGTTGCCATTGTCTTACGGTAACTTCTTGCTCCCAGCCGATTGTGTTAAACCCCCACCGTTGCAGGTTGGGTCTCACTGATTGCGCTAACCAAGTAGTGGTACTGGCATGGTATTTCTCTTTCCAAATATGAATATTCTCCGGATAACGCAAACTCGCAGGATCAATGTGGTTTAGTCCAATAGAAAAGAAGGGCTGACCCCCTGGTGCAATAAACCACCAATGGTCGTCAATTTTGTCGAGCGTGAAAAAGCCCTCGGTGTTCAATTGTGTTGTGCTAATTTTTTCTTGTGCCAGTGATGGAGGTATGACCAATGAAAATAATGTGGCAAAGATCATGCTTGTAAGGATCATGCTGAATTTCATGCGCAGTTTTTTTTGTCAGACCTATTTATTCTTTCTTGGCCAGTCCCAATTGAGAAGATCATCGCTCCAGGCGATACCAATGGAGGCATTTTTATCAAAATCTCCATCCCTCTCGGATCTAGGACCTGAACCATGAAAAAAAATTATGTATTTGCCAAGCTCTTTCTCTTCCTTTAAGTTCACTACTGTTCCCGCCGTAATTCTACCCTTTGCCCAGTCCCAGTGATCTTGTCCCAGAGTGATGGGGCTTCCCCAGTCACTCCAGTTAATTAAATCCGAAGAGCGCTTGATGGATATTCCATTTGCTGGAGAATGGAATAGGATGTACTGATTGTCTTCATTCAAAACACATACATTTTCACCTGACTTTGTGTTACCATAGAATGTCCATTTTTGCAAGTCGTAACTGTATGACATGCTTACGCCATTTTGCTTATAAAAGCACCACCACTTCCCTTTTTCATCTTTATCTTCCAAAATATAAGGATCAATCATTCTTCTCATGTTGGCAATTTTCACATCAGGACCTTTTACTTTGATTATTTCAGGTTTACTCCAATTTACCAGGTCTTTGCTACGCATGGTAAATAATCTTGCATCACTGGTTCCATATCGCACACCTTGGTCCACCGTATGATTAGGACGAGGATAAGTCTGCAGACTTAAAATCCATTCATTTTTGTACTTGATAATATTGCCAGGACTTGAGAAATTCAAGGATTGATCCCTAGCTGTAATGATTTTCTCAGGGCTCCAATTCTTCAAATCGACCGAACGGCTCTCTGCTGTGTATGAATAGATCTTTCCTTCTTCGGTTCTTACCAGCGTGAAAAATAGATGAAAAATACTGTTATGGTATAAGACTGCAGGATCACGATATGCCGTAGTGTCGTTCCCTTTGAATATAATTGGAGATTCTAAAGCATTTAGCAAGTTGGTTTGGGCTTCTGCCTGATTGGTGAAGTAGTACAAGAATATTAATAAGAAATGACCTAAATAATCTTTCATTAAGGTATTGATATTGATCCGTGATTGCTCATTACCTGTGATTTGATGCTCTTTTCTATTGCCAATATAGCGAGATATGAGCTATATTGGGAGATAGTTAGTCGTCCTATTCACATGGCTTCGCCGATATGTGATCTTACTTATGGATCGGTGCTTTTTCTTTCTTCAGAGCTTCGATTCCTGCTTTTGTCATCTTTACGATTCGATCAGCATCCTGTACGCATCCCTCCCAGATGCTGCTCTGGGTCGCCGCCCAAATCTTAATGTCATCAGGCAGCTTCGGGTGTGGCCGAAGTTGTGGATGTGATGATCTGCTTGACAATAGTTGTGCTGCATCGGCTTCCTGAGCTCGGCATCGGGATCACTGTGAGAGGCCACCAGATTTATACTGCCACTTAAATGGTCGCAATCGATATTGATTTCAATGATGTCTCCATCTTGCACCTTGCCGATCGGACCACCTACGAGTGCCTCTGGACCCACATGTCCGATGCATGCCTCAGTGGAAAAGCCAGAAAAATGTCCATCTACTTACTTCATTGGTCTCAGTCGTTAGCTGAAATTATGCACTTTCAGTGCAAGACTTTAGTTGCTACACACTTTTGTAAGTTTGGAGATGAGCAAAAGTCCAAGGCACAGCGGTCATACGGTATCATGGTAGACAGTGCATATATTTTGGGTGACAAAATATAGGTACTCGGTTTTGGAAGGAGATGTACAAGTTAGGTGCAGAGATATAGTTCGTCAGATATGTGAATCTGAGGATGTGAGGATTTTGAAGGGTGTAGTAAGTAAAGATCATGTGCATATCCACCTTGAGTACCCCCCATCGAAAGCAATAAGCAATCTTGTGAAGAGGTTGAAGGGAAGAAGTTCTCGGCGACTTCAGGAAGAGTTTCCAAAACTTAGAAAGAAATATTGGGGCCGGCACTTTTTGGCAATTGGATATGGATTCTGGAGCACAGGTAATATTACTGATAAGATGGTAGAACAATATCTTGAACACCATAGAAAGCCGGGCGACCTGAAGGATGATAATTTTATAATTGAATAAGAATTCCCTTCTAATACCTTTTTTCAGAAACCTATGCACTTTCAGTGCATAGTCTGTTTAGTTTTAAGTACAGAGTCAAATATTGTTCATGGTATGGAGCGAAGTGGGAAGTACCCACTATGGATTGGTACAGATACATGCAACAGCACATCGATTCAAATGGAAGAGAGAGATACATCCTAGGAGTGTAAAAATATTGTGGATATCTGCGCAGACTTTGAAAATCCGATGCTGTCTAAGTTCTGAGCAAAATCTGAGCACTTGGACATGGTGAGTCCTGGGTTTGGTTGGCGTGCGGCTCAGTACGGGCCTATGATTCCATCAAATTAGTATTTTTACTATATGGCAGGATCATCTAAAACCGCAATTTATGGTGCAATCATAGCTAACTCAGCGATCGCTGTGGCTAAGTTTGTCGCTGCTTTCTTTACAGGGTCATCTAGCATGTTGTCTGAAGGAATTCACTCTTTAGTGGATACGGGTAACGGGATCCTCTTGCTCTTCGGCATCAAAAGCAGTCAGAAGCCAGCGGATGTAGGACATCCCTATGGATATGGGCAGGAGATTTACTTCTGGAGCTTTGTGGTCGCTATTTTAATTTTTGCTCTTGGTGGGGGGATAGCACTCTATGAAGGTATTGAGCACCTCATGCACCCGAAAGTATTGGAAAACGTGGTGTGGAACTACGTCGTTTTGGCTTTTGCCATGGCGTTTGAAGGCTGGGCGCTCAGTGTGGCCCTGAAACAATTCAATGAGACCAGGGGAGATAAAACCTTTTATCAGGCCCTCGTGGATAGTAAAGATACATCTACGGCAGCAGTAGTGATTGAAGATTCAGCGGCACTGATTGGATTGATCATAGCTTTCATTTGTTTGCTGCTGGGTCAACTAACGGGGATTGTTTATTTCGATGGATTAGGGTCTGTCTTGATCGGGTTGCTATTGATTTCTGTTTCTTGGTTTTTCGCTGTGGAATGCAAAGGGCTATTGATAGGAGAAGGGATGCTACAGACGGATATCGACCAGATCAATGCCATCTTAAGCGAGGAGAAAAATATCTTAGAATTCAATCGGCCTCTTTCCTTATATTTTGGGCCAAACGAGGTGCTCTTGAATCTTGATGTAGAGTTTAATGATAGATTGCGCTCGGATGAAATTGAAACTACGATTGCCCATGTTGAAGAGAGGATAAAATCTAAATTTCCAAAGGTCAATAGAATATATATTGAAGCCAACTCTCTTGCGAAGAGACAAAATAGAAAATCGGTCTAGACCCATTAGTTGCCAATGTGAAGTGTCTTTACCTGACACCATATCGGTTTGATGAAACATGCAATCGTTTGCCATAAAACACACAAACTGGTTTTCCCAAAGCCCGATGCCTATCCCGAGGCTGAACGATCGGCATGCCGATCGTTGGTGTTATAGTAGGCATTGGCTCTATGGTGTTAGAGGGGATGATTTTGATAACCATCCCTGGAGCAGAGATATCTCCAGTGCACTTTCCTTCCTTATTGTAAACGGATGGATAGGTCTCTCCTCAAGCTCCTTTTCAGCACTACTCCCTTTTACCCCTTCAGGAGCTCTCATATGCTTCGTTCTCAATAAAGTCACTCCCCCCATCCCGGGTTCCAAACCAGATGTCTCCGTTTCGGTCTTTTACAACGTCATTAACAATGTGACTAATCAGCCCATCTTCTTTAGAACATTTGTGTAAATGATTTTCCATCGCATTTAAAAGCGCCATAACCATTTGTGCTAAACCACATATTGTGTGTGCATGATAGTCCTTTGTGTTTGATCAGATTTTGTGGTTCTTTTGGGTTTCCGAAGTCTCATAAGCTGTAGTCTATCATCAAATATTCGAATAGCTCACAGCGGCTATGTTCTTTTGATGATCACGCTTATTCTTCTATCGTATTTCTTTCTTCAGAGCTTCGATTCCTGCTTTTGTCATCTTTACGATCCGATCAGCATCCTGTACGCATCCCTCCCAGATGCCGCTCTGGGTCGCCGCCCAAATCTTAATGTCATCAGGCAGCTCGGGGTGTGGCCGAAGTTGTGGATGTGATGATCTGCTTGACAATAGTTGTGCTGCATCGGCTTCGCTGAGCTCGGCATTGGGATCACTGTGAGAGGCCACCAGATTTATACTGCCACTTAAATGGTCGCAATCGATATTGATTTCAATGATGTCTCCATCTTGCACCTTGCCGATCGGACCACCTACGAGTGCCTATGGTCCCACATGTCCGATGCAGGCCCCAGTGGAAACTCCAGAAAAACGTCCATCGGTTATCAGGGCGATTTCTTTTCCAAAGGATAATTGTTTCAGAGCGCCAGTCACTTGGAAGGTTTCTTCCATTCCAGTGCCACTGGGTCCCGTACCCATCAATATGATAATATGACCTGGCTCTACTTCTCCGCGATTTATCGCCTTGATGGCTGTTGCTTCAGCAACAAAGACTTTAGCCACTCCCTTTTTATAGTATACCCCATTTTCATTGATCATTTCTGGTGCGATAGCACCGCTCTTAATGACTGAACCCTCTGGCGCCAAATTTCCGGAAGGGAAAGTCAACGTGCTTTTCATGTTGGTCTTCTTTGCTTGCTTAGGAGACAGTATCACTTGATCTGGTTGTGCATCGGGATTAAATGCTTGGAGATTAAATCGAACCTGCTGGCGTCGATTTCTTTTATTTTCTGCTTCCCAAGGATACATTTTACCTCCTTGCTCCCAGACATCCAAATTCTCACCCACGGTTTGGCCGGTGACCGTGAGGCAGTCTTCTTTTAGTAGACCTAATTTGCGCAAATGTGTCATGACCTCCGGTACCCCTCCGGCAGCATAAACATGTGCGGTGGAGTACTTACCGGCTGGTAGCACATTGACAAGTCTTGGCGTCAGCCGATTGATTTGCTCCCATTTATCTCGAGTAGGCATGGGTAGGCCTGCTGCATGTGCTATGGCTGGGATATGCAGTAAGAGGTTAGTTGAGCCACCAAAAGCCGCATGCACCACCATAGCATTGTACACGGAATCTTCTGTGATGATCTGATTGGTATGTATATTTTTTTTTGCCAGATTGATCAGTGCAATGGCCGTATCCTCGGCCAGGGCATACCAAATCTTGCCTCCGGAAGGTGCCAGTGCAGAATGGGGCAATGCCAAGCCTAAGGCCTCTGCTACGACTTGAGATGCGGCAGCTGTGCCCAAAAAATGACAACCTCCACCCGGCGTCCCACAAGCAGCACAACCATGGGATTGGGCCTCATCCAACGATATTTCTTTATGAGAAACAAGCGAGGGTAACGATTGTACCGAACCCAAATCCTTGATTCCTCTGGCGATAAGTGTCACACCACCGGGCATGATAATCGTGGGTAAACCAGGTTCGTTGGCCAATGCCATCATCATGGCAGGAAGGCCTTTGTCACAAGTAGCGATGCCCATGATACCTTTGCGATTGGGTAGAGAGCGTCTCAAGTCTCCCAAAACTGTGGCGGCATGATTGCGATAAGCCAATGAATTCATCATGCCGGTAGTACCCTGCGTACGTCCATCACAAGGATCTGAGACCGACACATAATAAGGTTTGGTAGAGTGGTTCTTGAAAGCGCCTGCAGCGACTTTGGCCGCATCTCCCAATTCGAAATGTCCAGAGTGCATGCCCAGTGCCAGTGTCTCGTCACCGTTTTTTAATCCCCCTGCAGTACTCATGATGAGAAATTCCGATTGATTGACATCTTCATGATTCCACATCATACCCGCATCCTGGATCTTGCCGAATATGTCTCCACTAGGCTTGTTTTCATAGTCTTCCCTTGGAATCGGCAGTCGCCCATCCCTTGGGGTAACCTCCAAAGGAAAGTAAAAGGGACTGTTCTCTCGAAAGAAATCTTTGTCTTTGTGGCTCATACTCCTTGGTATCTTTGTAAGTGCACTTTAGGTGCATTCATCGTTGCAAAGGAAATTAATTTTAGTAATCCCAAGCCTACTTTAACTCTCTTCGATCAGCTAGTGTATGGCAACGAACTTACTAAGCAGATTTTGCCTGCATGCGGATGGGCAGTGTATTTATTCACCGGACATGTTCAATTTGCAAGAATCGAGCTCATTATTGCGACTCGATGAATGCTTTGAGATTGCTCAGATCATCTGTCATCCGCTTTTTCATTTTTCCTTTCAAAAAAGGCATAAATATTTTCATTAAGAACCCATTAGGTGAGTACTGCACCGCTTGAATGATCTCAGTTATCTGCCCTATGGAAACAAAGCGAACATCAGTAAGTGAGTCTATCGTATCACTTTGCATACTGAAAGAATACTGTTGCAAAGAGTTTAGGTGCAGTACCTTTTCGATGATCTCTAGTTGTCGGCCATGTTCTATGAATGTCATTTTACTGATGCTGCCTACTTGTCCAATGGTGCCGCTCAGATGTTCAATAGATACAAATCCGGTGAGCCAATGCTTCAGGTTTGCAGGATTCATGAAAATGTCCCAAACCTTTTCTACAGGTGCATTTACAGTAACGGTGACTTTGATTGAGTTTGCCATATCTATGTTGTTTATGATTTTATATGGCAAAAATGAGGTGAAGCATCGGGCAAATCGTCTCAGTTTGCAAGTTGATACCTCTTGATGTTTGTGTAACAGGTCTCAGGAAGTGGTCTCAATAGGCAGATTCACATAAATCTTGACTTACAATGGAGGATCTGAGTACTTTGCCTTGAATTCGGAAGGTGTATGGTCGGTCACTTTTTTGAAAACACGGTTGAAAGTGGCTTTGCTATTGAACCCAACTTCGAAAGCAATGGCTAGGATTTTAAAGTTTCGTGTGTCTTCAATGAGCAATTTCTTGGCTGCTTCGACACGGTATTGGTTCACGAAATCGTAGAAATTAACGGACAGTTCGTCATTGATGAGTTGGGACAGTTGATAATATGGAACGGAAAGAGAGTCCGCCAGTTCTGAAATCTTTAGGTCACACTTAAGATATGGTTTATTGGTTTCCATATACAGCAATAGCCTTTCTTTGAGTTCAGGAAACCTATCCCCGTTTCGTGAAGATCCAGCACCATGCTCGATCGGAGTGTTTGACATTTCCTGTTTCGCAGTGAAGATCTTGGGGTTGCCGATGGCAATGTACCCGATTGAGTAAAGCGAAAACGATGTAATTAATACCATGACATAGTCAATCTGGATTTGATATGACTGGACAAATGACAAAACAATCACCAAAGCCAAATACAGAAGTAGGTATATGGCCAGGTAGAAGCTAAACTTCTTAAGCCAATCCAGCTTTCTCACCATGGAAACATCAGATGAAGACCTCTTCAGATCGTCATCGCTTTTGCCAACGAATTGGTATGCATACACCACATAGACAATGGTTTGAAGGATGTGTGCTGCCATGAAAACAAGTTGTTCGAAAGGAATTTCTAAGGTGCCGTTTGCTGCCATTCCTTGTACATAGGAAACTTTCTCTGAGGCAGGTGTGAGATAGAATGGGAGCATTGCGAGCAACACCAGCAACGTAGGTACAAAATGCAGCAATGACTTTGCAGTGATATAATAATCCTTATCCAGCAAGAAACGACAATAAAAATAGTAGAGTGGTCCCATACAAAATAGTAGGGGATACGTGATAGCAATCAGGAAAGGAAATCTCAAAGTCACCTGTGAAATATCAGCCGCATATTCCAGCAGATGTAGCGAGATTACAAGCAGTAGAAGGGCAAGCCACTTATTGACACGTCGGTTATCAGTCTTCCCGAAAAGGTAAATCGACAGGAAAAATCCCTGCCCTGCTCCCAGCAGAATGAGCACCGACCAGATATTGAAGGTGATTCCCGTCATTCATCGATTCTATTAGAGCCATGTATCGTCACAGTAAAGTACGACTTCCACAGGATAAACCAAAGAAGCTACTTGGGCTGGGATCAGATAGACGGGACATCCAAAATGACACTTCCTACTACTTTAGAACTACTGTTTCTGTCCAGCATCTTAAGCTACAGCAACACCTCGTGAGATGACATTGAAGGATCATGATCGTATGTCCTTGTGCTAAAGAGCTTTGGTGTCACATAGGGTAGGGCTGGAAAAACTCTGATGTTCTCCTAGATACTTACAACCCTAATTCCAGATCAAACCTAACTTTTCTAGAGGGTTTATTTGCAATTTCTCTTCAGTGGATAGCTGGGAATGCCACCATTCAAAATATGCCGTGGCCACTGCAGGAAAGACAACCTCCTGATCAAGCACTGCGCCGGTACTTTCGCTAGCGATTCTTGGATTCAAAGAAGCAAATAGATAAAAATCAGGATCTTCAATGGTTGCCAATCTTATCGATTCGATGGTCCATGCAACATACATTCCGAGCGTCACTTTTTCCATATAGAAAGATGATAGTGGGTTTCTGGGAAAACTTGAAATCTCCGACTTGTCATTGCAAAATGTCAACAGCTCTGGGATATGATCATGATTGAAATCCGGAGCCTTTACCACCTCCGTATTGCCTTCTCTTAGAGCTTCAATAAAGATTTCCACTTTAGAGAGCTCAGAGCCCTGCTTACTGCAACATACTTGCAACAAGCATGCTGCGCAAATAAGTAAGTATTTCATTTTGTCCACTATCTGATATCTATGATGGATAAACGAATTAAGTGCAGCGATTGATGCTCTTGAAGAGTATGATCATGTCAACCGAAGGATAAGATGGAAAGTCCAAGCAGCATAACAATAGATCCTAGTAGTCTTTTCACAATCATATTGACGGGCGTTCTTGCAACCAGCATCCTTCTGCCCTTTCATCGTGGCTATTTGTCGCCTCTTGAAATTTTGGCCATGCCTGCTCCTTCTTGAAGTGATAATTCGAAGCAAACTGTGCCAGTCACAGAGCGCACTTTGGATGACTATATAACCTCTTAGGCAGATCGAGAGTGGGGGGCGGACCCGTAAAAATGAACCGACTAATCACGGCAGCGATTCCTTGGCTTTGAGGACAGATGGTTGTCCAGCGTTCTCCACTTGAGAAATTTCAGGACCTTCTGATCTAATCTAAGAGTAGTCATTTTTTTATGCTTGATTCGCGAAATGATGTAGTGCAGATTGCTGATTGTCAACAATGCAATGCACATCTTACTCAAACTCAATTACTATTCTAAAAACGACTAATCTTAGCAGAATTCGGATTTCCACTAGCACAGAGTTCCTGCTCTATCATATTGACCGTCTAGCTATTGGTCTCGGAGAATGGATGCAAAGTTCGCCCGGTGGACACGGGTGAATCTCTATTTATTGTGTCGTGTCATATTTTTAAAGAATTCTTTTCAATGTGTTTTCCTTCTTAATGATCAGGTGTTTAATAAAGCCAGCTACATGCATGACTAGCAATATCATCATGATGACCGCCATAATTCCATGTGGCTTTAAAGGCGGTATTTCACTATGTGCTTTCACTACACTAGTGCTTCCTGTTTGTAATGCTTCTCCGTAGCCACCGATAATCATGGTTGCTAAACCTGAAATAGCTATGCCGAAGAGTAGAAAATAAAAAATATTATGTATCCACACGGCCAATTTATCATTGAATTTTGAACCTGTTCTTAAGTCCGGGGGTCTTTCGTGTTTGAAAAAGGAAATAGTCCTAATGATTGTAAGGATAAGAACTACTATCCCTAAGATTGCATGAATTTTTACCAGCCCCATTTTTTCCGAAATTTCAAGTCCTTCCATATATTTTCCCATTGGAAAAAGTGCAAGGATTAACAAAGCGGTTATTCCATGGGTCACTCTTGTAGTTTTGCTGAACTTCTTTGTTAAGTCATTTGTCATCATTATGCTTTTTTTGTTGTTAATTTACTTTCGTTCCTTGCCTAGCTTTGGTCTAAATGATCCCAAAATTAATTCCAATAGCAAAGGAATTATATTGGATTATCCTATTATTTGTTCTGTATGTTCTTTGTCTAAGAACTCCTGACTGATAACGCCAGATGCAATAGAATCCTTCGCCAATTGGACCAATTCTGGCATCATGGGCACTAAAAATACGAAAACATTAATGGTTAGGAATGCGACCATTACAAGTTTTAATTTTAACCAGTTGCGTTTGACTTTCAAATAAAAGTATAGTATGAGGTCGGATACTATTTTAAGTGCCAATCCTGGAAGGATTAGAATGTATGCACTTTCCTCTTTGTAAGTATAGATGTCAAAAATTGTATCTGGGTCAGCACCTGAAAAAATAATCCCTATGACTATGTGAGATAAGATTCCACCGACGTACATTATCGTGCCGATTTCTTGTATGAAGTCCAATGAAGTCCACTAGCTTGCGCGTGTTTTTCATCGATGTGGAGTTTTTAACGTCATGTAACGCATTATGATAAATGGCGCTCCGAAGAAGGATGATATACTGATGTCATCGACGATGTGGTGCCCCAGCATGGTGATCGTTTTCGTATCAAGGTACGGACGATATCTGTCACATCCAAGTATGAATTCTTCCTGTGGGACAAAATCCTCCGGTGTGACCAACCACTGACAGGACACAATCGTATCCCGCAGACCTCACCAGAGGAGGATGTAAGATCAGATATTGAGGAGGGTGGTGGACGGCAGAAAGTGGGCTTCGGTATGCTGGAATGGCATCGAGAAGGGTGTTGGTGGGGTAGGTTGACTTACTTTGAGCTTACTGGACCGAAGCTGACCATAGCGTTCGGATCACACCGAAGGTTTGAATCCGATCAAAGTAGAGGCTGACTTGGTAGCTTCGAGATAAGAAAGGAACCGCCAACTAATTCAAAGGAGTTTTTTTGCTGTAAGGAATGTGGACTGGATTGATTGTTTAAGTCATATCTTTTGGCTGGGCAGTTGTGCCGTTAAATATCGCAATATGAGTATGTAGATCTGTCTTTGGAAAGTCACGAGAGATGTTGAAGTTGTGTGAGACCCGTACTGACATCTTCTTCTGTAGGGCATAGGAAGTCATTTTCTGACTACCTCGCTCGACTTAGATTCGTTGCTACCCTGATCCTTATTTGATGAAGTACATATCTATTTCTCCTTTACCTTTGGCATTTAGTTTGCCTCTATATTCAGCTGGAAATTCATCTTTGATTAAGTCATATGTATATGCTGAGACATTGATTTTTCCCGGCACTCCATTCGATTCGATTCTGCTGGCAGTGTTAATGGTGTCTCCGAAAATATCATATGTAAATTTTTTCTTTCCAATGACACCTGCTGAAATCGGACCAGAATGAATCCCAATTCTTACCTTCCACTTGATGGCACTTTTTTCCTTTCTCTCATTTAGAAAGTGAATCATTCTTTTTGCCGCTCTGACACATCGCACGGCATGGTCGCCTGTTACAGTGGGTAAGCCGCAAGCGGCCAAGTATCCATCTCCGACCGTTTGGATTTTTTCTACTCCTTCCGATTCCACTATGTCATCAAATTGACTAAATATTTCGTTGAGTTCTTTGATCAGCTTCTTTGTTGGAATAGTTGCAACTATATTTGTGAATCCCTTAAAATCGGAAAACATTATGCTGACATCTTCATAGCGAGCGGGCTTCACTTTTCCTGTTTCTCTCAGTTCTTTTGCAACTTCTTTTGGTAGGATATTGTGCAATAGTCTTTCATTATCTTTATTGATTCTTTCTCAAATTTTTGTAAAGTGTGAATAATGCTGGTCATTTCAATAAAAATTGCCATTGTCACAAAGATGTTAAAGTGATGATAGTAGCTGAGGTATGGTTGAGTCATTGAAAAAAGGGCGTCATTGTAGTCAGTGTAGAACGCAGCACTTAAAATCAAAACAGTGTAGAAAATTGTAATGGCTCTTTTGTGATTAGTATTGCCTATCATATAGAACTGCGTCCCTATGGCGGCTGAGATGCAATAGTATTGTAATCCGCAGTCCCATCCCAAAATGATTATTCCTGTGATGATCCAACCCGCCACAAACATCACTTGAATAATGTGTGCCAGTATGTAATTGCGCCTGTGGATTAAGTAGTGCTCTAATGGAATTAGAACTAGTATAAAGACCACACCCAGGACTGGCATGGTGGGAACGTCCATCGCGAGTAAAAATAGGACAGATAAAATCATGAAAATTGAATCTGGAAAGATTCCTACCTGAGCGTGAAAATGGTATCGTTGCTCTCTTCTGGGAAGATCTGGAGGCCGTAGAAAATTATTTATAGCTTTCTTCATGTGTTGTTTTGATTTTCGGATTGGCGCAAACATCAATCAAAGGAAGCCGATGCAGCGATAACAAATCTGATCTCATCTACCACGTGTTTGCCCACCATGGGCATCGTTTCGTATGAAGATAGGGACGATATCTGTTAGTACCAAGTACTAATTCATTCAGCAGATGTAAGTCCCTGTTCGATCCAAAAGACATGGATCGAACCATATCTCTGACCGATCGATCTTCGATTTTTGTGTACAGAAACCAAAAGTCCCATGGACATTTTTAGTTACTGAACCGCGCAGCAGATGAGTGACTGATGAAGGCTAGATTTATGCACTGGGGTTGACAATCCGAAGAAGTCGTGAACGACCGTGCTCAAAGGGAAGTTACCACGAAAGCGGATGGGTTTGCAGGTTGGTCTCAGAGGCACTCCATCCCGAAGGCTTGCATCCAACCAGGATATTTGATTCGTCAGAATTCCCTGAAATCTAATTCAGAATTGACGGTATCATCAATAAGTGTCTTATAAAACAAGACGGCTCTTGTCTCGCCATTAATTGGTGCGTATACTCGTCCGTTGTCAGCCAAAAGACCACCTGTCTTTTCGAAATGTCTGATGGATCGAAATTCAAGATGCTTTTTTGTTATTTTTTCTTCGTCATAAGAATTGTCATTCGGAGCAAGGTATGCCGGTGATCAAGGGTCAAGCACTTTCCAAAATTTTGCACTTCCATTGTTCCTGGTTGCGACCATAGCTTCTTTACCCTGGTAGGTAAAGGTCGCCAACTTTCGGGCATCACCTGTGAAAACAAAGCCGCTTATACGGAGTGGCACAAATGAAAATCCTCCTTGGCCATTACCCTGTAGCACCAAGCCTGGTAATGCATCTTGGCGCCCGAGATCATGCGCGAGCCGATGGTCATTTCCCACCGCAAGGACATCCAAATGTCCATCACCATTCACATCCAAAACCTCGAAGCTTTGTATGGGAGCCACCTGTGCCCGGAGCGGCAAGGGACTCCAGAGAAAGTGACCAGATCCACCGTTTTGGAGATAACCGGACTCAAGAACCTGCACTTCCAAGCACTGATGTACGCGCTCTCCAACGATGTCTGTTATATCGGCTTGAGCAAAAGCCTCATAACTGTCAAGAGTCTTGGCGAGATGTGGTAGGTGATCCATCAGTTCTCGTCTTCTGAAGTAGGGTACTTCACGCCAATGCCCATGGTCATCTATCTGGTGATGAGTAAGCAGCAACGCCGGCGAGCCGTTCCCATCAAAGTCACCGTACCTGAGGCGCACGGGATGATCAATCGTTGCCCTTAGGTTGGAGTTTAAGCCATGATTTCCAAGCAGATAATCTATGTCTCCATCGCCATCCATGTCCTTGGCATGCAGGCAGTTCCACCAACCTCCAGATGCTGGTAGTCCGGCAATGATTGGCTTTATCTGCTCAAGAAATCCACCAGTATTGCGAAAAATGCAGATGGGCATCCACTCACCGACAATCATGAGATCATCGTATCCATCGCCATCAAAGTCTGTCCATAGGGCGTCGGTCACCATTCCGATGTTTCGGATGGATGCATTCCATTGGTCTGTAACATCCACAAAAGATCCACTCTGGTTTTCCAAAATATGGCTTTGGGGACTGTGGGGATACCCACCGGAAATCAGCCTTCCGCCCACAAAAAGGTCCAGATCGCCGTCTAGATCTATGTCTGATGCTGCCACACAGGCTCCGGGTGTATTCATTTTCGGCAGCGCACCTTCGTCGAGGACGTACTGACCGGATCCCTGGTTCACATATATGTGATCTTGAAAATACGTGCTGTCACCTGGATGGTTACTTTCTCCATGGACCACGTAGAGGTCCAGATCTTGGTCCTGATCGATGTCAAGCAGTAGGGCATCCGTCTCATCACGCCATATGTCGGTGGGTAAGGATTGCTCGACAAAACCATTGGTATGCTGAATGAGTAATTTTCCAGGATGTCGGGAGGAGCCGCCGAAAAAGAAGTCATCATCCCCATCACCATCGATGTCGCCGACTGCCACACCAGGCCCCTGGTGGCTATGTTTGCGATGCAATAAACTATTGCTTTTAAAAGAAGGCAAATCATTTTCCCTATGGTGATAGGCTAATCCCTTTACCTCGAGTGGTGTCATGTATGGCGGAAGGGTTGATGACGCAGCAAACGCTTTCCTGATCTCGCGTCCGTAGTCTAACCTTATTTCTTGATTGGTAGATATTTTTTTGAAAACGCTCACTTGATCATCCGGCCAAATGACCCTTACAGAATCTATGACCTCGCATTCACCCATGCCAAAATGCAGTGAGGTGGCTGCCGACGAGTAATATCCGCGTGTCACATGGTTTTCTAAGTATTGCAGGCCTCCCCGATGATAAAGAGTCACTTTACTCCCGATGGCTAAGGGATTAGTCGGTGGCCCTTGTAGTTTTATTTGTATGAAATTTGAGCTGGTATCAGACTGGTCCGTCGTTGTGTTTTTATAGAGAGATGCCTCAGCATTTATATTATTGATGACAAGATCCAGATCTCCATCATTATCTAGGTCAGCAACTGCTGCACCATTGGATAGATTCTTTTGAAAACCAGCCCAGGGCTGCGTGACATCGGCAAATTGGCATTGGCCTAAATTCTTAAAGAGGTAATTCTCTAGAGCAACATGGGGCATCTGTTTTATCAGGTGATAATATTGGCTATCCCGCTCTACCTTGGTCGTAAAACGAATGCGTTTTTTTCGATAATCAATGAAATCCAGATCCGTAATATCATGCAAGTACCCATTAGTGATGAAAAGGTCTTTCCAGCCATCATTGTCCAAATCAGCCATCCATCCGCTCCAGCTCCAGTCTGTACGATCTACTCCCGCCAGCTGGCCAATTTCACTAAACAGAAGTCGGTCGGATCCGTTTAGAGGTAGAGGATTGTTTAGTTGCAGCGTGTTGCGGGTATATTGTATTTGATAATCTAAGGCTTGACTGAGCGTGAAGATATCTTGATTGGAATTCATCGCCATTTTCTTCCGTCGAGTGTACGAGGCTGGCAGCATGTCGGCCACAAAAATATCAGGGTAGCCATCATTGTTAATATCTGCGATGTCACAGCCCATGCCGTTGTGACTCTGGTGGAATATTGCTGAGTCAATATTATTCTTGAAGGTGCCATCTCTGTGATTGATGTACAAAAGGTCATTGGAAACAAAATCATTGGCGACATAGATGTCCGGCCAACCATCTTGATTCACATCGGAAATGGCCAGGCCTAGTCCGAATCCTTCCACGGTAATCCCAGCTTGTTGGGAAATATCGATAAAGGAATCTCGGCCAGTATTTTTGTAGAGCTTATCTGTGTTTTCTGCCTCACCATGGAGTTTTTTTGGCAACGGGGCATTGGCACCATTAAATTGACGCTGGTGATTGAGCAGATACATATCCAGGTATCCATCCTTATCAGCATCAAAAAAGGCAGCTTGAGTGCTAAAGGATGTATCGGCCAGGCCGTAACTTGCAGCTTGGTCAACGAATGTTAGGTTGCCCTGATTGATGAGCAATTTATTAGTCCTGTTTTTTGAAAGCTTGGATCCTGTTCTGCATACGTAGATATCCAACCATCCATCTGCATTGATATCCACCATGCACACACCGCTGCTCCATCCATCTGTACCCGCTCCACTCGCTTCGGTCACGTCTTTGAAAGTAAGATTGCCTTGATTTACATACAATTTGCTGGTCGTTTGATTGCCGCTAAAATAGATGTCATCCAATCCGTCGTTATTGATATCACCGATGCCCACACCGCCTCCATTAAAGAAGTACATGTAGTGCAAAATGTTGAAGGTATCTGACATAGTGATTTGATTGACGAAGTCAATGCCTGTCCAATCACTTTGCATGCTGCTAAATATCAGACGCTCTGGTTTTTCTGAGCAGCTGCCTAGCAAAAAGATGGTAGTCATGATGCAGAAGGTCATTCTTTTTCTCAATAGAAAGGGCCATGTCAACCTCCTGGGAGACAGTGGCTTGATCACCATTTTCAGAATTTTTAGTTTCTTCCAAATAGACATGTACATAATGGATCGGTACATGAATCTATTAAAAGTTTGAATCTGCCTGCGAAACATACCATGCACTTAGATGCTCAGAGGAGAAATAGCCCAAGAGATTCTCATGGGAATCTGATGAAATGGGAGGATGCTTAGCCTGCACCATGTATGTTTGATATGGAGCATAGAAAATCTCAGTTGATCAATCATTCTTACTTGAAATCAAAGAGCCAGGAACATTTCAAAGACCGTTGTCAGAAAGAAACAGGCACTATATGGATCGTGCATATGATCATTCGGTTTATATTTATTTGCAGATTGGCAGAAACCCACTAATCTTAAATCAATCATTATATGAGCATTGCTCGTTTCCCGAATGGATTCAAGTTTTCACTGATCTTGCTGGTGGGGCTGGGGTGGATGCATTGTTCCAGCGACGTAGAAACGCTGCCTTTTGCTATCCGGGTGATAGATGGTGAAACCAAACGTGGTATACCATTGGTGGAATTGAAAACCTTACATGCCATCAAGTATTTCACCGACAATCAAGGGTATATCGCCGTCGATGAGCCTGAGTTGTTGGATCATCGCATCTTTTTTGAAGTCAACAGTCCGGGTTATTCTTATGAGCGTGATCGCTATGGTAAGCATGGCATCACATGTCATCTGAGGGCTGGTGGAGACACAACCTTGACCATGCACCGTATCCAAGCCGCCGAACGCCTTTATCGCATCACGGGATCGGGTAAAGATGTGCATACACAGCGCCTCGGTAAGGATAATATAGCTGACAGTCAACTGAAGGGTGGAGTACTGGGACAAGATTCTAATCTGGGACTGCTTTATCAGGACAGGATTCTTTGGATTTGGGGTGATTCCTTTATTCCGGGAGGCTATGAAGGTAACTTTTCGGTGTCCGGTGCCTGGTCAACACCACCTTCAGCAGGAGGCTGGGATCCGGAGGATGGTATCGAATTTGAGTACATCGTTGATGACCGAGGTTTTACCAGGCCTATGATCAATCTCACAGGTGAAGGCTACGTATGGTTTGATTGGTTGATGCCGGTAACAGATGGAGATGGACATGATCGCCTAGCTGCAAAATATGCCAGGGTCAATGCTTTGTTTGGAAACTACGAGCGGGGTATTGCCTTATTAGATGAGAACAATGAGGTATTTAGCAAATATGTGGAAGTAGACTCCTGGATACCGGAAGGCCACACTTGTCAGCATCTCATTGCTGGCACTACGACGGGTCAGAAGTTTTTCTACGAGACCTCTACCTTTAATTTTCGGAGGGTGAAGCCATATTTGGAGCAGGTGATCCAGCCAGATCACTATGAATCCTATACCTGTTTGGAGCACGGTGAAATGGATATTTCGCAACATTCAAGAATAGATCGGGACAAACAGGGCAATTTGATCTATGGCTGGAAGCAAGGTACCAGGTCAGTGGGTTATCAAGAGCTGCAACAGTTAGAGAAATATGGTCTCATCGAGACCGGCGAAAAGCTTATTCA
The DNA here is from genome assembly GCA_965223025.1 of Saprospiraceae bacterium. GTDB lineage: Bacteria > Bacteroidota > Bacteroidia > Chitinophagales > Saprospiraceae > JABDMH01. The sequence goes on from CBDCVP010000023.1 coordinate 943,924, forward strand.
TACCACCGACGTCTTATCGGGAGATGAGGTAGATGTGGGGCGTGGTTCCATCTCTTGGAATCCATTTCGCCAGTCTTGGGTATTGATCGCTGGAAGCACCGATATCTGGTATGGTGAGGCAGATACACCGGTGGGACCGTGGGTGTATGTCACCAAGGTAGCCTCCCACGATCATTTTCTCTACAATCCTGTGCACCATCCCTTCCTTGATCGCCAAGGGGGTAGACACATTTACTTTCAGGGCACGTTTACTAAATTTTTCAGTCAGGAGCCTTCCATCCCAAGATACGAGTATAATCAACTGATGTACAAACTTGATCTGGATCGAGCGGAGCTGATCATGCCAGTACCGATTTATCAGTTGCATGGCACTGCCGATACGAGCCGATATTTGACAAGGACTTTACCTGATCATGGCGACGAGATAGCACAAATACCGTTCTTCGCACTGGACCGAGCTGGTGATCAGAATTATTCGCTGCCCATCTTTTCCAGTCCTGATGATCATGGGCGATTGACCACCTCTGATGTCCCTGGAAGGATGCCATTGTTCTACGCTGTGCAACTCGGTAGTCATCTCAACAAGCTTTTGGAGGGAACCTGGAATTTTACACTGGTCATTCCTTCTTTTAAAAATGCAGGCACTTTTACACTCACTCTCGTCAATAATGGATGGCAGGTGCAATCTGATCATACGGACTTTGAGTTTTCGGATGTGGAGGTGGTCTCTCGCGGTCTGAAGATGACACTGATGCATCGAGATGTCACCTATCATTTGAAAGGCACGGTAGGTATCGGCAGCATCGATGGCACTTACGAGAAAAGCGGAACCGATTACCAGGGATCATGGTCGGCCTCCAAGTTGACGCCCACCTGGTGGTTACCTCATTCCACCCAGTTAGTCACCCTTTATGAAAGCCACATGCCCCAGGGTCAGTGGATTTATTCGCTCATTCCTCCCAGGGCCGCTACTGCGTCTAAACCATTTTGCAAAGTCTGGCCCAATCCTCTCGAAGGGCTGTGGTTAGATTTTTCGATCAAGGCAGTCCCGAAATTTGTAGAGCTGGGAGAGTGATGGAAGAAATCAGGCTGATCCGCTTGGCTCATAGAGCGGAGACCATGTCAACCGGTGGCATTTGATCCTGCTGTGGGGCTGAGAGCGAGTTCGTGAAACGGTCTTTTTTAGGAGCAAGGTCACCTACTGCACCCATTTTGTCAAAATGTAATGGGATGATCTTTATAAACATGGATGTACCGGCCACTGGTTTATGGGAATGATTTCAAAAAGAGAGGCAGGAGCAACGATCAGAACTACGCGAAATGTACAGACATACACCACAGTGACCTTGAGTGAATGAGGTGGAGTATAAGAATGAGAGGGCTTTGGCTGCACTTTGCTGCACTACTTATGACCCGGCCAGTATTCTATTAACCTATGTAGTTACCTTTTTCTATATTTGATTGGAGTTGATTTGTTTACATATATTGTGTACTTACCATAACTATGTTCAGTAGCCGGGTGCCTGTTATGTCGATGCGTCAAGCTGGAATGTCCCTTCTTTGCATCGTTGGATTATTGCTCGGATGCGATGATGATGCTGTGACTATTCCACCTGGAGCATTGGTTGAGCAGACGGTAGACCTGCAGGGCCAGTGGAAGGTGAGTAGAGCTTGGATCAATGGTCAGGAAGCCTCTGAACTTTTTGATTTTGGTCAAATCACCTTAACCCTCGACATGACCAACCAACCCACAAGCTATCGATTGGAGACCGGGCAGGCTCCTTTTCCAGTAATCATCGATGGAGAGTGGACATATGATGATCTAGCCTACCCAACACAGCTCATTTTTTCGAATCCAAATCAGAGACGTGCCATCAATTTTGATGCACCACCGATTTCAGCGAATAAGACCTTTAAACTTTCCTTTACACTAGGCTGTGCCGACAATACTTACGTATATGAATTTGAAAAAACGTAAGTCCAGAGTAAGTCGATATCGTCAAAGGGTGTGGCTGGTGCTCAGTGGAGTGGGCTCCCTGGTTTTACTTTTGTTATCGAGTTGCTTTGAGATCGTCCAGGTGAACCAACCGAACAGCGCTCAAGTAGGGGAGGAAATTACGGTGACCATTCAGGCGGAAGTGACTGGCAAGGATGGAAGCTTGCTCATATTTGGATTTTGTGCTCCCCGGGCCTGGCAAGCCTATGCGCATACTACCGTCTCTTTTGAGAGCAGCATTGGCAGCAGCACGATGAGTTTGATTGATCCTGAAGAAGTCGACGCTGAGAATAAGAAACCCTGGGCTGAGCAAATTGCTGACCGAGTGGGATTTGGTGGTAATTATGGTGAGATGGAGTGGTTGGTCTTTAAGGCGGATGGGGAGTTTACCCCACCTGATGGAACCAGTATGGATTCTCCTGTGACCGGGACCATTACCTTAAAGACCAGAGTTGGCGCCAGCAATTTGATCACACAGTTGGGTTACTTTTTAGGAGAGGGTACATGGGGTTATCTCAACGATGACAGTAATTCGACGTTTTTTTTCGAGGAGACATGCCTCGAAGTCACAGGTGCCAGTGGTCAGGCTCAGGATCTTTGTGGACCTCCACCCAGGCAGTTGGTCAGTCTAGCAACCTACACTTTCAATGACTTGATCACCATCATATTCGATGCCCAGGAAGACCAGACGGCATTGGTGGGTGCGGAGCAGGTGTTCATGTGCTCTGAGGCCATTTATGCGGGAGGAACTGCACGCATCTGTGAGCAATCACAGAAAACGGAAATGAAGTTGGTGGGGCCCGACATATGGCAGTTGACAATTTGGCCTCCCAAGTTTTACGCCGTCGCAGATGGCCATATGATTAGCGAGTTGCTGGTGAACTTTCAGGATGCCAATGGAGGAACCATTGTGCGCAATGTGAGCGGAAATGACTTTCAAATCCTGACCAAATGTTTCCAATGATTCCGACTTGTCAAAGAATGCTGGGTGTCATCCTTACTTCTCTGGTAGGTACCATGTTGTGGGGGCAGGTGCAAATGGTCCAAGGGGTGGTGACAGATGCAGAAACGGGGGAGCCCTTGATCGGTGCTAATGTGGTCATCGAGGCAAGTGGAGAGGGTACCACCACAGATTTGGATGGATCGTATCAGCTGCAAGTTTCTGCCGATGCAGTGCTTACATTCAGCTACATCGGATATGTGCAGCAGTCGATTGAGGTGGTGACAAGGGCACAACTTGACGTGTCTTTGGCTGCTCAGATCACTGGACTCGAAGAGGTTGTAGTGATAGGCTACGGCACCGCTAAGAAACGAGATCTGACCGGAGCAGTGACCTCGGTGGGTGCCGAATCCATAGAGTCCCTTGCTCCTGTTTCTGCAGATCAGGCCTTGCAGGGTCGAGCTGCAGGAGTATTTGTGCAGCAAAATTCTGGAGAACCTGGATCGGGTACCACCATTCGCATCAGAGGAACAAGCTCTATCAGTGCTGGCAATGAACCCCTATATGTCATCGATGGAATACCCATTCTCACCACTGCTGAGAATATTTCTTCAGGAGCAGCCAAAGGTACCGTGCAAAACCCCATGTCGACCATCAATCCCAACGATATTGCTTCTATCGAGGTGCTCAAGGATGCATCCGCTGCCGCCATTTATGGAGCCAGAGCTGCCAATGGAGTCATCTTGATCACAACCAAAAGAGGTGAAGCAGGACAGTCTAGTATAGATTTCAGTTTTTATCAAGGGTGGCAGAAAGTGCGCAATCCCTATCTCCTCCTCAATGGACAACAATATGCGCAATTCCGCAATGAAGCCTCATTTTATGCTGGAGAAGGTAGGATATATTCGAATCCTGAAGCCTTTAGTGAGGGTACTGATTGGCAAGACGAAATCTTTCGACAGGCACCCATGTCCAACTATGAGCTTTCATTTAAAGGTGGAAGTAAAAAGCTACAGTATGCCGTCTCAGGTGGCTTTTACACCCAAGATGGCATCATCGTCGGATCTGATTTTAAGAGGTATAATTTTCGCGCCAATCTAGATGGCAAGATTACCGACCGCATCAAGGTGAGCAACAGCTTGATGTTTAGCTATACCGATAGTGAGCGTGTGACCACGGATGATAATGCGGCCTTTGATGGAGGGACCATCACCTCTGCCCTGGCATTTAGTCCTTTGGTGCCCGTCAGAAATGCTTCGGGAGACCTTGTTCAAAAGAACTTTGAGGTGACAGATGAGGGCCTGCTCAGAGACGGAGTGTCTATTGACAAGCAGGGTGAAGTCATCGCTGAGAAAGTAAATAATACATTTGCCAATCCACTTTTGAAATTATTGGCGTCTCCGAGTGTTTCGAAGACAGGGAGAGTCATTAATAATCTTTCTACCATCTATACCATCAATGACCACTTCAATGTCCAAGTGAATTTGGGTGTTGATTTCGTTTTTAGCCGGGGAGATCAATTTACCCCACGTTCTAGTAGGTCGGGAGGTGAATCTTTTGCTAACTCAGGAGCCGTCAGCAGTACTACGATACTCAATGAAAATACGCTCAACTATGCTCAGACTTTTCAGAAGCATAGATTGTCGGGAGTTGTAGGTGCTACGGCTCAAAGGTCTAAAATCTCTTCATTGAGTTTGCAAGCCATCGATATTGGCAATGATCAGTTGGGTTTTTACAATTATGCCATCACCAGGGGTGCGAGCCTCGGGACAGATTTTACTGAGTTTACCTTTCTTTCCGGATTGGCGAGGATCAACTATTCCTATGCAGATCGGTACTTATTTACGATCACAGGGCGAGCCGATGGTTCATCCAAGTTTGGTCAAAATAATAAGTGGGGATTTTTTCCTTCTGCCTCGGTTGGGTGGGTACTCAGCGAAGAATCTTTTATTAGGGATCTGGAGTTGGTCGATTTTCTGAAGATCAGATTGGGCTACGGCATCATCGGAAATGAGTCCATAGGTTCTTATCTGTCACAAGCGACCCTGATACCTGTCGATTTGGCCTTCAATGATATATTGACCATCGGCTTTGAGCCATTTGTTTTTCCCAATAGTGATCTGAGGTGGGAGTCGACTGAGCAATTTAACATCGGTGCCGATTTGTCTACCTCTGGTGGTCGGATTTCATTTACGGCAGATTACTATGTGAAAAATACTTTCGATCTTTTGCTCTCCACAGACGTTCCTTTTTATGCCGGATTTAGCAGCGTATTTAGCAATGTCGGGGACCTTGAGAATAAGGGTTTTGAATTTTCTGTTTCATCACATAATCTGACCGGGAATTTTTCATGGGACACTGAAGTAAATTTTGCATGGAATAAAAACACGATCACTAACCTGGCAGATAGAGATGAAATACCCAACAGTGCTGGTCTCTTTGGTGTGGCTAGCTGGGCCATCTTAAAGGAAGGTCAAGCTGTGGGTAGGTTTTTTGGATTAGTGACCGATGGTATTTTCCAAATTGGTGATGATCCAGAGTCGGTACCCACCTTTGCCGGATCACGCCCACTGGAGCCCGGCGACCGCCGATTTAAAGACCTGGATGGCGACGGCCTAATCAGTGCCAATGATCGCACATTTATCGGTGAAGCACAACCGGATTTCAATTTTGGAATGAACAACACATTCTCCTATAAAGGTTTTGACCTTGGCGTATTTGTGCAAGGTGTATATGGAAATGAGTTGGTCAATTTTAATAAGTTCTTGACAGAGCGTGAAAATGGAACCAGCAATATTACGCTTAATTTTTTCGCAAATCGGTGGACTCCTCAGAATCCTTCCAATAAATATCCCAAGGTGAATGCCGATCCAGGCCTCACAAGGAGGTTTATATCTGATGCAGAGGTCGAGGATGGATCTTATCTTCGACTGAAAACAGTGACATTGGGTTACAGGTTTTCTAGTACCTGGTTGCAAAAGATTGGAATACAGTCGGCACGCATTTATTTCACTGGTAAAAATCTTTATACCTGGACGACATACAGTGGTTTTGATCCTGAGGTGAGTCACTTCGGTCAAGATGCTACTAATATGGGTGCCGACCTGGGGGGGTACCCCAGCACAAGAACGTATTTGATGGGCATTAATGTAGGCTTGTAGATGAGAATGCAAGATAACGTACAGATGGATCGATTTAATTGGCTGGTTTTTGCCCTAGTACTTTTGGTCATGATCGGATTCAATTGCGAAAATGCCCTGGAAGAAAATCCCAAGAGCCTGCTGACCAATAAGATTTTTTATACATCCGCCAGTGATGCATTGCTCGCGGTCAATGCGGCCTATGATCACCTGGGTGGGGGCACTTCAAACTCCGGCTTTGGTGGGGTTTACTTTAATAACTATTGGGTAGTCCAAGCGCTTGCCTCTGATGAAGGTATGGCAGGGATCCCAGATCCGAATGAAGTGCAACTTTCCGAGTTTAGGCACGACGCCAACAATGCGCTAGTATTGGATGTGTGGCAGGATCTGTATAAGACCGTCAATGTGGCAAATATCGGAATCACTCGGATACCCGATATCGACATGGATGAGGACTTGAAGTCCCGCTTTTTGGGAGAGTTGCATTTCATCAGGGGGATCATGTATTTTGACCTGGTGCGAATGTTTGGAGACGTGCCCATGCCCTTGGAGCCCACCAAGGACCTCAGTGTGCTTACGGCGGTCCGAACTTCCGCGGAGGAAATTTATCAGCAAATATTGATCGATCTAAAAATGGCAATGACCAGCTTGCCAGTGTCTTACAGTGGTGCAGATATTGGGAGAGCTACCACCGGGGCTGCATCTGCTTACCTAGCGAGGGTGTATCTCACCATGGGTGAGTGGAATTTAGCGAGCGAACACGCCAATCAAGTGATGAAATTGGGTGTCTATGAGATGCTGCCTGACTATGCCGATGTTTTTAAGATTGCCAATAACAATAGCGCTGAAGTTGTTTTTGCAACTAACTTCACATTCAACAACGATGCGATTTGGGAGACTAGTCAATTTAATGTCAGGGCTCTTCCTTTGGCATTAAATCGCAACTCCAATTCGTGGGAAATTCCAACCCTCGATGTTTACCGTGCTTTTGACGAACTAGATCGGCGCCGGGAGGTAACTTTTGCTACCACTTTTACTGAGAGCGATGGCACCGTCCTCAACTTTGATCCACATATCTTTAAGTATTGGGACCAGGCAGCAGAACCCACGGCAAGCAGTGGTGGCAATGACTTTTTTAATGTGAGATACCCTGAAGTCCTGTTGATTTTTGCTGAAGCAGTCAACGAGGCCAATGGTGGTCCAACAGTCGAGGCGTATGAGGCGGTCAATAGAGTCCGCCGGAGAGCCCGATTTGCAGATGGGGAGGAGCGTGATATCCTGCCAGATCTGGAGTCTCTAAATCAAGCCGAATTTCAATCAGCAGTGTGGTTGGAAAGAAGACGGGAGATGGTGTGGGAAGGGCATCGCTGGTTTGATCTTGTGAGGCAAGGTCGCCTTAAAGAAAGGGTGGAATCAGCCAAGCCGCATGTCACTGTCGATGAAGACAAGTACAAATTGTTTGCGATACCTCAGCGGGAGATAGACATCAATAGTAACCTCACACAAAACCCAGGGTACTAGATGGTACGTTTGAACAAATATGTATTTTTCCTGTTGGCCTTGCTTATTGCCCGGTACGATGATCTACCGGCTCAAGAACCAGTATTGCCCCTACCAGACACCTCAGCCATCAGGTCCACCGTAAAAACCAGCGTTGAAGAGCCGCTGGATCAGTATCAAAGTAGGGGAGCCACGCAATCGATCAATGAATCATCTGGTCTCGAAAATTCCTTTGATGCGATGCTGCAAGGTCGCATTGCTGGACTTAGCTTGATACAAAACAATGGCCAACCAGGAGCTGCCAATACACTTCAGGTGAGGGGCATACACACGCTGGCTGCTAGCAACGATCCTCTTTATGTAATTGATGGTTTTCCACTCCAGCACGACAATGAGCTAGCAGGATCGGGTATTGTCTTTGGACCCCCAATCAATGCACTGACCTTCTTGAGTCCTGAAGATATAGCATCGATCACGGTGTTGAAAGGAGGCGCTGCCACTGCTATGTATGGAGCTCGAGGCAGCAATGGCGTATTAATTGTAAAAACCAAGCGAGCAGATACCTTGGATGCTGGCATCGAAGTCAGCATATCGGGAGGTCTTAAGCAGCCGCTCAATGCATATGCATTGGCATCGGGCAGCGCGTATGCTGAATTTCTTAACCAAGCAGAGATCAATGCCGGAGGCACGGCCATTTACGCCAGTCCCAGTCATCTGGGCTCTGGGACAGACTGGCAAGATGCGCTGATTAGAGATCGTACCCTCAGACAAAACTATTATCTCGGAGTGCGAGGTGGTAGTAAAAGGATTTCTTTTTTACTCAGTGCAAATTATCTCGATGACCAGGGATTAATCTTGGGATCAGATCTCAGTCGCATAAATTTGCATTCGAATATTGATGGTAGATTTAGTGAAAAATTTAGGCTGAAGAATTCACTGAATTTTAGTCGCATAGACGCACAAACAGTCTCATCGGGAGCGTCGGCGACCAATCAATCTTCGGGGGTGATCAGTGGAGCCCTCCTGTATAATCCCCTTCTGCCAGAGCGTTCGCAGGAAAATTTTACCAGTTACTTCAATTACCAAGTCAATGCAGATGGCCAAATAGAACCCTTGCTTCAGAGTCATTTCAAGCAGGCTGATCCGATGCTTCTGGCAGCTTCGACGGACAGTAAATATGCAAGTACTCGACTATTTAATCATTTGCACTTACAATATGAGATTTTGCCGAATTTTGGATTTAGTGCTTCCGTTGGAATAGATGCAATCTTCAATGACGAGGCTGTTTTTATCCCAGGTGTGTTGAGTAGCAATGCACGGGCTGAAGGTGCAGCATCAAAGATGCAGTCTCTCAATTTTTTTAATCAGTATTTACTGACCTACTCGAAGAGCTTGGGTGCCATGCATCAAATATCTACTATGCTTGGTTTTAGTACGGAAGGCTATCAGAGAGAATCTCTGGGAGGTAATGCAGAAGGTTTTGAAAATGAACTATTGAGATTTTACAACCTTTCAGTAGGTCAACAAAAATCATTGCAGTCTAATTTCTCCGCATGGGGTCTACAATCATACCTGGGACGGCTTTCTTATACGTTTAAAGAAAAATATCGGCTGGACCTCTCTACACGGGCCGATGCCTCCTCTCGATTCTATGGCGACCTACAGTTTTTTCCCACAGCCACCATAAGCTACGACTTGACCAGAATGCCTGGTCTGGAAGCATCTAAAAAGCTCAATCACTTCTTGATGTTTGCTTCGTACGGCATCACAGGCAACGAAAACATACCCGCCTACGCACAGTTTACAGTCTTGGACGAGCGAGATGCTGCACTCAATGGTGCGGCTATTAACGGTATACAACCTGCACGACTGGGCAGCACCACCTTAGAAATGGAACGCACTCATCAACTGAACATGGGAGCAAAATCCACTTGGTTGGATGGCCAGTTGAAAGTGTGCTTTGATGCATATTTTAGCGACACAAAAAATGCACTGGTGTTTGAGCCATTGTCAGCCACGTCTGGATACGCGATAGGATTGCGCAATGGAGCACAACTGACCAATAGTGGCGCGGAATTGATGTTAGGTTATGAGGCCGAGACATCCATACTCGATTGGGGAGTAGATTTTTCCCTGGGCTTTAATAAAAACCAAGTCAAATCGCTGAATCAGGACCCAGTCAGCAGGGGAGGATCGATCATGGGTGTGCGTGCCTGGAACCTGTTGCAAGCAGGTACACCTGTAGGCAATTTTTATGGGTATCGGTCTGATGGATTAGTGGCACCGGGTGAGCGAGCACCTTCCTTTGCTGGATTGGAGTTGCAATCGGGAGATCAGAAATACAAGGACCTAAATGGTGATGGGATCATTGATGCCTCAGATAAAACAATCCTGGGCAACGCAACACCTGATCTAAACCTGGGTTTGGCTACACGCATCTCCTGGCGAGCACTGGACTTTTCTGTGCTATTTCAGGGGTTATTTGGACATCAGATGGCAAATTTCAATCGGTTGATTTTAGAAAACCCATCTGGAACGACTAATGTTTCGCAAGCATATCTAGCAGGAAGTGGAGCTGCCTTTCCCGTACCTCGTCGGAACCACGATCCTTACTTTATTTTTTCCGATCGTCAGGTGGAGGACGCTACCTATTTGCGGGTTAAAAATATCACCTTGGGAATCACCCTGCCATCAGCAACGACCGAAAAAGTGGGTATGAATAAATGCCGTTTGTATATCTCGGCACAAAATGCAGCAACCATTACAAATTATTCGGGAATCAATCCTGATGTCAGTCATTTTGGTTCCTTGGCCGGAAGTCAAGGTGTAGATTTCGGTATATATCCAGCAGCACTTTCCATACTTGGGGGATTAAATATTGTTTTTTGATGTATGATTTCACAAATATCTGGTTGGGCTCACTCTGGGTGATTTTATTACTGGGCGCCTGCTCTATTGATGAGGATCCCCGATCACTACTTACTCCCGATGAATTCTTTCAGGAAGATCGAGATGCCCAATCTTCGGTAGATGCCATCTATGGTCACATCAACAGTGGTACCAGTGTGTACGCAAGACATCATTGGTTGATCAATGGATTGGTGTCAGATTTGGGCACCTATCGTGGATCTGATCCTAATCTTTCGGCCTTAGCCACCCTTGGGCACACTGCGAGCAATGAAGTAATTTGGGAACTATGGCAAGGGCTGTACCAGGCAATATACGCTGCAAATTTTGCCATTGAAAACATACCTAAGGTACCGATACCCGACGAAGAGAAAACAGAATTTATGGCTGAAGCCAGACTGCTTCGAGCTATGTTTTATTTCGATTTAGTGCGGTATTTTGGAGCGGTCCCCATTTTGGAAAAAGCTCATCTTACTTCCGAGCAATTGACAGCAGAATCAAGGTCACCCATTGATTCTGTATATAGTTTTATCGAGCATGATTTAACCTATGCTTTTGAGAATCTACCAGCCAGACATGACCCTGGTCGGCCAACGCTTTATACCGCTGCCGGATTGCTGGCTAAATTTTATTTGACTCAAAGAAATTTTTCGCGAGCAGCACAAGCCTCTCGCCTCGTCATCCAATCAGGGATTTACGACCTGCAACCTGATTATGCCGATTTATTTACTGTCCGACATCAAAACAATGCTGAAATTTTATTCAGTGCCAATTTTAATATTTCAGACGGTGCTCCCATGAATATTTATTTGCTACCTAGGACACTTCATGGAAGGTCACGCATTTTGCCCACTGCGAGTTTTTTTGAAGATTTTGATGCTAAGGATCGTCGCGAATCCGTTACGGTGCTGCGGTCCATAAAAAATGATCAGGGTCAAGCGATGCAGATCGAGCCACATCTGAGCAAATACTGGGATGAGATCAGTGAACCAAGAGCCATGCCCACAGCCGTCGATTTGCCGCTGTTGCGCTATGCAGATATTTTATTATTGCATGCGGAAGCGCTGAATGAGTTGAGGAATGGTTCGTCAACCGAGGCGCTAAATGCGATCAATTCCGTGCGCAACAGGGCAAGGTTCGACGGTTCAGTGGAGCAAGCTACCCTACCGCCTCTGAATTCGATGGGAAGAAATGACTTTAGACAGGCCATTTTGGATGAAAGGAAGAGAGAATTGAGCTGGGAGGGTCATCGTTGGTTTGATCTTGTCAGATTTGATCAACTCAAAACACTCACGGAGGCAGCCAAGCCAGATGTTACTGTGGAAGCTAAGCATCATTTATTTCCGATCCCACAGAAGGAGCTGCAGCTCAATCCCAGTCTGGGCAGTCAGAATCCAGGTTATTAGTCTTATAAATCTACCGAATCTACCATGACTAATCCGACCGATACTTCTGGAAGAGATCTACCGAGACATGCTACAAGCGCTTCATACGATAAATATCCATACGTTCCTGTGAGCCCATCATCTGATGACTGCAGCGTAGGCTGGCAGGACATACGTGGGAAGATCCAGGAACACTTACAGCTTCTCAACCAGGATAAGGTGGTGATGATCGTTGAGACCTATCATGGTGTACACGATGCTGAGTTGATAGAAGCATTGCAAATGCTCAGTACATCCCTTTTTGTCGAAACCCGATTCCTGCTCAAATCTCCTGAGGATATTGATAAACTAATGAATCCGTATTTAGGAGACCATCCAGTATTTGGAAGAATCACAGATCTGACTTTTGCGGAATTGTGTGAGGAGGAGAAAATACATGACCTGAGGACTGCATTGAAGCGTTCAAGTGGCCTCATCATTGTCTTTGGCATTGGCGCCAGCACCTTTACCGACGAGGCAGATGTCGTCATCTATGCGGATATGGCGCGCTGGGAAATTCAGCAGAGAATGCGGAGGAACGAGATTGGCAACATCGGAGTTTCAAATGAGGAGAGGCCGATCGTAGAAAAATACAAGCGGGCATATTTTATTGACTGGAGGATTTGTGATCAGATTAAGAAAGCATTGAATTTTAGCTATGACTATTTGCTGGATACCAATGTGGTGGGAAAGCCCAAAATGATCACAGGTACGAAGCTGCGCGAAGGACTCAGAAGAAGTACCGAGAGGCCTTTTCGAGTGGTGCCGTTTTTTGATCCGGGGGTATGGGGAGGTCAATGGATGAAAGAGGTTTGTGATTTGGACCGTGACCAGGTAAACTATGCTTGGTGTTTCGACTGTGTTCCCGAAGAGAACAGCCTATTATTGGGTTTTGGTTCTCAACGGTTGGAGGTTCCTGCCATTAATCTAGTGTTCTTTGCCCCTGAAGCCCTGTTGGGAGAGGAGGTCTTCCGCAGATTTGGCGCCGAGTTTCCGATTAGATTTGATTTTCTCGATACGATGGGTGGGGGCAATCTGAGCTTGCAAGTACATCCTATGCAGACTTACATGCAGGAGCATTTTGGCATCGATTATACGCAGGATGAAAGTTACTACCTGTTGGACGTTGGTGATGATGCGGTAGTGTACCTGGGTTTGAAGGAAGGAGTCGATCGAGTAGAAATGATGGACGCATTGGCGCGAGCTGAAAAGGGTGATCAGCCATTTCCTGCTGAGGATTATGTAAATCGTTTTAGCGTGAGCAAGCATGATCATGTTCTGATCCCGGCTGGCACCATTCACTGTTCGGGGAGGAATAGTATGGTGTTGGAGATCAGTGCCACGCCCTATATTTTCACTTTCAAACTATGGGATTGGGGGAGAGTGGATCTCAACGGCAAGCCAAGACCCATCAGTCTGGAGCATGGGAGAAAAAACATTCAATGGGATCGCGATACCAATTGGGTACAGGGGGAGCTGATCGCAAGGGTAGAGCAGCTAGCATCTGGGGATGGTTGGACCGAAGAACGAACCGGCCTGCACGAAAGCGAGTTTATCGAAACGAGGAGGCATTGGTTTACCAAACCCGTAGCTCACCACACGAATGGAAACCTACAGGTCATAAATCTGGTGGAAGGTAAGGAGATTATTGTGGAAAGTCCCAACCATAGCTTTGAACCATTTATCGTGCATTATGCAGAGACATTTATTGTACCAGCCTCAGTGGGTGCGTATGTGATAAGCCCACATGGTGCAGCATCTGGAGCAAGATATGCCACGCTCAAAGCCTTTGTGCGGTCAAATAACTCATAAAATAAATGCATTAGCCTGTAATGTGGAGAGCTGGAAATGCAAACGAATCCTAATCGATCAGTTAAACCAACCAATATGACCAAAAATAATATGAAATATGTCTATATGCTTTCGAGTGTTGCTGCGATCGGTGGTTTATTGTTCGGATACGATACAGCGGTAATTTCCGGAGCCATCGGCAATTTGCAGACAAAATTTCAACTGTCTTCGGAGGCTATGGGTGGAGCTGCTTCAGCAGCGATCTGGGGTTGTGTGGTGGGTGTCCTTCTCTCTGGAAGGGCCAGTGATCGTTTTGGAAGAAAGCGCGTATTGATTGTTTCTGCAATGTTGTTTGCGATCTCTGCTATTGCTTCTGCAATACCCAACAACATATTTCAATTTGCCGCTGCAAGATTTATTGGTGGACTGGGAGTAGGTATGGCTTCCATGCTATCTCCCATGTACATCAGTGAAATAGCTCCAGCTAAAAATAGAGGGACACTGGTCACACTTTACCAACTTGCCATAGTCATCGGGATCAACCTGATTTACTTTGTGAATTTATTGATTGCTGGTATGGGCGATGAGGCTTGGAATGTAGAGACTGGGTGGCGCTACATGGTCGGCTCAGAGACCATTCCTGCCGCTATATTCTTGCTGCTATTGCTTTTTGTGCCGGAGAGCCCACGTTGGCTTGCCAAGGAGGGAAGAGACGAAGAATCTTTGGCCATCTTGACGAAAATAAATGGTGAAGAAAAAGCTCTAGAGGTATTGGAGGAAATCAAAGAGACTCTAAAAGAAGAGAAAGGTACCCTGCAAGAATTGTTTTCTCCCGGTCTACGAATTGCCATGATTATTGGTATTGTATTGGCTATTTTCTCACAGATTACTGGCATCAATGCGATTATTTATTATGCACCTGAGATATTTAAATCAGTAGGATTTGGTACAGAATCGGCGCTCCTACAGACCGTTGTGATCGGGCTGACCAATACCCTATTTACTTTTGTGGCCATTTGGTTGATGGACAGAGCTGGGAGACGTAAGCTTTTGCTATGGGGTGTATTTGGCATGATCGTTTGTCTTTTTGGTATGGGAGCCTCATTCTATTTTAATTTGAGTTCAGGACCTATTTTGCTCGTATTTATTCTGGGCTATATTGCTTGTTTTGCATCGTCTTTGGGTCCCATCCCTTGGGTGTTGATTTCTGAAATATTTCCTACGAAGAACCGGGGTCTGGCTATGTCCATATCTATAGTGATGTTGTGGCTTGGGGTAGTAGCTGTCACACAGTTCTTTCCGGTACTTCTAGATAATATTGGAGGAGCCTTCACCTTTTGGATATTTATGATTAATGCCATTTTTCTACTCATTTTTGTGTGGAAGCTTGTACCTGAGACCAAACAGAAAACACTGGAAGAAATCGAAAGAAGCTGGAAACGCAGTTAGATGAAATAGATAATTTCTCAAATGATGAAAGATGAATAGTCACAGATATCATATGTCGGCCAATAATCTAGTCTATGTGTTTTTATGTTGCAGTGCAGGCTTCTTGAAAGCCGGACCAGATAATATCGCTCCCTTGGCCAGCATCTCTGCTTCTACAGAATTAAATAATGGATACGACGCACATCATGCCATCGATGGCATCATTGGTGTGGCGGAGAAGGGAGAATGGGCGTGTCAGGGAGCCACGATATTTTGGGGTTATATTCGTTATCCATGGATCCAGTTGGAGTGGGACATGGAGCAAGATGTCGACAAGGTCATACTATATGATCGTCCCGCACTGAGCGAACATACGGCTGGTGGCACTTTACTATTCAGCGATGGCAGTGAAGTGGTCGTGACCTCCATTCCAAACGATGGTACTGCCAAAGTGGTCGAATTTTCGGCCAGAAAGGTTAAATGGATACGCTTTCAGGTGACCGACGGGGATGGAAGTGATCTTGGACTTTCAGAGATCGAAGTTTTTCCAGCCACCGATTTTCAAGATTTTGTGTCATGGGTAGATCCATTTATCGAAACTACGAAGGGTAGATACTTTTTCTTTACTCCCGGAAGCAGACCTTTCGGTATGATCGCTACTGCGCCACATACTCGTATCAAGAATCAATGGGGTGGCGGATATAATTACAATTCCATGGAGATCCTTGGCTTTGGCCAACTGCATGGTTGGATGATGTCTGGCATCGATGTGATGCCCACGACTGGATTGATAAATCCTTCTTTGGGCCGGGATGCATGGAAATCAACCTTTAGTCATGATGATGAAATTGCCCAACCCGGCTATCAGCGAGTGCATTTGCGCAAATACAAAACATGGGTCGAAAACACCGTCACAGATCGTGTCAGCCTATACAGATATCGCTTTACCGAAGATAATGAAGCCGGTATTTTAGTGAACCTCGGTGGGTATATGGGCAGCACGACCATGACCAAGGCCAAAGTTACCAAAGTAGGAGATCGTGAAATGGTTGGGTCCTTTGTTTCAGCAGGCAGAATGTGGGGCGGACCCAAAGAGATCGAAGTTTATTTTGTCATTCAGTTTGATCAGCCATATGATCGACTCGACGGGTGGATAGACCAAGATCTAATCACCGACATTACTACGCTGGAGGGACCCTCTGCATTGACCAGAATGGATTCTGTCACTTTTGGTAATATAACACAAAGCTACTTCAGTGCTCCATCAACCGGTGTGAACGCACGATATCATATGAAGGCGGGAGAGGAGTTACTGATGAAGGTCGCCATTTCATATGTCAGTATCGAAAATGCTCGGGAGAACCTCAGGCATGAATTGGACCATTGGGATTTTGACGCGGTACGGTCAGACTCGCGAAAGATTTGGAACGACTGGCTGGGACGAATCGAGGTGAAAGGAGGGACGCATAAACAGCGTGTTAAGTTCTACACTGATCTGTGGCACGTATTGCTGGGAAGGCAGATCATCGATGATGTCAATGGTGAATATCCAGACTACACTCAGGGCAAACTGGATTGGAAATTTACCGATGCACACAAGTTGGTTAAGAAATTGCCCACAGATGGTGCAGGCCAAGTGAGGTATCATATGTACAATTCTGATGCGCTCTGGCTCACGCAGTGGAATTTGAATATTCTTTGGGGATTGGCCTGGCCGGAGATCTTGGACGATTTCTCCGCTTCCATGGTGCAGTACGCGGATAATGGGGGACTGCTGCCGAGAGGCCCTTGCGTGGGTGGGTATTCTTATATCATGACAGGATGTCCCGCTACCAATATGATTGTGTCCGCCTATATGAAAGATATGTTGAAGAAGGTCGATCCAGTTCATGCCCTTGAGACCATTGTGAGAAACCATCAGCCCGGAGGAATGATGGGTGACGACGAACGATTGAAGTTCTATATAGAACATGGATGGTGCCCGGGGAATGCCGGTGAGACAGTTGAATGGTCTTTCCAAGACTGGGTGGCTGCACAAATGGCAAAAAAAATGGGTAAGGAGACCATCTATCGCGAATTTATTCGTCGATCGCAAGGGTGGAAAAAAATATATCGTCCGGAACAGGGTCTGCTGTTTCCGAAGCAGCAAGACGGATCGTGGCTGCACGATGACCCATTGAGCGGGTCGGGCTGGATCGAAGCCAATGCCTGGCAAGGAACATGGTCAGTATCGCACGACATCGCGTCATTGGCCAGCTTGATGGGCGGTCAGGAGGCCTTGTGTGAAAAACTAAATCACGCCTTTGAGCAAGCTGCTCCAGATGACTTCGTCTTTGGTTACAGTAGTGGCTATGTGAGCTATGCTAACCAGCCTGGCTGTTCCAACGCACACGTTTTCAATCACGCTGGCCAACCATGGTTGTCTCAGTACTGGGTGCGGCGAGTGAATGAGCAGGCCTATGGTGGCACAACCCCAGACCGAGGTTATGGCGGTCACGATGAAGATCAGGGACAGATGGGTGGTGTCAGTGCCTTGATGTCGATGGGATTGTTTAGTCTAAGGGGCAATACTACTCACGAACCGGTCTATGAAATTACCAGTCCAATATTTGATGAGGTCATCATTCATTTGGATCCAGCTTATCACAGTGGCCATACTTTTACCATTAAAACACACGGTAATGAAAAAGGGCATTTATATATCCAGAAAGCGATGCTCAATGGTGGGGAGCACAAGGCAGCCTGGATCAAGCATGAGACTTATCATAAGGGAGGTGTTCTCGAACTGTGGCTAGGTGAACAACCGAATCGGGAGTGGGGTCTTGAACCCATACCGTAATTTAGGAATGATCATTCAAATAGGACAGCAATGAAATTGGGATTGGGCCTGTATAAGAGCTTGCTGAATGACGCGAATTTTCGCTTTGCTCGACAGGCAGGTGCTACCGACATTGTAGCACAATTGGTGGATTACATCAAAGGTGGAGACCAACCTAGCCTGACGCAGGATTATCTCCAGGGCTGGGGAGTGACACAAAACCAGGGGCGATTGTGGCAATATGATGATCTGCTAAGGTTGAGGAAGCAAATAGAGTCGCATGGATTGCGGTTGGCAGCGATTGAGAATTTTGACCCTGCACATTGGTATGATATCCTACTCGATGGCCCCCAAAAGAAAGAGCAGATCGAAGGCCTTAAGAAGATGATACGCAGCATCGGTAAGGCTGGAATTCCAGTGATGGGATATTACTTTAGTCTAGCAGGTGTGTGGGGTTGGTCCAGTGGCAAAGTAGGTAGGGGAAGAGCCAATTCCGTGGTCTTTGACGCTGCGCGAATAGATATTCACTCTCCGATACCCAATGGGATGGTATGGAATATGACTTATGATCTTGATTCGGTGGCTGGTAACATGGCACCCACTTCAGATGAGACGATGTGGGCCCGGTTGCAGTTCTTCCTGGATGAACTACTACCAGTCGCAGAAGAGGCCGGTGTCAGGTTGGTGGCACATCCAGATGATCCACCGATGCCTACCTTACGTCAAACTTCGCGGTTGTTTCATACCACCGAAAGGTATGAGCGACTCCTGAAGATGCATGATAGTCCCTCCAATGGATTTGAGCTTTGCATGGGTACGCTTCAGGAGATGAAGGAAGGTGATCTCTACGCTCTTCTGGACAAGTACTCAGCTAGCGACAAAATCGGATACATTCATTTTCGCAATGTTGTGGGCAAGGTGCCTCACTACCGGGAAGCATTCATAGATGAAGGCGATATAGATATGGTCCTGGCCCTGAGTATCTTAAAAAAAAACAACTACCAAGGTGTTCTGATACCTGATCATACTCCAGAGATGAGTTGTAGAGCTCCTTGGCATGCCGGAATGGCATTCGCCCTGGGCTATATGCGTGGTGCTATGCAATTCCTGGATAAGCAGTAAATTAACGGGGTTACCCCCGCACGAAGATCAAAGATGTATTTTTAACTTCCATGGCGGAGTAATCTGCTGACTAGTCGTTTGCTAATGTGAGCACCATGTCAAGATTTCATACCGGGACTTGCAAGATTTCTGATGATTGGACATTCAAGGACATGCGTGTTGTCTGGATGGAGAATGACTTAATCCGGGTTGGAATTTTGGTCGGCCGAGGGAGCGATATCTTTGAGTTCACCTACAAACCCATCCCCTTGGATTTTATGTTACGGCTGAAAAAGGAGATTCATAATCCACAGCAGGTTTTCCCGCAACTTAGGGATACCTCGAACCAAATGGAGGATTACTACTATGGAGGCTGGCAAGAAGTGCTGCCCAATAGTCTGGCATCCATCTATCGCGGGGCCAGTTTGGGGCAACACGGCGAGATCTGGATGCTACCCTGGAAACATGCTTTGATCGAAACAGGGCCGGATAAAATCTCGCTTAAGCTTTGGACTCGACCTCTGAGAATGCCCCTACGGATAGAGAAAATTCTCACCTTGAAATCCGGCAGTGCTGCGCTACAAGTCGAAGAGGTGTTGACCAATGAATCCCGTACCCATCTAGATGTTATGTGGGGCCATCACATTGCATTTGGACTGCCTTTTTTGAAAGCTGGTGGCACCATAGAAACCAACGCAGAAAGTTTTCATGCAGAGTGCAATATGCCAACCCCGAGGAAGTACAAACCGGGCATTCAATCTCCCTGGCCGATCGTCAGGAATGTGGATGATGAGCAAATAGATGCCAGTATCATACCACCGGAGACAGCAGAGCCATACGCCGACCTGGCCTATTTATCCGGCTATGGACAGGATGCTTTCTATACCATTAAAGATCAGTCTGGTGAGATCGGCTTCACTGTTCGCTGGAATGGAGAGATCTTCAAGTATTTGTGGTATTGGCAAGAGAGATATGCAACCCAAGATGCTCCATGGTGGGGTGATGCATACGCCATTGCATTGGAACCCTGGACCAGCATGCATCCTTCTGATCCCCAAGCAGCCATTAGTAATCGATCTTATTTAAGGCTTGAGGCGGGAACAAGAATAAGTACAAAATTGTCGGCTGCAGTCTTCGATAAAAAAAGTAAAAATGGAAAACGCCCTAGATAGAGCATCGATTTTTTGCGAAGGTTTAGATCATCCTGAAGGCATTGCAGTGCATGTCGATGGAAGTATTTGGGCCGGCGGAGAAGCAGGACAGATATATCGCGTGAGCAGTGACGGAGGGAAAGTAACAGAGGTTGCGAACACCGGCGGATTTATCTTAGGTGTTGCCTTTAATCAGGCTGGAAATAAATTGGCCATTTGCGACCTTGGACACAAGTGTGTCTGGATCATGGATGTTGGGAGTAAACGAATGTCGAAATTGGAGCCATTGATATCTGGCCATCGATTTAATATTCCCAACTATCCCGTCTACGATCTTGCAGGAAATTTATATGTGAGTGAGAGTGGTGCATTTAGAGAAATTACGGGAAAAATATTGCGATTTAATATCGATGGACAAGACGAGGTCTGGCACAACGGTCCGTTTAATTTTGCCAATGGATTGGCCATCGGACCAGATGCGAAATATGTCTACGTAGTTTGCTCATGGCTACCGGGCGTAGAGCGCATCCAAATTTTGGCTGACGGCACCGCCGGTGTTCGTGAAGTATTCTGTACACTACCTCGCACTGTACCCGATGGCATCGCGTTCGACGATCATGGATCACTATTCGTCTCTTGCTACACTCCCAATGTCATTTACCGGGTGGAGCCGGATCGGACCACAACGGTGTTTGCAGAGGATTGGGAAGGCCATACCCTGGCCAATCCCACCAATATTGCCTTTAGAAAGGGAGCCAGCACGGAATTATTTGTCTCTAGTTTAGGACGGTGGCATTTGACAAAAATAGACATGAGGTAGCAACGGGGACGAAAGATAATGGAGCTGGTAGGGGCCGAAAGGGTTACGGAGGTGGAGAGTAGAAAAGGGTACAGGGTCTCACGTGCTGATGTCCGGGAGAGTAAGATCTTTGTACTCGACTTTACAAAACAAATATTAAAAATAAAACCATTCAGAATGGGTATCAGGATCTATGTGATGATCATGATCATTATTTCGTGCTTGATGACTGTCGAGGCGTATGAAGATCGCGATCTACTTCAAAAAACAGCTTCCCTGGAAAAACTTGAGCGCACATTAAAGACGGATCAGACTTGGGTGCCTTACCCGGATTATCTGGATCGCCAGGGATGGGATCGGCTTACCCTTTCGATTAAATCTGATTTGATCAAAGAGGGAGAAGAGTACTTGGCCTATGAGTGGAAAGTCATCACTTTGAGTGACTATATGGAGTTTGACAAGAGTGGATCCAGAGAAGTGATGCAGCAGCCCCTCAGGGACAATCAGCGAGCCATCACTGCTTTGTTTATCGCAGAATTAGCCGAAGGAGAAGGACGTTTTTTGTCCCAGATTATGAATGGAGCCTGGCAGGCCTGTGAGATGACCACCTGGGTACTTTCCGCACACCTAAAAGCTTTTCAAACATCCACAAAATTGGCTGTTCCAGATCCTGAGGAGTTTACGATTGACCTGAGTGCGGGAAATCTCGGAACCTTCTATGCCTGGGTATACTATTTTTTACACGAACAAATGGATGAGGCATCTCCAATGATTGCTCAACGGCTGAGGCAAAATCTTCAGGAAAGGATTCTTGACCCTTTTATGGAGCGGGATGATTTTTGGTGGCAGGCCTTTCACCGCCGGAAAGATGAGCGAGTCAATAACTGGAATCCATGGTGCAATTTTAATGTGTTAATGTGCAACCTGTTGCTTGAAGAGGATCCCAAGGCACTGGCAACTGCTGTGCAACGTAGTATGCGGTCGGTGGACGAATTCATCAACTACTATCACGACGACGGAGCTTGCGAAGAGGGTCCATCGTATTGGGGGCACGCTGCTGGAAAGATGTATGACTACCTTGATTTGCTTGACCAAGCCACCGGTGGACAGGTCTCCATTTTCGATCAGCCGATCATCAAGGAAATGGGTGAGTACATTGCCAAAACATATGTCGGCGATGGCTGGGTTGTTAACTTTGCCGATGCTTCTGCCAGGACACATGGTAGTGCTGGGTTGATTTACCGATATGGGAAAGATGTTGACAGCGAGATGATGATGGAGTTTGCTGCATATCTGGGTGGGCAGGAAAGTCCCTATGCCACCATCATGTCGGGAGACATCAGTAGAGTACTTGCTAACCTACTCATAGTATCCGACCTGCAAGCACAGCAAGCATCCCTGCCTAAGTTTGCCCATGCATGGTATCCTGAGACCGAAGTATGTTACTTGAAAAATGAGGACGGATTTTTTCTAGCCGCTAAAGGTGGGTTCAACGGTGAAAGTCACAACCACAATGATGTCGGTTCCTTCAGCCTCTATGTGGACAAAACTCCCTTCATTATTGATGTCGGGGTAGGCACCTACACACGTCAAACCTTCGGAAGTGAACGGTATGAGATCTGGACCATGCAAAGTGATTATCACAATGTGCCGATGATCAATGGCTTTGCTCAAAAGGATGGCTGGGACTTTCGAGCTGCAGATGTCTCATTTGATGAAGTGAATCGAAAATTCTCGCTAAACATAGCTGGTGCTTATCCAAGGGATGCACAAATTGATCACTGGATCCGCTCCTACCAACTTGGAGAGAACCAGGTCACCATCGAAGATCATTTTCGCGTCAATGAGGCATGGGCACCAAACCAGTTAAATTTTCTGACTTGGGCCAAACCAGACATTACCAAACCAGGCGAAGTGAATCTGGTTAGGGAAGACACAGCCATTAGACTAGTCTATGATGCTGGAGGTTTCACACCGGAAGTAACATTGATTAAATTGGATGATCCTCGATTGTCGAGAGTCTGGGGAAACGTAGTATTCCGACTCAGCCTGCATGCCAAAACCACGAGTGAAACCGATAAGTATAGCTACCGGCTAGTGCGGATTGATGAGTAGGCTTTCGTAATTTGGTATCTTTCAGAAAATGAAGAACTGCATTTACTTTCTCATACTTTGCCTGATGCTCGGCTGCGGGCAACCCAAGACGATGCAGGTGCCCCTGGTGCCTCAATGGACTACACACGAAATCGTCCTTACCTCCGATGTCTCTTATGACAATGGATATACCGATGTCGATGTGTCCATCACATTTACTAATGGCGAAGGAGTATCGCTCTGGCGTCCTGCTTTTTGGGACGGTGGAGATATCTGGAGAGTCCGGTTTGCTCCACCTGATACCGGTGGACTTTGGCATTGGACAAGCACTGCCTCAGATGCAGGCAATGTTGGTCTACACGGGCAGACCGGGGATCTCCGGTCCATATCCTACGATAAAGACAATAGATTGATACGCCATGGTCTACTGCGGATGTCAGAAGGTAAGCGGAATGTCATACATCAAGATGGTACTCCATTTCTAGTAGTGGGAGATACACCATGGTCAATCCCATTTCGGGCTACTACAGAACAGGTCCTGAAATATGCCAAAGACCGTCAAAGTAAGGGATTCAATGCAGCACTCCTGATGACCGTACAACCCGACACAAAAGCAGAAGGACCAGAAGCTCGCAATGTGCCGAAAGGCTTTATGCGTGGTTTTGCCGATCTTTCAGACGGCCACATCAACCTCCTCAACCCGCCCTACTACCAATACCTGGACAGCTTGACGGATATCCTACTAGCCCATGAGATTGTGCCGGTGTACCAGCCAGTATTTCATGGTTATGGCTGGAAGGGGAAGGAGGTTCTAGGCAAGAAGGTTATAACTGCAGAGTATGTTCGATATTGCCAATATCTTTTGGCTCGCTATGGTAGTAAACCAGCATTTTGGCTCTTAGCTGGAGATAATAATGCCAAGGATCCGGGAGTGAAAGAAAGTGGTGAGATGATGGAAAAATGGGACTGTTACCAACAGCCTACCGGCTTACATTATAACCCTTGCGATGACTACATTGCCGAATGGGCCTTGGATCGACCTGAGCACTGCAATCATGGAAATAAAACTCACCAGGATGAACCATGGTTAGATTTCCAGTGGGCACAGACCGGCCACGGGGGAGAACATCTTTACCACAAAGTAGAGCGGATGTATGACAATCAGCCCACCAAAGCTGTGGCCAATGGTGAGCCCACTTACGAAGGCATGAATGGTGGTGCCAATGGCCTTGGGTGGTGGCAAGGTGAAGAGGCCTGGATGCAATTAATGTCTGGTGGCACCATGGGAGTAGTGTATGGCGCTGCCTGTCTTTGGCAATGGAAGGTAACTCCAGACGAGGAAGGGTGGCCCAAATGGACCGATCAGCCACTGGCATGGTATCAGGCATTGGAGCTGAAGGGGTCTAACTACGTAGGTTACGTTTCCAAGGCCTTCGCAGGTTATGATTTTACCGA
This sequence comes from Saprospiraceae bacterium, assembly GCA_965223025.1. GTDB lineage: Bacteria > Bacteroidota > Bacteroidia > Chitinophagales > Saprospiraceae > JABDMH01. Next base: position 968,468 of record CBDCVP010000023.1, read on the forward strand.
CATGGAAAAATGTTTTGAGCTCACCGGTGGCAACCAGCCTTTATTATGCAATGGCAAAAGATTCTATGTTTCTTATCTGGCCAATGGAGGAAGCATCGAGATTGATGATGTGCCGGCAGGTATCGAGTATCGATGGTTTGATCCTAAGGCAGGAGTTTTTGCTGACCAGGGTGAGAGTCTGGATGGGAAATTTTCTGCGCCGGATGATCGCCCGTGGGTACTGATGGTAGGTAATCGGGATTATAAACATAAAGTAGGAAGATAGACAATCATTATATGAGCCGAGATTTCAGAAAAGTAGCACTGGTGACCGGGGGTGTCAAGGGAATTGGATTGGCTTGTGTAAAGGCTTTTTTGAGCGAAGGACTTCAGGTGGCTATCTTTGATATCGATGATGACGGAGTGGCACTGGCGAAAACATTGGGAGAGGACGCCATTTTTATCAAATGTGATGTGTCGAAGGAGGCTCAGGTAAAGCAGGGTGTGCAAGAAGTAGTGGCAACTTTCAAGAGCATCGACATATTGGTGAATAATGCGGGGATACAGCGCTATTCCATCGTGACAGAGACGACTGAAGAGGAATGGGATTTGGTGATGAACGTAAATCTGAAGAGTGCCTTTCTATGTGCCAAACATACGATACCGGAGATGCAGAAACGGGGAGTTGGAGTGATACTGAACATCGCCAGTGTACAATCATTGATGACGCAGAATAATGTGGCCGCATACACCACGGCTAAAAGTGCCATGTTGGGACTTACGCGGAGCATTGCCGTCGATTATGCACCGACTATCCGCTGTATGGCCATTTGTCCAGGAACCGTGGATACACCGATGGTGAGGGACTCTTTTGCCCTATCACCAGATCCTGATGCTGTTTACCAGGAGTGTGTCGATATGCATCTGACGAAGCGCATAGCGAAACCTGAAGAGATTGGAAATTTGGTGCTTTTTCTAGCGAGCGAGAAAGCCAGCTTCTTTACCGGCCATCCCATCAGAATCGATGGGGGTCTGGGTGTGATGATTCAGGGAAGCAAGCGATGAGCGTGTTTGGCTGAAGTACCCTTAGGGACAGAGTGACAATCGTGTTTTTAGGATGGTATACTTTATTAGAATAAATCCAAAAGGCCCACTGCCCCTGTCTTTTCTGACTGGTATACATCCTAAATACAAGCTCTGAAGATGGTGGCTTTATTAGCTCTACAAGTCCCTTGATCTGCTGATACTAGCAGGTTGAGGCCTACTACTTTTGGATAACATGCAGTGAGGATGTGCCGATCGTCGATCAAAAATCTGTATTTTCCGACATGAAAATTGTCATACTGGACGGTTATACGGTCAATCCGGGAGATCTGGATTGGTCGCCGATTCTGACCCTGGGAGACGTCCAAATCTACGATCGATCAAATCCAGAACAGGTAATGCAACGATCTGCTGATGCGGACATATTGTTGGTCAACAAAGTGCGCATCGGTGCCGAGCAGATGGCCGCTGCAAATCACCTAAAGGGCATCTGCATGCTGGCCACGGGGTATGACAATGTAGACATCTCTGAGGCAAAATTACGAGGGATAAGCGTGTACAATGCTGTGGGGTATGGTTCGGAATCTGTAGCTCAGCATGCATTGTCCTTGATGTTGGCTTTTTCAAACCGAGTTGAATCACATCATCTATCGGTGCAAAAAGGGGACTGGGCTGGTCAGGATGACTTTTCGTACACATTGCACTCCGTATTCGAGCTGAAGGGTAGAACCTTGGGTATTTTTGGCTTTGGAAAAATTGGGGGAAGGCTTGCTGAGATGGCAAATGCCATGGGCATGCATGTACTAGCCACGGCCAGAAGATCACTAAACGCAGATGGAGTAACGTCCGTAGCACAAGACCAGTTGTTTGCTGAAAGTGATTTTATATCCCTACACGCTCCACTGACGGATGATACCAAAGAAATCATCAATCGGCGAACCTTATCCATGATGAAACCCAATGCTGTCATTATCAATACTGGTCGAGGAGGCTTGATCAATGAGCGCCACCTGATCGAAGCTGTGAATAATCGGACCATTGCTGGTGCTGCTTTGGATGTCCTTCAACAGGAGCCTCCCACGGATAGAAATCCTCTGCTTCATGTAAAAGGCATTCTGGTAACACCTCATATGGCTTGGCGAAGTCGAGAAGCACGAAGGACGCTGATCAAAATAACAGCAGAAAACATCGGTAGGATTGCTAATGGGTCTTCCGTAAATCGGATCGTATGATCCGTGACTCCATGAGAGAAACGAAGATCGCACTGCTTCTTACCTCATTTGTTACACTCGTTTGGCTTGTCGCCACAGCCATGGGTGGAGGCTCATCCACTGTGGAACTGAACGGTGTGGAATCAAAGAAAGATTCGTCCCTGCTGATGAAAGGTGTGCATTATTTTGCTCGTTCCAGCAGCGCAATATCCGAGTTGTCAAATTTAAAGAAACATCACATAGGAGAGATCGTCTTAGTACCCTATGCCTATCAGTCCGCCTATGATGATCCTAAATTGCGCGCATCAGGGCGCCGACCTGGATCTCATTACAGAAGAGATTCAACCTACCTGGTACTGGCTGCCGCAGCACATCAACTTGGTATTCGCTGCATCATCAAGCCACACATATGGCTGCCGACAGATGGTGACAAATGGCGTTCAGATATCCTGTTCGAGCAGGAGCAAGATTGGAAGCAGTGGTCCACTGCCTACACTGATTTTATTTTGCACTATGCTGAATTGAGTGAGCGCATTGGGGCCAAAGCGTTTTGTATAGGTACGGAGTTGAGCCAGCTTACCAGATCTCGTGCTGACTATTGGCGATCATTGATTGATCAAGTGCGTGCAGTGTATACTGGAAAAGTGTTTTATGCGGCCAACTGGTTTGAAGAATATGAACATCTGACTTTTTGGGGATCATTGGATTACATTGGGATCCAAGCCTATTTTCCGCTAAGTGTGGACCACGAACCTTCCATCTCTGCTCTTTGCCGCTCATGGAAACCATATGTGCAGAAGCTTGCAAGATTTAGCAAGCAACATCAAAAGCCGATCTTATTCACCGAGCTGGGCTACAAAAGCACCACCGACGCAGCCATCGAACCATGGAAATGGCTGGATAGAAGTGAGGATCGTAGCACACAACTTTCCTTCACAACGCAGGCAAACTGCTATGAATCTTTTTTCCAATCCTTCTGGGACCAGGACTGGTTTGCTGGGGTGCTTATTTGGCAGTGGCGCACCGGCAGCAATCTGGGAAGCAGCCAGGATATGGATTTCACACCTCAAGAAAAACCGGCTCAAGAGGTTCTAAGATCCTGGTTTGCCCAATAAAAAAGGAGAAGAAGCGATCGCTCCTCCTCCTCGGTAGTGTTATCTGATACTGATCAATACTAGTTTTCCAAAACTGGAATACGCAAGACCTGGCCAGGGTATATCTTGTCAGGATCACTCAGCATAGGCTTATTGGCTTCAAAAATAATGGGATACTTCATAGCATCGCCATATTGCGCCTTAGCAATCTTTGAGAGTGAATCACCACTCTGTACTTCGTAAAAAGTAGCCTCTGGTGCTGGAGTAACTACAGATATTCTGTCATCAACCGTAGCTATGCCAGCCACATTACCCAATGCCAAAATGATCTTCTCTTTGTCGGCTTGTGATTCAGTCTGCCCGTAGACCGTGACTTTGTCATCTTCTACATCCAAGTCAAGGTCCTCAATCGGCAGTCCTAGTCCATCCACTACTCCGCGAAGGGCGATCAGCATTTGCTCTTTCCTCGCCGCAGCTTCCTCGACAGCTTCAGCAGCTCTTGTCTCGGCTGACTTAAAGATGTTTGATCCTGCTTTCTTTAAAAATGAAAATAATCCCATAATTCTTCTAAAAATTTAAGTTAGTTAAAAAGTTTGCGAAACCGGTCGCAACGTTTAGAACGCCAAAAGGCCAATTTACGTTTGCAAAAATCCGAAAAAAAAGGAGAATGTAGACAGGGTGATCGCAGGCGGGTGCATTAGATTTTGTCGTTTATGCAGCTGCACCAAGATAGCGTTGAAAATGGGACCAATGGCCACTCATGTGAAGAGTTCTCAAGTTAAGAACATTTTGTGCTCCTGGTTTAGACCATCGTTGTCCTGATAATTTAAGTCGCTTTTGTATTACGGTACGATGTGCAGCCTCGATTGCTCCAGATCCAATGAGTAAACCTCCTTTTTTGTATTTGGGATAATTCATTCTATGAGCATTATTCTTTAAGTATGTTAGTAAGTCTTGCTTGACTTCTTCTTTTTCTTCGTCGGTATTTGAAAGACTTTGGATTCTTTTGATCACATAGTTTCCACCTTGGTTTATTAACTTAGTGTTCATCCGCTTGGTCCATTTCTTTGACTTTTTATCATCATCGAAAAATTTGTTGGCAAATTCTCCAATGTGTTCTGCGGCATGGTAGTAATCCAGAATCGTTGTTGCTGTGGGATAGCAGGCTTTTATCCATTGATCAATCCATTTAGCTCCATCCGTTACGAACACTAGACTTTCATCTTTCTTTTCATATCGATCAAGTAAAACGGACATCTTTTCTTCAAATTCTTCATGATTCCCCAAATGTGCAATGTATTCTGATTCCTTAATCCATTGACGATCAGTAGCTTCTGGTAAAATTGATCCAGATCTGAAAACACGACCCAGTTTTACTTCTTTCCATTTATCTTCCCGCGTCAATATCATTGAACCGTCTACCTCACAATAAACTACTTCTTCTGATCTACTTTCATCCTTTTTCCATAGCTGCTCACTTGTCAACCACTGTTCGGCTATCGACCCGTTCCGATTGGTCAACTGATGTAGCATGAATTCATTCGTTTTTATCCCAAGCATTCTTAGTAGTTCAACCCCGAAACTGTATCTCTCCTCCTTGCCAACATAGGTCAATACGTCCTCTAGTTTTGGGCTAATTTTACTCCCTTTCAATTGCTGGGTAAAATGGTGCTCTTTCTCTAACTCAATCTTTCCTACCCGTGTGGCAATGTTTTTTTTTTACGGCGGTCTTTTGTTCTTACATCCATGCATTCCTCATACAACTTCCTGCCCAATTCCATCCATTGCTCTACAAATTGGGATTCATGGTCATAAAAACTCATCTTTGGATCTGCTGCTTTTTCGGTAAATTCTTTCTTGAGTTGGCTGAATTGTTCTGATAGATCAGCCTTGTTCATAATATATTAGGTTTTTTACTAATATATAACTTAGTTGCGACATTTTCTAATGCACCCTCGCAGGCGGACCGCATGGCGACACCATACTCCCTGTTAGATGGTAGTCCCCTGGGACAAGAGGCGATTAGTATACCCGATATCTTTAATATGTAAAGGAGTGAATAGGTGAATATTAAGTGAAATACCTGAAATGGAAAGAGCATAGAAGTGACTTCGGCCGCTAAGGCAACTAAAGCTCGGTTTGCTGATGAAAAACCTTATATTTGCCGAAATTTTTGCAGAACTCCATCTTTAACGAATCAAATAGCATGCAAGGAAAAGGAATAGTTAAGTTTTTTTTGGTGATTATGGCATTGGTGTGCATCGTGCAGTACCTCTTGATTCTCCCTACCCAAAGGGTGGAAAAAGCAGCAAATGAGCGAGCTGAGATGGTGGCCATGCAAATCAGTGATGAAGATCAAGCCGAAGCGGCATCGAAACTAGCGAGGATCAACTATTTGGATTCGATGTCCTCAGAAGAGATTTTCAAGATACCGATGCTGAAGAACTACACCTATGAGGAGTTGAAACGTCAGCAGTTGGCTTTCGGTCTCGATCTAAAAGGCGGTATGAGCGTCGTGATGCAAGTAGATCTCAGGGACTATATTGAGATAATGGCCAATCACAGTAAAGATCCAACGCTGACACAAGCACTGGACAACGCAGATGAAGCATTAAAGTCTGAGCAGTCTGACTACGTGACATTGTTTGCCCAAGAATTTCAAAAGATCGCAGAAGATAAAACATTGGCTAGCATATTTTCGAGAAATCCCGCACTGCGCGATGAGATTAATTTTGAAACGACCGATGCACAGGTGATCTCGATACTGCGGTCGCAGGCCAATGAGACGGTTGACCTCACTTTCAAGCGTTTGAAGGATCGGATTGATAAATTGGGTGTAGTCCAGCCGAACATTACACTGGATGCCAGTCGTGACCTGATACTGGTAGAATTGCCCGGTATAGACAACCCGGAGCGTGCACGATCGTTTTTGCAGAGTACCGCCAAGCTCGAATTTTGGGATGTGTACCGGGTCAATGATCCTGGAGTGATGAATGCCTTCATTGAGGCTGATCGTAGGCTTAAGCAGCTGGAGCAAGGTGATTCGGCTTCGGTGGATTCGGTACAAGCACCAGAGGTGGTGTTTGATACCATCTGGACCAATGTATTAGACAGCCTGGGTAATCCCACTGGGGATTCTACCTTTCAGGTCGTGGAATCACAGGTGCCTGATGACCCATTTTCCGATCGCGGTCCGTTACTCAGTGTGCTGGACCTAAACATGCCCACGGCACAAGGCTCAGCCTTTCAGCTGGCGGTGATGGGTGTAGCAGATAAAAACAAACGCAAAGAGATCGACGAGTATCTCGCGCGACCAGATATCAAGAGACTATTTGCACCAGACATACTCTTTAGGTGGGCAGCTAAACCGTATGAGGATTATACGACGGGTGAGCTCACCAACAGATATCAGTTGTATTCCCTGAAGAAGAAGCGGGGTTCAGACTCAGCACCTCTAGAAGGTGATCGGGTGATCAAGGCTACTTCCCAGCCGGATCCGATCAACCAGGAGGTGGCTGTCTCATTGAGTATGGATAATCAGGGAGCCAGGATTTGGGCTGATATGACCACCAAGGCTGCCAATGATAACCGCCGCGAAATTGCCATCGTCTTGGATGATGAGGTCGTATCCGCACCTGCCGTCAATGTACCGATCACAGGAGGACAGTCTTCGATCACTGGAGATTTTACCGTACAGGAGGGGCAGGATCTGGCCAATATTCTGCAGATTGGAAAATTACCGGCTAAACCACGAATTATTCAGGAGGCCACCGTAGGACCGTCCCTGGGGGCCGACAATATCAACCGATCGCTGAAATCATATGGTGTAGGTTTTGCCCTACTCTTGGTCTTTATGATCTTCTACTACGGTGGAGCTGGCATCGTCTCGATCATAGCATTGTTGACTAATCTGTTTTTTATTTTTGGAGCATTGGCGTCCTATGGTACTGTGCTGACCCTGCCCGGTATCGCGGGTGTCCTACTGACCATTGGTATGGCCGTGGATGCCAATGTGATTATCTATGAACGCGTACGGGAGGAATTGCGGGCAGGAAAGTCAAATATAGTGGCGATTGCCGACGGATTCAAGCACAGTTATAGTGCGATTATCGATGCCAATGTGACCACCATCCTGGTCGCCTTTGTATTGGTCTATTTTGGGATGGGGCCCATCAAAGGATTTGCAGTGGTGCTGATCATAGGTGTGCTTTTTTCTCTTTTTACGGCAGTGCTATTTACACGTTTGATCATAGATTGGTGGACGGGAAAAGGTCGGGAGCTTACTTTCTGGACTCCTGCATCCAAAGGTCTATTTTCTAATCTGAAGATAGACTGGTTGGGCAAAAGAAAGGTTGCATACATCGTCTCTGGAATTATTATCGTTGCAGGACTGGCCTCGTTCTTTACACGTGGTTTTGACCTGGGTGTCGATTTTAAGGGTGGCTATGCTTACAACATTGAATTTGATGAGGGAGTGGATATCGATGCAGCCACTTTGAGATCAGGGTTGGCTTCGGTTTTCGGTTCAGAACCACAGGTGAAGTCTGTCGACACGGAAAACACCTTTAATATTGTAACGGACTACCGGATCGATGACGACAGCGAGTTTGCCGCGGATTCGGTCATGCAGGCCATGTATACCGGCATCAGCAGTATCGTAGGAGGAAACCTAGAATTGGATCAATTTAAGAGTGGAGATGGAAGAGGGACGCATGTGATCAGCAGCAGCAAAGTGGGACCAACCATTGCAGATGACATTAAGGAAAGCTCAGTATACGCTACGATTTTCTCACTCTTGCTGGTGTTCCTCTATATCTTCATTAGATTTAGCAAATGGCAGTATAGTATGGGTGCCGTGGGCGCCTTGTTTCACGATACATTAGTGGTACTTAGCGTGTTTTCACTTTTTCATGGCATTGTGCCATGGACGATGGAAATCGATCAGGCTTTTATTGCTGCCCTACTGACAGTGATTGGTTATTCTATCAATGATACGGTGGTCGTGTTTGACCGCATCAGAGAGTTTCTGAATACCTATACTAAGAAGTCGAAGGAGGAGGTGATTAATATGGCGGTCAACAGCACAGTGAGCCGGACCATCATCACATCCTTTACCACCATTTTAGTAGTGGCCATATTGTTTTTCTTTGGTGGCAGCAGCATAAAGGGATTTGCATTCGCCCTGTTGGTGGGTGTGATAGTCGGTACCTATTCATCGGTCTTTATCGCCACTCCAATCCTAAATGACCTGACTGATGATCTAGTAGCTAAGCAAGTGAAGAAGAAAAAACACTTTTCGCGAGCGGTGAAGGCTTAAAGGCGACAAAGGAGAATATCTAGGGAGGCCAAGAACCATGTTTTGGTCTCCTTTTCTTTTTGAGGGATGTCTTTTTCCTTGAAAAACTTTTACATACACAATTCGTTATATTGCTGTATGAATCTCGCATCTTCTCCCTGGATATTCAACCTGGTTGCTGTGTTGCTCCTGTGGTCAGCCTGCTCCTATACAGAGAAAATTAAGGACGGCAAGACGGCGTATGAGAGGAAGCGTTACTATCAAGCTAGTGAGATGCTGCAGGATGAGTTTCGAGCAGCGCGAAGCAACCTGGAGCAGATGAGCATTGCATTTCTGATTGGTGACAGTCATATGAAATTTGGAGATGTAAAGACTGCAGCAGAATGGTTTAAGATTGCTTATGAAGGTGGTTATGGTCCCAGTGCCTTGGATAAATACGCCAGCTGCCTCAAACAAATGGAGCAGTACGAAGCTGCCGCGGACGCTTTTTACAGAGCGGGGGAAGAGATCGGCGATCGAGCCAGGTACCGCACCGAGGTGGCGACCTGCCGCCAGGCGGTGACTTGGAAAGCGGATGCACCATATAGTCCATATGTGGTCAAACCACTGACCAAAATCAATACCCCTGATGCTGAATATGCCCCTTTTCCTTTGGGCACCGATCAACTGGCATTTACCAGTGATCGGGAAAGCAGTGCAGGAGATTACATTTATGCCTGGAGTGGTAATGAGTTTTCTGATGTCTTTGTGGCAAACTTGAGCAGTGGAGAAGTCAAATCATTTGAAAATGTGGTGAATGCAGAAGATAACGAAGGTACCATTGCCATTTCGCCAGACGGCGAAAAGATGGTGTTCTGCCGTTGCTTTAGTAGGGAGGATTACGATCTCCACTGCAAGCTATTGATCAGCAAAAAAGAAAGCAATGCGTGGTTAAAACCCACAATATTGCCTTTTGTCAAGGATGGCATCAACTACCGTCATCCTACTTTTAATGATTCGAGTGATTTATTGGTTTTTACAGCGAATATCGATGAAGCCACCAATGACTATGATCTATATGCGAGTCGGCTGGTCGATGGAGTTTGGCAACAACCACAGTCGCTGGGATCACGTATAAATAGTCAGTTGAGGGAAGGATTTCCCTTCTTGGATAAGGACACGCTCTATTTTTCATCTACTTATGGTGGTATGGGTGGGCTCGATATCTACAAAACCTATATTCTTCCCAATGGACAGTGGGCACCTCGTGAAAATTTATTGGCACCGATCAACTCGGGAGCAGATGACTTTAGCTTCATCATCGATCGCTATGCTACAGCCACGGATAGCGTTGTGCAGTTCGGCTATTTTTCATCCAACAGAGCCGGAGGGAAGGGACAAGATGATTTGTACGGATATGAAAAAAGGAAGTTCTATCCGATCAAAGATCCTGAGCCCGAAGAAGAGTTTGCTTATGACATCGAATTGGATCTGAGGGTCTTTCAAAAGAAGTACGAGGATCCAGATGATCCTAACAGTAAGGTGCTCATGCGATTTCCCTTACCAGATGCGGACATTAGAGTTACGGAAGATGGATTGCCCTACGAGCAGACCGCTTCCAATAAGTATGGGATTCTCTCCATTGACCTGAATCCGGAAAGGACCTACGATTTTTTTGTGAGTCATGAGGGCTTCTTTAACAATCAGCTGGTTTTTTCCACCAAGAATCTGACCATTGATTCGACCAAGCGGGTGCAGAAGTATGAAGACAAGATTCTGTTAGATAAGATATTTCTGGACAAAGAGGTCGTGCTAGAAAACATTTATTACGATTTGGATGAGTCCTTCATCCGAGAAGATGCCAAGCCAACCTTAGATGAACTGGCCAGCTTGCTATCATTCAATCCACAAATAGAGATACAGCTGTCCTCACACACAGATTGCAGAGCCTCAGATGCTTATAATGATCGCTTGTCTCAGGACCGAGCCCAGTCTGCTGTTGACTATTTGATTCAGAAGGGAATTGGACAAGAACGACTGGTAGCAAGGGGTTATGGTAAGACTCGACTCGCTATATCATGTGCATGTGATGATTGCACCGTAGAAGAACACCAGGCCAACCGGCGCACCACCTTCAAGGTCATTGACAAAGAAGGGAGATAATGAGCCTCACTTGATTTCTCTATACCTTTTTTTCAAATACCTATGCACTTTTAGTACCTAGTCTGTTGAGTTATCTACCATTAACTAGTTTCGAGAAGTCTTACATATTTGTTTTTCCTGTAATATGACAAGATTTCGCTATTTTACCAGCAAATCGTTGCGCTATGCTTTTATCGATTCCCCTAGCCTCAGGACTGGACCTATCAAATGCCTATGTGTTGATCATTGGAGCATCATTGATCATCGTGCTGTCCCACTTTTACAACATCCTTTCTGACAAAACACGGATACCATCGGTGCTGATGTTGATTTTGACCGGGGTGCTCATCAGCCAAGTTTTAGAATCAATGGGTGCAGATGGCTTGGAACTGATGAAGAGCCTTGAGATCCTAGGTATTGTCGGACTGATCATGATCGTCCTTGAAGCAGCCCTTGATCTTGAGCTGTCCAAGGAGAAACTTCCACTGATTGGGCGGTCGTTGTTGATCGCATTGCTTTGCCTTCTGGCCTCTTCTACCGCGATTGCCTGGCTTTTGCAGATGTTCATTCCGATGGATTATACCATTGCTATGCTTTATGCCACTCCCCTGGCCATCATGTCTAGTGCCATCATCATTCCGAGCGTAACTGGCTTGGTAGAAAACAAGAAGGAATTCATGGTATATGAAGGTGCTTTTTCCGATATTCTGGGTATCATGGTGTTTTATTTCTTGATCTCAATGCTTGAATCCGGTGGCAAAGTCGCATCCATACAGTTTGGCGGTAGTCTTCTGATCACCATCCTTGTCTCCATTATTGCCTCCTATGGGCTGGTATTTCTTTTTAAAGACATGAAGGGCCATGTCAAGCTATTTCTGCTCATCGCCATATTGTTGCTGCTTTATGCGGTAGGCAAGCTCATGCACCTCTCACCATTGCTGATTATTCTGATTTTTGGTATGGCTCTATCAAATCATCGAACGGTATTTAAAATCTTCCGCAATGATTTTCAAGATCCCGATGAGGACCCGATAGAGAAGATCGAGAAGGAATTCCATTTGATCACGCTGGAGACAGCTTTTGTAGTAAGGACTTTCTTTTTTGTGATCTTTGGAATGACCATCGATTTGGCTTCGTTGGTGAATTTTGATGTCTTCTTGATCAGTGCGCTTGTACTGGTGATCTTATACGTAGTACGCTTCATATTTCTTAAGCTCTTCCTTCGAGATGGAATTACCCCTGAGCTCTGGATCGCTCCGCGCGGATTGATTACGATCCTGTTGTTCTTCGCCATTCCAGCTGCGTACACTCAGGTTGATTTTAACAGTGGTGTCTTGCTATATGTCATCATTATTTCTAGTTTGATCATGACCTTTGGCCTGATTTACGACAAGGGAGAGGCAGAGGTGCCACAGTCTTCGGAATCTGAGGGGACGACAGAGTAGCTTTGATCTTGACAGGGCTCCTGCATACCAATGCTTACGGACGGACATATCATTGCTCGAAAAATAAGGATAGACTCACCATGTTCATTTCTGCGGCTTGTCTACCAAAATAGCGGCACCTAAAATGGTGATTCTATTGTTGACAAGTCTTAGAAAATTGAGAAACGATGCTCTGTTAAGTACGGCCAATCCAGCTAAGATCATGACACCTGCACACTGGTAGTCATCGTCCTACCCAAGAGCGAGGATGACCTGCACCATGCCAACTACCTAACGTTAGGTATTCAGACTCTACAAATTAATGATTGTATAGAAGCTATGATGCCTTTATCTTAGCTTTACCGTTGACCAAAGGACATCGCACATGTCGTGTAAACTATCCGAGCTATCTATAGGCACCAGGGGCACCCTAGGCAACTTTAGTGTCAGTCCATTGCACAGGAAATTGCTGTCTATGGGTTTTGTGCCAGGACAGCCGGTGGCGGTGCTGAGAAGGCTGCCACTGCACGGCAGTCTCTATATAAAGGTAGATAACAGGCATATGGCCATGCGATATGAAGAAGCAGCACAGATTTCAGTAAAACTGTAGCCGCCATGAGCACACCCACGGTTGCCCTTGCCGGCAATCCCAATAGCGGAAAAACATCCCTTTTTAATCTCTTAACCGGCAGTAACCTTCGGGTGGGTAACTTTCCTGGTATTACGGTGGAGGGATTTTCAGGCACACTCGTCCTCGAAGATGTTGGAGAAATAAAGTTGGTGGATCTGCCTGGGGCATATAGCCTTTTCCCCAACTCTGCTGATGAGCGCATCACCACCGAAGTATTGATCGACCCTAACCACGAGGATCATCCCGAACTAGTTGTCTACGTCGCCGATGCCAATCACCTTGATCGACAGTTATTGGCACTCAGCCAAATACTGGATTTGGGTATTCCAACAGTGCTGGTCCTGAGCCTCATCGATGAGTTTGAACAGAGGGGTAACGTGGTACATACAGATCAGCTGGAGAAAAAATTGGGCATCAAAGTCCTGACGATCAGCAGTCGAAAAAATAAAAATATAGCCGAACTGAAAGACTTGATCATCGAGTCCTTGCGTGTACGATGGAAGCCGATAAAGAAAATAAATCAACTGCATTCTGATGCGATAAAGATGCTGGCTGACATCGGCCAGGTGGAAACCGTCACCAATATCTATCAAAGGTGGATGTGGGCCCATCATTATGAATGGTTAGGGTGCTCGACAGGTTTGTCCGCTGAAGCATGGTGTGAAAAGCTTCAGAGACATCGGTTTGAACCTTTGAAAGAGCAAGTGGAAGAGACCTTCGCCAGATTAAACAAGCTCGAATCTCTAGCCTACAATGTGATCTCGAAAAAACCTTCGCACCAGTCCAAGACAGAGAAGCTTGATGCCGTACTGACACATTGGGTCCTTGGCCCTCTGATATTCTTTGTGATCATGCTGCTGGTTTTCCAAGCCATCTTTGCATGGGCCACGTATCCCATGGATTTAATCGAGGCTGGATTTGGTGCTTTGGGCAATGCTGCTGCTGAGGTGCTACCGGGCAACTGGTTTGGTGACCTGATCACAGAAGGTGTTATTCCCGGATTAAGTGGTGTACTCATCTTTATTCCTCAGATAGCCATCTTATTCTTCTTAGTCTCGATTTTGGAGGAGATCGGGTATATGGCTAGGGCCGTTTATCTATTTGATCGTTTCTTGCAGAGGTTTGGGATGAATGGTAGATCAGTAGTGGCCTTGATTTCAGGAGGAGCATGTGCTATTCCGGCAGTGATGTCGACCCGGACGATTGTCAATTGGAAAGAACGGCTTATTACGATTCTGGTGACTCCTTTTATCTCTTGTTCTGCACGCATACCGGTTTATACCGTGTTAATTGCCTTTGTGGTGCCCTATGAATCCATTTTGGGTATTTTTAATTCCCAAGGTCTCGCATTTGCCGGATTGTACATCCTTGGAATTGTATCCGCCCTACTTGCCGGATGGGTGTTTAAGAAAATACTCAAGTCAAAAATGACTTCATTCTTGGTCATGGAGTTACCCAGCTACCGGAGTCCCGACTGGCGCAGTGTTTGGCGCAACATCAAGATAAAAGTGGGAGCTTTCATTGTGGAAGCGGGTAAGGTCATACTCTTGATCTCCATCGTATTGTGGTTTTTAGCATCATATGGTCTGCCCGGAAGCATGGACGAAGCTGAGGCAGCAGCTAGGATTGAAGCACAGGCGAGTAATGCTTCCACCGAAGCCACTCAGGATTTGATTGCTGCCAGAAGGCTGGAGGCTTCCTTTGCTGGAAAACTGGGAAAATTAATCGAACCAGCCATCCAGCCACTGGGTTATGATTGGAAGATTGGTATAGCGGTTCTCACGTCGTTTGCAGCCCGCGAGGTGTTTGTTGGCTCGATGGCCACCATTTATAGCATAGGGTCGGAGGAAAACGAATTTCGCATCCGGGAGCATCTCTCCAAGCAAAGGGATCCCAATACTGGAGCGTTGATTTTTGACTACGCCACAGCCTTGTCCTTGCTGCTCTTTTTTGTATTTGCCATGCAGTGTATGAGTACTTTGGCAGTCGTAAAAAAGGAAACTCGATCGTGGAAGTGGCCACTGATTCAGCTTTCTTTTATGACCGTGGTGGCGTATGTTGTCAGCTTGCTGGCCTATCAACTTAGTATCTAGTGCACTGTCTGATTCCTTGGTAAGCAAGCTTGGTTAGGCTTCCACCTATCGTTTTATCAAACTACTTTCTTCACCATCGCCCTAAACCAAGCGGGGCTCAGGTGTGTTAGAGAGTGCATTAGTGGTTTATAAGTACTACGAAAGACAATATCTTTACCGATGAAGGTCGTTATGGGACCTTGACTAGGATGTGATTACAAGCTGAAAATTATAAGAGATGCAAACCAACTCTGTGGTGCCAACCGATCCCGAACTTCCCTTTAAACTGTATGTCAGTTTCGAAAAAGTCTTTGCAGTATGGGAAGATATGTTGGAGAATGGTAATGTGGGCGAGCAAGAAAATGCCAGACTGGTGCTGGATCATTTATCGAAGTATCCGATCCTGAGAAAACCGTTGACGGATTTTTCCCTCCTTGACAAATATGAAGCTGAGATTGCACTATTGTTCTCTCCTCTCTTCCCAAAGGCTTTGCAGCTGAACGAGATCAAGAGCTGTACCCTACCTTTTCGCTCTGTATTTTTTAATCGCACGAAGAGATTTGAGAATATTCTATTGGCGGCTGGAGAAGATTATGAATTTAGCATCAGGCATTTTGATACCAACCATAAGTACCTCGCAGCCTGTAGCTACATTTTGAATGTGCATTATGGCACAGATATTCTAATGAATAGTTCGACCATTTTAGATATCCCTGTTAAGAAGGCCAATACATATCGAACATATAGGGGCTTTTTTAATGCCGATTTCAATGAGTTAAAAAGCACACCCAATTCACCTGCTTTGAGTGAGGAAGATATTGCTGAACTGCTCAACAATGCAGATGATCTTGCATTGTGGAAAAAAAAGATACCACCCAATTCCTTTGAAATGCATGGATTTGGGCTATTAACCATATTTGATATCACTGCAGATGATGCTCTCTCCACAGTCAAGGACAGTTTGATTAAAAAAGATGCGCTCACATCTCCAGAGATTCTCAGTGAATTGCAGCAGGAGCTCAGAAGGTATTTTGCTGTGGAGGATTTACAAATTGGTTTTGCCACGTTGGCCGAAAAACAATTGCACACGGTAGGAGGAATCGGTTCCCATAGTATCCTGGTTTCCGATGAGGAATCGATACACCCCAAAGAGGCTTTTTGCGACGTCACATACCAAAAGATCTTTAAACATGGACGGACCGTTTCCATTCCAAGAATAAGTGATCTGGCAGATGGTGAAGGTGCTTTCGTCCAGCAGCTCAGGCGATCTGGCTTAGAGAGCTACATGGTCTGTCCGCTGATCTATGACCAGCAGATGATCGGATATATTGAGCTGGGATCAAAGAAGAAGTACGTACTTAATTCTGTGGCAGAATTGAAACTCATTGAGCTGGTACCATTGTTTGCTACTGCCTTGAAGAGATCAATCGATGAGTACAATGTGAAGCTGGACGCCCTCATCAAAGAGAAGTGCACCTCAATACATTCATCAGTGGAATGGCGCTTTTATCAGGCAGCTAGGAATCTGCTCAAAACAGGAGCACCCCAGGAGGCCGAGATGGAGGAGATCGTTTTTGAGAAGGTGTACCCACTTTTTGGACAGATGGACATCAGGAGATCTTCCTTGTTTAGGGATCAAGGTATCAGTGAGGATTTAGAAACGCAGTTGAGTTTGGCGAAAAATGTCCTGGTACTGGCCGGTCAGCAGGAGGACATCTTTATCTATGATCATTTGATATTCACCATCGATGAGTTCCAAAACAAGATCAAGCATAGACTCGATGCAGGGGATGAGTCAAGAGTATTGGAGTTCCTCAACGAAGAAATAGAACCTGTCTTTGCACAGCTTGCCGACAGAGATGCGTCACTGAAGGAAATGGTGGCAGCCTATCTAGAACGAATAGATCCTAAGATAAAGAGGGTATATGAAGGCAGAAAAAAATATGAAGACACTGTAACGGTCATTAACGAGGAGATCAGTAGCTTGATGGAGAAGGCACAGAATGAAGCCCAAGCTATGTTTCCACACTATTTCGAAAAATACAAAACTGATGGTGTCGAGTACAATATGTACCTGGGTCAATCTCTCCTGGATGATGGCGCTTATCACGAAATGTATCTGAAGAACTTGAGGCTATGGCAACTTATCACCACATGTGACATAGAATGCACTTTACATGCCATGAGCTCAGGTTTTCTAGTACCCCTACAAATAGCGTCCCTCATCTTGGTCCAGGATACACCGATAGATATCAGATTTCGGCAGGACGAAAAGAAATTTGATGTGGATGGAGCATACAACGTGCGTTATGAGATCATCAAGAAAAGGATTGATAAATCAAAGGTGAGGGACCGGGATGAACGACTCACCCAGCCAGGCAAACTGGCCATAGTTTATTCCAATAATAATGAGGCGAAGGAATATCAAAAGTATTTGGAGTACTTGATGGCACGCAGTTATTTGACCGGTGAGGTTGAGCATCTTGAGCTCGAGGAACTAGAAGGCGCCTCTGGCCTGAAGGCATTAAGGGTGGCGATTAATCTAGAGCGGTCTAACAGCGATATTTCCGTAAGCGATCAGCAGGTCAGAAGTTTGCTTGAGTCTATCGACTGACTTGGAGTTTTTTCAACTGTACCATTAGGTACTGATAGATGTAATGTGTGCTGGAGTAGTACCGCAGCAACCTCCTAGAATGGAAAAACCTTCCTGACTCCTTGCTTTCATCCACTGCTTAAATGTCTGCACGCTATCCTGGTCGGCAATCCATCCGTGCACCGGATCTGGTTTGCCAGGTGCATTGGGATATAAACCCTTGATCAGGTCGGGTTTACTCTGCGCAAGAATTTTGGCTCCATTTTCCATCTGAGTGAGGGACCTACAGTTGAGCAAGATCGCAAGCGGTTCATACAATGAGATTTGATCGATGGCATCGGCGAGTGGTTCGCCACTCAAAAGATTGGTGTTGCCATCGGTCACAAGACTAATCGTAATGGGGATGTCCTTTTTTTGAGCGAGCTGGACCAGCACCATGGCTTCTCTTAATGTACCAATGGTCTCGGCAAGTACCAGATCAAAATCACACTTTGCCAATACCTCCAGCTGACGATCATGATATGTCATGAGTACACCCTCTTTAGGCACCTTACTGGGTTGGTAACAGTCCTCGAGTGGTGCGATGGATCCGCCCAGAAGGCCTGAGGTATCGGAGTGCTCCCAAGCATCGCGACCGAGGACCGAGGCCTGCTCGATACAGTGAAATAATCTGTCGAGGCATCCGACTTTCTCGAATAGATAGTAGCTTGCCCTCCAAGTATTGGCCGAAATGATGTCTGCACCAGCATCTATGTAAGCCTGGTGCAGTCCTGTGACTGCATCAGGTGCTTCTAGATGCGACATCGCTGTCCAGAGAGGCAGAGAAGTACGGTGGCCTTGCTGCTCAAGACATGTGCCGATTGCACCGTCGAGCTTACAGATCTTCCGGCTTTCTAAGAAATCTCTGAGTTGTTCCTTTGTTTTCATCGTTCTAGCATATAGATTTGAGTGGCATTCCCCAAAAAAAAAGAAGTTGTCAAATGACAAACGGCTCTTTGGACGGTCTTACAAAATATGCTCAATCGACTTGATAATTTGGCATCAACTATTCTCCAAAAGTGAAGACCCCACCCAAAGCTGACGTTCCTGAAGGCGGCACCTTCCGAAGTGTACGTAATTTTTAGGCGCCCGGCAAGTCAAAAAGATGTATGATTGTCCATAACCTCGTATAATAATATTGCCTATGCATCAGACTCTAGTTTCGACGTCAGTTTTATCGAGCCACTTGGAGCACGATTGGTTGGTCGTGGATTGCCGTTTTTCACTCGACGATCCCAATCAGGGAGAAACTGCGTTTGGTGAAGCCCATATCCCCGGAAGTGTCTATGCACAACTCGACCGGGACCTTTCCGGACCCATCGTTCCAGGAATATCTGGACGACATCCACTTCCCGATCCGTCGGTGATTGCATCTTTGCTGAGGGTGTGGGGACTAGAAGTTGGCAAGCAGGTAGTGGCCTATGATCAGGGTCCTGGTGGAATGGCAGCAAGGTTATGGTGGTTACTTAACTGGATGGGACATAAAGACGTGGCCATTCTTGAAGGTGGTTGGGAGAAATGGTGTCTAGAGGGTCGGCCGACAACATCAGAGATCTCGACACCTGTGCCCTCAACCTCCCACTGGAAGGCAAATTCCGGCCTTATTTTGGATGCTAGCCAAGTGGATAAAGTTAGGAAGGATGCAAGTTGGGTTTTGATCGATTCCCGGGCTGCCTCACGCTACGCTGGTATAGAAGAGCCGATTGACCCGGTGGCAGGTCACATAGCAGGTGCAGTCAACAGGCCTTGGATGGACAACTTACAGATAGATGGTACCTGGAAGCCCGAGGATGTACTCATGGAGCAGTTTGTCGCACTCACGGGTGAAAAAGGGGATAAGCAAATCGCATTCTATTGTGGGTCAGGAGTTACTGCCTGCCATAACATCTTGGCATATAGACATGCTGGACTGGGAAGTAGCCTGCTCTATCCAGGATCCTGGAGTGAGTGGTTGCATCGATACTAGCGACCAATCCTGGGTCATTCTTCAAATAAAGCCATATCTAAATTTAGGAGTTTGGCCGCATTTCGATAATAAATCTTCTTTAGTATCTCGTCGGGTAGATCTAAACCATACATCCTCCAGAAGGCATGATAGCGCTTATAATAAGGGAAGTATTCGTCGGCAGTTTCTAGCACCCTGAAGTAGGTATAATACTCTTTGGGATGGTAAGCGTCCTTTCCAAAAAGGATTCTGTCCTGATAAATGTCAAAGAACTCGGCTGCATTTCTCGGTTGCCTTCCCAATTCAGCAATGACAGCTCCAAACTCTACGTACATGTTAGGAAGTTCTTCAAGTAAGAGAGCTAGTGTCGCTAAGTCGTTGGCATACCATCCGAAATGAGCGTTGATGAAGGTGGTCCCTGGATGCTTGCGAAAGATATCGTGTTGTTCGGCGATGATTTGCTCCCAAGGTGCAGGATTGTCGGGGCCACGCTTACGACCTGGACGTAGTTTTAGTTCTAGCCAGCGTTCATTAAGACTATCATGTGGTTGCCAAAATGAACTTGGATCTGCCGAGTGAATGAGCACGGGGATGCCCAGCTCACCACATTTCTCCCAAACCGGATCAATCCTGGGATCATTGATGGGGATGCGATTGCCGTCTCTGTCTTTGTGCGACATGCCCTGACTCTTGTAGATCTTGAGACCTTTGGCACCGTTGGCCACATCGAATGCCAATTGTTTGATAGTCTCCTCAGCCCAATCCTCCTCATCGATGCTCTGGATGTTAATGTTGGTGAAGACCACCAGCCGGTCATTAAAGTCTTGCTTAGAAATGTTGTCGGTCATGGCCTTGAGAGCAGCACCACCCCGGCCGCTGAGATTGACCAGGACCTGCATATTGAGGGAGTCCATCTCAGAGACCAACTTGGAGAGATCGCCCTCGCCCAAACGCCACTGGTGGTTGTGGATGTCCACAAAGGGATACTTGGCTCGGACCACATGGTTTTCGGGAACCACCAGTGTCGATGGTGGATCATAGGATTCGAAGTCGATGCGGATGTCCAGGGGTTTTCCGCGCTGAGCATCAAGATTTAGGCAAAGCCCAATCAGAAAGAAGATAAAGAGACAGAGTTTGCTATTCATCGTAGGAAAACGGTATTTCGCAGAAAATAGTCAAAAATAGCTCGATTTTCCCAAGCCGGCAGGAATTACAAACTCAATTTTTTCCTTATCATTTCCAGCAGGCCACAGATAGCCGTAATCGACCACATGAATGCAATCACTATGATCCTGAGAGGAATCCACGAATTTCTATTTTCCTTGCGAACATTTCTTTCTGTCCCGGGCTTTATCTCCAAACATCGTTTGTGGGTGGGATTTACATCGCACAAACTGGTGTTACTAGCCGTGGTGTGTCTGGGATTGATTGCTGGCTTTACTTTTCTTGAAGCTGTGACGCAGTGGTGGGCAAACTTGGAAATACGAAAGCCCCTTGATGTCGGTATCCAAGCAGCCAATCTGCTGAATAATGTAGCCGTTTTTGGTTACGAGTCCTTTACCAAGGGAGCTTACAAGTATTTGATACTCATTGTCATGGAACTGCTGATTTTTCATGCAGTACTCAAGACTAGCAAGATTCTGACGGGATTCGAAGAGCCGTTGACCACCAGGATTTTCGTCAAGGCCCAAATTAGGATGATCAAAGTCTCGATGTTTTCGTTTGGGATGGAATTGGTAGCCACCATATTGCTGTCGGTGGCACTTTCGCTGACCAACTTAGAATTCTTGAAGGGAAGCTTGTCTTTTCTGATTGAGTGCTTTTTTCTCGGTTTTGCCTTGATTGACAACTACAATGAGATCAATCGATATGGCATCAAGGCTAGTTTCAAAAGCACATTGAGGTATCCCGGAGCAGCCATTGCGGTGGGAATGGTTATGTACGTGCTCATTTTGATCCCGTTAGTCGGACCAGTCTTAGGATCCTTGATATGCGCTATTGCCGCCACCATCATCATGCATGAATTGAATGATGCCGATGCCAGGTTAATGATGGATCAACCAGCACACAATTAACAGTATCTTAGGCCAGCAGTACAGATTCGATGAGTGATCAAGCAGTGCAAAGAAAGGTCTACCAGTTAAAGGCGGGCAAAATTAGTAATTTGAGGATGGTTTCAGATCGGCTTGCACCTCCCCAACCAAATGAGGTTCAGGTTGATGTAGCCGCCTTTGGTCTGAACTTTGCCGATCTCTTCGCGATATGGGGTTTGTACAGTGCAACTCCTAAAGGGATGTTTACACCAGGCTTGGAATATGCTGGCACCATCACAAAAGTTGGCAGCGATGTGAAGGGAGTGTCCATAGGTGATCGAGTCATGGGCATCACAAAATTTGGTGGATATACCGACAGGCTCAACATCGACTACCGATACGTAGTCACCTTGCCGATGGACTGGACCATGCAAGAAGGTGCCGCCTACTTAGTGCAAGTCTTGACTGCTTACTACGCATTGGTCAGTTTGGGAAACCTGCAGGCTGGGCAGAATGTGCTCATCCATAGTGGAGCAGGAGGGGTTGGCATTTTTGCTAATCGCATCGCCAAGAATATGGGTGCTTTCACCATTGGTACTACGGCATCAGCTGCAAAGTTGCCTTTGATGAGCAAGGAGGGATATGATCGCACTTTGGTTCGGTCTAATGAGTTTACCCAAGATGTCTTACAGGCACTGGAAGGCAAACCTCTCCACCTGATTATGGAGTGCATTGGCGGCAGAGTCCTGCGAAAAGGACTTAACCTTTTGTCGGCGGAAGGCAGAATGATCGTGTATGGTTCAGCTCATTTTGCTTCCTCGGGAGATCGGCCAAATTACCTACGATTGATGTGGAACTATCTACTCAGACCCAAAATTGACCCATTGGAATTGCCCAGATACAACCGCTCAGTGATGGGTTTTAATCTGATCTGGTTATATGATGAAGTCGAAAAGATGCACACCATTTTGAATGCCTTGACACATTTTGATTTGGGCAAGCCCCATATCGGCCAGGAATTCGAAATGAATGAGCTCACATCCGCCTTGCGCCTTTTTCAATCGGGGAGAACAACTGGCAAAGTAGTATTGACTACTGGATAATGGAGTCTCGTGACGACAAGCTGCGCAAATAAATGAATGTTTTCCTTGGTCACCATTTTCATCTCCTCAAATAGCGGAGGCCCCGACAGGGTATAGCACGGTTTTCGCAAAACATCAATCAAATCTTAAACCACCTATTTTGTGAAGATGGTC
Organism: Saprospiraceae bacterium; assembly: GCA_965223025.1. GTDB lineage: Bacteria > Bacteroidota > Bacteroidia > Chitinophagales > Saprospiraceae > JABDMH01. The sequence goes on from CBDCVP010000023.1 coordinate 991,206, forward strand.
CCATTATTAGTGCGTTTAGTTGAGTTGATATTTAGTCAGAATCCTGGGAAATGGAAACCCTGACATCTTCGCATTAAGAAAAATCCATATTTGTTAATAATTGGCAAGCAATTTGCTGTAAAATCATATTATGGAAAATCATTATATGATACAGAAATGCCTTACTGCAGAGGATCTGATAAGAAGTGGTAGGATTTCTGTCCTGATTATGCTGCTCAGTCTGATTGGACTGTGGGGTACACTGGATGCACAGCCATGTGCCGACGCAGCGCAAGAGTTCTCTTGGAGAAAGACGAATTGGACACAGGGTCAAAAGGAGGGTCATTTTTATGTGCCTTGGGGTAGTAAGGATGACTCCGTGGCTGCGTCGGTTCATGTCTCCACTGCATCGGAAGGGACTTTTCATGCTTTTGGAGTCAGTACACCATATATAGATGGAAAAGCGGCCTGGTATTTTGGTAAGGAAGACGATCTCGGAGTCATTTTTGATCCAGCCCCTGGTCAAGGTCATTCAGTTGTGATCGCAACCCTTTCTTTTGAAAAGCCAGTGACATGCCTTTCCTTTGAAATCTCTGACATCGATGCATCGGGACCGCGTAAGGATAGTGTCTTTGTTTATGCCAACGCAAAGGGTGGATCACCTGCGATGACTGCTCTGTCGGCGGAGCATACCATGGTTATTGATGGAGGTTCTGCTGTAGCAAGTGGATATCCTTCCGGACCATCTCGCAGTGGCTCATCTCTACAGAACCAGGATGCAGGGTCAATCCTGGTAGATTTTGGACAAACGGTGATAGAGTCTGTAACGGTGAGGTATATGGAGGCATCGGGGAAAGGTGATCCCGGGGGACGAGGCATTGGTCTCTTTGGCAACCTGACTTTGAGTGAGGCAGAGCTCGAACCAATGCAGCTGATAGATTTCGCCATCGATCGATCTGAGACCTGCGAACCTATCGTTAGATGGTCTACCTTGAGAGAACTGGATCTAGACCAGTATACGGTCGACTACAGCTATGACGGATATAATTATTCGGAGGCTTTGCGAATCAACGCACGCAACGCATATACCGATACCAATTTTTATGAAGTGCTATTACCTAGGAAGCTTAATAATGACAATCACTTTCGGCTCCAGAGAAGAAGTCAAGATGGGACAGAGGAGATCTTACATGCACTTAGTATTTCGGGTGAGGATTGCTTTAGTTTTTCATCGGTTAACATTTTCCCTAATCCCTCATCCAAGGATTACTTCTTAGTCGAAATCGGTACTAGTCGCAGGCATCAGACTCAGATAGCCATATTGGATCACGCTGGCAAGCAAGTATTTGCTACCAAGTACGAACTCAAGGTGGGAAGTAATTGGTTAAAGGTCAACTCCTTGTATTTTCCCCCTGGTGTATACCATGTCCGATTGGTGAGCGGTGATGAAATTGTCACACGCAAGGTGAGCATCATCTAGGGAGTATATTCGACAGGTTAATAGGAGAAACCTAGAAACCGCAAATGAGAGAGCTGCACTTTCGTGAAGATGGATCATCTCTTCTGAGGATAGATTGCAATATCATCCGTGAAAAGCCAATCTTTTCTTACCTTTTTAGTGATAAAAAAATAGATTAGTATGCTATCAAAAGAACCATTGAATATTGGTCTGATTGGCACTGGATTCATGGGAAGAGCCCACAGCAATGCATATAAGCGAATCGGTGACTTTTTTCCAGAGCTGCGGTATCGACCGGTCTTGAAGTCGGTGTGCGCTCGCTCGGCCAGCAAGGTAGAAGCATTTGCTCAGCAGTGGGGTTATGAATCCATAGAGACAGATTGGAGAGACTTGATATCTCGAAATGACGTCGATGCTATAGATATTAGCTCACCGAATGATACCCATGCTGAGATAGCCATTGCGGCAGCAGAGGCTGGAAAGATGGTACTATGTGAAAAGCCATTGGCCCGTACCGTATCTGAAGCCCAGCCGATGGTCCACGCGGTGGAGAAAGCGGGCGTCAAGAATACCGTATTTTACAATTACCGCCGGGTACCAGCCGTGACCTTAGCCAAGCAGGTTGTCGACAGTGGCAAGCTTGGTCAGATTTTCCATTACCGTAGCAATTTTCTCCAAGATTGGACCATAAGTGCGGATCTTCCCCAAGGGGGAGAGGGTCTGTGGCGATTAGATGTCGATACAGCTGGATCTGGGGTCACGGGTGATCTACTAGCCCACTGCATCGATACAGCCATGTGGTTAAATGGCGGCATAAAGGACGTATCGGCGGTCACCGAGACATTTATTAAGGAACGTGTACATACCGATAGTGGAAAGATGACACCGGTTGGTATTGACGATGCTTGTATCTTTCATTGCCACTTCGATAATGGTTCCCTCGGTTTGTTTGAGGCTACTCGTTATGCCAGGGGGCAGAAGGCATTATATACTTTTGAGATCAATGGAGAACACGCCAGTCTGAGGTGGGACCTGCAAGATCAAAACCGCTTGGAGTATTTTGATCACAGGGATGACTCGATTGTGCGGGGTTGGCGATCTATTCATGTGTCAGATAGTGACCAACCATATATTGATCATTGGTGGATACCTGGTGTTTGTATCGGTTATGAGCACACCTTTGTTCATCACGTGGCCGATTTCCTAAAAAGCCTTGAAACCGGTGAACCCTGTTCGCCAACTTTTAAGGAGGCTCAGGAGACGCAGAAGGTTTGTGAGGCAGTATTGGCTTCGGCGGCATCAAAAAGTTGGAAAGAAACTGGGGTGGAGTGGTAGTACAGCGCAAGATGTTATTTTCCTAGTTTTTTCTCATGAAGTCAAGCGATGCTCTGGACAATCAAGACGAAGATCACTGCTGGCAAGCTCCTGCTCTATCAACTGACAATACTGCCTTTTACCCCGACTTTCAAAATGATCACAAGTGTAGCACATCCGCTGGACTGCTAAGATATCTGAATGATGAAGCTGCAAGATCATTTTGCTTATGAGAGCTAAGTATTGACTTTGCTCGCTATCTGAAAACTTGCTGACTATTCTTCGCAAGGGCTCACCATATTGCTCAATGGCAAGCAAGGCCTCTTGGCCTTTATTAGTTAACTTCATTGAATAGGCACGCAGATCAGAGGGATTTTTAATTTTCATGATTAATTTCTTTTTATGCAGTACCCTCACTGCATCGCTGATGGTGGGCTTAGACATGTTAAATTCCCTTGCCAGAAGGCTTACATTGCAAAGTGATTCATGATGGTGTGCCATAAATATCATGATCTGAATCTGGATGGGGCTCAAACCTGTATGCTTACTCTGTTCCCACAGCAGCACCCTGATGGACTCAGCTAAACGTTCGAGACCTACCACAATTCTACTAGCCATATCTCTATTTTGAAAACTGGGATTAAATACACTTTTTCTCATCAGATCTAGAAGTTTTGTAAGCTGACCGATTCTTGCCTATTAGTTTATTTGTAGTCATGTTAATTTTGATCATACCAGAATCTGTATCATTCTTTTTTTTTGGTACTTTATTGTGGAGCTATTTTACCAAGGTTTTTCTGTGGTCGATCGATGGATGGTGTGGAGGAATAATATGAATTAAGGTATTAATATTCAGTAGGTTATTAATTTATCACAGTCCTTGTCTATCCTGATTTTTTTCAAAATTCATCAATATTTTTATTGGAATATAGCGGAGTGTATTTTTACGATAAATTCCAGTACATAGTTTTAGGATCTTGGCTTATCAAGTAATTAGTTTATAATGAGTAGACGTCTACTAAATCCCAAGATTGATATTAATTTTGATCCTGGTCATTTGTGAAGATGTTGACGCACATTAATCCCTTTTGTTACTTGATGGTTTTTTAGACATTAATGATAATTTATGTGATTAGCAGAAAATATTATGGGACCGATGTAATATGTACGGGAAAAAGTCAAAAAAATGTATACTCTAACATGATGTGATGTAAATATTTGTCAATTTTGGAAAGCCATGACAAGATTAAAATTGGCTGTGACTTGTAAATAGCACCATGCAAAAAAAAGTCTGCAAGGAAATTCCCTGCAGACAAAGTTAATAATCTGTATTGATGCGAGAGGAATTATTTGGAATCTGTTCTCCGCATTGCTGCTCGCGAACTAATTTTTGTGACAAACGCCTTGTTTGGAAGCTCTCACATTTACCCTCTCACATCTGCCAAACTAGCACCGAAATTTATATGCAGCACATGGCCACTGGGAGTGACTAAAGCAGGTACGGATTTTACGCCTAGTCCTTCTGCAATGTCAATACTTGACTTATCCGTGCCTAAATGCACGATGTTTACTTGGTCCTCACCAATGAGATCTATGACTTCGTGTTCCGCACTGACACAAACTGGGCAGCCCGCATGATAGAAAGTGGATTTTTTCATAACGACAAATGATTTTAGTCTGATAGCAAAATTGCTTTCCCAAAAATAGTTAGGAGTCCAAACAAAAGCAAATCTTATTCCAGTTTTCTGCCGAGATGTATAGGTCACGGGTCCTTAGCCAGCCTTTCCAGGGCTTGAGGAAGACCGGACGTCGCTTTTTCTGGGATGATGACGATGTTTTCTGTGGGCACGATGGCAGATGATGGTTTGGGATCAATATAGTATACGCTGCATTGCTCACTGGCGAAATGCAGGAGACTGGCGGCAGGGTATACCAACAATGAGGTGCCGACGATGATCAAATAGTCTGCTTGTATCACATGGTGCATAGCCGAATCTAGCATGGGAACCGCCTCTCCAAACCAAACGATGTGTGGACGTAGCTGGCTCCCCGCAGGACAAAGATCACCGAGTTTTATATCGTCGCTGCATGGATAGACCAAAGGTGGGTGTGAAGTGCTTCTGCTCTTAAGCAGCTCTCCATGGAGGTGCAAGACATTCGAACTACCCGCTCGTTCATGAAGGTCGTCGACATTTTGAGTGATGATGGTGACTTCATAGTCTCTCTCCGCGTTGGCAAGTGCTCTATGTGCTTCGTTAGGATCTACGGAGTTTAGATGTTGTCTGCGCTGATTGTAAAACTCCAGCACCAACTGGGGATTTCGACTCCAGGCCTCAGGTGTGGCTACTTCTTCGATGCTGTGGCCTTCCCACAGGCCGTCACCATCTCTAAAGGTGGGTAGGCCGCTTTCAGCACTGATGCCCGCGCCCGAAAGAACAACCATTCTTTTCTTCATGACTGCCTGGGCTTGATTTGACAAAAGGCCGGTCCGAGATGATCAATGATATCACTGGCTATCAGGGCAAATTGTCCGACTTTCTTCACGGCTAGATCTCCTGCCAGCCCATGGATGTACACACTGGAGATGGCGGCTTCGGTAGGACTAAGACCTTGTGCCAGTAGACCAGTGATGATGCCTGTCAGGACGTCACCACTTCCGGCGGTAGCCATCCCCGGATTACCGGTGGAATTGAAGAAGGCACGTCCGTCTGGCGTGGTGATACATGTGTGCGCACCCTTTAGGACGATATTGAGATGGTGATTGCTACTTAGCTGAATTTGCTGCTTGAGTCTGCTAAATGAATCTTCGTTCGAGCCAAACAATCTCTTGTATTCACCGGGATGTGGTGTCAGGATTGATCCGGGGGGCAATTTTTCCAGCAAGATTTTCTTATGCGCGATAATATTCAGCGCATCGGCATCCAGCACTAGGGGTTGGTCAGATTGTGTGATCAGTGACTCTAGACCATGCACGGTGACTGCTTTCTGCCCTAAGCCGCAGCCGATACCTATAGACTGGTGGTCATCATTTCCTTCTCTTCCAGAGAACCAATAGACATGATCATCTACTTCAGCCATGGCTTCCGGAATAGAAGTTTGGATCACCGTATATGCATATTTTGGCACATGAACGGTGAGCCTGCCAACTCCAGACCTCAGACAAGCTTTCGCTGCAAGGATGGCTGCGCCAACCTTACCAAATCCACCGCAAATCAGCAAAGCATGGCCAAAAGTACCCTTATGATCGTATCTTTCCCGCAACCGCAGCATAGGAGACACCATTTCTTTTGTGATGAAGTGATGATGTGTGTCCAGTTTCTCCATGATGTCTTGGTTTAACCCAATATCCAGTACTTCCCATTTTCCAACCATCTTTTGATTTTCTGGCTGAAAAAACGCAAGCTTTGGATATTGAAATGTCAAGGTATAGGTTGCATGGATGGTGGAAGATCCGCTAGCCTGTTCAGAGAAGACACCACTAGGCATATCAATGGCAATGATTGTGTGGGCTTCCCGGTTAATGTAGGATATCAGTTCGGCCCAGTAACCTTCCACAGTACGACTCAGTCCATTGCCAAAAATGGCATCTACAACGATCTCATCATTTGCGATCGATGGATAAATGCTGCCTTCTTCCAGTGCCACGATTTCTAGGCCACCCTTTTTGGTGAGGCGATTGAGGTTGTGAATGAAATCGACCGATTTGATTTTCCCGATGTGCAAGGTATATACTTTGACAGGGTAGTGGTGTTCATGTAGAAGCCGAGCCACCGCCAATCCATCACCTCCATTGTTGCCTGGGCCTGAAAATATGATGAATTTTTGATCGGTATTGGCATACTTTTGGATTATCCATTGAACCAGAGTGGAGGAAGCACGTTCCATCAAGTCAATCGAACTAATGGGCTCATTGCCAATCGTATAGGCATCGATTTCTTTGGTGCTCTGGGAATCAAAAATTTTCATCCAGATATTAATATATGTTAATTAGTAATATGAACATGAAATATCGGAAAATGTGGTTTACAATCCAGCGATGTGCCTCCATATTTTCCGATTAATGATATGTAAAAATCATACGACGAAGTACTAACGCTTTAGTTTTATCTATATAGGTTAAAGTATTAAAACTTTTTTGCACGCCTAATCATTACAGGTACATTTATGTTTGCACCTGAAGCAATCTGAATATGTTAAGGTCAAATAATATACAGATTTGCTTTAATATGGTATAGTTATTGCAGGCAAATTATAATGTAACCAAAACAACATCACCTTGGACAAAGTTTTAGCGAGCGCTTTAGTCCCACTTATTGTCCTTTTGCTTACTATCGGGCATGTGGGAGCCCAGGATATTCACTATTCTCAGTTTTACAATGCACCTGAGATTTTGAATCCTGCACTCACTGGCATTTTTTACGGTGATGTGAGGATGATGGGTCATTTTAGAAGACAATGGGAGAATGTGCCTGTTGACTATCTGACCTTTTCTGGTACCTATGATATGAAGGTGTATCCCAAGAAGGCCAAAGGGAATGATTTTGTGGGTCTTGGCCTTAACTTCAATTATGATAATACCGGTTTTTCAAAATTAACCTTGGCTCAGCTGCAGTTGGGAGGATCCTACAGCAAAGAACTGGCTAAGAATGCTTTTCTGACGGGAGGTTTACAATTGGGTTTTTCCAATCGGTCATTCAAAGAGGGCGATCTGACTTTCGATAGCCAATTTGACCCGATCAGGAACATGTATGATCCTTCACTTGCAACGGGAGAGAATTTTGACAAGACTTCAAAATTTTACCCAGACCTATCGATAGGTGCGAATTTACGTTTGCAGAAAGACGATCGTCGGACCAAGTTGGATTTTGGTGTAGCCATGTATCACCTCAACACTCCAAAGCAGGAGTTTTTTGAATCGGGAGGGCAAAAACTGCCGGCTCGATTTGCCATTTATGGTATCGGTGCGATGAAGCTGGCCGGACCATTAGATCTATTGCTCAGAGCTACAGCCCAGTTGCAATCCAAGTATAGGGAGTATGTACCCGGTGCCGCACTCAAAATTCATTTGAACCAGAACCGTGGCAAAGAATTGGCGTTTCAGGTCGGTGCAAACTTTAGAGTTAATGAGTTTACTGATGCGATCACACCAGCCGTGGAGTTACATTACAAAACCCTGAGTGTGGGGTATAGTTACGATATAAATGTTTCGGATTTTCAAATTGCTACGGATGACAAAGGGGGACCTGAGATATGGGTTGCTTACCGTATCGTAAAAGTGAAACCACTGAGTCAATTTAAAACATGTCCGATATTTTAGAAACGAAGCTGCATTGATGAAGAAGATAAAGATCATATTAACGGGTTTGATTCTGATAGGTGCTATGACTGTCCTTCATGGTCAGACCAGGCAGGCCTTTTTGGATGCGGCAGAATCCTCCTTTGATGCCAAGGACTATTATTCAGCCTTGCATTACTATAAAAACGTGTTGGAGTTTCGAGAGGATATTGGAGTCTTGTACAAAGCCGCTGAAGCTGCGCGCCAATTCAATTCTTACAAGCACGCATCTGAATATTACCAAAAGGTCATTGATCTGGAACAGAACGGCGAGTTTCCCTTGGCCACTTATTGGCTAGGTACGATGCAAACCCAATTGGGTGAGTATGAGAAAGCCAAAGAGAGTTTTCAGCTTTATTTATCAGAAAACGAATTGGACAATCCTTATTATTCCGAAACCGCCGATCAACAGGTCAAGAATATTGATTGGGCACTCTCACAAGCGGACTCGGTGCGGACTAATGTAGAAGTAGAACACCTGGGAACCAACATTAATACACCATTTTCCGAGTATGGGCCTGTGATGCTTGGAGACACCTTGTACTATGCTTCGCTGAGATTTCCTTCGGAAGAGGATGACTCTAAACCTGAGCGAATATTCTCACAGGCCTTATGGTCGATTAAGGGAGGTGAAGGAATACAGTTTGACGAAGAATTTAATGATAAGAAATATCACACGGGCCATGTAGTTTTTACCGAAGACCGAGACCGTGTCTACTTTACCATTTGTGAGTATCAAAACGCATCGGAAATCCGCTGTGATATATACTATCGAGATTATGAGAATGGTCAGTTTTCTGAGCCGGTCAAACTACCAGGAGTCGTCAATGACAGCAGCTTCACAACCACTCAACCTAGTCTAGGACTGGATCCCGTGAACGGTGAAACAGCTTTGTATTTTGCCAGTGACCGTCCTGGGACCAAGGGGAAGTTGGATATTTGGTATAGCGTGATTGGTGAAAACGACCAGTTCGAAGAGCCGGTAAACCTCATGCCCATAAACACGGTAGAAGATGATATAACTCCATTCTACCACAGCAGCACACGCACCCTTTATTTTGCATCGACGGGTTATCAAGGTTTTGGTGGGTATGACATCTATAGCGTCTATACTAAAGACCTACATAATCCGTACATCGAGAATCTGGGAGCGCCCGTCAACAGCAGCTACAATGATCTGTACTTTTATCTTGGAGATGGTCAGGACACTGCCTTTTTTGCCTCAAACCGACAGGGATCATTTTTCTTGGAGGAATCTGATGAGGCTTGCTGCAATGATATCTATAAGGCTGTTTTTGAAGATCTCGACATCAATTTGAAAGCCTTGACTTTCGACCAGGCTACTCAGGAGGATCTGCTTGGTGCCACTGTGACTTTGCTTGAGGTCAATGGTGACGAAGTGATACTAGATAGCCAAAGTGCAGATAATACCAATCAATTCACCTTTCCACTGGAACGCAACCGGAGCTATAAGGTCATCGCCACCAAACCCGGTTATTTTCCAGATACGATTGTTTTTAGTACTAGAGGCATTAATGCTTCGCAGGATATTACCAAGCGGTTGTACTTGCAGTCGGAAGCATTGGATCTAGAGTTGTTGGTCTTCGATGCGGAAACCAAAGAGGCCATTAGGGGAGCGACCGTTAAGCTTCAGGACTTGTCCGACCCATCAAGCGAGATCGTTGCACAGATCAATGAAGATGGTAATAGCTTCGTTTTTCCCATCGACCGGGATAAATCCTATCAGATCATCACATCTAAACGAGGATATCGACCAGACACATTGCAGTTGAGTACCATAAACATTCCTGGAAATAAGTTGACCAAGAATATCTACTTGAAGACCGGTAGACTGGAAGACTTTCTACCACTTGCCCTCTACTTTGACAACGATCACCCCAATCCAAGAACCTATTATCGTACCAGTCGAAAGACTTATGATGACACTTACCCTCCCTATATGGCCCGTAAGGAGGAGTTTAAAGAAGAATTTGCCGCACCCCTCATCAATGGCGCTAAGGAGGAAGCTCGTGATGATATAGAAAGATTCTTTGAATATCAGGTGCGAGAGGGCCGCAATGATATCGTGAAATTCATCGAGATCTTATCAGAAGATATTGGCGAAGGAGAGCACATCGAGATTGTATTGCAGGGATTTGCGAGTCCGAGAGCTCCATCATCTTATAATGACCTGCTCAGTAGTCGAAGGATTAGCAGTGTGATTAATCAATTTAGAAGGTACTCCGATGGTGTGCTGCTCGATGCGATCAAAGCTGGGACATTAAAGATCGTGCAGGAGCCATTGGGAGAATCCAAAGCACCAATATATGTGAGCGACGAAATAGAAGATGACAGAAATTCAATCTATAGTGTACCTGCCTCACGAGAAAGGAGAGTAGAAATCATTGATGTAAGAAGATCAAACGACTGATTTAAAGATGACGAAGCTTTTGCAACGTACTGAAGAATATAAGAAGTGGCAGTGGAAATTGGCCTGCCTCATCATGATAGGCATATGTGCTATTATGCCTACCAAGTCGTTCGCTACACATATCGTGGGTGGGGACCTCACCTACCGGTGCTTAGGTAATGATCGATACGAGGTGACCTTGATGTTCTATCGAGATTGTGTGAATGCGTCTGAAGAAGCAGACTTTGATGATCCGGCATCCATCGCCATTTTCAATGCAAATAATGCGCTGCAAGTACATCTTGGCCAATTGGGTCAAATTTTAATTCCGTTTAATGCAGATGATACGCTTAGCCTGGCGAGCGACTGTTTCATGGAGGGGGAAGATGGCGTTTGTGTCCATCGTACGATCTACAAGGCCGAAGTCGAGCTTCCATTCATACCGGGAGGATACCAGCTGGTGTACCAGCGCTGCTGTCGTAATGAGAGCCTGAGTAATATCATCGATCCACTCGAATCAGGTGCATCATTTGTAACTGAGATATCTGAGACGGCACTCAGTGAGTGCAATAGTTCTCCTGTGTTTCGTGAATGGCCACCCATCTACATCTGTCTGAACGAGCAGTTGGGTTATGATCACTCGGCCACTGATGAAGACGGTGATTCACTGGTCTACAGCTTATGCACACCTCTTCAGGGAGCTACCTTTGCGAATCCCATCCCACAACCCGCTCGAAAACCTCCTTATGAAGATGTGCTGTGGAATAGTCCGTACAACCTTGAAAATCTGTTGGGCGGAAGCGATCCCCTGACCATTAATCAACAGGGGATACTATCAGGCACAGCACCTGTCATCGGTCAATTTCTGGTGGGTGTGTGTGTAGAAGAATACCGTAATGGAGTTCTGATCGGATATACTAAACGAGATTTTGAGTACAATGTGGTTGACTGCGACAACATAGTGTTAACCAGTTTTGAAGTGGATACTTCACTGGTTTGTGCAGACGTGGTCGACGTGCAGATCACCAACACCTCTGATGGAGTAGCTGATGATGCACCAATCAGATATACAGTGACTTCAGACAAGGGACTTAATTTATCACTAGAAGGGCCAGATCACACTTTTCAGGTAAACGGCCGCCAGACTTTGATCATTTCCCAGATGGTGGAGGTTGACTCAGAGTGCACGACCAATAAGTCGCAATCTATTCTGATCGATGTGGAGGACACTGGGCTCGGCTTCATGGATACCATCACCGTTTGTGAAGGAAGCTCGGTGGCAATCAACCCAGGTTATAGCTCGCTTTATGAGTACACCTGGTCTCCTACGACTTATTTGACTTATGCCGATGGTCCAAATCCAATTGCTGAACCAGCAGAATCCATTACTTATACGGCAACGGTCTACGATCCCATACTTGATTGCTTTGTTGAAGAGTCGATCCATATCGAAGTGATTCCCAATCCAGATGTAGTGGTGGACTTTGAGGTGACGAAAGAGTGCAACTCACTAACGGTCACTTTTATCAATAACAGCACCGGTGCTGACAACTTTATCTGGGATTTTGGAGATCCTACGAATCCCGATTTTCGATCTACGGAAAGAGATCCTGTATACACCTATCCTGCACCAGCCACTTATGATGCTGTGCTTACCGTACCCGGTGATGATTGCAATAGTATACGTACCAAAAGATTGCCAGTTGCAGGTGAAGATTTTATGGATTTTGCCATTGATACTGCGATTTGCGGACCCAGTCTGGTGGATCTAAATACCGGACTTAATCCACTTTATCTATACCAGTGGGAGAATCACCCCCTGATAGCGGATGTGTCTGCAGCTGTACCAGAAGTATATCTAAGGGAAGATGCCACTTTTAATGTCACGGTGACTGATCCACTCAACATGGATTGTCAGATCACCGGTAGCTTTGATGTGTCCATCGGCGACCAGTTAGTGGTTGATCTAGGAGATAGCATATTTACGTGTGAAGGCGGACCCATCGAGCTGAACCCCAATGGAGATCCAGATCTTATCTATATGTGGACCCCAGCTGGCGACCTCGATGACCCAACCAGTTTTAACCCGACAGCAGATGTCACTCAAACCACCCGTTACGTGGCCAAAATCACCGACCCCAATGACCCTACTTGCATGGTTAGGATACCGTTGAAAGTCATCATCGGACTTGATGATGGTGGTTTCGAGGACGGAGATAGCTTGATCATTTGCGATAGTAGTAGTTTCTTTTTAAATCCTGGGGCAAACCCGAACTTGGTGTACGTATGGAGCCCCACCACTGGATTGGATGATCCCACCCATCCAAATCCGATAGCCTCACCGGCTGAGAGCACCACTTATACAGTGACGGTATCTGACTCGGCTGGTGTCTGTAGCATTGCCAAATCCATTTACATCGAGATAGTACCATCTGATGTGTTGCTAAACTTTGATATATCGAAGGAGTGCAACTCCTTGACACTCATGTTTATCAACACCAGTCAAGGTGCCACAGAATATATGTGGTTTTTTGGAGATCCGCGATTTCCAGATTCGGTCTCCACCGAGGTCAACCCCACGCATACCTATCCCATGGGCGGAGACTACGAGGTTGAACTGAGAAGTGGAGATGACCCAAATTGTACCGCCATCCGGGCTAGAAGGATCACCATTACTGGTGAAGATTTCAAAGATTTTTCTGATACCATTGTAACGTGCGACCCACGTGTTATTCCCTTAAATCCAGATCGAAATCCCAACTATATATATGCATGGGCACCCGATCCGGCCATCCCTGATACAACTGCAGCTAATCCGATCATCAGTTTATTTGAAGATCGTACATTTAGGGTGACTGTCACTGACCCCTTGAATGATACTTGTACCATTGAAGGAGAAGTACTAGTATTCCCAAATGATACCCTGATTCAGAATCTTCCAGACTCTATTATCGATTGTATGCCCGGTACGTTTGAGTTGCATCCGGGTGGCAATACGGGTTTTACATATTTGTGGTCGCCGGCAGATAAGTTGGATGATCCTACTAGTGCAAATCCCACCGCGGAAGTGACCGAGACCACAGTGTTTACCGTGACCATCACGGATCCAAATGATCCCGACTGTACCATTACTACCGAACTGAAAGTCATCATTTCCGACTACGTTCCACTGATTACTTCTGAGTCTGTTGATATGGTGTGTATTGGCGATACAGTGACTCTTTCTGCAAAGGGCGAGTTGGTAGACTCACTGACCTGGTGTGATCCACAAGGGAATGTCATCAGTAATGAGGCAACCTTCGAATTTCCTATTGAGGTGAGTGGCATCTATACCGTCAAGGGTGTCAAAGGAGAATGTACATTTGTCGACAGTGTTTATATGGGCACTAGAATGCTGATCTTCACACTAGATCCCGAGACACCAGTATGTCCGGGAGATCCGGTCGAGATTACTTTGACCAGCAATAGCGATGTGGAGATTGATAGCATTATGTGGTCTCCAATGGACGAAATCGTCCTGGGAGCAAGCAGTGACATAGCAGTGGTCACGCCGGAGGCTGATGCCACCTACACGGCTACGGTCGTTTTCGAAGATGGCTGCGTGGTCACAGACTCGGTGAGAGTTGTTATCAGCGATATCGATAATCGGTTTGAGGTTATTGCCGATCCTGATACGATCTTTTTTGGTGAGGCATCTACCTTGACCGCTACCCTCGAAGATGGAGCTACCTATGCTTGGACACCCGCGGATGATATTGTGAGTCCAAACTCAAACCAGACGCAGGTCAATCCACCTGAGACAGCCACCTATACTGTCGACATCACCGATGCCAACGGTTGTATGACACAGAAGATGGTTCAGGTTGTAGTCATCATGGTAAATTGCAATCCGCCAAATATTTTCTTGCCCAATGCATTTACACCCAATGGCGATGGTGAGAATGACGTCTTGTTTTTGCGGGGACTCTATGTCGAAAGTATGGAGTTGTTTATCTACGATCGATGGGGTGAACTGGTTTTCGAAACCAAGGATCAGAATAGGGGGTGGGATGGTACCCACAACGGCAAAGAACTGGCACCAGATGTGTACGGTTACAATCTAATGGTACAATGCATTGGTGGAGACCAATTCTTGTCAAAAGGCAATATATCGCTCCTGCGATAAGATAGGCCTTGTCATCGACATCAAAGTACTCGACTAACACATGATTAGGCTGTCCACCAGACCAGGGAGCTCAGACATATTTGTGAAGGTCAGCGTTTCGTCAAAATCCGTTCTGTACTGCTGATGATCAGGTTGGAAGGCCAAGACAGTCATACCAGCGTTCATGCCAGCCTCGATACCGGCGGTGCTGTCTTCAATAACAATGCAATCGGAGGGCGGTACTTGCATAACATCTGCAGCATGCAAGAAGAGATCGGGTAGTGGCTTCCATTTGTTTAGGTCGTAGGCACTAAATATGCGATCACCGAAAAAATGATCCAATTTTGTCGTCATCAGATTACTCCTGATGATGTCCATGGGGCCATTGGAGGCGACGCATTTGGTAGCTCCCAACTTGTTAAGTGCTGCTCTAACACCTTGAACTGGTTGCAGTCCCTCTGCAAAAGCCAAGCGCTGCACTTGTCGATATCGTCCAATAAAATCCTCTGGTAGGCTGACATCATAGGTCTCCTCAACATAGGCCATACAGAGGGACAGTGAGGTGCCAGGAAAATGCTGCCAGGCCTCTTCATGCGTCAGCGCGATACCTAATTTTTGTATCTCTGTAACGAAGACTTCATTGGCAATCTGTTCACTATCTACTAGGGTGCCATCACAGTCAAATATGAGAAGTTTGTCGGTCATACTAAGGATTGACATGAAAAAACTCAACTTCAGTCGGTGTAAATGTTATCGAGTGCACAAAGTTGGGTGACGTCATAAGGACCAAAGGCAGTGTCTTGGCTTGATCATTCATGGCGGGTACCGCAACTAGGTGAAAATCATCTTTTAGCACATCATCAAATCTACTAAGACCAACTATGCATTTGAGCAAAGCCTGATCTGGAAATATCTGTACCTTCTCTCTCAAGGAATCAACCAGGTGAATCTCAATCGGTAATTCTTTTTCGGTGATTTGCTCTACTGGTATATGTAGCTGTACTGAAGTCCTTTCCAAAGTAATGCCGTTGGTCATCGATGCCAAATTGATTTCTTGTGTGAGATCCTTGGTCAATTCACTCGCATCTAATGGGATGGTGACTACACGTTGTAAAGAATCAAGAGAGATAGTTGGGCCGTAGACTATCACTGAGTCTGGTGTGAACTGCAACGAGTCTCGAAGCTGGTATTGGTCAGCCATTAGAATTTCTCCTCCAAGAGCGACGGGTAACTTTCGCTGTGCTTTCTCAACCAGGTCTACATCTATCACACCAGGTGTGATCATCAACAATTCTATCTCATCGCCCGCCACTCGACGAAGATTGTTGGTCAAGGCGAGTCGTGTATTAAAGGATCCGTCGTGGATGGCCGCCGTAATTACCTGGAGACTATCATCCTCTTTATATAAGGCCAGCTTTAGCAATGTCCATCCATCAGCCCGCAATTCGGTGTGCACGACGCTAGGAGGACTGGCTAAGAAAGCCCTGTCTGGCGGTAAGAGATAAGCCACCGGATAGACTATTTCACTGTGATAGACTTGGCTCATCTTGGTAAGAAACCAAGCAATGAAAGCAATCAAGAGGCATATGTAAATACTAAGCCTACCTCCACCAAAATATTTTTGAAGCCGAAACCATATGCTAGGCATTCGCTCCAATAGATTCTGTCATCTCTTTAGAAATGGCACTCTTAAGTACCCTGATGAAGGTTTTCTGATCTACTTGTAGAGTAATGATCTGGCCGTCGATTTTATTGATCTTACCGATTAAGCCACTCCCGGTTGATACTTCATCACCCTTATTGAGGTTCTCAAGAAATTGCGCCTGCTGTTTTTGCTTCTTTTGCTGTGGTCGCATGAAGAAAAAATAAAATACAAACACAATAGCGATCAGGGGAAGGAATTGCATGATGGGATTTGGCTGAGCTTGCAAGAATATCATAGCGTGCTTATTGAATTGGCCTCAAAAATAGCATTATCCCGGATTATTTGAGGTCTGACGTGATAAAGCCTTTGATCGAGATGGTAGCCCTTGCAGGCCTTGCATTCGACAGAACTTCAATGGACTTGATGAACCTACCCATCCTTCCCTTTGAGTTAAAAGCCACACTGATCTCCCCACTTTTTTCCGGAGGGATGACCTCCTCCGTCCAGCTGGGAACCGTGCAGCCACAGGTCGATTTCACCGAAGCTATCAGTAATGGCGCTTGCCCAATATTGGTGAATCGAAAGTTGTGAAAGACAGTCGTATCACCACTGATCGTGTCAAAGTCAAAACTTGATTCTTCAAATTGCACAGTTGCTGAAGCACTTCCCTCGCTGGGTTCAATCGGGATGCGTACGATATCGGCAACTGGAGCACCATCGATGGTCTGTTGGGCCTCACTCTGTACATCCCCACCGCAAGCAGAGCATAGGAGACAGGAATAGAGGAAAAGGAACCCCGGGTTACATAGTGCAAAGTACCACTGCATAGACCTACTTCAATAATGATCAAAGATAAACAATGAAATGCTGGTTCTTGCCACTGGTCTTTGAAACAAACTGGCTGGCTATGACCGAGAATCGTGTAGGACTGAAGAACCGATCACCAGCGATGTTGGGTACCAGCATCCGGTACCATTGGTAAAGCCGTCCTTTCTGGAGCACAGGGAGTTTTTTTGTTTAAATTGCCGGCCAATTCAGGTATTATTATGAGGATCTTTTTATTGGGATTTATGGGTGTCGGTAAGAGCACGCTGGGCAGACTACTGGCAGTTAGGGTGTCGCTTCCATTTGTAGATCTGGATGAATGGATTGAAGATAAAATGGAAATGAGCATTGCTGAGATCTTCTCGAGCTATGGTGAACCATTTTTTAGGAAGCTTGAGCATGATAACCTTCGAGAAATCACGGAAACTTACGATAGGTTTGTCATGGCGACTGGGGGTGGTTTACCGTGCTATAATGGCAATCTTGAGATGATGAACAAGCAAGGTCTAACCGTGTATCTAAGAGCTTCGGGTGCCGAATTAGCCTCCAGATTAGCCTCCTCATTAGGCAAGAGACCAGTGCTAGATGCCATGGATCCCGCAGGCAGATATCGACATATTGCGTCATTGCTAGCTCAGAGGGAGGTGATTTATAGTCGGGCCAAGGTTACCGTCGATCTTTCACTGGCAGCCTCGAAGGAAGATAATGTAGATCAAATAATGGCCGCATGCAGTGAAGAGGAGTAACCTGACTAGTGATCTCACTCGCTAGTCCAGTATTGCTCTAATGGCCATGGTCGGTTGGATGATTTTACCGGTCTTTGCAGGATCTTTTGATGATATGCCGGTGCCCGATAGGATGCGATGCACCTCCTCAACCCTGAGATCAGGCTTGAGCCCTTTCATGATACCAACTAGGCTTGCCACATATGGAGTAGCCATTGAGGTTCCACTCAAAGCTTTGTACGCATGGTTAGGAAAAGTAGAATAGATGTTTTCGCCAGGAGCAGCAATTCCATAAGGTACGTCATCGACCGTATTTGAAAAACTGGACTTGGCGAGTTTCTTATTGATTGAACTTACGGCGATTACTCCCGGAGTATTGGCAGGTGCAAATTTACTTGCAGGCATATTTGAATTTCCGGCAGCAACCACGACGATCGCACCTTTACTGTTGCAGTACTTTACGGCTTCTGAGTAGGCTTTTTGCCGTGCATCATTACTTGGACCACCTAGAGACATTGACAACACATCGGCTCCTAGGTCTGCTGCCTCTATCATCCCTTTAATGATATCTGCCTGGCTTCCAAATCCGTGGTCACGTAGCACCTTAATGCTGCTTATTTCGATCATCCCCGCCCTCGGAGTGAAAGAGGCGATACCTAGCCCATTGTTACTCACAGCACCAATGATGCCGGCGCAATGGGTGCCATGACCTTTAATGTCTTTGTCATATAAACTATTAGTACTTAAGTAGTTGTCTTTTAGATCTTCATGTTTTGCATCAACTCCCGAATCGAGTATGGCTATCAGTGCTTTTTTCTCTGTCTTGACATTTTGGGATGAGAGCAGGTCGTGAAGATCTGAGACCAGGCAAGTTTCAAATGCCCAAAGTTTGCCGGCCTGAGGATCATTGGTGAAAGCTTGCGCTCCAGTTGCCTGAGCACCGATCATGGGTTCTACCGTGATCATCTCATTCTCTTCCCACCAATCTACCCAATCAGCTCTGCTAAGCAGCTGTGTGATTTCAGTGGCTGAGCCCTCACGGTTGGGAAGATCAAGGATATATGCATCATCCAACGTGGTCTCCGTGGGATCTTGTGGTGTAAATGGTTGAAGTATCTCGAGGTGATACGACTCGGCAAACTCTAGGAGGTCTAAACGATTGGCCGCAGAAACAGACACTATGAGTTCACCATTGGGATCGACATTATGTGCCTGCTGAGTAATCGTCGACTGCAGCATATCAAGATAGCTAGTCTGGAGAAAAAAGATTAAACCCAGTATCAGTCCAAGATTAATGATACGGTTAGATTTAGTCCAGGAGATCAAAAAGCCGACACCGCCAAGTACCATAAGTTCTCGAAACCCTGCGAGAAGTTTGTTTTGAAATGCCAACTCAGAAAACACGAGGGTGCCAGCCCAGAGAGTGATCCCGACGACCAGTAATATGCGGCCCAATATTACGCCAGACCTATGTTTTGGAAAAGAGGACCACAGGACAAGTCCTGTCAGTGCCATAAGAAAAGAGACACTGTAGATCAGGCTGGACCAGGTCTGAGGATCTTTCATCATCTGGCTTTATGTGTCGTGACTAGTACTTTTCGATTCCACTTGTAAAGCTAACGGATATTCACTGCTAATGATTCACCATAGGAAAGGCAATTTGTCAGACGATTGGCTAAACATCTTTCTGGTGGCAATGTTTTCAAACAGTCATAAGGAGAATCTTTGTCATCGCTGCGGGGTAAGCTAGTCATAGATTAATTCTTATTTTTGCGGCTTAAATTTTCGATACTAAATGGCAGATACTGGTGTGAAACATTGTGTAATCATTGGATCTGGTCCAGCTGGATACACTGCTGCTGTCTATGCAGCTAGAGCGGGTTTGACTCCTATCTTGTACACAGGCCAAGAACCTGGAGGGCAATTGATGATCACGACTGATGTCGAAAATTATCCTGGCTACCCAGATGGAGTCATGGGACCGAAGATGATGGAAGATTTTCGTAAACAGGCGGAGCGATTCGGCACCGATGTCCGTATGGAGATGATTGTGAAGGTGGATTTTTCTGGCGATGTGCATAGGATTTGGACCGAAGCAGGTGAGGAGGTATTGGCTCATACCATTATTATTGCCACCGGTGCCAGTGCTAAGTGGTTGGGATTAGCGTCTGAAAAAAGACTGACCAATTTGGGCGTTTCTGCTTGCGCCGTGTGTGATGGATTTTTCTTCAGGGGCCAGGAAGTTGCTGTAGTCGGCGGTGGAGACACGGCTGCTGAAGAGGCTTCCTATTTGGCAAAACTTTGCCCCAAAGTCCATCTATTGGTCCGAAGGGACGAATTGAGGGCCTCCAAGATCATGCAGAATCGGGTATTCAAAACAGAGAATATTGAGGTGCATTGGAATACGGAAGCCCTAGAGGTTTTGGGTAAGGACGAGGTGGAGGGAGTTCGTGTCATCAACAATAAAACCCAGCAAGAGTCTGAGATTGCACTCAAAGGATTTTTTGTGGCTATCGGTCACAAGCCAAATACAGATATTTTTAAACCATGGCTTGACATGGATGAATCTGGTTATCTCAAAACCATACCTGGCAGCGCAAAGACGAAGGTGGCTGGTGTTTTTGCCAGTGGTGATGCACAAGACAAGGTGTATCGTCAAGCAGTGACTGCCGCTGGTACTGGATGCATGGCTGCCTTAGATGCAGAGCGGTACCTGACTGAGAAAGAAATCATTTAGATCCTTTGCTTGGTTGATCGAGTGTTGATCTCCATCAAAGTCCTTATTTTTAACATAAAAGCTAAACGAAATCATGAGTGAACGAAAATTTAGAGCTGGAGTTCTACACGGTCAGGAAGTAACCGACCTTTTGCGATATGCCAATGAGCATGATTTTGCCTTGCCAGCAGTCAATGTGATCGGCACCGATTCAGTCAATGCTGTACTGGAGACTGCACGAGAAGTAAATTCCCCTGTGATGATCCAGTTTTCCAATGGAGGAGCTGGTTTTTTTGCCGGCAAGGGTCTCTCTAATGAGAATCAACACGGTGCCATCTTAGGAGGTATATCCGGTGCTATGCACGTCCATACCTTGGCAGCAGCCTATGGTGTGCCTGTGATTTTGCATACGGATCATTGTGCTAAGAAATTATTACCGTGGATTGATGGCCTTTTAGATGCCGGTGAGAAATTTCACGAATCCAGGGGATATCCGTTGTACAGCAGCCATATGCTAGACCTTTCGGAAGAACCGATCGAGGAGAATATTGAAATCTCAAAGCGATACTTAGAGAGAATGGACAAAATTGGCATGACCCTCGAAATTGAGTTGGGTGTTACTGGTGGTGAGGAAGACGGCGTCGACAATACGGATGTAGATAGCTCTCGTCTGTATACTCAACCAGAAGAGGTGGCTTATGCTTATGAAGAATTGAGCAAGGTGAGCGACCGATTTACCATTGCAGCGGCCTTCGGTAATGTACATGGAGTCTACAAGCCAGGTAATGTATCGCTTAAGCCCATCATCTTGAAGAACTCTCAGGAGTATATTCAAGAAAAGTTCGGTACTGGTCCAAATCCGATCAATTTTGTGTTCCATGGTGGATCGGGATCGTCGCAAGAAGAAATCAGGGAGGCCATCGGCTATGGTGCCATCAAAATGAACATCGATACAGACATGCAGTGGGCATTTTGGGATGGAGTGATGAATTACTACAAAGCCAAGAAGGATTATCTCCAAGGACAAATCGGCAATCCAGATGGTGATGACAAGCCTAACAAGAAGAATTATGATCCGAGGAAGTGGTTGCGCGCGGGTGAGGAAAGTTTCATAAACAGATTGAAGCAGGCATTCGAAGATCTAAATTGCATAAACAGGCTTGCATAGCCATTACCTTCAAGGATTTAGAGTTTCATAGGGTGGTCTCACAGCACCCCATGCTCTAAATCCTCGATGGTCTTCTCCATTGCGGTAGTCACCCAGTTTGAATCCAAATAGTGCGGTACTGTGCCAGTGCAATCTGATATGCTTGCACGCATCTGATCTACCAACTCCAATCTTTTGATATTTTTGATGTCCAAAAAAAAGGACATTCAATGAGATTTGGATTTTATTTTCTGCTGATTTTCGTACTGGGGTGTCAATCAGCTTCATCACCCAAAGTGCTGGTATTCTCGAAGACTGCTGGCTATCGACATGCATCTATTGGTGCTGGAAAACTAGCCTTGATAGCCATGGGTGAGAAACATGGTTTCCACGTCGACACGACAGAAGATGCTGGTCGATTCACGACCAGACTGCTCAAAGAGTACGCAGCAATCGTGTTTCTAAACACAACTCAAGACTGCCTGGACGACCAGCAGCAACTGGCGATGATGCGTTATATACAGGCAGGTGGGGGTTTTGTGGGTATTCATGCTGCGGCAGATACCGAGTATGATTGGCCCTGGTATGGTCGATTGGTAGGAGCGTACTTCGACGGGCATCCCAGTGATCCCAATGTACGCTCAGCATCAGTGATCAGGGTGGATGACCAGCATATGAGTTGTGACCACCTACCCGCTCGATGGGACCGTACCGATGAGTGGTACAATTACCGCGACATCCAGCCGGATCTCCATATATTGCTCAACCTGGATGAGTCGACCTACCAGGGTGGCACCAACGGAGATCATCATCCGATCGCCTGGTACCACGACTTCGATGGTGGCAGGGCATTCTATACCGGAGGTGGCCATACCGAGGAGACCTTTTCCGAGCCAGACTTCTTAAAGCATCTGCTAGGAGGCATCAAATACGCCATAGGGGATGGGACACCGCTAGTGTATACAGGCCCCGGTGTGGCACCCGAAGAAAACAGATTTCAGAAAATCGTATTGGACGATCGATTGGATGAGCCGATGGAGATGGCCATGCTACCCGATGGACGCATTCTGTTTGTGGAGCGCAAAGGAGATATTCATATCTATGACCCAGTATCCGACAGCACAAAATTGATCACGACCTTGGCGGTTCACTCAGAGTTTGAGGATGGATTGCTAGGCATGGCGCTTGATCCGCATTTCTCAGACAATCATTGGATTTATTTGTACTACTCTCCGCCCGGTGACGAACCCAAGCAGCATATTTCACGCTTTGACATGGTCGCTGATCAATTGGATCTCTCATCTGAGCAGGTCTTATTAGAAATCGGAACCCAACGGGATGAATGTTGTCATTCAGGAGGGTGCCTGGAGTTTGGTCCGGATGGCAACCTCTGGTTCTCTTCGGGTGATGATACCAACCCTTTTAAATCCAACGGCTTTTCTCCCAGTGACGAGAGGCCCGGAAGAGGCCCCTGGGATGCACAAAAGTCTTCATCCAACACTCAAGATTTGAGGGGTAAAATTGGGCGGATTACTCCTCAGCCTGATGGTAGTTACACGATTCCCGATGGTAATTTATTCCCTAAAGATGGCAAAGAAGGACGACCAGAGATCTATGTTATGGGATGTAGAAATCCATTTCGCATCTCCATCGATAAACATACGGGTTACTTGTATTGGGGTGAGGTCGGTCCGGATGCTGGTGAGGATCTAACAGGCCGGGGCCCTCGAGGCCACGACGAGGTGAACCAGGCACAAAAACCGGGTTTCTTTGGATGGCCCTATTTCGTCGGTGATAACAAGGCTTATCATGAATTCGATTTTGCCCGGGAAGAATCCCTAGAAAAGTACGATGTCGACCGGCCCATCAATAATTCACCCAACAATACCGGAGCTCTAGTGTTACCCCCGGCTCAATCTGCCTTCATCTGGTATCCCTATGCTGAGTCTAAAGAGTTTCCTTTGGTGGGAACCGGAGGCCGAAATGCCATGGCCGGACCTGTCTACTATCTCAATGACTATCCTGAGAATGACCTGCGGTACCCGGCTTACTATGATAAGAAGCTTTTTATTTATGATTGGATCAGGGGATGGATCATGACTGTGACCATGGATGAATCGGGTGACTTTGTATCCATGGAGCGCTTCCTTCCGAGCCAAAAATTTAGCAATCCCATAGATATGTTTATGAGTCCAAAAGGGGACCTATACATTTTAGAATATGGCACGGCTTGGTTTAGGAGGAATGATGATGCCAGATTGGTTCATCTGAAGTATATCAAAGGCAATCGCAATCCCAAGGCAGCCGTCCAATCAGACAAAATCGCCGGGGCCTTGCCTTTTGAGGTGCAATTTCAGTCGGTGGGGACTGATGATCCAGACGGAGATAGACTTTCGTTTCATTGGGACTTCGCAGACGGGACCACCTCATCGGAATCTCACCCTAAGCATATTTTTCGTGAAGTGGGTACCTACCGGGTGGTGCTCACGGTAACTGATCAAGACGACCTGACCTCAAGTGCATCCACTACCATATATGCGGGAAATGATCCACCTAAAATCGCATGGGAAGTGGATGGCAATACTTCCTTTTATTGGCCAGATCGTCCTATCGCTTACTCTGTGACTGTCCATGATAAAGAGGATGGAACGCTGGGCCATGGCATAGATGAATCGGCGGTAGCTGTCACTGCTGATTATCTGGAAAGAGGTGCAGATATCAATGTCATTGCCATGGGCCATGAGGCATTGGCGGCAGCTTCGCGTTTTGACCGTGGCAAGCAACTAATCGACGGATCAGATTGCAAAGCTTGCCACTTTGCAGATGAAACTTCCATTGGGCCATCCTACAAAGAAGTGGCGAAGAAATACAAAGGGAAGGAAAATGCCAAGAAATACTTGATCGATAAAGTACTCAATGGTGGTGGAGGAGTATGGGGAGACAATGCTATGGCTGCTCACCCACAGCTCACTGAGCATGAGGTCGACCAAATGCTGGACTATATTTTATCACTGGGAGACCAGAAGGACGATGCCGTTAGCATTCCTATCAAAGGTTCATACCAACCGGGTCACCAGGAGGGGATGAGTGAAGAAGGCACCTATGTACTGATGGCCACTTATTCTGATAATGGGGCTGGTGACACAGAACCATTGACTAGTAGCGAGATGTTGATGTTGAGACATCCAAAGGTTGGAGCATCAAATTTCAGCGCCATCAAAGTCGCAACGCTGGAGGAGCTAAATGCCAAGGAAGCAGCGTCTTTAGGTGTTCAGGCAAGTGCTATGGTCGCAGGTGAGCATGGAGGAGTGGTGACTTATCGTGATCTTGATTTGACCGGAATATCTTCCTTGAGTTTGACCATTGCCACCGCACCCAAGATGACCGATGGTGGCAAGGTGATCTTGTACCTCGATGTACCAGATGGTGATCCTGTGGGAGAGGTGACGGTTCAGACAGGAGAAACAACCCAACTCAAGTCCTATGATATACCCATATCTGCGGCAGGGAAACACAATCTGCACCTCAAATTCGAAGGCATTGATGAGGGTGTCGTAGGGGGACTCATCTGGCTGACATTTGTCCCAGAACCACCGACATAAGGACCTACCATTCACCTCTGTCAGCGCATTCTTGTCAAATGAAGAATCTTAACATATAGGCTCCTGCCTACTTTTCAGGCGTAGACCGAGACTATCTGGACACTGAGCATTACCAGAAAACACATGGATGAGGATCAGTTGTTTACCTGGTACCTTAACTGGCAGATCCACCTGAGTGGTCACTGTTTACTCACCTTGGCGGCATGTGTAATCTGACCCTGTGCATTGGCAAGTGTTAAGATCAACAAGTCACCCGCGAAGGCAACTGGCATGGGAATTTTACCTGTCCCCTGCAAGGATGCACTACCTAGTTTTTGACCTGCCAAATTGTACCAGCTGTAACTGTCGAAGTTAGTTGGGGCAATTAGTTGCACATAATCTGAAGCTGGATTGGGATAAACGTGCACGATTTCTGGTTTGAGACTGGGCGCTAAAAGTAGCTGATCACTGGAGTAGTGATAGATCCTGTAAGTGTATTCCTTGGCTAGCGTTCCGTCTTCTTCGATATCCCTTCTTTGTCTCCAAGTCACCAGATCATGATCATTGCGGGTCCATTCGATCTGGTACCATCGAGGGAAGAAAGGGTTGTAAAAACGGTAAGTGTAACTACTCAATCTTTGTCTCTCATCATAAGTTGACATGCTCATGAATCGGGTTGTTAGGCTATCAATGTCACTGTCGTAAATAAGTTGTATCCATTCGATTGGTCTATCTGCTTCGTTGTATTTCCATTTGTTGATTTTGGTCTCAATCCACTGACTGTCAATGTATTCGAATTCGACCAACTCTATGCGGTTGCTGTGGTCGTCGTATCGACTGTTTTGGTACTTCAGTGTATCCCAAATCTGAGTTTCTGCATCTAATTCCAAGGTTACTGATCGGGTGACTCGACCATGTTCGTTGTAGCTGTAGGTATATCGTGTAATTGCTTGAGAATCATTGTTATCAATCACCCTTGTCTCCGTATGATATAGGGAGGACGTGTCGTCAAAAATGTATGTTGAGGTGATGGAGCTAGAGCCTGTGCTAAAAAAGTCTAGGGTTCTACGTCCCAGATCATCGTATTCAATGTGACGAATGGAGCTTGTATCAAAGGTGCCAAACACATAATTTTCTTCAATGATATCTAATATGCCGTTAGTGTCAGAGATGGTGGTGCTCCTCGATGATGGTTTCCATGTGGTGTTATCTGGATCCCAGTTTTGTTGATTTCTGACGATCATCCCTGGTGACCGGGTATAAACAGAGCGATTCAAAGGTGACCACTCACTTTGAGAAATGTAAATGAAATTGGTGATTGTATCGGGATCTTCCATCTCATAGGAATATGTTTTCCTCGTGGATAATTCACTGATGACATCTGGATCGTAGATTACGGTCGTTTCGATCAGTTGATTTTTACTATTATACTTACGCCGATCTATGCCCGCCTTCAACGTATCTGAAATTTGCATCCCCTCATCGTATTTTACCGAGTAAATGGCTATGGAATCCAGCAAAATTGTGTCTTGGACGGCCACTGCCTGAGTCGGAAGCAAGCTCATTGATCCGGCGATTATTAGGATTTGACGTAACGTATGCTTCATTTATGTTGCTTTGAGTGTAAAGAAAAAGTGCTCTGAAGGTTTCCTTCTCACCCGAAAGGGTGAATTCTTGAGGCTAATTTGTCTTAACCTGAAATAGCACCTAAGATGCTGATATCCAATCTTCTTCATACTGGATTCTTCGCGTAGATCTGTGAATCATCAAGGTAGATGGCTAAGGTGGATAAGGAGTCCACTGGATGTCGTCATGATGTCTGATACTCCATGAAGGATAGGGATGCGTTTCATCAAAGACATACATGGTTTTCACATCCTCAATCACAATGCCTTCCTCCAGAAGTGTTCCATCTTTGCTCATGGCTTTAGAAAGATCAAGATTCAGGTGCTTCGCCAGAAACGGATAAGCCACCGCTCTCTTATTGTCATCGTAACCGTGTTCGTCATTCGGAAGATGGGCATTTTCTACCATTTCCCTTTCGCCAAATAGACCGTAGATGTACTGGATAAAAGGGTATTCAATTTCGGGTGTTGTCTTGGTGGCATCGGTACCTACAGAAACGAGCAAAAGGGGCTTGGGTGATGCACAAGCAGTTATCTCGACGTTGTTGGTGGTGAAGTCACCATGCTGATGTATGGGCATCCCGATTTCACAAATGCATCCACCAAAATGGCGATAAGATACCATCACCACAGGTATATATAGATAGACTCTGGGATCGACTGCGGCGAGATGAAAAGTTTGTGTTCCTCCTCCAGAGGCACCCGTACATCCGATACGTGCTGAATCAACTACGTCCATCGAAAGCAAAAAGTCGACCGCTCTTATACTATTCCAGATTTGCAGTTTCATCGTTTCCGGATGCTCATGCTCCCAGCCAAAGTCTGAGAGCTGACCATAGCCCACCATATCGTATGAGAAAACTATGGCGCCCATCCGAGCCATGGCAGCACAGCGTTTTTGAACATCGGGTCGGTATCTACCGTAGTCATCACGGTTTGGCCAGTGACCATGAGCACTTAATATCCCCGGGTGTTTCTGCTTCATGGAATCTGGTGTATAGACAGATCCGGTGACGAATACTCCTGGTAAACTCTCAAAGGCAACATTTTGTACCTGGTAGCCATCAAATTTTCTCGTGGATCCATGAATGGGATTGAGAGGACATTTCCGGGGTAGAGGCAGTAGGCCAGCTGCCTTGAGCATATGAGTGCGGATTTCTTTGGCCCTGTTTTGCCAAGCCTCTGGAGTGGTGATGGACGTCTGTGTACCATCAAGAAAAGATTGACCCCTGGATGCTGACCACTGATAGACCTGTCCAGCTTGCGATTTTTCTGGAGTTTCCATTTTTTTTTAACCCCCTGCTCACACGAGTAGGCAGCGATCAGTAGCATGAAGAGCATCAGAATAAGCCTAGAGTGAATCATAGTCTATTGTTTTGCCACCTTAGCGCATATTTATAATCTTTCTCACTTGGACGGCGCCGCTTTCGAGGTCGGTGATCCTGATCAAGAAGATGCCTGCATCGTTCAGGGTGGAGGTTGTCTTCAGCGAATGTGAAGTCGTAGGTAAATCCAGAAGGAGCAACCCAGTCTGGTCCAATAGCTCAATGCGGTGATTCGGCTGTAGCCCCTCGATGATAAATCCCCCTTGGCACGGATTGGGATATACAAGTACTCTGTCCAATCTTGGATCATGATTAAATACAATCGTTTTAGGCTCAATGCTTAGTGAGTATAAGTTTCGGCCCAAGCCTCCAAATAATTCTTCGTCCGTGATATACAGTTCGGTTTCGCTCACAAAGCAGATGGCCTCCTTTTGCGAAAGTACTCCAGCCGGTATCTCCTGGTGGGTTCCACCGAAGAAGTCATCATTGGCAAAATGGGAGAATATCCAGATTCGATTGCCGGATAGCAAGGCCAATTTGGATCCATCGGGACTCATGTCAGCAGCGGTTATCCAGCATTCGAAAATATTGGACCCACCAGTGTGAAAAGTAGCTATTTTCTCAGCAGAATAGGTGCCTGGCTGGTCAGAGATACGATATAAGTGCGTATCTCCATCAAAGGGATCCGTCCTATTCTTGGTACAGAGAAAGATGCTTCCCTCATGCCAAAACATGGCTTCGCAATCAAAATGTAATTCATGAGGGGGCGGAGGAAATGATTGTTGATCTTCGTAGTGAAATGTGATGGAATCAGATTCAACAGAATTTCCTTGCAGGGTGTCGGGGTTGGCAATCCTGTAGATGATCAGGTCAGATCGGTCATTATCATTGTTTCCAAAATCACCGATATAGAAAAATCCTTGATCATCCTTGGTGATATCCTCCCAATCTCGATTCCTCGCTCCGATTATTTCGACAGTTTTCAGCAGTTTTCCTAAGGTGTCGCACAGATAAATCTCAGGCTTGCCACCACTATCATTAAAGGTCCAGACCTTGTTAGTTCCACTCTCTTCGATCCCTGATGTCTCTGGAACGACGGGCGGTAGCTTGGTGATGAGTCTTAGCTCTTGTGCCTCTGTACCTAGCACAAGGAGCATCGATAGAAGCAAATAGATCGATTTCATACTGGCGGCTGATGGCTTCGAGATCAGTTGACTGGAATTGCCTCATGATCTTTGTTCTGACTCACAAAGTAGTACTTTAGATGCAAAGTGCCACCACACGCTGGTGGACGCAGTGCTCATTTTCGCCACTTAAAATGTTTGGCATAAATACTGTACATTGGCAGGACCCTTAACAAGGTATCATTGATCCCTATGCGAGGTAAGATAAAACAGGTGATTGCGGCCTGGCCCTTCATGACAATGGGGCCGCAATGGACTGCTGCGGAACTTATTGAGAATGCTCGGACCCTGGGTCTGAATGGTGTGGAGTTGCTACCGGTGGAGGATTGGTCGCTGCTCTCCTCGTACGAGATGGTTTGTGCCGCAACGAAGTCGCATTCGTTCATCCGCGGGATGAATAATCTCAACCATCATCCTGAATGCTTTGCTGCGCTGGAAGCTGCTATGGAGGCAAGTGCACGGGCGGGATTTCCTAATGTGATGACTTTTACGGGCCTGGGAGATACATCGATGGAAAAGAATGGAAGCAGAGTTTCTCCGGAGGAAGGCATGAGAAATTGCATAAAGGGATATAAGTCGATGGCGATCCTTGCTGAGCGTCACAATGTCACCATGATATTAGAACCTTTAAATTCCAAGGTCACGGAACCAAGGAAAGGCCACGCAGATTATCAGGGAGATCACATAGAGTATTGCATGGAAATCATCAAAGCTGTGAGTTCACCAGGATTAAAGCTGCTTTTTGACGTATATCATATTCAAATCATGGACGGTGACATTATTAGTCATATTGACAAGTATAGTGAGTACATAGCCCATGTACAGATAGCCGGAGTGCCTGGAAGAGGTGAAATTGGCGAGCGCCAGGAGATCAATTACCGGGCGGTCATGCGTGCACTTTTAGCCAATAATTACGATGGATATGTAGGACATGAATGGATACCGACTGCAGATGCAATGGCAGGATTGCAAGAAGCAGTCGAGATCTGCGATGTCTAGCCTGCTTTTATTGAAACAAAACATTAAATTAGATCCCTGTTAAAAATTAAAAGAGATGAAGATGGAATTGTCAAGAAGATCATTCTTAAAGAAAACGGCTACTGCCAGTTCAGCGGCTATCGTGGCTCCAACCGTTATTTCTGCTAAGGTTTTTGGCGCCAACGACCGAATCAACGCTGCCGTACTAGGTCTAAATGGACGGGGTAAAAGCCACGTCCAAGGTCTAATGGCACAAGATAATGTCCAGGTCACCACACTTTGTGACCCCGACATGAATATTCTAAAGAAGCGACAAGGAGCATTTAAAGAGAAGTATGGTAAGGATGTCGGTCTAGAGCAAGATTTGCGGCGGGTGATGGACAATAAAGACATCGACGTCGTGAGTATTGCATCTCCCAATCACTGGCATGCCCTGTCAGTGATCTGGGCTTGTCAGGCTGGCAAGGATGTGTATGTGGAAAAACCAGGCTCGCATAATATCTGGGAAGGCCGGAAAATGGTAGAGGCGGCACAAAAATATAATCGAATTGTACAGCATGGTGTCCAATTGAGAAGTTCTCCAGCTATCAACGAGGCCATTAACCTCATGCGCGAAGGTTATATAGGCAGAGTATATATGGCACGTGGCCTGGTATTTCGCTGGAGAGCTGATATCGGCAATCAGGGATTCTCTCCAGTCCCGGAGGGACTGGATTACGACTTGTGGACAGGTCCAGCACCGATGCGACCATTTACCAGAAATCTGGTGCACTACAACTGGCACTGGCATTGGGATTATGGCAATGGCGATGTAGGCAACCAAGGCATACATGAAACTGATCTTTGCATCTGGGGGCTGGATGTAGGCTTCCCCACTAAGATTACCTCTATGGGTGGAAAATTCCTGTGGGATGATTGCAAAGAAGTTCCTGAAGTACTTACCTCAGTGTATAACTATCCAGAGGAAAATAAAATCATTCAATTCGAGGTTCGACCCTGGTGTACCAACACTGAGGAAGGTGCTACGGTGGGTAATATTTTTTATGGCGACAAGGGCATCTTGGTAGTCGATGGGTATGACAAGTATAAGACTTATCTGGGTAAAGACAGAACTCCTGGAAAGTCTGGTGAAGATGGCGGAGAATCCGGAACCGGTATGGCAAGGGGAGCTGGTGGAACCGATGTGCATTTTGCCAATTTTATCGAGGCTGTGCGCAAGCAGGACAAAACGATATTGAACGGACCCATAGAGACTGGTCACATTTCCTCGGGTCTAGCTCATCTTGGTAATATTGCCTATAGGCTCGATCGTGTCCTGACCTTCAATCCCAACTCTGAGACCTTTGTAAACGATCCCGAGGCCGATAAGATGTTAAGCAGAAACTATCGAGGTGACTATGTAGTGCCAGACATAGTGTAGCTTGGCGATTGAGGGGGACACACCCCATGGTACAAGAGAGGATTTAATAACAAATCAAACTTCGAATTCTTCGGTGGGGGATATTTGAACAGGTCAGCTTTGGTTCGTCCGAGACCAATATGTCGATGAAATGTTGTGGAAACCAGTCATTAAATATTTTCCTCAGTGATTTGAAATTTTTATCTCGTTTACTTCAGATAACGAGTCTTTTCACTTTTTGATATTGTCCCGACATGTGGATGATAAGTCCATGAATTTGCCAAGTAGATTTCGTGGAGGGTGCCGTCCATATCCGATACTTTAATTCTTCTGAATAGTAAATTCTCGCATGTACAATACCAAGATGGATGGTGAATTTAGATCACCGTGATCTTACAGCCAAGACTAATTTGCTGGGTGAGCTAAATCATGCAGTAGGGTGATTACAATCAGTTGTAGAAGGCTATAAGCATCATACATTACGCAGCAGTGTATGCTAAGTGTCTTGGATATACATGGAATATGTTTTCATGATAGGAACAAGTCGGGCGCTGTGTCGATGCCCATTTTTCAGGTTGGTTGTTAGTTCTTTTTCCCAAGAATTTGGAGGTGATACCGATGTCACCGGGGAGGTAAGATAAATTAGTAATTTCTTAAAAATAAATGATTGCAAGATGAAGTATGTATTTGAATTTGGTGCACCACATACAGATGGTAACAGTGGGATGAAAAATCTCCTTGGTGGAAAGGGTGCCAACCTGGCGGAAATGTGCAAGATCGGCCTGCCAGTGCCTCCGGGATTCACGATTTCCACCGAAGCATGCACACATTATTATTCCAAGGGAAAGAAGGAGATCCTGGCACTGTTGAAAGATGAGATGGTAGCTGCTGTGGCAAAGCTTGAAACTAAGACTGGTAAGAAATTTGGTGACATACATAATCCCCTATTGCTTTCGGTGAGGTCAGGTGCGCGCATCTCCATGCCGGGAATGATGGATACTGTGTTGAATTTAGGCATTAATGAGGCGGTTGTCAAAGGTCTGGCGACCAACTCATCTCAGGAACGAATGGCTTGGGACTCCTATCGCCGATTTCTCCATATGTATGGTGATGTGGTCATGGGTATGAAGCCCCTCTTAAAGGGTGATCCTGATCCATTTGAGGAGATCATTACCGATTTAAAGAAGCAACTCAACGTAAAGCTGGACACCGAGCTGACGATTGCGGATTTGCAGACACTCTGTGCTTCTTACCAGGCTAGGATTGTAGAGCGTACGGGACAGTCAGCACCACAGGACCCATGGGAGCAGTTAGACCATGCGGTGACCGCAGTTTTTGATAGCTGGATGGGCAAGCGCGCCATTCAGTATCGAAAAATCAATGGCATCCCATCAGATTGGGGTACGGCAGTGAATGTTCAGGCGATGGTTTTTGGCAACATCAATGATGATTCAGCGACTGGAGTGGCATTTACTCGTGACCCAGCAACCGGCGAAAAATTATTTACAGGAGAGTATTTGATTAACGCCCAGGGTGAGGATGTGGTGGCTGGCATACGGACGCCCTTGCAAATTACCAAGATTGGTTCAGAACGATGGGCAGAGCGCGCCGGTGTCTCTGAAGCCGATCGATTGAGATCATATCCATCCTTGGAAGAGCAGATGCCGGCCATGTACCAGGATTTATTTGAGGCACAACAGGCTCTTGAAATGCACTACAAGGACATGCAGGATCTCGAGTTTACCATCGAAAACCAACGGCTTTGGATCCTCCAGACCAGGGATGGTAAACGTACAGGCCGAGCCATGGTCAATATCTCCATGGATATGCTCGATGAAGGCTTGATCTCTGCTTCAGAGGCCATCAACCGCAACGATCCCGACAAGTTTGATGAATTATTACATCCCGTTTTTGAGGAAAATGCCGTGGGCAAGGCCCAAATGCTTAGTCAGGGCTTGCCTGCATCTCCAGGTGCGGCAACAGGTCAGGTTGTATTTTTTGCCGATGATGCCGAGCAATGGGTGAATGCTGGCAAAGACGTGATCTTAGTTAGGATCGAAACCTCTCCTGAGGATGTGCAAGGGATGTATGTGGCAGAGGGCATACTTACCAGCCGGGGTGGCATGACCTCGCATGCTGCTGTAGTAGCGCGAGGCATGGGTAAATGTTGTATTTCAGGTGCGGGGAATCTGCAGATCAATTATCGGAAAAGAAAGATGCAAGTAGATGATGTTGTCATCAAAGAAGGTGATTGGATCTCCTTGGACGGCACCTCTGGTATCGTGTATCAAGGCAAGGTTCCCACGATGTCCGCCAAGATGGAAGATTCGCTGGGCAGGTTGATGGACTTATCATCAAAAAGTGCCAGGATGAGGGTTTTGGCGAATGCCGATACTCCCGAGGATGCAGCGGTAGCTAGGAAGTTTGGGGCAGTGGGCATCGGCCTCTGCCGGACTGAACATATGTTTTTTCAAGAAGGAAGAATCGATTTAGTGCGCCAAATGATTTTGGCTCACAACGAGGAAGGCAGGCAGGCTGCACTTGATAAACTGTTGCCTATTCAACGACAAGATTTTCATGAAATCTTTGCGGCGATGGAGGGATTTCCAGTCACGGTCAGATTATTAGATCCACCACTCCATGAATTTTTGCCACATGACAAAGAAAGCGAAAATCAACTGGCACAAAAAATGGGGATCACCTACGAAGAAGTGCAAGAAAAAGTGGACATGCTCCATGAGATGAATCCAATGCTGGGACATCGGGGTTGCCGACTGGCAAATACGTATCCTGAAATCTCGGCCATGCAGGCTCGTGCGATTTTAGAAGCTGCCTTGTCGTTGAAAAAAGAAGGGAAAACGGCCATACCTGAGATTATGATCCCTCTGGCAGGGACCAGTCGAGAAGTTTTTCTACAAATAGATGTTATCAATGAGACCGCTGATAAGGTCTTTCAAGATTGGAATGATAAAATTCCTTTTAAAATCGGGACGATGATCGAGGTGCCTCGTGCGGCCCTGGTAGCAGATCGATTCGCTGAAAGGGTTGACTTTTTCTCCTTCGGTACCAATGACCTGACACAAATGACGTATGGATTTTCAAGAGATGATTTCGGAAAATTCCAACCCGTCTATATGAACAAGGGTATTCTGAAGATTGACCCATTTGTTACCATTGACCAATATGGTGTAGGAGAATTGGTAGAGGTGGGAACCAAAAGGGGGCGATCGGCTCATCCTGGCTTGAAAGTCGGTGTTTGCGGTGAACATGGCGGAGATCCAGCCTCTATTAAATTTTTCCATAAGTCAGGTCTAGACTATGTCAGCTGTTCTCCCTACCGAGTACCCATCGCCAGGTTGGTGGCAGCTCAGGCTAATTTAATCGATGAAGAAAAATCTGAATTGACAGGCTCAATAGCGGCCTCCGTGTAAAGTTTTTTTATTTGGATCGACCCCAAAGTTGGAGAGATCATAGGTGCAGACTTTCGTGTTGGATGAAGTGAATATTTTTCGGATAAATTTATTGAGAGACGAATCGGGCCGTCAAAACGTTGACCTAGTCCCGACTGATGTTCGAAATTTACCGCTTTATTTGATGCGAAAGCCTGCCTTATTCCCTGCAGTAATTTGTCGGTCCACCATGGCACATATTTCTTGCATTCGAATGCTAGCAACTGGGCAAAAAAGGGGTTGAATCCTGTCGAGAAATACACTAAATTGCTAGTTAAAGAGGTGATTTAATACTTGAATCCATCAGAGGTAGGTGGTCAGTAGAATTTGAGTCCTCTTGTTAGATGATTAAATGCTTTTAAATTGCTAGCTATGCAGATACCCAACAGGTACCGGGGACTCATGCTGGAAGCTCTAGAAGATCTGATGTACAAGATCTCTCTCGATCTGGATAAGATGAAGGGTCAGCCCATGACGCGAGAACGTCGACTACTTACCAGGCAGCAGCAGGATGTGGAGGAACTACAACATTTGATCACCATCGCTTCCTAGATCAACTCAATGATGGTCTGCTAGCCCACTTCGCTAAATCTCTTCACAGCTTCCATGTTGAGAATCTCAATTCTACTGCCCTTGAGATCGATGACATTTTCTTCGCTGAATTGCTTAAGGATGCGAATGACACTTTCTTTGCACAGGGCTGTCATGTCGGCCAATTCTCGTCGGGTGATGTCGATTTTAAATGGGTTGGTCTCATAGATAGAATCGTGCAGGTACAGCAGAGCATCTGCAATTCGGCCACTCATTTGTTTTTGAGTCAAGCTCACAAATTTCTGCAGCGTATTGATTTTCTCTATATTCTCTGCATGGTGACTTTGTGCGGCAAAATGAGGGTTCTTTTTCATGATCGACAAGTAATCCTGCAGATCAATAAAACATGCCGTAGATTTTGCAATGGCAGCTATCGTATAGTGATGTTTATAATCGGTATAGATACCCGGCCCCATGACTACATTGCCTCCTTTGATCAATTGCAATATCAGATTGTTGCCATTGAGTCCTTCCAAGTAAACTTTGGCCAGGCCTGAATAGAGGCAGATAAGGTGTGTCATTGCTGAGCCCTGCTTGATAATAGTTTCTCCGGGATTGTAATTGACTATGTACTTTTTTTGTTGGAGTTGCTCCAGTTCTACTGCCGATAGACAGTCGAAGGGCTTGTGTCGCGACAGGCAGTCAATACATTCACAATCTTTTTTATGGTCTAACATATATTGATGACTTTAAGTGCCGTTGGAACCTTATCGTTTTTCTATCCTCGAGATTAGTGGATTTTATCGTGATCTGACATGAGAAATATCACCAAATTCACTGCTAGTAGTCATGTGTAGTTGTCTGGGGGTAGAATTACATTTGTTTATTACAAATTATGAAGCAAACGAAATCAGTTAGCATGACAAATCAAACTTTCGTTCGCACTTTGCAGATGAGCCTTTTGATGAGTGTGTTGTTCATCATCGGTTGTGAATACGAATTTATTGAACCAGAAAAAGTCATCTTACCCGAGGTGGTGAGTTTCTCAGATGATATTCAACCAATTTTTGACAAGGGCTGCAACTTTAGTGGTTGCCACGTCAGTGGATTTGGAGTACTCGATTTATCTCCGGAGAATGCTTATGTGGATCTGTTTCGCAGAGGGCAAATCGATGTGGAGACGCCCACGCAGAGTGAGCTTTATCTAAAAATCAGTGATACAGGAGGCACCCATCAAGGTCGCTCTACACCTGCTGAGCAGGCCATTATTTTGGAATGGATAAAGAAAGGAGCACAAAATAATTAATATGATGTACAGGAATAAGAGTACAAATCGATGCGCGTTAGTTTGCATCACTATCCTTTTTTCTCTGCCTTTTCTGCACGCTCAAGATAAAGCGGAAAAAACGGTGGAACAGCCGGTGCGGTCGCCATATGAAGCAGTGATGTTGGTTGATTTTCCAACCACCAAAACACCGGTTGGGGGATCCTTTGAATATTATATTCATCACCGCTTTGGCACTTTCGAAAACGGATGGTCTGACTTACAAGGCATTTATGCCCCTTCGAATATTAGGATAGGGGCCAATTATGGACTGACACCCAGAGTCAGCATTGGTTTCGGGACGGAGAAAAACCACAAGATGCAAGAATTTAACTTTGCATACCGAATATTTGATCAGACAAGATCCAATAAAATGCCCGTTGCCCTGATGTACTATGGTAATATGGTCATAGATGCACGTAATAAATCTGTATTTGGAGTTAATTATAAGTCATCTAACCGGCTTTCCTACTTTAGTCAGCTGATAGTCTCAAGAAAATTTTCCTCAGCATTTACATTGCAATCCGGCTTGAGTTTTTCACACTTTAACTCAGTGGACTCCCTGCTTGAGCACGATAAGATTGCCTGGCATTTAGCTGGACGTATGAAGGTCTGGAGTGACAACTCATTTATTTTCGAATATACATTGCCATTAAAGCCGAAAAACTTTGCCGAGCACTCCGAGTTGACCAATGAGCCGAAAGCAGGTCTGTCGTTGGGTCTAGAACTTGGAACCAGCACCCATGCCTTCCAGGTTTTTATATCTAATTACCAGGAAATTATTCCACAGCAAAATATTTCGTTTAATCAGAATGACTTCTGGGATGGAGGAATTCTGATTGGGTTTAATATGACTGTCCGCATATAATCAACTGAGCATGGATGGAAAAGATGTACAGAGTAGAAGAAATTTTTTTAGAAAATCTGTGACAGCCGGCATTGCTTCTGCCGCTGGCTTGTCACTGCTGGGTAGCTGCAGTGAGGGCAAAGACCCAGAAATCAAGAAAGTAAAGGTGATGACCACGGATGGCCGGTTGGTCGAAGTGGACAGTACTGCAATGACCGAGGTTTCTAGCGAGCCAGCAGTGGGCAAGGAGGCAAGAAGGGGCCTACCCGGGAGGAAATTTGTGATGGTGATTGACCTTGGGAGATGCAAGAATGCCGGTACCTGTACTTCCAGTTGTCAGAAAGGTCATGATTTGTCGGCAGATCAAGATTGGATGAAGATCTTACTGTTAAAGAACGATGAAAATACAGGAGCGTATTGGTTTCCAAAACCATGTTTTCATTGCGACAATCCTCCCTGTGTAAAAGTATGCCCGGTCGATGCAACTTTTAAGCGCGACGACGGCATAGTGCTTGTTGATGCCGATCGCTGTATCGGCTGTAAATTTTGCATGTCGGCATGCCCGTATTCAGCAAGAATTTTCAACTGGGAACATCCACCCGAATCTGAGCATGAGGATGTGGAGTATTCTCCAGAAACGAGCGTTCCGGCCAAGGTCGGTACTGTGGGAAAATGCGACTTTTGCCCAGATTTAAGCCGCAGAGGCGAATTGCCACATTGTGTGACTGGATGTCCCAATGGAGCCATATACTTTGGCGATGCCAATGAGGATGCCGTCTCCAACGGTGAGGAAATGGTTGGATTCAAAAGATTGCTGGCCGATCGTGCCGGTTATCGACATTTGGAAGAGTTGGGTACAGAACCCCGGGTATATTATCTGCCTCCCACAGAGAGAATGTTTCCCGTAGAGCGTGGGCTGGAAGATTTGCCCGATGAAGAGAAAGCTCTTTATGAAGATATTATTAATGGCTAAATCATGAAAGTATCAGAATTCGATAAAATTCTTCTGCGCTTTAAATCCCCCCTCTCCAGACCTTCAAAATCGTGGTGGGTATTGTTGATCTGTATGGTTTTGCTAGTACTATTTGGCCTGGTGGGTTTGATTCAGCAAATAGTTCATGGACATGTGGTGACGGGCATGCGAGATCATGTCGTTTGGGGTGTCTTTATTGTCAATTTTATTTTCTTTTTAGGCCTGGGGTATGCGGGAGCCATTCTGGCGGCGGTATTTCATCTCACTCGATTGCCATGGACTAAACCCCTGCACCGTATCGTCGAGCTTTTTGCCATCGTGGGATCTTGTGTGGGGCCCATATTCATCTTTTTATGCATTGGGAGACTAGACAAAATTCCCTATATTTTTACCTATGCCAGGATTCAATCTCCCATCACCTGGGATGTCATTGCCATCCTCACCTGCTTGATTTTTGATGCTACCTATTTGTATGTGGCGCATATCAGAGATTTCGCCAAACTCAGGGACACAAAAGTCATTGAATTGCCCAACTGGAAGCGCAAACTTATTACACGATTTGCCTTGGGTTATACTGGGACACCTGGACAAGTGAAGTATCTCAATCGAGCTCAAAATATTTTGGCAGCCACCATTATCCCGACCGCCATTTTTGCTTACTCGTTGTTGGGGTATTTATTTGGCATGAGTCTCAGGCCGGGTTGGCATAGTACTATATTTGCTCCTGAGTTTGTATTGGTTTCGTTGTTTTCAGGTATAGCGCTTATGATCGTGATGATGTGGATCTATCGGAAGCAATACAATTTGGAGGATATCATCACCGATCAACATTTTCAGTACTCCGGGTTTGCCCTCTTACTATTGATTTTTGGTTTTGCCTACTTTACATTTAGTGAGTACATCACTGAGTGGTATAATGTGAGCCAGACTTCGGGTCAATGGATAGGCAAATTCTTAGATATCAATGAATTTGGATTAATGTCCTTGGCCACGATATCCCTTGCGATTGTCATACCTTCCATTGTCTTGGTGATACCCAAGCTTCGGACAGCTCGAAATATTAGTGCAGTTTCAGTCCTGATTTTAATTGGACTTTGGTTGAAGCGCTACTTGATCATCGTGCCAACATTGGAGACACCTTATTTTCCTATCCAAGATATCCGACCTGAGTATGTACATTATCAGGCTACTTGGGTCGAATGGTCCCTGACCTTGGCAGGGATAGGGCTGGGAGTGATCATGATCATGTGGATGAATTTGATGGCTCCAGTCATACCAGTCGCAGATATGGAGCATGAAGAAGATATCATTGTGCCTAAGCCCTTCTATCAAACCCTTAAGTGACATGAAAAAGTGTGGAAAAGTGACCATCAATGGCGGTATGAGAAGTCGACTCTCTATTTACTTAGGGTTGACCGCATTGATCAGTGTATGCTGGTCTCCATTGATCTCTCAAGAGGGACCACAGCGTGTATATATGTACTTAAATTATTTTCAGGATGAAGCCTCTCAAGTACTGGATACTGAACTAAAATATCGGGAGGAAGGAAAATTCTATCCATTGACGGATGTCGAAGTCGAGTTTACAGTTGATACCGATAGTAACTCCTATTCTCTGGGGAAAGTAATGACCAATGAGCACGGAAAAGGCATCTTAGATCTAAATGGTTTAGATATAGCTCGTGACACCAGTGGATTTGCTCATTTTATGGCCAGTTTCAATGGCAATGAGCAATACAAAAGGGCAAGTCGAGATCTTTCTGTGCAGGAAAGTGTGCTTACTATGAGCTATGAGAATATGGACTCAACACGAACACTCACCGTTGAAGGGGAAGTCAAAGATGATGACGTGTTGATACCCATGGAAGACGTCGATGTGGTCATCTTGGTTGAGCGATTATTTGGTGAGTTGCCTGTAGGCGAGGGTACGATTGATGACGGTACTTTTACTTTTGCATTTCCAAGTGGTGTGCCCGGTGATCAAGTTGGAGATTTGAACATCATTGCAAGAATAGTTGACCATGATGAACTGGGAACCGTGTCTGTACAGGATAATGTTGGATGGGGTGATCCCGTGTCCTATGCACGGACGAAAGTAATTAGAGCCCTTTGGAGTAGGGCTCCGATATGGTTGATGTTTGCTGTGTCCATAGTACTTCTAGCCGTGTGGTATCAGTACTTTCTCGCTGTGTCCAAATTATTTAGGCTTAGGAAACTTTAAGCATTAAGGTCGCGTTTTTAATTATCGAATAAAACAATATCACACCTATGAAACAGTTCGTTCTTTTATTATTTGCAGGAGCCCTATTCGCTGTGATCACGGCCTTTGTGGATGATGGAGATCCTTGGGACATCCCAGCCAAATATCAATCGATGGAGAACACCAGTGATCCCACCGATAAAGAGTGTTTGAGCTTTGGAAAATCTCTCTACAATAAACATTGTAAATCCTGCCATGGATCCGAGGGTTTTGGAGATGGAAAGAAAGCCGATGAGATTGATACAGAGATGCCTGACATCACTACTGATGCTTACAAGGAGCAGGCTCCAGGCGTTAAATACTACCAATCCTTTATTGGAAGGGAAGACATGCCAAATTTTGAAAAGAAGATTCCCAGCGAGGAGGATCGTTGGTGCATCATTACTTATATGGACCAGTTTTAATTTATTTATTAAGAGCAATAATTTTTAGAGGTGATATAGGTCATTTTGATTGTGATCTATGTCACTTTTTTATTGATATAAATCACTTCTAACCCGTCTAATGTCACCTTGAATACCCGACATCATGAAAGACTTTGTCATACTTTTGTCATATTAAATTGATCTTCATTATAGAACGGAAATTTATCGACATGAAAAAGCCAATTATTTTTACAACATGGGTAAGCCTTTTCATTTTGGTGCTCATCGTTAGTTGTGTGAAGGAGGGTCCAGAGGGACCAGCTGGAATCAATGGAGTGGATGGTGTGGATGGTGTCGATGGGCAGGATGGTACTGCTACCTGCAGCAGCTGTCATTCTTCCGGTACAGATCTGTTTGCAAAGCAAGTTCAGTTTAATAACTCAATACATGCTACGGGTGGAAATTTCGAACGAAATGCGCCACCCTGCGCCATCTGTCATACGCACGAGGGTTTTCTCGAACGACTGGATAACGGAGGGAACAGTACGGCTGCTACGATTCAGGATCCAACACCTGTTAATTGTCGTACTTGCCACATGATTCATGAAAACTTTGACGAGACGGACTATGCCCTTCGAGTAACCGAGCCTGTGGAGTTGATTAATGGCGGTACCGTTGATTTCGGTCCTGGAAATATGTGCATTAATTGTCACCAGTCGCGACCCTATGAAATACCGGAAATGGGCACAGACAGTACTATGATAACCAACAAACGCTGGGGTACACATCACGGACCTCAGTCTACGCTGGTCTTTGGTCTCGGTGGCTACGAAGTGCCGGGAGAACTAGAATATGCCAATTCTCCACATAAGGATTTGCTTACGGATGGATGCATCAGCTGTCATATGGCTACAGCCTTCGGAAACACTGGTGGTGGACACACCTTCAATATGACTTATGAATCACATGGGCGTATGAGTGACAATATTGTGGCCTGTACCCAATGCCATGCCGATGCGACCGATTTTAATATCAATGGAGCACAAGATGCCATCGATGCCCTGATGGCCGAGTTGGAAGAATTGCTGATTGCCGAAGGTGTATATAATACAGATACAGAATTGTGGAATACAGGTACGTATCCTACAGATGTAGCTGGAGCAGCCCTTAATTACCTATTTATTAAGGAAGATCGTAGTAAGGGAGTACATAATTATGAGTATGCGAGGGCGCTGCTTACTAATTCTATTGCATCGCTGAAGTAAAGGATAACACTAGATTTTTGTTGATCGTCTGACCAGCGAAAATTCTACCTTAGCAGGGATATGGGAGTGAATCATTCCATATCCCTGTTTTTAGGTGATCTGTAACTTAGAGAGAAAGGGTGAGCGATCGTTACGAACATTACCGTCACTGTCCGACAGATAAGGTATCGTCATGTCCAAACCGAAAACAAAAGTTGACCTACTCGAAAAGAGCCAAGCGAATTACCGCAAATTAACAGAATTCATCGATGGATTGAGCATGGATGAGCAGATGCAAGATTTTCCTCCAGGTACACTGAATCGAAATATTCGTGATGTCTTAGCTCATCTCCATCACTGGCACTTATTGGCGCTGGATTGGTATTCCGTGGGTATGGCGGGTGAGAAACCTGACATGCCTGCCAAGGGATACAGCTGGAAGACTACTCCTGCACTCAATTTATGGATCAGAGATCACTACCGTGAGATTGCCCTAAGCAGCGTAAAGAGGATGCTGGATGAAAGTTTTCATCGGATTCAAAAGGTCATTGAAGCACACTCTGATGATGAATTGTTTGCAAAGAAAAGATACCAATGGACGGGCAGTACTTCTCTTGGGGCCTACTTGATCTCAGCTACGTCGAGTCACTATGTCTGGGCACAAA
The DNA here is from genome assembly GCA_965223025.1 of Saprospiraceae bacterium. Classification (GTDB taxonomy): domain Bacteria; phylum Bacteroidota; class Bacteroidia; order Chitinophagales; family Saprospiraceae; genus JABDMH01. The sequence continues at coordinate 1,034,655 of CBDCVP010000023.1, forward strand.
AGTTAATACGAAAGGCTAGGAAAGCTAGTGTATCCTAAAGGTGGATTACACCTGCCTATGGAAGTGACCTTGGTCCGCAGGATGTAGGGAGTCGAGAAAATTTCGTTCTCGCAGGCCCAGGCACAACTTGATAATGAGCAGCAATTTCGTTACATTGATAGTATGAAGAGAAGAAGATTTATCCAGCAAAGTTTGGCAGCCAGTGGTCTTGCAATTGCTCCATTTCCTTATGACCTCTATGGGGGAAAAGAGAAGAAATTTGCTACAGACAAAGTATTGCTTGGTGACACGGGCATCGAAGTTACTCGACTAGCTATGGGTACCGGAACCAATGGGGTGGGTGGAAGCTCTAATCAAACACGTAAGCTCGGCGTGAAGGGATTGGGAGATTTATTGCACATGGCGTATGATAATGGAGTCCTCTTTTGGGAATCTGCTGATCAGTATGGATCTCATATACATCTGAGAGAAGGATTGAAACATGTCGATAGGGAGGAAGTAGTGATTCTCAGTAAGACTCATGCCACCACCGCTGAGGAGATGAGAGCGGATCTAGATCGATTTCGTCAGGAGATTGGAACTGATTATATAGACATCATCTTATTGCATGCTATGACCAAGGCCCATTGGCCAAAGATCAAGGAAGCAGCCATGGAGGTGCTTTCTGAGGCCAGGGAAGAAGGTGTCGTGCGTGCCCATGGCGTCTCTTGCCACTCGCTGCAGGCCTTAAAAACGGCCGCTGAGACACCATGGGTTCAGGTGGATCTTGCTCGTTACAATCAGGCTAATGTGGCTATGGATGGTTCTTATGACGTGGTCAGGCCTGTTCTTGAAAAGATGAAGGCTGCCGGCAAAGGGGTGATTGGTATGAAGATATTCGGAGCTGGAAAACTGACAGACAGGCTCGATGAAAGCCTCACATTTGCCATGAGTCATCCTTTTATGGATTGTTTTACCATTGGGCAGGAAAGCGCGGTCCAACACATGGATTTGCTTAAGAGAATACCAGCTGCCAGTACCCGTGGATAGGCATTAAAATTGGGATAGTTAGCAATCACCCGCTCACTTCATTTTGGATGGTGTCTAGGTGGAGTTGTACAACGCTTCTGACTGTAAAAGAGTCAAACTTTGCGGGGGCACACCATGCAGACCCACATACAGAAGGAAATCTGAAACGTATCTAGATTTGGATCCATTAGTTCTCCACGAACGAAGTATGTGCTATCCCACTTTTTGGTAATTGCTCAAGACCAATTTTACTTCCGTACCATTGGAACCATCCATCGTTAAGTCACCCTCCAATTGCTCTGTCAATGTCCTAACAAGTTTGTAGCCAAAAGAATTCTTTGCCATGACCGCTTCCAGGTCTTCGAAGCCTTTTCCGTTGTCTGCAACGCGCAATTCCAAGGATCCCGCAGCTTCTGATAGAGCTACGGTGATCCGACCATGATCGATTTCGGTGAATGCGTGTTTAAGGGAGTTGCAAACCAGCTCATTGACAATTAGGCCCAAAGGTATCATGGTGTCGATATCCAAGTTGAGGTCCTGAATTTCTAATTCCAAATGGACTTCGTCTGAAGACACATGGTAGGTGCCGAGAATATCCGTCGTTAGTTTTTCAAGATAATTTTTTGTTTCTATTCCTACGAGATTATCCTCTTGATATAGATTTTGGTGGATTAGCGCCATCGATTTTATGCGATTTTGCCCTTCGGCAAGTGCTGCATGGGCTGACTTATCCACCACATGACGACTTTGTAGACTTAAGAGTGAAGAAATAAACTGCAAATTATTTTTCACCCTGTGATGGATCTCTTTGAGGAGCAATTCCTTCTCATCCAGTGCTTTGGAAATGATCTGATTTTGTGTTTGAATCTTACGGTTAAGGCGATAGAGAAAAAAGGAGAAGATGCAGAATACTCCTAAACCAACGGCAAATCCAATGTTGCGCCGATTTGATGCATGCAACTGCAAGGTGGCTAGCTCTTTTTCAGCATTGAGTAGCTCGATCTCTTGCTCTTTTTGAGCGGTTTCAAATGCAATATTAAGTCCAGTAATTCGGTCAGCAATATCCTGATTGAGCAACTCATTTTTATTGCTAAGCAAAGATTTTGCAGCAAAGTAGGCCTCTCTATACTGATTCTTTCTTTCATAAATCTCTGTACTCAGAAGATCTTGCTCTGCTTCAAGGTCGAGTAAATCCAGTCCCTGCAAATGTTGATCTGCTAGGGTGAGGTATCTACCAGCCTGCTCGATCTGGTTTTGCTGCAGAAGTACCCTAGCTATTCCCTGATATATTTTTATGAAATCGGAGGCATTGTCGGTTCCTTCTACGTATTGCAGTGCTAGATTGAAGTGATGTAGAGATCTCGATAAGTCGTTTTGCTTCTCATAAACCACTCCCAAGTCACGATGTGCTTTACTGAGTCCGTTAGGGTATTGATTGATGGAATCAATTTCAATGGATTTTAGGATATACTCGATGGCCTCATCATATTTTAATTGGGAAGAAGCATTGGAGGCTAGATTGCGCAGGGAAAACGACTGTCCAAGAGCAAATCCTGTTTGTACTGCCAAGTCATACGATTTTTGAATGTAAACCTTGGCTTGGTCGAATAACTGCATTTTAGTGTAAAAATCTCCCAATTCTGCGTAAAAAAAACCATTTTCATGACTTAAACCCATACTGTCTTGCAGCTCAATGCCTCGGAGTGTGTACTGCACTGCCTGAGCCAAATCACCTTTTTCCCTCGAAGATTTGGATAGTCCACTTAACGCATAAGTCTGACGAATCGGGTTGTTGGTTTTGATGGCCCACTTATAATGCTCCTGATAAAATTCAATGGCCTGATCATGGTCTCCGGTGATTTCTGCTAGTGTAGCATCTAAATAGCTCTTTAAGTGGATGCCCTCCTCGTTATTAATTTTATTAAAGTAATAATATCCGCTGTCGCTATAAGAGTGCGCAAGATCAAGATCTTGAAGTCGCAACAGAAAAGCACATTCATAATAAGACGCGGCCCTCAACGAGTCATCATTCGTTGTGTGGATGGTGTCAAGAAGTGCCGATAACCGATCATGTTGTGCGGACAATAGTAGAAAAGAGAAGTGACCGAGAGCCAGGAATGCAAGAATGGTTTTTGCTGCTTTCATAGTGATCTAAATTCCGTTCGGAAAGGCAAATTGCTTTCGCACGTTTTCGGTCGGTTGCTTTTAAGACATAGATCCTACTCTGTTATATTATTTTTGGGACTGACGATTGCTTGGAAATGGCCCACAATGTCCCAATACTTTGGATTTTTTACTACCTGAGTACTGGTTTCATTCTCAATATAGGGAATATGAAGTAAAATTGGGCCGTGATGGTGGTTGAGCATTATGAGAGGCACCGCATGTACTGGCCAATTTATCTTTTGCCTCGGTAGAACGCAGACGAAAAGAACTGGCAGCGTACGGTCCAGGAATCATGACGGTCAATTATGTTGGGAATCGCGTCGTTCGGCTTGCCTTTGTCTTTAATCGTGATGACTATTTCGTAGCCATTCATGATGGATTTGCCAATGAATGGTATTTGGTTTCGCATGTTGCTGCATTTTGCGTATCAATTTTGAAACGGCCTTGTTTGGACTTGAAATTCTCAATATGGCATGATCATCTATTGCCCGGATCTTATTGGCGATGACTGCCTCCAGGTTTATTCGCTCCATAATGTCTTCTCCAATTTTCAAGTAGTACATGGGCTTAGAAGGTAAGTGCTGAAAAACTATTTCCGGCAGCTCCCTATTATTATATGTCAGGTATACAAATCCCTTCTCTTCGTTTCGTTCTGCAAAGGAAGTCCGCTCAATGGAGCCTGGATAAATGAGGAGCTTCTTGTCGTGATTTCCATTTAGTTGCATTACCTGGTGCCGATGGATGTGTCCTGACAGGTAAGTAGTAAATGGCCCTGTGAGATCAGATGCGCGAATGACCTGCGATCCTGGGCGAAAGGTATAGTCGACGGGACCTACTTTGGCTCCCTCGACGGCTTGATGCATACATAAGATTGAAATACCCCGTTCAGGTAATAGACGACTGATTTGCTGGATCACAGTTTTGATCTCATCTCCAATATTCCTGATAAAAGGAAATCCACAAATATAGAATGTCGTGCCCTTTAACGAAAAGGGGAAAATTCCAGGATTATAGAAAATATGCAAATTTTTGTGTTGGAGAAATAGTGAACTGGGCAACGTGGATCGGTCGTGGTTTCCTGGTACCAACACGAGAGGAATGCCGCTTTCTGCAAAATTGAAAAGCGCCTCATATGCTCTATTGACAATCCTTGGGTGCACTTTCGATCTATCGAACAGATCACCTCCATGGATGACCAGATCTACTTTTCGTTCTTTAGCCGTACGGAGAATGAATTCATAGTTTCTGAAGAAATCCGCTCCTCGACGTGGCGTAGTACTGCTGCCCTTGACAGGGTAATCAAACCCCAGGTGGCTATCTGCAAAAAAGAGGATGGTTACTGCTTTCACACTGTGCTAAGGTAAATTTGTTTATAGATTTTGAGGTATTCAGGGATAGCAATTTTTTCAATGGTCAAGCCATGCAACGTGTCAATGGATGGGCAGCCAAGCCGGTGAGGTATTGGTAGATCGCTGATCAAGGCGCTTAGGTGACACACATTGGGACCATGATTCGACTGGGCTGTTCGAAATTATTGGAGTGCTGGGTCATCACTTACTGTACGTCTCAATAATGTGCCTCACTTGGTGGTAGTAGGACTGTCCAAATATATTTAAGTGCACCAATAAGTAGTATAGCTGGTAAAAATTGACACGTGCTTCGAAACCTGGCACTATCGGATAATGCTCCTGATAACTCTGATAGAACTCTTGAGAAAACCCTCCAAAGAGCATGGTCATGGCCAGGTCCATTTCTCGGTGTCCGTAATAGCAAGCTGGATCGATGAGTACCGGCCTATCACCAAAGGTGCAAATAAAGTTGCCAGACCAGAGGTCTCCATGGAGTAGAGCGGGCGATTCCAAGGGACAAATATTCTCGGCTTGCTTGCAAAGCTCTTCAGATCTTTTCACAAGTTCTTTGGTGATGTAGCCTCGATCTCGTGCCAGTTGCACTTGAGGTAGTATCCTCTCTTGAGCATAGAATTCATGCCAGTCCTGGTGCTTTTGATTGGATTGGTTCAAAAGGCCAATATAGTTGTCATGTTCTAAGCCAAATCCAACCCCTTCAGTACGATGCAGTGCAGCCAGTTGGTGCCCAAAATGGCGCCAAAATGTGGGACTGGGGGCAGAGGGTGGCAGGTATTCTAGCAGTAGATATGCATGAGATCGGTGGGAGCCATGTCCAAATACTTTCGGTATGTACACGCTGTCTGATACAGCCAGTCTAGCGAGCCCCATCGACTCCTTGACAAACATATCTCTGGCGCTGGCATGGGTACTGTATTTTACAAAATATTGGTGATCATTGCTTCTCAGGAGAAAAGCATTATGAATGTCTCCACCGCTAAGACGCTGGGTGGTGAGATTTTCAACATCCAATACTTTTTCCAGGTGCTGCAATAAATCAGCATCCACTATAGTCTGTTTTCGTTGACCATATCTAGGAGCTCATCTCTGTAGTTTTTACCGATCGGCAGGTGCTTTGTTTTTCCCTCTTCTAAGATCTCCACCATGTTTCCTACTATGGCCTTTATCTTATCGACGCCTACGATGTATGATCGATGGATTCTCATAAACTGGTTGCTCGGCAACTTTTCTTCCAGGCTTTTCATGGTTTGTAAGGTTACCAGACGGCCCTTTGATCGTTTGATTATTACATAATCCTTTAGCCCCTCAATATAGAGCATGTCGCTGTATGGCACCTTGACATATTTTTTGTCGGCTTTTACAAAAATATAGTCCGCGCTGGAATCATCCGGATCAACCCCCTGTGTATGCATCAACTTTAGTTTTTCGATGGCTTTGTTAGCGGCCTTCATGAAGCGTTCGGCAGAGATGGGCTTAAGTAAATAATCCACCGCGTCAAGTTCGAATCCTTCAACGGCATAATTTGGAAATGCGGTCGTAAAGATTACGAGCGGAGGATTGGCTAATGTTTTCACAAAATCTGTCCCGGTTAATTGTGGCATTTGAATATCGAGGAACATAAGATCAATATCGTATTCAGTCAGGGCTTGATTGGCCTCAAAAGCATTGATGCATCTCTTGACGAGATTGATTTCTGGCATTTGTTCAATAAATGTTTCCAGCACATCAAGTGCTAAGGGCTCGTCGTCTACGATGATGGTATTGATTTTCATAATTATGATTTTTTCTAGGTTTTAATGAAATGATTTAATATTCTGCTGATAGCTTAAATGGGATCATAATGTGAGCTTAAGCATGACGTGATACCGATTTGGTTCGTTCCTGATTTTTAATTCGTATTGATCTGCGTACAGCAGATTTAATCGGCGCCGCACATTGACCAGTCCAATGCCGCCACTTTTCCTGTGTGTCAACTTAGGTTGTGAAGCCACCTTGCTATTTTCGATTGAGAATTCCAATAAATCGTCGTCAACATTCAATTTGATTCGAACCCAACCATGATTAATCTGGTTGCTCAGTCCATGTTTAAAACTGTTTTCGATAAACGGGATGAGTAGGAGTGGAGCTATCTTCTGATGATCTATGTCACCAGACACGGCAAACTTTAAATCGATTTGTCCATGTTGTCTCAGTCGTTCAAGGTCTAGATAATTGCGCATGTAGGTGACTTCTTTGTATAAGGGTACAAAGGGTTCGTTACATTCGTACAACATGTACCGCATCATTTCACTAAGTTTTAGCACAATTTCAGGGGCATCGTCAGACTTCTTGAGCGTTAAAGCATAAAGGTTGTTAAGCGTATTAAATAAGAAATGGGGATTTATTTGCGATTTCAGAAACTTCAGTTCAGATTGCATGGTTTGAGTCTGCAATTCTATTTTTTCACTCTGATGAATAAACCAATCGGAAATAATGCCATAAATCGTGGAAGAACTACCGACTAAGAACATGGACATAAAAAAATAGGATTGATTCTGAATAAAATAACTCTGGAAGGAAGGGGCCTCAGAAAAGAGCATAACTTGTATGGCAATCTTGATGGGTGTGAGGACGACAACTAGCAGGATTAGTAGAGCTACGTATACCCAAAAGCTCTTTTTGGAAAGGTGCCTTGGTATGAGGTAATCCAGATTGATATAAATGATCAAGGCGTAGAAAACTACATCTACCAGCTTCTGAGGTAGCACTAAGGGCCAACCCACTTTGTTAAAATCCATCAGAATGAGCACAAACAGCAGTACGATCCAAAACAGCACATGGCCAATCCAACTGCGGTGCTGCCAGATTGCTGATCGCTCCAACATCCTTTTCAGTGCAAATGCCTTCATTCCTTCAATTAGGCTAACAATACTAGCGATTACATCGTTTGTAATATAGCACTTACTAGATGAATCGATCCTTAATGTCGATGAACTCCTTGATTACGGAGGTAATGGCCATCTCCATCATATTTCACACCATGTTCAGGTGAAAATGTACTGGTTTTGGCCAGACTTTATCGCTAATCGTGTTGAGTGTTTTGTTTATTTTTACACCCTCAAAGGTCGATTGTTCACCAAGCATTCGGGACCTCCAAATGATCTAGTTTGGGATGGGAAAGAAATGGTATCGGCCTGAGATAATCTATGCGGTAGCAGAACATTTTTTGGCAGAGGACATTATATAGATTGATGTAAAGATTGCAAGGAATTTAAAATGACACACCGTGAGTGATATCAAGGAAAACAATCTGGCAAGTTATCTCAAACATGAGACTTATAATCCTGAGATAACCGCAGAGCTTATAGATAGGTTTCAAGACGTACTCCACCAGGTAGGTGAAGATGTCACCCGTGAGGGCTTGGTCAAAACTCCTGAGCGAGCAGCAAAGGCTATGCAGTTTCTGACTTCTGGATATCATTCAGATCCAGCTGATGTGCTAAAATCGGCTTTGTTTAAAGAAGAGTATAGCGAGATGGTCTTGGTTAAGGATATAGAACTTTATTCGCTGTGTGAACATCATATACTGCCATTTTTTGGTAAAGCACACATTGCTTACATCCCTGACGGTCATATTGTTGGGCTAAGTAAGATACCACGGGTGGTCGATATCTTTGCTCGCCGACTTCAGGTGCAGGAGCGCCTAACCCATGAGATTCTTGATTGCATTCAGAAGGTGATCAATCCACAAGGTGCTGCCATTGTTATTGAAGCCAGACATATGTGTATGATGATGCGCGGAGTTCAGAAACAAAATTCTGTGACTACCACCTCGGCTTTTACCGGCCAGTTTAGGAAGGAAGAAACTCGGTCGGAATTTCTTAACTTGATCAGCTCAAACTTACACTGATACTCTATGGTTGGATTTTTACTGCCAGGTCAGGCTTCGCAGTTTGTAGGGATGGGAAGGGAGCTGTGGGATGCCTCCAGCAAAGCAAGACAGCGATTCGAAGAAGCAAATGAGATTCTGGGGTTTGACATATCCAAAATCATGTTTGAAGGTACAGAGCGTGCCTTGAAGGAGACCAAGGTCACCCAACCTGCCGTTTTTCTCCATTCCACTATTCTAGCAGAGATCAATGGGGACATAAAGCCTGGGGCGGTGGCCGGCCACTCCCTCGGTGAATTTTCGGCCCTTGTCATCAATGGAGTATTGACTTTTGAAGAAGGCCTGAAACTGGTCAAGGTTCGCTCTGAAGCCATGCAGGAAGCGTGCGAGAAAGTTCCTGGTACCATGGCCGCCATAGTGGGCCTTGAGGATGAGGTCGTCGAAGGTGTTTGTGATGAAGTGGAAGGAGTGGTGATCGCTGCTAATTACAATTGTCCTGGTCAGTTAGTCATATCAGGCGCTCATGAGGCGGTTAGAGAAGCTTGTGAAAGACTCACACAGGTAGGAGCTCGGCGTGCCATAGAGCTGGCGGTTGGAGGGGCATTTCATTCTCCACTGATGTTGCCAGCACAAGAGAAGTTGACCAAAGCCATCCATGAGGCAACCTTCAGCGAGCCTCAATGCCCGATATATCAGAACGTGGATGGTCTGGCTCAATCTGATCTTGCTGTGATCAAGGATCATCTGATCATGCAATTGACTTCACCAGTAAGGTGGACTCTGACCCTGCAACAGATGATCGCCGATGGGATGACGGAGTTTGTAGAAGTGGGAGGATCGGGCAAAGTACTGCAGAGTATGCTGCGAAGAGTTGATAGAAGCGTACATTCTTCCACGATGACGATTTAGAAATTGTTGAAATGGAAATGAACTTGAAAAATGTTCGTAAGGGTGCAGTCTTGTTGGCAGAGCCTTTTAGCCTCGATGCTAATTTTAAGCGATCTGCAGTAGTCCTCACCGAGCACCAAGAGGAGGGCAGTGTGGGCTTCATTATGAACAGGAAGTTGGATGTACATATTGAAGATCTCTTGTCAGAATTTCCTGAATTTACATCTGAAGTCTATTTTGGTGGACCAGTAGCCACCGACAGCATTCACTATCTGCACAATGTTGGGGACCTGTTGGATGATAGCGTGAAGATTTCGGATGGTGTCTATTGGGGTGGAGATTTTGAGAAACTCAAGTTCTTGATTTCAAACAAATTGGTCTTGCCCAGGAACATTCGCTTTTATGTGGGATATTCAGGATGGTCTTCTGGTCAACTGATTGATGAACTTGACTATGGTTCTTGGGTGATTGCTGATATGCATGCCAACTATCTTTTTAAATCCCGTCCTGACAGGCTTTGGGAATTGATCATGTCTCATAAGGGTGATCCATATTCGGTCATTGCTAAGATGCCCGACGCTGTCATCTGGAATTGAGGGATGCGGATGCTCAGGTGTTGATCTACATCATTTTCGGGCCTTGATCTAATGTGAGGTGGAGGTGTCGCCTACGGTTACCAAAATGTCAATATCTTCGCGCCCATAATATCGTATCGACGCATGATTCAATTGCAGGATATCAAGATCCAGTACGGGGAGCGCATCTTGTTTCGAGGTGTCTCCTTTCAGATTAATCCGACTGATAAGATTGCGCTGATCGGACGAAATGGTGTCGGCAAGTCCACTCTTTTTAACATCATCAATAGTGACCTAACTCCCGATACTGGCAGTATGCAATGCCAAAGAGGAGTCAGCATTGGGCATTTGGAGCAGACCATTACCATCGCTCAGGACCGAACCATCCGCGAGACAGCCCAGGACGCATTTCAGACTGTGTTGGCACTGGAGGCTGAGCATGATCAGTTGCAAAAAGAACTTGAATTAGAGACTGATTATGAGAGTGATGAATACATGAATCTACTCCATCGTTTTAACCATAATCTGGAGTTGCTCAATCATCACGACGTCGATGACAAAGATAAACAGATAGAGCTCGTACTTAAGGGGTTGGGCTTTGAAGTAAGTGCCTTTGACCATCAAGTAGGAACACTTAGTGGTGGATGGCAGATGAGGGTCCAACTGGCCAAGTTACTACTGCAGCAGCCAGATCTTCTGCTATTGGATGAACCTACCAATCACCTGGATATCGAGGCCATTATTTGGCTTGAGGAGTTCATCCAACAGTACCATGCTGCCGTCATCGTGATTTCTCACGACCGCACATTTCTACGGAATACTGCCAATCGTATTATTGAAATCGAGCACGGCAAAGCGCAGGATTACAATGTCGGCTATGATCGATTTGTGGGTATGAAAGAACTCATCCGTACTCAGCATGAAGCAGCATTTAAGAACCAGCAGAAGGAAATCGCGGAGAAGGAGCGGACCATCAAGCGCTTTATGGCTAAGGCTACCAAAACAAGCATGGCTCAATCTATGCAAAAGCAGCTAGCCAAGATGGAACGCATCGAGATGGATGATCAGACAGTAAGTGATATGCGGATTCGATTCCTGCCAGCTCTGCGCAGTGGTCGCACCGTGCTAAAGGCGACGAAAATTACTAAGAGTTTTGAAGATAAGGTGGTTTTACAGGATTTGTCTCTGGAGATTGAGCGGGGGGATAGAGTAGCCATTGTTGGACAGAATGGACAGGGTAAGACCACCCTCGCCAAATTACTACTTAAGAATCTCGACCTCACAGCGGGTGAGATCATGCAAGGAACCCAACTCGCGATCGGTTATTATGCACAAAACCAATCAGATTTGCTCGATGATGAGGCGACCATTCTCGAGTTCATGGAGCTGAGAGCTCCTGATGGGATGCGCACCAGGGTTCGGTCCTTACTGGGTGCTTTCATGTTTAGCGGTGACGATGTGGATAAAAAGATCAAAGTGCTTTCTGGTGGCGAAAAGGCGAGGCTGGCTTTTGCCCATTTGTTGATGCAGCCTATCAATCTGCTCGTGCTGGATGAACCCACTAATCACCTCGATATGCGCTCGAAAGAGATCTTGAAAAAGGCACTGCTGAGCTATGAGGGCACATTACTAGTGGTTTCTCATGATCGTGATTTTTTGTCAGCCCTAACGACAAAGACCATTGAACTGAGGGATCACAAGATGTACACCTACCTAGGTGATGTCAATTATTTTCTTGAAAAGAGATCGATGGATGATTTACGACTCGTGGCATTGTACAAATCTGAAGAGACATCCACACCGACACAACCAAAAGCTCAGACTCCTGCACTCAACAACGAGGAGCGTAAGGCTTTGCAGAAAGAGGTGCGGTATGCAGAGCGTGAGGTACTGAAACTGGAAAAGGAGCTAAAAGAGGCAGAGAAAATCATGTCGGTCGATGATTTCTATCAAAGGGAGGATGCGGACCAGGTCACTAGTCAATATATGCGAAGCAAAAACTTGCTCACTAGGGCTGAAGAAAAGTGGGAGGCTTTGGTGGAGCGTTGGGAGAAACTTGGCTGATAATAGGCATGCGTTACTTTGCTACATATGGGTAAATGCAACATCCCACCGATGAATATTAGCAGCACTCTTTGATGGTCAGCAGACAGGTGATATGCTGTAACGATGTTGGTGAATCAAGTCACTCCTCTCGGGAAACCCTGGTAGGTTTTTTAATCTAATCTGATATCTCAGCGGGCAGAGAAAAGGCCACCACGGCATCTGAGGCCTCGGTCCCTTGTCGGCCTCCTGCGGCTATGACCACGTAAGTAGTACCTTGATATTCATAGACGGATGGTGTGGCAAATCCACCGGCAGGGAGCAGGTGTTCCCATAGCACCCTACCTGTGCGCTTGTCAAATGCTCTCATTTTTTTGTCCATGGTAGATGCAATGAACAATAGTCCTCCTTTGGTCACCACACCGCCTCCAAATGTCAAGGTCCCGGTGGGCTGCAGAGAGTCCGGTACCCCTGGCCACTCTCCCAGTGGAATCTGCCATGCGAAATCTCCGGTATTCATATCGATGGCGGTCAAAGTAGACCATGGTGGCTTAATCCCGGGTCTCCCCTGGCTATCGCGCAATTTCTCCCAGCCGGTGTGTCCGTAGTTCATCTCAGTGACTTTTTCATTGTTGATCACCCCAGTTCTTGAGCTGTCTTCATATAGGAATGCTAGCAGAGCTTCAATTTCTACAGAATCTGCCATAGCCACGGCAGGCATATTGCCTTTACCCTTGGTGATGAGCTCGACCACTTCTCTTTGTCGAAACTTGACCTTAACACTGTCCAGAGAGGGAAATGGTTCCAGGCCTTGCTTGTCGAGGCCGTGGCAGGAGGGGCAGTTCTTCTGCATATAGACCCTTTTGCCAAGTGAAATGAGCGGTATGGTGAGCTTAGCCGCACCCATGTTTTGTCTAAATTTTTCTTTCATGTTTTTCATGCCATCTACCTGGTCGAGCTTGACAATAGTTAGTATAGATGGCAGTTCGTTGGCATTGACATAAAGTAAGCCTGTTTCAGGATCGTAGGCTGCACCACTCCATTCTGCCCCTCCTAGGGTGCCTGGTGCATACAAAGTGCCTTCTAAGCTAGGTGGATGGTAAAGGTCCCCATTGCGAAGCCCTATTATTCGTTCCTTTACTAAGGCCTCGTCTTCTGGAGTAATATCGGTGATATCATCTTCTCCGATTTTCTGCCTCACAAAAGGAGCCGGTTTGACGGGAAATGGTTGAGTAGGCCAAGTCTGTTCCCCTGGAATATCAGAGGCTGGAACTGGTCTTTCTTCCACGGGAAAAAGTGGCTTGCCGGTATCGCGATCTAGCAGAAACACAAATCCAAATTTTGTGACCTGGGCAACCGCATCGATGTCCTTTCCATCGTGGTGTACGGTGATTAGATTTGGGGTAGAAGGGATGTCGTAGTCCCAGATGTCGTGATGGACGACCTGGTAGTGCCACTTTCTGACGCCAGTTCTGGCATCGAGTGCCAGGATGCAATTACCAAATAGGTTCATGCCGATCCTAGTTCCGCCATAAAAATCAAAAGAAGGAGACCCGGTGCCAAGAATGGCCAGACCTCGGTCAGGATCTATACTGATGCCGGCCCAGCAATTGGAGCCACCAGCGTACAGGTAAGAATCTTCAGACCACGTGTCATACCCAAATTCTCCCGGTTGTGGTATGGTGTGAAAAATCCATTCCATCTCACCGGTCTGCACATCGTACGCTCTGATATGCCCGGGTGCAGAACCATAGTGATCAGGCAATGAGGAGCCTAAGATGATGAGATCTTCGAAGATGGCACCGGGTGAAGTCACGCTTAAGCTTATCTCCTGTTCATTCCTACCCAGACCTGCTAGTAGATTAACACGCCCATCTTCTCCGAAGGATTCAATGCTTGTGCCGGTACTTGCGTCGAGTGCATAGAGAAAGTGCTTGGCTGTAAAAAATATTCGGGCGTCATTCCCATCTTTCCAGAAAGAGAGTCCTCTAGATACTCCAGCACCTTGCTGAGGATCAAAGACCCACTCTTGTTTGCCAGTGGCAGGGTCGAGAGCAAATACCTTCAATCTAGGAGAAACAATATATAGGAGGCCATTGGTATAGAGGGGATTGCATTGCATCGAGTTTGCATTATCTGATTTGGCATCACCTGTGTGAAATGTCCAGGTCATCTCCAGTTGATCTACATTTTCCGTATTGATCTGATCTAAAGGAGAGTAGCAGTTGCGCCCTTCATCGCCGCGGTAGGTAGGCCAATCGACAAGGTCGCTGGAAGAAGGCGATGGGAGGCAGCTGGTCATGATACAGCTTAACATGACAGAAATGATGCATGCGCTATTTCTCGGGAGAAGGGTTGGTGCGGGTTGCTGCACTGGTTGGTTGTTTCTGATAAAGAGGTCTGCGTTGGTCAAAAATGACTCTAGTCGCTGGATAAATGAGGGTTCATAAATTGCGCCATTAAACCAAGTCGCATCATTACAGTCCAATGTGCAATTAAAGTAATTACCATGAAAACTAAGAATTTTTTTCGGGTCACTGTTTTGACTTTGACGGCCATATTAATGTTTGCTATGCCATCGCAGGCAACGAAAACTCAGGAGGTCCTTGGGGATCACTTCAGTCTCGAAGGAGCGCTAGACCTATTTAAGAAAGCAACGACACCTGAAGATTTTGAATCACAGTTAAACAATTCCGATCATTTAGTCAGTAATCTCGATCTAGATGCCGATGGATACGTTGATTATATTCGGGTAGAAGATTTTGTGCAGGATGATGTTCATGCAATGGTGCTGAGTGTGATGTTGTCTGCGAAGGAACAGCAGGATATAGCAGTCATCGAGATCGAAAAGACCGGTGCTTCATCAGCGATGTTGCAAATCATCGGCGATGAGGATATGTTCGGAAGCAGGATAATTATTGAACCATATGAGGAGGGAGCTGACTTGCGATCGGGGCCTGATGCCTGGGAAGAAGTGGCAAGATTGACGGTGAATGTTTGGGTTTGGCCTTCTGTTCGCGCTCTATATAGGCCTACCTATGTGGCATGGAGATCTCCCTGGAAGTGGCAGGTCTATCCTCATTGGTGGAAACCGAGCAAACCTCATACGCTGGTTTGGTATCGGGTCCATAGACCCCATTATCATCCACATTTTCATACAGTACATACGCACAAAGTAGTTCGTGCTCACAAGATCTATGTACCCAAGAGACGCACAGCCCAGATCGTCCAAACCAGACGTATAGCAAGGCTCAATCCTCCGCAGGGAAGAAGTGTGACAACAACACGGCATAAGGTAGTCCGTAGTTCGCAGAGGCATGGTACAGCCCTACAGAAAACAACCACGATGACTGCCAAGGGACATGGACACCGTAAAACAGTCGTTCGGCACCAAAGTACGACTGGGGCCACTAGCTCCAGCACTGGAGGTCCTCAGGTCCGCACCACCAAGGCATCTGTACATTCTTCGGAGTTAAAAGGATATGATGCTGCGAAACATAAAGTGCCACACAGTGCCTATCCGCATGCGGTTCGCAGGGCTGGGCGGAAATAGCGTGAGAAGCTTATCGAGTGCTACACCCTAAGATATGGCAGGCAAGCATTGGCTGCCATATTCATGATCACCAAAGACAGGCAGCTGTGTATCCGGCTCATGTGCTTGCGATCCAGGTCGTACTCTTCAGACCACGGACGATGAGTAGTCTCACCAAGGCCTACTTCGTGAGATAAAAATCCATGTCCTGTCGCTTGAATGCCGTCCATTTTCCCTAATATTGTTGCCAATATCTTCGCCCTGTGGGCGAATTCTTTTTTATGGGTAGGTACCTTCACCTGCCCCAATGAATCCGCATTATAAAAGTAAAACCAATGAGTCTACCACTGAAATCGAATTGTAAATATGCCTTGCTGGTCCCAACCAGTATGGGTATTCGCCTCACACCAGCAGATAGGCAGCCTGTGTATTGCAGTGACCTCTTTAAGCTACATACTACCAGTGCCGAATCTAACGTGGCCAGTGTCTCATCGTTTTTAGGTTTGCCAGTCAAAGTGCTCACTACTTTTGTCAAAGGAAGTCCGATTGCAGATTTGATCAAGAGTGATCTCAAAGCACGTCATATGGATGTTGAGGGACCTGAGATAGATCAAGGGGGTCCCTGGGGATACCGTCATCAAATCAATATTGCAGATAGCGGATCAGGTATACGAGGACCTCGGGTCCACAATGACAGAGCTGGAGAAGTCGGCAGAACGCTCAACGTAAAGGATTTTGACCTAGATCGGATTTTTGGCGAAGAGGGTGTTCAGATTGTACACCTATCGGGTTTGATTGGTGCCTTGTCAAAGGATACGAGCAAGTTTTGCTTAGAGCTAGCGCGAGCCGCTAAGAAGCACGGTACTCTGATCTCTTTTGATTTGAACCACCGGGCTTCCTTTTGGGAAGGTCGTCAGGAGGAGTTGAGCGAGATCTTCACAGAGATTGCTTCCATTGCTGATATTTTAGTAGGAAACGAAGAGGATTTCCAACTGTGTTTGGGTGTCCGAGGGCCAGATGCTGGTGGAAAGGGGCTCAAAGCCAAAATCGATGGATTCAAAGAGATGATAACGAGGGCAAGCCAGACTTTCCCCCATGTGGCAGTTTTTGCCACCACCTTGCGGCAGGTAGTCAGTGCCAATGAACATCTATGGGGAGCGATCCTACGGGAAGGCGATCGTTGGCATGTGATCGAGCCGAGAAAAATAGAGATTCTGGATCGCATTGGTGGTGGAGATGGATTCGTCGGTGGGGTGCTTTACGGTATATTGAGGGGCTGGGAACCTGAAAAATGGACTCAGTTTGGGTGGGCAACGGGGGCACTGGCCACCACACTTTTCACCGATTATGCCAGGGCAACGGATGAAGAAATGGTCTGGAGCATCTGGCAAGGGAATGCCAGGGTGAAGAGATAGAGATAGTATAGACTTTGCCGGTCGGTGGCCAGGGGGACCCTGTTTCTACTTTCCGCTAGCGTCATGATCACTGGTACTACAGCAATACGCAAGTATGATCTATTATCAAGGAGGATCTGAAACAACTGAGTTCACTGCTCGGCAGATTAGGGAGGCGGTTAGGTCGGCCCTTGATCAGTTGGGGGATCGGAAAAAAGTGGTGGCAGTGCCCCCCGATATCACTCGCCTGCATTCCGGCGCTGGTGAGATCACCAAGTACGTGTACGATTATTATGAAACGCAGTTGGCCGATGTGATGCCTGCACTTGGCACACACGCTCCCATGACTCAAGACGAGATCACAAAAATGTTTCCTGGGGTGCCTCATCAGCTCTTTCGCGTCCACGATTGGAGAAACGATGTAGTTACAGTGGGCATTATTCCCGGCCATATCGTTTCGGAGATAACCAACGGACTAATTGATGTGGAATGGCCAGCCCAGCTCAATAAACTCATTCATCAGGGAGGACACGATTTAATTCTATCTATTGGCCAAGTGGTTCCGCATGAGGTCATGGGAATGGCCAACTATAATAAAAACCTGTTTGTTGGGACGGGAGGATCTGCAGGCATTAATCAGAGCCATTATGTAGGGGCGGTAGAGGGCATAGAAAATGTGTTAGGCAGAGCTGAAAATCCGGTCAGAGCACTGCTAAATTACGCATCAGAGCACTATATAACTGAGCTACCGGTTGTTTATATTCAGACGGTCATCGGTAGGAATGATGCTGGAAAGTTGGTGATGCGAGGACTCTACATTGGTGATGATGTGGAGGTGTTTAAACTAGCGGCGGAACTATCTCTAAAAGTGAATTTTAATTTATTGGAAGAGCCACTGAAAAAGGTTGTGGTCTATTTAGATCCTGCTGAATTCAGGACTACCTGGTTGGGAAATAAAAGCATCTACCGCACCCGGATGGCCATGGCGGACGATGGCGAATTGATTGTGTTGGCTCCTGGACTAAAGGAATTTGGGGAGGACAAAGAGATCGACCGCCTAATTCGTAAATATGGGTACAGCGGCACCCCGGCCATTCAAAAGGCTATTGAAGAAAACCAAGACCTACGAGATAATTTGGGCGCTGCTGCCCATTTGATGCATTCGAGCAGCGAAGGTCGTTTTTCCATTACCTATTGTCCAGGAGAGGTGAGTCGGGATGACATTGAAGGCATTAACTATCAATATGCAGACTTGTCAACCATGATCCAGAAGTATGATCCCAGCATCCTGAAGGAAGGATTTAATACCATGCCAGATGGTGAAGAGATATACTATATTTCTAATCCTGCAGTGGGACTTTGGGCATATAGAGGACGGTTTAGGATGTAAAGCTTGAGAAGAGCATGAAATTTATAGTCGACGATAAGATCCCATACATACAGGGTGCTTTAGAGCCATTTGGTGAGGTGATCTACCTGCCGGGTATGCAGACCAATGCGGAAGTCGTCAAGAATGCTGATGCCATCGTCACCCGAACACGTACTGCCTGCAATGAATCGTTATTGCAAGGATCAAAAGTGAAATTCATCGCATCGGCCACTATTGGTTTCGATCATATTGATACGGCATTTTGTAAACAAGCAGGAATTGAGTGGACCAACGCACCGGGATGTAATAGTAAATCGGTGGAGCAATATTTATTATCAACCTTATTTGTTTTAGCTGAGAAATACGACCTTGCATTTCGAGATACGACGATCGGTATTGTAGGTGTCGGGCATGTAGGTGCAAAGGTGGCCAAAGTCTGCGAATTATTGGGTATGCAAGTTTTACTCAATGATCCACCCAGAGAGAGGGTGGAAGCGGCAGACATATTTACATCATTGGAGTCTATTAAGAAAAGTGCCGATATTATTTCGCTACATGTGCCTTTACATATGACTGGTCAGGATGCGACTTATCATCTAGCAGATGCTCACTTTTTTGAGACCTTGACCAGGAGTCCTATTGTCATCAATACCTGCCGGGGTGAAGTAGTTGATTCGAAGTCTGCTAGAGCTGCACTAGAATCCGATAAGATCTCCGGATTGGTGTTGGACTGTTGGGAAAACGAACCCGGCATCGATCTTGATTTATTGAAAGTGGTAGATGTTGCTACACCTCATATTGCCGGTTATTCAAAGGATGGTAAGGCCAATGGAACCACCATGAGTATACAGGCCATCAGTCAGTTTTTTAGTCTGGGTATTGATCAATGGGAACCCAAAAACATAGATCGCCCAAAAAATGCCATCATTCAATT
Organism: Saprospiraceae bacterium; assembly: GCA_965223025.1. Classification (GTDB taxonomy): domain Bacteria; phylum Bacteroidota; class Bacteroidia; order Chitinophagales; family Saprospiraceae; genus JABDMH01. The sequence continues at coordinate 1,053,799 of CBDCVP010000023.1, forward strand.
GGATGGTCATGGCAAGTCAGAAGAAGACATCTTGGCTGAGGCCATCCTGTACACTTATGATGTCCGCAATGATGACCACACTCTGAGAAATAATCCGGAGAATTTTGAGACGCTGAGAGGTGACTATCCGGTACGGAGGGAATTTCCGGCATATTCCATAAGTCCGAATAATGTTACTCCCTCCACTATTAAAAAACTAGCAGTATTTGGATTTAATATTTTAGATTAATTGTAAACCTTTAAATTAATTTACATAATGACAAAGTTGGCAGATATAGGTCTAATCGGGTTGGCCGTCATGGGAGAAAATCTCGTATTAAACATGGAAAGCAAAGGGTACACGGTAGCCGTCTACAATCGTACTGTTGCCAAAGTCGATAAATTTATCAATGGCCGTGGAAAGGGCAAGAACTTTATCGGTGCCCATTCTATCGCTGAGCTTTGTGCATCTCTGGAGAGACCCCGCAAAGTGATGATGTTGGTGAAAGCTGGACAACCGGTGGATGACTTCATTGATAAAATAATTCCACATCTTGAAGAAGGTGACATCATTATTGATGGGGGGAATTCGCATTTTCCTGACACCATTCGCCGGACAAATTATGTGGAAAGTAAAGGTTTGTTGTATATCGGTACAGGTGTCTCCGGAGGGGAAGAGGGTGCACTATTGGGACCCTCTATTATGCCCGGGGGATCACCTGATGCTTGGCCCGCGGTCAAGGATATTTTTCAAAAAATTTCTGCCAAGGTAGAAGATGGGTCACCCTGTTGTGACTGGGTAGGCCAGAACGGTGCAGGGCACTTTGTTAAAATGGTGCACAATGGCATCGAGTATGGAGATATGCAGATTATCTGTGAGGCCTATCAATTGATGAAGGAATTACTAGGGATGTCCACAGATGAAATGCATGAGGTATTTAAGGAATGGAATGAGGGAGACCTTGATTCGTATTTAATTGAAATTACCCGGGATATTCTAGGATATAAAGAAAATGGTGAAGCACTCCTGGAAAAAATCTTGGACACGGCTGGTCAGAAAGGTACGGGAAAATGGACAGGAGTAGCGGCACTCGATATGGGCATTCCGTTGACACTGATTGGGGAGTCGGTTTTTGCTCGTTGCCTTTCCGCGCAAAAAGATCTCCGAGTAGAAGCCTCAAAGGTGCTTCAAGGTCCTCGACCACAATTCGATGGAGATAAAAATCAAATGATCAGCGACTTGAAAGATGCCTTGTATGGTGCCAAAATCATCTCCTATGCGCAGGGATATAATCTCCTCATGGAAGCTGCTCAAGAGTATGATTGGGAGTTGAACTACGGGGGTATTGCTCTCATGTGGCGAGGAGGGTGCATCATACGATCTGTATTTTTAGGTGAGATTAAGAAAGCATTTGACCAGAACCCAGATCTGGCCAATTTGTTGCTGGATCCCTACTTTAAGGAAAGGGTTGAAAATGCACAAGCAGGATGGAGACGAGTATGTGCCAAGGCATTGGAAAATGGCATTCCGGTTCCTGCGCTAACTTCTGCTTTGTGTTATTTTGATGGTTTCCGAAGCGAACGACTGCCTGCTAATTTGTTGCAAGCTCAACGCGATTATTTTGGTGCACACACCTACGAGCGGATCGATAAGCCAAGAGGTGAATTCTTTCACACGAATTGGACAGGTAAGGGAGGGGATACTGCCTCCACCACCTATGTGGTATAGGAGATAGGTGTACCATGTAAGCGGTGCTGGTAGAGTTTTTTCTCCCGGTCCAGCATAAATGATACCTGGGATTCTGCCTATGCCCGGCGCAGCATGCTCAGACTAACAAGGATCATGGATCCTCCCAATACGATATGGTATGAGATCTCTTCATGCATCACGAGCACGCCAGATAGTACCGCCGAAACAATTTCAAAATAGCCGATGACAGAGGCCTTCGACGCATTGAGGTATTTCAGACCATAGAAAAAGAAGTTGAAAATAAGGACACCCATCACTAAAGCGTAGGTGGTTGCGTAGCCCCAATCGATCATTCCTGGAAACGGGCGATTAAGGACAAAGAAGGGTAGAAATATAAAACCGCCAACGAGATTTTGGTAGAAGATCACTTCGTTTCGTGTGTAATTATGAATCTCTGTTTTATAGATGATGTAACTGATAGAGTAGAGTAGGGCGGACCCAAGACCGGCGGTCATCCCAACAAAGTCCCTGTCTGCGAAAGATAGATCTTGATCACTGTAGATGGTGACGATGCCTAGAAATGCCATTAGGAGGAGAAAAATTTGCTTTTTAGTGATATGTTCATTCAGCCATATCGAACTCATTAGATTCACGAAGATGGGCCAGGTGAATAAAATGATCACCGCATTGCTGATGCTCGTATAAATGTAGGCCAGCAGAAAGAGATACATCCTTGCGGCATTGAGGCAGGATGCGAGCAGCATTTTGTGATAATTCCCCCTAAATAGCCTTATACCGCTTAATGCCATCCAAATACCAATGCAGATGCTTGGCAGTGCCGTGCGAATGAAGGCGATGGAAGTGGCAGGAATGCTCATTTGTTTGATCAGCAGACCACTTAGCCCAGCGATGGAGGCACCGATCAAAACAGCGAGGAATGCTCGATTTTCCATGGCTGCCAAAGGTAGAAAAACATTCCTCTCACCACCTAGACTAGTATGCGAAGCATCAGTCCCCTATGATCCATCTGCTAATCTAGATGATGGCAATACAACCCACTCCTGGCACTTCGGGAGGCAGTGATTTGGGAATACAGAAACCTATGCACTTTCCGGGCATAGTCTGGCTAGTTGATAATGAAACTTTGCTCTTTGTACAGGCTTCTGTCACAAACGATCGAGGAACAAACGGGTCATATTTGCCAGCTGTAGCATGGCCTCTTCTTGATTAACCCCAGATTTCTTGAGAAACTTGAAACTGTGGTTGGCGCCAGTAAATATTTTGACCTCGGCTAGCGGGAGATCGTTGGTCACCGACTTTAGGAGTGGCAACTTGGCCAAAGCATCTCTGTCGCCTTGTAAGAATAACATAGGAATGTGCACATCGGCCAAATGCTCTGCTCGTTCGATACCCGGTTTGGCTGGTGAATGCAGCGGGAATCCATAAAATATCAGCGCCTGGACCGCAATATCTGGATGGTTGGCCACGTATTGTGATGCCATTCTCCCGCTGAATGACTTGCCAGCCAAGACCATGGGGAGATCCGTGTTTTGATCTGCGAATTCGATCACCTTCGCAATCGTAAGATGCGTTGTAGCCGGATAGTCAGGCCTCTTTTTGCCTTGCTCCATGTATGGAAATTGATATCGGAGAGTGGCAATTCTTTGTTGAGCAAGTGCTTCCGCGAGGGCTTGCATGAATGGATGTTTCATACCTGCTCCCGCACCATGACCCAAGATCATCAGGTGCGTAGCATCATCCGGGGCTAGCATCATCGTGCTGATATAACCCAACTTTTCACTGACTTTGACTCTCATATTCACCAGGTGGTTTTGCAGCAAATATACTGCATAGGGGTCGGAGCTAGCCTTTGTTTTTAGATCATGCCATCTTGGTCGCCCTTGTCATCTCCCGTTTTCCTGGTGGACCAGGTAATTTCTCCACCTCCATACCCAATTCACCCAATGCACGTCTAAAAGATCCCTGGGCTCCATAGGTCACCAGTATGCCACCCCGACGTAGACCATGGACTACTTTTTGCAAGAAAGGAGCCTTCCACCACTCTGGATGATGCCGAGGTGCAAAGACATCAAAGTAGACCAAATCATATGGACCCGCAAAATTATAATCGGCAAAATCTGTCTTTACTTTGATCAATGTACATCGATTTGATAGTTGTTGAGCTTGTTCCCATGGCGCCGTGTGTATCTGTGAAAAGGAGGGCATCGTCAGTTGTTGAGCATAGTTGAGTTGTTCGATCATTTCCATGGGAAGCGGATGTGCTTCTAAAGCCACATAATGCACTCGATGGTCTTTAAGGTCATCAATCTCTTTCCAAGTGAGTGCCACGTTGAGCCCAGTACCCAGTCCCAGCTCGATAATATGTAGATCTCTCTTTAGCCGGCACAGGTGCAACAGACCAGCATTGATGAAGACATGGGCACTTTCTTGGACGGCACCATGTCTTGAATGATAAGTCTCATCCAAAGTCTTATCCAAAATCGAGTGGGTACCATCCCTGGTGGTGATCAATTTTAAGTCCGGATTTGGCATCTCGAAAATCTATAGATTCGATTGATGAGTGCCGCAAGGCAAGATCTGGAACACAAGTCCCAAATGACGCGAATTAGCTATGAGCATGACGATCATGTACTAAGGCATCACTCATCTACCCGGACTCAGGCCAATGAATGTCAAGATGCGATGTGTGATGGATGCAATGACCATTTGACAAGATAAGCAACTGGGGTGACTCATGCCGCACGGCAAAACGGCGTGCAAGCTCATCGCTGATGTCCCGATGTGCAAGTACGTCTAGATGTAAGCGGTGATTTTATGATGGCCAGATGCTTGATTTTCCAATCTCATCAGCACGATTGAGCTGATGCTGCAACGCGTACTGTGCTTGAAGATAAGCACCTGCTCCTGGTCAGATTCCACCACCAAATGATCTATGTCAGATAGTTTAGTCAGTGGCAGCCACTCTGGCACAGTGGAGCAGAAGCTAAAGCTTACTAATGATCGCGTTGACGGCTGGGGTGGAAATCTGCTCTATTGAGAAGTCACTTGGACAACCAATTCCTCGATTGCAAGAAGAAAGGGATAACACCAATGCCGATAGAATGGCACAGGTCACAATCAAATTCTTAATCCCTCTTAATTTCATGATATAATTTGTTTTTTTGCCCAAAGTATGGCGTTTTTGTCTTAACGACCAGCGGTACAAATTTAGTGTTTACTTATCGATGTACCCCGTAGTCACTTAAAATTATCCAATGAGAATCCATCTGATCGCGATAGGTGGCAGTATCATGCACAACCTGGCCATAAGCTTACAAAAAGCGGGCCACACTGTGAGTGGATCTGATGATGAGATATACGAACCTGCACGCTCTAGACTTCAGCATTACTCACTTTTACCAGACTCGATGGGGTGGAATCCTACCAGAATAACGCCCGATATCGACATGATCATCTTGGGAATGCACGCCCGCAAGGATAATCCAGAACTTCTAGAAGCTCAATCTTTGTGCCTCAGAGTAGCCTCATTTCCGGAGTTCGTTGCTGAGCAAACTGCTGACAAGAAAAGAGTGGTCATTGCTGGTAGCCATGGTAAGACTACGACCACGTCCATGATTATGCATGTACTCAACCAGTACAACTATGACTTTGATTACTTGGTCGGTGCCCAACTGGCAGGATTCGATGATATGGTGAAATTGAGTGATGCACCATGGATGATCATCGAGGGCGATGAATATTTGAGTTCAGCCATTGATTCTGCGCCAAAGATCTGGCACTACAAACCACATATCGCTGTGATCACCGGTATTGCCTGGGATCATATGAATGTTTTTCCCACAATGAGTGACTATATCGGTGCGTTTGAAGGTTTCCTTGATCGAATTGAGAAGCCTAATAGAGTGTTTTATTTTGCCGATGATGAGCGTCTGGCATCGCTTGTAGCTGAAGGTGCGAATACACAAACAGCCCAAGGGTATAAGGCTTTTCCGGCAGATATTGACGAAGGCAAAGTAACGATCGTGGTTGATGATATCAAGGTGCCCTTACAGATCTTTGGTAATCATAACCTTGCCAACCTGCGAGCAGCATACGAAGTCTTGACTGCACTGGGCGTGTCCGCTAAACAATTTAGCCAAGCGATCACATCTTTTACTGGCGCTTCTAAACGATTACAGCCACTAGTTAAGTTGAAGCATCACACCACGTACCAAGATTTTGCTCATGCGCCATCAAAAGTCGCAGCGACCATCGAGGCAGTGCATGTTCTTCACCCTGACCGCAGACTGACCGCTTGTGTAGAGCTCCATACGTACAGTAGTCTGAATCATGACTTTCTGCCACAGTACAGGGATACTATGAGCCTATGTGACAGGGCAATAGTATACTTCAGTGAGCATACATTAAGCATGAAGAAAATGCCACCGCTGAGTGAGGAGTTGATCAAAGAGGCTTTTGGTCGCGAGGATCTATTGGTGTTTACCGATCCAAATCTGCTGGAAGTGCACTTGTCAGAGCAAGAATGGCATGAGCACAACTTGTTGTTTATGAGCTCAGGTACTTTTGGTGGTCTTGATTTGCAGTTGACCACCAGCTCATCGTCAAGTGGCTCCTAGCAACATTTTCATTCGATGCTTGAGTTCGGGACTAGATGGAGGAGGTGCAAATGCATCGACCAGCCGTCCTTTCTTGTCGATCAAAAGATATCTGGGTAGTTCGTCCACCAAATAGGTTTCCACCACACTGCTTTCCATCCCATCCTTTCCGATCAGTTGAATGCCCTTGAGGGGTTTGCTGCGCATCATCTTGATCCAAGAAGATATCTCTGCATCGAGGGAAATGCTGATAAATGCAACCGGCTCCTTTGCAAAGAATTGTCGGAGACTGTCGAGGTAGGGTATCTCCTGGCAAGCGCGGCGGTTCCAGGTCGACCAGAAGTCGACAAAAACTACCTGACCACGAAATTCTGGTAGGGAGACATCGTTTCCTGTGATGTCCCGGGCTGAGAAGAACGGGGCAATATTACCTGTGGTAAGCTTCTCATTCTGGTCATGCAATCGCTTGGCATCTGCAAGCATATGTCCTACCTTACACACCTTTCTAAACTGACCATACAGTTTTCCAGTATCCTCATCTACTCCTCGATATAGGTGTTCTTTGATAATACGGTAGGCTAAGAAACTCCGGATGTCATGATCTTTGATTTCACTCCTTATCAACTCCATAGCAATGAGGTGGGGCGATTGCTCCCTGCCAGCATCCTTTAGATCCAAAGCATGTTTTTTGATGACATTGATTATGAAATCCTGATATTCAGTGAGGAGCAGTAGGTCGGGATCTTCGATATTAAGTCCTTCGAGGAAGCCATAGTAGCCTTGAGACAAAGGTCGGCCTGAGGATGTATATTTGGAGTTGAGACCATACTTGAGAAGCTGACCGGCTTCTTGAAAGATAATGCGAGACCTTTCTTTGTCAATAAACTTTGGATCGAGGTTGGCATTTTTTCTCAGATAATGATCTAGAAAGGCTTGACTTTTTACTTTGTACCGCCATACCTGGTCCTTCATGACTTCTTCACCTTGGTACCACAGATCTGGCCAGCTAGGTTCATTGGCATCGACAAATTCCCAGTAGCGGTTAAGATATTGATTGACCTCAGCCCCCCGGCCCTGATACCGCAGGCTGCGCAGTCCTACTGCTGGATCAAGGGAGAGATTGAGATGGTAACCACCGGTCAGGTGAAGTGGCACCTGTAAACCGCCATGACTTAATGTATAGTAACTGGGTTCAAATACAGGTATTTCTAGATAAAACAATCCGTCTTCTAGCTGACTAGTTGATGTGATCGTTCCACCTTGACTGAGTACCAGTAGGTTGCCAAAAGGCTGATCTATGTGACCAGCAATGACAGTCACATCCTTAGTGTCTTCAAACTTATCTGACTGACAGCTCTGCAGCCAACATATGAGAAACAGGCTAAATGTGATCGGTTTGCACATGCCAGAGTTCAATTCTTGTGTTATACATAAGGAGACAATAAAGAGCTAACAGGGAGATTCTAGCAAAGATTGTGCAAATTATTATTTTACCAGCAGTCTGTGTATCATCAGGTTGGTCGGATGTATTGGTGAAAGGTAGGTACGCAGCTCAGCTTTAGACGAAAAAAACTACTTTTGATCATTCGATCATACCTATAACATTATGCCGAGAGAAATTGCCTTAAGAGAAGCATTAAATGAAGCGATGAGCGAAGAGATGCGCCGTGATGAGCGTGTCTTCTTGATGGGAGAGGAGGTTGCGGAGTACAACGGAGCCTACAAGGTGAGTAAGGGTATGCTGGATGAGTTTGGTGCCAAAAGAGTGATTGACACTCCAATCACAGAGCTGGGATTTGCTGGTGTCGGTGTTGGTGCTGCTATGAATGGTCTCCGCCCAATTATTGAGTTTATGACCTGGAATTTCGCTGTCCTGGCCTTCGATCAATTGGTAAATAATGCGGCAAAAACCTTGTCACAATCTGCCGGCCAATTCACCTGTCCCATCGTATTTCGTGGTCCTTCGGGTAGTGCTGGACAATTGGCTCAGCAACACTCTCAGACCTTCGAATCGTGGATGGCCAATTGTCCGGGATTAAAGGTGATATCATGTGCGGATCCAAAGGACGCTAAGGGTTTGCTAAAATCCGCCATTAGAGATGAAGACCCCGTTTGTATGATGGAATCGGAAATGCTCTATGGTATGAAGGGCGATGTGCCGGAGGGTGAGTACCTGGTACCCATTGGTGAAGCAATAGTTCGCAAGGAGGGCAGCGATGTGACCATTGTATCCTATAATAAGATGATGGAGGAGGTGAAGAAGGCTGCATTAGAACTTGAGAAGGAGGGGATCTCTGCTGAGGTTATCGATTTACGCACCATCAAGCCACTTGACCACCAGACCATTGTTTCCTCGGTCAAGAAGACAAACAGGCTAGTAGTAGTCGACGAAGCATGGCCTTTCGCCGGTGTCTCGGCCGAGGTGGCCTATGAAGTACAGAAATATGCTTTTGACTATTTGGATGCACCAGTGACCAGGGTAAATTCGGCCGATACATCCTTGCCTTATGCACCTACTTTTGTGGAAGAATATCTTCCCAACCCAAGCAAAGTCATTGCCGCTGTTAAGGAAACCATGTATGTGAGTTAAGTTATGCTGATCCATTCAGGGAAATTGCAGATGAGAGCCAGGCTCAATAAATGGTGAAGAAGATATGAGGCCTGGATGTCATTCCTAGATATATGGGTCAATATGCGATGAGTGGAGAGAAGGGTAAAATATCCTGTCTCTGTACAGCAAACTAGGTCGCAACAGAGCTTAATAGACTGTTGAAGTATTCACACTGCTGCTTTCATGCAGAATTGGTGAGTTTTTTGGCAAGGAAAATGCTCTAAAATGTATCGTCACATCCATTCTTACTGAATTAGGCCCAATTTGAAATAGGGCGATGATCATAGGTGGGATTTCGGTCGTTTATACGCCGCTTTTGGGATGAAACCGATAAGATTTTGGAGCTTTTATGCAAAATACCATGGCGTTAGATTTTAGCACGCTAGATGTAGATAGCTTTCTGTTTGGAGCTATTCCTGTACGATTTCAGGACACCTCCTCAGAAGATTTCCTGCATTTCATTGCCCATCTCTTTCAGGAAAATGGATATGTCCTTAAGCAAACAGAGTTTAGCAAGGACTTCGGGGCTGACTTGATTGTCATGAATGAAGGGGTGAAGACGGCCGTAAAGGTGAAGAGGTATCATGAGGTTCACAAGGTTGGATTAGCTGACCTGCAGCAGATCATTGATGCCCAAGAGTACTATAATTGTCAGCAGGCAATGGTCATTACAACATCTTCCTTCGCTGCTGCAACAAGAGAGCTGGCAGCAGAGAACGAAGCTATTCTTTGGGACTGGAAAGTGCTGCTACAAGGCATTGTAGATACCTTTTTTTCGGGTATGGACTATTATGCATACTTTAAGCAGTATCCAGGGCCTACTAGCCTTGAAAATCAGAAACTTAGATTTAGAATATTAGACTTTAACTTTAATTCTAGTTCCTCCTCAGAATCTTATAGTGTAGTCAATGTTGAGCTGATCAATGGCAACGAAAATGCCATCAGGGTACACTGTGATTTGCCCATATACATCACCAAAGATCGCAAGCAGTATTCTGCCATCAATTGGGCAGATGATAGCTTCGTCAATGGTGTGATTCATCCTGAGGTAGCGGTCACACTTACTTTTCGTTTTTCGGGAAGGCAGGTGTCAAAATACCACGCAGAGGATCGGTTAATCCTCATTTTTCACATTATGCCGCGAAGTGAGAGCATCATGCTGGAACAAAAGATGGGTACCATCAGACGTCCGAATTTCTTTGTGCGCATGCTGACCTGGCCTTTTTAGCTCTGTCATCAAGAATAAATACCGAGACTTGCATTCCTGTGCTAAAGAGCATCCAGTAGGCGCTTCTTTTGTTCCACAAAATCTTCTTCTGTGATCACGCCTTTAGCTTTTAGATTTGCCAATTTCTCCAGCTTGGTATACACATCTTCTTGCTCTTCGCCAGGCCCTTCTGCATCTTCTTTTGCCAGATCTTTGGCGACTTTCTTGCCTTTTTCAAATTCTCTTTCATAGATCTCCTTGGCCTTGTCAAAGTTGAAATTTGATAGATCCCCACCGCCACCGAAATGCCAAATGAATACTTGACCAACTGCGTAGGTAGAAGCACCGCTAAGGGCAGACATAGTGACACCACCCAAGATCGAACCAATTCCTGGGATGCTCTTGACCATCGAAGCGCCCATGCGGGCCATGGTGCTGCCACTAATCGCAGAAATGAGACTCTTACCTGACGACTCCTTAAAATCTTTGCCATACAATTTAGCAAGCTGACGAAGCATGTCGAGTTGTACCACAGAAACCGCTGCTACATCCAATAATGGAATAGGCACCAGACCTGCTCCCAGGGAGTACATAACATGACTTTTGACGATGTCTTGAGCCATTTCTCTTTTAGTATCCATTTATTTATGCTTTTCTAAGTAAAATAGTTCCTGTGCTTTAGGCTTGATCCAAAAGGTGCTGTGTTCAGATCCAAGCTTTCTAGCTATTTTTTTTCATTTTTCACCTTTCACCAAACATAGTCCAATTTGTCAAGTTTGTCAAGGGTATATAAACGGCAAGCATTACTCCAGGTCAAACTATTGCCGCCTTGACAAAATCGACATTATAGACTGATTGTGCACAAGTGTTGATCAAGCAGCATGAAGCCTCAGTCACCTCATCGTACCTCAGCAATTTTTTGCATAAGATCTTCGGGCAGCGTGCTGACATTTACAGTAATGGAGATCGTGCTCTTCAGAAAGTATGGAAGGGAGGCATACAAAAAACCATCGTGCCCAAATTGTTTGCCCCAAGAATTCTTCACGTGGTAGAAGGTGCGATTGGCCTGGTCACTGGCGGTACCTACAATGTGCATGAGGTGATCATCTGTGAGATCATAGCGGTCAAAGGCCAATTGGCGATCAGTGGATTGCATGTCATAGTTGATCGGTACCGTGTCATTCTCAGGGCAAATGGCTACCCCTTCACTCCTCCGAAATCCCTTGTCTGAAACATCACAATCCCATACTATACTATGACCCTGGCTCAGCACGTGATCTGTCACTTGCACCAGCGTCTCCAGGGGTACATTCAGATACGAGGCATGTGCATAGTTGTCGGGTATTTCCAAGATAAAGGAGTGCCAATATGGGTGATGTTCAAATGAGGTGATGGACACAAAATCATCAGGGCTAAACGGGATATATTTTTTGGCAAAAGACCTCGGTGTGTGCATTTCTCCATCAAAAGTAAATTCCATCGGTACTGGCCCCAGGTGTCGGTCTAATATATGGTTGAAATCTACCTGCCACCCTGCCGAGGCCGCACCCTTTCGTATTCGCTCATCAAGAAAGCTCCGCATGTCCTTCAGCATGAGTGAGTGGTTGTGCCTAATCTTGTCCTTGACCAGACCACTGTAGACACTTTCAGGCACAGCTCCGTACTTATTCAACATCATGAATACATCATGCCCTAGGCTACCCTCAGAAAAATTGCTTTTGCCATGATATCGTAGATACTTTTCTGCCTTATCCACATAGGTGCTTCGCACAAAATAGATGTCGGAAAGATCTATGGGATTCAATCCCATCTTTTGCATCTCACTTTCCAAAAAAGAGGTAGAGCTGAATGACCAGCAAGTACCCGTACTTCCTTGATCCTCGACAGGAAGAGAGGGTATGGATATCAGCTGTCTGAACACTTCTTTTTCTATCTGTTCCTGCGCCTTTACACCACCGGACCATGGCCCGGCAAGCATCAGGATCAATACAATATTGGGGAAAAGAATTCTCATGGATACAAAATTAGGAATGGCTAGACCACCGTGGTTGCCAGCTGTTTATAATAGAAAAAAATCATGATATTTCAACAATCGCAAAGGGGGTCAAATGTATAATCAAAATAGGGTTAAGTGTTAAAGGATTAGTTAAAGTGTTAATATCAAAAGACTTGCAAGTTAGGCACCTATTTTGCCGGATATATTGTGTAGTTTTAAATATTAATACAGCTTTTGCAAAGGTGAAAGCTCCCAAGAACAAGAACAAATTTAAAGAACCTAAATCAACTTTCCCATGAGTTTGATCTCTACAAGAACGAAGGTGTGGCATCTCTTGCCCTGCCTGATCACTCTAATGTGCCTGCCTGTAACGATCCAAGCTGCTGAAGGAGGATCGGCTTGGACATGCCCGGAGGAACACGTCTATATCAAGTGCGGAGAATTGCACAGTGACCTTAATTATTATGGTTATCCAAAGGCTACCTATGGCTATGGTCATCAGGTACACATTGAGGGACCGTATGAGCACCAGTATCTCAACCAATGTGGTCTTGGCAAGGTGACCCGAAAATGGAAAATTAAGTACCATTACGAAACATATTGGTGTGAGCAAACCATTCACATCAAAGAGGGCTATGGAGGCAGTTTTGATGGACATCACGACGTCTGGTGGCCGAAGGACTATCATCTGAAATCTTGTGAAAGTTCTATGCATCCAGATGAGCTGCCTGCCGGTCACAATTGGCCTGAATTCAAGCATAAGGGATGCTCAAAACTGGGATTGAGGTATAAGGACAAGGCACATCCATATAAGGGCCATGGTCACGGAGGATATGGCGGTTATGGACATCATCATGAGCCGTGCAAAGTGATTCACCGGACTTGGGAGCTCATCGACTGGTGTCAGTATGATAGCCATCATGCCAAGACTCATTACGGATCATCACCGGGACGGTGGGAGTACATCCAGAAGATCTATGTCTATGATGACTATGCACCTGAGATCGAATCTTGTCCCGAAAATATTGAAGTCAGTTCCGGTGATTGTGAGGGAAGTAAGATGTATGTGGAGATTCCCAAAGTACATGCGACCGACAACTGCGGTGAGGTCTATTATGCCTACTCAAGAAAGCATCTGGGGACCGATTCATATCATAGTGATTACGGTCATAGCAGTGGAGGTGTCGTGTACAGTGGTAATAATGCCAGTGGATATTTCGAACCTGGCCAAACCTTAGTCACTTATAAGGCTATTGATATTTGTGGCAATACTTCAACCTGTGAATTTGTGGTGACTGTGAAAGCCGAGGATACTAAGCCACCATCAGTGCTAGCCATTACTTCTCTAACCGTTTCTCTAGTGCAGAATGATACCAACGATGGTCAGATTCAGATTTGGCCCAGTGAGTTCAATACCAGCAGTCATGACAATTGTACATCAGAAGAAAATCTGAAGTTTGAGCTAGAACCTTCCGTCTTTACCTGCGAAGATTTTGGCACGAACAAGGTGAAGTTTATTGTGACCGATGAAGCTGGAAATTCTGATTTTGCCGAAGTACAGGTGATCGTACAAGCCAATAGTTTTGATTGTATGGGTGGTGTGGTCGTCGGAAGCATCGTGTCCGATGCCGGTGTGGGTGTTGACAAGGTGGAGGTTACTCTGATGGACGACACCCGGAAAATGACAGGTGTGGACGGTGCATTCGAATTTGATAATTTACCATTGGGCAGGAATCTGCATATCACTCCGTATAAGAATACCGATGTTCGAGAGGGTGTGGATATGTATGATTACGCCCTCGTAATGCTTCATGTAGATGGCATATTGGAGATCACGGATCCTTTTAAATTGTTGGCGGCAGATGTAGATGCCAATGGTGTGGTCGACTACGAGGATCTGATTTCTCTGCAGAGAGTGATCATCGGTATTGATAAGACCTTCCCCAACAACACCAGCTGGCGATTTGTGTCCATGGATTATGAATTTCCAGATACAATGTCTGCTTTGGAGTTGGAAATGCCTGAGAGCCATTTCTTCAGCTTTGTGGAGAGTAGAGAAACAGAGTTGGCTTTTCACGGCATCAAGATTGGAGATGTCGGGTCATTGAATAAAGAGGGAATTGGCAAAGATGGTGAGCGAGCTTTGGTCACGACCGATCAGCTCATCGATGCTCAGCAGCAAATTCACATTCCCATAACCTTTGAGGAGGGAACCAGTGCCAACACTGTGAGCTTTACTTTGGATATGGACGCATCAAAATTGGAAATCGTAGAAGTCTTAGAGGGCAGCCTAACCAGGAAGGGGCGCTTGGATTTGACGACCCTTGGGGATGATGGGTCGGCATTGGCAGGGACTTGGTACTCCATAGATGAAGAGTCTTTTGAGCCAGATGAAACGCTCTTTGAAATTGTAGCCAAGGCTAAACAACCACTGGTCCTCAGCAGTGGTTTGTCGATCTCTTCCACGTACGCTCCGGCCGTGACCAGTGGCCAATCGACCGGTACCAGTGACCTTAAACTTGTTTTTAAGGATGGTGACTTTGGACCGGCGGAACTGCTGCTTTATCAAAACAGTCCCAACCCATTTGTCGCAGAGACCGTAATTGGCTTCTATATGCCGAAGACCGGTGAGGCAGATTTGACCATTTTGGATGCTAAAGGAAAGAGTGTCTGGCAACAGAATGGCCATTTTGAAAAGGGATATCAAGAGATTACTTTGGATAGATCAGTACTCAATGCCAGTGGATTGATGTTTTATCAGTTGAGTCACAATGGACAAACCAACACGAAAAAGATGATCGTAATAGATTAAGTAGTTCGAGACTCGGATTCCGGGTCAAAGATTTCCCAAAATGGATTTGAAAGGGCTAGCCTCCAAATATGAAGGCCGGCCCTTTCTCTTCCCTCACAGACTGAGTTCATTGGGTAGAGATTCAGCGGGTTCAAGTATAGAGGCAAGGATTCTTTTGGGTAAGGAGAAATGCGCATGCTGCATTTATCTACCTTACCGGGAAGGTCTTACGAAGGAGATCCTTCATAAGCTTTTCCTCAGAAACAAGTATAATATAACACTCTATGAAGAGGATTGGATTGCTCTCTGACACGCATAGTTATCTCGATCGCACCATATTTGATCATTTCGCAGACTGCCATGAGATCTGGCATGCCGGTGATGTCGGCGATCTGTCCATTGTGGAAGAGCTACAAGCTTTTAAACCCCTCCGTGGTGTCTATGGTAACATCGACGGACAGGATATACGTTTAGAATTTCCCCGTGCATTGCGTTTTGATTGTGCTGGGCTAGATGTGTACATGATACACATTGGTGGTTATCCCGGACGCTATCATGCACAAGTGAAGAAGATCATGCAGGACGACCCTCCTAAGCTCTATGTCTGCGGTCACTCACACATCTTAAAGGTGATGTATGACAAAGACTACGCATGTTTGCATATGAACCCGGGTGCATGTGGACATCATGGTTTTCACATCATGAGAACCATCCTAAAATTTGATGTTGTGGAGGGTAAACCCACCAATGCTCAGGTCATCGAACTGGGTCACAGAGGACAGATCTCCTCCTAACTTGGTGCAAATCTGGCCATTGTGCCAGAGACCAGATCACATAGTCTGCATGGTCGGCCTTACAGTCAACTCATTGACATTTACGTTGTCGGGCTGAGAAATGGCATATTCAACAGCCCTTGCAATGTCATCAGCTTCGAGAAACTGAAATTGGGCTATGCCCTGATACAGCTCCATAATATCCGAGTCGGTGATTGTGTTCATCAGTTCTGTCGTCACCGCTCCAGGTTGGATGTCTGTGACCCTGATGTTCTTTTTGTTCATGGCCATTTCCTGTCTCAATCCCTCACTAAATGCGCGCACAAAAAATTTGGTGCCGGAGTACACCGCCCCACCAGGCATCACCACTTTGGACGCCATAGAAGAGATATTGACAAAATGCCCATGGTTGCTTTCCATCATGTGTGGCAAGACGGCGTAGACTAGATTCATGACGCCCTTGATATTGACATCCACCATCCGATTGCCTTCATCATGTTTACCATTCTTCAGGAACGACAATGGCATCAAGCCGGCATTATTAATCACCACGTCGATTTTGCCCAATTCATCAACGATTTTCTCAATACTGCCCTTGACAGCTTCAAAATCGGTCACATCACAGGGATGTACCAAGGCTTTTCCGCCGTTGTCGTCGAGTTGTTTTTTGAGTTCCTCAAGTTTTTCGACTCGCCGAGCCATTAATACCACATTGTGGTTTGCCTTGGACAGTCGGTCGGCACATGCTGCACCGATGCCACTGCTTGCTCCAGTGATGATAATGTTTTTCATATGGTCCATATTTTTTGGTTAGTAATGTGGTTAGCTTTTAAAAAGGCCCAAGCAGCCAAGTCTCCAAGCTTGACAATCTTTAAGATAACATATTTTTCTATGGTGACAACGATGGTTTGTCTTCCAGGCAAGGTCGAGCTCAGTCCATCCAGCTGTAGTAGGGAAATTTAGCAGAGAGCCCATGTACCATTTCACCGATTTTTGAATGCCTGCTAGATGTTTATATAAGCTCCGAGTGAGACCAGATAATTTCTCAGTTGGAAAATGGGTTGATGTTCACCCACTCCAAGCTTACCACCTGCTTTAACATATGCTTCTTTGACTTCCAGGTTTCGATAAAGATGTGAAAAGCCGATCGTAGTGCGGAAGTAGAAACCCAGGCGCGGATTGAGTGTGAGGCCGCCCCCCAAGACTGCGTTCCATTCATTTCGGTTGAAGTCGGGTGATATTTCCTCAAAATTTTGCAGTGAGGGTGCACTCCTATGCACTGTAAATTTGCTCTTGAGCAGGTAAGAAACAGCTACTCCTGACTCTAGGTAAAGGCCCGGCCTTCTGAATAGAAAGTATCGCAGCAGCAGCGGCATTTCAGCGTAAGTAAGGGAGATCACTCTGTTTTTATCTCCGGACTGCATGGTTGGATCGTCTCCGAGACGGCTTCCCTTTTCTTCAATATTCATCTCCAGGATGACATCCCATCTAGGAGAAAGGTAGGCCTCGCCTCGTATCCCCACCCTCAATCCCAACTTGTCATAACCCTCGAAGTTGTCGCCATCCATCTGTGCTAGGGTAGCTCCTATTCCTAAACCCATACTAAATCGCTGTGCCTGGAGCTGTTGGAAGGTCAGGACAAATAGTAGAAGGAGTAGGTGAGGACATTTCTTGATCAAAGAGGGTTCCAGTTTTATCACTACTAATAATACGATTTTTTGCAACTCGACGCTGTTGGTAAGAAGACATCCCTCTACCTATGGCCTGCGCCATGGCTTCACCTTACTCATAGTTTGTTTAGCTCATTATGATGACTTGGCGTATAAAGATGCCATGGATATTTTGGGTGTTATTTTGGGTGGGGGCGTGAAAAAGCAATACCTTCGACTCAGTTTAAAAAGCAACTTATTGTGACAGATGTAAATTTGGACGTTCAGGGAAAGGTGATTGTCATCACTGGTGGGTCAGGCACCCTGGGTGGAGCAATGGCTGAGCATTTGATTAAGTTGGGTGCCAGGATTGCCGTGATAGGATTTCGAGAGGAGAGTGTGCGCGAAAGGCTCAAATCATTGTCACCTTATGGATCGCCTATGGGTATCGCCGTGAATGTCACGGACGAGAATCAAGTGAAGGGTGCCTGCAGGAAAATCATGGATAAATGGGGCCGAGTGGATGTGCTCATCAATGGTGCTGGTGGCAACCTTCCAGGCGCCACCATAGGTCCTGATCAGACCGTGTTTGACGCATCGATACAAGATCTACGATCAGTACTGGATCTCAATCTGATGGGATCTGTCATTCCCTCATTGGTCTTTGGTAAAGTCATGGCTGAACAGAAACATGGCAGCATCATCAATATTTCATCTATGGCAGCAGACAGGGCCATCACCAGGGTCTTTGGCTATTCGATGGCAAAGGCTGCGATCGATGCCATGACCAAATGGATGAGTACAGAGATGGCGATAAAATTTGGCGATGGCGTACGAGTTAATGCGATTGCACCCGGATTTTTCATCGGCCATCAAAATCGAAGGTTGCTAACCAAAGAGGACGGGTCCTACACCGACAGAGGTGAGACGATCATCAGAAATACACCGATGGATCGATTTGGGGATATCAACGAGCTCAACGGCATCGTTCAGTTCTTATGCAGCGATGCATCTTCTTTCGTGACCGGCACGATTATACCCATAGACGGAGGGTTTAGTTCCTTCAGTGGAGTATAGTTGCTACGTTGTCGGTGAGGTGATCCATCGCATGGTAGTAGTATTAGATGCCTTATTCTTTCAATTACGCAACATCCAGCCAAGAAGGACATCATAAAACTGAAGCACGGAAACTTCAATCGTTTGAACGTTAGATATCTATCGTCCATGTATTTGCATGAAGAAGGACTTTCTGACTACATAACTGATCTAATTTGATCAGACGGAGAACTGATACTTCCAAAGTTTTGAAAGGTAGTATGTCTTTAGCGAAGAAGTTTAGATTGACTAAGAAGATCTTTATTAAATACTGGGAGCTTATTAGGAATGCACATCAATGACCATGTATCCTTCCGGTGCTTTTGTAATTAGCAATTATTTTGGCTATGGGCAGATACGCACAAGGACAAACCTAGCAACGCTAGTGTCGCGATTACTAAATAAGCATATAAATATAATAATTTTTTATTATATTTATATATGGGAAGAATTGCACGTAAAATTGAAATCAGTGAAGCTGATCACAAAGAATTAAAGCGTTGGTCATTGAGTCAAACAATGGAGTCCAGATATGTTTTACGCTCAAAAATTATTTTGATGAGTTTGGACAATTGTAAACTCAGGGAAATAAGCTCAAGACTGGGAATAACAGAGGCGACAGCAAATAAGTGGCGCAATCGTTTTCGAGAAGATGGGATCGAAGGGCTGGACGATCTTCTCCGATCAGGTAAACCACCTGTAATATCAGCAGAGACAAAAGCCGAAGTGATTCGTTTGGCTTGTAGTCCAGCAGAAGACGGGTACACAAATTGGTCTCAACAGCGAATAGCTGATAAATGCGGGATAAGCAAAAGCCTGGTACAAAAGATTCTATCCGAAGCAGATATCAAGCCACATAAGATAAAGTACTGGTGTGGTAAGACTACTGATCCAGAGTTTACCGATAAGATGACGTCAATAGTGGGACTATACATGAATCCTCCTGAGAATGCCTTAGTTATCTGTGTTGACGAAAAAACGCAAATGCAAGCTCTAGATCGCACCCAACCTCTACTGCCCCTTAAACCTGGAAAACCCAAAAGGCTGACCACTACTTATAAGAGGAATGGCACCGTGTCACTGATGGCGGCTCTTAGTGTTCATTCCGGTAAGATCATGGCAGAACCAGTGGATAAGAATGACTCGGTCACTTTTCTGAAGTTTATCAAAAAGATCTACAGGAGATATCGCCATAAAGAAATCCACTTAATCATTGACAACCACTCTATTCACAAGCAAGTTGATGTAAGAGCATGGCTGGAATCAAAAAGTGACAAAATCAAAGTGCACTTCACACCTACCTATGCATCCTGGCTTAATCAAATCGAGATCTGGTTCGGTATTCTCAGTAAGGATGTGATCAAAGGAGGTATTTGGAAGTCAAGACAAGAAATGGTAGATCAGATCATTGAATATATTCAGACCTACAATTCTACAAGAGCAAAACCTTTTAGTTGGAACTACGATGGCAAACCTCTTTCTAAATAATATTTTACTATACGAATTTGTAAATCATGACACTAGTAGACAGATATAGGACAAAATTAGTATGAGAAATTGACCTACTGGCCGCCAGAACAAATCTACCATTGTGGTTTTGTCGTCATCGATTTGCTACTTATTCTGGATGAACCATTATTCTAAAATCGTAGGCGTCAGGTATGGAGTGCTGGGGTGCAGAAGACATTCGTCGACCAAAAATCAAGCATTCTGTTGGAAAACTTTGTGAGATTTTTGATGTGACAAAGCCACACCGCCATCCAAAATCTAGAAGCAAAAAGGTGCATACAGTCTAAATAGTATTTGACTTGTAACTACTCAGCTGGAATATAGGATAATTTGAGGTTTTTCGATGGCATGGAAGGGGTGTATTCCTTGTTTAATGGCTGAGTCTACTATTGTTCTGAGTTTAGCAAATCTGCTTGCTCCTCGATTGGATCGAAAGGTAACTGATATTTTATTTTTGAGTTTAATCATACGGATAGCGCGTTCAGAGGCATTATTGTCAGGTGACACTTTACGATTGTATAAACATATTGTCAGACAGCTTCTTAACCGGATCAGTCGTTTTTTGAGTTTTTTTATGGGGCTGACTGAACGACTCAGAGCCTGGCTAAGTAGTTGATCAATTTTGATTTCGATAGCTTCTTTTTGTGTTGTGGCAATACGGGGTTTTTTACATGCTCGCTGGATATCGTGTAATACTTTATGCAATTTAGAGGCCCAACGCGATTGGTGGAAGTCGATAAGTCCCTTACATTCTCTTCGCAGGTGCGCGATGCAGATTTGATGATCCTTGGCAGGGGTTTTCAAATGTGTTTTCCAGCAATCGCTATTCAAGACTGATTTAGTAAATCCATTTGGAAATGACGAAGCTGTGGTTCGGTATCCGCGGTTGTCAGAGATGTGGATCAGCGAATACAGAGCAGTAACCGACGTCCATGCCCACGCTTTAGTGCCATCTACACTGCATCCGCTTTCATCAACTCCAACAACCTTACTATTGCAACGCCCTGTATAATCTGCTCATAAGTTGTTGAACACTGTCTGGATTTTGCGCTCAGCATATTATCGATAGTCCCTTCGCTTATTGGTTGATTGTAAAGTATCTCAACCACTTCGGCCAATCGCTGATAGTGAACCAACTGACGTACTGATAGATATACAAGCTGATTAACTAGATTGTTACCATAACGAACAGCTGGTCCTTTTCGTAGTTCTTCTATAAATTCACCAAAAGTCCAATGGTTGCAGTGTGAGCAAAATGTCTTATATCGGCGATGTTCAGTTACTTCCAAACTTACCGGAGGTATATCCCACACTTGTTTCTTCGAGACAAGCTCACATTTATGATCTGTCAAATCCTCGCCGCAGCACTCGCATTGATCTGCTACGTACTCAACCAAGTGATCTATCGATGTGCTCATTTTCAAGGTGCTGCCTTTGTGGCCTTGCTGGCCCCCTTTTTTGAGATTACTTTTACGACGCAAGGAACGTTGTTTCTTTTTCACCACATGTTTGTCACGAGACGGAGGCAGTGAGGAATTGCCACTATTTTTATTCTTTAATTCATCAATCTCGCTTCTCAGTCTAACCACTTCAATGCTCAATTGCATTACCTCGTCAACCAGTGGAAGAAGGGCCTCTATTATTTGAATTCTCTTATCTGCTTGCTTGTTTTCATATGGGAAATATCCCTCATATGAACGACATTTCCAAGACCAATTAGTCCATATTACCAACCATCTTTCAACAAATGTTGATCATCATTTGCATTTTGGAACTCTAAAAATGCAAAATGTGGATAACTCGGCCGTACGCACTCATTTTCCATTCAAATAGCCAGATTTGCTGCTGAGTAGTTACTTTTGACTTTTGTAAGATACGGATTATAGAGTCGTTCTAAGAATTAATATACTATCGACGATCTCTCCATTTGCCACGACAAGCTCTACAGAATCAAGTATTGACAAATCATACTTCATTCCACAATATGACGCACTATCTGTAACTGAGATCCCGTTATAAAAAAGTATTCTAGATCTTGGACTAAGAGTAGATCTCTCAGCATGAGAATCGGGGACAATTGATACCACCTCCGCGGATCCCTCTGTCCATTTTGTTGCAAAGCCAAAAACAGATTTATCGAAATCTTGATCTACTTTCTCTTGCAGGTAAATGGCAGGGGCACTCCAATCAAGTATGAAATTAAAGTTGTTCAAGAAAGCAATTCCTACTAAATTCATGACTTCTACCCTCTCTAGGCATGTCACCTCATAATCGTCGCTTAACAACCCAATCGTATGATTTACATATCCTCCTGTTCCAGGCACTGAAATCTGTCCATTAAATCCTAAGTCCAGCAAGAAGTTAGCTTTCTTACCATCAACCACAAGAGGAAGCATCAAAAGGTCGTCTCTTCCCTTACTAAAAGATAATTCAACTTTCTCAAATCCATCAACATCTGGAAGATTTTTTGTGATTTGTACACCCCCTTCAGAATCATACTTCCAATACATCCCATTCATCAGTTCCCAGCCAATGACCCCCTGAGCGTCATAACACTCGTATGCAGGATCGTCAATCACAACGAAACCCACATCTATGATGTCTAGATCTGCAATAGTAAGCTGGGAGACTACAGCCTTCTTCCCTCTTGACTTATCACCAGTTGCATCCACCACTCGAGCACTACCTCCAAAGACATCTATACCTAACGATTCAGCAGTGCTGTTGTACAAAAGATTACTTGAGCCGCTGCTAAGTACATGACATAACACAAAAAGACCATATATTGTGATTTCAAAATCAATTAGTTAACCTAATTTCACAAATATGGTCTCGAAAGTGCAAGATAGCAGATTTTTTAAAGTTTTCCTACTACATTTTAAAGGGATGGACAAGCGACGTGTTCAATTTCTCTACCTTTTAGTACGTGCAATTAGTAGTGTAGGTACGATAAACCTTGTCAAGGTTGCCATAGCAATTCAGAATGATGTAAGTCGATCCAGCAATTACCGTAGAATTCAGCGATTTATTGCCGGAGTATCGGTCAATTTCGATGAGCTTATTCCGTTTATCATACGATTGGCAGGAGTACAGGATCCATACACGTTATTACTGGATAGGACTAATTGGCAGTTTGGTCGAGCAGATATTAATTTTTTGGTATTGAGTGTAAAGGGACAGAGTTGGTCTGTGCCAATATTATGGACACTGCTACCAAAGAAGGGAAGTAGCAATTGTGAGGAGCGGATCGCCCTGATGGATAGGCTGATAAGGATCATAGGGCACGGGAAAATACATAGTCTTATCGCCGACAGGGAGTTTGTTGGTCAGAAATGGATTAGATATCTTAATGAGCACGGAATCCCTTATGACATAAGGATCAGAGAGAACATGAAGGTGTTTTATCGGGGAACAGAAAGACGTGTATCAACACTTTTTTCCAGACTCCAAATTGGTAAAGTGAGAACAATCAAAAAACCTGTCATTCTCAAAGGTGAGCAAGTGTTCCTACAAGGAAAAAAGATCACAAATACAAAGAATCACAGGCAAGAATATTTAATTGTCATCTCCTATGACGATCCAGAACATAGTTTGTGCAGATATGGCGAACGATGGTATATAGAAAACATGTTCAAAGATCTAAAATCTAATGGATTTAATTTGGAATGCACTCACGTTACCAAGACTGACCGTCTGGAAACACTAATGTTAGTCTTGGCAATAGCGTACACATGGATGATAAGAATTGGCAAATTCATTCATGAAAAACACCCTCAAAGAATACAAATTAAAAAACATGGTAGGAGATCGAAAAGCATTTTCCGGCTCGGATTAGATGAATTTATGAACACTATTTTCTTATGCAACTTAGTAAGAATGAGAACATATATTAATTTTTTGTCATGTACTTAGGAGCCGCTGTCTATCAAGAATTTGTAACGCTTGCCATCAATTTTCACATAAGTATAGTCCAATCCAGTCCAATCCCTTTTCAATTCAACTTGTGATGTGCCAATATTGCTCCAC
Organism: Saprospiraceae bacterium; assembly: GCA_965223025.1. Lineage (GTDB taxonomy): Bacteria > Bacteroidota > Bacteroidia > Chitinophagales > Saprospiraceae > JABDMH01. The sequence continues at coordinate 1,077,741 of CBDCVP010000023.1, forward strand.
TGAATTTGATCGTGGTCTAGGTCTCCTCTACATGAAAATATCAGAATAGTAAAACCAGCTACAAGCATTCTCAAACTGTCCATAAATAAAGGGACTTGTTCCATTCTCTACGCACCCGAAAAAATTCTTATTTCTTGTTAACAACACTTCTCATTATTATGAAAACAGTTGATATCAGAATTACTACGAATAAAATGAAATAGACTCTAATGTTCATTGTAGCAGAGAGATCGTCCCAATCTAACGATAAAATAAGGATTGCTGCGGAGAGCACCAATAAAACATATGGGAGGTGCCTTTTAGAAAAACGAACAAAGCTGCGCACGCTATAAATTGTTGTCAATGTAAATAGCTGTAGTGTGTGGCTCAAACCAGATATCAACTGTATAGTACTTTACTGCAGCAGCAAACCTGCCCAAATAGTACCAGCCAGACTCACCGCCATTAATATTCGTCAATTCATAATGGGACAAAGGCCTTAATTTTTTCATAGTGTTCATTATTTACGGTTCAAAAGATTCATAACCACGATTGAAATCCTTAGCTGCTTGATCCCAATCTGTGTTCAAAACTGCTATAGCTAGTGCTAATGCACCGATCCACCAATACCCACCTGAGGTCTGTGTCAGCTCGCTAGTACCAAGTTCATGCCATTTTTTAGTATTCTCCATATGAAACATTTTATTTAATTGTCTATAATGATATTTTTCCGTCTGAAAAAATAGGAATCTGTCAATTTTTTTCTCACTTTCTACCTAGTAATTTGAAACACTCATCATTGCTTATCATTTTAATGCAAAAAATTATTTCCATCTGGAAGTCACCATTGTAGTAAAAGGTGCGATTGTGTTTGCTGTATTGTATAGGAGCCCCCCAGTCTTTCAGCTCACCAATAACATAGTAAAGATGGCTTCTACTCACACCGATGCGGTCAGCGAATTCCTTCGGCGTCCCTGTGCACTCCTGTTCAATCAAGTTGTTAATAGTTGTTAACCGATTTATCATCATTAGAAACTTCATCCGCAATGGTTAATTAAAACGAATTCTTTAGCTTGTTACCCTTCTTCATTCTGTGCCTGCCACAACCTCCAATAGGCACCGCGTTCCTTAAGTAATTTCGTGTGCTTGCCGCGCTCGGCCAATTGCCCTTTAGCCAGCACCAGAATTAGATCTGCATGCTTTATGGTGCTAAGTCGATGTGCAATGATGACTATGGTCTTACCGGCCCTCCCTAGCGCCCTCAAGACATTTTGTATGCAATCCTCCGCTATGCTATCCAATGCAGCTGTAGCCTCATCAAGTAACAGTATTTCCGGATCTCGATAGAGGGCTCTTGCTATCGCCAACTTCTGTTTTTGCCCCCCTGACAAGGCTACTCCTCGTTCTCCCAAATTTGTCTGAAATCCATGAGGCAGGGCCTCAATAAAATCTGTGATTTGCAAGGCTTGAGAGATGGAATAGATGCGGTCCATGTCTGGCTCTAGGTCCCCGATAGCAATATTTTCGATTACGTTGCCAGTGAAAAGCTCCAGTTGCTGAGGTACAACAGCTACCATTTTTCGGAGGCTTTGCGTAGAAACATTCGTCAGATCATATCCTCCAATTCGTATCGATCCGGAAGTGATCTGATAAAGCTTCTGCAAAAGCGCAATAAGGGTTGTTTTTCCAGATCCACTTTCCCCCACGATAGCTGTGATCTTTCCAGCTGGTATCTTAGCTGAAAAATTCTTATAAACTTCAGTTCGTGTACCATAAGAAAATGCAACCTCCTCAAAGGAGATTTCGCCTACTTTTGATCGATCCAAAGCAACTTTGTGATCATCTGATTCACGCTCTAGATCCATTATTTCGAATAGGCGATCAGAGGCAATTATGGCATTTTGGATAGTCTTGTTCATACCAATCAAGCTACCTGCGGGGCCCATAAAGTAGCCAATGATGGCATAAAAGGACATAAGTTCACCAGGAGTTATGGTCTGATCAAGCACAAAATAGGAACCTATCCAAAGTAGGACTATCACCATCACCCTGTTACTGACTTCAGTCGCTGTTCCTGAAAAAACACTATTCAGAGCAGATTTATAAATGGTCTCGAGAAGTGTTACAAAATGGTATTCTGTTCTTTGATTTTGAAATGCTTCCAAGCCAAAACTCTTGATTGTACGGACATTTGTTAGAGACTCAACAAGCTGAGACTCGAGATCTGCGGCATGTTCCATTAGTTTTCTTTCGGTATGCTTGTTTAGAAAGTTTACGATCCAATAGATCAGCATATATATAGGGATAATGGCCAGCATGATCAGGGCAAGCTTCCAGTAGTATGTAAACATTAGACCAAAAGAAAATAGCACAATGAACACGTTGACTATCAACCCAATCGCCACATCATTGATGAACACCCGAATCTTTACAGCATCACTAATTCGCGATGTAATCTCCCCAATGCGCATGCTGTCGAAAAATTGCACTGGGAGTTTCAATAGGTGTTTGTAGTACCCTAATATCAGTTGCGCATCGATCTTCTGCCCAGTACGTATGATAAATAACGATTTGAGCACATTGACGATAATCTGCATGCCAAGTATGAGCAGCATCCCGACACTTAGCAGGTTTAGCAAATTGACATTGCCGTCAACCAGGACGTGATCTGTGATCTTCTGGATGTAGATGGATACAGACAATCCCAAGATGGTGTAGACAAATGCTCCAAATAAGGATTGGATGAGGATCCCACGATGAGGTGCGAGGAGATACATAAATCTCTTGATCATACTCACTCGGTGATTACCACGCTGGAAAGCCGTTGCAGGGGCAAGTAAGATCAAGACTCCCGACCAGATCTCTTTCCATTCCTCCAATTTATACACCCGAAATCGCCCTAGGGCTGGATCCATCACCTCTACTTTCCGAGAATCGATCTTATATATGACCACGAAGTGATGAAGTGCCTTTTCTAGAACCACATGAGCGATCGCGGGAATCGGAATATCGCTAAGGCAGTCCATACCGCCCCTAACGCCCTTAGCCTCAAATCCCATTTTCTCGGCTGCCATTATCATTCCCAAGACACTAGTACCTTTCTTGTCCGTACCCGCCATTTGACGGATGCGGGCTATCGGGAGTTGCAACTGGAAAAACGAGGCGACAGATGCCAAACATGCTGCACCACAATCCGTGATATCGTGTTGTTTAACTTTGACACTCATCGATGTAGCTCAACAAATGGGTTAAACCAGTCATCAACCTGGTCAAATAATAATTGAAAAAGCGTTCGGCGAGTCAGTACAATACGTCCGGTTAATGTCATCCCTTGCTGCAAATGGCCCATGAATCCTGACTTAAGTTTCAGATGGGTTTCACGTATATCACAACGCACTTTAAAGAAATAGGTAGCCTCAGAGATTTGAGCTACATCATGGATAGATGAGACTTTCCCGCTAGCCATCCCCCATTCGCGATAGTTGAAAGCATCAATATGGAACAAAACTTCTTGCCCAACTTTCACCAAGCCTATGTCTTTTGGATGGACAGCTAGCTCAACCACAAGATCTCCCTTGGGAACTATTTGCCCAAGAGTTTGCCCTTGAGAGGCAAAAGATCCAGTTGACATTCCTTGTAGGCCGGACAGAATTCCGGCATGGGGAGCACAATAGACAAAATCCTTCTTCTCCTTGACGAGTTGTGATCGCCTATGGTATAGGTCTCTTGCCTCAAGTTTAAGGCGGTACTTCAGATCTTGCCATTGGACCATTTGCCTTTCTCGATGAAGATCTAGTCTTTCTTTGGCCCTCCTAAATTGCAAATGACCTTCATCAAAGGTTCTAGCTGCAATCACTCCTTCTTCATAAAGAAGATTGTTAATAGAATCTCGATGCTTCAGATATTCGACCTCCAGTGATAGATCTTGCCCTTGTTGTTGAAAGGCCACAACTTGAGAGATATATTTTGGCTGCGTTACCCTCGTTGCTTTGCCGCCACTTTCAATGATCTGATTGAGATCGTGGAGTTCACCGGTAAGCCGCTGGATCTGCTCATTGATTTGGTTCTCCTGCTCTGTCAATATTTCCCTGGAGAGGACAAATAGTGTATCCCCTACGCACACTTCACTCCCATCGTGTAGATTTGAGTGTAGCACGAAGCCACTTCGCGGACTATTAATAACAATCGGATCATCTGAAGGACGAAGTGTCCCCCTACTTTGACTTGTAACATCTACATTGATGAACGGAAGTGACGCTAATCCTGCCATGATGGCAATCAGAGTAAAAATATAGATGATATTAGTGCGGTGATATCGTTTAACATAGATCCTTTGATAAGAGCGATCCATTATTTCCGGAGGGAATAGTTGGTATGATGTTTCAACCTTGATGGAATCTTTTTATTTGAGTCCTCCAATATCAATTCATAGACTTGTCCTTAGGTTAACACCTCGGAGACAAACACACTTAGTTCGATTTATTACATATACATATTAGAAACTGCCCAATCAAGCCACACAGTTCCATTACATTTTGCACGATTCCTGCAATTATATTGCTATAATTCCTAACAATGTACAAATAGTAATCATACTTACAAATATGGAGACATAGTGTTTCCACAATAACATGGCACTATCCAGACACCAGTGAGTTTACTTTCGAATGATCAAATGACCTGACATCGACACACATTACGTTTCTAGGACAAATGTAAATAATTGGTTTCAAACAGTTTGATTTTTGAAATGTTGGTGTAACGATATCGTTCTTACACCAGCACTTTCTCAAATACCACACTCAAAGATTGTTTGTAGGACAAATTTCTCAAATATGTGAAATCTGAGAATATTTGTAAACAAATCGACTAATATCGAACAAGTTGACTTTATCCTTTGCGAATGCTCAAAGAGATTGATCAATTCGCCAAAACAGAAGATCAGATGTGGACTTGGTCTTGAGTCCGCGAAAAAGAAATTGAAAACTGTCGAACCCTAGGACAGCATTTGATCACTAAAGTAAGATTTGAAGAAGGGGGGAAGAGTCTAGAAAATCCAAGCGACATTATGGACGAGGGGAATACTCTCGTTTCAAATGGCACCTCCTTATTTTGTAGCCTGCTTGCACCCGGATTTTTCATCGGCAATCAAAATCGAAGGTTGCTAACCAAAGAGGACGGGTCCTACACCGACAGAGGTGAGACGATCATCAGAAATACACCGATGGATCGATTTGGGGATATCAACGAGCTCAACGGCATCGTTCAGTTCTTATGCAGCGATGCATCTTCTTTCGTGACCGGCACGATTATACCCATAGACGGAGGGTTTAGTTCCTTCAGTGGAGTATAGTTGATCGGAATAGATGTCACCTACATGGCCCCATATGCTTTCACACCGAAGGTGAGCAAAGGTGGCAATGTAATCCAGAAAAATTCGGGCAGGAATATGAGAAAGAGTACAAATGCCACGAAAGAGATGGCGGTGTATGTCCACAATTTCTTAGTGCTTTCTTCGGCAGTGCTCATAACTTTCTTTTTGCTACCACAAAAGTATGAAACTCCCACCTTGCAGAGAAGTTTAATGGGCAAATACTTGGTCAAAGGGGTATCTTAGTGGCGGTAGAATCTCATGTCTCCGACTCCAAAAGCCAGCATGCTGGTAGCCCCGCCAGGACTCGAACCTGGATCTAGAGTTTAGGAAACTCCTATTCTATCCCTTGAACTACAGGGCCAACATCAATACCGAAGTACTACAGCTACCTTGTGCCGCATCCATATGGTCGCAAAGATCAAAGGTCTCAATTTCCCCGTAATTGACCAACTTCCCAGCCTTGGAATTGCAGCAGTACTATGTGCAGAGAGAGTAAGCGGACCAAGTGAGCCTTTGTCTTAGAGACACAAGGAGGATCATTATGCAGTACGAGAGTTAAGCACGGCAAGGAAAAATAGATCTGCAGTTCTCCAATGTACATATAGAGAAATCAGCTATGGGTTTGACATGTCCCTGGCTCTTTGGTGATACCCGACACCAGAAGATACACCATGCCGGAGATTATGACTTCTTGGGAGGCAAATCAAATGCTACTGATTCGTGTTCGAATCGCTCATTGTGACGGCCGTCGCAAAAGGGCTTGTTATCGCTGAGGCCACATCGACACAGTGAAACAATAGTCCTACCTTGCAGGTTATAACTGTTATTTTGTTTGTCAACAATTTCAAAGTCCCCGTCGATTTTTAGGGAGCCATTATTTAGTACGGTGATTTTCGTGCCTGCCATAGTCTGAGTGATTAATACAAGATTTGGATGGGACAAAATAAGAAAACCTTCTGTAAGTAATAACCAGCATGGGACCGGGAAGTTGGATACTTTTATTCCTTGAAACCCACTGGCTGAAAATGAGGTTGAGTCTCTATCTATGTTTTTTGGTTATTCTGCTGTCTGTTTGCTCTACGGTGGCACAACCCGACACTACCCGGAGACCGAAGATTGGGTTGGCGCTCAGTGGTGGTGGTGCTAAAGGGTTTGCCCATCTCGGTCTATTGAAGGTCTTGGAGGAAGTGGGTATCCGACCGGATTACATCACTGGCACCAGCATGGGCAGCATCTTAGGTGGGCTCTATGCCATCGGGTACAGCGCCGGTGAACTTGAAGCGATCAGCAGAGCACTGGATTGGTCCAATACTTTCAGCAACAAGGTCGATTTGCGTCTGATCAATGTCCTACAGAAGGAGAATTACGGTACCCACTTGGTGACATTGGAGTATGATAAAGGCAAGTTCCGGTTTGGTCAGGGACTGATCAACGGTCAGCAGCTGGATCTGATGCTGACCAGGCTGGCCCGTCCCGCATATCAGCACCAGGTGTTCGACGAGTTCCCCATACCTTTTCGCTGTGTGGCTGTCGATGTGCTGACAGGCAATATAGTAACACTCAAGAACGGTTTTTTAGCAGAAGCGCAGCGTGCCAGTATGGCCATTCCCGTAGTATTTGCACCTGTGGCCATGGATGACTATCTGCTGGTGGATGGCGGTGTCATTAGAAATTTTCCGGTACAAGAGGTCATCGATATGGGTGCTGACATTGTCATAGGTGCCTATACTGGCCGCAACAATCTTGAGATGGAAGATGTGCATTCTATGATAGACATCCTGGTGCAGACTAATTTTCTTTATGGGATAAAAGACTCTGAGGAGCAGGCTGCAAAGTGCGATATCTACTTGGATTTATCAGGTGATTTTGCAGCCACAGAATTTGATAAAGCAGGTGAGATCATTGCGGTAGGTGAGAAACGCACGAGGGAGCACATCGAATCACTCAACGCACTGGCAGCACAATTGAGAAAATTTGAGCCGCAAGGTGATCGCAAGCGACTTGATTTTCCCGACTCCCTCGATATCGAGGAAGTGAGCATGACAAAAATTAGTCCAGCTACCCGGCCGTTGGTACAACGTTTTATCGATGTGGATCCTGGAAAGAAATATAGTTTCTCGTCTATCGAGAGCAAGTTCTACCGACTCTACGGTACCCAAATGTTTGAAAAAACTAGTTACGGCCTTGCTCCTGGTCAGGATGGGAAGACAATTCTCCAGGTCGAGGCTGAGGAGAAGGCACCGCTTTCGCTTGACTTTGGATTGCACTACAATAATCCCGACAAAGCTGGGATTGTGTTGAAGGGTCGATTAAATAATTTGCTGGGCAAGGCTGCTGTACTGGAAGGACGGTTGAAGATAGCTGAAACACCTGCTGTGCATGCAGCATTCTTCCAGTATGTAGGGCCCCAACGAAGATTCCTCTACATGCTGGGGTTGAATTTTCATAAAACAGATCAGTTTTATCGACCGCCATCTCAAGAGATTTACCGAAAATATGATGCCGACAACTTTGCTGGTTTTGGGAAATTAATTTGGAATTTTGACAACAATTTTGGAGTAGCCTTTAAGTATCAGGTCAATTTCTTCCATATTAATTCTCCAGTAGCCGGTGAACGATCGCTTGTCGACTTTGATCAGCGCAACCGTGAATTTGGTCTGGAATGGAAATTAAATACGACCAATAGCAATTACTTTCCGGACAAAGGTCTGAAGATGGATTTGACCTTGGGCTACCACCACAATAATGTGTATTCAGATAAGTACGGTAGCCCTGATGCCATTCCCTTTCCTGATTACTTGAAAAGTAGGCATTACTTGAAGGCAAATTTATTTGCCGAGTGGTATTTTTCGATCGCGCCAAGAATTACTCTACAGCCCAAATTTGCCATTGGTCTAAAAAGCCAGCCTGGTTTTGCGGATAATTATTTTCTTGGCGGCGATTATTTTTACCGGCAGTCGGGTATGCCATTTATAGGATTAAGAGAATTTAGAAGGTCTTATCGTCAGACAGCGGTGATGCAGCTCGGCTTGAGGTGGATGGCCATACGAAAGTTTTACCTGACACCAAAGGTAAATTTTGCTCGAGTACAGCATCCTGAAGGCTTGTCTCAGGATGCCTCGAGCATAGAAAATATCTGGGGTGCAGGACTGTCGCTGGGCTATGATTCTTTCATTGGCCCCATGGCCATCGGTATCGGCAGCTCCTCCATCCAAGATGGCTTGAGAGTCTCGGTAGATTTTGGCTATCGTTTTGTGTTTTAATCCTCACCTTCATCCTTGTCTTCCTTTTACACACAAATATTCGCTTCCACTATCTGCTAAAGATTGTCATGCAGCCCCTACCGACAGTCATTCTAGCTGCACAATATTACTAGCGATGTAACCGATGCGATCAGCGGCCACCTCGAGGGTTTCTCCAGGACGTTTTACAATTGGTCCGGAGTAAATATTCCAGGCTTTTGCTGGGGCTCCAGACCCCGATGTCCATTTGTATCCTATTGAGGCTCCTTCGGTCGCACAAGAAATGATGATTTTATTGCCATCTTCCGTGGTTTTGGGAGTAGATACTCTGGGTTGCTTCCCGTTTGGCCAAATCCGTTTAATTAATTGCTTTTCTGGGATTAATCCCGTATCGTCAATCGCTGACAGCCACCGATCACATTCGTCACTAAGCTCCTTCAGCTTCTTTTGATACTTGGGATCATCGGCAAGATTATTTATCTCATGAGGATCGGACTCCACGTCAAATAATTCAACGGTGGGTTTTCTATCTCTGAACCACAAGGCCTGATCGGGACTCAGTTTGTTTTCTTTACGCAATCTGTAGAGTTCCTGCATGATGGCCATCTGATCCCGGTACAACACACGCAAAAACATAGGTTTTTCAGGTTCGTAGTAGCGAATGTATTTATAGCGACGATCCCGGACTGCCCGGTTTTTATCATAGGCAGCATCAAATCTGTCGGCAGCAGCGTGGACATATTTTTTCTTCTTCTGAGGCTGATGATCTCCGAGGAAGTCAATGCCATCCATATATTCCTTTGGTTGGAGCCCTGCCAGGGAGAGTGCAGTGGGAGCCAGATCAATAAAACTGAGCATGTCATTATTGCGCATACCAGCATATTGTTTATTGGGAAACCTAATAATCAATGGTACGTGCAATCCAGCGTCATACAACAGTCTTTTTTGACGGGGAAGAGGACCACCGTGATCGGAGTACCAGAAGATCACTGTGTTTTCCATAAGGCCATCCTCTTCCAATTGTCGCAGCACTTCACCCACCTGTGCATCCATTTCAATAATATTGGAATACATGCGCCTCACATCTTGTCTGCCCACATCGGTGTCGGGCAAATAGGGCGGCACCTGTACCGGGTGATCTTTGTCGATCAGCAGTGAATCATCTGCTTTAGCCCAAATGCGAGATTCGTGGGTCACAGTAAAATTGAAGATCGAAAAGAAAGGTGATCCTGCTGGTCGATTGCGCCAATGTGCGTCGGTGCTGCTTTCGTCCCAGGCAGTCAGGGTCTTTTTGAATTGGTAGTCTTCTTTGGAGTTATTGGTGCAATAGTAGCCCGCCATTCTTAGCCACTCGCTCATCATTTTTACACCGGCAGGAGGCATGGCTTCGTAGGGGCTGATGCCCTTCGGAAAGAACTTGGGATTACCTCCAGTGCGCATATGTCCGGCAGCAATGTGCGTGGGATACATGCCGGTGGCAATGGATGCCCTTGCTGGGGCACAAACGGGTGCCGAGGCAAAAAATTTATCGTAGCATACACCCTCCGAAGCGAGTCGGCTGAGATGTGGGGTTCGGATGGTGGAATCTCCGAATGAAGGCAGATACGGACTGAGGTCTTCCGCCACCAACCACAGTATATTTGGCCGGTTTGGAAGTGCTAGCTCGGTCTGGCCCTTTATTTCCGTACGTCGCACGTCTGCTGAGTGACATGAACTCAAAGCCACCATACCGAACAAGAAAGGGAGTAGAAAAACCCAAAATTTTGTTTTCATTGGTCTTATCGTTATAAATCTGAGATTAGATTTTATGTGGCAGCTTGATGAAGCCACCGTCGATGGGGTAATCGGTTCCGGTGACAAAGCTCGCTTCATCGGAACAGAGATAGACGGCAAGGTCGGCGATCTCCTGAGGCTTTGCCATGCGCCCAATGGGCTGAGTGGCTGAAAGCCTGGCAAATTCCTCCTCAATGCTTTCCGGAAAATTCTTGGCCAGATAGTCATCTACGAAAGGAGTATGCACACGTGCCGGGCTGATGCAATTGCAGCGAATACGGTGATCGATATAGTCGATTGCGATTGAGTAGGTCATGGTGAGCACTGCACCCTTGGTCATGGAATAGGCAAAGCGATCGGGAATGCCTATCGAAGCTGCGATGGAAGCCAAATTGAGAATGACTCCTCCGCCCTGAGCTTTCATGTGCGGAATCAGGGCACGCACACAATGATAGATGCCTTTGACATTCACTTGGTAGAGCCGATCCATATCTTCGCCAGTCGTTTGTTCGATGTTGCCTATGAATCCAATACCCGCATTATTAACCAGGATATCTACCCTTTGCTGCAGGATCACTTGGTCGATCACATGTTGCACGGCCGCTCCATCGGTAATATTGCATGTGTGGGCTGTGCACTGACCGCCTGCCATGGTGATGTTGTCAGCGAGTGCCTGTGTCCTTTCTATGTTTAGGTCGAGAATGTGAACACTTGCTCCCTGCTCACAAAATCGCTGGGAGATGGCTGCTCCAATGCCACTACCACCTCCTGTCACTACAGCTACTTTTCCAGATAATCTAGCGTCTTTCATAGTAAATAACGTCAATGATCCGGCGGTGAAAATAGAGATTCGTACGTACAATTCAATGATCGTATGGCTTTTTGTGGCAGTATCAAGATTTGCGTTTACTGGGACTGAATAACTGGGGCAAATTTGGACATAGTGCAGTCTTTTGCATCTGTGGAATTCGCCTCTGATTCCGCTGCGCTCCACTACCTATGACAGAGCCTCACAAAATGTTGTTTTTCCAAACTCAGGCTGACAGTAAGGGGTGTTCACACAGCTGATAGCTGCTGGGAAAAGCCCTGAGGGATCTAAGAAGCGAAGACAATTCCCTTGGCGTTCACCCACACCCACACTGAGATGAGCTCCCTGTCTAACGGTAATAAATTTGTAAATTAAGTTTGGTACGTGTTCATTCTATGATTAAGATTCCACCAAAAGGAGTATTTCTGAGGGTATCCAACTTGATCGTCTGTACATTCTTGATCAGTCTATCCCTCTCAGCTCAAGATTTTGTCCGGAGTCATATCGATACGAAGAATGGTCTAAACAGCAATTCGATCAACACCCTTTTTGAAGACCAAGAGGGTTACATCTGGATCGGTACGGAGCGAGGTATTTTACGTTACGATGGATATAACTTCGAAGACATTGGATCGAATTGGGATCGTTCTGGCCAACCTGTCACACACTCCGTCAGACACATCGGCCAACACCAGTCAGGAACCATTGTAGCAGCAACAGAAGAAGGACTACTCCTGGCAGATCCACACCGGTATCAAAGTCACCATGTCTCGATGCCCGCATTGAGCCATATTTTCATTGATGGTCGAGGAGATATTTATTGCCTTACCGATCATCAGAGATTTCTCAGATTGCAGATGGACAGAGAATCCCTTCTCTGGAATATTGATGATCATTTTCCTCCAAAACAATTCGAATTGTCAATGCACTTTGGTTGTGCAGCCATTGCAGAACACCACAATAAACTTTGGTTTGGCAGCAAAACCGATGGATTATTTAGATATGATCCTCAGACCAACACCATGGAACAAGTCTATCTGATTGAAAGTGGTGCGATTACTTCAATTTTGGTTGATCATAAGAATCAACTCTGGGTAGGATCCGACAGTGGTCTATTTAAGTATGAGCACAGCACGGATCGATTTAGTCTGCACGCTGGAGATCCTGACACAACAGATGAGGCCAGTTCGGAAAGCGTGATGGGAATCTACGAAGATCATCGCCACCGTTTATGGATCTCTGGTGAAAACCAATTGGCCATCTATGATCCAGTAAAGAATGCTTGGCAACGTAAATGGTTTTTTGCGAATAAAGTAAATCCAGCAGATCCCATTAACCCCAGCATGGCGAGTGCCTTGGCCAATCAACCAAATTACAATCTGGTTTTATCTCAATCTGGGAAAGGCAAGATATGGACTTTCAGCACCCTGGATAATATGATACATAGGGAGGATCACTTGGAGACCGAATTATCTGGTCTTGGCTATTTGTCTTCTTTAGTCTATACGCCAACGGGGCGAATCATCATTACAACGGGATTGGTAGATAGGAGCGGCAAAGTTTGGGTTGGGACTAAATCTGATGGCATTTTCACATTCAATAACCACTCATTGCCATCTACACATATTGGGTTTTCCACTGACCTGGGCGATCAAGAACGTGAAAGAACAATCACTAATGTGACCGAAGATCATCTGGGAAATATATGGATCGGTAAATGGACTGACAAGATCTATCTATTAATGGACCATGTTGCCATCCCCATTTCCCTCCACACAACTGTTGGTGATGCACCTATTCAGACAAACATCGTCAGGAGTGACCTCCATGGAAATATTTGGATTGGAACTACCAATGGGTTGTTTCAAATGAATCTCGAATCGGGTGCCATCCACCGCAACTATGCTTTGAATGCAAAAGTCGAAGTAACGTCGGTGGAGTATTCTAAACATCTCCCCCAATATGCAGTAGATGGGAACCATCACACTCGCTGGGCTTCACTGATGTCTGCTCCCCAAGAACTCACAATTGACTTAGGGGAAGAAAGATTCATCAGTCACTTGGTCATCTTTTGGACTACGCTGCCCCAAAACTATGTTTTACAAATCTCTACCGACAAAAATCAATGGGAACAAATTGAGCATCGGCAGGGTAATGTTGAGAGGATTGATCAGATTGGTGTGGATCAAAACTGTCGCTATATTCGTATCCGGGCACTGGAAAGACGCACCATCTTCACTATTAGTATTGCTGAGGTATATGCTTTGGGTAGGAGACCAGACATCAAGAAAATCGGTTCTGCAAGACAGAACTCAGAGAATCTTTACATTAATGACATCCTTGCCAGCACTGACAAGACATGGGTGCTCACTTCTGAAGGACTAGGCAAAGTCGATAAAAACAACTTTCAATTAGAAATTACGAAGATAAAGGACACCACCGGTTACTGCTCCGAAAATGACTTGACCCAGGCAAAGCTAGACAACCGGGGTAGGATCTGGATCGTCGATCGAAGCCGGTCACGAATTGCATTGTTTAATTCAGTAACGGAATCATTTCTTAAAGGTTTTAATGACGAAGACTTTGGTGTTGACGGAATAGTGGTTAATCAGTTGGCCGAAAATAAAGATGGAGCCATCCATATCTTGACCAATCACGGTCTGTGGCAACCAGATGCAGATAATAATACCCTCCAATTGGTTTCTCCAGACCTGGATATCTTAGATGCATATTGGGGGCGGGATCAGACAATATGGTTAGGGACCAATGGCCAAGGACTGCACCTTTCGGATGCCACAGGACTTAGACGGATGGAAGATATCAACCTACCCAATCAGGTAGCAAGCATGTTTAGTGATCAAAATGATTACTTGTGGGTAGGGTCAGTTTCCGGTCTTTATTGCATTAATAACCGTGATGAGAAAGTATACAGCTTTTCGGGACAACAAGGCCAACTCAGTCATGATCTGTCCAGACCTGCTTATCAGGACCGAACTGGTAAAATCTATTACACGGACAATAGCAAGATTCTTCGTGTAGATCCTACGCTTTTTACCTACAACATGAACCCGCCGTCTCTTGCCCTCACAGCCATCTTGGTTAATGATTCCCTGTGGACCGTATCTCAGTCACTCAGTCTATCACCTAAAGAGAATAATTTGCGGATCCATTTTTCGGCTATGCATCATGACCGGTCAGAAAAAAACACATTTTCATATCGATTATCGCCGGTACAACCAAGTTGGATCGATCTTGGCACCCAGCACCAAATCAATCTTTCCGGTTTGAGTCCGGGCAATTACGAATTAATGATAAAATCCTGCAATGCCGATCATACCTGCATGGAGACACCCTTTGTCCTTCCCATCCGGATTAAGCCACCCTGGTTCCTCCGTTGGTGGGCATTAGCCTGCTGGGCTCTGGTTTTGGTGATTCTTATCAGAACCTATTTGATTTTTCAGAGAAAATCATTTCTTATGAATCAAGAATTGTTATATGAAAAGAAGGAAGCCAATCGCTTGCGTGAACTTGACAAAACCAAAAGTCGCTTCTTTACCAATGTAAGCCATGAGTTTAGAACACCTCTGACAGTAATAGGAGGTATGGCACGCCAGATCAAAGGGAGCGCCGAGCAGAAGGAAATCATCCTGAAAAATACCCAAAGATTACAACGTCAGATCAATCATATTCTTGACTTAGGAAAGTTGGAATCAGGGCAGTGGATAAGTGCTCAGAAAACCGGTAACCTTATCGCCGAGATACAGGATATCGTCAGAGGATTTGAGTACCTGATCTCAGAAAAGAGAATAAGGCTCAGTACTGACCTTCAGCCAAGGAGCCTCATTTTCGAATACGATCCAAAGTTGTTGGAAGGTATTGTATTTAATTTGATTTCAAATGCCCTAAAATTCACCCCGGTTCATGGTCAAATCGACATAAAGACCAAGATCGACCGCTCTGAGAATCTATTTATTTTCTCCGTCCAGGATTCAGGTCCAGGTATCCCTGATGATCTGCAAGATAAGATTTTTGACCGCTTCCATCAGATCGACGATTCTTCATCCCGACTGGCCGATGGAAGTGGCATTGGTTTGGCCATTGTCAAAGAGTTTGTCCAAAAATTGAATGGTCAGATCCATGTACATAATCGCAAACCCAGTGGGGCAAAGTTTGTCGTGTATATACCATTGCAAGAGTGGGAAGAAGATACTGGCCTAAAGATCAATACTCCGCTCATTCAAATTCGAGCACCCATCGATGTGCCAAGTGCCGATGTGCCACTTACAAAAGATGAGCCCATTATTTTAATGGTGGAGGATAATTACGACATGGCCCGTTATCTTGTGTCTTTACTGAAGGACTCCTATAATCTGAGGTGGGCGAAAAATGGAAAAGAAGGACTAGCTGTAGCATTGGAGCTGATTCCAGACATCATCATAAGCGATATTATGATGCCGCAAATGGATGGTCTCGATTTATTAGCAAAATTGCGCAAGGAAGTCCGCTGTAGCCACATCCCCGTCATTCTATTGACGGCCAAAGCCAGTGATGAAGAGAAAAAACACGGCTTGGAGAAAGGGGCACTGGTCTACCTTACCAAACCATTTGACGAACGAATACTGCGGTCGACGATAGATAATACACTTTACTTTAAAAATCAATTGATTGAGCGGTTGAAATACGTCGATTCACTAGACCAGCTCAATATTCCTGAGAAAAGGGAGTTGGTATTTCTACGACAATTAGATCAGATCCTACTCGAAAGACTGGATGAAGAGCAATTCGGGACCCATGCGTTGGCCAGTACCCTATCTATGAGTGTGAGCCAGTTGTATCGAAAACTCAAAGCGATCACAGGCCAATCCATAGCAGGCTACATCAAAGAATTTCGGCTTTCTCAAGCTAAAATACTGTTGGAAAATTCAGATCTCACCGTTGGTGAAATTAGTTACCAGGTAGGATTCACCAATCCAGCCTATTTTTCCCGGATTTTTAAAGATCAATACCATCAATCGCCCACCAACCTTCGCCAAAAGACAAAAACAGATGGGTGAAACTGATTGAATATCAATTGCTTGCGTACGGTGATTCAAATAGTAAACAAATTGATCCGTATAGTAAAATTCCTTTTTTAGAATGCAATTAGCTTTGGCATTATCCTAATTGCATGAATTATGAGGCATCGAATTTCGCTTTTGGCTGTCCTCTTACATACTGCATTTTCGGCCAAAGCTCAACATGCAGAGCTTTGTCGATTCGTCTATGCGAAGCACAAACATGGAAGAGCGCAAGAAGCCATTGGTATTAGGCTTAAGATTTTCCTTCCTGCGTATGACATGAACGATGCAAGACCGGCCCTTGGGATGCCAAGGTCATTGTAGCGTTTAAGGGAAAGGAGGATTATACGATCTATTCACCACCGGAATCCATGTCTCGATCGATGCTTGAATTAGCCGGTGGTGCCAATGGGCGGGCCATATTTCGAAGACCCAGATCATTTGATCGATATAGACGTAAACGAAAGTAAGAATGAGAGAATTTAGTGTAGTGTTTGTGCCACTGATACTGCTGATATTATTTTCATGTAGTGCTGGTTTGAAGAGAAATCATGACGAGGTCAACAGTTTGCCGCCTTTAGATGAGCGATTAGATTTTAAGATTTCTGACGCTTTAGTGGATACGAATTACATGGAAAGATGGGATACACTCCTATTTCAAGAAGGAGATTTACTTCCAAATTTCGTTTTACACACCTTAGCGGGCCAGAAGTTTGATCTGTACAGCGAATTAGAGAAAAACAAGCCAATGTTGCTAATCACTGGCAGCTACACATGCTATATAGCAAGAGGAAATTTGCCAGCAATAAATAGTATCACGAAGAAGTTCGATGATGAATTGACTACTGTAATGATCTTCACAACTGAAGCCCATCCGATCGACACTGTCAGTCCTTATTCCATGCATAATGACAAATGGGTAGCAGAGGAAAATACTAAAGATGGAATTGAGGCAATTAAACCAAGGACATATGGCGATCGTCTGAAATTATGTAGGAAATGGGTGGACGAATTTGATATTAAACCCCTAATTCTGGTCGATGATCCTAAGAATGTTTTTTGGTCAAACTATGGACAGGCACCCAACCTTGCGTACTTGGTGGATCGAGATGGAAGAATTCATTCCAGACATATTTGGTTGGATCCTGAATCCCTGGAAAAGACCATTGAGGCCTTCCTTCCCTAAACGTGATGAGTGGTGAAGTGTGCAGGATAGCGTCACCAAAAAAGAAGGATAGGTGGATGACTAGAACTCCCTATCTAAAATCAAATTAAAACTAAAACACGATGGCGATTAAAGTAATTGGCGCAGGTAATGGCCGTACCGGGACGGTCTCCATGAAGTTGGCATTGGAGCATTTAGGATTCGGCCCAACCTATCATATGTACGAGTTGTTTGAAAATCCGGAAAGGATACATTACTGGCAGGAGGCCTACAGGATTGGAAGCACCGATTGGGATGCAGTATTTGAAGGCTACCAATCGACTGTCGACTATCCCGGTTTTCGGTTGTACAAGGAAATCTACGACTATTATCCCGGATCTAAAGTGGTGCTTACCACGCGAGATCCGGAGAGCTGGTACGAAAGTGCTCGTGAGACCATCTTCACCGCCAGTCCTAATATTTGGCAAAAACTGAAGATTCTAACTGTTCTGCCATTTAGCAAAAGAATGCGACAGTTGATGCCGGTTTTCGCCCAAGTAGATTATCTGTGGGATGTCGTGTATGAAGGTAAGTTGAAGGACAAGGAATATATGATCAGAGCTTTTGTCGAATTCGAGGAGAAAGTGAAAAATACGATTCCTCCCGATGATCTCCTGGTATTCCACGTTGGTGATGGCTGGCAGCCACTCTGTGACTTTCTTGGCACACCTATACCATCAAAGCCTTTTCCAAAGTCCAATGAACGCAGCAAATTTAAGAGGAACCTGCAAATGATCAGGAGTGGAAAAGTGCCGCATACTGACTAATGTTTGAGAGACCATCGCCGGTGACCACACCCAGTGCCTTAAACCATGGTTTTTATCTCTTCTCGCTGGTTTGAGAGACCATTGATGGAGACCACCCCCACAACAGCTAGCCAAATCCGAGATTTGGGCTGTTGTACCCCCGCCAGCGGGGGATATCGGTCGTGATGAGGTCAGCCGGAAAATCACTGGTGACCACGCCCAGTCCTTAGACCATGGTTTTTATCTCTTCTCGCTGGTTTTGAGAGATATTGATGGAGACCACCCCCACAACAGCAGCCAAATCCGAGATTTGGGCTGTTGTACCCCCGCCAGCGGGGGATAACTATCGTGAAGGGGTCAGCCGGGAAATCGCTGGTGACCACGCCCGGTCCCTAGACCATGGTTTTTATCTCTTCTCGCTGGTTTGAGAGAACCATTGATGGAGACCACCCCCACAACAGCAGCCAAATCCGAGATTTGGGCTGTTGTACCCCCGCCAGCGGGGGATATCTTTCGTGAAGGGGTCAGCCGGGAAATCGCTGGTGACCACGCCCAGTGCCTTAAACCATGGTTTTTATCTCTTCGCGCTGGTTTGAGAGAACCATTGATGGAGGCCACCCCCACAACAGCAGCCAAATCCGAGATTTGGGCTGTTGTGCCCCCGCCAGCGGGAGATATCTTTCGTGAAGGGGTCAGCCGGGAAATCGCTGGTGACCACGCCCGGTCCTTAGACCATGGTTTTTATCTCCTCGCTGGTTTGAGAGGCCGGTGACCACCCCCACAGAGCGCAGGTCTTTTTCTGTCATGAAGGGGTCCGGGAAATACTGGTTGTTTGTTGTATTTTCAATGAACCATTGATGGTCACCCCCACAACAGCAGCCAAATCCGAGATTTGGGCTGTTATACCCCCGCCAACGGGGGATATCTTTCGTCTAGGGAGGCCATGGTTTTTATCAAAGAGATTTCTGTTGTGCCCCCGCCAGCGGGAGATATCTTTCTCTGAAGGTCAGCCGGGTGACCACGCCTTAGACCATGGTTTTATCTCTTCTCGCTTCACGAGTGCTACGGTTTTCCAAAATTGGGTTGTACCCCCGCCAGCGTACTCCATCGGATGGCAGATGTTTCAGTTTCAGACCATTGGAAACTGGATTTGGGCTGTTTGACGATATCTATCGTGAATGCCAAAGTACCAGCTCCTGGCCCCATGGATCTCTTGTCGGGAGGCTGATGGAGAACAGTTGATGTTGCCACGCCCAGATGGAGCGCAGGTCTTTTTCTTCAGACCATGGTTGCGAAAGACCAATGAATTATCTCTTCTCGCTGCGACCCAGACCTTGAGAGAACCATTGTTGGAGACCACCCCCACAACAGCAGCCAAATCCGAGATTTGGGCTGTTGTACCCCCGCCAGCGGGGGATATCTTTCGTTATCAAAGGGGTCTTAGCCGGGAACATCGCTACTCCATCGGATGGCAGATGTTTCAGTTCAGATTGGAAACTGGATTGACGTGCAAAGTACCAGCTCCTGGCTCCAGGGAGACGGGGGCTGAGAGAAAGTTGACCACGCCCAGTCCTTAGACCATGGTTTTATCTCTTCTCGCTGGTTTGAGAGAACCATTGATGGAGACCACCCCCACAACAGCAGCCAAATCCGAGATTTGGGCTGTTGTACCCCCGCCAGCGGGGGATAGTCCAAGTTGTCTTTTGGAGATTTTGTAAATAGAATGGGTGTAGAGATAGATGAATTTTGGCAGAGATCAGGACGCGGGATAAAATCTTGGCAAACTATTTGAAATACATGGTACAAAATGATGACCTGGCGTTTGTACTAAGTCCAACAAACCAAAGCATAGACAGACGCACTGCGCTACCTCCAGTAACGCAGCTTGTCTGTCATTTCAATAGGAAAACTTGATCGGGATCCCTACTGTTTTTTGTGTAGTCATCATGATGGTAGGCCACGCCCTGTTGTAGTGGGATCATCTTGTCGTTAAACCTGGTACGGCTGACTGTTATACTTGCTCCCTTGCTCAACATATTAACTAAAAACGCAATGTACAATGTTTTTAGCTAAGGGGTACCTCACACTGCGTTGAATGTGCTCAAAATGACTGATTTTCGAGGTAGAAATAGCAGTTCCTTAGGCTCCTGGTCTTGACTAAGCTCCAAGTAAAAAAACAAGCTGAGTTAGCGGCCTAACTCAGCTTGTCTGTCATTTATCATCATTAACTCCAAATCCCTACAGTCCTTTGATGATCATCTTATTGGCAAATTGTCCACCGACCTGTAACCTAAGGATATAGGCTCCTGTAGGCAAGGTGCTTAGATTGACCTCTTCCCGGTTTTCACCTTTACTGGCATTGGTCGACATACTGGCCACCTTTCTGCCCAATCCGTCAAATACCGAAATCTTGGCAGCCGTATTTTCTCCAGCGACATAGGTGAGGTTGACCACATCTCCGAATGGGTTGGGAGAGATATAGATACGCACCAGTCTATCACAATCTTCTCCCGGGCATGGAGATCCCTTGGATCCCCCAGCACTCGGTGGTTCGGGCTCGAGTTCACCCACCATCATACCCGCATCGATGTGGATGATATCCTCAAATGCAGTCAAAGTGATGGCGTCGGTCATACCTGTCGATGGATCTACATCGCTGTCGAGCTCATCATTGTCTCCTTCATTTTGCTGTGTGAAGATCAGATTGTCCATCATTTTAAACCGTACGCGATATTCACCCTCATGCAGGCGATTGAAGACAAAGTGTCCTGCTTCATCGCGTATAGTATGGGTTTTTGTCGAATCCAGTAATCTCCACTCATCCGCCGATCCCTCCGCACGATCGTAGAGATATACGGGCACCATGTTAATGCCGGGTTCGAGGTTATCCTGCAATCCATTGCCGTTGATATCCTCCCACACCAGATTGCCGATGGAAGACGAGATCAATGCCGTATCAAAGCCACAGACTGCAATCACCTGCTCGGCAGTAGACACGTTATCGCAATAGTCCTCTGCCTGCCAGGTGCGTATCAGTGCATATCGTGCTGGGTCGGCAGGATCATAGATGGTATCCTCAGTAAAGGTCACGATACTGGTAGTCGCCAGCGCACAGTCATCTTCTGCGTAGACGGTAGAGTCGGGTGCAGGCACCAGGGAATCACAAGGCACTTCGCTATATCCTGGAACATTGTGGATCACCGGTGCCGTGGTATCGTATTGCAAGACATAGAAGTAAAACTCGGTGGTGTTGCCGGCTTCATCGGTGGCTGACCAATAGCACTTCCATTTGCGGAAGTATCCAAAGACATCGCACTTGTGCGAGGCGATTAAGATATCACCTGAATCTCTCGTTGCTACATTACAGCACTCGTCGGCTATCTCCACATCACCCATGGTAACTCGTGGATCTTCACATCCGTAGGTGACCATTTCATCGCCTACTTCCAGCCCTTGCAGCATGGGATTGACGATGGTGATTTCTGGACCGATATTATCGATGAATACGATCTCTTGCGTCTTTACCGTCTTGTTGCCACACTCATCCACAGCCGTCCAGGTACGGGTAAGGGTAAACTCACAATCATTATCCGCATAGTCGTACGACTCATCAAACGACAGGTCAAATGAGGAGCAATTATCGGAGGCAGAGATGTACTGGGCAGGAGGAATGGTGCCCGGACAATAGATCGTGGTATCGGCAGGGACCTCGAGTTCTGGTGCCAGATCATCGATAAATCTGATGCGCTGCACACCAGTGACTGTATTATCACAGCCATCAGTGGCCCTATAAGTTCGTCTGACCGTGTAGCCACATATCGACCCTTCGAGATCTTCGGTGAACCTCACGGGTACGTCCTCATACACGATATCGTACGCGGTGACCACTTCGGCCGACGGAAGTTCGTCGCCACAATGCAACGTCAGATCTTCCGGCAGGCCACTCAGCACCGGTGGAACGGGATCGTAGAGGATGACGATCAACTCATTCCTCTGTGTCGGCAAGGCATTGGGTGCGGAAATGTTGTAGGTACGAGTGAAGGTATAAGTGGATCCATCAACGACCGGTCCAGTCACAGTGTTGGCCACATTGAGTTCGCTCATCTGCACGCAGTTGCCGGTGACTTGGAGATCATTGATCAGCTCCTCCATGGGAATCGGTGGAGGTACGTTATTGACGGTAGGGGGGAGTGGTCCATTAAAACAGTATTCACTGGGATCGATGAGGGGAAGAAAGAGGATCCCTTCATCACAACAGTCCTCTTTGGTGGCCGAGGTGGTGAATGTACATCCATTGGCATCGGTGACGGTGAGGTCATAGGTGCCCTGTGCAACACTGCTTAGATTCTGATCCGTCGAGGTGAAACCATCCGGTCCTTCCCAGGCAAAGGTATAGGGGCCCGTTCCGCCACTGGCTATGGTCAGCAAGTTGATCAGCGCTTCGCCGTCCACACAGGTAGGCAGTATGTCGGCAAACAATGCGGAAGCTTCTGACACCGTCGCGTTGCACACGATGGTACATCCAGCAGCATCGGTCACCGTGACGGTATAGTCACCCGCCGTGAGACCGGTAGCCGTTTGAGCTGTCTGCCCATCCGACCATAGATAGGTGTAGGTAGGATCTGGATCTACACCGGGCGTACCACCCGAAACATTGACGCCGGCCGATCCGGTGGAGGAAGCGTTGCAGTCGGCATCGGTGATATCGGGTGTGCCGCATTCCAATGCAGTAGGTTCTTCAATAGAAATGTCACAAACTATCTCGCAGTCAGCTGCATCGGTCACTGTCACTGTGTAGTCACCCGCTGCCAGACCAGAGGCAGTTTGGGTTGTTTGTCCATTAGACCACAAGTACGTGTAATCCCCCGTTCCCCCTGAGACATGTACTGTGGCTGAACCATCTGATTCACCATTGCAAGTGACATCGGTAATATCAGGGTCATCACACGATAAAGCAGTAGGTTCTTCAATAGCAATGTTACAAACTATCTCGCAGTCATTTTCATCGGTGACAGTGACGGTGTAGTCATTTGCTGCTAGACCGGTTGCAGTTTGGGTCGTTTGTCCATCAGACCACAAGTATGTGTAATCTCCCGTTCCCCCAGAGACGTTGACAGTCGCAGAACCATTTGATTCACCATTGCACGTGACATCGGTAATATCTGGGTCATCACACGATAAAGCAGTAGGTTCACTGATAGAGATGTCGCAAACGATCTGGCAGTTATTTTCATCGGTGACGGTGACGGTGTAGTCATTTGCTGCCAGACCAGTGGCAGTTTGGTTCGTTTGTCCATCAGACCACAAGTATGTGTAATCTCCCGTTCCCCCAGAGACGTTGACAGTCGCAGAACCATTTGATTCACCATTGCACGTGACATCGGTAATATCTGGGTCATCACAGGATAAAGCAGTGGGTTCACTGATAGAAATGTCACAAACGATCTCACAATCATTTTCATCGGTGACAATGACGGTGTAGTCATCAGCTGCAAGACCGATGGCGGTTTGGCTTGATTGCCCGTCCGACCATAGGTATGAATAGTCACCTGTTCCACCTGTGACGTTAACGGTAGCAGAACCAGTTGAGGCTCCAAAACAGCCTACATCGTTGATATCCGCCGGATTGCAAACTAGGGAAGATGCTTCACCTACTGCGATATCGCATATCATCTCACATCCGTAGGCATCGGTCACTGTGACTGTATAATTGTCGGCCCCAAGACCAGTTGCTGTTTGAGTGGTCTGTCCATTACTCCACAAATATGTATATGCTGGAGCTGGGTCTACACCCGGGGTGCCTCCGGAGACTATAACTGTTGCTGAACCAGTCTGAGATCCATTGCAATCTGCATTCACAATGACCGGAGTCTCACAGATCATCGGAGGGCTGGTCCAAGTAAAAGTAACCATACAGGTAGCTTCATTTCCACATTGATCAGAAATTCCAACTGTCCACGTTTGGCTCAACTGGCAGACACCTGTGATCGGACCACCCGTTGCCGAAGGCTCATTGGTCCCAAGTCCACAGTCGTCAGTAGGAATACCGACTGCCACGATAGCATCATCCTCGTCTGGTGGTGTAGTTCCTAAATCTACTATCGTCCCAACCGAACCACCAACGCAATTCGGAAATGTAGGATCCTCGGTGTCATCGATGTAGATGGTAGCTGTGCATTCATCAGAATTATTGCAATCGTCAGTGACAGTAAAAGTAACGTCGAGTCCATTAGACAGATCACAACTCAGTGGAGGTACCGATGATCCATCCCAATCATCGCTGCCAGTCAGGAGGGCATCGCAATCATCATCAGAGTTAGTCTCTATGAAGGTAATAGCTGCATCAATCCAATCTTGAATTTCGTTGATGTAATCTCCATCACATTCAAGGACAAGATCCTGTACGCCACTGCAATCGATGGTAGGATCCTCTGTGTCATCGATGTAGATGGTAGCAGTGCACTCATCAGAATTATTGCAATCGTCAGTGACGGTAAAAGTAACGTCGAGTCCATTGGACAGATCGCAACTCAGTGGAGGTACCGATGATCTATCCCAATCATCGCTGCCAGTCAGAGAGGCATCGCAATCATCATCAGAGTTAGTCTCTATGAAGGTAATAGCTGCATCAATCCAATCTTGAATTTCGTTGAGATAATCTCCATCACATTCAAGGACAAGATCCTGTACGCCACTACAATCGATGGTAGGATCCTGGGTGTCATCGATGTAGATGGTAGCAGTGCACTCATCAGAATTATTGCAATCGTCAGTGACAGTAAAAGTAACGTCGAGTCCATTGGACAGATCGCAACTCAGTGGAGGTACCGATGATCCATCCCAATCATCGCTGCCAGTCAGAGAGGCATCGCAATCATCATCAGAGTTTGCCTCTATGAAGGTAATAGCTGCATCAATCCAATTTTGAATTTCGTTGAGATAATCTCCATCACATTCAAGGACAAGATCCTGTACGCCACTGCAATCGATGGTAGGATCCTCTGTGTCATCGATGTAGATGGTAGCAGTGCATTCATCAGAATTATTGCAATCGTCAGTGACGGTAAAAGTAACGTCGAGTCCATTGGACAGATTGCAGCTCAGTGCAGGTACCGATGATCCATCCCAATCATCGCTGCCAGTCAGAGAGGCATCGCAATCATCATCAGAGTTTGCCTCTATGAAGGTAATAGCTGCATCAATCCAATTTTGAATTTCGTTGAGATAATCTCCATCACATTCAAGGACAAGATCCTGTACGCCACTACAATCGATGGTAGGATCCTGGGTGTCATCGATGTAGATGGTAGCAGTGCACTCATCAGAATTATTGCAATCGTCAGTGACGGTAAAAGTAACGTCGAGTCCATTAGACAGATCACAACTCAGTGCAGGTACCGATGATCCATCCCAATCATCGCTGCCAGTCAGAGAGGCATCGCAATCATCATCAGAGTTTGCCTCTATGAAGGTTATAGCTGCATCAATCCAATCTTGAATTTCGTTGATGTAATCTCCATCACATTCAAGGACAAGATCCTGTACGCCACTGCAATCGATGGTAGGATCCTCTGTGTCATCGATGTAGATGGTAGCAGTGCACTCATCAGAATTATTGCAATCGTCATTGACAGTAAAAGTAACGTCGAGTCCATTGGACAGATCGCAACTCAGTGGAGGTACCGATGATCCATCCCAATCATCGCTGCCAGTCAGAGAGGCATCGCAATCATCATCAGAGTTTGTCTCTATGAAGGTTATAGCTGCATCAATCCAATCTTGAATTTCGTTGATGTAATCTCCATCACATTCAAGGACAAGATCCTGTACGCCACTGCAATCGATGGTAGGATCCTCGTCTACCAGGACATCAAAGGTAAAAGTACACACGTCGAAAAGCTCACCAACGTTCAACAAACCGTCTGCGGGACCGCCCGCACCATCTCCGACATCGTCAAAGATGGTAACTGTTCTGGTGATGGTATTGTCATTGGCAGCACAGATGTCGACAGTGCCATCATCCGATGAAAACACAATAATATTTCCACAAGGATTGTCTCCAATTTCGATATTATAAGGCGCTGCTTCTGCGGTTGCCACATCTGTGGGAGGGTCCGGGATGTTTGCGATCGTGCTGCAATCGAAATCCCCTAAATCACCGTCCATTGGACACATCACTGAAAGTGTACAGCAAGTTTCGATGCTGACCTCTTTTTCCACCATCACTGAAGTATTGTCGTCGTCTGTCACCGTAAGAGTAACTGTGAAAGGGCCAGGTGTTTGATAGTTATGACTGACGAGTGAATCCATATTTCCAGTCATGGCTGCGTCACCAAAATCCCAATTATACACATATGGAGTATCGCCACCCATCGGTAGAGCAGTAAAGTGTACCAACCCGGTAGGATCTCCTATGTTGATACATTGAGTAAAATTAAAATCTGCTCTTAGAGGTGTGGAGATCTGGATATCACCATAACACCTGCATTTTGCTTTGTTAGTGGAGGCGCAAATTAGATCTCCTCCATCTCCACCACCCGTTGGACACACTGCTCCACTACCATTTCCCCAGACAGTCAAGGCATTTTTTAAAACCAGTGCCTCGGAGCAATCCCAGGAGTAGAAATCAGGAGCTGGTACGCATGCAATCTCAGGTACATCTTGTTGTAAGGTCAAATCAAAACAATGATCGATTTCAATAGTTGTTCCGGAAATCATTCCCATAACTGTCCCCTTCACATAGATTCCTTGGCGATCACTATTATTGTTGCTGCAAAAAACGATGCATACATAAACGTCAATATTTTGATCTGGATCTAAATTGTTGCAATCTTGGGAAGTAAGACAAGTGCCTCCAGCATCTTTAGCAAGGTAGACATCTAAAATCTTGACATCTTTGGCATCACAGTTAGGTCTTTGAGGAGGGTCATAGCAAGGATGACCAGCTGGATTCGGACAATCCCCACTTGCAATTTCGATATCGCAGTCCATATTTGGACACTGTCCGTGGACGTGGGTTGCCCAAGAAGCTAGGCATATCAAAATTAGCTTGGAAATTCTTTTATGGATATTATTGCGCTTCAAAAATTGAGTGATGACCTTCATTTCGAGTGATTTATTGACGTGACAATTAGATACTCAAGTAGCTTGTTATGAGCAACAGCATCTCACTGTTTACAGCGAGAAAAAACTCATGAAAGGTAATGGAGCCTTTTCATTGACTTCGTGTAATCTATAATACTTTCGCTACCCAGCCAGAGATACTGGGCCCAATACGGTCGTGAGTGTTTGGTGTGATAGTCTTGAATGCGTGCACATCAAACGTGTTCTATTGCCTAATATCGCTCCAATGTACCTGCTTTACATGCAGTCGATACACATTAGAGAAATGGTAATATACAATGTTTTCCTATAAGTTAAAAATGAATATGTTCGATGGAAGGCGATGATGGGGAGGTGGAGCAATCAAAGTGTTATTCTGTGGAGGCAACTTTACGTAAAGTAAATAGTATAGTGGTCTTATGGGGTCGTTAACAACGCTCTAACAACGTGGATAACACTGAGACCTTACCCTACGGCTAATCGCATTAAATAGAAAACGGCACACCTCCCGGTGTGCCGCAATCTATCCCATTTACAACCGAATCTCTTGGTGTGAGTCAAAACTGCTGCAGAGATCCGTGATCAACAGTGACCCTCAGGTCACTGTTTGATCAGCATCTTACTGGATATGCCGCTGGGCGTAGACACATGCAATAAATACATACCCGTGGGTACTTGACTCACATCCATACTCCTTGTATGCGAACCCTTAGATAGGTATTCTTTTTGACCGACTACTTCCTGACCCAACTGGTCGAGTAGCTTGATCTTTACCTCTCCAGATTCGATCACCGGCAGCCTTACACTGATGTAATCGGTGACAGGGTTGGGGAAGACGGTGACTTCTGTCTCCGTGAGCACTTGTACCGCCGGGTCTAGGTGTTGGCCGATATCGGCTACGACTCCTGATCCTTTGAAACCAGCGTCGAAGGTCAGATGCTCTTCCGCATATCCTACCTTAAACACATCGGTGAACCCGGTACCTGGATCTGCATCGCTGTCGACTTCATCCATACCTTTGCCCTTGCCTGTAAAGCTCATACCATCGGGTGCAAAAAACTGCAGTTGGTAAGTGCCTTTGGTAACCTCAAATCCGTATTTTCCAGCCACCCCGTCGATGGTTTGACTGACGGTGGAGTCAATTTTCTCCAGCTTGGTATGGCTGTAAGTCTGCGTAACTGAGTACAGTATGATTTTTACATCGTTGATGCCACCCTCTTCGGCTTCTTGCAAGCCATTTTCGTTGGCGTCAAACCATACCGTGTTTCCAATGGAAGTGTTGAGTAGGGCTTTGTCAAAATCACACACGGCCACTATTTGGGTGGCCTCACCCAGATTTTCACAGTCATCCTGGGCGTACCAGGTTCTGATCAGCGCATAGTTGCTAGAATCGGAATGATCGTATACGGTATCCTCTTCAAACTGAGGTACCTTGGTCAACACACAATTGTCTTTGACCTCCACGTCCTGGGCAATCGCCGGTACATCTCCACCACAGGCTACATCGACATCGGCCGGTGCATAGAGGATCTCAGGAGCGGTAGTGTCGACTAGGTGCACATAGAAGTAAAATTCTGATTCATTACCTGCACCATCGACTGCCGTCACCGAACATTTAAATCGTCGGTAATAGCCATTTTGCGCACAATGACCGGTGCTGATCAACTCATCCTTAGCCTCCGTGTCGGCCAGGCAGCAATCATCCACCACCACATCCTGCATTAAGATCTGCGGGTTGTCGCAAGAGAACATCTCCATGACGCTGCCATTTTCCATGCCGACAAGCATAGGATTGACAGGCGTGATGACCGGTGCGTTGGTATCAATGACATCGATGGTTTGTGACTTGGTGACTTTGTTGCCACAGGCATCGCGTACCATCCAGGTACGTACGAGCGTATACTCACACTCATTGTGATCGGTACGCATCTCGTCATAGGTGACCTGTATCTTGGAGCAGTCGTCGTATGCTTCATACTCGGGTGCTGGCACCGGATCGCCGCACTCGATGACCATGTCGGGACCGATGTTGAGCACTGGATCGACGTCGTCGCTAAAGTGGATGTTCTGCTTTTTGACAGTGACATTGCCACAGGCGTCGGTGGCGATCCAGGATCGCTCCCAGTAGAAGCTGCCACAAGCTGCATAACCCTTGATCTGACGTGTCCTCAGTGAAACTGGTCCAGGGCAATTGTCGCCAGTGGTCACATTGGTAGGCCACGGTGGCAAAGCACTGCCACAAGGTATCACGATGCTGGCAGGCACATTGTAGATGTAGGGCTTGACGTTGTCAAACTTGTAATGGACTTTGCGTTCATGTGTGATGGTGCGGTCACATTCATCGGTGTACCTCCATCTTTCAGTCAAATAGCCACTGGCACATACACCGATGTTTACGATGCCGAGCAATTGGCTTTTTACCTGACCCGATTTGGTACAAACACCACTTCCTTGTGTCCAACCTAGGTAGCTCATCACTGGGTCTTCATTGCAGGCAAGGTAAATGTCGCCAGGCGCTGCATCCCAGGTGGGTGCGGATGGTTGAACTGTGATGGTCTGAGAAACGGATGCATCGTTACCACACTCATCGGTGTAGGACCATGTTCTAGTAATGATCAGCGGACAGGTACCTCCATTGTCGGTATCTTCACCAATCACGGTTCCACTATCGTCACAATTATCCGTCCATGCCAATGGACCAGGAGCAGGAACTTCTTCTAAACAATCATAGGTAGCATCCGCTGGTGGATCGGCAAATTCTGGAGCCTGAGTGTCATCCACCGTAATGGTTTGACTGACGCTGCTAGAATTTCCACAGTCATCAGTAAATGTCCAAGTGCGAACCATGACAAAGCTGTTGGCACAATCTCCAGGGGTGATCACAGCCGAGGGACTCACAGTAATGTCTCCATCACAATTGTCAGTGGCGGTCAAATCAACTGGAGGTGGCACATCATCAGCACATTGTCGTGTGACATCTGCAGGTGGTGTAGGTGGTACAGGAGCGGTATCGTCATCCACCGTTATGGTTTGACTGACGCTGCTGGAATTGCCACAGTCATCGGCAAAAGTCCATGTGCGTACCATGACAAAGCTATTCGCACAATCTCCAGGAGTGATTTGAGCGGTTGGGCTCACAGTAATGGGACCATCACAGTTATCAGTGGCGGTCAAATCAACTGGAGGTGGCACATCATCGGCACACTGTCGAGTGATATCAGCAGGTGCGGCCGGAGGTACTGGAGCAGTATTGTCATTCACTGTAATGGTCTGACTGACGCTGCTTTCATTGCCACAAACATCCGGAAATGTCCACGTGCGTACCATAATAAAGTTATTATCACAATTGCCGGGGGTGATAGCAGCTGCCGGACTTACAGTGATGTCTCCATCGCAATTGTCAGTGGCGGTCAAATCAACTGGAGGTGGCACATCATCAGCACATTGTACATCGACATCTGCAGGTGGTGCGGGTGGCACAGGAGCGGTATTGTCATTCACCGTAATGATCTGGCTAATGCTGCTGGAATTGCCACAGGCATCGGTAAAGGTCCAAGTGCGAGTTAGAATAAACTGGTTTGCACAAGTTTGCATGGTAATCTCATCCTCAGGACTAACTGTGATATCACCTTCACAAACATCATTTGCTGTCAAGTCTACAGCGGGTGGCACGTCAGTAGCACATTGCACAGTAACATCTGCTGGAGGTGCAGGCGGAACAGGGGCCTCGCTGTCTTCAACTGTAATGGTCTGACTTACCGAGCTAGTATTGCCGCATTGATCGGTAAAGGTCCATGTTCTTACGATGTCGTAGCTGGGGCAATCAGTTTGACCCACTACTTCAGTTGGGCTTACTGTAATGTCTCCGTCACAATTATCCGTGGCGGTCAAGTCCACGGGATCTGGTATATCATTACATTCTACAGTAACATCAGCAGGTGGATTTGGCGTGGCGGGGGGTGTTACATCATTGACCGTAATGGTTTGACTCACACTGCTTGAATTCCCGCAATCATCTGTAAATGTCCAAGTACGTTCTATGGTAAATTTGTTGGGACAATCGCCAGGAGTGATATCATCCTCAGGACTGACCGTGATCTGGCCCTCACAAATATCATTTGCTGTCAAATTTCCCGGAGGTGGCACATCACCGAGGCACGGAACAGTGACATCTCTAGGCGCAGTGGGTGCTGCTGGAGGAGTAGTGTCATATACATCAATAGTTTGAACACACTGATCCGTATTACCGTCCTCATCTGTGGCTGTCCAGGTTCGCTCGATGGTATAATTGCCATCGCAATTGCCAGGTGTGATTTCATCTTCAAAGGTAATGATTACATCTCCACAGCCTTCTTCAGCAGTGGCCATACCGGTAGCGTTTGGATCAGTATCAGCACCACACTCAAGGACTACATCATCAGGGCAAGTGATGATTGGTGGCTCACAGCATGGTACAACACTGACATTTTGAATGTTAATAGGTCCACCTCCAGGTCGGCAGGCTGTGATCGCATATGATGTCATACCAGCTGGCACTTCAACACACTGGATTTCTCCATCAGGATCACCGAGTGATGCCCAATTGCCCATATCATCAACAATCCATACACAAAAATCACCAGTTGCATCACCGCATCCCTGGTGCACGGAGAAACAGATTTCAGTGAGGCAACCTGCAGAACCAGGAGGTATGTTGTTGAACATGAAGGTGCCGCATCCATCAATGACGGCAGGCTTGACGCCACTTTGCGGATTAAAACAGAACTTATTGTTGGATGGAATCTCGTTCAATGTTGATGCATCAATATCATAGGTATTCAGACTTGCTAAAGGTGGACCCGCCGGTGGTGGATCATCATTGTTTGGCTTGCAATTCACAAACTGGGCGTTGGCCGTTTGGAAGACAAGCATTGCTAGCAAGAGTAGGAAGGAGCCCTTCCCCAATTGCGGCAAATGCCTTTTCGAATGTGTAATTAACGGTGTCATTTTTTAACGGGTTTAGATTATATTTTAAAAAGTTTATAAATGAAATAGCAAAGAATACATGCAGTATTAGGGCATACACATGGAACAGATGGGCCAGGTGCTGACCATCTTGTTAGCCAGGGAAGAGAGCAGGATTAACGGAGAAGCTCACCCCTCGGGCCAATCGCTCATACGTGCCGGATAAAAACTCAAGGGCACGCTGCGACAACCATTTAAGGTTCAGATATATATGGATGAATTACTATGTGATGCATAGCACGGGTTTTAGTTAATGAGAGTGTTTCAAAGCAACGGTTAGAGGACGGGTAAAAGCAATGGTAAAATGAGCAATTTTCTTGGAAAGAAAAAACTATCGACACCCATTTTTTTTCTTCTAATATGTGATTTGTGATCTCCACTTTTGACATTAGATACTTCTTATATCTTTTAGTCGCTGTGCTTCAATAATTAGCAAAAACACATATAACTTATCGCTATATTATTTCATATCATATTAATAATTAAAATATATTTTGATGTTTAATTTGTACTTCTGATTTTATCGGTTTTAAGGTGTGTCAAGTCTCGTGTTAAGGTCATCTTTGCACCCCTGGGCTTCATGCGTGTTCGCGAGAAGCCTCTTGTCGATGCGGCAGATTTAGTGAGCGTAGTAGTATTACCTTGACGAGGCGTGATGAAAAAAAGGCGGCACACTACTTCTAGTGTGCCGCACAAAGGCTATTAACCCTCAAAACCGTTATTCATTCAATTAATAACTAACTAGTTCTTGATGATCATCTTCGTCATGGTCTGATCCGTGGTCTGCACATTGAGCAAATAGGTACCTGCTGGTATCGAGTGCAGATCAATCGCCTCATTCTGTGTACCTCGGTTGAGCATACGCGTCTCTGTCTTGACTACCTGACCCAGCTGATCCATGATGCTCAATTTCACCTGGCCATCTTGCGGTAGGTGCATCGAGATATTGATCAACGCTGAAGTCGGGTTGGGATAGACTGAGATCTCATCGATCGAGGTTGTCTTGGTTTCCAGGGAGATGTCGCCGCCAAAGTCAGCCAATGGCGCAGCATCGGATAGTGGTCCCTTGACAAACCCCGCATCGAAATTCATCTTACGCTGGCCATAACCCACGTAGACAGCTACGGTACGCCCAGTCAATGGGTCTACATCGCTGTTGGTGGCATCCACACCTTCAAAAGGTATGGTGAACTCCATATTGCCTGGTTTGGCAAACTCCAACTGGTAGGTGCCCCTAGCTAGTTCGTCAAAGACATATTGTCCTGCATTGCCGTCGAGGGTCGCTGTGACCGTAGAATCAACGATGCTGGTCTTGGTCTCACCATTGACGATCCGCACTTCATGCAGATAGACCGTGATGCCATCGAGGCCGGGTTCTTCTGTCTCCTGTAGACCATTGCCATTCTCATCCAACCAGACGGCATTGCCGAGCTTGGCATCGATGAGTGAAACGTCGAATCCACATTTGGCCAGTACTTGGTAGTCCTCACCGTAGTTGCCACAGTGGTCGGTAGAGAACCATGTTCTGACAATGCCATATTTGCTGCTGTCTTCAGGATCATAGAATACCTCCACACTAAACTCAGGTACGGTCTCCAAAGAGCAGTTGTCTTTGACCTCCACATCGGTGGCAGCTGCTGGTACGGTGTCGTTGCAGCCCAATTCCACATCCTCCGGTACGTTGAGTATTTCGGGTGCTAGTGTGTCATACTGCAGCATATAGAAGTAGTACTCGCTGCTATTGCCGGCATCGTCGGTAGCTGTCACCGAGCACTTCCACTTGCGGTAGTACCCAAAGGCGTCGCAAGTCACGTTGGCAATGATCTCGTCCTTGGTTTCCACTGTGAAGTTGCAACAGTCGTCATACACATTTACATCGGCCAACCTGATCGCAGGGGCCTCACATGAGTAGGTCACCATTTCTCCACCCATCGGCATATCGACCAGCATAGGATTGACCGGTGTGATCACTGGAGCTTCATTATCCACGACCTTGATCGTCTGTGATTTGACCGTCTTGCGACCACAGCCATCGTAGACCGTCCAGGTGCGTGTCAATGTGTACTCACAGCCATCATCCTTGCGTTTTTCCTCGAATTCTACTCTGATGTCGGAGCAGTCATCGTAAGCCTCGTATTCTGGCTCAGGTATTTTCTCACCACATTTTAGGGTGATGTCATCTGGTATGTTTAATACCGGTGGTGCCTTGTCTTCGTAGTAGATCTTCTGCGTACGCCTGGCTACATGACCGCACTCGTCTTTCGCTATCCAGGTACGTATCCATTGGACACTGCCGCAGCGGATGGAGCTCTTACGCTGACTCCTCGTAACCTTCACATATCGTCCGCAGCCATTTTCAGCAGTGACTTTTGGCCAAGCTGGAGGCTCGCTGCCACACGCTATCTTCTGGTTGCCAGGAATCCCTTTGAAGACGATGCGGTCGGGAGCATGAGGTACTACAAAGGTAGCCTTACAACCTTTCTCTCCATAGCATCTGTCAGTGACCCAGAAATCTACCGTCACCTTCCCGCCACACGCTCTTGGTGCGGGATATTTCTCAGCGAGTTCCCTGAGAGTCGGATACTGAGGATCACAACCACCCTCGACATAGAATCCCTTCAGCCAGTGGTAGTAGTACTTATCAACTTCCTCCTGTGTGGGACAGGACTTAGTCTTGTAATCGTCGGCACAATGTACGACGAGTTTTGGTGCAGGAGGTACGGTGAACGTAGCCTGGCATCCTTTTTCGTCGTGACAATAGTCCGTGACCCAGAAGTCAACAGTCACTTTCCCACCACATGCATCGGGTGCAGGATACTTCTTGGCCAACTGTTTGATCGTTGGATACTGAGGATCACAACCGCCTTCGACATAGAAACCTTTCAACCAGAGGTAATAGTATTTATTGACCTCTTCTTGAGTAAGGCAAGGCTCCGTCGAGTAGTCGTAGGCACAGTGCACCACGAGTTCGGGAGCAGGTGGTACCGTAAATGTACGTTGGCATCCCTTCTCTTCATGACAATAATCGGTGACCCAGAAATCGACGGTCACTTGGCCACCACAGGCATCTGGAGCTGGATACTTCTCAGCCAGCTCTTTCAGTGTCGGATATTGTGGATCACAACCTCCTTTGACATAAAACCCTTTCAGCCAGTGGTAGTAGTACTTATTAACTTCCTCTTGCGTGAGACAAGGTTCAGTCTTGTAGTTGTCTGCGCAGTACACTTCTAGTTTCGGTGCAAGTGGTACGATAAATGTGCCTTTGCAGCCCTTCTCTTCATGGCAATAATCGGTGACCCAGAAATCGACGGTCACTTTGCCACCACAAGCATCTGGAGCCGGATATTTCTCTGCCAGCTCTTCCAGTGTCGGATATTGGGGATCACAACCGCCTTTGACGTAGAATCCTTTCAGCCAATGGTAGTAGTACTTATTGACTTCCTCTTGCGCGAGACAAGGCTCAGTCTTGTAGTTGTCGGCGCAGTGCACTTCTAGTTTCGGTACACGTGGTACGATAAACGTGCCCTGGCAGCCCTTTTCCTCATGACAGTAATCGGTGACCCAGAAATCGACGGTGACTTTGCCACCACACGCATCTGGAGCAGGATATTTCTTTGCCAGCTCTTCCAGTGTTAGATATTGTGGATCACAACCGCCTTCAGCATAGAAACCTTTCAACCAGTGGTAGTAGTATTTATTGACTTCCTCTTGCGTGAGGCAAGGCTCAGTCTTGTAGTTGTCGGCACAATGCACGACGAGTTTGGGAGCACGAGGTACTACAAAAGTACGCTTGCAGCCCCTCTCCTCATGGCAGTAGTCAGTGACCCAGAAATCGACGGTGACTTTGCCACCACAAGCGTTGGGAGCAGGATATTTCTCTGCCAGCTCTTCCAATGTGGGATATTGTGGATCACAACCACCTTCGGCATAGAAACCTTTCAACCAGTGGTAGTAGTATTTATTGACTTCCTCCTGTGTGAGGCAAGGCTCAGTCTTGTAGTTGTCGGCACAATGTACTTCTAGTTTCGGGGCACGAGGTACGGTGAAGGTAGCTTTGCAACCTTTTTCACCATAGCACCTGTCGGTGACCCAGAAATCAATGGTGACCTTACCACCACAGGCATCTGGCGCAGGGTACTTCTTGGCCAACTCTTTGGGAGAAGGATATTGAGGATCACAACCACCTTCAGCATAGAAACCCTTTAGCCAGTGGTAGTAGTATTTATTGACTTCCTCTTGCGTGAGGCAAGACTCGGTCTTATAGTCGTCGGCACAATGCACGACGAGCTTAGGGGCACGAGGTACTACAAAAGTACGCTTGCAGCCCTTCTCCTCATGGCAATAATCGGTGACCCAGAAATCCACGGTGACTTTGCCACCACAGGCGTCGGGAGCGGGATATTTCTCTGCCAGCTCTTTCAGTGTCGGATATTGTGGATCACAACCGCCTTCGACGTAGAAACCCTTTAGCCAGTGGTAGTAGTACTTATTGACTTCCTCTTGCGTGAGGCAAGGCTCAGTCTTGTAGTTGTCTGCGCAGTGCACTTCTAGTTTCGGTGCACGTGGCACGATAAACGTGCCTTGGCAGCCCTGCTCTTCATGGCAATAGTCGGAGACCCAAAAGTCAACGGTAACTTTGCCACCACAGGCGTCGGGAGCCGGGTATTTCTCTGCCAGCTCTTTCAGTGTCGGATATTGTGGATCACAACCACCTTTGACATAAAATCCCTTCAGCCAATGGTAGTAATATTTATTGACTTCCTCTTGCGTGAGGCAAGGCTCAGTTTTGTATCTATCTGCACAGTACACTTCTAGTTTCGGTGCATGTGGTACGGTGAACGTGCCCTGGCAGCCTTTCTCTTCATGGCAATAGTCGGAGACCCAAAAGTCAACGGTGACTTCGCCACCACAGGCGTCGGGAGCCGGGTATTTCTCCGCCAGCTCTTTCAGTGTCGGATATTGTGGATCACAACCACCTTTGACATAGAACCCTTCCAGCCACTTGTAATAGTACTTATCGACATCATCCTGTGTAAGACAGGCTTCAGTTTTGTAGTCTTTGGCACAGTGCACTTCTAGTTTTGGTGCATAAGGCACAGTGAAGGTGGCTTGACAACCTTTTTCTTTGGAGCAAAGATCGGTCACCCAGAATTCCACGGTGACTTTGCCACCACAAGCATCCGGTGCTGGGTACTTCTTCGCCAGATCTTCCACGTTAGGATACTTGGGTTTGCAACCTCCTGTGACGGTGAATCCAGCCAACCATTCGTAGTAGTATTTGTTGACATCTGCTTGCGAGAGGCACTTGTCGGTACGGTAGTCCAATGGGCAATCAACGATGAGTTCGTCCGCATATTCCACATGGAAAGTCCTGGTACATTCTTCGCGTTGTCCGCATTTATCGTAGGCCCAGAAAGTAACTTCCTGCTTACCACCACAGGCAGGAGGTGCTTTATATCCCCACAAATCACTGTATATCATGCCGCAGCCTCCAGTGGCATCAAACTCCATCAACCAGGCTTTGAATTTGGCATCGACTTCCTCTTGGGTGCAACACTTCTTAATCCACTTGTCATCGGGACAGTCCAATACAATCGGGGGCGCATCTTTCACGCGAAAGATGGCACTCTGCTCATCTTTTAGTTGGAGGCATACCAGGTCGAAAACAATAATTTTCACTTTGATATATCCACCACATTTGTTTGGTGCTTTCGGATCGTCTCCATATTTGACTTCAGAGCCTTCCTCAGCTATGATGTTTACAGCCAGGTCACAGCCTCCCTCTCCCTTAAATCCTGCTAGCCACGCCGCAAATTCAGCGTTCACGTTTTTCTGAGAAAGACAGTATGCCACATCTTTATCTCCTGGTGTGTGGGCTTCGACTGGTTTGGGTGCATTTACCTTGAAAGTGGTCTTGCATTTTTTTGTGCGGCCACATTCGTCGGTTACTTTAAACTCTACTTCGACAGATCCTCCCTCACAAGCGTCGGGTGCCTTGGGATTTCGTGGTCTTGTAGT
Organism: Saprospiraceae bacterium; assembly: GCA_965223025.1. Classification (GTDB taxonomy): domain Bacteria; phylum Bacteroidota; class Bacteroidia; order Chitinophagales; family Saprospiraceae; genus JABDMH01. The sequence continues at coordinate 1,116,048 of CBDCVP010000023.1, forward strand.
GACCTCATACCATCCACAGGCACCGTCCACCTTATACTCCTTCAGCCACCAGGCAAATTTGTCGTCGACATATTCTTGTGATTCACATTGCAACTCTACCGCTGCAGGACAATGTATTTTTAAATCTTCCTTTTTGAAATCCCACTGTACGGTACATTTCTCCTGATGGGTCCCATCATCAATGGTGATGACTCTTTTTAACCAGCCAGCACATGCACCACCTTCATCGACGTAGGTAAAGGTCGGATCGTCACATGACTCTAAGATGCTTCCTCCGAGATTTTCAAAATCACTGAGGTTCTCCAAGGGGGGAATTTCAAAGTCGCAGGGTTTATTTCCACCTTGCCACATCTTCGGACATTTTACAATTAATTTGCAGGGGCATTCATCGAGGCAAATGGGAATCATACGATCTGCTACGGCAGAGGTTTGTGACTCCATATCCATCACTTGTAGATGCACGTTTAAATCCGTGTATTGACCAGGATCAACCTGTGCGCAAGCCTCAAATCCCACCAACATGCTATTTAGATAAATCCATCTAAATTTTGAGCTGCCACTATTTCCATCTACTATTTTCACACCTTTCAGCTTTAAAAAAGCATCGCCAGGTTGTTTCAAAGCAATGACACCAGGCACGGTTTTGACCAACATGCACAGTCTTTCTTTTTCGCAATCGTATTTTAGATACAATTTTGACTCGACCACTTTGTTGGGATTTCCAGCTCGGTACATGTCGGCAAAGAAATCTTTGTTTAGATCCCAATCAGAAATATTTCCATCCACGGTCGCACTGCCATTGGATGGTTTAGGACATGTGCTCACAAATCCATAATTAAAACTACCACTGGACAACAAGTCTCCCTGTGACACTTCAGTGGTATTGTCTAGATTTTGCCATCCAAGAAACTCATGGCCAGCAATATCATTTGCCTGACTGGATGTAACCAATAGGGAAATGAGCATCAAACATATTGACGCACATTTAGCGATGGGAAGCATTTTAAACCCATGCCAGCATTTGGCAAATTGGGTAAATGCTTTGTAATGAAAACTCATAATTACGGGTTTTAAAGAATTAATAATTAAGTGTATTAAATAGGATAGAATATTTCAAAGCGCGGCCAAGCTGTTCTGCAGGTGCACAACAGCAGTAGGTAAATACAGGCGAGCAGCAAATCATAGCCAGGTTTGGCCAATGACAGTCAATGTGATCAATGAAATATACAGGGTTAATCCTGCCACTAGATCTAGCTCAGTATCACAAATGACTTAGCCTCGGAAGCTATCTTTGCGACCTGATCTATCTACAGCATATTAAGTGTATGGAGAAGTGCTTGGGTAACGGTGTTCATAACGGGTTTACAGGTGAAAAAATAGTGTATTAGTGTTTCATTCGCATCTAATGTACTATGAATTGTCAGAATAACCAAAGTCAGAAATTATATATTTATTTCGCACATGTGTCTGGAGAAATGTGAGTTTGCTGACATAAATATCTAGGCTTATACATTTAGTGCTGAAAGGCAGTCTCTTGATCTTTGATATGATGGATCTTAGTTAAGTGTTTTGTTATAATATATGTAAAAAATATATGTTAGAATTTTGTATACTCACGCCAGCAGGAGGAGCAATAACCGAAGGTTTTCTTTGGTCTAGTGGCAAATCCAGATCTTTACTCGACCTATCGGGGCCTTTGATATCGGGGCATAAGGGCTTCGTGATCAAGCTGTTTGATCACACCTGTGAACTAAATGATTTGTTACACAGTTTGAATAGCATAATCACGTGTCATGGAATCAAATAAACAGTCCTTACTCAACAAGAAAGAAGCTGAGAAATTGGAGCGTATAGCCTATATCCTGAAGACAGTAGCGCATCCTCTGCGTCTTGGCATCGTGCACATACTTGAGCAACATCCTCGCCTTTCAGTCACCCAGATCTGCGAGATGCTTGGGTCGGAGCAATCCTTGACTTCACACCACCTTCAGAATATGCGTCTCAAGGGATTGTTGAGCGCCAAACGTGATGGAAGGAGTATGTTGTATTCTCTCAAAGAACGCGATGTTTCCTTAATCATTGAGTGCCTTGAGAACTGTCAATGTAATATGTAATAACTTTTTACTAGCATGAATCAAGCATGTGTCATACCGAGATGGAAATTGCTGGCCGATGCGTTGCGAAATTTAGATCCATTTGAATTCATCGATGCTGCCAGATCCGCCCGGAATGCTGTGCTGATCGATGTGAGAACTCGAGAAGAATTTGATCAAGGCTCTATCAAAGGCGCCTTGCACCTAAATTATTTGTCGTATACATTTTTGGATGAGCTGGATAAGTTAGATCGAGATAGAACATATTTTTTGTACTGTCGCACTGGAAGAAGATCCGTCCGGACCGGAATCCTCATGAAGAATTGGGGCTTTTGTGATTTGGTGAATATGGAGGGCGGATTGGCTGCTGTATCTCAGGATCAGATTTCTGATTATTTACAGATGTGATCGATCTATCTATCTATCGAAAGATTATTTCTGGCACTTGGTTTTATATAGCAGGTATCTTCCGATTTTAGTTGAACATCCATTTTTATCAGTAGACTCAGTTGTCAGCTATAGAATTGTGATAATAATCAATATATTACTCATGGCTCATTCATGCTAGGTGGTTAATTGATGTCCTTTTGTCTCGACACAGGGCTTTGCATTTGTTTTGGGTTGGACTCATGCAGTTTAGAATTTTTTTGACGAATTTCCCAACCTGTTTCTTAGTGGCAATTTCCTTAAGGCGGTCCATTAGACCTTTTTCAAAGAGAGAGTAAAAATCAATATTGGAAAGTCAATTTATTGTGGGCCTATCAGGTTGATCTGATGACTGAGATTAACTAATATTTATGTGCTGCCAATTAAGTGAGTAATTAAGAACTGCACCAGCTGGAGAATATTTTCTAAATGGCAGGATCTTCCCAATCATAAATATTCACTTATCATTATTTGGACAACTTTTCGATTTTAATTACAGAATTATTAGGAGCTTTAAAATTGGAAATAATTCGTCCTTTTTTTGGTTTGCATGCAATCTGGAAAAAGTAATGAAGATCCTAAAATAGATATCCAGAAATACTGGCTGCGGGCTTCACGTATCTGCCATCAATCGATGTGTGGTCAAAATAAGGATAAATGGCCATAGTCCATTTCTATGTGGCCCACACTCATGTGCCGACCTTTCACACCCACCACCTTATTCGCTTTTATTGGATCTATTGGTTTTGAGAAATGTTTCTGGGACTTTCATTTAATTTCTTCTGAGTTTGGTTTGGTCACTTGTTATACGGATGGTCATGACTCATCAGTGACACATGCAGGTGATCCGCCGTGCCGCCATGTCGCAGTACATTGAATCCCATCATTCGAAAGTAGATTTTAGTGATCCAGTTCCAAATAGCTGAGCGGCCCCTGGTACGCAGATCGACCGCATGTACATAACCATCCCGTTGTCGATAATGCAGTGATCTAGTGTTGGATGGCAATCCCCACTTGCGATAGTCTTCGGGCACTCGATCAGCATCTGTGATCACCAAGTCGGGATCCACAAAAACCCAAGTAGATAGTGCTACCCTCAAAATGGGATGGAGGGACCGGTACTCTTTTCTAATTTCAGGGTATTTGACGTTGTGATTGGACAGGTAGAACAAAGTATAGATGGCATAGCACCCCAGGAGAGCCAGTACGACTAAGAGTCGAAATCGCGGGCTCGGCCTGGTGTGACCGGTGGTGGTAGACAGCTTACCAAAGAAGTAGGTAAGATATAGATAGAGCAGTAGGCAAGTGAAGGCCACTCCCCCAAGGAGCGCAAGATGAGCCGGAAGTAGACTGTAACGATCATGCAGTAAAACTGCTCCCCGGATCAATAAGATAAAGGGCAATATGAATAGTAGTAAGGTTCGTACCAGCCACAGAATAATCGCTTTCATAATCTGCTTGAATAAGTGTGTTCATGTGGTAGATGATGTGAAGCTAGCTAATAATGGCCAGATGCACTTGGAATTGATCCATCGATTGTCGATCTTTTCGCATGATTACACTGGCTACATGGCAAAGACTCGTCTTCATAGTGGAGAAGGTCAATGCGATGGATTTTTTGATGGGTTAGTTAACTGACCGGATTTGAACATATATGCCATTTCTGCTATGACACGTTTGACAAGTACGCACAACTGGAGATTTATTCATTTGAGTGCACCGTTCCTACTGGCATTCGTAATGACCATCTCGCTCACTACGCACATGCTCGGCCAAGATGCCCGGGATGTCCTCATCATTCAGGACGAGATGACAGCGTTGCACGTACTCATTGAATATCTGGAGGAAGTAGGAGGCAGGAAAGTTGCCGTGGTTGATCAATCCAGCATTCCAGAGGATCTTAGTCCGTACCGAGCTGTGATCGGGTATATTCACCGTGGCTTAGAAGAAAAGACGGAGCTGGACATCATTGGCTATACCGCAGGTGGTGGTAAGTTCATATGCTTGCATCATACCATTAGTAGCGGTAAAGCTGCCAACAAGTATTTTTTTGATTTTCTGGGTGTTCAGCTGGACCATCCTGAATACTCTTCGCAACCGGTAAGACCAGGTGAAGGATACGGTTGGTACCACGATGGTGAGAAGGGCATCAACTGGACGATGGTCAACCTCAATCCTAAGCACTACATCACAAGTCATAAGATTGAATGGGGCAAGAAAGTGCAGTACCGGTCTTCAGATGGACCATCGGTTGCTGGTAGTTTTCCTGGCATCGTGCTGAAGGCTACCGAGGTCTATATGAACCATAAATTTATCGACGGTAGGGAGAAGACGGTGCTGTGTGGATTGAAATTTCAAGATCAGCGCAACGGCGAACTCTTCATGCAAGACCGGGCGGCATGGATGAAGGACAACGAGAAGGGTACCATCTTTTATTTCATGCCTGGAGATAGGGCCTCCGACTATGCGGATAGAAATATGACACAGATGATCCTCAATGCGGTGGAATCCAGCAGATAAGTAAGAAAGATTGCGATCATAGGTAGTTGATTTTTCACGTCAAAAAATGGTGCCAATGAGATGTCAAGATTTACTTTCATGGTTCGTTTTACTGGTATGTGGTTCTGCGTTGGGGCAGTCAGACGGAGTGCCGATTGAGATTGGAGTCGAGTACAGACTGAAATCTGAGACCATGTCAGAAGATCGACCTATTCTGGTCTCCGTTCCCGAAGGATATGAGGAAAGCGACACAAAGCATCCAGTGATTTATTTGCTCGATGGAGCGAGCAATTTCCACCACACCACTGCCAGCGTGAACTTCTTGGCCAAGCACGGATTTATCCCTGAAATGATCGTGGTGGGCATCCCAAATACGGATGATAGAACGAGGGACTTGACACCAAGACCGACTAGCCAGTCTGGTCGATTTCCCACGGGCGGAGGTGCGGATCGATTGATTTCGTTTATGGAGCAGGAGCTATTTCATTGGGTAGATTCTCTCTATCGTACGGAATCTTATAGATTGTTAATTGGTCATTCATTTGGTGGTCTGTTTGCCATTCATACACTCATCAACCATCCCGGTCTTTTTAATGCTTATCTCGCCATTAGTCCCAGTCTATGGTGGGACAATCAGCAATTAGTCGAGCATCAAATGGATAGCTTTCTCAGGGAGCAAAAAGATCTTAAAGGGCATCTGTATATGACCATGGGCAATGAGGGAGGAACCATGCTGGGTGGTGCCTGGAAGTTTATCGCCTTATTGGAGGAGGAGGGTCCCAAAGACCTTCACTGGGAATTTGATCGGATGCAGGACCAAACACATGGTTCTGTAGTGCACCTGAGTACCTTCCGTGGCTTAGAGTACATCTTTAAGGACTGGTGTTTTGATAAGCACAGAGATAAAATCTTGGCAGGTGGTGCAACGGCCGTAAAAAGATTCAACAATAAAATCAATCAATGGTATGCACTACCATCTCCGGTCTCTAGTACCAATCTGATATCTGTAGGCAAGGACATCATGGCTAGGGACGGTGAGGAGGAAATTGACCTGGCATTGGGCCTGTTTAGAATGGCTACGGAGCTGGATTCATTAGATCCGCTGGCCTATAGTACTTATGGAGCATGCCTCATCCAATTGGGCAATCGACAAGCGGCTATCGATGTTTTTAAGAAGGCATATCAACTGGATTCAACCAATATCACAGCACTTATCCAGTTGAAAAAATTAGGCGAGGATGTTCGCAGACTGCTCACTGAAGTGCCATTTTCGCAAGAAGTCTTTGAAGAATATGGGGGAATCTATACCCTTTATGGTCAGGAAGTTAAGTTGGTCATTGATCGTGACAAGCTTTGGATGGAGGCGGGACCAGCTACTCAGGGAAAGAGGCTGGAGCTATTTTCCATTGGTGTTGACCAGTTTTACTACCTCGACGACAACGTGCGAATCGTTTTTCTCAGAGCCGATGGTCAAATCACCGGTTTCGATCTACACGTCAATGGAGAAACGATCCGGGCCTTAAAGTCTGATCCCTGAGTTCCATCGATGATTGCGCATCGTGATCGTAAATGGTTCGATCTTTACTTCCGAGCAATCTATTTGGAAAGCACGCTGACAGCATCCTCATTTGTTTCTGGTGGGCCACTTTCTTTCATCACAAGCAGAAAGTAAGCCGATGATCACACAAGGCACAGGATTCGTGGAATACTTGTAGCAGGAGCAAGGGGACCTTTGTATATTGCAGGTTTCTAATGCGCACAACAACATTAAATCAGTGAAATATCTCAGACTATTGGGTTGCCTTTTCCTAGTTGGTTTGCTGCAAGTCGTCGATGCCCAAAAAATTGACCAGAACGATTTGCTTGCGTGGTGTATCGTGCCGTTTGACAGTGTCAATAGAACTCCACTGGAGCGCATAAAGATGCTCAAACAGTTGGGCCTAGACCGCTATGCCTATGACTGGCGGGCGGAAAATTTAGCCGAAATGGCCCTGGAGTGGTCGGTGGCCGATCGATATGGTGTGGAAGTCAGTGCCGTGTGGATGTATATCAATGCTGACCGAGATACCGTAGGGGATCTTGGCGATGCCAATGAGCGCGTATTTCAAACCATAGAAAGTACTGGATTGCAGACGGACATCTGGGTTAGTTTTAACCATAATTACTTCGCCAATCTCGGTGACGATGATGCTCTGCAAAAAGCCAGTGAAATGATCGAGTTCTTGGTAGAAAGGGCCGCAGCCACAGGATGCAGGGTTGTCTTGTACAATCATGGGGGTGAGTGGTTTGGAGATCCACGCAATCAGATTAGAATCATCAGGCATCTACACCGAGATGATATAGGATTGGTTTACAATTTTCACCATGCCCACGACCATCTATCGATCTTTGCTCAGCTCGTCGAAGAGATGTTGCCCTATTTGTGGACCGTCAATTTGAATGGTATGCGAGCCGAAGGCCCTAAGATTTTAGCTATAGGTGAGGGTGATAGGGAGAAAGAAATGATATCGCTTTTGTTGGACCGGGGTTATCAGGGCCAATTTGGTATTATCGGGCATATCGACACTGCCGATGTCCAGGAGGTGCTGCGCAGAAACTTAGCAGGGTTGGATGAACTCGGTTTGTTGCAGACAAAGTAATACGTGGTCAAATTCCGGGAGGGTCCCACTCAGAATCAGTGCCGTTGCCAAGAAATCCTGATTTGCGGTCGGTGTGGATCCCGATCTGCCCTCAAACAATACCGGAAGGAGTTGGATCTATAGTCCGTCGGATACTTATGGCCACGTCGTCGAAATTCTTTTTAGAATCTAGTTTAATAGAAAAATTATGGTTAAGGACTGGATAGCGCTTAGAGTCATCGCGATGGCAGCGGTATTGATCGCCAATCATTCGTGGATGCTGGCTCAAGACAAGCAGACTTCGATCAAGGTGTTTAAGGCTGGTGCGGCCGTGAGCAATATCACTCCACCCATCGGCACCACGATGAACGGGCACCTGCAAGATCGGATCATTGCACAAATACATGATGATACATATGTGCGAAGTCTTGTGTTGGATGACGGGGAGACCACGCTGGCCTTTGCGGTGATGGATCTCTGCATGGTGTATCGAGAAATCGTAGACAGTGCCAAGAAGAGAGCTCATCAACACGTGGACATACCCGTGGAAAACATGATGATTTCTGCCACCCATACCCACACCGCAGGGACTGCTTGCCATGTGTTTCAGAGCGATCCGGACCCATCTTATCAGTCCTTCTTGGCAGAGAGAGCAGCGGATGCCATTATTCGGGCCTACCGAAACCTAGAGCCGGCACGGATCGGGTGGGGTAGTGGATCCGAGCCCGGCCAGGTGTTCAACAGGCGATGGCACATGAAAGATGGTACAGACATCCCCAACCCATTTGGTGGCCAAGACAAAGTCAAGATGAATCCACCCCGTGGACATGTGGACTTGGTCAAGCCAGCGGGACCGATCGATCCAGAGGTTGCCTTTGTCTCGATTCAATCGGTGGATGGACGCCCAATTTCCCTGCTGGCCAACTACTCATTACACTATGTAGGCGGGGTCGAACCATTGACAGTATCAGCCGACTACTTTGGTCTTTTTGCCAATCGCATTGGTGAGTTGCTTGGAGCTAATCCAGAAAAACCCTTCGTGGGCATCATGACCAATGGTACGAGTGGCGATATCAACAATATTGACTTTACCAATGCCTCGACGGAGCCACGAGGTCCCTATGAGAAAATGAAAGAAGTGGCCTATTCGGTGGCTGCCGAAGTCTATCGCGCACATCAAACGATGGAATATTTTGATTGGGTGCCGCTCGATGTCGCCCAAAGGGAGCTGCGGCTTGGGGTCCGCCGGCCAAATCAGGGTGAGATCCTGCGAGCCGAGAAGATCGTCGGCGACGCCCAGGGACCTAACATGAAAACGTTGCCCGAGATCTATGTACGAGAGACCCTGCAATTGCAAAACTATCCCGAGGAGGTAGATCTTGTCCTACAGGCATTTAGTATGGGAGACTTAGTGGTGACCGCCATTCCCTGTGAAGTGTTTGTGGAGATCGGATTGGCCTTGAAGGAGCAGAGTCCATTTGGCAAAACATTTACCGTTTCACTGGCCAATGGATACAACGGTTATTTGCCCACCCCCAGGCACCACTCCCTTGGTGGTTATGAGACCTGGCGTGCCAGGTCCAGTTACCTTGAAACGAATGCCTCTGTCAAGATTGTGAATATTCTCAAAGCTCTGATGAATGATTTGCACCTCAGACCAAAAACATCTCGGTATCCACCTCCGCTCAATGCTGATCTGCTGTCACTGGGAGAGACGATCCATTTGTTTAACGGCCATGATCTAGCCGGTTGGTATACTTGGTTGAGGCACAGGGGGCGTGATATGGATCCCGGGGAGGTGTTTACCGTCGAAGATGGAGTATTGCGAATATCGGGTGAAGAATGGGGATGTCTGACTACCAACAGATCGTACGAAAATTACAAGTTAGAGATAGAATACAAATGGGGAGATAAGACCCATGCACCTCGTGCTGACCGGGCTAGGGATGGTGGGATTTTGCTGCATTCTCAGGGAAAGGATGGTGCTTACGGGGGTACCTGGATGAGCTCAATAGAGTGTCAGATCATCGAAGGTGGCACGGGAGATTTTATCGTGGTAGGAGATGGTATGGACCGGTTTTCTATCACCAGTCCGGTGTCGGATGAGAAGCAGGGTAGTTCCTATGTTTTCGATCCCATGGGAGATCCGGCTACCATCACCAGTGGAAGAATCAATTGGTATGGTCGTGATCCCAAGTGGAAGGATGAACTTGATTTTAGGGGTGCCACTGATGTAGAATACGAGGTAGGAGCGTGGAACAAGTTGGAGTGTCAAGTGTACAAAGATGAAATCACACTGTACCTCAACGGTGTGTTGGTGAATAGGGCAATGCAGGTGCGGCCAAACCATGGGAAGATCCAAATCCAGTCGGAGGGTGCTGAAATGTATATTAGAAAAATCTCACTAACACCGATATTGGACTAGACAGGATAGCTTTGCTCAACCTAGTCAAGTCAGTTGCTCGCCCTTGTGCCAGCCTCAATGATGGATTTTAATCGGGTAGCTTCCTCCTCGCTGGGCATCACCAGTGGAGCTCTAACATCACCAGCTTCTCGACCAATGATCCTTGCTCCGGCTTTGATGAGGCTAACGGCATATCCATTTTTCCTACTGCGTAAGCGGACAAAGGGGATGTAGAAATCACGCAACAAGGTTTGTACGGTCTCATCCTCACCAGCACTGAGGCATTGATAAAAGCGCATGGCCAGGTCAGGCACAAAGTTGAAAACAGCCGATGAGTAGGTATTGACTCCTATGGCGAGATAAGCTTCAGCGATGATTTCCGCCGTGGGGACACCCCCGATAAACGATAGTCGATCTCCCATGGTCTTGATCGTATCATTGAGATCCTGGATGTTTCCGGTGCCATCCTTCAATCCGATAAAATTCGGACAACTGTCCGCTAACTTCTGGATGCTCTCACAGGACAATGTGCCATTTGCCCTATTGTAATAGATCACCGGCAATTTGGTGTTTTGCATGATGGCTTGTGCGTAAGACACCAAGCCCTCCTGAGGCCCGGAGGTCAGATAAGGTGGCATCAAAAGTAAGGCGTGTATACCTGCTGCTTCAGCCATTTTTGCAAAGGCAATGGCTTGTGGTATACTGCGTCCTGTACTCGATATCACAGGTACCCGTTCTTGGACCGTCGAGGATGCAATATCGACGATCTTTTGATATTCCCTTTCAGAGAGAGAAAAGAATTCTCCTGTGCCACCTGCCACAAAAACAGAAGAAACGCCATGCTCTACAAACCAGTCCACTCTGGCTTCAAAGGTGGTGGGATTGAAGTTTCCTTTTTCATCCATGTCGGTCACTGGAAAGGACAACAGCCCATCTTCTAGCGATGCCTTTATTCGATCTAGTGGTAAACTCATATGCATGGCAAGTTAGCAAAGATTGGAGAATTGGCTTAATGGCATATTGGCTGATTGGGTATGTTAGCTCCTGGGCTCAACGGCTTAGTAGGGTCTCGTCAAGTGAGTAGTTGATGGGGCATCATGTCGAACCCTGTGGCGGATTTTACCTTAGGGCCTTAAAGTCGGGAACTCAATGCTGTGAAAGGACATCAGCAGTAGCATGAGGCATCGTCCCATTGGAGGGGTCAGCATGACGATCCCTGTCGGGCCTGTCAAGGCGTCATCATCGTTATTATGCCCAGTTTATTTATGCAAAATTTTAAACTTATTTTTTATCATCAAAATATAGTTTTGCTTCATGTTTTCTGATAGAAAGCTTTTTCCAATTATTTTAGACCACCCCTTAAGGGCAGATTCAAATTTCTTAAAAATGTTTTCAGTTGCCTTTGGATTTATTCCGCTTGTGGCCATGGCAGCTTCGAAGTCTCTTCTTTTTAGATTCTTCTTTTTTCCATGTAGGTTTAAAGCCAGCTCTTCATCGTCGCCTTCGACCAGTAATTCAGATGCAACTAGATCGTAAGATGGACTTAAATTATATTCATTTTCAATTTTCTTTAATAGAGAGAAATTTTTCAAGTGCATATCATTATTGCCTACCAAGTAACAAAATAGAACAAGCTCGTAGAAATTAACTTTATCTAATCCAGGATTTGCGGCATACGCATTTATTACTTGGGCTATTTGTTCATGTGATCCTTTGTATTTGTGCTCAGTTTGACGTTCTGTTAATTGACACATGTCTTCCATGTGGAATTTGCGATCTTTTGATCGATCAACTCTCTTGGTGATATATGCTAATTCTCCAGATTTTAATCTTATTAAGGAGTGGGGGACAGTTTTTATTTTAGAGTATTCTGCCAAATGCATGGTGAGATCTTCAATTTCTGGTAATTCACTATGTAATTCTGTTTGTGGTTTGAGAATGTATTGTCCCCACAAGCCAACAATGGTAAATCTTTCAACGGACGAGTCTTGTGTCATCTTCTTTCTAGCTAGTGAAAGTTTTGGTTGTACACCTGTTACCGTTTTTTGGCTTTTTACTACTTTTTCAGCGAGTTCTAACATCTCATCTTGTGAGTATTGCAGTTCTGGTGGATGCTTGCTGCCAAAGAACTTCTTGCTGCAACCTTCATGAAATTCAAATTCTATTTGATTTTCAATTTCTATTTTTTCATAGCAGAATAAGCATTTAGTCATCATTCTCTTTTATTTCCTCGATTGAAACTGCTCCAATGCAATCTGTACATGTTGTCAACAAAATGCTCATTCTATCCCTTGCATCAAGCTTCCAATTTTTTGTGGCAATATCTAAGAGCCATCCTTCAGGAATCAAACCATCAAAAAATGGAAATAGAATTTTACTGGTGAAGGCCTGTTCTCTCAATGGTATTGTTAAACTTATCGGTTCCGCATTCTTGATTTTTAAATAATGTTCATTATATTGAAAGGTAAACCCTTCATGATTTTCGATTAGTATTCCGGCGAATTTATCGTACATATATACTTTTGCACGCTTCATGCTCTAGAGGATTTTTGAGGGCCTAGCTCATAACCGAAAAGTTCCAGCACTTGGTTTACTTTGTCCATTTTTAGCGTTTCCTTCCCTCTTTCCAGTTCTCTTATGAATCTGATTCCGACGCCAGCTTTTTCTGCCATTTCCCTTTGAGTTAGTTTCAACGATTTCCTTTTTCTCCTCACGAACTCTGGCAGCAGTAACTTATTTTGTTCCATATTGTACCTTTTCGGGTATAAAAATAGTTGTGTTGATTTAAATAACCCCTATCGGGTATAAATAGTTGCAAATTTGCATAGAATGTACCCATTCGGGTATAGATATACTTTTATTAGAGCATTTGTACCTGTTCGGGTACACTTTGAGGAGAGTTGGCCAAACTTGGTTATGACCCGGTTGAGCAGGATAATAGTACAGCGGATCTAAAGAGTGACCTTATCTCTGGGCACACCGTCTAGACATGAGACATCATCTTTTTATGATCGATTAAAGAGTCGCAAGCTGAACAGCAGTGCGGTCAGTATAAAAAATAAGTTGACGGTAGGGCCTACCCAATAACTGTGCAGGTCTAAAGTGAGATAGGAAGGCAACCAGCCCAACGTTCCTATTCCCAGATAGATGTTTAACAAAATGGCCAGCACCATAGCGATGGTGGCAGCCCTCCCATCTACACGACTGGTGAAGAATCCCAGCATAAAGAGTCCCATCACACAGCCACCGAAAATGCTGGTGACGATCAAGCTCACATCGTTCATACTCTCCTTATCGATCATACTGAAGATCAAAGCACCCATAATGATTAGCGTGCCGGCCAGCAGAGCTACTATCCTTGCCCATCTAAGATAGCATTGGTCACTTTGATCTTTGGCCAGGTGGGGTTTAATCAGATCTACCACTGCCACAGCCGAAATCGCATTAATGCCGGAATCCAGGCTACTCATGGCTGCGGCCAAGACAGCGGCTATGACTATGCCAGCCACTCCTGGTGGCACTTCCGTTAGGACAAAATAGGGCAGGATTTGATCGGGCTCCAACTGGCCCACATGTGGATTTGAAAAAGTGAGATAGTAGGCAAATAATGAAGTGCCGATAAAAAAGAACATGATCCACATCGGCAAGGCAATGGCCGAATACAATGCGGTGGCTTTCTGCGCTTCCCGAGTAGATATGGCTGCTGCATAGCGCTGCACCATATTCTGATCGCTACCATAGACCATGAGCCAGTTGACCACACCTAGAATCAGTACGGTCCAAAATGTGCGTTCTGCGAGATTCCAGTCGAAACTGCCAAGGTTGAATTTATTGCTAGATCTGCCAATTTCGATGATCTGATTCAATCCTCCCGGCAGATCAAGTGCAATCATGGTAAAGCAAAGGATGCCTCCGACAAACAAGATCAGAGCTTGCATGACATCTGTCCAGATTACTGCCTCTATCCCGCCAGCGATGGTATACAAGGCAATGAAGATGCCGGTACAAATAATCACGAGTTCGATGGAGGCTCCGGTGAGGAACTGTATAGGGAGCGAGACTAGGAATAGGATCTGTGCGGCACGGATCAGTTGCATCGCGATGAAGCTGCAGGTACCATAGATCCTTGGTGCCACTCCGAACCGCTGGCCTAGAAATTCAAAGGCCGAGGTGAGCGCTCCACGGCGAAAAAACGGGATGAAGACAGTGATTGCGACCACGGCTACAAAGGGCAATACTAGATTGACCGTCAGCTGTCGCCAATCCAAGACATAGGCAGCGGCTGGCAAGGCCAAAAAGGTGACCGAGCTGAGGATGGTACCCAGCATAGAAAGTCCTATGACCCAGCCAGGCATGGATCTATTACCCACAAAGTAGGCTTCAGTAGTATGGTTGCGCTTGCTGAAATAATAACCTACGCCAATGACAAGGACCAGGTAAACAGCAATGGCTACAATGTCAAGACCCCGTATGTGAATTTCCATATCGAATCTGCATGAGTAGTCAACGGTCCAATGCAGAGAGACTGATTTTGAGAACTTCCACACTCTGCTTGGCACTGGAAAAAGCTACATAGAGATGATCATCGTGCACGATGACGTGTGGATAATCTACGTGACGACCTCCCACCAGATATCCCATCTTATGAAAGGTGAGACCATCGTGGCTCACAGAAATGACCAGAGGATCCCTCTTTTTTGGATTTGGATTAGAGACCAGAACATAACGGCCATCCGGTAATTGTGTGCCACAAAATTTAGATGTTGCATCGGGAAAATTGGTCTTATGTGGTTTGCTCCAGCTTCTGCCGTGATCGTGGGAAAAAGCCCGGAAAAGGAATCCGCTTTTTCGGTTATCTCTAAACAGTCCTACCAGCCTATCATCTGGTAGGATCCACCAATACGGTTCTTCCGCCGCCAATGCATCGTCTTCGTACTTGATGATCTCATGCGATGTCCACTGGTCAAAGGCCTCGGTACCACCCACCATAAAATAGACATCGCCGACACTGTCCCTTCTCGACATCATCCATTCTCCATTGGGCAATTGTCGGGGAGGAAAGTTATTCATGGCATTATCGTAGACTAATCCGTGATGTTGCCAGATGGGATCTCCATTTTGTGAAGCTATAAAAGCGTGGAGTTGCAGTCCTTGACCCCGATAATCAGGAGCATTATATCTGCAGACCAGGGCCAACAACTGCCCATTCCTTTTCCAAAACCCCCTGGCAATCCATCCGAATTCCGGATCAGGTGCTCCAGCCAGATCTCGCGGCCTGCTCCAGTTTATCCCGTCATCACTCACAGCGTAAGAGATCCGTTGGCCTTCGCGATCATGCCCAGGTACTCGATCCCGGTGCCGATCCGGGGTTGTGTGGGGTTTACCAGGTCCATCGCTCCACATTGCCCAAAACCGACCATCATGGTAAACCAGATAGTTGTGCTGATTTATTCTGGTACCACCCGCATCTCTGACATCACTCACGATGGAGTGTTGGCTCGCTACCTTCGTTAGTCGATCAAAGGCAATATCATGGGTGTTTTCCGGCACCCAATCACCTGCCAACATGATCGACATCGATGACTCGCTCGCGCCGGGAGCTTGATGCAGATGCTTTGTCTGGCAATGAAGACTGGCAAAGCTCACCAAGAATACAGCCAGGACAACATTCATTTTATCTTCATGCATCATCATGTGAGGTGTTTTTCAGGATCAGGAAATGCAGATCGTACCATGCCAAACATGCTTCTCCCCGAAGCATCGCTGTGCGGAAGGACCGATCTTGATACAAGCTATTCCTCAGCACCTGCTCGATATTTTCCTCAGACTTTCTCTCCAGACCATGTTGATGGATCATCCGTTGAGTAAGGTACAAGAAATCTGAGATGCTCACCATGGCATTGGGTTTGCTGATTTCTTGGGGAATGGCTGTCGTTGCGGGAGTGAGATCGACAAAAATATCCATCCAGGATCTCGCGACAATTTTGGTCAGTGGCTTTCTCAACTCAGCCAGATAGGTGCTAAAGAATCCCTTGGTGCCCCAAAATTGGGCAGCCTTGCTGGCCTTGTCGCTGTGATCTTGATCCTTAAAGTAAGTGAGTATCTGACCGGCCTCAAGTAGGTGATGTTGACATGTGGTGACCGGTACTTCCGTGATTTTGCAGTGCTTTTGATTGGCTAATCCACCCACCATGCCCGCTGCCTGACCCATGTTCATCCACAGAGGTTCCATTCTGATGGTAGAGAACGCTACATGCGAAGTGGATGCAGCCACGGGTACCATGATACCTTCGATCCCCTTGGGTATAATGCAGCGAAGGGGGACTTGGTACGGTGCGATTTCAAGCATGCAGATATAGCCCTCTAATACTTCTTGCCCTTTGTGCGTGGCTTTAGTCACAGGAAAACTGTCTAGAGGAAATTCTCCGCAGGCGATGCTATCTTCAAAAACGGTAGATCTTCTTTCAGATGCCGGACTGCAAAAATCGTTTTCGGTCAGGGTGTATTGGCCCAGCAGTCTCCTGGCTTCACGCACATACAGCTGATAGGGAAAGTGGTCATTGTCCTGAAATTCATCCAATGGCAAATGGTATCTCGCAGCAAGAGCACGGTCACCTTCCGACACTTCAGGATCGTTTTGCACGAAATACAATAATCCGAGCACCAGCTCTTTGTGCTTCTCGTACACGAGCTCCCTCTGTGCCCAATTAGCTTCTACGTAGTGTCGATTTTCCCCTATAAACGGAAAACCTAAGGCTCTCGGATTGATATTGACGTCGTACTTGCGATTGGGAATCTCTGCGAAGGAGAACACACGCATCATAGTGTCGTAATGAGCGGAATAATATCCATGACCGTCCTTATGTATTTCCGGCCTAGACAATCTACCTTCTTGCAGGTCATTGAAATATGCCAGATAGCGCGATCGATCATAGCCGGCTGGAGGTTTTTTCAGCACCAAACTGTTTTGTGGATCATCGGTTAGGCACAACCTGAAAGTATACGCAGGTAGATGATCATCACCTTGACCGCTGCCGGCTGGGTGAATTTCTTTGGTTGTGTGGTTGACGAAAATTTGCCCTGCGTGTGCCTCACCGAATTCGCTCCTGCTTTCGCGTCCGAGGCGATACTTGGCACCTGCCTTCGCCATCAAGTCACCTTCATAAGTGGCATCGATAAAAACCGGTGCAGTCAGACTCAGCAGTTGATTTTCTTCTCCACGTATCATTGATACTTCTACCAAAAGGTTTCCTTCCATTCTCACGCTATGGAGTTGGCAGTTGAGGTGCAGATCGACTGTTTTTGCCTCTTGCAACATATGCAAGAGCACCTTTTCCGCTACAGAAGGCTCATAGTAATAACCTTGTCTGCATTTTTGCAGAGCTGGAGATGGATCACCATAGGTCGTACGGTAGTAATCGAAAACACGACCTGTGAATTCTTTGAAAACACCACCGAGCACACCCTTATTTTCAATATCGCTTTTACCAAGTCCACTGGTCATCATACCTCCGATATGATGATGCGCCGTCAATGCCACTCTCTGACCCAGACGCGATGCGCTGAGTGCAGCACCAATGCCTCCCGGAGTGGCTCCTATTACGACAAGATCGTAGTGCATAGGTCGGTCGTGATGCGATTTG
Organism: Saprospiraceae bacterium; assembly: GCA_965223025.1. Lineage (GTDB taxonomy): Bacteria > Bacteroidota > Bacteroidia > Chitinophagales > Saprospiraceae > JABDMH01. The sequence goes on from CBDCVP010000023.1 coordinate 1,133,731, forward strand.
TGCAACGCACTCATTTACTTTTTTTTTGTGGAAGAAGGAATGGTGATATTGATCTACTTAGTAAGTCTTGATGGTGATTTCGCCCAGGACTGATAGCAGAACTAGAATTCCAGTGTGCCGAAAAATTCAGGCAGATGGAAATTTGGTCGAGGAAAATCTATTTTCGACCACGTGAGCCAATGGGGGTGAGAAGTCTCGTCGGCACATTTGTAGAAATTAGCACGCCAAACGGTCCCAGGAGTGGGAGGTGTCAGGTCTTGATAGGTTTGGAGCACTTCGAAAGGTATGTGATATGCAGCGGTCCAAGTGGTTTCTTTGGCAATTTCGGGAAAAACCGTCTTTGGCAGGGTCGTGACTACTTTAATGTTGGCCAGGTCATCATCGGCAATATGCACTGAGTTTTTACGAGGTTCAGTCTGATGATGAAATAGCATGGTGCCTCCACAATTCATTTCAAGATTAAAATATCCTTCCTTACTGTCTCCAGCCGGGCTGAAAAAGAATTCAACACAACTGTCTTTGAAGACACCCTCCTGATGTCGTGTCCGCACCGCTTTTACATAACGGTCTTCCACCTGAAAAATGACATAAATGCCGTGTGGATCATAAGCGATTTTAGCCATGACGTTGGGAAAATGTGCAGGCTTTTCTCCCATGTGATAGCGTAGGTAGAGTGGATCGATCTGATCCCAGGGTGCACCATTCCACTGGGTGTGGACTTCAAAGGGACTCACTTCTGCTACTTTGTAGGTCTTCATCTCTGGTTGATTGGTCGTTAGTGTTGAGCCCATCAAAATCAGTGCTGTCAGGAGGGATAGACAAGTTGATAGGTACATAATCCGGGTTTAAGGTTTAAAAATACTCACTTTTTATGACAACGATTTTCTCATCGACGTGCTACTTTTGAATAGAAATGACTTAATGGCAGTCTGATAATAGCGATGGGGTCACCGGTGATTCTGAGTGCTATTGGGTGGAGGATGGGGCCTCCGGATGAAATTATTCAACACCCCAAATGTCTAAGTCACGACCTTCTTTCGAAATGAAAGTATCGTTACAGATTTTTCCAGGCAACCAGCAATTGATTGAAAAATGGATCTCTTTTGCAAGTTTCTACATCAGACGATTTGAGAAGAAACGACATCAGGCTCAAGCATGTGGTGGCTCTACCAACCAGTATCAAAGTATCCAACATGTCACCACGACCATCATCAAACCAAAGGGTGGTGCCAAAATTGGTGGCCGCTGTTGAGGCTTCGATGAGGTGGGCAGGAATCGGCCGGATCAGTGTATGCAATCGGTGTCGATGTGTGTCCTGGTCCTCCGGTAGTTTCTCATTGTAGTCAGCCAGCTCGTAAATCGATATTTTCTCAGTGCGATTGCTGGCTTTGTTGAAGATGATGGAAATATTGCGACTCTTTGCACCCCGGAGGAAAATGACATTGTTTAAAGTCAGTATGGATCGAATTCTATCCAGGATATAGATGCCCAATAGTCGGTGGTCGACATAGAACGATCCCTGAATTCCGGCGGTTTTGCCAGCATAATTATATGCCACGAGTAGGATGAGATGCAGTATGCCCAGGATTGACGTCAAGACGAGTAGTATGTATTTGAAAAATGGCAGATTAAAAACCAAAGCAGTAATGGTGATGACTAGGAAAAGCAGAAATACCCATTTATTAAACAGTAGGGATATCCATTTCGCCGTTGGCAATTCATCTGAAAAAGTAAAGGGTGCTGTTTTTGAAGATCCTACATCGCCAATGCCATAGAAGGAATAGGGTAATTTTTCGCTCGTGGTAAAACTAGAGCTTCCCTGGTTATCGATGATTCCACCGTCCATCAAGCCCAATGGCTCTGCCGCACTTGGAATTTTGTCCATGACATCCTGGTGCTTGATGAAATCTCCGGGGAATGCCATCGGTTCAAATCCTGCTGGAAAGCAGGAGGAAGCTGCAGCAATATCCCCCAGTAAAATATACTCTCTAATATTGCGGTAGTATCGGTCTTGATAGGCGTTGCCAAAATCGCGTTGGGGTACATCTTTGTTTTGGAATCGAAACTCCACACCATGATTAAAATCTGTACTGTTGAAAATAAACCGCTTGATGCTTGTGTGCTCATCGGCACAGTACTTCTCCAGTTCACCAAGTGTGCCGGGAATAAATCTACCGTATTCGATGGCAAAAGCATTGATGAGGTTTCGCCTCTTGTGTGCATATGTTTTTTGCCAAAGGTCCTTGTCTTTCAAGGTTTCGACGGCCTGGCTGGTCAATTGATTAGCTTTGAGCCAAGCATACAGAGCTTCATAAAACTCATCGAAAGATTTTCCATCTTTCATCATCTGGGCATATTTAATCCCAGTGATCGTCCCACCGGAGACCGTGGACATACCCCGGATATTTTGATCCAAATCCACTTCCTGCAGAAATTTAAGAATGCCCAAACAAAAACCCGCTGCTCGAAAGCCACCTCCCGGTAGACATAGTCCAATGGTCGTAAGTTTATCTTTTAGCGACATCATGAGAATTAGACAAAATGGGAGGGACCTCCCAGATATGCAGGATTAAAATACTTCTCCAGGAAATGTTCCACATTTTCAAACGCTAGTTTATTGATGATTTTTCTTGACGACAGATTAAACATGAGCCTCTTCCGCTCCGCTTTGCCGATGGTTATTCTACTGCCGTGGTCATAGCCTACCAGGTCTTCTTCAGAATGATCTAAGAATTCTTTCATGTCACCAAATAGGCGCATGAAATCGCCAGAAGTAGGATAGCTATCAAAGGGGTTCATGATGCCATCGTAGTCGCTGCCCAAGCATATGTGATTCCAGGCTGATTTCTTGTTGATGGTTCGGACTATATGAAATACGTTGCACATGAATAGTTTTATATATTCATGATGTTGCAATACTTGGTATGTCTTCTTGCGATGGTCATCCCAAGCGATCGCCCTTTTGATTTGTTTAAATAATGTCAGTGCCTCACCACCGGGCATTCGTCCTTCATGTGGGGCAAGACCAATTAAGCCATCGGAATTGTAGATCTGCTGGATGTCTTCGTCGTACAAATTGATAGACCAATGACTCAGATAGCCGTGCTGATCATGGGCATGATCGTCTCTACCGAAAAACTTGTCCTCGGTAAATCCATTGACGCTTCCATGACTATAAATGATGGGAATGGGATCGCCATTATTACGGGTTCCAGTCACCAACTGATAGTAGGTCTTGCGAGCAGAGAGGCTCATGTGTTTGACATCGATAAGTATGCGTCTTTCGGACTTGTCTTTGTGAAGTAATTTTTGAATAACCTCAAAACCCAAAGCTGAGATGTCATCATTCATAGCAGTTTCCTGGTCTAAAAAATCATCCATACCAGGAAAAATCCCCAGGCCATTCTTGTATGATTTGGCATGGCCTGCTAAAAAATTATTGTACATATGGGTGAGCGAGATGAAAAATGGTGTGTGCGCTTTCGCAAATGCTCTTGTTTTTAGTTGACCTTTAATCCGTTTGATATTTTTTAGATAGTGCCTTCTTATTTCATCGCGCTGTTCTTGATTTAGTTCCAGGTAGGTCTTATGATAGAGATTGGCGGTTGGTAGGTATGATAATGCGTGTCCTCCTTCGATGGTGAGTATGCCAGCTATGGTATCGCGGTGATTAGTGACCACATCGCGGTACTCCGCCCAACTCGACACCAGCCTTAGTTTGGCCTGTTGTTGACCACTGATCATTTCGTTTTTTCGTATCAGTTCGTACTCTGGAAAAGTGTCTTCACTGTAGTAGTCAATGGCTGCATTTTTCTTGTTGGTGAGCTGCATTTTCTCAATGATCTCGATTGGAATGCCTGAAATACCCGCTGCAATGTGTGGAATGTGGCGACTCTTTAACACTTGTTTGAGAATGGCATGCCGGATGGGATTTGGTGAGGACTTTCTCCGGTGCAGCCAACCTCGTTCCATCGGATGCAAGGCAAAGAAGACTCCTCGTACACCTCCTTCAAACAATTTATTGAGATTGGACTGCGAACTTCGGGCAGTTTCTTCCACGATGGGTGTAAGTTCTTTGGGGATCTTTTCGAAGTGCGTACGATTTTCCACGATTTCACGCCACAAATCAATATTAGGATTGGTTCTAATCCGGTAGTTCGGTTTAAATGATGGGTGCGTATGCAGATCACATATGTAGGTAGCCATTTCTTTGGGGTTTAATGACCGATGTTGTCATATCGACGTTGTCAAGATAAGAAATACTCCACAACATACCTACATCTGGTCATCTGTGGATGTGTCATTCAGCAGAACTCAGCTTCTCCCTATAGGAAAAATTGACTTCTGGGTTCTTTAGAGAGGGATTTCACGATGCTGACTCACTGGCGCTGCATTTTTTTAGTGTGTGATATGTATTGGAGGTTGTCCCTTACCAGATCGAAGAAACCAAACCGGGTATGGCCAGTAGTCAAGATGAGGATTTGGTGATGTCCCGATGGCGATCAGGGGTGCAAAATGCCTGACTCCAGCTTGTTGACAGAGGCCGGCACATGGGATCACATATTTGGGAAAAGCCTACTCAGATTTAGACATCGTCATCGTCCCATTTGATGCCCTGCAAGATGCTTTGCATATAAAACTGGCTGAAGCGAGCGTAGGAGTGGATCACCTTATGCAGCCGCTGGGCAAAATCACCTCTGTACTGGCTCAGAAATAGATATTTTCTGTTGACCATACTAAAGTGTTCCCTTAGATACTTGTAAAGACTAATGTAGTGGTGACCCTTTTTCTTTTCCATCGGATAAATAAATAGGGAGACTGCACCTGCCTGGATCGCAGTGGTGATCATAGACAAGTGAATAATGCGATTTGAATTTTTCAGTATGGCAGAAAACTTCCAGGATTTTGCTGAGCGTACTCTCATACATTCCAGTGCATCTATATGGAAACCAAATCTAGCAAGGTAGGTGGTCAGCAATCTTGCCTGCTCTTCGAAAATCAGCCATTTGTCGGCGACGTGATCTGCTATTGGATTTTTGTACTGGACCTTCATTACTGGATTTCCTGATTAACACCCATCGTAAATATTTAGTTTAATAACGTAGGCCGGAGTCGAAAAGCATAGAAGGTACGATAATATTTGATGGGATATCTGTCAAAGAAATCGTGAGTACCGGGTTAGGTAGAAGTTATCGGCTATCGTGAGGCAATTTCGACAAGAGGACGTGTGCCTGTCACCAGGGTTCTCTAGGCTGCTCCCACAGAGATTATGCTTTAGTCGGCATGACACGGCAGCATCATTGGTATGATAGCTGCCAATGATTCGTTGCGTTGATTCTTTGAGAAAAGGCATGGGCTCAAGTATTGGCCCTAGAATATTCAGTAACTTTCACGCAAATTGTCATGCATGAAAAATATCAACCGAAGAAGCTGGCTCAGACTTACTGGTCTGGCTGGTTCAACAGCCCTTTTGCCCTCAGCCCCGTTATGGGGACAAGGGGTCATGCGACCTAGCACAGCCTCGGCAGATGCAGTAGCCCGCTTGAATGCCAATGAGAATCCACTAGGACCTTCCCAGAAAATGAGGGAGGCCGTGATTGCAGGATTTGATGAGGACTGTCGATATCCATTTGCGAAGGTGGGTGATCTGATCACAGCCCTGGCTGAACGCGAAGGTGTTGAGCGAAATCAAATTATTGTCACTGGTGGTTCAATGGAGGGTCTAAAAGCCGCCGGCTTAACTTTTGGAGTCCATGGTGGTGAAGTGATTACTCCCGATCCCACCTTTCAATCACTCTTGAGTTATGCTGCTCAATTTGGAGTACACATTAACAGGGTGCCACTCGACGAAAAATTGGAACACGACCTTGAGGAGATGGAGCGACGCATCACCAACGACACAAAGCTGGTCTTCATCTGCAATCCCAATAATCCAACGGGTACGATGATCGATGCGAAGAAATTAGCATCTTTTTGTGATCGAGTTTCCCAGCGTACCATGGTGTTTTCTGATGAAGCCTATTTTGACTACATCTCTGATCCCGGCTATCCTTCCATGGTCGAACTGGTGAAACAAGGGGCAAATGTGGTGGTTTCACGTACTTTCTCGAAAGTATATGGCATGGCTGGTATGCGCGTCGGATATCTGATCGCTCGCAAAGACCTGGCTGCGAGGATTCGGCCCTACGTCATGGCCAACACAAATATGCCTGCCATCCATGCTGCTTTAGCTGCCCTCGAGGATCAAGCTTTTTATCAACACAGTTTATCTCAGAACCAACTAGCTAAAAACTATATCTATCGGGTTTTGGATCGATTGCAGTTAAAGTACGTCAGATCACACGCTAATTTTGTCTTTTTTCACACTGGACGACCAATTCAGCAAGTCCAAGAAGACATGAGGAAATTAGGTGTGCAGGTCGGCCGGCCTTTTCCTCCACTCACAACCTGGTGTCGTGTGAGTACTGGTAGAATGGAAGATGTCGAAAAATTTGGCAGGGCCATGGAGAAAGTATTTGGCTAGCGCTGTCAACTCCGGGCATCAGATTTTTTGAGCAACGCTGTCATGGATGGAAGCTGATTTATTTCGACGTGGCGGTCCAAAAAGGATGGAGTAATGCATAGTATGGTGAAGAACCTGCTACCAGGGGTTCTTTTCCTGACTTTGCCCCGGGTGCATTCTTGTTTAATAATTCGAGATTGTTTTTATCTAAGATCATACTGACGCAATTTAAAAGCTACAGCTCAAAGAGCTTTTCTTTCTCACCTAGTTTAAACGTGGTTCATGGACTAAATGGAGTGGGGAAGACTAATTTGCTAGATGCCATCTACTTTCTCGCGATGACTAAAAGTTATTTCAATGCTTCCGACAAGCAGTTGATCCATGAGGACATGGATTTTTATCGCATAGAAGGTCAGTTGGTGGTCGATGATGAGGATGTGAAATTAGTCGTCAAGTATCCCCGTGGCAAGAAAAAGACGATGGAGAAAAATGGCGTAGCTTATGAGAAGTTGTCAGAGCACATCGGCATGATGCCATTAGTGATGATTGCACCCAATGACCTCCGTCTCATCGATGCTCTTCATGTAGATCGCAGGAGATTTGTGAATGCCACCTTATCGATCATAGATCGCCGCTACCTGGAGGCATTAGTGATCTACCAGCGCCTCTTGCGCCAGCGCAATGCCCTGTTAAAGAAATTTCAGGAGGAGAGTTATTTTGATCCGGTCCTACTGCAAACGTACAATGAGCGCATGAATGACCCCGCCACCTATGTCCATCGTACACGCCGTAGATTTTTCAGTATGTTCAATGATCATGTGGAGCGACATTATACCTCACTGTCTGATGCCAGGGAAAAAGTGGAAATCGGTTACCACTCAGCGCTAGAAGACAGAGATTTCATTGAAATCATGAAAGCTTCTGAGGCATACGATCGGGTCTCTGGACGAAGCAATGCTGGACCACACAAGGATAAGATCGACATCAAGTTAGACCGGAGGCTGGCAAGACTCTATGGATCGCAGGGACAAAAGAAAAGTCTTGTATTTGCGCTGAAATTGGCTCAGTATGACATGATCAGGGAAGCATTGAAGATCAAACCATTGTTGTTACTTGATGATTTATTTGACAAACTAGACCACCGAAGGGTTGATCAGTTGCTGGCCATCATAATTAAGGGTAATTTTGGACAGGTATTCTTGACGGACACACAACTAGATCGATTAGAACCTTTGTTGATGGATTTGACTGGGGATTTTGCTGAAATAAAGATTGACTCTGCCCATGCCTAGCAATGAAAGGACCTTAAAGGAGATTCTATCTCAATTTGTCAAGAGCCGCCCGATCAAGAGCAAGTATGCTTTGGTCAAGATCAAAGATGTTTGGCGGGAACAACTGGGATCATCCATCCAGCAGTATACCACAGATATTCGATTTAGAAATGGTATTCTCACTGTACAATTGTCCTCCGCTCCGCTGCGGCAGGAACTCATTTATGGCAAAGTGAAATTAATCGAACTGCTCAATGAAGCCATGGGGGAGGAGATCATTAAAGACGTAAAGATCTACTAGCCTGCCAGTCTCCAATCTCAAGTCTGATGTTTTCAAAGTCTCTGTCTTGCGATCACGAACTACCTATCGCGACATTTGACCTGTGCAATGAAGACCGAGATGCTAAGCTCGATCTTTGTCATCGGGATCCATCGCCATTGGCTTTACTGGCTGACCAGTCACTTGCAATGCACGAATAATGGCAGACTTCAAGTTGATAACACCTCCACTCCGGCTCAGCTGTTTGAAGGGTATGATCTCTCCCGAGCCTGGCTTTCTCACTTTTCCGAGATAGGGCCGGGCACTTTGGCAGAGTACGGCTTTGATTTCTTTGGCTGAAAACTCAGGAAAATGTGCCCAGAGTGTTGCGGCCACTCCCGACACTACTGGTGCCGCCATACTAGTGCCGCTGGCATCCTTGTACTCGCAGTCAGGAGCGGTGGAAAGAATATTATGTCCAGGTGCAAATAAGTCTACATTGGTCTTTCCATAGTTGGAAAAAGTTGCCACCATATCTTCACCGCGCTCCCAACTGAGCGCACCGATCTCAAGCCAATTGGCCGCTCTCTTCCTGGAGAAAAGGCCCTTTTTTTTGTCGTAGGTGCCGTTGGGAAAGTTGAGCTCGACATCGTTGTCCTGACCATTATTGCCAGCTGCATGTACCAGCAGTACGTCTTTGCGCTCGGCATACCTAATGGCTTTTTCCACCTCTTTCTCGTGGGGCGAAAATCCTTTACCAAAGCTCATATTGATGATCTTTGCTCCGTTGTCGACCGCATACCTGATGGCATTTGCCACATCTTTATCGCGTTCGTCGCCATCGGGAACCGCCCTGACAGCCATGATTTTGGCGTGATCCGACACACCTTTTACACCCAGATCATTGTTTCGATCTGCAGCGATGATGCCTGCCACATGTGTACCGTGAAAAGCATCGGGTCCCTTAACATCGGCATTGCCGTAGTGCCGCTCACTCAGATCACTATAGTCATCACTCACAATGTTGCGAGGACTGAAGTCCACGTTGTAGTTGTAATCCACTTTCTTTTTCTCATGATCTAGCGCTTCTTGGAGATCACCGACGATCAAGGACTCGAGATCTTTGAGATTGCCATCGAAGCCTTCGAGCTGCGGCAGCAGTTGCGCAAAGAATGATTTTACCATCCCATACTTCTCATCGTCAAGGCCTTCGATGGCCTCCTTATCAATGGGACCATCACCGAGCGCTTCCTCTGACATCTGCAGGGCAAACTTGATATATGACAGGATCTGTTCGAACTGAGTCACCTGAGCATTGGCCTTCTCAAACTGGCCTGCCACATCCTCTTTATACTTAAGGTACCTTGAGTACTCTTCTTTCTTACGTCCTTTTAACTTCGACGGATTGATATCGGCAAATTTCTTGTTCATGCTGCCGACGATTCTAGTTAATTCGTAGGTGTCGTGATGCACATTCTTTCCATCTCTTCCACCGATGAAGTTCCAACCATAGACGTCATCGACATAGCCATTGGCATCGTCATCTAGACCATTGCCCGGGACCTCGTCTTCATTGATCCACATCACAGATTTGAGATCTTCGTGAGTAGGATCAACTCCTCCATCTATCACCGCTACGACCACTGATCGAGCTTGCCTGTTGGCCAATAGTTCAGCATTGGTGCGCTCGGTGCTGACTCCATTTATCTGATCTAGTTCTGGATCAAGATTAAACCAGTTATCTGGTGCCTGTAGTTGTGCAGAAGCAGCTACAGAGAGCCCAATCAGTAGGGCATTTATCAAACCTATTCGAGTTATTTGCATACTTAAGATGAGTTCAGAAAATAATTTGGCTATATTTTTGTTCTTATTGAAACCAGTGCCTCCTATTGCATCGTAGACCATCGTGACCAAGTAATTCCAGCCATTTACAAAGTGCAAACGAGATAATCTTTAGCTATGGTACATATATCACGACGATTTTGTTTAATCTCAGTGATTCTGTTTGTCTGCCTCGGTCTACAGGCACAGTACCTTGAGGGCGGGATTATTGTGGGTGGGACTGTTTATGAAGGGGACCTTGCCCCCAGGGCCTTTACCGAAAAATGGGCCAATATCAGACCGGCAGGTGGTCTGTTTTTACGACAGAATTTCAACCAATACTTCGCAGCTAGGGTGTCTTACGAGTACGGAAACTTCACTGCCGCCGATGGACCCGAACGCGACCGCCGGAATCTGAGTTTTCAATCGAGCATCAGTGAAATTGCTGCCACCCTTGAGTTTAATTTTCCGGGTTATGATCCTGCGATCAACAAGCGCCTATCACCCTATGCCTTCCTTGGGATCGCCTACATGCATTTCAATCCCAAAGCGGCCGTACAGGGTCAACTGGTAGAACTTCAACCGCTCGGTACAGAAGGACAGGGCCTACCTGGATATGGTGATTTTTACAACTTGGATCAGATCACCATTCCATTTGGAGGTGGTGTGAAATATGCCTTGACACCGACTTTGACCATTGCCGCTGAATTTGGTCCCAGGTTTACTTTCACCGACTACCTTGACGATGTCAGTGGAGTATATGCCAGTTATCGTGACCTGGCACAGAGTCGAGGTACCTTTGTAGCCAACCTTGCCGATCGAGCACATGAGATCACTGGTAGTGAACCGGTCGATCGCGGTGGTGAGCCTCGCGGGAGCCCAAATTACCGGGATTGGTACTTTTTTGGGAACATTACCATTTCATATCACTTTTATGATCTCTTGGGCCGTGGTTCCTCCTGTCCCACCTTCTAGTAACTGCCTTCCCATACGACGAGATTTGCACGCCTCGGCGTATGATCTATGTAGCATTGATATCGGTGATGGAATAGCGATGATCAGAATCACATAGGGCGACCATGGTACCTAGCTGGACGATGGTGTGCAAGTCATAGTTTTTCTACCTTCACCTCAAGGAGGAATCTATGGTGGTCCAACAACCTAAAGCTATCTTAGAGAAATATTGGGGGTACAAGCAATTTCGACCGCAACAGGAAGACATCATTGCCAGTGTGCTCCAGGGAAAAGATACTTTGGCACTACTCCCAACGGGGGGTGGAAAATCCCTGTGTTTTCAAATTCCCGCCTTGATCTTTGATGGCCTCACACTAGTGGTGACTCCTTTAATTGCCCTGATGAATGATCAGGTGGAGCAACTCAGGCAGAGAGGTATCAAAGCAGCATGCATACATAGCAACATGCACTTCAAAGAAATGGAGCGCATCCTTGATACTGCCGAATTTGGTAACCTTCGGTTGTTGTATGTGTCCCCTGAGCGGCTGCAATCTTCAGATTTTATGGTGCGACTGAAGCAATTTCGCATCTCCTTATTGGCAGTAGATGAGGCACATTGCATTAGTATGTGGGGCTATGATTTTCGACCATCCTATCTTCAGATCGCCTCGGTGAGGACATTTTTGAAGGAAGTGCCAGTGATCGCTTTGACGGCAACTGCCACCTCAGAGGTCCTAGCCGATATTCAGGATAAAATGATGCTCCGAAATACTCAGTTATTTCGACAGAAATTCCTTCGGTCCAACTTAAAATTTGGCGTCCTTGAGGTAGAGGACAAAAAGGAGCGAGTCATCAGACTTCTCAAGCCATTGACAGGATCTGCCATCGTCTATGTGAGAAATCGGCGCCAAACCCAGGAACTCGCCACTCTTTTGGTAAGAAATGGGATGAAGGCCGTGCATTATCATGCTGGACTGGAGGTCGATGTTCGCAACCAACGGGAACAAGCCTTCCTGACAGGTCGTCAAAATGTGATCGTAGCCACCAATGCCTTTGGTATGGGAATCGATAAGGCAGATGTACGTATGGTGATTCACTACGATTTACCGGAGAACCTGGAAGCATATTATCAGGAAGCCGGCAGAGCCGGTCGCGATGGCAAAGACTCCTATGCCATTTTGCTGCATCAAGATAGGGATGATAAACGCCTCTGGCGTCAATTTGAGCGTGCCTTCCCGTCCATGTCGGAGATCAGGCGCGTGTATCATGCCTTGGGCAATTATCTGAAATTGGCGGTTGGCAGTGGTGCTGGCGTGACTTTTGACTTTGAAGTCTCATCATTCTGTGCAGCGTTTGGCTTTGAATTTTTTAAGACATGGAGTACCATCAAGATCTTGGAACAAGCCGGCTGGTTAGTGATCACGGAGCGACTCTATACTCCGGGAAGCCTGGGCTTTCTAGTGGATCGAGAGGTACTGTATGAGTATCAATTGAGAAACCCACAGAGAGAGAGGCTCATTCGAGCTCTTCTGCGATTGTACCAGGGAGTACTCCAGGATACAGTACCGGTTCGAGAGCGTCAATTGGCGACTTTCTTGAAGGACAACAACGACGATCTCCTTGAGCAGCTTGCAGCGTTGAAGCGGGATGGTATCATTGAGTATTTTCCCCAAAGTGATGCCGGGAGATTGACCATGCTTGAGCCGCGGACTAAGGCAGAAAATCTCACCATAGACCAGTCCCTGCTGGCTTTTCGCAAAGAACGACGTAAGCAGGGCATCTTGTCAATACTGAGATATATCGGTTTGTCAGATTGCCGGCAGGCTTACTTGGTTAGATATTTTGGAGATGCAATTAAGGGAACTTGTGGTATTTGTGACAATTGTAGAAAAAAACAAAAAATGGCTTCCCACCCGGCCCCTAAATTGACTAACTTAAGGAACCAAATGCTGCGCAAATTGGAGGCTGTTGACATGACGATTGCGACGTTGCAAGAATATCTTCCAGGCTATTCTCGCAAGCAGATTTTGCAGGAGCTCCAGTTTTTGCTAGATGAGGAGTTGGTCCAAAAGAAAGATCATGTAATATCAATCTCAAAAAGATGAAGAAAAGCATCACATTTTGTGTGACCAATGACATCATCTCTGATCGCAGGATGATCAGAATCTGTCATGCCTTGCAAAACAATGGATATGAGGTTTGTTTGGTAGGCAGACAATGGTCCTATTCTGCAGCCTTGCCTGAGTATTCGTTTAAAACACATCGGATCTCCTGTCGATTTAACAAAGGTCCATGGTTTTATGCAGAATACAATATTCGCCTTTTTTGGTACCTTAAGAAGCATCCATCTGACGTGTTTGGAGCGGTGGATTACGACACCTTAAAGGGAGTCACAAGAGCAGCTGGCAGCACGGGTGCCAAAGTAGTTTTCGATGCCCACGAATGGTTTGAAGAAGTACCGGAATTGGATGGCAGGGAAAAGGTGAAGAAATATTGGAAAAAAATTGCGCATAAAGGCATCCCTAAAACGGATTTAAGATATACTGTGTCGGAAGCTATTGCGGAGAAACTCACCGCAATATATGGCCATGATTTCGAAGTGATCAGAAATATTCCGCCCCTTGTAAGCGAGGAGCCATCATCGATCAGGGCGGATATTATCGCCTATATTGGCGTCCTGAATAAGGGAAGGGGTCTGGAGCAGATGATCAAGGCGATGAAGAAAATCAATGCCCAATTGTGGCTGATCGGCGAAGGTGACATTAAGAGCGAATTACTTCAACTCGTCAGCGATGAACAATTGCACGAACGTGTGATTTTCAAGGGATTTATTCCACCAGATGAAGTGCACGACGTATTGTGCCAGGCCAGGATTGGGATCAATCTGCTAGATGGATCCTCCAAAAGTTACAAGTATTCGTTAGCTAACAAGTTTTTTGACTATGTGCATGCCGGAGTACCTCAGATCTGCATGGATTTTGAGGAATATCGAAAACTCAATCAAGAGCATGGCGTAGCCGTTACGATCAATGACTTAAACCAGGCTACTTTGCTGTATGCATTTGATCATCTGTTATCAGACCGTAACTATTGGTTTACCATTCATTCCAACTGCCTCCGTGCCCGGCAGGAGTGGTGTTGGCAGTTGGAGGAAAAGAAGCTGCTAGCCTTAGTGGAAAGTACTCTGTAACAATCTATGATCGTGACTAAAGGGCAATCCTGCACAGGGATTGCTGAGCCCTCCGGGATCAGTAAGCCCATCCCCGGGATTTGAGCCCTCACGACACACCCGGGATCAGTAAGCCCATCCTCTATCTGGCCCTGGAGCTCCCACAAAAACAAACCATGATCATTGACTAAAGGGCAATCCTGCACAGGGATTGCTGAGCCCTCCGGGATCAGTAAGCCCATCTCAGGGATTTGAGCCCTCTTGGAACACCCGGGATCAGTAAGCCCAGCACAGGGTTTGCTGAGTCCTCATAACGCACCAATCTTGTCTGCCAGCATCAGTAAGAAAGTGTATTCTAGTGCAGTTTCCTTGTGCTGTGTAAATCTACCAGAAGCACCACTATGTCCGGTGTCCATGTTGGTGTGGAGCAAGAGAAGCTGATGGTTTGTTTTTATAGCGCGTACTTTGGCCACCCACTTGGCCGGTTCCCAGTATTGTACTTGCGAATCATGCAAACCCGTTGTAACGAGCATCGCAGGGTACGCTTGAGGAGTCACATTATCGTAAGGTGAGTAAGACTTCATGTAGTGGTAAAATTCGGGATCATTGGGATTTCCCCATTCGTCGTACTCACCCGTGGTCAGGGGAATGCTTTCATCTAGCATGGTGGTGACCACATCGACAAAGGGTACAGCAGCAATCACCCCTCTAAATAGAGAAGGGGCCATGTTGATGACTGCTCCAATCAGCAAACCACCTGCACTTCCTCCCAAGGCATACAGATGATTGGAGCTGGTGTATTTCTTTGCAATGAGATATTCGGCACAGTCGATAAAATCGGAGAAGGTGTTTTTCTTCTTTAAGAGTTTACCATCTTCATACCACTGACGGCCCATTTCTTCCCCCCCTCTGACATGTGCAATGGCAAAGGCAAAACCGCGGTCCAGCAAACTCAACCGACTAGAACGGAAGGTAGGATCAGTGCTATGCCCGTAGGAGCCATAACCATAGAGCAGGAGAGGCTGGGATCCGTCTTTTTTAAAATCACTGCGATACACAAGGGATATGGGAATTACAGTACCATCACCTGCCGTGACCATCAAGCGGTCAGTTTGATAATCTGACGGATCATAGTTTCCCAAGACCGGCTGTTGCTTCAGCATCGATAGCAACTGGGCATTCATATCATAGTCGAATACGGTGGTTGGAGTTTTTAAGGATGAATAAGCCAGTCGCAGCACGTCTGTCTCATACTCATAATTGGTGATGGTGTGCACAGTGTAGCTGGATTCTTTAAAGTCAATGTAGTGTGGAGCACCATTTTTTGGGATAATCTGCAGTTTGGTGACACCGTTTTTCCGCACCGAGAGCACTACGTACTTCGCAAAGGCATCCACATCATCGATCAGGATTTTAGGGTCATGGGGCACGACTTCTTGCCAATTCGCTTGACCAGTCCGCTCATAGGATGTTCTCATCAACCTAAAATTCTTTGCCCACCAGTTGGTCCTGATCAGAAAGTGATCGCCGGCATCCTCCAGGTAATATTCATGCTTGGCATGCCGAGGTTGAAATACTTGCCATTGGCCATCAGGGTCATCGGCTCGAATAAATCGGTATTCTGTAGAAAGGGTGGCAAACGAAGCGATGAAGATGTACTTGTTGGACTTTGATTTGTAAACCCTGGTGTAGTAGGTATCGTCTTTTTCATGATAGACTTCCACATCTTGAGCTTGATCGGTACCCAACACATGTTTGAAGATCTTGGCAGGTCTCAATGTCTCATCTTTACGAGTGTAAAAAATGGTTTGATTATCATCAGACCAGACTGCTCTTCCCGTTGTGTTTTTAAGCTCTTCGACGAGCATTACATCCCGAGCAAGATCGAGAAATTTGATGGTGTAGATCCTTCTACTGAGTGTATCCACACCAAAAGCCAAGATGCGTTGGTCTGGACTGACCGTACGAGCTCCCACCTGATAATATTCATGAGATTGGGCCAGTTTGTTTACATCAAGCATGATCTCGATGGGAGCATCAGGTTGATTCCTGCGACGTGCATAGATGGGATATTCCTGTCCTGTTTGGTACTGGGTCTGATAATAATATCCGTTTTGAAGATATGGCACCGACATGTCCGTGGGTTTGATGCGGCCGATGATCTCATCATAAAGCTGGTCTTGGAATGTTGAGAAAGGAGCCATCGATCTTTCAGTGTAGGCATTTTCGGCATTCAGATATGCCACTACCGCTGGGTCAGCCCTTTCGCGCATCCAGTAATAATGGTCTATCCGCCTGTCTCCGTGTACCGTGAGCGATGTAGCCTTTTTTGCGGCCGTGGGTGGTTGATGTTCTGACATGTCAACAACGGATTTTATCAAGAGATTGCTCTTGATCTATCGGGACAAAATAAGCATATTACCACTGGCGTCGGTATTAACACGATTGATTCCTACATTCGCAGGACCGCTCCAGATTCGATCAATTTTCTTGCTATAGGTCCCACAAGGCACACTTCTGCGATTGAGTCATTTGTGGCATCGCAACTGCTGCTTGGTATGTTGAGATCCTTTACCTTTGGTCGGTCTTGAGGTGATCACGACTCGAGTCCATGAAACTTAATCTTACATATCGTCAGATCCTGGGCATCTCTGCACCCATTATGATCGGTAGTGCAGCTCAGAATGTCATTGCTCTGAGCGACAGTGTATTTCTATATCACCTCAGCGAATCTGATTTCGCAGCGATTGGGTTTGTGAGCGTTTTTTACTTGATTATTACAGCTATTGGGTACGGATTTTCGAGAGGCGGTCAAATATTGGTGGCACGGCGATCGGGTGAAAGAGATTATCAAAGGGCTGGCGGTGTTTTTTACAGCATGATCTATCTGGAGATAGGCTTGGCTATCTGCTTTTTCCTGTTTATAGTCCTGGGGTGTCCATACTTTTTCCGGTTGTTTGTGGATACTGAGGTGATTTATGACAAAAGTCTGGAGTACTTACAATACCGGTCATACGGAGTATTTCCGGCTTTTATCGGTATGTCTTTGATCGCTTTTTACACGGGTTTGGCCAGGACAAAGATGATCATGTATGATACAATCGTACTCATCGTCGTCAATATTGGTCTTAACTACAGTCTGATTTATGGCAAGTGGGGGATGCCCGAGATGGGTATAGCAGGTGCTGGATTAGCCAGTACACTTGCTGAGGTCGCTGCATTGATTGTCTTTGCTGTATATATGCTCTTTGATCGGAGACTGCTGCGATTCAGATTGCTCAAGATCCCCAGCGTTGATTGGGAGTTGATCAAGACCAATCTCCGCGTGGCAAGCCCTATTGTAGCCCAAGCCGTAGTGGGACTGGGCAGTTGGTTTTTCTTTTTTGGTATTGTGGAGAACATGGGAGAACGGGAGCTTGCGATCTCTAATCTTGTTCGGGTTATTTACCTCATATTGAGCATACCCTGTTGGGGATATTCGGTGGGAGTAAACACCTTGGTGAGTAATTTTATTGGTCAGGGTGAAGAAAAGCAGGTACTATCGATCATTCATAAGACCATCTACCTGTGTGTTAGCAGCACCTTACTGATCGCTATACCCTCGCTCCTGTTTCCTAAATACGTGATGTATCCGTTGTTGGGATCTGAAGATATGTCTCTTTTCACCGAGGCTCAGCCGATTTTCTACGTGCTCTTTATCATCCTGACATTATTTGCCATTGGTGGGATTTATTTCAATGGCATGGTGGGAACGGGTGCCACACTAGAGGGGCTGAGAATCCAAGCCATCTGTGCTCTTTTTTATGTGATTTTAATTTATGTACTGATTAACTATTTTCAAGTGGGCCTGGTGGTGGCTTGGACACTTGAAATCTTTTATTGGTTGCCTTTGATATTCCTGAGCTACCGGTACCTAGTCAGGGACCGCTGGCGATTGTTGAAGGTCTGATTGGCGTACACAATTTCCGGCACAACTCGCACCGTAAAAGTGTTCCAAACATATATCAATGCATGACTTACGCAGCTTTAAAGTCCTCGATCGATACGTCTCCCGGTGATGCGATCATTGCCTTAGGTGACCGTGCGATCATTTGGCTACACTTTTCTGACCAACGATCATGAGCATTTCTGGTAAACCCTGCATGGGTGCTCCTTCCCATTCGCCCACATGCTCGCCAAATTCTCTCACGTCAATAATTTGGCAGTGGGCCTGCAGAACGGCGTTGATCATGTCGCTCAGCGTCCAATGAAATTCGTACGAGGTAAAATCCCCAGTCTTTGGAGTCAACAAATCTTCATCGTAAGCGAAGGTGTATGGGCCTCGATCATAGTATTTGTACGCCACTTGCAGTGTATCGGCACCTTGCCTCCATACTCGACGGAACGGATGATATTCGGTGATGATCATGAGACCATTATCCACCAGGATCCGAGATGCCTCCCTGTAATAGGCACTCAGGTCGGACACCCACACTGCCACATGGCCGCCAGTATAGACCAGGTCGTATGACTCATTGGCTAGGACGGAAAGGTCGATCACATCCGCCTGAACAAATCTGATATCCAAATTTAGTTCCCAAGCTCTGTCCTGAGCAATCGCGAGCTGGTTATCCGATATATCCACCGAAGTCACTCCAGCACCCATACCTGCCAGGGCAAAGGCGGCCAGATTATCACCACTACCCAATACGGCGACTCGTTTCCCTGCACACATTTGCAGGTGAGTCAGCTCCTCGGGTTCGAATACCAGGGAGGGTTCCTCCGCACATTGACGCCAGGTGCCGCGGCGTTCGTGCATATCGGCCCATCTTGCAGCCCCAGCCTGCCATCGTTTTTGATTTGCTAAGTGAAATTGATTCATAATCAGATGTTTATGTAAATTTATATTGATCAAAATCAGTGCAAGCAATGATCATTTGTCACCGAAATATGAAGTTAAGTTATAAACACATGTTGATATATTATAGATTCCTGGCATGTTAATTAGGCTATATTTGACCCGTGAGACTACAGAGATTAGAAATAAAGGGCTTTAAGAGTTTTGCCAATGACACGGTGATTCACTTTAACGAGAATGTCATAGGTGTAGTGGGGCCGAACGGAGCGGGCAAGTCAAATCTGGTGGATGCGATTCGCTGGGTACTTGGAGAGCAGAAGAGCAAGGATCTGCGGCTTAATAAGATGAGCGACGTCATCTTTAATGGCACTAAGAAACGAAAAGCTGGAGGTGTTGCTTCCGTTGCACTCACTTTTGAAAATACCAAGAATCTGCTGCCGACGGAATATCAGACCGTCACCATTGCGCGCTATCTCTATCGCTCAGGTGAGAGTGAATATCGGCTAAACAATGTAGTCTGCCGTTTGAAGGACATACGTTCACTATTTCTAGACACCGGAATCGGATCCAATTCTTATGCGATCATCGCACTGGGTATGGTAGAGGATATCTTGAGCGACAAGGAAAATGCTCGAAGGCGGATGTTTGAACAGGCGGCAGGGATATCTAAATACAAGGCCAGAAAGAGGGAAACTTTAAATAAACTAAACTCGACCCAAGCCGACCTTGATCGCATCGATGATTTGCTCTATGAAATCGAGCAGAACCTTAAAATGCTCGAGAAACAAGCCCGTCGGACTCAGCGATATTTTGACTTGAAGGAAAAGTACAAGACCCTTTCTATCCAACTGGTCGTCATCAAAATCAAGGACCTCAGAGGGAGATATCAGTCGCTCACAGGGAAGATAGCATCGGAGCAAGATCAGTACCGGGACCTTGAGGTCAAGATCAATGATCTGGAGGCTGGTCTGGAACAGCTCAAGCAGAAACATCTCGACAAGGAGAAGTCGCTTTCGGATTTTCAGCGCAGCTTGAATGAATTGATAGGGAATATCCGGTCGGCGGAGAACGACAAGAAGATTCTCGAGCAAAAGCTGCAATTTATTGAGCAGAATAATCAAACCCTTGTGGATCGCATCCAAAGGAATGAGCAGAGAATCGAAGAGCAGCGTCTTTCAGCTGACCAACACACAAAGGGACTTGCGGAGCTTCGCACCCTGGAGGCAACGCTCATGGAGGAACTGGAGGTGAAGAGAGAAGAACTCTCCAAGGTTGAATCTGGGCACGGCAACACCAAAGCTGCCCTTGACCGGGTTGTTCAGGGCCATCAACAGAAACAAAATGAGTTGGTGTCATTGGAAAAGGAACTGGTGGCCAACGAAACCAACTCTCAGGCCATTCGGAGTGACATTGGTCGAATGGAGGAGCAAGCACGACGTAGGATTGAGGAGTATGGGGTGGTCGAGAAGTCACTCAGTAAACTGTTGGAGAAGATCACCCAGCAGACAAGTATAGTCGAAGTCATTGAGCAAAAGGAGTTTGAGCGTCAGCAGGAGCGTCAAAGGCTCGAAGATCAAGAGGATGCACTAACCAAGGCTCTGAATGACTACAACCGGCAGAAGGACGCGAAGCAGCATGAATTCGACCTAATCAAAAGTCTGGTGGACAAGCTGGAGGGTTTTCCAGATAGCATCAAGTTTTTAAACAAGAGTGGCAAATGGGATAGAAAAGCACCGCTCCTCTCAGACCTAATCTACTGTGGAGAGCCATATCGCATCGTTATTGAAAACTTTCTAGAACCCTACCTAAATTACTATGTGGTAGATACCATCGATGATGCTGCCGATGCCATCCGACTGCTCTCAGATGCACAAAAAGGCAGAGCTAATTTTTTTGTACTTGACGCTTTTAAGGAGGTGCTAACCTCCCACCAAAGTTTGACCGACGCAAGACCCGCCATCGAAGTCGTAGAAATCGATGACAAGTACAAACCATTGGCCGAGTATTTACTGCATGGGGTCTTCATTGCGGAAGGTGTGCCCGACCTATCACACTACGATCAGGCTGATATGGTACTGCTAAGTGCAGATGGGAAGTTCATTCGCAAGAAACACAGCCTCAGCGGTGGTTCCGTTGGATTGTTTGAGGGCAAGAAGTTGGGAAGGAAGAAGTATTTGAAAAAGCTGGAAGCCATCCTTGAAAAGCTGGTGGGCAAGATTGCGAAAAAGGAAGAAGAACTGGGCGAAGTCAATGATAGTCTGGTGGGGCTTGATGAGTTGGATGGTGAAAATCAGCTCGATCTCGAAAAAGGAAATTTGGAAGATCTCAAAAGGGAAGAGGTTAGGTTAAATTCAAGATTGGAGCACTATCAAGACCTGGAAAGTGGCTCTATTGAAGGAATGCAATCCCTGAAAGAAAGGCTCGCACTCATGGGAAAAGCCCATCAAGTACTGAGTGCGAAGATTGATGCGGTCACTATCGAATTGGAGCGTGAGCGCAGTGAGATGGAGTCTGCAGATGATTCTTACAATCAGATTGCAGGCAAGTTGGCAGACATCAATGCCATGGTCAATCAAAAGAATATTGAGCTGATCAGGTACCAGAGCAAGCGCCAATCGCTGGAGCAGGAGATATCATACAGCGATCACCAAATCAAAGAATTGCATGGCCAACTGACCACAGATCAGAAACAATTGGCCCAAAATCATGAAGACAAACTCGGCTCAGAATCAAATATCGATGCCCTGCAAACAGCTCTACAGGAGCATTATGCAGTGAGAAAGTCTAGAGAAGCGGATCTCACTGGTATCGAGCAGTCTTACTATGAGGCCAGGGGTGATATTGGCAAAATCGAGAATGAGATCCGCGTCTTGCACAAAAGGCAGAACGAACAACGGCAGCTCATTAACGATCTTAAGGATGGACTGACGGATGTCAAGTTTAAGATGAGCAATGTGGGAGAGCGATTGAAGATTGAGTTTGATGTTACACTGGAGGAAATATTGAAGCAGTATGAGCCCGAGGAAGGCGTTGATCTGGAAGCTCTGGATGAGAAGGTAGAAAAGATGCGCAACAGGATCAGCAACTACGGAGAAATCAATCCTATGGCAGTAGATGCGTTCAACGAAATGGAGGAACGGCATCATTCCATAGCATCCCAACGAGATGACATAGTAGATGCTCGTGACTCTCTGATGGAGACCATCAAGGAGATCGAAGATACTGCTACTCAACGCTTTATGGAGGCTTTTAAGCAGGTGCGCGAAAACTTTATCGAAGTCTTTAGGAGCCTTTTTACCGAAGATGATAATTGCGATCTGATCTTAATGGATCCAGAAGATCCATTGGGATCGACGATAGAGATTGTAGCAAAACCCAAAGGCAAGAGACCCAAGACACTTAGCCAGTTGTCAGGAGGTGAGAAGACCCTGACGGCCATTGCACTTCTATTTGGATTGTATCTACTCAAGCCAGCACCGTTCTGTATTTTTGATGAGGTAGATGCTCCACTAGATGATGCCAACATTCAGAAATTTAATCGCATCATCAAGAGGTTTGCTGACGCATCACAGTTTATCATCATCACCCACAATAAACTGACGATGGCAGCTGTGGATGTGATCTACGGCGTATACATGGAGGAGCAAGGTGTGTCCAACCTAACTCCGGTTGATTTTAGGGGACTGGGTCATGCTGAAGTGTTGGAAGCCACTGGCTGAGAAGATTCGGCCACCCACTGAGTTAGATCACCATACTTGGCAAATGATCATTCGCTCTTGAAAAGATGTTCCTCCACTAGCGTCTCGTGCTATCTTTTTTCCTTGATGCGCTTTAATTGCTTCTGCACTTTTTTGATGCAACCGATGACCGCTGTGTGTGCGATTTCATGCTTGCTACGAGCTGCGATGGGTTGCCTCCTCTTCGGATGGACCTCGATCACGACATGATATTCCGGAGGACTTACCTCTTCCTTCCTGATGTGAAGGTGACAGCTTGTAATCAGTTCGCTTTCTGAAAATGCATCGTTGAGCTCTTCTTCGGCAAAAGTTCTAAATTTCTCAGGATGTGGGTGATTTATCGTTCGTATGTTGATATCCATATGTCTTAGCTTGCCTGATTAGAGTGCACACCTTTCCTGTTTTGCTTTTCTAAGGTCCAGTGGTCCGTGCTAATGGTCTGGAGCCATAGTCCTCTTGACCGGCGAAATACCTGTACGTGCAGACCGAACAACTCCTCGAAGGTGTCTTCCAGTTGGCCAATCGTCATGTCTGGCTGAATGACCAAATCTCCTTCGGTATGTTGCTTGCGAATACTTCTCAGGATCTGCGATGGACTGTATTGGGTTGCTGGACTGGAGCCCTCGTGATCACCATGGCTTTCTTCGTAAAACTCAATCTTGAGACCGGGAAATTTTTCCTGAAACTCTCTTTGAATCTGGCTGATTGTTTTTGCATCCTGAATAATCATGTCAATCGTTTATTTTCAAATATGAAGGTAAAAGATATTGGCCAACATGATCCCCGTCATTCAGCCATCTGATTTTTATCAAGAGTAGATGATAGAGTAGGTATAAAGATCTCATGTCAAAACTGCAGGTATGTGGTGATCGGTGGTGAGTCATTGAGTGCGATGAAATTTCAATGTTGTCCCATGAACCGTCCGCGAAATTGGCCAATGAACAGTCATGATTACGATCATCCAGATGACTAATGACACTCATGTCATCTGTGCAGATATATCATTTACTTAAGTACTGGTAGAGCATCACATAAAAAATTGGTGGCAATTCTGATTTCTTTGCTTTCATGCAAGGCGCCAGAGCTTTCGGCCATGCCTGTGTTTTGGCGCCTTGCCGGAAAATAAGATCTTGGTAGAAGTGAACAATGGTTCCGGCGTGAGCACTACTAGATGTATCCTGAGCCTAGGATTGGGATTTTTTTTCAAGTAAACGAAGAATGTCATGTTTGAGATAACTATTTACGGTGAGAAATCGGCAACCCAGCAAAGCATAAAACTGCTGCTTGAAAAGGAAATCTCAAAGGCTGATCTTGAGGTAAGCCTCAGGGAAGTGGTGGAGGGTAGTGAGGTAGATGCTCTGAAAATGGGCGATTTGATTGCCGTCAAAGTTGATCAGAAGTACCTGCGACTGAGCGAATTGGAAGGAATTAGTGAGTTTGTTGGGAGGTGCATGCGGGAGCTTTTACAGTTGGTCGAAAACCCCGACCTGCTAAGAATTATTGTTCCTACCGATTTCTCACAGACATCCGAGCATGCTTTGCGATTTGCTGTAGAGCTGGCTAAGAACATCGATGCGATGGTCAAGTTGGTCCATGTTTATTTTCCAGTGAATTCATCTGTGGATGGCATTGTATATGTGGATGCCAAGGCGGAAGATGAGGTTAGAAAACGCTTGCGAGCGATGCGGATAAAGATGGAAAAAAAGCTGTTGGAATACCATGCGATCAAACCGTATATCGAGGATCTTTTTATCATCGGCCATGCCAGTAAGGAAATCGAGAAATTGATCGAACAAGATCAGGGTGATGTGATTGTCATGGGTACGGTGGGAGAAGGGGATACCTTCAAACGGCTTCTTGGCTCGGTGTCGGTGGCAGTGGCTACTCATGCTAGATGTCCTGTTTTTGTGATACCGCCAGATGTGCCCTACCATGATTTTGAGCACATATTATATTCCAGTGAAGATCCTGCATTAGATCGAGACTTAATATCAGCAGTGAAGTTATTGAGTGGTGAAGAGGATTGCAGCATCGATGTGGTGCATTTGTACGAAGAAGCTAATGACTATGCTAAGAGAGATGTGGAAGTGTTGTATGAGGATGAAGACCAGCATATTAAGGAGGTCCTATTGTTTAAGCAGGACCTGCTTGAGAGCCTGCACGATTATGCAGCAGAGGAGCAGATTAATCTTATTGTAATGGAGCGTAAGAAAAGGTCCTTTTGGCAAAGAATTTTTCACCACAGTGCAACAAGAATGATGACGATCAGGACCAGGTGGCCCCTCTTGATTCTCCATGAGGATGATGTGGAGAAATTAAAGGTTCGGTTCAAGACCAAAGTCAGTACTCGGTAGGAATCAATCGGGCAAATCTGCGATGGGAGCAGGAAGTAAGTATATTGTGATTTTCAATAGGCGCCTTTCCTTTGGAGATTGCGATATCTCAAGTAAAGATGGCTCAGGGGGATGAAGTCTGGAATGCATGAGCTGAATCATCATGTACAGTAATTTTGCTCAATACAGGTCCAAGAATGAATCACTAAATTGAGTTGAGCGTTGAACTTATTTGATGACAGAATAAACTATAATCATGGACGAAGGAACGACGGTTAGGGACCTCATGACAACCAATGTTATCACGGTGCAGTCAGAAGATAGGTTGACCAAGGTAGTAGACTTGCTCAATGACAATCCCATTCATCACCTGATCGTTCTCGGCGGTGGGAGGGTCGTTGGCGTCATCAGCAAGAAGGATTTGATGCGCATGCATGCCATGGTTTCTCAGCCGGAGGTAGGTAGTGGCAATTATGCAACCACAGCTGGACACATCATGACTTCCAATCCCATGACCGTCGATCCCGACGACTCCATTGGCCTGGTGGCAGACATCATCTTGGCCAATCAATTTCATGCATTACCAGTAGTCGAAGAGGGTGAGCTGGTGGGTATCATCACCAGTCACGATCTGATCAAGTTCTGCTTTAAGTGAGTGCGGGCCCAGGGAGATGGTCCTCTGAGAATGGCAAATATGAGGAGTGAACAGACCATTTTGCTAAAGGATGTGATGAACAAAGAAATCATCACCGTTGGTGACCGTGAAACCATGCAACGCGCAGCTATGCTCTTCAAAGAACTGCCCTTTCACCACCTTCCCGTAGTCGATGAGCATCTACAGATCGTCGGGATGCTGAGCAGTACGGATCTCTATCTGATCTCCTATGGATTCAGTTTATTTAAAATGACTGATCGTCAGGATCACAACGAAACCCTGTATCAGTCTGTTTTAGTGAGGGATGTGATGAGTAAGGAGGTGTTTTCCATGGATCCCACAAATACACTGCGCGATGCCTATGACGAGTTTCGCAGAGGTCGATACCGAGCCATTCCGATCGTAAGTAGAGACAGGGTGGTTGGATTAGTGACTCCCATGGACCTCGTAGCAGCACTCCTAGATGCCTAATTTTCCCACATTGTCACCGCGTGATGAAGGGCGGATGCCTGATGAGTGTTGGATTAATACCTTAGATTTCGCAACGATTCATCTGACTCAATGATGATGTCATTATCAATAATGGCGATTAATCCTTCCTCCTTAAAATCAGAGAGCGTACGAATGACTGTTTCTTTGGCAGTACCAGCGATGGCGGCTAAGTCTTCACGTAAGATCGAAAACCTGGCTTGTCCTTCAGCCTCATATTTTTCAAACAAAGATAGCAAGGCCTTGGCGACTTTCTGCCTCACAGAATCATAAGCCAGATTGATTAAATTTTGCTCAACCTCATTGACCTGGTTGGCCAGCATTTTAATGAACTGCATGCTGAAATCCTTAGTGCTGTACAGAAGGAGGTTGAAGTCCTCTTTGGGTATCAATTGTACAGTAGCATCTTCGATCACAGCGGCAGTCTCCTGATACGGAATATCCTCAATCAACGGTATGAACCCAAAAAAATCACCACTTTGATATATGTGAGTGATCAACTCCTTGCCGTATTCGTTGGTCTTATATGATTTGATCTTACCTCTAGTGATAAAGTACAGCCAGTGTGCCTGCTGTCCTTCTTCAAAGACTTTGGTCTTTTTGCTCAGTGATAATTCTTCCCTGTCCTCACTCAGTTTTTTTAGTGCATCGTTGGCCTTAGCTTCGCTATAGAAGTTCTTGATTCCTTCCGGAGTACCGTCAAACGTCTGACGCAGCTGCCTCAGTTTATTGAGTCGCATCTCGATGGCATCAAGCAGCTCTACATCATCAAAAGGTTTGGTGATATAGTCATCTGCTCCCAAGCCCATACCTTTTCGAAAATCAGTATGTTCGGTTTTGGCAGTCAGGAAAATGAAGGGAATATCCATACAGGAAGGATTCTTACCCAGTATGC
Organism: Saprospiraceae bacterium; assembly: GCA_965223025.1. Classification (GTDB taxonomy): domain Bacteria; phylum Bacteroidota; class Bacteroidia; order Chitinophagales; family Saprospiraceae; genus JABDMH01. Next base: position 1,160,653 of record CBDCVP010000023.1, read on the forward strand.
GAAGCACGCCAAAACCATCCAATTCTGGCATCATGACATCGCATAGTATCAGATCTGGGGGAGATTCGAGGGCGATTTGCACACCCTTCTTGCCGTCTGGAGCTGTCTGAACCTCATAACCAGCCAAAGTCAAAATTTCTTCAAGGTTTTCTCTGACTTCCTGATGGTCCTCAATTACTAGTATTTTTGTCATATCTATTCCCTTAGCTTAAACTTGATGGTAAAGGTAGATCCTTTCCCCGTAGCACTGTCCACTTCGATGTTGGCTTCCAAAGCTTCGGCATATTTCTTCACAATGTATAGTCCCAAACCCGTCCCCCTGATGTTAATGGCGTTGGTTGCCCTAAAGAACCTTGTAAAAAGATATTTTTGATCCTCGGGGGGAATGCCCATACCCTGATCGATGATGCTTACGCAGTCTCGCTGCTCTTTCATATGGTGAGTGCAAAGGATGGTTGTTCCCTCATCTGCATATTTGCTGGCATTGGAGATCAAATTGAAGAGCATGCCTTTCAGTATGCGCTGATCGGTATGTAAAATCTTGTCCTTCACACTTTCATCGTAAATGATTTCTTGACCTTCCTTCAGACTTCCTCTCATATCAAGTTTTACTTCGTCAATGAGATCAGCCAGGTTAAACTCACTGAGATTTACCTTGATCTCCGACTCTTCCAATTTGCTCAGGGAGAGAAAATCAGAAAGGATGCTGTCAAGATATTTCACCGATGATTTAATGCGCTGAATGTGTTTCTTCTGCTTTTCAAAATCGCTGCCTTCACCGTACCTGGCAATCAGGGCAGTAGAAGACAGGATCGTACTGAGCGGAGTTTTAAACTCATGAGAGGCCATGGAGACAAAACGAGACTTGAGATCATTGAGTTCTCTCTGCTTCTCGAGCATGTCCAACAACTTATCTTCGCTATCTCTTAAGGTCTGTTCAGCGATTTTGCGTTGTTTGATCTCCGCCTCATATTTGTGATTGATGTGCAGCAGCTTATTGACAGCCACTTTGAGCTTGTTGGTGCGAGCTTCGACCAATCGCTCCAAATCATGATTCAGCAATCGCAGAGAATCCTCCACTTTTTTCATTTCGGTCATATCATGAATGATGCCCGTAAAAAGAACCTCACCATTGTCCATCGGCACTTCACCCACCGCCAGTCTCATAGGAAAAAGGGTGCCGTCTTTTCTGAGACCCTGTACTTCCCGACCGACACCAATGATCTTGGGAACACCGCTCTTTAAATATCTCTGGATGTAGGAATCGTGAGATTCTTTATGAGGCGATGGCATCAGTACACTTACGTTCTTGCCCAATAATTCATGGGCCGGATAGCCAAAAAGTTTCGCTGCAGCGGGGTTTAGTTCATCTATGTTGCCGTGGTGATCGATGATGATTATGCCATCGGTTGCCGTCTCAAAGACTGCTTTCAAGCGTACTATAGCTCCCTGACTATCATCGGTTTGCTTAAGAAAACTTGGCTGATATGTATCATCTATTTTCATGAGCTCGATCATCTTGACTGGATCGCGGTAAATACTACCTTTAAAAAGGTATAAAAATAAAAAGATATGGCTCTAAATATACTTGATCCGGTCTCAACCATCATGACAAAAAAGCTCATTACTGTCCATCCCAAAGATACGTTGTTGGATGTCAAGAATCTCTTTGATGGTAATAAGATTCACCACCTACCGGTAGTAGAATTCAAAAAGCTGGTCGGTATCATCAGTAAGACCGATCTTATGTTATATGAGCGAAACTATCAGAACGTACCCTATAGAGATGTATTCGAGACCAGTAGATTGAAGGCCTATGCAGTAGGTGAGGTGATGACGAGTGGTATGGCCAAAATGGGTCCGGATGAAAAGATTAATGTAGCACTGGAAGTCTTTAAAGAAAATATCTTCCATGCCATACCGGTGGTAGAAAATGATGAATTGGTCGGATTACTCACTACGCATGATATAATCAATGCCCTTGCCGAATAGGAGAAGTAGTAGGATGATTCGCTTCAAGGTGTTCGGCGTAGATCCGACCTTGCTTGATCGATATGGTAAGATGATCAATGATTCTATGCAAGGGCATGATGTCAAATATGACATTGAGCACGTAGTGGATGTGGATCAGTTTATCCAGTATGGGATCACATCGATCCCTTCATTGGTCGTACATACCGAGGTCAAGTTTGAGGAGAAGGACTTGGATCCCGAAAGGTTTACTCAGGCAGTAAGGGATCTGACAGGAATAATAAAACATCAAGATGATCATTGATCATGGCCATTAAAAAGATAATCGTACCCACAGATTTTTCTGAGACAGCAGATACAGCGGCCAAATTTGCGGTTCAGTTGGCCTACAGATTTGGTGTCGATGTAGAGTTGGTTCATGTGTTGAATCCCGCCACAGATCTCAATAACGGGTACATGATTGATCCCGGCATTGAAACCGTGAAAAGATCCAAGCTCACCGATCTGACTGCGCAGATCGGTGATGAATCGCAGGTCGAAGGAGGCAAAGTGAGCGTGATGTCGAGTTTTCATCTTGGTTTTCCTATCGAGGAGATCGTAAACATTTCCAAAGAACAAGAGGCATTGATTGTGGTTGGCGCCACAGGTGAATCTGGTGTTATGGACAGGGTGTTTGGCAGCATCCCTGTGCATCTGGCCAGGCGGGCACATTCGCCTGTCTTGATTATTCCGCGAGATGCCATTTTTAGGGGGTTTTCTGAGATAGCTTACGCCTCTGCTGAGGCTGCGCTCGATCTAAAGATTTCGGATATGTTGCTTGATTTTGCCAATATCTTTGAAGCTCGTCTGCATGCGGTGCACATAGGTAAAGAGGATGAATACCCCATATGGGAGATGGAGGTGGTTTTTAAAGGACAGAAAAACCCAAGAGAGATTATCAAGAAAAATGTGGACAGATTGGATGTGGTAAGTGCTTTGAATCAGTATTGTGGCGCCAACGATATTGATCTCTTGATCATGGCCACCAAACATCGAAAATTCTGGGATTCCATCATACATACCAGCATGACAAGGGAGATGGCCTTAGATCCCCATTTACCACTGCTGGTGTTTCATGATGACGATGCATTGTAGGACTCAACGTTGTCGTGTCATGAGGTATGGAGTGATGCTTGTGGAATGTGGTGAATGCACCATATCATGGACGGTTTGATATTCAGCAATTCGATTTATCATCAGATTTATTGGGTATGGAGGAGATTAAGGTGGCTCAAATCATGACCAGAGATATCATCTTTGTGCGCGAAGATACGATATGTACCGAGGTGCAGAAGATCTTTGACACTCACCAGATTCACCATTTGCCGGTACTTGGCGATCAGGGTAAACTTGTCGGAATCATCAGTAAATTGGATTATCACATGCTGCTAGACCAATTCACCAGATTCGCGACACCCAGGTCGAAAAAGGCCAATGCTAATTTCCTCAATGCTCTGATCGCTAAGGAGATCATGCAGAAACAGGTGAGCACGATTTCACCAGATGAGTCCATTGGTGAAGCAGCCAAGGTCTTTATTGAGAATATCTTTCACTGTCTACCGGTAGTAGATGGTAAAACCCTGATCGGCATCGTGACGAGCCATGACCTTCTCAAATATTACCATGAGGTTGCCCGTCAGCGACGATTGCCATAGGCGATTTCGCTGGCTGTCCGGATGAATATCTCATCAGAAATTTTGTGTTCATAGGGAGAGTTTCGCAAGGATAGCCCGTGTTTCGGGCCCACAACAAAAAAGCAAGTCCAAGATACTGAGGTTTGGTATGAAGTCATGCCTCTCTGAAAAAACCTGGGGATAGGTCTGATAGGCCTTCACTTGGTGATAATTTTTGGGCGTCATGATACCGCGCATATCCCTCTCATCTATCTTGTGTGCTTGGAAGCTCGAAGTGTACAGGATGGGTTGTTCGAGCTGTAGTTGCTGCTTCACCACCTCGATGATTAAGGCATTGAGACGGAACAAGTATTTTTCTTCTTTCAAGATGAGTTCTTCGATCACAGGAAAGTAGTGTCCAAAGTAGGGTGCTTTGCCATACGCGCTGCGAATTGCCTGCAGGTGATGCCTAAACCAAGGCTGGTCATAGGATATTTGTACTTCGGTTATGTTTTGTCCCTGATGTTTTCCCTTGACCAGGGGTACACTGAGCATCTGAATCGATCCTGCATGCTGAATCATACACTTATTTCTGAAAGACCTCTTTTGGTAGTGCTCGTGTTGCTCTATGATCAGAGGCCCTGCTAGCAGAAATCCGAAGAAGGCTTGCGTGGGAAAGTATTGTGTCTCGACTAAGGTATTCATGAAATGAGCTGATTGCAATAATACACTTTTGTCCATTTGCCTTGGCCCGTTGGCCTGCTGGTATGTTTAATATTGACTGACCTTTCGGTTCATTGGCTGGTTAACCTACGGACATGTTAGCATGTTGGTTGGGGTTGCTTACGTTATTCAATAGGTGCAAGGACCTTCGGGAACCACTGAGCCCAGCGGAAAGTGCCGACTTCACAAAATGGACTGATTGGGATGAGATTCGCTTTTGTGAAATTGGTGATGCCTGATTATCAGCCGATTGAGAAAAGTGCAAAGATTGCCAAAAGAGCGATTTTTGATTTGGACACCTTTTTGGAGTGGACTTGTTCGGGCGAACTAATAATTAGATGATCATCCTTATGTTTATGCTCAGATGGACGTCTCGACCTATGACCACACCTTCGAAAATGATTCGTCGGGAGCTATGACTGCGCCTCCGGAGAATTTGGACATCATCGTGGTGATCCCGGCCTATGCTGAGCCCCATCTGGTGGATACCCTGCACAGTTTGTATAGCTGCGACCGAAGGAACCTCTCCGTGGAGGTGCTGGTGGTGATCAACCAACCGGAGGATGCGCAAGAGTCAGCAGTGAAAATGAATAGTGAGTCACTTTCGACCTGTCGTGCATTTGCCCAGCGATATGGTCGTAGAGATTTTGCGCTGCATGCTACCAGAGTGATGCTCCCTGTCAGGAAGGCTGGTGTGGGCCTGGCACGCAAGATCGGGATGGATCAAGCCCTCCGGCGTTTTCAGCAGATAGGAAAGGACGGAATCATCGTTAATCTCGACGCTGACTGTACCTGTGCACCAAACTATTTTCGTGAGATCTTTCAGTTTTTTAAGGGCAAGATGTTTGAGGCCGCAGGTATTTATTTCGAGCATCCGATGCCATCAGATGAGCATGAACGCCAGGCCATCATCGACTATGAGCTGCATCTGCGTTATTTTATCAATGCTCAGCGATATATGCAGCTCCCATTTGCGTACCATACCATTGGTTCTAGTATGGCGGTGACTGCAGCCGGCTACCAAAAAATGGGAGGGATGAATTCGCGCAAAGCGGGAGAGGACTTCTACTTCCTTCATAAATTCATCGCCGTGGGACGATTTGGCGAGGTGCTTACTACGACAGTGTATCCCCAAGGAAGACCATCTCACAGAGTACCATTTGGAACAGGACGGGCTGTAGGCAAGATCCTATCGGGATCAGCACAGCTCACCTATCATCTAAAACCCATCTTGACCCTGGATGGACTAGAGCATAGGCTGGATGTATTGTATAAAACCCGCGATGTGGAGCGATGGTGTCAGGGCTTGCCAGATCCTCTCCAGTCGTTCTTCCTGCAGGGAGGATGGATTTCGAAGTTTGAGGAGATAAAAAAGGAGACGAGTAACAGCTCTACATTCAAAAATCGATTTTTCCAGCGGTTCAATGCTTTTCAGCTGATGAAATACTTGCACTTCTGCCGATCATGGTACCCCGATCTTCCCGTCTTAAAACCTGCCTCTCAACTTGCCCAGTTGATTGATCCTGAGATTGCCGGAGGAGAAGCCTGGGATCTGCTGCAATGGTATCGCTGGGTTGATCAATCCCGGCGTTGAAAGATTGTTGCTGGATGTCATTTGACAAATCCCTGCTTCGACCTACTTGTGCCAAGACAAAAGTGACTCAGTGCAGTGCTGCCCTGATCTCAAGCCCATCAAGTATTTCTACTTCACGGTCCAACCACCATTCAAGACGGTCATAGACCTCGGTTTCATCAAAGTAGTGAAGGGCCATTTTGACGAAGATGTGCCCATGCTTTGCCTCCGACGTCCAAAGATCCTTGTAGAAGCGAAAAAGTCTTTGGTCATCCTGCGCATCAGAGACCATCTTAAAACGCTCGGCACCACGAGTTTCCATGACGGATGCAATGAGGAGCCGATCCAGAAACCTTTCCCGACGGCCAGAGTGACATAGCTTGACCAGAGCTTTGGCGTAGGGATCCTCACCAATGGAGTGCAGGAGAGTCTTACCTCGTTCGGCTAAGATCTGATATACTTGCTGAAAGTGCTCCAGTTCTTCAATGGCAGTCTCGATAAGCTCGGGGATGATTTCGACCCGGTCCGGATATTTTGCCACAAAACTCATCGCCATAGCTGACGCTTTGCGCTCACAATCTGCATGATCTTGCAAAAATGCATCGAAATCAGTCATAACCGCTTCGATCCACTCCTTGCTGCTGGGCTTTTTTATATCTAAGTTGAGTTTCATGACGTTACTGGTGTTAAAGAACCGCTAAAATAGGCACTTCTGCCAAACCTTGGTGCGGCAAAGGGCGTCCATCATACTACAAGTAGTCCAACCAATGCATCAACGAATTCTTATAGCTCTCCTCATCTTGTTTGCCTCATGTGCAAAAGATCGGGTAGATCCCAACTCAACTCTGTGGATCAAAAGTGGTACCAGGTACGGATTTTGTGCCGGATATTGTGAGCAGAGTGTCACACTCACGCCAAGTACCACCACTCTCGAGAGAAAAGCAACCAGGATGGATACGTTGCCCGACCTCGAATGCGTACTGCCTGCTGATGCATCGATTTGGCGGGAGGCAAGTGGACTTGTGGATGAGCGATTCTTCGCCTTAGATTCGGTCTATGGTTGTCCCGACTGTCACGATCAGGGTGCTGAATATATTGAAGTGGTCACCAACTCAAGATCGCATCTGATCACCTTTGATCCGGATATTGAAATTGCCATTCATCCTTTGGTAGACTTGCTCCGCTCGATAAGAATGGATGTTTTGCAACAAGATTCCTGCAACTAAATAGAGAAATATTTGGGCGATGGTGGCATCTGAGCGGACGTCATGAGATATGGTCCTTGACGCTGCACAAAAATGCTGTTAACTGGATGTGTAAAAGATGTATCCCAATAGAATGAGGATCAATGTCACAATGATCACAATGGTAAAAAATTTGCGTTCCTGCTTTTTCTCATTGATTTTTTTGCGTCGTTTTCGTCTCGATGTCATCAGACTGGGATTTAACTGTCGAGGTATCAAATACTATGGTGAAAAATAAGAAAAGTACACTAAGAAGTGAAGTCTGAAATGAACTTTCATAGCAGAAAGTCATTTTCTCGTGGAAGGCTGGGAATGCCCCTATGAGTTCCTATTGCCTGGTAATAAATGGCACTGAGACATTGCTAAGAGGCCTTCGACTTTCACTGATCATCCCCTCCTAGGAGTAGTCACCACCTCTTCATCCGTTGATAGAAATCTGCGATTCGTTCATCCACCAGTATGTCTTGATAGCGGATGGGATGTATGAGTTGTATACCGTCCAAGGTGCGGCACCTGCTTAAAGCTACATAGGCTTGTCCATGCTCAAAGGCACCGGCACCCAAGTCTATCTGCACGCGATCAAACGTTTTGCCCTGGCTCTTATGGATGGTGATCGCCCATGCCAGTCGCAAGGGGTATTGCTGGAAGGAGCCCACAGTTTCTGCTGTGATGCCATCTTTTCCATCACTGCGGTACTTGAGAATCTCCCATTCATACCTGTCCACTTCAACATCTATGAGCTGATCATTGCGTGGAATGCTCACTACGATCTGATCCTTTTGCAAGCTCTTTATCTTGGCTATGGTCCCATTCACAAATCTCCTCTTTTGGTCATTTCTAACGAACATGACCTGAGCGCCTTCCTTTAAGGAGAGTATGGTCTCAGTGGGGTAGAAGTGTGGATTGAATTGACCGGAAATGGTAGCCTGGTAGCGATGCGGAATTCCCGGTAATGTGTTTAGTTCTCGCTGATTGATGGAGGCGGCAACATGATTTCTGGCCGACAGGGTGATGTATGATGGTCCAACGACAGATTGATTTTGATGACGTGCGTTGAGTTCGTCCAGGATATCTGCGTCGATATCTCCACTTCGTATGCTGTCTAAGATGTCGACAAATCTCTTCTCCTCTTGCCGGTAAACCTTCCGCATTTCAATGGTTTCCAGTTCGAAACCGCGGTCAAAAACTTTGGCGGAAAAAAAGTAGGGGCTTTCATACACGGTCTGAAAGTATCGCTTTTCATAGGAAGTAGCAACCACAGGTGGCAACTGGAAAAGATCCCCAATAAGCACGATTTGCACACCTCCAAAGAGATCATTTATCCCGCGATTCAACCTCAGGGCGTAGTCAATGTGGTCAAGAACTTCCGCTCTCACCATGGATACCTCATCTATAATCAGGACTTCCATTGCTTTGAAGATGGAAGGCCTCTTACTCTTCTGTATGTCGGCAGCATTGATCAACCGAGGGGCAAATCCAAAAAAGGAATGGATGGTTTGTCCTTTTACATTGAGCGCCGCTACACCGGTTGGAGCTACGACTACAACCCTCTTGCTGGTTGTCTTTCTAAACACATCCAGTAGGGTCGATTTGCCGGTACCTGCCCTGCCTGTGATAAACAGATGTGATTTAGTGCCTTCCAACAAGTCGAGCACCTCAGTAAAATTTTCATCAAGCAGTATCGGATTGTGCAATCTGGGGAGCCTTATGAGAATGAAATGATGGTGAGAAATCAAAAAGGCTATCCCTCAGGATAGCCTTCAATGGTTTTTCTATTGAATTGATGTATTAGTCTCTAAATAAAATGCTTAAGAGTTATGGCTTTCTTCTATGATGCGTCGAGCCAAATCAAGGATGGTTGTATCCTCTAAATGTACAATTCCGCCATCAGGACCTGGTTGAATATGCCTGGAAGCCGGATCTCCCTCACCATACTTTGATGCGCCAAAATAGTTTCTAACCGTCTGCTCAGGCACGGACAACTCATTGGCAATTCTACCAATGCTGCCGGTAGGCAAGCTGTGCTTTACACGACGGAGTTCATCAAATGAAATATTCATAAGCAGTCTAAACTTTTGGAAGATTAAGAAAAATTGATAATCGATGTGATGACTTCACAATCATGCCTTCAATTTAGCAAAATTTCAAACAAATGTAAAGTAAATCATCTGTGATCTTACGGCATTGAAGATAGAAATAAGTAGTGGTAGGACAGGGCTGATGGAGATGGAGATTCAGTGGATGCCCCCACCTTTTATGGTGCAAATGGGCCTTGCTGAGGTGGCATTATTCACAGAAATCAAGAGGTTTGATCGAGTGCTGCAACGGGACAAAAAAAAAGCTCGTGACTTTTCACGAGCAAAAACCGATTGATTATTTAATAACCAAAACTTACACCGAGGCAAATATAAAAAACAAATTATAAAAAAGCACAATATGTAAACGTTTTTTTTTCAGCTATCAATAAGTTAAAGAAAATTGTAATTCATTAAGGGCTGATATACCCCGTAGATCACAGTGCTCGCTGAATAGGCTGGCCAGGTACTTGAGGATAGTGGGATGTCGTTCATGAGCGAGTGAGAATGCCTGGGACAGGCAAGGATGTTGGCATGAGGTAGGCCGATGAAAAGGTCAGTATGCACCCAGAAGCTAGCTCGAGTGGGAACGATCAGCGAATGGTGACTCGTACGCCGGGATCCTTCCAAGTTTTACGGCGGTATCAAAGAGCTTGCAAACAGCCCGCTGTCCTTCCGTTCCAAGACTTAGACTGAATTCGTTGACGTAGAGCTCTATGTGCTGCCACATGACTTCATCCTGCATCTCTTGAGCATGGTGTCTGACAAAGGGTATGACCTCGTCCCTGTGCTCGTGGGCATAGGTAAGGCTGCGAAAGATGAGTCGGTTGATGACTGATCGTATCTCGACGGGTATAAGATGGTGAGCTACGATTCCTCCGAGAGGAATGGGACAGCCTGTCGATTCTTCCCAGTGTTGTCCCAAGTCCTGTAGGGATACTAGCCCATGATCCAAATAGGTAAATCTATTTTCATGAATGATGACACCAGCATCGACTTGACCACTGCTGACGGCACTTTCTATTTGATCAAAGCGCAAGACCTCTTTATTCACGCCATTGGGAAGGTAATAATCCAGTAGAAAGTTGGCCGTGGTTTTTATACCTGGCACGGCAACTTTGCATCGTTTGGTAATGGACATGGGCTCACGGGCGATCAACAGTGGACCGCATGCCCTACCAAGCGCACCACCGGAGTCCAGCAGATGATAGGACGCCGTTAGATAGAGGAAAGCATGGTAGCTTATCTTAGTGACATCAAACTCCTCATGCTCGGCCTTGTGGTTGAGCTCCTCAACATCGGCAAAATGGGGTATGAAGGTGATGCCCTCAGTATCAATGGCCTTATGGAGAAGGGCATAGAAAATATAGGTGTCATTGGGACATGGTGAGAGTCCAAGACTTAGTTCCATGATTTAAGTCGGCATTTGTTCAGTGATATTCGTACTCTTGGTTTGATCCAAACTCGAAAAAAGGTCTGACACCTAAAACATTGATTCAGTGGGGTAACGATTTCATTGAGATCACTTATATTGCTTCCAAAGGACTTCTGGATTTGCTTTCTCAAGCCAAATGATCAGATCCCTTTCGCTTCATACTAATCGGCTTATACCTTGCACCACATCGATATTAGATCCATTTACGAAGATAATCATTTGCTGGTCATTGATAAGCCTGCGGGCACTCTATGCCAGGGTGACAAAACTGGTGACCCATCGTTGGTGGACATGGCCAAACTGTATGTCAAAGAGAAGTATGGTAAGCCCGGCAAGGTGTTTTTGGGATTGTGCCATAGATTGGATCGGCCCGTCTCCGGAGCTTTGGTTTTGGCTCGTACCAGCAAAGCACTGACTCGCATGAATCGGATGTTTGCAGATGGAGACATCGACAAGACCTATTTAGCCATCACCGTAAGATGTCCACCTGCTTCAGCGGGGGTGATTGAGCAATGGCTCATCAAGGACCGTACATCGAACACGGTGAAGTCCCACCGTTCAAGCACCGCTGGGGCGAAGCGCGCAATTACCCATTACGAACTGATGGGTGAGACAAAGAGTAAGTACTTGCTTAGAGTTTCGCCGTTGACTGGCAGGTCTCACCAAATAAGGGTAGCCATGCAATCCATCGGCTGTCCTATTTTGGGAGATGTCAAGTATGGTGGTGCACCCTTAGACCGGCATTCCATCGCACTACACTGTTTTTCCATGCACTTTATCCATCCGGTGAGAAAGGAAGCGCTCACCACCACCACCTTATGGCCTGCTAGCAGACCATGGACATTATTTAGTCATTGGGAAGCAATCTCAATAAAAAAAGAGTGAGAAACCATACCGATCGCTACAACCTCCTACCCTTGCTGCATTTCTGCCCTGGGGGAGTTCAGAGGGAGCTGATCGTATGATCCTCACTCAGCTGCAAATGTAATAGGATTTTGCAAATGTGCCACACCTTCCACTAAATAGAGGTGCACGTACATCTCGGCATTTTCTTTTGTAGGGAAAATTTACCTTTGGACTCCAAACAGCGAAATATAAATCATATGAAATTTTTTGTAGATACCGCCAATCTGGCACAGATCGCGGAAGCCAAAGAGTTGGGAGTACTTGATGGCGTGACGACCAATCCATCTCTGATGGCAAAGGAAGGCATATCTGGAGTCACAGAGATTGATAAGCATTATCAGGCCATATGCAAGATCGTAGATGGCGATGTGAGCGCCGAAGTCATTTCGACCGATGTGGAGGGTATGGTTGAAGAGGGTAGAAGACTTGCGAAATTGGCACCCAATATCGTTGTGAAAGTTCCTATGATCAAAGACGGTGTAAAGGCACTGCGGAGGTTGACGGATGACGGTATACGAACCAATTGCACCTTGATTTTTTCACCCGGACAGGCATTGCTTGCAGCAAAGGCGGGTGCGACGTATGTGAGTCCATTTATCGGCCGTGTGGATGATCTCAATTGGAACGGCATGACATTAATCAGCGACATTGCAGAGATTTACGCGATCCAGGGCTTTGAAACGGAAATACTGGCCGCTTCCATACGCTCATCATTGGCCATCGTAGAGTCGGCTAAAGCTGGAGCCGATGTAGTGACCTGTCCGCTCTCTTCCATTTTGGGGCTCCTAAATCACCCCTTAACTGAAATAGGCCTCGAGAAGTTTCTTGCCGACCACCGAAACGCAAATTCCTGATTGTCAACATATGAAGAAGTTTTATTACCTCTCTTCGTGCAGTACCTGTCAGAGGATTATGGAAGCATTGTCCCTCGATGAGGGTGTCATCCTTCAGGACATCAAAAGAGAGTCGATAACGCCGGCTCAGCTAGACGAATTGAAGGAGAGGGCGGGATCATATGAGCAGTTATTCAGCAGAAGAGCCAGGAAATTTCGAGCTCAAGACTTGCATCTGCGCTCACTGACTGAGGAGGACTACCGGAATTTAATATTGCAGGAGTATACCTTCCTGAAAAGGCCGGTGTTGATCATTGATGATCAGATTTTCATCGGTAATAGCAAACGAACGGTGGAAGAGGCAAAGGCTGTCTTGAATGACTGTTGAAAAGCAATCTCTGATTCCGCACGATGCTGTCATTTAGTCGCTCAAAATCCTTATCTGGATTACACCTGAGGGTGCCATGTAGACGGAGTACGGGCTGCAAGTAGACGACTGCTGGAAGATCGTCATGAATGCGAGTCCCTTTCTGAGCATGCTGAGTGGGTCAAACCTATAATGCCTGGCAAGCTACTGGCATAGGAGGGTGATGGGTGGTGTCTCTACCACATTACTCTTATTACCATCATTGTCTGTAATATGTATGCCGTAGGAGATTTTACTGGTAGGAGTCGATGTAGAAGGTGTACAGGGAGGATCTCCGTTTTCGTAGACGCAGCAGGTGGTATAAACAGTAATGTTCAATTCAGCGGTGATGCCGTTATTGGCTCCTTCAGGTGGTATCTTTGGCATGCGAAATCGGTGAGCAAGGAAATCATCGCGTAGATCCGTCACAAATACATTGAGGCTATCGTCGCTTCCGATGTTTCCATCGCCATCGGTAAAGGACAGGAAAATGATGATGGAATCTTCATTCAGGGAGCTCTGTCGCATCGTGTCGGATGAAAGTCCCATGAGTTCCAGCTCAGGTATATCAGGGTATTCAGGAGGTTTGATACAAGACCCTATGACAAAAAGCAGAAGAATGTAGAAAATACTGCGTGGCATATCCCTAACAAAACGAATTTATGTGGAACTTGGTTCTAATGAAGATAGAAAAATCAGGCAACAATGACCTATGACCAACAAAGGTCATCTCTGCTTCAAGAGGTCAGAGACCACGAGATCGATGATTTCGATGCTTTGGCTGTGAAGCTCTTCAAGTTTCAGGCCAAGTACAATGCTGTATACCGTCAATTTTTGAAATTGGTGGGGCTAGATCCACAAGGCGTTCATGCCATTGATCAGATTCCATTCCTTCCGATTGAGGTTTTTAAGTACCGGACAGTGCAGACTGGATCTTGGCAGCCGGAGACTTGCTTTTACAGCTCCGGCACCACATCAAATGCGTTGAGGTCGAAGCATTTAGTGAGGTCACTAAGTCATTATCATGACCTGGCGAAGAGCACCTTTCAGCGGCATTTCCACCATCTGGATCAGGTCGTTTTTTTGGCATTGTTACCCCACTACCTAGAGGCTGGAGACAGTTCGCTGGTGAGTATGGTTAAGGCATTTATGGATCATGCTGCTCACCCGCTCAATGGGTTTTTCCTACATAACTTCAGAGATCTGGCTGCTTCGATCGATAGATGCAACCGTGACAGCACACCGTTTTACGTTTTCGGTGTAAGTTATGCGTTGTTGGATTTCGTTACGGCATATAAGATTCCTTTGGCTCCGCATGGCCACGTTATTGAAACCGGTGGTATGAAAGGTCGTGTACAAGAAATGCTCAAATCAGAGCTGCATAGTAGGTTGTCTGAAGCATTTACATCGAATCATATTTTTAGTGAATATGGCATGACAGAGCTGCTTTCACAGGGGTATAGCAAGGATGGAGAATGGTATAGGCCTGGCAACCTGATGAAGGTCGTAGTTAAGGAGATTAATGACCCTATGTGCAAGGCTGTCATTGGCAAATCCGGAGCACTGCATGTCATTGATCTGGCCAACATTGACACATGTGCTTTCATTGCTACGGCAGATCTGGGCATCCTACGATCTGATGGCAGGTTTGCCATTGCAGGAAGAATGAATGATAGCGACCTGCGAGGTTGCCAGTTGCTTTATCTGAAATGATGGCTTCGGTCAGTCGCTCATGATCCCCTCCAGCATCCACTTAGCCAAGGCCTGCCGATTGGATGGTCGCACGATGCGCCGATGGTCAGATTTGTTTTGGATATTGGCCAGTTCGATCAGGATGGCCTTAGGCACGGTGTTTTTTAAGACGTACAGATCACCTCTTGCTGACACACGTCCCAGGTAGCCGCCTCCATGTCGATACTTTTTGTATTTTTTTGCGAAGGTGGATTGCAGTTTCGCGGCTAGTTTCTTGCTGATTTTGCTCTCAGGATAATGACAGAAAAATACATCTTGGCGATGATTTACACTTCTGCTATCTACATGTATGGATAGGCAGGTCTGATCTTTTATTCCCTTTTTTCGGTGATGATAATACAGCTGGTTGACATGATCTACTCTTTGCTTGAGTCGCAATCTTTGACTGAGGGGAATACTTGCCCCATGGCAGGTTTCATCGTGGTCACAATCCAAGATCTCTTCATCTCGAATGCCATCGTTTCGGTCTTCGATGATCATATAGGCTTCGGCACCGTGTTCGATGAGCAACTTAAATAAGCGTAGTGTGACATCATAAGCATATTCATCTTCACATAGAGTATGGCGGCCTCTATGCCCTACGGCGCCGGGGTCTGGTCCACCATGTCCTGCCATAAGGTAGAAGACCTTGCCTTTTAATGCCTGTGATTTTGCTGTGACCACAGAATTGGTTTTGCCCAAAATGGGAAAAGAGCGTCCTTTCGTTGTTGACGGGCGAGTAGTCTTGGCGGTCTTGGATGGTTGCCCCTCACAGTGAAGCTCATGATAGGGTACCCATAAAATCTTGCTGTCCTTATAATGAGTTTTTCGCAGACCATTTGCTTTCAACCATTCATTGTATCGTTGGATGCGTACCGCTTTCTGGTAGTCATCGTCATTGATGGTCGACCGAATACTCGTACCATTGTACTTGTAGATCAAGACGGGAAGTTTGTATTTTTTTCCTGTATAGAGAACATCGCCTTTCGCGAGATTATTCAGGGTATAGAAAGAAGCCAGGTCGCAGGGATGATGGCCTAGATCATACCGCTGGAGAAGTTTGATGGGGCCATCGCCAGGTCGTACTTTGACTGCATGATGGTAAAGAAAATTATCGTGTACAGTTGGATTTAGCAGGCCAAGCGCAGCAGTCAGTACAAGTGTCAGCAGCATGTTTATAAAACCTTAGATTTTGATCAAATATAGTCTAAAAAACAGAATATTTGGATGTTAAACATATAATAATATTTATATATGTACTTGTTTGCGGCTTGCATTCTATTACTTTATCATTCCGATTGTATTTATAAGTCTATACCTAAAATGTGGATCCTATCTTTGACCAAAATCTGACTAACCACATGCTTCAGTACATATTCTTCCATTTTAGAAAGGATTTGCGTCTTGATCTGAGACAGAAGTTTGGCATCGGAAGTATATTCTTGTACGTGTTCTCTGCTGTTTTTATTATATATCTGTCCTTCGGAGAGATGGATGGAAGGACTTGGATCACCCTATATTGGATTGTAGTGCTCTTTGCATCTGTCAATGCCGTGCTGAAATCCTTTGCTCAGGAGGACGGCAGTCGCAGACTATACTATTATACTTTAAGTGATCCCTATAGTATGATTATAGCAAAACTTGCATATAATATTATTATATTATTGATAATCAGCATATTGAGTGTTCTAGTTTTTTCTATTACAACACGTTATCCTGTCCTGTCCAACCGGTATTTTGGCTTAGCGATATTGATGGGTGTCATTGGCATTGCCGCCAATTTCACCTTCGTATCATCCATTGCCAGTCACACTAGACAGGCCAATACGCTCATGATGATTTTGAGCTTGCCGGTGATCATTCCATTGCTCCTTCCATTGATTCGACTTTCCATCAAATCTCTTGGGCCCCTGACCTGGGCTATGGCAAAGTCTGATGTCTTGATGCTTGCTGCGATTGACCTATTGATCATCGGATTGCTTTTGCTACTCTACCCTTTTTTATGGCGAGAATGATTTGGGCTCGACAAACCTCTTGAGGGCTCAGCAATCCCTGGGCTGATATTGCCCTTTAGTTATGATGCATGGATTGCTTTTGTGGGAGCTCCCGGGGCCAGATAGAGGATGGGGCTTACTGATCCCAGGTGTGTGTCATGAGGGCTCAGGTGTTCCATGAGGGCATCGCAATCCCTGAGTATTTATTGCCCTTTAGTCATGATCATGGATTGTTTTTGTGGGAGCTCCGGGGCCAGATAGAGGATGGGCTTACTGATCCCGGGTGTGTCAAGAGGGCTCGGGAGTTCCAAAAGGGCTCAGCAATCCCTGGGCAGGATTGCCCTTTAGTCATGATCATCGTTTGTTTTTTTGGTGGGAGCTCCGGGGCCAGATTGCGGACGGGCTTACTGATCCCAGGTGCGTCAAGAGGGCTCGGGAGTTCCAAAAGGGCTCAGCAATCCCTGGGCAGTGTTGCCCTTTAGTCATGATCATGGTTTGTTTTTGTGGGAGCTCCGGGGCCAGATAGAGGATGGGCTTACTGATCCCGGGTGTGTCAAGAGGGCTCGGGAGTTCCATGAGGGCTCAGCAATCCCTGAGTATTTATTGCCCTTTAGTCATGATCATGGATTGTTTTTGTGGGAGCTCCGGGGCCAGATAGAGGATGGGCTTACTGATCCCGGGTGTGTCAAGAGGGCTCGGGAGTTCCAAAAGGGCTCAGCAATCCCTAGGTAGGATTGCCCTTTAGTCATGATCATCGTTTGTTTTTTTGGTGGGAGCTCCGGGGCCAGATTGCGGACGGGCTTACTGATCCCAGGTGTGTGTCAAGAGGGCTCAGCAGTTCCAAGAGGGCTCAGCAATCCCCGGGCAGGATTGCCCTTTAGTCATGATCATGGTTTGTTTTTGTGGGAGCTCCAGGGCCAGATTGCGGATGGGCTTACTGATCCCAGGTGCGTCAAGAGGGCTCAGCAATCCCAAGAGGGCTCAGCAATCCCTGGGCAGTGTTGACCTTTAGTCATGATCATGGTTTGTTTTTGTGGGAGCTCCAGGGCCAGATTGCGGATGGGCTTACTGATCCCAGGTACGTCAAGAGGGCTCGGGAGTTCCAAAAGGGCTCAGCAATCCCTGGGCAGGATTGCCCTTTAGTCATGATCATCGTTTGTTTTTTTGGTGGGAGCTCCGGGGCCAGATTGCGGACGGGCTTACTGATCCCAGGTGCGTCAAGAGGGCTCGGGAGTTCCAAAAGGGCTCAGCAATCCCTGGGCAGTGTTGACCTTTAGTTATGACGCATGGATTGTTTTTGTGGGTGCTCCAGAGTCAGTAGAGGATGGGGCTTACTGATCCCAGGTGTGTGTCATGAGGGCTCAGGTGTTCCATGAGGGCTCAGCAATCCCTGAGTATTTATTGCCCTTTAGTCATGATCATGGATTGTTTTTGTGGGAGCTCCGGGGCCAGATAGAGGATGGGCTTACTGATCCCGGGTGTGTCAAGAGGGCTCGGGAGTTCCAAAAGGGCTCAGCAATCCCTGGGCAAGATTGCCCTTTAGTCATGATCATGGTTTGTTTTTATGGGAGCTCCAGGGCCAGATAGAGGATGGGCTTACTGATCCCAGGGGTGTCGTGAGGGCAACGATGTGAAGGCGAAGGACTATGATGTGCACTGCGAAGGCCTCACTTCATACATGTGCCCATAAGTTCCCATTCTGTGCAGGGTTAGTGATTAATTATCCCCTTGTGTCATGCTTGATTTTCGTACTATTGAGGACGGAATAAAGCGTGAGATTCTCCATGGTTGTTGATGGATTGTGGTGGAAATTACTGGGAGCACTGTTGATCATTTACTCGCTCACTGCTGGCTTGCTGGTACCTTTGGGTCCCGGACTAGTAAGCGTATCGCCCAGCCATGCCAGGCATGGGACGGAAGTCAGCATCAAGATTACCGGGTACAATACCCATTTTGCGGAAGGCCAGACCCAGGTGTGGCTAAAGCAAAGCAATGATGCCATACTGGCTGACCAAATTTCGATCGAGGATCGCAGACACCTGGTAGCTACCTTTCAATTGCCCTATTCCTTGCCTGGGAATGACACCATCAATAGCCTGTCGATGATCACCTACACTCCGCACGATGGTCATGCGATCTTACCAGGTGCCTTCTTTGTGACTGGCAACGATGACTCAGGCAATGATCTCAGTAAATGGGATGCCCTGATTACCACCACAGAGATGCCGGTGTCCTTTCACTTCCCCTTTCGCAATATCTTAGCTGAGACCATACGCAACACCTACTACCATGTGGTCCTATGGTTTGCCATGATGGTGATTTTTGGCATTTCGATGGTTCAGAGCATTCGGTACATCCGCACTAAAGAACTCAAATGCGATCACAAGGCGTTGGGCTTTGCCTCAGTGGGCACGTTGTTGGGAATCCTGGGTATCGTTACCGGTGCCATCTGGGCTAAAAACACATGGGGAGCCTATTGGAGCTTCGATGTGAAGCAAAATATGTCGGCCATTGCCATGCTGATATATGCAGCCTATTTTATCTTAAGAAACTCGATCTCAGATCCCGATGTGGCTAGGCGTTTTGCAGCAGTGTACAATGTATTCGCTTTTTGCATGCTGATACCGTTGCTATACATCATACCGAGGATGACGGACAGCTTACATCCAGGCAGTGGAGGTAATCCAGCCTTCGGATCAGAGGATCTTGACAATACCATGCGCATGGTGTTTTATCCGGCTATCATAGGATGGATTCTTTTTGGTTGCTGGATGTCAAATATTTCCTGGCGTTTGTTACGACTGAGAGACTCTCTTTAGGATGTTAGATGAATAAAGTATGAGCATATATAAACCTTTCAGAGCGAAGAAGTGGATCATCTCAATGATGCTCCTTGCCAGTGTCATCGATGTCATGGCGGCTGATGGCAGGGTTGATTTTTTTCAACAAATGGGTAAAATGTATGTTGTTGTGGCTGTGGTGGTTACGATATTCTTGGGCCTATCTATCTACCTGTATCGCATCGATCGAAAAATAAAATCCCTGGAAAAAAGAATGCCAGATGAAAAGTAAGGAACCAAATTTTTATGAAAGTGTGCAAAAGAACTTCGATAAGGCTGCAGCGCACACGAAGTTTTCACAGGGCTTGCTGCAACAAATAAAACTTTGCAATTCCGTTTACTATGTGCAGTTTCCTGTCAAGATTGGCAAAGAAGTACAGGTCATCGACGGATTTAGGGTACAGCATAGCCATCACCGGACACCCACTAAGGGAGGTATTCGCTACAGCAGTAAGGTGAACCAACAAGAAGTAATGGCCCTAGCGGCGCTGATGACCTACAAATGTGCCTTGGTAGATGTACCTTTTGGTGGTGCCAAAGGGGGTGTACGGGTCTCCCCACGCGCCTACAATGCTAGTGAATTAGAACGGATTACTCGTCGGTATACCGCTGAATTGCTGAAGAGAAATTTCATCGGCCCTGGTATTGATGTGCCGGCACCAGACTATGGTACTGGATCTCGCGAGATGTCTTGGATTTATGATACCTACCAAGTGTTGCAACCCGGAGAAATCGATGCAGCAGCTTGTGTGACCGGAAAGCCTGTTGGGCAGAATGGTATTCGGGGCCGGGAGGAAGCAACCGGTCGCGGCGTCTATTATGCCATCAGAGAATTGCTCAATGATCGATCGATGATGAAGCGGGTGGGGCTAGACCTGGGTACGCAAGGCAAGACCATGGCGATTCAAGGCTTGGGGAACGTCGGATACCACACTGGCAGGATCGCACAACTCGAGGGAGAGATGAAGATCATCAGTGTATCAGAATTGGAGGGTGCCATCTATGCAGAGTCCGGCATAGATATAGACAAACTACTGCGATATCGCAAGAAAACCGGGTCGATACTAGATTTTCCCGGCAGTCATAATCTGGACCAAAATAAGGAGACACTAGAGGTAGCATGTGATGTGCTGGTTCCTGCAGCTTTGGAAAATCAGATCAGGATGACCAATGTAAAGCGAGTAAAGGCAAAGATCATTGCCGAAGCTGCCAATGGGCCTGTTACTGCCAATGCAGCAGAGGTGCTCATGAAGAAGGGTGTAGTCATCTTACCGGACATGTATGCCAATGCAGGGGGGGTGACCGTTTCATACTTTGAATGGCTGAAGAATCTCTCCCATATGCGCTTTGGACGGATGGAAAAACGTTTCGACCATATGACATATTTAAATCTGGTGAACCTCGTGGAGGAGAAGACGGGATCCAGAGTCAAAGGTAAGCAGAAGGAGTTTCTGGCCAGGGGTGCTGAGGAGATCGATCTGGTGCGATCTGGTTTGGAGGAAACCATGGTCACCGCCTACCGCGAGATACGTAAGGTGATGGACCGTAAAAGCAACATTCAGGATCTGCGAACCGCAGCTTTTTACAGCGCCATCTCTAAGGTTGCTGCCGATTATCAAAATCGTGGAGTCTTCCCATAAAAATCATTTACTCCGGATTATTGACCATGAAGTACGAGTGCATTCTTTAGATGACCTAAAGTTGACAAGGGAGTTGTTATTTTTGCCAAAATGTAAACAAGATTATTCATTTTCAATTAAAATTCATGTCCGAGATAAAACTCGATAAAATCGATCTACAGATCATACACATACTACAAGAGAACTGTAAAATCACCAACCTCGATCTCAGTAAACGGGTAGGTTTGTCACCTGCCCCAACCCTGGAACGCGTAAAAAAATTGGAAAACACCAATGTGATTGCCAGCTATCATTCCTCGATTAATGCCCAGGCACTGGGGTTGAATGTCAAAACCTTCGTCATGGTTTCCTTAGCTTGGCAGAAAGAAAATGCCCTGGAGATGTTTATGGAGAAGATCCAGGATATCGACGAAGTGATGGAATGCCACATCATCACTGGTGAGGCCGACATCTTACTTAAAGTAGTGTGTAAAGATCTGCCCACCTATGAGAGTTTACTATTTAAAAACCTGTCTCAGATCGATGTGGTGGAGCGGATTAAAACACAGATGACCCTGTCTACCCTCAAGGAGTCAAAAGTGCTCCCCTATGATTATCAAGATTAGTATGGTAATCAGCGCGACCCTGTGATGTGTGCACTCGATCCATAGTATGTCCAAGTCAGCCCATCGCAACGATGCCTTACTCTGGTCGGTCGTAAACAATGATGAGCCTGCGGCCTATTTATTTGGTACCATGCATGTTCGGGATCGTAGTGCATTTCACCTAGTCGATAGAGTGTTGCCTTATCTGGAGACTTGTGCAGTGTATGCCGCAGAAATGGATTTTCGTCAGGTCAATCCGCTCGAAATGCTTGAAGTAGCCCAACTCCCTGAGGAGCGGGACCTCAGATCGTATTTTCAGACCCGACAATACGAGAAGCTATCTTCGATGCTGATGAGATCCTTTGGCTTTGATTTAGCCCTGCACAAGCAGCAGCACCCGTTCCTGATCATTGCCTCCATTTCTGAATTGCTTTTGAGGCAGGATCATCTATTGTCTTTGGATCACTATCTGTGGAAGGAGGCTTCAGCAAAGGGTCTGGAAAGGACAGGCTTAGAATCTTTTGAAGCACAATTGCAGATCATGAGGAGTCTTAATATCAGACAACATGTGCAGCATCTTAGAAGCATTGGGAGAAATCCCAGTCGATTCAGACGCCAGGTGAAGGGGATGGCGCAGTCCTATGAGAAACAGGATATCAGAGGATTGTACAAGAAAGGTAAAAGTCAGTTAAGGGATCTGAGAGGAAAATTGCTTTACGACCGGAATGAAGTAATGGCTTCACGCATTGAGGAGCTCCTGCCCAAAGGAAGGCTTTTTGCCGCATTTGGAGCTGGGCACCTGGGTGGAAACAAAGGCGTGATCGCACTTTTGAAGCGACGCGGTTGGCAGGTGAAGCCCATTTCGCAAAATTTTCTGGAGGATGGTGATGAGCAGTGAGGAGCTTGCAGAATTGTTTCTTTGTGATGGGAGGTGTGGGCTCCTATGATGCGGCAGTCAATTTTAGTGCATCTTTACATCGGATACTATGATACCAGAAATTACTAAAGATGACAAAGTAGCCGTGTTGGTGGGCAGTGAAGGCTATGTAGGTCATCATATCCTGGCTAAGCTGGTTGGTCATGGTGCTTATGCTAAAATACGATTGATCAGCGGGCGCATGAAAGATCACCATCATGACAAAGTGGAGATCGTCCGTTCATCTATAGAGCAGATAGATCCATCGATTTTCAAAGCAGACGATCTTTTCATCTGTTACGATCGATCTTTTTTTAATACCGGAGGAAAGTTTGCCCTTCCTGCCAGCAGCTATCGTCATCTTCCCCACATGATTCGTCAAGCCAGCGCAAGCATTGGGCAGGTCATCTTACTATCATCCAAGCAAGCGGATAAAGATGGGGTGAGGACGACTAGCCGCATTCGAGGTTTGATCGAAGAAACGGTGGCAGGACAGCAATTTTGGAGTACCCATATTTTTAGACCCAGCTTACTGCTAGGAGAGACTTTACCCAATAAGTGGGGGGAGCAGATCACCGATCGTATCGGATCTACCATCGACCGCTATACTGGAGGGTGGTTAAGACGCAACAAACCGATCGCTGCCGATGTGGTAGCATCGGCCATGATAGAGGTAGCTCAAAAGATTAGACCAGGCATCCACTACTACAGTTCGTCTTGGCTACAAGATTACGAAAACGCATCATCGAGTAAAGACCTTAGAAAATGAGTGCCAAACAATCATCCATTGAGATTGACATCACCCTTGATCAGGATAAGATGCCAAAAAAACTCTCTTGGTCGGCGAGTGATCAGCCGGTAAAAAATCAGGCGGCCAAGGCCATGCTGCTGTCCTTTTTTGATGCTCAATCGAAAGAGACATTGAAAATCGATCTATGGACCAAGAAGATGCAGGTCGTTGAGATGGATCGATTTATGTATCAAACCCTCCGCAGTCTTGCAGACACCTATTTTCGGGCTACACAAAACAAGGAATTAGCCGGTTCGATGCGTCAGTTTGCTCAATACTTCGCCGAAGAAACGGAGATCATCTCAAGGGGTAATAAATAGGCTGGCAAGAGAGAAGCACGACATGTGTTGGCGGTAGACGTCTTGATCTGCTGTTTCACATGGCGCCACTTCTGATCCTGCTCGATCGTTCATATCGCGACATTAGAGACTTTTGGACGGTCCTGTCTGTCATCGTATAAATGATGCTAAATGACTTGGTCTACTGTCTATAAATGGTGATCTTTAAGATCTCCAAAACGATTGAATTTTCTAAACATGCACAGATTCATACAGCTTCTATGGTCCATGGTTTGTCTGGCAGGTTTCTCTCATGCCATTGGTCAAGAGGGAGTCTTGCACGGACGTGTGATCGATGGAGGACTCAATGAGCCACTCGCCTTTGCCAATATCTTGATTTCTGAGGTGAATTTGGGCACCACCACCGAACTTGATGGGGCTTACCGAATCCCGAAAATTCCACCCGGCACCTATACAGTGACCTTTAGTTATCTGGGATACGAGTCGCTGACTCAGCAGATCACCATCGATGTCGGAGAGGAGGAGGAATTGAATGTGACGCTATCTGAGGGTGGAGTCACAATGGAAGAGGTGGTAGTGCGAGGCCAAGCGACTGGGCAGCGGGCGGCGATCAATCAACAGATCAATTCCAATACAATAGTCAACGTCGTGTCGAGGGAGAAACTCCAAGAGCTCCCTGATCAAAATGCGGCGGAGGCGGTCGGTAGATTGGCGGGGGTCTCTGTCTATCGCGATGCGGGTGAGGGCCAACGTATTTCAGTGCGTGGCATTTCACCTCGATTTAATGCCATTACTGTCAACGGAGAGCGCTTACCCTCCACCCAAGAGTCAGACCGCAGTGTGGATCTGAGCATGATATCTCCCGACATGTTGGCGGGTATCGAGCTTTTTAAAGCCATCACTCCCGATATGGATGGAGATGCCATTGGTGGGACGGTGAATTTTACGGTGGCCAAAGCGGAAGAGGGATTGAGACTGAGAGGACGGGTACTGACAGGCTACAACGATTTGAAGCAAGACTTTGGACAGTATCGAGGCAATGTCAGTTTTAGCAATAGGTTTTTAGACAACAAGTTGGGGCTGGTAGCTACTGGAAATTACCAACGAGCCAATCGAAGTAATGAATTCATCATTACCGATTACGTATATCAAGGACTGGACGTAAATGATTTGCCCATTCTAACGGTGGAAAATTACAATTTGGGTGATAAATTGGAAACCAGAAATCGATATGGAGGAAGCCTCACTCTGGACTATGACCTTCATAAAAATCACAGCATATTGCTGAACTCCAGCGTCGGTCAGACAGATCGCGATGAGCTGAGATTTAGACGGCGCTACCGCATAGGCAATAATTATCAGGAGTTTGATATCAACGCCCGAAAGCGACACATCACTCTTTTTGCCAATTCCCTTTCTGGTGACCATCACTTGGGCTCATTCGACTTGACATGGAGAGGATCCTATGCAAGTTCAGATCAAAATACCCCGGAAGAAATCAGAGGCAGATTTAGAGAGATTGGTGCCATCGGAGATCAGATACAAAATGAGGGTGACATCAATTCAGTGGCCTCGGCCTTTAAACATAATCTAGAAAATACAATCCTGTATGATAGTCGATACAACAATACCAAGGTCATTGAAGATCGTCTGACAGGACAATTAGATCTGAAGTATAATTATAAGATAGGGAAGAAGCTAAACGGATTTTTGAAGACGGGTGTAAAATATCGAGATGTCGATCGGGATCGCACCAGAGACGGTGATATTATACGTCCCTATTTAGAGGGTGAGAATCCTGCAGTTCAGGAACCAAGTCAGTTTTTACGAGCAAGTGGTGGCCAGATTTTAATGGCCAATTTCATCGGTGACTATACCAATGATCAATTTTACGATGGAGTGTATGATATTCTGCCGGGAAATCAAACCATCAGAGACCAGTTTACCACTGCAGTCGAGGGAGTGAATGTGGGAGACTATAATGGTCTTTTTGGCACTAACTATGCCCTTGGAGACCAGATCCATTACCGGGGACATATCGACATCGATAAAATCAGATCATTTCATGACCGATATAGAAGCCAATACAGACCTGATCCATTTATTAATTCTGGAGACTACAACGGTAAAGAATCCATTTTGGCATCCTATCTCATGGGGTCCTTAAATGTCGGCAAACAAATAACGCTGCTCGGAGGTGCCAGATATGAAGAAACAACGCAAGAGTACACCAGCTTTCGCATCATCGGAAACGAAGATGATCCCGACAATCCGCTAGATCCCAGCGATGTGACTGTGATCACGAAAACGGCAGGTAAAACTTATCATGAATGGTTGCCGATGTTTCATCTCAAGTACAAACCATGGGATTGGATGGATGTTAGGCTTGCTGCGACCAAGACGCTGGCTAGGCCCAACTTTTTTAACATCGTGCCATACGAATACATCAATACGGCGGAGTCGGAATTGCAGGTTGGTAATCCCGCATTATTCCATACGACGGCATGGAATTGTGATGCCTTCCTTTCGTTTTATAATAAATTTGGATTGTTTACCATCGGTGGTTTTTACAAAGAGCTAAAAAACATCGATTTTATTGCTAGGATTACCATCACCGATGCTGATCATGAATTTAAGGGTTATTCCAAGACTGAACCTCGGAATATTGATGGAGTGTCAACGGTGAAGGGGGTGGAATTTGATTTCCAGACCAATTTGAGCAAACTGAGCAGTTTTCTCCGGGGAATTGTATTTAATGCAAATTTGACCCTGAGTACCTCCAAGACATTTTATCCTTTATTCGATGTAGAAACCGTGTTTGTGGGTCCGCCTATTTTTTTTCAGACCATTGTGACCGATACCCTCAGAGAGGGACCTGTGGTGGGACAGGCTGACCTCCTGTCAAACATTACTTTGGGTTATGAGATCGGCGGATTCTCCGGAAGGGTGTCGATGATTTATCAGAGCGATGCCCTATCACCCGGCAATCCGGGTATTGGAAGTTCTGAAAATGGAGTAGGTGAGATACCCGAAAAGGACTTCTTTGACCAGGCTTTTTACCGCTTCGATTTGGCACTCAAGCAACGGTTGGATAAGAAGGGGCGATGGACCCTTATGTTCAACCTCAATAACTTTACCAATACACCTGAAAGAGCTTTTCTAGGTGTGGCAGAAAGACTCAGAGATGAGGAGTTTTACGGCATGACCGCTGACTTAGGTCTTGTCTTCAAAATCAAATAAAAGATCTGAATAATTCATTTACGTTACAAATTTCAAATCTGGAATCGTGCATGGTGGATGAAGCATTAATCTATTGGTAAGATTATGAAATAGAATGTCTTTATACAGGTGCCTATTGAACCTGTAGGTATACTCATTGAGATACTTTTGTAGATATTTTACTTGATGATGAATACCTCTCAACCAAGATTTGAGCCCCATAATAAACCGATGCATCAAAGGAAAATTCTCTCCTTTTTTAGAGTGGATCTGGTCAACATGATATTTTCCTTTTCGAGCAATGGGGGAGTAACCTCTCCATTTATCGGTCGTTACGATTGCATCTGGGTCAATATGTTGGTCAAAGAATGGCTCTAGCTGTTTGCTGCCAGCATTGGGAATAACCTTTGCATATGCCCTGCTGATTCCACCGCCAGGGTGTTTCTGGATAGCCACAACTACCTGTTTTTTAGTCGATTGACTTCGGCCGCGCTGCTTTTTCACCTTGCCCCCGATCATCGTTTCATCTACAGCCACCGCACCATCAATCGGATATTTCCCACTTGATTTCATTGCTAACATGACCTTCGTTTTAAAGCGCCACACTACCGGTTGATTCATGTCCAACTTTCGAGCTAATTCATAGGTTGACATTCCTTTTGTCGAGGTGCTTAGATAGAAAATAATGTAGAATGCCTTGTGCAACGGAAATTTTACTTTATGAAAAAGGGTATGGGCAGTAGGGGATTCCACAGAACGACATTTGGTACATCGTCTTTCTCCGTATCGAGCTGTCCCACAATATTTCCCATTACCACATTTGCGACATGAATATCCACTGCTCCACTTGATTTCACTCAAGTAATCCAGACAATCCGCTTTACACGTAAATCGACTACTAAATTCAAAAATACTGACTCCTTTAAACATTCTTTCAGTTTCCATTTTCTTTTTGCCTCTAAGTAAGTACCTTACCGTGCAACCAAACTGCATTATTCAGTAAAAGATTTTTCTTACCTTTCGAGACAACCAAATACAAATCAAGAGATTATGAGTAGAATTTTTACCTTATTAGTATGTGCCTTTTCGGCATTTTATCTGAGTGCTCAAAGTGAGATGGTGATCGAGCCGACCGACGTTGGCATCCTAAACCAGACCATCTTTGGGGACACGACCGAGACCGGTGATCGCATGGATCCCGATCGCGTATATGTGCTAAGGAGAGATGCTCCGTACCTGCTTTCAGAAAGCATGCGTTGGGGGGGATTTCATCTGCGCATCAAAGCCGAAGATGGAGATGGCGCCCGACCACTTTTGCTCTTCAATGTAGATGCTGGCGGGGAGACGTTGGATCAACTTTTCAGGTTGGATGCTGGCGCCGATCTGACGATTTCCGGTGTGCATATCACCTGTCGGGACATCTTG
The DNA here is from genome assembly GCA_965223025.1 of Saprospiraceae bacterium. Taxonomy (GTDB): domain Bacteria; phylum Bacteroidota; class Bacteroidia; order Chitinophagales; family Saprospiraceae; genus JABDMH01. The sequence continues at coordinate 1,188,909 of CBDCVP010000023.1, forward strand.
GGAAATACGATCAACCGGGCTATCCGGATGAGTGGTGATGGTGGTACAGTTAGGGTCGATGACTGCATCATCGAAGAAGCTGGTCAATCCGGATTTAGGCTCAATGCAGATTCTATTAAGCTGTTTGTGACCAATTCAGTCATCAATAGGATTGGCAATCCCGTAAGTCCTAACAATGGACGCTTCATGGACAATCGAGGTCACCCCATTGACAGCATTTGGATTGAGAATAGTGTGGTCTACAATTTGACGTCGCGTTTCTACCGAGACGGTTCAGGTGCCTTGTTGCACAATGGTATCTTCAACCAAAACACGATTTACAACACCGGACAACATGGATTGACCTTTGGCGAGATGGATAAGATCAGCTTCACCAATAACATCGTGGCCAACCAGGTGTTTTTGGGCTATGATACCAGTGCTGTCAAATACCAAGTTGAGGTGGATACCTTTGAGGTAGGATCGGATGAATTCATCATTGAGAACAACAATTTTTTTGTAACCGATGAAATCGTGGCTGCGGTACCCGCAGTAGATCTGCTGGGAGATTCTCTGATGACGCTGGGGGCAGACGATATGTTTGGTCCAGTACTGAGTGACGCCTTAAGCCAGACGGCTTCACCCACCACCAACATCAGAGAGATTCTGAGTTTTGCGAATCCTCCACCGGATCCAGTAGCTTTTATATCTGCTGTGGCCGTTGATACCTCTTTAAACGCCATCGAAGAGGCGGGAGGATGGGATTTTTCTGATCTGACGCCAGATAATACCTACTCACAAGTAGGGGATCAAGGTATCGATCGCTACACAGAGCTTCATGATTTTTCATATCCTGAAAGCGCCATATCGTATACCGCTGGTGATCAAGGACAACCCATTGGTGCCGATCTTAGTAAAATAGGTACAGCGGTGGATGAGGATTATTTCATCACCGATAATATTTTGTACTATCCCAATCCGGTCAGGCAATCGCTCTTCATTCAAAATCTGGATCAAGCAGAGTTGAGTACAATCTCGATCTACAACATGACGGGCCAGCGGCTGCTGCATCGTAAGGTACAGGCAGTCAATGCTAGATTCGAACTGGGTGAGCTCCCCTCAGGTACCTATGTACTGACGGTGCGAGATTATGGAGGTAAAGTTTCTTCACGGAAACTGATCAAGAGATAAATGAACGAAAACTAAGTATGTACACTGAAGCCGGATTGTCATTTGATCCGGCTTCTTTTTTAGTAAATATTCAAGCTATGCTGCGTCCACTCTTCAGGTTGGTCATCCCAATTTCCCTTCTTTGCTGGCTCGGTTGCCAGTCTAATGTCACAAGTGAATCCTACCAGGCTTTTAGCGAGCAGGAAATAAATCAAGCCCAGCAAAACGGTGATCTGGCAAACGAGGGATACCGCAGATGTGTGAGTTTTGTGCAAGGTTGGTTGGCTGAGGCAGATGGGGAGACAGGCTTGATCCCCCGCAATCTCGATCAGGATCGGGATATTTGGAATGCTAAAGATGCAGCTGCCGACAATTATCCCTTTATGGTGCTCACGGCAGCTTTGACCGATAGAGAACTCTTTGACGGACGTATGCGTGAAATGCTGGAAACAGAGACCAGATTGACATCGCGCCTGGGCTCTATGCCTGACACGTATTCATTTTCGAAAAAAACATTCAACAATGATCAGGTAGTGCTCGATGATATCATTTTTGGCACTTCGGAGTACATTAAGGATGGCCTACTTCCCCTCACCGAGTGGCTGGGGAAAAGTCCTTGGTCCGACCGGATGCTGTCGATGCTGGATGAGCTGTGGGAACGAGCACCCATAGCCACGGCCTATGGAGCCATCCCGTCTACCAATGTAGAAGTCAATGGTGAGATGCTGCAGATCTTGTCGAGAATATTTTGGATGACCGGTCATCAGAAATACTTGACTTGGGCCACTCGTCTGGGGGACTACTATCTGCTAGGAGATCAACATCCCACTAGGGATCTTGCCGCTTTACGCCTGCGCGATCATGGCTGTGAGATTGTATCCGGTCTCTGTGAATTGTATGCCACCGTCGCAGACGTCGACATACAGAAGAAGCGTGCCTATCAGCCATTTATCCACATGATGTTGGATCAAATTTTAGAGAAAGGCAGAAATGATCACGGGCTGTTTTACAATATCGTCAATCCACGGACCGGTGAGATCATCAATGAGGGTATTGCCGACAACTTTGGCTATACACTCAATGGGTTTTACACTGTGTACCAAATTGATTCTGTCCAGTCCTATCGTCAAGCCACCCTCAAAGCACTAGCGATTTTAAAACAGCACTATCGGAACTTCGATTGGGAGCGCGGGTCTGCCGATGGCTACGCCGATGCCATTGAAGGTGCTTTAAATCTTTATAATCGTGAGGAATCAGGTGAGGTCGCCAGCTGGATGGACAGCGAGATGCAGGTGATGTGGGGCAAGCAGCAAGCTAGTGGCATCATCGAAGGATGGCATGGAGATGGCAATTTTGCCCGTACCACCATCATGTACAATCTATGGAAGAGTCAGGGCACGTATGCGATTCCATGGCGTCCCGACATCGGTCTTGGAGCGATTCAGAAGGACCGTGCCCTGCTGCTGTCGATCACATGCAGTAGTGAGTGGGAGGGAGGCATCCATTTCGATTATCCGCGGCATAAGGAAGTGCTTCAGTTGCCCTTTGATTGGCCTCGCATCAATCAATTTCCTGAATGGTTTGTGGTAGATAAGGCAAAGACGTACCGGATAGAGAATATGCAGGATCAACAAGTTCAGTTGGTGACTGGTGCTGAGCTCATTCAGGGATACCAGGTGACACTCCCAGCTGGTCAGCATAGCTTTGTCATCACTACAGTTCCCTGATTTCGATATCTCGATACCATGCTTCCGCTGGCGGGCCACCATGTATTTGTAAGCAGATATTTCCTTCTGGAGCGATGTCGGCTGTCAGCTCCGTATAGTCTACTGTCTGATATCCGTTGAGCCAGATTTGGATATGGGGACCTTCTGCTCTGATGATAAATTCGTTCCAACCATTGATTTTCAAGACCTGATCCACACTGTCGGCCGGAGGGTGTTGCAGGAACGTCCTTCTTCTGGACTCATCATATAGAGAACCCCAGATGGTCCGATTTTCTGTCCAACCCATATCGCACTGAAATCCGATGACCTCATGGTGATCTGGAATCCGCTCACTTCGAAATTGGATGCCAGCATTCTTTCCCTGGCCAATGAGCTTGGCTTCTAATCTCATTTCAAAGTCACCATACGATTTTTCGGTGCATAAGAATTCGTTGTTGGGAATGGCGTTTTCCAAGTTGCCAGCTACAATGGCACCTTCCTCCATTCGAAAATGCACGGCGTTGCCTTCCCAGCCCTTAAGGATGGAGGTGTCGGTCAGATTGGCCTCACTACTGCTTTGGCAAGCTAGCAGATGTAGGGCGAACAATAAGCACAAAAAGTCGCAGACATTTGGAGAGAAAGATGGTCGAATGGTCATGTTCTTTTTTCTTCAAAAATGGGATAAAAGTTGATCGGAGGTGATGGTAGGGCACCAGTGTTGTTCGATGTGCTCAATGACCAAATCGGTACCCACACTATGACTCACGTGTGGGTACATCTGCGGATTATACATACTGTCGGTCAGATCTCTCACCAGGAGCACCTGATAATCCAGATGGCTTAAGCTCCGGATGCCAAATGACCTTCCCAGTACACACATATTGGTATGTACACCCATGAGCAACACGTTTTTGACACCTTTGGCAACAAATAGGTTGTTGATTTCCCGACCACTGTCCGAGATGAAATCTTCATCATCGATCTCAATACTCCCGATCTGCTTACTCCACACCTGGCAGTGGACACAATCAGACTTGGGATCATCACATCCTCCATCACTATCGTCGATGGGCAGTGATCCTTCGTGCAACGAATCAAGGTAATACCAGTCATCGATCGAATCAGAGGTTGGCGCTTCAGGTGCGTCCAGTATTGCTTTTCTCGCGGGATGATCAGCATAGTGATCCATGGTACTGCTGGGTGCATGAACGATCGTGATCCCTTGGCTGCGGGCATGTTTCACCACCTTATTCATGCGAGTGGCCATCTTTTTCACGCGTTTAGTAGCGGTCTTGCACCAATGCTGATCCCACATGTCACAGATGATGATGGCTGTCTCACTGGTTGGGAGGTGCAAGGAGACTGTGCTTTCATTCCCACCGGTCATCGTCCGCCCCTGCAGTTGAAGGGTCACTTCTTGAGCGATCAGGCTTGCAGGCATAGTGCATAAGAGCAACAATTTCAGCAGAGATAAAAGTGGTTGGACCATGGATAGATCGAGTTTACGCGTCCTCTAAATTTACCTATTTTTAAGGACACTGCTGACCTACGCCCGGTCATGAGATTATCTAGGCAGATTGACTCCTGAAAAAGCTGTATGATAAATGGATAGTGAATGTGAATGACGTAAATATCAAATAATTTCAGATAAAAACAATTTTGTTCATGGATGTTCCCTGTTTTTAATGCGATATTTTCGTGTGTACATTCGTTCGAAATAGAGTCCATGCTAAAAGATGCATCTTTATAAGATGAGTCATTTTTGCTTTGATTATTTTATCGGGATGGATTCAAAATTATTACTTGAATGAATTATCCATTACTATTATTGGGATTGGCCCTGTCCTCTGTTGCTGGCATAAGCCAGGACTCTTTGCATTTGATGATTGTGACGGGAGGACATAATTTCGACCGACCAGCATTTTTTGACATGTTTGACGATATGGATAGAGTCACCTATGAAGAAATTAAACAGCCACTGGCCAACGAAAGGATAGAGGCTGGAGCTGTTGCCAAGTTTGACCTACTGGTATTCTATGATATGTACGATTCCATCACGCCGGGACAGCAGCAGGCATATCTTCAGCTGGTGGATCAAAGAAAACCCCTGCTATTCCTGCATCACTCGATCGTGTCCTACCAAGAATGGCCAGACTTTGCTGACTTGCTTGGTGGCAAATACCTTAGAGATGGTCCACATAAGTCAGACTATAAGCATGATGAGACCATTGAAGTAAAGATTGTAGATGGTCATCATCCCATTACCAAGGGCATGGATGACTTCACCATCATCGATGAGACCTATAAAAATTGCGAGATTAAACCCACGGTTGTACCCCTATTGACCACGGAGCATCCGCTCAGTATGCCGATATTAGCATGGGTAAACCCTTATCGCGGTCACGATATCGTATATCTTCAAGGCGGTCACGATGCCATGGCTTACACGGATCCCAACTTCCGGAAGTTGCTTTCTCAAGCCATTCACTGGTTGGTCGATCGATAACCGGTGGGTGCACACCGGAAGGTATCATATTGTAATTTCTTATTAGTATATTGTATGGATTATAAAACCTTATGAGGTTTCCTGTTTTGGATGAGATGTTGACGCAATCTGGGTAGGCCTTTAGATAGGCTCACGGGTATCAGGCAAAGAGTTTTTGCCGGTCGACGCATATGATCACGCTGATGAAAATTCATCACCTACAATATTTTATTGCATTAGCCACTAAGGCGAATTTTCGAGAAGCAGCACAGGTTTGTCATGTGTCACAACCGGCGATCAGCTTAGCCATCAAGTCTTTTGAAGAGCGGCTGGGTGACAAATTATTTAGTCGGCACACCAATCCTGTACAGCTCAGTCCTTTTGGTGAGCGGATATTGCCCCATGCTCGACGCATCGTCTTTGAGTACGAATCCATGATCCAATTAAGTCATGAGCAGGATCCGCTGACCGGCAGTTTACGGGTAGGTGTCATTCCGACCATTGCCCCTTATTTATTGCCGAAAATTATTGCACATTTTCGGAAGAAATATTCGTCGGTTGAGCTTTATATCGAGGAGCAGTTGACGATGAATATCATCGACATGATCAATGCCAACGAGCTGGATGTGGGGATTTTAGCTACTCCCGTAGAGGGGATGACTTTGGAAGCTGAAGAGCTGTATGTGGAGGAATTTCTGTTGTATGGTGCCAATCTTGCCAATAAGAAGTATGCCTTGCCAAAGGATATAGACTTGGCTAAACTATGGATATTGCAGGAAGGGCATTGCTTTCGCAACCAGATCCTTAATCTCTGTGAGTTGCAAAAGGGTCATGACACGGAGATCAACTATCAAGCTGGCAGCATAGAGACCTTGATCAATTTGGTGGATCAATACGGTGGATTGACGGTGGTACCAGCGTTGGCTGCCCAATCTCTCAGTGCTGCCCGTAAGAAGAAGCTTCAGTTGTTTTCCTCGCCGACCCCCGTAAGGGAAGTGAGCTTGGTCTATCACAAGTACACGATAAAGACTGAGATGATCGATTTATTGGGTAAAATTGCGCGAAATCTGGTGCCGGATCATATGCGAGAAAAGGAATCTATTTACAAGGTACCGGTTTATTGACACGACGAAAATTGCCGCACCAGTTCTCACTTCCGCTTTTTCAATACTCAGACATTCAAGCCCAAAATTTTGATGGCTGGAGCACTTAACCGGCTAAGTGTCTCTTTTCTGATGAAGCGTGCCTGATCGGTCTGTTGAGGTTGGTCGCCACGACAGAAGTAGGTGTGAATGGATCTTCGTTCATGCTCGGTGCGATTGGTTGTACCACCATGCCAGGTATGACTGTTTACCACAAACACCGAACCCGCAGGTGCCGTACAAAGGATTTCGTCGGGATGAGTAGCCCATGGATCCTCCAGATCCTCCTGGGGCAGGATGCCGTGCTGGTGACTGCCAGGGACCAATCTGGTGGCCCCATTATCGGTGGTAAAATCGTCGATCAGCCAGATAGAGTTGCATACTTTATAATCCTTGGCCCCGACTGCCTCGTGCCAGTCTGCATGCAGTTTTTGTGCGCCCATTCCGGGTTTGGCCGAACGGTAATTTAATGAGGATAGTTTGATGTCTTGTCCGAGTACATGAGCCACTGCGGCTAGCAGCCGGGGATTGGTATAAAAAGAATCGAATATCGGGCCCTTATTGACCAGATCCGCCAGACGATCGGCACCTGCTTCCTTGGGGTGGCGAATGTAAGGAGAGTCAAACAACTCTGATCCTGCTGCATCGCCTTCTGATGCAAGGAGTGCATGTATGTGTGCTCTGATCTGATCAAGCTGCATATCATCCAGGAGTTTTCCCAGGTTGAGATAGCCATTTTCACTGAGAAAGATCTTTTCCTCCTGGGTGAGGGTATCTTCAGTGACCATTAATTTTGCCAGGACATCATTTGCCATCACAAGTATATTTTACCATGAAAGTTAATCATATGAATGTAGCTCTTTATTTCAAGGATCATACAGTGTATATTGTGTTGGTAGGATGTGCTCGTCGGTTTGACAACTCATTCAGGAAATCTAATCATTTCAAATTACAAGGCAACCGTTTTCATCTAAAAGTATGCGTAGATCCAGTCATTAATTTTCGGCAGATATATTTATTCGAACCATGACGACAAACAAATGGAGACGATCAAGCTTTCTAGGGATTACGGTTATTCTGCATTTCATCGGTTTTGCACATTCCCATCTGTTCTGGGATGATACTTGTTCTAACGTCAACCCGTATGAAAAGATGTTTTCTAACATCGACAGCATGCCATTTCCATGTTCGGAAGATGTGATTCCTCACTATACCTGCTATCGCATCAACAAGCCATTGTTTATCGATGGGGTGTTGATGGATCAGGCCTGGAAGATGGCTCCAAAATCTGAGCGGTTTCGAGATCTGATCAACTATTCGGAGACTGTGTATGACACCAGGGCAGCCCTTCTTTGGGATGATCGTTTTTTGTATGTGGGCTACTGGGTAGAAACACCTCATGTGACGGCAAGTTTGACCGAGAGAGATGCGCCCATTTACCGTGATAATGATGTGGAACTATTCATTGCCGGCAAGGATGCCTACTACGAACTAGAGTTGAATGCTTTCGGCACTATTTACGAGGTCTTTTTTATTTGGGAATCATCCTTTCGACGAGCAGGCTATGACCAATATGCTGCTTTCTCAAGGTCTTTGCCGGGAAACAAGCCCTTCCACGGAGTACGATTTAAGCCGCACCCGCGTGGTCCCAGGATTGGATACTGGAGCTGGGATTTTCCCGGATTAGTCTATGATGTCGATATTCAGGGCACCATCAATGATTCTTCAGATGTCGATCGAGGATGGACGGTCGAGTTGGCCCTTCCTTGGGAGGGCATGGAGATGCTGGCATTGGGCGATGGTCGAGCACTTCCTCCCGAAGATGGGGATGTTTGGCGCATGGATTTTTCCCGGTTTAATCAGCATAAGGATGAGTCTGGTGGTGATTCCGGAGGTTGGGCTTGGAGTCCTCATGGTGTGTGGGATTCGCATGTGCCAGAGTGCTTCACTTTTATCCACTTTGTGTCCATTTCCCTCGAGGATAAGTAGGTGGTTTTTGATGAGGCCTCACCCAGTTTTTATGGCAGGAAGTGGGCCATCATCAGGATGTACAAATCGACGTCAAGGATCCTCGAAGTCTGGCAAAAAAATGTATTTTTGCCCACCGATCATGGGGCTATAGCTCAGTTGGCTAGAGTGCTTGACTGGCAGTCAAGAGGTCCGGGGTTCGAATCCCCGTAGCTCCACCAGAGAATAACTTTGGAGGGAAGGGATGCGAATCGAAACCCATGCAAGCTTGCTTGCAGATGGGTGTAGTGGAGCAGACATCTGGCCCCGCAGGGGACAGCGTCAAAGTTATTTTGACCTTGCACGCAAGAGGGATCGCTGAGAGCAATCCCCGTAGCTCCACCAGAGAATAACTTTGGAGGGAAGGGATGCGAATCGAAACCCATGCAATCTTGCTTGCAGATGGGTGTAGTGGAGCAGACATCTGGCCCCGTAGGGGGCAGCATCAAAGTTATTTTGACCTTGCACGCAAGAGGGATCGCTGAGAGCAATCCCCGTAGCTCCACCAGAGAATAACTTTGGAGGGGAGGGATGCGAAACGAAACCCATGCAATCTTGCTTGCAGATGGGTGTAGTGAGCAGACATCTGGCCCCGTAGGGGGCAGCATCAAAGTTATTTTGACCTTGCACGCAAGAGGGATCGCCTTGTTCACCTGCCAGACTTGCATTTTATTTATTTAGTGACTTGCCATCATATGGGATATTCATACCAACCCTAGGGTCACCCTGAGATTTAAAACGTTTTTCTTAAAAACGGGAAGGGCGGAAAAGACAGGCCAACTACCTAAAAACTGGGTCACACTGAGCGCAACGAAGTGGAGTCGAAGTGCCTTCTCCAAATAGGGGTTCGAGTCCGCTGCGCTTCCCTCACCCTGACGCCACGTTTTTATTTATGGTAAGTGGAAAGGATCCGAGGTCTGTCATAGGTCACCCTGAGATTTAAAACGTTTTTCTTAAAAACGGGAAGGGCGGAAAAGACAGGCCAACTACCTAAAAATTGGGTCACACTGAGCGCAACGAAGTGGAGTCGAAGTGCCTTCTCCAAATAGGGGTTCGAGTCCGCTGCGCTTCCCTCACCCTGACGCCACGTTTTTATTTATGGTAAGTGGAAAGGATCCGAGGTCTGTCATAGGTCACCCTGAGATTTAAAACGTTTTTCTTAAAAACGGGAAGGGCGGAAAAGACAGGCCAACTACCTAAAAATTGGGTCACACTGAGCGCAACGAAGTGGAGTCGAAGTGCCTTCTCCAAATAGGGATTCGAGTCCGCTGCGCTTCCCTCACCCTGACGCCACTTTTTTATTTATGGTAAATGGAAAGGATCCGAGGTCTGTCATAGGTAGCGCAACGAAATGCAGTCTGGGAGCCCTTCTCAGCGACATTAGAATATTTATGGACCACACAAGTTAGTGGAAATTGACCATCTAAACCCAGTGATCTGGGCTGCCTGGATGATGCAGGTGGAATCGGCGATTCCTAGATTTTTTGGATATGGAGCAATGAGAGTAAAAAAGTCATGACAATATCCTGACATCGAGACCGTCGAGATGGGTGAAGTGCCTGTCAAAACTAACCAGCTGAGCCTTTGCTTCGATCGTCAAAGCAGCTATCCACACATCATTCTCAGGAATGGGTTTTCCTTTTCGTTTGAGCTCACTTTTCAAGAGACCGTAAATCTCAATGGTTTGATGACTTGAATGTTTAATCAGTATATTATCTCCAGCTAGAAAATAGGCCAGCTTCGCTTTGTTTTCTTTGAAGTGGGCACCATTTCTGAAACCATACTCCAACTCTCCAAGCATAATGAAGGGTACTACAACCTGATCAGCCTCGATCAAAATCTTCTGAGCCCGAAGATTTCCTTGCAGAGCATGGATATAAACATTGGTATCAATCAGGTACCTCACCATTCACCTTGGAAAATATCAGAAAGATCTTTAGTATTGGCAAAGAACTCTTCTGCTTCGCCAGGCTTCATCGTCCCAAAGATTTTTGCATAATATGCTGTCCTGCGATATATGGCCTCGTGATCCAGATTCAGTACTTTTCTCAGTAATGCCTTGATGAGCTTGTTTTGACTAACACCTTTTTCCTGTGACAGAACCTCCAATCGCTTAGCTAAGTCTGGATCAAGATTATGGATCGTAATTGATTTCATACCTCTTGAACCATTTTACCCGACAAATGGTTCATTATCGCAAAGGTATTCCCTTGACCTGGATAGGCTGGCAAAGCATTCATCATCCCTTTTACACTCAGGATTAATCCTGCAAATGAAAAGGTAAAGTTGTAGATCGCAAGAATGGAAAGGGCGGATAGACGGGCCAACTACCTAAAAATTGGGTCACACTGAGCGCAACGAAGTGGAGTCGAAGTGCCTTCTCCAAATAGGGATTCGAGTCCGCTGCGCTTCCCTCACCCTGACGCCACGTTTTTATTTATGGTCAGTGGAAAGGATCCGAGGTCTGTCATAGGTCACCCTGAGTTTTAAAACGTATTTCTTAAAAACGGGAAGGGCGGAAAAGACAGGCCAACTACCTAAAAACTGGGTCACACTGAGCGCAACGAAGTGGAGTCGAAGTGCCTTCTCCAAATAGGGATTCGAGTCCGCTGCGCTTCCCTCACCCTGACGCCACGTTTTTATTTATGGTCGGTGGAAAGGATCCGAGGTCTGTCATAGGTAGCGCAACGAAATGCAGTCGAAGGGCAATTCCACTGTGCAACACTACCCTATGACAGGTCATTGAACGCTTGACCGGAATGGCAGAGGAGCACTACCATTTAAATGGCATGATGATGATGAGAGCCGAAGAACCGAGTCTCCAAAAGACCTTTGAAAAAGGTCCAGTGCTGCATGCGCTAAGTAAGTGCTATTAGAGATGAGATTATTTTTTGACAGGTCGAAGAAACAAAACTGAGCATAGCCATAGCTCTGTGAGGCTTTTGGTGATGATGAGATGTCGGAAAAGAAGCCATCAATAATGGTACTTATTTGGTGGATGCAGCACTAAAAGTCGGCCTTAAGGAATAAGCCGTTAAGAAACAGTTTCCGAAAACCGTTAAAAATTCTATACTGTGTGAGCCTACCAGGACAATCAAGCCAATGGCCATGATACCACTTGCCTCAAAATCAACCCGGCATCACTGAGGCGAGTTTCTAGAATTTAGGTTTTCGGAAGCTGTTTTAGGCTTAGGCCTTACAGCCTTGATCTTTTCGTACTTTTGGATCAAGCCAAAAGTACACGCCACCCCACCAAAAGAAATAAGGCCGATCCCTTTGGTGTATAACATGTAAACCATGTCAAAGATGAAAACGAACCAAAAAAGTCTTGCGCCGGAGTCATCCCCCGAAATGGCTGCTTTATCGACTCGACTCGTGAAAACGTAGTTGGGCATCCATTTCGACCCCTTCAAAGGGGTCTTTGCCTTACGTCTTAGATATAGGTTGAGATAAATTTTGAAAATGTCTGTACCCAAAAGTACACGTCACTCCACCAAAAGAAATAAGGCCGATCCCTTTGGAATATAGAGTGGAGATCTTGTCGACAGTAGTGCCAATGATTTTTCTTAAAAACGGAAAGGGCGGAAAGACGGGCCAACTACCTAAAAATTGGGTCACACCAAGCGCAACGAAGTGGAGTCGAAGTGCCTTCTCCAATAGGGATTCGAGTCCGCTGCGCTTCCCTCACCCTGACGCCACGTTTTTATTTATGGTCAGTGGAAAGGATCCGAGGTCTGTCATAGGTCACCCTGAGTTTTCTAACGTTTTTCTTAAAAACGGAAAGGGCGGAAAAGACAGGCCAACTACCTAAAAACTGGGTCACACTGAGCGCAACGAAGTGGAGTCGAAGTGCCTTCTCCAAATAGGGGTTCCTCCTTGTCTGTATTGTGGAGTCATGTCAATGATGAAACGAATCAAAAAAGTCTTCATCCCACGAAATGGATGCTTCATCGACTCAACTCGTGATAACGTGGTTGGGCATCGATTTCAAACACATTGTGACTACTGTTCCAATTGCTGTAAGATTTCTTGTGCCTCCACGGATTTATAATGACCCGAATCACTGGCAATGGCACGTGCCGAGGTCAAGGCATCTTTTCTTTGATCTTGGGCTAAATGAGACAAGAGTATGTACCATTGTGCTTGTTGTCCATACAGCGACTGATCGAGAAGGTGGGTCAGGTTTTTCCTTGCTTGGTCAAAGTGATTGAGTTCCAAATGTGAAAGAGCCAGGTAAAGATTGGCACCAGGATCAGCGGTCGATTGCCTAACGTAGTCGGTCAGATCACGGACAGCGTTCTGATAGTTTTGTGCATTATAGGCTTCCATACCTCTGGTCAATAGTCCAGAACTGGTGCCGCGTGATGTGATCAGGTCCGGATATGGTTGATAATAGGTGTGAAATAGATCATCATTAACATTCGGCGAAACAAAAATGGCAATCGATGCCGCGACCAGAATGAGAAGGGAAGCGGCAATGGATAGCACAGGTCTTAAACGGAATATATTTTTCTGCTTGGTAATCTCTTTTTCCCACTCCCCAATTTCGCTCCTTAACTGCTCAGCACCCAAGGCTTCCAAGCCGGCTTGAACTTCTAGAATGGCCTCTGCTTTCTTGATCAAATCGGGATGTTTCTCAATAAGCTTGTCAAAATCTTCTTGCTCAGATGAGTCGAGTTGTCCATGCACGTACTTCTGGATCAATTCATCATGATATTCGCTCTTGTCCATATGGCTAGGCATTATCGATTAAGCCTCTCAGTTGTTTGAGACAAATAAATTTTCTTTTGGCAGCCACCGTACGTGAACTGTAGTCCATATACTCTGCAATCGCCTCCATACTGAAATGTCTAAAATAGAACAGAGTCAATACGGTCCTGCAGGGTTCACCAATGGTATTGAGTAGCTGGCTGATTTTTTCTTTTAGATCCTGTTGCTCATACTTCTTCATCACCGATGCGTCAACAGGCATGTCATGATCAGCAGATTCCGGCTGATCAACGAATTTTTTGTTCATTTTGAATTGGTCTCGCAGCTGGTTTCTGCCAATGGCAAATAAATACGTCTTTAGCGAACTCTTCAATGCTGTAATTTTTCCTTCGCGGATATTGTAGTAAAAAGCAATAAATGCTTTCTGATAAATCTCCGAAGCCAGGTCGTCATTGACATCATATCTTTTCTTTGTCCATGCTATAAATGCTGATCTATATTCTTCATACAGCTTTTTGAGCAGCTTTCTATCACCTTTTTGAATTTGCAATAGCTTGTTGTTCTCTCGCTGAATGTCGATTTGTACCACAGTTGAACATCAGATTTCTCTTTGAAATATACAATATTCGACTTACTCAGGTTTCGATCAGTTAGGGAAAAATCATTACAGATACTTCCTGTGATAGTCGCGCCGATGATTCAAAGATCTTGCGCAGCAGATTCCATATTTCTCGGGAGGTGATGAGGATTTTTCGATTCAGCCTGGTGAAAGTCTGTATGATTAACTCCGGACTCATCAACTGATTAGGTATCAGAAGGCTCATACCTTGCTGCGAGCACTCAATGATTGCCTGATGCGATCCAGGTGATAGTATAAACACTCCTTGATTGCGGACTAGCTCTTTGTCCTTCATTATTTCGCTGATGGTACTTGTCTGTTGCATCGTTCTCATTTTTGGTTGTTTGTCTCTTGATAGAACCAAACACCAAGTGATTACCGGCCAGGTTAGTTTTTTATCACGTATTCGTTTTTTGCAAGGCACTTTTCGTAATTTCTGGCAAAGCATACGGACATTGCAGACTCTTTTAAGCCTCACAATCTTCCTACTTGTTCCAGTCAGTCTGATGAGTCAATCAGATTCCCTTAGCATGGAGGCGCTGCTATCCAGTGGTGATCAACATTACAGAGATCGTGTATTTGACAGCGCCCGGCTGTATTATCTAGAAGGGATGGATATTGCCAAGCAACTCCATTTAAGGGAGAAGCAGGCGAGGATTCATTTGCATCTGGGCAATACTTATGTGCGAGCTCAGAAACCCCGGAAAGCCATCGCGATCTTAGAGAAAGGTCTCGAGCTCTGGGAGGATTTTCCGAAAGAGGAGGCCTATGAGATTTATAAACCTTACAAGACCTTAGCAGCCGCTCATGGTATGCTAGGTCATGCTGCCGAGGCTCGACGATACAGGGCTGAAGCCCATCGTATGCTGGTGGATCATTTTGGGCCTGATCATCTTCAGACAGCTAAGTCATTCTACAATCTGGCCATTGGTGCCATGAACAGTGGGAGACATTATCAAGCGCTTGACTATTATCAGAAAGTACTTCCAGTGTTTCTTAGGGCATACCCAGAAGGTCACCAGGATATTTCAGGGCTCTACGTGAATATGGCCATAGCATATAGTCATTTGAAAGATTCTGATCATGCCATAGACTATATCTTAAAGGCAAATGAGATGGATGTTGCTCTGGGAGGTGAGGATCATTGGGTTTTAGCATACAATTACTTGAATCTTGGACAGCTGTATCGGGGTACTGGACGTGACTCACTCGCAGAATTTTACATTAGTAGGAGCCAACACATCGCGCATAAGAACCAAATACATCTTGTGTATGCCACCACCATATTTGAATTGGGACAATTGGCTGAAAAGCAGGGCGATTTGGTAGGAGCCCAAGCTTTATACCAGGAAGCGATCGAATCTATACAGCATACACTAGGTGCACAGCATCCTCATGCCGCTTACTACCTGCGGGCACTGGGTGATAGCTTTAGCAGTCTAGCAGACTTTGATCTTGCAGAACAAAGTTATGATCGGGCCATTACCTTATTGGAAAATGTCTATGGTAGGAAGCATCCTCGCCTGGCAACTGCTCATCTATCAAAGGCAGAACTATTTACGGTCATGGGTGATCATCAGAGTGCACATAGTGAGCTAGATCTAGGTTTTCAGGCCATTCAATATGAAGACTCAGTGTCACGGGATCCTATGTTGGTTAATGCCTCCCAAATGGTAAATTTGGTATGTCAGCGTGGTACGATTTATCGGCATCAATTTGATCTCACTTGCGATCTCAGCTTTTTACGAGAGGCATTGCATCAATATCACATTGCTGAAAAGCTGATGGATCGCATGAGAAGGGGATTTATCAGCGATGATTCGAAAGTATTTTTCCAAGAGCAGTCCGTGAAAACATATAGCGAGGCCGTACAACTCTGCCTGGCACTGTATGAAGAAACGGACTCCATTGAGTATTTTCATAATGCATTTGCCTTCTCAGAAAAGAACAAGTCTGTGCTTCTGTCAGAAGCTCTAGCCGCCAGTGCCAACTTGGAAATTCGCGGTATGCCACCTGACTTGGTCACCAATGAAAGGGATCTGCAGGCATTGATTGAACATCACGAAAATGATTTGCTCGATCAACCAGAGGACTCGACATTGCAATCTAATTTGGATCGATGTCGGCGTCAATACGATTCTCTGGTACAGATTATCCGACACGAATATCCCGATTATTTCGACCTGAAGTACAATACGGGGGTTGTATCGGTCATAGATCTGCAGCAAAAACTACACAGAGATGAGGGATTTCTGTCCTATTTTCAAGGTGATTCCATGTGGACAATATTTTACATAGATCCTCATAAAGTTCATTACCAAGGCGCGGAAAGAAGGGTGGTGGATCCACTGATAGAGCAGTTTCGAGAAATGATCATGGACCAAACCAAGGAGTATGAAGAGAAAATTGCTCACCAACTCTATGAATTACTCATCCCTCAGCATCTCGATCCTGAAGTATTAAAGCTAACCATAGTGCCAGACGGAGCCTTGACCCATATTCCTTTCGAGGCTTTGCTGATCCCCTCAAAAGACCAGAATGAATTTCTAGTCGAAAGATTCTCCGTCTCGCGGGTCAATAGTGCGAGTTTATATTGTCGTCCAAATGTCACCACAACAGCCAGCCTTCCATATGTTGGATTCGCACCTGAATACACTTCGGATGGCGAGACCAGGAAGGACTTGCCACCATTACCGCTTTCAGTCGACGAAGTTCAAGTGGGCTTTGATCATTTTGGTGGTCAGCAGTTTGTCCAGGAACAGGCTACAGAACATCGATTCAAGTCATTAGCAGCCTCACCCAGCATATTACATCTGGCGATGCATACGCTCATCGATGATCAGGTTCCTGCATATTCACGTTTGATTTTCTCACATAACATCGACACCATTGAAGACGGATTACTGCATTCCCATGAGATTTACAATCTGCATCTGCCCAGTGAATTAGCTATCCTAAGTGCTTGCAATACTGGGTATGGACCAATCAATAGGGGAGAAGGGGTCTTTAGCTTGTCTCGGGCTTTTTCCTACGCTGGTTGTCCCAATATTTTAATGAGTCTTTGGCCAGCCAGAGACCATCCCACCTTTTCAATAATATCTGGATTTCTGGAGAATTTACATCAGGGTATGGGCAAATCATCGGCATTGAGGGAGTCAAAACTATCGTACCTCGCACAGGCTGATCCATTGCAGTCCCACCCTGCCAATTGGGCAACCTTGGTTTTACTAGGCGACCATAATCCCGTCCAAATCAGGCAGACTTTCCCATGGATGATTGCATCCCTTGTCGGTTTTGCTTTACTACTTCTTTGGTTTGGGTACAGGACACTGGCTCGGGTAGAACGGCTGCATTCTGGATCGTAAGTGGTATCTTTCTGCTTGTATATCAACGATGGACACAGATAGCAAACTGACTTATACTGTGCTGAATAGGAAAATTCCAGCGACTCCTGGTAAAAGCATTTTAGAACTTTCTATTCAGCACAAGATACCCCACCTTCACGAATGCGGTGGTCATGGCATTTGCACTACCTGTAGAATTCGTGTTTTGGATGGAATGTCTCAAATCACCCCTAAAACATCGGCAGAAGAAAAAGTAGCCCTGGAGAGGACTTGGGATCAATCAACGAGACTAGCTTGCCAGGCCCGATTGTTGGGTGGTTCGGTTGCCATCGAACGTATGATCTGGACCAGTGCTGAGACAAGCCATTTTCAGCTAGAAAAAGTATCCACGGGTATAGGGGAGGAGAGGGACATGGCCTTTCTTTTTTGCGACATGCGCAATTTTACTCCCATTGCCGAAAAGCAACTCAACTTTGACCTGGCTCACATTCTCAATCGCTTCTTCACTGCATTGGGAGATCCAGTGTACATGAACAACGGAATCATCTACCAATATGCCGGTGATGAAATCATCGCCATATTCGGTGCTGGGGGCGATCGCCCTCAGAAATCCTGTACCGATGCTATCAGAGCTGCCCTGGGTATGCTGTATGCCATTAGAAGATTAAACAAATGGGATCTGCAAGCCTTTGATGTAACCATGAGCATCGGCATTGGCATCCACTTTGGTCGAGCATTTATTGGCAATGTTGGACACCATCGCCATAAGCAATTTGCTATCATCGGAGACCCTATGAATGTGACGAGCAGGATTCAATCAAAGAATAAGGAATTGAAAACAGAACTTCTCATTTCGGAGGTTGTGCATCATTATGTGGATCCAGGTCTACTGCATATCGGGGCAAAATCCAAAGTCCAATTAAAAGGTAAATCGGAGGTGCATACTATCTATGAGGTAAAAAGCTTCGCAAGTCCTGATTATCAGCTTTCGCTGCAATCCTCCATTCACCATATCCTTCGAGATGAAGCTGCCTTTGCCCAGGAATTTTACGAGGAACTCTTTTCACTGGCACCGGAGGTTCGCGACCTCTTTTCAGATAGGCTATCGGCACAGGGCACTATGATCACATCTATGCTGCAGAGTATTACCTATACGCTGAGTAGGCCCGATCATCTGCGGATGGGATTGAAAGAGCTGGGAAAACAACATCATGGATATGGGGTACAACCAGCACACTATCCGGTCGTGAAAAAGGCTTTATTAACAACGATTGAGAATAGGCTAGGGCATGAGTATACGGAGGAAATGGAATCAGCTTGGAATAAGGCGATAGATACAATATCCGACATTATGCTCGATCATTAAGGAACCGTCGAATATCTAGATCAGGATTTTTAGACCAGTAAGTTTTAGATTTTGAAAAAGAGCAGAAGAAGGGGGCATGGTGGGGCTTTTCGCATTTTTTTCACTCCTGAGGATCCAATGCACAGGTATTGGTGGGGAAGACGTTTGTCGTCATTACTCATGCAGAGGTAGGCCTGTGCTACCTCCGCTTATCTCGCATTTTGAGGGCGATCAATATTCAATCGGTACACGGGCGAATTGTTCACTCGTATTCACCCCAAATGATATGTTGAGCTCCTTCGGAAAAAAACATCGACCTACACTGCACATCTGATAAAACAAAAATCCTTCTAGCGTGATGTTCTTCTTTGTCCTTGATCCCCTCATGCGCACTGTGAGCATATTTCGAAATACGGTTTCTAGTGACTTTTCTCCTGCCACCATCAACTGTGTAGCAGTATGGTAAGAGATTTTTTGAATACTTATACCCTGCCCAGCGGTTACTTCGAAAAAGGTTGATAGCATGTTGGAGTCAGCGGGAGTGTTGGATTGAATATAATGGTCATCTTCGATGGCAAATTGTAGATCGATGATCACGAGGTCCGGGGTATCGGCCGACTCGGATATGGAAATATCGATCAGGTCGACTTGGCCCATTGCCTGATAACTGAAGGAGGTGACGAGAAATAGGTAGACGACCAGAGTGGATTTAGTTTTTTGCAAGTAGTTCATCGAGTTTGGCTTTAATGTGAATTAATTTTGAATCGAAATTTCGTGTGTCGAGGAGCGACATATATTGAATCATACCATTGGGATCTATCAGCATATTTGAGGCGAGCATGATCTCGTCTCGAGCAAGTTCTGGCAGGACATCTGGTGGTGCAAAAGCAGCTGCCACCGAGCCGTCGTCATCAACCAGGATGGGAAACGTCAAATTGAATTGATCCTTGAGTTTTGTTTTAACCAGCGAAGCAGATTCTTTGACATCGATAATGAGCACACCGACGTTTTTGTCTGCATATTCCTGATGTAATTGCTCCAGGTATGGTGCTTCAGCATTGCAGTAGGGGCACCAGGTAGTAGCTATATGAATCACTACAAAACGGCCTCGATAGGCATCCATGGTAACTTCCCGGCCAGACAGATCTTGGAGGGTGAATGCAGGAGCAGCAACTGGCTCCATGGTAGGCTGGCTGTGCAGTAGGTTGCTGGGCATTGCACCCCAGATGAGCCATAAAATGGTGATGATTGATACTTTTGTTTCTACTTTCATTTTCCTGTAATTTTTGATTGTACAGTGCTTGGTAGATTGGAATGGCATAAGTTTACCGCCGCCACCAATTTTTTTTTTGAAATATTGTCAAGGGTGGCGTATTGTCATGTTGGAGGGTTGGCGCAGTGGATGGTTGATGAGCATAGATCATTTCGCTCCAGAGAAGCTTACGTCTGCCCAGATCACGTAGTCAGCCATTTAAATTTCGAGATCATGATCTTAGCCGAAGAACCGAGTCTCCAAAAGACCTTTGGAAAAGGTCCAGTGCTGCATGCGCTAAGTAAGTGCTATTAGAGATGAGATTATTTTTTGACAGGTCGAAGAAACAAAACTGAGCATAGCCATAGCTCTGTGAGGCTTTTGGTGATGATGAGATGTCGGAAAAGAAGCCATCAATAATGGTACTTATTTGGTGGATGCAGCACTAAAAGTCGGCCTTAAGGAATAAGCTGTTTTAGGCTTAGGCCTTACAGCCTTGATCTTTTGGTACTTTTGGATCAAGCCAAAAGTACACGCCAAGCTACTAAAAGAAATAAGGCCGATCCCTTTGGGTATATAATATGGAGAACATGACTATCGGACCTTTGATCCGGTTGCTACAGACTGAATAGGCATTTTTAATGTGAGTTATGTAGATTAGTCTGAATGGACAGAAAATTGGAACGTTTGCCCGGTTTATCAGGGAATAGCCATTTAAATTCCGAGATCAATGGCCATGATACCACTTGCCTCAAAATCAACCCGGCATCACTGAGGCGAGTTTCTAGAATTTAGGTTTTCGGAAGCTGTTTTAGGCTTAGGCCTTACAGCCTTGATCTTTTCGTACTTTTGGATCAAGCCAAAAGTACACGCCACCCCACTAAAAGAAATAAGGCCGATTCTTTTGGTGTATAACATGTAAACCATGTCAAAGATGAAAACGAACCAAAAGTCTTGCGCCGGAGTCATCCCCCGAAATGGCTGCTTTATCGACTCGACTCGTGAAAACGTAGTTGGGCATCCATTTCGACCCCTTCAAAGGGGTCTTTGCCTTACGTCTTAGATATAGGTTGAGATAAATTTTGAAAATGTCTGTACCAAAAGTACACGTCACTCCACTAAAAGAAATAAGGCCGATTCTCTTGGAATATAGAGTGGAGATCTTGTCGACAGTAGTGCCAATGATTTTTCTTAAAAACGGAAAGGGCGGCATAGACGGGCCAACTACCTAAAAATTGGGTCACACTGAGCGCCAACGAAGTGGAGTCTTTGGTGTATAACATGTAAACCATGTCAAAGATGAAAACGAACCAAAAAAGGGATTCGAGTCATCCCCCGAAATGGCTGCTTTATCGACTCGACTCGTGAAAACGTAGTTGGGCATCCATTTCGACCCCCAGGGGTCTTTGCCTTACGTCTTAGATATGTGGATCATTTTGAAAATGTCTGTACCAAAAGTACACGTCACTCCACTAAAAGAAATAAGGCCGATTCTCTTGGAATATAGAGTGGAGATCTTGTCGACAGTAGTGCCAATGATTTTTCTTAAAAACGGAAAGGGCGGAAAGACGGGCCAACTACCTAAAAATTGGGTCACACTGAGCGCAACGAAGTGGAGTCGAAGTGCCTTCTCCAAATAGGGGTTCGAGTCCGCTGCGCTTCCCTCACCCTGACGCCACGTTTTTATTTATGGTCAGTGGAAAGGATCCGAGGTCTGTCATAGGTCACCCTGAGTTTTAAAACGTTTTTCTTAAAAACGGAAAGGGCGGAAAAGACAGGCCAACTACCTAAAAATTGGTTACACTGAGCGCAACGAAGTGGAGTCGAAGGGCAATTCCACTGTGCAACACTACCCTATGACAGGTCTTTGAACGCTTGACCGGAATGGCAGAGGAGCACTACCATTTAAATGGCATGATGATGATGAGAGCCGAAGAACCGAGTCTCCAAAAGACCTTTGAAAAAGGTCCAGTGCTGCATGCGCTAAGTAAGTGCTATTAGAGATGAGATTATTTTTTGACAGGTCGAAGAAACAAAACTGAGCATAGCCATAGCTCTGTGAGGCTTTTGGTGATGATGAGATGTCGGAAAAGAAGCCATCAATAATGGTACTTATTTGGTGGATGCAGCACTAAAAGTCGGCCTTAAGGAATAAGCCGTTAAGAAACAGCTTCCGAAAACCGTTAAAAATTCTATACTGTGTGAGCCTACTAGGACAATCAAGCCAATGGCCATGATACCACTTGCCTCAAAATCAACCCGGCATCACTGAGGCGAGTTTCTAGAATTTAGGTTTTCGGAAGCTGTTTTAGGCTTAGGCCTTACAGCCTTGATCTTTTCGTACTTTTGGATCAAGCCAAAAGTACACGCCACCCCACCAAAAGAAATAAGGCCGATCCCTTTGGTGTATAACATGTAAACCATGTCAAAGATGAAAACGAACCAAAAAAGTCTTGCGCCGGAGTCATCCCCCGAAATGGCTGCTTTATCGACTCGACTCGTGAAAACGTAGTTGGGCATCCATTTCGACCCTTTCAAAGGGGTCTTTGCCTTACGTCTTAGATATAGGTTGAGATAAATTTTGAAAATGTCTGTACCAAAAGTACACGTCACTCCACTAAAAGAAATAAGGCCGATCCTCTTGGAATATAGAGTGGAGATCTTGTCGACAGTAGTGCCAATGATTTTTCTTAAAAACGGAAAGGGCGGAAAAGACAGGCCAACTACCTAAAAACTGGGTCACACTGAGCGCAACGAAGTGGAGTCGAAGGGCCTTCTCCAAATAGGGGTTCGAGTTCGCTGCGCTTCCCTCACCCTGACGCCACGTTTTTATTTATGGTCAGTGGAAAGGATCCGAGGTCTGTCATAGGTCACCCTGAGTTAAAACGTTTTTCTTAAAAACGGAAAGGGCGGAAAGACGGGCCAACTACCTAAAAATTGGGTCACACTGAGCGCAACGAAGTGGAGTCGAAGGGCAATTCCACTGTGCAACACTACCCTATGACAGGTCTTTGAACGCTTGACCGGAATGGCAGAGGAGCACTACCATTTAAATGGCATGATGATGATGAGAGTCGAAGAACCGAGTCTCCAAAAGACCTTTTGAATAAAAGGTCTATCCCACGGCCTTGGAATAAGCCGTTAAAAATACGCCATCAGGAAGGCCGTTAAAAATTCTATACCCTATGAGCCTTCCGTATCCGCATATCAAAGGCCATGATACCACTTGCCTCAAAAACAATCCGGCATCACTGAGGCGAGTTTCTAGAATTTAGGTTTTCGGAAGCTGTTTTAGGCTTAGGCCTTACAGCCTTGATCTTTTCGTACTTTTGGATCAAGCCAAAAGTACACGCCACCCCACTAAAAGAAATAAGGCCGATCCTCTTGGAATGTAATAGTAGCATTCAAGAATCTATACTACTTCTCCGATGCTCTTTTGAGTATTCATTAAAGCCGCATTTCTGAATTTTCTGTTAATCGGATTTTTTAATTTGTATGGTCTGTTAAAAGCCTCTTGATTTAGTTTGAACTTGTGAGATAGTTTTCTTATCGTTTCTTTTGATAGGCCTGTTTGATAGTTTAGCATTTTTGAAACTGTACCCTTAGATAGGCCTAGTATGGAAGCCAGATCTTTGGCTTTTAGTTGATGATCATCCAAAAGAGATTTTAAGAGTTGGATCGGGTCAAGTTCGGGAGTTGGATAATGTTCTTCGTCCCATTTTTCGATTAACAGTGAAAGTAACTCTATTTCATCCTCATCTTTTTTTCGATTCTTGAAAACAAGTTCTTCCAACAATTTGCAATACCTATTGTATTGTCTTTCAGTTTTTATGATTTTATATTTTAATGTCTTTTCCATCTAGTGTTGATTTATTTTGTACTGCAGATTATCGTCACATAGTTTGGTGTACTCGGCATGACTGCCAATCCAGTTAATAAACAAATGGACATTTTTCCTTCCGAAATGGAAAGAACAAATCATTCTGTAATTATTTCCGCCGATATTGAAAACAATCCTATTTGATCCTTTACCGATTATGTCAGCTGTTCTATAAGTATTTTTAATGTCATTCACACTTGCCCAATCTGCATGTTTTAGTTTGTCCAGCCATTTAGTAAAAGCGCTTCTACTGCTTGCGTGGTCCAGCATAAATTTGTTTATGGTTTTCTTTTTGATCAACCTGATCCTCATTGACCAAAGATACCCAATTGTTTCAATAAATGAAACATAGAAGGTGTGAAGATGTTTTGATTGATCTTACTTGCGAGACTTTCACTGGAGAATCGATGGAAGAGAATACCAGCCCAGACCTTCATTCTTTGACACGCTGATCAACTTTGAAGAAATAAACAAGCAGGGGCTGTGTAAGGTAGTGACCAGTCCTCTAACATCCGCTGAGCAATATATGCCCCGCTACGACGATACCAAATAATGGTGGGGGCGAACATATTTCACCGGATTTGAAGACCTCGCAGGTGAACCAGTCGTCTATTGTCTGCGGAGCAATATATGCCCCGCTACGATGATGCCAAATAATGGTAGGGGCGAATATATTTCACCTGATTTGAAGACCCCGCAGGTGAACCAGTGGTCTATTTTCCGCGGAGCAATATATGCCCCGCTACGATGATGCCAAATAATGGTAGAGGCGAACATATTTCACCTGATTTGAAGACCTTGCGGGTGAACCAGTCGTCTATTGTCCGTGGAGCAATATATGCCCCCGCTGCGACGATACCAAATAATGGTAGAGGCGAACATATTTCACCTGATTTTTGCGGGTGAACCAGTCGTCTATTTTCCGCTGAGCAATATATGCCCCGCTACGACGATACCAAATAATGGTAGGGGCGAATATATTTCACCGGATTTGAAAACCCCGCTGGTGAACCAGTCCTCTATTTTCCGCGGAGCAATATATGCCCCGCTACGACGATACCAAATAATGGTGGGGGCGAACATATTTCACCGGATTTGAAAACCCCGCAGGTGAACCAGTCCTCTACCATTGCTGAGCAATATATGCCCCGCTGCGACGATACCAAATAATGGTAGGGGCGAACATATTTCACCTGATCCCGCAGGTGAACCAGTCCTCTATTGTCCGCGGAGCAATATATGCCCCGCTAGGATGATGCCAAATAATGGTAGAGGTGAATATATTTCGCCGGATTTGAAAACCTCGCTGGTGAACCAGTCGTCTATTTTCCGCGGAGCAATATATGCCCCGCTAGCGACGATGCCAAATAATGGTAGAGGCGAATATATTTCACCTGATTTGAAAACCTCGCGGGTGAACCAGTCGTCTATTTTCCGCGGAGCAATATATGCCCCGCTACGACGATACCAAATAATGGTATGGGCGAACATATTTCACCTGATTTGAAAACCTCGCGGGTGAACCAGTCGTCTATTTTCCGCTGGAGCAATATATGCCCCGCTACGATGATGCCAAATAATGGTAGAGGCGAATATATTTCACCGGATTTGAAAACCTCGCAGGTGAACCAGTCGTCTATTGTCCGCGGAGCAATATATGCCCCGCTGCGACGATACCAAATAATGGTAGGGGCGAATATATTTCGCCGGATTTGAAAACCCCGCAGGTGAGCCAGTCCTCTATTTTCCGCGGAGCAATATATGCCCCGCTACGACGATACCAAATAATGGTGGGGGCGAACATATTTCGCCTGATTTGAAGACCTTGCGGGTGAACCAGTGGTCTATTTTCCGCGGAGCAATATATGCCCCGCTACGATGATGCCAAATAATGGTAGAGGTGAATATATTTCGCCGGATTTGAAAACCTCGCGGGTGAACCAGTCGTCTATTTTCCGCGGAGCAATATATGCCCCGCTGCGACGATACCAAATAATGGTAGAGGCGAATATATTTCACCTGATTTGAAAACCCCGCTGGTGAACCAGTCGTCTATTGTCCGCGGAGCAATATATGCCCCGCTACGACGATGCCAAATAATGGTAGAGGCGAATATATTTCGCCGGATTTTAAAACCTCGCAGGTGAACCAGTCGTCTATTGTCCGCGGAGCAATATATGCCCCGCTACGACGATACCAAATAATGGTAGGGGCGAATATATTTCGCCGGATTTTAAAACCCCGCAGGTGAACCAGTCCTCTATTTTCCGCGGAGCAATATATGCCCCGCTACGATGATGCCAAATAATGGTAGAGGCGAACATATTTCACCTGATTTGAAGACCTCGCTGGTGAACCAGTCGTCTATTGTCCGCGGAGCAATATATACCCCGCTACGACGATACCAAATAATGGTAGGGGCGAACATATTTCACCTGATTTGAAAACCTCGCAGGTGAACCAGTCGTCTATTGTCCACGGAGCAATATATGCCCCGCTACGACGATACCAAATAATGGTAGAGGCGAATATATTTCACCGGATTTGAAAACCTCGCAGGTGAACCAGTCGTCTATTTTCCGCTGAGCAATATATGCCCCGCTACGATGATGCCAAATAATGGTAGAGGTGAATATATTTCGCCGGATTTTAAAACCTCGCGGGTGAACCAGTCGTCTATTTTCCGCGGAGCAATATATGCCCCGCTGCGACGATACCAAATAATCCGGATTGACGACAGGATAGAGGCGAATATATTTCACCGGATTTGAAAACCTCGCAGGTGAACCAGTCGTCTATTGATCCGCGGAGCAATATATGCCCCGCTAGGATGATGCCAAATAATGGTAGAGGCGAAGCATATTTCGCCGGATTTTAAAACCCGCTGGTGAACCAGTCGTCTATTTTCAATGATGAGCAATATATGCCCCGCTAGGATGATGCCAAATAATGGTAGAGGCGAATATATTTCGCCGGATTTGAAAACCTCGCAGGTGAACCAGTCGTCTATTGTCCGCGGAGCAATATATACCCCGCTGCGACGATACCAAATAATGATAGAGGCGAATATATTTCACCGGATTTGAAAACCTCGCTGGTGAACCAGTCGTCTATTTTCCGCGGAGCAATATATGCCCCGCTACAGCGGTACCTCCGAAAACGTCCTTCATAGTTTGATTACATTGTTTACACCAGCCTGACTTGCATTTTAATTATTTAGTGACTTAGTATTATATAGCATAGTCATACTACCCTGAGAGTCACCCTGAGCGCAACGAAGTGAAGCCGAAGGGCGATTCCACAACCGATCACTACCTATGCCAATTCAACAAGTATGCTTAAGCTATGAGCTGGATTTCTTCCTTCACCCAGGGTTTAGCGAGAATACTCTTGGCCATCGCAGACCCCCAGTCGTGTTTCACGGCAGTTAGCTAATCGGGCTCCCAGATCGCACAATGGAGTATGAGGTCACCATTTACCTGGCGAATAGATTGTCAGGTTTGGTTGTGCTGATCGCTGAACCAGTGCGCTCAAGGATCCCTCGCCGATTAGGCTCCCAATCTGGAGCTCTAGGGGCTATTTGAACTAAGCCAAGAAACCTATTTATGAAACAATCGCTTATCAAATGTAAAGGGCTCCATCCCAACGATTTTTACCTTCTTAAAATCTGTGTGATTTGGATTAATTAGGTAATTATATTCTCCTTGAATGACTGCAGATGGCACCTTCATGACTAGATATTCATTTCGCTCAACAAATTGATCACCCCAGTTCTGCGTCATTGGGGAATGAGGAAAGGTCTTCCAGTTCTTAGGTAATTCTTTAGTGCTGATTTCCAGTATGTCCATGTCATTCGGAATGTCCATAGAGATCAAAAAGTAGTCCTTATGAACAATGCCCAAAGGAGTATGCACAGCGAGTTCTGCTGTGCATAATGCCCTGTTTTCCGCCTTGTAAAGTATGGCTTTGCCAATACTATTCCACCGACCACCAGCCAATTCAGCGCCTTTGCCAGAAATATCGTCTTTGTACCTTTTCTTGGCCAGCCTATAAACGATCATGCCAAAACACCGTGCTCAATTCTGATTAATTCCTGGTTAAGCAGAGAAATGCCAAAGGAGCTGTCTAGCAATGATTTGGGTTTGATTCCACCCAGAGCGACAATATTAGCGTCTAACCATTGATTAAATTGGGCAGCATTTCCAAATACTTCGGCACCCCTTTTTTGCAATTGAGCAACTTCCAATATTCTTTCTGAATACGGTAGTTCGAAGGGCTTTTCCTCTTTCTTATACCTTTGCAGTGTTCTTTCTGTCAGATGCAAGAACGAACTCCAATCCTTCATGCTAAAGGGACTCGTGGTGACGATTGCATTAAAAAGGGAATATTCCACCCCTCTTCTCGTAAGCAGAATTAGTTCAATACTATCATCAAGTATTCTTTGAAGCGCCTTAATGGTCATCTTTTCATTTTGACGTAAATATATAGAAAAATGTCGTATCTTGCAAGATGCCTGTATCTAGTCAGGTTTGCTTTCATATGTACGACGTACCTGTGCGCTCAAGGATCCCAATCACCGGTTGGCTGTAGTCAGCTTGGGCTATCTTCCGCATAACCGGAGAGAGCTCGGCTCCCTTTTCATGAGCAAGCGTAGAGATTACCAAGCCCGCAGGGATTGGTAAGCTCGAAATTGGCAAGCACCGGTGTTTTTAGATAAGGGATAGATTGATTCCTGTTTTGGACAGGTTATATTTAATTTCATTCCCAAACCGTGTGGTTTCCACACCGGGGGCTTACCAATCCTTACGCTTCGCTCCAGGCTTAGGAATCCCCCTCCCGAACCAGGCTTAGGAATCCCCCTTTAGATAGAGTTTCCTAACCGGTAAAGCTTCCCAAACCGGTAGAGATTGCCAAGCCCGCAGGGATTGGTAAGCTCGGAGTCTTAGATAAGGGATAGATTAATTCCTGTTTTGGATAGGCTATATTTTAATTTCATTCCCAAACCGTGTGGTTTCCACACCGGGGGCTTACCAATCCTTCCGCTTCGCTCCAGGCTTAGGAATCCCCCTCCCGAAGCAGGCTCAGGAATCCTCCTATTGAGTAACAGGCCTAGACCCCCCCCTTTTTGGAAAACATTTACTTCCTAATTCCTATCGATGGTCACCTGATCCACCTCGCAGTTATTCAGCTCGATATCCCCTCCATCCAGTTGTAGGAGCATAGACTCGGCGGTGAGACCATTGAAAAAAACATCTTTAAGCCATCGACTTTGAGCAGGGCCTGGATGTTGATCAACACGCCGGTGTTGCCGGCATTGGCATTGCTAAGGGTGACATCATTGGCCAGGTTGGTTTGCAACGTGAGATTTTTATCGACATTGATGGTAGGCAGGTCGAGGGTGATGGACTGACCATAGACGGCTGGCCCAAAGGAAATGATATCACCCGCTTGCGCACAGTCTATCATAGCCCTCAGGGAGCCTGTACCGGAGGCGGCATTGGTGGTGACTATCAGGTCACAACCGGCACTGGTAACAGAGCGTACACACAAGTCGAATGTCGACACCACGCCACCTGCCGGCATGATGCGCAGATAGTAGTCGCTCATCTCTGTGAGGCCGGATACGTCGAAAGAAAAACTGGTACCAGTGCCCTCATAGCAAGCGATCTCGGTCAAAGCGCCACAGCTGCCAGAGAGTACTTGTACGGCCAGATGAGCGGCACCACCGCTGATGCTGGATAGCTCAATGGCCTGGCTGGTCTGACCCGCCTCAAAAGTATACCAAACGTCGACCTGCGAGTTGCCACAGCTGCTGGCCAGTGCGCTGCTGGTAGCTCCCAGGGTGGTGCTGGACACCGTCGATGTGCAGGTTTCACCAGGAGATACTACGACCGTCTCGGCCGATGCGCACGCATCGTTGGTGGGTGGATCAGGGACTGTGTCGTGGACACATATGTCGAAAGTGGTGGTCTGTATGCCGGTGCCAAAGGATGCCACCCGGATATAATAGGTGCTGCCTGACGATAGGCCATTGACCTCAAAATCGGTGGCTGCACCGGGCGTCATTGGGTGGTGGCAGTGCACCACGGTCAGTGATGTACACACTCCTTCCAGCACCTGCACCTCCAGGTCCTGTGTGCTGCCAGCGATGTTGGCCATCGCTACTACGTGCGACACTTCGTCGGCTACAAATCGGTACCAGACATCGTCGTCAAAGCCGCCACTGGCAGGGCAGTCTACGACATTGGAAGCAGTAGCGCCCAGCAGGGTGCCACTGACCGAGGAGGTACAACTCTGACCGGCTGACTTGGTGATGAGTGCAGCCAGCGCACATTCATCGTTGAGGGGAGGATCGGGAATGGTGTCATGTATACAGATGTTAAAGGTGGTATTAAGTGTCTGGAAGTCATAGGAGGCAATCCTGATGAAGTAATCGGTGCCTGGCGTCAAACCTTCGGCTGTATAGGTGGTGTTGCTGGCCCCGATGGGGAAATCAAAGCATGCCACCTGGGTGATGGAGCCACAGCTACCTGTGGACACCTGAACGATGATCTCCTCCGGTCGATCGACGATGTCGGTGAGCTCGATCACTTGCTTGGGCTGTGAAGCCTGGAAGGTAAACCAGATGTCGTTGTGAAAGGGACTTCCCCCACAGGTTTCAGACTGCCCGGACGGGGTAGCTCCTACCAAGGTGGCCGATGCAGCATGGCAAGTGGTATCGGTTTTGGTGAGTGGGGTGGCCGAGGCACATTCGTCGTTAGCAGGCGGAGCCGGTGCTCCATGTACGCAGATGTCAAAAGTGGTGGTCTGGCCGGCGGCAGGGTAGGAGGCTACCCGTATGTAGTAGGTATTGCCGGTGGTAAGACCACTGACAATGAAAGCATAGTTGGGATCATCGTGACAACGCATTGACATCAGGCTGCCGCAACTGCCGGAAAGCACCTCATAGATGAGGTCATCTGTAGTGCCAGTGATGTTGGTCAGAGACACTTGATGGGAGGTAGCCGCGGCCACAAAAGAAAACCAAACGTCGTCATCGAAGGCAGCATTGTCTTCGAATACACAGGTCTGAGCCTGAGCAGAGGCAGTGGCACCCACAAGAGTGGCGTCTGTCACTGGTATGGTACAGGTGCCACCGGTCGTAGCGGTGATGGCCGTGGCACTGGCGCATTCGTCGTTGGAGGGAGGAGGGGTATTGGACTTGAGGCAGAGCTCAAAGGTGGTGGTTTGGGCCCCCAGCTCAAAAGAGGCGATGCGCACATAGTATCTGCCGCCCATAGTGAGACCCGTCAGTGCGATGGTCTCATCGGGATCGTCGTGGCAAAGCACGTGCGAGAGACCACCACAATCTGGACCTCTCAATACCTCAAAGATCAGATCTGCTGCCCCGCCGCTGATGTTGCTGACCAGCAGGTCGTGGGAGGCTGCCTGTGCCACAAAGGTAAACCACACATCATCATTGAAGGGGGCAATGGTGGCGCTACACCCCTCGGTGATGGTGGAGGGTTGGGCATCTACGAGGCTGCCGGAGATGGTAGACTGGCAGGTCTGCCCCACTGCTATAGGGATTTCTCCGGCATCGCTACAGTTGTCGTGTGGATTGGTAGAGGCTCCCGGCAACTTAATGCAGAGATCGAACGATGTATTCTGCGGTGCCGTCTGAAACGAAGCAATGCGCAGGAAGTAAGATGCATTGACTGTGAGGCCACTGACGAAAAAATTTTGAGCATTCCCGGAGCTGATGAAGCAAAATTCCTCCTGCAGGTTATCCGGACAATTGCCAGATAAGACTTGATAGTCCAGGGCGGTGTTGGTGCCCTGCACATTGGTCAGGTCAAACTCCAGGATGGATGCCTTGGCCTGGAAGGAAAACCAGACATCGTCGTTAAAATTACCCACCAGGGCATCGGGGCAAGGCGAGGCCACGCCCGATGCGGTAGCTCCAGCCACACTACCTGCCACGGGACTGCAAGATCCATTCATCGGGACGGTGACTGCAACGGCACCACCACAGTCGTCATTAGCAGGAGGATCCGGGATGGCTTCCCGCACACAGAGATCGAAGGTGGTGTTGAGGCCGGAAGACTTGGAGGCTACTCTAAGATAATAGGTGCCTCCCGGCGTCAGGTTATTCACCTCAAAGTCCGAGTCCGGATCATCGTGGCACATCACCGAGGTCAGTGATCCACAAGATCCTGAAAGCAATTGAAAAATTAAATCGGCTGTCTGGCCTGCCACATTGCTGGTTTCGATGATCTGATCGGCGGTGCTGGTCACAAAAGAAAACCAGATGTCATCATCGAAAGCGCTGGCGCCAAAGCTGCAATTGTCAGGCTGTCCGGAATTGGTAGCTCCTGATAGGGTAGCAGAAGACCTGAGGGTACAGGTATAGCTTTGATTTACGGTGATTAATGTGGCGTCGTCACAGTCGTCGTTGTCGGCACTTGGCACGAGTGCAGGATCATTACCAAAAGTGAGGGAAAAGCTATTGAGGGTGCCGGCGTCACCAGGAGAGTTATCACATATTTTGAGCACCCATGATCCAAGTGTAGACTCAGTACCTCCATTGAAGAGGCCCAAGGCCTCTTCTGGCAGGAATGAGCCGGTAAAAGGTGGCGTGCCGGTAGATATCGAAGGATGGGATACATCGCCGTCGAAACAGGTATTGGTATAGTTGTCTCCATTTCCCCCGCGTTCGTTGGTCAATAGTACTTCCGTGCCCTGCGGTGACCGAAGAGAAATGGCAAGATCTCCTACATAAGTATGTGTTATATCAATACAGATTTGCTCCAACCCGAAGTTCGCATCCATGGTCATATCGATGTCTGTAATGGGTAGGGTGTACTCCGTACAGGTGAAATCAGGTATGGCACTGGGGCCGTTGAAGGTCCTGGTCTGCCCAGATAAAAGCTGGCAGTAGAATATGACTACTAGTAGGGGGATACATGCTTTCATACGTACTTTTTCTATCGAGGGTAGCAATACATTGACAATACGCATACTACATAAGTGTTATATGAGTATCTCCGAGATTAGGGAGGCGCGATGTGTCTACATCGCGCCTCCAAATCTTTGCAAGCTTAAAGCCTTGCGTAGTGGCTATTCATGCCTGTAGATGACCACAGGAAGTGTTTTCATCTGTGTATGATTTCTCACATTGAGATAATACACTCCGTCAGCCACACTTTCGGGTATGCTCAGCTCCAAGTTTATGATCTGATCGATCTGTACAGGATACTCTACAATCTTACGGCCGATGCGATCGAATAGAGTGATGGTGGTCTCACTTCCCTTCAGACCACTAGCATCCAGGTGGATCACATCCCTAGCCGGGTTTGGATAGTAGCTTACTTCTAATCCCGATGTCTTTATCTCCTGATGTCCAAGTGCATGTATCTCATCTATATCGATACCTGCATCAGGCAATGCTGGGGGATACTTAGAACACACTTGAACTTCCGCATGTGCGACTAAGAAAAATGCGTCCTTACATTGTGACAAATCACCATCGGGATCGAAGTCTTCTTTAGGGATCACCACTTTTGCATAGCTGTCGTCATGTGCATCCGCTTTGTACGGATACTGCCCTGGTGCTAGCTTGGGTGGCACTTCTTCGCAACCCGCGTAGACGTGTGGTGTACCCAATATCAAGGTATAACCTTCGATCTCATACAACATGTAATGTACTTCTAAGTCTCCGTCACCATTGCACACCAAGCTGATCTCTCCGACTGGATCGCCATTTGGATTTGCCCGGCTAATTTCACAATGTGCTGCACCGGCATAGAGCGGATATTTATAATCAGCCTTGTCTCCATCACAAATCGCATCGTACGACAATCCATCTCCTGACTGATTATACGGTGCATCGATAAACCATCCCCATCGACCGCCTTTCTTCTTGTTGCCCTTGCCCTTGCCACCTGGACCACCATTGTTGATGAAACAATTGGCATCAGAATTGCCGTCGCCGGGATAAGCAAAAGCGGTTTCGTCGGAGCAACAGTTGACGACGGTGACGGGCCGCTCGCAAGATGCTTCACAACCATTATCAGCTTTCACTGTCAACTTTACAATGTATTCACCTACACCAGTAGGATTCACTTTGATGGTCCTTTGATTATCGGCTCCATCTATCTCCCCATCTCCAGTGACGGTCCACATGTAGGTTAGTCCATATGGTCCGGAGTACATCTGGCCATCGGTGGTGGAGCAGACTATGGTGGGGCCGGTGATGGTGCAGGGGGGATTGTCGTTCACCTTCAATTTCCCAAAATCTTCTCCCACACAAGCTGGATCAACATTATTATCCGATACAACGACCCTATAGACATTGCCATCCATAGCAGCTGTTGCTGCTGTCACTGTATATGAGTTTGAAGTAGCTCCTACGATGATTGCATCATTGACATACCACTGGTAGCTAAAGTTTGCTCCCAGATCTGCGGTCATAAAGGTGGCATCTGATCCATCACATACCGTTACATCACCTACACTCGGATCTGGATTGTCATTGACCGTCAATGTTCCTGCATCTTCTCCCACACAAGCTGGATCAACATTATTATCCGATACAACGACCTTATAGACATTGCCATCCATAGCAGCTGTTGCTGCTGTCACTGTATATGAGTTTGAAGTAGCTCCTACGATGATTGCATCATTGACATACCACTGGTAGCTAAAGTTTGCTCCCAGATCTGCGGTCATAAAGGTGGCATCTGACCCATCACATACCGTTACATCTGCGACACTCGGATCCGGATTGTCATTGACCGTCAATGTTCCTGCATCTTCTCCCACACAAGCTGGATCAACATTATTATCCGATACAACGACCTTATAGACATTGCCATCCATAGTAGCTGTTGCTGCTGTCACTGTATATGAGTTTGAAGTAGCTCCTACGATGATTGCATCATTGACATACCACTGGTAGCTAAAGTTTGCTCCCAGATCTGCGGTCATAAAGGTGGCATCTGATCCATCACATACCGTTACATCACCTACACTCGGATCTGGATTGTCATTGACCGTCAATGTTCCTGCATCTTCTCCCACACAAGCTGGATCAACATTATTATCCGATACAACGACCTTATAGACATTGCCATCCATAGCAGCTGTTGCTGCTGTCACTGTATATGAGTTTGAAGTAGCTCCTACGATGATTGCATCATTGACATACCACTGGTAGCTAAAGTTTGCTCCCAGATCTGCGGTCATAAAGGTGGCATCTGATCCATCACATACCGTTACATCACCTACACTCGGATCTGGATTGTCATTGACCGTCAATGTTCCTGCATCTTCTCCCACACAAGCTGGATCAACATTATTATCCGATACAACGACCTTATAGACATTGCCATCCATAGCAGCTGTTGCTGCTGTCACTGTATATGAGTTTGAAGTAGCTCCTACGATGATTGCATCATTGACATACCACTGGTAGCTAAAGTTTGCTCCCAGATCTGCGGTCATAAAGGTGGCATCTGACCCATCACATACCGTTACATCTGCGACACTCGGATCCGGATTGTCATTGACCGTCAATGTTCCTGCATCTTCTCCCACACAAGCTGGATCAACATTATTATCCGATACAACGACCTTATAGACATTGCCATCCATAGCAGCTGTTGCTGCTGTCACTGTATATGAGTTTGAAGTAGCTCCTACGATGATTGCATCATTGACATACCACTGGTAGCTAAAGTTTGCTCCCAGATCTGCGGTCATAAAGGTGGCATCTGATCCATCACATACCGTTACATCACCTACACTCGGATCTGGATTGTCATTGACCGTCAATGTTCCTGCATCTTCTCCCACACAAGCTGGATCAACATTATTATCCGATACAACGACCTTATAGACATTGCCATCCATAGCAGCTGTTGCTGCTGTCACTGTATATGAGTTTGAAGTAGCTCCTACGATGATTGCATCATTGACATACCACTGGTAGCTAAAGTTTGCTCCCAGATCTGCGGTCATAAAGGTGGCATCTGACCCATCACATACCGTTACATCTGCGACACTCGGATCCGGATTGTCATTGACCGTCAATGTTCCTGCATCTTCTCCCACACAAGCTGGATCAACATTATTATCCGATACAACGACCTTATAGACATTGCCATCCATAGCAGCTGTTGCTGCTGTCACTGTATATGAGTTTGAAGTAGCTCCTACGATGATTGCATCATTGACATACCACTGGTAGCTAAAGTTTGCTCCCAGATCTGCGGTCATAAAGGTGGCATCTGATCCATCACATACCGTTACATCACCTACACTCGGATCTGGATTGTCATTGACCGTCAATGTTCCTGCATCTTCTCCCACACAAGCTGGATCAACATTATTATCCGATACAACGACCTTATAGACATTGCCATCCATAGCAGCTGTTGCTGCTGTCACTGTATATGAGTTTGAAGTAGCTCCTACGATGATTGCATCATTGACATACCACTGGTAGCTAAAGTTTGCTCCCAGATCTGCGGTCATAAAGGTGGCATCTGATCCATCACATACCGTTACATCACCTACACTCGGATCTGGATTGTCATTGACCGTCAATGTTCCTGCATCTTCTCCCACACAAGCTGGATCAACATTATTATCCGATACAACGACCTTATAGACATTGCCATCCATAGCAGCTGTTGCTGCTGTCACTGTATATGAGTTTGAAGTAGCTCCTACGATGATTGCATCATTGACATACCACTGGTAGCTAAAGTTTGCTCCCAGATCTGCGGTCATAAAGGTGGCATCTGACCCATCACATACCGTTACATCTGCGACACTCGGATCCGGATTGTCATTGACCGTCAATGTTCCTGCATCTTCTCCCACACAAGCTGGATCAACATTATTATCCGATACAACGACCTTATAGACATTGCCATCCATAGCAGCTGTTGCTGCTGTCACTGTATATGAGTTTGAAGTAGCTCCTACGATGATTGCATCATTGACATACCACTGGTAGCTAAAGTTTGCTCCCAGATCTGCGGTCATAAAGGTGGCATCTGATCCATCACATACCGTTACATCACCTACACTCGGATCTGGATTGTCATTGACCGTCAATGTTCCTGCATCTTCTCCCACACAAGCTGGATCAACATTATTATCCGATACAACGACCTTATAGACATTGCCATCCATAGCAGCTGTTGCTGCTGTCACTGTATATGAGTTTGAAGTAGCTCCTACGATGATTGCATCATTGACATACCACTGGTAGCTAAAGTTTGCTCCCAGATCTGCGGTCATAAAGGTGGCATCTGACCCATCACATACCGTTACATCACCTACACTCGGATCTGGATTGTCATTGACCGTCAATGTTCCTGCATCTTCTCCCACACAAGCTGGATCAACATTATTATCCGATACAACGACCTTATAGACATTGCCATCCATAGCAGCTGTTGCTGCTGTCACTGTATATGAGTTTGAAGTAGCTCCTACGATGATTGCATCATTGACATACCACTGGTAGCTAAAGTTTGCTCCCAGATCTGCGGTCATAAAGGTGGCATCTGACC
This sequence comes from Saprospiraceae bacterium, assembly GCA_965223025.1. Lineage (GTDB taxonomy): Bacteria > Bacteroidota > Bacteroidia > Chitinophagales > Saprospiraceae > JABDMH01. The sequence goes on from CBDCVP010000023.1 coordinate 1,226,113, forward strand.
CATCACATACCGTTACATCTGCGACACTCGGATCCGGATTATCATACTCTAAGATCACCTTCTCACAAATGGCCATACAACCGTCGGCGTCTGTGACTACTACTTCTATCTTCTCACCGGAAGGAGTGGGGCCGAAATCGTCGGTTGGATTTTCTCCCGTGAAATCAGTTATTCCGTCATTGTCATAATCCCATTCGAAAGTATAAGGGGGTGTTCCACCCATAGCAGACACTGATAGATTTGTTGTGTTTCCACTGCAAACACCTTCAGGACCTGATATTTCACAAGTCAAATTATCGTCACACACCATCAGACACTCTTTGGTCTTAAATGGAATCGTGCCATTTGTTATGGAGTGATAGACACCAATGAAGTAATAGACTGTTTGGTCACTCGGAGCGGATGGATTGGTGAAGCATTGAAATCCACCAGGACCGAAGTCACATTCTTGGTCATCAGCACCGGTATTACTGCTAGAGCAAGCGAGATAAGTGAATTTAGATGCATCAGTTATATCACATGCGTTTACATCGGTAGTATAATAAATTACCCATCCTTTCGCAGCCCCGTTTGCAAGATCAAAAATCAGTCCATTGTATCCTGCCTCCTGTCCAAACTTTATCCACTGCACATTCCAATTCGGATCGTAGCATGGAAGTGAGAAAGTACCGTCGGTCCATTTTGATTCCAAGCTTGCATCAATACTTCCACCATCAGTGTCTGCTCCTTCATCGCAATTGATAATTACGCATGCGTCCGAATTATTTGCATCATATGCCTGATACTGGCAGGGGTCTGGGCCATATACCTGATAGTTGTCAGAACCATCACACTGTAGGTCTTGAGCAGTCAAAAATAGAGGAATAAACAAGGTAAAAGTCAGACCAAGTAAATACCTGGAGAGTTTTTTCGTTTTCATAACTAATAGTTTTATTGTATAACAGGCTTTCGACGTGCCAACCATGGTCAAGCACAAATGACTCCATCACATTAGTGCGGATTTGAATGAAATCCTCAGCAAACTGTGGTAAAGTCTAGGTAGGCACGGTGTGTAAATAATTTAAGTGGGTGAAGTCAGGTGACTTCAGATGAATGATTTAAGTGTTCTCACAGCCTTTGGGATGTTGTCCCAAGGCTTGGTTGCGGACGGAGTGTTTGTGTGGTGAAATAGTTTTGCACGGGTTTCACGGTCAAACGTCGATCGGATGCTAGTCGTGTGTGTCATTTTCGTACTGGGTAACGGCACCCTATGCCACGGTCAAGCTATCATATGATCGAGCCACTTGCACTATCCCAGATGGGCTAGTTCTTCCGGGCTTTCATCACTACAACCTTATCCACGTCATCAGGTGCTTTCTCTATTTTACTAACCTTATCTCAGCAACGAACAAGATGAATATACAAGATTTTTCTCATACCATACAAGTCTGGGCACGCAAAATGGTAAGAATGACACGAAAGTACCAGGAATAGTTGGGAGAATGGTGTGTTGGCGGGACACCGCCCGAAGAAGAGAAAGTAAACAAAAAATCACGGCTGTATTTCTTTCTTAACGCTCCGAAAACTCCGAAAGCCTTTGGGTACGTCCGAAAACATCGTTCATGTGCTTGTTCATTTTTTGTGACCAAAAAACGAACCAAAAAAGTCTTGCGCTGGAGATATTTTGGCAATGGAGCAATCTGTTGACCATGAATGAGTCTGACAATGAGCTATTGTAGATTCAGTCAAGGCAAGGCGAAAGAGCATGGCCTATGTCACGTGAATGAGCATTAACGCAGAATGAATATAAAATAGCCATTGAATCACAGCGAAGCTGGGAAGATCAGGCCATGAGAGGTCAATGGATTGCTCCAAGACTCAAAAAGCCCTGCGCTCGCAACCCCAGCCGTTCGCATGATCCACCTTTCCCTGTGTTTGTGTTTCTTAGGTGAAGCCAAATGTTTGGTGAAATGCTCCACTATTTTGCTGGCTCAACTCGGGGGTTGCTCTTGTAGCTACCGCCAAGGCGGTACAGGTAATGCTCTTTTTTCAGTTCTTCACACCAAAATCTCTAAGGCGCGTAGGTATGCTAAGGCATACCTTTTGGAAGGTCGCTCGTCTCATCACCGGAGGAAGAACAAATGTAAACGCGATGCTTATGATTTTGCTGGCATTTATCTAGACTGTGGGGATGTGGGTTTGGGATTGTGTGTGGAGTTGGTGCTAATGATCATTGAGCGCAGCACTGGCACAGTTTGACCGAAATATAAATGCGTTGTGTAAATTATTCTGAATATTTGTTTTCTGCAGAAAATTGGAATGTTTTACCCGGCTTATCAGTGAAGAACCATCTTAATTTCGAGATCATGATCCCAGCCGAAGAAGTGAGTCATCTGAAGACCTTTTGAATAAAAGGCCTATCCCACGGCCTAAGGAATAAGCCGTTAAAAATCACATCAGGAAGGCCGTTAAAAATTCTATACTGTATGAGCCTTCCGTATCCCCAAATCAAAGGCCATGATACCACTTAGCTTAAAATAAAGCCGGCATGACTGAGGCGAGTTTTTAGAATTTAGGCCTTCCTTTTGTGATTTAGGCTTAGGCCTTACAGCCTTGATCTTTTGGTACTTTTGGATCAAGCCAAAAGTACACTTCACTCCACTAAAAGAAATAAGGCCGGTCCCTTTCGTCTATAACGTGGAGACCATTTCAATGATGCAACGATTCAAAAAAGTCTTACGCTAGAGTCATCCCCCGAAATGGCTGCTTTATCGACTCGACTCGTGAAAACGGAGTTGGGCATCCATTTCGACCCCTTCAAAGGGGTCTTTGCCTTGCATCTTAGATATAGGTTGTGGCATATTTTGAAAAGCTTGTCATTGCTTCTACAACTTAAATGGCAGAAGAGGTCAAAATCACCAGCAGTCCGAACCAGCGTCAAATGCATGTAAGCAGTGCTTGTGATCTCGATGATCATCATCTTAGTCGAAGAAGTGAGTCCCCTAAAGACCTTTGGAGAAGGTCTAACCATCGGCCTTAAGGAATAAGCCGTTAAAAATCACATGAGGAAGGCCGTTAAAAATTCTATACTGTATGAGCCTTCCGTATCCCCAAATCAAAGGCCATGATACCACTTAGCTTAAAATAAAGCCGGCATGACTGAGGCGAGTTTTTAGAATTTAGGCCTTCCTTTTGTGATTTAGGCTTAGGCCTTACAGCCTTGATCTTTTGGTACTTTTGGATCAAGCCAAAAGTACAAGTCACTCCACTAAAAGAAATAAGGCCGGTCCCTTTCGTCTATAACGTGGAGACCATTTCAATGATGCGACGATTCAAAAAAGTCTTACGCTAGAGTCATCCCCCGAAATGGCTGCTTTATCGACTCGACTCGTGAAAACGGAGTTGGGCATCCATTTCGACCCCTTCAAAGGGGTCTTTGTCTTGCGTCTTAGATATAGGTGTGGCATATTTTGAAAAGCTTGTCATTGCTTCTACAACTTAAATGGCAGAAGAGGTCAAAATCACCAGCAGTCCGAACCAGCGTCAAATGCATGTAAGCAGTGCTTGTGATCTTGATGATCATCATCTTAGTCGAAGAAGTGAGTCCCCTAAAGACCTTTTGAAAAAGGTCTAACCATCGGCCTTAAGGAATAAGCCGTTAAAAATCACATGAGGAAGGCCGTTAAAAATTCTATACTGTATGAGCCTTCCGTATCCCCAAATCAAAGGCCATGATACCACTTAGCTTAAAATAAAGCCGGCATGACTGAGGCGAGTTTTTAGAATTTAGGCCTTCCTTTTGTGATTTAGGCTTAGGCCTTACAGCCTTGATCTTTTGGTACTTTTGGATTAAGCCAAAAGTACACGTCACTCCACAAAAAGAAATAAGGCCGGTCCCTTTCGTCTATAACGTGGAGACCATTTCGATGATGCAACGATTCAAAAAAGTCTTACGCTAGAGTCATCCCCCGAAATGGCTGCTTTATCGACTCGACTCGTGAAAACGGAGTTGGGCATCCATTTCGACCCCTTCAAAGGGGTCTTTGTCTTGCGTCTTAGATATAGGTTGCGGCATATTTTGAAAAGCTTGTCATTGCTTCTACAGCTTAAATGGCAGAAGAGGTCAAAATCACCAGCAGTCCGAACCAGCGTCAAATGCATGTAAGCAGTGCTTGTGATCTTGATGATCATCATCTTAGTCGAAGAAGTGAGTCCCCTAAAGACCTTTGGAGAAGGTCTAACCATCGGCCTTAAGGAATAAGCCGTTAAAAATCACATGAGGAAGGCCGTTAAAAATTCTATACTGTATGAGCCTTCCGTATCCCCAAATCAAAGGCCATGATACCACTTAGCTTAAATCAACCCAGCATCACTGAGGCGAGTTTTTAGAATTTAGGTTGATCACACTTGTGACTTCATCGATAGAGAGTCCTACGATTTCTGCAATCAAATCAGCTGAAAGGCCTTTCTCATGGGCATTGAGCACCACATCAATTTCCTTTTCGTCTTTACCTTTCTGGATACCCTTCTGGATGCCCTTCTCAATACCCTTGGCTTCTCCTTTAGCTATGAGTCGATCATATATGGTTATGATAGCTGATTTTATCTCCTTTGTACCCTGTGACAGATCACTGAGGATCTCATCCAGTTCTCCATCCTCAAGTTCTACAATTTCGAAGAAATAAACAAGAAAGGGTTGTGTAAGGTTCCTACTCTGCGTGGGGTCGAGTGCTGCAAAGATCTGGTGGATCTTGTCTGCCAGGAAGATTGGATCATGGCTGTATTTCTGAATAAATAGGGCAGATGCTAGAAAACGGTTACCTAAGGATTGCAAGGTCTCATCATCGATCTGCCGCAGATCCACAAAGATCAAATCGTGAGCGGGCACAGATTGGCAACACACTTGAATTCAACCCTGCAAATTAAAAGGTAAAGTTGTAAATTGCAAGGATGATGTATGTGGAGAGATTATTAGAAGCTTCAATAATGGAGCTGTTGACATGGTCTCCAGCTGTGGCCATCATTGGAGCCAGGCAGGTAGGGAAATCAACACTGGCAAGCCACCTGGTTCCCAAGAACCTTGCAAGTGTTTATCTTGACCTGGAGGATCCAAGAAACAAGTTGCGGCTTTCAGACCCATTTCTATTCTTTGATCAATTTCGGGATGGACTGATTTGCCTGGATGAGGTACAAGTAATGCCTGATCTCTTTGTCCACATCAAAGCGTATATCGATCAATATCCCAAATCGGGACAATTTTTGATGCTTGGATCTGCAGCTCCAGCCCTCTTGAAACAGTCTGCACAGAGCCTTGCCGGGCGTCTGATCTACCAAAATCTCGGACCTTTTAACCTACTCGAAGTGAAGGATTTTCAGAGATTATGGCTACGTGGTGGCTTTCCGCGCAGTTACCTGGCGCCCGAGGACCAACTCTCTTTTACCTGGCGCCTGTCCTTCATTCAAACCTTTTTAGCACGCGATATTCTTCAGTTGCGTCAAGGCGTATCACCGGTTCGCACACGCAGGCTATGGACCATGCTGGCACATCTGCATGGTCAGCTACTCAATCAATCCCATCTATCGAGAGCCATGGATGTTTCGAATACTACCATTGCCTCGTACATCGATCTCCTGGAAGGGGCCTTTATGATCATCCGTGTACCTCCATATGTCATCAACACAAAAAAGCGACTGATCAAAAGCCCAAAGATTTATTTGTCTGACACCGGCATACTGCACAACCTATTGGGAGTGTCGACTTACGAGCAATTGCTCAGTCATCCCATAAGAGGTGTATCGCTTGAGGGCCTGGTTTTGCAAAACATCTTAAGTGCCCTCCCTAGCCATCGCGTCTCCTTCTATCGCACGGCATCTGGTGCCGAGATGGATTTCATACTGGAATATGGAGGTAAAGTAATCGCTGTGGAAGTGAAGGCCTCTTCCATCCCGCATCTTACCAAGGGTTTTTGGAATGCGATTGAAGATGTCCAGCCCGACAGCGTGTATGTGATTGCTCCAGTAGCCGAGTCATATTTCATTCGTGACGATGTACAGGTCACCAACCTGCAGCTCTTTCTTGAACAATGGACTTAGGGAGTATCGAAGAATAACTTTCTCATCTATGCTTGTCCCTCTGAATGTATACTTCGTTAGAAAAAACGCGTATAGCCCCTCTATGCTTATCATGATCCCGAAATCTAAATGGCTGACTTTATAATCCGGGCAAACGGTCCACTTTTTTGGAGCGAAAAGATATTCCACGTAGGTTCATCAATATAACGCAGACTACAGCACATGCTGTCCTTTGCCATAACGGGATTCTAGGGTCCCACCGGTTGACATGATCTCCTCTTTATATAGGCCAAGGGGATCGGTCTTATTTCTTTTAGTGGAGAAAGCTCCTAAATCCGTAGAACCCGGATTATCCATTAGATTATCTGCTGCGAGCCAAAATACCTGCAAACTCAAGCACGTCCTGTAATTTTCCTTCTCATCGTAGTGGTCACTACGATTGCGAGGTAAAATCACAGTGGAGCACTTGATTTTTTTGGTCTTTTGACTCTCTCAACGAAAACTTAATGCATAATCCGGGTAGAAACTAAAAACTGTATGAGCTAAAAGAAAAATATGGCAGATTTCTGACCTTAAGGAACCCTATCAATCTGACAAAACCCTACTATAAAAGGCGAGTTTTTTTAGTTTAGGATTTTGGAGCTTTCGGAGCGTTAAGAAAGAAATACAGCCGTGATTTTTTGTTACTTTTTCATCTAGGAAAAAGTAAAAAGTCTTTTTTCGAAAGATCCTTTGTGAAATCAGTGCAGATTTCAAATCCGTGTTTCACAAAGGCTGGGAGCGGGTGAAGTGTGAATTGTGGGGTGTGCCATGATCATTAATCAATGCTTATCTCCATCCCCTGTATGAGCTTTGATCATACGCTTGACTTCATCGATGGAAAGGCCCACAATCTCAGCAATCAAATCAGCTGAAAGGCCTTTCTTATGGGCATTCAGCACCACATCAATTTGCTTTTCGTCTTTTCCTTTCTGGATACCTTTCTGGATACCCTTAGCTTCACCTTTGGCTATGAGTCGATCATATATGGTCATGATAGCTGATTTTATCTCCTTTGTACCCTGTGACAGATCACTGACTATCTCATTCAGTTCTCCATCCTCAAGTTCTACAATTTCGAAGAAATAAACAAGAAAGGGCTGTGTAAGGTTCCTGCTCTGTGTAGGGTCAAGTGCTGCAAAGATCTGACGGATCTTGTCTGCCAGGAAGTCTGGATCATGACTGTATTTCTGAACAAAGAGGGAGGAAGCCAGAAAGCGATTGCCCAGGGATTGCAGAGTTTCATCATCTATCTGCCCAAGATCCACGAAGATCAAATCGTGAGCGGGCACATAAGATCTAAACTTTCCTGCACCTTGACTGACAACAAGATCTTCGATGGATTGGTAGTCCCAGGATTGTTTTCCCTGATAAATGATCACCGGAATGATCGGTGAATAGTCATTTTGCTGCCACTGGACCTGATACGCTCTGGACAAATAATTAAGAATTTGAAAAGCCGTTCGTGATTCGGGTGCGCTCTTATGCTCAAGCAATACTGTAATGCATATCTCGTCATCCTGATCCCTAGTCTTACACCTGAAAACAGCATCTGCAAAATACTCCCTCAGATTTTCATCTACAAATGTTGATGCGCTCGATTGCAGCGATCGAAGATCCAAATTTGCCGACAATTGCGCTGGCAAAACAAATTGCAGGAGATCTTTGACTAAATCCACATCGGCCATTAAGCTCTTAAAAAACCTGTCGTGTTTGTTTTGCAGATCCGACATTGTATAAATCTAACCAAAAATGTATGACTGCAAACAGAGTTTGAAGGGTATGAGTGAGGGCTTGACATAGGATCCTTGAGCGCACTGAATCGGCGGCCAAACAATGACCAACGTGCGAAGCTCTCCGACCACACAAAGGGACAACACCCATGTTGGTGCGATCTGGGAGCCCAAAATACGCTTCTTGGCTTTTTGACGTGTTGGCATGTTGGGTTGCTGGCCAGCATCGGTGAAATCCAATCATCTTTCAAATTCGTGATTTAGACAACTGGATGGTCCGGATTGGGTATGGGGGGCGGAAAATACGGGCCAACTACCTAAAAATTGGGTCACACTGAGCGCAACGAAGTGGAGTCGAAGTGCCTTCTCCAAACAAGGGTTCGAGTCCGCTGCGCTTCCCTCACCCTGACGCCACGTTTTTATTTATGGTCAGTGGAAAGGATCCGAGGTCTGTCATGGGTTACCCTGAGTTTTAAAACGTTTTTCTTAAAAACGGAAAGGTCGCAAAAGACAGGCCAACTACCTGAAAACTGGGTCACGCTGAGCGCAACGAAGTGGAGTCGAAGTGCCTTCTCCAAATAGGGGTTCGAGTCCGCTGCGCTTCCCTCACCCTGACGCCACGTTTTTATTTATGGTAAGTGGAAAGGATCCGAGGTCTGTCATAGGTAGCGCAACGAAGGGCGATTGTCCTGTGCAACACTTATGATAGGCCTTTGAACGTTGCTAAAAGTAAACGCCACCCAACTAAAAGAAATAAGGCCAATCTTTTATGGGGTAGCGTGTACTTTTGGCTTGATCCAAAAGTACCAAAAGATCAAGGCTGTAAGGCCTAAGCCTAATTTAGAGCAGCACTTTCAGAATCCATGCCACTATTGACGGCTTCTTTCGCGCCATCTGTATCATCATCGAAATCCTCATATAGCTCTGCTATATTCAGATTTCGCATCTTCAATCTGACGCAAAATAATCTCGTCACTAGTAGCCATTTATTCTAAAAGTGTTGCTCTGGATTCGGAAGACCTAAATTCTAGAAACTCGCCTCAGTGATGCTGAGCTGATTTTGTGATAGTTGGTATCATGGTCATTGGTTTGGATGATGTAGAAGGCTCAAACAGTATAGAATTTTTAACGGTCTTCCGAATCTGATTTTTGACGGCTTATTCCTTAAGGCCGATTATTAGACCTTTTCCAAAGGTCTTCTGGTGACTCTGTTCTTCGACTAAGATCATGATCCCGAAATCTAAATGGCTGACTTTATAATCCTGGCAAACGGTCCACTTTTTTGGAGCGAAAAGATATTCCACGTAGGTTCATCAACATAACGCAGACTATAGAACATGCTGTCCTTTGCCATAACGGGATTCTAGGGTCCCACCGGTTGACATGATCTCCTCTTTGTATACCAAGAGGATCGGCCTTATTTCTTTCAGTGGAGAAAGCTCCTAAATCCGTGAAGAACTAAAAACTGTATGAGCTAAAAGAAAAATATGGCAGATTTCTGACCTTAAGGAACCCTATCAATCTGACAGAACCCTACTATAAAAGGCGAGTTTTTTTAGTTTAGGATTTTGGAGCTTTCGGAGCGTTAAGAAAGAAATACAGCCGTGATTTTTTGTTACTTTTTCATCTAGGAAAAAGTAAAAAGTCTTTTTTCGAAAGATCCTTTGTGAAATCAGTGCAGATTTCAAATCCGAGTTTCACAAAGGCTGGGAGCGGGTGAAGTGTGAATTGTGGAGTGTGCCATGATCATTAATCAATGCTTATCTCCATCCCCTGCATGAGCTTTGATCATACGCTTGACTTCATCGATGGAAAGGCCCACAATCTCAGCAATCAACTCCACTGAAAGGCCTTTCTCATGGGCATTAAGCACCACATCAATCTGATTTTCGTTTCTCCCCCTTTGAATCCCCTTTTGAATCCCCTTTTGAATCCCCTTTTGAATCCCCTTTTGAATCCCCTTCTCAATACCCTTGGCTTCACCTTTCGCTATGAGTCGATCATATATAGTCATGATGGCTGATTTTATCTCCTGTGTGCCTTGTGGCAGATCACTGACTATCTCATCCAGTTCTCCATCCTCAAGTTCTACAATTTCGAAGAAATAAACAAGAAAAGGCCGTGTAAGGTTCCTGCTCTGTGTAGGGTCGAGTGCCGCAAAGATCTGACGGATCTTGTCTGCCAGGAAGTTTGGATCATGGCTGTGCTTCTGGACAAACAAGGCAGATGCCAGAAAACGGTTGCCCAATGATTGCAAAGTCTCATCATCTATCTGCCGCAGATCCACAAAGATGACATCGTGAGTGGGTACGTAAGATTTAAACATTCCTGCTCCCCGACTGCCAACAAGATCATCGATGGATTGGTAGTCCCACGGTCGACTTCCCTGATAAATGATCACCGGAATGATCGGTGAATAATCATTTTGCTGCCACTGGGCTTGATACGCTCTGGACAAATAATTCAGAATCTGAAAAGCCGTTCGTGATTCAGGTACGCTTTTATGCTCAAGTAATACAGTAATGCATATCTCGTCTTCTTGATCATTGGCTTTACACCTAAAAACTGCATCTGCAAAAAACTCTTTCAGATTCTCACTTACAAATGACGATGTGCTGGCTTGCAGCGATCGCAGATCCAAATTTGCCGACAATTGCGTTGGCAAAACAAATTGCAGGAGATCTTTCACTAAATCCACATCGGCCATTAAGCTCTTAAAGAACCTGTCGTGTTTGTTATGCAGATCTGACATTGCATAAATCTAACCAAAAATGTATGACTGCAAACAGAGTTTGAAGGGGATGAGTGTGGGCTTGACATAGGATCCTTGAGCGCACTGAATCGGCGGCCAAGCAATAACCAACGTGCAAAGCTCTCCGACCACGCAAGGGGACAACACCCATGTTGGTGCGATCTGGGAGCCGAAAATACGCTTCTTGGCTTTTTGACGTGTTGGCATGTTGGTTTGCTGGCCAGCATCGGTGAGATCCAATCATCTTTCAAATTCGTGATTTAGACAACTGGATGGTCCGGATTGGGGGTGGGGGGCGGATAGATATTCATACTAACCCTAGGGTCACCCCGAGATTTAAAACGTTTTTCTTAAAAACGGAAAGGGCGGAAAAGACAGGCCAGCTACCTAAAAACTGGGTCACACTGAGCGCAACGAAGTGGAGTCGAAGTGCCTTCTCCAAATAGGGGTTCGAGTCCGCTGCGCTTCCCACACCCTGACGCCACGTTTTTATTTATGGTCAGTGGAAAGGATCCGAGGTCTATCATGGGTCACCCTGAGTTTTAAAACGGAAAAGACGGGCCAACTACCTAAAAACAGTGGAAAGGATCCGAGGTCTGTCATGGGTCACTACCTAAAAACTGGGTCACACTGAGCGCAACGAAGTGGAGTCGAAGTGCCTTCTCCAAACAAGGGGTCGAGGCCGCTGCGCTTCCCACACCCTGACGCCACGTTTTTATTTATGGTCAGTGGAAAGGATTCGAGATCTGTCATAGGTGGCGAAACAAGGTGAAGCCGAAGGGCGATTGTGCTGCACTATGATCAAGCTAGATGCACGTTGTGTGGTAAATCAATTGAATTTTCATCTCTTTTCTATAAGCAAAGGGGTTCGACAGGCTCATCCTGACTTTGGGTATTTTGATCTGTGCGTGATTATTCCCTATCTCCCAAAAAATCAGCTGCAAATTCCACTAAATCCTCTCCGTGCAGGTTTTTCGCGACGACCCTGCCCTCAGCATCCACGAGAAAATTCGCTGGTATGGTCTCGACTCGTAAAGCCTTGAATAAGGGTGACTCATCCCCCTGCAGGTGTGAAGCATTAAACCACCGGGAGGCCCCGTCTTTTGTGATGGCTTTGTTCCAGGCCCCTGCATTGCCATCCAGGGCATAACCGATGATTTGGAAGCCCCGGTCGTGGTATTTTTCCCAGAGCGGTACCAAGTAGTTCCGGTTTTCGTGCCTGCAGGGTACACACCACGAAGCCCACAAATTCAATAAGGTGAGTCTTTCTTGTGCCATCAGGGAGGCTAGAGACGCTGTATCGCCCGACACCATCGGCATGGGAAAGTCAGGCATTAAATCACCCTTCATAACTGGTAACACCTTGCGATTTCCAATCTTACATAATTCTTTTACCCAAGGATGATCAGCATCGGTAGCGGTCCATTTTTGACATTGACCGAAAATAAACTCCGGGATGCGTTCGTAGTTTCCCACAGGACTCACCCAGCGTGTGGCCAAAAGTGCCGGAAGCAAAAAGGGACTATCGTGGGCAAACTGCATCACGGGCTCTTGAAATTTTAGCAGGGCCTTTTCATCCTGCAAAAGACTGGATGCGTCGTGAGCACCGCCATCGATCTCGTCCTGATATTTTTGGTAGGCTTCTAGCCTGAGATCCCTAAGTTGAAGTAGGGCCGCATTTTCTGACGAAGGATTCCTCATGGTGAGATCCCGTTGAAAATGATTGGCAGTGGTAGAGATGTTTATCCGATCTCCACTCCTCCAGACAAAAGGAAAATAATTAGCATCCTGCCAGTCTTCCATCTCCAGTTTGTTGTGATGGCGTTCGCCTTTTCTTTGGATCGCCATCTGCCACAACTTGGGTCCTGCCGACAGTGGTCCTTGATCAAAGGAAAATCTTCCATCATCGTCAATCTTGGCAGAATCGACCACTTGCCCCAGATAACTACTGGCCAGTCCCTGGAAAGTGAGGGGGTCGATGAGGTAAACCATAGGCGCCCAATCCTGGTCGGTCATGGTTATGCTGCCAGACAAACCCGGTGGCCGCTGGCAGCTCATCAGTATGCCGGCTACCATGGCCAAGAGGCAAAATAGATGCCCAAACCACCTGCCGATCATCGGCAAACGCCCATCTGATCCTAGCATAATTTCCGTATTTTATCTCGCCCGTAAAGGCCACACACTCCCTGAGTGTAAACATATTAAATTAATCTATTATGTGTTGAGTCTTATGGTGGAAATATCTGAGGCTGCTTAGCGGAGATTTCGAAATGGTGCATCTAACTGCTAGGCCAGCTCAAAATCGAAATTTTTGATATCATGAATAGAAACACATTATCCCGACGCCGCTTTCTGCGGAACAGTGCCATATCTGGTGGTGCAGCCTCCATCGGCTCATTTGGCATGGCAAATGATGGCTTTGCCAGAGAGGTGGTCAGCGAGGGATTGCCACGTGAAGTTTGGATCGGGGGTATTTCTCAAATGAACCTCGATGCACCCGATTCACCCTCGATGGTCGATCAATGCATCAATCTGTGCAGGGATCTGTCGGTATATCGACCGGATGTCATCTGCCTTCCGGAGGTGTTTCCTACCTCAAACATGCGCGCTAAACTGAGTTTGGAAGAAAAGGTAGGTGCATCCGTAAAAGCCATGGAGCGGTTTTCAACTTTGTCGCAGGAAATGAATTGTCACATCATCTGCCCGGTCTATACCTCCGAGGGTAAGAAGGTCTACAACGCCGCCGTGCTGCTCGATCGCCATGGCACCGATCTAGGTGAGTATCGAAAAATTCACCTCACAGAAGACGAAATAAAAGCAGGACTCACACCTGGTCCAGTGACGCCACCTGTGTTTGATACCGATTTTGCTAAAATCGGAATCCAAATCTGCTTCGACATTGAATGGGATGATGGTTGGACATCTTTACAGGAGCAAGGTGCAGAAATCGTATTTTGGCCTTCTGCATTTGCCGGCGGACAGATGGTGAATACGAAAGCCTGGCGACACCAATACGTGGTCGCTACAAGCACTCGTAAGAATACGTCAAAAATCTGCGATATTTCGGGTGAGGTCCTTGCTCAGACAGGCATATGGGATCGGCATATCTATTGTGCGCCCGTCAACCTGGAGAAAATATTTATGCATACTTGGCCATATGTGAGGCGTTTTGATGAAATCAGGCGAAAATATGGACGGTTGATCCGGATCACCAATTACCACGAGGAGGAGTGGTCGATCATCGAAAGCCTATCACCCGATGTTGCTGTGAATGACATTGTCAAAGAGTTCGATTTGAAATCGCATCGGGAGCATACACTGAGTGCTGAGGAAGCGCAGGTTAGAGCCAGGGCATTGTGATGAAGCACCCAACTGGCATATGGATGAGAAGAGGGAGGATTGGCATCATCAGACGTGCTGTTCTCCTCATGATCGGTGGTTTTATGTCGGTAGCTTCCTGGACGCAGCCCATCAAATACATCGACTACCATTTTGAAAATGGTTCTCCACTTTACTACGACATTTTGGAGGATGGGTCCGCTCTGGTAAGTTTGGTCTACGACCATGAACGCAACTCACCCAACCGGGCAAACGGGCATTGGTACTTTCAAGTCTTTTCCGATCAAGGCACCTCTGTTAAACTCTTGTTGCAGAACTTCCACAACGTGTGGAACGGTAAGCCAGCTACTCCAGCCAAAGACAATACAGCGTGCTTTTGGTCGATAGATGGCACCAAGTGGGCGTTTGTAAAGACCTCCAAAACGCCCGAAAACCGACTGGCCATACAACTGACTATGCCAGCTGATTCCATCTATCTGGCACGTCTCGAACCCTACACCGTCACTGACTTAGCGGGATTGTTGTCGGAGATACGAGATGATCCCCTGATTAAAATCACCGAGATCGGTAAAACAGTGGAAAATAGACCTTTGGAAATCATTAGAGTAGGACATGCCAATGCACCCCATCGAATTTTCATCCGCGGTCGGGCGCATGCTTGGGAGCCTGGTGGAAATTGGGTGATCGAAGGCATCATCCGAAACCTCCTGAAGAGCGACAAAACAAATCAGTATCTGGACAGATACAGCGTCTACATCCTTCCTATGGCAAATAAGGATGGGGTGGCAGGTGGCAGGACCAGATTTAATATGAGGGGAAAGGATTTAAACAGGAATTGGGACCAAAAGGCCAATCCCTATCTGGCTCCTGAGAACGCAGTATTGGAAAATTGGCTTGAGATGCAGATCGAACTGGGATTTAAGCCTGACCTGGCCATTGACTTCCATAACGATGACGGGGGCAACCTGCACATATCCAGACCAAATATCAACCTTGAGTCATACCTTTCGAACATGTCAAAACTCGACAGCTTATTGCGGGTGCATACTTGGTACACTGAGGGAAGTACGGGCAGCAATTTTAGAAATCCCGGTTCTATTGGAGAGGGATTATTGGAACGATATGGCATCGATGCATTGGTGTACGAATTGAATGCAAACTGGATAGCGGGATTGCATAAAGTACCTTTTGGTGACGATTGGATGTTGCTGGGCGAACAACTTTGCGAAGTGTTTTATCAATACTTTGATGACTGATTCAGTCTATGAATACTTCATTTTGCCTTGGCCCATTAAATCGCATATACAGATTTTCTCCCTGGGGCTGGCACTTATTATATTTGGGATATTCCTTTCTTTTAGTCAGAATTTGACAGCGCGATTGTGAACCAAAATATGCTCGCCTTGAAAAAATGTAAATGATGCATCCATGACGAAAATCATGCCCTGTTTGTTGTTGATGGTATGTCTAGGTGCCAGTGACCTATCTAGCTCACTATTCGCGCAAGAGGACCTAACCCCAGCCCAATATTTGACCCGTTTATTGAAGGTGAGTCCGGCAGATTTGACGGTTCCAAGAGGTGATCAACTACCAGGTACGCCACCTGCGCATGTCAGTCCGGAAGATTTTTTATGGAGAGATTGGGTAGCACGAACGGGGGAACTTCCACCGGATTTTGATGCGCTGCCCTCCTTACCATTTTTACCGGATCCGCTGATCATCGATGAGGGGGGGAGAAATATTCTTGTCACGACGATTCCTGAATGGAATCTCAAGCGTGCGGAAATAAAAAAATTGGCCCAGCATTGGATCACGGGTACGCTTCCACCTTCGCCAAATAACCTGACAGCAGAATTGCTGGATGAGAAAAAAATTGGGCCGTTGGTCGAACGAAAGGTATTACTTCGATTTGGTCCGGGACTAAAAGCAAAGCTCCATGTGTCTTTGTTGATTCCACCGGGAGATGGCCCCTTCCCAGTCTTTATCTGTCCCTGGAAAAAAGAACGGTATGACTGGGTGCAGGCAGCTGTGCGTCGAGGATATATAGGATGTCGTTTTACCGCCACGGATCCAAAATATGGACACCCTGACGACAGCGAAGCCTATGAAGCCATCTGGTGGCCAGATTACGATTTCAGTACTTTGATGAGATGGGGTTGGGCTGCGTCAAGGGCCATCGATTATCTATACACCCTGCAAGCTGTCAATAGAGACCAGATAGCCCTTACCGGATTGTCAAGGAATGGTAAAATGGCCCTATGGGCCGCAGCATTTGATGATCGCATTAAGGCGGTAGTGCCGATCAGTGGTGGGACTGGTGGTGAGAATCCCTTCCGATACACCACCGACCAGTATCATAGTGAGACCCTATCATTGCTGACCTGGGCACGTCCACATTGGCTGCATCCAAGACTCAGGTTTTTTACGGGATGGGAAAGTAAATTGCCAGTCGATCAAAATTCTCTGATGGCGTTGATCGCACCTCGGGGCCTCATGCTGACTTCCTCCGTGACCGAGTCAGCCGGCAACGCCTGGGGTATCGAGCAGGCCTATCTGTCGGCTCGCAAGGCCTACAATTTTTTGGGTGCAGCGGACAACATTGCTATTGATCTACGTCAGGGTTTGCATGCACCTTCAATGCGGGACATGGAGCGCTATCTAGATTTTTTTGATTTCGTGTTTGGCAGAGGCCATATCAAACCAGCGAACGAGCTTATGTATGATTACAGCTTTTCCAAATGGCTGGGTCTGAGTGGTGAAATCATAGATCCATATTCGTTTCCTAACAAGGGCAATGATGATATCCTGGGTAGCGCACAATCTGGACTCATAGTGGATTCGATCGAGTGGCAGAAGAAAGCATTGGCGATCAAGCATCACGTCCTTTGGGGATTGGGAGAAGAGCCTCCCTCAGTGGGACCGGGGATTCAGAGTGACTACTTACAAGAGGTAGTAGGCTTACCTCGTGTGGCTGCCAGTATTGTTAGAGAACCACTATCGTTTGGTCATCTGTATTATTCGCAGGATCATTCTGCTGGCCAAAGTAATCAACTACCAGTGGTCATCTATCTGCATGAATATGCCTACTCTACAGGAATGGCCAAGACGGGCGACATCGTCTCAGGGCTGGCAGATGCTGGATTTGCCGTGTATGTATTTGACCAAATTGGATTCGGTACCCGGTCCTTTGAGGAGAGCCGGCTCTTCTATGACAGATTTCCCCGCTGGTCGAAGATGGGTCGCATGGTGGCGGACGTGCGATGGTCGGTCGATGCCTTGGCGGCACATGAATTGATTGACGCAAAGAAGATTTATGTAGCAGGTTACGCCTTGGGTGGAATGGTCGGCATATATAGTGCGGCGCTGGATGCTCGGATCGCCGGATTGGTTTCTGTGTGTGGATTCACTCCCATGCGATCAAATACACCTGGCAAGACAGCCGAGGGGATTTATGCTTATTCTCATTTGCATGGGTTGTTGCCACGACTGGGTTTCTTTGTGAAAGATCAGACACATATCCCGTATGATTTTCATGAAATGCTTGCTGCGATAGCTCCCCGACCCGTTTTTGTGGTGGCCCCAACCTGGGATCAGTATGCTTCCTTTTCCGATATTCAACATTGTATGAAGGAGGTGAAGAAAGTCTACGGACTGTATGCGAAGGAAGATCAACTAGGGTTATTCGCGCCCGAAGATTACCATCGTTTTTCTGATGAGATGAAGCAGAGAGTCATCTCTTGGCTACGAGAAAAAGCAGAATGATGCATTGCATGGATATCAAAAATGCAGATAGCACCTCGCCCCAGTGCAGCATTTTCTAAATATCTATTACTACTTGACGGCTTCTTTTCACCAACTCTTCATCATCGAAAGCCTGACATAGCTTATGGCTATGCGTGGTTTCGCTTCTGTGATCTGGCAAAAAAGTAAGCTCGTTTTTAGTATCACATACTTTGGAAATGCACTAGTCTGTGACGGTGGCCAAAAAAACCATGAGCGGATTTGGATAGACTAACTTCCCTAGGTTAATGGCTTCTTAGATTGAGAAATCATGACTCAGTAGCCGGGATTATCGGAAAAGTATATCAGAGACGACGCTAGTTTCAAGGATTCACAAAACTGGTGAGGTGCCATTTCTGAGGGATCATCTTTGCTTTTCTAGATTCTGGTATGAATGTCCTTTGAGGAGGGTTGTTTGTGAATGATTAGGACGATACTCACAGGTGAATTTATGGCAGGGTTCCTTCGATACTCATATCACTCGTGGAGGCAATCTGCTTGTGCATGTTGTAGTGCT
The DNA here is from genome assembly GCA_965223025.1 of Saprospiraceae bacterium. Classification (GTDB taxonomy): domain Bacteria; phylum Bacteroidota; class Bacteroidia; order Chitinophagales; family Saprospiraceae; genus JABDMH01. The sequence continues at coordinate 1,244,324 of CBDCVP010000023.1, forward strand.
CCAGGAATTGTGGTACCACTTTAGATGCCAGGGGAGTAGCTGTGTTGAAAAGAACGCAAATCGCAATATTTTCGTCGCGATTGATCGCTATCTCGCTACGATAGTGGTTGACATAGCCGCCGTGATAAATGAGCTGCTGACCCTGATAGTCAAAGACGCGCCATCCAAGGCCATAGGCACATTTGTGCACACCTGGCCAGGTGTTGTGAAACTTTCTATTTGACTTTACTAGGGGGCTAAAGACGTAGTCCAGGGTTTTGTCGGAGATCAACTCTGGTCTGTTGCCTAGCAGAAGATTGAGCCACTCAGCCATGTCGGCAATCGACGCATTGATACCTCCAGCTGAGATCGTATTGTAGAATTTCTCACTGATTTTTTTGGATCGGTATTTTTTACGCTTACTGCTATACCAATGGGGAAGGGCTATATTGTCGTGCTGGGTGATGGCATCATAACTACAAGAAGCGTCATGCATCCCAATGGGGTCGAAGAGCTCCTGATGCAGGATGGTCTCAAATGGCAGACCGGTCTTGTCCGTCAGAACCTCTTCGATCATAGAAAAAGCTGCATTCTGATAGGCGAAGTGTTTTCCCTCCTCACCATGCACGGGCAATTCCCGGAAGAATGGGATGGTCTCCTTGATGGACAATCCCTTTTCCACCAAGTTGGTGTAGGCATGTCTGACTAACCCGCTCGAGTGTGACAAGATATGCTGCACGGTAATCCTTCGTGCTTGCGACCGATTTTGCAAATCAAATGTGGGTATGCTCTCACGGATGCGATCATCCCAATGGAGACAGCCATCTTGTACCATTTTTCCCGAGAGTACGCCTGTGAATCCTTTCGATAGACTTGCGATCCTAAACACCGTGTGGATGTCGATGGAGTCGGTGGTGCCCATTTCTCTCAGTCCATACCCCTTCAGTAGGATGGCCGTATTGTCACGCACTACCACCACGGCAGCACCTGGCAACTTGTGCCTGACGAGCTGCCTTTGCAGATCATCATCAAATCGCCGGATGTAACCAGGAACGTGCTGGTCAGCATCAATGATGACGCCACGCTGCTGGGGAGGACTGAAATCCCGATCTGACTGACAGGACATCAGAGTACCAAGGATACATATGAGAAGTAGCCGATGCATGAGTGTAGTTAGTCCGTATCGATCTGGTATAGACTACAGTTGGGTTCCGCTCTTTCCAGAGGAACTCAACCATGCACGTTGAAGTGGGTAGGCTTGGATGTGGATGCATCTGGAAGTCATAGAAAGGTCTATCAATTATCTTGCCAAGCGAAGAACATGTATTATGCAACGACCGTTTTGACGGCTTATTGCACTTTCAGATAAGAGGAATGACCAGATCTAAATATCGAAACCTCAGTAATAGCCCAACTTGTTCTTATTGGCAGATGACCAGGTTCCAGACCAGGGTTCAACAGGCCGCTTATGCAGCTTAGTATGCCAGCTCGAAATGAAAATTGTAGAATCCCCGACTTCTTTCACGCAGCCATCAGCTACACAAATACACCAAGTAGTCAGCCTGAGTGTAGCACAGCGGAATAGAAGGAGGCTAAGAGTGTAGCTGATAGATCTGATGCCTTCCTGAGTAAGGGTTCGACAGGCTGACCTGACTCCGGATAGTTGATTGATCATCAGATGAATACTTGGGTCTGTCATAAGTAGTGCAGCGCAGTGGAATCGAAGGGGCTTAGATCACCCCAATGAATTGGGTGTGAGTGTGGGTTGGTTGTACACGAAAAGATTGACCTTTAGATTCTTCACGACTTCTTTCGCGCAGCCATCAGCTACACAAATACACCAAGTGGTCAGCCTGAGTGTAGCACAGCGAAATCGAAGGCGCCTGAGAGTGTAGCTGATAGTTCTGGTGCCTTCCTGAGTAAGGATTCAACAGACTGACTCTGACTGATGCACAATTGTCCCAGATTGCAACAGTACGATAGAAATAGCATCATAATATGCAGGAAAAAGCAGCGTTATGATCTAGTACAGCATTTCCTAATTAATACTTGACTGCTACAAAAACTTTTCAGGTGCTCAGGCAACGTATTCACTCAAATATAGATCTTACTTAATATCTGGGAGAATTTCGCGACATAGAAATCTTTTCCCAGTACTAGAAATGGACACATCGGACTCATTATTTCAGTCTAAAAATGTGTGCATATGCAAAAGCTCTACTTTTTATCCATTACCCTTTTCTACTTCACTCTGCAAGCTCAGGATCAGTCACCTGGTCATCTCGGAGGTAACCCTGATCATCAGATCGTAGTAACGACAAGCTCGGCGCAACATCGACAGGGCTGGCAAGAAATGGCCTCCGGAGATAAGACGGTCAACGGTGCTGGGCTTGAAGGTCAACTGATGGATGCTTCACGGTTTCTGGCTCAAGCCACCCTTGGCGCGGACCGTCAAGAGATCGACAAGGTGCTTGACATGGGGATGGAAGCATGGATGGAGGAGCAATTTGTCATGGAGCCCACCCTGTACTTAACTACGCTTCAGGATCTCTACTCGGGGATTTATACCAATTATCTCGATGAAGGCGGCGCCCCAGACGAGTTCAGGTGTAGGCCCAGGTGGTACCATGCCAATTATGCCTGGTGGGAGATGATCGTCACTGGCCAAGATTTGCTCAGGCAGCGCATAGCACTAGCACTCAGCGAGATTCTGGTGATTTCCAAGGAAAACTCTGATCTCGAAAACTATGGGTATGCGGTCGCAAGCTACTACGATCTGCTGATTCAACATGCATTCGGTAACTACAAGGATTTGCTACTGGATATTACCCTGCATCCTGCCATGGGCAATTACCTGAGTCATCTTAATAATCCCAAGGCACAACCAGATGAATTTGTATTTCCAGACGAAAACTATGGCCGAGAGTTCATGCAACTTTTTACCGTGGGCATTCATGAGTTGAATTTGGATGGATCTGTGAAACTAAATGAGCAGGGAGCACCGATTCCTACATACACCGATGCAGATATCGGTGGCATTTCTGCTGTCTTTACTGGACTGGGTGCAGGGAAAGTCAGCGATTGCTGGGAAGAAACAGAGCTCAAGTTTGGCATGAGCATTCGGAAGATTGATATGACAGTGCCTATGGCCATGTATCCGGAGTGGCATGAGCCTGGTGCCAAGGGGATCATAGGAGGTATGGAGATTCCCGCCGATCAAGAAGGCATGAAGGACATAGATGATGCGGTCACCCATGTGTTCAATCACCCCAACGTGGGACCCTTTTTGGCCACTCGTCTCATACAGCATTTGGTGAAATCTAATCCTAGCGGTGCATATATTGAGCGAGTAGCCACTGTTTTCAACGACAATGGCCAGGGTGTGAGAGGTGATCTGGAGGCGGTGGTCAAAGCGATTTTACTAGATGATGAAGCGAGGACCTGCGCAAGTTTGCAAGATCCGCAACACGGAAAACTGCGCGCGCCCATTCATCGATATACCCATTTGGTCCGCTCCATGGATAAATTCAGTCCATCGGGATATTATTGGAATACCGGCAGTGGATTTTTAGAAGCTACGCACCAACATCCCTTACATTCACCCTCGGTGTTTAATTTTTATCAACCCGGATTTCAACCCAATGGGCCCCTTATGCAGGAAAGCCTGGTGGGTCCAGAATTTCAATTGCATAATTCGGTAACGGGCATCACTTATTTCGATGTGGTCAACCAATGGATTATGAAGGAGGAGTTGCTGAGACATCGCGAAACCGGCGGAAATCGAGAGGTGTACCTGGATATTTATCATTTGATGGGGAGTGCCCGGGAGCCAGAAGTGCTCATCAATAAACTTGATGTATTGCTCACCCATGGCCAGCTCTCTGAGCACACCAGGGCGCTTTTGCGCGAGCAACTCAATGCCTACGAGGGGCGTGGCATTGATCTGCTGATCGACCGCACCCATCTGGCCCTATATTTTATGTTGGTCAGTCCCGACTACGCCATTTTTAAATAGTACATCATGACAAAAATTATCAAAGATATTTCAAGGAGGAAATTCATCAATCGTGCATCGGCAGCTACCTTTGGACTCACGACAGCCGCCTCATCTCTTTTTCGGCTAAATACGCTCAAAGCGGCATCTCGCAACAACTTTTTTGGCGGCAATCAAGATTACAAAGCATTGGTGTGTTTATTCCAGGCGGGTGGCAACGATTCATTCAATATGTTAATGCCGAGAAACGGTGATCTGAATGCAGCCTATAATAGTGTACGAAGTAACCTGGCACTGGATGCCGAGGATATGTTGCCCATCGATGTTGCACAAGGTGGTATTGATTTTGGCATCCATCCGAGCATGGTTGGAGTGCAGCAATTATTTAACGATGGGAAACTATCGTTTTTAACTAATGTGGGCACATTGGTCGCACCGGTGGATAAAGAGGCTTACGATAGCAACAGTGTGCCTCTGCCCCTGGGCCTCTTCTCGCATTCCGATCAGATAGCACAGTGGCAAACCGCCCAGCCGGCAGAAAGGATTTCACATGGCTGGGGAGGGAAGCTGGCAGAGATGTTTCAAGCCATGAATGCCAGTACTGAGATTTCGATGAATATTACTTTGTCGGGAACCAATTTATTTCAATTTGGTGACAATGTGGTAGAATATTCCGTTGGGCCATCAGGTGAAGGTTATGGCATACGTGGATACCAGGGGAAATCCAATCTCGATCAGTCACGCACGGCTTTGATCGATGCCATGCTGCAGCATACCTACACAGATGCCTACAAAAAGACCTATGTAGATATCATCAAAAACTCCATCGAAGCCCAAGCTTCCTTTCAAGAGTCTATCGAGATGGTCGCAGAGTTCACCACAGAATTTAACAACAGCCGCCTATCCCGCAGCCTGGAGATGATAGCCAGGATCATAGCTGCTAGAGGACCTTTGGGATTCAAAAGACAAATCTTCTTTGTCCAGGTGGGAGGTTGGGATCACCACGATCGGTTGTTGCAACGGCAAAATGGGATGCTGGCAGATGTGAGTTCCTCGCTGGTATCCTTCGCCAGTGCGCTTGAAGAAATTGATGCTTTTGATTGTGTCACTACTTTTAGTATGTCGGAGTTTGGCAGAACACTGACCTCAAATGGAGATGGCTCCGACCATGCATGGGGTGGTCATGTGATGGTGATGGGTGGTATGGTCAATGGGGGTCAGATGTTTGGACAGTATCCCAATGTGGCGGTAGGTAGCGAACTTGATATCGGGAGAGGGCGCATTATCCCAACCATGTCCAACGATGAATATTTTGCTGAGTTGGCATTATGGTTTGGAGTGGCTCCTTCTGATCTTTCCATGATTTTCCCCAACGTGGGGAATTTCTATTCACCAGGTGCGAGTGCACCGATAGGCTTCCTAAACATTTAATTTTCAAACGATGTATTACCTTTTACAAAAAAGCATAGTTCGGCAACTATCTCTCATTGGTTTTTGCTGTCATTTATTTTTGACCGTTGCAACATCGCAATGTTATCCAGATCGGCATAACACTACCTGGTATGATGGCTGGACATCATGTGCGAAGAGCGCTAATCCAAATGATGCCCGAGAAGCTTCCCACTGGATCCTTTACAACTTTGGCAAGACGGCATCGTTCGGTGATCTGCAGGTTTGGAATGCCAACGATCCCAAGCATATAGAAAATGGCATCAAACGGGCGATTCTTGATTATTCTTCTGATGGAGTGTCGTGGGAAACCTGGGGTGAGATAACCCTGGAAGCAGCGGAGGGATCGAGTATCTATGAAGGGCAAATAGCTGCCGACCTTGGTGGCATCAGCGCACAATACTTACTCCTTACCGCTTTAGAGAACCACGGGGGTGATTGCTTTGGCCTGAGTGAGGTGCGCTTCTATCTTACCGAGGCAGTCAGCGAAGAAAATACTACACCATCTAGAAACCAAGCGTTCTGTCTTTCCGCACAGGTTTTTCCCAATCCCTTTGAGTCGTCGCCCACCTTGGCCTTGCAATCGAATTGTGGTACCGATGTAAAATACTCGGTGCGTGATGCGATGGGACGATTGATCTTGGAGCATAGACTGGATGGTGTTGTCACGCATGTGGACAATCAACTAGCGACTGCCTCCTGGGCACCCGGAATCTATTTTCTCAACATCACTCATGGTAATAAAAAACAGATACTCAAATTGGTGAAGATTCAGTGATGCGCTACGCACGTACATACAAGTTCTTTGGCCGCCCTAAGCGAAACGAAGTGGAGTCAAAGGGTGTTGCTAAACTTTAAAGGGGCTTTGGCTACGCTGCACTCGGCGCTACCTAAGACAGACTCGGATCCTTTCCATTTACCATATATAAAAACGTGGCGTCAGGGTGAGGGAAGCGCAGCGGACTCGAATCCCTATTTGGAGAAGGCACTTCGACTCCACTTCGTTGCGCTCAGTGTACCCCAAAAAAACCCTATGGCCTCCCTTGAGCATAACCAAGTGGAGCCGAAGGAAGACGATACTGCGCAGCCCAGAGCCTATCCTTGCCCCATGCCGATGATCGATCCTAGAATCTTATCTTCAGCCCTAACTGGAAGCCAGAAGATTGCTGTCTAGCTTGCAGGTCATAGTTTGTGAAGTTGAGACCAATGGTAGCGCTGATGTTTTTAGTGATGGCTACTTCCAGGCCGGGCTTCAGAGAAAAGGAGTAGATACCGATCGGTCTGGATAATACCGACAATTGGTTGTTGCTTCCAGAAGTGCCGATGCGCCTTCCCACTTCCAAGGTCAGGTATGGTTTGAAAATGCGCCCTTTGGTATAGGTCAGGGTAGCGGGTATAGAAAGGTGGTGGTAATGCAATCCCTGGATTTCCTCATGGGAAAATGGTAGTGATACATTGCTTTTACTCCAGATGTGGGTGCGCTTCGTATAGCGGACACCGAGGGATAGCTGCAAATTCTTTTTTATGGACAAATTGCGTTCTACGGCTAGATCCCAGCCATTGAAATGTGAGTATTGATGCCTTTCTTCATCATTTAATGGAGCCACTGCTGCATATTTGTGCATCGTTTCATCGTGCACGTTGAAGTGCACATTCCATTTATTCGATGCCCTTTGGGCGAGTGTAGGAAAACAATAAAAGGATGGAAATATTTCTGATCATCATGTCAGCATTAATTTTATAGGTTAGTGTAACAACAGGGAAACGCCATCAACCGGGAAAGCAACAGTGATTGCTCCAGTTTAGGGTTTTATTAACATTATCCTAACACGAGCTCTTGAATTCGGAAAGCAGTTGATCGGAACAGTTCAACCACTTGGTGGTTGGAGGTAAATTGCATGGGAACCTCGGGATATCACCCGAGGCTAAAGACATTAAATCCCTTTCGGGATTCGATGTGATAAGGGACCACGTTATCTAGTCAATTACCCCTCTCACGGTTTGTTGATCTGCAAAGTCTTATGAACGGTCTGGATTCGCTGTCATTAGTGGTCAAGAGGTCTGGTGCTTTTACCGCTACTGAATACTGATTGACCAGACCGAGGACGATCTGGCATCAATCCTGGAGGGATTGAAAGTGAATAGCCTTGCATGCAATGCGAGGTAAGAATGAAAGGAAAAGCAACCACAGAGTGGTTGAACAACCTCATGGAATAATATTGTTATTTCCATGAAAAATTCGCTATATTGGAGAATAGTAACTATTACCTGGTGGTATGAGCACCTATACACAAATCCTTTATCAGATTGTATTTACGACTAAAAGTCGCGAAAGGACGCTGACGAAGGAGGGTAGACAAAAGATGTACCAATACATTACAGGAATATTGAAGGGAAAGAAATGCCATCTATATCAAATAAATGGGGTTGAAGACCATATTCATATAGTGACCCACATTCATCCTACGCAATCCCTGTCTAACCTTGTCAAAGACATCAAATTGGCCACGTCTGATTTTATTAAGCAGCGTGAATTATTTTCCAAATTCAATGGATGGCAGGCAGGCTACGGAGCATTTACATATTCAATGGATGCCCTGGACCAATTAATAGAATATGTCAAAATGCAGGAAGTACATCATCAAAAGAAGGATTTCTTACAAGAGTACATAGCATTACTGAATGAACATGGTGTTGACTACAATGAGAAATACTTGCTGTAGAACTGAGGTTGGCTGAAGAACTGCCAGCGACTTAGCGCGCTATGAGCCAATTCTTGTGGATCCGACCTAATCAAATTGAATCTGTTAGAGACTTGCTGTCATTAGTAGTCAAAGTGAAATGATTATTCTTTGGTGACTTGCTGGAGGGGTCAGCATGCAGGAAACACCAATGCTGGTTGGTGAAATGGAAAACAGTTGAGCTGAAAAGTTCAACCACTTGGTGGTTGAGGGAAAAAGCCATGGGAACCTCGTTTATCACCCGATGCTAAAGACATTAAATCCCTTTCGGGATTCGATGTGATAAATGACCACATGATCTAGTCATTTACCCCTTTCATGGTTCGTTGATCTGCAAAGTCTTGTGTACGGTCTGGATTCGCTGTCATTAGTGGTCAAGAGGTCTGGTGCTTTTACCGCGACTGAATACTGATTGACCAGACCGAGGACGATCTGGCATCAATCCTGGAGGGACTGAAAGTGAATAGCCTTGCATGCAATGCGAGGTAAGAATGAAAGGAAAAACAACCACAGAGTGGTTGAATAGTCACATGGAATAATGATGCTATTTATGATGAAAATCCGCTATTTTGGAAACACCAATGCTGGTTGGTGAAATGGAAGCAGTTGAGCTGAAAAGTTCAACCACTTGGTGGTTGAGGGAAAATGTTATGGCAACCTCGGGATATCACCCGAGGCTAAAGACATTAAATCCCTTTCGGGATTCGATGTGATAAATGAGCACGTGATCTAGTCATTTACACCTTTCACGGTTCGTTGATCTGCAAAGTCTTGTGAACGGTCTCGATTCGCTGTCATCAGTGGCCAAGAGGTCTGGTGCTTTTACCGCGACTAAATACTGATTGACCAGACGGAGGACGACCTGGCATCAATCCTGGAGGGATTGAAAGTGAATAGCACCCGTGGCTAAAGACATTAAATCCCTTTCGGGATTCGATGTGATAAATGACCACATGATCTAGTCATTTACCCCTTTCATGGTTCGTTGATCTGCAAAGTCTTGTGTACGGTCTGGATTCGCTGTCATTAGTGGTCAAGAGGTCTGGTGCTTTTACCGCGACTGAATACTGATTGACCAGACGGAGGACGATCTGGCATCAATCCTGGAGGGATTGAAAGTGAATAGCACCCGTGGCTAAAGACATTAAATCCCTTTCGGGATTCGATGTGATAAATGACCACATGATCTAGTCATTTACCCCTTTCATGGTTCGTTGATCTGCAAAGTCTTGTGTACGGTCTGGATTCGCTGTCATTAGTGGTCAAGAGGTCTGGTGCTTTTACCGCGACTGAATACTGATTGACCAGACGGAGGACGATCTGGCATCAATCCTGGAGGGATTGAAAGTGAATAGCACCCGTGGCTAAAGACATTAAATCCCTTTCGGGATTCGATGTGATAAATGACCACATGATCTAGTCATTTACCCCTTTCATGGTTCGTTGATCTGCAAAGTCTTGTGTACGGTCTGGATTCGCTGTCATTAGTGGTCAAGAGGTCTGGTGCTTTTACCGCGACTGAATACTGATTGACCAGACCGAGGACGACCTGGCATCAATCCTGGAGGGATTGAAAGTGCTTAGCCTTGCATGCAATGCGAGGTAAGAATGAAAAGAAAAGCAACCACAGAGTGGTTGAATAATCACATGGAATAGTGTTGTTATTTCAATAAGAAAATCCGTTATACAGGAAACACTAATGCTGGTTGGTGAAATGGAAGCAGTTGAGTGGAAAAGTTCAACCACTTGGTGGTTGAGGGAAAATGTTTTGGCAGCCTCGGGTGATCACCCGAGGCTAAAGACATTAAATCCCTTCGGGATTCGATGTGATAAATGACCACGTTATCTAGTCATTTACCCCTCTCACGGTTTGTTGATCTGCAAAGTCTTGTGTACGGTCTGGATTCGCTGTTATTAGTGGTCAAGAGGTCTGGTGCTTTCACCGCTACTGAATACTGATTGACCAGACCGAGGACGACCTGGCATCAATCCTGGAGGGATTGAAAGTGAATGGCCTTGCATGCAATGCGAGGTAAGAATGAAAAGAAAAGCAACCACAGAGTGGTTGAATAATCGCATGGAATAGTGTTGTTATTTCCGTAAGAAATCCGCTATATTGAAAACACCAATGCTGGTTGATGAAATGGAAGCAGTTGAGCGGAAAAGTTCAACCACTTGGTGGTTGAGGGAAAATGTTTTGGCAACCTCGGATTATCACCCAAGGCTAATGACATTAAATCCCTTTCGGGATTCGATGTGATACGTGACCACATGATCTAGTCAATTACCCCTCTCACGGTTTGTTGATCTGCAAAGTCTTGTGTACGGTCTGGATTCGCTGTCATTAGTGGCCAAGAGGTCTGGTGCTTTTACCGCGACTGAATACTGATTGACCAGACGGAGGAGGCTCTGGCATCAATCCTGGAGGGATTGAAAGTGCTTAGCCTTGCATGCAATGCGAGGTAAGAATGAAAGGAAAAGCAACCACAGAGTGGTTGAATAATCACATGGAATAATGTTGTTATTTTAAGATGAAAATCCGTTATATTGGAAACACCAATGCTGGTTGGTGAAATGGAAGCAGTTGATCTGAAAAGTTCAACCACTTGGTGGTTGGAGGTAAATTGCATGGCAACCTCGGGTTATCACCCGAGGCTAAAGACATTAAATCCCTTCGGGATTCGATGTGATAAATGACCACATGATCTAGTCAAATACCCCTCTCACGGTTTGTTGATCTGCAAAGTCTTATGTACGGTCTGGATTCGCTGTCATTAGTGGTCTAGAGGTCTGGTGCTTTTACCGCGACTGAATACTGATTGACCAGACGGAGGAGGCTCTGGCATCAATCCTGGAGGGATTGAAAGTGAATAGCCTTGCATGCAATGCGAGGTAAGAATGAAAAGAAAAGCAACCACAGAGTGGTTGAATAACCACATGGAATAATGATGTTATTTATGATGAAAATCCGCTATATTGAAAACACCAATGCTGGTTGATGAAATGGAAGCAGTTGAGCGGAAAAGTTCAACCACTTGGTGGTGGAGGTAAATTGCATGGCAACCTCGGGTTATCACCCGAGGCTAAAGACATTAAATCCCTTCGGGATTCGATGTGATACGTGACCACATGATCTAGTCAATTACCCCTCTCACGGTTTGTTGATCTGCAAAGTCTTGTGTACGGTCTGGATTCGCTGTCATTAGTGGCCAAGAGGTCTGGTGCTTTTACCGCGACTGAATACTGATTGACCAGACGGAGGAGGCTCTGGCATCAATCCTGGAGGGATTGAAAGTGAATAGCCTTGCATGCAATGCGGGGTAAGAATGAAAAGAAAAGCAACCACAGAGTGGTTGAATAACCACATGGAATAATGATGTTATTTATGATGAAAATCCGCTATATTGGAAACGCTAATGCTGGTTGGTGAAATGGAAGCAGTTGAGCGGAAAAGTTCAACCACTTGGTGGTTGAGGGAAAAAGCCATGGGAACCTCGGGTTATCACCCGAGGCTAAAGACATTAAATCCCTTTCGGGATTCGATGTGATAAGTGAGCACGAGATCTAGTCATTTACCCCTCTCACGGTTTGTTGATCTGTAAAGTCTTGAGTACGGTCTGGATTCGCTGTTATTAGTGGCCAAGAGGTCTGGTGCTTTTACCGCGACTGAATACTGATTGACCAGACGGAGGAGGCTCTGGCATCAATCCTGGAGGGATTGAAAGTGAATAGCCTTGCATGCAATGCGAGGTAAGAATGAAAAGAAAAGCAACCACAGAGTGGTTGAATAATCACATGGAATAATGTTGTTACTTCCGTAAGAAATCCGCTATATTGAAAACACCAATGCTGGTTGGTGAAATGGAAAACAGTTGAGCTGAAAAGTTCAACCACTTGGTGGTTGGAGGTAAATTGCATGGCAACCTCGGGTTATCACCCGAGGCTAAAGACATTAAATCCCTTTCGGGATTCGATGCGCGTGATCTAGTCAATTACCCCTTTCATGGTTTGTTGATCTGCAAAGTCTTGTGAACGGTCTGGATTCGCTGTCATCAGTGGTCAAGAGGTTTGATGCATTTACTTCTGCTGAGTGTGGATCCAGCAGATTAAGGACGGTCTGACAACAATCCTGGAGGGATTGAAAGTGCTTAGCCTTGCATGCAGTGCGAGGTAAGAATGAAAAGAAAAACAACCACAGAGTGGTTGAAAAATCACATGAAACAGGGGAATCTCGGGTTGTCACCCGAGGCTAATGACATTAAATCCCTTCGGGATTCGATGTGTTAAGTGACCATGTGATCTAGTCATTTACCCCTTTTCACGGTTTGTTGATCTGTAAACAGTTGAGTGGTAGAGTTCAACCACTTGGTGGTTGAGGGAAAAATCCATGGGAACCTCGGGTTATCACCCGAGGCTAAAGACATTAAATCCCTTTCGGGATTCGATGTGATAAGTGACCACGAGATCTAGTCATTTACCCCTCTCACGGTTTGTTGATCTGTAAAGTCTTGTGTACGGTCTGGATTCGCTGTTATTAGTGGCCAAGAGGTCTGGTGCTTTTACCGCGACTGAATACTGATTGACCAGACCGAGGACGATCTGGCATCAATCCTGGAGGGATTGAAAGTGAATAGCCTTGCATGCAATGCGAGGTAAGAATGAAAAGAAAAGCAACCACAGAGTGGTTGAATAATCACATGGAATAGTGTTGTTTTTCAATAAGAAAATCCGTTATATTGAAAACACCAATGCTGGTTGATGAAATGGAAGCAGGGGCATATAAGCATGCCAAAACGCGCATAACCTGAACCGCCTTGACGGTATCCACCGCTCTGTATAGCTTTGGATGATGAAGAGGAGGAGACCAGGGTGTGTACTTATTGGTCGAACGAAACACTAGAATCTACTTTCAGCTGGAACAAGAACTTTATTTGAGCCTCAAACGTCGCTCAGATTTTCTTTAGCTGAAGATTCTGGAAGATCATCGGCAACCTTTTCTTGACCAGCTTCATCCACATGGGTTACTGGATGGTTTTCCTCATTATCCTTATCGTCCACTTCGATATTGTCCGTAACGGGCTCAACAATGGTTGGTTCACTTTCTACCAGAGCATTAGCTTCTTCCTTCATTTCCTTTAGGCCCTCCTTCACTTCTTGGGGTAGAAACTGACTTTCTCCATCGACTTGAAAGGAAAGATCATTAAACACCTGTACGATTCGATTAGTGAAAAGTGCCAAATTCCTAAATTCTCCCAGGTGACCTAAGAAAAGATTACTATTGCGTGTACCCACTTCTTGGGCCTTGATGCGCTTGATTTGATTCTTTCTGACGGTTCTAATTTCGCGCATATAGTTACCCAGATCAGACAAGGCTGTTTCTGCCAGGTTTTCATCCACATTGGTCAATATCTCTATCGCCCTTTTATATCGATCAGCTAGGATCATATGTACATTTGCTAGCTCGGCAATTTGCTCAGGCAACAGGGGTTTGTGATTATTGGCTACGTGTCTTAAATTGGACTTTAGTATGGTCGATACATCCTTGGCCATGGAGCTGAGGTAGTCGACTACCAGCATATAAAGATGTCCTGACTCGATGTCTGATTCAGTGATTCGATCTAGGACCTTGCCCGACTCCAATTTTAGTGCGTTTATTCTCTTCAGAATGGGCTTAAATGACTGACTCGTATCATTGAGCCTCGTTAAGTCCTCATTGCCAAGTCCCTGGATTGACTCCTCCACTTGTTTGTCAAATTCTTTGAGAAAGAATTTCAGATGAGCTACACATAACGCAATAATTTGTGACTTTTTCAGAGTACTATCGTCGAGGCTTTTTTCGTAGGCCAGTTGTTCCTCCAGCCGTTCATTGTGATAGCGATGGGTGCGATAGATCACCACACCGGTGATGATGAGAATCAGGGTGATGGCAATCATGCCGCCATAGTGGAAGATCATGGCCATCACAAAAGCCACGATGAATGCGGAAAGCGCTGTGAAAAACCAGCCACCTATCACAGAGAGTACCCCTGACACTCGATAGACTGCACTTTCTCGACCCCAGGCTCGATCGGCCAGTGAGGTACCCATGAAGACCATAAACGTGACGTAGGTTGTGGAGAGAGGGAGTTTAAGGTTGGTTCCTATGGCAATTAATATACTGGCAATAATCAACGTTACAGAAGCTCTGATCATATCAAATGATGGTGCCTCTTTTCCCAGTGCAGCTTGTTTTTGCACAAATGGTCTGTGATCAAATTGACGGTCGGTGGTCCTTTGCCAGCTAGCTGGCAAATGATTGTTGACCATTTTTGCGAGGGAGCCAAAGTTTCTCACCAAACTGCGCGAAAGCATAGAAGACGAGAAGCGCTCATAGCCTTCATCTTGCCTACCTAGATCCAGAGAAGTCTTGACGACAGATTTGGCCTTGCTTGAAGTATATAATGTCACAACCATGATGACTCCAGCCAACAGCAACAGCAGTGTGGGGGTAGGTACTTTACCAGCCAGGCCATCCATCAGAAATTGATCGGCTCCAGAAGACGCCGCTTCTGTATAAAGTTGGTATGCATTAAATCCGGCTAGGGGTACACCAATAAAATTTACCAGGTCATTACCCGCAAAAGCCATTGCTAGGGCAAATGTGCCGACCATCACCAGCACTTGTAGGATATTGACATTGAACAGCCTATTGAGCAAATAAAGAATGGCCGTCCACCCCAAAAAACTAATGAGCAGAATCCTCATCGTATTTTCATTGACCATAGATATGAATTCGGCACTCATAAATGAAGCACCTTTGGCTCCTTTGATCAGCATGAAATAGGTGATGGCCATGATCCCCAATCCACCCCAGATGGCTCCAAACTTGCGCATTTTCTTCTCATAATCAAAAGAGAAGATCAATCGACTTATGTACTGCCCAAAAACACCGCAGCTAAATGCGATAACCACCGACAGCAAGATGCCGGAGATGATGGCCAGAGCTTTGGCTGAATTGATGTATTCGTACAAGTGAAGGGCATTAGGATCAGTAAAAATCTTCACCATCGAAATTGCTACCGCAGCCCCTAATAATTCGAAGACAATAGAAACTGTAGTTGAGGTGGGCATGCCCAAGGTATTAAATGTATCCAGCAGAATCACATCCGTCACCATCACAGCTAAGAACAGTATGATGATTTCAGAGAAATAAAAATATTCTGGATGAAATATACCTTTTCGGGCAACCTCCATCATTCCACTCGAAAATGTTGCCCCTGCCAGTACGCCAAGTGCTGCCACCAACATGATTATTTTAAATGAAGCTGCTCTGGCACCTACGGCAGAATTCAAGAAATTGACCGCGTCATTACTTACACCAACAATCAGATCTGAGATGGCTAAGAAGAAAAGAATAATCACCAAGACTAGGTAAAAAGTGGCCATGATTTGCTGGTCAAGTTTGCGTTGAAAATTGTTTGTTGACTAGCGATCCAAAGAAGGATTTTCTGACCATTTGGAATACTCGGCAAGCCCCAAACATTTAATGTATAAAGTTATTCTAAGTTAGCTGATCGATCACATCTTGATTATTAAATAATTGTGAACTTTCTTTTCTCACTATCCAGCTCCAAAACAGATCTGACATGCTGCAGGGAGACTGACGCTTAGAAATCAAAATTGCATTTCCAACTGCAATCTCCATTGATATCGATCACTACTGGCATCGGGTACATTTATCCATGTGAGGTCTGACTGAACTTTCAATTTATGTCCTACCACATATTTAGATAATGCCAGGGTCATTTGTCGCTCATTTTTTAGGCTGGATAGGTCGATATCTCGATCTACTCTGGTATGACGCAGTGCAACTTCCACATTTTTGCTATTGAGATAGCCGGCCTGAATGGTGAATCCCTGACCAGTACGAAACTGATTTGCCAGGTCCGAAATCGCTGCAGAGGACCTCTTGCTGGCATACTCTGACAATACTGAAAATCCACGATACTTGAAGATGAGATCCGCAAACACGGTGCTCAGTGAGTTTTCCACATAGGTGCCTTTGCGATCTTCTACAAATTTACCCAGCTGACCTCCCTGTCTCACCGCACCATCGTTGTAATCGTAAGCGATCGCAAGAGACAATTTGGGAGTGGGCTCCCGATCAAGATCACTGGAGATATAGGCGCCTTTTTTGTTGCTAAAAGCACCAAGCGGCAGGACTTCCAGACGCATGGTATAGTCGTAGCCACCTGCATTGAGAGAGGTGATATTACGACCTTCTCCCTGGCTCAAGGAGAAAGTAGGTATGACCAGTGTTTTCCCCAGCTGGTAATCTCCCTTCAACTGAAAACCCGCGTCCCGGTCAAGCGTGAATCTACTATTCAGCAATGAACGATCCACGAATTGCAAATCTCCTGACGAAATCATTCGTTCACGATTACCAGGTAATTTGGTCTGACCAAACCATAAACTCCAATGCTTGGAAAACTTCCATTTAATGACGGCATCCAAAATCACCCTGGCAGCGTCGCGTGTATTTCCATCTTCGTTATTGACACTTAGATCGCGATTGCTTAAGCCGAGTTCCACCTTATAGGTGATCTTCGGTGAAAAGATAAATCCATCGAGTTTGATGCGAGATCTGCGGACCAGAAATTGGGAACTAAAATCATCGCTTGAGCCATCGTAGGTGACGACAGCAAGGTTTTGCATTCTAAAGTTAAACTTCACACTAAATGACGAATCCGAGGCCAAATGCTTAATGCCTTTTCCGAACTGGACGCTTGGAGTCTGCCCGACGATACTGGGAATATGAATGACCAGAAATAGGGGTAGAAAAAGAAGACTACGACTCCAAATAGTGCTTGATGATTCTTTGTTTGCTGAATGTGTATGCATTCAGCGAATGTATGGCATCCATGTTAACAATATGTAAAATTTAGATCAAATTTGCATTAAATCACCTTTTATTGCCTCGCTGGTTGACAATTATTCACACTATAATTTACATGCAGTAGGATGTTGTATGCGACTTGATGATCACCGGTAAAATCTATAGAAGGTGTGTCAAATAGCAGCTTTCAATGCGAGGATGAAGTTTAATCCTGCGGCAGAAATACCGGAGCTGTATGGGCGATATCTTTGGTCAGTCAGGTTTTCAATACCGGCATTAATTGCGAGTTCGTCGGTGAGCTGGTATGATCCTTTAAGATTTAAGGTGTACCAAGCAGGGGTATATGGGTCTCCATTTTCATCAAGGGCATACAAATAATCTTTTTGTCTCTCAGACAGGGGAAGATCTTCGGCAGATACTTTACTGTTGAAGACGAGATTACACTGCAATCTCAAATCTTTCGCTCGAAAAGTTAGTTTCGCCACTCCAAACGATGGTGTAGCATGCCTGGATGGCAGGTCTGGTACATCGCTCATCGCCTCTTTGCCTACCTGCCAGTTATATCGTCCAGAAAAGTGAAAACCAGCTGGTAATTTGATCTCTAATCCAGCTTGCAAGCCGTAAACCTTCATGGAGGCAGCATTGAGAATGGCTTGCACCCTGCTTAATGCTCCATCATAATAGATACTGTCGCTCCCTTCCAGCAGATAATTGCGCCTTATCAAAGCGTCATCTAGCCAGGTATAAAAGGTGGATAGATCCAATTTCATGAAGTCTTCAAATATCTTGGCGACACCAAACTCGATATTGTATGCGAACTCAGCTCGTAGATTGGGATTTGGTACGACGACAGCTCCCGGCTCGCTATCGAATATCTTGCCGATGTCATCGACATTTGGAGAGCGAAAACCTGTGGATGCCTGTGCGCTCAGAGACCACTTATTGGTGGGATTAAAAACCAGACCGAGGCTACCATTGAGGGCACCATTGTTTACTTCTGCATGATGAAAGGGCAATGGATAAAAACTCAAATTGCTGGAAAAATCCGCTTCCAACATAAACATACTGTACCTGAGTCCTCCTTCCACCTTTAGGGAGGAGCTCAGGTGATGCTGGTATGATGTGTAGATGGCATGAGCTGCCCAAGTGGCATTGGGATACCTCGTCGGTGCGCCACGGCTCCAAAGCCTTTCGATGTCAGTGATCGAAGCTGAAGACGATACGTCATTAAAGATGGACTCTACACCGTAGTACAGGTTTCCAGTGGAGAAGTGTTTGGAGAAATCTAGATTAGCAGAGTATGCGTGCACTTGCTCCACACGAGTTGTTTGAACGGGGTCATTGAAATCTCTATTGATCCTACTTTCCCGGAAGAACTGATGTGCCAAACGCAAGTTTGCTTGATCGTACAAGGTCTGTCCCTGATGGCTTACCAGCAGGTGATTCATCATCCATTTTTGTGGTCCATAGTTCCAGAGGGCACTGATAGGAGTGTCACCATCTCGCCGGAGCAGTCTGTCGTAGCGAGGTACTTCGGTGGTCGAGGAGAAATGCCAGCCGTACTGCAGGTCCCAGTTGTCTGATGGTTGAAAACGGATCTTCTGCATAAGATTTAGCTGGCCATATCCCGTAGGTCGTTGTCTTCGAGGGTGATCATTGGGCAAGATCACATCTTGCCCCTGTCTGCGATCGACATAATGTGATTGCAAGTAATCTTCAGGACCATGCTTCCCCATACGTAGGTCATCATAGTCGGTGGCAGTGACACTGGTCACAAATGCCCACTTCTTCCATCCTAGGTTTAGGTGTAGATGGCCCGTCTTCTCCCGGCTGGCTGACGCATAGCGCAATGCTGCCTTCCCATTGACCAGCGGTTTGGAAGTCAGGCTCAACTGTGGCGTTATCGTCTGGAAGCTCATCACGGCTCCAATGGCATCGCTTCCATATATGATGGAGCCGGGTCCAAACAGAATCTCTGTATGCTCTAAGGCAAAAGGATCCAGCGAAATGACGTTGTGCAGGTTGCCACTGCGAAAAATGGCGGTGTTCATGCGGACACCATCGACGGTATATAAAAGGCGGTTGGTGGAAAAACCCCGGATCATGGGACTGCCACCTCCAAGTTGACTTTTTTGGATGTAGACTTCTCCTGATCCACCAAGTAAATCGGCGGCAGTTTGTACGTTGTGGAATGAGGATTCACTGTTGGAGATGGTGGTGATTTTGGCGGGTACGTCCTTTTTTGATTGATTCCACCGAGTAGCGGAGACTACTACTTGGTCCAGCGATATCTCTGAGGGATTCATTAAGATTTTGTGATCCGCTGTGGCCATCTGGCTGATTGGCAGTGTTTTAGCTTGATAACCAATCAGCTGTATAATCACCGTATCCCATTTGCTGAACCCACTGATTTCTGCCTGCCCTTCGGTATTGGTCACCACGGAGTGGTTTTGCTCTTGGTTGACCAAGACCGCCAGCTCTATGGGTAAGAAGGTCTCAGCATCTAAGACAGTAATTACCTGAGCTGCTGTGGCATGAGCCAGGCTGGCGAGGATAATGAAGTACAAGTACTTTATGTCAAGCATCTAGGAGACCATGTGACTTACTAACCCAGCAAAGTACTTAAATAGGTCTCATGGATTAGAGGCGACGGTGCGGTTTAAGCCATTTTTAACAAATGCCATCTATCTTATATCTGGAAGATCGGTCGGAGATAGACCAGGAAATCAATTCAGGAAACCTGCAACCCTTGACACAAAGCCTGCACCAAACATCTATTCATCCTCATCCTCTAAACCTTTTTCCCCTCCATAGTAGAAATACTCTTCATCTCCGCCTGAAAGGAGGTAGGCAAATAGGTCGGCGATCTCTTGCTCATTCAGGGGATTGAGCAGTCCTGGTGGCATGGGAGAAACCGGGGAAGGTCCCCGGTCAGCAATATCACTCTTGGGGATCTCCACCTTAATAGTACTGGAGAATGGATTTGGCATGATGGTTACTTGTTCATCATCTTCCGTAAAGATCTTTCCCGCCTTTTTCTCCCCATTCTTCAGAGTGAAAAGGGTAAAGGCATATTGGTCCGAGATGGCTTCATTGGGACTAAAAATGGCATTGACGATATCCCGCTGGTCAAAACGGGTGTTAATCTGGGAGAGATCGGGTCCGCTTATACCACCATCTGCACCCATGCGATGACATGAGCCACAGAGTGCTGCTTCGTAGGCGCGTTTGCCGTCGGCGATTGTGCCCTGATAGTTTTTTTTCAATTTTGCTCTGAGGATCTTACCAATGTCCGACATGTCATAGGCGTTGCCAGGGCCAATCGGTTTGGGGAGGTTGGCAAGCTCTTCCACTGGTGAAAAAACGCCCGAGAGCTCCTGATAGTGGGCTCTTTCGGCTTCGGGAACGTGTGCCAATGCAGCTATCCGGATGTTTTCCATAAAGGCTTTAAAACTTCTACCACCCTTGGCACTCATGACGTCAAAAAACCATTGGAAGTACTTCTCTCGTAGAGCTTCGGTCCAACCATTCTGTGCATGGCTGAGCACCACTGCATAAAATATGGCTTCTGCTGGCGGCATATTGGCGATCACTTCTTTCACCACCTTTCCATAATCCTTGTGCCTGCTGCTCACTTCATCCGAGAGCATAGCCACATCGATCGTGGTGTTTGCCTTGGTATGTTTGATCATCAGATCTACAGCTGTCCTGGTTGCTTCTTCATCACCTAAGAAAATCAAGATTTCCGCTGCTTCGCGATCGATGTTGTTTTCATCACTGGGAAAGATCTGGCCGACTTTTGCTATCAGCTGAGCTCGCACCGGTCGGCCTGGCATACCCAATCTGGCCAAGATCAGTTCATAGGCTCTTAATAGGTCCAGCTTGCTCGCAACCGTCAGTTCATCCCATTCAATGGTTGCTAATTTCTTGAGCAGAGCATCCCGATGAGTTTTGCTACCTGTCCTGGCAAGTGCGATGGCAGCGGGGATCAGTTTTCGTACGTTCTGCTCCTCCATCACCCTGGCTCGCCACTGATGTTGAGGATGATGCTCCAATGCGACTCGAGCTGCATACCGTACGAACCTGTCTTCATGATCGAGCTGATCCCAGGCTTTTTCACCCCCCCCTGGCAAGGGACCGGAGTGCTCAGCTTCGAGGTCATGACGGAGTTCGCGGAGATTTGCAGCTTCTTGCGATTCAGGTTCTGGTGCTGCACTTTGATCATCACCCACATAGCGAAGTCGATACAGGTGTGATTCCAAATCCCGACCACCGGTAGCAAAATACATATGACCATCCGTTCCAGCAATGACATCGGTCAAAGGAAGAGGAATCCCCGATAAGAATTCCTCCTTAGTGGCAGTGTAAGTACTGCCTTCTGGTTGGAGGTCAATAAAGTAGAGCGTCCCAAAACTCCAATCGGCTGCAAAGAGTCCTTGCTTAAGTCTATTGGGAAAATTCAGTTCATGGCCCATGAGCACCGCTGTTGGTGAGCCTTGTCCAAGGTCGATCACTGATGGCAGCGCATCGGGATAATAACTGGGCCATTTTCCCGTACCTGTCCTCCAGCCAAATTCCGCACCACTGGTGACATGACAGATGCGTATAGGCCGATACCAGGGCATGCCAAAATCCCATTCCATGTCGGCGTCGAATGCAAACAATTCTCCTTGCTGATTCATTCCGAAATCAAAGGCGTTGCGAAAGCCCGCAGCTATCAATTGTATGTTGCTACCATCAGGATCCATGGTGCTGATCCAGCCTCCAGGTGCCTCCACATCAGTGGCATGACCCCGCGCATCCAGATATGGTGTGAGCAGATTATCCTCTGCCCAGACATTGGGGAGGCGTGAGTTGTTCTCAAGTTGTTCTGGTATTTCTGTATGATTTCCAGCAATGAAAAAGATCTTCTTGCCAAACGGTCCCAAGATAAAACTATGTGGACCATGCTCACCTTGCCCCTCCAGTCTCAATAGCATCTGTCTCTCCTCGAGTGTGCCATCACCATCCTTGTCAAAAAGCCGGTAGATGCCACTGCCGACTTCGGTGGTATCGGTCCATTTTTGATTGACTGCGACATACAAGCTATTATGGGCCCACATCAAGCCATGTGCATGGCCGATCTCTAGCTCCACGCTGTCGACCTGTGCAGAATCGATTTCTTCTCCGATGCCGGGAATATGGAAATGATAAATATGGCCGTGCTGATCTCCCGCATACATGCGCCCACCTGGGCCTTCAGCGAGGGATACCCAGGTGCCCATATCATGGTTGCTGGGAACAAACAACTCCTCTAATTCATATTCATCGGGAATATTGAGCACTAGCTCAGTGCTATCAGCAAGCTCCTGTTCGGATTGATCGGGATTTTCGATGTCGGATGAACAAGCACCGAAAAAAAGAAAAGAGCAACATATGAGTAGGAGCCATTGATTCATAAGTGTAGTAGGTTTTTATAGAATTTCCTAAGCGAACGAAAGGTAGGAATTTATCAGGATTATGCACGGTAGGCGGTCGGCAGTAGGCAGTTGGCAGTTGGCAGTCGGCAGTCGGCAGTCGGCAGTTGGCAGTAGGCAGTAGGTAGTAGGCAGTTTGGCAGTCGGCAGTCGGCAGTAGGCAGTCGGCAGTTGGCAGTAGGTAGTCGGCAGTCGGCAGTCGGCAGTTGGCAGTAGGTAGTCGGCAGTTGGCAGTCGGCAGTTGGCAGACTGTAGATGTAGCACTGTAGGCTTGAGACCTGTGGCCCGTGCACAGTGGTCGGTGGACCGTAGCTTGTAATTAATCTTAATTTTTGCATCTCAGTCGATATATTTGGGCTGGCTAAAGAGGGTTGTATTGTGAGAATGAATAAGCAAATGGAATGAATAGTTTTCAAAAGGAAATAGAAATACGATGGTCTGATGTGGATCAAAACAGGCACCTGCGTCACTCGGTGTATTATGACTACGGTGCTCACGTTAGAATCCGGTTCATCATGGAGTCCGGCTTTAGTGTCCAAAAATTGGGTGAGCTTCAACTGGGCCCCATTCTTTTTCATGAGGAATGCCACTTTATTAAAGAGGTTGGCCTTCCTGAAACGGTCACTGTCAACCTGCTGAGGGATGGTGCGATTGAGGACTTCTCAAAATGGATATTGCACCATGAAATGTTTAATCAGAAAGGTGAAAAAGTGGCTCATTTAAAAGTAAAAGGTGCTTGGATCAATACGGCAAGAAGAAAATTAACGAGACCTCCTGAGGCCTTGAACCAGGCATTTGCCTCATTGCCTTTGGGTGAAGACTACCAAAGAAGATGAGTGGAGCACCTTAGATCACGGTAGGTAGTGGGCAGTTGGGTGCATTAGAAAATGTCGCAACTAAGTTATATATTA
Source organism: Saprospiraceae bacterium (assembly GCA_965223025.1). Lineage (GTDB taxonomy): Bacteria > Bacteroidota > Bacteroidia > Chitinophagales > Saprospiraceae > JABDMH01. Next base: position 1,267,729 of record CBDCVP010000023.1, read on the forward strand.
GTAAAAAACCTAATATATTATGAACAAGGCTGATCTATCAGAACAATTCAGCCAACTCAAGAAAGAATTTACCGAAAAAGCAGCAGATCCAAAGATGAGTTTTTATGACCATGAATCCCAATTTGTAGAGCAATGGATGGAATTGGGCAGGAAGTTGTATGAGGAATGCATGGATGTAAGAACAAAAGACCGCCGTAAAAAAACCTACATGATTTAGGAAATCACCAACAACCATGAAAGTCTTGGCTTCGCGCCCGGTATCTTAGTACCAATAAAACTTATGGACCTATGGTTGTTGAGCAATTTCCCATTATCGTAGAACGTGGTTGTGGGATGGATGTACACAAAGATACTGTTGTTTGCACTATTCGAGGAATAGATTTGCAAACCCAGACAAGAACCTTTGCCACCTTCAGTGAAGATCTGATTGAACTGACATGTTGGCTTCAGAATAATGGAGTAACACATGTGGCCATGGAGAGTACCGGAGTGTATTGGAAGCCAGTGTATTATATGCTTGAAGAATTTTTCGAGATGCTTCTGGTCAATGCACGTCACATCAAGAATGTACCTGGTCAGAAGACGGACAAGAAAGATTCAGAGTGGATCGCTAAACTCTTGCTTAGCGGCCTGTTGAAGGGGAGTTTTGTTCCACCTGAGCAGATTAGAGAGATCAGAGTACTGACTCGTCATCGACGCAAACTAATTGGCAAGCGCACTAGTGAGAAAAATCGACTTCAGAACATCTTGGAAGATGCAAATATTAAGCTGTCAAGCGTTGTGAGCGATGTGTTTGGGGTTTCAGGTCTGGCTATGGTGACGGCCCTGTCGCAAGGACAAACAGATCCAGGTGCACTGGCACAACTGGCCAAAGGTTCACTGGTCAGAAAAAAGGACAAACTCAGCAAGGCACTCGATGGACGAGTTACGGACCATCATCAATTTATGCTAACCTTAATATTGGAATCCATCACCCACATCAATAATCAAATAGCTCAACTAGAAGCTCGACTGGATTCATACCTGACAGAAATGTCAACACAAATCGATCTGCTCAAAACCATTCCCGGAGTTTCCGACAAGAGTGCAATGAGCATCCTTGCTGAGATTGGCACCGACATGAGTCACTTCCCGTCACATCGACATTTAGCATCTTGGGCAGGTGTCTGTCCGGGTAATAATGTGAGTGCAGGCAAGAAGTATTCATCTCGCATCACCCATGGCAATAAGCATTTAAAGACTGTGCTGGTGGAAGCCGCCTGGGCTGCATCCAGATCGAAGAATCACCCCGAAATGTCAACTAAGTATCGAATACTGAGTGGCAGACTCGGTAAAAAAAAGGCTTGCATTGCCATCGGACATAAGATCCTCACTGCCGTATATCACGTGCTGCGGGATCAAGAGCCATACAAGGCATACAAAGCAGATTCCAAATATTTGGAGGTAAAGAGAATGCGTAGGATAGAACGTCTAGAGAGACAACTAAGACAACTTAAAAGGACATCTTAAAACAAAAGGTCGAACTTTTTTTGGTGGTTTAACTCCCCGATAAAAAAACTGACAGCAGATGCCTGAGTACCAACAATTGATGCCATAGAGCTCGAAGAAAAAATTACAATCTTTCCTTTCGTTCAACCCACTAATCAACTACAGTCATGATTTGATGCAGAGAGACTTACAGAAAAAAAACATTGCCACACGGGTAGGAAAGATTGAGTTAGAGAAAGAGCACCATTTTACCCAGCAATTGAAAGGGAGTAAAATTAGCCCAAAACTAGAGGACGTATTGACCTATGTTGGCAAGGAGGAGAGATACAGTTTCGGGGTTGAACTACTAAGAATGCTTGGGATAAAACGAATGAATTCATGCTACATCAGTTGACCAATCGGAACGGGTCGATAGCCGAAGAGTGGTTGACAAGTGAGCAGCTATGGAAAAAGGATGAAAGTAGATCAGAAGAAGTAGTTTATTGTGAGGTAGACGGTTCAATGATATTGACGCGGGAAGATAAATGGAAAGAAGTAAAACTGGGTCGTGTTTTCAGATCTGGATCAATTTTACCAGAAGCTACTGATCGTCAATGGATTAAGGAATCAGAATACATTGCACATTTGGGGAATCATGAAGAATTTGAAGAAAAGATGTCCGTTTTACTTGATCGATATGAAAAGAAAGATGAAAGTCTAGTGTTCGTAACGGATGGAGCTAAATGGATTGATCAATGGATAAAAGCCTGCTATCCCACAGCAACAACGATTCTGGATTACTACCATGCCGCAGAACACATTGGAGAATTTGCCAACAAATTTTTCGATGAGGATAAAAAGTCAAAGAAATGGACCAAGCGGATGAACACTAAGTTAATAAACCAAGGTGGAAACTATGTGATCAAAAGAATCCAAAGTCTTTCAAATACCGACGAAGAAAAAGAAGAAGTCAAGCAAGACTTACTAACATACTTAAAGAATAATGCTCATAGAATGAATTATCCCAAATACAAAAAAGGAGGTTTACTCATTGGATCTGGAGCAATCGAGGCTGCACATCGTACCGTAATACAAAAGCGACTTAAATTATCAGGACAACGATGGTCTAAACCAGGAGCACAAAATGTTCTTAACTTGAGAACTCTTCACATGAGTGGCCATTGGTCCCATTTTCAACGCTATCTTGGTGCAGCTGCATAAACGACAAAATCTAATGCACCCTGGGCAGTTTTGCAGCCACCGAGGCAGTGATTTTTTTGTATTTTTCGCATCTTCCATAATCATTGTAAATCACTTCACAACATGCGTAATTTTATCGTTATATCGATCTACCTTTTTTCACAGATTTTCTCAAGCAGCAGCATTAATGCACAATCGTCAACTATGATAAAATTTGACCATGACGAGAAGAAGGAGGAGATTAAGGTCATGATCAACGGTGAACATTTTACAACCTATCTATATCATAGCGATCTGGAGAAACCAGTGCTTTTTCCCATTTATTCGAGTGACGGCCATTTGATGACGAGGGGCTATCCCTTCATTCCCATTGCGGGTGAACGCGTGGATCATCCACACCATTTGGGACTATGGCTGAACTACGGAGATGTCAATGGCCTCGATTTTTGGAATAACTCCAGTGCCATCGCCCCGGAGATAAAGGGTCAGTATGGAGAAATACGTCACCGGAGTGTGGCCGAGACCGACGATGGGGGCAGACAAGCCACTCTAAAGGTTACCTGCCAATGGATGACAGCTCAGAAAGAGGCCTTATTGGATGAAGAGAGTGCATACACATTTTCGGTAGTGGACGGGGTGCGCATCGTCGATCGAACTACTAAGTTGACAGCCAACACCTTGGTGAAGTTCACCGATAATAAGGAGGGCATGATTGGTATCAGAGTAGCAAGGATGCTTGAGTTTCCGTCTGAAAAACCACTCAATCTCACCGATAAACGCGGCAATCCAAAGTCAAAGAAAGAGCTCAATAATGAAGGTGTTAAAGGCAACTACCTAAGCAGTGCTGGCATGACCGGCGGCGATGTATGGGGGACACGAGCCAGATGGATGAAACTTTATGCTCCCCTCACAGGAGAAGATGAAGCTGCATTTGTCATCATAGATCACCCGGATAATGTGGGTTATCCTACTTACTGGCATGCGCGTACCTATGGGCTCTTCGCAGCTAATCCACTGGGGCAAAAGATCTTTGACAAAGAAAAAGAGCTCAATTTTAGCTTGCAAAAGGGAGAGGAAGTAACCTTTAGATACCGCATTTTAGTATCTGACGGAAAGGCGCTGAGCCCCATTGACATCGCCAAGTTTGAAGCGGGTTTTTTGGGCTCAAATTAGTGCCTGCGTTGTTGATATTGAAACAGCCACCATGACGCGCAATCAGTGGATGGATTTTTTTTGGAAAGGATGTGCCCGATGACCAGTGATCGCTAAACAGGTGAACATCTTACTGCACGGACCAATTCTAATATGGAACTAGAAGTGCCATCGTGTTGAAGAATGAAAAATTAGGAATTAGCTTGGATTGGTGTCGAATAAGATTGATATCCTTGATTTCTTTGATCCTCGGATCGATCATCGGTGAGGTGCCTTCCCAATCTATGCCCAAGGTCCTGGTCTACAAGACGATCGATACTGTCGACTTGAAGTTGACCATCTTCTCACCTCCAGTAACGACAGCTCCTTTCCCCTCGGTCGTGTTTTTTTTTGGTGGTGGATGGAAGGGGGGTAGTATCGAACAGTTTAGGACCCATGCAACCTATCTTGCTAATCGAGGAATGGTGGGAGTTTTGGCGGATTATAGAGTGAGCAGCCGGCATGGTAGTACACCCTTTGATGCAGTGGAGGATGCTAAATCTGCCGTTAGATATCTGAGATCACATGCCATGGATCTGAATATTGATCCAGGGCGCATCTGTGCAGCTGGTGGATCCGCTGGAGGTCACTTGGCTGCTGCTACGGCTACGCTGCCCGGACTAGATAATGCGGCTGAGGATCTCCGGATTTCGTCAAAGCCTAATGCACTGGTCTTGTTTAATGCTGTCATCGACAATGGTCCTCACGGATATGGCTATGAGAGGGTGGGAGGACGTTTCTTAGAAATTTCCCCATTTCATAATCTCGGAGCCAATGTAGCACCCACTATTTTATTTCTAGGTAGTGACGATGCACTGATTCCCGTAAAAACTGCTCACTCTTACCGTGACCGTATGCGTGCCCATGGCAACCGGTGCGACCTTTATATTTACCAAGGACAGGGACATGGCTTTTTTAATCTGCGACATGAAAAGTACTATCGGGAGACGGTCTATCAAATGGATCTATTCTTGCAAAGCCTAGGATACCTGGCGGGTCCCGCTTCTATCTTGCCACTGGAGATGGTAGAGGCAAGTGCGCGGCCGATGGCACATGCCCATAATGATTATCGGCAGAAAAGACCACTGACGGACGCACTGAAGTACGGATTTACCAGTGTCGAGGCCGATATCCTATACCAGGATGGACAATTGTATGTCGGACATGATCGAGTGGAATTAGATGCTCCTCTGGGAACCTTACAGTCATTGTATCTCGAGCCACTCTTTCGGAGATTTAATCATTATACCGGAGCGATCTTTCCGGACTATAAGCATCCATTTTTCCTCTGGGTCGACATCAAATACCAAGCGGAGGATGTGTACCGCAAATTAAGGGAGATGCTCATCCCTTACAAAGAGATGCTGTGGTATAGAGAAGGTGGCGATGTTCATCAGGGTGCCGTGAAAATTATTCTGTCGGGAGACAGGCCTTTTGACCTGGTGTATCGAGATTCGCTCCAGATGATGTTTTTAGATGGCAGGCCTGAAGATCTGCAAAAGTCGAACGATCCAGAGATGATGCCTTTTATCAGCCAGCACTTTGCCAAAGTGTTCAGCTTGAATGCAGATGGCTCCATCAGTAGGGATGAACAGGAAAAGCTAAAGCAGATGGTGGGTCTTTGTCATAAAGAGGGTAAGAAGTTGCGACTATGGGCAACCCCTGAGGATCCAAATTTGTGGCGAATGCTGGTGGAGGCCGGTGTTGATTTGATCAATACCGATCATCTTGAGAAACTGGCTGGCTTCCTCGATGATGGCAGGAAATAGCCTCGCATCTTGTGCGACGGAGGAAAGTGAAATCGTGATAGGGTCAGTTTGCTGTGATGATCCTGATCCAAAGAGTTGGGTTTTTTCTGGGTAGTAATATGGTGACCAGTTTTAAGGTTTTCCAACATCAATAGACAGATCAGCATGATGAAATTTTTTAGCAAGTACCATTGGGTATGGTGTGCGATGTTAATCTTCGCTGCATGCAAAGATTCGAAAGATCAAGTGCCAGCACCAACATCGTTCTTGGATGCCCTTGTACTCGAGAATGACCGAATGGTGGAGCGGTATTTATCTCGCCAGAATACCGATGAATCAAGCCGGGACTTTGGCGGCTTTCCCGACAATTATTTTATTTATCATCCTGGATCAGCTACCAGCATCATGCAGCGTCTGGCTGCCGCATTTGTCAGCGAAGCCTCCGATTATCATCACAGTGATACCTTGCTTCAGCGAATGCTCCTGGCAACAGATTTCGTATTGGGTAAACAACATGAGGATGGCACCATTGACCTACTCAGCACTAATTTTCATTCAACACCCGATCTGGGTTTCGCGGTGGAGCGAATGGCATTGGCGTACAGAATACTTGTGGATGATGGTCATCCTGCCAGTGCTGATTTACTAAAGAAATGCCAGTCATTTTTACAGAAAGCCGGAGAGGCTCTGGTTGTGGGTGGAATTCATACGCCCAATCACCGCTGGGTGGTTAGCATGGCATTGTCCTGGCTCTACGAGTTGTTTGCAGATGAACGCTACAAGAATCGAGCTGAACAGTGGCTAAACGAGAAGATCGATATTGACGCCGATGGCCAGTTTACAGAGCGCAGTAGTTCCGTCTATTCGCCATTAACCGATCGAAGCCTGATCACCATTGCACGCCTGCTGGATAGGCAGGACCTCTATGAGGCTGTCCGAAAAAATTTGGAAATGTCTATGTACTATATGCATCCCAATGGAGAGGTCGTCACAGAAGCCTCCCGGCGTCAAGATCAGTATCAGGCAAAATTTCCAACTGCCTATTACTACCCATACAGATATATGTGGGTAAAGGATCACGATGCCACCTTTGGAGGGATGGTAGCATGGCTGGAACAAAAGTTAACTCCCGCGCAGCTTGCTGGAAGTCTCATTTACCTTCTAGCCGATCCACCTTCAGCTGATACTCTGTCTTCTACCGTACCGTTACCTACTAGATATGTGAAGCACTTCCCACATTCAGACCTTGTTCGACTGCGTGATGGAGATCTTGATGCTACCATACTGGCAGGTAATCCGGCATTTTTTACTATGCATAAGGGTAGTGCCGTGCTACAGGCTGTTCGACTGGCCTCCGCCTTCTTTGGCAAGGGACAGTTTAAAGCCGATACGTTGTTGGTGGTGGATGATGATAAGTTTATACTGAAGCAGCATCTCGAAGGTCCTTACTATCAACCGTACCCCGTAGATAGCCTTCCCGGCGACGGCGACTGGGAAAAAATGCCTAGATCCAACCGTTCGCAGAGCGAGGTGCAAATCCTGGATGCGCATATAGAGATCACCAAGGTCAACGGTGGATTTGTATTGAATATCGATTTATCCGGAACCGACCATGTACCGGTTGCACTAGAGTTGGCTTTCCGGTCAGGTGGCAAACTTGATGGTGTCAGGACTGCCCCAGTGGGTGGCAGCTCCTATTTATTGAAGGGAGAAAAGGGCAGCTTCTTGCAAGGAAATTCAACCATCTTGTTTGGTCCCGGGAAGCAAGAACATGAGTGGACGCAATTGCGTGGTGCCGACGAGAAGTTGGAGGCAGAGAGCGTGTACATCACTGGATATACGCCTTTCAACTACCAATTGCGGCTGGAGTAGGGCAGCAAAGAATATGAAGGATAGCAGAGGCAAATAGAGTGGAAGATGAGAAGGGACTAGAATGGTTTGAGCTTAAGACGCTGACATTATCTGGGGCAAAGGTATCTCCTCTCTTCCCGAATGTAGGACCACAAAGATCGAAAGTGTAACAGTGTAAAAGGACTCATCAGCTTGTAAGGAAGTGACTAAAAAAAGCTCGACTATAGCGTGTACTTGCGAAATCAAGATATCTTGTGTACTTTTTCTTCCTTTCCAAATAAAATCTTTTTCATGCGTATATCCATAGTCCTTTTTCTTTCCGTAACTGTCCTTCAGGTTGTATCTGCACAACATGTGGCGGCCGAATTTATTTTTAAAGAGGCTCCCTTCGCGGCCTGTCACGCTTCGACCATCATTGATTGTGAGGGCGTATTGGTAGCAGCCTGGTTTGGGGGAACTCGGGAAAAGCACCAGGATGTGGGCATCTGGCTATCAAGGAAGATTGACGGTGGCTGGTCTTCACCGCGAGAGATTGTGAACGGCATCCAGCACAAAGACAAGCGATATCCCACATGGAATCCAGTACTACAGGAAGGTCCGGATCAATCGTTGATGCTATATTTTAAAGTCGGACCTTCACCCAGAGAATGGTGGGGTGAAGTGATGCGATCGGATGACCAGGGCCTGACCTGGGATAGGCCGTACCGGTTGCCGGAGGATATCTTAGGCCCAGTGAAGAACAAGGGTATTCTGCTGGATGATGGTACGCTGTTTTGTCCTTCAAGTACAGAACACGATGGTTGGAAAGTACAGGTGGAACTCACCAAGGACTGGGGTAGGACCTGGGAGCGGATCGGACCCATTGAAGCAGATGACGACATTCAAGCTATCCAACCTACCGTACTTCGGCATGGTCGCCGGCTTCAAATGCTCTGTCGCAGTAAGAAAAGTGGGGTGGTCGAAACATGGTCATCCGATGGCGGAAAAACTTGGAGTCCTCTAGCAAAGACTGATTTGCCAAATCCGAATTCGGGAATTGATGCTGTGACTACTAAAAACGGGATGCATTATCTGGTATACAATCCTACCAGCACCCCTGAAGGAAAATGGGGAGGGGAACGACATCCGCTGTTATTGGCTAAATCTCAGGATGGCCAACACTGGGAAGAGGTCGCCGTATTAGAGTCCGAGCCGGGTGAGTACTCATATCCAGCGATCGTGGAAGGACATAATGGAGATTTACACATCACTTATACATGGAAGCGCGATCGGGTCAAGCATGTCATGGTCGATTTGTAAATTGTGCTGAAAAGGCCATTAATTGAAGAAGGCTGAGTGATTATTGATTGGGGACAGCCCTCACGCTGGGGGAAACCGGACTGCGTTGCCAGTGATTGATGCATGACCTACTTTTGGTTTTTTCTTCTTGGATTCTTTTTCACTGCTCTGGGAGCGCTGCCTCCCGGTATGATCAATCTATCGGTTGCAGAAAGGGCCATTCAAAGAGGATTCAAACCAGGGATCATGGTTGCACTTGGTGCTGCCGTCGTTGAGTTTGTCTATACACTGGTTGCCGTGTACTTCATCGATACCATTGTAAAAAGTGCGCTCATTGGATCAATGATTAAATGGACCATGGCTGTGGTTTTTATGGGATTGGGATTTTACTATCTGTACAAAAAGATTGAGCCGGTGCAAAAGAAGATCTCCAAGTCAAGCTCCAAGGATTTTGGTTACGGGATTTTGGTGGCAGGGATGAACCTCCTGATTATTCCAACCTGGATTTTTATCGGATTATGGATGCGCAGTAATGGTTATCAATTCAGCCATATTTCCGAGATCTTGACGATCTCATTTGGCTCAGCGTTGGGTGGATTGATGGTCTTTGCAGGATATGTGAGGCTGGGCCGTTTTATCGTGACGCGCATGCAAACGGTGACCCGCTATACCAATCGACTGCTGGGTGCAATTTTTCTTTGTCTTGCTACCGTACAACTGTTGCGCATATTCTATGACCGGTAAGGGCGCAGGAGGTTTCACTCCGGAAGTACTCAATCTTCATCTGGTTTGTCGATATCTCCTTCCACAGCACATAGGCTGGTGATGCCTCCATCTACGACGATGGTCTGTCCATTGATCTGACCAGATTCCTCCGATGCCAAGAACAAGGCTGTTCGTGTGATGTCAGACGGCTGCGACACTCGGCCAGTGGGAATAAAGGAGCCCCAGATCTTGTCGTAATCAGGTGTCATTGCCATCGTACGCTCCGTAGCCACCGCACCAGGGGCAATGGCATTGGTCGTGATGCCATAGGGTGCCAATTCAATAACCAGGGCTCTTGCGAGCATCTTCAAGGCAGCCTTGGTCATACCGTACGCTGCTAAATATGGATGCGCCAGGAGGCCGGTCACCGAAGACATGAAAATGATGCGTCCTCCTGACTTTTGCCTGATCATCTGATGGGCTGCTTGCTGAGCTAGAAAGAAAGAACCCCGAAGGTTTAGATTCACCAATTGGTTGAATTGATCTGGTGAAGCTTTTAGGAAACTACCATAGCTTGTGATGCCTGCATTTGCAATCACAATGTCTACCCGACCGAAATTCCCGACAGCCAGATCTACCATCTCTTGGATTACTGCCAGCTCCCCTGCATCGCCAGCAAAAGCCCTTATCTGATCACCTCCATCGATTCTGCTCACGGCATTTTGGAGGAGGTCGGCATCGAGATCATTGATGACCACCTTGCATCCACAAGTCACTAGGGCATGGACGATGTCAAACCCTATACCGGATCCTGCCCCGGTTACGATAGCAGATTTGTTACTAAAGTCTGGAGTCATGGTCTATATTTCAATTTTTTAATGTGATGATGATGGAGGAATGTCAGCACCTGCAATTAACTGTCTTTTAGTCTGTTTTCCCACCATTGACTGCTGGTGGAAATCTTTCTTGGTGCTGCCGCTGCCTGTCGAGACAGTCGGTAGGCAAGTTGTGCTGCTAATTTTGCCCGTGACTCCAGCATGGCATTCACATCTCGACGATCAAAATGATCTTCCACAAAGTGGGTATCATAACTGCCATCGAGATACGAGGGATGCTCCAATACAAAATACCCAAAGGGCAGCGTCGTTTTAATGCCTGAAATATGGTAAGATCTGATGGCGCATTTTAGCCAGTGAATCGAAGCAGGTCGATCGCGTCCATGGGCAATGACTTTAGCTAACATTGGATCATAATAGATGCTGATTTCCTCCCCAGCTTCCGCGCCATCATCGACCCTTACCTGAGGAAGATTAGGCACTTGATATTTTGTCAATACTCCGGTGCTCGGTGCGAAGTCATGCCATGGATCTTCCGCATACACCCTTAGTTCAGTAGCATGGCCATTGAGTTTGATGTCTGCCTGCTTTACACTCAGAGGTTTTCCTTGTGCAACCTCGATCTGCATCTTGACTAAATCCAGGCCAGTCACCATCTCCGTGACTGGATGCTCTACTTGCAAACGGGTGTTCATTTCCAGGAAGTAGTAGCTATGGTCGGTATCGACCAAAAACTCTACCGTGCCTGCGCCGTGATATTTACAAGCTTTGGTGATCTTGATGGCGGCAGATGTCATCTTCTTGCGCAACTCTGGAGTCATAAAAGGAGAGGGCGCTTCTTCTAGCACTTTCTGATGACGACGTTGTATCGAGCACTCCCTTTCAAATAGATGTAGTACATGACCATGTTGGTCTGCCATTACCTGAATTTCGATGTGTTTTGGTGAGGCAATATACTTTTCTATGAAAATCCGATCGTCCCCAAAACTCTTTTTGGATTCGCTCTTCGACCGTTTGAAGAACCGCTCGAAGTTTTGCTTTTTATTAACCACCCGCATACCTTTTCCACCTCCTCCTGCTGCGGATTTTAGTAAGACCGGATATCCGATCTCATCGGCAATTCTACTGCCCTCTTCTACGTCTGAGAGGGGTGTGTCGGTGCCCGGGACGAGCGGCACTTTGTGGGTGTCGGCAAGATGTTTTGCTGCCAGTTTATCGCCCATCATGGCAATGGTCTCAGGCGAAGGTCCAATAAAGGTGAGACCCGAATCCTGCACCAGTTGAGCAAACTCGGCATTTTCACTTAAGAATCCATACCCTGGATGTATGGCATCTGCACCTACCTTCTTGGCTGCTTTTATCAAGCCTTCCTTGGACATGTAAGCTGATGATGTGCCGATGTTCACAGCTTCATCTGCAAACTTAACATGTGGAGATAGGGCTTCAGCTTCCGAATAGACTGCCACTGTCCGAATTCCCATGCTTCGGGCTGTGCGAACAATGCGCAAAACGATTTCACCACGATTGGCTATTAGGATTTTCTTCATGGTTCGTATAAGAGCAACAAGATAAGATTATCTTTTGCCCCATCAATACCCTTGTTTGGTTCTTAAACAAGAAATCCTCTATTCACCTGAATGGCGGTAAAGTGCAGAGAAATGACTCCCTGAACTTTGCTTAAGGGTGCCTCCAAAATCCCGTTCATGGGCTCAGCGAAATTTCGGACGAAATTTCAAATGAATCTTTCCGATTGATATTTCTTTATTCAAAGGAAAGAATGCATCTTTCCATATTTCAGCATCTGCTCTACAAAATCATCGGGGTAGGTGACTTCGATATCGGTGATCTCACCTTCAGCATTTGTGACTGGATGAAGGACGGGGTTGATAAATCCACCATAGGGAGCAATATCCATATCCTTGACACGATCTAGCACTTGCTGGTGAAGGTCAGCATCGACTTTTACCCCATAGTTTTCCACTAAGGCCTGGCCTGCGGCAAAATCACCCTGAGACTTAATCCGCTGCAATTCTCTAAACAAATCTCCAAAAATCGTTCTAAGTGCTTGATAATCATTTATGTTGTAGTAGATCTTTCCATCGCGTATCACTTTTTCAATGACATTCTCCGGTGCTCCTTTTTCAAAAGCCCAGGCTGCAATCAGCTGTCGGTTGCGCATGTGGGCCTCCTCAACATCATCACCTAGCTCCAGGCGTCTTAATTGCTTCATCAAGCCATTGCTGATAAACATATCATACTCTGCTTTACCGGTTTCCAGGCTTGGGATCAGGCCGAGCTCGACCAGTTTCGGATCCAGGATGTAGTAGAGAGCCACAATGTCAGCTCTTGCCTCTTCTAGGGTGGAAGCGTAGTTTTTTAAGGTTTCCTTGGGTGTGCCAATGCCTGCTTCCAGTTTTCCCGAGGCATGGCCGATCACCTCATGTAGGGCTGTGCTGAGTTTTCCTGCCAGCTGACCATGGGTCTGGATGCGTGCCACCTCCTCAGCATCGTGAGCAAACTCTTTGAGCAGACTTTCGCCACTGGCCTGGTCATAGGCACTGATGATGTTACCAAGGCTGACCGACTTAGACCCGTGTTTGGCCCTGATCCAGTTGGCATTGGGTAAATTCACTCCAATCGGTGTACTTGGTGAAGCATCACCGCTTTCACCTGCGACATTCACTACCTTGTAAGTGATGCCAACTACGTCCTCTTTCTTATGTACATCCATGATAGGTGCATTGTCCTCAAACCATTGTGCATTGGTAGAGAGTACCTGCATTTGCTCCGAAGCAGCAAAGTCTTTGATCTGAACAATGTTTTCAAATGATCCTTTGTATCCCAAAGGATCGTTGTACACTTCGACAAAACCTTGGATGTAATCGATATCTCCTTCCGTTGCTTGTACCCAGGCTATGTTGTAGTCATCCCAGACTTTGAGATCCCCAGTCTGATAGTATTTGATCAACAATTTGATCGCATCACCTTGAGCTTTGTTTTCAGCTACTTCGACGGCTTTCTCGAGCCAGGGAATCATTTCTCTGATCGCATTCCCATACTTACCATTGGTGTAGTATACCTCTTCTGCCAGGCTGCCATTGGGTTTTCTCACCAGTCGAGAGTTTAGGCCGTAGGAGATAGGCTCAGAACCAGCACTTGCCGCCTTTGCTTGATAAAACTCCGTAGCTTCCTGCTCGGTAATGGTGGGACCATAAAAATTGACAGCAGAGGACAGCACCAAGTCATCGTTGGCATCCAAGCTCACTTTCTTTGCATCTTTATCCGGATCGAAGATGGCATCTAAGGCCTCACCTGACAATTGGGCCCCGGTGGCCGATAGTAGACCTTCCAGGAATGGTCGGTCGAAGGTGGGTTGGAACTTTTGGTTGCTGTAATGATGATGGATACCATTTGAAAACCAAACGCGCTTTGCATAAGTGATAAAACCTTCCCAATCTGTCCCATCCTTAGCACCATCATAGTTTGCCACGATACGGTCAATGGCCTTTCGAATCTCCAAGTTATGACGGTAATTGGTATCATAAATGATATCTCTCCCAGCCAAACCCGCCTGAGTAAGGTAATAGACCAGCTTTTTTTGGGCAGTGTTTAGTTTGTCAAAATCGGGTATTTGATATCTGAGGATGCGCAAATCGGCAAATTGATCCACTTGCCACACGAATGTGTCTGTCGCTGTCGAGCTAGGCACCTCAACGGTCTGCGGATCGCTACTGCGACAAGCGCACAGAAATAATATGAGAATCCAACTATACCTAATCATGTCTTTGTATGTTTGAGCCCAAAGTTATCGAATATCTATGTTAAAATGAGGTTAACTAAATTGCTTGGTTCTCTGTCATGAAAGTAGAAACAGAATTGATAATGGATAATCAGGAAACACAAGCCCATGATCAGCAAGTGTCGGGGATGTAATCGACAGAAGGCTCGAAATGTAGATCACCAGGCCACTCTGGACCGACTGCACCGAGCATTAGGTCCAAAGAGGCCAGACCTAGTGCATGTTTGTGAAGATCGTCTTAGTCTATATAATCTTTGATTTTTTGCACCTTCAAATTTCATCGTGTATTCAATTTGGTAATTCCGAGTGATCCCAATGACAAACCTTTTTAAGAAGTGGCGCAGACAAATCCTGTTTTACCTTAGTGCCAGCAACCATTCATGGCTTCTTTTTTACTATCGCTACGTCTATCGACCGGTGACCGGCAGCATTGCACATTTTCTGAACAATTATTCGCAAAATATTAAAGATGGAGTGCTGCTTCAGATTGGGGCCAATGATGGTATCACACATGACCCTGTACATAAGTTTATCAAGCGTGATCCATGGAGAGCGGTTTTACTGGAACCTCAAAAAAGCGTTTTTGACAAACATTTGTCAAAGATCTATGCTAGGGATACACAAGTTTCGGTGGTAAATGCAGCCCTGGGAAAGGAAGATGGCTCCATGGTGCTTTATAAAGTCGCATTTAGCGAGTCGCGCTGGGCCACGGGGTTGGCAAGTTTTCAGAAAGAAGTGGTCAAGAAAGCTTTTGCTTCTGGTCATGTGGCTAGACAGGCTGCTAAGGAAGGGGTTGAGATGCCAGATATCGATGACGACAAAATCAGTGAGGAAGTCATTAAAGTTATATCGCTCAAAAGCTTAAGGGATCAATACGATCTGGACAACATTGACTTGTTGCAAATCGATACTGAAGGATATGATTTTGAAATCATCAAATTATTCGACCTGGTTGACCAACCTCCTGGAGTGATCGTTTACGAGCATGCACATCTGTGCAGCGATGATCAGAGTCTTTGTCAGCAACACTTAGTGGAGCATGGATACACTTTGTCTGAAGATAGGGGGAATACACTGGCCATTCACAGCATGGTAGATGCTACTACCTTGACATAATATCGTGAAGAATTGGGACATATCTTTGTAGCTTAGAGTGTCAATCAAAATTCTTATGATGAAAGGCTTTTGTCATCGGTATGCATGTGTGCTTGGTGGAATCTGCCTTTTCTTCGCCACATCTTGTGGTCCTGGTCTGGATCTTCCACCGGAGGTAGCAGCTCGAATACCTGATCAGATTGATTTTAACTACCATGTCAAACCCATTCTTTCTGATCGGTGCTTCGCCTGTCATGGACCAGATCAGCAAAAGCTGGAGGCAGACCTGAGGTTGGATGTCGAAGCAGACGCTTTCAAAGCACTTGGAGAGAAAAGGGATCGCTATGCCATTGTCAGGGGTAGTCCTCGAGACAGTGAGCTAATTCGCCGCATCACCTCCGACGATCCCGAGTACCTGATGCCTCCACGCGAATCTAATCTGGTCCTGTCAACCTTGGAGATCGCCATCCTGACCAAGTGGATAAAACAAGGTGCTGAATACAAGGAGCACTGGTCATTTATTCCACCGGCGAGGTCCTCGGTGCCAATGGTGAAATCCAAGAAATGGCCAGTGAATGAGATCGACCATTTTGTGTTGGCACGCCTGGAGAAGGAAAAACTGGAACCTTCGCTGACCTCCGACAAGACCAAGCTGCTACGAAGGGTATATTTTGATCTCACTGGTTTGCCACCGACCCTACAAGAGATTGACGACTTTATTCAGGATGAGAGTGACTCTGCTTATGAGAACGTGGTGGATCGGCTGTTGAGGTCAAGACATTATGGTGAGCGAATGGCTATGGATTGGATGGATGTGGCAAGATATGCCGATTCTCACGGGTACCATGCAGATGGCATCCGCATCATGTGGCCATGGCGCGATTGGGTGATCCAGTCTTTTAATGACAACATGCCTTTTGATCAATTCATCACCTGGCAGCTGGCGGGCGACTTGTTACCCAATGCCACACAGGAACAGGTCCTGGCAACTGCCTTCCATCGCAACAACCCTACCAATTCAGAGTCGGGCATCGTACCAGAAGAGTATCGGCTAGAGAATGTATTTGACCGGACCAACACCACCGCCAAAGCTTTTCTGGGCTTGACCATGGAGTGCGCACGCTGTCATGACCACAAATTTGATCCCATTTCACAGCAGGAGTTTTATCAGTTCAGCACTTTTTTCAACAATATCGACGAACTCGGCATGACGGGAAACGATGGAAATTTTGCGCCTACTCTTCCGCTGATGACCGATCGCACGGCTGGCATTCTCGAGAGTTTGCAGCAGCAGATTGCCAAAATGGAAGTGAGGCTCGCAAAGTATAGTGAAGACATTGAGCCTGGAGAAATCAGTGATCAAAGCGACATCATCCCCATGCAATTGGCCGAGGGACTGGAGGGTTACTTTCCCCTGGACCAACTCCTGCAAAAGAATAGATTTGTCAATCAGGCCTCACCTGATAAGGTAGCCACCATCCGGGGTCCACGCATGGGAAAGGGCTATCGCGGTCAGGCTCCCAGATTTACCAATGAGTATGAGCACTTGACACTAGAAGACCTGGGTAACTGGGAACGTACGGACGCCTTCTCTATGGGGGCGTATGTTTTCGCGGAGAAAAGGGAAGCTTACTCCGTGATTATGGGCAACGCGGGTGGAAAAAATTCGCATTGGCGTGGGTATGAGATGTTTTTGGACAGCCTCAATCGTGTCAGTGTTCGGATCACCTACGAACTTCCTGATCAGTGCTTGCAGATTACTACGGTGGATAGCATTCCAGTGCATACATGGAAACACGTATTCTTTACCTACGATGGTTCGAGTAAAGCCGAGGGAGTGAAGATTTTCATCGGAGGGCGCCAGGCACAGACAATCATCAAACATGATCGACTCTTCAAAAGCATCAGGACGATCAATGACACTTTGGAGCTGGATGCGAGGGGAATAAGGGTGGGAAGGAGCTTTCAAGGAGATTTGGACCTTGGATTGCTGCAGGGGTCCATAGATGAAATCAGGGTGTACGATCGATTGGTCTCATCCCTGGAAGTGGCTAAGATTGCTGGGGTCATGGATCTTCTGAAGAGTAATCCAGCATGGATCGACCTCCAGAAAGAGCACTTCCTGTTGCATCATGATGAGAGCTACCAGGCGATGATGGCTGATCTGCACCAACTTCGCCTGAGAGAATTTGAGACACTTGATACCCTTATTGACATCATGGTCATGCGAGAAATGGATCGCCCACGACAGACTTACGTCTTGGATCGCGGTGTCTACGATGCACCAAGAGAAGCCGTCGATCCCGGTATCATTGAGAAGTTTCTACCCTGGCCTGAGAATGCTCCCGCCAATCGCTTGGGACTGGCGAGATGGATCCTAAGTGAGGATCATCCCCTCACCTCCAGGGTGCTGGTCAATCGGTATTGGAGTATGTTCTTTGGTGCAGGGATCGTGGGTACGCTGGAGGACTTCGGAAATCAGGGTGACCTTCCCACTCATCCGGCTTTGCTCGACTGGTTGGCCAAGAGTTTTATGGAGTCTGGCTGGGACCTGAAGGCCTTAGTGCGTTTGATGGTCACTTCCGCATCTTACCAGCAATCATCCCTTGTACCGCCTGGATTGTATCAAAGAGACCCCTACAATAGGCTACTGGCAAGGGGTCCACGTCAACGGCTTCACGCGGAGATGATTCGGGATAATATGTTGCATGCGAGCGGTCTATTGGTGGATAAAATCGGGGGACCGAGTGTCAAGACTTACCAACCTGATGATCTGTGGAGCAAGACCCATTTTTCTCGTATCCTGACTAAATACCAACCCGATGAAGGTGACAAACTGTATCGCCGCAGCTTGTACACCTTTATCAGACGGACAGCACCTCCACCTACCATGACCGTTATGGATGCCTCGGATCGGAGTTCCTGCATCGTACGTAGGCAGAAGACCAGCACACCACTGCAAGCCTTGTTAGTACTCAATGAACCACAGATGATTGAGTGCTGTCGAGTATTGGCAGAGCGTGTCATCCGGGAATTTCCCGACCAGCAGATTCAGCAGCTAAACTTGGCCTTCCGCCTCCTAAGCAGTCGTAGGCTAACACAGGAAGAGCAAGCGTTGATGCAACAACTTTATAGGGAGGAGCTAACGAAATATGAGGAGGATAGAGCAGAATCTTTGTCGCTGCTAAATATCGGTGCTTATCCCATAGATTTTGACCTAACACCAGGCCGTGTGGCCGCCCTGACCATGGTCATCAATACGATGGCCAATTTTGATGAAGTGTACACAAAAGGGTAAATTTAGTTTTGATGACTGATTGCCAACACTATACTGCCAACTATAGCCGCAGGGATTTCTTGACCAGGACCAGTTTGGGTATGGGTAGTGCAGCGCTGGCCAGTTTAATGCCTTCAGTGACCTTGTTGGGGCAGCGTCCTCAGCGAAATAGTTACGACCTTGGCAAGACCAACTTCGCAGCCAAGGCAAAACGGATCATCTACCTCTTTCAGAGCGGGGCTCCCTCCCAGATGGAGTTGTTTGACTACAAACCAGTGCTCCAGAAAATGAATGGTGAGGAGTTGCCGGAATCGATTAGAAAGGGACAACGTCTAACAGGCATGACAGTGGGACAAAAATCCTTTCCGCTGGCTGCGCCACAGTTCTCCTTCGCTCAATATGGAGAAAGTGGAGCTTGGATGAGCGAGTTAGTACCACATATGGCTAGCATGGCCGATGACCTTTGCTTCGTCAAATCTATGTACACCGAAGCGATCAATCACGATCCGGCAATCACATTCTTTCAGACTGGATCTCAGCAGCCGGGAAGGCCTTGTATGGGATCGTGGATCAGCTATGGATTGGGCAGCGATAATGAAAACTTACCTACATTTTGTGTCCTGCTGTCGGAAGGAAGGTTGAGACCCCAACCATTGTACTCCAGGTTATGGGGCAATGGCTTCCTGCCTTCACGACATCAAGGTGTGCAATTTAGGTCCGGAAAAGATCCTGTGTTGTTCTTGAATAACCCGGCAAGTGTGCAGCGATCTGACAGAGCGAGGCAGCTTGCATACTTGAAGAAGATGCATCAACTGGAGTATGAGCGGGTTGGAGATCCAGAAATCAATGCCAATATTGCCAAGTATGAGATGGCTTTTCGCATGCAGTCGTCCGTGCCAGAAACCATGGATATCAGCAATGAGCCTGATTACATCTATGATATGTACGGCCCCGACTCAAGGGTGCCCGGTACCTACGCTGCCAATTGCCTTTTGGCTCGAAGGCTTGCAGAAAGAAATGTGAAGTTCATTCAGCTATATCACCAGGGCTGGGATCACCATGGGTCACTACCTACACAAATAAGAAGTCTCTGTAAAGGTGTCGATCAACCTTCAGCCGCTTTGGTCCGGGACCTTAAACAGCGCGGTCTATTGGATGACACCTTGGTCATCTGGGGAGGAGAATTTGGGCGGACCAACTATTCTCAAGGAAAGCTCACAAAAAACGATTATGGTCGGGACCATCATCCTCGTTGTTTTACTGTCTGGATGGCTGGAGCAGGTGTGAAACATGGGATTAGTTATGGCAAGACGGATGAACTTTGCTACAATGTGATCCAAGATCCGGTGCACGTGCATGATTTTCAAGCCACCATCTTACACCTTATGGGTGTAGACCATGAGCAACTTACCTTTAAGAGCCAGGGTCGAAGGTATCGACTGACGGATGTTCACGGAAATGTGGTAAAGGACCTCCTAGCATAAGTACCACTCCGCAGCAAGCTTCAGGACCACATCGATTGGTCGTGCTGACAGTACTGCTCATCTAACAGACTCACAAGCAAGATCCAAACATATGTTAAAATTTTGGCAAGTCATTGGTATAATGACTAACTTGTAGTTTCTATTTTGATTCACACTCATTGGGAATAGTAGTCAGTTTACCAACCTTGAAGGTTCGTGCTAATGTTGATCTCTATTTGTGGTTTTCGATGATGTGCTTGCTCGTGATAGCTTAGGCTGTGGCTGCGCTCTCAGCTAAAGACTCATCAGAAATCAGGGTGAACATTGACCAACTCCTTTCTGAGGTAGGTGAGGGCTGTATTTCTCACGGCACAGCCATAAGGGCTGTACCCATATGTCCACTTTTAACATATTGCAGATGAACCTCAGAAAGGCAACGATTGATGACTGGAAACTCCTCCTGGCATGGAGAAACGACGAATCAACCAGGAAAAATTCGATTAGCCCAGAAATTATCTCGCCGCAGATGCACAGGATATGGCTGCAGAATGTGCTCGCGGATAAGTATAGGGAGCTCTACATAGCTGAAAAATGGGACAAGCCAGTGGGTACCGTTAGGGCAGACTATGACCCTGAAACATCGGTATATGAATTGTCATGGACCACTGCACCCCACTATAGAAGAAGAAGTATCGGTAAGACCATGGTCTCACTGTTGCTTGACAAGCTAGGGACTAAAGTCATTGCCCAGATTAAGAAAGGCAACATACCCTCTATGAAGATTGCTGAGTACGCTGGTATGCATCTGAAGAAGGAAGAAGACGGGATTTTCCACTACACCAATTATTGAGTACTTAAATGGGTTGTCGAACAGTAAAGCATAGCTGGCTGTCTGCCCGAGACCAAATATCATGGAATGGCACCTGGAATGACAACATTTCTTACGTGGATTAACACCAAAGGGCTTTCGTGTTATCGGACGGGCTAAGGAAGGGGTAGTGTATTCATCCTGACTCCTCTTTGACAGAGTTGCAATGCCAAGCCCCATGGATCTCGCATCATGATGAGATGGCTGCCATCATCTTTCGTGATTTCTTCGACAAAACTACAACCCTTTGCTTCCAACCGTTCCCGATCTTCACTTGCATTACGAGTTTCGAAGGCACAATGTAAGGTCAGATGATGAAGCATATCAAAATCCAGTACTGCACCTGATGGATTATGATATAATTCAAATATCACTCGACCGCTTTCATCTGCTAAGAAGATCATGTAGGGAGGTTCAGCCATCTCGGATACTACAGAGAGGCCAAGGTTTTCGACGTACCAGGCTTTCATGTTATGAGGTTCTGGTACATTTAGGGCAATGTGTTCTAAAATCATGTGGTTAGTTGTTTGATGCTGCTAGGAAATAATACTCACTTCCCTTTTGGAAATGTGTATTGAGCTGTCCGTTGGTGAGAGGTTTACAATTTTTTAGCCACCCACATAATGTATAAATGTCCATGGCTAGTTCGGTCGTAAGAAAACCAAACAGCTCATTCGGCGATGTTCCATAAAACTCGCTGGCCCCCGTACCGAATTCAAAAAGGATGCTAGGCTTGTCTCGTTTGATCAACTTCCTGCCACCTTTTAGTACAAGCATCTCAGCTCCTTCGACATCTATTTTGATGAAATCAATTTTTGCCAGGGGATATATCAAGTAATCTAAAGTATTAGTTTGGACATCGATCTTAAGGATCTCTGGATTAGGATGATCATACTTCCTTTTTCGCAAACCGCTATAGGCTGGATCATTGACGACATGGTGAAAAGAATCCAGACTTTGATGGTCTGATAGCGCATCTTGGTATATCTTAATCCGATCACCATATTTTCTGACAAGATTTTGATACAAATGGGGGAGTGGCTCAAAGGCAAAATGCTGCCCCCTGGGGGCAAGCCGCATCATCTGATCGAGCAATTCTCCTCTGTGGGCACCTACGTCAATACAGTTGTCTGTAGGCTTGATGATGCGCTTCATGATTGCCTTCGTGTAGCGATCGTACCTCAGGTTCTTGGTGACATCGAGGTGCAGATATTGTAGTAAGCTGCGGATGTGTTTTCTCATGAAGCAGTGCGGACGGTGGAGGCAGTAAAAGTAGAAAAATCACATTATCTGATTTTCTCTTCAGGAACCTCTCATTGCGATTGTGCGATCTGATTTCTTGCTCCGTGCATTTTATTGTGCTCGGATCCCTGCATGGACAATGGTTTCTAGGTAAAAGTGAGTACCTTTCGCTGCGAGATAAAATTCCGAAAATATGCATGGATCCCTGGTTTTACAGATGGTACTATTGGTTGTACTGTGGTCGCTCTGGAGTGGTTGTTCCAATTCTAAAGAGCCCAGTTCGCGATCGGAGGAGCGTGAACCGATGGCAGCTGAGGATCCTTGGATGGTCTATACACCACCCGGCAATAAGGATAATGGCAAAAGAATTGTACTGGTCAGTGGTGACGAAGAGTATCGCAGTGAGGAAGCCTTGCCCCAGTTGGGAAAGATCCTGTCGTCACATCATGGATTTCACACTACTGTATTGTTTGCTCAGGATCCCAATAACTTGGGAGTCATCGATCCAAATTATCTGAAGAATATCCCGGGATTGGAGCAATTGGATGATGCAGATCTGATGATTCTTTTCACTAGGTTTCGGGAGTTGCCGGGGAGTCAGATGCAGCATTTTGAAGATTATCTCATGATGGGAAAACCAGTGCTGGGAATTCGAACGGCTACGCATGCATTTCGATTTGAGGATTCTACTCATCTTTGGCGGCACTATGGCAATTACTATGATGGTGAGAAGCAAACTTGGAAGGGCGGATTTGGCCGTCTAGTACTAGGTGAACACTGGCATAGCCATCACGGCCACCACAAGCACCAAAGCACCCGGGGATTCATTGCACCCGGTGCGCAGGGACATCCCATCACCAATGGAATCGTTGATGGGGCGCTGTGGGGCTCAACGGATGTATACGGAGTAAGATTGCCCCTGCCGGGTGACAGCGATCCGATTATGCTAGGTCAGGTGGTGAATAGGAGCGGTGAGCACGATCCTGAAGATTTGCATTTTGGTCTCAGACCTACCGATGACGAAGCAGCCAGTGTCAATCCAAAGGCAAAACGCGACTATCATCCAAACGATCCCATGATGCCCATTGCTTGGACAAAAAGTTATCAACTACCTGGAGGTGAGTCCGGACGAGCATTTACATCTACGATAGGAGCTTCGGCGGATCTTTTGAATACAGAGGTACGTAGACTCTTGGTCAATGCATCATATTGGCTACTTGACCTGGAGGTCCCCAAAGAGGCAGTTGTAACAATCGTTGGACAGTACAGCCCTTCCAAGTATACCAACTATTCGGCAAAGGACTATTGGCAGAAGAAAGGGATTCGGGTAATGGACCAGCAATAGGTACCCATCACCTGTCATTATGGGAAGACATGCTGATGCATAGGTGTTTGTGTTTAGATATTTAAAGTATCAATTCACCATCAGTTCTTGCTGCAGCAGTAGATACCCATAAGGCTAGTGTCTCATACTCCTTCCTATCTGTCGTGGGGTGATCGCCATCTTAACTTTTCTTTAAGCAAATTCCTGCCGATTCACGGTCTTTTTGACCAACGCTTTTCGACTTTCAGCAGTCTGTCTCAGTAATCCAATAAATCTATGCCATGATCAAGTTTTTATCCATTTGGCTTACTGTCGGCTTATTTGTGAACCTTTCCTTGGAGGCAACGGCAGCCACCTATTTCATCAAAGTGGACGTAAATCTGGCGATCCTCCGCATACCTATTCCAGGCCATGCCGTCCATATTTACAACTCAGAGAAACTCCTCTTAGAAACCAAGGTGACAGACCCATCCGGAGTGTTTTCCGCAGTCATAGACTCTGAGCAGGATTCGGTGCTTTCATTTATAGTAGAAACCCTGGATGTCTGCTCCGGCAAAACTTTGAGCCAGCACATCGGACTCGAACCCGGTGAAGTCGGCATAGCATCCTTTACTCTTTGTGCCTTGTACGACTTGTCTTGTCAAGCTCAGTTCGATGTCATACCCCTTGCCCCGTTAGTCCGTCATTTTGTAGATGTGAGCTATCGCACTGATCCCTTCAGCTGGTATTGGGATTTTGGCGATGGTCAATCCAGCGATGAGCCCTCACCTGAGCATACCTATGACTCTGCCGGAGTGTATACTGTGTCTCTGACCATTACCTCTCGAGATTCCTGCTCGGATACTACACAGCAGAGAATCATGGTAGGTCATGGAGATCCCTGTGCTTGTCCAGAGTATTATCTACCCGTTTGTGCGGTGGATGCTGCAGGAAATATAGATTCCTTCGACAATCCTTGTTTTGCCTATTGTGCAGGCTACAACTATTTGGTATCCTGCCTGGACACCTGCGGATGTCTTGATACGATTGCCCCTGTTTGCATCATAGGGATCGTCGATTCCTATATATTCAAAAATAGCTGCGAAGCCCAATGTGCGGGATTTTCCGAATCTCTAAACTGCCTCGATACCAGCTGTGTGTGCCCGGAGATCTACGATCCCGTTTGTGTCATCAATAAAGCAGGCGATGTACTAGAGTTCTCCAACGCATGCTATGCTGCATGTGCAGGGTATACCGACATCGTGCCATGCGATACCACCTGCTTTTGCGAGCGGATCTATGATCCGGTATGCGTTTTCGGGCCAGCCGACGAGCCAATAAGGTTTGATAATTCTTGTCTCGCAGAATGTGCCGGATATTTCGATTACTTCAGGTGTGATACAACCTGTGATTGCGGTATGTTGTACGAACCCGTTTGTACTACAGACTCCAATGGCATCACCATGACCTTCCCCAATGCTTGTATTGCAGCTTGCCAAGGCTATGAAGATACTGAGCCATGCGACACTTCCTGTATCTGTCCTGAGATCTATGACCCCGTATGTGTGATAGGAAGTGATGGGCAACTGATTGAGTTTTCGAATGATTGTTTTGCCAGATGCGCTGGCTATGACAGCACTTTTCGATGCAATCCAGATTGCCCCTGTGACGACGTGTATAAGCCTGTTTGCGTCTTCTTGGAATCAGGCGAGATTTGGGTTTTTGAGAATGCTTGCCGGGCGGAATGCCAAGGTTACTTCAATTACACGGTATGTGATACGCTGTGTCCTTGTCCCCTTGACTACAATCCCGTTTGTGTGATGACAGAGGAAGGGGATATGTTGCGTTTTCAAAATGCATGCTGGGCAGAATGCCGTGGCTATGTCGATTTCATCGATTGTGAAGATTGCATTTGCCCATTGAACTTTGCTCCAGTATGTGTATTGATGGAAGATGGGAAGACCAGACAATTTGACAATGAGTGTCTGGCTAACTGTGCTGGTTACACCTCTTTTATCCCTTGCGATTCTGACTGCAGCTGTGAGGGCATCGTGGATCCCGTTTGTGTCATCTTGGATGATGGCTCTATCAGAGAGTACACCAGTGCTTGCCAAGCCATCTGTGAGGGCTTTGATGTATTCTACAATTGTAGTGCTGTATGTGACTGTCCTACAGATGAATATGATCCCGTTTGCGTGTCACTGTCCGATGGCACAACCAGGGAGTTTGTCAGTGCCTGTTGGGCAGCTTGTGCCGGATTCATGAACTACGATTCATGTGGCAGGATAGATCCTACAGATCCAGAAGGAAGTGCTACAGGTCAGCATCGAAGCATTGAACTCAAAGCATATCCCAACCCATTTATTGATCGCATATTTCTGGATGGACATTCCAATCAATTGAGACCCATTGAAGTGATGCTCGTTGACATTCTGGGACAAAGGCTCTATCAACGTAAGTACCAACCGGTCGCAAACCACTGGACATTGGTGGTACCTGCTGCGGAATTGCCAAGTGGCGCCTATATTATACTGGTCGACGATGGAGTGAGAAAAGAAAGCCTTAAGGTGATGCATCACTGATCACCAGAACCACAAGGTAGTTATCTCGGAATCCAGATTTCTCAGGTCGTTGACATCGCGTCGCGACCTGATTTTTATGGCGGCTATGGTGCTGATGAGATTAGTGTTTGTAAAAACTCGATTCCTGGCGTACGTAGGCGGAAGACCACGGATCCTGGTATTTTATATCTTACGCTGTCGAAACCTGTCCTTTCTCATCACTTTGGAATCGAACTATGTTCATGAATCGATTGAGCAGCAACTCAGTATCATTGATGTCTCTAATCGGGCTGACGCATCGTCTTGCCATTGTTGTCGTAGTGGTCGTGTCACTCATGGCCTGTGCAGGGTCGGATGGCAATCTCGATAGAAAACCAGACGATCGACCGAATATCATCCTAGTCATCGCTGACGATTTATCATGGAATGACCTGGGTTGCTACGGTCATCCATCCATCAGCACACCCCATATTGATCAACTCGCCGAGCAAGGGATGCTTTTCAACCGAGCTTTTCTTACAGCTAGCTCTTGTAGCCCCAGCAGAGCAAGCATTATCACCGGAAAGTTTCCACATCAGACCGATGCCGAGCAACTGCATTGGCCCTTGCCAGCTGATCAGATCACGTTTGTGGAGAAACTAAGAGACGCCGGGTACTGGGCAGCACAATCGGGCAAGTGGCATCTTGGTGATGCGGTTGAAGATCGATTTGACACAACGAT
Source organism: Saprospiraceae bacterium (assembly GCA_965223025.1). Taxonomy (GTDB): domain Bacteria; phylum Bacteroidota; class Bacteroidia; order Chitinophagales; family Saprospiraceae; genus JABDMH01. Next base: position 1,294,334 of record CBDCVP010000023.1, read on the forward strand.
GCAGGTGTCGGTAGATGGCTTTCAGGTGAGTAAAGATGGCACGATGACAATGAGTACCAATGCTAGTGGATGCGAGGATTGGATCGGACTGCTAAATGCAAGGCCCAGAAACCAGCCATTCTTTCTCTGGCTGGCTGCGGTAGATCCGCATCGAGATTATCGGGAAGGTATCATTGAAAATCCTCATACCGTCGAAGAAGTCGTAGTGCCGCCATACCTCCCAGATACCAGATCGGTCAGGCAGGACTTGGCATTGTACTACGATGAAGTGTCAAGGTTAGACAGCTTTGTGGGGCTTCTCACTCGTGAATTGGACAAAGAGGGACTGGCTGAGAACACTCTGATCCTGTTCATCAGCGACAATGGCAGGCCCTTTCCAAGGGACAAAACAACCCTGTATGATGGTGGCATTAAGACACCCTGGATTGTTCGATGGCCGAGGCAGGTACGACCAGGATCGTCCAGCGGTTCTATGGTGAGCGCCATTGATATTGCGCCCACTTTCTTGTATGTGGCAGGAGTTGATAAATATGGAGACTTCGAAGGGGTGAGCTTCATGGATGTACTGCGGGATCCAGAATCCGTGGTGCGTACCTCGATATTCGCAGAAGATCATTGGCATGACTATGAAGACTACTCCCGGGCGATACGCACTGAAAGGTATAAGTACATCCGTAACTTCTATTATGATTTGCCTAATACCCCTTCAGCGGATGCTTTGCGCAGTCCGACTTTTCGTGCGATGCAGGAGCTAGAGGCGCAAGACAAGCTGCCGGTAGCCCAGAGGGCGTGCTTTTTAGTTCCCAGACCTGAGAAGGAACTCTATGATCTGCTGATGGACCCTTTTGAGATTGAAAACCTAGTGGCAGATCGGCGGCACCGGGATCTCCTGGCGACCTTGCGAGACGAGATGCAACAGATGAGACGGCGAACGAATGATCGTTTACCGGACAAGCGCACACCCGATGAATTCGACCGGTCAACCGGTCAACCGAATCAATTTCGAATTCGTCCCAGGCCATCCAAAGCCGAGATGACCAAGCAATAGGGTAAGAAGTACATCATCAAAAGAAGGTTTTAGAGCAAGGGTATATGGTGTTGATTACCATTGAGGGCTCAGCAATCCCAGAGTACTTCTTGCCCTTTAGTCAAGATGCTTGGATTGTCTTTGTGGCAGCTCCAGGGGCCAGATAGAGGATGGGCTTACTGATCCCATGTATGCCAGGAGGGCTCAGCAATCCCTGAGTAGTTACTGCCCTTTAGTCATGATGCCTGAATTGTCTTTGTATCAGCTCCAGGGGCCAGATAGCGAATGGGCTTACTGATCCCAGGTATGTCAGGAGGGCTCAGCAATCCCAGAATATTTATTGACCTTTAGTCATGATGCCTGGATTGTCTTTGTGGCAGCTCCAGGGGCCAGATAGAGGCTGGGCTTACTGATCCCAGGTATGTCGTGAGGGCTCAGCAATCCCAGAGTAATTACTGCCCTTTGGTCATGATGCATGGATTGTCTTTGTGGCAGCACCAGGGGCCAGATAGAGGATGGGCTTACTGATCCCAGGTATGTCAGGAGGGCTCAGCAATCCCAGAGTACTTCTTGCCCTTTTAGTCATGATGCATGGATTGTCTTTGTGTCAGCTCCAGGGGCCGGATAGAGGATGGGCTTACTGATCCCAGGTATGTCAGGAGGGCTCAGCAATCCCAGAGTACTTCTTGCCCTTTTAGTCATGATGCATGGATTGTCTTTGTGTCAGCTCCAGGGGCCGGATGGAGGATGGGCTTACTGATCCCAGGTATGTCAGGAGGGCTCAGCAATCCCAGAGTACTTCTTGCCCTTTGGTCATGATGCCTGGATTGTCTTTGTGGCAGCTCCAGGGGCCAGATAGAGGATGGGCTTACTGATCCCAGGTATGTCAGGAGGGCTCAGCAATCCCAGAGTACTGTATGGATTATCTTTGTGGCAGCTCCAGGGCCCAAATAGAGGATGGGCTTACCGATCCCAGGTATGCCAGGAGGGCTCAGCAATCCCTGAGTAGTTACTGCCCTTTAGTCATGATGCCTGAATTGTCTTTGTGGCAGCTCCAGGGGCCGGATAGCGAATGGGCTTACTGATCCCAGGTATGTCAGGAGGGCTCAGCAATCCCAAAGTACTTGTTGCCCTTTTAGTCATGATGCATGGATTGTCTTTGTATCAGCTCCAGGGGCCGGATAGAGGATGGGCTTACTGATCCCAGGTATGTCAGGAGGGCTCAGCAATCCCAGAGTACTTCTTGCCCTTTTAGCATGATGCATGGATTGTCTTTGTATCAGCTCCAGGGACTGGATAGAGGATGGGCTTACTGATCCCAGGTATGTCAGGAGGGCTCAGCAATCCCAGAGTACTTCTTGCCCTTTTAGCATGATGCATGGATTGTCTTTGTATCAGCTCCAGGGACTGGATAGAGGATGGGCTTACTGATCCCAGGTATGTCAGGAGGGCTCAGCAATCCCAGAGTACTTCTTGCCCTTTTAGCATGATGCATGGATTGTCTTTGTGTCAGCTCCAGGGGCCAGATAGAGGATGGGCTTACTGATCCCAGGTATGTCGTGAGGGCTCAGCAATCCCTGAGTAGCTACTGCCCTTTTAGTCATGATGGATGGATTGCCTTTGTAACAGCTCCAGGGGCCGGATAGAGGATGGGCTTACTGATCCCAGGTGTTGTGTCAGGAGGGCTCAGCAATCCCTGAGTACTTCTTGCCCTTTAGTCAAAATGCTTGGATTGTCTTTGTATCAGCTCCAGGGGCCAGATAGCGAATGGGCTTACTGATCCCAGGTTTGTGCCATGATGTTCTTAACATCATCATACCAGTGGTTGGATCAACGACAGATTACTATTTTTAAGCCGTGTTGTTGTTAGAGAGGTTTTTCACAATCATCGGAGACCATAAAAGGAGCCTCAACTTGAGTCTCTTCATGCTCCTGATTGCCTGCGCAACTAACCCTCCTTCTCCTCCTAAGTCGGCAGCAGATGAACTTACCAGTTTTGAGCTTGCCGATGCAGCACTCGAGGTAGAACTAGTAGCTGCTGAACCCTTGGTCCAGGATCCTGTATGTATGTCTTTTGATCACCTAGGTCGGATGTGGGTTGCGGAGATGACGGGTTTCAATGCTACCATGGAGGGCAGGGGTGAAAACGAGCCAAATGGTCATATTGTCGTACTTCAGGATCTTGACGACGATGGCAAAATGGATACTCGTACTGTTTTTCTGGATAGCTTGGTCTTGCCGCGTGCTCTGGCATTGGTCGATGGCGGACTCTTGGTAGCTGAGCGATTTCCATTGTGGTATGTCGAAGACCTAGATGGCGATCTGGTGGCCGACCGAAAAACTCTGGTGGATTCGGTCTATGGAGGTCAGGGTCATGTGGAGCATTCGCCTAATGGCTTGTGGAGAGGTATCGACAACTGGTATTACAATGCCAAGTCCCGGGCTCGCTATAGGAAGATCAATGATCAATGGCATAAAGAGACGACAGAGTTTCGGGGCCAATGGGGGATCAGTCATGACAACTTTGGCAGGTTGTATTACAATTACAATTGGTCTCAACTGCATGCAGATCTGGTACCACCTAATTATTTTTCTAGAAATCCTAATCACGAAACCACTACCGGCTTGGACCATGGTTTGACACTCAATCGGAGCATTTATCCCATTCGCCCAAACCCAGCGGTTAATCGTGGTTACATCACTGGCACATTGGACAGCAAAGGGATGTTGCTGGAGTTCACCTCGGCATGTGCTCCATTTGTTTTTCGGGAAAAAGCATTACTGCCGAAAATGGTGGGAGATGTTTTTGTCTGCGAACCTTCTGGTAACCTTGTCAAACGAAATAAAGTTGTCTCAACGGGCTACATGATATCGGCCACGGATGCTTATCCCAGTAGGGAGTTCTTAGCTTCTACTGATGAGCGATTTCGGCCAGTAAATTTAGCCTCTGGACCAGACGGAGCACTGTACATAGTAGATATGTATCGCGGCCTAATCGAGCATTGGAAATATATGACACCATATTTACGTGATCAGACCATCGCAAGAAAACTTGAAACACCAAGGCAACTAGGTAGGATCTGGCGAGTCAGAGCGAGGGAAGGGGCGAGCGACGAGCGAAAGATCGAGGATCTCTCCAGCAACCATCTAGTGCAGCTGATGTCCCACGATGGCGGCTGGAAGCGTGACATGGCCCAGCGATTGCTGGTTGAGCGCCAGGATGCAGATGCCATTCCCCTTCTAGAATCTGTGGTCCAACAATCTGACCAGCCCCTGGCCCGACTGCATGCGCTTTGGACTCTGGAGGGTATGCAGGCCGCTACACTTGACATAGGAATAGGAGCTCTAGACGATCCACACCCTCAGGTAAGGGCAGCTGCATATCGCGTGCTAGAACATCTCCTAGAAGGAGATTTCGCCCGTCAAAGACTACTGCTGGAGAAAATGCGAGGTGTATGGAAATCAGAACAGGATGAAGTGGTCTTGCAGATGATTTTAACCGCAGGTAACCTAAAGTCTGATGCCCGGCTTGTCTTCATGTCAGAAGTACTGCTTGAGCAGGGTGCCGAGCCACTCATCCGGGATGCAGTGGTTAGCGGACTCGGCAATAGTGAAGTGGCCATGCTGGATATCATTCTAACGGACCCTAACTGGAATTCAGAAGATAGATCTAGGGGCATCTTCTTGGAAATGCTTGCTTCGGCGATTGGTAAAAAGGGAGAACAGCGAGAAGTGGAGGTCTTTCTCGGCAAAATTGCGAAGGAGGCAGCTGCTTGGCAGCTCACACCGTTGCTCACTGGACTCTTATTGCAGTCCAATCAGCACAAGGGATCTATATCTTTGACAAGAGAGCCTGCCCTCCATGCTAGGCTGCCAGACCATGATGAGCCGACTAAGTCAAAGGTCGAGCAGCTTGCCAAAGTTTTCACGTGGCCTGGCAATGTAGTGGAGGCCCAAATGCAGGATCAGACCATTACACTAGATGCTCAAGGGCAACAACTGTATGCCTTAGGTCGAAAGCACTACATCACATCTTGCAGTGCCTGTCATGGTGATGATGGGCAGGGAGTACGTCGATTTGCACCACCATTGGCAGGATCGGAATGGGTCTTAGAAAATGAAAGAAGATTGGTGCTGATCCTCCTGCATGGTTTGGAAGGTCCCATCACGGTGAAGGATCATCTTTATGAGGCACCGGAGATCCTTCCGGTGATGCCAGCAAATTCGGTGCTGGATGACAAAACTCTGGCAGCCATCATTACTTACATCCGTAATGAATGGGGCAACCATGCAGATCCGGTACCTCCCGCGACCGTGGGACACATCAGACACCGTTCACAAGGCAGGGTGCAGCCCTGGGATGTCGATGATCTCACGTCTCACCTTGCTGCTGTCCAAAATGAGTTAGAATAAGCATATTTTACCAACAAAACATGGAAGCAATGACAAACGACGAAAAATTACCTGGCATCAAATTATTTGATTGCACCGCCAAAGTAGCTATTGTAACGGGTGGATCTAAAGGGCTAGGATTGGCGATGGCAGCTGGACTGGCCTCAGCTGGTGCCAATCTGGTATTGGTCAATCGGAAAGCTGATGAAGGGCAAAATGCTGCCCATGGGCTTCAGGAAGAATATGGCATCAAGGCCATCTCTATCGCCGCGGATGTCACTGATGAAAAGGCCATGAATGCGATGGCCAAAAGTACTATGGAGGCCTTTGGCAGGATCGATATACTCATCAATAGTGCTGGCATTAATATACGTGGTGCGATCGACGAGCTGTCCTCTGATGAATTCAATCAGGTAATGGCCGTCAATGTACATGGCACCTGGCTAGCATCCAAGGCAGTCACTCCAATGATGAAGGCTGCCGGGAGCGGTAGAATAATCAACATAGCCAGCACCCTGGGACTGGTGGGTCTTGCCAACCGAACACCTTATACGGCCAGTAAAGGTGCGGTAGTACAGATGACCCGGGCACTGGGCTTGGAGTTGGCACCATCTGGCATCAATGTCAATGCCATCTGCCCTGGACCTTTTCTCACCGAAATGAATATTCCCATCGCTGAGTCTGAGGAAGCAAAGAAGTTTATCGTGGGCGCAACCGCCCTGGCTCGTTGGGGTGAGCTGGCGGAGATTCAAGGTGCAGCCATATTCTTAGCCAGCGATGCTGCCACCTATATGGTCGGTGCTATGCTGACCGTCGATGGTGGGTGGACGGCGAAGTAGGAGGGAGAACGGTCCTACATGCAGATCATGTTGGAGTATTTAGATAGCATACGAGATTTCTTGTCACTGGAAAATAGATAGGGATGAGTACGGAAGAAACGAATCATTGGAGCCGCAGGGCATTTGTAAAGCAGAACTCTCTCGCTGCAAGTAGCGTGATTTTTTCGATGAGTGACACTCGGACAGAAATGAAGCAGAACCCACTGCCGGCTTGGAAGGGGTTTAATTTGCTAGACTTTTTCTCACCTGATCCGAGTAAGGGAAGGGCAGCCACTAAGGAGGAGTACTTCAAATGGATGGCAGATTGGGGATTTGATTTTGTAAGAATCCCAATGGCATATCCTTCCTACATCAAGTTTGACCGGTCCAAACCTCTTGAGACAAAGAGGGTTCGAAAGATTGATAAACGAGCCGTTGAGAAAGTAGATAATCTGATTTCCAAGGCTCATAAATACGGTTTACATGTGAGCCTCAACCTTCATCGAGCTCCAGGATTTTGTGTCAATGCGGGATTTCAAGAACCCTATAACCTCTGGCAGGATAAAGAAGCCCTTGATGATTTTTGCTATCACTGGAGGTTTTGGGCGAGGCGATATAAGAGTATGTCTAGGCAACAGATCAGTTTTGACCTCCTGAATGAGCCTTGTCTTAGGGAGGATATGAATGATCAGCATTCTAAGCGCAGTGCAATACCTGGTCAAATGTATCGCGATATGGTGTTGAGAGCAGCCAAAGAGATTCGCAGAGCCAATGCAAATCATCTAATCGTTGCAGATGGTAACAATGTTGGGCGGGACGTCATTCCCGAGATCACCGATTTGGACATTGCCCAAAGTTGTCGTGGCTACAATCCTGGAATCATATCTCACTACAAGGCACCTTGGGTCTTCAAGGACAGCACTCACTTACCTGAGCCCAAATGGCCTGGGCAAGTGGGTGACCAATATCTCAGCAGAGCCATGTTGGAAGAGATGTATGCACCCTGGATAGCATTGACGAAGGAGGGTGTGGGGGTACACTGTGGTGAATGCGGCTGCTATAATAAAACGCCACATTCAGTATTTCTTGCCTGGTTTGAAGATGTGATCGATGTGTTAACCAGCCATGGAATAGGATATGCTCTTTGGGAGTTTGGCGGCTCATTTGGTTTGATTGACTCAGGTAGGAAGGATGTGAACTACGAAGACTGGTATGGCCATCAATTAGATCGAAAACTTCTTGATTTACTGATGAAATACCACTGATCATTTATTGACTTCCACAGCAGTGGATCTAAGCAATAGATACTTGGCCAGCTCTGCGTCAAGTTTCGTATCCAATTCTGATACCATCTTTGCGAAAGACGGATCCTTGGCTAGGTTTCGCTCGGCAAGTGGACCATTTGCGTGATCGTATAGTTCCCGATCGATGATCTGGTCCGGATGTTCATACTTTTGCCACCGGGTATACCGATATTTGTCTGTGCGCATGCTATAGCCCATCAATTCACTTTTGCGGTCATAGCCAAGTGAAGGTCCTCTGGGATATTGACTGAGGGCAACCCCTTCGTACTGAGTCTCAGGATGCTCCAACGCTGACAGGAGACTCTGACCCTCCAGATGCTGAGGCTTGGGGATACCCGCAAGGTCACATAAGGTCGGATAGATATCCACGAGTTCTGCCAGCGTATTCGTGGATGTACCTCCCTTCATACCAGGAACTGAGAAGAACAAGGGAACTTTCGTATCCAATTCGAAATTGGAGTGTTTACACCAATTGCCATAATCTCCCAGCTTGTATCCGTGGTCTGCCCACAGGACTATGATGGTCTCTTCTGCCAGGTTGAGCTCCTCCAGGGCGTTCAGCAGTTTTCCGACCTGGGCATCGATCATGCTCACCGACGCATAATAGCCATGGATGAGATGACGTGTCATATCGTCGTCAAGCTGTCCTTGAGCAGGTACGTCGTCGTACTTGCGGAGTTCGCCAAAGTTTGCTAGGGCCATCGGAGCCATGCCCTCTGGATTGTTTCGGTCAGGGATCCTGATCTTGGCTGGATCGTACAGATCCCAATACTTTTTGGGTGCAACAAAGGGAAGATGGGGTTTGACGAATCCCACTGCCAGAAAAAAAGTAGAATCCCTTAGCTCATGGAGGCGTCGAACGGCGTGATCTGCCGACATGGCGTCGGTCATGTTTGCTTCATGCTCTGAAGATCGATAAAAAGGAAGCTTTTTACCATGCAGCGTAGGAAAATCACTCTCGAGTCCGACCGTATCGCCACGCTGTACTTTGGCCAATTGCCTCCTACTGAGGCCCATATTGTAATCTGCACGACTCCATGACAACGAATCATCCTGATTGCCATGACCAAGGTGGTAGATCTTTCCCATTCTTTCGGTGTGGTAACCGTGTTGTCTAAAGTATTGAGGTAGGGTAACTACCTCAGGTACATTGGTGCGAAAGAAGGTATATAGATCATAGATGCCCATAGCATCAGGACGCAGCCCGGTGAGGACACTATTTCGACTCGGTGCACACACGGCCTGCTGACAGTAAGCTCGGGTGAAGGTAATGCCCCGCTCGGCAAGTCGGTCGAAATGAGGTGTGACCATCTGATCCGCACCATAGTTGCTCAACTCAGGTCTCAAATCGTCTACCGCAATAAAAAGTATGTTGGGATATTTTCTTTCGGTAGCTAGCTCTGAGACGTCTTTGCAGCTTATCACTGACCAAGTGACCAGGCTGAGAAAAAGGACCAGTGAGCTCACTCCGGAAAGTGCCATCTTCATAAAATGATCCATTTTGGATGAGATTTTCACTTCTTCGAGATTGGGTGATTATGGATTATCTGTGGACTGACAAAAATGTAAAGATCGCCACAAGTGGCTATCTTGCTTTGGTTGTCTTTTCGGAGTGGTGCTACTAGTGGTGCTGCAGGGAGGTGGTAAATGTGCATGCTATTAAGGTAAGGATAATTAAAGAAATTGAGCTGCGCTTTCTGAATCAAATACCTTTGAGATAGTCGACCATTACTAATTGCCAATCTCTAAGCAATTAGGGATTTGTATATTGCGCAGTAGTAAAGCACATGAGATGAGTAAGCATCTGGTTTTTCTTCTACTATCGATCATCATTGGATCTGAAGGGCTGTCACAGTCGACCGAAAGCAAGGTGATTGCCAAAGATGCTAAGGTGCGATTGATCGATGCTAGTTTTAGTTTTACGGAGGGTCCTGCAGTGGATCACTTGGGCAATGTATATTTTACCGATCAACCCAACAACCGGATACTGAAGTGGTCAGCGGGGGATAACCGGATCGATGTTTTTATGGAAAATGTGGGTCGGTCGAACGGGCTATTTTTTGACCATCAAGGGAATCTCCTCGCTTGTGCTGATGAAAATAACCAACTCTGGAAAATAGGACCAGATAAAAAAATCGAGGTCTTGGTGACGGATTATGAAGGGCAACGTCTCAACGGTCCTAACGATCTATGGGTAGATAAGAAAGGTGGCATTTACTTTACCGATCCATTTTATCAGAGAAAATGGTGGTCACATTCTGAAAAAGAAATAGAAGAAGAAAGGGTTTATTATCTGGCACCCAATGGATCCATCGAAGTTGCTGCTACCGGTTTTAAGAGACCCAATGGAATCGTGGGAACAAAGAATGGAAAAAAATTATATGTAGCAGACATCGGAAATAAAACCACGTATGTTTTTTCAGTAGCAAAGGATGGATCACTGAGAGATAGAAAGCTATTTGCAAACATGGGATCAGATGGTATGACCGTAGACCACAAGGGCAATGTATATCTGACCGGAAATGGCGTCACGGTTTTTAATCGCCGTGGCAAGAAAATTGGGGAAATACCGATTGATCAGCGCTGGACTGCCAATGTTGTGTTTGGTGGGCCAGCCCAGAGGACACTGTTTGTCACAGCGATGGGAGCAGTATATACTTTAGAAATGAGTGTACATGGTGTTCGATGAAATCACCACCAATCGATAAACTAAAAGTCGGCATTGGTCAGTTGCAGGTCGTAGCCGGCGATGCTGGGATTAATATGCAGGTCGCCCTAGAATTTGTGGCCTGGGCTTCGGCCCAAGCTTGTGATATAGTAGTGTTGCCAGAATGTCTGGATCTGGGTTGGACGGATCCCTCTGCATCCTCCGCCGCCAGTCGCATACCAGGACCAAGAAGTGCCATGCTTTCTGGAGCTGCTCGAGATCATAGGATATTTGTCGTCGCGGGTCTCACGGAAATAGCTGAAGAGGGGATTTTTAATACAGCAGTACTCATCGATGATCGAGGAGACATCCTAGCTCGGCACCGAAAAATCAATATTCTAAATATTGCGGCTCATATTTATAGCCGGGGCACAGATATTGGTGTGGTCCCTACGAAGCTTGGGAGGATCGGTATTAATATTTGTGCCGATCTGCTGCCTGAGAGCAATGACCTGGGATATGCTCAGGGAGCCATGGGGGCGGACATGATTTTTTCTCCTTGCAGCTGGGCGGTACCACCAGATTTCGACCAGAAAGCAACCCCCTATGGTCAACAGTGGAAGGAATCTTACACTGCCATCGCTGCCAAGTATCAGATTCCAATGGTAGGTGTCAGCAACACGGGAGAAATCAAGGGAGGTGCATGGGCGGGGTGGCATTGCATCGGAGCATCACTGGTAATACAATCCGATGGTCGAATAGAGCAATTTCCATTCTCGAAAAACTCCAGTCAACTATTTACCACCGAAATATCGCTATGATCCAGTTTCTAGAGGCCTAGTAATTGAAAGGATCTGAAAACTTTTCGTCCTGCAACAGCTGATCACTGGTGAGCGTCTCCATAAAAGCCACTAGAGCCGCTTTCTCATACGCAGAAAGCTGCAATCGTTGTGGTAGTCCGTTCTGGTCTTTTAGTTTTTCATCCAAAGCAGCATGTGATTTTATCCCATGGTCATAGTGATCCACAACTTCCATTAAGTCTGTAAAGCGACCATCGTGCATGTAGGGTCCGGTCAGTGCAATATTTCTCAAGGACGGAATGCGAAATCTTCCCTCTCCTCTTCCCTGGTCGATGTAATTTTTATCCAGTCCGATGTTGGTAGATCCTGCCACACCTTGAGCACCATAGGCCCCTCCGGGAAAATCTGGAGCTGCAAAATTAGGTAATGCGTGGCACGAACCGCATTGCGCACGTTCACTGAAAAACAAGTCATGACCCAATCTCTCTTTTTCTGAAAATCCGCTAAATCCTGATTCCATATTGCGATCAAATTTTGAATCAAAAGTGGTCATCGAGCAAACAAATTGGGTCAAGGCATCAGAAATTCTTGCCGACGTGATTTCGCTAGAACCGAAGGCCTCCTTGAATAGCTCTGCGTAATAATCTTTTTGTGCTAACTTTTTATTCAAGTAGCCGAGCGATTCCATACCCATCTCGATGTGATCGCTGATGGGATTGAGCACCAGCGTTCTGACGGTTGGAGCACGCGCATCCCAAAACATATTCTCATTCAGACCCGCATTGAGGATGGCCATGGAGTTTCGTTTTGTCTCCACACCCCTGAAACCAGGAGAAGTCGCTCTGCCGTCTGCAAAGCCCAATGCCTGGACATGGCAGCTGCCACAGGATACTGTATTGGTGATGCTGAGACTGCGATCATAGAATAGCACCCTGCCCAGGGTGGCACCAGCATCCGTAATCAAAGGGATGTTCTTAGACGAAGAAGTGAAACCGTGTAAGACTGTGCCATTGGCAGAGGCATCTACTACCGATTCAAGACCTATTATATGAGCTGGATCTGGCTTAGCTACTGGCAGGCCCATGGCAATTCGCAGGTCCCTTACAGCGGGATGGTCCTTGACATGAATGGGCATCTCTTCCACGCTATACTGATGTAATTCGACCGGTATTTTGGGTGTCAGGGAGGCTGTGTCATCGACCACAAGGTTGGTCTCTGATTTATCACATGCTGCCATCAAAAAAACGAGTGAAATCAGTACGGTCAGTATCTTTTTCATCGCAGTGGATTTTCTTATACTAACGTATAAATTACATTCTTTGTCTTTCGTTGATTAGAATTTAACATTTGCATGGATGGATACAGGTGGAAGAATGAGAAGCTGTGTTCCAAATCCAGCACTACCAATATATATTTGTGCTTCGGCAAAAAAACTTATAGAAGGCCATGGATGATACTCAATGCCCCTGGACAAGACTAAGCCCACCGCACCATCATCGCTTTGGTCACGGATGAGTGAAGTATTAAAGCCAATGATGTTGGCATATCCACCCAACCCACGTCGGTAGACAAATTTTCCGCCCCCGATCCATTTTCTGCGTTCGAAACCGACTAGCAAGTTGATGTGATCCGTGACGGTGACCAAACCATCGGTTACTTGACCACCCATACTTATACGCAAGCCGCGGTTTTTCTTACTCATGATATACATGTGCAAACTGTAAGGACCTATTTGACCACCCCCACGATTGAAGGGTACCACTTGTGTCAATAGGCCAGTGAGGTTCAAACCAACCTCACGATAGGGACGACCTTCAAAGGGTCTTTGGCCGGATGATTCTACCCATAAAAAGAGGCAAATGCATACTCCATACCATATGCTGTTCCTTTGCATTGGGTCTATAGTTTAAAGTAAACATAAAGGGAGACTGGCAGCGTATGTCCGAGATTGAAGGATCTCTCTTTGACAAATTGATTGCGGTTGGCATTTTCCGTTACGAAGCGATCACGACGGCGCCAGATGACACTGAGTGAACTTTCGGTAGTTAGGGAAAGCCACTTGTTGAGCTGATATCTAAAACCGAGAAACGCGGCTGGTCCACCTTGTAGTGTGGAGGACTCAGTGAGCGTGGATTGACGGAATGCATCCGTCGTTGTGTGGGAATAGGTGAATATTGCATCCGCACCATACAATAAGATAATCTTTTGACCAATCGGCCGGTGCCACTCGCATCCAATCTTGGTCAGCAATTCTCGGGATTTGATGCTAGCGAGATTGACTGTTTTTTCGCTATCGACACTGCCTCCGATGTGAAAACGAAAGGCAGCATGTCGATTCTGGTGAAAAACTTTGCCTGCGATGATGTATTGCTCCAGCATAGCTCTCGGAAAATCCGAGTTGAAGAAATTAGCCAATACACTGGTGATGTTTAGCCCCAGTTCAATTCTCCTCTTCTGATGGACGCTGTCTTCCTGAGCTGATCCTTGAGCGTACGTCAAAAAGCAGAGGGAAAGTAGTGTAATGATTCTCATGGGGGTGCCCGTAGTTTATTTGTTCTTATACAACGATGAAATTGCATGGTTTGTGTATTATTTGGTCCCATTTGCGATGGTCCATTCCCTAAATGCCTCACATTATACACCACATTTACACCAGCCCTACAACCCAATAAACCATTAGGCCATGAAGTCGGCATCTGCGAGAGTGGCCGAAGAAGGATACATCCTCCAGAATCTGTATTTTGTTTCCACAGATCACATCGCATTGATTAAAAACGACACTCGAACTATCAACGGATGGGCCATGTACGATTGGGCCAACTCCGTGTATGCACTGGTCATCGCATCGGCCATCTTTCCAGCTTATTACAACGAGGTAACTAGGGGTCATGGCAACGAATTGGTCAGACTTTTCGGTCTAGAGTTGCAGAATACCGCAATTTATTCTATCTGTTTGGGCTTGTCTTTTGGCTTGGTAGCATTCATCACTCCGCTACTGTCCTCGATAGCCGACTACACCGGTCTTCATAAGTTGTTTATGAAGATTTTCTGCTACACGGGTGGACTGGCTTGTGCGGCCTTATTTTGGTTTGATGGTACCAATGTCACATTGGGTTTGATTTGTCTGATGCTGGCCACGATCGGGTACGCAGGTAGTATGGTCTACTACAATGCTTATCTACCAGTCATCGTCAGTGATGATCGAAAAGATTTTGTGAGTGCTCGAGGATATGCTTTAGGGTATATTGGGGCATCGACCTTGCTATTGATAAATCTCGCTCTAATCCTCAATCAACGGCGTCTGGGTATAGAGGACGATACATTGCTACCCAGGTTGTCATTTCTGCTGACCGGTATTTGGTGGATCGGATTTGCTCAGATCTCCTTTCGGAGGCTTCCCAGAGGTACTCATGATAGGCAAAATGTCTCCTTCAATCCTTGGCGGGGTTATCAAGAGCTCCGGAAGGTGTGGCAATCCCTCAAAAAGACCCCCATTCTACGTAGATTTCTATGTGGCTTTTTCTGGTACATCCTGGGAGTCCAAACAGTCATGTTCATGGCTGCATCCTTTGGTGAAAAGGAGGTACATCTCACATTGACACAGCTCATCACCGTAGTCCTCATTCTTGAGTACATCGGTATCGCAGGGGCATACCTTTTTGCTTGGATGTCAAGAAAGATCGGCAATCTTCCTGCTCTTTTAGTGGCGATATCCTGTTGGATTCTGATTTGTGTTGGAGCTTATTTTATTTCATCGGCCTTTCATTTCTATATTGCGGCATTTTTCATTGGCATTGTGATGGGTGGGGTGCAGGCACTATCGAGATCTACTTTTGCCAAACTTATTCCCGTCACCCAAAACAATGCGGGGTACTTTGGTTTTTACGATGTCTGCGAAAAAGTAGCAATGATGATGGGTTTGGTGATGTTTGGTTATCTTGATAATTTGACAGGCAGTATGCGCAATTCGATCATTGCACTGACCATATGTTTTATCCTAGGTGCAGTGGTGCTGGCATATGCGCACCAAGGCCTGAAACGATCATCCACGTAGTAGGAACTCAATAAACACTTTGTAGATCATTTTCCAAAAAAACCTAATATGTCGAATCCATTCCTTCTGAAGAGGTTCTCTAATCTGATGCTGTTTCTAGTTGCCGTAATTTTGGTGCATATTGATGCTGCTGAGTGCAAGAACCAGTCCATTACTTTGAGGGACGATCGCCCCAACATCATCGTGATAATAGGCGATGACATTGGATTTTCTGATATCGGATGTTACGGTGCCGAAATCAAAACACCCAATCTGGATCGATTGGCCGCGGGTGGCATGCGCTTTCGCAACTTCTATAATATGTCCAAGTGCAATCCGACAAGGTCTACCATGATGACTGGACTATACATGGGTAATGACCATGCCATTTCCTTTGTGCCTCTCTTGAGAGAAGCTGGTTATTCTGCCATGATTAGTGGTAAGGAGCATTTTGACAAATGGGTGCCAAAGGAGTGTTATTTTTCGGAAACATTCGAGAAGTCCTTTACATTCTGGGCCACCACAGAATATTTTGTGCCACCATCTGGAAGCTTTGAGCGGCCATTTTATTTGGATGGAGTAGAGGTGAGTGCCACCGAAATTGAGGCGGAAATTGAGCCAAAGTATAAGACAGATTTCATCACAGATTATGCGCTGCGGTATCTGGACGAGATGATCGATCGGGATCGACCCTACTTTCTTTTACTCCCTTACCACGCTGCTCACTATCCATTGCAAGCCAGACCTGAAGATATCGCAAAATATCGAGGAAAGTACCGACAAGGTTGGGATGATATCAGAGCACAACGTTTTGCTCGGATGAAACAGATGGGTATCCTGGACCAGGATATAAAATTGTCGCCACCATCAGATAATAGCAACCGCTTTCGTGGTGCACCAGATGGGTGGCCAGAGATCAGAGAAAAATGGCCGACTTACTATTCCTGGGCATCGATGACTCCAGAGGAAAAGGATGAGAAGGACCTAGAGATGGCTGTTTTTGCAGCGATGATAGACCGCATGGATCAAAACATTGGTAGAGTAATCGACCGAGTCGAGGCTGCTGGGCAACTGGATAATACTTTGATACTATTTTTTAGCGATAATGGTTCCTGTCCTTTTGATAGCAATAAGGACTTCGACATTCCACCTGGGCCAGCAGAATCCTATCGCTGTCTTTCTACACCCTGGGCAAATGTGGGCAACACACCCTACCGGCTATATAAGCAGAATGGCCATGAGGGAGGTGCAAAAACACATTTGATTGCGCATTGGCCTAAACAAATTGTCAGCAATCAGATGACAGATGCCATGAGCCATGTGGCAGACTTGTTTCCGACCTTTCTGGAGATGGCCGGTGTAGTTTACCCAGAAGATCGGAATGGTAAGAAGACGCTGCCTCTGGATGGACATTCACTGATGCCGGTGTTTTCAGGCAGGACCACCTCTCATCACCAGGATCTAATATCCGGTCACAAAGAGATTTTTCGGATGTACAGAAACAATCGGTGGAAAATTGTGCGCGAAAATGGTGACCAGTGGGAATTGTATGACATGAAGAAGGACCCTACAGAACTCAAAAATCTGGCCGTAAAGAAGCCCGGAAGAATTCGACGTATGATCGCATCTTATCATGCGAAATCCTTGTAGAATCACACGCCGGTCCTCGCCTGAGTAGGTCAATAGTAGCCATTTCTAGCAGAGAATGACCGGATCCCGGAGTTTGTCGGAGGATGGGAGTTGCTCCTTTGACAGGCCAACTGGATCTTATATGATGGTTCGAGACATAAATGCTGAGTCTACCAGAAATGATCGGGTTACTCGAATAGGAAATACCCAAATCGACGAAAATCGTGAAAATTAGTTTTCACTGGTCGCCAAGTCCATTGGTTGGGCTTCTCTAAGTCGTAATCTATGCGGTATAGGTTGGCACGCCAGGTAACTCCCGGATGCGGAGGGACATTTGCCAGGGGGCGAAGTAGTTCGAATGGAATGAAGAACTCGGCAGACCAACCGTCAATATCTGCATGTGGTTCTTGCTTCCCACCTTGTATGGCTGTCATGTGTTTTATTTTCCTGGAGCCTTCATAGTCCCAAGGCACCCAACCCAGAAATTTTCCGTCGATGTTGGGTATGATGATGGGAAGCTCAACGTTGAGGGGTGACACTTCATATTCGAAATATATGGGATGGCGTTCATCCGGCCAGAGAAATACTTCCACCACATCTTCTTTGTAAATGTGATCAAAGTCGTGCTGCATAGTGGCGGTCAAGACCTTGTCTTCCGATCTGAACAAAAAATATAGGCCCAATGAGGAATAAAGCACTTTGGCCCGGGTTTGATAGTCAGCCGTTGCTTTTTTCCTAGGTGCCAGCCTAATCCATGCTGTCTGATCCCAGGAGGGATCCGATCCATCTCCCGAAATTTCGAAATCATCCACTTTCTTAATGTGGAGTGTGTCAAAATCCTGGGCGGACATCTTGTGAGTGGAGCAGCCAAGAATCCATGTCGAAAAGAAGACAAATAGGATGTTTCTCATAGCGGAAAAATATCTCAACAAGGTAGTTCTTTTCTGATGGCTGGGCAGCCATTACCTAATCAATGCGCAGGACCGTTTAATTCTCGAAAAAAAATCGATGCTATACATGCTTTAGTATGAGCACTGCAAAATAATGAAAGAAAGAAGTATCTGTGTCCTTCGGAAAAGATTTGTGGTGAGATATTCCATGAGTGTAGAGTGGCCTGGCAGGATCGGTCCCATCCAAATGTACTGCCGAACAGGCCTGTCGACGAAGACGCTCATTCTACTATGATATCAGATCGCTATCTTGTCAATGTAAACTCAAGTAAATCATCGAAGTGCCTGCTGAAATCTTATTGGTAACACCGCCATTCACTCAGCTCAATACGCCTTATCCGGCGACGGCCTATCTAAAAGGCTTCTTGAATAAGGAGGAGATTGGGGCCATGCAATTGGACCTGAGTATCAAAACTTTGGTTGCCCTTTTCTCAAGAGAATCATTAAGCAAAATTTTCAAGATTGTTTCTGAGGATGATCGAGAAATGACGGATAATGATGTTTTTATCTTTTCACATAGGCATACATATGAAAAAACAATTGAACCAGTTATTGATTTTTTGCAGAATAAAAATGAGTCGCTTGCACCCTTAATTGCCACACGAAATTATCTGCCTGAAGCTTCACGCTACAAGCACATAGAAGCCTTAGACTGGGCTTTCGGAAATATGGGTACCCGAGACAAGGCAAAATATCTGGCTACGTTGTACCTCGAAGATCTGGGAGACTTTATCAGATCTCAAATTGATCCCTATTTTTCTTTTACACGTTATGCAGAGCGACTCTCGGGGTGCTTGCCGAGCTTTGATCCCATGCACGCTGCTCTAAAGGGCGATCCGAGCTTTGTGTCAAGAATTTATCTGGATCTACTGGAACAGGAAGTATCGCGATTTCTTCCAGTGCTTGTTTGTTTGACCATCCCCTTCCCGGGAAATTTATTTGCCGCATTAAAATGTGGCCAACTTGTCAAAGCCAAATTCCCCAGTATTAAGATTGCGATCGGAGGTGGTTACTGTAATACTGAGCTGAGATCTCTATCCGATGCCCGTATTTTTGAGTACGTCGACTATATCTGTTTGGACGATGGAGAAGCTCCGCTCAAGGCCCTCTATGACCATCTGACTGGCAAGCGTGCTGTGGGGGAGTTGAAGCGAGTCTTTATGCTAGATGATGGGATGGTACAGTATGTGGATGGTGCTTTGGAGGAGGACATTCCCCAAGGTGATGTGGGCACACCAGATTACTCAGGTCTGCCCATAGATCAGTATCTGTCTTTGATTGAAGTGCTTAATCCGATGCACCGGTTGTGGAACGATGGTTACTGGAATAAATTGACATTGGCTCATGGTTGTTACTGGGGCAAGTGTACGTTTTGTGACGTGAGTCTGGATTACATTGCTCGATACCAGCCGGTTTCAGCGGGATTGATTTGCGATCGAATCGAGGAAATCATTGAACAGACAGGAATGAGGGGCTTTCATTTTGTCGATGAAGCAGCACCGCCTGCCTTGATGCGTGATCTTGCTTTGGAGATCTTGGCTCGTGGGTTGACGATTTCTTGGTGGACCAATATTCGATTTGAGAAGAGTTTCACCTTCGATCTATGTCAACTATTGCACGCTTCTGGCTGCATAGCCGTATCTGGTGGTCTCGAAGTGGCCTCGGATCGGTTGTTGTCACTGATCAAGAAAGGAGTAACTGTCGCTCAAGTTGCTTCGGTGACGAGTGCATTCTCAGAGGCAGGAATCATGGTTCACGCATATTTGATGTACGGATTTCCTACTCAGACTGCTCAAGAAACGGTGGATGCATTGGAAGTGGTTCGCCAGATGTTTGACCATGATATTATTCAGTCTGGTTATTGGCATCTCTTTACTATGACGGCTCATAGTCCAGTGGGTTTGGCTCCCACTTCCTTTGGTGTGAGCACTACCGGTCCACTCTTTGCAGGGTTCGCCCACAATGATTTGCAACATGAGGACCTACAAGGAGCTGATCATGGGAGATTTGGTGAGGGCTTGAGAAGGTCGCTGTACAACTTCATGCAGGGTATTGGACTCGATCTCCCTGTGGAGACATGGTTTGACTTTGAGGTTCCGGGTACGACCGTTGCCAGTGACTTAATAACTGAAGTCATCAACAGGCCAACCCCAGCAGATATTGAGAGACTTCATCGTCGGCTCATTTGGTTGGGTGGAGAACCCGTCTCTGTACCCGGTGGCAGGATGCAAGGCAACACCTTTGCCATGGAGGTAGCGATGAAGCACAGCAGTCTCCTAGTCCATTTGGAAGGCACGATCGGAGAGTGGATCTATGAGACCCTCTTGCGAGTAGGTGATCAAGGGTGGGAGAAGGTGTCTCTCGCTCAACTTAAAGACGAATTCGAAAGTACAGGCCATACTGATTTTTCCGATATGTTGAGATCTGAGCCCTGGCAGCTACTTAGGCAGCATGGGTTAATCCTCATTTAGGCACAAAGAATAGCGTGGCTGTGCTCTTTATCAACTCCTTCCTCAACCTGAGCATATAAGGACGGGATCTGGTAAAGCTAATCCTGTGAGGTACAAACTCCGATCAAGTCTCCACATGTCTCTGCCTCATTCACTGATCCATGAGACCATTGTATCAGTCGTCAATGGCGGCGTAAACAAGTGTGCGAAATTTCCAATTGGTCGGATCTGAAATGGGGCCTCGAGTCTGCTTCAGGATGATGCCAATCAGCGATTCGCTTGGATCTGCCCAATATTGAGTATTGAAATATCCTCCCCAACGGAAGGTCTCAGCTGAACCCTGATTTCCCCTGGCTGCTCCCTGCTCAGTGACCACACCAAAGGCCAATCCATAATAGTTTTCAGTGTCCCGCCAAATATTGGTAAACTGATTGTCCATCATAAAATCAATGGTCGTTCTACTCAGGATCCGCACACCATTCAGTTTACCATTATTTAGGTACATCTGTAGGAAAGTGGCGTAGTCTTTAGCGGTGCTTGATAGACCTCCCCCGCCTGAAAAAAATGTCTTGGCACCTCTGATCGGGTAGTTCACGTCATAGAAATCAGCAGAGTATTTCTGCCACCTACCATCTTTTTTGGTTTGGATGCTGACTAATCTAGAAGCTTTGCTGTCGGGTATATAGAAATAGGTGTCGTCCATTCCCAGAGGTCCAAACAGTCGCTTCTCAAGGAAATCAGCGAAAGACATACCTGAGATGACTTCGATGAAATATCCGAGTACATCCAATCCTTCACTATAGGTGTATTTTTCACCAGGATGGTGATGTAGGGGCAATTTTGCCAGTTTCAACACATTCTCCTTGATGGTGATGGGTTCTGTGGTGAAGGCGTCGGTGATGCCAGCTTTCTGGTAAATGAGTGTAAATCTTTCATCACCATCGATGACCCCGTAACCAATACCGGAAGTGTGTGTCAGTAGGTGCCTGATCGTAATCGGTCTTTCTGCCGGTAAGGTGCGATAACTCGTGTCGCTGTAGTTAAAGCCAGATAGGACTTGGGCATCACTAAACTCAGGAATGTATTTCGCGATGGGATCATCCAACTGAAAATGTCCTTCTTCATACAACATCATGACGGCGGTGGCTGTAATAGCCTTTGACTGGGATGCGATCCGAAAGATGTCGTCTTTCTTGAGTTCTTCTTGTGTATCTGAATCTGCCATGCCAAAGGCCTTGTGGTAAACAATTTTTCCTTGGCGGGCGACCAAGGTCACCAGTCCCGGTACCGATCCATCATCCACCGCAGCCTGACACATTTTATCTATCCTGGCCAGTCGCTCCAGCGACATTCCACAGCTTTCAGGACTGCCCTGTTCTAGGGAAGTCTCCGTACTTAAAGTTCCGGTTTGTGCCAGGACTGGATTAAATGGGAGTAGGAAGAGGAAGCAAAATAACTCGAGGACGGGGATCATTAAATATTTCATGGTGCAAAGAATCTTAAATGTTTCTCTTGTTGAGTTCTTTTATGGCGTAATCCACCGCTCGGGCAGTCAGTGCCATGTAGGTGATGGACGGATTGACACACGCAGCTGAAGCCATACAAGCACCGTCGGTTATAAAAAGATTGGCGATATCGTGGCTTTGATTCCATCTGTTGAGTACTGAGGTCCTTGGATCACGTCCCATCCTGGCGGTACCCATTTCGTGAATGCCAAATCCTGGGTGATCAATTCCATCGAAGGGAGTCACATCTTTGCCACCGGCCACTTTGAGCATTTCCATTCCCTGTTCAATAAAATCTTGGCGCATCACTCGTTCATTTTCGCGATGGCGGCAGTGGATGGTGAGGGTAGGGAGGCCATGCACATCTTTCACTGCGTGATTGAGGGCTACGTAGTTATCTTCATAGGGTAAAACCTCACCGAAGCCGTGCAGCTTCATTTCCCATGGTCCTGGCTCAAGTAGTTTTTCTTTAAATTCTGCACCAATGCCAGCCTGACCGGCACCTCGCAAACTTCCCAATCTACTGGCTCCTCCCTGGTACCCATAACCCCTCACAAAGTCCGGATGTGGTGTTGTGACATTTCTGAAGCGCGGCAAGTAAATGCCATTGGGTCTTCCCCCAAAGTAATACTGATCCTCAAATCCGTCAAACCTGGCACTGGCTCCGGCCTGATACTGGTGATCCATCAGGTACTTGCCAAGGGCTCCACTACTATTGGCAAGACCTTGTGGGAAGACATCGTTGGCTGAGTTAAGGAGTAACCAAGTTGTATTGAGGGTTGAGGCACATAAAAAGACAATTCTTGCTTTATAAACCACTTCTCTTCCGTCCTCACTATGGATGGTCCGTACACCAGTGATGCGTTGACTATCCCTGTCGTAGATGAGATTTGTAGCTATGCTATGTTCGCTAAAAGTCATGAGACCAGTCTGCTCAGCTGCTGGTAACGTGACGGCCTGACTACTGAAATATGCTCCGTAAGGACATCCTCGATAGCATAAGTTGCGGCGCTGACATTGTCCCCGGCCATTATGGGGTACCGTAAGATTGGCTACGCGGCCAATGGTCATTATACGATTTTGGTAGGCTGACTCGATGCTCTTCTTGACATGGGTTTCCACACAATTCATGTCGTATGGTGGTAAGAACTCACCATCTGGCAAATGAGGTAAGCCTTCTTTCTGGCCACTTATGCCCACATATTTCTCCACGTAACTATACCATGGGGCAATATCCTTATAGCGGATCGGCCAATCTACGCCATGGCCATCCTTGGCATTGGCCTCAAAATCGAGATCACTCCAGCGATAACATTGTCGACCCCACATGAGGGATCTTCCACCTTCATGATATCCCCTGATCCATCGATAACTCGGACCCTCAGCACTGGAAGTATAAGGATGTTCGGTATCTTTTACCCAGTACTGTTTGGTCCCTTCATTAAAGGCATACACGGTACTCTGTATGGGATATTCCTGTCGATCTTCTAATGTCCGTGTGCCCCGATGATCAAATTCCCAGGGGGCCATGGTCGCTGCTTCATAGTTGGGATGGATAATGCGTCTTCCGCGTTCCAGCACCACGGTCTTTAAGCCTTTCTCACAAAGCTCCTTCGCAGCCCATCCTCCCGTGATACCCGAGCCCACGACGATGGCATCAAACTCTTGATTGTCTTGCATAAGTTATGATTCTGAAGCTACTTCTATAAGGCGGCCTTCCACATTATTGTCTACATAGATCCCCTGGCCTTGGTAAGGTACGCAGCCATCGTATCGGCCTGGAATGGGATGATGGTCTAAATAAGTAGTCATAACTTTCTCTGAAGTAAAATAGCCAGTAAGCACTAGATTCTTTAGCATGCGGAAATGAGCATTCATGAGGTCGGTACCACCTGAATATGCCTCCTGATCTCTCTTGATAATGTAATCAACCTGGCTGGCTCTATCCGCTTGGAGGAATGTGTTTGCGTGATCATATTCGTGTGATTCCAGTAAGAATGTCAAGCCATCTCGCCACAAACGCTGTTCTTCTGCTGTCATGCACTCGTTTGCCAGCAGGTCTAAAAAAGCGGGCACGCTAACTTCAGAGGCACTGGGTGAGTTGCTATTAGGAAGGATGATGTCGGCGATTACGGTCAATGCCTTTGCCTCCTCTTTGGAGTGAAAGGTGGGTTGCCAGGTAAGTGAAGATACTTCTCTGCAGCCCGTGATCAGGGATGTCATCAAGGAGATCGAAAGGGAACTGCCGCCTAGCAATGCAGCCCTATGCAGGGCTTGTCTTCTGTCCATTAGACCGATTTAGGATGTCAAATTACAAAACAATACAAAGAAGCAATAGTCCGCGTCTTTGCATACATCCCTAAATGATCTCGCAAATCGTCGGATGCCATCGGCGATCGACGTGATCGATCCCCAGATACTAAATGGCTGCCGATCCCCTCTCATTGGTCCTAATTCGGATGCACTCCTCGAGTGGGGTGATGAAGATCTTACCATCACCGATCGTACCGATCTCATCGGTGTCATAACCCTTGGTAGATTTGGCAGCTTCGATAATGGTGTCGATGGTCAAATCGACAAACTCTTCATTGACGGCGATCTCGAGTTTGATTTTCGGGGATAGATTGGGTACAATCCGCTTACCCCGGTAGATTTCTTCAGCGTTGTTTTGGCGACCATGTCCGGACACTCGAGACACGGTGAGTCTCGTAATTTCGTTGCGGATCAGAGCTTCTCTAATCTGATCTAACTGCGTGGTTCGAATAATTGCGGTGATTAACTTCATCTCGAGGTTTAATTAATTTGGATTAAGCATGCCGTAACCATGTTCACCGTGGTAAGCAGTGTCCAGTCCCTGCATCTCACTGGCAGGGGAGGATCTGAAGCCCAGAAGCTTGTCTACCACCAATAAGAGAATCCAGGTACAAAGGGCGGAGTACACGATTGCGATCAACACGGCGACTACCTGTACACCCAGCTGCTGCCAGAGTGACCACTCGCCACCTGCTAGTAATGCTGCTTCCTCCATCCAGCTATCGCGTATGAAGAAGGTGAGACAAATCGCTCCGACAATTCCACCGATTCCATGGATTCCAAAGGCATCGAGGCTATCATCATATCCCATTTTATTTTTCAACAGCAACCCGCTGTAGCAGATCAGGGATGCAAGGATGCCAAGCATCATTGCACCGAAGGGCTGTACCACACCTGCCGCAGGTGTGACGGCAACCAGACCGGCCAAGATGCCAGATACCAGGCCCAAAGCCGTCGCCTTTCCCTGATGCATTCCTTCAATGACCATCCAGGAGATAGCACCAGCAGCGGCGGCTACTTGAGTCGCCGTCAACGCTTGAGCTGTGCTGATGCCACTCTCCACAGAACTACCCGCGTTGAAACCAAACCATCCTACCCAGAGTAGCCCACCCCCGATCATGGTCATCACCAGATTACTCGGTGGCATGCTGCTCTTTGGAAAACCACGACGAGCTCCCAGATAAATGGCTGCGACCAGACCACCTACACCAGCGGAGATGTGTACCACGGTACCGCCAGCAAAGTCAATGGCTCCGTTAGCACCCAGGTTAAAAAGAAAACCGTCCTCAGCCCAAACCCAGTGACAGAGCGGATTGTATACCAGTAAGCCCCAGAGTGCAATAAATAAACAGTATGACTTGAAGATTACTCGCTCGGCAAATGCTCCGGCAAGTAGGGCAGGAGTGATGATGGCAAATTTGGCCTGAAACATGCTAAACACATATTCAGGCACCCCCCCATCCAGCACAGAGGTGTCCAAGGAAGACAGAAAAACAAAATCTGAATTCCATCCAAACCAGCCTCCCCAAACATTGGATCCAAAGCACATGGCGTAACCCATGATGACCCATAAAATGGTCATAATACCCATAGCAGCATAGCTGTGCATCATGGTGCCTAGCACGTTCTTCGTCCTCACCAATCCTCCATAAAACATGGCGAGCCCAGGTACCATCAAGAGTACCAGGGCGGTGGAGACCAACATCCAAGCAGTAGCTCCAGTGTCTAGTTGGGGATCCTCACTGGCAGCTTGGAGACTGCCGATGACTAAGGTGATCAGCAGTGGAGTCAAGATGATTTTTCGATGATTCAGCATAGTGTCCGTAGTTCGAATGGTCACAAATCACGATCCCCTATCTCTGTAGAGGGTGTCGTTTCAAACGCGGCCAAGATATCAACAATAGATGCATTTCGAGATGCTGAATCTTTGTACTATTTGTGGTGTCCAACGGATCCTACTTCAATGCTACATAGCCCAAGTTACAGGGTAGTTGCGGGAATCCAAGGGTTAAATTTCTTCACATCCAAGCAAGCAATTGTATATTGAGATTTCACAGTGATGTTCATCTATGCGATTCGAGTCTTACCCCTTAGCACACCAATTGATCGAGAATATCCGCCACCTGGGTTGGACAAGACCCACCGACATCCAGTACCGAGCCATTCCATCCATCTTAGGCGGGGAAGATTTGCTGGCGATTGCTCAGACAGGCACAGGTAAAACAGCTGCATTTTCGATTCCGGTGCTACAACTTTTGCTCGAATTAAAAGGTCACAGTCGTTACCAGCAAGCCACTAGGTGTATAGTGATGGTGCCTACACATGAGCTGGCTTTGCAGATTGCAGAGGTGTTTAGATCCCTTTGTGTAAAGATCAACATCCGTATAGTCGCTGTTTATGGAGGAGTAGATCAGAGACCTCAGATAGAATCTCTGCAAAAAGGAGCAGAGATCGTCATAGCAACACCCGGTCGTCTGTTTGACCTTCGCAGCCAGGGACATCTTGTGCTGGATCATGTCAAGTTCTTGATTTTGGACGAGGCTGATCAAATGTTGGATCTTGGGTTTATCCAGGATATCAGGGATCTGGTGCGCTATCTACCAGGTAAGAGGCAGACTCTGTTCTTCTCAGCCACGATCGACCGGGAGATTAAAAAGTTGGCTTACTCCTTGGTGCGCAACCCCATCCGTATCCAAATCTCTCCAAAAAATCCGGTATCAAAAAACATACATCATTCCGTGGCATTTGTGCAGATGGATGATAAGCGATTTCTGCTAGAGAGGTTGATCAAGGAGCATCTTGACGAGAAAGTACTCGTGTTTGTACGGACCAGAGTACGTGCTGAGCGAGTTCAGAAAGCCATGTCTCGCGTGGAGATTGACAGTAGTTTTTTGCACGGTGCCGTTGCACAGAGTCAACGATCCGCCACACTAAAATCGTTCAGAGATGGATCGGTCAAAGTGCTTATTGCTACAGATGTCAGCGCCAGGGGTATCCATATTCCGGATGTGCATTATGTGATCAATTACGACCTGCCCGAGCAAGCCGAAAATTATGTACATCGCATAGGTCGTACTGGACGAGGCAACAAGAAAGGATATGCCATCTCCTTTTGTAGCGATGATGAGAGAAAATTATTATATGAGATTGAGTCCCTTGTGCAGCGCTCGATTGAGATCTTTGAAATCAGCCCAAGCGAGATGGACAATACACGGGACTTTTCGAAAGATTTCAAATATGACCTCAAAGGTCTGCTCAAGGAGGTTGAACAAACCGAAAAAAAGATGAAGGGTAGATGGAAGGGCTGAAAGGTG
This sequence comes from Saprospiraceae bacterium, assembly GCA_965223025.1. Classification (GTDB taxonomy): domain Bacteria; phylum Bacteroidota; class Bacteroidia; order Chitinophagales; family Saprospiraceae; genus JABDMH01. The sequence goes on from CBDCVP010000023.1 coordinate 1,321,516, forward strand.
CCGAACTGTGATCAGTCAGTCACGCACAGTACCAGAAAGAAGGCTCACTTTCGCATTCCAGGGATTACCCGAGGTGCGGCGGTGTGAGACCACTTGGCCCACATGCCAGAGTGCATCCGCAATGGGACCATTGATGAGATTCCAAAAAGGAAATTCGTTCCTTCTATCTCCTCGTTTGAAGACAATCTTGTATTGAGTCAGATCGGGGCCATTCTTCTTAAGTATTTCACTGGCTTCCTGTAGGTTTAAGAGTGTTTCCCGGCGCATGGCGGCAAATGTTGAATCATTGGAATTGTTCGATGACGTTCTCGACATCCTTCGGATGGTTTGAGCAATCATGTTTGACAATCCCAAGATATGTTCTAGCGTTTCTTGGCAGCTGCGGGCTCCAGCAGTGGGACGGTGGGCCAGGTCTTGCGAACGAAGTCCTTCGGTGGCCCAGTAATATCTAAATCCTAGGCCATCCACCATTCTTGCAGCCACCAGGTTTGCTGAATAATCATCGGGATATTCGTCGATCTCTCGAAAAGGTAGTCCGTCCATGGTTTCTAAGGTTTGCTGTGCTATTAATGGCAAGCTGATGGCTAAGCTCACAATAAGATGGATAGCTTTCATTTTTTGACATTTTTCGAGTTGAAGGTATGGTAAAAAATGGGATATTGAAATGATGCGGGGCCTACCGCAGGTCATAGCTTCCAATAAGGCGACAATAGTCCTAGTCCCTGGTGCAAAGTATGCTCGTAAACTTCCCAGGTGCTCCTATTTGAGGTGGTAGCAGCCTCCTCATATGGCAGATCTTCGCTATTGATACCCGCCAGAAAGCAGTAAACACATTTGGGTAGGACCTCCGTGTTGTATCCCCCTTCAAGGACGGCAAATGCAGGGAGACTGAAGCTTGCTATCAGTTTACCCACCTGATAAAAACTTCCATAACTAAGTCCCAATTGCAATAAAGGATCAAGCAAATGACCATCAAAGCCTGCCGAGATCGCAATGAGATCGGGTGCAAATTGCTCCACTACGGGAAGATAGGCATGCAGCGCATGCATGAAAATATCATCCCCACTTCCGGGAGGGAGGGGTATATTGATGGTATAGCCTCTGCCCTTGCCCTCACCCATTTCATGACACTGACCGGTGCCGGGGAAAGCCGGATATTGATGCAAAGAGAAAAATAGCACTTCACTGGTGTGGTAAAAGATATGTGAAGTGCCATCACCCAGGTGCCCATCAAAATCTATGATCATCACTTTCTTGCCATTCTTCCTGGCATTTTCCACCGCAATGGCGATGTTGTTGAAAAGACAAAAGCCGCTGGCACGATTGGGGTAGGCGTGATGTCCTGGAGGTCTGGCCAGGGCAAAATCTTGTCTTTCTGCTGCCAGCATGCTCGCACTCACCCCTAGCAGTGCCGCCTGGTAACTACCTGGACCCACGATGGTGTCTTGGTCGAGTCTTGAGTTGTGGACCTTTCCCGTCTCCCTTACTTTCTGGACATAATCCTTCTGGTGAACGGTCATCACGAATGACAGAACCTCATCACTGAGATCTTCGTATGCTACCTTTGGAAAAGCATCCAATCTGGATCTATTCTCCGGATGAGCACCGGTATCATGCTGTAGAAATGCAGGATGACTAAAAAGTTTCATGATGGGATAGCATTCTCCTTTGTTATTACCTGAAAGGTATAAAAAAGTCATGGCTGAACACGCCAACCATGACAGTGGAACGGGTCTTGAGCAGACTCGTTATGGTGATCACCCCATTTTCTCGTGAGAATAGATCATCATTCATTTGATTGAAATAATCGTACCAATTTAGTGGAGTAGGGATCATGTGTTTTCAACGGACCGATCAGAAGTTGATCTCGTGGCTAGCTTCAGTCATGGTTTTACTGACCCATGCAACTTCTGAGCAGCTCGTGTGTTGATGTCTGAGGAGGGCAGTTTCAGTCTAAAACTAAAGTCCGGATTTTCCATTTTGATTACCTATGCTAAAGGAGCTGGAGTATCCTTATGACGGAAAATAACTGAGAGATTTTCTTTGCAGTTGGGAATGGTGATGGATTTCTTGATAAGAAGCTGATTTCTTATGCCCGGTGACCTCGAAAAACCTGACTGGTTCCTCTGTTTTTTCTGATAAATCATCGCGCTGATTTCAACTCATGAGACTTGATTCTCATGAGTATGACCCATATCTGAAGGAAAAAATACATACTAATTACATATTGTTTTAGGAGTTTTCGGACCGTCAATTACCTTGAAAAATAGCATAGATGAGCTGGATCTCAGAAGACGAAAAATGGGAGCATTTTACTTAAATAATATGTATATTAGTTGGATGATAATAGGGGAGTTTTGAATTAGAATTAGTTTCTAATTTCCTTGCCATAAAATACGAAATATTCCTTGGTTTAAAAATAATTAAAATGTCTACTGAAATATTGATCTTAATAATTGGTGCTTTTTTTATCCTGCTCGCGATAGGCGGTGCATCACTTAGATTACTGAAAACCAACCTGAGGATTCTGCTGGGAATAATCGGTGTATTATTGATTATTTATGTTGGGTACTCATATGAAGCGGTTACATTACCCAGTAAGATTGAAAAGGCTGAGCTAGGGAATGTCAAACAAGTGAATCTGCCCATTGAACAGGTGCAGGTCCTGTCACCGGTAGCAGGAGATTCAGTAAAATGTAGAATTTTGACCATGGGTGTCTATCCAAATTCTCATCAGAAAGATATTTGGGTAGTGTTAAAGCCGACTGACAATAGGTATTATCCCCAATCTGACCATACTAATACTTCCTATAAGAGAAACGGAGAATGGCAAGTCATCACCAGATTTGGAGGTGATAAAGGAGAGGCCTATGAAATTGTTGTTTATGAGACAGATGCGTCTGCTTCGCAGTTTTTTAGTTCCACCATTGAACGTTGGAAAGAAGCGGAAACCTATCCTGGTCTTGAACTGAGTGAGATTCCCGAGAGTGCACTTGAAGTTGATCGATTGGTTGTGTCATTGAAGGATAACTGCAGGGGTGTTCACTGATCCATAAAAGCCATCAACTTTAAGTTCAAGGAAACAAAGACTTCGCTTCAACAACCTTCAAAAAAGCGCGTACAGTTGGTAAGAATGACATCTCATCTTTTGTGATCTGCCGATGCACAGAAACTCTTAGGAGACACAGCCAAACACTCAAACATGGTCTTCCATATTCCCTCGATAAATTATCCATTCATTATCCTCCATTGGAGAAAATGAACGGTGCCATCAGGACTAGCGACATTTTTTCCAAGTGTATCGAAGATGCTCCTTCTTTATCAGGACTATCGTACACCGGTTAAAGCTTTCCTCGTCTTGCTTCTAATTCTGCCTTGATCTCCATGGCCTTTTCTTCGGTCAGTGTGTATTTCCACATCACCCAGATAGCCAGAGCAGCGGTAATGGCAGGAATAAAAATATCAGCAAGCCGCAATCTGAGTAACGTGTCTGCAGCTTGCTGGGCAAGATTCTGGTCAAATCCTACGACTTTGAGGACCAATCCCCCCATCACTAATGCAAGGGCCTGACCCAACTTGACCATCCACCAATAAATGGCACCAAAAGTTCCTTCCTTTCTCGGCATGCCATTTTCCAGTTCATCTAAATCGCAAACGTCGGCTGTCATACTCATCATGAGGGTAAATAGTCCTCCAATGCCAAATGCCATCAGTGGAATTGGCATAAAGATCATCCAAGGATTGTCAGGATTAAATGCCCACCATTTGAGCCCATAGCCAACTATTGAGATAGCTGTAGAAATAATAAATGCTTTTCTCTTTCCCATTTTATTGGCCATCCAAGTGATGATCGGTATGGTAAGAAATGCCGTTGCCATGGCACTTACGGTCGAAAACCAAGCTGGCCAGTTTCCGGTTGCACCATAGTCTCCATTGAACATATAGAACACAATAATGAAATAGCTAAAGGACGCTACCAGTTGAAATCCATTGAAGACCAAAAATGTTGCACCGCACAATTGCATGAATGATTTGTTTTTACTCACCTGCACAATACCGTTGAAAAGATCTTTTAGATTGGAGAACAGTGTCCCAAAAGATATCTCTTTACGATTCTCTATTTGGGTGGAGTCAATGCCTCTACAAAAGATTGCTGGTAGAATCCCTAATAAAATACAGATGCCTCCCACAAGGATCGACAGCCTTCTAACACCAATGGCTTGAGTTTCGAATAGATTAGGATCGGCGATAAGTACCCAAAACCAAGGGACAATCATCCAGGCAATCTGTCCTACAATCTGAGAGAAAGCCATCAGGCGTGTACGTTCGTTATAATCAGATGTCATTTCGTATCCCAGGCCAATCAGCGGTGTCGAAAAAATGGTATTTCCGATCAAGTACACTAATGACAAGATGAGAAAGTACCAGAAATTGTACATCTGCGAATTCTCTGGATTGAGTTGCCATAAGACGGCAAACAAAACTCCACTCAAAATGGCTCCAACAAATATAAATGGTCTTCTCCGACCCCATCTTGAGTTGGTATTGTCAGATATGAAACCCATAATTGGGTCAGTGATGGCATCGAATAGCCTCGGCAGTCCCCCCAATAAGCCAGCCAAAAAGGGATCCATCCCAAAAGCAGTGAGTAAAAAGAACATGAAAATGCCCAAGGCACCTGGAAGTAAGTTATTGACTAGGTGACCTGCACCAAATGCGGCTTTCTGAATAATGGGGACTCTGTCTTTGGCGGCCGTTTTGTTTCGAGACATAATATTTTTTTTACTGTGATTTCATTGGTGGATTTGCAGTTATATTGTTCTGTTGAATACAAACTGTCTGTATGGCCTGAGCATTAATGGTTATTTGTACTGATTTTCCATCTAGGGAAAGTTCAAGATTCTTGACTTCAGAGCCTTGATTTAGAATGACAACCACCAGGGTACCATCTGGATTTTGAGCAGCGGTCACCAAAACATCTGTAGCGGAGAGCTCATATCCGATTCGCACCGCTCCGGGCCTAATAAATCTACTGAAATGAGATAAGGTATAGTAAAGCGGAGTAAAATATACCTCGTCTTGCTTTGCATCAACGATCACAGGAGCCACGCACCAATTTTCAAACCAATTTGGCCCTCCCTGGCGGTCCAAAACCATATTCCAATCCACCCAACCATCCACCCAATTGTTTAGACAACCGATGATGTCTCGAGCATATCTGTACACGGGCACATATTTTGGGTGCAAGTGCTTCTCTTCTTCTGTAGCCCAATCCCAACCCCAATCTGTCGCTTCCTTAGACCAATACCAAGCATCGTCTTGCCACACAGGCACTTCAGCGTCCACACAGGCCTCCGTTTGGATGAGGTGTTTGTTTGGGGCAGCTTCGTGTGCAAATTGAAGTGACTCCGCAAACCAATCAAAGGTGCTAGCATACCAATGTATGGCAGTACCATCAAAATACCTTGACGATGCTTCATCTTTATACATGGAGTTAACCCACTCTGTCAGCTCTTTACCGCGGTTTTGGTCATAACCGAGAATTTTTACATCATGATCCATGGCTTCAAGTGTAGGACCAAGATGGTCTTTCACGAAATCAGTCATCTCGTCAGGTGTATAGTGCATGCTCTCCCAATTATTGTTGTTGCCCAATGGCTCATTTTCTACAGTCACTCCCCAGATATCAATCCCTTCGGCTTTATATGCTTCGATGTACTTCGAGAAGAACAATGCCCAGGTTTCGTAATACTCCGGCAGTAGTTTTCCTCCGCGCCAGTCCTTGTTATCCTTCATCCAAGGAGGCGCTGTCCATGGTGAGCTGATGATCTTAAAACCCTCCTTTGAAACTGCCATAGCATCCTTTATCATTGGGATAATATCTTCACGGTCCTCCTCTAGTGAAAAACTTTTCAGTTCCTTATCCCCATCTACAGGAGTGTATGAATAATTGCTTAGAGAGAAATCACAAGAATTCATATGTGTACGGGTCAATGAGTACCTTGCTCCACTTTCCCCAAAATAAGCCTCTAATATTTCCTTTCGATTTTCCACGCTCAATTGGTTTAGTAGATAAGCCGACGACTCGGTGAAGGATCCACCGAATCCTGTGATGGTTTGGAACTTTTCTGTTGGCACCAATTTGATCAAAGCGGGTTTGTCATCGGAAGAAAAATCAGTTAACTTTTCGAGTTTATGCCCCTGCGCAGACGTTTCATAAACTTCTACATTTAGCTGATTGCTATTTGTACAGGCATTAATCATTATGATAACAATTATGGCCGAGCAAGAAATTAGGAGTGTTTTCATTTTATTTTATTCACACTAGAATGGATGATTATAAATCAATTTCCCCCAGATTACTCAGGTGGTCAAAATCTGTTACTTTTTGCAATTGGTGTCGACACTTCTTCAAGTAAGGGGCTTTTTGTTTCTATTATAGAATTTTACGATCGTCTGTCTCATTGATGTCCTACCATGCAGGATCGTCACAACCTCTTTCAACTAATCAATGCTCGAATTGATTTATCGGCTTTTCTGGCGATATCTACCCTGGCAAATCACGAGATACTCAGGCTCTCTTAAAATATCCTTGGCTGCAATGTCATCCATTCTTTCATATGTATGTTTTTTTGCCTGCTGGCAGGAAGAATATCTTGGACTCAAATCAGTAGGATCACTACACTTTTGCGAACTGAAACGAAGACGGTTTAATGACAGCACTTTAGCTCCTTTAGATTTACATGTACTATAATCTGAATGATATCACCAGTGCGCCTAAAGATCTTTTGGCTTGTGGTTTTGTCTAAACTGAAGGTGTCGAATTCGATAGGCAGATTATCCACTGGTATTGCTATTATCCTGTTGGTTTTGGCAAGTGTATATACGACAGGTACCTGGCAATAAGTGAAACCGAGGGATCCCTTTGACAGCGTGATATTGCGCGACTTCTTATTGATATCCACATATTCAAATGGACACTCTTTCGTGAGAAACTCATCTTTCCTCAGAAACCTGGGATGGAAATGTAGTCTACCATTTCTTATAAAAACGCCCAGTTCACCAATCCTACTTAATATATCTTCCTTTACTTGTCCGGTCATACCCGGTTGTTGAGCTCCCTTTCCTGCCGGAGTATGGGAATAAGGATCTGTGGGAAAGGCTCCATAAGTGGCGGGAGACTTGTGTACTCCGATTCCTTCATTGATTTCATAATAATGTCCCAGCAACCTAGCGACAATGTCGTGATCTTCCTCTTGATCGATAGCTCTTACAATACACTCCATCACGGCCAGTTGGAGCTTTGAAACCATGTGCCAATATATAGAACCGAGGCCCTCGTATCCAAAGAATGTTCCGGACCTCCCGGTGAAAGCCTTATGATTAAAAACCTCTTCGAAGATCTGCAGAACCAGTTCTGTTTCCTCAGCCACAAGATCTGCATAATCGCTCCGTGAGAGTTTTGATAAAGCGTCGCTAAGATCCCTGGCATTTTTTAGATTTCCATTGAAATGATATTTGCCATGGATGTTTTTCTCGATGACCTCTCTGTTTTCTCCTTTGATCAATGCACAAAGCAGTGCTGATTTTTTCACGGATTCCGGAGGGATGTTGTTTTTATCAATAAATCCGGGAAGGATTTTATTGGGATAAAGCAAGTAGCTATCTTGGTCTTCTCTATAGAGTTTACTGTTTTTCAAACTGTCGAGCAATGCCAGTGCGTCATCAGAGGTTAGATAACCGGAACTCAACACCGCCACTTGCCCTTCCAACATCACATCAAGGTGTGAAATTGAAATCCCATTATTTATTGCTACCGACATCAGATTATAGGTGTGGTATAAATGGTCTTGTCGCTTGTTCGCACGAATCGAATGTTCGATAAAATCAATGCTCAAATCAACAAATTGTCGTAGCCCAATGAGTGATACTGTCGTTTTCCTTCCTCGGAATCCGTCCTTATAGATGTGCTCACGATAATCACTGGCTGCCTGCGCTAGACTGCCTAGAATCACTCCTCTGTCTTTATCAGAAATGTTGCTTTTCAAGAGATGTTGGTGGGCTACAAAAGTCTCTTTCATGTGTGTGTAGCAATCGGTTAGTTCATTGGATACCTGGAAGCCCACTCTATTAGTTTGGTGCAAGCCAGCTCTGAGGAACCTAAGAAAACGCCTTAAATAGTAGAGGGTCACCATAGAGACTCCATTGCCGACCAGGGCATTGTTGGCATCATTCCATTCCGGGCGTTGTGTACTCATCCAGATTCCTCCTTCCGGCACAAAGTTGGACAACTTGGCCAAAATCGTTGCTAGGAGTTTTTCGATGAGGTTCACTTTGTAGATTGCCTGGCTTTCATCAGTCAATAAGGCACCATCAGCTCCGATTTCTCTTCGCCGCTGATTAATTTTCCGATCCAAATCGAAATCAAAATCGATCGTATTTTTGGGATTCCTGAGGCATGCTTGAAACGACTTGATTTTATAGGGCACATTGGCGTAAACAAAAATACTCTGGTCAAAGTAATGTTCTAGCATGCCAGGATAGTGTCGATCGGAAAACTCCATTAATTTTAACAAGTAAATGATCTGATGATCTCCCCAATATCCAATATATGACCAAGGGTTTTCAGGTTCTATGGTTTCCCAATCAAAACCGTCCTTGGTCACACGGTAAGGGTTGTATCCATCAAATGTTGTTGCGTTTAAGAATTTGAACAACATACCCCCAATAAACTCCGGATACGAATGGACCAGCGCCTCCCAGTTTTGAAATATGTCCCTCCAGTTGCCTTCATAATCAAGGATCTGGGATCCATCTATTTCGTTTCTAGTGTTGATCGAAAACTTGTTCCAAGGTCTACTGGGATCACCGTGCCTTCGACTAAATTTTAGCGGCAGATATTCCAAGCTGAGTCTCAGGAAATCCATGTCCTTGCTTGTTTCTGCCATCTTCTTGAGATCGAAAAGAGAAAATTGCACTGGAAGTGATACTATGCTGGATTTAGCTGCATCAAATACTCCATTATTGGCTCTTTGTAAATAGATGCTAAAATCTCTCTGCTCAATCTGGTAATTGTGATCAAAAACACCACCCCTCATGACATTGAAAAGGACGTTGGAGTAATGGCGGTGATCTCTCAACTGATCCGAGGTGTTTTGCAGTCCATCAGCCCCAGCACAAATTTGCGCCAGCCTTTGACTGCCCAATGCAATATCATCATCTACTTGCTTTTCCAAGTCTTTTCCCCTCCTTAGAAAATCAGAAATCCTGGTGATTGCCGCATGACTTAAATTTACATTGGCTACGATCATCCATTTTTTTTCCGTCTTTGGTGCAATCGACAGTTCTGTGTGTATGAAATATGCACCTTTCTCTGCTTTGATATCAGATTCCTGACTTATTGGATGTCCACTTCTGAACTGTCTAAGCTGTAGGGAAGACAATAGATAAGTGGGTTTGAGGATTCCACAAGACCATACAGTATTTGCTTTAAGGGCTTCGCTGGGTTCGGCTTTGTCAGTTATGATTGAGCTCAATGCATATATTCCCAGGCCTGATTCCTCAATCAGTTCACTTCTTTTATAGGCATCTACCAGATTGCTGGCCGACTTTTGCATTTCACTTTCCACGCCACAGGGTAGTATGTTTTGGATGCCGTCTAAGACAGAAACATGGACATTTTCACTCCTATGGCTATACAAAGATGCCTTGCGGACAAATCCAAAGCGATTGCTAGAATTCCATTGGTATTGGAAGGTCAGAAGCAAATCATGATTGATTTCTTCGAATATCACCTTATTCCCCAAAGAGCTTTTGTACAAGTTCCTTGAGATGGCATAACTGTCTTCTGTTCGACATGAAAAGGGCTCCCAGATCAGGGGAACGCCATTTTCTACTACTCTAAATATGGATTTACTGCCAGTGGTCTCGGCCGATTCTTCGATCTTGTCGTCAGAATAGTAGGGAAATAGGGCGTGTTCTGCATCTTTTCTACCTGCCGTCAAACCTCCATTGCTAGAAGTGTACATCCAATGATTGGAATCACTCACGATGCTCATGAGAAAAGGACGGAGCACATCACTATTTGATATTTTAAAAAAGTCGGTTCCCTCAATCCGCACCCGTTCTAGTGTTGATGTACCAGTATGTGTCTTATGCGTCATCGTTGCATTTAATAAAGCATTTACCATCTTGCTATGATATCGTGCTCAAAACCTCATAATTAATAGTCTGACGCGAGCGATGTGTTCTCAGTGCCTGTTATTTGCCTGGGGATACAAACACTTCTTCCAGGATGGGGCATCAATTAATCCCATTTAATCAACAGCTTGATAAACCCGCACATAATCCACGAGCATGGTCTGTGGAAAAGAAGTTCCCCTATTGGGGAAGCCGACATAGTTGCCACCGACTGCGACATTCAGGATGATGAAGAAGGGTGTATTATAGACCCATTCTCCAGGAACCTCGTCCTTCTTGATTTGCTGATACAAGGTATCGTCCACGAAGAAGTTTATGAATTCTTCGTCCCATTCTACCGCAAACAAATGAAAATCAATGTCAAACCTTTTGTTTGCAAAACCATAGCTACTGGTGATGGGAGATCCTCCAGAGTAACCAGGACCATGTATGGAACCATGAATAATATTGGGTTCCTGTCCTCGAAACTCCATAATATCAATCTCACCACATTTGGGCCACCCAATAGTTTGGATGTTGGATCCCAACATCCAAAATGCTGGCCAAATACCAGGTCCCCAAGGCATTTGTATGCGGGCCTCAAAGCGGCCATATGTTTGGTCAAATAGACCTTGCGTTTTTATTCTGGCAGAGGTGTATCCCGAGCCGGCAAAACTTTCATTGATGGCCGTAATGGCCAGATTACCTTCTCCATCCAATGAAGCATTGGTAGTGCGATCTGTGTAATATTGCAATTCTGCATTGCCCCAACCATCGCCATCAGGTCCTCTCCCGATGTCAAAAACCCACTTTGATTCATCAACGGCCTGACCAGCAGAGCCTTCGAATTCGTCCTGCCATACAACCTGCCAATCTCTTACAATAATGTCATCATCGTCGGAACAGCCCCCATTGATTAAGAGCAAAGTGAACACAAGAAAAGGTATGCTCACTATCTTACTTTGCCATTTCATAATTTCTTGTTTATAAATACGTTGTCGCAGTTTGTGTTAATGAATCACGGCTCTTACAAGTTACTTCCGGAAATATATATTGTCGATATAGATATCGCCATTTCCTTCAAATTTAAATTGAACCAAATCTGCTAAATTGACAGGTGCAAAATCAGTCAGAGGTATTTCAAGACTCACCCACCCGGAGGTTGGAACGGTCATAGCCACAGGAGTCTCAACCGGTCCCGAGCTTATCAAGAATATGCTCAGTGCCATAGCATTTGTTGTCCAGTAGTCAATATGAAGATGGGTCATTTCAGATGCATCTAAACTACTGCCTAATTGTACACCTTGATAGTTTAGACCTGAGTACAAAATAGTATTGTTTCCCTCTATGGATACTTCCGATACGACGGTTTCTTGCCCCCAATCGGGACTAAAGTCGGTGCCCGTCAAATTTGTATAAGCATCACTAAATACAGATAGTACATCCGTACTATCCAATATAGGTGCGGGTGCGGGCTGAGACGGTTCTGTCATCATCGATCCCCCTTCGCTGTAGAAGTACAAATTGTCCAAATAAACATCACCATTGCCATCAAACTTAAACTGGACTACATCGGTGAGGTTGACAGGGGCAAAAGCGCTAAGTGGTATATCCATACTCGTCCAACCCGAAGTAGGAACTGCTAGAGCGAAAGCGGTCTCTACCGGGCCAGAGCTGATCAGAAAGGTGTTGAGAGCCGTTGCATCGGAGGTCCAAAAATCAATGTGCAGAAAATCCAAGCCTGACACATCCTGGGCCTTTTCCAATTGGATACCCTGATAGTTTAGACCAGACAATAAAAGGGCATTGTCACCGGCAATGGATACTTCTGATACGACGGTTTCTTGCCCCCAATCCGGGTTAAAATCTGTGCCCTGCAAGTTGTTATATGCATCACTAAAAACCGAAATGACATTGTCGGCATTCTGAGTCGGCGTCGGAGCTGCATCGACTGGATTACTGGGGCTGTCTGATTCTTTATAAAAGTAGATGTTATCCAGGTGAATGCTGCCATTACCATCGAATTTAAACTGGATGAGATCTGCAATTTCCACAGGTGAGAAATCAGACAAGGGAATATCCACACTTGTCCATCCTTCAGTGGGCACTGTCAGAGCTATGGGAGTCTCTACTGGTCCACTACTAATCAAAAAGACATTAAATAATGTGGAATTATTCGTCCAGTAATCAAGATGCAAAAAGTCCATCTCTGAAGCGTCCAGGCTTGAGGCCAATTGAATGCCTTGGTAGTTTAATCCAGCGTAAGAAAGTGTGTTGTTTCCATCGATGGATACTTCTGAAACCACTGTCGCCTGGCCCCAATCCGGATTAAAATCGGTGCCCTCGAGATTGTCATAGGCATCACTAAAGATGGATATAACATTTCCTGCATCCGAAGAGGGATCGGGGGCTGCTTCATCGGGGGTGGTGGGACCAGTATCTGCACCACTGATGTAGAAGTAAACATTATCAATAAAGACGTTTGGCAAATCGCCAGACAATACCATTTGAGCCAGATGTGATCTATGGTTCAGACCTGCAAAATTCATCATGGGTATGTCGAGGCTCACCCAGGACTCAGTGGTGAGTTCTGGGCTGGTGACTGCAATCTCATGAGAAGAATCGTCGCCACCATCAAAAGCACCATCTGGCCCGAAATCCACTAGCAGCACCTTAAGTGCTTTTGGTAGATCTGTTGGATCCGGTGTCCAAACGTCCATATGGAAGTGAGTCATACTCGATGCATCGATCGTTTGAGAGGTAAATTCAATACCGACGAAATTTAGATTTTTATAGCGCTTTATGTCATCACCGTCTACCTTCAGATCTTGTGTTTCTGCGGTAGAGAATTCCCAGCCGGTGTTCCAAGTGTCTACAGGAACATCATCATAAACATTGCTGAACAGTGATATGACACTATCTGGGCTAGCGTGGGGAACCGGGGCTGGTTCTGATGGCTTGACAGGCTCGCCAACAGAAGTAATGGTTAGAGATCCTGAAGCAGCCTGAGACCCTAGTTTGGCTGTGATAACGGTGGTTCCACTATCTAGTACGGATACGACGCCAAATTCATCTACCATGGCCACTGATGTCGAGGCGGATGAAAACGTAAAATAGGTCGGTGCCAACTCTATCCGTTGATCGGCACCATTGGGAAGATTAAAGGTCGAAAACAATCCTCCGATGGTTAGTTTGTCACCGGTTTCCGCTTCCGTAGTTTGATGCTGGCCATCCAAAATACCAGGCTTGGGATGAGCAATCGTGCCGAGTTTTTCAAACTTCACCTCATCAAGCCAAAAGCTATATCCTTTGCCTTCGGACGGAGTGGCAATGTAATGGAGCATGCCCCGTTCAGCGAATAGTTTAGAGGCGTCTGCCATTGGAATAATGTACTTTTTCCATCCTGTACCAATCGACAGATCACTGATGGTGGTAATGTACTTGGCCTCATCAAAAGTGAATCCGAAACCGATTTCATCAATAGAAGCTGATTGGCTGGCCTTAGACCAGAATGTCAATGCATCGTATCCAGATAAGTCGCGACCACCATCAACTAGAAAAACACCGGCAGCATAACCGCCCCCGACATCATCCCCATCAGGAACATCAAACCTCATCGCTGCCGAGCCTGAATACACAATGTCGTTATCTACTTCGAAGGCCGATACATTAGAGCCCCCGAAGGCTGCATAACTCAGGCCTCCACTGAAGCCATCAATAAATACTTCCTGGGTTGTTGGGAATCTCGCTGGTTGCGGATCCACCAGTTCGCGGGTACAACTTGGATACAAGATGGCCATCAATGCGCCAAAGAGAGCTACTGAAGAAAAGTTATATTTATTAAGCATGATATCTATCGATTTATCAAGTTGATCACTTGCCAATTTGGATGTGCACGTATGTTCTGATTTCCCATTCATTTCCATTGTCGAAGCCTAAAACCTTTGGGTCACACTGAGCCGCACCTTTGACGATGTGGCTGCTGGTAGGACAATATCGTGGCGAGTATTGGTCCATGGTACGTCTGGTATATCGCAGGCCAATACGTGTGTTGGGCAAACTGAACCAAGACGGTTTACTCAGAGAAGTGGATAGGTCAGCCATCATTTGCACAGGATAAGTCAAGTTAAAATCTCGGTGGTAGTCAAAAGGGCCCCAGTCGTTGATTTTTAGCATAGCCATCAGTTTTACCTTGTCGTAAATCAATCTCAGATCGGTGCCAAATCTTTTGATGACACGCGGGTCACTACCCTTGGCTTGTCCATTGCCGGCATATATGTTTGCGATCAAGCCCAAGTCAGGGTTTATTTTTGACACGACTCGTGAGTGTACTTCCCATAAATCTTGCGCCGGCACGGATTTGGGAAATGCAAATTGAATCCTATTGCTTAGGAATCCAATGGCCGCGTCCTGCGTTGTCGGATGATGCCGATAGACGAACCCAGCATTGATGGCAAATTTTGCATCCTCTGAGATGTCATTGTCCCATGCGTACATCCAAGTTTCAGGGGTAGGATCGTAAGTGAATAGTATTTCTCCGGCCGTGGTTTCTCTATTAGCTCTGACGGCGAAAGGATCATCCTGAATATTCCTTAGCCTTCCGGGTGCCTCTACATCATTGGGCATAGGACCGACAATCGGTTTCTGCCAAAGGAAATTGGGTGCTATTTGAAGTTTGCCCATCATCATGGTGAATCCGGTAAAGAAATTGGCCTGGTTGCCACTTCCAATGTCTTTAAGTCGCCAGCCAGTAAACGTTTGAGTTTGATCCACCCCACCATTGGCTACCAAGCCCTGAACGGCTCCCTGGGCATACCAGTTGAAGGAACCTTTCGAAAAGGTAAGTTTGGCCTTTCCACCCCAATTGTCTCTTGGAGCGATCTTATCTTCCAACACAGAATAATTACCGTCCACTCCTTCAGTTACCTGAAATATCCTTCCATTGAGTGGATTACCGGCCCAAATACCCCCTATCTGCAACTTGAATGACCCAAAGGTCCTCTCGGCGTGAAGAGTCACTCTTCGGGTTTGGGGAATGGGAACAGCAATCGAAGAAACTGCTTCTCCAACATCACCCACGTCTTCATGGTAAATAGCTGTTAGCCCCCAATGGCCTAGATGCCTGCCATATTTAAGCAATAGCGCTGGATTTGCGCCCCACCACAATTGTGGACCAAAGGCTGCCTTCCACCCTTTCAGTGCTTTTTTTCCATCTAATTCGACACCTAATATCTCACCCTGATAGATATCTAGGTTCGGGCCATAGTTGGCCTCGGGATAAAGGCCGAAGAAATCACCCTCATATCCCCAGTGGTAATGACCTGTCCGATAGAATCCCCTAGCGTCAAATTCTTTTGCTTTCCATTCGAACTCAGCGTTGTACACTTTTACACGATCCAAGTCTGTAATCTCAAAGGGTCCATCGACTGCATTGACTGCGCGGGTGCGTCCTCGGTTTTCATAGAAGATCTCATCGATCGGATTTTCGGCCACATTACCCAAGACGCTTACTTTGACATTCGCTCGCATATTGGGTGCGGGATTTCCCTCGACCCCAATAAAAAAGGACTGCATGTGGTCGAAGCCAAGTTGGTTGGGAAACATGTCACCAGTTGGATCTGGCTCATCTGGTGTGGTAATCAAACTGCCACCAGTATTAAACGTTGTGAACTCTGCTCTTAAATTACTTAGCCGTATCTTTTTGGTGCCTTGACTTTCCAATGCGGCCTTATCTCCGCGAGCTCGAAGTACTGCCTCCATCACGTGAATGTTGTCAAAGTGTCTGCCCAGTAAGTCGAGTGTCATATCCGGGGCGTAGGGATTCAGCGCATGTGCTTCTTGAAGCGTATAATAGGAGGCCCTGGGATAGAGATCATACAGACCTCTTTCATTGGTTGGACCCTTGGCACAGATACCAAACCACTCTTCATTCATATTATTCTCTCCTGGAGCCAGGTCAATGGCATAGCCCCCATTTGCCCATGAAGCGTCGTTGTCATGAATGTCAGCATTCTTGCGGTCATTGAAACCAAATTTCCACCAGCCGTCGCTAAACTGGAAGGTAAACCCCCCAATGGAATTGCCAGTTTTTCCCAACCCGGCTGCATTTTCATAGATCTCCCTCCAGTTTGCAAGGTTGTAGTAAGCCTGTGCCTTTTGATCCTCGGCATTGTCAATGGCATTAAAAGCATCCGCGCCAAACTCGGTAAACATGACTGGTTTATTCAGTTTGTCTTTTACCACTTGAAACATGTCGCCAAAAGACACTCCACGATAGGTATTGGTCCCGTAAATATCCACATCGGCACACTCTTTGGCCACTATGTCAATAAATAGCACGTCACCATTGCATATGGCGACAGGATGTGATGAGTCCATGCTTTTGATGAGCTTGGCAGCCTCGTTCATCAATCTGTACATAGGCCTGCCACGTTGCTCGCCAATAAACTGCTTTTCGTCCTCATCATCGGGGAAATCCTCTGTTTCTGCCCCAGCCCAGAAAAGCCCGTAGTTATTCTCATTTCCTAATAGGTACAGCAGTAGGCCCGGCGTATTTTTGAATTCTCTGACGAGTTGTTCCACTTCAGTCAAGAGATGTTCTTGAGTACGTGGGTTTGCGTAATCGGTGATGGGTGTCCAGACTCCATCCAGGGTAAGGCCATATCGACCAAAGGAATGATTGAGCATAGTGTAGATGCCATACTTCTCATAGATGTACTTGATCCATCTCGCCGGCACCCCGGTGTATTGACGAATCACATTCACATTCATGTTCTTCAGAAGGGACATCTCTGAATCCAACCCGGCCATGATGATTTCGTCAGATTTGTTCCAGAAATCTGCATTCACTGTATTGGTGCCAATCGGTATGAAATCCCAGTTTATACCATTGATCATGAAATCATTTCCGTTTACGACCAATCGTACACCGCTGTTGTCGCTGAGCAGTGACACCTGATCGACCTGAGCAAAAATTGACATGGCATATAAAAGGAGGATAGTGGGCAAGCAGATCTTTTTCATTGCATTTCAATTTTAAAGTCGGATGAAGGGGTATTGTTCGAGATTGACTTGCTCCCCAAGTTAGTCTATAGCAAGACTAGATTCACGATTTCAGAGAAAGCAATAAACTCATCATTTCTTTCATCATATTCTCAAAAGAATACATCACTCTATCCCATGGAAATACATAAAACCCTGATAATTAGCTATATTGGTGATGTATGAAATTGCACATCGCATTTTACAGCTACTTCTACAAGGGCTTTTTGCTGCTGATCAGCTGCTACCTTTTACTTAATCCAGCTCAAGCTAATCCTGCTAAGTATGTTGTACAGAATTTCACTCCGACCGATTATCGAGCTGGGATTCAGAATATTGATTTTGCCCAAAACCGGGACATGACTCTATTTGTTGCCAACAATCTTGGTGTCCTATCCTATAACGGTACTCAGTGGAAAACCCATGATTTTAAGACCGGTATCAAGAAAAGATCCCTGGCATTTGATGAAAGAAACAATCGTCTCTATGTGGGGTCGCAGGGGGCATTTGGATATTTTGAGGAGGATTGGAACTACATCTCCCTCCATGATCAGATCCCTGAAGAAGCAGGCGACTTTGATGAAGTTTGGGATGTTTACTTATCTGACTCGAAAGTTTTCTTCTGTACTTTTCAGGGAATTTACATCTACGATGGTGCAGCCATTGAGGTTATACAACATCCCAACGGATTAAATCGATCTTTTTACCCTGGGGGTAAGCTTTTCTCTCAAAGCCAGCACGGACAACTATTTGAACTGGAGGATGACAAGCTGATCCGATCCCTACCGCAAATCCAGGTCAACCAGACTATTGCCGGGATCACACCTCTGGATGATGGATATCTTGTGTTTTACAATTCAGGACAAATTGAATTTGTCACATCCTATGGTGCTGAGGCAAGATTTCCGAAGCTGGTTGAAGCCTTGAAAGGGACCTACGTCAATCATGTCCTTCAACTGTCGGACACTCGATTGGTGATTTCTACTCAGACTTCAGGGGTGTTTTTGTACGATGCCCAATCAAATGAGTTGGAGAATATCAGCGCTGCGGATGGTCTACAATCTAATGCCTGTTTGCGATCCTATCAGGACTATTCGGGCCATCTCTGGATCGGAATGCAAAACGGGATAGCCCTGATACACATCAATTCCCCAATCAGGTTGGTTGAGATTCAAGGTAGCGGCTACGAAGCCTTTGAGAATATCGATGGTGCTTATTATACAAGCTCGAATGGAATATATTATGCTGCGGGCAATGCCACAGAACCAGTATTTCTCCCAGGAACTGAAGGACCGGCCTACGGTCTACAAGAAATTGCCGGAAAACTCTACGCGGGTCATCACACGGGGTTATTTCTCATGAATAAGGATGCCGCCGTTCGCATTGCAAGGACCGATGGATTGTGGAAGGTAAAGCAATTACAGTCCAACCCCAAATACGCTATTGGTGGTACCTACTCAGGTTTGTACTTGTTTCAAGTCGACGAAAACCAGCAGTTGAAACCTTTGCATGAAATACAAGGATTCGATGCTTCTAGTCGCTTTTTTGAAGAAGATCAATTGGGCAGAATTTGGGTTGGACAATATTACAAGGGGTTGTATCAAGTTGGTCTGTCAGATGATTTGACGTATGCTGCTCCAGTCAATGTTTCAGATGATTGCCAATTGCCGATCAATGAACAAATCATTTTGGGGCGGATTGGAGATGAACTACACCTCGCTTCTAACAAGGGTTTATGGCAACTAGATCCCATAAACTGCAATGTGCAAAATGGTCATTTCACAGAAGCGATTGGGACGCAACCTGTGTATCTTTTTGCGCAAGATCGCAAGAATAATGTTCACATTGTAACAGAAAATAGTGTTGGTTTTTTTAAACAAATCAGCGCAAACAATTACCAGTTGATACCTTCTTCGTTGTATGAACTTCGTTATCACCTCAATAATGATCTATTGAATGTTTCGGTAAACACTCAGCACGGCATATTATTTTCAGCTAATGAGGGGTTCATTAACTATAATCCTTCACTAGAAATCACCGCAAAAATTGAGGAATCACTGCTCATAAGCCAGGTGTTTAGTGTCACTGAAAATAAAGCCTTATACCGTCAAAAACCGTTTGAAGACAAGCCCAAGAATATTGGCAACCTTGTAGTCGGTCCTAGAACCAAAGTACTAAAGATTGATGTCGAGTCATTCCAATATAAGAACCTGGCTAATCAGCAATTTCGATACTTTCTCAGAGGGTTTGACGATGATTATGGGCAATGGACCAATTCCACTAGTAAGGAATATACTAATCTTCAGGAGGGTACCTATGAATTCGTGGCACAGGCTCGAAATTACCTTGGAGAGGTGACCAGTGCTCAAGAGCTGATTTTGACCGTAAGACCACCATTTTACAGCAGTAATTTTGCAAAGATGCTTTACGTGATCTTTGGCATCTTACTATTTGTATTTGTCTATAGATTTCAGAAAGTACGATACAAGCGAAAAGCGCAGGAACTGGAGAATGCCAAACGAATTGAATTAGCCACCAAGCAACAGAAACTCAATGAGATAGAGAAGCAGAAAGAAAAAGAGCTTCAGCAGCTGAAAGCTGAGAAAATGCAAAGTGAATTACAGCATATCAATAACCTCCTTGCAGCCTCAACTATGAATTTGGTAGTTAAGAACGAATTCATAGAATCGATCAAAGCAAAGCTGAAACATGTAAGGCAATCGGGCCAACTTGCAGATACGAAGCAAGCTTTGGAGAAAATCGTGAAGGAAATAGATATTACATTAAGAATTCAGGAGGATTGGGAGCAATTTGAATATCATTTTGATCAGGTTCATGGCGGTTTCTTAAACCAGATAAGGAGCCAGTTCCCTGACCTTTCACCTAATGAACAAAAGCTATGCGCTTTTCTGCGTCTTAACTTCAGTACTAAGGACATTGCCAACCTACTAGGCATATCACTGCGGGGAGTAGAGGTAGCACGTTACCGGTTACGTAGAAAATTGGGATTGAGAAAAGGGCAAAACTTATCCAAATTCATACTGGAATATCAGGATGCATAAGTTTGAGATGGCAATAGATCTTAACCAGATTATCCCCTCCATTGTTGGTGCTGATATTCTGCCGGTTTACTGACCATGCTTTGTGCGATGCTCCCCTAAACTGGTCCTCCGCTGCGAAGATAACCAAGGTAGAATGGCTTTTGGGGGATCTTTATATTTTCTCAATCGGCTGAAAATCAGGGATCAAGCAATCTGATAAGAGTAGAAATCTTCCAATACCCACTGAATGAATGTCCGTAATTTTAACATCCTCATCAGCCAAGCCCTTGTCGGAAGGCTCAGGGCAATAGACCTATGCTGGTAGACAACATCGTCAAGGGATGGATGTCACAGATGATTAGATGTCAGCGCCAACAAGTCTAATGCATAATTATTCAACATCTTCTCATGTTTCATGTACTAAAATCATCAAAATCAGGTTATTGGTATCTTTGTACACCGTCATCAATTTCTTTATCGTCATCACTTATGAAAGAACGGCTTTTAACTTTGTCTATCTCTTGCATCTTCTATTTTCACGTGCAAGGACAACAAGTCCTCACGGGAAAATACTGTCTTGAGTATTTTCCTCAGCCCAAAGTGGAGACCTATGTCGATTCGCTGGTGAGTTACTTATCACGTGAAATGGGTAGCGACAGCATCGCTCTTGACGAGACCACTAAGGAATATATCGAGCATTTTGCCTCATTGGCAACGACTAAGTCGAAGTGCGTGTACTTCAGTACGGACTCCATCATGATCCATGAGAAAGTAGATCGAGAACTGGTCAATGCCTATCTGATCGTTCCTTCCTCTAATCAGCTCATATCCAGGGATCACGAGGGAATCAAAGAACAAGCTTATTTTCTCGAAGGGAATGCTGAGGAAGGGTATATGGACTATCGAGTGACCACTGATAAGTCAGATACCAAGCTGATTGAAGGATTTCTATGCTACAGGACGGAGGTCCTGGAGTCGTTTTACGCTCCTAACGAAGCGGAGCCACAGGAGCGAAAATATGTATTATACGTGACCGACGACCTTGGAGTCGCAGGGGGATATGTTCTAGGTATCAACATGAGTAGAATCATTGGCTGTCCTTTGGAGATTCAAGAACCTCTCAATTCTAAGGTAAGCATTACATATAGGGCTACTGGTCTGCGGTTGAAAGTTCCAGCCGGCATCTTTCAGACTTTGTAAAATGGAGTCCGGTTTGATTGTCAGGGACGGATTTGACCATTGCCGGTGATTAACCACTTATAACTCGTCAATTCATCCAGGCCCATCGGTCCCCGGGCATGTAATTTCTGCGTGCTGATACCGATCTCTGCACCTAAACCAAATTGACCACCGTCCGTAAAGGCCGTTGATGCATTGCTATACACAGCTGCTGCATCAACCTCTTGAAAAAACCTCTTGATGGCCTCTTCATCCGCAGCAATGATGGCTTCACTGTGTTTTGAGCTGTATTTCGATATATGATCCAATGCACTGTCCAAATCATCTACCGTCTTGATGGACAATTTCATGGAGAGAAACTCGGTACCAAAATGTGATGCACTGGCTCTATGCAGTAATGCTCTATCATAAGAAGATGACAGTTTATCGTAGACACGTGTATCGGCAAAGACCTCCAGGCCATACCTGGCATCCAAACCATCCAAAAGGACCGGTAGATCGTCGATCCGATCCTGGTGTATCAGCAGTGTATCTAGCGCATTACATACACTCACTCTTCTGGTTTTGGCATTGGAGATGACTGCCTTTCCTATCGCCAAGTCTGCACTCTTATCATAATACGTGTGTACGATTCCGGCACCGGTCTCGATCACTGGTACTTTGGAGTGTGCCCTCACAAAATCAATCAGTCCCTGACTGCCTCTGGGTATGATGATGTCGATGATCTCAGTAGCATCTAAAATCTGAGGTAGTGAGTCCCTACCACTGGGAGCTAGATATACTGCTGCTTCGAGATCATATGGCTTGAGTACTTGCTTAATGAGCTCTACGATGGCCATGTTGGAATAGTGTGCATCACTACCACCTTTGAGGGCGACACAATTTCCAGATTTCAAGCACAAGGCAAAAACGTCAAAGGTCACATTGGGGCGAGACTCGTACACGATACCCACCACTCCCAATGGTACAGACATTTTTCTAAGATGCAGGCCTGAATCGACGGTTCTCTCTTCCAGAATTCTACCTAGCGGACTCTCCAGTCCTGCCACAAACCGCAAGTCATGTTCGATTTGCAATAGTCGCTCCTCATTCAGTAGTAGTCGATCGTACTTTGGATCCTTTGTATCCATGCGATCTAAATCATTTTGGTTGGCCACTAAGATCTTTTGATGAGAGGCATGCGTCAAGTCGGCCAACTCGTGTAAGATATTCCTGATTTGATCATCAGAAAGCCTTGCCGATCTTCTTGCGGCCTCTCTGAGCTGGTTTAATCCCAGAGTGACATGGTTTGTCATTGTCTGTGTTTGCACGATTCAATCATTTTCGTTCGTAAGGTATAAATAATCATAATGCACAAGTGCCTTGCATCCTTTCTGGCCCAGGTATTTGCGTGCAAGATCAGCATTGTACTGGGCAATACCCAAAGCAAGTAACGCACCTTGCTCGTCAATGATTCTCACTACATCGCCTTTGTCAAAATCACCTGAGATGCTGCTTACCCCTATGGGTAGGAGGGAGGTGGCGCGGCTGGTGTCGGTCAGTACGGCCTTTGCGCCTTGATTCACTTGCACCACGGCGTGTCCATTATCCGATTGGTAGGCAATCCATTTCTTGACTGGTGACACCCCTTTGCTTCTCTGGAAATGCGTGCCATGAAAGATCTGTTTGAGCACGATGGCGGATAATACATCACGCTTTTTCCCGTTGGCAATGTGAACATCTATCCCGGTGCTGGCGAGCTTTTTACTCACCCGGTATTTGGTGTGCATACCACCCCTCCCAAACGAAGATTTTACCTGCGAAAATCGCAGACTCGATGCATCGTGATCTGGGGTGATGCTTCGCAGTAGTTTGGCCTCTCCTGAGGTTGGGTTTCGATCAAAGACGCCATCAACATTGGTCAGGATGATCATAGCATCTGCACCAATCATCGAAGCCACCAGTGCTGCGAGTTCGTCGTTGTCGGTAAACATGAGTTCATCGATGGCAATGACATCATTTTCATTGACGATTGGAATGACATCTTCCGTCATCAAGGCCTCAAAGCAGTTGCGCATATTGAGGTAATGATGCCGATCTCTAAAGTCCTCTTTCGTAGCCAATATCTGGGCTACAAACAGCTCCTTGTCTTGAAAAAGCTCTACGTATCGATTGATGAGCTTCGGCTGACCAATCGAAGCCAACAACTGCCGATTTTTAACCTTCGATAGACTCAACTCTGGTTTGAAAATACCACGACCCGCACCCACAGCACCGGAGCTGATCATGATGATCTCGATGCCCTTCGACTTGACCATGCTAATTTGGTCCACCAAGCTTGAGATTACCTGATCATCAAGCAATCCGGTGTCGGTAGACAGTACATTTGTACCTACTTTGATGACGATGCGCCGATATGATGGCTGATGATTCATTGCGATCTCCAAAGATAGCATGAATCTGGGCAATCTATCTATCCCAACTCCCGGGAGCAGCAGCTAATTACTCCCCGTTTAGTCAGACTAAATCTTTCGCAAGGAGCCCGATCCCGACACGCGGCTTTTAACTTTGTCTGCTGCTCCTTTGTACTTTACGTGGCCACTTCCTGAAATGTTTGCATCGATCTCATCGTCGACATGTACATATGCATGTCCTGATCCACTGATCGAAAACTTACCCGTTTGTGCCCTTAGATCTTCTGCCTTTAGTCTTCCGGATCCACTGATTTGGGCCACCACATGCTCCGCTGATCCCAGCAAGGTGATAGAACCTGATCCACTGATCCGGTTATCGACATCTTCTGCTTCAATGTCCAAATTAATGCGGCCAGAACCCGATACCCTGATGTCAAGATCATCAAGATCGGCAAAATGTCTGGTGGTTTCGATGCTACCTGAGCCACTAAGTGCGACCAGCTCTAAGTCTGGCATGGTGATAGAAATGTTAACCCTCGCCGCTCGCTTCACAGGTCGATCATATTTAATGGTCAAGGTCTTGTCGCGAACGTCCAGAATCAGATTGTCGAGCACATTCTGTTGTCCTTCGGCGGTGACTTTGAAAGTAGGTCCTTGTGTCAGAATCACGTGGCAAGCAAAGCCATTTCTGATACCATCAAAATCGGATACGCTGAATTCCTTGGAGGTAGTAGAGCCTTCACCCACTATGCCTGACTTCCAAAAATTTTGGCCGAAGGTGTAACTGGCTGTGGTCACTAAGAAGAACAGTAAACAATAGAAGTTTTTCACTGAAGATTTTTTGTAACCCAATGTGGCCAAACAGATCTATGGGATAGGATCAGACTGCTGCCCTTGGGTTGATGAACGAAACAAATCAATTAACTAAAAGACATCCTGTAACAGCAAAGGGTTGCATTGCACCTCAACTTTACAAAAAATGACCTCAGAGCCGTTGGAGATAGGATCAGAAACGCGCCGTAATGCCGCCTAAGACATTTAGACCATAAGTGGGATAGTTATACCATCGACGATAGTTATTGGCAGATAGATTATTTAGATGGACAAAAACGCCAACATTTTCAGTGAAAAAGAAATCAGCACCGAGACTCACATCAAGCAACAGATTTGGCTCATCTCCAAATGGTAAGTCGTCTTCAAAAGCCACTGGATCCTTGACAAAAACATCCGCTTTGAGTCTTAATTGTTGATTAAATGCGAGGTATGCCACACCGACATTAGCTTGCAACTGAGGTAGATACCAAGCTTCTTCCTCGTGCTTAGTATCATAGAGGTTGTACACAGCACTGGCTGACAAGTCCAGATTTGAAAGTACAGATCCCTTTACAGATCCCTTGAAGTAAATGATGTTGACGGTGTCATACAGCACATCAAAACGCATCCACGGTTTATCGAGATTGGTCTGAAACAGTGCAAGATCATCGGTTGGTTTATATCCTCCCTGTACACTATATTCGAGGCCCGATACAATGCCTTTGATCCCAGCGTAAAAGTCGTAGTAACTGCTGTTTCTCATGTCAGTGAGCTCACTGACGAGGAAGGGGTTGTACTCGGAAAGAATCCGATAATTGTTTTTACGCAGGCCACCATCTGCTCCAAAGAAGATCGATAGATTGTTGCCAGCAACGTTAAGCAGCACTTCTACATCTGGATAAAAGAAATAGGCTTCATTTGAAGTTTCCATGCGGGCACCAAACTTAAGTCGAACACTCTGCGTGCCAAAGCTGAAGGAGGGATTCGCGTAGAAGTTATTTAATTTTTGGATGGTTGTGTCTTTGAGACGTGTCAGATCAGTACCCAAGGCAATGGTCAGTGGACTATCTCCAAACCACTTTGTGAGGCCTAGATCCAGGTTTAATCCCGTCTCTCTGGTAGCGAAATTATTGGCTAGGGCATATGCATCTACGCCCACCCAGTAGTTTAATTTGGCACTGGATTCGGTGCCATTGTAAATTTCTGCGCCAACTTCGTAGATATTCAGTTTGTTCTGTACGTCTTCCTTGGTATAGGTAGAGGTGTCTTCACGGTTGTAGCCATAGAAGTAGTTTCGGTCAAGGCTAATATTTACTTTGCCATCCACCGCAAATCCATAATCTGACTGATAGGTCCCTTTCAGCAGCAGGTCAGTGTCTGAGAATCGTTGGTTTTCAATGTTATTGTCATTAGCGGAATGATGGCTTAGTCTCGTCAGCAAATGAGATCCTGTACCTTGGTCAAACCGATATCCCACATCTAAATAAGGAGATAATGGGTATCCGAAGCCCACCTTGGCGAAACCATTGTATGCAGTTGGCAATTCTTCGGTTCTCACTGAGATTGACTTAATGGTGGGTGGCAGGTACTCTATGGGTAGCACCTTTTCCATAATTTCATAGCTAAACTTCTGTTCGCGAACTTCCTTCACATCAGCCTCCGGTTCCAATTTGATCTTATTGGCATCTGCCAATCTTGCCTCAAAATTTTTCACCACCTCTACTTTTTCAGACGGCAATTGTTGAGCAAGGCTGGGCAGACCATGGAGCAGCATCATACCCATGCAAAGGATCTTGGCAGCTTTCATTAGTTTATCCATATCCATAGTGCGGTGTTTCAAAAGATTTCGATGAAGGGTGCTTTCAAGAGAAGCGGCTCTAAGTCGTAATAGATAGGTCTGAAACATGATGCTAGTTATTGCCATCGATGGTAGAAGAAGTTGATTCATCATCTTCTGTAGTAATCCGGTTCGATCTCGCTTCTTCCCGCTCGATTTCCTTTACCTTTGCCCTGGCGCTTTCTACCAATGATTCGTCTTCACTAAAGTTGTCAATGACTGCCTCTAAGGCTGCCTTGGCATTAAAGTAGTCCTGCTTTTCCACCAGGATGTCGCTCAATAGTATCAAACTCCTCGCCACCCAGTAAGGATAAGCGCCACTTTCGCTATAAGACTTGCGGCATGCCTCCTCGGCGAGGTCGATATCTCGATTTAAATAATGAATATTAGCAATCAGGTATCTAGCTTCGGCGGTGTTTTCATCGTTTGAATGCGCCAGTACTTCCTTGAACAAGGCAAGGGCTTCCGCGTACTTCTTTTCTTCAAAGGAGATCTTACCTCGATAGAATTGTGCTACTGCTAGCTCTTCCTTAGTAGCACTGGGATTGGACATGACTTTAGAGGCATAGGTCGAAGCAGCAGTCTTCTTGCCAGATCGATAAGCAGCACGCATGGCATAGAGTTGTGCTTCAAACTTCAGCTGCTGGTCATTGGTCAACGATTCGAGTTTGGCAAAATATTCGTATGCGCGGCCAAAGGACTCTGAATGGTTATAGCTGATCAATCCTGCCTTTTCCAGGCTAGGCTGATAATATCGACTTTGCCCTTTTTGTATTAAAAACTCATAGCCGGCAAGAGCGTCATCAAATTGCTTTAATATGCTCTGCGATTCTGCACGATTGTAATAGGCATCTAGTAGGTGAAAACCATTGGGATATTTTGTCAGGTAATCACTGAAGGCTTTGATGGCTCTCTCGTAGTCTGCAGCTTCGTATAATCGCTGAGCCACTGCGTAGTTGAGCGAATCTCTTTCTCCTCCACTGACTTTGTAACCGGGGATGGATTCCACAAAAGCCACGTACTCGTCTGGTCTACCCAAATCTTGTACATAGATTTCTTCGATGGCGGCCATGGCATCTTTAGCTTCTTGTGAAGATGGATTGTTTTTAAAGATCGTTTTGTAATAGACCAGGGCTCCTTCGGGATCACCCAGATTGTACGTGATCAAGCCTAACTTCAGATAGGCGGTATTGATAAGATTTGATTTTCCCCGGTATTGAGAAACAAGGCGCTCCAAAGGATCTATGGCATCTTCAAGACGTCTCAAATCTTGATAAGTGTTGGCCATTTCGAGGAGTGCATCATCGGCATAGGCTGCATTAGGATGATGGTTGACAAGCTGCTCCAAAGTATTGAGTTTGGCAGTTGGATATCCCTGCAGACCTTGGATGACGGCTTTTTGAAAAATCGCATATTCAAAACCAGGGGCTTCAAGGGAGATGGCGCGATCGTAATGCGATAGGGCAGGCTGATAGCGATTGCGCTTGAAGTTGCAATCACCAGCTCTGAGAAGTGCATCGGGTAGTATTTGTTTTGAAAGCACCGGTGATGCACCTTCCGTCGCCGAGATTTGTCGAATGCTGTTTTCAAAATGCTTGAGCGCATTGGTGTAGTCGTCCGTCTTGATATAGTTATATCCCTGGGTATAGTGAGCCGTGGCCAAAGAAGAGGAGGAAGGAAGTTGGGAGGTCGAGGTGGCAAGGGTGATGAAGCGATCGAAATCCCCCTTGCTGATGCCATATTTCTTCTGATAGTGATGAATTTCTCCGGTCCAAAAGGTGGCCAATGCTTTAATTCGAACATCGATGGGCACCTGGAGGGACTTCTCAAAATAGCGAATGGCATCGGTAAAGCGTCTGCCGACATAGTCCTGCAATCCTTGGTAATAAGTAACTTTTTGATAAGCTTCTTTGATGCGTGGTGTTTGATCTGGCAATCCCTCAATGATTCTGATCGCACTTTTGTAATCATTGGTGTTGACCAGCGTTTCACTCAGCAGATCTTGCGACTCTGTGTAATACTTTGAGATGGGTTGAAAGCTGCGCAGAGCATGGATGGCGTCCCTATCAAAATGCAGCTCTACTGAGAGCTTGGCAAAGTTGAACAAGGCTTCCTCCTGCATGGCTGGATCAAAAGCCAGCTTGGATACCTTGTGAAAAGCGTTGCGGGCTGAAGCCCGATCACCTACTTTCAGATAGGCATCTGCCAAATAAAACATAGCGGATTGACCCAACTCGGTGTCCTCATCACCAAGTTCCTTAAAGCTCTCTATCGATTCCTTGTAGCTTCCCGTTTTATATTGCACAAAACCCAACTGATAAAAATCTTCAACTCTGAGTTTTCGTGAATGCTGCTCAAAATATGTCAGATGAATACGGGCATTTTCATAGTCACCAAGTTCAAAAAAAGCTTGCCCAATCAACTGATGGAGTTCCGTCTGATTCCTAATACCCCTTTGATCTACATAACCAGTAGCATATTCGATTAATTGCTCGTATGCCTGCTGTTTGAAATAGATCTGCGCAATATAGTAAGGGATGCTCTTGCTGTACAGGGGATCCTTTTCAGCAATTTTCCAGCTCTTAATGGCACCGTCATAGTCTTTGCCGTAGAAGGAGGTCATACCATAGTAATAGTTACTGGCAAAGTAGTTGGGCCCTTCAGAGTCCATGATGGTGGCAAATTTAGCTTTTGCCTCATCGTATCTCTTTCTCACAAATAGACAGTATGCGTGTTTGAAGGTAATCTCCGATCTTTCGGCCTGAGTAAATCCGCGCTGGTCCATCATGGCAAAAAACTCGATGGCCTGGTCGTATTTTCGACTATTGTAATAGTAATCTGCCAACTCCAGTAGTGCTCTATTGGCAGTTGGGTCAGGACGGTGCTTACGTACAAAGTCTAGCATTAGTTTCTGACCATCTGGCTGGTCAAGACGCACAGCTGCCCGGGCATAGTACAGCTCGGCCTTTTTTTTGATGATGCGGTATTCAGGCTCATTGACTGGAGTGAGTTTTTCCAATACTTTTCCAAATTCAGCCTGGGCTACACCATAGACACCTAGGTCAAATAGCTCCAGCCCCTTCTTGAAGTTTGCGTTGGCTTCCGTGTAAACCGTAGTGCGTTGAGCCGCTATACAGAGTGGGAGGAAGAGAACGAAGATGCTTAGTAAGGCATGCTTCCTCATCATAGTTAATTGGATTTTCCTAGTGTTCAAAAGCTACGACATCAAATTCAATTGCTTCCAGCTGACGAATTTAGAAAAAATTAACGTCTTCTTTCAGTAAAGGTAAAGATTACTAGGATAATATGAATTAGATAATTATCTAATAAGAAGGGTAGAACGATCGTTCATTTATGTCTTTTTATAGCGGTTACGACTCTCTAACGTTGACTTATTGGAAGTTATTGATGGTATCTCCGATTATTTGACAGGATTCATTCATCTGATCTTTCGAGATCACCAGGGGAGGGGCAAATCTGATGATGTTGCCGTGAGTGGGTTTAGCAAGCAGTCCATTTTCCTTCAGCGCAAGGCAGATATTCCATGCTGTATCTGAAGAAGGATCATCATTGATCACAATCGCATTCAGTAAGCCTTTACCACGGACGAGTTTTATCAAGTCACTCTCCTTCATCAAATCGCTCATTTTAGCACGAAAAATTGCGCCCATCTTGTCGGCATTCTCTGCCAGTCCTTCCTTTTCTACCACCTCCAGCGAAGCAATGGCCACGGCGCATGCAAGTGGGTTGCCACCGAAAGTTGAGCCGTGCTCTCCCGGTTTAATCGATAACATGATATCATCGTCTGCCAGCACTGCCGAGACAGGTAAGATCCCTCCCGACAATGCTTTGCCAAGGATAAGAACATCTGGTTTTATACCCGCATGATCACAACACAATAGACGACCAGTTCTGGCAATGCCAGTCTGTACCTCATCTGCAATAAACAACACATCGTGGGAACGACAGATGGAAAATGCTGAAGATAAATAGTCATCGGAAGGTAACACAACACCTGCTTCTCCTTGGATGGGCTCCACGATAAAGCCAGCTACGTCGGGGATCGAAACTGCCTCTTCCAGTGCTGGCAGGTCGTCATAAGGAATGATCTCGTAGCCTGGTACGTAGGGTCCATAGCCAGATGTACTAGACGGATCAATCGACGCTGAGATGGCCCCCAGGGTCCTGCCATGAAAATTGCCACTGGCAAATATGATCTTGGCTTTCGGAGGATGGATGCCTTTGACCGTATATGCCCACTTCCGGCAGAGCTTGATGGCTGTTTCCACCGCTTCGGCACCGCTATTCATCGGGAGAAGCTTGTCGTAGCCAAAGTAACGGGTGGCAAATGCTTCGTACGGGCCCAGTTGGTCATTGTGAAAAGCTCGTGATGTCAGAGTCAGCTTCTTTGCTTGATTGATCAGGGCTTCCACAATGTAAGGATGGCAATGCCCCTGATTGACTGCAGAGTAGGCGGAAAGATAGTCGTAGTACCGCTGGCCGTCCACATCCCAAAGAAAGACCCCTTCACCCTTGTTCAGCACTACCGGTAGCGGATGATAATTGTGTGCACCAAATTGATGCTCAAGATCGATCAATTCAGTAGCAGTCCAGTTACCTTCAGGCATAAGATTACATTTATACTCAGCTGGTTAGAAAACGCTGATGTAGGTGAAAAACTTGCGGAATGAGGAGACAAGTTCCATTGTTATAGATGGTGAAGTCTGCCAACATCAATCGTCGCTCTTCGGGCCATTGATTATCGATCCTCCTTTGTACCGTTTCGCGATCTATACCATCCCTTTTCATCACCCGATCGATCCGCACCGAGGATCTCGCATGGACGTGGATGACTGCGTCCATCTGCAGGTATCCGCCACCTTCAAATAGCAAAGCTGCCTCTTCCAGGGTGTATGGATAGTCTTGGTGCCTGTCATGCCATTGCTGGTAGTCAGCCGACACCCGGGGATGAACAAGGCTGTTTAACTTTGATAGGATAAAGTGATCCCCAAAAATCCTTGCTGCAATGAACCTACGATTCAAACTGCCATCGGACTGGTAAGCCTCCCTGCCCAGTATTCTTGTAATATCCCGCTTAAGTTCAGCATTCTGTACCATCAGTCGTTTGGCTCGGTCATCGGCAAAGTAAATCGGTACATCACACATCTCAAATAAAGAGGCTACCAGGGACTTGCCTGCCCCAATGCCCCCTGTCAGTCCTATCTTAAGAGCCATACTCACAATGTTTTCTACGAAGATCAGTGAGAACTTCTGCGAATGAGCGGTGCATTACTACACTTTTCTCAACGGTATGTGGATAAGTATAGCATAAATATTTATGAATATTATAATACATTGGGAGCATTCTGAACAAATCATGTTATGAAAAAATTTGACGAACCCGCCGCCCTCACCGGTGTAGCTGCCTTTCATCATACTTTTGACCTCCCAGTCTTGGATGAGCCATCGATTCCCAATAAGGATCGATGCCGATTGCGCATCAATCTGCTGGAGGAAGAATTAGCTGAATTAAAAGAAGCCATAGCTGCAGGAGATCTTGTAGAAGCTGCGGACGCTTTTGCGGATCTGCAGTATGTGCTTTCTGGCGCCATTCTGGAGTTTGGGTTGGGCAATCAATTCAAGGAGATTTTTGATGAGGTTCAGCGTTCCAATATGAGTAAGGTTTGTCAATCATTGGAGGAGGCCGAAGCCACATTGGAGTACTATAGACAGCACAAAAATATGGTAGGTGAGATTGTACGAAAGGGAGATCACTACCTGGTCTATCGCAAATCGGATCAAAAAGTGTTAAAATCAATTAACTATTTGGAGGCCCGGATTGATAAAATTGTCAATAGGCTGGTTGTGAGTTAGATGTGTGTATCTGCTTAATGTATAAGGTGAAATGATATGCTGCATGTATGCCTCCGATGACTTAAAGAAATGACTGCATTTATGCGGAGATATCGGGGAAAAAGGGGACCTTTGATGTTGGAATTGTAAAAGGACGATTTCCGAGTTTTATTGCCTAAAAAGTTGCCTATGTACTTAGATAGTGTATTAGAAACCATTGGAAATACACCGCTGGTCAAGCTACAACAACTGCAAGGAGTGCCCGCCACCGTGTTGGCGAAGGTAGAAGCTTACAACCCTGGGCTTTCAGCAAAAGACCGAATTGTACGGTACATGATAGCTAAGGCAGAGCAGGCAGGTAAGATTAGACCGGGAGCAACAATCATCGAAGCCACCTCTGGAAACACAGGTTTTAGTTTGGCCTTGACTTGTGCCATCAAGGGATACAAGTGCATTTTGACCATTACTGACAAGGCTAGCGAGGAGAAAATTCAAGGCTTAAAGGCCCTGGGTGCAGAGGTGATCGTATGTCCAGCTAAGGTGGCACCCGAGGATCCCAAATCGTACTATTCACAGGCAAAATCGATGCGTTCCAGCATTGACAATTCCTACTATCTCAACCAAAATTTCAATACCGATAATCTTGAGGCACATTATTTGACCACGGGCCCCGAAATCTGGGAACAAACCAGCCAAAGGATCACCCATTTTGTGTGTTGTGCAGGAACGGGAGGAACCATTTCTGGAACGGGAAGATTCCTCAAAGAGCAAGATCCCGAGATCAAGGTGATCGCTGTTGATGGACACGGATCAGTTTTGAAAAAATATCACGAGACCGGTGTGTATGATCGCAGTGTCATTAAGCCCATACGCATTGAGGGTTTGGGCAAGACGATCATCCCTGCAAACGTGGATTTTTCAGTGATCGATGAGTTTGCCAGGGTTTCCGATATGGATGCCGCCCATCGTGTCAGAGAAATAGCCAAAGAGGAGGGACTATTCGTGGGGTATTCTAGTGGAGCTGCTTTGCAGGCAGTATATCAGATGAAAGAAGAGTTGAGACCCTCCGATGTGGTGGTGATATTGCTGGCAGATCATGGTAGCCGATACCTTAGTAAGATCTACAGTGACTTGTGGATGCGTGAACAGGGATTCCTTCCTGGTGAGCAGGATCCCACTCGTGAACTGGTGGGTGAGCATGTCTCAAACGGGAGTGGCACCAGAGTTCGATCGAGCAGAAGTTATTACCGTGACTATTACAAGAGATATAGGAGGATTATCAAGAAACGCTATCGTGTCATCAAGGATAGTTACAACAAGAGCCGGGGGGAGCGCTGACTTCATGCAGTAAGCTGTACTCATAGAGCAGCCCTTAGTCCTAACATCATCACTTTGCACCTGCTAAATAGATGTCGTCTGCAAGTGCAGGCGCTAATCACAAATGAATGGGACGACAGCCTAGTTCAGATTTTCGGCACTAGTGCAATATTGCCCACCCCAACCTATAGTTCATTAATCACTACTTTTGCAGCCCAATGACAACCGTTGGTAAAATTCTCGAAGATCTAGCACCCTTTGGCGCAAGACTCGTGGCGGTTTCGAAGACCAAGTCAGTCGCGGAAATCAAGGGCGTCTACGAAGCTGGACATCGCATGTTTGGTGAAAATCGAGCTCAGGAAATGGTGGAAAAGCAATCCTTTTTGCCCAAGGATATTGAATGGCATATGATTGGTCACCTGCAGCGCAAGAAGGTCAAATCCATTGCACCGTTCGTGTCGATGATTCACTCGATCGATTCTGTAAAACTTCTCCAGGAAGTAGACAAACGGGCGCGAGAGCACGGTCGCAAAATTTCAGTACTGATCCAGGTGAAGATCGCGGAAGAAGAAAATAAGTATGGATTCCTACCTGCCCAAATGGATGACCTTTTTCAACAAATAGAGCAGCTGGATTTGGGCCATGCCAGGATCGTTGGTTTGATGGGCATGGCTAGCTTTGTCAGTGACCGAGAACAAATAAGCCGCGAGTTTCAGCTGCTCAAGAATGTATTTGACGACTCGAAAAGAAAATGGTTTGCAGAAGATGACTCTTTCTGTGAACTATCTATGGGTATGTCCGGAGACTATATGCTGGCATTGGAAGCTGGATCCACCTTGGTGCGAATAGGGAGCCTCATCTTTGGGGCGCGCTGATGGTCAGCCCGGTGAAAATACGGCATCTGTAGTGGTGTATTTAGCAGCTCTCACTTAAACCTCCAGATTCTTCACTGCCTTTTGACGTCTTTCCATCTGCAATATCTGGTAGGAGTTGTAGGAATTCTGGAAGACGATGTAGAAAATCGGTCCAAGTGCCACCGTGGGTTCGACAAAAGTGAGCGCCAACCATAAACCAAACATAGTGTTTTTTCGACCCAGAGCTAAACCACTAGCGATCTTCATAGGCTCTCTAGTCAGCAGTTCGCCCATCTTAAACTGTAGGAAGCAAACTACCCCAGTGATCAGGGCAATAGCCATGATTTTGGTGATGGCTTCATCAGACTCATGCAGAATAAAGTGGGTAGCCTTCCCGCTACCGATCCACACATTGAGCAGGAATAGATAAAAAGATATCATCCGAAAATGAAGCAGCTTCTCGGTGAGAATCACACTTGTTCTCTGAGTCAATACACTCAATAGTAGAGGGACACCAATGACCATCATTACCGGAAGAAAAACATCGCCAACTGACACCTCCGATCCTACTCCCAGCAGCTGGGGCAGAATAAAGGGAATGGTCAGAGCCACCAGGGGATTGCTGAGCAACACTGAGGTCGTGACATAACCTATGTTGGACCGCAAAAACTGGGCAAGCACAGGAGCAGCGGCAGCCGTCGGACAAATGCCTATTACAAATCCGACAAGAGCCGAGGTGCGGTCGAATGGAAGCAATACTGCAAAAAACAGCAATGGCAGAGCGAGATTTAGCAACATGGTGAATAGATGGGACCATTGCAATATTTTCCATTCGAACTGTATGCTCAGAAAGGCAAAATAGAGCATCGCCATCAGATTGTAGCGAATCAGAAATACCCATTCATGCCCGAAAGGAAGTAATATTCCCAGGAAGATCATACCGAATATGTAGATGGATTGCTTCATCGATGCCGCTAAGGTATCGTTTTGATCGGATGCCCTTTGGTTTCCTCAGTTCGTAGTATTTTCAACAGCAACAGCCGGGTCGTCTGCCCTCAGTGCGATTGTAGGAGATCAATGGTTAAGTCTTCAAGGCTTAGATTGGCCTTCCCATGATTAGAGATAAGAAATTTGGTCAAGAGCAGCTCTGGCTCTTTCTACGGGTAGTTGACATACCTTGTTTTGACAAACATAGATCATGGTTTTCCCTTCTTGTGCCTTATCCTTCAAGAGTGGAAGGGTGCCCTCATCTGTCCCACCCATAAAGATCGCATTGGGAAGATAGGTGGATTGCATCGTTTGAAGTTCTTCTTCGACATCAGGACCGACGATCGCTATTTCGTAGGTGCTATGGAGCTTTTCCAGATATAGCCGGGCCCAATTGGAATAAAAACTGGTTTGTCCCGATTGCAGAATGGGGTCAATGAGGGCAAAGAGCAAGGCATCGCTAACCTCCTTGTAGTCTGCAAGATCAAAATATTGCGCTAGTACATGAAGGTTTCTGGCCATGGCACTATTTGAGCCGGGGGTCACATTGTCTCCCAATTCCTTTTTTCGTGCGATCAAGGGGGGATCTAAGTCGGATGTGTAATTAAAAAAACCGGAAGATTCATCGAAGAAATGAAGGAGTGCATAGTCAGCCAGATGTCTGGCATCGTAGAGCCAGTGTTCCTGCAGTGTAGTTTGATAGAGGTTGATGAAGGCCTCTATTAGAAATGCATAGTCGTCCAAGAAAGCATTGATTTTCACCTTGCCGTCCTTATAGTTTCGCAGCAGGCGATGGTCGTCCCGCATCATATACTCTTTAACAAATCGAGCGTTTTTCAGCGCTCGATCCAAATATCCCTTTTCACCAGTAGCACGGTAGGCATCCACCAGTCCAGTCATCATCAAGGCATTCCAAGAAGTGAGCACCTTGTCATCTGTACCGGGTCTGATGCGCTTGGATCGATGTTCAAATAGGATGGCATTGCCTCGCTCTATGACTGCATACAATGACTTTTCATCCAGGTCGTGTTTCTTCAGGAGCTTCTCGATCGGTTCTTTCTGTAAAAGAATGTTCTTATCCTCCCAATTGCCATGTGGTTTGATGGAGAAATAGTCTTTATAGACTGGCGCATCTCTTTCGCTCAATAAAGAGTCTATTTCTCGGGCATCCCAAACGTAGAATTTACCTTCAACACCTTCGCTGTCGGCATCAAGGGAAGAATAAAATCCACCTTCTCTATCGGTCATTTCACGATCCAGCCAGCCAATTGTTTGATCGATCACCCTACGATACAGGTCTTTGCCTGTAACCTGGAAGGCCTTACTATAAAGACTGAGTAAGGGACCATTGTCATACATCATTTTTTCAAAGTGAGGTACCTTCCAATCGGCATCGGTACTGTACCTCGCAAATCCACCACCTAGCTGATCAAAGATGCCGCCTAGAGCCATGTTATCTAGCGTCACCTCCACCGCGACCAATGCATCGGGATTGCCGGTCATCAGGTGATAGTCGAGCAAATAAAGATAATTGGTTGGCATAGGAAACTTTGGTGCACCTTGTCGTCCTCCTCGCTTCATATCAACCTTAGAGATCATACCTTGTGCCATCTGCTCAGCATGCTCTTTTGTCAGTACCTGAGGTGGACCCTTGATGATTTCATCCTGTTGTTGAATACCTGCGGTCAGCTTCGAAGCATATTCCAGGAGCTTCTCCTTTTCATGGATCCACATGTCACCAAACTGCTTCAAAACTTTCATCCATTGACCCTTTGGAAAGTAAGTGCCAGCCCATACCGGCCGTCCATCTGGCAGGGCAAAAGCATTGAGTGGCCAGCCGCAGCCTCGACCCCCGGATGCCATCTGGCAAGCAG
Source organism: Saprospiraceae bacterium (assembly GCA_965223025.1). Taxonomy (GTDB): domain Bacteria; phylum Bacteroidota; class Bacteroidia; order Chitinophagales; family Saprospiraceae; genus JABDMH01. Next base: position 1,358,884 of record CBDCVP010000023.1, read on the forward strand.
TCATATACACGTCGTCGATATCGGGCCGTTCTTCTCGGTCCACCTTGATACAGATAAATCTCTCATTCATCACCGCCGCCACTGAATCATCTTCAAACGACTCGTGCTCCATTACATGACACCAATGGCAGGCCGCATAGCCGACACTAATGATCATCATCTTACTCTCTTCCTTGGCTTTGGCTAGTGCTTCTTCTCCCCAGGGATACCAATCTACGGGATTGTGTGCGTGCTGGAGTAAGTAAGGACTGTTCTCATGGATAAGATGGTTGGTAGGCTGATGATCTGCAGTGGGTTGGCTAGACATGCGACAGTTAAACATTAAAAGTATGAGCGAAAGAAGGCACAAGAGATGGAGCTTGATCGGTGGTGCAATCGTCATATGACATCAACGTTTGAAATTGTCGGATGGTTTGAACAATTGATTGTGGTTCAAAGATATCATCTTTTTATTCGGTTCAGTGGCGATTATCTGGGACGTCCATGCGAGTCCGTCACAACTACTCGACCCAGACCCTGATTGGGACATACCACAATTTGACAACGTTGTTCTGGAGCAAATCACATCTGAATTCGATCGCTTATATACGTTGATCTATTTCACTTAGAGGTACATCCCTCCTTCGATTTCTTTCAGTAATTGCGCTATCTTTGGCAGCTAACACTTGCAAAATGAGTAAATACATACCCATCATCGTCTGCTGTGTACTAAATTTTGCAGGCTCATCACCGAGTTATAGTCAGTGTCAACCCAGCAGTGGAGATTTTGAAGAGTGGATGGACTTGACAGACAGCATTGAGTTTGAGTTAGCCATTGCCTTGAAACATGAGGCGATCTTTCCTACCGGATGGTTTCCTTTGTTTCAATTGGTAGCCATCGCTTCATCAGATTTTATTGTGGACTACTTTGAGGAGGATTCGCTTGATCTTGACATTTTTAGTGGAATTCAGCAATACAGTCCTGGTGCAGATGGAAGTGATTATGCCTTGAGAATATCTGGGGACTCCCTTTTACTGGAGTCAAATTTGCTGCAAGTATTTAGCTGTAGCGGACGACCAGAGCGACTGACGGGACAGTACAAGTTTGTGGGTGAAGGTGCCGACAGCCTTGCAGTGGTGGCTCTGTTGCATAAATCAGATGTAAAAGACGAGGCGATGGCCATGGGTGTAGCAAGATTTAGCACCATGGGTGGGCCATCTGAGTACATGGAGTTTTCAGTAGACATTGATTACAGCGATGTTGATTTGGCAGATAGTGCCACCATCCTGATTCATAGCCTAAAAGATCCCAATCATCCAAATGATACATCGTACTATGTCTTAGATGAATTGGCGCTGGAAGGAGGCATGGTACCCACCAGAGATTATTCCTACAACCGCGATGATCTCTTCTTTCCCAATCCTGCACAGTGGACTATTTCACTTAGCGACAAGATGGAATCTGTACAACATGTTGAATTCTTTGATCTCAGGGGTGTAGCCGCCCTTGCGACAGAGCTGGGCTTTGAGAGGTCGATCGATATCTCAACCTTGCCGACCGGTATGTATCTCGCGAGAGTCCATACCACACACGAAGTGCTGGTACAGAAGTTGATCATAAGCAGGTAGAAACATGGACTTAAATGAATAGATCAAGAATTATACGGTATGCATTGATCTTGGGCTTAGCATTAGTGGCCTGGGCAATGATTAATCTTCAGATCGGGAGTAGGTCTATGTTTGCCATTGCGATGACGATCATTTTTTTTGGCATACATGGCGGTATTGTCCTCGGATTCCTGAGCTCGGAACAGGAAAAAAGTTTGCTGAAGAGCTTCCAAAAACTGTTGCTCGTTGGTGCTTTGGGGGTGGGCCTCTTCAGCATGTCCCACTACGTCCATGCGAAGTTATTTGATACGAATTATTCATCATCTGAATTGAAACGAGCACAGGAGGGATGGAAGAAGATGACTTACACAACCAATATGACGGTTGCTCAAGTGGAACAAACATCGACATTCAGGTATCCAGCCAGGTGGTCTATGGTCTTGCTGATTTTTCATATGGTGATCTTCCTGGCTATCTCACTTGCTATACTGGTGCTGCGCTTCTTGTTGCGATCTGAGTCGATGGCTGGGGCGTGGCCTCAACTTGATTAATGCTGCTCCATACGGAAGAGCTTTTGGACAACTAGGGTGCTAGAACCCTGGAGGTTTATGATTGTTGAAGTCTGTGGCTTCCTGAAAGGCTTTTGCCACCGCCAAAATTTTGGCTTCCTCAAAGTAGTTACTCAATAGGCATATGCTTGAGGCAGGTTTTCCGTCTTCGAAGGAGGTAGGTAGGACGACGACCGGATGACCGCTTAGATTTGTTGCCAGCAGCTGTTGACCAGCAAAAGTGGGAGTGAGTACAGCATCATAGTCTTGTAGTAAACTATGCATCTGCTCGATGAGTAAGGTCCGGATGCGGTTGGCCTGCAGGTATTCTACAGCGGTGATAAATCTTGCAGATCTCAACACGTTTGGCCAGGCTTGCCTGATCTGCCTGACCATCAGGTCGTCTTGATTAGATCTGGTGAGTTTATCAAAAGCAGCCGCTGCCTCTGAATTCAATACAAATCCCAGATGCTCTATGGGAAGATCGATATCAAAGGTTATCGGGTGGAGGTTTATGCCCAGTTTTTCGATGATTTTCAAGGTCTCCCGATCTTGTGTTTGGTAGCTACTTTCGGTGATAAGATCTTCGAAGTAAGCCACTTTCAAGCCCTTGACGTCACCGTCGAAATTGAAGGCAGCCTTGATGGTCGTTTTATCCTTTGGATCAATCCCTCGAATGGCATCGAAGACGATGGCACAATCGATCGCTGATCTGCAAATGGGCCCCACCTTGTCCATGCTCCAGCTTAGTGTCATGGCACCACTCCTGGAAACTCGACCAAAAGTAGGGCGCAATCCTGTCACTCCACATCTGTCGGAAGGTGAAACGATCGATCCCCAGGTCTCACTACCCAGTGCGAAGGGCACCAAACCAGCAGCAGTTGCACTGGCAGAACCTGCCGATGATCCACTGCTACCCTGGTGCAGATCCCATGGATTGAGGGTCTTACCATCGTACCATACATCCCCCCAGGCCAGAGCTCCCAGGGAGAGCTTTGCCACGAGAATAGCACCAGCTTCTTCTAATTTTTTGACGACTGTTGCTTTCTCGTCCAACCTTTGGTCCTTATACGGCATTGCTCCCCATGTAGTGGGATAGTTTGGCACGGCAAAAAGATCCTTGGCCCCATAGGGAATGCCATGCAGGGGACCTCGATAATTCCCGGATGCGATTTCTTCGTCAGCCCGACGTGCTTGTTTAAGTGCGAGTTGTTCTGTGATGGTGATGACACACTGAAGGGTCTCACCATGCGCCTTCAGCCTTCTGATGAAAAACTTCGTCAGGTACTCAGCAGTGACTCTCTGGTGTTTGATGAGAGATGCCAGCTGACCGATGCTGTAGAACGCTAATTGATGGTCATTTTCGGGTTTAGCAACGGTATCTGATATCTCCCAATCGATGATAAACTGATCGACCTGTGGAGTAAAGCCGGGAGGAAGGGGATCGAAGTAGAGTGCTGGAGGTAAGCCATTTGGCAGGTCAATCGCTCGGATGGCTGTGTAATCGTTTGTGAGGGCTTGCAGATTGGACCTCAAAGAGTCCATTTCCTGGGCATCAAATGTAAGCCCGATAACCTTGGGCATCTGAAGTGTGCTATCCTGACCACCGGCAGTCGAAATGTCTAGCAATGATAAAATGAGGAGTATGGGCTTCCAAAGATTAGTCATCTAGCCAATATCGTAAAAATCGCCCTTTAGAGATTTGTCAAAATGAGAATCGACGCCATCCATACTATGGAAAGGCAAGCAGCTCAAATCAGTGATTCGAGCTGCTTGTAAGTTACATATCCTTGTGCTATGCCGGTTATGCACTAGCTGTCTTCCCGGGCATCATTGCCTACGCCTTTCTTGGTCCAGCCTCAATGATCTCCTTATTGACACCGTCTTTGAACTGCCTAAAATTGTTTTCAAACAAATCTACCAACTTGGCCATGGTTTTTTCATAGCCATCCTTGTCTTCCCACGTTTGCTTAGGATCAAGCACTTCGGCAGGCACTCCTGGACATTGCGTGGGTATACGCAGACCAAAATGTGGTTCGATGACCGTCTCGACATTTTCAAAAGCACCTTGGTGGATGGCATCAATGATGGCGCGAGTGTACTTTAGTTTGATCCGGCTACCCGTGCCGTAGCTGCCACCGGTCCAACCCGTGTTTACGAGGTATGCCTTCGCTGAATGTGCTTTGATCTTCTCAGCCAGTAGCTCCGCATAGCGATTAGGGTGCCACATCATAAACGCAGCACCAAAGCAGGCAGAAAATGTGGCTTGTGGTTCTTTGACGCCCATTTCTGTTCCTGCCACTTTGGCGGTATAGCCGGAGATAAAGTGATAACTGGCTTGCTCGGGTGTTAAGATGCTCACCGGTGGTAAGACTCCAAAGGCATCTGCGGTTAGGAAAATCACATTATTAGCATGCCCCGCCAAGCATGGTTTCTGGATGTTGTCGATGTAGTCTATGGGATAGGAAGCCCTCGTGTTCTGAGTAATGCTGGTGTCAGAATAGTCGACTTCTCTCGTGATTTTATCATATACCACATTTTCCAACACAGTGCCAAAGCGGATGGCGTTGTAAATGTCAGGTTCTTTTTCTGCGCTTAGATCAATGGCCTTAGCGTAGCAGCCGCCCTCGATGTTAAATACTCCATTGTCGGTCCAGCAATGCTCATCATCGCCAATCAACCGCCTCTTTGGATCTGCGCTCAATGTGGTCTTTCCGGTGCCCGAAAGTCCAAATAAAATGGAAACATCCTCACCTTCACCTACGTTGGCTGAGCAGTGCATGGGAAGCACATCCTGCAAAGGCATGAGATAGTTCATCACGGAAAAGATGCCTTTTTTCATTTCTCCGGCATATTCGGTTCCGAGAATGACAAATTCCTTGCGCTCCAGGTGCAAGTCAACACTGGTGGTCGAGGTCATATGTGATGTATACCGATTGGCTGGAAACACACCTCCGTTAAAGACCACATAGTCGGGTTCCCCAAACGATGCCAGTTCTTCCTTAGTAGGCATGATTAACATGTTTTGCATGAAGAGTGCATGATACGCCCTGGTGCATATGATGCGTACCTTCAGACGATACTGAGGATCCCAACCTGCGAATGCATCGACGACAAACACACGCTCAATGCTGTTTAGAAAGTCTATCGCACGCTCACGGTTAATCATGAAGGTGTGTTCATCAAGTTCAATATTGATTTCACCCCAATCTATGTTGCTTTGTGACGCTTCAGTTTTGACGATCCTTTTGTCTTTAGGGCTCCGGCCGGTCTTCGTGCCTGAGTAGACAAGCAAGGCACCCTTGTCAGAAATAGCGGTACCTTTCTCTCGTCGAAGGGCAATCTCGTACAACTCGGGCACGCTAAGATTGCGGTGAATATTCTTGGTATTGATTTCGTACTGGGCAAGATTAAAACTCATAATGAATTGATTGTTTAATTGAGTGGCAACATATTAAAAACAAACTTCTATCACAACGAATGCAAGGTGATTCAAATCACTTCATTTGGTGATCTTCTGCACGGTGGCTTGACGAGTATTCGCAGATCCGATTTTGGTACTACAAGTTTTTTACTTCTTGCACCAACTTACTAATGGAGTCTTTAGCATCGCCAAAAAGCATTCGATTCTTTTCGTGAAAGAACAGTGGATTTTGGATGCCAGCATAGCCTGGATTCATGCTCCTCTTTAATACGATGATATTTTTAGCATTCCAGACTTCTAGTACGGGCATGCCGTAAATGGGACTAGTTGGATTGTCTAAGGCAGCGGGATTGACCACATCGTTGGCACCGACGATCACTACAGTATCCGTATCCTTTAAAGCTGAATTGGCATCCTCCAAATCCAAGAGTTTTGGGTACGGTACATCTGCCTCAGCCAGCAAGACATTCATGTGTCCGGGCATACGGCCAGCAACTGGATGAATGGCATACTTTACGTCAACACCGTTGGCTTCTAAGAGATCGTCCAGTTCCTTAACTACTTTCTGAGCTTGTGCTACGGCCAGTCCATATCCAGGAACAAACATAACTGAATTCGCATAAAACAATTGTATAGCCACATCGGTGGGTGTGGCAACCTTGGCAACCTTGTCTCCATCGGAGCCAGCTGCAGCAGCACTTCCTGCACTGCCAAAGCCACCAACGATGACGTTGAGAAGGGACCTGTTCATAGCTTCACACATCAGTACGGTAAGGATGGTTCCAGCAGCCCCCACTAAGATACCACCCACCAGCATGATTTGGTTGTTGTAGATCAGACCGGCAGCGGCTGCGGATAATCCAGTGAATGAGTTTAGTAAGGATATGACCACGGGCATGTCGGCACCACCAATGGGAGCCACAAATGAGAAGCCATAGACAAGAGCCAATGCCAAAAAGACAATCGCCAGGTTTATGCCAGCTCCTTGCCCCTGAATCATCAACACTGCGATCAACACAAAAGCAGCGATCAACAAGACCAGATTGATTAGGCTGTGTTTGGGTAAAATCACATGCTTGTCTTGCACTCTGCCATCCAACTTGGCAAAGGCCAGCATACTGCCGGTGAATGAAATAGCACCGATCAGAAGGGTGAACAGCACAATACCGAGCTGTCCCAAGCCCAAACCCATAGTTCCGTTGTAAAACTTGATCAATTCTGCCAAAGCCAAAACCATAGCACACGCACCACCAAGACCGTTGAATACCGAGACCATCTGCGGCATAGCCGTCATCTTAATTCTCTTTGCGGCCATCCATCCTGCAATCCCACCGACAATCAGACCGCCGGCGATCCATAAGTAGTTATTGGGTGCACCCATGAGTGGATACAGCAAGGTGGCTATGATGGCGATCCCCATGCCGACACCCGCCCAAATGTTGCCTCTTCGGGCCGAGTCAGGCGAACTCAGGAGTCGTAGCCCCCAGACAAAGGCCACAGCGCCCACTAGGTAACTAAGATTGATGTATGTGGTGAACAGCATGAATTATCTCTTTTTCTTTTTAAACATTTCCAACATTCGATCCGTGACGGCAAAGCCTCCAATGACATTGACCATCCCCAAAATGACCCCGAGTGTACCAAGACCGAGTTGTAAAAAATCATCGGTGTCTGCTTGCCTCACCAAAAGGATGGCACCAATGATTACCACACCGCTGACAGCATTAGCTCCAGACATCAGCGGAGTGTGCAGAACGGTAGGAACCTTAGAAATGACCTCAAAACCCAGTATGATCGTAAAGATCAATAGATAGATCATGATCAGCTGGCTGTTGAAAAATTGGAGAACCGTGTCCATGCTTGTTAGTAATTAATGAGTGATATAGGCAGATTGAACAATCTCATTTTCAAAATCAAGATGCAACTCACCTTCCTTGATAATCAACTTGAGAAAATTCAGGAGATTATTGGCATATAAGGTGCTGGCGTCCTCAGGCATATCAGCCGCTAGGTCAGAGTCACCAATGATCCAGACACCGTGGTGCTTGGTGGTCTGTTGGTCGACCGTGAGCTCACAATTTCCACCCGTGGATGCTGCCAAATCCACTATCACTGATCCTGGTCTCATCTTTTCAACCGTACTGGCAGGCACCAAAATGGGTGCCTTTCGGCCCCTTACTTGAGCTGTGGTAATAATCACATCGGCTTTCATTGCTCTCTTCTGCACCTCCTCTCGTTGTCGTTTAATGAAGTCCTCGTCCTGCTCCACGGCATACCCACCTGCACCTGTGTCTTCTTTTGCTCCGGCCACTTCAATAAACTTAGCACCCAAACTCTCCACCTCCTCTTTGGCAGCTGATCGCGTATCGAAAGCTTCTACTTGAGCGCCAAGTCTCCTGGCCGTCGCAATGGCCTGCAATCCTGCAACACCGGCACCCAGTACGAGCACCTTCGCTGGTTTGATGCTCCCTGCTGCTGTGATCATCATGGGAAAGTAACGAGGTAATTTGGCAGCTGCTGCCAGAATGGATTTGTATCCTGCAATGGCGGCCATTGAGCTCAGTACATCCATGGATTGAGCCAAAGTCGTGCGCGGTATCATGTCCATGCTGATGGCACGTAGCCCTAGTTTTTTGAGCTGATCGGATACATCCTGATAGAAGAATGGCTTAAACTCAGAAATCAGTAAAGTGCCTTGCCTTAGTACCTTTAACTCTTCCTCAGCGAGAGGAGCTATCGAAATCAATACTTCGGCTTGTGCCTTGACAGCGTCGCGGTCTAGTATTTCGGCAGACTCATAGCTAGCATCTTCAAAGCCGGCATTTGCACCAGCTCCTTTCTCTGTTAGGACAGAGACTCCCAGATCCGCTATTTTCTTGGCCACAGTGGGCACAATAGCCACACGCATGTCATTTTCATCTGCAAGTACCCCTAGTTTCATATTTGATTGGTGATATGCGGGCCAAAATAGTGAATTAATACTTCTCGTCCGTTATCACCCGTCCGATTTTGTCATCATCCACTTGCAGAGACATTCGTTACTCAGGAGCATCGATCTGGACTAAGCTTATCTCCATAATTGGCTTCAAAAGTTTAAGCTGCCTGCATATCTGCCCAATGGTGACAGACTTACCAAGTGATGACAGCTTCTCCGTGTAAGTAGATTGAGAGCTTATTATGGATTTCGCTATTTTAGCGCAGCTCTGAGGGAATATTTTTTCTGGCAAATTGGCAACGGATGAGTAAACGCTGGCGCAGACTCGATGGAAGAAAGATAGATCCACCCATACTCGACGCGGTGGAGAAAACATTGCAGGATGAAAAATCCAAAGGCAATAAGCTCAAGGTATGTATTGGAACCGACTCCCAAGCTTATCACGACAAAGTAGAGTTTGCCACCGTCATCGTTTTTGTGCGGGAGAAAAAAGGTGGTTTCATGTTTATCAATAATGAGACTGCTAGCCAAAGAATGCAAATGAAAGAACGTCTGATCACCGAGGTAGCCAAATCAGTGGAAGTAGCCTACCTATTGTGTGATCTACTCGATCGGTATAACGTGGAGTTGGAGGTACATGCAGATATCAATACTGATCCCAATTTCCAATCCAATCGTGCTTTAAGTGAGGCCATGGGCTACATATTGAGTATGGGTTTTGTGTTTAGAGCCAAACCCGATGCTTTTGCCAGTAGCAGCTGTGCGGACAAAGTCGTCTAGTTTTATGCGGTGACCATCAAAGAAAATCTGGATGCAGAATCTGATGAAAAGAAATGGCGCTATCTAATGGATGAAACAATCGTTCAGATCTTCATTACTGGTGGCACTTTCGATAAAGAGTACAACTATATTACGGGTGAATTGACCTTCTTCAGAACGCACGTGGAGGACATGTTGAAGAGGGGTCGTTGTGCGGTAGATTTTGAGGTTGAGACTCTGATGATGAAAGATAGCTTGGAACTGACCGATGAAGATCGCCATTCTATACTGAAATCCTGCATTCAGTGCGAAAGGGAATTGATCATGATAACTCATGGTACCGATACCATGGTGCAGACAGCTGCTTTTATCGCTGCTCATCAACTACCCAAGACCATCGTCTTGACTGGAGCCATGATACCTTATACCTTCGGCAGTTCATCTGATGGTTTTTTTAATATCGGTAGTGCATTGGCCTTTTTACAGTGCCTGGATCATGGTGTCTACATCGCCATGAATGGACGCTACTTCCCTTGGAATGGCGTGCAGAAAAACTATTCCACAGGATACTTCGAGGGCAAGACGGCTTGAAGTCCATACCCACCGCTGGATCATATCCAAAAGTGCTCATGCTGACAAGCACCATAAGAGAAAAATTTAATCTAAGGCAAGGCAATATTTTTTCAATATTCGCTTTATACATATGAAACGAGCACGATCCTTCCTCCTCTTCGAATCCACTCAATACTGATCATTTGCTCAGCTGGAGCATAAATCCGACTGGGGTTTTGATATTCCGACATACTCACTAACCGAGGAATATTAGTATTACTCGAAACTATTCTTGAACGAAAAAATAGTTTAATGGTAATGAATTAAACCCTAGTTATGATCCTTTTTGCTGATCAGTGGAGCCTCTCTGCGCTCATTAAGTTATTTCTGTATTTTTTGGTGAGAATTGAACGACTTGCCCCTCCCTGGGCTAGGCAACGGAATTCAGATTTAATGATTTCAGATGTCGACAGCATCAACCTCCATCAGGATAACGGATTGGTCGGAGACCTTCCCGCCCATCAAGAGCATCACCATAATGACCGACTGACGTGAAAGAATCAATTGGGTGACGGCCAGTGTGTTGGATGTCGAATCTTCTATACCATTGGTGTTGAGACAGGTACATTTACATTTATCTGCTTTCTGATATTCAACCACTGGCTTTTTCCTTTCCAATGTATTAACCATTAAATCATAAGAATAAGTTTGCAGTACTGGTACATAAGTTGGTATTACAGAGGCCGCACTAAAAGTAGTGCGGCTTTTTAGCTATTAGGCCTTGAGTCAAGGCAGATCTAATCACATGTGGTTGTCTAGATTACATCTAGAAGGCCCAAGTTCTGCCACCAATATGGTTATTAAAACGTCAAATCTAGAGGTTGGACAAGTCAGACTTTTGCTAATGCATTTTTATGGGATTGATCATGGAGTTTCGTCACCACAGTGATCATGGCAAAAAGCTAAGGGATATAAAATCCTTACGAAACGAATAGTGTGGGGGCAATTGTTCTGAGCTTTCTGCATTGATACTAGAAGAGGTGTCAGAAACTACGACCATATTACGGCGGATGTTGCATGAGAACTAGTTGTGGTGAGCCATTATATGCTCGCTAAGTAGTTCATAAATTTTCTTCTCTGCTGGATGATTCTTTAGAAAATCTAAGTGCTTGGAAATCACCGCCTGATCACCTCGTTTTGCAGGACCAGTCTGAGCATTTTTTGGACCCATCTTGTCGACCTTGGAAAAAGTCTCTTTGATCAGGGGCTGCAATAAATCAAAGTCAATATTATTTTCCTCGCACAGCTGTTCACTAACCTGCATCATGGCGTTGCTAAAATTGCAGGCAAAGACAGCGGCAACGTGCAGTGCAAAACGCTGTTCATCCGAAATCACATGCGTCTCCCTAGTCAGTTGCTTGACCAATTGCAAGAGTCTCTTTTCCGTGGATTCATCAGACGCCGTAATCATAACGGGGATAGATTTCCAATCCAGATCCTTATTTTTTGAAATGGTCTGAAGGGGATAAATAACTCCGTATTTCCTAGAGATGTTTTTAAATATTTCTGACGACACAGATCCAGCGGTATGGCACAAAATTTTATTATTCGGAAATGCTGTCTGGGATAAAATATCGTCTAGTCCGTCATCATTTACGGACAAAATCAGGAGGTCAAAATTATTTTTTAGCCGGGATAATTCATGACTGTAGTCCGCTTTCACAAGCATGGCTAAATTCTTTGCATGGCTTCGGTTTTTACTGATGATCTGGTTGATCTTGATGCCACTAATTTTCTTGAGAGCGATGGCCAAATGTGTGGCTACATTTCCTGAACCGATAAAACTTATTTTCATGAGTTACGACTCGTTGTTTTCAGATGAATGCTAGTATTAACAATGTAGACTGATTGGTGTGTCATTTTAAGGTGTCCTATCAAACCGAATTGTACCTTCTTTGTGAATGTGACAAACGTAAGGTGAATGATGATCGAGTACATGAGAAGACCTACTTCTGTCGGTTGAAAATACTGATTTTAAACGGAAGCACATAGTGTGTTATTTACAGCAATTTGAGCCTCCTTGCCATACCAAGGAGCATTCCAAACATCATCATCGTGCAGCCGAGCCAGAAAAGATTTATACCGGGAAATACGATGGCTTCCAAGACCACAAAATCTTCAGTTGGTGCATTCATAGCTACTTCCACGGGAAAAGCGAGGTTTGCTAGATCATGTTTGGCAAATAACAATGCCAACTCTTCTGAGGATGGATCAATGGATGAGAACTTAGCAGCGAGACCCAAATCTGGAATGTAGTCTTTCACCATGAAGGTGCGATTGTCGCGGATGAGGAAGATGGGTTTGCATTGATACTCCTTTCCGTCCGGTGCTTCAACGGCGAGGACCACAGCCACGGCAATATCACCTTCAGCAGGTTTGTAAGAAGGGTGCTGTGGTGAGCGATCAAAGCCGGTGATGGTCATTTGGTAGTCTTCAAATTCGAATGTGTCACCTAATTTTTGCTGGTAGCTTTGATATTGCAACGAGGCATCGATGGGATACACATGATTTAGACCAGTCTCAGTGAGTCGAACACGGATGTTCATGTCCTGCAATTCGTCATAAAAGCTATACACATATCGCTGGTCTTTGACAGCAAGTACAGGATTTGCAGTGTTTCGATTTTCGGTCGAATCCCAGGCTAGAAATGTTAAGCCATAGGCAAGGTCGCCGTCTTCGGCCACATACTCGGCGTGAGTTGGATATTGGTCAATACGTCGCAACGTCATATGGACATCACCAATCTTCAAGGTGTCCCAAAGTTTAAATTCATAGATCTGATAGTCGAGAGAGTCATCTTCTTCCCGGGCAGCTTCACTGCTGATATGTTTGGCGGGCGCCGCAGTGATGTGAGAAAATATGTCTTTGTGAGGATATCTTTTGGTCGATGGATTGGGATTTACCATCTCTGTCAAGTCATTGTTGTAGGTGAGGTAGGGTTCAAGCACAAAGGTGTGCTCAATGGTTTGCTGATCGGCAGCTAATTTGTCAAATTTGATTTGATAAATTCGATTGTTTTGAATCAGTGTATCCGATTTATAGGTGGCAAGATAGCCACCCATAAACATCGGCTTGTCCTTGATTAGATAGACGTTCTTCTGGATCCGCTCATCATTCTGGTCGAATATGCCCCGCATAGCAAAGGCATTGTTGGAGATGTATTCCTTATTGATTCCTGAAGCTAGCACACCGATGATCATCAACCCAAATCCCAAGTGAGAGAGCACTGAGGCGGATGATTTTAACTTCATTTTGAGCACCGAGTACAAATACTGTCCATTGCTAACCATTGTAAAGATGGCAGTGAACAAGAGGGTAAGATAAGCCCCAGAGGTGGTCTTAATCCATAAATTGGTCATGATGGTCAAGACCGCCGTTACCGCAATATCGATGATAAGACTGCGCAAAAGACCTTTCTTGACTGGGCTTTTTTTATATCTCAGAAACTGTGCAACTCCGGATAAAAAGCCTACGAATACTGCAATCCATAGTTGAAATCGATTATAGTGAGCGATGGGATCCTCGGGCTGGGCCATGATCCATTTGGAGGTTTCTTGTCCGGATAAATCTCCATAGAATGTGAGCAGCTTATTGATGACGGGCAGCGATGTTGTAAAGGTGATCAGACCAGCAGAAAACAGCAACACCAGCGAGCCGATAAACATCCAGAATTCACGTGAACTAAACTGTTCTTCCTTCTCAGGTACTGGTATATGATTTCGGTGCAACAGATATTGCACCATACCTAGCAATGCGAAAAATCCCATAAGTATGACGAGTTGCCATTCCAGTCCCATTTCTGTAAACGCATGTACAGAGCTATCTCCAAGGATGCCACTTCTCGTCAAAAATGTGGAATAAAGAACAAAAAAGAAGGAGAGAAAATAGAAAAGGTAGGTGGCCTTAATCGATTGTCCGGTACTTCGTGCAACAAGATTGGTGTGTATCCCACCAATCAGTATGATCCAGGGTACCAGTGAGGCATTCTCGACGGGATCCCATGCCCAGTAGCCACCAAAACTCAGCGCTTCGTACGCCCAGGCTCCACCCATGACGATGCCTGTCCCCAGGGTGGCTCCTGAAAATAAGGCCCATGGCAACACCGGTGTAAGCCATGCTTGATATTTCTTTCTCCATAATCCTGCCACAGCATAGCAAAAAGGGATCGTGACCGACGCAAATCCCAGAAATAAGGTCGGGGGATGAATAGTCATCCAATAGTTTTGTAATAAGGGATTAAGACCTTTTCCCTTAATCATCTCTAGGTAGTTGGCATTCTCAAAAATCGGTAAGTTGATCATGCCCTCTGATTCTCGCAGCAATGCAAAAGGAGTGACGCCAAGCCGAAAGTCCGAGGTAATATAGACTCCAATGATCATGGACAGCAAAAGCACTTGGACGATGGTCAGCACTGTCATGGTAGAGGGCTCCCAATCTCCACTGAAGCGCATCAGGATCAATCCCAAAATGGTGTGCCAGAAGATCCATAGTAAGAAACTCCCTTGCTGTCCTTCCCAAAAAGCTGAGAATAAGTACTGAAACGGCAATTCATCTGAAACATGAGACCAGACATACTCGTACTCGTAGTACTGCTGAATCATCATGTAAAACATAGTGGCAATAATCCCAAAGACGGCGATGCTCATTACTGAATAGGCTAGCCTTCCGATCTTCTTCCAGGAAGCGTATTGAGCAGTGCCACCCATTCCTTGCTTGCCAACTGCCTGGTGGTAAGAAACGGCAGAAATCAGTGCAGAACTAAATGCAGTGATGACAAGGAAATGTCCCAATTTGCCTGGTAACAGATGTTCTCCCAGGTACAAAATCTCTGACATGGATTAAATCTCGATATCTGATCGTACAGAAATCTCTTCGTCCTTATATTTTGAAGGGCACTTTAGCAATATACTGCTGGCGACAAAGGCGTCATCCTTCATTTTGCCGGTGACAACGATCTGTTCACTGAGCTCAAAATCTTGTGGCTTTGCATCGTGCAAGATGACTTTGCGCTCTTGTCCGTCGGCATCCTTCAAGTAAAAAGAGAAGAAATTTGGGTCTTTGGCTGGATCATAGTACATCTCCTTATCTTTGGATAAGGTCGCCACGACCTTGACAGCTGAGCGGGTCTGAGCGGCTTGTTCGAAAGTAGCATAGCTGCTCATATCCTTAGAGGCAGAAAGCAATAATGTGACTGCTGCCACAATCATAATAAGTGCCACTACATGTATCTTTTTGATGCCCTTCATCGTTTGGTCTTCATGAGTTGGTAAAATTACGAAGAGATCTTCAATAATGCTGGAGGGGCATATTCTTTTTTTAGATATTTGATGCTCAAAAGTTTAAATATTACTAACTTCATGTATGTAAGTAAAAATCATTGTCCATGAGTGTAGGTACCATCATAGAGAAGCAATTAGACAAAAATGGAATTGCCAGAGAACGTGAATTGATTGAGCGGACTCCTGTGGTGCATCTCCAGAAAGTAGATATCTACCAAGAAAATCACTTGGTGCTGCATGACATAACGCTCGAGTTGGAACGAGGTGCATTCATCTATCTTATCGGGAAGACAGGTAGTGGCAAATCTTCTATTTTAAAGACCATCTATGGAGCCTTGCCGTTGGTGAAGGGAGAGGGGATGGTCGCTGGTTTTGACTTGAGAAAAATCAAGAAGAGGCATCTCTATAAACTGAGAAGACGACTTGGAATGGTGTTCCAAGATTTCAATCTCTTGTTCGATCGAAGCATGGAGGAAAACTTAAGCTTTGTACTGCGCGCAACAGGGTGGAAGGATAATTCGTTGATGCAGCGAAGAATTGACGAAGTTCTGGGGCAAGTGGGATTGAAATATATGAAGCACAAGATGCCGCATGAACTTTCGGGTGGAGAGCAGCAAAGGGTCGCTATTGCTAGAGCCTTGCTCAATGATCCAGAGCTTCTGATCGCAGATGAGCCTACTGGAAATCTGGATCCCGATACATCCGACGACATACTGAAATTACTTTATGACCTGAACCAGGAAAGGAAGACGACCATTATTTTTGCTACCCATGATTATCGCTTGATGGAGCAGTATCCTGCAAGAGTCATCCGTTGCCATGGGGGACAAATATTCCTTTGAGACTGTCTCCTGAGGCCTAAAAGATCAAGTGTGAGACAATGCTTGATCTTTGATCTTTGCGCTGAAGACATCTTTGATCTCCAGTTCATATTTGTGCTCGTGAGAAATCTCCGCCAGGATTAAATCTGACGCATATCCCTCTGCAATCATTCCGGTAGATTCAGCTAAGCTGAGGATTCTTGCTGGATTGCCGCTAAACATACGACTGCATTGCACGATGGCCTGATCGAGGTCGTAGGCACTGTGATGACGATGCCAGACACCCTTTATATCGGTGGTCAACCAATTCAAGACATTGGTAAACCCTACATCGGAGTTGAGAACACTTCCAAACAAAGTGTCCTTTTTGCCCACAGGTTGCAGGTACTGGCCATTATCACTGACAGTACCCAGCATGTCCAACAAGCTAAATTGCCTTAAATCCTTGAGACCATTAGCAAACATGCTGTCGGTAATCATGATGACTCGATCTGCACCTTTGCGCTCGATGACATCTCTGACATAGGCTGGATCGACATGATAGCCATCGCATATGATCTCGAGGCTCACTTCATCGGATTTTAGCATGGTTTCGACGGCACCTCCGCCCCTAAAGCTTTTGCTAAAGGACCTGCTAGGCCCGTTCAGAAAGTGTACGGCAAGAGAGAGACCTGCCTTAACCGCTGGCTCAAACTCGTCGGCATAAGCTGCCGAATGCCCGCCTGCCACCACCATGCCCTCCTCACGAAGCGACCTGATAAAAGGCAAACAGGTAGGGCCATGCTCTGGAGGGATGTTGATGATCTTGATCAGATCATCGCTGCTATCGCGCAGATCATTCAAGGTGTTCCAGTCAAGGGGATAGAAATGGTCTGCATTTTGAGCGCCGGCATAGGCAGGATCTTTAAGAAAAGTGCCTTCAAGGTTGATGCCATGCACCATGGAACGATAGGAGGGATGGTCCTTGAGGAAAGAAGATAGGTTTTCGAAGGATTGCTTCAAGGGCTCCAGTGGGGCAGCCATGGAAGTGAGCAGTACCTTGGTGACTCCGTGCTCTCGATAGTGCTTAAGGGCAGCCAGTAGACCTTTGGCAAAGATCTCTTCATGGTTGCTGAAAGAATCCCCCTTGTGGTCATAGGTGCCAAACGAGAAGTCAAATCCTGCAGCTCCGTGGTTGTGTATATCAATAAATCCTGGTAGCAAATACTGGCCTTCCGCTCGAATGATTTTTACATCAGGCTTTTCCTGAATATTTGGAGCGATCCTGGAGATGACACCATCCTTTACCAGTACATCGGCTCTGCTGACAGATTCTGGCAACACTACCTGAGCGCCGCATATCAGATAATTCATCATTTCAGGTTTTTTTTTGAATGGTGAAAATGGTCTTTTACTCTGCTGTGCCAGTCTTCATCCCAGTAGGCCGGTACCATGACTATCCAAGAAAATGAAAACAACCATCAACCATCATTTGAGCTTGGTCTTTAACGCAGGATCACAGTTGCAAAATAATCCAAGCTATCAGGATTAACACAGCCACAAAAACCCATGCCAGGAGAAATCCCAGCCAATCATCCCGGTATCGCTCACTAAAATTCTTCCAGCGACCGGCACTAAACCAACTCCCTACATCTAATAGGATCAGTGACTTGCCTTTCAAGGGGTCAGCTGTCTCCGCATTTTTCATGTCATCCGAGGCCGGTGTGCTCAGGCGATCAAAGTATTGCTCGATGTTTTCTCGATGATCCGTGGGGGTCACTTTGCTCACTACTATCAGGGCTGAAAATCCGGCCAACATTGCCCAGGCAAATGGTATTGCTTCCCATTTGTAGACCAGTTGTAAACTGTCGTTTTCTATATAATTGATGGAGTAGTACGTCGCGAATGCAATGACAATGGCGGCTAGCGCTCCATGTCTATTTGCGCCCTTCCAGAGTGTACCTCCAAAGATGATGATTCCAATGAAAGCAGCAATGGTTTCTGTAAATAGAAAGGCCGACAAGACATTCTTAATAGATAACGCAAAGCCTACACCAGATAGCGTCAGTAGGAGTCCGGCGATCTTACCCGTATTCAATATTTCACGATCACTGGCATTGGGCTTCATATAAGGTTGATAAATATCCTTTGCAAACAGAGCTCCGAGATTCACCATGAAGTTGGAACATGAGGACATGTTGGCAGCTAATATGCAAGCAATCATTAGCCCAACAAGTCCAGGTGCTAAGAGCAGTCTGGTGGCGTAACCAAAAGCATGCTCCGGATCCTCCAATTCTATGCCTTTCTGTATGACCACGGCGGCCACAATCATGCCAGTCAGGGTCCAGCCAATGGTGACAAAACGCTTGGCAAAGTTGCCATAAGTCTGGCCCACACGACCGGCAATTTCACTATTACCACTGGCAAACATCGACATCATATGTGGCTGCGCGGTGATGCCCACCACTCCATTGATCGCCAACATGACGATGGTGAAAGCACCCAAGCCATATTCCTCCCCAAACAGGCGGAAGAAGTCTCGAGGAAGCAGATCTCGCATCTCACTATAACCTCCTACTTCATGAAGGCCAGTTGGGATCAGCATAAAAGACAAAATTATGATAAACAACCCCTGAATAAACTCCGTGTGTGCAGCAGCGACCAATCCACCGAAATAGCTATATATGATGAATGCCACCGTCATGCCCACGACTACCCAATTGGAAGAGATGAGACCACCAGTGGCCACACTAATGACCTTAGCAGCACCTTGCAACATAGCACCCATGATAAACACGAAAAATAGGATGGCAAAGATGGTATAGAGCAGCCCCATTTTTTTGCCATAGCGATCTCGGACCATCTCTGCAACGGTGGTTCTTTCGCTGCGACGGTACCATGGAGCTAGTAACCAGTAAAATGGTGTGATCAGCAAGTTCTTCCATTGGTACCAGATGGTGCCAAAGCCCCCTTGAAAGGATGCACCAGCCTGGGCCACTGGCATTTCCGCATGCGTGCCAGTGCCAAATGCCTGTCCCATCATGGTCCACCATTTAAATTTTCGACCGCCCCGAAAATATCCGTCGCTTGACTTCGTATTCCTCGAGACCCATAGGCCATATCCGGTGATACCAATGAAGTAGGACACAAGTATAACAATATCAATAGTTGGCATCCTTATCTCATTGACGCCGAAGCTTCGTCAAGAAATAGATGACAATCAGCGTGTTGCTGCAAAATCGAAGCAGGAAGCTCGTTGGTGATTGGGCCATTAATTGCCTTTGCGACTGCAGCCGCCTTCCTTTGGTCCGGCACGGAGACAATCAATTTCTTGCTTTTCATAATCTGCTGAATGCTCATCGAAATGGCTTTCTTTGGCACATCTGCCAAGGTGTCAAACCAACCCTCTCCATATTGCTGCTTTCGGCATGCATCGTCAAGGTCTACCGTAATGTACGGTTGTTCGGTATCAAAGTCTGCAGGAGGGTCATTGAAAGCAAGGTGACCATTCTCACCAATTCCTATCAGTGCCACATCTATGGGTTGATTTCGTATCAGCTCCGACAATCTCAAGCATTCTTCAGATGGTGATGCATTGCCATCAACCAGATGATAAGTGCAGGCATTATCGATCTTTTCAAGAAACCTCTCACGCAAATATTTGCGAAAACTTGCTGGGTGATCTTCAGACAGATCGATGTATTCATCAAGATGAAACATGGTCACCTTGGACCAATCGATGTCCGCCTCCACCAAGTGCTCAAGTGTCTTAAACTGACTCGCACCCGTGGCGAGGATGATATTGGCCTCATCTGAAGAGGCTATAGTATCCTGTATCGACTTCTCAGCAACTTTTGCTGCCTCCGCACCCAACTCACCAGGATTTTCTGAGATTATAATTTCCATTGTATTGTGCAAAAATTAAACAGATGTAATATAGTGATTTATGCAGACCTTCTATGGTCAATCTACATCGATCTTCAGATGAAGTGCCGACGATGGCTTTAGCTGGTTTGGTTCGGAGAATAACGCTCTGTTAATATCTTGCTCGATAACTTTCCCGGATTTTTTATTGCTGAGAATTTGGTTTACATTGAGCCTCAAAATCATGATCGATGAGCTGTAAAGGATCAGGACGGAAGACTCGTCTTGGCACCTTCAAAGACATCACCAAATAGGAAACAAGATGATTCAGACCTTTGTTGAGCAGAAGAGCTTGCGACGAGATCCGTTAGATTGGGGTTCTATTGCCGAAGTCAGTGGTCCCATTTCCAATGCTGCACAGCAGATTGTCACTCTTGATGTTGAGTTAAATCCAGGAGGAGGGCATAACTTTCACAAGCATCCCAGACAAGAAGAAGTGATCTATGTGCTCCAAGGAAAAATTGAGCAATGGGTGGGAAAACAGATGAGCATTCTCGGTCCTGGTGACGCAGCGTTTATTCCGGCTGACTGTGTACATGCTTCTTTCAACATTGGCGAAGTGGATGCAAAGGTGCTGGCCATTCTGGGACCCGCTGTTGGAGAATCTGGCTATGAAGTTGAGGAGATGGCTGATCAAGCACCTTGGCGAGACCTGCGATGAATGTGTCATGAAAAAACATCACTATCAGATTCAGCTCAGGTGGACCGGAAATCTGGGTAGGGGGACCAGTGATTATCGAAGCTATAGTCGCAATTATGAACTCTTGTCTTCCAATAAGCCGCCGATCTTGGGATCATCTGATCCCGCGTTTAGGGGCGACCCTGCGCGTTATAATCCAGAAGAGTTGTTGCTTTCTGCCATCTCGAGTTGCCATATGCTCTGGTTCCTACATCTCTGTTCGGCTAGCGGAATCAAGGTCGTAGATTATGAAGACGAAGCAGAAGGCACCCTGTTGGAGACAGTCCAAGGTGATGGAGCATTTAGTGAGGTGTGGTTGAAGCCTAAGATCAAGATCGCAGCATACGCGAGTAAGTCAGATTTAAAGGCATTGCATCAAGAGGCAAACAATAAGTGTTTTATTGCCAGATCTTGCAACTTTCCGATCTATCACGAGGCTTCCTATCACTACGAGTAGCTATCTCTGAATGAATCACATGGCCGGCAGTCATCAGCAAAGGTGGGAGGCGTCGGCTAAGCGAGGACATCTTGTACCACATGACCATGCACATCGGTGAGACGATACCTCCTTCCTTGGTGCTTGAAAGTTAGTTTTTCATGGTTGACCCCGAGCAGATGTAAAAGCGTGGCCTGAAAATCATGCACATGTACAGGATCTTTCACAATGTTGTATCCAAATTCGTCGGTCTCACCAAATGTAAATCCTGATTTGATTCCTGCGCCGGCCATGAAGAGTGTAAAACATCTAGGATGATGGTCCCGACCGTAGTTGTCTGTGGTAAGCCTACCTTGAGAATAATTGGTGCGACCAAATTCACCACCCCAGATCACCAGGGTGTCCTCCAGCAGTCCCCTACGTTTGAGATCAGTGATGAGAGCGGCAGAGGCCTGATCCGTATCGCGAGCCTGAGAGGCAATCTCCCTGGGGAGATCGGTGTGCTGATCCCATCCTAGATGATATAACTGAACAAACTTCACGTCTCGTTCTACCAGCCTGCGAGCAAGAAGGCAGTTGGCCGCATAGGTGCCGGGTTTTCGTGCATCCTCTCCATACAGTTGATATACCTCATCGGGCTCAGCCTCCAAATCCATTGCTTCCGGTACTGAAGTTTGCATGCGATATGCCATCTCGTATTGGGCAATCCGGGAAGTGATCTCAGGATCACCGAGATGATCCATATGCAAGTGGTTGAGGTCTCTGAGTTGGTTGAGCATTTGTCGACGAGCGTGACCATCTAGGCCATCTGGGTTCTGCAAGTATAGTACTGGGTCCTTACCAGACCGAAACTGTACTCCCTGGTGCAATGAGGCAAGAAATCCATTGCCCCAAAGCCTGGAATAGATGGGCTGAGGTCTTTGAGCACCACGCGACAGCAATACCACAAAAGAGGGCAAGTTTTCATTCATGGATCCCAGACCATAGCTCAACCAGGATCCTATGCTTGGTCTGCCGGGTTGTTGCGAGCCCGTCTGAAAGAAAGTGATGGCTGGATCGTGATTGATGGCCTCGGTATGCATGCTTTTAATGAAGCAAAGATCATCTACAATCTTAGCAGTATGGGGCATCAAATCGCTCATCCATCCACCACTGGCACCGTGCTGTTTAAAATTGAAGAGGGAGGTGGTGAGCGGCTTTGTACTCTGTCCTGAGGTCATACCCGTCAGTCGCTGACCCTTACGTACCGATTCTGGCAGCTCTTCGCCGTGCATTTTAGCTAGCAGGGGTTTGTAGTCGAACAAATCAAGTTGTGAAGGACCACCACTTTGAAATAGATAAATGACGCGTTTTGCCTTTGGGCTGAGGTGGGGCTTGCTCAGTATTCCAGTACCTTTGACATGGGTCATTGCGAGATCGGAATGCTCACAACCGAGTAGAGATCCCAATGCTACTCCACCCAGTCCCAGACTCAGTTTTGACAGGAAGTGCCTGCGATTGAGTTGCAGGCAGCGGGAGGTAAAAGGGTCTTTGTCTCTGAAATTCATCAGTAGTATTTTGCTTCGTCGAGATTAAATATGGTACTGACTACCAAGGTCATCGCTGCCGTTGTCTCCAAGTCGATCCCGGATGGATGTGGATAGGCACCCACAGTTAGGATTGCTTTGGCCTCACCAGGGTGAGCATGATAATGAGCTTGCATCTGCTGATAGAGTTTTAGCAGTTTGTCCATTTCCTCATGCGATGGTGCACGAGCTGTGATGCTCCTGAAAATCTTGTCGATTTGTTCCTCGTCGCTCAGGTTGGGCTCTTGGTCCAATATCTGGTTGGTAAGCACCCGTGATGCTTCTAAGTAGGTCGGGTCATTCATCAGTACCAACGCTTGCAATGGAGTGCTGGTAGATTGCCGCTTGACCACACATATGGCTCTTTCAGGAGCATCAAAAGTAAGCATGGTTGGTGGTGGGATAGTGCGCTTCCAGTAAGTATAAAGGCTTCGGCGGTAGAGGTTTTTCCCAGTACTTGGTCTATATTTATTTTCGCCAATTTGATTAGCCATTTCCTTCCAGATGCCGGCTGGTTGATATGGTTTTACCCACTTGCCACCTATCCGGTGATCAAGCAGTCCGCTGATTGCCAGCGCCTGATCCCGGACCATCTCCGCAGTAAATGCCTTACGTGGCCCTCGACTTAGGTATTGGTTTTCAGGATCTAGCCGATATCTTTTGGCGTCGATCTGTGCGGATTGACGATAGGTTGCTGAAGTAACCATCTTTCTTAGCAGTGCTTTTATGTCCCAATTGTGCTCACGAAAGTCAACGGAGAGCCAATCCAGCAAAGCTGGATGACTAGGAAGATCGCCCTGACTGCCAAAGTCTTCAGCAGTGTTTACTAAGCCTCGACCAAAACACATATGCCACAATCGATTGGTCATCACCCTAGCAGTAAGGGGATTGGCAGGATCAAAGAGCCAGTCGGCTAGTCCCAATCGATTGTGATCAAATCTTGCATCAAAGGCCAAGATGGCCTTAGGTGTACCACGAGATACTTCTTGCCTATGAGCATCGTACATGCCCCTGGATAGCAGATATGCAGGCTTGATGGTGTCGGCTTCCTGCATGATGGGAATGTGGGGAATCTGGACATCTATGGCACGCAAACTATCCAATTGATTCTTAACGCTGGCAAAAGCAATGGAGTGATTCAGTAGGTAATGCTCGAATAGCTCGCTTTTGTTGGCACTGGCTCTTAGACCAGGCCTATACAGTGACCTGATTTGTAGCCCCGACAATCGTTGATCATATACTCGAACCTCATCGACTCTTCCTCCCTCAAAGCCATAAAGGTTTTTGAGCTCTCTTGCACGATGATTCCAGTGACCTACTAGTAAATCGTTGCCATTGAGTATGCTTTGATCAGAAAGGCTATCGCGATCGATTCTAGTAGGTTGACGTTGTCCATCAACGAATAACGACACACCATTGGCCTGGCCCGATCCATCGTACGTGACGTACACTTGTTTCCACTCATTACGGGGAATCCTCGAGAGCGTGGTGACCTGCAGGTAGGCATCGTTGTAGTTGTGGATCAGCCTGAAGGTAATGCGGTTGTCTGGTGTAATGCTGAGATCATAGCCCTGCCTGTACTGCTCTCCATTGCGACGACTTAGGATACCAGCCACTTTTCGATGTTTTCCGCCGTGGCTGATCCACGCACCCAGACTAAAGTCGTCGTACCAATCGAAATCACCGATTTCACCCAGGGTGAGAAAGTTGTCTCCATTGAATTCCAGTGCAGATCCAAATCTACCGTCCACTTTGCGTGGCCGGACTATACTTGGTGGAAGATTGACATTGACTTTGCCACTCCTGCTTGAGTCAGCTCCATCCTCAAATGACCAATCACCGTCGTCCTCCATCGACATGAATGACAGCAGATTTTGGTGGTTTGCATCTATGGATGTTAGATCGGAGTTTTGGCGCCAATTTTCAAAAAACTCCTGCTCGGTCTCAGATAACTCCAATGTCTTGTCCTGTAGGGATGCTATCTTTTCTTTGACCCTCTTGATATGGGCTTCGTGTTCGGCATCACTCATCAGAAGGTTTGGAGTTGGAGCCAGATCGAAATAACTGATCCTACCAGTCTCTCCCTTCACATTATTAAAGAATCCAAATAATTGATAAAACTCTTCCTGCCCAATTGGGTCATACTTGTGATCATGGCATCTGGCACATTCCATGGTAAGACCAAGGAAGGCGGTCGAGAAGGTTTGCACTCGATCAGCTGCATATTCGGTGAGGTATTCTTCATCAATCACACCCCCTTCTTGAGTGATTGGATGGTTGCGATTGAAGGTAGTGGCTAGCTTCTGGTCGTAAGTAGCTTCAGGCAGCATGTCCCCGGCAATCTGCCAGGTGACAAAATCCTGGTAAGACAGGTTTTGATTGAACGCTCTCACCACCCAATCTCTCCAGGGCCAAACTGTCCGTGGTCGATCGTCCTGATAACCATGTGAATCGGCGTATCTGGCCAGATCAAGCCAAATTGAAGCCATGCGTTCACCATATCTGGGTGATTCTAGTAATTGAGTCACAATGTTCTCGTAATGAGCATCAGATGGGTCTTCCACAAACTCCTCAATATTTTCCAAAGAAGGTGGTAGTCCTGTGAGGTCAAAATAGACCCTCCTAATGAGCTTCTCAGGACTTTCTTGCTGAGAGGGTTTGAGTCCGATCTCGTCCAGTTGATGGATGATAAATGGATCGATCTCGTTGATGATCTTGTCTTGATGTCCGGAGCTAGGCAATGCTGATTTCGTGGGAGGGATGAAAGCCCAGTGATCTTTCCAAGTTGCACCTTGTCGAATCCACTTTTCAATAAGTCGACGTTCATGATCAGTGATGGTCAAGTTAAATGCTGGGGGAGGCATGACATACTCAGGGTCGTTGGAGCACACTCGATGATAGAGTGCGCTGCGCGAAGGATCTCCGGGTTTGACCACAAAGACACCGTCACTGCTATCCAGCACCGAAAATAATCCTTCCTCTGTGTGGAGAGCCAGTTCTGCTTCACGGGTGTTTTCGTCCGGACCATGGCAGGCAAAACAACGATCTGAAAGGATGGGTTTGATATGAAAGTTATAGTCGACCTGGTCCGGGAGTCTCATTTTCTCACCTTCTTGGGCACAACTGGTGCACAGAAGCAGCAAAATGAATACCGTAGAGGCGTAAAGAATATCTTTCATATTAAATAATGCATCATATGTGAGAAAGAAGTGATACACCCGATCGAAGATAGTGAAAATGACGATGATGAAAAGGATCCATAAACCCCATGGTTGCACCCATGACACCTAGTAGCTATGCAAATGAAAACAAGTCGATACTAAGTCACGAAAGGAGGTCCATTGTGCAAGGAGGGATAGTTAAATGATCCGTTCATTGCCTCCGTCGATCGGTATCTGTGCCCCGGTAGTCTTGCTGAATACAGGTCCGAGCATGGCAACAGCCAAGTCGGCTACATCGCGAGAAGTGACCTCCGTTTTGAGAATGTTGTTGGTCTTATATTCTTCTACGGTGAGGCCATAATGGTTTGCCCTGGCCTCCAGCACTTCATCGGTCCAAATGGAGGTGTCATAGACAGCATTAGGATGGATGGTATTGACCCTTATGCCCTGACTTCCAAACTCCATAGCCGCTACTCTGCCCAGTTGAGTCACCCCTGCTTTCGCCACTGAATATGCGGATGCACCAGGTCCTGGCGCAGGTACGTTTTTGGACCCAATGATCACTATAGCAGGGTCGATACCGCAGGCGAGGTAGGGCTGGGCCAATTTGAATAGTTTCATCTGGCTTGTGAGATTTATGTTTAAACTTTTACTCCAGGTGTCATAATCCATGTTGCTGATAGCAAAGCTCTTAGGAAAAATACCTGCGTTGGCAACAACCATGTCGATGCCCCCAAAATGAACGATCGTTTGTTTTACTGCCTGGTGCATTTGCTCATCATTGGTCACATCGCAGACGAGTGTCAGGACATCCGCACTCTTCAGATTATGTACATCCTTACTGATGTCTAAAGCAGCTACAACTGCACCCTGAGCTCGTAATGAAGCAACACATGCTTTGCCAATACCACTGGCAGCACCAGTCACAAGGGCAATCCTGCCTTGCATGGATTTAGGTTTAGCACCCTTCTTCAGTTTTTCCTGTTCGAGACTCCAGTACTCCATCTCAAAGAGATCATTCTGCGGCAGTGCCACCCAACCTCCCAGCTGTTCAGCCTGGTGAATGGACTTCATGGTGTGATCGGTGATGTCATGGATAATGTTGAGGTTCTTGACGCTTTGGCCAAAGGCCAGGGTGCCTTTTCCAGGCCAAATAGCCCAGCGTGGTGCGGGATCAAGCTGGGTCAAATGTCCAGGATTGTGCGATTCGAAGTATGACTTGTATGCAGACACATACTGCCTGAGATCGGCACTTGAATCAGTACTCAGCATCAATGGACTGCGTTTGGTCCGGATGATATGATCGGGGGTGAGTGGCCCCCTGTCAGCAATGCTTGCGATGCCTGGCAAGCGGGAGTAGGCAACAGCCTTGTCACCACGGTTAAGACTTGCTAAGACCGGCACACCCCAGGTCTTTGACATATGTTTCCTCAAATGGGCCAAATATAGTGGGTCCGGATCATCAGGCTCTGCATCATTCAGTGCTTTGAGGCCTTGCTTCTGCAGGTATTCTTCTGCCAATGTGACGTTTTTCACCATCAGATCATAGCTGACCTTAGGGTCATCGTGAAAGGTGAAGATCCCGTGATTCAGAAGGATCATTCCCTCGATCTGGCTCCAGTCAAAATCCCTGGTGAGCTTATAGATTTCCTTGGCTAGAATAAATCCCGGCATGACATACGGCACGATCAGCATATGATCACCGTAGATTTCTCGGATCAATGACTCCCCTTTAGGAGTATTGCTGATTGTCACGACAGCATCGGCATGTGTGTGATCTACAAAGGCAAAAGGTATGATGGCGTGCAAGATGGCCTCCACCGACGGATTAGGTGCCGATGGGTTGGTCATGGCCATTCGCTGATACTTGACCATGTCCAGGTCAGATAATTCGGCTAACTCGGCCATTTGCAGCAGACGATCCAGGTGGACAGGGGCAAAGCCCCGTGCTTCGATGGTCGCTAAATCCCACCCACTACCTTTCACATATAAGATGTCTTCTTCTTCGCCAAACGGACTGGTCTCCTCGATTTTGACCGATGTGTTGCCACCTCCATGCAGCACCAGATCAGGCTCCTGTCCCAGAAGCCTTGAAGTGTAAACGCGTAGCTTGAGGAGGTCGCCTGCTAATTTTGATGCCTCATCATCTTTCCATCGATTTTTCATGGTGTCAAGATTGAAATGGTGTAAATGGAGTTAATATCGTTTTATGATGTCTGTGAAACGGCACAAAAATACTAATTCCCATTTGAGTGAATGGTAGAGTAAACCACCTTGCTCATTAAGTACGCAAAGTGCACCAGCACTAGGGACCAGAAGGCACTTATCTAGCACTATATGATCGATGGTAAACAGGCTCTATCGCTGGTGTGTAGCTGATCCTGTCAAAGCACACTTCGTGGATATTATTGTAGCGACCGGTTGCCGCCGTTACGCCCCAAAACACCAATGAATTTCCTCTAAATACTTTGTTCACCAGGTCGAAAGTGGCGGCAATGACTTCCTTTCCATCGATTTCGACGCTCAACCGGTGATTGGATGGAGACCAGTTGACATAGAATCCATGACGTTTGCAGTCTTCGATGTTCTCAATTATCACTGGTCCTGCGAGGTCATTCCAGTGACCTATCCGTCCATTAATCATGATGGCGAGATGATCTTCCGATGGATCTCCTAAGTGCTCATTGAGCCAGGTATCAATCTCGATGCCAACGGAAGGCGATAAGCCTGAGTAGCCAATACCCTCTCCCCGGTATCCTAACCGGTTGGCCCTGGTAGCGAAAGCAAAAACCATCCCATCTGCACCCACATCATTCTGGCAGCCCGCCATGATCGACAATCTAATGGAAAATGGTTTCTGTAAATCAATGGGATGCTTGTACCATATTGAACCAGAGGAATAATCGACCTCCTCTGTGAGTCTGAAACATTCGTCATCGGTCAGATAGGTATCGCCACTTAGTGTAAAATCCTCAATAGTGGGTCTCTGCGCTTCGATCGTTTGGATGAATGTTCCAAGAGCAAAGTAGAATAAGACCACACTACATTGATTCATGAGTATGTGAAGTGCTTTAGTGTTACCTAAGATAATGGTTTTCTCATCCTGATGTATATGATGAAGGTGATTGGGGTGTTTCCAATCTTTTTACCTAAATTTCCGACGACTTTTGAGTTGTCATCATTCAAAAACTTTAACCCTGACTAATTCTTCTGAAATCCTGTGGCGGACTTCACCTCTATCCTATTGACAGAGAATTCTTAGGTCTCCACAGCATCATCAAGATAAACCTCAATACATATGATAGTACCAAGAACTTCAAGAGTGGAGATTTTAGGAAAACTAAAGAAGAAGGTCGCAGACAAGATTCCCATTTTCATTGCTAGTGCCGGCGCTGGATTGGTTGCCAGTCTTCTCGAAAAAGCCGGAGCTGATTGTATAAATACCTTCTCCGGTGCCAGGTTGCGGTCCAATGGCATGGGTACAATGTCGATGATGTGGCCAATCCTGGATTCCAACAAGCAAACGATTGATTACACCAGGGAAGACATTATGCCTGCGATTAAGGGGGACTCCTTCATATGTGCGTGTTTGAATGCCAATGATCCGTTGAAGGATATGCGGTGTGTGTTGCAAGACTTGAAAAACATCGGTGTTTTCTCAGCCTCCAATATCGGCCCTTCCATCAGTTACGTTGACAAAGACAGTGAGATTTATCGAGTTCTTACCAAAAGCGGCATCACCTTTGACAATGAAATAGCCTTGCTAAAATTGGCCAAGGAGATGGATATGGTTTCTATAGGGTTGGCATTTGATGAGGAAGATAGTTTGCAGATGGTAGAGGAAGCACAACCAGATATCTTTTGCTTTCATGCCGGAACCACCAAAGGCGGCCTGCGAGGATACGACTCCGGCGAGACCATAGAACAAACCGCTGCTCGGTCAGAGGAAGTGTATGAAAAGCTGAGGAAGATCAAGCCTGACGTGATGTTGATCGCACATGGAGCTGCGCTAGAAAATCCGGTGGATGCCCAGTATATTCTCGACCATACTTCATGCGATGGCATATGGACGGGATCCTCGACTGAGCGGATACCCATTGAGAAAGCCGTTTACGAGACAGCAAAGGCCTTTGCAGATTTGAGATTTCCCACCCAAGCTTAATCAAGAAATCATGAGTAAGACCGTAGCAGTTTTAGTGACACTCGACACCAAGGACCAAGAAGCTGGCTACCTGAAGGAACAAATTGAGGGAAGAGGTCATAAAGCTCTCTTGATGGACATCGGTGTGATCGGCAAACCCGGTATAGAAGCAGACATTGACAGGGAAGCTATTGCCAGGGCTGGCGGCAGATCGATGCAAAGCCTATTGAGCAATCCCACGCGAGAAGAAGCCGGGCCCATTATGGTCGAGGGAAGTCGTAAACTGCTTAAGGAAAAGATTGCTGCCGATGAGATACATGCAGTGTTAGGACTGGGGGGCACACAGGGTACTTCCAGCTGTTGCGACATCATGCAGGCGCTGCCTTACGGATTTCCCAAGATCATGGTTTCAACCGTTGCTTCCGGTGATACCTCCAGCTTCGTCGGCATCAAGGATATTACCATGATGTTTTCCGTCAGTGATATTCTCAAGTTAAATCCATTTACTCGCAAGGTCTTGGCCAATGCTGCTGCGGCCGCATGTGGGATGGCAGAATCAGAATCCATCTTTGATATGCGCAAGGGTGACAAGCCTTTGATCGGGATGTCCAATTTGGGCGTATTGACCAATGGATCCATTCAAGCTATTCAGTATTTTGAGGAAGCTGGGTATGAAGTTATTGTCTTTCATGCCGTCGGCTCCGGAGGTAGGGCCATGGAGCAAATGATGAAAGAGGGGATTATTGGTGCAGTCTTCGACTATGCCATGGGTGAAATCGCTGACGACGTTTTTGGTGTCTTGAGGGCTGGTGGACCAGAGAGGCTTACCGTGGCTGGCAAGTTAGGATTGCCGCAGGTCTTGTGTCCGGGTGGTGCAGAGCACCTGGGGATCTTGGTTCCTCCCAATCATGTGCCTGAGGAATACGAGGATCATAAGCATGTTTTTCATAGTCCGGTTGTCTTCGTCCCCAGGCTCAATGCAGAAGAGATTTGTAGGGTAGCCGATGATATCATTCAACGATTGCAACATACCACCGATAAGGCCTATTTCATGATACCACTCCAAGGGGTTGGTCGTTATTCCATACCCGGAGCCAGCCTTGAGGACAAGGTTTCCGATACTGCTTTTTTTGAGCGACTGAAATCGGGGCTGCCGGACAACATTGAGGTGATCGAAAAGGATATGCATGCGGAGGATCCAGACTTTGTGAAAGAAGCGGTAGAGAGGTTGATATCTCTGATAGAAGAGCATACCGCTTAATTGGGATTACGGATGAAAGGTCTTACACATTTGATGATAGAGCGGTTGCATCCAGATCAGATCAAAGCTGCCATCGATACTAAGCCTATTGTTTATTTGCCACTCGGTGCCATCGAATGGCATGGCCTGCATCTGCCCATTGGTCTGGACGGCTTGACTGCCCATCACTTGTGCCTAAAGGCTGCTCAGAAATGTGGTGGACTGGTGCTACCTCCTCTCTACTACGGAATGACTGGTAGCATTGGACACCATCCATGGACGATCTTAGTGGAGGAAGAGAAGACACTGATGTCACTTCTACGGAATACCCTAGACCGTTTGGAAGACTTCGGGGTAGAGTTGGCAGTAGTTTTTACTGGACATTTTGGCAGAAGACAATTGGCCTTATTGGATGAGTTAGCGCAAATCTGGGCTGGTGAAGATCATAAGATGCAGATTTTGGTAAGACCCATCAATGCCTGTCCTGAGGCAGGGATGGAGGGAGACCACGGTGCCATTTTCGAGACTTCTTTACTGGCTCAAATGCATCCTGAGTTGGTTGATATCGGAAAGCTGCCAGCACAAAGCAGCCATCCAGCAAATGATCCCAATGACAATAGTTGGGGTGACCATCGACGCGATCCGGAAAATGTGCTCTTCGGTATATTGGGAGATGACCCACGTGATTACGATGATGATCAAGCGAAGGCCCTGCTGGATACCATCTTGACGTGGCTGGTTTGTGAAGTCAATGCCTTTGATCATGGTAGCCAAGTAAAAGCCACTCATACTAGATAAGTGGCTGCCTAAAATCGAACTGAGTCAGCATTCAATCCGGGATTATTCTAATGCCAGGTCGTCACTGACAGGTCTCATGCCCTGCAAATTTGCAAGGGTGTGATACGGATTACTCGGGCTCATAAGGTTGATGATCCAACCCGGTATTTTACCACCCTTGTCTACCGACAAGTAGTAGGTGATCTCTATTTCATCTTCACTGACGGGTTTTAGTCTCCAACTGGCAAACGCTTGGAGGATGGTACCCTGTGTAATCTTTTCGGGCATTGTGTTGGATGAGCATACTTGCTTGTATACCAGACTACCATCCCTTTCATCCCAGCCCTTCTCTACTCGCCACATTAGATCGTGATTCTTGGCTGGCCAGGGGAGTCTGGTTCGAGACTGAAAATGATACCGTTTGTCTGATACTTCATGCATCAGCCTTGCGGTCTTGATATGGGATTGCCATGTTGGATAGTCTTCTACTTTGTCAAATATGACCTCTAGACTGTCGAATGGCATATTCAGAGAAGCGATAGCTTTGAATCCTCGAACACGCATATCCTGTGAACGATGAACATATACTTCAATCCCATCTTTATCTAGGGCCAATTGCCATTTGGATGGATATTGGGCAGATATTTCCTCTGAGGTTGAGGTTAACAGTAGTCCAATAAGTAAAAAGTGTAGAGTAAATGTTCTTCTCATACGCTCGCATCTCGGGGTCAGATCGAGGATGAATCTATGGTAAAAGGGATCTTTTTAGAGGTTAACCGGTGAGATCTGTGGGGGTATCTCGATAGAGAAAGCACAAGAATGATGCCACAAATGGCTGATCTTCACGGAATAATGAAAAGGATCAAGCTTTGTGCCTGGCAACAAACTGGTAAAAATCAAAGGTCATCATGTGCGATGAGTGTCGGTAGTAAAATTGTTTTGATAGTATTTTTTCATACCTGGGAGAGACGTCGGGGTGTTTCATCAGAAATCCGTACAGAATATTGGTCAGTTTGAAGAACCGATCCAACTCATACTCTGCAGGGATTTTCTTGGCCTCCAGCTCTAGCAGTGCTTTGCTAAAGCAAGGGTAATCATATAGGCAGTAGTGATCGGGAAATCTTAGGGCGAGATACATGACAATGGTACTGCGGTCATGGTGGTGGGTATTGTATCTCAAATGTTTTGCTCGCAGTTCTTCCAGTAGCTGATCGCAATGAAAAATAAATCGTTTTGACCTCATCATTACGTCGGTGTCCAACCTGAAAAGATCTCGAAAGGCAGCTATGGTATAGGCTGGATTAAGTCGGGCAAATTCCAGCATCATGGATTTAGCGGAATGCTTGCTGCCTCCCCAGAGCCTACTTGAGAATCTACTGGACAATGCCAAATCATACATAGCAGCCAGGTCATCTGCGGCTAGGTTCCAATGCTGCTGAAAATTGGCTAAGCATTCGTATTTATACAATTCGTCGTGTTCGTAGCCATGTTCAAGATGTTGTGCGAACTGATGCACATAGTGGTTGATAAGGTCAACTTTCATCCTAGTAATAATAGCAAAAACTGCTAAGGGGAGCACTCGCTAAGCGCTCGTAAAAATGAAAAAGCCTGTTTGATCAAGCATGCTTGTCTCACAGGCCTCTTTCATTTTTTGCAGAATATTTTGATCCGCTGCGGAGGAAGAGGGATTAAAGATATTGATCCCTAGCACGCTCCGAAGGTCAACATCAAAATCTTCACTCGCTAAGCGCTCGTAAAAATGAAAAAGCCTGTTTGATCAAGCGTGCTTGTCTCACAGGCCTCTTTCATTTTTTGCAGAATATTTTGATCCGCTGCGGAGGAAGAGGGATTCGAACCCCCGGTACGCGTGAACGTACGCCGGTTTTCAAGACCGGTGCATTCAACCAGCTCTGCCATTCCTCCCAAATCCATCCTTGTCCCTAGGTTGAATAAGTGCTGATGGACGGCTGCAAATATAGAAAAGTCAATGATATTGGGAAAGCATGGATTGGACTGTGAATCAATTAACACCCACTTGGCACCAGGGGCAATAATGCCCCAATACCTACATATTTCGGCGATACCTTCCTCCCAACTCAAACAGGGCATGGGTGATCTGTCCCAATGTGCAGACCTTGGTAGCCTCCATGATTTCAACAAAGGCATTCTCGTTTCTTCGTACGGCGACTTCCAGGAGCTTTAAAGCCTCAGACGATTTATTCTCATCCAGCTTCTTCACTGCCTGAGTATTAGATATTTGCCGAGCTTTTTCTTCGGCAGTGGCGCGGATGACTTCATGGGGGATACTGGTCGGTGAGCCCACTGCTGAAAGGAAAGTATTTACGCCGATGATGGGCAGTTCACCACTGTGCTTTTTATGTTCGTAAGTAAGACTCTCTTCTTGTATCTTGGTGCGTTGATACATAGATTCCATAGCCCCAAGCACTCCACCCCGCTGTGAGATGCGATCGAATTCTTCCAATACCGCTGATTCCACCAGGTCGGTTAGCGTTTCTATGATGAAGGAGCCTTGTAGAGGGTTTTCATTGATGGCCAATCCCAGCTCATGATTAATGATCAGCTGGATGGCCATCGCCCTCCTCACACTCTCTTCGGTGGGAGTGGTGATCGCTTCGTCATAAGCATTGGT
Organism: Saprospiraceae bacterium; assembly: GCA_965223025.1. GTDB lineage: Bacteria > Bacteroidota > Bacteroidia > Chitinophagales > Saprospiraceae > JABDMH01. The sequence goes on from CBDCVP010000023.1 coordinate 1,393,401, forward strand.
ATGCAGAGAGTTGCAGTGATCGTAGATCGCATAGAGTGCCTGCAAGGTTGTTCTGATGTCGTTAAAGGAGATCTCCTGAGCATGCAAGGACCTACCCGAGGTCTGTACATGATACTTTAACTTTTGTGACCGCTCGTTCCCTCCATATTTATATTTGATGGCTTTGGCCCAGATTCGACGAGCCACTCTACCAATCACCGCGTACTCTGCGTCGATTCCATTCGAGAAAAAGAAGGATAGATTGGGTGCAAATTCATCAATGTGCATCCCACGGGACAGATAGTATTCTACGTAGGTAAAACCATTGGCGAGGGTGAAGGCAAGTTGTGTGATGGGATTAGCACCAGCCTCGGCAATATGATAGCCAGAGATCGAGACCGAATAAAAGTTGTTGATCTTGTGACCGACGAAATATGCTTGCATATCACCCATGAGGCGTAAGGAAAATTCCGTAGAGAATATGCATGTGTTTTGGGCCTGATCTTCCTTGAGAATATCTGCTTGCACGGTACCCCTGAGCCTCTGAAGTGTACGATCCTTGATCAGCTGATAAGTGTCGGAATTCAAGACCTGGTCTCCCGTTAATCCCAGCAACATCAGGCCAAGACCGTCGTTGCTCTCTGGTAAGGCTCCGACATAGGAGGGTCTGTCGATACCAAAAGCATCATACCTCGCAGCGAATGCCTTCTCCACACTATCTTCCAGACCATGAGCACTTATATAGCACTCACATTGCTGGTCAATAGCCGCATTAAAAAAGAATGCACAAACAGCGGCAGCTGGTCCGTTGATGGTCATAGACACTGAGGTGCTGGTATCGCATAGATCGAATCCCGAAAACAGCTTTTTCATGTCGTTTAGTGACGCAATGCTGACACCAGAATTTCCTACTTTTCCATAAGTGTCGGGTCGTGGATCAGGATCCTCACCATATAAAGTAACCGAGTCAAAGGCGGTGGATAATCTGCTGGCCTTCATGTCTTTAGACAAGTAGTGAAATCTGCGATTGGTGCGTTCGGGTCCACCTTCTCCGGCAAACATGCGGGTGGGATCTTCTTCCTTACGCTTGAAGGGATATACACCGGCAGTAAATGGAAATCTTCCGGGTACATTCTCCTGTTTGCACCACTGCAAGATCTGCCCATCATCGTAAAACGTGGGAAGGGCAATTTTGGGAATAGAAGTACCGGACAGAGTGCGGCTGAAATTCTCGATTTGGATGCGCCGATTTCTCACAGCATAGGTAAACCGATCGGCCTGGTACCTAGCTTTCAATTCCGCCCATTCACTAAGGATTTGCTGGTTTTCAGGTGTTAGTTGTTGGTCCAGATCATGGATTGCGGATGCTATTTCCTTGATGGTGGATGATGCGGCATCCACGGTCTGAAGGTGGTGTAGGGACCTCTTGAGTGATCCCAGCGTACCGGCAATGACTGACTGTGCCTTGGTGTCCTGCCCGTACTTTTTGATGATCTGACAGATCTCTGTAAGATAGTATGTGCGATGTGGTGGAATAATGGAGGGACGGCTCCTATGTGTTACCCCCGGATCCGACGTGCTAGATGTCGGTTGGGATGGAAAAATACGATCCAAGCATGCAGCAAAAAACCGGTCGACTCCGGGATCCTTGTACTGTGCAGCAATCGTACCGTATACCGGCATATCATTAGGATCTTCATCCCACCTGGCTTGGTTTTGCTGCACTTGCTTCTTTACTTGCGTCAACGCATCCTGAGCACCCAGCTTGTCAAACTTGTTGACCGCCACGATATCTGCATAGTCCAACATATTGATTTTCTCCAGTTGGGATCGGGCCCCGTACTCCGGGGTCATCACGTATAGCGAAAGGTCAACAAAATCGGCTATCTGGGAGTCGGCCTGACCGATACCTGATGTCTCCACTATGATTAGGTCAAATCCAGAATGCTTTAATAGTGTTATGGCGTCACCGAGCTGATCACTCAAAGCCTGGTGAGCTCCACGGGTGGCCATCGATCTCATGTAGACCCTAGAGCTATGAATGGCATTCATGCGAATGCGATCTCCCAGAAGAGCTCCTCCGGTCTTGCGCTTCGATGGATCTATGCAGATGATGCCCAATGTCTTGTCGGCAAAAGTCTTAAGATACCTCAGCACCCATTCGTCAATGAGGCTCGATTTTCCAGCCCCACCCGTCCCTGTAATTCCAATGACAGGTGTCACTGGCTCTTTTGCCTCCGGCGTAAACCTTTGCGACCAAGTTTTATACTGATCAGGATGGTTTTCGATGACAGAAATGATTTGACCGATCTGCCTACTCATATCAGTGGTAGGGTAGGACATCTGGGTGCTGAGGTCAATGCCGTTCTCAAAGTCTGATTGCGCCAAGAGGTCGTGGATCATTCCCTGCAATCCCATTTCCCTGCCGTCATCCGGGGAGTATATTCGTGTGATGCCTTGATTGTGTATTGCTTCTATTTCGGCTGGCAGAATGGTGCCACCACCACCGACGAAGATTTTGATATGACCAGCATCTTGATCTATGAGGAGATCATGGACGAAGCCAAAAAACTCCATATGCCCGCCCTGGTAAGAGGTGATGGCTACGGCCTGAACATCCTCCTGAATGGCAGCCTGCACAATTTCAGATGCTGATCTATTGTGACCTAAGTGAATGACTTCTGCTCCAGATTGCTGCAGTAGACGCCGAATGAGATTGATGGCTGCATCGTGACCATCAAAGAGTGATCCGGCAGTCAAAACGCGTATCTTGCAGGTGGGACGATAAGGTTTTGAAGTCTTCATAAGATCCTTTGACATGGCTTCGTTGGGTGATCACTGGCGATTCAAGTGTTGATGGAATACGGCATCAGAACCTGAGTTGCTAGTCAACCGGGTATGCATACACCTCTATCCAATCTAACCTCGAACATGCGGGAGAGCCTCCACCTCGCATCAGATCGGTCCATCCTACCTGTGCCACACTGGTCAAATCTGGCTTATCTACCCATTTGCCCTCGATGATTTGATCAATGTTTAGCGACCTCCATCTAATATCACCAAGGTTGAATGCCTTAATCCGCCAATCTACGGATGGACCATCGCCTTGGTCACTGACCAACCACGACCCGTCCGACAATTGCAAGACGATCCGCAAATGCCGATACCCTGCTTGCTTTGATCTCCAACGAATCTTCGATTGGCCCGTGAGGTTTACCGGTTTTTTTGGGCGGAGGCTAACAGCCCAATTGCCTTCGCAGAGACCAGACCAGACATAAAAGGGGTCATCAGCTGGTTTATCATGATGGCTCTTCTTGATGACATCTTTGCCCGGTCCGTGCAGATGAAGGGTCAACGATGGATTGGATAGATGAGATTGGTTGATGGGTATCTCAGCAGGTGTTTCTTTGAAGTCTTCTCGAAAAGCGAGGCCTGGCCGATCCTGCCCATTGCTTGACGAAATAAATAGTAGTAAGATAATCAAGCTGAATAAGCTTAGCTTGGTCTGCCTATGAGAAGATATATTCATCGTACAAAGGTAATGCTTCAAGCTTTAGGTTTGACCTATATCATACTCATTTATGATAGGGGTCAGATAATAATATGGTGATCATGATTACATTGATTGTTGAGGAGTAGTATGGGAAGTAAAAAACCACAAAAGATGACTAATATGGTTGCAAACAGAAATAAGAACCTCGTTTCACTAGTCTATCCCAATGTCCTGGTGGGGATGGAACTCGATGAACCAGATAAGCAAATGATGGTGCTGCTGAAGAAGTTTTCGAAAGTCTTTGGCATGGAGCACCTCTCCTTTGTACATGTCTTACCACGCATCGAGCGCACAGATCCATTTGCTATGGTGTATACGGCAGATTCCTTTCACCTCGATCCGGAGAGCATGAGTCAACTCACAGCTGCGATCAAGTCTAAAGTGGAGGAGATCATTGCACCTACTGTTTTTAAGGAGATGACCTATTATGCGGCACAAGGATCGGTGCTGCATCAACTGGTAAATTTTACCAACGACAAAATGGCTGATCTGGTGGTGGTCGGCAGGAATCGTGGCAAACGACATGCAATCAAGTCTAAAAACTTGATTCGCCAGGTAGCTGCCGATCTTCTAGTGCTACCAGAGGGTACAACCGCCACAACCGGTAAGATCATGGTCGCCATCGATTTTTCAGCACACAGCATCCGGGCTTTGCAATGTGGGGTGACCCTTTCTAAGAAAGTGGATGCCGAGCTGTTTGCCATCAATGTGTATCAGCGACCAAATCTGATGGCTTCACAACTCGAGATGTCCATAGAACAATTTGAGAAAAATATTGCAGCCAATCACCATGAAGGATTCAATCAGTTTGTGGATAAGCACTTTGCGGGAGAAAAAGACAGAATCAAGCCCATCTTAGTACAGAGCGACTATCCAAAAGTTGCGCGAGAGATTCTTGAGCAAGGTAGGCGAATTGGAGCTGACTTCATGATTGCAGGAGCAAAGGGTCACTCGAAACTTGCAAGGTTGCTGTTAGGTAGCACATCAGAGCGTCTGCTGGATCTCAATGATGAATTGCCATTCTTAGTGGTGAAGTAGATGGATGGAACACTACGTCTTTTCCCAGTTAGATCGCGAAAGGACTCGTATGTCTCCCGGAAGTGCGAATGGTGGTGTTGCCAATAGAAATCCTCTGTCCCAGGATTTATATCGACTCATATGGTGGACGCCTTCCCTTGTGTATGACGTCGATGACAACATACCTGGGTGAAATCGTGTTCCCATTCTTTTCTTAATTTCCGCTGTCGATTGCCATCTTCTATGTTCTTAGAACACTTTATTGCATCACGTCTCAGCAAATCAACCCACAAAAGGTCGTTCTCTCACGTCATTATGGGCATTGCCATGGCCTCAGTGGCCCTCAGCGTGGCGGTGATGATCATTGCCTCGGCCATGATCAACGGTTTTAAGAAGGAGATTAGTCAGAAGATATTTGACTTTTGGGGTCACATCCAAATTACGGATGCTTTTACTAGCCACGTTTTGGAGACCAGCCCGATAGAGCATGATCCAGAAATGATTGATTCTCTGCTGGACGTGGGTGCCATCTACTATGATTGGCCGATTGAGATACTGGGTGTGGAACTGTCTCAGTCCACCACAAGGCGAACCAATGGAGGGGTGAAATTTGCCTACCCGTATATTCAATATCCAGCTATCCTCAATGTCAAAGATGATATGGAGGGACTTTTACTCAAGGGTATCTCATATGATTTTCCAGACGATTTTTTCAGCAGATACCTGGTGGAGGGAACCTTCCTAGACACTGCTATGGCGGAGTTAGATCGTGATCTGATTGTATCTAGGATGACGGCAGATCGATTGCAATTGGTACTCGGAGATGCCGTCATCATCCACTTTATTACAGACGGCAAGCCCGTACGCAGACTTTTCAACATTAGTGGGATCTATAAGACTGGTCTCTCAGAATACGATAAGAAGGTGGCCTTCTTGGATATGCGGCATTTGCAGCAGGTGTTGGGATGGAAAGATAACCAGGTCAGTGGCATCGAAGTTGTATTGGATGATATTGATGATCTGGAGGTCATGGATGCCTATATCTATCAGGAGATATTGCCAGCGGATGAATACACACAAACCATCAGACAGCGAGCCTCGAGTATTTTTGACTGGCTAGATCTACAAAACACGAATGAGGTCCTGATTTTGGCTTTGATGTTAATCGTCTGCATCATCAACATGATCACTGCTTTACTCATACTGATCCTGGAAAGGGTACACATGATCGGAGTCCTAAAAGCATTGGGATCTAACAACTGGCAGATAAGAAAGATCTTTGTAGAACAAGCTGCTCACATCATGATCAAGGGCTTGCTGATAGGCAATGCTATTGGACTTCTGTTGTGCTTTCTTCAAAAGGAGTTTGAATTTATCAAACTGCGTGAGGAGGACTACTATCTAGCTGTGGCACCGATCGACGTTAACTTCTGGCTTATTCTTGGCATAAATATTGGCACCTTAATAATATCTGTGTTATTTTTAGTGTTACCATCGTACTTTGTCAGTAGGATTTCACCAACAGAGGCGATACGGTTTAGTTAGAGGATGAACACACTATTTGACAAGGCGATTGTGCGGCTTTGTCTCAGCAAAGTCAGCGGTATGTTTCTCAGGGCAATAGACGTGGTTCTGTTGCTTCCCAAGCGGTTTCGCCGTATCTATCATCATATCCATCACCGCATACAATTTCTGATTCGGTCACCTAAGGTACTCTTGAACTTGCCGGGACACTTGTATTGGTGGTTGGAGCTGCTTTTTTATGTGGCTGATTTGGTAGGCATCGGTGAGATATACGAAACACTTGCTGATATTGTCAAGTTTAACACCCGGCCTCTCAATGAGAAAGAGAAAGCCATTGCGGACAAATTCTTCCCAAATTCGATCAATACCACAAGACTGCGCATCGATGAATTTTCCTTTATTGGTCCTAAGTCCCATCATTTTGCCTACGTAAGTTTCTACACAATCAACAGCTGGGGCACTCTTCAAGAATCCATTTTTGTGCATGAATTGGTGCATGTATGGCAATACCACCGCTTGGGTTCTGTATATATTCCACGGGCCTTGAAGGCACAATTCTCCCAAGATGGTTATGATTATGGTGGGCTGCCGAGCCTGGTACATGCCATGGAGAATGGCAACGGTCTTGAAGACTTCAATCTAGAACAGCAAGGTGATATCGTCGCTGACTATCACCGTTTATTGAATGGTGATGAGACCCGATGGGGGCTCGGGAGCCAAGAGGATTTGTGGGTGTACGAGCAGTTAATATCTGGAGTGACGAAGAAGTCACATGATTTGGCTGCATGATCATCTCATAAGGTGGGCATGACCTTATTTACCTTACATAGGACACCCTGTCATTTTGTGCCAACCATTATCTGTATTTGTACTAAGTTTGTCGCATGTTTTTCGGGAAAACACCCTGTTAGCTTTAATGCCCATCGGGTGATGACATATGATGCGTTATTTTCAGAAAAAGGGAGCCACTTTGGAAGAATTGGCAACGTCTCAACCGGGCTGTTGGATTAGCCTGTGTCCACCCTATGGTCCTGATGAGCTGAAGCACTTGGCAGCCAGACTGGATGTTCCGTCTGATTTTCTGACAGACTCCCTGGATATCGACGAGCGATCTCGATATGAAAAGGAGGATGAAGGCCGTCTCATCCTCCTCAACACACCAGTGCTCAACGAAGACACCAAGGATAATGAGGCCTATTATTCTACCGTACCGATTGGGATCATACTGACAGCCGATCACATCGTGACCATTTCTGCGGTCGATAATCCAGTCTTGAAAATATTTCAAGAGAATAGGGTGAAGCATTTTGATCCAGCCGATCAAGAACGTTTTGTGCTTCAACTTTTTGAACAGGTAGTTTTTCGATTTTTGGCATGTCTTAAAAAGCTCAACCACAAACGAAATTTCATTGAACAAGAGCTGTATAACAGCAGCAAGAGTTCTGAATTAAAGCAACTATTGCGCATTGAGAAGAGTTTGGTATACTTCGTGAGCTCTCTCAGTTCCAACGAACTGTTGAAGATGAAAATGAAGCGTACCGATTTCCTTAAGATCCGCGATGATGAAGCCATGATGGATCTATTTGAAGATGTCATCATCGACAACAGTCAGGCATTGGAGATGTCTAATGTGCATACCAATATCCTCAATGGTACTATGGAAGCTTATGCAAGCATTATTTCCAATAACTTAAATTATGTGATTCAGAGGCTGACATTGATCACCCTGATTCTCATGGTACCAACACTGATAGCATCCTACTATGGCATGAACATAAAGAATCTGCCTCTTGCTGAACACAATGCAGGTTTTTACTACATCATCAGTATTTCGATCTTACTCAGCCTGGTGTTGGCTTGGTTTTTTCGGCGACGACGCCTATTCTAAAACCATGGTCGAGTGGTATGGTGAGGATCCATTCCCATCATCTGTGAGTGAAAAATTGATCCGAACTATGCATCCACGTCCAATGAGTTTGCACTGCAGTCTCAGATATACACATTACATTTTTTTATTATATAATGATTGTCAACAGATTAGATGTTTTATTAACATGTTGTTAATAACTAATGGTAGAGACAATGGTGCTTTTCTATAATTTAGCCAACGATTCGGAGTCACACTGATCTGGTGATTTCAAAGGTGCCGAATCAACGATACGAATACACGATCTCTTCCCCTTAAGAGGTAGTATTTACATTTTTTATACTGAAAAGTAGGAGTCATATGTCAAATGGTGACCGGATAGAGCTATGTCCATATGGCACTTTAAATTCTCAAATGATCTTTGGAAAAGAATAATGCAATGACAGAAAATATCAACAGTACACCATCAGAACCCATCTTGGTCGACAACCCCGGAAGGTTCGTTTTGTTCCCCATCGAACACAACGACATCTGGGCCTGGTATAAGAAAATGGAAGCTTGCTTCTGGACTGCCGAAGAAATAGATCTCAGTCAGGATTTGACGGACTGGCATGAAAAGCTTAATGACAATGAACGACATTTTATCAAGCATGTACTGGCCTTTTTTGCGGCAAGCGATGGTATTGTCAACGAGAACCTCGCTGAAAATTTTGTGTCTGAAGTTCAGTACACTGAAGCCAAGTTTTTTTATGGGTTTCAGATTATGATGGAGAATATTCATTCTGAAACTTACTCCTTGCTGATCGATACCTATATCAAGGACCCTAAAGAAAAAGACTTCTGCCTCAATGCCATCGATACCATGCCATGCGTCAAGAAAAAGGCTGACTGGGCCATGCGATGGATCGAGGGAGGTTCTTTCCAGGAACGGCTCATTGCCTTTGCAGCCGTGGAGGGTATCTTTTTCTCAGGTTCATTTTGCTCCATCTTTTGGCTAAAGAAGAGGGGATTGATGCCGGGACTTTCTTTCAGCAATGAGCTGATTTCTCGCGATGAAGGTATGCATTGTGATTTCGCCTGCTTACTCTACAACGATCACGTGGTAAATAAGCTATCCAGAGGAACCGTGGAGCAGATCATCGTAGATGCTGTAAATATTGAGAAAGAATTTGTCTCTGACGCCCTGCCGGTCAGTTTGATCGGCATGAATGCAGATATGATGTGCCAGTACATTGAGTTTGTGGCTGATCGACTGCTCGCCTCCTTGGGTTGCCGTAAGCAATTCAACGTGGAGAATCCATTTCCGTGGATGGATATGATCTCACTCCAGGGCAAGACCAATTTTTTTGAAAAAAGAGTAGGTGACTATCAGAAGGCTGGTATCATGGCTGACAAGGAAAAACAAGTCTTTAAACTGGATGAAGATTTTTAGGATCGATTGACAGACTCACTCTATTTCTCACCAAACATCACTCAACAATGCAAGTAGTAAAACGAAGTGGCAAGCAGGAGAATGTCAGTTTTGACAAAATCACAGCCAGGGTTAAGAAACTATGCTATGGTCTCAATTCTTCATTCATCGATCCGATTGAGATCGCCAAGAGAGTTATTCAGGGCTTGTACGATGGGGTGACTACGGTTGAGCTCGATAATCTGGCAGCGGAGACATCGGCGTCCATGGCAACGGTACATCCTGACTACGCTCTGCTGGCAGCACGCATTGCTGTATCCAACCTCCATAAAGAGACAAAGAAGTCTTTTTCTTCAACCATGCAAGCCCTTTACGATTATATCGATCCAAAGACGGGTAAGAAAGCTGGTTTAATTGGAGAAGATACCATGGCCATCATCAAAAAACATGGCGATGTGCTGGACTCAACCATCATCTATGATCGCGACTATTCTTTTGACTTTTTTGGATTTAAAACCCTGGAGCGGTCATATTTGCTTCGTATGGATGGTAAGCCGGTAGAGCGACCACAGCATCTATTGATGCGCACAGCTGTCGGCATCCATGGTGATGACATCGAGTCGGCCATAGAGACATACCATCTTATGTCTGAAAAGTGGTTTGTGCATGCTACCCCAACATTGTTTAATGCCGGCACACCAAAGCCACAACTATCTTCTTGCTTTCTCCTTAGTGCCACCGACGACAGCATACCCGGTATTTTCGAGACTTTGAGTCGCTGTGCAAAAATCTCGCAATCTGCAGGTGGAATTGGATTGAGCATACACAATATACGAGCTAAGGGAAGCTACATCAAAGGCACTGGAGGCACATCCAATGGGATCATACCGATGCTCAAAGTCTACAACGATACAGCTCGTTATGTAGATCAAGGGGGTGGCAAGAGGAAGGGAGCCTTTGCCATCTACTTGGAGCCTTGGCACGCCGATGTCCTGGAGTTCTTAGAGCTCAAGAAAAACCATGGCAAGGAGGAAATGCGTGCTCGTGATTTATTTTACTCTCTCTGGATACCAGATTTGTTTATGGAGCGGGTCAAGGCAGCAGGTCAATGGTCTCTATTCTGTCCCAACGAATGTCCTGGGCTCTACGATAGTTATGGTGAAGAGTTTAATAAGCTCTATACCCAATATGAACGGGATGGCATGGCTCGCAAAACCATGAAAGCACAAGACCTGTGGTTTGCCATTCTCGAATCACAGATAGAGACAGGAACTCCCTATATTCTCTATAAAGATGCGGCCAATAAGAAATCGAATCAGCAGAACTTGGGTACCATTAGATCCAGCAATCTATGCACTGAAATAATCGAGTATACCTCTGCAGATGAAGTGGCGGTTTGCAATCTTGCTTCCATCAGTTTGGTGAAGTTTGTGAAAGATAAGACCTTCGACTTTGATCGCTTGAATGAGATAACGCGAGTCGTGACTCGCAACCTCAACAAAGTGATCGATGTCAATTATTATCCCATTCCAGAGGCGAAAAACTCTAATCTGCGTCATCGGCCGATAGGCATTGGAGTTCAAGGTTTGGCTGATGCCTTCATTAAAATGGGCTACGCTTTTGATAGTCCGGAGGCAAAGCAATTAAATAAAGACATATTTGAGACCATCTATTTTGCGGCATTAACTGAAAGCGCTGAAATTGCTAAACGCGATGGTCCGTATGAGACCTTTGCTGGTTCGCCGGCAAGCGAAGGAAAATTGCAATTTGATCTCTGGAATGTGAAGCCTTCAGACCGGTGGGATTGGACAGCGTTGAGGAAGGAGATTAAGCATACCGGTATCCGCAACAGCCTACTCCTGGCACCCATGCCTACGGCATCCACCTCACAGATATTGGGCAACAATGAATGCTTTGAGCCCTACACTTCCAATATCTACACTAGACGTACTCTGAGTGGTGAATACATCGTAGTCAATAAACACCTTCTCAACGATTTGATTGAAAGGGATCTGTGGAATAGTGAGATGAAGGAACAGCTTATGGCAGCCAATGGATCAGTACAAGAGATAGAGGCCATCCCAGCCGACTTAAAAGCGCTCTACAAGACAGCCTACGAGTTGAGCCAAAAGGTGCTCATCGATATGTCGGCAGATCGTGGTGCGTACATATGCCAGAGCCAGAGCTTGAATTTATTTGTGGAAGATGCCAATTTCAGCAAGCTGACCTCGATGCATTTTTATGCCTGGCAAGCTGGATTGAAAACGGGGATGTATTATCTGAGATCGAAGGCAGCAGTAGATCCGATCAAGTTTACACTCAGTCAGAAACACCAACGACAATTTGGTCGCAATGGTGGCACAGTGGTGAGTGCCGAGACCCCTGAGACCGAGCCTCTTGCATGCAGTATCGATGATCCCAATTGTGAGGCATGTGGAGCATAGTGCACGAAAGGCAAAAAACCCTTTGAACAGTTTACAGTCTTTTTTTACCATTCTTAAAAGGGAGAACAGAATGCTGTTCCCCTTTTTTTTTTGATCATGCGGAGATGGCATTTGTCTTGACTGCCATTTTTAATGGCCTTGTTTGTGTGAAATGCAGACTTAAGGCATCGATGATCTTCTGAACCTCCCCACCATTTCCCAGTCCTAAGGTATGTCCAGGAACTGAGCCTTTCTTCTTAGCATCATGCCATCAGGATAGCCCGTCGGTTCGATTAGATAAGATCTGCCTTCCCATAAGGGCGGTTGAAATAGCAGCCGAAGAAGTCGCTTTTCTGACTCCCTATATACAGAAGTCGTCTCGTTTTGTGAAGAGGACTAATGACATCACCTGTCATGTGCAGCTGATCACTGCCGGCACACATGCAGCAGTAGATAAACCGCAGAGGCCCGAATGTGCCAATCAGGCGATCGATGACATGGAATGATGATTACAGAAATCAATGCATAATACCTCAACGGTTGTATATTGACGATAATTATCTCTAGTGGAAGATGAGCAAAGTGGAAAATGGTTGGCATCGAGATCATGAAAGGAGGTGGGAAATCAAAGGCATCCTCATTGGGCATCAGATTTCGACCATTACGGGATCTTCGTGCCTCAAAGTCAGCAAGTCAGGCGATCTTGTACGCTTACACTTCGGCTTAGCAGGAGATTACAGATTTACTTACCATCAGTTGGGACAGACTTATGTGCTTGCAGGTGGTCACCATAATTTGATGTATTCCGATGGCATAGATCTGGTCATTGAAAATAAGACTGCTGTTGTGGAAACCTTCGGTGTTAGTTTTCCCAGGGCTGTATTTCTCGAACTAATGGAGGGGGAGTATGATTTTGGCAACGGATTCATTGCGCAGGTCAAGCATGGGCAAAGTGCCATTTATTCTGATGTATGGGGAACCATTCATATTGGTATTCAGCAACTATTAGATCAAATTTTAGTCAATCCTTATCAGGGTCAATTGGAGCGTGTTTATATATACGGCAAGGTACATGAACTCCTAGTGCTATGTTTGCAAGATTATCGCAAGGTGCGAGCTATGACATCTCCATATATCAGCGATTCCTATGATCGGGAGCGGATCATCGCAGCGAGAGATTTTTTGAATCGACATCTCTCTAATCCGCCTAACCTGGCAGAGGTAGCCAGGTTTGCTGGTTTGAATGTATTCAAGCTAAAGCGTGGATTTAAGGAAATGTTTGGCAGCACTGTATTTGGATATTTGCGTACTCGTCGTCTTGATCTGGCCCGGCAACTCTTAATAAGTGACACCAAAGAGATTTCTCAGATTGCCGAGGATTTGGGATATTCATCCCCACAGCATTTTCACAATCAGTTTAAGAAGCATTTTGGTGTTACTCCCAAAAATGTAAAAAAGAATCCCTAAAGTATAATTTGGACTCATGATGGTCTCCTACCTTTCCATCGTAAGAATTCTTTTTCTTTTACTAAAAATAGCACGACATGAATGATGAATTGTTTATTGCTGATGAGATCGAAATCAATGCTCCTTCTGAGATCGTTTGGGATCTGCTAGTGAATCCTGAGAAAACAGTCTTGTATATGTACGGTTGTCGAGTGGAGACCGACTGGCAGGTAGGAAGCACCATTTTATGGATTGGGGCAAAAGATAATGTCACCTATGTGAAAGGTGAGATCATATCTATCGAGGATGGTCTTCGATTGGTTTACTCAGTGATTGATCCACACGGTAAATATGAGGACGTACCTGAGAACTATCTGCAAGTAATGTACGATTTGGAGGCCACCGGTCACGACACCTTGCTCAAAGTGCGACAAGGCAACTACGCTACGGTGGCTAATGGAGTCGAGCGCCATCAAGACAGTATATCTCAGGGAGGGTGGAAAAGTATCTTGGAACAGATCAAGATCTTGGCCGAAGGATAGGGTGGCAATGCGTGCACTCCTGGTGGTGGTTGTAATGAAGCCGACATGATATAGATTTATTACCTTCATTTCTCGTGAATTTAAATCCACATTCCTGTACAGGCACGTGATGCCCAGGTCCATTTGAAGTACTTGATATGCGAGACACAGCCTTTTCTAGATTTCTCCTCATCGCGATTATACTGGCATGGGGCTCTGCCAGCTCTCTATTTGCCCAGTTGCTGGTCGGCTATGCAGAGGTCAACTATACGCCGAGGATAGGATTGGATATGGTAGGCAACTATCGGGGCGATGACTATGCGTCGAGAGGTGTTCATGACTCCCTTTACGCCAAAGCCATTGTGGTGCAGGGTCTGGAAGGTGTAAAGGCGGCGATCGTGTCGGTAGACATATGCAATATCGACGAAGAAGCTGCTGATTATCTGAGAAAATATGTGGCATCCAATATGGACATCAGTGCGGACCATGTGATGATACATGCGACGCATACCCACAGTGGCCCTCAATCAAAGCTTGATGCACCAGAGGCGAAGGCCTATCTCACCAAGGCCGTAGGTTCTGTATTTATGGCTAATGAACGATTGCGTCCTACTCGCCTTCACGTCGGTCGGTCTTTCGAACACAGGGTATCCCACAATCGTCGTCTAAAAGGCAAGGATGGTACTACACACATGGTATGGGAGACTTTTGAGCCCGGATTTATCGTAGAATCGCTCGGAGGTATTGATCCGGAGATGATCACAGTGTGCCTAGAGCAAGATGGAGAGATGGTTGCATCCATCATCAATTTTGGCTGCCATCCGACCACGCTTACTGGCAATAACTGGTTGTACTCAGCCGATTATCCGGGGTACCTGGCAGAGTCTGTCCGGAAAGTAAAAGGTAAAGACTTTGCGGCTATGTTCTTAAACGGTGCTTGTGGCAATGTGACCCAAGTGGATCACGAAGCTGGATTTATCGATACCTATCAAGAATGTCAGCGCATTGGATATATTCTGGGCGTATCTGCCTTAGAGGCAATGCGTACAGCTCAGCCCTTGAGTGCCCAAGCATTGGTCAGGGTGTCCCAGGAACAAGTGCCCCTAAAAAAGATGACGATCACCGATGAGCAGTACGCTTGGGCAACTAAAGTAATGGAACGAGTTGCCAAGGAAGGAATGCCTCCTTTGCAGCCAGATGGCATCCCCGATGAGTTGTATGCCGATATGTGGGTAAAAATGTACGCCGAGCAAGGGGAGATCGACTCCCTAGAAGTACAGGTCATACGGATCGGAGATTTGGCCGTTGTAGGACTACCAGGTGAAATCTTCAATGAGTTTGGAATTTATATCAAAGAGCATTCTCCCTTTGAAAATACCATCGTTGTGGGCTTGGCCAATGCAGCAGCTGGCTACTTTCCCACCAAGATCTCCTTTACTCAGGGACCTCCCGGATTCAAGCCAATGATCACCGGATATGAGACCACACCTGGCACGACCAGATATGATATTGGAGCGGGGGAAAAGATGGCAGAATCTGCCGTTGGACAGCTGAAAACACTGCATGGTATGTAGTCAGATTTATGGGCTATACAAGGCTATGAATTGCCATATTTACTCACCGTATGCAGTCATATTTGAAGAAGTGCACGCAGTTAATCACGTTTCTTTTTAAATAGCCGATCTGTCTCCTCCAGTCGAAAGCGAGTAGATACTATTGAATGATTTTCCCCAGGACGATAAGACACCGAGTTGGTGGCCACAAAGGTCCCATCTGGCAGTACTTCGAGACCTGGGTACTCAGTCGTCTCATAGGTGTGTAGCAATTTGATCCGATATTGCCCCTCTCCACCCTGCTGTAAATCGCGATAAGTGCCCACCCAGGCAGCAAAATGACCTTTGCTAGGGCTTTGTTTGGCTACATCGCGACCGCACACAACCAATCTCCCATCTGGACTGTAAGCAGCCTGATGTCGGTCCATAGTGATGCTGGCAGGAGCCTGATAAGGTATGGACCATGTGGTTCCCTCATTATCAGAAGTCATGATCCAAGAATTGTAGGTACGATTGTTCTCACGCACGAGCATCAGTAGTTGTCCTCCATCCGGTGCGCGGATCACTTCGGGTTCACACAGGATAAAGGGATCACCTAAGTCGAGTATGATTCTCCAGTGGCTCCAGGTTTTACCTCCATCATTTGATTTGCTCTGAGCTAGAATGTTGGTTTTACCAGCCTCTTGAGGTCTTCTGATGTTGGTGAAACTTCAATGGTTTTGGAACGAAGGGTTTTTCCATTTGGTCCGATTCTCTGCTGAAGATAATCTCGATAAAGCACAAGATCTTCTTGTTGGATGTCAGCGATAGATTCAATAGCTTGGATTTCTAACCAGGATAAGAATTCCCTGAGGTGTCTCTTTCTACATCGGATGGTTTCAGGTGCGTAGTTTAGTCGCTGTAGCCAGGTACAAAATCACAATGGAGCTGCTGGTATTCTAAATTTTCCAAAGATTCAAAACTGGTCCGCTTTACCCTTCCGGTGAGGTACTGAGTTGCTGAACATAAGTAATTGAAAGTCAGAGGCTGGGGTGCCTCATTTTAACATTTGAGGTACTGATGAGGTACTTGGATGGCAGCAAAGCTGGCGGGCATGTCCCAACCTTAGTTGAAATTAGGAATCAGCTCTGTTCTTGGTGTAATGTATCAATATTACTTTTTTCATGAGAGGTAATAATCTATAATTTCTGATTCTGTGCATTTTTTGTTCGGATTGAAGGAGTCCTGCTGCTGTCCAGCGGTACCTTTGATCTGAAGATTGCCAATTAGTGACTTTTCGAAGATATTTTCCTAGTTGGGAATTGAGACTCTCAATACAATTAGTTGAGCGGAATGTTTGCCACAACTTTTGATTGATTCCTAGTTTATGCAGCGTTAAGATTTCTTCTAATCCCTCCAGTATGCTATTGGCCGCAGCTACATTTACAGGACGAATTCGATATTCAAGTTCTAGCAGGTCAGTTTTTGCTTCTTCATAACTTTCGCGTCCGAGAGCTTCATAATAGTCGGCTTTTGTTTGGTCATGTTCACTTTCGGCTAGATAGCCTTTGATATTTTCAAGTTTATGCCATGTACACCTCTGAATTAATGCTTGCTCGCCGCATACTTGTTTTACGGCTTTGCGAAATCCCTTAGATCCATCAAGTATATATAACACATCTTCAACCTGTACCCCTCTTCCCTTTATCCTGCGTAGCATATCTGCTACCGGCTCTGCTTTCTCACTATGGGCTTGTACAAAATCAAGTGGTATTTTCTTGCCCTGCTCGGTAACTCCCAGTGCAATTATGATTTGCTCCCCACCAAGACTCTTGCCATCGATGAATATGGCTATGAATTGGTGTCCACTCAGATCCCGACTCATAAAGGCCTCTAACTCATCTCGGCTATCCTCCACAAACCTCCGACTCACAGCACTCTTTGATAAACCAAACCCTTCACTCATATGATCAATCACACCTTCATAATCACGCATGCTTAGACCCTTTATCACTCCCTTTACTATTTGATCACTCATGCTTTCCATCTCACGCATTTGACCATAGCTCTCTAGGGGTGTGCAATGCCCATTTTCCATATCTCGAATTCGAGGCACTTCCACTTTTAATCGTTGGTCTCCGATTCTAATACTTCCAGGGTTAGTTCCCCAGCGACTATATCTGCCATCCATCGGCTTGTCTCGACTATAACGCTCACCTGCCAATCTGATCAGCTCCTCGTTCATGATTTGGTTGGCTATAATCTGGCATATACTCAAATGACTCTGCATTACCTCCATCTTCACATCCAATGGTTGCTCCAGTAGCCACTCTAGGTTTGCTCGATTTTCTTGTGTAAATTTACTCGTAAGTGGTTCCATCTTTTGATTGTTTTTTCTCTATGATCAATTTATGGAGCCGCTTCCTTTTTACCAATTCTTAGTCGGCTAAATTTCAACTAGGTTGAGGACATGCCCAAGCTGGCAGAAGCACTTCAAGTGTCACTTGATTACTTAGTCGGTAATTCTGACCTTAAGTTTGACAAGGAGACCATCAACAGAATTGTTGACATTCAATCTCTTAGTGAAGAAGAAAGAAAGCCTGTCTTCGCGATGGTTGATGCATATTTGAGAGATGTAAAGACAAGAAAAGCTTATGCCTCTTGATCCGCATTGGGTGCTATTAATCCATTGATAAACTCTTCTAGGGATTCGGCGACTGTGATGAAGTTGTCCGAAAGATCTACAGCTAAAATTCGAATACAACTAATGTGATCTTCTTGGTAGGATAGAAAAAAATACATGCCACTAGGATCGATTGCAAATGGAACCAAAACTTCATTTCTTTCAGCTCTTATCTGTAGCGAGTGATCGTACATTAGTGTAAAATCAAGAAATTCGCTAATATAAAGAGGATGAGTTTTGCTATTCCAAAGCCATGGAAAACAGTTTTCGACTATTCTATGTCCCGAATACTTCCGGACTAAATCCCTAAAATCCTTTGGGAGTTTGATTCCTAATTCATTTTCCAGGAAATCTAATTCCTGCTTGCTTATTTTTTCAGCTATTGTGAATTCCCGCATAAGATTATAAGTTATTTTCCATACCCTTTACCATGAAATGATTGATATTGTGTAGGAGAGCCGGTATGCTGCATTCCTGTAACACCCTTTGTTCCTTGGTGAACCTCTATTTTGACCAGTTGCACAGTTGAGTATGATTTTCCACTGATCGAATCATAAGTAAAATCGTCCAAATGATGCCAAACATATCCAGTTGGAGGATTAGTACTACTGCCCAATTTTGCAGCTTCGTTAGCAAGTTTATTATCTGCATTCCGTGAGACACCACTCAGTTCGATCCTTATTGTTTTTCCTCGAGTTAAGGGGTGTAGATACTGAGGAGTTGAAGAATAATCTGGTACCAACTTATGAGCACTGAGATCAACCAGAATACTTGGATTGATTTCTGGATTATATGCCCGTCTGTAAATGGTGGCTGTGAATTGACCTGCTAGAGGATGTGAAGCTGCCGTTGGATGAACAGAAACAACTTTATTTGCTTGTGTGGGCCCTCTTTCTAGCAATACAGTCATTCCCCTAACTCCATCTACAGAGACTATTTCTTTTATTGGATAATTAATATTGTCGATTAGATCATCGATTGCCTTTTGAGGAATTGCATCACCATGTTTGGCAATGAAATCTAAAACAGTGAGATTTTTACGAAGTGATTCAGATACTGAACTTCCAATGCGGAATACCTTCTCCCAGCCCTTAACCAACCTCTCATCCCCCATTAACGCATCTCTGAATCGCTTGTTTCCTGAGATATCTTCCACCAGGGTTGCCCTCACATTTGACGGCAGGTCTAAGTTACGGATTCTTAGAAAGAATCCACTTTCGAATAGGTCTGTTGCTAAGGTGGGATCATGGTCCAGGGCATCCGCCAGGAGAGAGGTGACGCGATCATCTTCGATGTCGAGCAGCGCTTTTAAGTGCTGGTTGGTGAGCGGATCGGGGAAGATTTGACGCAAGGCCCGCCAGAGTAGGGCACCATCCGGATGTGCACCTGCAGTGACGACCCCCGGTGGAGTCTGGTCAAAGAATCGAATGAATCCCCGGATGACTTGTCTTGGGGGCAGTGCTCGGAGGTAGCGTAGACCTGAAGCGCTGACCGATAGGATGCCATGAATCGCTAGTGCCGATAGCATACCCCTACCGCAGGCCTCCACAGAAAACTCTTCAGAAACAGTGCCTTCGGTCAGGTTGCCATCGACAAAGCAGCTAATGGCAGCAGAAACGGCAGCCTCTTCATATTTGGAGTTTAGCACAAGAATACTCTCAAAACCTGAGGCTATGGCAGAGTTCAGGTCTACTTTGTCCCGGGTGTCTTCCCAGGAGGTGGCTTGACCTTCAGCAGGGAAATAGTAGTAAATGGCCCTCTGTACCAGGATATCACTGGCACTTCCAATCGAGAATCTTAGGATCAGCTGTTCTGCCGACTGGGAAGCAATGCTTTGCACGATGCGGGTTAGGATGCTTTCTGCAGAAATGGTGACAGCGGTGAGTGCTGCAGGGGTCAGACCAAAAGCTACCATCAACGCACAGATGTTGTTGAGGTTCTCCATCCATTCGCTGGTGGGATAGACAAAGAATGGCTGATGTTCCAGGTCCTTTAGTATGCAAGGATTGGCACATAAGGCTCTTCTGAGGACATTGTCGTCCTGCAGGTATGGATGTGACCGGTAGGTTTGCAGTAGTTCTTGGCACTCACCTTGAAAGCAGCCACAGGGACTTTGAGGTACTTGAGCGCTCTCCAGCATGATGAACGACTGCAGATCTATATTGGCTATCTGGTCTGGTTGCTCAAAGACTGTCCAGGCATTTGCTTTTGGTTGCCACCAGATCTGGTGTTCGCAGTCTGCGGCAATCTTACCCGCATACACGGCAACTTCGGCGTCAGGTAGGGTTGGTAGGTATTCCCCATATTTGAGCAGTTGACCTTGGTCTGTGGAGACGCCTTCAGCGTAGCCCGCGAATTGACGATCAGATTTGTTCCACCACCCAAAATATCGTGTATTGTTGATCCTAAATCCTGCCAGACAGCCTTGGGGCCAGGGTCCTTCCTTTTGGGGAAAAAAAGCAGTGACGGCATCCCCGGGTATGATAAATTTTTGACCAGAAGGTGTGATGCCTGCAAAAGCCTGATCAGGTTGGTCCTGGGCAAAGTAGACGTAGTTGGAGTAGATAAAAGCCTCATTGACGAGGATTTTTTCCTCCCCTTGGCCGGCCGCCCCCTTGGTGGTTTCCAAGAATCCCAGCACTGGCAGGGGATTGTGGATCTGGTCCCACTGGGCTTTGGTGAGTAGGACACCGCTGGAGTAGTCCATCAGGTTGTGGCTGGATCGCTCCGGCATCTTGGGGTATAGATTCCAGCTGTGCTCCAGACCAAATGCTCCATGGCCGAGCTCGTGGGCGACCACCCGTGAGAATCCATGCACATCTTGGTCGGCAGCAGTATATTTCTTGCTGGCACCGACGAAGCCCAGGTCTCGACGCAGGGGCATATAGCCGTCGTACTCGCCCGAGAGCTGGGGCAACACCACGATGGTGAGGATGGGCGACTTCTTGGTGCCCTTGGCTAGGAGGCCTTGATCCTTGAGCACCTGGCCGATGCGACGTAGCTCTCGGTTGTACTGGTGAGTGTCTCCCTTGCCAGCGACCAGCGGCACCGGAAGGTCATCGATGGTGAGGGCATCGAGGATTTTGACTTGCCAGCTGACAATCGCAGGATTGTAGATACGGTTGAGGTCTGCGGCGAGCTGTTCCCCTTGGACTGGGATCACAGCATCGTTGAGGGGAATGATGTTGAGGGTCATCAGGCGCAGGGGGTAGCCCGCCACTTTCATGGCGCCCAGGGTGGTGAGCAAGGTATCCATGCCACGGATGCTCTGACCGATGGCGTAGACTGTCTCCTGGCTGCCCTCACCGCGGCAGGGTACTTCCAGGTGGATGGGGCTGGCTTGATCATAGTCCAGGGCGTAGCCGGAGACGGTCTCAAAAAAGATGGTGTCGGCCTGGGCACCGCTTATGTCGACATAAACGGGCTCACTGGTGCCAACGCGGATCGCCTTCCAGGGCATCTGGTAGCTGTCGCCGATGCTGGGGTAATCGCCCACATTGGCCTGATCAAAAGGTATGTCCAAGCCACCGGGTGCCTCAGGATTTGGCTGGAAGGAGACCGTGCCCAGGGTGCCCATGATGGAGGCCAATCCCTGATCGAGCCGGTCACTGGCGTGATATACGGAGTTGCCGACCCTGCCATAGACCGTGCCGGTGGAATCCGTCCACGACGACGGGGTGGCAGTCTTGCTCTCAACAAAGGCATCACCTACCAGCAGGTAGCCATCGCGTAGTAAGATCTCAGCGTAGTCGGGTGGGGGTGAGGTGCTGAAGGGGTAGGAAGCGGTGGAGACGTTTCCCTGGGCATCGACGATGGTGATGGTGGTGCTGCCATCCGCAGAGATGTCGATGCCGATGATCTTATCCTCTACGGTGTACTTGTCATAGATCAGATCGTCAAATCCGCTTTGTGATTTGAAGATGGCCGACAGGTCACCGACATTGAGCATGGCCGCCTCATTGGGATCGGTCACCGTCAGGACCATGCCACTGAGCATGCGATACTCCTGGTTGACCGCCAGATTCTCAAAAGTGACCGCCAGGCGTGGTCTGAACATATTGAAGAGTGGTGTGACCACATAACCTTCGCCGTTTCGGCCTCCGGGAGTGATCTGATCAATGACCATCAGGAAATCGCCTAAGATCACCGAGTCGCCAATCTGGAGAGGCACGTTCAGGGGTGTTCGATCGATGGGGTGGATGACCAGGTTTGGATCGCATCCATCGGGAGCCATCTGGGGAAAGGGTGAGGTAGATACCGGCTGGCTGTAAATCAAGGTGTCGGCAGTGGTGCAATAGACTCCCAGCCGAAAGCGCTGGGGTTCTGCTGTGCTTAGGTCCAGGGCATGAGCGTTGATCTCAACAGTGAGTGCGGTGTCAGGCATCCAGCCAGATGCACCTTGCCGATCAAGAAACACACTGTCAAAGTACAAGGTGGCCGGCAGCTCCCAGCTGAGATAGGCGGTATCTGGGGTGTGATGATCGAGGGTGAGGATGGGCCGGTTAGCTGGGTCCAGGCAAGGGTCAACTTCACTTTCGTCGTGGTCATCATCATCAGCTATGATCTGAAAGGTGGCGATGGGGCCGGTGCCATGGTTGACAAAGTTGTACTGCTCCATGGGATCGCGCACGTTGAGCTGTGCCAGATAGGTGCGGTTGGTATCCAGAGGTGGATCCATGGGTGTGTAGACGTACTGGGTAGCAAAAGTCGTAGTAGAAAACACCGGCAGCTCTGATCTGAGTACCTGCTCGTAGGTGAGGGAAGGGTCTTTGGGCATGGCATAGATCTGCAGGGCATACTCGGCCATGAGCAAGGGTGGATGTCGTGCCGTCCAGCTGAAGGTGAGGGCTGAGGCCAGGCTGGCATCGGTGCGTCCGATGGTGAAGGCATCGCTGGGCAGCTCAGTGATGGGCTGTAGCATGCGCCACTCTGGCACGTCGAAGTGCTGCACGCTAAACACATTGCAAGCCCGGTTGGAGATGGGTACCTGCCGAGCGATGTCATACACTTCGATGCAGATGGTGTAGAGTCCTTCTGGTAGGGCATTGCCCAAAGCTCCTTGCTGATGGTTGCTCAGTTTGGCGGGTGACAAAAGGCTGGCCAAAGTGTTTTGGTCCAGGGTGAGCATGTGGCCCGGAGTAAGGTTGACGATAGTGGGGGTATTGGGATTGGAGCGCACGGATGTGCCATTACCCTCGATGGAAATGCGCACGGAGGCAGTGATGGGTGGGTTGTTCAGATCGTTAAACAACAGGGTGGCCTGCAGGGGACCGAGCATCGCGGCAGGATTTACCCACTCGTGGATGTAGGGTGTAAGGGCCGTCTGAGTAGGGGCGATCTGGGCGGTGATAGGGTAGAGCTGTGCGAGTAGGGTGGTAGGTAGACAGATGGCCAAAACAAAGATCATGCTACGCCAAAAGCATAGGTTGATCGGTGGTCGATATGCCGCTACACACGCCATCATATCCTTTGGAAGATGGCCATTTTGCTTTCTGCACCATCTCTGAAGTTGATCTTCAATCGATACCTCAATGTCTCGACCGGAGATTTATCCATGGGAATGCGATAGGTATAAAATCTTGA
Organism: Saprospiraceae bacterium; assembly: GCA_965223025.1. Lineage (GTDB taxonomy): Bacteria > Bacteroidota > Bacteroidia > Chitinophagales > Saprospiraceae > JABDMH01. The sequence continues at coordinate 1,416,940 of CBDCVP010000023.1, forward strand.
GTTTTCGTCGCTGCTATCCACTTCCAGTGCACTGGTTTGCAAAAGTTTAAAAGTGAAAAAACCATTACCGCTGTTTCTCGATTGGTACAATTGAATGCTCCTGACATCATTTCTTATGGAATAGCTCCAACTAAAAATCAATTGTTTCTCTTTCTTGGACCATCGTACTGTGGCTTGCTTTGGAGCCACTCGGATTTTATTGTCGATGCGCCGGCCCAGAGCCACGTTTGATTTTGAGATGTTGCTGCTGCTATCTTTTGCCACCAGCTGGTAAGTTGCCGTCTCTCCCTCCTTGAGCGTACTGTCTAGGTAGGTTTGGGCGATAGCTGGCAATGTGTCCAGTAGTTCCCATTGTGCATTACCTGATATTTGACGATAAAGTAGGTGATTTTGCACATCGTTGCTACCGCTGGGTGCGATGCCTATGCGGCAGCCATTGAAGTCTGAATAAATGGTGATGATGGTTGGTTTACTTGGTCGGATGGTATCTGGGAGCTGTACTCGGACACCCTTCGAAAGCGCCGATCTGTTACCCACCTGGTCTTCGGCCCTGATCGCATAGAACGCATGATCGTGGAGAAGGTCCAACTCCAATTTGTGATGAAATGAAGTATCAGGTGTCACTGCTACTGTGAGTTGAATGGGATCATCCTGTAGGTAGCGTTGGTAGAAAACCCGATAACCGATCAGGTCTTGATCACGGTTGGGTTTCCAGGTGATGATGATGTTACCCAGTGAATCGCACACCGCTTGTAGGCCCTGCGGAATATGGGGAGGAACTTTATCGGGAAGCTGTCCATGGCCGATGCTACCAGTATATACCCGCCCATAGGTATCCATGGCCTGGACGTAGTAGTAGTTTTCATATTCCGCAGAGGTGTCCAGAAAAGATCTAGACGTCCCATCCAGGGTATCAAGGACCTTAAAAATGGTGTCGGGATGAGGTGCACGATAGATGATCTGCTGCACTACCTGCTGGCTATCGCTACCAGCCAGCTGCCAGTAGACCTGGATGCTGGTGTCACCCCGATTGGGAGCACGATAGATGAAAGGGCTATTGATCTTGAGAGGCGGCCGTGCTTGGGTCTTGATCACGGCTGAGTAAGGGCCAGCTTCTCCAAAGGAATTGATGCCCTTAATGCGGTAGTACTGGTCAACGAAATTGGTCTCAACAGTGTCGGCAAAGGTGACCCACTCACGGTGCCGTATGTCTCCCTGCTCGGCGATGGCGATGGGCACCTCATTGATCTGTTGCCAGGTAATGCTGTCTAAACTATGCTCGACATGAAAAGCGATGTAGCCCGAGGTATTGTAGTAATTATCCCAGCGGAGGGTGACCGTGCGATCTTCTGGCAAGGTGTATATCTGGTCAATGGGTGTCGCCGCAAGACGTGACTTATAGCTGTTTGTGACACTGGCACGGTGATCTGTCTGGTTGATGATTACGCTATATTTGACGACATGGCTGCCACTGCCTTTACGGTCAAGATATCCAAGTGTGAGCGCTTGAGCTAAGGGGAAATGCAAGTCTGCGCTAAAGAGCAAAAACCCCAAACGCATGGCCTCCAGTTCATTTTGACGGTAGCTGCCCAATATACCTGTGGGGATGTTATCAACGTCAATCTCTTCGTACAAAATATGATAGATGGCCTTACTGCCCTCAATGGGTGAAAGGCGTTCTTGCCAAGCAGTCTTCTCCGGAAACACGAGTTGTTCAAGGGAGACGATCGAGTCCCCATTTGTCAAGTATTCGGTCCGTGTCAAAGTTGTCCCGTGTGTCATTGCACTTCTCCAAAGTGCCCAGGTCGAAGGCGCCCAACGCACGGCAATGGAGTCGCCATAATCCCTACAAAGGATCTCTAGCCGGTCTACTTCATCGAATATCTCAGATGCAAGTTGCTGAGCAAAACCGGCGACCACATTCAGATGGACGAGCAGGAGAACCGTACCATACTTTGCGTGAGCTTGGCTATTCATACTATTCTTGCTCCTGTTTTACCGGGAATTCAAAGGAAAACCCTTCACTAAATTCACCAATGGTATAATTCCAATTGATTTTTAGTGTCGGTGGATGTTGCCAGGTACCCAACCAATCGTCTACATCCACTTTGTATAGTGCATCTGACAGTCTCTCCTCATTGGTATCTGGCTCTGGTAGTGCCCGATCTGCTTTTGCCTGCAGAAAAGCTGTGTGAACATTGGAAATCAGATACTGTCTGAGATTTTTTGCATCGATCACACTGGGCTTTGCTCCAAATTGATCAGGAGCTATGACCTCGACTGTGGGGACTTCCTGAAACGCATCATAGGTTTCGATGTAATTTTGCATGAAGAAATTCTTATCGAGGTCTAGTGCCTCATCAGAAACCTGATCTAGTATCACTGGCTCCTGTTCATGCAAGTCCTGTAAATCATAGGAGAAGGTGAGTAGAGGTGGCATCTTACCTCTTCCATACAGCTCAACCTCATCGAATAATTCTTCATCCATTGGAATAAATACTCGGCTGGTACCTGTCCATTCAATTTCGCCAATCCTCTCACTGATTCTATTTAATTTCTCATCGAGGTCATCGTATTTACTACACCTAAAGTGAATGGGTTCGATGATTTCCCTTTCGTCTGCCATGAATGAAATGGAATACATGGCACCGCGTTGCATCTGATCTGGTGGCATCGACCAGTAAATCAGTTTTTCACCAGCATCATAGGTACATGGGGAAGTAAAGGACGCCGTCGGATGATCATGGCAGACGATGTGGGCCACCATGTGCAACTTGTCCAGTAAGGGGGACATGCTTTTGCGTAATTTGACCATACCGGCATAATTGCCATTGGTCCGTACTTGCTTGGGATAGTAGTTGGTCATGCCTTTGACCGGATAGGTCCAATCCATATTGTAGGGTGGTACATCTTCCGGATACGCACCGGTCTTGAACCGATAAACGGTATCTTGGAAGGTATTGCCATGGTCGTCCGGTACCGGAATCCACTGGTTTTGACTTACTGGACTCTGTTGAAAGTGGGCCTGTGGTTGCAACCAGATATCCTTACTTGGAGGCCATGTCTCTTCTGGTATGTAGGTGACGAATGTATTGTCTTCCGAATATTCCTTGCGGCATTTAATATATTTTGTAGTGGATCCTTCTTTGTAAAAAGCAAATCCAGTGGTAGGCCAATGAGTAGGTGCGCTAGGCTTTTCAAAGGAATCTTCAAGGTCTTCCACACCTTGTCGATAATCGTACCAACCAGGCGGGATGTTTTCCCCCGTGTTATCATCGATCTGGTCATAATCGGCATCGAAATAATGGGCATCCGCCCACGGACTGGATGCACCGGTCGAGAAACTGCTGGATGCATCAGAACTAATGTTGTCCTTCAATTGTACCCTGAGTTTTATTTCCCCCATGTCATCCGGGAATGGCTGTTCGAATTGAACGCCGCTGGTAAATGTAATGTCTTGTGCCACATTTAAAGCCTGCTCGTTGACCGGGGCCACTACCTCTTCAAAAACGTCCACATCAATGTTGCCGCGATCCATGAAGCATTTGTCACCAAAAGAAGCTTCCACTTTTGCCCTGCCCCTGATGAGCCCGCCTAGGACTTTGTACTTGACGGCAATGCCAAATTCTCCATAGGTGGGATTGGGTGTTTCGAGATAGATTTTAAATCCTGCCTCCAAATCCAAAATGGGAAATTTTTGCGTTCCACTGCGCAATCCTATGGCACCATGAATATATGCATAGGCCTGTCCTTTGGCATACCATTTACGCACACCAAAATCAGTGTAGCCGCTGCATAAATAGTCCTCATAATTTCGCAGGTTAACATCAAAACCGAGAAGTACATGCAGTTTGTAGTAGAAAATAAAAAAGTTCTTCTCTTCAGCACTTCCGAGTGCTAGATGTGTGCCAAATGCCAGTCCTGCTAGATCATCACCCGTGTTAAACTGGCGCTGGGTGGTGGTAGAACTAAACATATTTCGGATGGGTGCGGGCAGCAAAGGCATATCCGGCACATTGGTACTCCCGGCGCAAAAGTAGGTGTTGGTTTTTAGTCCGATTAACGGCAGGGTGATGCCGACATTATTGAGCTCCCCTGGATATCCTACGTGTATGTACCAACCATAGTTTTCTTGGGCATATATTTTCAGGTTACCTCCCCCAACTATGGTGGCAACATTTCTCACACTAATATTAAACTTTACTTGTGCGGCAAGATCAAATATCTTATTGTGTACATCATACAAGATATGTGCCTTGAAGGAGACAGGAATCTCGAGCACATCCATTTTCTTAAGGGTCAAGTCTGCAAACATTTGTCCCACCACATCAAGACGCACACTGTCCAGCCCTTTATTGTCATTAAATGCGAAGACAAGATCCGCCCGCATGTTGGCGATCTTTGCTTTCTTGCGTAGGGCAGCTATGGTCATCAGTCGGATGGAAAATCCGGCAGCCTTGTCTGGCTGGTAGGTCAAGCCCAGTAGGGATTTGCCTATAGAGGGACGGCTCATCTGGGTCTCGATCACCTTCTTAGCGGCTATCACTTCAGCAGTATCCGCATAATTGACATTTTCAAAAGCTACCTTCTCTATACCTGCCCGGCGTAGATTGTTAGAAACAGAACCTCCCAGGGCGTGGATAGAGAGGGCACCCATCTGTAGACCTTGATCAAGGTCTACATGCAGAAGCTCAAAATTATAGTAGCGGGCGCTGTCTTTTTTACCAAATAAAGCGCGTGCATAAATACCCGCGTTGATCTCGCATTGGTCATTTTGCCTATATCCCATAGACTTTAGGCCGACAGCAGCTCGACCTATGAATCCATCGCCATACTTCGGATCTTTTTCAAACCAGTTTAGCTCTACATTAGCTCCCCATGATTCCGTGGCTATGCACAGGCCCACCTTGCTCACTTCTAGACGATCGTATACGAGGCGATGATTGCTGTCTGGGTTTTCCTTACCATATATTTGAATGCCAGCGATTCCCCCAATATCAAATCCACCCGATCCAGAAAAACTGGCATCGGCAGTAAAAGCGATGACCACTTCCTTAGTAGGGAGCGTTCCAGCACCTACTTCTCTGACAGAAAAGTGCACTGGACCGAGACCCATCTCAAAGCTGGTCGGTATGGACCAAGCACCAATGCGCTTGATGGTGGGTGCGGCACTTTGCAAACCAAAATTCTCAAAATGAATACCCTGGGACTTAGTGCTGTCTTGGGTCGGCCAGACTTTACCCAGGTCTACCGTGCCACAGAGGTTTACTTCGATCTCCGTTTTGTCGGTTTGCTCTGAGTGACCTATCGCCAGGGTCGTTCCCTGTTCTAGTAGCACAGTGCTTTTCAATAATGGGAAGGGAATGCTATCTCCCTTGTTTAGTCCCGCCACAAACTGCCAGCCATTCTGAGCGACCAGCACGTTATATAGCATTCCAGCATCGTCGGTGCCATCATCCAAAGCTGCTAGGGCCACACGACCTCCTGCTCCCAACAAAATGGGTTGGTTTTTATAGACATCAACCTTGATGTGATCTACTGAAATTCTAGCATTCCCAATCTTTCCCTCATCTAGAGAAATTACTGGACTGGTCCTTCCACCAACTTCAAACTTACCCGTTACTCCATATCGATCTATGATCAGGTTTCTCATTTTCCCACCCAACTTGTCCTTGGTATTTTCTATGTCTGCAAATTGATCCAGGGAGAAATCGATCTGTCCGATGTAAAGGCCTTGCCACTGGGCCGGATTAGCGTTGGAGGGATCGGCAAAATAATTTTTGGGAAAATGTATCGAAGGATCAGTCACGGTCTCTGAAGCATCAAACCTAGCTTCACGAAGTGAGAATATCAGTTGGCTAATACCTCTCACTTTAAAACTCTGCTGAAAACTGACACCACCTGACCAATCATCTAGGCTATCAAAATATCCATCCAAATCCGCATGCACATATCCATCCTGTGGTGTGCCATCTGGGGCGACAGGTTCCACCAATTTCCTACTTAAGTAGAGCGTTGAAGCCAACTGAATGGACTCAAAACCATCGCAACCGATCGAGGCCACACAGCCTTTTCCTGTAGCGGGATTAAATCCCTTCAGAATGAGCAGCATCTCATTGTTCTCATTGATCGGAATGGCAAAATCTCCGATGAGACCAAGGGTGGCTCGTCGAAATCCACCAGTGCGCGAGTAAGCGATCTCAGGAGCACCAAAGATCAAGGGGTTATCTGGATACCTCGAGTACTCAATGCCCATGAATAGATTGCGCAGTGTGGCAAAACTGTCGGTAAACATAATGCCCTCAATGGCTACCATGACCACAATACCCTCCGCCACGGTGTCTCGAATACCTACAGGAAATTTGACTTTTTCTAGCCCTGACAGTCTTGTCATCAAGCGGCCAAGTCCTCCTGATTCGCCAGCTACTTTTTCTAAAAATGAAATAGCCTGAACCTGGGAGGCTTGGGTTTCAGCATCCAGAAATGCAAAATTTTCTGACAGTCCTTGCGGTATCGAATCATTATCAAAGATATGTCGTGCAACATAATCCGTATTGGAAATCCCTGCCATTGACCACCAATCAAAATTAAACATTGAGACCTCCTCAGCGTTCTCCAGGGTCAGAATGTTCTCGGGTAATTCCGGTAATGGATTGAACCTTACCCCAAGATTTTGAGGTGACATGTCTGCCATTGGAGTAATGCCCAAATCCATGGTTGGCAGCATCGGAATTTTATCCAACTCTGGTGCTGCTGAGAGGTCACTTGGCATACCCCAAAACACCTGGGCATAGGCAAATAACAGTAGGGTGAACAGACTGCGGGTCATTTCTGGAGATTTGTAAAGTTGATCTGATAGTTGAGGCGCAACCTAGTCTCATTAAAGGCATCGATATTGCTTCCACTATTGCTCAACATCGATCCATCTATACTGATGTGCTGCTGCTTGCTGATGTCATATTGCATCTTTCCACGTAACTGCCACAAGTTTCCCGCTTTTTCTGGGGATGCCAATAGGTCACTTTGCAGATTATTAAAATAGCTAAGGACCATCGATCCCTTTAACCTCTCCTTTAAGAAGGGTTTTGAAAGCTGTAGGGAAATTCCTCTTTGATGTTGTTTAATATTGGGCATATTTAGTCGGTTTAGAAAACCCTGAAGTCCTACATCTATTTTGGTTTCTGACCAAGTTCGGCGGTACATAATCATTGTGTTATTAATATGGTTGGTCACATCAGAAATGTTTTCGTCTCTAGTAATGGTTTGATTTTTTTGATGTGTAAAATTGGCCAGCATATGATCTGTTTTACTGATCTGGTATTGGAGGGAAACATTTAGGTTAGCATTGGTGAGTGCCAATTCTGTAAGTCGATTGGGGCTACCTGGGTCCAAAATGCGCACTTGCCTGTTTACCGAAGAAAAATTGGAAAACCCAATATTGGCCGTCAGCTTCTTACTGGGCCGAATATTGGTCTGGATGGTTCCAATCCAGCGACGATACTTTTCTGATCGATTGTTTTGCAAATTGTTGTTTTGTATACCACCGTTGACCACGATTGAGATGATGCTGCTAAATAATTGGGTGGTTAGTCCCATGGTAATATTCTCCTGATCATCTTGAAAAAATAAGGCACCCATTGTGCGATATCCAGGATCTATGCGTTCAAAAGAAAATTCCAATGATCCAAATTTTGTCAAGTAAAGTAGTCGAGTTTCCCATGCATTTTTCCAGCGCGTACTGCCATTGCCCTCTAGTAGTCCGAGAAATGATTTTGCTGTCTGACCATCTTGGGATGATGGTATGGTGCGATCTGCCGTGTAACCACTATTGGAGAAATTAAATCGTATTTTGAATTTCTTAAAAATCGACTGTTCTAGAAACGTGCTGAGAATAATGTTTTCGGCAGGACTTAATATCAAATTAGTATCGACAAATGTGCCCAGCGAACCGGGATCATCCCAGGCTTTGAACAGTGAGATTTCGATTTTACCATCCTCATTCGGATGTGCTCCGACCAACCAGCCATAACCCATTCTTCGGAAGAGGGGATCGACGTTCTGAAATCCATTGAAATCACTGGCTTGTGCTCGTTGCAAACGACCGTAGAAAAATCTGGTATACCATGTCTGCTTGTCAACCTCGCCGCCCACTCCACGAAAGGAATGATTGCTAAATGAATACTTACCCAGGGTGAGACTTCGATCTCCCAGGTGGAGCGTATAGTCTCTGTATCTTGGACTCAGCCCAGCAAATCCAAAGGAAGGAAGGGATACATTAAAGGCTGTACCACCACTGGTGAAAATGAAGCTTAAGGGAGTTTGTACTCCCAATGTGGAGATGTTTAAGCTTCCCAGAATGGTTCCATCGAAAGGTGCCGATCGGTTTACAGACCGGTTGGTACCATAAGATTGACATTGTATGGCAAGACCCCCATTCACTGCAAACGGGTCCTCAAAGCGCCCTTTAAACTCTCGTACTGCCTCCTCGACATCTTGCGCGTTGCTCATAGTCACCACATAGAGTGTCAGGAATATGAGAGCTAGAGGTGTGAATGGTTTCATCAATTCAGGTTACAGACGATCCAACCAGTCTACATATAATCAAGCCTATCTGATAAGTGCCAATCACAGCCACTGGGACAAGCTTGTCGGCTCATCTCCAATTGCTTCCATGGCTCGTGAGTCATCCGTAGAGGTCGTATCTCAATGATCAAAAGCACACATCGGTCCTACATCGCAACTGTTTGCGGCTATGCGCTAGATAACCCATCAGGAAGCTCTGACTAGTGAACTTAGTACGTGTAAACTAGGTCATTAACAAACAACGCACTGAATATAGATAAGAGAATGTAAATACCCAACTAAATGGGTGAAAATTTTGTAAAAATTATACTAGGACATTGTAATGTAGAAGGGTGCTGTAAGTCCTTGTAGACAATGAGCTTGAATGACCAGCACAGTTGAATGATGGACTCCGGCCTCAAGAAATGCATTCCTTCAATCGAAAGGCAATGCAGAACGCATCAGGCTGATGCCGTCTGGATCTATTTTATCAGCTATTGGCCGCAGTCATCAATCATAGATGGCACATCCATTAGCCTCCAGTACTTTAACCGCTTCAGGTCGTTTACCTATATTGGACCAACGGAAGTCCATCAATCGCAGCTTCTTGAGCTTGCTGAGACTGTTGGGCAAATATAGGATCGGGTTGGAATGTAAATCGATTCTCATGATCTTTGACAGCTTCCCAATGGACTCAGGCAGATGCATCACAACATTGTTGCCAAGTTGGAGATCTTCGAGTCGCCTAAGTTTCGCTATAGAAGATGGCACTGAGCGAATCTGGTTATTGGTGAGAATGAGTGATTGCAGAGATGATACGTTTTCTATCCACCTCGGAATCTCCTTGATCCGATTATCTGCGGCATTAATCACACGCAAGTTGGGCATGTACCCCAATACAGACGGCAGCTTTTCCAGCAAATTACCGTTAAGTTGCATGCGCTTTATACCTTTGAGATTTTGGATCGAATCGGGAAGATCCTCAAGCTCGTTACCGTCTAGATAGAGAAAATCCTTAAGACCTTTCAACTCTCCAAGCTCCTCTGGCACCTCTTCCAGCAGATTGCTGGAAAGGGTCAGCATCTCTAATGTAGGCAGGTTGCTAAATCCCCCAGGTAGGGCCACGATCTGGTTATTACAGAGCAGTAATCTCCTAAGTTTCTTCAGACTCCAGAATGCCTCATTAACCCAGCGCAGATGGTTGTGCCGCATGTTGATGACTTCGACATGCTGCAGGTTACTGATCTCATTAGGGATGGTGACTAACTTATTGTTATTGAGAAAAAGGGACCGCAATGCAGTGAGATGACAAATTTGGGTCCCCACATGAGAGAATCGGTTATTTCCCAAATCTAGGATCGTTAGTTCTGAGCATGAGACAATGGCCTGTGGCAATGTCATTAGCTTGTTGTAACCTAGATACAAACACTGGAGCTTCTTCAAACTACCCATTTGCTCAGGGAGTGAAGAAAGGTCATTGTCTGACAAATCCAAATGCAGTAAATCTTTAAATTCTGTGAGTTCTGAAGGTAGGCTTGATAAGTTGCAGGCTCTTAGCGCTACGGCTACTACTTGTCCATCGCAAATATAAACTGCTCGATCATTGATGAGGCGGCATCGAATCATGTCGTCCCGATCTGCAGCAACGATCGGCAAGTGTCTTCCCTCCTGCAGAAGATCCTGTAGATAGAGACTTTTCTCCAGTTTTCTGATCACCTTTGTGTCAGTACTAGAGACTACGGGTATGGTAGTCATTATGAATGGTTTTACGGATAAAAGTGTTGAGTCAAAGTTAAATAGAGTATTCAGCAATCCAAATAAACAGATTAATTACATTGTTAAAACTCGACTTGTTTAACACTCATCGATCATTTGGTGTAAGTCAACGAACCCATAATACCGTACGAAATTATCTTCAAATCTATAGACGGGAAGCTCGATCTATTTGGATCGTCACCTCACAATCTCGAAGTGAAATGGCTTTTGAGAGACTTATAGCAGGGATTCAGGACTGGTGGACTCCTGACCAAATAATTCCCAACATGTGAGAAAGAAAGCTGCTATGATTGGCCCCAACACAAAACCAGACACCCCAAACCAACTTAACCCCCCAAGAGTGGAGATTAAGATCAAGTAATCTGGCATTTTGGTATCATTTCCAACCAGTTTTGGCCTGAGAAAATTATCCAATAACCCGATGATAAACGTTCCAACGATTAAGACACTGATTCCACGCCCCACTTCAGCTTGAGCTATTAAGAAGATCGCTGTGGGCAACCACACAATACCACTTCCCAGCGGTAGAAGTGAGAGGATGGTCATTAATACACCCCATAAGGCTGCTGCTGGGATCCCAACCGCCCAGAACAATAATCCTCCGATACTACCCTGTAGGATGGCAACCACTAGACTACCCTTAACTGTTGCCCTGGCTACGCTATCAAAACGGTGCAAGAGTTGCCATTCCTTTTCGTCACCGATGGGTAGTGCCCAGATCAGTTTGTTCACCAGCATTTTCCCATCTCTTAAAAAAAAGAAAAGGATATAGAGCATCAGCAGAAATAGAATGACAAATGTCACCAGATTTTGAGTGAGTCCGATGATTCGACCAGCTAGTGATTGTGTGATATTGGTCAAACTCTTCTTGAAATTTACCCTGATTTCTTCCGTATTGATATTGAGTTTTTCAAAGAAATTTTCGATAGAAGGCAACCAACCCCTCAATGATGCTATCTGTGCTTCGATATTGATCTCTCCGGATTCAATCTGCTCATATATCACAACTCCCTGTGAAATGACTGCCATCGAAATCAAAAAGAATGGAACGATGACGATCACAATAATTAGGGCTAATGTTAATCCCGCAGCAAGGTTTTGTCTGCCGGGAATATGAGCTTCAATATGATTTTGCACTTTATAGAATAGCAGTGCCAGCACTATTGCCCAAAATACCGAAAGCAGATAATCAGCGATCAGGCCTAAGAAAGCAGCAGTTATCAAGAACAACAGCAGTAAGAAGAAAAGAGTTGGGACATTTCTAGTCATAACGGAATACATCTATTTTACCCACGCAAATTTACGATGAGGTGTCATGCAAATCTTTAAAACGAAACGACTGAATATAAGAATTCTGCACCAGGATGATATGGAATCATTCATTACCTTGCAGACCGACGAAAAAGTGATGCGGTATGTGGGAGGGCCCATGACTAGGGATGAAGCTACCGCCAATTTGGCCCAATGCATAAGTGCTTACACAAAGAAATCCAATGGATTTTGGATATGGGCAGTCACCTTTAGGCATGATCAACATTTTATCGGTACCTGTGCTGCGGTATTTTCACCGGGAACTGCCACTGAGATTGGTTTTCGATTACTGCCAGAAACATGGAGTAGGGGCTTGGGAGCAGAGCTAGTAGAGGCACTCATAGGGCATGTGCGAAAATGGAAGGGCGATATCCCGATCCAAGCATTTGTCAATGAAAATAATACGGCTTCCTGGAAGATACTAGAGAAGTTCATGATCCTGAAGGGTAAACATCCTAATAGCAAGGAGTTCTGTGTAGACAGGCACTATTATTTGGAGTGAATGTACAGATTTTGCAGCCTTCATCGCATCTTAGTGGCATAACAGAATTTGCCGGTCAGGCCGAATGTTCCTTAACTGTCCAATAAACACATCAAAAAATTGACCCATTGATCACACTTAACATCTATGCTAAGATGGCCATTGCCATAGTGACTTGCTTGATGATTGGCTTCATCAGCGGGCTTTCCACTCAAGAGGCTCTTGACACCTGGTATGCACAATTAGAAAAGCCATTTTATCATCCCCCAGACTCTATTTTTGCACCGGTTTGGGTGGTTCTGTATGTGATGATGGGGATTTCCGCAGCGTTAGTCTGGCACGCTGGATGGGAAAGAAAGGACGTGCAACAGGCCATCATGTTGTTTCTTGCTCAACTAATGTTTAATGCCATTTGGCCAGTTTTCTTCTTTGGTACAAGAAGTCCTCGAACCGCCCTGGTTTTAATCGTCATTCTGGTTGTTTTATTGGGCCTGTGTATTTGGAGGTTCAAACCAATCAACCGATGGGCTGCCTTACTCCTGATACCTTACTTTCTGTGGGTACTTTTTGCCGGTGTGCTCAATGCATCTATGGTATACCTGAATCCACCTGCCATACCTAGCTGATGCCCAAACACCAATCTCGAGTAGTCTCATCAGAATGGCGACGCTTCAAGCTCTGCAGTAAATCACTCTGCAGTACCCAATCTTGGACTGCTGTTGAGCGAGCGGATTGATATCTATTGATACTCCTAAACACAACCCCAGGCACGCTCCTGGTTCAAGACTGGATGACTAGTCCCGCAGACAAACCTGGTGTTGTCCGCCAGGAGTTGACTGAGTAGGGGTTGTCCACACCCGCGAAGGCTCAGTGCATATTGGTCCTACTATGTTAGAAAGTATGGGAAAGTCCGATATTTAGTACCTCTTTGAACTGAGTCCTAGGACCCTTTCTGAGATCTCCTGCGTTCTCTCCTTGGTCGGATGCTATGGTGAAGAGAATGTCTTCATCATAGACTAAATGGGTCAATAGATTGACACTGAAAAATTTGTTTACTTTGAAGTTCACTCGGTTTTCAAGGTTTACATCGATTTTCCCAAAATCTTCCAAATGGTTGGTGAAGAAGGTACCTGTGGAATGTATGAACACGTTTTCCATCACTTTTTTCTTAATCTCAAACTTGATCAAGGAGCCGAGTTCATATCGAGTATGGCGATCTTCTCTACCACCTAAGAATTGAGCAGCCAGCGCATCGTGATTTACGATGGTCACCTTACTATTAATCGGAGTGTAAAACAGGCTAATTGACTTGTCTTTTGTGAGATAATCAATGCCAGTGCCCAAATTGATGTAAGCAGGTGCTAAAAAGTTTCCTATTAGCTTGCCTTTGCGTCCCGTTTTACTAAGCTCATACACATCATGAATGCGAGTGCTCAGATTAAGAAGTGCACTAGCTTGTAAATGCTCAGAAAATGTCCTTCCATACTTGGAATTCAACTCCAGGTGATCCTCATTCTTCTGGATGGATTGGTCTGCCATCTTAATCACACCGTATCGCATGGTTAGACGGTTTTGCCAGCTGTTTTTGCTTCTTTCATAATTTGCTGCTAAGTCGAGGTGATTTCCCAAGGCGATGGAATTCACACCACCACCTTTGTAATATTCACTGAAGCTGTGTTGGGAAAAGAACAGTCCAATCGTCGGCTCCATCGACCAGTACGACGTGTCAAGCTGGGATTGAAGGGTCACAGCATGACCAATATTTGCTGCCAACAGAAGGGACAGACAAAAGATATAAATTCCCCTTTCTTTGAAAATGTGTGTGTTCATGTATTCATTTCATAAAGAACTCTTCCAGGGGGTAGAAGTTTCTAAGGTACATTATAGACGCATGGGTCATCTGAATATTATGTCGTTGCTTGAAATTGTGATATGCTATGTAGCAGCACCGAGGTCTACTGTGTTGAAGATCAGCCATTAATACATGATTTCTGTAGTTGGTGATTTTTTTTTTGCATGGAGGATTTTGATCAGATCCCCAGACTACCTTTTGGGATATGATGCCAAATTTGAGAAGTCAACGTTAATACCAGGAGATTTAGAATGTCTCAAAGTTGCTATCTTGGAGGTCCAGTAAAAAATTAATCACTGCTATGAAGATTTTTCGATTCCTATTGATTGGCATCTTATCCTCAGTTATCTCACACGTTGGCGCTCAGAATACAGCTATGAAAAAGGACAAACTTCGACACGTAGTTCTTTTTAAGTTTAAGGATGCATCATCTGCCGAAGATGTTAAGATGGTGGAGTCGGCTTTTAGGGCACTCCCAAACACGATATCGGAGATTAAGTCGTATGAATGGGGCATCAATAATAGTCCTGAAGGACTCAACCAAGGACTGACTCATTGCTTCTTCTTAACATTTGCTGATGAAGCCAGTAGGGATGCGTATCTAATACATCCAGATCACAAGAAGTTTGGCAAGATGCTGGGACCGCACCTGGAGAAAGTCACAGTGGTCGATTACTGGGTCCAAGAGTAGCTTTTTTGAGATCCGCAGTCATTGCTTGAATCATTCCACCAGGTGCAGAGGCGTCTGGGGAGAGCGAGGTTTCAGAGAATCAACCATCAGATACTATATAGTCGTTTACTTCGCTACCTTCCCTGGGTTGATAGTCTGCCGTGCTGCGTTGAACATGAACAGTCCAAGGGAGAGGGTGGAGTTTGTCATCAACATGCAAGCTCTTAGGGGTACAGGTTTATATTTGGTATTTTGAGACCACAATTTGAGCACCAAATGAGAATAATTGGCCATGTTGTCTGTCAAAATCGGTTGCGTATATTCCTGCTGACCAGCATCGGATTTTGGTTGAGTTGTCAGGTGGAGGTGCAGGAGCAAGTATCATCGGATTTCGAGCTACATCCTGACTTTCGTATGACATTGATTGCATCGGAACCACAAGTGTTGGATCCGATTGACTTTGTATTTGACGCGATGGGTGAAGCTTATGTGCTTGAGATGCCTGGCTATCCACTGAGTGATGAGGAAAGTAGGCTCATAAAGCTCAAGGATTCAGATGAAGATGGGGTATACGATCAGCGAATTGTCTTTGCCACCAACTTGCACCAAGCGACCTCAATTTTGCCTTATCAACAAGGTTTTTTAGTGGCTGCTCCCCCAGAATTGCTTTTCATAAGGGATACCAATGCCGACGATCGTGCAGACCTTCGTCAGGTGTTGATGAAGGGATTTAGTGTCGGTAATCTACAGCATAATTACAATGGTCTGTCCTATGGTATTGACAATTGGATCTATGGTGCCAACGGTGGAAATAATGGTGAGCCATATTGGGCACAGACACCGGAAGAAAAATTCCCCCTGCGACGAGGGGATTTTAGATTCAAGCCCCAGTTGCAGCTGTTTGAGCGGATAGGGAGATCCTCAGGTGGACATGTGATCACTTTTGATGATTGGGGAAGGGTGTATATGACCCACAATGTGAAGCACATTTCTACTATGGAAATTTACGATCGCTACCGAGGTGACGTAACATTGATTCCCACCGATAATCAGCACCTTATATCAGACCATGAAGAGAATGGTCTGGCTCGCATATATTCGATTGGGGAGCAGGAGACCAGGGTCAACCATCCCGAGCAATCAGGTTACTTCTCTGGGGGGTGCGGTATCACTTACTACGGCGGAGGTGCATTTCCCAGTGAATTCAAAGGTAATGTCTTTGTCGCCGATGTGGTGGTCAACGCGATTCATCGAGATGTGATCGCACCAGATGGAAGCTCCGTGGTGGCCTCACGTGGAAGACCTGATCTGGAATTCCTTGCCAGTAGAGATCGGCATTTTAGACCCGTTAATATGACAGTCGGTCCTGATGGATGTTTGTACATCGTCGACATGCACCGTGATGTCATTGAGCATCCGGAGTGGATTCCCGATGAGTTGGAAGTCGACATGGATCTGGCTGCAGGGAAAGACCAAGGGCGGATCTATAAGATTTCAGCAAGAGCAAGTAAGGAGATCGACTGGCAGCCTCCAGCTACCATGGATGATGAGAGCTTGGTGGCGGCTCTATCGGCAGGAAACCAATGGATGCGACTCAATGCACAACGTTTACTGATCGAACGGAATGCCCTGCCTACGCCTACTGACCCTCAATCGTTTATCGCGTCTCAGCCAAATCCGGTGGGTCGAGTACACGCACTTTGGACCCTGGAAGGTTTGGACAAACTTAGTCCAGATATTATTGTCACGGCATTGGCTGATGAAGTCTCTCATGTCAAGATTCAGGCCCTAAAATTGGCAGAAAATTTCACCCATCACGAGGAGATTACCAGTGCTATGATGGATTTGGCACACGACGCAGATCCAGAAGTCCGCAGGCAGTTGGCCTTGTCACTCTCCACAATGTCCGACCATCAACTAGAACATTTATCACTCACGAAACTCCTGATGAAGATTCTAGCAGACCAGCCAAGTGACATCTGGATTCAACAGGCCGTGATGCTGGCAGCTAGGACCAGACCACTGGACCTTGTCAGGCAATTAGATATGCAGCATTCGCTGCGGAGCGATGACATGATGGGTAATCTTTATACCATGTTGGCCGTTCGCATCGCAGAAGAAGTGAAATTCATGCCAGATCTAATGAGTTACTTGAATGAGCGGGATATCGAATCCAGGCATCTGATCGACATTCTACAAGGTCTGGAAAGAGGAGTGCAGCAGACAAGTAAACCAGATGACCTCAAGTCGATTGGTCCATCACTTGCATTGGCGATCGATGCCTTGGAGAGCCGCAGCAATTCATTGACGATCTTGGCTAGATTGTGGTCCATCCGATCCAAATTAGGTTTAGGTCCCTCACCACGTTTCGCTCAAGGCATTAATCAGGCCATCCTACAAGCCGGTGATGAATCCATATCCACATCTGAACGCATGGCAAATCTCTCACTCTTGCCCTTCGCAGCCATCGATGCTAAGAAGGACTTGCTGTATCGGCTTTTGGGATCAGATCAGCCTCGTACCCTGCAAGAAGCCGCTATTGATCAACTTTCCAGCCTTGAGTACGGTACTTTGGGGGAAGACTTGATTCAGATGTGGCCAAATCTTGGACCTTCTGTACGCCGGTCTGCAAGCAATATTTTACTCTATAAAGAGGCCTTTCACCCTCAGCTACTGGATGCATTGGAATCGGGAGAGCTAAAGTTGGCCGAGTTTAATTTTGATCTTGAGCGAAGACGCAGACTGCTGAAATCTGATGACCTTGAGATTCGGGAGCGTGCCAAGTCTCTCTTCTCCGATGCAGGCGTGGTCCAGAGAGGAGATGCGATTGAGAGAATGCAGCCAGCCTTGACTCTGGAAGGAGACAAAGATCGCGGAAGTCAGATTTTTTTAATACAGTGCAGTCAATGCCATAAATACAGCGAAGATGGTGTAGATGTAGGCCCAGATCTGACCGAGATATCAAGAAAGAGTAAGGAGACTTTACTGCATGATATTCTCGATCCCAATGCCGCAGCAGATGTCCAATACATCGCTCACATCGTAACTACCGAGCAAGGGGTGATATCGGGCATTATCTCAGATGAGCGCGATGATCAGCTGACCATGATGACCGTGGGTGGCAGTGAGAAGATGCTGAGACGGGATCAGATCAAGGAGATCAGATCTACTGGATTATCTTTTATGCCGGAAGGACTGGAAGCCACCATCAGTACACAAGAGATGGCTGATCTCTTGGCATTCTTGCAGCAGAATGTACTGTAAAATTAACTCGCTCCCGAAGGGAATATGGTGAGTCATGGCTGACTACTATCTGTTTTAATCGGTTGATTTATGAAGGTTCGAAGTCCATTATTAGTCTTAGCGGCCGAATGGATGGAATCGACTGCCTACCAGAGGCAGTTAGAACCCAATTGTAAAATGATAAGTCAATGGGAAATGTCATAGCTAAATTTATCCGTTGCCTCTTATGCCTGGTGGCTTCATCTGCTCCTTTGATGGCTCTTGATGAAGTTGCCCAAGCACGCAGTCCCCATGACGATTCTGTACGCATCGATGCATTAATCGATGAGTCGTGGACACATATGCGCACAGACCCAGCGTACAGCCTGAAACTGTTGGGAGATCTTCATGAACTTTTTCACAAAACAGGTTTAGCATATAGGAGAGATGTGATGCTGTATTACTACGGTGTTGTGTACAAGAATCTAAACAATTTCACCAAAAGTCGCGACAATTTTGACGCCTACTATGCGTATCACGAGGAGCGCCGGGATACACCCAGGATGGCTTTGGTGCTGATGACTCGCTCCAACCTATATTCTCAAGAGAGCAGATGGACCGAGAGCATGGAGGATGCCGACGCAGCCATACGGTTCTATTCCTTTTTGAAAGACACAGCGGGAGTCATCCGAGCTACTTCCAAGAAAGGCTATATTCTGCTTGAACTGGGACGGCTGGAGGACGCGATGACATATCATCGAGAGGCGTTGCAAATGGCGGTGCAGATAGGCGACTCCGCTGAGATTTCAGTGGCTTACTCAAACATAGCACTGGGTTTCGAGCGTTCTCTGCAGCTGGATTCGGCCCTTGAGTTCTACAGACGATCGCTGAAAATCAATCAGAAGTCAAGAGCCGATTACGCTGCGATCTATGACTACAACAATATGAGTAATGTCTTCATCAAGAAAGAGGAGTATAGAAAGGCCCTGCCATTGGCCATCAAGGGGTTGAGACTGGGGGAGGAAATCGGAGTTCCCAATCTCATTGCATTTTCGAAATGGCTATTGGGGAGGACATACATCGCACTAGGAAATCGATCCAAGGGGAAGGCCTACCTGGAAGAGTTGATTGGTGATACATCATCTCTTGGATCACTGCAAGATCAGAATCGAGCGCATGAAATCCTCTATCATACGTATAAAGATGAGGCAAATATACCTAAAGCTTTTTATCATCTGGAAAGACATAAGGAGCTGTCAGATAGTATATTAAACTTAGATGTTGTGAAACAGGTCAGTACCTTGGAAGCCAAGTATCAGACCGAAAGGTCCATCCAACAACTCGCAGTTGAACAATCACAGCGGGCACTATCTGAAGAAAAACTATCTTCAGCGCGAAGGCAGATATGGTACCTTATTGTCGGCTTAGTATTATTGGTAGGTTTTCTCTACTACTTGTACCGACTAAACGAGAAAGTGCGGCATCAAAATCAAATGATTTCAGAGGCTCTTGAGGAAAAAGAGGTCCTATTGGGAGAAATTCACCACCGGGTAAAAAACAACCTACAGGTGATATCATCCCTCTTAAGTCTGCAATCTAGAGCCGAAGACGATCCGGGAGTGGTCTCGGCTTTGAAACTGGGGCAAAATAGAGTACACTCCATGGCTCTAATTCATCAGAACCTTTATCAGGAGTCGGATCTTACTGGTGTCAAAATTGGACCTTATTTTGAGAAGTTGATTCAAAGCCTTTTTTATTCATACAATGTGAGTGGAGACCGGATAAGCCTCAAGACCGACATTGCAGATTTGAACCTTGATGTCGATACGGTGATACCGCTGGGACTGATTGTCAATGAATTGATCACCAATGCCCTCAAATATGCCTTCCCCAATGACCGTCGTGGCAGCATCATCGTCAAGCTTCATGAAGGAGTGGACCATCTCTATCTAAGTGTAGCTGATAATGGCATAGGTATGGGGCCAGACCATAACAGCAAAATCTTATCCTCATTTGGCTATCGCCTAATACGAGCCTTTAAGCAGCAATTGAATGCAGAATTGGAAATCAAGAGTCTGCATGGTACGAGGGTTGAAATGAACATCAAACAGTATCGAAAAATGGGATAAGTCATCGACTCCTTGGATTCTTCAGATGATAGAGGAATCCATCTTCCGCTCCAAGAACCAAGTCAGGCACCTCGTCTCTATTCCAATCAACCACGGTAGGACTCGTGGTGTGTCCTGCTAACTTGTGGGCTGTTAAGTTGCCTCGAAAGGCAAAGTAGCTGATCCCACCCTCGGTTTTTGTGTGCTCGAAAAGAGCAGCATTCAGACTGTTCACGATGATGTCTAGGTCACCATCTTGATCCCAATCGGTAAAACACCATTTCCTTCGACCACTTCTACCGTATTTCCCCGCATTGAGTTGCAAAGGGCCTGTGGATTGGGACAATACCTCATTCTTGCTACTAAAGGATGAACCATCCACTCCATAGAAAATATGCTTACCAGGCTTCAGTGTAAGGTGCCCTTGTCCGTCCACGTACCTTTGATAGTAGGTCAGGTAGCCCTCATGATCTAGCATGACTAAATCCATGAGATCATCTGCATTCCAATCGATGGCTACAGGAGTAGTTCGCCATTGAGTGGCCAATTCAGTGGGAGCAGGATCCCACCAATTCCAGGTGGGCTTTGGAATAGGTTGATCGGACCAGGTCACATGTACAGGACGAGCAGCAAGCAGATTAGGTTGTCCGCTACTACCAGCATTCTTATACCATTCAACCTTACCCCAGATGGAGTTGGTGATGATGTCATTCAAACCGTCGCCGTCCCAGTCAGCTACCGATAGCGTGGTATAGCCCCACTTGCTTTCTGCTGGTCCTTGGATCGATCCAGAATTTCCGGCCATGACCCTGATTACCTTTCCCCCGGCTTTCAATCTCTGTGGAGGAGCCCATGAAGGTGGATCAGATCCATCGAGATTCTCGATAAAACCCAGGTAACCTGCCGTGTTGCCGCAGATAAGATCCTCGTCACCGTCATCGTCCCAATCGATAGAATACGGAGTAACGAGCGCACCAAATTTGACATCTTGTGCTCTTTGCTTGAAATAGACCGGCTGCTTAAACAGTGGCATGGATCCCTTCATCCTGCCCGTATTTTCGATCAATGCCACCCGACCATCTTCATCTCCACAAATGAGATCCATATCTCCATCTTGATCCCAGTCGATGGCACTGGGTGTGATCATCTCAAGGTCCATGCGAATGACTCCAAGCTCGTTTTGCAGGTACTCTCCCTCCGAATAACGGGGTGCCTGCCTGGATCCTGAGTTTTCAAAATAGGTGAATCGATCGAGAAACTCCCCACAGATAAGGTCCAGATCGCCATCGTTGTCAAAGTCCTCCATGCACGGTGAGGGTGCCCCATAGACATCTATGGGAGTGCTGCCGGCCAGGATCTTCTTTCCGGGCATGAAGTGACCATTCTGATGCTCGAGCAGATACACATATCCATGCAAGGGACCATTGGTCCAAATGCCCTGATCATTAAACGCATTGTCCCACCCATATTCAGTCCAATCATCTATCCCAGCCATCAGATCCAAGTCGCCATCATTATCGTAGTCAACATATTTCCACTGGCTAAACCTGATCTTCTCATGGTTTGCTTCCAACAATTTTCTAGGGTAGATCTCCTGGGGCTTATCAAATATCTCTTGGGTGAATGCTTGATATGCTGTGCCAGGACCTAGTAAGTAGGGAACACCACCGACATGGGATATTTGCAGGTTTTTGTGGCCAGCACCGATTCTCTTGGGCGCCTCTAAAACCGGAATGCCGTTCACCTCGAGGTTAGTATTCTCGAAGAAGTAAGTACCATTGAAGGGTACGTCCGGACAAGAGACCACGAGATCGATGTCACCATCATGATCGAAATCCAGGGGAAGGGGCCACGCCCAAAGGCCTACACCGAGATCCACGAAAATCTCAGTATTGTTGTACGAAATCCGACGAAAATCTTGATGCTGTGCCCCGATGTTACTGATAGGTAGAAAGGCCAGAAGTACCAGAAGTTGAAAAGATGCTTTTAAACGTAGTTGCGAAAGTTCCGATATACTTATGACTGAACTCCTTGTAGACCATCCTGGCTTTCTGTATTGCATCGTGAAATGTACAGAAAAAGCAGATCTTAACATCAGGTATCTGTTATGAATTACGTGGTTCACTACATCTTCCACAATCTTGTGAAAGCACTTCTGCAGCTCATGATGGAAATAATCAAGGAGGTGATCTTATGTCAGCTAGGTGATAAGCCTGATGATAAGGTGGGAAAACCCATCTTCCAAATCAAAGTACTTTGCAAGAGAAGACGCTTTTAGGTCAAAAGCCATTCCGGAAAGTGCCCCTTACAAGATGAGGCTTATTTCATCGTATTTTCACTTTTTCAAACTTTGATGATCCCGCAATGATCAGCCCAATGGAGAAATGCAATGTGTAGGCACAAGTGCTTTTGAGCTGCCTAGAACAACCCTAAACGCCATGGTTTGAGGGGGAAGGGTATATAGGCAAATTCCTTTTTCGAGAGCATGGTTGGTACACGGCACAACAGGCCCAGGACGAAAATATCAAGAGCGAGATTAAAGGTTGGAGAACTCTTTATCTCCAGCCAAGCATCATGCATGTCAGATGACCAATGGATATCGTGCAAGATGATGATGGCATCTGCAGAGAGAAAGGGTGTGATTTGATGTACATAATTGAGTGTAGAGGCGTAGGTGTGGTCTCCATCGATCAATACCAAGTCAATGGGCGCCAGCTTCTCTAAGACTTCCGGAAGCTGTGCCGCAAAAGTACCGTGGCACACTGCCGGGGCACTCGTGCCAAAGAGAGTCTTCAATGTACGCATAGCCATGGAGGCCAGGATCTCATCCCCCTCGATGGAGATCATTTCAGATGATGGCGATCCGGAAAACAGATACGCAGTTGAAATGCCCAGACAGGTGCCAAGCTCCAGAATTTTACTAGGCTTAAAGTGGTGTGTAAGATGATGATATAGTCTGCCCTGCCAAGCAGGAGCCAATGCCGATCTAGCCAATTGTGAGATCTTCACCTCAGCAGATGCAAGCACTTGTGATCCTGCACCGAGTTCTGATTTCTTAATCCTTTTCTCGCAGTTTTGGTATATAGCCCGTTGGTTTTCAATGGCGTCAAAGATGGGTTTGTGCCCACGATTTCGAAAAACACCTTCTACCAATTCTCCAAGGAATGGTGAATGCACATCGTATCGAGTCTGAGCTCGCAAGTAGTACGATGCCAAAGAGACGAGTTTATGCCAGTTATACATCTATCGCAAGGTAAAGACATCGCCGGAGATTCTATTGCCTTTGTCGGCATGTGGGTCTGATTACTTGTTATGCTCTTCTACGGCAGGTAAACCATGGGGTCGTTAAACCTTTCCCAAAAGTAAGCTCATATGAAATAAAATATCGATCCGTAGAGTTTACCCATCAAAAAAAAGGTGCCATGCTTCGATTTGTGTTGATATTTCTTCTTTCTAGTTCAACAGTCAATGGCACCATGGCTCAACATTACATCACTGCCATGGGTATCAGGATGGGGACGGAGATGGGCATTACTTTGCAGCAGAGAATCTTACCTCGCACCACCATTGAGGGGATATTCTCCACCAGTGCGGCTACTGCCCTGTCAATGGGCACCGTGCTTGTGCAGCTCCATAATCCACTGATCTCTAAGCGATTTAACATCTATGTCGGTGGTGGTTTTCACAATCGGTGGCTACGGGGAGAAGAACAGGCCCGACTAACCAGGAGAGGAGTAACTGGTGTGGCCGGTGCGGAGCTCACTCTAGGACGTATCAATATCAGCTGGGATTTCAAACCAGTGTAACATCTCAACGTATCTCAAGATCAGTACGAGACAGAGACAGCTATTAGCCTGCGCTATGTGTTCATCAAGAAGTTAAAGGGACCTAAGAAAAGTGCTGGAATCTTTTCGAAAAAACGCTCCAAAGGGAAACGCCAGCGATTAAAAGCGAGGAAGAAGAAGCAACGCAAGAAGATGCAAAAAAGGAAATCCAAGAAATCCAAAAGAAGCATGTAGCGATAACGCCCTTAGTATTTTCGGGAAGAGCAGCCAATACTACCAGGACTATTCGATGACCACATTCAGGCTGGTCCACGCATCTGCAGTCTGGATTAATATGGAATATACGCCTGGCATCACGGTCCCAAGATCGATGTTAGCAGAATAGGTGTCAGTACTTGCCGTTTGGTCTGCAAATACCAAGATGCCTTGTTCACTGTAGATCCGGGTCTGTATAATCGAAGCTTTCTCTAGCTGGACTAAAAGATTGAAATTCCCCGAATTTGGATTGGGATAAATGCTCGCACTCTTAATCGATGAAGAATTTATCACCGCATTGGTGTCCAATAGAGAGGCATCGGCCACGATCTCGATGACTTTCTCTACCACCGACATACAGCTCCCATTGGTCGCCCGCAGGATCAATGTATGCGTGCCAACATCCGCAAACTGGAAAGTAGCCTGGTTGAATTCTAGGTCCAACATTTCACCCCCTACAATATCCCATTCCACGATCTCAGGTATAGGCCAGGACACCTCGATGGCAGTGATCGGAGTGCCGACTACACCCATCGAAGCCATTAAGAAATTGGCATGAAAAACAGATTCACTATAGGATACTTGGAGCGAGTCGTACGATTCACAGCCTTGAGTATCAACGGCGGTGACCATATATGTCGCTGGGCCCGTTACAGTGAGTTCAGGACCGACATCGACCGGATTCCCATCCTTCGACCATATATAGTAGAGTGTGGTGTCTGGGATGGCTAGGTGATAACTCTCGCCTTGGCAGAGTGTGAGAGAATCTATACTTGGCAGCTCAAAACCTAATGGATCGGGTTGAGATAAAAAGAAATCAAAGTCTCTAAGGCAGCCCGAAGAGCGACTTACTACCCTCAGACCATAATGGCCGGCACTCAATGATCCGATCTGATCAAGCGTGTCGCCAGTGGTCCACAGGTAACTGTATGCGTCGACAGAGTCAACCACAGCAATTCTGATAAATCCGTCGGCACCGCCATGGCACGATGGAGCCAAGACTAGAGAGTCTAGCGTCAGATCATGGAGCTGGCCGCCAATTACGATGTTTAGCGTATCAGTACACCCTGTCCCGAGCTCTCGAACCAGGATCTCATAATCCCCAGGTAAAAGACCCTGTACGGACTGCCTTTGTGACCAACTCATACCCTGGTCCACACTGATTTCTACGTCCATATTTGGTTCAGAGAATGAAAATGCTCCATCCGGAGATACACATGTCGAAGCATCCGTAACTAGGATATCATCAAAAAATGGTCTCTCCAGCAACTTCACTTCCAACTCCTGACCTAGGTCTTTGATACAACCTAAACTATCTCGAATGAGCACCTGATAGATGCCGGGACTCACCTCAAATTGCTGATCACGTTCATACCAATTCTGACCGCTATTTATACTGTATGAAATGTCATCACTACTTGGAAATAGAGAGATTGAGCCTAGACCTGACCCACATGTGCTGGCGTCAGTGACCGAGACCAGTATGGAATCGTCCATAGGCTGGCCCAGATGCAGTTCGTCAATAATTAGGTAGACGCAATGATTTGATAATCGACGGCCGTAGACCTGATAAGTCCCTTCCACTAGATTTATGATTTGAGATGGATACCATGGTCCCCCAGCCGCTAAGGCGATCTCTAGATCACCGTCGGGTTTTTTGAGGGCGATGGCACCATCTGCAACATTGCAGTCGGTGGGATCTAAATACTTTAGATCATCGATTGTCGCCAGTTGATCACCCAGATTTATCTCACCGACAAAAAACTCGCACCCACCAATGGTATCTCTCACGTACATGCTGTAAGTTCCTGGAGGTAAATTCATGAAAAGTGGAGATTCCTGGTAAGTAACACCTCCATCCACACTCCACTGTAGGGATGATCCAGTGGTGACTCCTAATATCTCTATGTTCCCATCAGCCTCACAATCTGTGGGATCACTGCCTGCAATAGCCAGCGAATCTGTAGCGATCGATAATCCTTCTAGGCAGGTAATACCCTCGCAATGGCATTGTCCATCTTCCTGGTCGAAAGCTGTATTGTCATCGCCATCATCACAGGGCATTCCCTTAGGCGCACACCCTACATGAACGAGCGCAGTATCTAAAGCTGTACATCCGTTATCATCTGTAATCGTCACTTCGTATTGTGATCCTTTAAGTCCAGTAAGATTTTGAGCAACCATGCCATTAGACCAAAGGAAATGGTAAGGAGCTGATCCTCCATCTACAGATAAAAGTATCTCGCCATCATTAGCTCCTGGCATAGATTCGTCTAAAGTTTCAATGGATATTTGCAAGGGTGGTGGCTCCCCAATGATGATGTTTGTGATGGATTCGTCACATTGATTCGCATCACTCACTGTGACTTTGTAAGTCCCCGCCGAAAGATGATCAATCGATGCTCCAACCATGCCCGTTGACCATTCATATGAGTAGGGGGCGAGACCTCCAGATGCTTCAATAGCAACAGCACCATCTTGTGCACCGTGGCAAGTCACTTGCGTAATGCTCATATCTATAGTGATTGCGGGGCATGGAGTGCCACTGCATATACAATGGCCATCTTGCTGATCATTGAACGTCTGGGAATCGGCATCGTCACATTCGGTACCTTCAGGAAGGCAACCAGTAATCACCGTAGCACTGGTACTCGCCTCACAGCCATGGGCATCCGTCACTGTCACTACGAACTCCTGACCATTGCCAGCTAGACCCGTAAGATCTTTGCTGCTTGATCCATGAGACCAAAGAAACATGTAAGGGGGCACCCCCCCAACGACCATCACGGTGATGGCACCATCTAAAGCACCTGAAATTGATTCATCCTGGCTGTTTGTGGCGATAGTGATAGCTGCGGGTTCACCAATGGTGATGACATCCAAAACTGTCATGCAGTTGTGATCGTCGGTGACCGTCACACCGTAAGTGCCCGGTGCTAGATCAGCGATGGCAGCAGTACTACTACCGTTTGACCACGCTACGGCATAAGGTGCCGTACCTCCTGATGGATTGACGGCTGCCGTGCCATCACCAGCACCATAGCAGGTGACATCGGTGGTAGTCAGATTCAATGTGATGGTGGGACAGGGTGTACCGGCACAGTGGCAGCTGCCGTTCTCGACATCATCAAAGGTGGTAGGATCACCATCGTCACAGGGAGTACCAGCCACTGGACAATTGGTCTGAATGACCGTGGTGTCGTGGGCTGTACATCCGTGCGCATCCGTGACGACGACGGAGTACAGAGAACCTTGCCCCATAAGGCCGGTGAGGTCTTCACTAGTAGCTGCATTGGACCACAGAAAGCTGTATGGAGCTGTACCTCCACTGACGGTAAGGTCTGCAGCTCCATCATTAAGACCGGGTGCTGACTCAGGAGTTGACTGGATGGAGGATGTGAACTCTGCGGGTTCACCAATGGTGATGACATCCAAAACTGTCATGCAGTTGTGATCGTCGGTGACCGTCACACCGTAGGTGCCCGGTGCTAGATCAGCGATGGCAGCAGTACTACTACCGTTTGACCACGTTACGGCATAAGGTGCCGTACCTCCGGATGGATTGACGGCTGCCGTGCCATCACCAGCACCATAGCAGGTGACATCGGTGGTAGTCAGATTAACAGAGATGGTGGGACAGGGTGTACCGGCACAGTGGCAGTTGCCGTCCTCGACATCATCAAAGGTTGCAGGATCACCATCGTCACAGGGAGTACCAGCCGCTGGACAATTGGTCTGAATGACCGTGGTGTCGTAGGCCGTACATCCGTGCGCATCCGTGATGACGACGGAGTACAGAGAACCTTGCCCCATAAGGCCGGTGAGGTCTTCACTAGTAGCTGCATTGGACCACAGAAAGCTGTATGGAGCTGTACCTCCACTGACGGTAAGGTCTGCAGCTCCATCATTAAGACCGGGTGCTGACTCAGGAGTGGACTGGATGGAGGATGTGAGCTCTGCGGGTTCACCAATGGTGATGACATCCAAAACTGTCATGCAGTTGTGATCGTCGGTGACCGTCACACCGTAAGTGCCCGGTGCTAGATCAGCGATGGCAGCAGCACTACTACCGTTTGACCACGCTACGGCATAGGGTGCCGTACCTCCGGATGGATTGACGGCTGCCGTGCCATCACCAGCACCATAGCAGGTGACATCGGTAGTAGTCAGATTAACAGAGATGGTGGGACAGGGTGTACCGGCACAGTGGCAGTTGCCGTCCTCGACATCATCAAAGGTGGTAGGATCACCATCGTCACAGGGAGTACCAGCCACTGGACAATTGGTCTGAATGACCGTGGTGTCATAGGCCGTACATCCGCGCGCATCCGTCACGACGACGGAGTACAGAGAACCTTGCCCCATAAGGCCGGTGAGGTCTTCACTAGTGGCTGCATTGGACCACAGAAAGCTGTAGGGAGCTGTACCTCCACTGACGGTAAGGTCTGCAGCTCCATCATTAAGACCGGGTGCTGACTCAGGAGTTGACTGGATGGAGGATGTGAGCTCTGCGGGTTCACCAATGGTGATGACATCCAAAACTGTCATGCAGTTGTGATCGTCGGTGACCGTCACACCGTAGGTGCCCGGTGCTAGATCAGCGATGGCAGCAGTACTACTACCGTTTGACCACGTTACGGCATAAGGTGCCGTACCTCCGGATGGATTGACGGCTGCGGTGCCATCACCAGCACCATAGCAGGTGACATCGGTGGTAGTCAGATTAACAGAGATGGTGGGACAGGGTGTACCGGCACAGTGGCAGCTGCCGTCCTCGACATCATCAAAGGTGGTAGGATCACCATCGTCACAGGGAGTACCAACCACTGGACAATTGGTCTGAATGACCGTGGTGTCGTGGGCTGTACATCCGTGCGCATCCGTGACGACGACGGAGTACAGAGAACCTTGCCCCATAAGGCCGGTGAGGTCTTCACTAGTAGCTGCATTGGACCACAGAAAGCTGTATGGAGCCGTACCTCCACTGACGGTAAGGTCTGCAGCTCCATCACTAAGACCTGGTGCTGACTCAGGAGTGGACTGGATGGAGGATGTGAGCTCTGTGGGTTCACCAATGGTGATGACATCCAAAACTGTCATGCAGTTGTGATCGTCGGTGACCGTCACACCGTAGGTGCCCGGTGCTAAATCAGCGACGGCCGCAGCACTACTACCGTTTGACCACGCCACGGTATAGGGTGCCGTACCTCCGGATGGATTGACGGCTGCCGTGCCATCACCAGCACCATAGCAGGTAACATCGGTGGTAGTCAGATTAACAGAGATGGTGGGACAGGGTGTACCGGCACAGTGGCAGCTGCCGTCCTCGACATCATCAAAGGTGGCAGGATCACCATCGTCACAGGGAGTACCGGCCACTGGACAATTGGTCTGAATGACCGTGGTGTCGTAGGCCGTACATCCGTGCGCATCCGTGACGACGACGGAGTACAGAGAACCTTGCCCCATAAGGCCGGTGAGGTCTTCACTAGTGGCTGCATTGGACCACAGAAAGCTGTATGGAGCCGTACCTCCACTGACGGTAAGGTCTGCAGCTCCATCATTAAGACCGTGTGCTGACTCAGGAGTTGACTGGATGGAGGATGTGAGCTCTGCGGGTTCACCAATGGTGATGACATCCAAATCTGTCATGCAGTTGTGATCGTCGGTGACCGTCACACCGTAGGTGCCCGGTGCTAGATCAGCGATAGCCGCAGCACTACTGCCGTTTGACCACGCTACGGTATAGGGTGCCGTACCTCCGGATGGGTCAACAGCTGCCGTGCCATCACCAGCACCATAGCAGGTGACATCGGTGGTAGTCAGATTAACAGAGATGGTGGGACAGGGTGTACCGGCACAGTGGCAGTTGCCGTCCTCGACATCATCAAAGGTGGTAGGATCACCATCGTCACAGGGAGTACCAGCCACTGGACAGCTGGGTTCAGCAACCTCAACTGTGGCCCGATCTTCACATCCGTTTGCATCGGTAACGGTCACATGGTAAATACCTGCTGAAAGTGCCAAAATCGTAGTGGATGTAGCTCCGGTGTTCCAGAGATAGGCATATGGTAAAGTGCCGCCCGAAGCTACCACCGAGGCAGTGCCATCGCTTCCGCCAGGGATCGTGACGTCTGTACCACTGGCAGTGGCCACCGGATTATCACGGACGGTGATCAGAATAGAGTCGGACCGCTGGCAACCTGCAGGGGTAGTCAAATCAAGGTAATACCAAGTATCCACCAGTGGTATCACTGTAATGGAAGCTGAGGTTTCTCCAGTACTCCATTGATAGGATGTGCCTCCGGTAGCTATTATCATAGTGGAGTTGCCCCGGCAAATGGAGGTTGGATCCGCCTGGAGTGTATAGTCATTGAAAACACAGGGAGCACCATTGCAAAAAGCGGAAAAAGGCTCGGAATAAAAACAAGGATTGTCGAAATAAGTGAAGTAGATTCCTGCGTTACAAAAGTTTTGAAAATCTGGGGATAGGCAACCATCCAGATTGTTGTCATCTACTCTGAAATGGACAAGGTTGGGTAAGTAGGCGATGGATGCTGGAATTCCTCCGGTGAGACTATTCAGACTCAGAGACACCTGGTTCAAATCGCTCATGTCACCGAGTGACGATGGTATTTGACCAGTTAGGTTGTTCTCAACTAGAATGAGGACCTGAAGCTTGTCAAGATTCCCCAACTCTACGGGAATCTGGCCAGTCAACTGATTAGATCCTAAGGAAAGTACGGTGAGTGCCTGCAAATTGGCAAGCGACGTAGGTATGCTGCCAGTGAGTTGATTAAAATCGAGTTCTAGAAGAGTGAGTTTTGCCAAGTTTCCCATTTGCATGGGAATCTGTCCAGTGAGCAGATTACTTACCAAGTAAAGCTTTTCAAGTTCAGATAGGGTTGCGAGAAAAATCGGAATCTCTCCTGAAAATTGGTTAAAACCCAAATGCAATGTTTGCAGATTGTTGAGGCTTGAGATTCCTATCGGAATTGGACCGGTAAAGTCATTGCTGCTTAAGTCGAGGGTTTGAAGGTTTGTCAAATTTCCAATTTCCAACGGAGGATTGCCTGACAGTGTATTGCGCTCTAGATTCAGATGTAGGAGAGAACTAAAATCTCCTATTTGGATGGGGAGCTGGCCATTCAGTCGGTTGTTAGCAAGATCAATTGCTGTGATTTGTCCAGCACCATTGCAAGTGATGCCATACCACTGGCAGACATCGCAGTCTTCCCCCCAGTTATAATCAATGCTCCAATTGGGTCCATCGGTAGCATGGTACAGGGCCATTAGGGAGCTCGAATCGGGATTATTGCACGACGCCGTTATGCTGGCTTGTACGAAAATGACATCCAATGGATCATGTAAAAACCATCCCAGGGCTGAGATGGTGGCTACACTGATTATGGCCGCTGCTAGGATTGTCTTCAAAACGGGATGCGGGCTATGGTGAAGTAAGGGTCTTGACAATGCTCAAGGTAGAAATAAATCCCGACTCGACAATATATTTTCGGGTTTTTTACCAAAGATTTTACATGATCACTGTAGATGTGTTGACAGGTTGCTTTCGTGAAAGTCGATTCTCGATCTGATCGAACATCATTGTGAAGTCGATGAATTCAGAAAAATGACTGCTCGTAAAGCGGGATGGGGACTTGAAATCAGCGCATCAATTTCATTTTGCGCTCGGCACCATTATGGTTCATGCGTAGCAACATATGGTCGCCATCGAGATCTAAAATTTGGACAATGGCAGTGTCGTGGTTGGGGCGATTGCTATAAAGTTTGAGTAGATTATTGTTCAGTTGGTATGTACCATCCATCATCTCAGTGGCTGTGATTTGGTATCGGAAGTGATGGTTTTCACCCAAATCCAGTTGAACCTTACTGAGATCGGCCTCAATAGTGTCCTGTTCTTCTACAACCCATTGTGCCTTCCACTGTCCCATCAGCGACTCTTCGGAGATCGACCGGCAAGCTGGAAGTGCAACCATCACAGCTACCACCATTGCGATTGGCACGATATCCAACGCGAGATTGTGACGAGTCCGGCTCCTTTTTTGCGAAAAAGGACGTCGACAAGACTGCGTCATTTCATCTCCGCATGGACTCAGGCCCTGTCTATCCATTGATAAATGGTGATAGTAAGATGAATACCATGGCCCCAGAAATAAATCCAAGAAATGCCAGAAAAGACACGTTTTTAAAATACCAGATGAAATCAATCCGTTCCATCCCCATGGCTGCTACTCCAGCTGCACTCCCGATGATGAGCATGCTGCCACCGGTACCTGCCGAAAAAGCGATAAAGTGCCATAGGGAGTCATCTAAAGGCATGGTGTACATGCCCATCGAGGCAGCAACCAGTGGCACATTGTCGATGATGGCTGAGAGGAATCCCAAAATGATGATTACTATATTCTGATTAGGTACCAATTGATCCAGCCCTTCAGCCAAATATCGCAGTAATCCCACCTGATGATCACCATGACCCGTGACGGCCACTGACTCAAGTGCGGCCACAGCTACGAGAATGCCTAAGAAGAACAAGATACTGGACATTTCAATCCTTGATAGTGCTGTATGTGCACTGTACAAGTGCTTTCTCTCCTCGGTAAAATCCTCTTCCGGATGAATATATTCTGAAATGAGCCAGACTACACCCATAGAGAGCATCATGCCTACATAGGGAGGAAGATGAGTTATGGCCTTAAAAATCGGTACGAATACCAAACCACCAATACCGGCAAAGAGCATTACCCGGCTACTGAGAAGACTATTTTCATGCTCCCTGGCACCGCCACCGACCGTCTTAATATTTCCCTTAAAGACCTTAAATGTGGATGCTACCAAGACGGGGACAACCAGACAAACCACAGATGGGATGACCAGGTTTTTAATCAACCCCAGGGTACTTACCTTCTCTCCAATCCAGAGCATGGTGGTCGTGACATCGCCGATGGGAGACCACGCTCCTCCGGCATTAGCACCAATCACGGCCAGGCACACAAACCAAAGCCTTTCCGTCTTATCAGGTATCAACCGCCTTAATAGCGAGACTAAGACAATGGTGGACGCTAGGTTGTCTAAGGTGGCAGAGAGAAAAAAGGCCAGTATACCGATCAACCAAAGTAATTTCTTTTTGCTGGTCGTCTGTATCCGGTTGGTAATCACAGCAAAGCCCCGGTGGAGGTCAATCAGCTCCACAATGGTCATGGCACCGATGAGGAAAAACAAAATTTCCGCTACTTTGCCAATATGGTGCAATAGAACTTCTTGTACACTACCCACACCGTGGTCGGCACCGACAACATCGAGATGTCCCAGTGAAATGAAAGCCCAACATAAGGCTCCCATGATCAATGCTGGAACAGTTTTATCTAACTTCAGGGGATGCTCAAAAACGATAGAAACATAGCCTAGGATGAAACACAGAATAACAGCGGTTAACATAGAGTTGGTTTAATAACGGGTCATTGTTTCTCTCAAGCTTTGAAAACCAATGATTCATTCTTGCGAGATGCCAAGGAACACCCATATGATTTGGTAGCGGCTCAAGATAGAAATTTGTTTCACAACAATGATCGATCATGACGATAAATATGTGCAAATGCTAAGCTTCCATAAAGGGTGGTGATGCCTTTACTTTTCCAATTTGATTTAACTTTGACTCAACTTTATATCTGGTCGCAGTAAATGGTTAGTATTGGCAAGGTAGAACTCGGTGAATTTCCCTTATTGCTAGCTCCTATGGAGGACGTTAGCGACCCACCCTTTAGAGCAATCTGTAAGGCGCAGGGATGTGATTTGATGTATACCGAATTTATTTCGGTGGAAGGTCTGATTCGTGATGCACACAAGAGCGTGCAAAAACTTGATATTTACGATGAGGAGAGGCCCATTGGCATTCAGATCTTTGGTTCGGATGAAGATTCTATGCGGCGAGCAGCAGTTGTGGTAGAAGCTGCCGGTCCGGAGATCTTAGATATTAACTATGGTTGTCCTGTAAAAAAGGTGGTGTCCAAGATGGCAGGTGCTGGCATTTTGCAGGATGTAGATAGAATGGTGACCATGACCAAAACCATTGTAAACAGCACAAGTCTGCCTGTGACTGTCAAGACCAGATTAGGCTGGGACGAACAATCAAAGTATATCGTGGAAGTTGCCGAACGCTTACAGGATGTGGGAATTCAAGCACTGAGCATTCACGGCAGGACCAGGCGACAGATGTACAAGGGAGAGGCGGACTGGACCCTGATCGGTGAGGTGAAGAACAATCCCCGTATGCACATACCGATTTTTGGAAATGGCGATATTGACACTCCTGAGAAAGCTGTCGAATATCGGGGGAGATATGGTGTGGATGGCATCATGATAGGGCGAGCCAGCATTGGCAATCCTTGGATTTTTAGAGCCATGAAACAGTACATCACTGAAGGCACGGTCTCTGAAGCTCCAGCACTGTCGGAGAAAATCAAGGTGGTCAAACAGCACCTCATGCATTCTATCGAATGGAAGGGCGAAAGACTTGGTGTCTTAGAGATGCGTCGTCACTATAGCAATTACTTTCGGGGTTTGCCAAACATCAAGAGTTTTCGCTCTCTTTTGGTGACAGAATCTGCGCCTCAAGTGTTGCTTGAAATCCTTGATGAAATCGAGGAGATGTACTCGGAACAGTGGGGACAACAAAATGAAGTGCTGACATGATATTTGCGATCAGTAAAGCAGAGCAAGAGATATTCGAGGTCGTTCAGAAGGCAGCTGAAAACCTCAAAGTGGATGCTTATGTAGTGGGTGGTTATGTCAGAGATCGTCTGCTTGATAGAGATACCAAGGATATTGATATCGTCTGTGTAGGTAGTGGTATCCAGCTTGCCAGGGAAGTGGCCAGCTATCTCCGTCCTCTACCACGCATTTCTGTGTTCAAGCGTTTTGGCACGGCTATGCTCAAGCATAAGGATCATGAGATTGAATTCGTGGGTGCTCGTAAAGAATCCTATCGTTCCGACAGTAGAAAACCCGCCGTCGAAACCGGCACGCTGGAAGATGATCAGAATAGGCGTGATTTCACGATCAATGCCTTGGCCGTCAGCCTCAATGAAGACACTTATGGTCAAATCATCGATCCCTTTGGTGGATTGGTACACCTGGAACAACGGTTGATCAAGACTCCATTGGAACCCGGTGCCACTTTTTCCGATGATCCACTGAGAATGATGAGGGCGATCAGGTTCTCCTCTCAATTAGACTTTGACATTCATCCGGATACCCTTGAGGCCATAGCCCTCTATCGCAATCGGCTCAGCATTGTGTCACAAGAAAGGATCACCCTCGAACTCATTAAAATATTGGAATCTGACCAACCTTCCATAGGCCTTGAGTTATTGCATCATACCGGAGTCTTAGATAATGTCTTTCCCGAACTGGCAGATCTTCATGGTGTGGAGATTGTCAAAGGTATTGGCCACAAGGATAATTTCTTTCATACACTCCAAGTGGTGGACAACTTGGCTATGAGATCCCAAAATATTTGGCTGCGTTGGGCCGCACTATTGCACGACATTGCCAAACCTGCCACCAAGCGGTTTCATCAGAAACATGGTTGGACATTTCATGGCCATGAGGCACTGGGTGGCATCATGGTACCTCGCATATTTAGAAGACTGAGGTTACCGATGGACCATCAGATGAAGTTTGTACAAAAAATGGTGCGGCTCCACCTAAGGCCCATCAGTCTTACGAAGAATGATATTACGGATTCGGCAGTGAGGCGCTTGCTGTTTGAGGCCGGTGAAGACATAGATGATCTTATGCTCTTGTGTGAAGCGGATATTACCTCTAAGAATCCGAACCGAGTCAGCAGGTACCTAGAGAACTATCAGATGGTCAGGGCCAAGATGAAGGAGATTGAGGAAAAGGACCACCTACGCAACTGGCAACCACCCATCCGTGGTGAAGTCATTATGGATGTTTTCGGTATTAAACCCTCGAGAGAGGTGGGCTTGATTAAAGATGCCATCCGTGAATCCATCCTTGATGGAGCCATCCAAAACACCTATGAAGCAGCGTATGAATTGATGCTAAAGCGAGGTGCTGACTTAGGCTTGAAACCCAAAGAAAAATCGGGACGTGCCTCTTGATGTACTCCTCTCTTGTCGTCAATCAAAAAGTCCCTCGTAATCAGACTTCTCTCCGGATTTCTCGATTTTTTCTCGCTCTCTGCGAGGCGCATTCAAGTCAAGCTGTTCATCTGCTCTTGCTTGGCCATCACCTAATAGCATAAGTGTACTCTCTTTCTCCCATTTCTCGAGCATCCTCAGTCCCTCTTCTTCGAAGACACCATTTTGCAAATCTACAGATTCCATGAAAGTGCTGGACATTTCCATGAAGCGTTCCATTTCTCCCACTTTGTTGGCAAGATCATCTGCAATATTCTCCAGGGCTGCATCAAACATCTCACGCTTACTGCCATCTCCGGAAATAATGTCCATGGCGTTTTTCATGGCACTATGTGAAGCCCTGATTGCCTTGCGCTCCTGTTCTTTTAGCTTGACCTGGTCTTTGGTGTCTTCTAGTAAAATCTCTGAATTCTGATACATTTTGTTGAGTACCCTGTACAAGACAGTCATCTTGTTGTGCAGGGTGCTATATTTCTCATTGCTCTCCTTGAGCCGGGCAGCTTTTCTTGAAGACAGCAACATGTGTTTTTCGTTGCCTTGTTCACGAGCTTTCTTCGCGATCAACATACTGTTGTTGATTTCTTTGTCATTATCCTGCATGATCGTCTTGAGCTTTCTCATCTGCCCCCTGAGTCCACCGATTTGCTTGCTCATCTTACCCAGACTATCTTCCAAATCTTCCACATAATTTTTGAGGATACCGATCGGATCGATGGTGACGAAGATGCCAGTGATCCATCGCATCACACTTTTGTACATGTACCAGACCAGATTGCGCATTTTCGGGTCCAAGACCATATAGATAATGGCCCCCAGTACCAGCAGCATACCTGCTAGATAAAGTACGTTTGATGCTAGTGCGATCAAGACCGGCAATGCCTGGACTAGGAGGTAGCCACCACCTAGCACCAGGGCTATCATAAATAAGGTACCCGTGACTCCCTCTGGTCTTTTCCAGAATGACTTGGGTTTGGATTTTGGTACGGTATTGAAATTTGTCATGCTGATTATTTTAAGATTACCCGGATTTGCCTGATCCTATTCACTGGTTTATAAAACGTCTTTTAGACGGTTGATGTCGTTGTCTATCTGAGAAAGCAGGTTCTGAACAGTATTTTCAAATTTGTCTTTGGTGTCATCAATCTTGGCTTTGGCTGCACTTATCTCACTGTCCGCCCGGTCTAACTTTTCTTGATATTTCATGATCTCAGCTTCCATAGTCTTGATCTTCGTCTGATAGCTCTCAATCTTGCTGGTTAACTTTTCTTTCTCTTCTCTCTTGCCGTGCACCCTCTGCGTCATTTGCTTCTGGAGCGCATTGTCAAACTGGCTTTTCTCCTTCTTTAGCACCGCCTGGTAGTGCTCAGCTGAAGCGATCAATTTTGATTTCGTGAGCCCAACCGTACCTCCCGTGGTGTAGGCAGATTTGATGGCGGTGGTCTCATCCATATTCATCTTTTTCAACCCATTTAGGGACTGTTTAAACTCTAAATAGTCAAAACCAGGAAGGTTGTTTTCTTTGATGGCTTTCAGAAGAAATGTCACTGACTTCTTATCCAGCTTCTCTATACCATCAAAAATCTTCAAAATACCATCGCTCATGACTAAATGCGTTCGTTATTCATCTCGTTAATAAATTGATCATAGTGTAATTCTCAGGTAGATAACTGAGCCTTTTCCGACATCTTTGGAGCATACACAAATATAGTAATTTCAACCACCTATGTGTCCATTTTATTATGTGGTGGATCGCAGTCTGTCTGATCATATTATGAAGTCTTTATATATTTAAGTTTTTTAATATCTTCGACCTACATCAGCCATCGTACGAATATGAATCACCACAAGAGTACTAGCATCAAAAGCGATCCGTCGATCATACACTGCCCCTCGTGCGGTGATGACATCGACGTAGAAGGTGTGATTGTGCGACAAGCTGAGTTGCGTTTGCGAAGGGAGTTTAATGATAAGTTTACCACACTCAAAAACAAAGTTGCTGAGGACCAGGCTGCCTTAGAGCGAGAGCGCCTGGAGGTCAAAAAGCTATCTGCGCAAACCTGGGAGATCATACAGGAAAAACTGCGGAAGGAAAGGATCAAATTGGCCGGAGATCTGAGGAAGGAGGCCACCCAAAAAGCTGAGGCCGATATGTTGGCCCTGCAAAAGAATCTGGAGAAACAGCAGGCAGAAAACCTTGCCCTGAGAAGAAGAGAAATGGAGGTGCTTAACCGGGAGAAGAAGTTGAGTAGTGAGTTGGAGCGTCAGAAACTTCAACTTGAGCGAACCTACTTTCAGCGGCAAACCGAGGCAGAAAAAGAGTTTCGAAACCAATATTATTCCCGAGAGGAAATGCTCAAACAAGAGTATGAAAAGAAACTAGGTGATCAGCGCAGGCTGATTGAGGAGATGAACCGTAAAATTGAGCAGGGTTCTATGCAAATGCAGGGAGAGGTCCAGGAGATCGTTTTAGAATCATACTTGAACCAACAATTTGTCTATGATCATATCGAATCGATAAAGCAAGGGGCCAGAGGGGCAGATTGCTTGCAACACGTCCAAACTCCTGATGGAGACCATTGTGGCATCATCTACTACGAAAGCAAGCGAACCAAGTCTTTTCAACCAGCCTGGATTGAGAAATTTAAGGCAGATATGCGCCATCGGAAAGCGGATATCGGCATCCTGGTAACTCAGTCCATGCCCAAGGACCTAAACTCTATGGCTCAACTTTCGGGCATTTGGGTTTGCACTTTTGAGGAAGTCAAAGTCTTGGCACCGATTCTAAGAGAAGGGCTAATCAAAGTGCAAGAAGTGAGAAGGTTTCAGAAACAGAGTGGAGACAAGATGAATGTCCTGTACGATTATCTGACCAGCAATGAATTTCGCATGCAGGTTGAAGGCATTGTTGAAGGATTTATCTGTATGCAGGATGAACTTGGCAAAGAGAAAAGGGCCATGCAATCCATCTGGAAACGAAGGGAGAAACAAATCGAAAAAGTACTGCTAAACACCAATCACATGTACAGTTCTATCCGAGGCATCGCCGGTGAAGAAGTGCAACAGATTGGAGCTTTGGAGCTGGCAGATGATGAAATCACCGATATGAAAGAAAAGTAAACAGCCTATTTCTTCTTTGCTGCCTTCTTTTTCTTGGTAGTGCTTTTTTTCTTGGGTTCCGGTGGCGGACTAGCTGAGTGCTTTGGTCTAGTCTTTCCATATGACCCCCTTAAGATCTTGCCCCGGCGTGTTTTTTTATCTCCTTTTCCCATGGATACATCATTTTATTGGATGCAGCAAATATACACATTAGCGATTGCTTGGACAGCTCTGCCAATGGTTGGTGCTGCTTGCTTAACATCTCTGATATGCCTAGGCAGCAGAGCTACAACACATCATTGAGCAAGTCCTCCATGTCAGATTTCTTGAGCTTGCACTCGAAACTGGCTAAGATGAACTCGTCGTCGGAACGCACCGTCGCTAGCACATTTCTGATGTAACGGCCATCTTCTCTGATAAAAAGGTCAATCTTATCACCGTGATCCCGAATTTGAACAAGAGATTCAAAGTTGTCTCTTCTCAGTTGTCTGACAAGCTTGTTGACCTCTGCATTTCTGATCCGGTTTTCACCTTCAGTGACTAAAAAGCGTGCCCTTTTAGCCTTGCGGGCCAGCGTTCGGGCTGTAGGATCTTCGATAAACCAGCTTCCGATTTTTAAGATGAAACCACCCAAAGATATGTGGGCTACATCGTCTACTTTCTTGTGCGTGCGGTAGAAGCGATCTAGTGCAGGTGTCTGTGCATTTGACAAATAAGTGCAGGATACCGTTAAGATCAGGAGTAAGTTTTTCATGCGATTGTAATTGGTGCAAATATAGGTCTGTATGATTCTATCGAGCCATTGATTATTTCTTCCCTACCTTTTCAAGGTGCTCTCCTCCAGGTATGTCAAGTGTCTTGCCGAGTTTTCCAACGGTCTGCAAGTCTATGTTCCCTGCGATATCCAGAAGCACAAATTCATTGGCTCCCCCGACTAATAAAACTAGCTGCTTGATAATGTCGTTAGAGCCTTCTCTAATGAGAAACCGCACATTTTCGGAGCCATCTCTCACTGTGAGTAGTTCGTCAAAGCTGTCGTTAGAAAGTTGCGTAAATGCATCTTCGTAGAGCCCTCGTCCATCCATACTGTCACGGACCAAGATTCGTAAGCTATTAATGCTGCTGACTAGACTCTTGAGGTCTTCACTTTCTTCGTCTAGATCGAGTTTGGAGAACATCTGAAACAACTTGGGACTGATGGATACCACAGTAAAATCAGGATCCTCCTGGTAAGTGTTGAAGAATTGGTCAAGAGAGTTTACTTGTGAAATACCTGATTGCAAAAAGAGCAATGTGAAAAACGAGGCAATTAAAAATCTCATCTGCATGATTTCAAATTTTAGGACAATGATTAAATATGACTAATCAGGGTTTCTTCAGAATTAATTTGGCAAGTAAAATGTTGGCATTTCTTTCAATTAATGATATCATCAAGTGGCTCAAATTTGCTAAGTGAGGCGTGGGCTGTAGATACCCCCTTGTTCATCTTGCTCGAAACAAATAGCAAGGCTTCTTTCACCTCTTGATAAGCTGCCTGCGGATCCTCATAAGTATCCACAAAAACATAGGCATGCTGCTTCCTTTCTTGCTGGTATCTATTGCCAAAGAATACTGCGAAGAACACCAATAGAGCAGCAGCCACATTGATTAGCCATCGCAGGTTGGTCACTTTTCTTCCAGTGCGAGGCATCGTCACCGATGGTGTGGGTATGGAGGCAACCATACTTATATTTTTCTTTGATCGATAAAAGGTAAAGAGCCCTTGATACTCTTGGAAGGCGGGATCTACCTGTCCTGAAGAAAAATAGGTTTGCAGTGCTTGCTCTTCATCCAAAGAGGTCTCACCTGACCAATATCTATCCAGTAAATGTTTCACTCTACCTGCTTCCATATTCCGCTGATTTTACCAATTCATTTTTTAGAAAAAGCCTTGCACGATGTACGTTGATTTTCACTTGACTTAAGGTGATTTCAAGCACCTCAGCGATCTCTTTGTAACTGTAACCTTCAATTTCTCGAAGCTGAATAACATGCCGCTGCAATTCAGGCAGTCTGTCGATGATTTGCTGGATGAAGCCCATCATATCCAAACTGCTTGCATGCTGATCAGGGGTCTGTGATTTTTCTGGCTCATCATAATCTTCGGGAAAAGAGGTGAGTCGTCGATGCTTGCCACGAGTATGGTCTATAGACAGATTTCTTGTCATGGTCATACACATGGCTTCCATGCTAGACCAGCTGGCCCATTCATCTCTTTTATCCCATATTTTGATCATAATTTCCTGCACGATGTCTTCAGCTTCATGAGTATTATTGACGATGCTTAAGGAAAAGCGATAGAGCTTGTCCTTGAGCGGCAACACTTTCTCGTTGAAGGTTTGTAAACTCATTTCGTTGGTAAGACGTTAAGTAGGGGAATATTGTTACATTCGGTCGCTTTCTGTTCAATCACTGATCGAATCTAGCAATCAGACAAGAAGCACATTGCTAAATTTAAAGAAGATAGATAAGCTGCTCATCCGAGCCTTCATTCCGCCTTTTCTGATGGCGTTCTTCATTGCTATGTTTGTTTTGATGATGCAATTTCTCTGGCTCTATATAGACGATATTGCCGGCAAAGGTATTGGAATATTAGTGCTGGCAGAGATGATTTATTACATGGGATTGTCGCTCATTCCCATGGCTTTACCGATTGCCATCCTTCTGGCGAGTGTGATGGTATATGGCACCTTGGCTGAGAAGTATGAACTCCCAAGCCTTAAGACCGCAGGTATTCCTTTGCTACGTGTTATGAGGTCGAGTATGGTCTTTGCGTTGTTTGTTGCTTTGTCTTCATTTCTTTGTTCTAATTATGTGATTCCATACGCCAACCTCAAGTTCAAGTCACGACTTTATGACATAAAAAAGCAAAAGCCTGGTCTCTACCTCGAAAGTGGTGTGTTTAACGATGACTTTCATGGTTATTCGATTCGGATTGGAAGAAAGCATGCGGATGGCAGGACGATTGAAGATGTCATGATCGACGATGATCAAAGCAATCAGCGAAATCAATTTAACATCATCCGTGCTGATCGAGGTGAGATGTACGTGACAGATGATGATCGATACTTCGTGATGAACCTGAACCGTGGCTTTCAGTACCAAAAGGCCGAGCCATCGAGCGTGAGAGCAGACTTTCCCTTCATACGCACATCTTTCAAGGATTGGACAAAGACTTTCGATTTGAGTGAATTTGATCTGCGACGTACAGATGAAAACCTCTTTAAGACTTATCACGCCATGCTGAGTACAAGACAGCTGGCAGAAGGTATTGACAGCATCAATATTAAGTTAGCAGCACAGAACTTCGAGCAGCAAAAGGTGCGTCGAGTCAGGACAAAATTTCTCTACTATAAAGGTGAAGAAGTGGAATCAGCCGAGCGCGATAGCATCTTTGAAGCTGAACAGAGAGCTGATGAGCTGAAGGCATATGTCGATGACAAGATGGCACCTTATGCCAAGGTACAGACAGATACAGCTGGCCCGAGACCAGATTTTAATGCATTAGCTGAGCGGAAGACCAACGTATCGAGGAAGTATGATAAGGTGGTTGATCAACCTTACCTGGATGTCTTGGATTCTGCGCAAAGCATCATTTTCACCTTCGCCCTCGACAAGAGGGTGACCTATCTAGAGAACCTCCGGGCACTCACACGCAATGCAAAGAATACCTTATTTGAGTTCAGACAAAAACGCAAGTATCTACTAGATAGGCGTAAGAAGTACACTTATCAGTTGCATTCAAAATATGGCTTCGCGGTGGTTTGTTTCATTTTCCTATTTATTGGTGCACCGATGGGTGCCATCGTTCGAAAGGGTGGATTTGGGTATCCATTGCTTGTCGCCATTATTTTCTTCATGGTTTTTGTGGTATTGACCAAGGTTTTTGAAAAACTGTATAAGGGGTCCGATTTTGATCCCGTCCTGGCGGCTTGGCTGCCGTGCATGGTCCTATTCCCCCTTGGCCTTTTTCTTACTGTGAAAGCCATGAATGACTCCAAACTC
Source organism: Saprospiraceae bacterium (assembly GCA_965223025.1). GTDB lineage: Bacteria > Bacteroidota > Bacteroidia > Chitinophagales > Saprospiraceae > JABDMH01. Next base: position 1,460,284 of record CBDCVP010000023.1, read on the forward strand.
CTAAATATCGATGGCATAACAACGGCAGTAGTTGCCTTCTTCAATAATCTAAGCAAGGGTAGGTTGACATCTGCTTGATCGACACTTCTTCGAGAATGGAGCCAGAAGATGGTGAAGACTTGCAATTCAATGTCGCAGGGGAATATCGTTCAGCTAGAAAGTGTCTACGATCAGATCGATGTTAGGGGAGTCATACCTGTGATTAATATGAAAAGACATGACAGATATTGAAATAGCGCGAACTGCGGTACCAGCACCCATCCACCGGATTGCTGACCAGCTCGGTGTGGCAGCAAATCAACTAGAAACTTATGGAGAGGGTAAGGCCAAGTTGAAGCTAGATCTTGCACGTGGCGTTGACTTTGGCCATAAGAAACTCATTTTGGTTTCCGCTATTTCTCCAACACCACCTGGTGAGGGAAAGACCACCACATCCATTGGGCTTAGCGATGCACTCAATCTAATCGGTCAACAGTCCGTGGTTGTGCTGCGTGAGCCAAGCCTAGGTCCGATATTTGGGATGAAGGGTGGTGCGACGGGGGGAGGTTATGCACAGGTGCTTCCGATGGAAGACATTAACTTACATTTTACGGGAGATTTTGCCGCCATCGAAAAGGCTAACAACCTCTTGTCTGCACTCATCGACAACAATATCCAGGACAGACGTAAGTCACTTGGAATCGATCCAAGGTCTGTGCTCTGGCGCAGAGTCATGGACATGAATGACCGTGCCCTTCGGGACATCGTGGTCGGTCTGGGAGGAAGAACAGGTGGCATTCCTCGAGAGACGGGTTTTGACATTACGGCAGCCTCTGAGGTGATGGCCATATTGTGCCTAGCAGAAAATCTGCCAGATTTGAAGGAGAGATTGAGTAGCATCTATGTAGGTAAAACCTTCTCAGGGGCGCCCGTTTTTGCTCGTGATCTCAATGCTGCAGGTGCCATGACATTGCTGCTTAAGGACGCGATCAAACCCAACCTGGTGCAAACCATGGGAGGTTTTCCGGCCATCATTCATGGTGGCCCCTTTGCCAATATTGCACAGGGTACGAACTCTGTGATTGCCACCAAAACAGCCTTGGCCGTCTCAGAATATGTGGTCACGGAAGCTGGTTTTGGATTCGATCTGGGTGCAGAAAAATTCCTCAACATTAAATGCGTGACTGCTGGTCTGAAGCCATCTGCTGCTGTGCTGGTTGCCACCGTCCGTGCGTTGAAATACCATGGAGGCGTCTCGATTTCTGCGTTGTCGGATCCCAACCTTCCAGCCTTGCAGAAGGGTATGGCTAACTTAGAAAAGCATCTGGAAAACATGATTAAGTTTGGGTTTGATCCCATCGTAGCGATCAACCACTTTCAAACCGATGCACAAGAAGAGATCGATATGATCCTTCAGACTTGCAAACACTTGGGTGTCAGCTGTGCAGTATCTGAGGTTTGGGCATCAGGAGGGGAGGGAGGCCGAGAACTGGCTGAATTGGTGGTGGACAAAGTAGCATCCAACACCTCATCTTTTCGCCCTCTGTATGATTGGAACTGGAGTATGGATCGCAAGATAAGTACGATAGCGCGGGAAGTTTATGGCGCGAAGGATGTGGTATATACTCCGCGAGGAAAACGAGATGTTCGGACCATAAAGGCATTGGGCTTCGATAAACTCCCAGTGTGCATTGCCAAGACGCAAAAATCACTATCAGACAACCCAAAATTACTAGGTAGGCCCACTGATTTTGTCTTGACAGTGAGGCAGGTGGAGCTAGCCGCTGGAGCAGGATTTGTGATTCCCATCACTGGTGATATCATGCGGATGCCAGGGCTACCCTCAAGACCGGCCTCAGCATCGATGGATATCGATGAGCATGGTACCATCAGTGGCCTATTCTAAGTGATGTGCGTCCAAAGACCGGCTCAATAGGATGAAAAACCTTTCTCACGCAATCGATCGATTTTTTCTTGTACTCCGGATTTCAATTCCTCCTTGTAGTCTGAGACTTTCTGTTGTACCAACCGATCGGATGAGCCAATGATCTGTGCGGCTAAGATGCCCGCATTCTTAGCACCATTGAGCGCGACTGTAGCCACCGGTACACCTCCTGGCATCTGCAATATACTCAGCACAGAATCCCATCCATCGATTGAGTTGGAAGACTTGATGGGTACCCCAATGACTGGTAATGGACTGATGGCGGCCACCATGCCAGGGAGATGAGCCGCGCCACCCGCTCCGGCGATGATCACCCGCAAACCTCGATGATGAGCCTTGCTGGCAAAGTCAAACATGCGGTCTGGTGTCCGATGAGCAGAAACGATCGTCATCTCAAAGTCAATATTGAATGTGGAGAGAATCACGGAGGCTTCCTTCATGATCGGAAGGTCTGAATCCGAACCCATGATGATACTGACGATAGGATTTGACATTACGTGCCTACTTTAGTGCCAGATAAAGGTAGTCTTCTACAGCAAGAGTCACAAGTCATTTCTTATCATGTGCATGGATGGATATCAGCTGAAACGCATCGCAGGATCTAGAGGCAGAATGGGTAGGACACTGGTGATTTTTTTTATCTTCCCCTCATCATCCAGATTAACCTGTGAGGTCACTCTGAAAGGGGACAATACACGCTGTAAATAGGTCATTTGTGATGAAAACGTCGCCACAAGAAACATGGGTGAATTGCCACTTTACGTAGTGAACTAAACAAGCTACCTGCACATGAACACGGTCCTGATTAAAAATGCTACTATCGTCAATGAGGGCGCACAAATGGTGGGCGATGTACTGGTCAAGGACGGCCGGATCAGTCAGGTTGGGAGTGTCATCGACACCCAAACGGCAGTATATGAAATTGATGCTACTGGTTTGATTTGTATGCCAGGCATTATCGATGATCAGGTGCATTTTAGAGAGCCAGGGATGGAGTATAAAGCTACCATCGCTACCGAGTCAAAGGCAGCTCTGGCGGGTGGTGTGACGAGCTTTATGGAAATGCCCAATACTGCACCACCGGCATTGACTCAAGACCTGCTTGAAGAGAAGTATCGCATCGCCGCTGGCACTGCCTCCACAAACTACTCTTTCTTCATGGGCGCTTCCAATGATAACATTGAAGAGATCCTTAAAACCGATCCAGAAAAGGTATGTGGCATCAAGGTTTTCATGGGATCCAGTACCGGAAATATGCTCGTGGATGATGAGAATGCATTAGAAGATATTTTTTCCAGGGTATCCATGTTGGTGGCCACACACTGTGAGGATGAACAAACGATCCGGAGCAATCTCGATCGACTAAAGAGCATACATGGTGACCGCTTGCAGGCATCGCATCATCCGCTTGTGCGCAGTGTCGATGGTTGCCTACTCAGCTCCACTCGTGCCGTGAATCTCGCCAAGGCCAATGGTACACGATTGCACATACTGCATATCAGCACAGGTGAGGAGCTTGTCTTGTTTGATAATGCAGTACCGCTTACTGAGAAGAGAATTACAGCAGAAGTCTGTGTACACCATCTCTATTTTGATGCTGGAGATTATGAGTGCCTGGGTAATAAAATCAAGTGCAACCCAGCCATTAAAGATCCTCGTCACAAGGCATCGCTTTTCACAGCACTTCTCGATGACCGGCTTGATATCATCGCTACAGACCATGCTCCCCATCTTATCAGTGAGAAGGATGAAGCATATCTCCGGGCTCCTTCTGGTTTGCCGTTGGTCCAACATAGCCTTACCTTAATGCTAGATTTCTATCATCAGGGTCGCATTTCCTTAGAGAAAATTGTGGAAAAAATGTGTCATGCACCCGCGGAGTGCTTTAAGATCAAAGAGAGGGGTTATCTTCGCGAGGGCTATTGGGGAGACATCCTTCTTGTCGATCCTAAGAAACAATGGACGATTCAGAAAGAGAACATCCACTATAAATGCGGGTGGTCACCATTGGAAGGTAAAACGTTCTCAGGTAGAGTTACACATACTATCCTAAATGGTGATTTGGCTTATGAAAAAGGAGTTTTTTACGGTCAACGGGGAAAACGCATCGCCTTCGATCGAAAAACAGGGTAGCGACAGATGGATTGATGAATGCCAGCATGATAAAAGATTTTGAAGCGTACAGGCACATATTATAATGGACATCGGTAAATGACAGTAATGACTAATACCATCAATCGAAGAAGATTCTTAAGAACTACAGCCACAGCAGTCTCTCTTTCTGCCCTGATGCCTAATAGCTTTGGAGCTCTCAATCAACCAAAGCCCAGAAGGGTGGGTTTGATCGGAGCAGGGTGGTATGGAAAAAACGACGTATTTAGGTTAATCCAGGTGGCGCCAGTGGAGGTGGTAGCTATCTGTGATGTGGATAAGCGACTGCTAGCTTCCGCAGCCCAACTTGTGAGTCAGCGCCAGGAGTCTGGGAATGTCCCGAAAACTTATACAGACTACCGGCGGTTGCTTGCGGAGCAAAAACTTGATATCGTGATCGTGGGCTCGCCAGATCATTGGCATGCATTGCAAGCCATCGATGCCATGAAAGCAGGAGCTCATGTGTATTGTCAGAAGCCCATCAGTGTGGATGTCATGGAAGGTGAGGCCATGTTAGCCATGGCTCGAAAACTGGGCAAGGTCGTGCAGATAGGAACTCAGCGACGCAGCACTCCCCATCTGATGGAAGCGAAGCGTGAAATCGTAGACAAGGGCCTGCTGGGCAGGGTGAATCACGTCGAGATGTGCTGCTACTATCATATGCGTGCTAATGGTAATCCACCTGTGCAGGAGGTACCAGATTTCCTCGACTACGAGATGTGGACCGGACCGGCACCAATGAGACCTTATGACGGTATTCCTCACATTCGTTGGTGGCGTACTTTCATGGAGTATGGCAATGGGATTATGGGCGACATGTGTGTCCACATGTTTGACACAGCACGCTGGCTCCTGGGTTTGGGATGGCCAAAAAGAATATCGTCGTATGGCGGCATCTTTCAAGAAAAGCTTGGAAAATCAAACATTGCGGACACCCAATCTGCATGGTTCGAGTACGAAGATCTCAACCTTGTGTGGCAGCATCGTGCCTGGGGAAATCCAGCCGATGAAAAATATCCGTGGTCTGTGATTCTATATGGAGATAAGGGTAAGCTCAAGATGAGCACTATGCAGTACGATTTTGTGCCATATGCAAAAGATCTTGAGCCTGTGCACAAGGACGTGGTTTATGAAAAGGAAAAATACCCCGAAGACATTGAGGAAGAGCGAATAGAATTGAATGCTGCTCCCGCGACCAGATTGCACATGCTTGACTTCCTGGATGCCATCGATCAAGGCACTCGTCCAGTAGCGGATGTGGAAGAAGGGCTCATCTCTACTGCGAGCTGTATTTTAGCCAATATATCCATGAAATTGGGCAGGCCTTTGGTATACGATCATGAAACCAAGCAAGTCGTGGACGATGAGGAGGCAACGGCATTGCTGCAGAGACCATATCGCAAGCCCTGGAAGCATCCAGCTGGCTAAAGAGCATAATCAATGCTACCTTCTTGCTTTATAGAGCGGGAACTCAGAATTCATAGGTCAACACCTTGTGGCAAGACTCGTTAACGCAGGTAATCGCTCACCCGGTGATAGTTAGCCAGAAACCAAGTTTTAGGCATTAGGGTAGTGTCATCTGATCCGTAATAGCCATATCCAACGATCTGATAGTTTTCCGTGGATACCTTTTCCCGAAAATATTCTTTGTGTAGTGGAGAAGACTCATTTCTCGACCATATGATGGTATGATCGCCTTCTTCAGTACCAGCATGTACGATCTTTTCATCGGGTTTCTGCACGACACACCACATCTTACCGCGCTCGATTTTATTCACACCATTTGACTTGACCAGTGTGGTATCCCCCTCACTCACGTAGATATCGGTGATATCAACTGTCTGATAATAAGGTGTATGAGATTGATATTCCTGTCGGACCGCTATACTATCCATGATTTTGAGACTGGGACCTAAAAAAAACTTCTCGTTCAGAAGGTCTGGAGTCATCTCACCATCGATCTGACCTTCTTGGTGCTCGTAGATGTAGAAGGTGCCCTCCCAAATTCCGTCCAGGGGTTTATAGACATCCTTGTAGGCGAGATCTGCCTTTACAAAGGTCGGTTCGGTCAGATCTTGATCCACCGTTACCTTGCGAGCACAGGCATAAGACAAGAAGAGCAGCATTAAGAAGAGCACTGGTGAAACCTTCATAAGGGATGCCATTTATAGTTGAATAAGGCTGATCGACATTAGTCGGGCATTGCACCTCCCGACTTTAGCCGATAACGACCATTTTCGCTTCTTTCAACAGACGCAATTTCCATGGCAGGGTCATGCTCAAAAATTATTGTCCGATCTTCAGTGATGCACTCCATCAAAACCCGTTCTTTCTCTTCCAGGGTCAAGGCGGGCTGCATATCATATGCCATAATATAGGGCAACCTAATGTGCCAGCGCGAGGGTATTAGGTCTGCACCAAAGATGTACTTAGCATCGCCATTGTCAATGAGTAACAGCATTTGAGCATGAGTGTGACCATGTACGAATCTCACCTTCAATCCAGGCATCCATTCCACATCATCTTCTTGATAATCAATGAACTTCAGCACTCCCTGTTGTTCGAGGGGTAAGAAGTTTTCTTCGATGAAAGAGGCTGCCTCCCTGGGGTTAGGTTTACCAGCATATTTATGGTGCAACTCGTTTGACCAAAATGTGGCATTGGGGAAGGTGGGTACAATATTTCCCTTGGCGTCCAGTGTTAAGGCACCTCCTACGTGGTCAAAATGATAATGGGTGATGAAGACATCGGTTATTTCTTCTACACTTAACCCCAACCCCTTAATGGAATCGGTAAGTTCTCGACCATGGGGATAAAAATGAGACCTAAACTTTTCACCCTGTTTAAAACCAATGCCCGTATCTACCAAGATCTTCCTATCAGCCATCTCAATCAGTAGGCTTCGCATCGACCATGGGCACATGTTTTCATCGTCAGCTGGGTTGAGCCGGTGCCACATCCGCTTGGGTACTACACCAAACATAGCACCACCGTCCAACTTAAACATTCCTGCTTCAAGTGTTCTTATCTTCATTTCTTGTTAAATCCAATGGAATCTACGCTCTCACGAAGTCCGCGTTTGAGCTCAATCATCTTCAATGCTGTGATAGCTGCCTCTTCGCCTTTGTTTCCGTGCTTACCACCAGAACGATCTCTTGCTTGCTCCAGATTTGAGGTAGTAAGTAAGCCAAATATGAAGGGCTTGGCGCGCATGAGCGATAGTTGGGTCAATCCATGGGCTACGGCATAGTTGATGTACTCATTATGCTTCGTTTCACCCTGGACAACGCACCCGAGGCAAATGACCGCATCGGGACCGTGCCTATCATCGATCATCCTGGCCGCGGCAGGTAATTCAAAAGATCCCGGCACGTGGAATACAGAAATACAGTCCTTTTCCAACCCCACCTGTGTTAGTGTTTCTTGGCAGGCCTGAAGCATCGCATGGGTGATTTCCTGATTCCAATCTGCCACGACAATGCTTACGGTCACTCCGGCAGGATCGGTCAAATCGCTGAGGTCGTATTGGGCCAGACTTTTGAGGGTTGAACTCATCCGCAGAATTTATTGACTACAAAAGTAAAAAAGGCCCAACCATCAGGAGCAACTGAGCTATCTAAAAATCGGTGGTCTTGTTAAAATGGCAATATTAGCTCGGCTTGAACATGGAATCATCAATAAATCAAGCATTTTAGCATCTTGGATGGGATTTTCACTTGGCAAGGAAAATTAAGCAATCTCCAAAGACCGATTTTTGAAATGGTAGTCAACCAAATTGAGCTCCATCCCGGCCTTTTCCTCAATTGAGCGCCGCTTCTGCCCGTTCGATAAATTTGTCAATATTAAAGCCATCCTGACTTTTGGCATAGTCTCGCTTAATTTCCTTGTAGACTTCGGCTGCTTCCTCATGATTACCTTGTTTTTCATAAAGGAGCCCCAACTTTTTCAGATAATAGGGTGTGAGAAAATCGTTGTCGGCGGCATTAGCTGCAGACCTGTAGGCCTTAATGGCTTTGTCAAACTCTTCCAGCTCAGAGAAAGCATCACCCAGTGCACCATATTTCATGATGGGTGTAACTTCACCCGCGGGATCAAAATCTTGTAGATAACTCACCGCCGCATCAAACTTTCCGAGATGTAGGTAAGATACACCCGCATAGTAGTTGGCCAGATTTGCCACATCGGTTCCCTTATAGGTGTCAATGATGTCGAGAAATCCGGAGTAACCACCACCGGGATTGAGGAGTGCCAACTCAAAGGAATCACGATGAAATTGAAGCTCCGCCTGGAAGATTTGATCGGCAGCTTCGATCTCTCGGGGCAACTTGTAAAACTGGTTGTAGGCAAAATAGCCCCCGACGATCAGAGCCAAACCACCCAGAATGCTCAATAGGATGTTCTGGTTTCTTTCAAAAAAATCTCCGGCCTGTTCTGTTACCTCTACTATATCGACGATTGTTTCTTCCTCTGCTCGTCGTGTTTTTTTTCTCCTAGCCATACTGGTCTCCAAAAAATTTGTGCAAAGATAGTTTTTCTCCCGACAAAGCGTCAATCCCAAATACCATAAAGTTAGTAGGCATAAATCGCTCTTAGTGGTGGAGTGATTCCGAGATAATTACTTGAATTTATCGCCTGTTTGATACCTCATCAAGGTAAGTAATATTGTTAAAGTATAGTCTATCTCGTAAATTAAGAGTTATATTTATTTGAATTGTTAAAAAAAATGATGATCTTACATTCGGGTTTGTCTGTTGATAAACCAACTCTGTTGGTACTGACTATTAACACTGAGTTTTCAAAGTGATTTTGAAAGCTCTGAATGCTATATTGCATCAAGAATAATAATAACAAGTGACCATGAAGAAACAGAGTTTTGATTAATTTTTTTTACCACTAAACACTCGACAAATTGCTGTACAAAGTTAAACTAAAGAACGCTGACGAGAATGTGATGCTTGACGATGAAGTCTATCACCATCTCACCAAGGATCCTTACTTAGTAAAGATCCAATTTGTAAACAACCTCAGAAAGCATTCTTCTGGATGCGCGGTCTTCCAAAAGTCTTGGAAGCGCTCTGATGGTGCTTACAAGATTGAAACCATTTATTTGCATCGGTACATCGCTGAGAAATTTCTCGATACACCACCGGATCCCAGGATGAACTTGGTGGGTGCGAAGAACGGCAACAAGCTGGATTGCAGGTTGGAAAACCTGGAATGGAGGACGAGGTCTACTTCAAGTAGAAATCGAAAGACAACCAGCAAAACCGGATACACAGGTGTGTATATCGAGAACAAAAAGTATCGGGCTATCATCACCATCAATGGCAAGGCGGTACATATCGGAATGTTTAAGACACCCGAGGAAGCTGCCAGAGCTTATAACAAGCGAGCCAAAGAAGTTTACGGTGACATGGCCAAGTTGAACAAAATCAGGCGGGTCAAGAAGGAGCAAAAAACCGTATAACCAGGCCTCCTGAAAATGCAAAAAGTGATGCAGGGCAGTAGATCTCACGATTTACTGCCCCCAATCTGCTATGCATGAAGAAATGGCGTGCACGTCTTGCTCAGAAAATGCACTAGATGGTAGTACGCAGGATTTTGTGCAACGTATCTGTTAGTACATCCACCTGTTCAAATGAGTTGAGGTGTGAAAATGAAAACCGGATGGTCGTCCCCTCATATCCAGGTTTGATTACAGCCATTACGTGAGATCTCTGCTCAGCACCCGATGCGCAAGCGCTGCCACCAGAAGCACTGATTCCTTCGATATCGAGGTTGAACGTCAGCAGGTCTGCCAAAGATGATTTGGGAAAATTGACACTTAGCACACTGCAGAGATTTGGACCTGTGAGATCGCCATTGAATGTCAAGCCTTCAAATTCGGCGGCCAGTTGATTTTTTGCATATGCCTTGATGGAACCCACAAGATCTTCCCCGGATTTCATTCGCCCATTTGCTGCAGAAATCGCTTCAGCAAGACCCGCAATTCCTGCAATGTTTTCGGTTCCTGCCCGCAGATTTCTCTCTTGGCCACCTCCTTCAATCAAGGCGCCAATCGCCAACCCCTGTCTGATGTAAATAAAGCCTGTACCCTTGGGCCCGTGAAACTTATGTGCGGAACCTGTGATGAAATCTATGGGGGTTTCATTGAGATTGAAAGTGAAATGACCAATGGTCTGTACGGTGTCGGAATGGAAAAGAGCTCCATGTGCCCTACAGATGGTGCCTACATGATGTAGATCGATCATGGTGCCAATCTCATTGTTCGCGTGCATGAGAGATACCAACGTCTTAAGATCCCCTTCTTGCAGCCTCTCGGCTAAGGCATCCATATCTGGTCTACCCAAGTCATCTATGGGGAGATGCTCCACCTGGACTCCCGTGGTAGCATGCATGCGGACAAGGCTTTTCAATACACAGGGATGTTCGATGGGAGAGGAGATGATCCGTCGAATACCGAGATCTCTGACGGCACATTTAATGACCATATTGTTGGCCTCAGTACCTCCGCTGGTGAAAAAAATCTCACCAATACTGGCACCCAAACAGCCAGCCACGGTCTTTCTGGATATTTCGACACAGTTTCTGGCAGATCTGCCCTGCAAGTGTATAGATGAGGGATTTCCGTATTGCTGGGTCATATGCAGATGCATCACCTCAATGACTTCTGGGGCCATTGGAGTAGATGCAGCATTGTCAAAGTAGATACGGCTGGCCATTAGCTCAGGTGTTGCCCTTCCGTCAAAACTTCAATTTCACGGACGAATCGAGTGGCAAGGTCTGATGCCCTCCCGGCTTCTTTGCTTTCGGCATAGATACGAATAATCGGCTCCGTATTGCTCTTACGCAGGTGCACCCATTCGTCGTCCATCACTAGCTTTAATCCGTCTATATCCATATAGGGAAGTTCTGAGTATTTATCTTTCAAGGATTGAATCACAACTTCTGGAGATACTGTGTCACTAAGCTGTACTTTCTGCTTGCTGATGGTGTAGTCCGGATAGCCTGACCTCAACGCAGAAGCGGTAGCATCACTGCTCACCAGGTGGCTGAGAAATAATGCGATGCCCACCAAGGCATCTCGACCATAATGTAATCGAGGATAAATGACTCCGCCATTGCCTTCTCCCCCAAAGACTGCCTTGACCTCTTTCATTTTTTCAACTACGTTGACTTCGCCTACTGCAGATGCATAGTACTGGCAATCATGCCTTTCAGCGATATCTTTTAAAGCTTTAGTAGAGCTTAAATTAGAGACGATAGCCCCAGGTGAATAGGGGAGCAAATAGTCCGCAATCGCAACAATAGTATATTCCTCACCAAATGCTGATCCATCTTCGCAAACAAATACCAAGCGATCCACATCTGGATCAACAGCAATGCCAAGATCAAAGCCTCCTTCAACTACGGTTTTAGACAAAACCTCAAGATGGCCCGGAAGTGGCTCAGGATTGTGGGCGAAATCACCCGACATATCTGCGTACAACAATTCAACAGTACAACCCAATCGTTCGAGAAGTGGTCTGACCGATATCGCTCCAGTAGAATTGATGCAATCAACTAATATCCTATAGGATCTACTGACGACATCATCAACCTTAACGCGATCCAATGTCAGTATTTGATCTATGTGTTTGTCTATATAGTCGTCCACTTCGACGACCTTGCCCAACTGGTCGATCGGGCTGAAAGTGGTCTGACCTGCTTCAATGATGCTCAAGATGGATGCTCCATCTGAGGCAGATATGAATTCTCCCCGGTGGTTTAAGAACTTCAATGCATTCCATTCTTTGGGATTGTGACTGGCAGTGAGGATGATGCCGCCAGCTGCCTGTTCTCCGACGACTGCCAACTCAACGGTTGGTGTGGTGGATAGACCAAGATGTACTACATCCAGCCCCAGACTTTGCAAAGTTGCTATCACTAGATCACTGACGATCTTCCCCGAAATTCTCGCATCCCTGCCCACGACAATCTTCTTACCCTGTCCTTGAGATAAAACCCATGCACCGTAACCGGTGGCACAGGCCACAATATCCGAAGGTGTTAAATTGCTTCCCATCTCGCCACCAATGGTACCCCTGATTCCCGAAATTGATTTGATCAGTGCCATGCCAAAACTCTGTATTACAATGTGTGAAAAATACTGTGGCAAAGGTATAAATTTGCATCTATGGATCTACTCCCTTCCTTGACCAGCGCATTGAGCATTATTGACTGGGATCAATCACTCTTTTTCTGGATCAATGGCATCGAAAATCCATACCTAGATTTTTTTTTGCCGGTCTATCGTCATAAGCTTTTCTGGGTACCCCTATATCTTTTCATCGTAGCCTTTTTACTGTGGAATTTTAGCAAGAATGGTCTTTGGGCAGTGCTCTTTGCGGTGCTCACCATCGGAGTGTCTGATACTGTAAGCTCAAAGTTTATCAAGAAATCTGTGCAGCGCGTACGACCGTGCAATGACATGGCCATCAGCCGCCAGGTAACCGCCAGGATACGATGTGGTGGTGGATATAGTTTCACTTCCTCCCATGCTACCAATCATGCAGCACTGGCCTTTTTTTTGGTTTACCTGTTGCAAGGGATTAGGCATTGGTGGGGTCGTCTATTGATAGCTTGGGCCCTCACCATTGGCATTTCCCAAATCTATGTGGGTGTTCATTATCCCTCAGATGTGTTGGCTGGCTGGATGATCGGAGGACTCATTGGCTGGCTGATGGCCAAGATCTTCCATTCCCGGCTTGACCTCTCGTAACTAAAACTTTGGATCAGTCTGCAACCTGAAGATATCTTCAAAAGTCTCTCTCTTACGGATAAGGTAATCCTTTCCATTGTGTACAAGCACTTCCGGTGGACGGCATCTGGTGTTGTAGTTGGATGACATCATGAAAGAATAGGCACCGGCGTTTCGAAAGGCAATGATATCACCAGGGGACACCTCCGGCACTGGTCGATTCCAGGCGAAGGTATCGGTTTCACAGATATACCCTACCAGGGAATAGATTTTTTCCGTTCCCTGGGGATTGCTGATGTTGAGTACACCATGGTAACTATCATAGAACATGGGTCTGATCAAGTGATTAAATCCCGTGTCCAGGCCTACAAATACATTCGAAGGCGTTTGCTTAACCACATTTGTCTTAGCTAGAAAGACACCAGATTCAGATACTAGGAACTTTCCAGGCTCAAACATGAGCTCAAGATCTCTTCCCATTTCATCACAATAGGCATTAAATTTCTTGCTCATCTCACGACCGAAAAGAGCAATATCCGTTTCCACATCGTCTGGCTTGTACTTAACTTTAAAACCACTGCCAAAATCGATGTATCTGAGCTCCGGAAATCTTCGAGCCGCCTCGAAAAGAATATCGGTGGCTTGGAGAAAGACTTGCACATCGAGAATGTCCGATCCAGTGTGCATATGCAATCCTTCGATATGCATATCATATCTAGCCATCACTTCCTTTATGGTATGTAGCTGATGGATGGAGATGCCAAATTTACTATCTATATGACCTACCGAAATCTTCTTGTTTCCTCCGGCCATAATGTGTGGGTTAATGCGCACCCCGATAGATTGACCAGGGACGTTTGCTCCAAAGTAAGCCAGGGTTTCCAGATTGTCAATGTTGATCCGGACACCAAAACTCAACGCCTCTTGATACTCACTCACCGAAATGGAGCTAGGAGTAAAGACGATTTGATCGGGTGTAAATCCGGCATTTAATGCAAGCCTGATCTCGCCGATAGAGACCGCATCGATGCCGGCACCAAGGACCTTGAGGTGCCTCAGAATGCTGATGTTACTGAGTGCCTTACAGGCGTAGTTGATGGTCAAATTTTTGACGGTAAAGGAATTCCTTAGCAAGTCATACTGCCTTGAAATAATGGCAGAATCATAAACGAACAACGGCATGTCGTATTTAGCACACAAGTCCTCCACCGGTATCCGTTGAATATAGTATTTACCGTCTTGCAACTGCATGGGCTCTTAGCATATTTGGCATTGGTTGCAAATGTAAGAGATATCTGCTCAAATGGAGCAGGCAAGTTAGAATCGTGAATTAGATCACTCATCCTTGAAATTTTCTGATCGGGACCGACAGAGGTAGGTATGAAATACTGGGCCGACTGGCTGAAGGGATTTATCACAGAGGTGCCGATTCATCACATTCCAGCTATCAATACACTTTGGTCACCCCATGCTAAATAGCTCTATATCTTTAGCATGGCCCTAGACTGCTGGATCGTACTATTTCGATATCGGACATAGTATACACCAGGAGTTAAGTGAGCAGCATTCCACTGAAGACGCTGAACACCCAGCGCGACATTGCCTTGAATCAGAGTCTCGATGATCTGACCTTGTCCATTCAGCACATCGATACGAATATCCTTGCCGGTTCCTCTAAATTCAACCGTGGTGTAATGCTGGACCGGATTTGGATAATTCTTGATCCAAGTTGCACCTGCATCCCCATGGCTTTTCGTAGCCGTAATGCTGCAGACGGAGGAATTTATGATGGGCAGTAGATCATATGGCTTGTTGATGGTGCTCTGTATCGTCGACTCATTCGTACAAAACCAGCTGCTGAGTAATGTGGCATAAATGGACCGAAAATCATACTCCATCGGTAGATTGTCCTCCACGCCCGTATCCATGGGAATGACCGGATTGTTGCCATAAATGCCTCCTTCCACATGTTTGCCAAATACAAACATAGGCGCCGCAGCACCGTGATCCGTACCAAAACTGGCATTAGATATGATCCTTCGCCCGAACTCAGAAACCGTGGCACCAATGACCCGATCCTCGATTTGCAATCCGGCCAGATCCTTCCTAAATGCCTGCACGGCATCTCCAAGTGTTTTTAGCAAATTGGCGTGTTCACCCTTGGTATGATCACCGCCGAAGACCTGATTGTCATGGGTGTCAAATCCATGCAGGCTCACCATATATAGTCTGGTCTGGAGACCTCCGGCAATGAGTCGCGCCACGATTTTGAGTTGATCGCCCAGGGAAGTGTCTGGATAGGCTCCCTGGGATGTCACCTTAGCCGCGGCATCCTTAATCACTTCGCCGTATACTTGAGATTGCTTGGTAACCAGCCTGACATACTTGAGTTTACTTCCTGCTTGAGTGTCAGGTACGGGGCTGTCTATGTCATTGACAAGTCGGTAAAACCACTCTGGATTTCCCACGACCATTCCCATGCCGGCTACGGGTCCTTGAAAAGCTACAGAGAGATTGTAACCCAGCTCAATCGCCAGCGGATCAGGGACCTCTTCATTGGGGTAGTCAGCCGGAAAATTGGGATAAGTCTCATTCAGGTATCTACCTATCCAGCCCGTCGCCAGTAGTTCCTCGGTATCAGCTCCCGTCATCCATATATCGGTGGACCGAAAATGAGAGTAATTTTGATTGGGATATCCCACATTCTGAATGATGGCTAGGTCGCCGTCGTCATAAAGTGCCCGAAATCCCGTGAGACTGGGATGTAGTTGAGCATTCGTTACTCCATCTAATGTCAAAAGGGAAGATTCGGGTAATACCACATCGGGCCGAACCTGCGATAACATTCCGTACTGGTCGATCGGCACAACTGTGTTTAGCCCGTCGTTTCCCCCTCCTAAATAGATGAGTACTAGTACTTTGTCAGTGTCCACCTGCTGATAGCCTAGACCTTGGAATAGGGGCGATTGGACAAAGGCGCCCATTCCACTCCCACCCAACAATGAGGGCAGCAATGCTGTGCGAGTCGCATGTCTTACAAAGGTTCTTCTTTTCATAGTGGCATTATTGGAGGTGATATTCAGAAAGCTGAAAAAGGAATTGAAACAAGGCTTTCAATCTAAATTCCACGGTACCTTTCTTCATTTCATCATTAGGATGATCGAGATACTCATTCCAGGCACCGGTCCAATAAGCAGGATTCTGCTGACCGGTAAGTAGAATGGCCAGCATGCGACTCTTTATCTCCTGATCGACCTCGTAAGCAAGATGTAAGGTAGTGATCTCCTCCACGAGCTTTACCGGATCCTCAGGACTAGTAAGTGTCTGGAGATGGGCAAGCAAGTCCAGGTTTGTCAGGAGGTTGCGCGACCAGTATCCCCAGTATAGAAATGAATCTGTGACCAACGCACGATCGGTAATGGTATGGGTAGAAATCCAACTCTTGTCATATTGCGGAAACTGGTGATATGCAGGATATCCGGCAACATTAGGAGGATCTAACACTTCAAGCCCCTGGTTGCCCATGGTCCATACCATGCTGGATCGAATCTCACGTCGATTGACCATGGTGGCATCTTCTGGCATCTTCAAGCCCGTAGTACGCCAAAATCCGACCAGGAAATCGAGGGGTGATTTGATCATGGCCCCACGATGGATCACATCGTGAAAATGTGATGAGCGAAAAAGAACATCAAGGACTGGCTTTATCTCGTAGTTATGGGCCACAAATAAGTCAGCCAACGGCTTAATGACCAAGTCTTCTATCTGCTCATCGATGTCGGAGTAAACAAAAAACCGGTAAAGCTTTCTGACCACGAACCGCGACAATTCATGAGTGCTAAATAAAAGATCAATCAGATCATCTACTTCCTGCGCACCGGCATCTCCTTCACGACCTTTGATGACAGCTCCTCCGTAAAAATCAGAAAATTGTTTGTCTCCCGTGTCATGCCAATAGGGGCGGTATAGGTATTCACCACCATTTTCCCAGTCAACAGAGTGACCTGTGAGTACCCTGGCTGCGGCTTGGACATCTCCTTCCGTAAATTTTGCATCCTTGCCTTTTCCGATGCAGAAAAGCTCTTGCAATTCACGGGCGTAGTTTTCATCAGGCGATTCTCTTCGATTGGCGGCTCCGTTGAGAAACAGCAACATTTGTGGATCAAGGGTAATTTCCTTAATCATCGTTCGATAATTTCCAAAAGCATGCTTTCGCAGTTTTTGCAAATGCTGGTAGGTAAGATGTGGCCAAAAGACCTCCCAAGACTGGGTGGCCAGATGATTGTGCCAGAAGAATACCACTTTTTCGTGCATCGATGGTCCCTGTTCAATGAGATTATTGATCCACCAACTTTTCAAAGACACGACTCTGGCACTGGTTAAGTCAGCATTGTCTCGGGTGATGTCCTCGATCCATGGTTCACCTAAAGCCACATTAGGATCTACCAGATCGTCATCATTGTAATCATTAACCGGAATGGGGCTATCTGCGGCTTCCGTCAGCAGCATATCCACGGCCGCATCCATCGATAGACCCGTGAATGCATCAAGATGATCTATGCTTACTCCAAACATGGTGCGTCTTAGGAGATGCAGCAATTCAGGCTGCCCCCATGGTCCTGCATATGGCTCTATACCTGAGATTTGCGATCTACCTGTTCCCGTAACTGGCGAAACCAACTCTTGTGAAGATCTCATTTGGCTTGCGATTTAATGTCCAGTAGAATTAATATGCTTATACAACGGTTTCATTAGCAATTTTTATGCTAACATTGCGCCAAATTGGTTAGGAATGTGTACTCGCAAATTTTGATAATGGTACCATCCGATCTCACAGGGCGGTGCTGTGTCAAGATTTGGCTTTGGTAGGCGCATTATTATTTAGACGGACGGATGCAGGAAAAAGATACGGTGATGCAAATATTTGTTGCTTGCTTGTAGCACAAGAAAAATAGATTAATCCAAATAAAACTATCAGAGATGAGAAACAAAATTGTTGCGGGAAACTGGAAAATGAACAAGACAAGAGATGAGGCATTGGACTTAGTTGGAGGATTGCAGTCAGTGGCAATACCAGATGGTACTGAAGTCATCTTGGGTGTTCCGAGCCTGTACCTGTCGGAGTTGGCAACCCAACTGGCTGGTGATGCCATGCAGCTGGCAGCACAAAATTGCCATCAGGCTAGCTCGGGGGCATACACAGGAGAGATTGCAGCGGGCATGCTCGCAGCCATTAACATCCCTTATGTAATCCTTGGTCACTCAGAAAGACGAGCCTATTTTGCCGAGACCAACGCCATCCTTGCGGAGAAGGTCAATGCCGTGCTGAATGCAGGATTGAAAGTTATCTTTTGTTGCGGAGAACCGCTGGAGGTCAGGGAAGCAGGAGAGCACATATCTTTTGTCAGAAAGCAGCTGGATGAGGGCCTGTTTCATATCAGTGCCGCCCAAATGAAAAACATCACCATTGCCTATGAACCCATTTGGGCCATCGGAACCGGGGTCACAGCCACTAAGGAGCAAGCTCAGGAGATGCACCAGGAAATCAGAAAATTGGTCGATCAAAAATATGGGTCGGAAATCGCCCAAAAATGTGGCATCCTATATGGAGGAAGTGTAAAGCCCAGTAATGCCGGAGAGCTCTTTGCACAACCAGATGTGGATGGTGCTTTGGTAGGAGGAGCGTCACTAAAAGTGGATGATTTCGCTGCCATCATCACTGCATAACGACTGTCAGCATGTCCGGTGTAGGTTGCTCCGTCATCGGGGTTGAAAAAATTTGGCTCTGATTAGGAGACCTTCGTTTCTATACACTTTTCATCATGCTAAAGGAGGATAGGTGTTACGATGCAGCATCTCGGTCATACTACTGTGCTGCCGCTGCAGAAGTGCCCTGAAGAGATTTCATGATAGGCTGTGGTATCGCCCTATATCACCTTGAGCGATAAAACCATCACGCTGTTCTTAACGGCGGGAAGCTCTTCCTAGCCTTTTTAGATCAATGGCCTCACAAACACATTAAGAATAATTGCTATATTTGATAAGCAGCGATATAGCAAGATATGCCCAACATTGTGACCAGTAGATTTGTAAAGTGTCACGATCGCCTCAAAGAAGAGGGGAAAGTGAAGTCGAGTAGACAATTTGCATTGGCGCTGGACTACCTACCACAAAATCTCAATGATATTCTAAAGGGTAAAAGAGATGCCCCGATGGAGTTAATTCGTAAAGGTGTGGAGATCTTTCATATCAATCCAAGTTTTCTCTTTGCTGCCAAAGGAGCCATGTTTTTAGATGAGAGTGGACATGATAACTTTCGCATATTGACTATTGCCACCGATACAGAAGGTGGGGAGCGCATCATTCACGTACCGGTGGCAGCCCAGGCCGGTTATGCCCAAGGGTTGCAGGAACCAGTATTCTTCCGCGATTTACCTACCTATGCACTACCTGACCGAAAATTTCAACATGGCACCTTTCGCTCTTTTGATATAGCTGGGGATAGCATGTTCCCAACCTTATCCGATGGTGATAGAGTCATCTGCAGCCTGGTAGAACCCTCTGATTGGATCATGGGATTGCATGATCAGCACGTCTACGTGATCGTGACTAGGTCCTCTATTTTGGTGAAACGAATCATCAATAATCTACAGCGCCATCGCCATCTGGAGCTTATTTCAGACAATGATTTTTACAAAGCAGTGCGTGTCAATATATCAGAAATCAGGGAACTGTGGCATGTGGACAATTTGTTAAGTGTTTTCTCCCATGCCCTCGACCCCCTGGCCAATAGCAAACTCAAAGATCTCGAGGAAACCATCTTGCAACAGTCCTCGTTGATAAAGCATCTGAGTAAGACTTTAGAACAAATGATGGTGCAAGCATGAAAATCAGAGGAACTGTTGTATTCGAGCCCTTGGAAGGAGGATTCTGGGGCATCGTAGATCAAAGTGGCCAGCATTGGTTGCCAGTAAATATGCCAGAGCAACTAAAAGTACGAGGTGCCGAGGTGGAAGTCACCGCCCTTGAGTCGGATGCCATGTCCATCTTCAACTGGGGAACCCCGGTGGAGATTCGAGCTTTTCATACGTTGCCGAGATTTTGACTTTTTGAAACCAGCCATGAGGACACCAGTTGCATTTTCGAAGCTGACTGTCGAAGAGTGAGAAAGTACTTTTGTCAGTGTGTCGATCCCATGCTCCGCTATGTGTCCTAGGATCAGATATCGTAGCCGGAAAATCTTGATTTCGAAGAGCAAAAGCGCACCATGACTAAATTTTTGGCATAAATCTGGAGAAACTTTACATTTGCGATCATTTTTAAAATCGGTAACCTATGATTATAGTCCATGTAAAGGATAGTGAGAACATCGATCGAGCATTGAAACGGTACAAGCAAAAGCACCGTCGCATTGGGGTGATGAAGGAGCTGAGAACTAGAAAGCATTTCGCCAAGCCTTCTGTCGAGCGACGGAATGAGCTACTAAAGGCACGCTACAAGCTTAAGAAAATGGGATCATTCGCTTAGGCATATAATCTGTCAGCACTCCATTGCCTTTAAAATTTTGATCCTTTCTCATTTTTACAGATCTTATCGGCAGATCTTTATTCGTGTTGCCCGGATGGTGGAATTGGTAGACACGCAGGACTTAAAATCCTGTGGCCGTTGAGGCCGTGCGGGTTCGACCCCCGCTCCGGGTACTGTCCCTCCCTCTTTCAGATAGTAGTTAAATACGTGTGAGAGGCATACTTGCCACATGATGTGCCCAGGCCCTATCCAGGAAATTGCTTCTCATATTCCCGGAGTCAGTTAGATACTCAAGATTATTTCCCAGTTAGTTATCCTGAGGTTAGAAATTGACCTCAGTACATCGCTGTGGTGGTTGGATAATAGTAGGTCTCCCGATCATATCTTAGTTCCAATACCATTGCCTCACTACCCGGCGCTACGCATACATTTTCTGTCTTTCCAGCGTATAAAACTCTCGAAAAGAAATCATACGCTTAGCCTGCTCGTCCCACAAGTTGTTGAAAATGCATTTCAAACTTTCCATAAAAGTGAGGGTGGGCACATATTTCTGCAGGATGGGATTCTCAATGGCACATCTTTCCAACAGGTAGTTGGGGATCTTGGAATTGAGGTGATGGATATGATGAAATCCGATGTTGCCGGTCAACCATTGGAATAATCGGGGTAATTTGTAATAAGTGCTTCCTTGAATGCTAGCTAAAAGAAAATCCCACTGATTCTTCCAACGCATATAGGTCTCTTCATGCTGGTGCTGAACGTAAAAAAACCAGAAAGCGATGATCGCAAAAAATACGATCACGGGGATTTGGACCAATAGAAAAGTTTTCCATCCGATCAGCCAACCGAGCAGCACGTATACTGCCAATAGTGCCAGATTGTTCCATATTTGAGAACGCCGTATCTTCTCCCACCCCTTAAATGTGAAGAAGGGGTATCGATTGGAAATTGCCACGTAGATGACCGGAGTCAGGATAAATAAGAAAATGGGATTGCGAAACACACGATAGCCAAAACGCTTGAGCTTGGAGGCCTTGCGAAATTCATCGACTGTCAGAAAATTGATGTCTCCTACATCCCGATGCTCTAGCTGCCCAATGTGTCCATGATGAAAATTATGTACGCGAGCCCAATATTGATAAGGCAACGAAGTGAAGAGACTGCAGATAAATCCAACGATGTTGTTGGCCTTCTTCGATTTGAAGAAAGACTGATGTCCGCAATCATGTTGAATAATAAAAAGGCGAGCAAGGAGAAAACCATTGGCCACCCCAAGGAGCAGTGTGATCCAGTATGACCACTCCAAAGAAAAATACATCAATATCCATATGCCAATAAAGGGCAGGAAGGTGTTGACTATCTGAATAATTGCCTTTTTGTGATCGGGCTTGGCATATCGGACGACTATCTTCGGCCAATCCTTGAGGGCTTCCTTGATCTCCTGTTCGCGCATCCTGATCTATTTTACAATTGCTGAGTAAATATGCTGGAAAAATACGACTGAAATCTCATTTAACGAAAATGCCAATGAGCAAATACCAAAACTCGCTCTAGAAAGTTGCTCTGCCACCTGAAAGATCAAAAACACATCCCGTATTGAAGCTTGCCTCAGGAGACACGATCCAACAAGATATTGCCGCAGCTTCTTCGATCGTGCCAAGCCTACCCATCGGAATCTTGCTCACCATATATTTCATGACGTCTGGGTGTGTATCTAGATTCATCGGTGTAGCAATCACTGCAGGCGCCAGTCCATTTACGGTGATGCCCATATCTGCATACTCCTTGCCGATTCCCTTCACCAGGCCCATCACCCCAGATTTACTGGCAGCATATCCAACCATGCCCGGATTGCCCTCCTTGCCACCGATTGAGGCAATAAGCAACACTCGACCATACTTGTTTGGCAGCATCCGAGCTATACAGCATTTGGTGATTAAGAATGCCCCACTTAGGTTTACATCGATGACCTTCTGAAAATCTTTAAATGAGTAATCCAGGGTCTTGCAGCCATTTGGTCCGACAATGCCGGCACTATTGACGAGGATATCCACTCGCCCATAGGTTTTTACTACGGCAGCTACACTATCTCTCACCTGAGCTTCATGGGAAATGTCTACGATTTGCCCGCTAACCGAGGCCCCAGCGTCTTTCAGTTGACTTACTGCCTCGTCCAGTGCTTCAGGCAGCACATCAAAAAGTACCACATGGGCACCTTCGGTGGCCAGTCTTTTGCCAATGCCGAATCCAATGCCTCGGGCACCGCCTGTCACAATCGCCACCTGATCTGCAAATCGCTGCATAGCCTCAAACGTACAAAAGTATCTCGTGTCAATAAAAAAAAGCCACCATGCAGGTGGCATCAAGGTGAGCGAAAGACGGGATTCGAACCCGCGACCCCGACCTTGGCAAGGTCGTGCTCTACCAGCTGAGCTACTTTCGCTTAAGGCTGAGGAAAAACCATCAGCTTAAAATGGAAGTGCAAATATATGAAAGCTTATGCTATTGGACAGTGACCTAACCTCAAAAAAAAATGTCACTTGCTTCCACAAGCGACATTTTTTCCTTCAATCTGGACCAGTTAATCAATTTGCTCGAAAGCTTGACTAAAATCATTTTTGATATCATCGATGTGCTCGATACCTACTGAAACTCTCAGTTGATTGGGCAGTACTCCGGCTGCGGCTTGAGCCTCTGCAGTCAATTGTTGATGTGTGGTGGCCGATGGTTGGATGATGAGTGTCTTCGCATCACCCACATTGGCCAGATGACTGACAAGTTGCAAACTGTCTACCAGCTTAGTGGCATTCGCTCCGTCACCTTGTATGGTAAATGACAAGACACCTCCGTAGCCATGACGCAAGTATTTTTTGGCCATATTGTGAGTCTCACTGTCTTCTAATCCCGGATAATTGACGCCCGCTACCTTGGGATGCTGTTGCAGCCATTTGGCAAGTGCCAATGCATTGTCTACAGTGCGTTGCACCCTAAGAGAAAGGGTCTCAAGTCCCTGTAACAATAAGAAACCATTGAAGGGGCTTAATGCAGGGCCATAATCTCGCAGACCCTCTACTCGTGCCCTGATGATAAATGCAATGTTGCCAAAAGGACCTTCGGATCCAAAGACATCCCAAAAAACCAATCCATGATAACCCTCTGAAGGCTCGGTAAACTGGGGGAACTTGCCATTGCTCCAATCGAAATTACCACCATCGACGATGACCCCTCCGATGGAAGTGCCATGTCCACCGATCCATTTGGTAGCAGATTGGACCACCACATTGGCCCCGTGCTCCAATGGACGAAAGAGGTATCCGCAAGCTCCAAATGTATTGTCTACGACGAGTGGTAGATCGTGCTTCTTAGCGATGGATGCAATGGCCTCAAAGTCAGGCACATTGAAGCTTGGATTGCCAATCGTCTCCAGGTAAATAGCCCGGGTGTTAGCATCGATTAACTCTTCATAATCAGACGGGGCATTACCAGCAGCAAATCTAGCCTGAATCCCTATTCGCTTAAAAGTGACTTTAAATTGATTATAGGTACCCCCATATAGGTTGGGAGAAGAGACGAAGTTTTGCCCCGACTCCATAATGTTGGTCAGAGCCACAAACTGAGCGGATTGGCCAGAACTGACCGCCAGGGCAGCCACGCCTCCTTCCAGAGCAGCCACTCGCTTTTCAAACACATCATTGGTAGGATTCATGATGCGTGTATATATATTGCCAAATTCTTTCAAGGCAAAGAGATTGGCACCGTGCTCTGAATCTCTAAATGTGTATGATGTGGTTTGGTAAATAGGCACTGCCCTGGACCGGGTAGTAGCTTCTACCTCTTCTTGACCGGCATGCAGTTGAAGTGTCTCATAATTTAGTCCTGACATAGTAGTTGTTTAATTTGATTGGTTATGAAAATGGTGGATCGAGTGTTGAAGCGCGCTTGAAAATAGAATAAATGCTACTTTTTTCCTAACCGCAATGTTCCTAGCCCTACCTTACCACAGAGATTTAGATCGCTGTGTAGGTAGTCAGTACTCAATAGGGTATAGTTAGGCAACACATTTATCTATTCATTTTTGTACCATTGGGGGCAATTCAACGCTCTAGTTCGTTTCACATGAGTTTGAAGAACACAGATGCTCTTTTCTTGAGGTACTTAAGAAACCTATTGTTGCTGGGAGTTGCTGTCTTGCAGAGCTCCATCCTTCCTGCCCAGGATGGCCTGTACAAAGTCTCCATAGCCTTTGACAATGCTTCCCTGAGTGACATCTTCCATGAGATAGAAAGAGTGTACCCCATTCAGTTTTTTCTGGCAACAGCCGACACCAGTCATATGATTGGGAGATTGAAGCTAGACAACGTAGACATATCGATTGCCCTAGACAGTATATTGCATCAGACTGATCTCGGATATGTCCGGTATCAAAACCATCTGTTCGTGATCGCGCCACGTGAGGAGCTGACGACAGACTATTCGGCAGATTTCTATCACGCACTGGAAGAGGGCATTGCTGTAGAAGATGAGGATGATCAAGAAATTGTGATTGGGTCGATTGAGCAGGTAGATCCCAGTGGGGTGACTCACTTGAGGGGTAAGGTCACAGACCTGGAAACTGGGGAGGAGATCATTGGGGCAACCATATTACTGTTAGGAAGTGAGGCCGGCACCGCCACAGATGAATCTGGCGATTATGAGCTGATAGTCAATCCGGGATCGTATATTTTATCCATTCAGTACATCGGTTATCTGGGGAGAAACTATCCCATCAAAGTGATTAGTTCGGGAACACTGGATCTCACCCTTTCAAAGGGCAGCATTCTACTTGATGAAATTGTGGTGGAGGCCAAAGCAAGGGACGAAAATGTCCAATCAGTTCAGGTAGGGACCAGCCGCATCAATATGAAAGAGCTGGAAAGATTACCGAGTTTTCTGGGCGAACTGGATGTCATCAAAGGGTTGCTGCTGCAGCCCGGTGTGACTTCGGTAGGAGAGGGTAGTAGTGGATTTAACGTGAGGGGTGGTAACATCGATCAGAATCTCATCATGATGGACGAAGCTATCATCTTTAATGCCAGTCATGCTCTGGGATTCTTTAGCTCTTTTAGCTCTGACATTGTGAGCGATGCACTTTTGTATAAAGGCAATATACCAGCTCGATTTGGAGGAAGACTGGCATCTGTCCTAGATGTCAATATTCGGGATGGAGATTTTCAAAAAATGCGATTTAAGGGTGGCTTGGGTTTGGTTTCCAGCCGCCTCACCTTGGAGGGCCCGATTGCAAAGAATAAGACTTCGGTACTCCTTTCTGGACGCAGCAACTATTCTGACTGGGTCTTACAAAGCATTAATATTCCGGAACTGAAAAAAAGCTCGGCTTTCTTCTATGATGGCACCATAAGACTGACTCATCGATTCAATGAAAAGAATTTCTTGTCTTTAGCTGCCTATGGTATAGAGGATAAATTTAGTTACGCTGATCAGTTCGGATTTGACTACCAGACAGTCGTTACTCAGTTTAATTATAGAAGTCAGATTGGCAGCAAGCTGTTGTCAACACTAAGTGGAATCTGGAGCCAATACACGAGCAATCAGGATGATTTATCAGGATCTGATGCGGCGACCTTAAGCACGGGAAATAGCTACATGAAGTTGAAAGAAAATTTGAACTATGCCATGGGTAAGCACTCGTTCGATGCAGGTTTTTCGACCATTTGGTACCGCGTTAATCCTGGTGAGCAGGTACCTCAGGGCAATCAATCTTTGGTGATTCCAAGGATGACAGACCTTGAGAGGGGGGTGGAGATGGCAGCATATTTGAATGCCGGTTTAATACTGAGTCCTAGGCTTTCCCTGGAAGCAGGCCTGCGATACTCCTTTTTTCAATTTCTCGGTCCTTTGAAGATGTATAATTACACAGATCCTGCTCACCCCAGGGCTGTAAATCTACTGGAGGAGACCATTTTCGATGAAGATGTGATTCACAGTGAGGGGCATTTGGAACCCCGCATTAGTGGAAGGTATAAACTAAGTGAAAACACATCTATAAAAGTGGGTTATGCCCGAACAAGTCAGTATATAAACCAATTGTACAATAGCGAGACTCCAACTCCGACCAGTTTATGGCAGCTTGCCAATCAATACATTCCATCGAGCCTTTCCCATAATTATTCGATTGGGTATTTTCGAAATATTTCCAATAATATTTGGATCACATCGCTGGAATTATATCATCGGTCGATAGATCAGCTATTTGATTATAAGGATTTTGCCGATTTGGTGGCCAACCGTCATATCGAAACGGAACTTCGACCGGGGATTGGACGGGCCAGGGGATTAGAACTTGGAATCAAGCGGCAGGTTGGCATCCTGCATGGATCCTTTAATTATACTTACTCCCGATCTGAGCGCAAGGTCAAGGAAATCAATCAAAACAGCTGGTACCCAACCAGTTTTGACAAACCACACGATTTGACGTTGATCGTTAATTTTGAAATGAATAAAAGAAATCAGCTGGCATTAAATTTTAGCTACAGTACAGGGAGGCCCACCACCATTCCGGTCGACAGACATACGGTGCGAGGTCAACTCACGGTGCTCAATTACTCTGATCGCAATGCCTTTCGCATTCCGGATTACCACCGGTTGGATTTTGCCTATACTATTGGACAGGGATATCGGAAAAGCAAGAAATTTAAAACTAGTTGGACTTTCTCAGTGTATAATTTGTACGGTCGAAGAAATGCTTACTCAGTCTTCGTGGAGCAGTCTCGAGGTGGTAAACCTGAAATCAAGAGACTCTCTATTTTGGGCAATGCCTTCCCGTCTCTTACCTTTAATTTTGAATTACTGTGATCACCTTAAGATGCCTGATCATACTTTGTACGTTCGGTTTGTTTTGCTGCATCGATACTATTGAAATTGATTTACCGCAGCAAAAGGCAGGTCGCCTTGTGATCGAGGGTTCAGTGGATAGGACGGCAGAGGATTATATTTTCCAGGTCTTTGTGACGCGCACTAGATCAAGCAAGGAGGAGGTAGTAAACAATTTGGAGCCAGCCAATATTCGGCTCAATTATCTAGGTGAAACCGTATTCGAAATATTCAATGGTGAGGAGCTCAGATATTCAATCGATTCATTTCATGTGCAGTATGGTGGAGATCCTGCTTCTGCGTTGTTCAAAATTGAGGTGGATGTTGCAGGCAATCTCTTCGAATCGGATTTTCGAGGCATCATCGATAATCCAGAACCAGGCGAACTTTCAACCCACGTCATTGCGAGGGAGGAATTAAATGACATCGAAAATATCATCACTAGAGAATATGTAGAACTTCGGATTAGCAGCACTTTGAGAAACCGGAATGGGGAGACGGTGTCTCTACTCTGGAATGTGGATGGATATTACGAGTTTCCGGAGATCATTTGGGATGAAGAGAGTTTCTTCTTCGATCCTAAGACTTGTTATGTCTACGAAGGTGGTGTCATCAATGAAGTGAATATGATCAATGGTTCACGCGTCAACGGGGATGGAATACAGGATTTCAAGATTGGTGAGAAGCTAGCCGATTATAGATTTCATGCCGGTTATCTGTACCGAGTGACACAACGCACCCTCGATCCTGATGCTGCTCAATATTGGGAACAGCTGGAATTAGGTATTGAGAGGGAGGGCACCATCTTTGAAGAGCCTCCCGGAAGATCAATAAGCAATATTACCAGTATCACAGATCCTGATATTGAGGTGCTTGGATATTTTCACGGATCGGCCATTGATACCATCTATAAATTGGCTCGTCCTTCTGAAACAGGATATCAAAGACATCTTTGCTCCTATATAGTAAATGAGGAACCATGCTGTAGCTGTCTGACAATCAGGGGGAGCTCTCTCGATCCACCAAAACATTGGTCAAGATGAATAGGTTTATAGTAATGGGTGGTCTTTTCATCATTAGTGTCTACCCTAGTCTGGCGTCTCAGCAAAAAACAACCATTTATTTCGATAAGCCGTTTTATGTGGCGGGAGAGTACATTTTTTTTGGTTTTTTCAACCCAGCACTCTCATTAGATGCGATCGCCGCGGAGATCGTACTCACCCATGAAGACGGCATGCTGATGGATCGGTTTTTCGTACAGATTAACCAGCGACATGGCTGTGGCTACTACAAAACGAGGTATGATCAGCGATCCGGCATTTATCACCTCCACGGCTATGTCTTTTCGCAGTCTACCGGAGAAAAACATCAAATGGTAGGTGCCCAGCTTCAAGTTTTTGGTGCTGATGCAAAGCTACCAGATTCGCTGCCTGTGATTTCTCCAGCTCACGAGCCTCATCCACTCCCTCAGAAGCTGGTAGCTGACCATCCTCACAAACAGTACTTACCACGGCATTCAGTCCAGGTATCACTTGATCCGACACATTTGCCAGCAGACGTGGTTCAGGTGTCCGCAGTGATCAGAAGTCAAAACCAATATCCGGCTATACATACCTTTCAGACCTTTCCAACCGAGCTCCCAGAAACATCATTTTTATGGGGCGTACCTCTAACTGGCCATCGTGAGTTGTCTGAAGAACCAGAGGTCACCAACAAGCTTATTTTTGGTTGTGATGCCAGGTCTTTTGCATTTGGTATTGCGCAAGTCAATGAGTCGGACGATTTTTTTATAAAGATGCCCGTGTACTATGGTCAAAGAGATATCCAGTTTATCGACTATCTGAGAAATGAAATAGAAGTGCACCCAGTACCAGCGGAGTGGCCCAAGTTGGCTCCAGAGGCGACATCATCTGTAGGGATTAGAAAAGTCCTAGATGATTTTGAGGTTAGGAAAAAAATATATCAGCTCTTTAGTATGGTGCCTCAATCGGTGTCCCGGGCTCCTATTTCCGTCCCGACCAACCGGGTGGCTCCTGATTTCGAACTTGATATTACGGACCTTGCCATACGTGGACGAATGTTCACAGTTTTCAAGGAGGTCCTTACACCGCTCAAATTTAGAAAAAAGGGAGATGGAAGATATATTTCGCGGGTCATTTATGAATCCGCGGGGCTGAAGCATTTTTACAGTCGAGGGGCGACATTCATCATCAATGGCCACCTGACCCATGAGGCAGATTTTGTGGCAAATTTACCTATTCAAGAAGTAAAGAATGTCAAGATCTACAGCGAACTCGACAAGGTTCGTGCAGCTTTTGGCCCCATTGGTTCCGGAGGTATCATCGATATCGAAATGATGGATCCGCTGTATAGTCCCCCGGAAAAAATCCGGTTACCACATATGAAAAAAACGGGATTTCAATATCCACTGAATTATCCTGTTGTTCCAGAGAACAGGGCTGATGTTCCTATGATCAATCCCCTTCTATATTGGAATCCCGATGTCAACTGGACTGGTGAAGAAGCCATTAAGATCGATTTCACCACATCCGATGATGTCGGGAAATACCTACTGCAGATTCTGGTCATCGATAATCAGGGGGACCAACACATGTACGAAAGGAGTTTCGAGATTGTCATGGATAGATAGAGAGTCCACGACTAGTCCTGTGATCTTTGTATGTCGGGAGATTACTGAAAGCAATTTGTGGTCCCAGGAGCGGCATCAAGTAATAACAATGTCATATTTCAACACTCCTATGGTCATCTGACTGGCCTGTCTTTGATGCCTAATTGCTGCTCTACCTCCCTCTCAAGATATGTCAATGTAGACCGATCTAAACCAGCAACCAAGAGCTTCTTTTTTCCATCTCTCATTTGCAGGTACAAGCCAAATCCGCTGCCCTGAGATTTTCGTTTGGTTGATTTAACAAACAACTGTTTGACTTCATGGCTGGGAATATGCAGCTCCCTTCTTCCCGGCAGGGAAAATGGCTTGGTTTTGATGACTATGGCTCTTTCTGTCACATCGATCGTGGTGTTATTAAACACGCCACTTAGGAAGTTCCAGAGCATGGTGATTCCTGCGATCAAATGAATGCTTGCAAAGAGCAGCACCACCCAAATTCCAGAGGAAGCAGCATTCCATATGAACGCTCCCAGTGCGGCATTCCACATCAAGGCAAAAAAGCCCATAAAGGCTAATTCTGCCTTATCCTTGCTGGACGCGTGCTTTACCTGGATCGAAAGCATCGATTTCAATCTCAGTACTTCTATACCAGCAGGTTGATTAGCCATGGCGGGGCCGAATGGATCCCAGTAAGTGTCATCATCTAGTTGAAAGACATGGTCACAGTAGCCACAGGTCGCAATCGACTTTTCCTTATGGATGTTTTCTTCACTAATAAATGAGTGGCATGAGGGGCAATCAAGCAACAAAGGATGTGCTTCCCTCTGCTCCGCATCTCGATATTTGGGTTGTCTGGACTTCATTTAGGTCGACTTACTTCACCTGAAACCTTACGATCTTTGATGTCTAGATACTTCTCGATCTCTTGCTCCAAATACAATTGGGTTTCCTTGCTCATGCCTCTAACCAAGGTTACTTGCTGGCGATTCTTCATGACGGCCGAGAGAGCATAGGCCTGAACACCCTGCTTAGACTTTCGATCCAATTTTTCGGTGTATCGACTCACATAAAGCTGGTCTATTTCTTCGACCGGCAAGAATTGGGCCTTGTTTAAGGGGGTTTTTATGGGAGAGTGAGAGATTTTAATCCCAGCTCTTTCTACAGTGATCGAAGTTTTATTGACCAGTTTTGCCAGCAGATAGATCAGCAACATAGCCCCGGTAATGAGATGGCCCGAAAAAAAAACGATCAACAGGAAATGTCCAAGCAATGCCATCCAAAGTAGTAAAGGCATCAACAGGAGGTTCCAAAAAAATGACCCTGTTACTAAGGACAATATACCTCGCTTAGGCGTGGCGTGATACCAATCGACCACGATCTCAAGTGTTTTCCGCATCTTCAGTACTTCAACGCCTTTGGGCATTACTATCTCTGGTCTCCTAAGAGGATCCTCATTCAGGATCTCATCTATGGCAAACTGATGAGCACAACTGGAACAGGTGGCCAATCCACTACCCATATCCATGTCTTTGGAGCTTACAAAGGCATCACACTTAGGACAATCCAAAAGTGTAGGCCGGGAAAGGTGATAAGTCGGTTTAACCTGATAATCCGCTGAGTGAGATGGCTTTGTCAAAATGAACTTTAGTAGAATTGATGATCTAATAAGACCAAAGTAGTGTTATTCCGCTTGTCACAGTTCTCAAAGGTGACCAGCGATGCACTGGGAGGTGACGAGCTCGCCCCCTTGCCATTACAATGATTTGGTTTAAAACCCTACTTTTGTCTTTGAAAAATTCAATTGTAATGAAAATGATCATGAAAGTTAGAAATTATTTTTACCCTGCCCTAATGGGCTTACTACTTCTGGTGGGTTGCACCTCTAAGAAGTCAGATACTAGTGAGGATGTCGCAGATAGGGCTGTCGTGGAAAACAAGAAGTATCCCCTAACCCCTTTTGACAAATCGACCAGTTATGCTGATGCTAAGCTCAGTGATATGCAGTACCAGAATGGCAAATTCTCTTTCAAAGTAAACTCTGGTAAATACAAATTGGGTGAGCAGACACCAGATGCTGGACAGAAAATGTGCGCCAACTCAGCCAAGGGCCAGCACATCCACCTGATTTTGGATCAAATGCCGTATGCTGCTAAATACACAGCTGAATTCGAGCATGAGGTTGCAGATGGCCAACACAATCTGCTGGCCTTCCTGTCAAGGTCATACCACGAGAGCATAAAGACCGAAGACGCTCATATTGCTAAAGCAGTTACAGTCAAAAATGGTTCGATTGTGGCCGAAGAGGATCTCACCGAACCCAGTTTGTTTTACAGCAGGCCTAAAGGCACCTATGTGGGAGATGACACCAAAAAAGTGATGTTGGACTTTTATCCTGTGAATGCTGAAATTGGGAAAGACTACAAAGTAAAAGTGCAGATCAATGGAGAAGTCACCATCCTGGATAAATGGCAGCCATACTATGTAGAAGGCCTCCCTATGGGGCAAAACACCATTGGTGTGGCATTGATATATCCTGATGGCACTCAAGTAGCAGGTAAGCAGACGGCCGTTTTGCGCACTTTTGAACTGAGAAAGGATCCACTCCCAGAAATGTAGAAGGGCGGTATTGAGACTGTAAGAAACTGCATTGTGTCGTCATCATGATGCAGTTTTTTTTGTACCGATTCCATTTTCTCACCCAAATGATTAAGTATCATTATTTTAGACCGCTTCAAACAAAAATCCACATCCTACCATGATCTATGATACGCTTTCAAATACTGCCTTACAGGTGAGTAAGATTTGCCTGGGGACGATGACATGGGGTGAGCAGAATACCGAAGCTGAAGCTCATGAGCAGCTGGACTATGCGGTATCAGAAGGAATCAATTTCATCGATACAGCGGAGATGTATGCGATACCGCCACGAAAGGAAACCCAGGGCCTCACGGAGAGCTATATTGGAAATTGGTTGCAGAAAAGGGGAAATCGGAACAAATTGGTCATTGCCAGTAAAATTGCAGGTCCACGACCAGGCGTCGACTGGTTGAGACCCTCCCTGGATTACACGCGATCGAGTATTGAGCAGGCATTGCATAACAGCCTGAGCCGGTTAAGAACGGATTACCTTGATCTCTATCAACTTCATTGGCCAGAGCGCAACACGAATTTCTTTGGAAAACTCGGTTATACTCATCGTGATGACGAAGAATGGACATACAACATCGTAGAGGTACTCCAGACCATGGAGGATTTGATTACAGCCGGAAAAATCAGGTTCTTTGGTTTGAGCAACGAGACACCATGGGGAGTGATGAAGTTCTTGCAGGAGTCCGGCACCCATGGACTGCCACGTCCAGTGTCCATCCAGAATCCATACAGCCTGCTGAATCGGAGCTATGAAGTGGGTATAGCGGAAATCTCAATGCGTGAAAATATCGGGTGCCTACCGTATTCTCCCCTGGCCTTTGGCATGTTGACTGGAAAGTATCATCGCAAGCAGGACTTGCCCAAGCATAGAATCAATTTGTTTCCGCATTTAGATCGCTACAGCAGTACGACGGCATGGAAGGCCACCGAACAATATTTACGCGTTGCGGATAAGTACGAGTTATCACCTGCACAGCTTAGCTTGGCTTTTATCCATTCCAGACCTTTCGTCACCAGTACCATAGTTGGTGCTACGGATCTGGCGCAGTTGAAAGAGAATCTCTCTAGCCTGTCGGTAAAATTTACTCCCGACATGTTGAAAGACATCAATGAGATTCATGCATCTCTCAGCAATCCCTCTCCTTGACAAAGGACAGATATTACTTGATCCCGAGCAGAGTTACATCGAATATTAATACCTCATTTTTTCCAATGACAGAGCCTTGTGGAGGTCTGTTGCCATACCCTAGATGTGATGGTAGGAGCAATGTGCCCTTGCCGCCCCCAGTCTCCAATAAAGGAATGCCCTCCGTCCATCCAGGTATTACCGCTCCTAAACCAAAAGACGCTGTTTGTGCCGGAAGTGTGCGATCAAACACGGTCTTATTAGTCAAGTAACCCTTGTATTTCACTTCGACTGTATCAGTTTTGGTAGGGTGATTGCCGTCTCCAGACTGAGTGATGATATAATGCAGGCCAGATGCTGTTCGCTCTGCGGTAAGGCCTTCCTCGGCCAGATAATCTCCAATAATCATCAAATCAAGGGCCAGCTGTTCCTCAGCGGGGAGCTGGGGTTCATCATCGTCATCATCATCTTTGTTGCACGATACGATGGTCAACATACCGACTGCCAGAACCAGGATCAATCTCCAATTCATAACTTTTCGATTTTAAAAGAAGTCAAAAGTAACCAAATGTACGGTGGTCCTGCCGAAGTAAGATCCAAGATAATCAGGAATAGAAGAGTCGGAAATGATCAACACCATATATCAAGTTGACATTTATGGCATTAAACGACATATGATCTAGTAACGATGCCAGCAGAAAATGCACTCACTGACTCCAGCCTGAGAAGAACACTCGTTTTGCTGTCGGTCTTCGCTGTTTATTTTTACCTTTCAAATTTTGAGATAATTGCAGCAAAGATGTTCGCCAAGCTATTGCCATATGATGCGGCACACTTGATTCTGGTGGCGTACTACAACTACTTCTATCTATTCAAACGCATCACTAAGAGAGCTACCATCAGATTTGAAATGCGGGATTGGTATGGTATTCAATCTGATGCCAAAGAACGCATCACCTTTTATCGGGATTCGGTCGGGACAACCACTGAACGAGTACTTGCACTGATGGGAGATCAGGCCAAAGATGATGAGGTTTGGAAAGCCACCAAGGAGTACTTTACACACGAAACAAAAAACTTCAATACTCGAAATATTGCCGAGACGTTCTACAATTCCGTATATCGACATAGCCATCGAGGACTTAGTGCCGATGTACATCAGATGTTTGTCAATGCGACAGCAACTTATCGCGAATTCAAATCGACCGAACCAATTTTTCACTCTTTCCTGATTGACGAAGACAGGGACTTTCTTTTTCGCTCCATCCTTCGGCAATATCGATTTAGGGCAGAGTGGGAGGATCTGGATAGGGATCTGGAAAGGTTACAGCGACAATTTGAGCGATTCATCACCACCCGCAGTGTACCCGTACAAAATTTCAGCATTCAGACACTCAAAGCCACCTTTTTTCGCAATAAGGGTGCCTACATTGTGGGAAGACTGTATTCACCTGGTGAGGTGCTTCCATTTGTCATTCCAATGCTTCATCTCGAAACCGGGATTACCATCGATGCACTATTGGTGGATGATTTTGATGTGAGTTCTATTTTCAGCTACAACCGATCGTACTTCTTAGTAGATATTGATATTGCCAGCGAGATGGTAGATTTTCTCAAATCGTTTCTACCGTCTAAAAGTCTGGGCCTATTATACAACTCGATCGGATTTGAAAAACATGGTAAAACAGTTTTTTATCGCGAGTTTCTGCGACATCTAAGCAGCTCAGCTGACAAGTATGTAATTGCTCCAGGTATCAAGGGAATGGTCATGCACGTTTTTACTCTTTCGAGCTATGACGTAGTGTTTAAGATCATCAAAGACAGGTTTGCTCCGCCCAAGCAGACAACCCAGGAAGCTGTCAAACGAGCCTATGCCCTGGTCAATCTGCATGACCGGGTGGGTAGAATGACAGATCCCTATGAGTTCACCAATC
This sequence comes from Saprospiraceae bacterium, assembly GCA_965223025.1. Lineage (GTDB taxonomy): Bacteria > Bacteroidota > Bacteroidia > Chitinophagales > Saprospiraceae > JABDMH01. The sequence continues at coordinate 1,495,834 of CBDCVP010000023.1, forward strand.
TGGTGTTTGAACGGAATAGATTTTCTGAAGAATTGTTGTCGGAATTGTTAGAGGATGCCCCTTCCAAAGTCAAGATCTCTGATCACGAGGTGGAAATCAGCCATCTGTACGTGGAGAAGAAAATGACTCCACTCAACCTTTTCTTGCTTGATGCCTCCGATGAAGATGCACAAATGGTCATTGATGACTATGGAAAAGCCATCAAGGAGTTGGCTGCAGTCAACATTTTTCCTGGGGATATGCTGCTCAAGAATTTTGGGGTGACGCGACTAAAGCGGGTTGTGTTCTATGATTACGATGAAATAGGGTTCTTGACAGACTACAATTTTCGCATCATCCCAGAAGCTCGCGATGAATGGGAGGAAATGTCTGCTACCCCTTACTACCACGTGGCTCCCAATGATATTTTTCCAGAGGAATTTCCCAGATTCCTGATTGGTAATCCCAAACTTCGTGATATCTTCTACCAGCTACATGGTGACTTATATCAAGTACGCTTTTGGAAAGATATGCAGTCAAGGCTCGATCGCAAAGAGATCATCGATGTATACCCATATCGCGACAGCAGCAGATTTGACAACATTGAGGTGGAAAGCCCTACAGAAACTGAGTTCCGCTAGTCCGATACTAGCTCCACTGTTAGATCCAAGTTTCATTGCTGTGGATCAAAATTAAGCTGGTGTGTACTTTGGCATCTTGACGTTATGAAGCAACAGCTATGGGTTGGTTATAGTCAGTCATCATTCACAAGTGATCGATCGGGCTCAATAATCCAGATCGGCTAGTATCGACACCATTCAGATATTCATCGTGCAAACCATCAATTAGTGATACCTTTGCCGCCGCTTCAAATGAAAAGTAGGTAAATAGGCCATGCAGGAGATAAGAAACATAGCTATCATCGCACATGTAGATCACGGTAAGACCACCCTGGTAGACCGCATCATTGAGGCATGCCAACTCACAGAGGATCATAAGGAAACAAAAGAGTTGCTGCTCGATAACAATGAGCTCGAGCGGGAGAGGGGCATCACGATTTTATCTAAGAATGTGTCCGTGAGATACCGGGATGTCAAAATCAATATCATAGATACACCGGGTCACGCAGATTTTGGTGGAGAGGTAGAGCGGGTCCTCAAAATGGCCGACGGGGTCTTACTTCTCGTTGATGCCTTCGAAGGACCCATGCCCCAAACCAGATTCGTCTTGAGCAAAGCTATCGAGATCGGGTTGAAACCCATCGTTGTCATCAACAAGGTTGACAAGGAAAACTGCGACCCAGAGACGGTGCAAGGTGATGTGTTTGACCTGATGTACAACCTAGATGCCACCGAAGAACAGTTGGACTTCGAGACGGTGTTTGGATCTTCTAAGGAAGGTTGGATGAGCTTTGATTGGAGACAACGCACCGATGATATTTCTCCTCTTCTCAACTGTGTGCTGGATCAGATTCCAAAAGCCCCATACAAAGAGGGTACCTTACAGATGCAGATAACCTCTATGGATTTTTCCAATTTCATTGGCAGGATTGCCATTGGGAGAGTTTACCGGGGAGACCTTTTCCAAGGCAGGGATTACATGGTTTGTCGTAAAGATGGCAGCACAAAGAAAGTTCGGATCAAAGAACTCTTTGTATTTGAGGGACTGGGACGCATGAAAACCAGTAAGGTGCGCAGCGGTGATTTATGTGCGTTGGTCGGTGTCGAAGATTTTGAAATCGGTGATACCATCGCCGATCTCGAACATCCTGAAGCACTGCCCAGAATACAGGTCGATGAGCCCACCATGAGTATGTTATTTACGATCAATAACTCGCCTTTCTATGGCAAAGAAGGAAAATTTGTGACCTCAAGGCATCTTCGCGATCGATTGTTTAAAGAGACGGAAAAAAATCTGGCACTCCGCGTTGAGGAAACAGACAGTGAGGATAAGTTTAATGTATACGGGCGGGGTGTACTTCATCTGTCGATCCTGGTGGAGACGATGCGACGAGAAGGATACGAACTCCAGGTGGGAAAACCTCAAGTGATCGTAAGGGAAATCAATGGACAACCACATGAGCCTGTGGAGCATTTGGTCATCGATGTACCTGAAGATCTCGCGGGTAAGGCCATTGAATTGGTAACCCAACAAAAAGGTATGCTGGAGAAAATGGATCCGAAAGGTGATCAACTACATTTGGAGTTTGAGATCCCCTCCAGAGGTTTGATTGGTCTGAGGAGTCGAATCCTCACAGCAACGGCAGGTCAAGCTGTGATGACGCACCGGTTTAAAGAATATGCACCATTCAAAGGTGAGATCAAGGGACGTTTTCAAGGATCCCTAGTGTCGATGGAGACTGGGCAGGCCTTGGCCTTTGCAATCGATAGATTGCAAGATCGAGGTAGATTTTTCATCAGTCCGGGCGAGCAGGTCTATAAGGGTCAAGTGGTGGGTGAGAACAGCAGGAATAACGATCTGGAAATCAATGTTATAAAGGGTAAAAAATTAACAAATATGAGGGCATCGGGTTCAGACGATGCCGTCAAGATACCTCCAAAGATTGACTTTTCTTTAGAGGAGGCTATGGAGTACATTCGCGACGATGAGTATCTGGAGGTCACACCTGAGAGCTTGAGGATGCGAAAGATCAACTGACCCACTGCCTATATTCTTTTAGGATCCTCGAGTTTTTGATGAAAGGTCGATGGCTTTTAGTAGTCTTAATGGCAAGTTCTTGGAGGAGCCGAAATCAGATCAAGCGAGCAGTGCATGACATATGAAATATATCGCTTATTCGTAGTGACTTCATTCTGGCGCAGTTTTTGCTGCCATTTGAATCGCTATGAGTATCGAAGAATTAAATAGAAAACACTACTTCAAGACGGATATGTACTACCGTGTTGGATATGGCCTGTCCTCCAGACTGTTGGCCTTCAGAAATGGAATCATCTATTTGCAGGTCGTTGTGGGGCGGAAATGGGACAAAGACTACCATGCTACCACATTGGAACTAGCTCATTGTTGGAAGGCTGAGCACGAAGAGCTCAGAGAAGCATTGGGATGCAAGGTCTTTATCATCGACGCACAGAAATATCCGTACAAGCAGGATTTGGTCAAGTTAAAGATCAGTGTGTCCCACGATGCCAAGATGGGCATGCTGTTTTCAAGCAATGTACTTAATTAATACTACCTAAGACCTACTTTCCTATACATTGAAGCGGAAGTGCATCACATCGCCATCCTGCACCACATATTCCTTTCCTTCCACGGCCATTTTTCCCACGTCTTTGACTGCAGATTCTGAGCCGTATGTGACCATGTCCTCGTACTTGATTACCTCAGCCCGGATGAATCCAACCTCAAAGTCAGTGTGAATGACACCGGCTGCTTGTGGTGCCTTGGCACCTCTTTTCACCGTCCATGCTCTGACCTCTTTTTCACCTGCAGTAAAGTAGGTGATCAGGTTGAGTAGCTTGTAGCTGGCTCTGATCATCTTATTCAATCCAGGTTCATCAAGACCAATATCTTCCAAAAAGATCGCTCGATCATCTGGATCATCTAATTCGGCTATGTCGGCCTCCACTCCAGCACATATGATGATGCGTTCTGAAGGGTCGCCTTTAATGGATTGATCGAATGCTTGTGTGTACTTGTTTCCCGAAATAGCACCGTGCTCATCGACATTACAGGCGTATAAGACAGGCTTATCGGTAAGTAATAGTACTTCTTCCAGTGTCAGTCGTGCACCTTCACTGAGGTCAGCCAACCGAGCTGGCACACCAGTCTCCAAAATCTTGATGATTTCTTCACAATGATCTACTGCCATTTTGGACTCTTTGGTCCCAGTCTTGGCCTGCTTATGCAGCTTTTCAAGCCGCTTTTCCAAAGTCTCCAAGTCCTTGAGTATTAGTTCTGTCTCAATGATTTCTCGATCGCGCACTGGGTTGATCGATCCATCCACATGTACGATCTGACCATCGTCAAAACATCTTACCACATGAATGATGGCATCCACCTCGCGGATGTTCGCAAGAAATTGGTTTCCCAGACCTTCGCCCTGGCTTGCACCCTTGATGAGTCCAGCAATATCCACGATCTCGATGTTAGTTGGTACAACTGATTTGGGGTTCACGAGCTCAACCAATTTATCCAATCGGGGATCGGGCACTGTCACAATACCTACATTGGGTTCTTTGGTGGCGAAAGCGTAATTGGCAGCCAGAGCCTTAGCCGATGTCAACGCATTGAACAAGGTCGACTTGCCGACATTAGGTAATCCAACGATACCACATTTAAGAGCCATAGTATCTCAATTTAAAGGGATGCTGTGTGGGTCACAACTTGGTAAGTTTCAAAAAAGGAGGGCAAATATATGCTTTGAGAAGTAAAGCGTTGATCTTTTTTTCTCCCAGGGAGCTGTTCGACGTGTGACATTATGATGTACATTTGACCTCAGATGTTGCCTAAAGTATCCATTTGAATTTCTTAGCACATAGCTTCCTCTCCTTCAGAGATCCGGGATTGTTGGTGGGCAACTATCTAGGAGATTTTGTCACGAACAAGCAGCTTCCCAACTTTCCCCCGGAGGTACAAGCTGGTATTTGGCTTCACCGGAGCATTGATAGTTTCACGGATCAGCACCCCTTGGTCAAGGTGGGTACCAAAATGCTGCATGGCACAGTAGGTAAATATGCACCAGTAGTCATCGACATATATTTTGATTTTCTCCTTTCGAAGCATTGGAGCCACTACCATACTGGATCACTTTATGACTATTGCACTGACACCTATGCAGTACTTACCAATTATAGTGGATATATGCCAGATCACTTGACCACTAGATTGAGGAGGATGATCCAGGCCAGATGGCTGGAGGATTACCAAAGCTATCACGGTCTATCACGTATTTATAATCATCTGTCTAAGAAGGCAAAATTCAAGTCCAATCTGTCAGAAGTAACTGAAGTCCTGCAGCGACTGGAGGCCGAAATGGAGGCCAAAGTTTTTTTACCTTTTTTTCCCCAAGTGATGGTGCACGCAAAGGCATTCGTGGAGGATCATCCCTCAAAATGAAAAGACAAGGTGATGGTGCGGGACAAGACATTTTCCAAGACATTCGACTGAATGATCTTCTCATTAAAAATCAACACATTGTTAATACCTTGAGTCAATTTTAGTTCAGGTGAGAGAATAAAGTAGGGAAAGAAGAACTGCATACCAAATCCTACTTCCACTGAAAAATCTGTGGGTGAGATTTTGAGGATTGAGTCATCCGCACGTCGCCGGGATTGGCTGGCGATATCAAAGCTATACTTGATACCACCCAGTGCAAAAAGCCGCATGTCATTGTAGGGCTCTGATTTAAATCGGACATGAAAGGGTACCTCCGCAAAGACAGATTCAATGCGGATATTGGAGTTGTTAAGTTGGCCGGTCAGATCATTGTATCTTATCCGGCGCTCCGTAAATGAAAAACCGGGCAAGAGGCGAAAATCGAAGTACCTCCCAATTTTCAAGTTAGCCACGACATTTACATTGTATCCGGGTCCAGTAATGCCCTCCACAGACAGAATCTGTTCTTGTTCGCTGAAGTTCTTAGACCGAAACACGTGGTAATTGCTCGAGTGAAAGGCAAGGGTTAGACCAAAATAATATGGCTTACCCTGCTTATTCATGAAATTGTAGTTAGGTCGGCCAACCTTTTGGGCGCTGGCCGTACAAAGCACGAAGCACAGCAATAAGGCGCAGACTATTTTTTGCATGAATATAATGTGCATATACCTAATGTCAACGGTTTGCATGTGGTCTGACTAAATCCTATGTTCTCAAGTAGAGATACAAATTCCCTACCAGATGGGAAGGTTTGTACAGAATCGAACAAGTATTGATAGGCTTTTGGGTCCTTAGAAGTGATTTTTCCAATCATTGGGAGAATGTACCGGAAATACAAGCGATAGCCTTGTTTGAATGGTGTAACTGTTGGATGAGAGAACTCCAATACACTGAATGTCCCACCTACTTTTAAAACTCGCCTGCACTCTTCTAATCCCTTCGAAGTGTCTTCAAAATTTCTCACTCCAAATGCAACGGTCATGGCATCGAAGGTATTGTTTGTATATGGTAGTTTCTCCGAATCTCCCTGGACAAACGTTACCTGGGCCTCGAGGGCCCTTTTGGCTACTTTGGTCCTCGCAATCTCAAGCATATTGTCGGAAAGATCGAGGCCGTCGATCTTCGCCTCCGGGATCTCTTGTGCCAGCATGATGGCCACATCTCCCGTTCCAGTGGCGATGTCCAGAATCTTTGATGGATTCGCATCGGCTATCGACGCGACTAGCTTGCGACGCCACCGTACATCGATTCCAAGGGAGAGCAAACGATTGAGTTTATCATAGCTGGGAGCAATGTTATCAAACATCTTTCGGACTTGCTGCTTTTTGGTAGCCTGGTCATCATAAGGCCTCACTTCTTGGTGCTTCATCGTATACCCGTAGATTGGTCGCTAAGATAATCTTTGTTTCATCCTTAGCATGAGTGGTCCTTTGCTCCCACTATGCTTCGCTTCATTAGGTTGAGAGCCTTTCCCAATGGTCTGTACTCTACCAAGGCTCTTTTGCCGATCTTTCATTGTGCTCAATGGGCTGTACCAACACCCACTTCCAGAGGTTGAAGGAATCGTCATCATCATCTGGGAGCGATCATAGATGCTGAATTGCCCTGCAAAAATCTCCAGTCAAGGCGCTTCAAAATAGACTGTTTTGAGGCACATAAATTCATCAATTTTTTGTAAATTCGCACCGCTTTAGTAACGAACTTTCAAAATTTTTTAATGGCTGATAACCAGAGAATTATACCGATAAACATCGAAGACGAGATGAAGGCTGCCTACATTGACTACTCGATGTCGGTGATTGTAGCTCGAGCTCTTCCTGATGTACGAGATGGTCTCAAGCCGGTGCATCGACGCATACTGTATGGTATGCATGATCTGGGACTCACCTATAATAAGGCACATAAGAAGTCTGCCAGAGTGGTAGGGGAGGTGCTGGGTAAGTATCATCCACATGGAGATTCGTCTGTCTATGATGCGATGGTGAGGATGGCGCAGGATTGGTCACTGCGGTATCCGCTGATCGATGGGCAGGGCAATTTCGGTCATATCGATGGCGACAGTCCCGCTGCAATGCGATATACAGAGGCGAGATTGGCGCGGATTTCAGATGAACTCTTGCAAGATATCAAGAAAGATACCGTCGACTTTGCACTAAATTTCGACGATTCTCTCAAAGAGCCCACCGTACTTCCGGCACGTTTCCCAAATTTGTTGGTCAATGGTGCATCGGGGATTGCTGTGGGAATGGCAACCAATATGCTGCCACATAATCTCAATGAGGTCATCGATGGCATTATAGCAACTATTGATCAGCCAGATATTGAGATTGATGATCTGTTTCAATACATCAAAGCACCAGACATGCCCACAGGTGGCATTATCTATGGTCTCTCGGGCGTACATGATGCTTATCGCACTGGGCGTGGCAAGGTGGTGGTGCGAGGAGCTGCTGAAATCAATGTCACAAGAACAGGAAGGGAGCAGATCATTATCTCAGAGGTGCCCTATCAAGTGAACAAGGCCAATCTGATTGTGAAGATGGCTGATCTTGTCAACGATGGTAAGATCACTGGTGTCAGCGACATTCGGGATGAATCCGACAGACGTACAGGCATACGCATCGTAGTGGACTTGAAGAAGGATGCGATTGGAAATGTCGTCTTGAGCAAGTTGTATAAGTTTACAGCCCTTCAGTCTTCATATGGTGTCAATAACATTGCTCTAGTCAATGGCCGCCCACAAGTACTGAATCTGAAACAACTCATCGAGGAGTTTATAAAATTTCGTCTGGAAGTCATTGTTCGACGCACCCAGTTTGATCTGAAAAAAGCAGAAGAACGGGCGCATGTGCTGGAGGGGCTACTCATCGCATTGGACAATCTGGATGCGGTCATCAAGCTCATACGCGGATCCAAGACTGTGGAGGAGGCACAGGGAGGTTTGATGTCTCAATTTGACTTGTCTGAGATTCAAGCCAAGGCGATCCTAGAGATGAGGTTGCAGAAGTTGGTTGGCTTGGAACGGGCCAAGATCAAGGGTGAGTATGAGGATATTCAGAAAACCATCGAGCATCTCCGGGCAATCTTAGCTAGTGAGGACTTGCAGCGTGATATCATCAAGGAGGAGCTTGAAGAGATTAGGCTGAAGTATGGAGATGAGCGCAAAACCCGGATAACCTTTGCCGAAGGTGAGATAAGCATTGAAGACATGATTCCCAATGAAGAGGTGGTCATCACCATATCTCACCTTGGATATATCAAGCGCACAAAGGTGGATGAATACCGGTTGCAAGGACGCGGGGGACGTGGATCTCGAGGCAGTAAAACGAGGGATCTGGACTTCATCGAGCACATGTTTGTTGCACATGCGCACAATTACTTACTGTTATTCACCGAAAAAGGTCGTTGTCATTGGTTGAGGGTTTATGAAGTGCCAGAAGCTACTAAAACATCGACGGGCAGAGTCATCCAAAACATCATCGAGCTTCCCAAAGATGATCGGGTGAAAGCCTACATCATCATCCAAGACCTTGCAGATCAGGCCTTTCTGGATAGCCATTTCATCGTTTTTGCAACACAGGATGGTTTAATCAAAAAGACCTCCGTCGAGGCCTTCTCACGGCCTAGGGTCAATGGCATCATCGCCATTACCATACGAGATGAGGACATGCTGATCGAAGCGAAGTTGACGAATGGCAAAAATGAAGTCCTGCTGGCAAACCGCCACGGACGTGCTATTCGCTTTTCGGAGACAAAGGTGCGAGCGATGGGGAGAGCGGCTGCCGGAGTGAGGGGCATGAAGCTCGACGATGAAGACGATGCAGTGATAGGCATGGTGTGTGTAGATCCGGAAGAGGCAGTATCTATCCTGGTGATTTCGGACAAGGGCAATGGTAAAAGGTCGGCTTTGGAGGACTATCGCGTCACCAATCGAGGAGGCAAAGGAGTTAAGACGCTCATGGTGACCGATAAAACCGGTCCATTGATCGGTATTAAGGCTGTATACGACGGCGATCATGTAATGATTACCAGTAAGGAAGGCATTATGATACGTATGCCGTTAGATGGTATCCGTGTTATGGGTCGAGCCACTCAAGGGGTCAAGGTGATAAATATTGGTGAGAAGGACCAGATTGCTGATCTTGCCATTGTGCGGGAATCACCTGATGAGGAGGAAGAGTAACCGGAGATGCTGGGAAATAAGATCCCACTCGTCGTGTTTTGAATGTGGTTGCTGACCATATCCAAGCGTTCGGATATTAGTATAGGTATAGCAGGAAAGGGAATTAACATTTTACTAACTTTGATTAACATTTTAACAATAGAGTCGGACATACTCATACTGTCTTATGAATGGATACTAAGAATAAATTCATGCATTTAACTATCAAATCAATGACAATGAGAAAGATCATTTTAGCCTTGTTTTCAGTTCTCTTGGTATTGGGCGTAAGTCATGCCCAGGCAGACCTTGAAGGCCTGGATGGAAAAAAGGCATTTAAAAAGGCAAAGCGAGCGCTGAACGCGTTCAATTTGGATCAGACCAATTCAGGTGACAAATTGCAGGAGGCGAAGACCCTGATCGACTATGCGGTGAAGCAATCGGATCAAAAATCAGAGCCTGATGTCTGGGCCCTGATGGGAGATATTTACAATTCCTTCGGTGCCTATAATCAAGGCCAAAAATTATTGGACCCCGAATTTAAGGATCTAGAACCCAATGGAGGTATGATTGCATTCCAGGCGTATAAGAAAGCACTGGAAATTGAGCCTGGTGGGAAGAATGCACTTGATGGACTGACACAAGCCATCGGAAGCATTAGCACATCAGGACTGGCAGCTTACGAACAAGGAAACTATCAGGAGGCGTTTAACGCCTTTAGGTCTGTACTCGATATTCACAAGATCCTAAAAGAGAATAAAGCGGAAAGTCCCCTCGATCCACAGGAGGAATATGACAATCAGATTTATATCACGGGAATGGCAGCCATGAGTGCTGGCCAACAGGAGACTGCCAAGTCATACATCCAGCAACTCTATGATAAGAGTTACGACAAGCCATCTGTATATGATGCCATGTACAAGCTCACCATCGATAATGATGTACCTGGTGCTGAAGAGATCCTAAACAATTCGCGCAAGAAATACCCCGATGATCTCGGCTTATTGTTTACGGAGATCAATCACTATCTGAAATTGCAGAAGACAGATGTGCTCGAGGATAAATTGAAGCTGGCCATTGAAAAGGAACCTGAGAATCCATCACTATATTCGACCCTAGGTAATGTATATGATAAACTCTATCAGGCAAGTTACAAGGACAGCAATTATACCGAAGCGTCAAAATACTTTGACCTTGCTCATGAATACTATGGCAAAGCGATTGAAAAGAAAGAGGATTTTTCAGATGCCATATACAGCCTTGGTGCTTTATACTACAATAAAGCTGCTTTAGTTACCGAAGAGATGAATGCCCTGGCTGATGATTACTCTAAGGAAGGTACCAAGAAGTTTAATATGAAAAAAGAAGAGGTTGCAAACCTGTTCAGTCAAGCTCTCCCATACTTCAAGCAAGTAGAACAATTGGATCCAAATGATCGAAATTCACTAATTGCTTTGAAGGAGATTTTTGCACGAGAGAACAATTTCGAAGTCTCTAACGCCATGAAAGAACGTTTAGATAAAGTAGAGAATGGGGAGAAATTTGAGAAGTCTTACTTCTCCAACCAGTAGGTTGAAAGTCCATCGTTGACCGATAATCAAAAAAGGTCGAACAACATCTGCTTTGTTCGACCTTTTTTCTGTAAGTCTCTCTGCATCAAATCATGACTGTAGTTGATTAGTGGGTTGAACGAAAGGAAAGATTGTAATTTTTTCTTCGAGCTCTATGGCATCATTTGTTGGTACTCAGGCATCTGCTGTCAGTTTTTTTATCGGGGAGTTAAACCACCAAAAAAAGTTCGACCTTTTGTTTTAAGATGTCCTTTTAAGTTTTCTTAGTTGTCTCTCTAGACGTTCTATCCTACGCATTCTCTTTACCTCCAAATATTTGGAATCTGCTTTGTATGCCTTGTATGGCTCTTGATCCCGCAGCACGTGATATACGGCAGTGAGGATCTTATGTCCGATGGCAATGCAAGCCTTTTTTTTACCGAGTCTGCCACTCAGTATTCGATACTTAGTTGACATTTCGGGGTGATTCTTCGATCTGGATGCAGCCCAGGCGGCTTCCACCAGCACAGTCTTTAAATGCTTATTGCCATGGGTGATGCGAGATGAATACTTCTTGCCTGCACTCACATTATTACCCGGACAGACACCTGCCCAAGATGCTAAATGTCGATGTGACGGGAAGTGACTCATGTCGGTGCCAATCTCAGCAAGGATGCTCATTGCACTCTTGTCGGAAACTCCGGGAATGGTTTTGAGCAGATCGATTTGTGTTGACATTTCTGTCAGGTATGAATCCAGTCGAGCTTCTAGTTGAGCTATTTGATTATTGATGTGGGTGATGGATTCCAATATTAAGGTTAGCATAAATTGATGATGGTCCGTAACTCGTCCATCGAGTGCCTTGCTGAGTTTGTCCTTTTTTCTGACCAGTGAACCTTTGGCCAGTTGTGCCAGTGCACCTGGATCTGTTTGTCCTTGCGACAGGGCCGTCACCATAGCCAGACCTGAAACCCCAAACACATCGCTCACAACGCTTGACAGCTTAATATTTGCATCTTCCAAGATGTTCTGAAGTCGATTTTTCTCACTAGTGCGCTTGCCAATTAGTTTGCGTCGATGACGAGTCAGTACTCTGATCTCTCTAATCTGCTCAGGTGGAACAAAACTCCCCTTCAACAGGCCGCTAAGCAAGAGTTTAGCGATCCACTCTGAATCTTTCTTGTCCGTCTTCTGACCAGGTACATTCTTGATGTGACGTGCATTGACCAGAAGCATCTCGAAAAATTCTTCAAGCATATAATACACTGGCTTCCAATACACTCCGGTACTCTCCATGGCCACATGTGTTACTCCATTATTCTGAAGCCAACATGTCAGTTCAATCAGATCTTCACTGAAGGTGGCAAAGGTTCTTGTCTGGGTTTGCAAATCTATTCCTCGAATAGTGCAAACAACAGTATCTTTGTGTACATCCATCCCACAACCACGTTCTACGATAATGGGAAATTGCTCAACAACCATAGGTCCATAAGTTTTATTGGTACTAAGATACCGGGCGCGAAGCCAAGACTTTCATGGTTGTTGGTGATTTCCTAAATCATGTAGGTTTTTTTATGCACATCCCATTGGTCCTCAGCTCAGGCTTTCGTTCTTTTTACCTATCTTTTGAACCGAGATGCTCTTACAGTGAGATCATATCAGCCACTTAAATAAGATCAGTATCCGACTCATCATTCAAGCCATTGATTGGATTTCAGATAAAGCAGGAAAAGGTGCTTCCTGGTTGACCACGGTGATGGTGGTAGTGATTTGTTTTGATGTGGTCATACGCTATGTCTTCAGTACCTCAAAGGCTTGGATTACAGAGTTTGAGTGGCATATGTTTGCCGTCGTATTCCTGATTGGAGCAGCTTATACCTTCAAGGAGAATGCCCACGTAAGAGTAGATTTGTTCTACAGCAAATTTTCTGAAAAACGGAAAGCAATCATTAATATTCTGGGCATTGTATTTCTGCTGTTACCATGGTGCGCGATAGTCATTCGCTCCTCTTATAAGTATGCTTTCAATGCATATATGATCAGGGAATCCTCTCCAGATCCTGGCGGTTTGCCCGCAAGATATGTGATAAAATTTGTGATAGTGTTCGGATTTATCCTGCTGGCTCTCCAGGCAGTGTCAGTACTATTGAAAAGTCTGGCGGTGCTCTTGGATAAACGTTCACACATTTTTGAAGCCAACAAAACCCACTAAATGCTCGAGCAACAACTAGCCATCGTGTTATTTGCCTGCATATTTATTCTGATCCTGGCTGGTTTTCCTGTAGCATTTACCTTAGGAGGACTTTCGGTGATATTCGGTTATTTCACTTTGGGCATCGATTTTTTCAATTTTCTGCCTTCGCGTATCATGGGCGTCATGAGCAATTATGTACTGATTGCTGTCCCCCTGTTTGTCTATATGGGAATTATGCTGGAAAAATCAGGACTTGCAGAAAGTTTGTTGGAGACCATGGCCATGTTATTTGGAAAGGTCAGGGGTGGTTTAGCCATTTCGGTAGTGGTGGTTGGCGCCATGTTGGCTGCTTCCACGGGTATCGTGGGTGCTACCGTCATCACAATGGGATTGATTTCATTACCCACGATGCTGAAAAGAAATTACAGCCCTGAGCTTGCCACTGGTACGATCGCATCGGCAGGTACTTTAGGGCAGATAATTCCACCTTCCGTGGTACTGGTTCTTCTTGGCAGCGTCCTGAATGTTTCTGTGGGAGATCTTTTTGCAGCTGCTCTAATTCCCGGTGTCCTTCTGGTTATATGCTATATAATATATGTTTTGCTTGTGGCTAAACTCAACCCAACAGTCGCACCAGCCATACCAGAAGAAGAGCTAGCCGCATTTAAAGGAAGTGGTTGGATGGCAAAGATCATCAAAGCATTCGTGCTGCCCCTGTTGTTGATTGTAGCAGTATTGGGATCTATTTTTGCCGGGATTGCCTCTCCTACAGAAGCTGCAGCGGTTGGTGCTCTAGGAGCTACGCTCTTGACTATTTTGCAAGGCAAATTCAGCTTGGACATCCTTAGGCAGGTGATGTACCAATCGACCCGACTTACTTGTATGGTGTTTATCATACTCTTAGGAGCCACGACTTTTGCCTTGGTATTTAGAGGTATGGGAGGTGATGATTATCTGGTGGACCTCATTCAGGAAGCAGACTTGTCCGCCAATGCATTCCTTCTATTAGTCATGTTGGTCGTTTTCGTAGCCGGGTTTTTCATTGATTTTATCGAGATCATTTTCATTATTGTACCAGTAGTCGCACCGATTTTTGAAGCCTATGATATGAATTTGATCTGGATCGGAATTCTGCTCGCACTAAACTTACAGACTTCTTTTCTCTCACCACCTTTTGGTTTTTCACTTTTCTATCTTAAAGGGGTAGCTCCACCATCGATAACCACCGTAAATCTCTACCGCGGTATCGTGCCGTTCGTACTAATTCAGGTCGTCTTTCTGTTGGTCGTAATGCTATATCCATCGTTGGTCCTGTTTCTGATAGATTGATTTGACGCATGGCGACGGCCCTGAGAAGGACCTTCAATGCCCCAAAATTGATAGACTTAAAGCCTCACACTGAAGCAAACTTACTGCCAATAGCATTTGTCATGTGTCCCAGCGTGCTGTGCAAGGACGCAACATCTTTTCTTGTCAATCCAGACTTTTAAGCCTTCCTCATTTATTACTTTTGCAGGCAATCAAATGTATAAGAACTAATATCTTGATGAGGATCAAAGAAATTCTGTCAGGACGACTCAGTCGCCAGGACTCGATGGGCCTAGTGGGTTATATTGGGGACCAACAAGATAGATTCGATGAGTTATTTGCTCTTTTTTGTAATGGTGAACAACGAGTAGTACAGAATGCTTCCTGGGTGGTAAATCATTGCGTGCAACACAATCCCTCTCTAATTGAGGGAAAATTTAAGGAGTTAGAAAAGCATTTGGCCAACCCCAAGCACGATGCTGTAAAGAGAAATGTGATAAGACTCCTTCAATTTGTGAAGATCCCCACTAACTGGCAAGGCATTTTTTATGATCATTGCTTTAGACTGGCCTACTCAGCAAAGGAGCCGATTGCAGTGCGATCTTTTAGCTTGCTGATTATCTTTCAGATTGCAAAGGACCAACCTTACCTACTCGAAGAATTGGAAGAACTTTTGCAAGACTGTGAGGCTAGCGACAGCCCCGGGATACTGTCGAGGGTCAGGAACTTGAGGAAGGAAATACGAAAAATCAGGAAGCAGCGCACTTGAATGATACTTGGCGGGTACTTGAGGTATGGGACAGCTCAAGGCATGATAACCCGTACCCTGAGGTATATATATATGCGAAAAAGTTGACGAAGGCGTAAGAGGATCAAAAGTTGATCGCAAAGCGTGGCACTAATTTTCAGTATGTCAAATGATAAATACTGCCGATGACTATCGCAATCTATCGTGACAAAATGCTGCAGGATAGTATTTCTTTCGGTAATGTATTAGAAACTATAAGAGAAGCCTCAGGAAATGAGGTTCATTCTTCCTCATCCAACAATAGAGCGTCGTCCACTATTTCATTTCCATCACCATCTAGATCTTCAAAGCCAGGCACCGTGCCCTCATCTATTTTGTCATCAGATTCAACACGCCCGACTATTTCGGGAGTATCAGGAGCGTAAGGATCCCTTACTTTCCGATAATCTCCATCTGCGAAGGCCGATGCTTTAGCAAAAAAATCATCATCAGCCACGGCATCCCTTTTCAATGCATCCGAAGGAGTTTCCCTGCTTTCATAGGTTTTTTCATCGGCATCGGCCATCTGTTGCGCTGCTTCGACCGTACGATCCAGTTTATCACTGAGCTTATCGATGGATTCTTTTGCTTCGCTGACTAAGGTCTTCTTTGCCGATGTGCCCTCCGATGAGGGATCCTTTTTAATGGCAGCAGCGACCTGTTCGGAATCAAGACCTGGATCGTTTGCTTGCTCTGGCACCACATGATCATCAAATAAATCATCAATCTTGGTCTCTTGGTCTAGATCAATTTCAAGATTAGATGAGTCGACATCAGTATTTTTTACATCGTCATCATCATCCCGGTCAAGCAGCTCATCGCTTTTCTCTTGAATTTTCTCACCAACTTGTTCAGCCATATCTTTGGCTTTTTCATAAAGTGAACCAGCCTTTTCTGCGATCTTTGAGCCAACATCTTCAGCCACATCCTTTACATCTTCAGCCACATCTTTTACGTCTTCCACTAGATCAGCAGCCTCTTCTTTTATTTTGCCCCTGATTTCCTCGGTAGAATCCACAGCCTTTTCCCAGGCTTCGCTTGTCTTGTCTACGATCTTTTCTCCTACATCTTCAGCGACATCCTTGGTCTTGTCCCAAAGCTCCTCGGTTTCGTCAGCAATCTTTGCTCCTGCAGCCTTACCCTTCTCCACCGTTTTTTCAGCTGCGGATTTGGTAACTGATTTTACACCGAATAACAGTTTCTTAATATCATCAAACATTCCCATTGTATTGTCATTTAATTCATGTCAATATACATAAAAATCAGACACCAGATCGGCCAGATGAGGAGCGCTGCTTCACTGAGTATGTCTTCCTAATAAGGAGGTTATTTGTGGGTGGATTGAAGAGACAATACTGAGCTTCGACCCGGCTCTATGAGGATTTGGTAGCCAAGTGATTTTGAGAGAATGACCATCAGATATGATATATAAAAGGTGATGCAGCCTGTGCCAGACCAGGCACGAACGCGATCCAAGCCAATGAAAAAAATGCTATTGCTGCAATTCACCATAACTTGGCGCAGGGTTCAGTAGTTTCTTTCCGTAATTTTCACTCACTATATTTCCAGGTTGTTTCATCGGTGCGGCTCAGAACAATCGACAACGAGGATAAAAATCTGAGCTGGGATATACCATCATATCTACCACATTGCTTCCATCTGAGAAGCAGTATTTTTGCTTGATGATAGATCATCCGATCCATTTTTATTATCTGTATGTCGAGCAAGTCGATAGGGTGTACCATCCCTGTCAGTACATATAATTTCAAATTCACATATAATTGGAATAATATTTGTATACTGAAATGATGCTTGCTGGGTGAGTTCGTCTGCCGGGTATTTGACAAATTTTGACGATGCAGGTTCAATATTCGAAAAAGATCTTACCTTTGCGGCGATTTATAAATCATCTTGTTTAAACTAATAACAGCTACGATGGCCGAATTAACATCAAAAGAATTGACCGATCTCATAGAAAAGTATAGGTCAGATCAGAAAAAACTGGATTTTCAGAAAAAAGTGATCACCACGCAAATTAAGGATTTGCGCTCGACACTTAAAGTAGTAAAAGCCGCAGAAAAGAAGCAGTCAGCAAAGAAAGCAACCGCTGCCAAAAAACGACCGGGTAGACCTAAAAAATCCACCACTGCCAAGCGGGGACCAGGTAGACCTAAAAAGGCTGCTAGTACGGCGACAAAAAGTGCGGTAGCAAAGAGAGGACCGGGTAGACCGAAGAAAGCCGCAACTGCAAAACCTGCGGCTGCGAAAAGGGGACCGGGTAGACCTAAAAAGGCTGCTGCTGCAAAACCGACCACCGCAAAAAGAGGACCGGGTAGACCGAAGAAAGCCGCAACTGCAAAATCTACCGCTGCGAAGAGGGGACCGGGTAGACCGAAAAAGGCTGCTACTGCAAAACCTGCGGCTGCGAAAAGGGGACCGGGTAGACCTAAAAAGGCTGCTGCTGCAAAACCGACCACCGCAAAAAGAGGACCGGGTAGACCGAAGAAAGCCGCAACTGCAAAATCTACCGCTGCGAAGAGGGGACCGGGTAGACCGAAAAAGGCTGCTACTGCAAAACCGACCACCGCTAAAAGAGGACCAGGTAGACCCAAAAAGGCTGCTGCAAAACCTGCCGCTGCTAAGAGAGGACCGGGCAGACCTAGAAAGGTAGTAGCGAAAGGTTAATCAGTTTAGATACTAATAAATCTTCTCTCTCTGAAGCGAGAGTAAGTACATACAAAGGAAGTGCTCAATAATTGAGTACTTCCTTTTTTCATTTAGTAGGGCAGATGGTCAAATTTTAATTTAGACCTTTAGATGCCACTCCAAGTGGTGCTGGTATGAAATGAAGTTTAGGAATTTCCCCTCAGATCCCATTTGTTATCAAATTTGATTTGGCATAGCATTTATGAAAGATAGAATCTTATCCATCGATGTCATGCGAGGCATGACGATCTTTTTTATGATCATTGTTAACTCACCGGGAAGTTGGAACTATGTGTTTGCTCCCCTAAGACATGCAAAGTGGGACGGATGCACTCCCACCGACTTAGTATTTCCTTTTTTTGTTTTTATCGTCGGCCTCTCCATGTCATTTTCCTTTCGAAAGTTTGACAAGACCAGACGATCTTCCTGGGTCCTGAAAATTGTGAGAAGAACTGCCCTGATATTTCTAATCGGGATGCTTTTAAATTGGTTTCCCTTCTATTCAAAATCTCTGGCCGAACTCAGGATTTTTGGAGTCTTACAGAGGATCGCGGTGGCTTATGGTATGGCGGGATTGTTAATTGTGGCAATTGGCAATCGCTATAAGGTCGCATTCTGGGCGATACTAGTTGTCTACACAATCATTTTGTGGCTCTTTGGTGGTTCAAATCCTTTTTCTCTGGAAGAAAATGTGGTGAGGTCTCTTGATCTCATGATTGTCGGCGAAAACCATATGTACCACGGATATGGGTTAGCGTTTGATCCTGAAGGTCTGCTGAGTAGTTTACCCTCCGTAGCGACCGTCCTCTTTGGATATTTTATCGGTCAGGTATTGCAGAAAGCGGATGGGTATCGATCACAAATTCTGCAGTTGTGCAAGTACGGATTGCTGGCGACAATCTTAGGTGGAACCTTGCATCTATTGGGAGTACCCATCAATAAACCCATCTGGTCAAGCTCCTATGTGCTATTTTCCGGAGGACTCGCATCCTTATTCCTGGCAGCATTGATTTATATCATCGATGACAAGGGTTGGAAATATTGGATTTATATATTTCGGGCATTTGGGCTTAATCCACTGATTTCTTTTGTCATGTCGGGTCTGGTCTTGAAGACCCTCTCCCTAATAATAATCGATGGAACACGCGCATATCCATGGATATACAGCGCGATATTTCAACCCATATTTGGAAATCATTTGGGCTCATTTCTGCAGGCATTGGTGTACACCATGGTGATATGGCTGTTTGCCTGGTGGCTATATCTACAACACCGAGTAATAAAACTGTAGTCTAGCTTGCTCTTACTTTATTATATCTACTATGAGTGATGACCTGGATAAAAACCTATCATCTCGAGAACTCAGCTAGTTTACCAAATGATCAGATCTAAGCACATTTCCGTGTCGATCTATGGTGGTTTGCTTGCCTTTAAAATCTATGTGGCAAAGACCGTTCTGAAATGCCGATGACAGGCCATACTGGTGAGGTATGACGAGTGATCCATTCCGATCAACAAAGCCGTATCCTTGATCGGACCTGACACAGGCCAGGCCATCAGAAAAAGGATTGATGGCTTTTAGTGATGGAGCAACCAGAAAATTCCCGGAGTCATCAATAAGTCCCCATAATCCTCGAACTGAGACAGCAGCCAAGTTTTCGTCAAAAAAGGATACATCCTCATAAGTAGGATCTATCAACCATGTTCCCTCAGGATCGATAAATCCGTGCATACCGTCTTTGGGCACTAGTGCGCGGCCTCCGACAAAGGCACTGCCATAGTCATAAACGAATGGTGATATCACATTACCCCATCGATCAATGATGGCCCATTTACCAGAGTGTGACACCATCGAATAATTCGATTCGAATAAAAAACCCTTGTCGTATTGAGGGACAATTTGCACTTCGGCAGTGGTATCCACATATCCGGTCTTGCCACCGATGACTACCATAGCCAAACCATTCCTGAATGAAGACACAGACTCATAAATCGGGGCACCTACCCACTCGCCTTTAGTGTTGATAATTCCGGCTCGATCATCCTCAAACCTCCAGGAGAAATTTTCCTGAAAATCTGGGATGTAGTCATATATAGTGGGTATGGTCAATACTGCATGTTTATTGATCGCACCAACCTTGCCCGACTTTGTAACGATGCTCATTCCACTGGAATATGGTCGCATTTGATCGAACTCAAAAGCGTGAAGCACTTCATTCCTGCCATTGATCAAGCCCCATTTATTTTTGACTTTGGCTCTGATGCAATCCCTGTTTTCCACAATCAACTCTTGATAGGGGACCGGATTAATTCTCTTGCCATTTAGGTCAATGAGCCAATATCCATGGCTGGACGCGACTGCAGCATAACCATCTATAAACCGTTTGGCATCCCGGTAAATACATGGAATGGTCATCTTGCCAGTTTGATCAAGGTATCCATACCTACCTTGGAGGCAACATTTGTACCTGCCTCCGGCAAGTTCATCAATCCAGTCATATTGCTTAGAGATGACTGTTCCTTGACCATCGGTGAGAAAATAACGGCCCTGCTTATGAAGTATGGAAACAGGTTGACCGTCAAGATGTACGCACAGCAGAGCCAGCGCTAGTAGAAGTGGGTTTCGGATTTTCATAGCACAACTAAGTTAACGATAGATATCGACAATTTCACATTCTATTTCTCATCATATATTTTTGATTATCAGTCAAGTGTGTAAATAATAGCATCCTATAAATCTCGACTGTAATCAACGGAAGCAACCGGTGATCTTTTGAAGGTAACCTTGGTAAAATCAGTGGCAAAGCTTATGTTCGCTTCTGATTACACTATGAAGCTTCAAGGCGCGTCTCACCATTCCCAAACCTATTTGGTGATATACTTGTTGGGATTAGAGTAGATTGTGCATTTCTCTTATGAAATCAAAAATTGTCATCGGTTCTGACCATGCTGGCTTTGGCTATAAAAGTGATTTGAAAGCCTATCTTCAAGGACTTGGATATGTTGTTGTCGATATTGGTACCCATGACCTACAACCCGTTGATTATCCTGACAAGGCATCTGACTTAGCAAGGACATTGATCCAGCAAGAAATAGATAAGGGAATCCTGATTTGTGGGAGCGGTGTTGGCGTTTCGATCGCCGCCAATAAATTTAGGGGTATCAGGGCTGGTGTTTGCCACGATGCCTATTCTGCACACCAAGGTGTAGAACATGACGATATGAATGTACTCTGTCTGGGACAGAGAATTGTAGGCATCGAGCTAGCAAAAGATATTATTGCCCAATTTTTATCTGCCAGATTTTCTGGCTCCGAAAGACATCAAAGAAGATTGGAAAAAGTGCAGATCATCGAAGAGGAAAACCTGAAATAGGGGAGTCTTTCTTTGGCAATGCGAGTGCTTTGCAATTGCATCGTTACAGTTAAATTAGGATCGAATGGATAAGAAAAATGACCACCCGACCATTTTTGTGATTTTTGGAGGCAGTGGTGACTTGACAAAGCGGAAACTGATTCCAGCTCTTCTCAACTTACACCTGGACGGTCAAATGCCGGAGAAATTTGCGATTCTAGGTTTGGGGCGGACCAATTATACTGATGAGACCTACCGGCAGGAGCTTTTAGACGGCATCCATGCATTTTCTAGACGAGGTAAAGTAGATCCCGATGTTTGGAATGATTTTAAGCAGCGTGTGTTTTACCTGGACTCAGACATCAATGATGAGCTAAGTTATGACCAACTAAGCGATCGGATTCAGGACATCCAGACTAGCTGGAACACAGAAACAAATGTGATATTTTACTTGGCGATCGCACCGCGATTTATCGAACCAGTCGCCAAGCAACTGGGTAGAGCCGGTGTCTGTCAAAATGAATTACGGTCCCGAATCGTCATCGAAAAACCATTTGGACATGACTTAGAAAGTGCCAAGGCACTCAATCAGCTGCTGACAGGTATTTTTAGTGAAACCCAGATTTATCGCATTGACCATTATCTTGGCAAAGATGCTGTACAGAACATGCTGGTTTTTAGATTTGCCAATATTTTATTTGAACCGATTTGGAATCGAAAATTCGTAGAGCATGTGCAGATCACGGTGTCTGAAACGGTGGGAGTGGGTGACCGAGGAGGCTATTATGATAAGTCTGGTGCCCTAAAAGATATGGTCCAAAATCACGTGCTCCAATTGCTTTGTTTTGCAGCCATGGAACCGCCGATCTCTTTTGCCGCCGACGAGGTCCGCAACCGAAAACTCGACGTTTTGCGAGCCATACGTAAGTACGACCTAAAAGAAGTGTTCGAACATACAGCACGTGGCCAATACAGTGCTG
This sequence comes from Saprospiraceae bacterium, assembly GCA_965223025.1. Classification (GTDB taxonomy): domain Bacteria; phylum Bacteroidota; class Bacteroidia; order Chitinophagales; family Saprospiraceae; genus JABDMH01. The sequence goes on from CBDCVP010000023.1 coordinate 1,517,968, forward strand.
GCTGGATCAAAGGTGAGGAAGTGAAGGGTTATCGTGAAGAGAATAAAGTGGATAAACACTCAAACACAGAGACCTATGCGGCCGTTAAATTTTACGTCGACAATTGGCGATGGCAGAATATTCCTTTCTATGTACGCTCGGGAAAACGCATGCCAGAAAAAATGTCGGTGATTACCGTACAATTTAGACCTGTACCACATCGCATATTTTCGGGCACACATGCGGACAATTTACAACCTAACCGCATCGTCATCAGCATCTCCCCTGATACCGGTATCCGAGTACGCTTTCAGTCCAAAAGAATTGGTTTAGACATGGATCTAGATCTTGCCGACCTGGTATTTAATTACAGTGAGGAGTATGAAGACCAGCAACCTGAGGCCTACGAAACTTTATTAAATGATGTGATGACCGGAGATGCTACCTTGTTTATGCGCTCTGATGAAGTGGAAGAAGCCTGGAGGGTAGTGATGCCGATTTTGGAAGCATGGTCGAACCAGTCTTCCAGTGCTATGCCCAGGTACGCAGCAAATAGCTGGGGTCCTGAATCGGCAGAACGACTGATCGCCAAGGATGGATATCATTGGATCACGCTTCCCATTAAACATAAATAAGATTGGAATGCTTAGTAGAAATCCGGATATAAGGGCATGTTGGTGCGGATCGACCGACAATAAATAATTTGGGATCTACCGATTTGATTAGGTGGAGATAACTTAGGAATGACGTTCCTTCGTACTACTTTTTGCCACTCCATGTATATTTTGGGAAATAAAATCTTTTGGAAAATCTTCAATCCCAGGGAACCCCAGACGGATGTCTCTTCCAGAAGCAGGCACATAAGCAGTCCCAAAAATGTAATCCCAGATTGCCAGACTTAACCCAAAATTCACACCATATCTACGATCCCCGGGCAGCTCATAGGCGTGGTGCCAGATGTGCATCTCAGGGCTGTTAAAAACTGTACGCATCCAGGATCCAAACACTATAAAAGAAAGGACGGTAGATATCAAAACCACTATCAGTTTGCTGAGTATTCCAGCACTCTCGACCAGATTGATTTCGAATGCACCCCAAGCTATCGCGACACCAACCAGAGCACCCAACACACAGGAGGAAAGCCATTGAGGCACCGTAATATTAGCATGATTAAAGTGACCAATTGCAAGTGAGAATATATGGATAACAAAAAAATCATAGAGGCCAACACCCAACAAAGCAAGTGGAAGATATTCGATTGACCGGTATACAATGTTCTCCATCCAATGGTAGCGAAGTTGTGCGGCAAATCCCATTTGCTCTACAGAATGATGCACCTTGTGAAATTCCCATAACCACTCAGATCTATGCAATAGCCGATGTACCCACCATTGGATAAAATCTCTAATGACAAATCCGGTTAAAAGCACTGACCAAAGTGGCCAAGATCGCATCGGATTCATAGATTGGAGATCGACGTGAAAGACAGCTCTGATGCCATCATTGATCAACGTAACTACGACATCGCTCGCCGCGTTATAAATAATCAAGGAAAAGAGAAAGAAATTAAAAAACATATAAAATGCATCCAACCAAAAATCTTTTCTAAACCTAGGTTGTTCGATGCGCCATGGTCGTGACCATTCCAAAATCAAGAAGAAGAGAGATACCAAAACCAACCAATAGAAGTAATTATGCACGCTTGGTTCAGAGATCTCCTGCCACAGGTAGCTGGCATATCCCCTGTATCCGTCTAAGAAAATCTGAACGTATTTACTCATCCCGTAGATCTTGTAAGAATTGATGGTAGCCACCTCGCAAATCATAGACCTGGTCAAAGTCCATGCCCATCATCATTTGGCAAGTCTGCCTGCTGCGAATCCCACTGGCGCAGTATATCACGTAGATGCGCTGTCGGTCGAGTTTCTCGAGCTGCTCGACAAATTCAGGACCACGATAATCCAAAAATTGGGCTCCATCGATGTGACCGCTCTCCAATTCTTCCGGTGTACGGACATCGAGCAATATCAGATCTGACACGCTATCCCTGAGCACCAGAAATTCAGCAGTACTCAGTAAGTGCTCCGTACCGACATCTTGGCAAAGACAATTGATCAAAGGATTGACCACTAGAACCATTAGGAGAATCAATCTACTCACCAGCACTTTTTACGCAAAAATATGATTTTCGAGATGTACAGGCCTCCCCATTTCGATCAAGGTGGATTCCTGAATACCTAGAGGGGGAGGAACCATCCTGTTAGTAATTTCTAACTTTGTGGCATGGATCAAGAGCATCGAAGCCTCGCCGACTGGATGCCCATCACTCGCAAAGAAGTAGAACAGCGTGGTTGGGAAGAGCTCGATGTGATATTGATCTCCGGAGATGCTTACGTCGATCATCCGGCATTCGGAACCGCGGTCATAGCACGAATAGTCGAAGATGAGGGACTGCGGGTTGCGATTGTACCACAACCTAACTGGCAGGATGATCTTCGCGACTTCAAAAAAATGGGCAGACCTCGATTGTTCTTTGGGGTAACCAGCGGATGTATGGATCCAATGGTCAACCACTACACTGCCAACAAAAGACGAAGATCGACCGATGCCTACACTCCAGGAGGGAAAGCCGGTTTCAGACCAGATTACGCTACGACTGTATATAGTAAGATTCTCAAACGTTTATATCCGGATGTGCCAGTTGTGATTGGAGGAATAGAAGCCTCGCTGCGTCGCGTAACCCACTATGACTACTGGTCGGATCAGCTCATGCCATCGATACTGGTGTCCAGTGGTGCGGATTTACTGGTATATGGTATGGGGGAGATGCCACTCAGGGAGATCCTCCGCCTATTGCAGCGGGGAGTCCCCTTCGAAGCCTTGAAGACCATTCGGCAGACTGCTTATTTGCAGTCCCTCGAACTGGATATGCCTACCAACAAGAAATGGTTGGACCAATATTTGGCTTCGCATGAACAGTGCAAGCGAGATACAAGAACCTTCGCTGCAAATTTCAAAAAGATCGAGCAGCAATCAAACAAAGTGCATGCCGATCGACTCAGTCAAGTCGTGCAAGGAAAACGGCTCATCGTAAATCCGCCTTTCCCTCCCATGCAAGAGGTGGAGATCGATCGGTCTTTTGATCTTCAGTATACCCGATTACCACATCCGAAATATCGCAATCGGGGTGCTATACCCGCTTATGAAATGATTCGGTTTAGTGTGAATATGCATCGTGGTTGCTTCGGTGGATGTAGCTTTTGTACAATATCTGCCCATCAAGGCAAATTCATTGCCAGTCGTTCGGAGAAATCGATACTGCGAGAAGTGGATCAGATTACCGAGATGCCCGACTACAAGGGCTATATCAGCGATCTGGGTGGTCCCTCGGCCAACATGTACAAGATGAAAGGCAAAGTTCAGTCGATCTGTGATCGATGTGTCAGTCCATCCTGTATTCATCCTGTGGTCTGCAACAACCTGGATACTAGTCACCAAGCGATGACCGATATCTACCGTAAAGTTGATGCCCATCCATCTGTGAAGAAAGCCTTTGTTGGGAGTGGTATTAGATATGACTTATTGGTCGATGAATACAATACACAAGATGATGGTTCCATGGATGAGTATCTAGAGCAAGTGGTCTGTCATCACATCGGTGGTCGTCTCAAGGTGGCCCCTGAGCATACGTCCGACGATACACTCAAAGTCATGCGTAAGCCTTCCTTTAAGCACTTTCGTTCTTTCAAGAAGAAGTACGATCGTCTGAATGCCAAGCACGGCCTAGATCAACCTTTGATTCCCTACTTCATCTCGAGTCATCCGGGATGTGATGAAGGGGACATGGCAAATTTGGCCGTAGTGACTAAGTCGTTGGGCTTCAGGCTTGAGCAAGTACAGACCTTTACGCCAACTCCCATGACCGTAGCCACCGTGATATATTACTCAGGATTGCACCCCTATACGCTCAAATCAGTTTACACGGCTCGGACTGGCAGGGAGAAGAAAAATCAACATATCTATTTTTTCTGGTACAAGCGCACACACTGGTCTAGGATCAGACAGAAGCTGGTTTCACTTGGTCGGGAAGACCTGATTGACAAGCTCTTAGGAGATCAGAAACGCAGCCAAAAGAAAAGTGTAATCAAGGCGAGATATTTGTCAAAAAGAAGTCATAAGATGCGAAAAAGAGGTAAATAATCTTTATCTTCGAAAACACCGTAGCGATTCCCTCGTTCTAAGGTCGAAAGCAATCTAAAATTCTAGCGATGGATAAAAAAACTTCTTGGCTTGCGTACAGCAAAATTATTCTTGAGAAAGTGAGTTTTGATCCCAAGATTTTTCGTAAAGAACTCAAGAAATCACTCGTACGACTATCCCAGGAAGAAATCAAGAAGCTACAGAGATGGTGTGAAGACAATCTCAGACCAATCATATCCTACATTGCAGTCACTGAAATTGCGCACTACCTTTCCCTTCAGCAATAATCCACCTAGCTACCTAGTTCGCCGGTTTACAATCTGGTAGGAAAGCCATTGAAACTAACTGAATGTTCAGTCAGTAGATCTTGCATCCTGCACCTGTGAACGTTGGTGTCTGGCTATCAGTACAAACCAGTACTGGAATTGCACATCAATTTTAACATTTTGCAATGTAATTGTTGTTTTATTGTGGCATAGCTATTGCTCTTAAAGTGAACAACTATTCACCAAATACCAGTAAACCCTATGCGCTCACGAGATAATAAGAAAGAAGAGGCTATTTGCGATGCTTCCATTGATCTGATTAACAGAAAAGGATTGGCAGAAACTTCCATGTCTCAGATAGCAAAGCAAGCCAATGTATCACCCGCAACCATCTACATTTACTTTAAGAACAAAGAGGATCTCCTACGGCAGCTTTATCTCAAGATCCAAAGAGATGCTCATCACAACATCTTTACTGGCTATGAAGGTTTTCTCCCGATTGATGAAAGCTTTAAAATTCTTCTTCGCAAGGCATATCAGTACTTCTTGCGCAAACCCGATCACTTTATCTTTCTAGAGCAATTTGCCAATAGTCCGATCATCGACAAGATTGACCATAAGGATGTGGAAGGTTATTTTACTCCGTTGTTTAACCTTTTCGACCGTGGAAAACAAAATCGACTGATCAAAGACTTGCCAAATGAGATGCTGCTGTCTTTCACGTTCTATCCGATCATGAGATTGGTCAAGTTTCATCAGACTGGCAAGCTGAGGTTAGAATACAGCCAGTTTGAAGCAACCCTTCGCATGGCTTGGAATAGCATCAAGCGGGAGCGCCCAGTAGGCAGCTTCACCTCATAATGGAGATGAAGGAAATGGACTGTATGAAACATTGTACGGTCCTCACATAAGGGATTGTATCCTCAATATTTCTGAGGAATACTACCTTGCATCTTATGGTATACCTTGCCGCTGAAAATCTATCAAAGAACTTTCCGGAGCATCAGCTGTTTGAAGACCTCTCATTCACCATCAAAAAAGGTGATAGAGTGGCTCTAATCGCCAATAATGGAGCCGGCAAATCGACACTCATGAAGATCTTGAGTGGTCGAGAGCAACCTGATTCTGGTAAGATCTACATCAAAGACGGTTTGCGCATCGGTTCTCTGGAGCAGGATCCAACCTTCCAGCAAGACATGACAATCGAGGCACTCATCCGTCAACAGCACGCTCACGTGCATGAAGCCATAGCTGAATATGAAAGAGCATTAGCTCTACAGTCCACAACCTTCAACGAAGAAAGCAAAAGAATGCTGGAGCAGGCCTCTTTACGTATGGACATGCTCAATGCTTATGATTATGATCGGACCTTGAAATCCTATTTGACAAAATTCGAAATGGTAGATACAGACCAAGTCGTAAGCTCATTATCAGGTGGTCAGATAAAGCGACTGGCAATTGCCATTGCTTTAGCAGATCGTCCTGATCTTCTGATTATGGATGAACCCACCAATCATCTAGATATCGAAATGATTGAGTGGCTCGAGAACCATTTGGTGCAGACTTCTACCACATTATTTATGGTCACACATGATCGATACTTTCTCGACAACGTCTGCAATGTGATGTTAGAGTTGCACGATAGTAAGCTATATCGGCATCGTGGCAACTATGCCTATTTTTTAGAGAAAAGGGCAGAAAGAGAATCTATTTTCGATCGAGAAATTGAGAAGGTGAACGCGGCACTAGGGAAAGAATTGGAATGGATGCGCAGGAGCCCCCAGGCTCGTACTTCCAAATCCAAGTCAAGAATCGGAGCCTTTTACTCCCTAAAGGAAAAGGCAGCAAGCAGACCTCGATCCCAGGATTTAAACTTACAGGTCAAGGTCAGTCGAATGGGAGGAAAGATCCTGGAACTAAAGCATGTGATGAAGGCCTATGATGATCTGACGATCTTAGATGGATTTACCTACACATTTAAGAAGGGCGATCGAATCGGAATCGTCGGACCCAATGGAGTGGGAAAAACTACATTTCTCAATCTTCTGACAGGTAAAGAAAAGGCCGATGCAGGCAAGATTAATTTAGGTGATACCGTGGTATTCGGTTACTACACACAGGCCGGAATCTCTGTAGCTTCAGATAAACGAATCATCGATGTGATGAAAGATATTGCTGAATATATAGTCCTTGCCGACGGATCCAAGATATCGGCCTCACAGTTTTTAGAATTCTTTATGTTTCCTCCTGATGTTCAGTATAAACCTGTCAGGAAGTTAAGTGGTGGTGAGCGCAGAAGGCTTTACCTATTGACGTTCTTAATCAAAAACCCCAATTTTCTAATCCTGGATGAACCCACAAATGACTTGGACCTGCTGACACTAAATAAGCTTGAAGAATTCCTAGAAGGATTTGGTGGCTGTCTAATTTTAGTGTCACACGATCGATACTTTATGGATCAACTGGTGGACCACCTATTTGTATTTCAAGGTAATGGAAAAGTCAAAGATTTTAACGACACTTACACCACCTATCGATTGACACATCCGAAGAAAGGAAACGGTGACAAGTCACCAAAAAGTACATCAAAAAAACCGCCAGATGTACCCCAGGCCGGGGAAACTCTTTCACGCCCTTCCAAGCGTGAGAAAAATGAATTTCGAAGATTGGAGCGTGAGATCACTGACTTGGAGAAGCAAAAGAAAGAGCTAGAAGACGAATTGACCAGTACTGGACTCGAAATGGACCTGATTAATATTGCCTCTGCAAAAATCGGTAGGATTATTGCTGAAATTGAGATCAAGACAGAACGCTGGATGGAGCTTGGGGAAAAATTCTGAAATCAAGCGCGAATTCATTTGGTGGCTGTAGGGATGTGTGGGCTTCAACAAGTGGGATCATTTGAGGGTAAACAAACTCAATGCACACTTTCTATAATACGCTCAACCTACTCTTCTTTAGATGTTTGTATGACCGTTTAATTATCCACACATCAGGACCTTACCATTCCAGTACTTGACATTTTTCGAGTTTCAACGAGACCTACTGCGTCTTAATTGGTGGATAACTGCTTTCATGTCTTTGGGTAGGGAAGCCGAAAATTCTTGACTTCCACCATCAAGCATTGGCAAGACTAATTTATTGGCGTGCAGAGGTGTCCTAGCTAAAAGAGGCCTTTCTAAATGTCGATTTCTGTAGGCTGGTTTTATTTCCGATAGATAAAATGCTGACTTCCCACCATAGACAGGATCGACCATCAGTGGATGACCTATAGACTGTAAATGTACTCTAATCTGGTGCGTCCTTCCAGTCAATATTTGTATGCTAAGCTGAGCATAAGTGCCAAAAGAAGCGACCCGTTGATAGTAAGTCCGAGCAGGTTTTCCATTCTTGGATACAATCACATAATTTTTATGCGATTTCCTCTGTAGTGGCTCATCGATCAATGCATTTTCCCGACTGGGAACACCCAGCACCAGGGCCTGGTAATATTTTTCAGTGGTGTGCCCTGAGAAGGCCGCAGAAAAATGTCTAAAAGCACTTGTGCCGCGAGCAAAACAAATCAGCCCACTGGTCTGGTAATCCAGTCTGTGCAATGGTCGGGCATCAGCATATTTACTTTCGATAAAGCTTGCCAAGTTGGCTTTTTCAGGATCATGTCGATCTGGTACAGATAGCATTCCCGCAGACTTGTTTACCACAATGAGATCATCATCTACATAGATCATTTCACCGAAATGCTTCATGGAAATGGTTTGGAAGAGATCTTTCTCAATTCACGATAGTTCTTTTTTCCCAACACGAAAAACTCCCAAACGATGCTGCCCAGATATCTTCCAGCACGCGTGTTATCCGGTCCGATCGATAAAGACTTAATCAGTTGCTCAGTCCGCTTTCTTTTTTTCCATGTCTCAGGGATGTGCCTAAAAGTGTAGGTCATCGCTTTCCATACCGCCTGTGCGTTTTCTCCTTCGCCGACAAAAATAAACCGAATACCTGCCAACAGATCCATCGCCAATCTCAGCGGTAACATCCAAAGTAACTTCAAGCCCCGTTCATTTTTTAAGAGCAGAGTCATTCCGTTTCGAAAATTGAGATAAGTCTTGCGTGGACTGGTATAATTTAAGGTGCCACCACCTTTGTGATATATCACAGATACTGGAACGACAGATATTCGGTAGCCAGCTTTTTTCATTCGCCAGCACAAATCAATTTCTTCCATATGCGCGAAAAAAGAAGCGTCAAATCCACCAAAGTCTACAAATGTTTTTCTTCTTATTACCATGGCAGCTCCTGTTGCCCAAAAGATTTCCTTAGTGCGGTCATATTGACCATAGTCTTCCTCTACTTCTGAAAGTATTCTTCCCTGACAGAACGGGTACCCTAACCAATCAATCAATCCGCCACAAGCTCCTGCATATTCGAAAGTATTGTTTTGATCGTACGATTTAATTTTCGGTTGACATGCCCCAACGGCAGCGTCCGATCTCAAGTGATCGAGCAACGGTTCCATCCATCCAGTTGTCACATCAACATCCGAATTTAGCAGGACCAAATAGGGATGTCGCACCTTCTTGAGTGCCACGTTATACCCTTCGGCAAATCCATAATTGGTGTCCATCTCTATAATCTCGAGATTGGGATAATATTCCTTTAACCAGGATACTGATTGATCTGTTGATCCATTATCCGCCACAATAATCTGCGCAGGTGAGAGTCTAACTACAGATGGAAGATGTGTCTGCAAATGATGCAAACCATTGTAATTGAGAATCACGATCGCTGTTGACTGGGATATTGAATCCAGAGATTGGAGATAATCTGATACGTGAGCTTTATCTAGATCAAGTTGCTTCTGCAGACCTTCAAGGCTGCTGAAAACCTGGTCGTCACGCATGAATCCTAAGACTTCGACGAAAATTTCTTCACCGTAGATATCTTCGGTAAAATCAAAAATATTTACTTCAATCGATTGTTGCCCGATCGGGCTGACTGTGGGGCGATTGCCAATGTAAAGCATACCATCATACTTTGTATCCTGATGGTACACATATGCGGCATAAATGCCGTTTGGAGGTATTAGTTTTAGGTTCGAGCCAATCTTAATGTTGGCGGTGGGATATCCCAATTTCTCTCCGATCTGATGACCTTTGATGACCTCTCCGCTCAATAAGTAGGGATGCCCAAGCAACCTATTAGCCTTCTCCATCTCCCCAGCACCAATAAAATTGCGAATTTTAGTACTACTGACTCTGATTTTATCAGCCATCTGCGGTGCTAATTCCAGCACCTGGAATCCTCCACTAGCTTCATAACTGCGTAAAAAGTCAATATTTCCGGTTCGGTTCTTCCCAAAGCGATGATCGTAACCGATCACGATGTATTTAGGATTAAATTTTTCAATGATGAATTCGGTGATATATTCATCAGCATTGATCTGAGAGAACTCGATGGTAAAAGGACAGAATACCAGGTGGTCGACTGCCAGATGGTGAAATAAACGGATTTTTTCTTCCTTGGTACTCAACAACTGCAGATCACTATCCCCGGGATAGATCACTTGACGTGGATGAGGATCAAAAGTCACCACGACTGTTTCTCCTCCGACCTCCACAGCTTTTTCTTTCATCAATTGCGCTAGCTCCGTATGGCCATGATGGACTCCATCAAACGAACCAAAAGTGATAATGGCGTTGTGGAAGCTCGGAAGGCCCTCCAATTGCTGGTGTATCCTCATTTATAGCGAATGTATAAAATTAATTCCTTATATGTAAGTCGCTCTGAAAGCATGGTAATACACCATCGCATTCTGAGTATGCATTTGTTATCTTTGACTACATAATTCGTGAAAAATATCAAAAGAAGCAGTGAAAATTGATAGGGATCAAGTAATGACTTTGCTGGCGGGAGTAGCAGACCCTTTGACGGGTCAGAATATTGTGGTATCGGGGCGAATTCGAGAGGTGCATACGGATCAGGGACAGGTGAGATGTACCCTAGCCTTTGCAAAGCCACTGGACACCAAGCAGAAAGCTTCTCTCAATTTTGCCTGCATCCATGCCATCAATGAGGTGTACCCTGACATCGAGGTGCATATTCATCTTGAAAATCAGTCGGATCCAAGTAGGAGTCGATCATCTATACTGCCTCAGGTGAGGGAGATCATTGCTGTAGCCTCTGGAAAGGGGGGCGTAGGTAAGTCAACAGTCTCCACAAATCTGGCACTCGGTCTTGTGCAGTCCGGTTTCAAAGTGGGAATTTTGGATGCTGATCTCTATGGTCCTTCCATACCAACAATGCTGGGGCTGGAAGGACAGCGACCTCAAGTAAAAAAGGTGCATGGCAAACAAAAAATTGTACCTCTCGAGGCCTTTGGACTGCCCGTTATTTCTATTGGTTTTGTGGTCGAGCCAGCGCAGGCGGTGGTGTTACGAGGACCGCGATTGGGAGGAATTCTCAAGCAATTTTTGGAGGAGTGTATTTGGCCTGAGTTAGATTATTTGATCATAGACTTGCCTCCTGGCACAGGTGATATCCAACTGACCTTGGTGCAAACCGTACCATTAACCGGGGTGGTGATTGTGACAACCCCGCAGAAGGTCGCGGTTGCGGATGCCCTCAAGGCAATGAATATGTTCAAGATGCCCTCCGTGGATGTACCTATCTTGGGTGTGGTGGAGAATATGTCGTGGTTTACACCTGCCGAACTACCGGAGAACAAGTACCATCTCTTTGGAAAAGGTGGGGGAAAACATTTAGCTAAGCAAGGAGGTGTAGAAGTGCTGGGACAGATTCCCATCTTTCAGGGGATTATGGAGGCCGGCGAAGCAGGAAAACCTGCCGTTGCGGATGACCGGTTTCCGCAGATCCAGAGCATTTGGAGGAGAGTGACGCAACAAGTAATCGAAAAAGTTGCTTACCGAAATAAACACATGGCACCCTCAAAGATAGTACAGGTAAATACCTAAATTTGAACATCGGCACTATTGAGCAGGTATGGACATGATAGCAACTACCAAAGAAAACTTATGGAGGAGGGTGCAGCTGGCCTTAGATACAGTTCGCCCTCACCTTGAGACCGATGGAGGAGATGTTGAGCTGGTGGATATTACCGATAATTTTATAGTACAAGTCAAATGGAAAGGCGCGTGCAAACATTGTCAAATGACACAGATGACGATGAAAGCTGGCCTCGAACAGGCAGTTAAGAGCCAGGTCGCAGAGATCATATGTGTAGAATCAGTGGACTGTTAAAAGTGTTCCCCAATTACTTTCTGTATAAAACATGAACAGAACTCAACTCATTGACCTTATTAAGGCCAAAAAGTCATTTCTATGCGTTGGACTGGATACCGACCTCGCAAAAATCCCTCCACATTTACGCGATTTCGAAGATCCCCAATTCGAATTTAATCGACAAATCATCGATGCAACCAAGAATCATTGCATTGCCTACAAACCTAACTTGGCTTTCTATGAGGCTTTGGGTCCCAAGGGATGGAGTTCCTTAGAAAAAACACTTGCTTACATTCCAAAAACTCATTTTACCATTGCGGATGCCAAACGCGGTGACATCGGAAATACTGCCAAAATGTATGCACGAGCATTTTTTGAAACACTTGAGTTTGATGCGGTCACCGTGGCACCTTATATGGGAAGGGACTCCATCTTACCATTTCTAGAGTTTGAGGACAAATGGGTGATTCTTCTGGCACTAACCTCCAATAAGGGTGCGCAGGATTTTCAATTCAACAAGGATGAATCAGGTTCCTATTTGTTCGAACATGTTTTGCGAAGGACTATGGAGTGGGGTTCTCCCGACAATTTGATGTTTGTAGTGGGTGCCACCCAGGCATCGGCATTACAGCAAATACGTGTGATTGCACCCGATCATTTTCTCTTAGTTCCTGGGGTGGGAAGTCAAGGTGGAAATCTTAATGAAGTCTATTTGAATGGCAAGAATCGCGACGTAGGCCTGCTCGTCAATGCATCTAGATCGATCATCTATGCTGGTGGCCAGAGCGAGGATTTTGCTGCAGCATCGCGAGATGCCTGTAGGGCCATCAGTCTCCAAATGAGGGAGCTGTTATCCACGAATCCCTGATATATGATAGGGTACAAGGTAAAATACTTGAAAGCATCTGCACTTACTATGGGCACCAAGAGCACAAGTGATGGACATTGAGAGCTTCCGCAACTATTGCTTATCGAAGAAGGGTACTTCCGAAGACCTACCCTTCGATGATGTGACCCTGGTTTTTCGAGTGATGAATAAGATTTTTGCCATCACCACTCTCGATAATCCACGGTTGTCGGTCAATCTGAAATGCGATCCCGAAAAGGCCACCCTATATCGAGAGATGCATGTCGAAGTGGCACCTGGTTACCACATGAATAAGCGTCATTGGAACACAGTGGATTTTGAGGGAGACTTGACCGAGGAGTTTTTATGTAAATTAATTGATCACTCCTACGAATTGGTTGTTCAAGGACTCAGGAAAAAGGATCGAGCAGCCCTGGATCAACTGTGAGTATCGGTGCATCAGGATTGGCAGTGGACTTTCTGATCATTGGGCAGGGACTGGCCGGGACCTTGGTCGCTCATGAACTGGAGAGGAGAAACCGGTCTTTTCACATCATCGACCATGCAGATGTCCATAGTTCTAGCCGGCTTGCAGCCGGTGTTATCAACCCGATCACTGGCAGACGATATGTCAAAAGTTGGATGTACGACACGCTGCTGCCCGTGGCACTTTCGACCTATCAGGACCTAGAGCAATACATGGGGTGTCAGCTGATAAGGGCGCGCAATATCATCCGGATTTTTCCCGATCAAAAACAAGAGACAGATTGGCTGGCCCGATCAGCTCTACCTGAATATGCAAAGTATATGGTCGATGATCCTCACTTGGGGGCATTTGCTTTGCTGGACCAGCACTGGAGATTTGGGGAAGTGTGTGAGAGTTATCAACTAGAGATCCCCCTGTTGTTGACCGTATCGCGTGATCGATGGGTCGGCAAGGGGTCCTTATCAAACGCGACATTTGACCCCGATGCACTACAAATGGGTAGTGAGATAAGATACCGTGGAGTACAGGCTGGCGCAGTCATTTTTTGCGAAGGGGCAAATCTACAGCGAAATCCACTTTTTAGATCGACACTGCTCGATGTCTCAAGAGGCGACATTCTCCTAGTGCACATTCCCTCACTCAATGCCGATAAGATCATTAAAAAGAAGTTCTTCTTGATTCATTTGGCCGATGACCTTTACTGGTTTGGAGCAAAGAATAGCTGGGATCTGGATCACGTCTTTCCAGTTGAAAGTATACGGCATCTGCTTGAGGCGGCCTTGACCGATCTCGTGAAGATTCCCTTTGAGATCATCGAACACAAGGCGGCGATTCGTCCTACTGTGAAGGACCGAAGACCCATCCTGGGCCAGCATCCCGATTATGACAACGTCTATATTCTTAATGGTCTAGGCACAAAAGGTGCTTCACTGGGACCTTATTGGTCCAAAAGACTGTTAGACTTCATATTGGATGAAAGGGCCCTTGAAAAAGAAGTGGATGTTGGACGGTACTATTTGGGATGAGCATTCATGGGGCAGGTTAACATTCTGTTAATGCAGACGGCTGCATCCCCCAATAACGTTCTTGTGACATCTATCAGTCAAAAAAGAGATCATGCTACTCACGAAATCCAACTGCTTCTCCTTAGCTTTCGTCGTTTCGATTTGCACACTCTCAATGCTGTATGGCTGTAAAACACCTGCAAAAGACACCATGACAACGACCACTTCAGGTTTCGAAAAACAGTGGAAACAGCTCGATTCTATCCAGCAATTGAATCAGCCAAAGACTGCCCTCGAGCTGGTGAAGAGGATCCGACAAAAAGCTCAGCAGACAGATCGCAAAGGTGATCTGGTCCGTGCCATCATAGCCCAGAGTGAACTGGAAGGTGCCCTCTCAGAGGATGGAATCCTTCGGACTTGCCATGTGCTGGAAGAAGTAGTAGACCAATTTGATCCAGCAACCAATGCCATCCTAAAGTCTTGGTTGGCTGAAGCCTATCACAGGTATGCCATGGATAACATTTGGAGATTGCCAGCTACAGAACAGGATGGTCAGGCAGATGATGTAGTGGACATGTCTCGCTCTCAACTGGTCAACCTCATTGATGAGACTTATCTGGCTTCCCTGCATATGGCTGATCTGATCGATGTCGACCTCTCACAGTATCGACAGGTCATACATGTCGATAAGGAGCCGCCCTTTTGGACCAAGTTGATGGACTTATTGATGCATCGTGCGGTCAGGTACTACTCTGAAGCACGACCATCACTTCCCATTCAACTTGATGCCTTGCCCATGGACGATGAGGCCTTCCTGGGACCTCTTGACACATTCCTGGCTCTGCAAATCCCTGAGTCTGGCGAAGATAAATCCCAGACGATTTCCCTGCTTCTCTTTCAGCAGATACTTAATAACCATCGAGATGACGAAGATCCCTCAGTGTTGATCGACTGGGATCTGAGACGATTGTCACATGCCAATAAAGCATCCACCTTAAGAAATCGGGATCTGCTATACCTGCAGTCATTGCAAGCCCTGCAAAAGCAATATGCCAAGCACCCCGCCAATAGCCAAATTACTGCCGCTATACAAGGCAAGCTAATGCAGAAAGATGATGGCAGTGATCCAGCGCTCCTCAAAAAGATCCATGAAGAATGTACCCATGCCATTAAGAGGTTTCCAAGCAGTTATGGAGCAGACTTGTGTCGACACATCATTGGGAGAATCGAAGAGAAATCACTCCGCGCTACCGTCGAAGAGACCATTTTACCCAACCAACATGCTTTGGTCCTGGTTAACTATCGCAATCTGGGGAAACTATACGTCAAATCAGTAAAACTCCCGGCAGACGAAAACAAACGCTTGGCACTGAATGACCGCCGAAATGACCACTTGATCTCAGCGCTTTTGAGGCAGCCGTCGGTCTTTGACCAGCAAGTCGAATGTCCATCTTCTGAGGACTATCGACCGCACAGTACTGAGTTTATCATACCTCCGTTAGAGAAGGGATACTACGCCATGTTGGTCAGCTCCACTCCCGACTTTACGATGGACTCCAGTGCAGTGACGGTCAATCATTTTACGGTGAGTCGTCTGGCACTTGCTGAGATGAACTGGATCAATCAGCGAACCTTGCTTTGTGTGGATCGCAAGACAGGTACTCCTCTGGAAGGCGTTGAGGTATCCTGGTATCAGCGTGAAGATCATAGTCGACCTGCTAACTTCCAGAGAAAAGGAAGAACTACTACAGATCACGATGGCAAGGCGGAGATTCCGAATCTGGATAAAGTTAGAGGCAGCTATAGTCTAAAGCTGACAAAAGGCCAAGATGAATCCTGGATAGACAATCTGTACTTCTATCCCGTGACCACTTCTCAGCAAAGTAGATATCGGCTGCAGATGTACACCGATCGGTCCATTTATCGACCTGGACAGACGGTTTTTTTTAAGGGCATTGCCTTAGAGAACGATGGTGACAGAAAACCATCGATCTTAAAAAGCAGACAGGTATCGATGACTTTGTACGATGCCAACGGTACGCAAGTATCCACCTCTTCACATCGCACCAATGAGTTTGGATCTATTGCCGGCAGTTTTCAACTTCCTCGGGAGGGCCTTAAGGGACATTATAGTTTGGGTAGTGACCTGAGTGGTCATCGTCATACTTTTCGTGTCGAAGCTTACAAGCGGCCCAAATTCTATGTGACTTTAAAAGCACCCACCGGTGATATCATGCTGGGTGATTCGGTCGCGATGAAGGGGAAGTCTGTAAGTTTTGCTGGAGTTGATATTGCAAGTGCACAGGTCAGGTACAGGGTAATTAAGCGGGCAATGCTTCCCTACTATTATCACTCTTATCATTCAAGGATTTGGCCAAATATGGACATCCCAGATCAGGAAATTGCCAATGGAACCACCATATCCGGTAGCGATGGGTCCTTTTCATTCAGCTTTCTCACCCTACGGGAAAAAGAGAAGCAGTCTTGGTTTGAGCCTCGATACCAGTATCGCGTGGTCGCTGAGGTGACGGATCTCAATGGTGAGACACAGTCAGATGAAATGAGTTTGAAAGTGGGCCAACAACCCTTTCAAATAAACATGGGTGTTGAGGAGATCATGCATCGAGACAGTTTTAGATCGCTGGCCATCTCAGCTACTAATTTTGCAGGTGTCCCAGTACCCGTCCAAGGTGTTGTCAAAATTCATCGTCTAGCGGGACCAGCAAATTGGAGGCGACCTCGACTTTGGCCATTTCCGGATCATTCTCAGATGGATAGCACCGAATTACGGTCTTTATTGCCGATGTATAAACACGAACCAACCGATCCTCAGAACTGGAAAGTGTTGGAGCAGGTGTTGGAACAGACTTACGAAGAGACCAGTAATGGCGTCATTGAATGGAAAGAAAAGATACCCACTGGGCACTATCGAATCTCCGTACAAGCCTTCAATGGCCAAAATTCTGTCACCGATCAAACATACATCAAGATATATCATCCACAGGAGGATTTTGTGCCAGCAGAGGAATTGCTTTTCTTACCGACAGCATCACAGACCGTAGAACCCGGTAAAGAGGCCTTGATTCATCTGGCAAGTCCGGTGGACGGACGACTATTTTGGCAAGTGGAAAGAAAAGGTGTTTTGGAGGAGGGCAACTGGCTACAAGTAGAGGGTTGGAGCAAAATATCAATCCCGATAAGAGAGGAGGATAGGGGTGGAGTTACCATCCATCTAATCCTCGCTCACGAGAATCGGATAAGCGCCAAGCAAGTGCATATCAGGGTGCCATGGACCAACAAAAAACTGGTCGTTAACTACCGGAATTTAAGGGACAAAACGAAACCAGGTGCAAAGGAGATTTTGCAGGTGAATATCAGTGGTGCACAATCTGATCCATTATGGGCAGAGCTATTGGTGGGCATGTATGATGCCTCATTAGACCAATTTGTCTCACATCAATGGCAGAGGAGTTTCCACCCGATTTTTGGTACAAAGGCCCGACTCCAGTCATTTAGCTTTGGTGCCAATCATGCCAGACTATATGCCAGGCATTGGCATTCTTTTCATTCCGCACCGCAACAACGGTATCCCAGTTTGGAGAGTCTTCAAGGCCGAATGTGGTTTGCCAGAAAATTGGGTATGCCTATGGAGGTCAGTGAGGATGCCATGCTCAGCCAGTCTTCCGTTGTGGCCAATTCAGCTGAGGAAAGTGAAGTGGCATTATCCGATAAAGAAGATCGTCCTTCAACAAGGGGGAAGGTGATACCTGCCAGAGACAACTTTAGAGAGACCGCATTTTTCTTCCCACAATTAAAAACCGATAAGTTTGGAAATCTGGTTTTTGAATTCGAGATGAATGATGCACTGACGACCTGGCGCATCATGAGCTTGGCACATACTGCCAACGTTCAGGTAGGATACCACGAATCAACAATTATTAGTCAGAAAGAGTTGATGATCACCTCCAACAGTCCGAGGTTTCTCAGAGCCGGTGATACTTTTAGGTTTTCAGCAAAAGTCGACAATCTGACAGAAATAAGCCAGCAGGTTGAAGCTATGCTCGTGTTAAAGGATGCGCTCGACGATACACAGCTCGATATGTTTGTCCTAGACGATCAAGTGCAATCTGTGACGCTTCTTCCAGGTGGGAGCCAGGAGTTATCGTGGTCCGTACAAATACCCGCGGATCATCTACGTCCCATCGAGTATACGATCCAGGCGACATCTGGTGTTCACTCAGATGCTGAGCGGGATGTCTGGCCGATCCTGCAAAACCGTAGGCTTATCACAGAGTCGGTCGTGATGACTGTACCAGCTGGCCAGGAAAGAACAGGTAGGCTTGAGGGACTGTTAAACAACCGATCTTCGACATTAGAGCACACGAACCTTGTGGTGGATGTCGTGCCCAATCCCTCCTGGTATGCCATTCAGGCGATGCCCTATATCATCGAATATCCTCACGAATCGGCAGAGCAGATGTTTAATCGCTATCTCATCCATGAGCTGGCAGGAAAGATCTTGAGTGCACATCCAGATCTTGACCAGACATTTGAGCGATGGCGGCTGACTGGTCAATCGCAAGGACAATTGGCAGTACATGAATTGCTAAAATCGGCAAAGCTAGCGGAGACTCCCTGGGTACAAGCCAAGGAATCGGAAGAAGCCAAATTGGCCAAGCTAGCCTCGCTTCTTGAAAAGAACACTCTGGGATATGAAAAGAAGCGTAATTTATCAAAGCTGAAGGATCGACAAAAGGCAGATGGTGGCTTTTCTTGGTTTCCAGGTGGTAGGTCGAATACATATATCACCCAATACATTGTAGAAGGATTTGGCTACCTGAAATCCTGGAATGTGTCATTTTCGGCAGAAACCCAAGCACTCATCAATGCTGCCATAAACTTTTTGGATGGGCGTGCTTTTCAGTGGTACCAGGATCAGCAAGAGCGCTTGCGAAAGCGTCAGATAAAAAGAGAAGACGACCACCTGTCAAGCATCATCATTCACTATCTTTATGTCAGATCAGCATTCCTTGACATCCCCATAGGAAATGATCATCGAAAGATGTGGCAATTCTACCTAGCCACTGCACGCGAGCATTGGATGACGAAATCTTTGTTAGAGCAGGCGATGCTTACGTTCCTCCTACATCGTCAAGATGATCCGTCTACCGTTGCACTGCTCATCAAATCATTTAGAGAACAACTATTGATGGACGCCCACCAGGGGCCTCACTGGAAATATACACAAGGATACCTTTGGTCGCAAGCACCGGTGGAAACTCACGTTTTGCTCATGCAAGTATTTACCGAGGTTGAGAGTGATCCTGCTCTAGTAGAACAATTAAAAGTCTGGCTCATCAATCAGAAGCGCACCCGCAGATGGGAGAGTACCAAGTCTACAGCTGCTGCCATTCGGGCATTGACCATGGGCAAGTCAGACTGGTTAGACCATGCAGCAGATCCTATGGTATTGATTGGTGGACGGACAGTAGAACCTTCCCTACCTGGATCGGCTAGGTCAAGTCTTTATATCAGAAGACAGATCCCAGCAGAAGACATTCGGGCCAAGGATGGAGCAGTAGCCATCAAGAACAATGGTAGCCAGGTGGTTTGGGGATCCGCTTATTGGCAATATTTAGAGAATATAGATAAGGTTGCTCATTCATCAGGAACACCATTGTCCATTCAGAGGCATATGCTGGTAGAGCGCCTTGATGATCAGGGACGCTTCCTTGTCCAGGTAGACAAGGAAGCATTGCGGGTTGGTGATAAAGTGATTGTCCAACTGATTTTGACCGCGGAACAAGACATGGAGTTTATTCATGTACAGGATCAACGCGCCAGTGCATTTGAGCCACTGGATGTGCTGAGTGAATATCACTGGAGGAATGGGTTAGGTTATTATCAGTCGACTTCTGATACAGGCACTGATATTTTTATTGACTTCTTACCCAGGGGTCGCTATGTCATACAATATGCTCTGAGGGTATCCCAAAGAGGCGATTTCTCACACGGTATTGGTACCATTCAGTCTATGTATGCGCCGGCTTTTGGAGCTCATACCGAGGGTTTGAGATTGTCGATCGACGATGTGCCATGAGCTTCAGAAGCGATGAGAAAGGTCCGATTAGTAGAGGATTAGGAGTGCTTTGTGGCTTACCTAACCTGGCCAGTCGAAGATTCAAGTCGATTTCGGTGCTTTCTTGTTAACTTTATTAATCATCATCTAAGCAAGCATGGAGACGGAATCAAAACAAGCAACAGCAAATGGCATCATAAGGAGCCACATGATGTGGTCCATGGGTGCAGGACTCATTCCCGTACCTGTAGCTGATATTTTTGCGGTCAGCGCCATACAGCTTGATATGGTGAGACAGTTATGCAAGGTATATGAAGTGGATTACAAAGATACGGAGCTCAAAGCTGTCATCACTGCCATCACTGGATCGGTCATGGCTAGGGTTGGAGCCAGAGCCATCAAGTTTATTCCGGGTGTGGGTGCTGCCATTGGTGGTGTAACACTGGCGGTGTTATCAGGAGCCTCGACTTATTCGTTGGGTGAAGTATTCAAGAAACACTTTGAGACGGGTGGTACCTTTTTAGATTTTGATCCAGCCAGGCTGCGCAAAGTATATGATGAGATGTTTGAAAAAGGTAAGAAGTATGCCCGTGAGATCAAAGAAAAAGACATCGTCGAAGCAGGTGAGGAACTGACTGAGCTTGAAGCGGATAAGCCCACTGCCAATGTTGGAGCGAAAGATGACGACATGGGTGCCGGAATACTGGAAAAGATCAAAAGTCTTGCGCAACTCAGGGATCAAGGTATGCTCACCGAAGATGAATTTTCAAAACTCAAGAAGAAACTCATTGATGAGTAATAGGCAGTGTGAGCAACGGTTCGGAAAACTTACGGTTTCCCGCTCGGTGTGATGGTATCGTTCAGATTCTGAGCTATGAGGGAATACTAACCTTTGGTTGGAAATAGAGAGGTTAGCCACACTCACTGGTAACAAGTTGGCCGATCCCGGTACTATGCTAATGGTCTATGGTGATCACCATGGCATCCGGGGATCTGGCTGTGCATCAAAAGTACACAAGTCACCCGCAAGGTATTTATAGTGTGCCGCCATGGCAATCATAGCGGCATTGTCGGTGCAGTAGGAGAGGGAAGGTATAAAAATGGTCCATCCTTGAGAGCTCGCGAGTTCCTGTAATGAAGTGCGCAAGCCGTGATTGGCTGATACACCACCAGCAATACCTATCTGTCGAATGCCAGTTTCATCTGCGGCTTGCTTAAGTTTGTTGATCAGAATGGAAACAATCCGGTCTTGAATCGAAGCGCAAATATCTTCTCTGTGTTCCTGGATAAAGGAAGGATCCGACTTCAGTTTCTTTCTCAGGAAGTATAGTACGGATGTTTTTAGCCCACTAAAGCTAAAGTCCAGACCCTTGACCTGAGGCTCGGGAAAGGAAAATACCGCTCGCCCTTTCTGAGCCAATGCATCCACCATTGGGCCGGCCGGATAAGGCAGACCTAACATCTTACCAATCTTGTCGTAGGCTTCACCGGCAGCGTCATCAAGAGTGCTGCCCAGTATCTTCATCGTGAGGTGATCTGTGCACCTCACCAGCTGAGTATGACCGCCTGACACTGTGAGACATAGAAATGGAAACACAGGTCGTGGTGGCTCGATGAAATGAGACAAAATGTGTGCCTGCATATGATGCACGTCGATCAGTGGTACATTCAGTCCACGAGCCAAAGCCTTGGCAAATGTAAAGCCGACCAACAGTGATCCCATCAGTCCAGGACCACGCGTGCAAGCGACGGCATCGATCTCCTGTTTTTCCACACCAGCTTCAGAAAGAGCATTAGCTACCACTGAGTAGATCTGCTGATGATGCGCTCGAGATGCTACCTCGGGTACCACGCCACCATATTGTTCGTGCATCAGTTGACTGGCTACCACATTGGATCTGATCACCCCACCTCGAATCACCGCAGCAGCCGTGTCGTCGCATGAAGATTCTATGCCTAAGATGGTTTCCAACATGTGCTCTCCGGCAAACATACTCACTATACACCAAAAATAGTGCAGTTTTCATCTGTCTCGTTAGGTCATTGCTTGGTGTATGTCCAAAATCTGATTATCGATTTCAATATTCAGAAATCTAGTCGAAAAATAGTATTATTGTATCAAATCCATAACTGAACGCGTATCTAATGAGAATTATACTTAACGTCATCTTGATAATATTGATCGCTGTGATCGGGTATCTTTTGGTCAACAGTATTCAGGAGCCCATCAAGTTTAAGGCTGAGAAAGATCGTCGTACCAACGCAGTCATGGATAAACTGCTGACGATTAGAAAAATGCAGGAGTTTCACCGCGACATCAAAGATGGTGAGTTTGCAGGAAGTTTTGACTCGCTCAAACATGTCCTGACATATGGCCGCTTTCGCAACATCAAGGTAACTGGAGACCCTGATGATCCTAACTTCACAGGCCAAATCACTTATGATACGACCTATCGTGCAGCCGTAGATACTATTAAGGCACTGGGTATCAATCTTGATTCTTTGCGTTACGTACCCTATGGAGAAGGTGCTACTTTCAGTATTGAGGCAGATACACTAACTTATCAGAGCACCCTAGTTCATGTGGTGGAAGTGGGCACACCGATTAAGACTTTTATGGGTCCGTATGCAGATTTGCGCTATACCAAGTATGACAACTCATACAAGCCAAACAACCTCATCAAATTTGGAGATTTAAATAAGCCAAATCTGTCTGGTAATTGGTAGAAAAATAGACCTTTGGAGGAGATACAAACAGATACACCAAACGAGCTGTCCATTCTGATAAGGATGGACAGTTTTTCTTTTATGATCATTGATCAGAGCAATATCGTTTCGGTATATGAATCCATTCCCTTCAAGACGGTCAACCACCACTTCCGTTACATTGATCCAGTTGAGATCCTATCCATTGTGCAGAACAACAACCTACGCTATACGCGATTTGAGGAGGTTCATATTTCGATAGACCACGACACATTCACCTATGTACCTGGGGCACTCTATGATCAGGGAGGATGGTTTAATTACATCAATTTTGTAGCTGCTGGTGTAAAAAAGGATGATGTGGTGAATTCACCGGTACCTGCAGACATGGTCTGTGTATATACCTACCCATTGAATATCCGGAAATTGATTTCTACGCTATATCCCACCACCCAGGTGCAACACTTAAGTGAGTCATTGGCTTCCTTTCTAGGAAGGGAAGTAGGAGACGATCCAACCCTCTTTTTTCTGATCCACGGAGATGCAGGCTATATTTTTGTGTTTGAGAACAAGGAGTTGACATTGGTCAACCGGTATCATGCACCGACTACCAAAGACCGACTCTACTACATCTTGCTTACTTGTAAACACCGCCGACTGAATCCCAGGAAGGTATACATCAAAATCACTGGCTCAAAAGGGCCTGTGGCCGATTTGCAGCAGGTGCTCGCTAAGTACTTCATTCACATTCAACAGATTGATTGGAAGAATGGATGGAGATTACCGCTCTCCGTTAAGAACCCGATGGAACTCTTTGAATTTTATTGCATGCATCATGCGAATAATAGGAGGAAGGTTTAAAGGCAGACGCTTCCATCCCCCAGCCAAACATTGGCCTACCAGACCCACTACTGACTTTGCCAAGGAGGGCCTGTTTAATATCCTACACAATAAGCTCGACTTCGGAGAAATAGTGATGCTTGACCTCTTTGGAGGTTCTGGAAATCACACCTATGAGGCTGTCTCACACGGCTGCACCGATGTAACCTATGTGGAACAACACTATCCTTGTGTCAAATTTGTCAAGGAAGTATGCCATATACTCGAGATCGAATCATCGGTACGTATTGTCAAATCAGATGTAGCAAAATTTCTCAAACGTACACATCGTTCTTATGATTACATCTTCGCCGGACCACCATATGCATTGCCCTGGCTCGATGCCATACCAACATTGGTCTTTGATCAAGAGATGCTGAGCGACCATGGCATTCTCGTGTTAGAACACAATCGTCGTCATGATTTTACTACCCATCCATTCTTTGATCAGGTGAGATCCTATGGTGGAACCCACTTTAGTTTTTTCAACGCAAAAAGCGTGATTGCCGATTAGCTTCTGTATTTTTGAGCGCTTTTGAATGCAGCCAGAATCCTGTAATTGATGCATCTTTTTGATAAGATAGAGACCGAAATTGTCGACGCAGCTCATCGTGCCTACGGCATGTCCGTCGATCCGGGGCTGCTTGCCGTTAGCCCCACACGCAAGGACTTTGATGGTGACATGACTGTAGTCATTTTTCCCCTTGTCAAGTTGCTAAAAAGAAGTCCACTTGAGATTGGAAACTTCCTTGGAGAGCATCTGGTGACAAAAATGGAGGAAGTTGCCTCATTTAATGTCGTTCAGGGGTTTATAAATCTAATCCTTACACCCTCCTTTTGGCATGAGTTCCTAAACCATTCGGCTGGAAATGCTGGTTATGGAAGATTGCAGCGCAATGGGGAAAAAGTAATGATTGAGTTTGCCTCGCCCAACACCAATAAGCCTTTGCACCTTGGTCATATTCGAAATATTCTGTTGGGTTGGTCTTGCGCTCAAATCTTAGAAGCAGCTGGTTTCGAGGTTGTTAAGGTGCAGGTGGTGAATGATCGCGGTATTGCCATCTGCAAGAGTATGTTGGCATGGGAACTATACGGCAACGGCGTTACACCCGGTGAAAGTGGAGTCAAAGGTGACCATCTCGTGGGTGAATTCTACGTGAGATTCGAACGTGCATTCTCCGAAGAGTATCTCGAGTGGCAGACTACAGATTTGGCTGATCAGGTATTTCTAGATCGCCAAGACAAAGTGCAATCGAAGGAGACCTTTTTTCAGTCATATAAAAATCAATACTTCAACGAGCACAGCAAGCTGGGAAACCTGGCCAGAAACATGTTGCAACGTTGGGAAGATGGAGATCCTCAGGTCATGGACCTGTGGAAAAAGATGAATGGTTGGGTATACGAAGGCTTCGATCAGACCTACAAACAACTCGGAGTTGACTTCGACCGATTGTACTACGAATCAAACACCTGGCAACTGGGAAAGAAAGAGATCCTGGAGGGGCTGGCCAACAAGATATTTGATCAGAAAGATGATCGATCGATATGGGTTGATCTGGAGCATGCTGGCATGGACCAAAAGATCTTACTCCGTGCCGATGGAACCGCAGTGTACATCACGCAAGATATTGGTACGGCCATGCAGCGTTATCGGGACTTTGGCATCGATCGGATGGTTTATGTGGTTGGTGATGAGCAGAACTATCACTTTAAAGTGTTATTCGAGATACTTAACCTCCTGGAAGAACCCTATGCCGATGGGTTGTACCACTTATCTTATGGTATGGTGGACTTACCAAGCGGCAAGATGAAGTCGCGCGAAGGCACTGTAGTGGACGCGGACGATCTTATTGCTGATGTCATTACGGAAGCCAAAAGGGTCGCATTGGAAAAAGGTGACCTCAGCGGTCTGACGAATGAACACCAGGAAGAAGTCTTTAGGCGCATCGGGATGGGAGCGCTTAAATTTTTTATCCTGAAGATTAACCCTGGCAGAAGGATGATCTTCGACCCAGAAGCCAGTGTGGATATGCAGGGCCAAACAGGTCCGTACGTGCAAAATGCCTATGTCAGGATCAATTCTGTATTGCGAAAGGCAGGCCAATTTGAAACCGGAGATAAGGACCGTTACGTTGATTTCCTACCATCAGAAAAGCATCTCTTGAGCCAGCTATTTATGTATCCAGAGATCATCAGACGAGCCGCAGCCGAGTATGACCCATCTCAGATCGCGAACTATTGCTATGATCTAGCCAAGGGCTATCACCGTTTTTACCACGACGCACCCATCTTAAATGCTCAGGAGGAAGGGGCACAAGCATTCAGATTGACCCTGAACCAAGCCATTGCTCAGGTGGTCGCACATGGCATGAAACTACTGGGTATTGATATGCCAGAAAGAATGTAACAAACGGATTATGGACGAAGAAGCTAGTAAATCATTGAATTTCATCGAAGAAATCATCGAGGCAGACCTTGCCACAAAAGGCGATGGATGGAAGGTACATACCCGATTTCCTCCGGAGCCCAATGGATATCTACACATTGGTCACGCAAAGTCGATCTGTCTCAACTTTGGCTTGGCCAAGAAGTACGAGGGTCTGACCAACTTAAGGTTTGACGATACCAATCCGACTACTGAAGAAACTGCCTACGTAGACAGCATCAAGAGAGACATCAGGTGGCTCGGATTCGACTGGGAAGACCGGGAATACTATGCCTCAGACTATTTTGAGACCTTGTATGGTTTTGCCCGACAATTGATCCTACTCGGCAAAGCCTATGTAGATGAATCTACCGCAGAGGAAATGGCCGAGATGAAGGGTACTCCTACCAGACCGGGCGTGAGAAGTATTCATCACCAGCGTCCGATTGAAGAACACCTTCGTCTTTTTCAAGAAATGAGGGAGGGCAAGTATCCCGATGGCAGTAAAGTATTGCGTGCGAAAATTGATATGAGCTCGCCAAATATGCACTTTAGAGACCCGGTATTATACCGCATTAAGCGGGCACATCATCATCGTACTGGGGATGCGTGGTGCATCTATCCCATGTATGATTTTGCTCATGGCCAGAGTGATTCCATCGAAGAAATTACCTACTCTATTTGCACGCTCGAGTTTGAGAATCATCGCCCTCTATACAACTGGTTCATCGAGCAGCTAGGCATTTTTCCTAGCCGGCAGATCGAATTTGCCAGGCTGAATGTCAGCTACATGATCACCAGCAAGCGAAGGCTGCTTCGACTGGTGGAAGAAGGCCATGTGCAAGGTTGGGATGACCCTCGAATGCCTACGATTGCAGGTCTAAGGAGAAGGGGTTATACACCTGCTGCCATCAGAAACTTTGCAGATCGAGTGGGTGTAGCAAAGAGAGACAATCTCATAGAACTGTCACTTTTGGAGTTCTTTGTCCGTGAGGATCTCAACAAAACAGCGCAGAGAGTGATGGTGGTACGAGATCCAGTCAAATTGATTATTGAAAACTACCCAGAGGGTAGATTTGAAGATCTAGTCGCCGACAATAATCCGGAGGATCCCTCGGCTGGAAATCGCATGCTTCCCTTCGGCAGAGAGATCTTTATCGAGCGCAATGATTGGATGGATAACCCACCCAGAAAATATTTTAGACTGGGTCCCGATAGAACCGTGCGATTGAAACATGCCTATATTGTTCATTGTCACGATCACTCAAAAAGTGAAGCTGGCGATATCACCGAGATCCGCTGTACCTACTATCCCAATAGCAAAAGTGGTTCAGATGTGAGTGGTGTCAAAGCAAAAGGTACCCTACATTGGGTATCCGTCCCGCACGCAGGCAAGGGGGAGATTCGTGAATTTGACGCGTTGTTTACAGATCCGGAGCCCACCGCTCATGAGGAACGAGATTACCGCGAGTTTCTCAATCCCCAATCACTCACGGTAGTCAAAAATGCAGTCTTTGAACCTACACTATTGGACGTGAAGCCAGAGAGACATTTTCAATTTTTGCGCCTTGGATACTATGTGACTGATCGCGACAGCAAGGCCGGGTATCCGGTGTTTAATCGGGTGGTTGGCCTGCGAGATAGCTGGGGTAAGAAAATGAAGAAATAATCTGATGAAAACCCTCAGCTAACACCACCGATGGGTCAACCATCGAAAAGCACCTCTATGGTTCAGATCTTGCTTTGCGGAGGCTGTCGTTTGTCCTTGGTTCATCGCAGCCGATCGATCTTGATGATTCTAACTCATCAATAGGCCGCATAAAAACTGTGAGTTGACTCTTCAGCAGTCCTGAATGCTCAAGGTAGGAAAAGAATATCTGAAGACTTATCTTTGCCTGACATGGCAAAAGGAAAAGTCATTATTGCTGATGAGCGCTTTGATCTTACCATAGAACGTCTGTGCCAGCAATTGATCGAGCGATACGGAGATTTCGATCGTGCTTGCATGATCGGCATTCAGCCGAGGGGCGTACTTCTGGCCGAGCGCATCTTGGCTCGTCTCGCAAGATTAAAGAGAAATCGTACTATTCCCTTTGGGAAACTCGATATCACCTTTTATCGAGATGACTTTCGCACCCGCGGCAAACCGCTCCGGGCAAATGCCACAGAGATGGAATTCTTGATCGAAGATAAGGAGGTCATTTTGGTGGATGATGTATTATATACAGGCCGTACCATTCAGGCAGCCATGAGTGCATTGCAGCACTATGGACGAGCAGCTAACATTGAGTTGCTGACCTTGATAGACCGGCGCTTTAATCGGCACCTACCGATATCGAGCGACTATGTGGGTATGACCGTAGATGCCCTGGATGAAGCGTATGTGAAAGTGGAATGGAAGGAGGTCAGCGGCCGAGACCGAATTCTCTTATTTCCTGAAAAGGCCGGTAAATAACGAAGCAGTATGCAACTGAGTTCCCAGCATCTCCTAGGCATAAAATACCTGAATCAGCCTGACATCCAACTGATTTTTGAAACCGCGGACAATTTTAAAGAGGTCATCAATAGGCCGATTAAAAAGGTGCCCTCCTTACGCGATGTAACCATCGCAAACCTCTTTTTCGAGAACTCAACCCGCACGCGGATCTCATTTGAACTTGCCGAAAAAAGACTCTCTGCCGATGTCATCAATTTCTCCTCATCAGCTTCCTCTGTGAAAAAAGGTGAGACCCTGCTAGACACGGTCAACAACATATTATCGATGAAGGTGGATATGGTGGTGATGCGTCATCCAGCTCCTGGCGCTCCAGCCTTTTTGGCAGAACACATCGATGCGCACATCATCAATGCAGGCGATGGTACCCACGAACATCCCACTCAAGCCTTGCTCGATGCCTTTTCCATCAGAGAAAAATTTGGTGACTTTAACGATCTCAGGGTTGTTATTGTCGGCGACATACTTCATTCACGGGTGGCCCTGAGCAATATATTCTGCCTAAAGAAACTAGGGGCTCAAGTGATGGTCTGCGGACCACCAACCCTGATACCCAAACACATAGAGTCATTGGGCGTGTTAACCAATTATGATATTAAGTCTGCACTGGAGTGGGCCGATGTGGCCAATGTGCTGAGGATCCAACTGGAGAGACAAGATATCAAGTTTTTTCCATCACTGAGAGAATACACTCAATACTTTGGAGTAAACCGAGACCTTTTGGACAGCCTTAAGTCTGATGTGATGATCATGCATCCCGGACCTATCAACAGGGGGGTAGAACTAGACAGCGATGTTGCTGACTCCGACCAGGCCATCATTCTTGATCAGGTGGAGAACGGAGTCGCAGTTAGGATGGCAGTCCTATTCCTGCTGGCAGCCCCAAGAGCGTAACCCACAAATTTGGTACCCTCGCATCATAAATCCAGTACATTTAGAGTTATACTACCATCCTAATTGCTACACTGATATGATGAGACTTCATTACCTGATCTTTCCCAAGATATGGATGCTGTTATCTCTTTGTATGGGCTCATCGGATGCCTTGTACGCCCAATCAGATGAGGGATATCACATTGAAGGTCAGTTAGAACACTATGACCAGGATTCGATTTTCTTAGGCTATTACTACGGGAACAAACAGTATTTATTAGACACCGCCATCGTGGTGAATGGCACATTCGAATTTGCCAGTGAGGACACCCTTGTCCCTGGTGTTTACCTAGTCGTGATGCCACCCGACAACAAGTTCTTTCACCTGATGATTTCTGACGATGCAGCGTTTGCTTTTGCGGCTGCTGTCGATAGCTTAGAAGCGACCATCTCCTTTGAAGGCTCCGTGGATAATCAATTGTTTTATGACAACCTGCGTTATATCGCAGGAAAGAAAAGGATGCAGTCTGACCTGACCAAAAGAAAAGAGGAAGCTGATACTCCAGAAAAAATTGCGTTGGTCGAGCAAGAGATGAACGATCTTCATGTGGAGGTCACGAACTATCAGGAACGTTTGGTGTCGGATCATCCTGAGACACTTACTGCTGCCATTGTCAAGGCTGGTTTTCAGGTCCATGTACCGGCCTTTCCCAACGCGGGTGAGGAGACACAAACCAAACGGTACCTATACTATAAAAAGCACTTTTTTGACCACATAGATCTAGGTGATAAACGGCTGCTGAGGTCTCCCCAACATGTGCTCTATGATAAGGTCAACTACTATTTGGAAAAGCTGACACCACAACATCCAGACTCGATCATTCAGTCGCTTGATTACTTACTGATGAAACTTGAGCCATCGCATGATAATTTTAAGTTCTTCTTAATCAAATTCTTAAATGACTATGCTCAAAGTAAAATTGTAGGTATGGATGCCGTGTATGTTCATCTGGCCCTTCAGTATTATGCCCAGGGAAAGGCTCCTTGGCTGGAAGAGAAGCAACTGAAGAAGATTGTGAGTAATGGCAGGGAGGCCGCTCCCACCCTGATTGGACAGACGGCCCCCAACTTTGTGGTACAAACCCATGACAGTGTCGACATCAATCTGCACGGCATCGAGTCCCCCTTTTTGGTGCTGGTTTTCTGGGCCCATGATTGCGGGCATTGCAAAGAAACAATGCCGGAGCTCCTAAGTTTTTATGAAGAGTACAAATCCAAAGGGGTCGAAGTCCTTTCGGTGTGCACCAAGATCAACTCAGACGAAGCCGCATGTTGGGACTTTATCGACGAGCGCAATCTCCATGGCTGGATCAATGCAAGTGACCAGATGGGGGGGAGGTCGTTTATGCATTCCCTGTACAACATTAAGAAAACCCCCAAATTGTTGGTACTGGATGCCAATAAGAAGATCATCAGCAAGGAGTTAAATCCTGAGCAATTGAAGACTTTTTTAGATCAAACAATAGGTGCTGGTGACACCGTATCTGAAAATTAGGTAGGGAGGAAATCCGCTTCATCATCGATATCGCCAACCTGAGATGCTCTTTTGCCTCCTTCATGAAAAAGTATTTGCAGAAATGGAGGATTTTGATTTCTTACTTTCATGAAAGTACCTACCACATGCTTCGTCTGGGTCATCCTGGTCTGCATGTTTGGTGCGACACAAGCCCAAAGTCAGCTCTACCGATCAGATCAGGGACATGTTTCTTTTGTTTCTGAGGCACCCCTCGAGCTGATTAAAGCGGAATCTGACGAACTCAGAGGGATTATCAATCCTACAGAAAACACCTTTGCCTTTTCTGTCGATATTAGATCATTTCTCGGCTTCAACAGTGCATTGCAACGCACACATTTTAATGAAAACTACCTAGAATCCGAAAAGTACCCAACGGCATCCTTCCTGGGAAAAATCATCGAAGAAATAGATTGGGCGAGCCCCGGCGAAAAAGAGATCCGGGCCAAGGGAATCCTCACGATCCACGGAAAAGCACATGAACGAATCATCAGGAGCGAAATGTGGTTGGCAGAAGGCGAATTATCCATACAGGCATCATTTACGATACCGCTCAGGGATCATGATATCACCATACCAAAGATCGTCGTACAAAAGATTTCAGAGTTAATCTCCGTGGAGGTTCAAATGAAGATGGAGAAACAATCCGAAGTAAATTGAACACTAGATTGCTGCCACTATTGCTTCTGTTTCATGTACCGTACTCAGCGCAACCGCAGGTACCCCACTTCAATGACCATTTATTTGACAAAAGCTGTGTTGGCGATATCACATGCATCGTTCAGGACGACCGTGGATTTGTCTGGATAGGTTCTACCGGTGGTCTATTTCGATATGATGGAAAATCATACCAACCGATGACTTTTGGAGATTCGTCAAACTCCCCACACGTGACTGCGCTTCTACCAGTCGAAAGCGATACTTTTTGGGTGGGGTGTGAGGATGGTAGCATTTATAGACTTAATCGCCATGGATTTCTGGAGCCATGGGTGCCAGAGGAAGGCCTGCCCCAGCAATCCATCACTGGATTTGTCACAGATCAATCCGGTGATTTGTGGTTTAGTACTTACGGAGAGGGGCTCTATGTCAAGCACAAGTCACATGTGTACAATTTCGATCAAAGCGACGGTCTACTCGCAGATCAAATATATGCGATAACGATGGATGACAAGGGACGAATTTGGGCAGCCACCGATCAAGGAGTCAGTCTCTGCACTATGGCCAATGGTCAGAAAATTGTATCTAACATACAGCGTTCGGACGGGCTCAATGATGAGATAGTCTATCACCTTATGAGCATTGGTAAAGACGTGTGGCTGGGATTCCAATCTGGAGGAATCTGCCGCATCGACGTCCGGACGGATTCCATCACATATCAGACAAGTGAGTGGACACTCGGTGAAATCAGAAGTATGATTCCGGCCAGCGAGGGTGAGATTTGGTTGGGTACGGGGATGGGCATGGTAACTTATGATGTGGTTAAGGATGTATTTAGTGATCCCAGCCAACTCAATCAGGAAGCGCTCAGATCAGTGGACCATTTTTATGTAGATCGTGAATGGAATCTGTGGTGTGCGGGAGCTGGCAATCACCTCTACTCCGGGAACCTAGAAGTGAAAATTATCTCTGGCGAGGTAGGGGATATCCAAGCTGTGTTGGCAGATCAGGAAGGTAATGTTTGGCTAGGCACGGCGCATGGTCTGTATCACTATATGCACGGCCGGTTTGAGAAAGTGCTAGCACATCAGCAAAACATCATCTCTTTATATCAAGATGAGGCAGGTCTGGTCTGGATGGGAACTTTCGGCTCGGGAGTTCTGGTTTGCGATCCTAAGAATGGGCAAGAAAGGTGGATTACGGAGGCAGATGGCTTAATGAATGGCAGTGTCTTATCTATCGATGGGAACCATGATCGAGTTTGGCTGGCCACCCTCGGAGGCATTGCAGAAATATCCAAAAGCGCTCGAATCTTGGAGGGAGGAACGCTTAATTTGATTATGCTGGACCAAATCAATGATCACGCCGCAAGTTTTTTCTACACAGTGTATGTCGATAGTAGGGACATCGTATGGTTTGGCTCTGATGGAGATGGTGTCATCAAGCTCGAGAATGAAGTCTTGATCAGCATGCTTGAGGAGAATAAATTACCGGCCAAAACCATCTACTCTTTTACCGAAGATCCTAACGGTCATATATGGATTGGCACTGCTACCGAGGGTTTGTACCGATGGGATGGCAAGCAATATCAGCGCTTCGCAAGACTGCATGAGGGGCCAGAGCTTCCGATTGCGATATTGGCATCTGATCCTAGGGGACATATATTGATCGGCCATACTGAAGGCTTAGACATACTGGATATCCGCAGGGACTTCATCACGTCCTATGGTGAGGAAGCTGGTCTACGCGAGTTTAACCCCGCGATGAATGCCATGTGCCAAAGTGACCAGATCACTTGGCTGGGAGGAGTAGACCAACTCATCATGATCAGGTCTGCACCAGCCACCATGGACCATCAACCCAATTTAGTCATCGACAAAGTGAGGATCCTAGGCAGCATCATCGATCATGAAAGTGACCAGTCTTTCAAGAGTCATGAGAACTACCTGCAGTTTGATGTCGTCGGCTTGTGGTTTACCAATCCAAGCGAACTCACACATGCCTATAAGCTTGAAGGATATGACATGGATTGGAAAATCACATCCGATCAACAGATCTCGTACTCACATCTGCAGCCAGGTCAATACCATTTTCAGTTGGCGCCAGTGATCGACGGGCAAACTGTGCAAAATGCTTCCACCTCGTACTCTTTTGTCATTAATCCACCTTGGTGGCAGACACCCTGGTTTATCTCCTTAGCAGTTTCAGCTTGCTTGCTGGGTTTATGGTGGCTGCAAAGGTATCGTGAGAAAAAGGTGAGTCTGGAAGCAACCATGGCTCGAGAACGCATAGAGTCCCAATATGAGGTGCTTAAAGCACAGATTAATCCACACTTTCTTTTTAATAGCTTCAACACCCTCGCCAGCATCGTGGAGGAAAACACGTCTCAAGCTATCGAATACATTGAAAAATTGTCAGACTACTATAGATCCATTATTCAACTTCGAGATCAAAAACTGGTGCGGGTTGAGACGGAGCTAGACCTGGTCAAAGATTTTGTGTTTTTACTCGGCAAGCGATTTGGCACTCATCTGGATGTTCACATGGACGTACAAGATTGCTGTGGCTGGATCCCTCCGTTGTCCTTGCAGATGTTGGTCGAAAACGCTGTGAAGCACAACGTCATCTCCAGGCAGAAGCCCTTACGAATAGATATTATTGCGACACCAGACAAACATATCACAGTGATGAATAACCTTCAACCCAAGATGACCAGAGTTGAGTCCACCCAATTTGGATTGCAGAATATCAAGAACAGATTTGAAATGCTCTCCTCAAAGAAGGTCTTGATTGAACAAACATCCACCCATTTCTCAGTCAGTATTCCGTTAATCGATAAAGAAACATCATGAATGCACTTATCATCGAAGACGAGTATCATGCAGCATTGCGACTGCAAAAATTCATCCATGAAATAGAGCCCAACATGCAGATCCTCAGTGTCCTAGAGGGTATCGACGAGACCGTATCATGGTGGAAGAATCACAAGGCACCCGATTTAGTCTTTCTAGATATCCACTTGTCAGATGGAAATTGTTTTGAAATATTTAATCACATCGACCTGGATTGTCCGATCATCTTTGCCACTGCCTATGACGAATACGCACTTCAGGCATTCAATCAGCATGCTTTCGACTATATTTTAAAGCCCATCAAAAAGGTGGAGTTGGAAAGGGCTATTAATAAAGTGAAACGCTATGGTGCGATCACCAACGATCGTGATGTGCACGCTGTCATCACTGATCAGCTTACCGGGGAGGATACTTTGAGGCGATTGCTGGTGCGAATAGGTCCCAAAATAACATTGCTAAAAATGGAGGATGTGGCTTACTTCTACTCAAAGGATAAGATAACCTTTGCAGTGACGAAACAGGACAGGAGATATCCACTGGATAAAAGCTTGGAATATTTGGAAAAACACCTGGGTCACACCTTCTTTAGAATCAACCGAAAATTTATCATTCAACTGGATGCCATTGCAAGTATGATCGGTCATACGAAAGGCCGTGTGAAAATCGAGCTTTATCCCGCGTCTTCCATGGAAATTGTAGTCAGCACCGATCGTTCACGTGCATTTAAAAATTGGTTGGTGACGGAATAATCAGCTACTGCTGTTCGATCCTCACTCATAGGTGGAGTTGGCTGATTCAGTAAATATTATTACGGGTTCATCCCAATTGGCCTGAATTGATCCAGGCACAGGAGTATCTTTAGGTGATATGGTTGGTCTGCGCGCCATGCTAAAGATAAGAAGGGTATTGAATTGCTGGCTAGAGTTGCATCGCGATTTTGGGCTGGCTTCTGAAGAGCCAAAAAACGTGGACGGCCCCTTATGTATGTGGGCTGCTACTGGCGATCTCGATAACTTTTCTGAAGAGACAAATGAACCAGTGATCAATGCGCAATTAGTCCTTCAATATCCTTCTAAAACAGTTCGGTTCCAAACGATAACCGCAGTACTGGCATTGCTCCTGATCGCTGGGGCAGGTTGTTATTATGATGTCGAGGAGGATTTGACTACTGGACAACCTTGTATGACCAAAGATCGGAGCTACCGTGATCATATATTACCCATTTTGGAGAACCGCTGCTATAAATGTCATTCAGCAGATACCAATCTGGGCAATATTACATTGGAGGGTTATGACGCTGTGAAAAGATATGTTGACAATCAGCGATTATTGGGCACCATAAGGCATGAATCGGGCTTTGCACCGATGCCCCTGAATGAAACTATGTTGCCACCATGTCAAATATCTACCATCAGTGCTTGGATCGATGATGGCGCATTAAATAACTAGCCATGCGTAGGTGGATGCTCTTCGGTTTTGTGATAGCGTTGGTGGCAGCTGGTATCGGCTATTATCTGATCAACAGGGACCATCGCGTGGACATCGTGCACACAGCGGTGGATTATGAAATGGATGCATCCGTTCTTTTCCAAACTTACCAGGAAAATGAAGCTGAAAGTGATAGGAGATATCTTGGAAAAACATTGCTAGTGGAGGGGCAGATCAGCTCCATCGATATTGCGAGCAATGACATGAGTATTGCCCTGGCGAGTGGTGCAGATATGGGGCAAGTCGTCTGCGAGCTAAACCCGGACTTGGCGGGTGATGATCGTGAGTGGAAAATTGGCGATCAGATAACGATCAAAGGAGAATGCTCAGGAATGCTGATGGATGTAATTTTAAGCAACGCTATAATCATCGTAAAATGAAAAGTTCTTTATTAAGGTTGTTGATACTTTTTACCGCAACCTGGCAGGTCTGCGACGCCCAGGTACTTTACACTAAATCTGGCGAAATAAGTTTTTCATCTTACACACCGCTGGAGGAAATCTATGCGATTAATGCCAAAGCAGTCAGCGTGCTCAATGCCAATGAACATTCGCTGGATTTTTCTGTACTCGTCAAAGGATTTAGATTTAAGAATGCAATGATGCAGACACATTTTAATGAAAACTATATGGAATCGAGCACCTATCCCAAGGCAGTTTTTAAAAGTAAAAACATAGCTTTCGACAAACTTAATTTTGATGTAGATGGCGTGTATGAGGTCCCCGTCAAGGGTGTTTTGACGGTCAAAGATGTGGACAAGGAAATTGAGACCATTGCAATTTTTACGATTGAAGACCACCATGTACATGCCGAAGCTTCCTTCACGGTGTCGGCAGCCGACTTTCACATCGACATACCTAAATTGGTGCGAAATAAGATAGCCAGGGAAATTGAAGTCAACGTGCGAACAGATTACCAACCCTACAATAAATCTTAAATAAAAGGAATGGTGGTTCGTTACACCCCCTTGTTACTATTTCTAGGTTTGCTCCAGATGGTTGAAGGTCAGGAGGACTTGCTTTCCATGCTTGAGGAGGATACCAAATCAACCTATGCCGAAGCGATCTTCAAAACCTCGCGCATCATCAATGGACACTCAATAGAAAATACACCGAAGTCGATTTTAGACCTCAAGATTTCCCATCGGTTTGGTTTTGTTGAGAATGGATTTTACGATTTGTTTGGCTTGGATGGTGCGACCGTGCGAATCGGCGTTGACTTTGGAGTCTCTGATCGACTGACCATCGGTGGTGGCCGGAGTAGTCTGGAGAAAACCTATGATATTTATGGCAAATATCACCTGCTCAGGCAGCAATCCGGACAGCATAATAGGCCAGTTGGCCTCTCTTACATCGTCAGTGCTGCCATTCACACCTTAAAATTCGAAGACCCTGAGGCATCCAATTTATTTCGATCCAGACTTTACTACACCCATCAGGTTTTGATCGCTCGAAAATTTAGTGATGCCTTTAGTTTTCAGTGTATGCCCATTCTGGTCCACAGAAATTGGGTCAGCACCCCTAAGGAGGCCAACGATGTTTTTGCCATCGGGTTTGGCGGACGCCATAAAATTTCCAAACGTGTCAGTATCAATGCAGAGTACTACTATGTGCCGGAAGGTCAGTTGGCTGAGCGCTACCGAAATAGCTTTTCACTGGGTCTTGATATTGAAACAGGAGGTCACGTCTTTCAATTGCATTTCACCAACAGCACATCAATGATTGAGAAAGGATTTGTGGCAGAGACAACCGGTGATTGGTCAAAAGGTGGTGTGCATTTTGGTTTCAACGTTTCCAGGGTTTTCTCGCTGGGTAAGTCCGACTGAGATGAATATGTCGGACAATTTTTTAGCTAACTACTAGGTAGGTCGCTGAAAATCACCACGGTATGGTCGAGCCAGTAGTTTTTGAGCCCTGTCATTGTCTACCACTGTCTGATCGGTTGAATCCCACTTTACATCTGAGTCGATCTCATATGCGATGGTAGCCAGTTGAACTACCGCCGTAGATTTGAAAGCTTCATCGACGGGACAACTTATCAGACCTTTATCCTGCGACCGGATGGCACCTAAGAATTCAGACATGTGATCTTCACGCATGGTCTTGGTCGGTAACTCGTGGAGTTCTAGTGACGCGTCCTTACCACGCGGCAAGATCATGAAGCGTCGGTCGCTGGAAAAAATAGTGCCCTCAGTGCCATAAAAGAAGACACCATTATTGTACTGCCTGTCCATGGATCCAGTACCCCAAAGTCGATGTTCCCACTGTACTTCGCAGTCGTCGTAGATCATCCATGCCTTCAAAGTATCGGCGGTGGTGATCTTACCTTTTAGGTGTGTGATGGCCCCACTACTGCGAAAAGTATGTGGCATATCGAGACCAAGAACGACCCGGATGATGTCAATATGATGAATACCCCAATCCACCAAGTGACCATGACCGTATTCTTTTTCTAATCGCCAGGCCTTGTGCCCTATGCTGGGACTATACGGCAATTTTGGAGCTGGTCCACACCAAGCCTCCCAATCGAGTGATGGGGGAGGGGCCTGAGTGGTGGTGTCTAGTATGCTGGGATTGTAGTGTATCTGTGCTTTGACCTGGTGAACTTCTCCTATCCGCCCATTAGTGATCAATGATTTCACCTTCCCAAAAGAAGCGCTTTGACGCCTTTGAAATCCAATCTGGACGATGTTGCCAGCTGCTTCAGCCGCTTTCATCATCGCTTTTCCTTCTTCTACATCATATGCCAAGGGTTTTTCACAATAGATATCCAATCCCTTCTCGCAAGCCGCGATAAACTGAAGTGCATGCCAGTGGGGCTGCGTACCAATCAGGATCGCATCCAAGGCATCGTTGCTTAGGAGTTCACGATAATCCTTGTAACCCTTGGGACGACTGCCCTGACTGGCCTCCAACTCATCTAAGCTGGTTTTCAGATGATCACTGTCTACATCGCATACCGAAATCACCTCCACACCACCCACGGCCAGAGCTGCATTGGCAATCACCATGCCATACCAGCCAGCACCGATCAGACCCAACTTTACCTTGTCAACCCGATGAAGATCTGGTATGATTTGAAATGGTGAAATCATGGCTGCAGATCCCAGGGCTGTTTGTGCTACAAATGATCTTCTTTTCATGACTTATTCTTGTTTTTACAGGGAGAAAGTCGTAGTGATAAATCAATGCTCCTCATTATAGAAGATGCGATAAAACTTGCGCCCCCTTTCATCGGTATCGCGCTCTATTTTCGACCGATCACCATGTATGTAGATGTGAAAATTCTTATCCAGCTTAATGATGCTTTTAAATTTTCCAGCTTTGCGCTTCACCGCATTGGAATCTAGCTCGAACGATGGCGATAGGTCAAGGTTGTTTCGGGTCTCATAGTCCTCACGATAGCTCTTAAAGGCAGATGTGACATCCAGGTCATCAAACACTGCTTCGGCAAATTCTTCCTCACTGTAGTGAGGTACATTTTTAAAATAATCAATCGAGCGATCGAGAAATTCGAGCCTGTCTTTGGGTTCCATCTCAAATTCTAGGGGCATCTGGTCATTGACAAATCCCTTGGTGACATCCATGATCTGTCCCGTATGAAAGAATTCGTTCTGTGCTGGTTTGATGCCCAAAAAGTGATCTCTCCAATATTTGGCCTCCAAGCCCTTTGATACGGTGTCTACCATCGACATTCTGTACCCATTTTCCCGGTCTGTATTATAAATAAGACAAGCTTTGTCCAACTTACCAGTGTAAGTGCCCTCATCAGTCGTCAGCCGATAGCCTTCATGAGTGCGGCGCGTCTTTAAGAATTTGCTGATGACTTCACTCTTAAACAGACCGATGGCATCTGTCAATTCATCACCAATCATAGCATGGGCTAAGTATGCAATGTAAAAGTCACCACCCTTGATGTTGGGGTGCGTCGACTGGCTGAACAAATGCCGAGCGATGTCGAGTGACTGGGTAAGAAGCAATTCCGGATCCTCAAATATTGCCGACACAGATGCGTATATTGGATTTTGTACAAGCGACAGCCCTCCTGCCTCGAAATTGTAGTATTCGTAGTCATTGAAATGTTCGAGAAAATACCGGAGGAGTACGGATTGTACTGATTCGTCACTAATGTCCACCAGCTCTTGCGACAGGGTAAGGTTTTCTTCATGCGACCTGTTGCCTACATGGTGGAGCACCAAGGCTTTGAGTTCAGTTGCTTCATGGTCCATGACCCAAATATAGAGATTGCGCGTGATTTGGATGGTCTCAGATAGGTCATTTGGTGGTCTGAATCTGCCTACAGGATGTTCCTGCCTTAAAGTTGGCTAGTAGTATTGAGCCGGCAAAGGACGAGCGGCCGTCGCTGCCAATCGTCGATGAAGGTATGCAGTACTTCTACACTAAGTCCCCCAACATCTTCTGCCCGTGCCAAATAATATGTGTCCGGTTGCATCTGGGTGTGAAACTCCATAATCTGTCTCTGATGCTGCTCTATGTAGTATGGATGCTGGTAGGAGAGGGGCATGGGGGCTTCAAAACGCACTTGATCTATCGTCCATGGACCTATTGAAGCATCTCTGACAAAAATCTCGGGATGCCCATAGAGCATAATCGGTGCATCAGCCGTAAGCTTGAAAAGCTGCTCAACCTCGAGTTTATGTGAGTACTTTTGTTCATCTGTGTGGCGTAAGGGATAATAGATCCAGTTGCTGCAGAGCTTAAGGAAGGCCATAGTGAGGATGGCTAGCAGCAACCTTTTTTGTGCATATCGACACCAAATTATGATGGTGATGGCAGAAAAAAGTATGGCTGCAAGGACTTTGAGTACATAGTAGGGCATAAGATCGTACAGGGGTAAGAATCGAAGTACCAGAAAACCAATGGGCACCAGACAGATGATCCCAAAAATAAACCATTCAAAGTATTGGATGGCATGATGGCTTTTAGTGGCTAAATGGGCCAATACTATCGCCAAAAAGGGCAAGAACGGATATAAGTAACGAAGGGTGAGATGACCAGCAAGCCAATAAGGCAGTAGGTTGGAGAGGATAAAGACGACCGAAAATATCACCAGCCCTTTTCGAGGGAAGCTAACGCGAATCGATCTAAAACAGCACAGAATAACCAGTAGTGACCAAGGCAACATGGTCTTGAGAAAGGAAAAGGGAAAAGCCAATGCATTGCCAAGGACCACTGACAGCGGTGATTCGAGGGTAGATTTGCTGGCTGCCTCCTTAAACAAATTGATCACATAGATCCAACCCTGACCACCGGCTTGCTGATAGGCATAGAAATAACCTCCGACTAGGACCATAGCCAGCAGCACGCCCGGCAGATGTCCCCAGCTCCTTGATAGGCGGTGTTCCATCCTCACCAACGTCCAGCAGATCAGGGTCAGCCCGTGAAAAGCCAATGAAGGTAGACCCTTGGTCAAAATACCAACTGCCAGGAAGAAATAGGCCAGCACCAAGGAAAGGTGTCGGCGTCCACCACGCGAATCCATGCCGATGTACAGGCAGATCATGTGAAAAAACACCACCAATGTGTAGAACAGATCGATCTGACCAGCGATGATCAAACCATAGAACAGGATCTCCCCACCCGTAAGGAAGATCAAAGCACTCATGGCCGCTGTACGATCACCGAGCTCCCTGCGGCATACCCAGAAAATTACAAAGGCAGTCAGGACAAATGAGATCTGGCCAGGCAGCCGAACAATCCATTCCTCAAAGCTGCCCATCACTTGCATCAGGCCCACCAAAATCCAATTGAAGACGGGTGGCTTGTTGTAATATGGCCAGCCATTGACCTGTGGCTTCAGGTAATCACCAGAAAAGATCATTTCCATCGCTACTATGGCCCTACGTGGCTCTTCGGAGCGCAGCATGAGCTGCTCTGGCACAAAAAATATGCCCCAGAGCAGAAGCACAGCCGACACAAGCAAAATGATCTTATCCGTACGATCTAGGTTCATTGATTCACAGCATCCTATCCTGCGACAAGATATGAGGTTTATCACCGCTTGTCTATTTGACTGAGTACTTCTGTCAAGATTTGCGTCACTGCTGGACAAATGGAAGCATTCTGTAAGGTAAGGTCCAGGATCTTTCGCTGCCTTGAGCGATTGGTATGGGGATAGCCTTTACAGGCTTTGGGTCTTAGATCATATACATTGCAGCTGCGATCCTCAGCCAGAAAGGGACAAGGTGTCGATTGCAGTACCTGATCTCCATCTTCGTCTCTACGCAAGTATTGCGCGGCAAATTGACGGGGTTTTTGCCCAAGATGCCTAGCCAAATTGGAAATATCTGCATTGGTAAACCTGGGGCTGGTGGTTTGGCAACAATTGGCACAATCCAAGCAATTGATCTGGGAGAAGGCGCGTTCATGAGCGGCACACATCATCTCATCCAATGCTCTGTGGCGCCCCAGAACCTTGCGTTTTTTGTCAATTTTCTGCCGCAAAACATCCGCTTTTGACGCCAATTGGGTCAATTCATCCATGATCCATGCTAGTTTTAACACAATAGTAGGTAATGCTTGACAGAAAATGCTAATGCGAAGGATCGTTCACTTATAAAATCTGCATTATCAACTGATTACGCAATATTTCTAATGAATACATCATTCCCAATGGGCTAAAGTGAATGATCGTTTGACTAAGATGACCTGGTAAATATGGCAAAATGGTGACAACATTCCATGTCATTTAAGAGGTGACAGGAGGAGGCCTTCAATCTTCATAGATAGCAAAGGTGATTTTAGACCATTGGGCCTGTGAAGACACTCAAATACCACAGTGATGAAGTGTAGCTCAACATGAAGCACTATGAAATGATGCTGACGGTGATCTTTTGGCAGATCGTTGAGAGCAAGCCAAATGCATATCAGTCTGACAAAGACTTGTAGGTGAAGACATCTGAATGGAGTAAGACACTAGCCAGAGCTCAACTGCATGTCACAATTTGTCTCTGTTCTTTCTGAAATCACATCATAGCTGCTGTGCTTGACATTGCCATCTGTAGGCCTTGACCTCAGGGATTGGTAGGTAGGTAGGTAGGTAATAGCGAGCCAAACGGTTTCATAACCACCATACGATAAGAACAGTGCATCTTTATCAACAGACAGTCAAT
Source organism: Saprospiraceae bacterium (assembly GCA_965223025.1). Lineage (GTDB taxonomy): Bacteria > Bacteroidota > Bacteroidia > Chitinophagales > Saprospiraceae > JABDMH01. The sequence continues at coordinate 1,561,145 of CBDCVP010000023.1, forward strand.
TCTAACATGAAGAACCGAAAACTGGAGATCCTAGTCACAATTTTAGTTTCGATAGTGCTCTGTGCATGCAGCTCATCCAAACCTTTGGACTTGCAATCGCCCAACGATCTTCTGAAGGATGTGCTGGCAAATCTGAAAAAGATCGAAACTGCTGCATACAATGCGAAAATGACCGCCTTTGCTCCTTTTGACACCATACCTACTTATGTGGTAGGCGAATATGTTATGGAGTACAGGAATGAGCAAGACACCTTCCTCAGTGCAAAATTTGTAAGATTACCACACAGAGATTCAGCTCAAATGACGGGTTGCTATGATGGGCAAATTCGCACGCTTATTTATGAAGAACATAAAGGAATGGTCATCGATAGTTTTAAGATCAATAAGCACCCGGGAATTCGACCAGTGAGCGCGCCCTTTTTTACATTTACGGAGAGACTTATCGAGTACATTTTAGACACGAAAGATTCCAGTTCGCTTGTGGTTTCTCAAATGGACGACACATTGATGTTTGCTTTTGAGGTCTATGACACAGTGGTCGAAATAATAGGAACGAAAATTGTTTATACTCCGGCTTTGCCGGGTACCTCCCACAAAGATCTTGGTGATGTCTCTAGGTACAATCTTTGGGTGTCCCAAAAGGATATGCTCCCATTTAAGTATGAGCGAAATATGCCCCATAATATTAGTTTGATGTCAGTCAGTGAGGTAGAGTTGAATACCATGGACATCGATGATCTTGTTGTTGCTGACTATTTTCCTAGGGATTACGAAGTACGCCAATACAGCGAAGGCAGAAAACCAAATCCTCATAAGTTGACGGGGAAAAAAGCTCCAGCCTGGTCTCTAGAAAGTGCATATGGAGATAGCATTACGTTAGCTGACATGAAAGGTAAGGTAACCCTCATTGAATTCACCAGTGTGACTTGTGGTCCATGCAAGGTGGCTATCCCATTTTTGGATAAACTAGATGAAGAATACTCAGTGAAGGATTTTGCATTTGTAAGCATCGAGACTCTAGATCGGAGTAGTCGGGCCTTGAGAAAATACCAAGAACGACATCGTTTTGATTTCCCATTCTTAAAATCCGATAAGAAGATTCGAGAAGACTATCAAGTAGGCCCCACACCAACTTTTATGATTATTGATAGAGCCGGTGTGATTCGCAAAGTACTTCAAGGATACGGAAAAGGCAAGAGTGAAGAGCTAATTCGTGAAGCCATAAACGCCTTAATTTAGGTGACAGTCATCCGTATCGAGGAAAAGCCTCGGCGAGTTTTTCTCCTTGTTATCCGGTGGAATAGGAAAGCTACTTGCTGCAGAAATTGGGTAAGTACTTGATTTGGTGAAGATTAGCATCGACCCCTATTTGCCCATAATTAATATTATGTTAAGTAGGAATTGTCCGCGCTTCAAAGAAACTTCGCGTCCCCAATGAAAGTTTTCGAAGAGTCGGCCCTCCTTTCATAGTCTGTAAACTATGAGATTCGGTCCTAAATGCACCTCCAGGTTACTCCCAACCTAAAGGAACTCTCAGTCGGGGAAAGCTCTACTTTTAAATGGTTCTTTTGACTTGTAAGTCGCCCATTGATCTAGTGTGTAAAACTATGATTTAGAAGAGCCATGGAATATCCTCCAATCTATATCATTACCTGTGCGCGTGAGGAACACTGGCGAACCTGCAGGTGGGGTGATAGCAGCGGTCATTACCACAAACTGCCACCAACCCTACTGCTGGTCATGTTATTTTACGAATAACGGTTCAGCAAGATCTACAGAAGACGGGTACTTCCCTTAACATCAGATCAGGTGTGTTGAGAGGATTGCAGAGCTACCGACATTGGCGAAGAGATTAAGAAGGGTAAAGAAAACGGTCGTTTTTTGTAACGCTTCCACTCCCACCACCCTAGTGACTAGCTGATGGTCCTTCACTATGGCCCTGCCCGGTTACTGACATTGGTTGATCTGGTCCAATTCACCGTTTTCTTGGTGATTGCGGGGCTTTTGCCGGATGACAGCCTATATTTGCTGTGATAACCTTTGCTCTATGTCGAAATCCATTATTCCCGTTGAACACATAGCCAATCTCATTTACCTCATACGTGGACAGAAGGTAATGTTTGATTATGACTTGGCTCAGCTATATGGCGTTGAAACCAAACGACTTAATGAACGTGAATAATGTTTAAGCAGCATCGAGCAATAACTGATTGCTAACCTCTTTAAGCTGTTCAAATTTGAGAGAAGGCTTTTTAGGTAAGAAGTGGTATGCGCACAGACCGGATAATAGATTGTTCATGAAACCTTGGATAGATCTGTGTCGAGTATGTTCTATGGAGCAGATGTTTTTCAACTCATCATTGACAGACTCTATGAGCGACCGTTTACGTAGCAATAACTTGTCCTCGTCTGAGAGATTTTGCTTTTTCATGTTTCTTCTTCTTTTGTAAATCAGACTAATTCCGTCGTTCCAAAGTAAGTCAGCTAATTTTGTGGATATATATCCTCGGTCACCATAAAGTTTACCAAAGATTGATTGAACTAAACTATTGATTACCTTTAAGTTGCGGTCATCGGTAGTGGCCTTAGAGAGATAAAACGAAAGCAACTCACCCTTGTCATTGATGATTAGGTGGAGCTTAAAGCCGTAAAACCAACCCATTGTACTCTTGCTTTTGGTGGCAATATTTTTGAAAACTCTATGCTGTTTTTCTCTTTTGATATGACAGACTTTTAAGGTGGTGGAATCAATAAAATTGACTCCTCTGCTATGGCCAAGACATTGTTGATTTAAGAAGAAGAAAAATGGAATAATGAGTTTTTTCTGAGACTGATTAAAACGCTCATAAGTAACCAGATTTGGAAATAGATCGATCCAATGCTTGCAGACATAGCCGTTATAGAAAGCCTTAAAATTGGTGTGATGACTCAGGTGGAAGGCAATGTAAATGGTCATCATTTCGGAGTCAGCAAGCTTGGATTTTCTGTTTCTAATCCGTTTTAAGCCGCTCTGGAGCCTCATAGAGTTGATTTGGTCGTCAAATTCTTTAAAAAAGTCATCAACTTTGACAAAAATCTCGATAAGTTTATCTATATTCATGAGAGGAGAATTGTTTATTATATGATTGGTTATCAACATTTAATATATTAAACATTCTCCTATTTTTATACTATAATCACTGCTTTTTCTTATCCATTATTCACGTTAATGAGCAAGTTACCCGAAATCGAGATCGATTCCCTGAGGACTTTATGTTTCGTTTGAATAAAGAGGAAGTTGAGGGCTTGAACCGGTCGCAAAATGCGACCGCCTCTCAAAAGTTCCGTAATCCAAGATACGCTCCGCGCGTATTCACCGAGCATGGTGTTCTTATGCTTTCCAACGTGCTTAAAAGTAAACAAGCTGTTGAAGTTAGTATCCAGATTGTAAGGGCCTTTGTGCATATGCGGCATTTGCTTGCATCACACAAAGATTTGGCCCGTAAACTGGAAGAACATGACCAGCATATTGCCATTCTCTATAAGCATTTGAAACAACTACTGGAACCCACGAAACCGCCCAAAAGAAATCCCATAGGTTATAGAGTAGACCGCAAGAAGGATTAATCTTGGATTCCTGATCTGATGTAAAGTTTGCGAAAATATAATCCCCTACCCTGTCCAATTATTCCAGCGAACGTCGCTTAAAGCTATGATTATGTTAAGCAGGAGTAGGCTGTCTGTAAATACTTAAGATTTCAAAAGGGAATCTCCAGTTTATTGGATACAACTAGAGTTACATCAGCGATGTCACTGATCTATCAATACTTAAGTCCATTCAGTCAAAGTTACACATCGAGATCTCTGAATATGACAAATACCTTCCATACTGTTGAGGAGCCCATATTGCGAGAGTCATTTAGAATTTTCTCAAAGAGATCGAATAGCCCTAACAGCTCGTGCGGACGTTTTGTCGATTGCGGTGAAGCGAGACCAGTTTTGCTATTCACGATTAGGTGGGTGGCGAATTGCTTTTAGCCTATCAGTGACATTCCTTGCTCCGAAATAGGTGGCATACCTTGGCCGAAATACATAGACCTCACTCTACTCGATTGCAGGTAGTTATTGTATTGGACAAAGACTATTTGTTTACAAATGAGACGTTTTCAATCTTTCCATTGTCGTAGATTACGGATAATACATATAGCCCGGAGAGCAAATCTCCTATATATAATCCTGAGTCTTGAAAACTAGATGTAGTTATGGTTCTTCCAATGATGTCCGCTATTTTCAACTCTTTTAATGGGCGGTCAGTTTGTACATACAATCGGTCACTTCCCGGATTGGGATAGATCTTTACCGTAGGACTTGCAAGAGCGTTTGCAGAAGTTACGACCGCTTCAGTTATTGTATTCTCATAGATGGATGAAAGAACCCAATGATAGGGATCAAACTTGACTTCTACCACTTCGAAAGGTACACTTTCATTAAAAACTTGGCCGGAGTGAGTATGATCTAACCTCAATACAATGCTGTCTTGTGCATTTGGGCCTCTCACTTCTATAGGGAGCGGCATTTCAAAGAAATTAACAGAATGGTGTGATGTTTCCTGGTCCAATTTCATTTTCAATTGACCATTGTCATAATCCCAGGTGAGGTGATAGATCGGGTGACCTTGTCCGTAAAGCCAATCATTGAAAAATTCGGTCAGGTCTTCTCCGCTGGATTGTTCTAACTTCCCTTTAAGATCAGCTGTACTAACATAACCAAAGACATGATCCGGATCATATAGAAAATTATGTACACCCTCATAAAAGTCCTCATCACCTAACTTCCCGCGCAGCATATGGAGCAACATAGCCCCTTTATAATAGGAAAGTCGAAGATCAAAAATACGGGCTGGATCACTTATATCATCCACATAGACAGAACCGTCCGGTTCAGAAACAATGCTGACAATGGCACCATGTGCATAAACTTGTAGTGCATCCAAAGGTTCTCCAAAACCCAGATGTTCTGAATACACCCAATCCAAATAGGTGGCAAAGCCTTCATTTAACCAGATATCTTCCCAGCTATTGCAGGTTATAAAATTTCCAAACCACTGGTGCGCTGCTTCATGTACTAAAATATTGGCTTCCCAACCATAGATAAATGTCATGGTCTGGTGCTCTATTCCTCCATTCCATCCAAAATCAGCATGGCCGTACTTTTCCTTATGGAACGGGTATTTACCAAAAAGATCACTAAAGAGTTTGATGGCATTCTTCGCATGGACGGCAAGCTCATTCTGTACCAAATCCACCAGCGTACCCTTCTCCATTATATCTAAGTAGTATAGTTGACTACCATCCGAGAGGTCCAGCATTTCTTCATGAGTGATATATTCCGAAACGGCAGCACAGATCAAATACGCAGCAATCGGATAGCGATGCTGCCAGTGATAGATCTTTTTTTCATTGATAGAAGTGGAATCAACACCCACGAGTAAACCGTTGGAAGCGGTTTCGTATTGAGCCGGAGTAGTGATGATCACATCTACACTGTCGATTTTATCCGTAAGAGATTGTTTGCAAGGCCACCAGTCTCTTGAGCTATACGGTTCTGCCAGTGTATAGAACATTGGATGACCCGAAAGAGAAGTGACAAAATCAACACCGGTGAACCCGGGATCGGGAGGAACACCGCTGTAAGTTATTTCCAGGCTGTCAAGGGTATTTATCGACAGAGGATGAGATAAAATCACCTCCAGTTCATGGTCGCTGTGGTCAAACGAAAGGCTTTGACCATGATAACTCACATGGGTCACTGTGAAGTCATTGTGTAAATCAAAACTCAAGGCAGCTACCTGGTCTTCTTTGGTGATCACATGATGTTTTACAATACCACTAATGAATTCGACTGCAGGATCAATTTCTACCGAGATAGAAGCGAATACCAAGTCATAATTATCACCGATCGATGAAAAATTCGAGTACTGTTCAATAAACAGATCCTTGTATTCCTGATCAGCATGTACCAAATGGTGCTTGCAATGGTAGGGCTCAACATGTTGTTGAGCAAATGGTTAGAAAACTACATTTCAATACTAAAAACTTTAAAAGTGATGAGCATATTGAGCCTGTTCTATATAGTTATAGACGTATTCTTTTATTAAACCGTTGGGTTGTAGCAATGTATTGTAACGTTCCATCGGGGCATGTCCCAATCTTAGTTGAAATTATGCAGAGTAAGGTGCCATGTGCATCTTTGTATCAAAGTATGCTCACCACAAACTTGCTTTACTGCTCTGCGATAACCTTTGGAGCCATCTAGTATATACAGCAGATCTTCTACATTCACACCCCATGCCGTTATCCGCCTCATCATATCTTCTACTGGTTCAGACTTCTCACTATGGAACTGAGCAAATTCCAATGGCATCTTCTTTCCTTGTTCTGTAGCCCCCAGTGCGATTATGATCTGCTCCCCTCCCCTCCTAAGCCCTTACCATCAATAAATATGGCGATAAATTATTGTCCATTCAGATCCCGATTCATGAAACTCTCCAATTCATCTCGGCTATTCTCTATAAACCTTTCGACTTACCGCACTTTTTTTTTCCTAATCCCTCGATCATATGGACTTGCTCACTCATCTTTCCCACATCCTGCATTTGTTGATAACTGGCCAGGTCCTGGCACTGGCTTTCATCCATATCTCGGACCCCTTGGAACTTCCACTTTCACTCGTTGATCCCCAACTCTTATACTGCCAGGATTGCTTCTCCATCGACTGTACCTTCCATTAAATGGCTTATCTCGGCTATACCGTTCTCCTGCAAGAGAAATCAATTCCTCGTTCATAATCTGATTAGCAATGATCGGACAGATGCTAAGATGGCTTTGCATTACTTCCATCTTTACTTCCATCGATTGTTCTGCTAACCATGCTAGGTTTGCTCGATTTACTGGACCAATATATTTTCCTTCTTAATAGAGGCTCCTCCAAAAAATCCCAAGCCATTTTCGATATTTCCATAAATGGTTACCGGATCTGAAAAGGGCTGCTCTTTATTGATAAGGTAGCGTGCATGAGTTGAATAAAAATTGTATGCTTCTATCGACAATTCATACAGATGTATAAATGCTGTGGTGGTATCAATTTCATACCATATCTCGTCTACTTCCAGTTCATATGGGATATCTACCGTTGCAATACCGCTCACTGTATAGGTTAGACCATTAAACTGTTCATCTGAAAACACGTAGCCGCTATTTCGGTATAATAACTTATTTGATTCATCATTAACTTTTAGATACCAGAACTGCCAATCGTTGTTTGTAATGGTGTCTCCAGTAATTTCATCTACCATCCTGAAGGGATAGGTAAGACTGAAAAAATAATAGTTTTCTTCAGCAGGAGGGTCTTCTATTTCAAAAGAGAAAAAGTACTTTGTCTGAATATCTGCATTAACTACAATCTTTTCCATAAATCCATTGGTGGGAGCTACTCCACCTGGTATTGACGTATGGGAAGACAGTTCCCCGTAGTGGTCTTCCACTACTGTTATGCTATAAAAATTTTGGGGATCCGGAATAAATGACGACCTGAATTGACCGATTGCATCGTCTTGCAGTTTGGCATAGGTAAGTGTTTCTCTAAACACATCGTTCTCGTAAATATCTACCTTGGCAGATGGAAATTCTATTATTTCAAGTTCGGATTTCCTGTCCAGGCCTGGGTCGAAACTCTCGGAAATTTCCACGGATATGGGTTCCTGGTCATTAACAAGTGCATTGATCACCAATTGTTTTTCAGCGTCGAAATCGAATTTAATTTCCTTTTGGCAAGAGATAGAAAGAATCGACAATATGCTTATTAATGCAAAGACATTAATCCTGTTTTTCATCTAAAGGAGATTTTATAACTAATGGTTGGTAAAAGCGGGAACAGAGTTTGAGCAATATACTTAATATTGCCATCCACATCTTCAAGCACGTAGAAGAATGATGGGTTTTTCCGGTTGTATAAATTGGTTAATCCGAACCTTAACTCCCTGAATGTTCTTTTCCGCTCCACTTTTCGCGCAGCTCCTACATCTAGCCGGTGATAACTAGGTAAACGGAAATTGTTTCTCTCAAAAGAGTTTTCGATTACCCCATGGTTCCAAAACTGTATAAAAGACGGCCCATCAAAAATTCCATTGGATCCGAACTCTGTTTCACCTGAGTAATTGGGGTTAACGTAGGCTTGGGTCGGTAGTGTAATCGCATTGCCGGTATTAAAGACCCACGCCCCATTCAGACTCCACTTATCAGACAATGTGTAAAACCCAACCAAAGAAATATCATGCCGGCGGTCGTAGCGGTAGGGGAATGTCTGCCCAAAATTAATATTGGCAAATTTCCTATTGCTCCACGATAGAGTATAGCCCACCCAACCGGTTAATCTTCCAGAGTGCTTTTTCAGAAACATTTCAATTCCGTAGGAATCTCCATTTCCCGATTCAACCTCATTTTCCCAGTTGCTTGTTCTTGACAAGTTGCTCCCATTTCTGAATTCAATCAGGTTTTTCATTTTAGAATAGTATCCATCTACTTCCAACAGGTAGTTTCCGTCAAGGTTAATAGCGGTTCCTACGGAGTATTGAATGGATTCTTTTGGTTTTATCTTCGACGTACTTGGTACCCATAAATCAGACGATTGCAAAACTCCTGAACCAGTTAGCAGGTGCAGGTATTGGGCCATGGTAGAAACACTGGCTTTCAAAGATGCCCTATCGTTCAAACTAAATCTTGAACTAATCCGGGGCTGGAGGGAAAGGTAATTGGTGTTGTCAACAAAAAAAGCTGAACCGTGAAGGCCGATATTTAATTTCAGACGAGAATGCAGGTCGAAATCATCTTCAACATAAATGTCCAATTCGTTGGATTCAATTATTTCACCAACCCGGTTTTCAACTCTGTTTTCCCCGGTTTCAATAAAGATCGAATTAATCCCTGGTTCGAACCTATGTTGAATGAATCCAGCCCCGAACCGAAAAGTATGCCGGTTGTTTGGGTAGTACTCATAATCTTGTTTGATGGCAAAATCACTTATCCGTGAGGTATAATCCATTGAATTTTCCTCTTTATCCGAGTTTATCAAAACTCTTGATTCAGTGTTTGTAAAGTATCTGTAATCTGAAAAATAGGCCGTGGAATTTACAAACAATTTATTGGAAAAAAGATGATTCCATCGGAATGATGCAGTGCCGTTGCCCCAGCCCTGCGATATCAAACTTGTGTTCTCAATGGTTTCGTTGGAAGTTGATTCTGTAAACTTCTCGCTAAGGAATAATATATCCCGGCTGTAAAAACCGCTCACAAACAATCGGTCCCTTTCAGAGAGTTTGTAATTGAACTTCAGGTTGAGGTCGGTAAAACTATAGCCCGTTCGGGTCCTAAATCCATTGCCACTATAACTTGCATTTAAAATGGGCGCAACAATTAAGTCGGCATAAGTCCTCCGGGCGCCGATCATGATGGAACTCTTATCTTTGACAACGGGGCCACTTACTAGGGCTTTTGTTGATAACAACCCAATAGTCAAATCTTTTTCCCACTTCAGACTATTGCCTTCTCTCAAGGTAATGTCTAGAATAGAAGACAGACGTCCACCATAACGGGCAGGAAATGCTCCTTTTGTTATTTCCAAGTTGTTAATGGCATCTGAATTGAAAGTGGAAAGGAATCCCCACAAATGATACGGATTGTAAAGTGGAACACCATCTAACAGAATGAGGTTTTGGTCTGGGCCACCCCCTCTTACATAAAAACCAGAGCTGGCATCCACCCCCGATTTAATACCTGGAAGTAGGGTGATTGTTTTCAGCACATCAGATTCTCCTCCAACCGCAGGAATAGAATTAATCTCTGCAACTGTTAACTCAATTTTTCCAAGAGCTGCTGACTGAATGACTTCCTCGTTTTTGTCCACTGTCACGATGACTTCCTTCAGAGTGGTTTTCGCAAGCGGTAGCGATATACTTAATATCTGCGCTCTGTCCACCACCACTTTTTGTTCTTCGAATCCGAGAAAGGATATAATCAATTCATGTTTTCCTCCAGGTAGTTTCAGGCTGAAAAAACCAAAATTATTGGTTGAAGTACCTTTATGGAGCACCGGTTCATAGATCGTGGCACCAATCAATACCTCTCCTGTCTCTTTATCGTACACATGTCCCGATACCGAATAATCAGGTTTTTCAATATATGTGTCACTAGTTTCTTTCAATTTTTCTTTGCTTACAAATACAGTCACATTGCCACCAACGACTTTATAATCCAAACCATTTTTATGAAGTACATTATCGAGGATATCGCGGACCGTTTTATTAGAATAACTAGCGGTGATATTTTTCTCCATTTCTTTTGAATTCCCAAATGCTATATCCACGTGCGCTTGTTGCTCGATTTTTTGCAATGCAGCTTTGATGCTTACATTCTCCAATTTTAGATCGATTTCTATATCCAAAAAATTAGATTGCGAACATGCGATGTTAGTCCAAATAAATAATCCGATTGTGGTGAATAATCTTATTGAATATTTCATTTCTAACTATCTTATATCAGTCAATTTATATGTCTGATTCCATTAGAATGAGGCATAAATATTTGCCTTATACTTTTCATAATTTCTCAGTTTTATGATATTTAGTTTGTTTTGAGATTTTTTGAAACACGGACTTTGTTTTTGGTCATTTCACCCTTATGTCGTGAAACTGTGGGCATACCCCCACCCGTGGATGCTCATTGAATTCCAAACCGGTTTCCTTTTTTTGAAAATTCCACTCCGCAAAGAAGTTCGATGGTTTCAATGATGTCTTCTATTTTTGCTCGCTTGAAATTCACGTTCAATTCACAGCCACTTTCCAGATTTTCAACCATAAATTGATTGACATAATATGTGTTCAAGTCTTTCACTGCTTGTGAGAGGGGGGTGTCCTTAAAGGTGAATTCCCCTGTTCTCCAGGCCATAGCATTGGGTGCAAGCTGCTTGAGTTTTTCCACCTTGTTACTACCGACCTGTCCTGCTTCACCGGCTGTCAAGACTATCTTTTGCGCCGTGTGATTACTCACTTCCACCTTTCCAGTTTCAACCATTACGTCCGTTTGTGTTTCCGTAGCAATAATGTTGAAAGAAGTGCCTAAGACTTTTGTGAAAGCATTGGCAGTCTCGATAATGAATTCTTTGCGATCATTCTTTTGAATGTCAAAAAATGCTTCGCCTTCGAGTTGTACCGCCCTTTTTTCACCTTTAAAAACTTTAGGAAAATGTAGAGTTGAATTCCGATTTAGCCATACATTCGAGCCATCGGCCAGGGTAATCATCTGACTTTCGCTGGAGCTGCTAACTATCAGTATTTCCGACTTTGATCTTGACGGTAAATACTGGTATGCCATTAGACTACCTACGATCAGAATGGCTGCAACAACAGCAACTCTCATCCATCTTTTATCCATTGGAATCGTTTTTGTATTTTGCCGTTTTTGCACTTCTTTGATGATCTTCCAAGCTCTCGATTTATCAAAATCGTAAACCCTGATTGTTTTCCTTGATATCCATAGTTTTTTTAGTTGCTGGTATTCAAAGTTGTTCTCAGTTTTAAATTGATCAACATGTTTTTCCTCTTCGGGTGTTGTTTGTCCGGCAAAGTGCTTAGGCAGGATGTTGTAAATGTCGTTTTGCACGAGTAGAAGACTATTGTTTTCACAGATATGTCGGTAAAGCAGTGGCCTACCCCTATCCGGGTTGAAATTTTTTTTGCTAATGACGGGATCTGAGGATTTATTGTATCTAAGTGGTTGGTTTTAGGGTCTTCAGCATTGCTATAACATGTGCATAGACAGACTATAATGACGCTCACAGTATGGAGTAGACTAACAGCCTCGTGTGTTTCGTTCACTCAAGTAGTGCCACCAGCAATTTTGGAGTTAGGAAGATGGATACTGACCTTATAATATATGCGCTGGTGCATCATGAGCTCGTAGGAGATTTAGAGATTGAAAAGATCTTTTCAATAATCTATCACATCTAGATGCCCTATCCTCTTGAGCTAAGTATAACCCAAAACATACTTTGAATATGACTTCTAGTATTGCACCATATTTATCGATTGCCACCATTATGAGTGAACTTGATATCTATCTCAAGATGCTCGATATTCCACCCATCCATCCATCCTTAGCTTGTCTTTGATTTGACATCAATATTAAAATCTCTAGCCAAGGTAATTCCATTGGAATACGACAGAAGCCTTCATATACTCACCATTAGCACACTATATGGTGGTCACCCATCATTTCGGTCTGGTGTATAGATAATGACAGAATGAGATCAAAATAGCAGGGACAGGAAGTTGTGTTCTTTGAGCAATTCTCGCATATGTCTGAGAGCTCGTCCCATCTGGTTTTCAACGGTTTTGACTGTGATGTTCATTTCCTGGGCAATTACCTTGTAGGTCTTACCATCCACCCGACTTTTCAAAAAAACTTGTCTGGTTTTGATTGGTAACTTGGCAGCAAAATAATGGAGCAGTGGATCGATGTCTTCCTCAGTAATCTCTGATGGGATTTGTAGGTTAGGATGTTCAATGTGACTAAGGTCAACCAGGTTCTTGTGCCGCTTTGTACGCAAGTAATCGATACACTTGAATTTGACGGATCTTAAGAGAAAGCGTTCAGGGTGATGGATCTTATTGAGTTTTTCTTGTTGCCAAATCTGAATGAATATGTTTTGGACGATATCTTCCGCAGTCATTTTGTCTTTGACAAATACTAATGCATAGTTGCATAGGGCAGAGTAATATTTGCTGAATACGGATTCAAACTTGCTTGTCAATCTTCTCGTTTTTGTGAGGCTATGATGACCTCAAGTATGCAAACAAGCGCCTGATTCGACCTCATGGACGTTAGGCACTTTGTTGAAAATCTCCCTTGTTGTAGCAATTCTAGAAAATCTAGCCATAAAGATTTAATTAGCCAGAAAAAAAACTTGGCATGGAAGGGTTCCAATCCAGCTCACTACAGACTCAATCAAATGTACAGAATAAGGATGTATAATCACCATGGTGATGACCCAAATCTAGTTGACATCTGAAGCCTTAAGGTGAGGAAAGAGGAAGAGTTACTGGAAATTGATGGTGAAGCAAAAATTCAAAAAAAAGGATGGAACCACCTTAAAATGAAGGCAGGGAATTAGATCGGTCTGATCTAGAATGGATGATGGAACTGAGCCAGCTGTGAAAATTGATTTGATACTGAGTCATTTAAGTCTCTGCCAGTTGATTGCGCACCAGATTATGGGAGATGAGGCATTATCAATGGTAGAAGAAAGGTGCAGCCGAGAGAAGCCATATAGAGGGTGTTATAGTCGATGGTAGTCCAGTCCTGGGAGAAAATGGGTGGGGTAATCAAAGGGTGAAGGTACAAGTACTGGTCCACGATTGGAATCTGCACATATGTCTTCCCTTTACGAGTTATGCAGCGTTTGCGACTGGATGGATTACCGAGCAAATAGTCAAAGACGTCATTACCGAGCTTGGGCGCCAGATTCCAGTACAATTAGTCCAATCACATAGCGAAGAGGCGGTACCTGTGGCAGTGATGCTGCAAAAGATGGAAACTAGGGGAGTAGATTGCTCAGGGGTGCGGTAATCGCCAGATTGTCCGTCATCTGGCAATGAGCCGTAACACTGTGAATGAGTATGTGAAGACCCTTGAAGCAGATTCTTCAGGGACAAAGGAGGATGGATTGGTCAGAGGATCAGTTTGGATTAAAAGGACAGAAGGATGAACAGCGTTGTATGACTGCCTCCGGTATGAAGGGGCATGTATTGCACTGCATGGGATGATTTCTCTTCACACAGAAAAATGTCTTCCTCCTTACATTTTATCTGCTGTTATACTTTTGTGATTTCTTTGTGTCAAAATGATCTAATAGACGATTTGAAACCGTATTGGTATAGATGATTCAGATACCGCTTTATAATTAATAAAACTCGTAAACAATTAATTATGAAAAAGATTATACTTCTTTTGATTTTGTTGGTTATCATTTTCCTTACAACTAAAATTGATGCTCAGCCACAGTTCTTCAAAGTGAGAATAGAAAATAGCAACATTTTCCATTCTCACAAAGTGGTGTTTTTAACACACCTGTAGATTCCCTAAATCCTGCACTTATTGCGGAATTACCTGATGGCAGTGATGCTGCAAAAGATGGAAACTGAGGGGAGTGACAGACTTTGCTGCTGTGGGACGCAGGTACAGAACTTGCGGAGAAGGCCCTAATCAACCACCTCGACAAACTGGAATGGATATGGGTGCAGCAGACACTGATAGTACTATACGTTTAGTAGATGATGGATTTAATTATCCCGAAGTGAATGAAATGTTGATGTTTACCACTCAATCCAATGGAGGCACGTCATTTACTGTGAGAATAGAGAATATTGCCGCCGCAGATGCCTTAGTTCTCCCAGACAGTAGCAATGCACCCGTTCTTTTCGCTCCCGGTGTATTTGTTGTCCATTCAGATGGAAGTCCTCTTTTCGTATCCGGACAAGTTGATCCCAGTGAAGGTTTGGAAGTGAAGATGGTGTTCCGGTTGCACTTGGTGAATTTCTTGGCATGAATACCGGAGTGACTCCGGTGCTGGCCCCAGATTTGCTGTCAATGGTGACAATCCACTGGAGGTTGGATTTAGGATTGGGCTATTGCGGAAGATGGATCCTGGTAGGCTAGCTTTGGAGAGATCACCAACCATGACAGGAGGTGCCTTTGCGATTCCGACCGGAAAAGACATGCCAGGTCCGGTTTCTCCGGGAGAAGCCTATGAATTCACTGTTGTTTCTGGTAACACTGGGAGGTTATCATTCGCCACTATGTACGTCCAATCAAATGATCTTTTTTATTCTCCGGACCAAATTGGAATTCAGCTCTTTGATTCTTTGGGAGAACCGCTTTCAGGGGATATTACTAATTTATTGCAATTATGGGATGCCGGTACCGAAGCCAATGAGATACCCGGAATTGGGGTGAATCAGGCCCCAAGACAAAGTGGTCCGAACACCGGGCCCGCTGATCCTGATTCTACTGTTCGCCTGGTCAACGATTCGTTTGAATATCCAGACATTGATCAGGTGCTCCAGGTGACTATTACACCTTTGGAATCATCTCCTTTCACGGTGCGAGTTGAAAATTTATCCGAATCAAATGCGCTCCCAGTCAGCGAAACTGATTCAGTGTCAATTCCCCTATCTCCAGGTTTATGGGTAGTACATACGACCGAAGCTCCATTGTATTCAAACGGTGAATCAGATCGCGGATTTGGATTAGAGGCAATTGCAGAAGATGGAAATCCTGCCCCGCTCGCAGAATGGTTCAGCACCAAAATGGGTAGTCCTCATGGAGTTTTTTATACTCCGAAAAAAGCCACTGATCCTGCTGTAATAACTCCAGGTGAATCTTATGAATTTTCTTTTGAAGCTGCCCCTGGTGCGTATCTAAGTCTGGTTACCATGTTTGTAGAATCAAATGACTTAATCTACCTGCCTGATGAAGCCGGAATTCAGCTTTTTGATGAAGATGATATGCCTGTTTCCGCCGATGTGACGAGTCACTTCAATCTTTGGGACGCAGGAACTGAACTAAATGAACAGCCTGGAGTAGGTGAAAATCAACCTCCTCGTCAAGGCGGAATGAATCTTGGCCCACAGGATACTTTGGTATCCGTTAGAATAGCAGATGATCAGTATTTTTACCCTCCAAAAGAACAAGTGATCCGAGTGACTATAAATCGTGAAACAACCTCAGTTACATCACTTACAAAGAAATTGAGTCACGATATATCCGTTAAAACATTCCCTAATCCACTTGGCGACGAAGCCACTATTCAAGTTAAACTTAAAGAATCTGCTGTAATAGGTATAGAAGTCATCAGTCTGGATGGAAGAAGAATTGCCTCAATCGCAAAACCGCAATTCAGATCGGCTGAAAGTCATCAATACACTTACAGACCTAAAAAAAATCTTGGTACTGGGATCTATATGGTAAGAGTGTTTAATAAAAGAGGCACTTTAGCCACGAGTTTAATGATAAAAAGATAGATCTTTGTAATCTTGATTTCATATCACAAACTCTAATGTTAGGGATGGCATTCAAAATAGAGCACTATTTAGTCGGATTGAATCTGTTAAAGCTTTGTGTTACTTAAACGAACCAAATATGACTTTGCATTCCAGATGCCTTTTGCGCACTGGACTAATGTGTCAATTAGTGCCCATAAATGATACACGCCCGGAGCAATGAATAGCAATTTCATCTCTGCGGTGACAACTCCCTGATGATCTGTAGTCTAATCTTATATAAAATATTTCTTCGATGGCAGTGAATAAAGTAAATATGATGATAACCTGCATTTGGTTTCTAGTTACACTTGTTGTTGTCATGGGTTGTATTAAAGACGATTTCATTGAAGACTCAGTTGAACCCACTATTCAAATTGTAAGTTCGGTTGACACGATTGCAATAGGTGAAACCTATCAGTTTGAAGCAATCTATCTGAATAATGTTGGTGCTGTGGAAGAAGCAGCCCTTGAGTGGAGTAGCTCCGCACCCGAGGTCATGAGCATCTCAAGTAGTGGTTTAGCAACTGCATTGAAGGAAGGAAATTCAACCATTGTTGTAAAGTTTGATTCGGACTCTGGATTAATCAGGAATGAAATCAAAGTGCAGGTCGGCACTACTACCATTATTTCTACTACTGAAAAATCTGGATCAATCCAAACCACTAGCAGTTATGAGCTTACAGGTGATTTTGTTTTAAGGGGAGAAGGTAATAATCTAAATCTGACTTTCGATAATAATTATAGGGCATCATCAGCTCTTCCCGGTCTATATATATACTTAACGAATAACCGAAATTCAGTGGCCAACGCATATGAGATAGGAAAAGTCACGATATTTTCCGGCGCACATAGCTACACGATCGGAGAAGTGGGTCTTAACGATTTTGCTTTTGTTCTTTTTTATTGCAAACCCTTTAATGTAAAAGTGGGCGATGGTGAAATTAATTAAACCAGGGAATGAGATACTATGAAAAATTATTTGTGCTTTATTGGACTGATTTTATGCTCAACCGCAAACTTAACAGCTGGAGGACCTTGGACACAAGTACAGGGCAAAGGCTATTTCAAACTTTCAGAATGGTGGATCATTTTCGATCAGCATTATACTGATAACGGGAAAATTGATCCCAACGTCACAACCGGAATTTTCAATACCTTTCTTTATGCAGAATACGGTGTGACAAATCGGTTGACGGCCATGTTAAACGGTCCGCTGCTTAGCAGGAATTATATGAATAACTTACGCTCATTGACAACCGATGAAATTCTGGTACCCGGAGAAGGGGTGAACTCTCTGGGCGACTTGGACCTTGGATTTAAATATCGTCTAACAAAGCCGCATGCTAGTATACCTGTTGCCGCATCTCTTATTTTGGGTTTTCCAACGGGGAAAGCTGTTGCAGGTTCGCTCCATAATCTCCAGACTGGCGATGGTGAATTTAACCAAATGATCAGGTTTGATGCAGGTTTGAGTATTAAATGGAGTGAAAGCATCGATGGATATTTAAGCACCTACGTCGGACTTAATCACCGTACTGAGGGTTTCTCAGAAGAGTTCAGATATGGCATGGAAACCGGAGCAAGCCTACTCAACGATAGGTTGTGGCTAGTGGGAAGGTTATTCGGACTCGAATCTTTCAAAAATGGGGATACTGCTGAAACAATTACCAGTACTAGCATTTTTGCCAATAACACTGAATATACAAGCATCAGCGTGGAAGTTAATTATTACTTGACCAGACAAATTGGGGTGTCTGCTAATGTCTCCGGTGCATTCCGTGGCGAGATTATCGCCGCGGCACCATCTTATTCTGTTGGATTCTTTCTTGATCTATAACTGTGATCATATTCTATTCTAAGTATTGAGTAGTTATGAAACATGTACTTTCTTGTCCCGGCATTGAGCTGTGTATAGTGTCAATAAAGCTTATGGTTAAGAACGTGATAAAAGGTCAATTCTTAAAGTAGGCTTCAATCAAATCATCTTTTAATCGCTTAAAAGAGATAAAATCTGAAATTAAATAATTATGAAAACAAAACATTTTTCCTTCATTACTGTTTTGCCTATCTTCTTCGCTTTGGCAGTTTGTGCACAGCAAGCTAATAAAGAAACTCTGACTGGATTCTTCCCAGTAATCACTGATTCAACCATGTATAATGAATTGAATCCAATAGAAAGATACGTTATTTTGGAAAAAGGTACGGAAAGGGCATTTTCAAATGCCTACCATAACTCAAAGGAGAAAGGAATTTACATTTGCAAACAATGCAACCAACCCTTGTTCCTTTCCGAGGACAAGTTTAACTCTGGCACCGGATGGCCTAGCTTCGATACTTTTATTTCCGGAGCAGTTGTGGAGGTTCCCGATGCCGATGGCCTTCGTACTGAAATTATCTGCTCCAACTGCAAGGGGCATCTAGGCCACGTGTTTTTTGGAGAAAGATTCACCTCCAAACAAACTAGGCACTGTGTCAATTCAGTAAGCCTCAGACTTGTCCCCTCACTTACTGGGAGTTCAGGGAGAAAATCGATCCAAATTCAAAGATACAGCCATTAACAGAATATATTAAAGGAAAAGGATATGAACAATACGAACAGGCGACCTTTGCAGGTGGCTGTTTCTGGTGTACCGAAGCTTCCTTTGAGTTGCTTGAAGGTACGGTTGACGTCATAAGTGGATACTCAGGCGGTCTGGAGGAATATCCTACGTATGAACAGGTTAGTGGTGGAAAAACTGGACATGCCGAGGCAATTACCATTTTCTTTGATCCAAAAGTGATTAGCTTTGAGACCTTACTACAAGTCTTTTTCGTCGCCCATGATCCTACTCAACTCAACCGTCAGGGCCCCGATGTAGGAAAGCAATATCGCTCGGCTATCTTCTACCACGACGAGATAGAAAAAGTCAATGTTGAAGGGTATATCAATACATTGGATCGATCTGGAAAATTCACACAACCGATTGTCACAGAGGTGGAGGCTTATAACGGTTTCTGGGTAGCCGAAAGTTACCATCAAGATTATTATTCCAAGAATCCGGATAATCCTTACATCAAAAGAGTGAGTCGTCCAAAGGTAGAAAAAGTCAAAGAGGAATTCACTGATAGGCTGAAGGGTTACAGTCGATAGTAAATGACCCATGCCCCTTAAATGTTGTTGGGTGTAGCGCTAGTGGTTGGTGCATACGTGCCAACTGGTTCCCTTTTCAATACAACTTATCTCGTATTGCCTTTGTAGCTGGATGATGCCCAGGGCCGTTTTGTACTTTACCTGAGCGTAGCCATCCTCGTCGACCAGGCGCCTGATGTATTGCACGTGATGCTATTGGCAAGGTATGGGTTGATATCATTATGTTAAGTAGGCTTTGCAGAGAATTGGATGTAGATGAGCCAACACCTACTGGTGAAGAAAACCTTATCTTGAAGGTTCTCCTCCTTGATACATGATGAGGAAGCATAAGCCGGGGCTTCCCCTTGCAATATGCTAGGACAGATCGATTTTTAAATACCTTGGTTTGGGCCTGTGATAGGACAATGGTCATGATCACAAACAGTGACATCAAGATTCCTTTTTTCATGATCGATGTTATTTAGTGATGATGTAATCACTATCATGTGTATTGTATACACCCAGATGTCCTGAAAAATGAGATGTTTTTTCCCTTCACTATTGATTGGAATCTCAAGGAAGAACCATTGACATTTTTCCACCATATTCGATAAGTTGATCTGTCACATTCTTGTCCTGGCAGGTTTGAGCGCTATCTGAACCGAGGGCAAACGATGGCGGAACTGACAACCGCAACCAGACCTCTTGCCAACTTGGTGGTTCACCGGATCCCACGCTATCCCTGAATTTCATGTATGTCATTAGACTCGCACTATATGAGTTTCCTATGGAATGGCTGGCTCCTTCCCAATTCAGCTGTTAGAATTCGTTTTCGGTTGTCCACTCAGATTTGATGACAAAAATTCCTCCCGGTGCGTGCCTAACAATCCATCGCCACGACACCCTCGATCTTGATGACAATCCAAGAGTGAATGTCCGAAAAGAAGAATTTACGGCCACTTCCCCTTTCTCATCTGTGATCAAAGAGGGATACCGAAGAGGTGTGTTGCGGTAGTTCATAGCCGCGTCATGATATTCTTCATAGGTCTGGCTGATAGAATTCCATATCTCCATAGTAGCCTTTTAGACGAACGATATTGAACATGTTCAGGAGATCTTAATCCGACAATTTTGGATAGTGATTTGATGGCAATGGCGGATGATAAATCCTTGACTCTTGTCAGCTCCCGGCACAAACTCTGACCCATTCCAGACCAGAAGGGTAAGGTATACCTTGCCTTCTACTGCCTTCGACCATCACTTTGGCATACTTTGATGAGCACTGAACATTGAGAAGAGATCAGCTACTACACAGTTGATACTAAAACCGCCGCCATCGAGATCCATACCGACGGCGTATGGCGGAAAACCAACACTGCATGATAGCTGACCTTATTGTCTCCCTCTTATCCATTTTGACCCGAGTAAAGTGCGGAGGAATCAAAAAATGACCGTCACTATCTTAATTTGTCCACTTTGAAGTATTTGAGAATCTGCCTGGTATTTCCACATTCACTGGCTACGATGACTCTGATTCTGTGCTGTCCCGGAGTCAGGTGGAGCTTATCCGTATTGAGCTGCCATTGATAGTAAGGGCTTGACAGTCTACCGATGTACTTAGTATCAATATAAAGTTCAATGAACCTAATATTAGCCAGAGAAGTTGGCTTGACCGAAACTTTGAAATCCCATCCTTCAGGTACACGAGAAGCATAGGTCACGGTGGCACTAGTGTTACAAATATAAGTAGTCGGTCGGTCCTTCCGAAAAGTTTGAGCATCTGTGGTGCTGATCAAACCACCTAAAGCCACCAAGATTAATAATAGATTTTTCATGATTAATGGTTTTTTAAAGATTAATACTTATGTGCAGAAGCCAGCATGGGCATTGCCCATTTTCATTGCTGTGATTCGTAATACAGTACTATGGGGTGAGCTGAATGTCCTGCATCGATGACAAAAAAATATTGTCAGACTGGTCTCCATCCAACCTAACAATCATTCTCAAACAATTGTATATCAATTAATTACACCTATTGGCAGGTGCTTGCTTTCACGCGATCGGATCTATGTTTTTCAAACCTCTCAAAGTTGAAGAGATTTTCCAAAAGACTTGATCTCTCAATTGGGTCGATGAAGTCGGGGAGCAACAAGTGGCTTTGGTGCGCACAAGAGTCGATCGGCACCTCTACCCTATCAGGACAGGGGTGTTTCGCAGATTTTTTAGGCCTGGCAGATCGTGCTGTGACTGCTGGTGGATGCCATCTGAAAAACTACCCTGCGGGGTAGGGTGTATCCTCTTGCATTGATCTAACTTCGGTGTAACGCATACTTTTAATGAAGGTCAGGATGAAGAATCATTGATGTCTTGTAAATGCCTTAAAACTACTCCCTGGTGTAGCAAATATATTTTACAAGTACGCTAATATTGAACGACTATTTTTTTCCTAATTAAACCTAAAAAGAATCAACATGAAGAATATGATTGTAGCATGGCTCCTGATTAGCCCCATGCTCATGGAAGCACAGCAATTAAAAGGAACGATTAAAGATCCTAACTACTGGGGTGTCAAGACTTATTCTAACACGGAATATAGTGGCACAGCCCAGACCTACGCGACCGACGGACAGATTTTCAACGGGCCGTTTAAGTCGGTAAAAATATATGGACCATGGAGAATTGTGAGGATTGGCGCACCCATTTCAATTCAAAAGGATGATCCAGATTATAGTGGCTCCACCTCCAGTGCTTGGCGGGTCGAAAAAACCAACACCGTCTACGCCGGGATCGTGTATAGCAAGAAAAACTACTCGGGAGAGGCGACCTACTTAAAGGTGGGCTCCTACCACCTAATCAGCGCTCCTTTTATGGGTTCAGAATCACTACCCTACGTCATTCGATCCCTGAGACTAAAGGTAGCTGCGAAGGTAGACCTTGGAGGTACATCCGGCATCCAAAAATGCTACAATGGCAATGTGGCTAACCTCCCAAAGCCCGGAGTACGAATTTCTATAAATTTCAAATACTCGAAGTGTGCAGGTAGTGCAAAGTAGTAGCATCTTCGATATCTCCACATAGGCTGCTTTCAACATTTCTGTCCTTGCCAAGAAATAATTATTCCGCGGTCTGGTCACGAAGATCAAAAGGTTGAGGTGCGCACTTTGTCACCTCTAAAATATGCTACGAGACCGACACCCATCAGATTGACTAGAGCACAAATAATCATCAGCACAAAATAATCTGATTGATAGTGTGAATAGATCATATATACCATAAATCCATAGAAGAGCAATAGCCCTCCAGTGGTCTTGATAAATCGATCTTGTCGGCCGGTCACCTTAATGGGAAGGTAGTATGCTGTCACGGGCAGTATGCCAACCAAAATAAAACCGAGGTTGCAATATTCCAACTGACCGGTATGGAATAAGATACCAACTGTGGAAATGCCCCCGGAGGGACCAGCAGCATACACACATAATAAACAATATGCACTTCTCGTGTTTATCCTTCCTTCCAAGGGAACCAAATACTCCACCGTTTGATATTAGATGCTCGTTTGACCTAAACGATCTCTTGCATTGTTTCCGCTTAATGCCGGGAGGATTTTTAAGATCCCAACGGCACGTAGCATGAAAACGGGTCGGCTCGGTCCAATACTTAAGGATCATCTATGCAACCAAGTCCTTAGTGATACTGTCTATATCTTGAGAAAACTTTGTTTTACAAGATCATCACCATATATCTTCAGTTATGACTTCTTTACACGTTCTCCTCGGGAGCCAGAAATCTGGACACTCGCTCAATACATTCGTCCTTGCACTGATGCTAATTTCTGCTTTGAGCCATCAGGCCGCTCAGGCTCACAATGGAGCCATTGCTTTTGCCTATCCCCTCACCAACATTATAGTAGACGGGGACTTGAGCGATTGGCCATCGGATTTGACTCGGTACCCTTTGGAAAAATTCAGAGTGGGTGTCCCTGCGGAGAATAAAAGCGACCTGAGCGCTCATTTTCGCATTGCCTTTGATAGCCAGCTCAATAAGATTCTTATAGCTGTCGAGGTATTGGATCAATCCATCTTGTTAGATAGCGCAGATTATGTCAATTGGGACACCCATGACGGCATCGAACTCTATCTTGATCCCGCCCATCTGCTCGATTCTTCAGCCATCACCCAGTATAGTGAATATGGGCCAGAAAGGCTTGTCTTTGGTCAAAATCGTAGTTGGGCTGATATCGAAATGAATATGGTCCTGACTCCTCAGGGTCGAAACTACGAGTGGGCCATCCACCTGGATCGGAGCGTAACCCCTGGCATCTCGCTGGCCATGGATCTCGTGGTCATTGACAAGGATGAAGATGACAGTTACTCTTGGCTCGCATGGGGGGAACACTCGCAGAAACTAAACAGCCCAGATCGATGCGGCGATTTAGTTTTGGTCGACCCAAAAACGAGGTTAAGTGACGTAAGCGGATCCGTCGATATGTCAAAGATGTTATCTGGCCCGTTACCACTGCCTGTACGTTTTGAACATCAAGATCACTCCCGTCTTTGGGTACAAACCGTCAGTGATTCTACAGGAGATTTTCAGCTACAACTTCCAGCTGGTGCCTATCGCGCACATGTACCTCAGGAAATGATGCGAGTGGGTGATGACTTTTATCGCATGGCCAGCAATCAGCCGGTTACTATGGAAGTAGGTGGAAACACACATGCTTCTGTGAAACTTTGCGCCAGACAGATACCTCCTCCCGACCTTTTTTCAGACCGAGGCCTGATGTTTGATTTCAGGGAAAGTGACCAGCAGCGAGTTGATCATTTCATTGAGACCTATCAGGAGTACTACGACATTCCAGGCATCTCCCTGGCCCTCATAAAAAATGGGGAAGTTGCATACCATAAGACCTATGGAGTCAAGAGCACAAAGACCAATGATCCCGTCGATGCTGAAACGCTGTTTGAGGCGGCATCGATCACTAAACCTGTATTCGGTTTTCTCGTGTTAAGGATGGCCGAAAAGGAGATCATTGATCTGGACAAACCCTTATTTGAATACCTACCCTTTGACGAACTAGAAGTCACTCCAGAGTATAAGAAAATGACCGCCAGACATGTACTGACTCATCGCAGTGGACTACCTAACTGGGGGATCCCATTAATCAACACGCCTGGAACAAAATATGGATATTCAGGAGAGGGATTTGAGTATTTGAAAAGAGTTGTTTGTAAAATTACTGGTAAAGACATTGAGCGATTGCTCAAGGAAGAAGTATTGGATCCGTTGGATTTATACCATATGGAATTTAAAGATAGCGAGGCTCTGCGGGAGGTGGCTGCCATAGGGCACCAGGGCAGCAATCCCACCTATTGGTCCATCCCCGAAGAACCCGGAATGGCACATAGCATGCACACCGAAGCCAAGGCATTTTCCAAATTTGCCATCGCACTCCTAAAAGAAAATGGTTTGAATGCCTCTACTTTTAAGGAAATGGTGAAAATATTCACCGAAGCACCCAAGGAACATTGGAACCACAAGGATCATCGTGAAGGTGCTGGCCTCGGAGTTCACATAAGGGAATCTCCCGATGGTAAAGTTATTGGCCATGGTGGCAACAATGGGGATTTCAAATGCCTTTTTGAAGTATACCAGGATCTCGATATGGGCTATGTCGTCTTCACCAATTCCAGCATGGGTGATTGTTTGGCTGGAGACCTAGCAGAGTTTCTGGTGGAAGGCAAAGCCAAGAGTAAGTGATTTGTGCAATCCTTATTTTGTAGGGAAGATCCCTTCCAACCCAGCTATTGCCATTGACGGATTTTACCAGTCCTGAAAAACGCTACGAGCCCAACACCCGTCAGATTGACCAGAGCACAAATAATCATCAGCACAAAATAATCTGATTGATAGTGTGAATAGGTCATAAATACCATAAATCCATAGAAGAGCAATAGCCCTCCAGTGGTCTTGATAAATCGATCTTGTCGGCCGGTCACCTTAATGGGAAGGTAGTATGCTGTCACCGGTAATAAGTAGCACCAAAACAGAATCATGGTTCCAAGATTCCAACTGAGAAGCATGGAATAAGAGACCAGCAGGAGAAATGCCCCCACAGGGACCACCAACATACCCACTACCATTCTTATGATTCTCTGATCCATTGTCCTACTGCCTGGATGAAATGCGGATGAGCGCAGCGATCGAAGCACATTCCAGACATATTGCCTGCGTGCTGGCCCCTCTCCCATTTTCTCTACAGCCCGATTGAAAATTTCGTGGAGGTCACCTTGAATCTCTTCATACACATCGGGATGACAGAACTTCTTTAACACGATGTCAAACCATCGGGGAGGCTTCGGTTTGTGATGCTGCATCTTATCTCAATTTCAGCGCTATATTGGGAATTCGATCCCACAATCTATTTCTCTGATCCTTCACTTCTTGCAAAATCCTACCCCCACTTTCTGTCAATGAAAAGAGGCGCTTGCGACGACCTCCACGCGCTGCATTCGCCTGGCTCCATTCAGATGTCACATACCCCTTTGTCTCCAGTCGTCTCAATGCAGCGTGTACTGCACTGATGTTGGCAGTACGTCCCGTCTGAACTTTGATTTCATCCATGACCGACACTCCATACGCCCGACCATGTTCGATGGCAACGACGAGGAGCACCAGTTCTTGAAACTCTCCCAGATGTTTTCTTGGTGTCATCATTTCATTTTCAAAAGTGAATGTAATACATATCTTTCACTTTTGAAAATAATTTTGAGCGTATCCCCATCTATGGATGAGGGCCCATGAAGGATACCACAGAAAGTCTTACATTGTATGTTCTTAGTAATTCCTCCTCATAACATTGGATCATGAGTATCTCAAGACGCACCTTTTTGGGCACTACAGCCATCGGAGCAGCCGGCTTGGTTTCCCACCAGTCGGGACATTCCCGTTTTTTCAAATCCCCTTCCCCCGATGCCATCCGTAACAATCCGCTAGATGGTGTCGGTCGGGAAAACATCAAAATCACAGATGTGAGGGTACGCTTATTCTCTTGCAACTACCCGATCGAAAAATGGTGGTACGGTGTTGGTGTCACGATATTGACAGAAGTGGTCACAGACCAAGGCATCATCGGCATTGGTGGGCCAAGTCCCTATGGAGGGCCGGATTTTGTCAAAGAATACACTGAGAAGCACATCAAGCCTCAGATTTTGGGTAAGAACCCTTTTGATCTGGAAGTCTTTGCTCCCAGTCATCGAGAGCGAAACAGGGCGATGGCCTGGGCTGGCATCAATGTGGCTTGTTGGGACATCATCGGAAAAGCAAAGAATAAACCGGTATACGAATTATTGGCTACTAATTGCGAACCGGTGACGCGGATCAAGCACTATGCGAGCTGCGGTACCATCTGGGATTTCGACAAGCGACCTGAAGACCTGATCGACGAGGCGCTGGGCTATAAGGAAGAAGGCTTTTATGGGTTCAAGTTCAGATTTGCCGAACACTTTGAGCAGAATATGACTGTCTCCAAGTACATGCCATTCCTGGAAAAACTCAGAGCAGGAGTGGGTGACGATTTTGAGTTGATTCATGAACTCAATATGCGGTTACCCTTTGAACAAGTTATGGATCTGGTGCCTAAACTCTCAGCACTAAAATTCCAATGGATCGAAGAACCTGTGGACCGCTGGGGACGAAGCCGTCCACGTATTGCTGATGAACCGGAAGACATAGATAAGGCTATCGATTGGCACTTACGGATCCGGGAGGCCGCCGATGGAGTGCCGATATCTGGGGGAGAAACCATGACAGATCGATTCGAATTTAAGGACTGGATAGAAAGGGATGCCTACGACATCGTCCAGCCCGATTGTGACACAACTGGTCTGAGTGAAGGATGGTATGTGGCCCAACATGCTCACCTGCACAACAAGCCCTGCATTCCACACAATTGGCATGGTGACTTGACTTGGATGTCCAATATTCATTTGGTAGCTGCCATCCCCAACCGTATGGTCCTGGAATCCTGCAGGCATTTTAACCCTTTTCGTGGAGGTCTGTTTAAAGAACCCATCGTAGTCAAAAACAGCTATGCTGAGGTACCCCAAGGTCCCGGGCTAGGTGTCGACATCATCGACGACGCTGAGAAAAAATTTCCCTACGATCCCAACAAGCACTGGTTAAAAAACCAACCCAGTTGGCTGCGTTAGTATGATCCAACCGATTCATGCTACGTCTCCAGATCATGATGGTAAGTGCTGATCGATAGGCTCGGTAAGACCTAAGCATTGGGAGATGCAGCAATATTAAGCCGTCCCAATGAGATTTGTATGGACTAAAGAGCTTTTCCCTAAAATCGAAATCCAACTCGACATACGATACGTATTCGATCTGCGGTCATTATTTCATCTTTCAGGATATTTTTCACTTTCACAATATAGCCACCACTAAATTCGAAATAGATGCGACTTTGTTCCGACCGCAATCCCCATGTCGGGACCAAATCAATATTGTGAAAGGGGATGCTCTTATCTCGGTACTGAAAGTCTGCAAGTCTCTTCACCGATATCCTGTCAATAAATGTGGCACCAATGGCACTGCGATACTGTAATCTAATGGCCAGGTATTTACTAGCCTTTCTTCTCCCGGTCAAAACCTTATTCACATTGTAATAGTATCTTGGCTCCAGTCCACCCTCTCCCCTCAGCGTGGCTGTGATGTCACTGGCACTGCCCTCCAAGATGCCCTCTATCCCTTCTAAATAACCAATGTATTCGACGCTTGCTTTCAGACTGAAGTTTTTAGCATATCTCCACTCACAACCAGGTCCGATGCCTACCAGTCCCATATCAAAGGTGAAGGTTAATGGGGCAGCGGAGTCCTGCAGTTCGGTGGCCGCAACCAAAGATCCTTGCAGGAATAGCCACGAGAGAAGCCAAGTGGTCGGGCGCTTCATAGATGCTAAGACTGTTTAACAATTAAACAACGTTTTTTATGTCATTGTATTATCGTCGGTGTTGAGATCTGAAATAGCCAGTCCACCGTGGAGGGCAGTTGGTACGAAGTAACGGCTAGTGAAGTGCCGAATAACCCCTTTATTCAAATGGATAATCTCAGTCAACGTTGGATTTCGATAGATATGGGTTAAGGAGCGGGGGATCAGCAACTAGTCAGCAGAGCGGTCTCCGGAGAGTCTAACTTTGATGATTCCTTGCTGATTTTCTGCAAGGTAGGCTGGGAACCTAATTTCAATTCTCTTAAGATTGTCGATGACTTTGTCAATGGCCAAAGGTGGAGGATCTAGATTGATTAGGGAAACACTTAGATGCGATGGGCTCAATATTGATAAGTTCAATTCTTTACCATCCTGCCTTAATCTAGCACCTTGCTTCGTGATCTCTATTTCAGCGGTTGTCATCAGCGCCCAAGTAATGTTCTGGGTATTCTTATTCACCACAAAACTGTCCACTATCAGTACTGAGTGACTGCTTTCTTTGATAAATCTTCTTTCCAGGAGATCTACGTTGCCATCAAAGATGTTGGTCATATCAATAGTTACTTCTGAAATGTCACCTGCTCTAAAATCAGAAATAGGAGCAAAACCATCGACATTATATCGTGCATCATTCACCGTAATGGAGCTGTGACCACGATTGCTTTTGGTAAGCAGCGTCCACCGCTCACTGTCCTGGGTATGATTGGATAATGGAAAGCCAATCTTATTTAGTAGATAGTACCTCTGATTACCTGGATCCAACACCCATCTGACACCATATAGATCAAAGACAAAAGTACCAGCATCCATATTACCATGGCTTAGCCTTGCCTTACCTCCCTTCACTCCCAGATAGAATTGTGTGGGATCACCCTTGGTTGAACGAAAAATCGCCACGGGATTCGCCCCTGACCCATGCCATGTCAATGGCAAAGTACTGGCCGTCTTTTCTTCAAATCGCGAAAGCCAGACTAGGCCAAAACCTGCAAATCGTCCAGCATCTTTAGGCTTTTCAAAAAAAGATGTATCAAGATAAAGTGCATCGCCTGTTTTCGCTGCAAACCAAGACATTAGTAGACTCCCACTGCCTGTATTTTTATCTCCCGAATCGGCGAAATTAAAGAGGTCACCCGAAGGACTGGTCGCCAGTAATCGAAAGTTGGCACTTTCCATAAATCCGGGATGCTCAGCTATTCCAAAATCGTGACCTAGGGCGGTGGTCAGTGCATTGGAAGCTACTACAGCATAGCTGGTCCCATAACCCCAATAACTTGGACCTTCAGGATACACACCATCAGGGGCATATTCTTTTAGGGAGTTTGGCATTTTTTGCAGTGCTCGATTTATGGTTTTCGCTGCCAACGCTGGATCCCTATCAGCGATTACCAGAGATGCGGCGATCAAGCCTCCATGGCAAACCGAGTTCCAATTATTAGATCCGTCGATCCAAAACATACGTTTACCCTCAGTACTGTAACTTGGTTTTATACCTTTTTCAATCAATGATGTCTTGGACAGGTCCAGTGTATGTTGTGACAGGTCACCGCCTGTCCAATCCACTGCGATGGCCACACCCAATGACATTTCAGCCACATCCAGAAAATGTTTTGGATTCCAATCTTCGAAACTACAGACAGTTTGTAGCTCAGCATCGATCCGCCGCAGTGTTGCGTCATCTTTATCTAAGCGATAGACCATGCATAACACGGTCATCCTTCGAAGAAATTCCCGGGATACAAAGAGGAGTCTAAAGCCTTCAAGCTCCCGTTTGAGCAGCGGTTTGTCGAAGATATCCGCAGCCTCAGACCTTAAATAATGGGCGTAGTTGTACACCCATGGATTAGATGTCAACTTGTTTCTTATCTCCTGCTCTAGAAAGGGTGTAAGGATCAATTTGGGACTCTCATGCGATAGGTGCTCCATAAGGTAAGACGGGGTCACCGTGTCGCTATGGACTGGGTCCTGTCCTTTTAATTGTGCGCGACTTCGAGCTGAAAGGACCATGATCATCAGCAAAGTGAATAAAGCGCATTGTTTACGATTCTGAAAGGTTTTCATGAGACATGGTAAAGAGTCAACCGTGTTACTTCATTACTAAATGTAGAAAAATTTCTAGCTCAGATGACGATTCACCGTAAGAATGACAAACATGCCATCGACCATCTGCATGAGATATCCTAAATGATGACTCATTCAAATTTGCCCTCCTTTTCTTTCTCTTCTATGATGGTAAAAAACAAAGCACTTCGAGGTCGCTTGAGGCATTCAAGAGGTGCCTGCTATGGGAATAACAGCATACGGCATATTGAAATGGTCACGGTCGGCAGCAATTCCGATGGTGTGAGGATCAGGAAGGATCATGGAAAATCTGAAGATACTACCTTATCGAGATCCTGTTTCTCTCCTTGATATCCTTCTCCTTGACAATCCTACATACATGGGATCACTACTGTCTTTACAATTGCCAACTAAATCTTTCCAGGCAAGTAGTTTTTCGTCTTTTCACCGTACCTTTAAGGCGCGGTCAAGAGCCTGCTATTTTATTAATATTTCCCATCCTATTGACAAAGAAATTAGCTATGAAAGACGATCAAATAAATCGAAGGAAGGCAATAAAAGTCGCAGCTACAGCAGCTGGATCTTTCTTCATTGTACCTCGACATGTATTGGGTAAGGGCTTTAAGGCACCCAGTGACAAATTGAATCTAGCTGCCATCGGTGCTGGAGGTAAGGGTGGCTCTGACATTGTCAACGCCTGGAATAAGGGAGCAGAAAATGTGGTCGCATTGTGCGATGTAGACCAAGGTCGTGCCGAGGGAGCCATCAAGAAGTTTAAGCAAGCCAAAGTCTTCTCCGACTTTCGGGTGATGCTGGAGGCCATGGGCAGTGATATCGATGCCGTGACGATATCCACTCCCGACCACGTACATGCCACCGCGGCGATGGCCGCTATGCAACTCGGCAAACATGTGTATGTACAGAAACCACTAACGCACAATATCTTTGAGGCTAGGACCTTGACAGAGACCGCTAGATCAGAGAAGGTCGTTACGCAAATGGGCAATCAAGGTGCCTCTAATCCCGACCAGCAGCTACTGATCAGCTGGTACGAGAAAGGTTTGATAGGCGATGTGCATACCGTCCATGTGTGGACCAATAGACCTGTTTGGCCACAAGGCATACCGGTGCCCACAGAAAAACCTGCTTTGCCAGAGACGATGTCATCCAAGGATTGGGACCTATTCATCGGCCCTGCACAAATGGTTGATTACCATCCTCTATATCATCCCTTCAAGTGGAGAGGATGGTGGAATTTCGGAACGGGAGCGCTCGGTGATATGGGCTGTCACTTGATCGATCCACCTTTCAGGGTGCTGAAGCTTGGCTATCCTTCTGAGGTAGAATGCAGTGTCGGTCAAGTCTTCACTAAAGACTGGTCACCGGAATACATTCCTGAAGGTTGTCCACCTTCATCCCGGGTTGAGATCAAATTTCCAGCCTCTGACACCCATCCCTCCCCTATCAAGATGACCTGGCATGATGGCGGATTGAGGCCATTTCATCCAGATCTGATTCCTGCCGATGACTTTCTAGGAGAACCAGGTAGTGCCAACGGTGTACTGATCATCGGTGATAAGGGCATTATCACTTGCGGCACTTACGGCCGGCATCCCCAGCTCTATCTAAAAAATGGAGACAAATTGAGCAAACCAGATGATTATGCAGCCCATAACAAGTATGCATCGATGGCTGAAAACGGCCACCATGTGATGTGGACCGAAGCTTGCAAGGCAGGATTTGGCAGTGAGGCCCATTGGGCTCTAACCTCTTCTTTTGACTACGCTGGTCCATTGACAGAAACGGTACTCATGGGCAACCTGGCCATCAGAAGTTATATGTTGGGCACTAAGACCAAGGACAGGCGAGGTAGGTTAGCCTACCATGGAAGAAAGAAACTGCTTTGGAATGGACGGGATATGAAAATCACAAATTTTGCTCCTGCTAATCAATTCGTATCACGCACCTATCGCGATGGTTGGACCTTGGGATAGTCGTTTCGCATGGGGACGCAGATGATTGAGTTTTCCAGTTCGGAGACTTATTCTAAGTTCAGTGATACGGCATAAATTTTGGTCGGTTCAGACTTGCCTCGGAGCAACTTCTCTCCCATTTGCTCAAATTTAAAGGGGCTGGCCGGATGACTTATCAGTGATTTAAGCTTCTCTGATATCAGAAGGTGTTTGCCATACTCTTTACAAAATGTCAGTATGCGGGCAGCGGTGTTGAGCACATCGCCGGAAAATGTCAGGTCTCTCTTTATGATACCAATCTCCCCTGCCGTGACCACGCCATAGTGTACGGCAGCCTTAAAATCTGGCACCCATCCATACCGACGCTGATAATAGGATTCTCTGATGGCAATCTTCTCACGCATGTCAAAATAACAATGGAGAAAATCAGACCGGTAGCTTATACCTTCATCGCAAATCCAGGAAATAACCACTTCGTCCCCAACGTATTGATAAATGTTGCCACGATTGTAAATGATGCTATCGGTAATATCCGCAAAGAAATCCTTCAACAGACGATAGTATCGCTCGTGACCCAGTCGCTCCGCAATGGCCGTAGAGCTGATGAGATCCACAAACATGAATATTCGTTGCTCTTCCTGCGGACGATGGTATCTTCCCTTGATAAATGCCCAAAGCAGACCCTGACCAAACTTGTCATTGACCTGAAGTCCTAGTTGAGTGAGTACGACCACACACCCCCAGACTACTACATTCTTTAGGTGAAAAGGGTTAAGAACATTGTGATAGAATTCGGTCGTTGCCAGATTTTCCTCCAACGGCCAAAAACCTGTTTCGTATTTCACAAATGTGGCCCCTAGTACCAGGGTAATAAAAATGACGATGCAAACAAATGATAAGGCTACCAGCAAAAGTGCATGCCCATACGGTTTATCTCGGGCCTTGTCATTGACATAGGTGACCAACCACAGCGATCCGAGCACTCCTCCCATGAAAGCTGCTGCGAGGTTAAAAACCAGGTTCTTTGAAAACGAGTTGCCCGCGGTATAACCATTCGCGAGTTCCGACGCCAGTAGCAGATGATCGTAGAGCGAAATCAAAAGACCCACAAACATCCAACAGATGGTGATCACCACTACTTTTGTCCATTGGATTTCGTGCTTGCGACTCCAGTCCCGGTCTGCCGATGATCTGCTGCGCACCCCAGCTATGATTTTGAAAAAAATGCTATATGTTCCTTAGCACCAAATTGCGCCACTTGACCTTAATGCCACCACCACTATGTATTTGTAGTGCCACACTGCCTTCTCCCTGTCCGATCTTTTCATCTTTGAGATGGATCATTTGCTGTCCATTGAGCCAGCTGGTGATCTCATCTCCCACCACTCTAATTTTCATCTTGTTCCACTCACCAAATTTGAGGTGCTTATCTAGGATCGGGTCGGGCTTGATCAACCACCCTCGACCATACGATTCATATACGCCACCAGTGTTGTTGCCTGGAGGTGCCACTTCCACTTGCCAACCACTAATCTTGGTGCCTTCCAGGGTAGATCGGATAAATACACCACTATTTCCATTGTCTCCCTGTTTAAACTCCAAGGTGAGCTCAAAATCCTTGTAATATTCTTTAGTACTTAGATAGCCGTAGGCACTGTCCGGACCGCTTTCACAGACCAATAGTCCATCCTCTACAAACCATTTTTCGGTACCGTGGATATTCCAGCCAGATAGATCCTCGCCGTTGAATAGTGACTTTTGATCTACCGCACAGCTGACGACCATACTGGCAATAAGAAGCAAGGCAGCAAATTTATTCATGCTTCGACTTTATTTGTCCATTAAGGTAGACAAAACCGCTTAAAACAGAACTTGATATGATCAGCAAGGATGGAAAAACTGGTAGATTTGTATCTCAGCAAGGACCTATGACGGATCAGTTGGCAGCATGGAGGTGTTTGGATCTGGCGCGGTTAGGCCGTGGAGAAACCAAAACAAATCCCTTGGTGGGTGCGGTACTGGTTGCGGATGGAATGGTAGAGGGTGAGGGCTTCCATGCACGATGGGGAGGTCCCCACGCTGAGGTCATGGCCTTGTCTGGTTTGGAATCCGAGGATTTGTCGCAGGCTAGGTTTTATGTCTCACTTGAACCATGCTCATATCGAGGTAAAACCCCAGCATGCAGTGAGCTGATTGTCGCACACGGAATTGGTCATGTATCTTATGCATTGCCAGATCCCAATCCACTTGTAAATGGAAGCGGTGAGAAAGCTTTACAAAAGGCGGGTATTGCCGTTGACCGGTTTCCGGACACGAGTGCTCCCACCAAAATCCTGCATCCTTTCCTGACCAACCAGACGGAGGAGCGACCATATATCATCCTGAAGTGGGCTCAGTCGGCCGATGGCTTCATGGCAAAACATGGAGAACAAACCAAACTCACCAACCCGATCACCGACCGAGTGGTCCATAAGTGGAGATCTGAGATCGATGCCATCATGGTAGGTACACGCACGGCCATCATAGATGATCCCCGTCTATCTACCAGGTATTACCCCGGTAAGTCACCAATGCGCATCGTGATAGATAGATATCGCAAGATCTCCAGCCAAGCCGCCCTATTCTCCGCCGATTCGCACACTGTCTTATGTACGGCTAATCCACAAAATAGGACAGAAGAACATATCACTGAGTTAAGATTAGCCGGAACGGGAGATCCATTGCCTGCACTGATGCGTCATCTTTTGAAAAGTCACGATCTCGGTGTGATCATGGTGGAAGGAGGAGCCACTTTGCTGCAAAGCTTTATCAACGTGGATCTGTGGGACGAATGCCGAGTCATCACCACTCCACATGTGCTAGATCAAGGTTTATCAGCACCTGATATCAATAGACCACCTGTCTCTGTCAGTGAATTGCTAAGCGATGAGATCAAGTGCTATTATCGGGTCAATCCGATGGATACCGGGGCTTGTTAAATTTTTGATAAATGCTTTATTTTGGGTGCTGCAGGCATTGTGATTGATGTTAGATTGTTATTATTTTAGTAGTTAGAATGAAAAAGTGTGAATGAAATGACGCTTCAATATTCTCGAGGAATCATTTTGTGTCTGTTAGTTGTCATAGCTGGCTTCGCCTCGTCCGCTCAAAAAGTGAAGTGGATGTCGATGGAAGAGGCTATGGAGGCAAGTAAACAGGAGCAACGGAAGATCGTTGTTGACATTTTCACCGATTGGTGTGCATGGTGCCAGAAGATGGACGAATCCACCTTTCAAAATCCTTTTATTGCCAAGTACTTGAATACACACTATTATCCGGTAAAGTTTAATGCCGAGCATCCCAAGGTAGTGTCTTTTAAAGGCAAGGATTTTGACTTTGTCAAAGATGGTCAGAGGGGTTACCACCAACTAGCGGTCGAATTAACACAAGGGAGGTTGAGTTATCCTACAGTAGTGTTTCTCGATGAGAATCTTGAGATCATCCAGGCCCTGAGAGGCTTTCAGTCATCACTGAGGTTTGAACAAATTATGACCTATTTTGCGCACAATTACCACAAGACTATGCCCTGGTCAAAATTCAGTGCCAATTTTCATACAGTAGTGAGCGAGCATTAAGGGCAGAAAGGATGTCCACTTAATCACGGTCGTTCCAATGGGTGATTCTCAGATTATAACGGTGGTCATCAATAGACCATTTATCATGATCTAAGTGTGATTCCACTTCCGCTTCAACGGAGGGAGTGAACAATTCATGGAAAAAGTCAAGTCCTGCTAATGATTCTGCATCGTCGATGCTCATGGCATAAGATAAAAGATGTGCTTCGGATCGCTC
Organism: Saprospiraceae bacterium; assembly: GCA_965223025.1. Lineage (GTDB taxonomy): Bacteria > Bacteroidota > Bacteroidia > Chitinophagales > Saprospiraceae > JABDMH01. Next base: position 1,597,240 of record CBDCVP010000023.1, read on the forward strand.
ATTCGGGATGACAAAGGCAATGCCTGCAGGTTCCCTTTGCCTATCCAGGATGATTTTAAAGAACGATGAAGGAACGGCTACTCGATTCTTACCTATGGTACGATGTCGCACATCGATGATTGGTCCAGCAATTACAATGACCTCTCTCCTCCTACGTGCCCAATCCCGCACATTTTCCTCCAGCTCTCTCCATATGCCTCCGTTGAATGCAGCTATCTGAGGACTAATGTTACTCATCAAGAAAGTAGCTTCCATGGCTTTGCGGTCGAAGGCCCGATCCGCGGCTGGCACCAGATGTCCGCGACTATATCCAGATCCGCGGTAGTCATCGTAGGTAGCGCTACCTGTTTTCACATTAGTGTCGACCTCAAAGAAGTCGGACCTCGCCACCTTAGGTAGATTGAGATGCTGGACCGTGAGTTCGTAGGCCACCCACTTGGGCTGCTCATGTTGCTCACTGTAAGCTAAGATGAAATATGGTTTTTTCACCAAAATGTCCCGATGATCGGGGGCAGGCAGATAGAAAACCTCCTGATCAAAGGGTGGCTCGGGATCATCTGACAGATCATACATCTTAGAAACAATGGGTCTAAGTACAAACACGAGGATGACTAGGCACAACAAAATAAATACCAGTCTAAAGCCACCGGCAAACACCGTGTGTTTCCTAGATTGATGCGATCTTCTGAGTTTTGCCAAAGGGTGAATTTCTTATTTCACTAAAGTGACATCTCCTGTGAAGTATCGCTTGGTGCCATCTATGAACTCAAGGACAACCCGGTACACATAGACGCCGGGAATCATCGGGCTCGAACCAGCGATCCCATCCCAACCGGCCGTTTCATGATTGACCTGTATATTTTGCGTGTGAAACAAGCGATCTCCCCAGCGACTATAGATTTCAAAATCAGAGATCTCATAAGTATAGCGTCCCTGCACATAGAAATAGTCGTTGATTCCATCACCGTTTGGAGAAAACGCATTGGCGATCCAGATATAGATGTTGCGGTCTACCAATACCTTTAAATCATCTGAGGCAATACATCCGGCTGCATCAGTGACCGTCAAGGTATAAGTAGCATTATTAAAAGGTGTCAGAATCGTCGCTTCACAATCGGGACATCTAATGGTCTCAGACCTGTCAGTGGTGCTCCAGTTATAGGTGAAGGGCCCCTGACCGACGATGACTGGATCGACCTGAAAGCTGTCGCCCAAGATGATATCGTAATCTGGCCCTACCTCGACAGATAAGGGAGGAGCATAGGCCACTTCAATTGTATCGTATTTCACCTCGCAAAGGGTGCGAGCTTCCACCCAATAGGTTCCTGGCTTAGTGATCTCAAAGCTATGTGCTCGGACCTCATCTTGCCATAAGTAAATGGCGTCGGATCGATCCCCGGTCAGGGTAAGAGTCTCTCCCGGGCAGACGAGATAATTTTGTTTGGCTAGATCCACCTCTAAGGTCTTGACAAACAATGCGGTAGAGTCCGCCACCTGCAACGTCTTAGGATCATCCGAACGCGTAAAACCACCCAGTGATTCAGGCAAATTATCGAGAATGGCTTGGTTTTTATAGATGCCCCCTAAATCTTCGCCAATCCGCACCTTGACGATGATGCTATCAATGCCCAATGGCACAGTCATATTCTCAATAATCAGCTCATTGCTCTTTCCGGTCTCCACCCGATTGCCACCAAAGGGATTTCGCAAGATCTCAAGGATCTCAAATCCAGGAGGCATTTGATCTCGAAAGCTGATGCCATCTCTTACAATCGCACTGGCATTGCCTATGACGAACTTATACTCTACCTCGCCGCAGGGCAAGGTCTCCCGCGGAGATACATCCTTGGTCAATTTAATGGTATAGGGGCAAGAGCATCCATCGCTGCGATCTGCCTCCTCTCCTGAGGTACGAGCAGTGACTTTGCCGGTGACTTTATTGATTTCAAACAATGTATTTTGTGAAGAGCTTCCCTCAGGTCTTCCATATCCATACAATCTGCCGAAAGCATCAAAAAACAATGCTCCCATGGAAGTCGAAATCTGACCTCCCCTACCCACCGGCCTTATCGAACCACTATTGATGTCTATTTTGATCAAGGTCTGCTCATTGCTATCATATCCATAGCATTCACCAGTAAAAGGATCAAATGCCATATCAAAAAACAGGTAGCGTTTGTTGTCCAGATTTACGGTCCTGGTAGGATAACTGGGATCCCTTAGATCTACGAAGACCAAATTGATGTTTGCACTTCCAAATCCCAGATCGAAGGGAGATGCCGAGACCACCAAGTAGTTGCCATCAGGTGTACATGCGGCAGCAAAATAACGCAGGTCTGGAAGTTCGGTCATCGCCCTCAGTCGGGTGATCCGACCATCTCCGCTGATTCTCAAAAGTGTATTGTCCTCTGTTTGCTCTATGATGTAGATGTAGTTGTCCGTAACCCGATAGCCCATCGCATTCAAGTCGAAACCATTGTCAAAACCAGGTACAGCATTAAAGGTGACCTTCTCGGTATTTGGATTGATATCGACCGTAAAAAGCTCATTAAATCTTCCCGACTCCGGTCGCAAGGTCAGGTAGTACTCACCTCTACATACAAATGGCCTCTGCGCATCTACACTAAGATAGTATGCAGAAACCAACAGCAGCAAAATGGTACCTCGAATCATTGCAATTCTCTACAATTGGTTAAATTAAGGTATTGCATCAATAAAAACATGCCGTTCCTGGTTAAATAAGGCTTAACGAATCCTATATTTCTTAACAGTCTTATGGTCAAAAAGATCTCAATGCAACCAGCTGCCTGTCCTTTTTTGCCGTACCTTCAGTACCATCATTTGTTTATTCTTTTGGACTCCGGGGCTAAATTTCTTTAAATGAAAAAGCATCAGCTATCATCTGTCAAGATCATCTTCTTAGCAATGACCCTTTTTCTTGGCAACCACCAGGTAGAAGCACAGGGCATCCTTGATCGCGTCATCAATCGATCGAAGAGGAAAATCGGCCAGAAGGTTGAAGACATGGTTGTGGAGAAGGCATCGGAAGCGATTGCAGAGAAGATTTATAAATCCATGTCGGACGCTTTTGACAAAATGATATTGGATGCCAAAGCCCAAGACAGCAGTTATCAGGCCAATTATCAAGATTCTCTCTCCACTCGTTATGGACAGCTGGCCAGTACCTGGATGGAGCGCATGAATGAAGCAGCCGATGTACCCGACTTTTTCGATTTTAACGTCAAGATATCTAGCGAGATCTCATCCGGTAGAAAGGAGAAGGACAAGAGCGAACAGATCATGTATTTTTCGAGTGGAAGCCCGATCTTTGCTCTGCAACAACCCGATGGTGAGGAGGTGCGAATCATCGTGATCGATGGCGAGAAAGACCTGACTGTCCTATATATGGTGGACGAAGATGGGGAGAAGTCGGCACAAGCCATACCAAATATCATGGGTATGGCAGCCTCTGTATCACAAGTCCAGACCGAGCCAGAGTCAAAGGATGAAGAACAGTGGACGGTCACAGCTACCGGTAAGTCAAAGAAGATTGCTGGATATCTTGCTCGAGAATACATGGCAAGTTCAAGCACCTACAGCAACCTGGCCTACGTAACTAGTGAACTGAAGGTGAAGTGGCGTGATGCTTTCGGTGGTCTAATGGCAAGATTTTCTCCAGGCACTTTTGATCAGAATATCGAGCTGATGGATGGATTTCTTATGGAATCTAAGACTACCCATGCCGATAACCGAAGCCATAACAGTCATTATGTAGTCACCAGGGTGGAAGATGTCGAATTTCGCATTGACAATAGCGAGTTTAGCTTTGGCACCATGTACGACAAATAGACAGATCATCTACACCATCGCCATATGAGACCCCTGGCCGAACGCATGAGACCCTACAGTTTGGACGACTACTTAGGGCAACCCCACTTGGTAGGACCGGGGGCTGCACTGAGAAAAGGGATCGAACACGGTGTCATTCCATCCTTCATCCTTTGGGGACCACCAGGTGTTGGTAAAACTACCTTGGCTAAAATCATCGCAGCCCAGCTCGAACGGCCTTTTCATGCATTGAGTGCGGTCAATAGCGGTGTGAAAGATGTACGAGAAGCCATAGAAAAGGCTAAGAAACAGCAGTTCTTTGATACTCCAGGTCCCATCCTGTTTATCGACGAGATCCACAGGTTTTCAAAATCTCAGCAAGACTCTTTGCTGGGCGCTGTCGAACAAGGCATTGTGACCCTGATCGGTGCCACCACTGAAAATCCTTCGTTTGAGGTGATCTCTGCCTTACTCTCACGATGCCAAGTGTATGTCCTCGAACCCCTGGATTATGCAGATCTAGAATCACTGGTGGACAAAGCACTGGCAGAGGATGAATTCCTGAAAGAGCGAAAGATCACCGTCAAGGACTATGAGGCGATGATCCAGTATTCGGGTGGAGATGCGCGTCGATTGCTTAATGCATTGGAAATTGTAGTGCAGGCGGTGGCCGATGAGTCCGAAATCTCCAACAATCTGGTCAAGGAGGTCATCCAGCAAAATCTGCTGCTCTACGACAAAGGTGGAGAGCAGCATTATGACATGGCTTCCGCCTTCATTAAGTCTATTAGAGGCAGTGACCCTAATGCAGCTGTTTATTGGCTTGCACGTATGATCTCAGGTGGTGAAGATCCAAAGTTTATTTGTCGGAGGATGATTATCTCAGCGGCAGAAGACATAGGCTTGGCGAACCCCAATGCACTGCTGCTCACCAACCATTGTTTGCAGGCCATTCAAGCAGTGGGTATGCCAGAAGGGCGGATCATCATGTCACAAACGGCTATCTATTTGGCAAGTTGCCCTAAGAGTAATTCCGCTTACCAAGCCATTAGCCATGCGCTCGGTGTCGTCGAAGAAACGGGAAATCTGCCGGTACCACTGCATCTTAGAAACGCCCCTACTAAGTTGATGAAGGAAATGGACTATGGAAAAGACTATCAATACGCCCATGACTATGACGAAAATTTTGTGGACCAAGAATATCTACCCCAAGCACTATCGGGCAAGCGAATGTATCTACCTCAACAAAATACGGCGGAGCAAAAAATGGCCCTTCAGCTAAGAAAGAAGTGGAAGGAACGCTACAAATACTAAAAATAGTGGATGCCATCAAGTAGGCCGTAGGGACTTTGGTAACTGAAATGGTAAATACCATCAGTGGCTGTAAACAATCGTAGCTTACATCTGTATTAATCACGATCGATTGTTTAATTTTGACGGCTTGAGATGCACCAACTATGAAGATAGATACGATAGATAATGTCAGTCTGGTCAGGGAGAGTGTCAAGGACTTTGTGGAGAAACACATCCGGCCTCACGTCATGGACTGGGATGAGCGACAGCACTTTCCCATAGAGACCATGCGTGCCCTAGGCCATCACGGATATCTTGGTGTTTTTGTTCCTGCTGTGTATCATGGAGGAGGGTTGAGTTATCAAGCCTACGTGACAGTGATTGAGGAAATTAGTAAAGTATGTGGAGCCATTGGGCTTTCGGTGGCCGCACATAATTCACTGTGCTCCGGACATATCCTCTTATTTGGCACCGAAGATCAGAAGCACGAATACCTGTCTAAGCTCGCCACGGGCAAAATGATTGGTGCATGGGGGCTTACTGAACCTGGCACGGGCAGCGACGCGATGCGCATGCAATGCGTGGCAGAAAGGGATGGTGACTACTACATCCTCAACGGTACCAAGTCATGGATTACCCATGGCATTTCTGGCGAAGTGGTGGTAGTCATTGCCAGGACGGGTGACCTTCTAGACAGCAGAGGAATGACCTCATTTATCATTCCAAAAGGTACTCCAGGATTCTCCTCGGGTAAAAAAGAAAACAAATTAGGCATGCGTGCGTCAGAGACTGCCGAGCTAATTTTTGAAAATTGCCGGGTCCATAAACGTCAAGTCCTTGGCGAAGTTGGAGCGGGGTTCATTCAGGCCATGAAAGTCTTGGATGGTGGCAGGATATCCATTGCCGCCTTGGCAATCGGCATGGCCAAAGGCGCCTATGAAGCATCGGTGGCGTATGCGCAGCAAAGGGAGCAATTTGGAAAACCCATTGCACAATTTCAGGGTATCAGCTTTAAGCTGGCCGATATGGCCACCGAGATACAGGCAGCTGAACTCCTTACGCGAAGGGCGGCCACTCTCAAGGATCAAGCTAAGAATGTGACCAAGGCTTCCGCCATGGCTAAACTATTTGCGTCGGAAGTGGCGGTACGCTGCGGCAATGAGGCCGTCCAGATTCATGGAGGATATGGATATACCAAAGACTTTCCCGTAGAGAAGTTCTATCGAGACGCCAAACTTTGCACGATCGGTGAAGGTACTTCAGAAATTCAACGCTTGGTGATCTGCCGCGAAATTCTGAAAAAAGGTCACTGACGCACACGCAGCTCTTAAAAAAGCTTAACTTAAGCACTACATCTAATAGTTGAGGATAGGCAGTATGAAAAGGACTTGCCCTGTTTGTGGTATGGCATATGTAGGTAGACGAGATAAACGATTTTGCTCGGATGCCTGCCGGAACGCCCATCATAACGAGATGAATAGTGATGCTACCAAATTTATCCGCAACATCAATAATCTCTTGCGACGCAACCGTCGAATTCTCACCAAATTAAATCCTTCAGGTAAAACGAAATTGCATCGCGATAAGCTGGTAGCACAGGGTTTTAACTTTCGATACTTCACCAACACCTATACGACCAAAGGCGGCCGCGTATATTACTTCGTCTATGATCAGGGTTACATCGAATTAGAAGATGACTACTATGCCTTGGTGGTGCGACAAGAGTACGTGGAGTAAAATCTATCATGCCAACACGCTCTTTCTCAGACCCTTTCACACATTTTAAAATCATATAATATAAAGTATCTTTGATTGGACTAAAGTGCATATAGTACGTGGCTGTTGACACCCAGAAGAAGAAGAAATCCCCTGGCAAAGGAAAGAAGAAGTTGACTCCCCTCATGGAGCAGTACTTTAGGGTAAAGAGGAAGTACCCCAAGACCATCTTGTTATTCCGGGTGGGTGATTTTTACGAAACCTTTGGTGAGGATGCCGTGAAGGTCTCCAAGATCCTGGGGATCGTACTGACCAGTAGAAACAATGGAGGGAGCGACATTGAGCTGGCTGGATTCCCCTTTCATTCCCTCGATGTCTATCTGCCCAGATTGGTGAGGGCCGGTTATCGGGTAGCTATCTGCGAGCAATTGGAGAAACCCAGCAAAGAAAAGAAGATTGTGAAACGTGGAGTGACCGAAATTGTGACTCCAGGGGTAGTAGCTGACGAAAACATTCTCGAACACAACAAGAATAATTTTTTAGCCTCTATCTACTATGCTCCGAATAATGAGGCCGGTGTCGCCTTTCTGGACGTCTCTACCGGTGAATTTTTCATGTCGGAAGGCAATCTTCCATATGTAGAAAAGCTTTTCGAGAGTTTTCCTCCCTCTGAAATCATCTATAGTAAGGGCAGACAGAAGCAGTTCTCACGTCAGTTTGGTGATCAGTACTTCACCTATCCCGTGGACGAGTGGGTATACACATTAGACTTTGGAAGAGAGCAATTGCTTGGTCATTTCAAGATTCATTCGCTGAAGGGATTCGGTGTGGAGGAATTGGTCCATGGACAAGTTGCAGCGGGAGCGATCATGCACTATCTGGGGCTCACAGAAAACACACAGATTCCACACATTCGCACCATCCATAGAATCATACCGGATGAGTGTGTTTGGATGGACAAATTTACCATGCGCAACCTCGAGCTACTGCGTTCCAATCATCCAACCGGTGTCGCTATGATCGATGTGATCGACCATACTACCTCCCCCATGGGCAGTCGTCTTCTGCGAAAATGGCTGCTACTGCCACTCAAACACAAATTGGCCATCGAAGAACGCCTGGAAGCGGTTACTATCTTAAGTGACCATGATGAATATGGCGATGCCATCACTACTTGCTTGCTAAAAACAGGCGATTTGGAGCGATTGATTTCAAAAATATCCCTGGGAAAAGCAAATCCTCGCGACATGGCCCAACTCCGAAAGGCGCTCCAGGTCATCCCGGAATTGCAAGAAACCCTCGCCAACGAAAAAGAAGGACTCCTGGGTCGCATTTGTGCATCGTTGCAACCCTGTCCTTCATTGCATGACTCAATACAGGAGCAGTTGGTGGAAAATCCGGCAGTCAATATCCAGAAAGGAGAGGTCATCCGGTCGGGTTTTTCAAAAGAGCTCGATGAGGTGCGGCACATCATATCACACACCAAGGATCTACTGGTCCAAATACAACAACGCGAGGCCGATGCCACTGGTATCAGCAACCTAAAAATTGGATTTAACAATGTCTTTGGTTACTACCTGGAGGTCACCAATAAGTACAAGAATCAAGGTCTAGTACCCGATCACTGGATTCGAAAACAAACGCTGACCAATGCCGAACGTTATGTAACCGAAGAGTTGACCGAACTTGAGACCAAGATCCTTGGTGCTGAAGAGAAGTCAAAGGAGCTGGAGATTCAGCTATTTGACAAATTAGTGCTCTCTGCTTTCGACTTCATACAACCTATCCAGCACAATGCTCACCTGTTGGCTAAACTAGACTGCTTGTTATCGTTTGCAAAGTTGGCTCGAAAGCGGTTGTACAGTCTACCAGTGATTGACAACTCATTAGACATTGAGATCAAAGAAGGTCGGCATCCAGTGATTGAACAACAGTTGGATCCAGGTGAGCACTATGTGCCAAACGACATTTTGCTCAGCAATGCTGATACTCAGCTCATGATGATCACCGGTCCTAATATGGCCGGCAAATCTGCTCTTCTGCGACAGACAGCCTTGATTTGCATCATGGCTCAGATCGGCTCATATGTGCCGGCAAATGCTGCGAGAATAGGCATCATCGATAAGATCTTTACCCGGGTCGGAGCATCGGATAATATCTCTTCAGGTGAGTCCACCTTTATGGTAGAGATGAATGAGACAGCTTCGATCATGAACAACATATCAGAGCGTAGCTTGATTCTCCTGGATGAAATCGGTAGGGGTACCAGCACCTACGATGGTATATCAATAGCATGGTCTATTGCCGAATTTCTACACAATAACCCACAAGCCAATCCCAAGACTTTATTTGCCACTCACTACCATGAGCTGAACGAGCTTGCAGAGCACTTTGCCAGAATTAAAAACTACAGCATTGCCACCAAGGATGCCGGCAATAAAGTCATCTTTCTCAGAAAATTAGTACCAGGTGGTAGCCAGCATAGTTTCGGCATACATGTCGCAAAGATGGCGGGCATGCCTTACCCCATATTGAGACGAGCTGCTGACTTGCTGGAGAAGTTAGAACAGAAGTCCATCTCCACCAAAGAAGAAGATCAGCAGCCGCTAATGGGAGATATTTTGACGGAAAGCGCGACAGATTTGCAATTGAACATCTTTGAGCAGGTCGATGAACAAGGCATGAAGCTCAAAGAGGCATTGGAGCAAGTGGACGTAAACACTATGACACCGATCGAGTGTATGCTTAAGTTGAATGAGCTTGCAGAGATTCTCAGGAATTGACATCTGAATATTATCAAATTAAACCTATTATGGACCATCGCACACCCATGTTTTCCGGAACACCCTTTGAAGAAAAAACCATCCTTGTCACTGGTGGAGGCACTGGTCTGGGTAGGTCGATGAGCCATTATCTTTCATCACTAGGTGCTCAGGTGGTGATTACCAGCCGCCGAAAAGAGGTGGTAGAGCAGGCAGCTCAAGAGATCTCGTCGGCCACCGGCTATCCAGTCATGGGGATCGCAGGAGATGTCCGCGAGATCAACTCGGTGCGAGAAGTCCTGGAGGAGGCTGTGTCCAGATTTGGTGCCGTTCATGCATTGATCAATAATGCCGCCGGCAACTTTGTTTCACCGACAGAGCGGCTTTCTCACCGTGCTTTCCAGTCCATCATTGGCATCGTTTTGCAAGGTTCGATCAACTACACCCTTGAAACCGGAAAATATTGGATAGCGAAAAAAATATCCGGCAACATACTCAATATCATTACAACTTACGCCTGGACCGGCACCGGATATACGGTACCCAGTGCATGTGCCAAAGCCGGTGTACTAGCTCTGACCCGCTCTCTGGCTGTAGAATGGGGCCGTAAATATGGCATTCGTGTCAACGCAATAGCACCTGGGCCCTTTCCGACCAAGGGTGCCTGGGATCGCCTCTTTCCGGAGGCCGTTCGGGATCAGTTTGATCCAGCATACAGAATTCCACTGCAGCGGGTTGGGGATCATCAGGAACTGGCCAATTTAGCCGCCTACCTCCTATCCGATTATAGTGCATATATCAATGGTGAGGTAGTCACCATCGATGGTGGTGAGTGGCTGGAGAATGGGGGACAGTTTAATGCTTTTAGACATCTTACCGACGACATGTGGGATCAGGTAGCAGCTCAGAGAAGTAAGAAAACCTAAAGACATTGGGCAGTTCACATAGTATGTCCTTCCTACCGTAGTCCTGGCATCTAGCACGATTTTTGAGGTATTGAAGCAACAAACTCCAGTTTGACCGAATCTCTGTTTAGAGATTTGCATGTACCTAGTTATTCCCACCTACGTACCATTATTCCCCCAAATCATTTTCTCAGGGATGATAAAAACTTATTGTCCGGCAGTGCTTTTGCCCAATCGAAGACCATGAAAAACATCTGTATCCTCCTATTATCGCTAGTGCTAGTCGCCCTGACTAGCGGTGACCTGATCAGCCAGTGTGATCGTGAAAAGATCATCGAGGAATACGAAACCTACTTTCTCGGCACTCAAGTTTCTTCCGATGATCTGCGGTGGAGCGGGGATGTTTCTCAATGCCAACCGGGCACGATTTCAAACTTGGCCATTCAGCGAATGTTGGCAAGACTCAACTACTTTCGGAGGTTGGCGCATGTATCATCAGAAGTGGGTCTCGATACCAGTCTGCTCGCCAGGTGCCAGCAAGCAGCTTTGATGATGCATAGCAATAATAAACTCAGCCATAAACCTCCGGCAAATTGGTCATGTTACTCCGATGATGGTGTACAAGCCGCAAGCAAGTCAAATCTAGCTCTTGGAGCACATTCTGTACATGCGTTGTCGTTGTATATGTATGACCACGGAGCTAAAAACGGAGCCGTGGGGCACCGGCGCTGGATGCTCTACAGTAGAGCCAAGGATTTTGGGATGGGTTCCACCTCCAGGGCACATGCTATGTATGTGATTCATACCAGGCAAGACGCTCCAGAAGATTTACACTACATCACCTATCCCAGTGAAGGCATCTTTCCAGAGCCGCTTTTGCCCGATCGATGGTCCTTTTCGATACCCAAGGCGAAGTTTGCCGGTGCATTGGTGACTATGGAAGATGAAGATGGTCACACCATTCCGCTCACCATCCTTGAAGTTAAAAATGGTTTTGGGGATAATACCATAGTATGGGAACCCGAGCCCGGCACGATCGAAAAATTTGCACCATATGACCGGACATACAGGATCAACATCAGCAATGTAGGGCTGTCTGATTCCACCGCTGACTATCAATACCACGTAACCATCGCACCAGTGACCCATCCACCTGATTGCAGACCCGGCCTCAGCTGGAAACAGGAGGAGTGCCATTGTGTACAGAGTCAAACTTCCGCGATGCAGGAGCATGAGTTAACGCCTTTTTCCATGCATCCCAATCCCGCCTCCTCACACCTCTATGTCAGAGCATTGCATCCTTCCTTCCAAGGCAGAGAATTAGCCTTCACCTTGCTGAATGCCTATGGACAGCCAGTCCTGCGCGAATCAAGAAAAACAGTTGAAGTGCTGCGCACAGGCATTTCCATTCGACACCTTCCAAACGGACTGTATTTCTTGCATATTAACAACCAGGTAAATTTGGTGAGCCAACCCTTATTGATCCAACATTGATTGATTCAGAAAGGCCTGATCACCGCGGGGAAAACAACAACTTTGCAGTCCTTGCTCGATGACAACTATCAAGACTTCATAGCAAGGTCAGGTGGTCAAGCCATCGCTGTGCCTCAACTTGTGTAATAGCCCATGAATGGTTATTTTCGAATAATGAAACAATGGATGCTGGCCTTTGTACTTCTTCCTGGGTTTGACAGGGTTTGAAGCAGACAGCCTCTACAAGTCAATGTTTATGGGGATGAAGGCAGAGAAGTTGAGAAAATGTGTCGTAAGAACAAATATTGACTTTGTGATATTATTCTAGTAAATTAGCTTTCAAATGTCGTAAGACAAATTTGATGGCTTATTTACGGAAGGAGATCAAAAAGTACGGCACTTACATATCCTTGGTAGAGGCCTACCGGGATAAGGAGGGCAAGGCACAGCAGAGGAGGTTAGCCAATCTTGGAAATATCAATAACTACAGCGAGGAAAGCCTGAGGAACATCGCCAGAAGCCTCTATGAGTTGGGTGGAGGCAATTTAAAGGACTTGGCCGAACCCGAATTGGAGGAACTTGGCCGGTACAACTATGGATTCTATCAAATCTATTCGAGGATACTGGGTTCCTATGGTCTTGATGGATTGCTCAATCGATTCGCCCGCAGTCATAAATTGAGTTATGATCTGACCCAAGTCGTTGTTTTGATGTTGATCGAGAGGTTGAATGAGCCTGCCAGCAAAAGAAGAAATTATTTTAACCAGCAAGAATATCTAGGTTTCGCTCAACAAATCGAGCTACATCATCTATATCGTAGTTTGGATTTGCTGGATAAATACAGTGATATTATTCAGAAACAGATATTTACAAAAGGGCGTGATCTTTTCAATCTTGATCTGGATGTAGTGTTTTATGACGTGACAACCCTATATTTTGAATCGCAGAGGGAAGATCCTGAGTCGCTCCGCCAGAAAGGATTTGGTAAAGATGGGAAAGTTGGAGACACTCAAATAGTATTCAGTTTACTCATTGATAAAAATCAACAACCTGTCGGCTATGAGATCTTTGAGGGTAATAAATATGAAGGACACACCTTAGTGGATGCACTGCATCGACTCCAGCACAAATACCGGATTAACAATATTATTCTCGTAGCCGATCGCGGCATGCTCAGTCGAGATAATCTAGAGAAGATATCTGCTAGTGGGTTTGAATTCATTATTGGAGAAAGATTAAAGAATTTACCAAAGCAAATGATCGAGGTGCTGACCGATATCAAACAGTACAAGGCATTTGGTCCAGATAAAGCCAATTCCCAGAGCGATCGATTCTTGTATACTCAGCTTGAGTATGGCGATCGCACTATTATTGGCACTTACAGTGATAAAAGGGCAAGAAAAGACAAGCACGATCGAGATAAAAAAGTGGCCAGGGCCAAAGAGTTGCTTAAAAAACCGTCCAAAATCAAAAGCAAGGCCACCAGACATTATCTCAAAAACAAGGGTGAACAACAATTTGAATTGGATGAACAAAAAATCAAGAGAGCTGAAAAATTTGATGGTTTTGTTGCCATAAGTACCACCGCATCTTACCTTCAGGCAGATGAAGTAATTAATCAATACACTCAACTATTCAAGATCGAGAAAACATTCAGAACCTTTAAACACCATTTAGCCATTCGACCGATCTTTCATTGGACTAACTCCAGAATTAAAGGGCATATCTGTATGGCCTTCATTGCCTATACCTTGCTAAACCACTTACAGCTCAAACTGTCACAAAACGGGACCATGACCTCTGAAGATGAATTGCGCTCCACCATTGGAAGAATGCAAGTAAGTCTGGTCAAGGTCAACCAAGATAACCAGCTCTACATGAGATCTAAATCACAAGAACTGGTTAAAAAAATTAATAAACTCCTAAAAATCAAGCCTTTACCGAACTACCTCCATCCCGATACTATCCATTCTTATCTAAAATAATCAACTTAATTGGCTGGCCTTCTATTGTCGTTGTCGTAAGACTAACGAAATACTATTATGCTGATTTACAGATACTTATCTCAAAATCGTGTCAAAGCCAGGAGTTAACGCCTTTTTCCATGCATCCCAATCCCGCCTCCTCACACCTCTATGTCAGAGCATTGCATCCTTCCTTCCAAGGCAGAGAATTAGCCTTCACCTTGCTGAATGCCTATGGACAGCCAGTCCTGCGCGAATCAAGAAAAACAGTTGAAGTGCTGCGCACAGGCATTTCCATTCGACACCTTCCAAACGGACTGTATTTCTTGCATATTAACAACCAGGTAAATTTGGTGAGCCAACCCTTATTGATCCAACATTGATTGATTCAGAAAGGCCTGATCACCGCGGGGAAAACAACAACTTTGCAGTCCTTGCTCGATGACAACTATCAAGACTTCATAGCAAGGTCAGGTGGTCAAGCCATCGCTGTGCCTCAACTTGTGTAATAGCCCATGAATGGTTATTTTCGAATAATGAAACAATGGATGCTGGCCTTTGTACTTCTTCTCCCTCTTCCAGGTTTGGCGCAAGATCAGATCATTGGTTCCTGGCAGGGAAAGATGAAGAGTGACCGTGGCAATTACGTGTTCACCCTACAAATATCTCCCAATTATGGAAAACGAGCGCGCAGGCTCAAAGCTGTTGCCATGCACACGAGAAATGGTGTGAAGGAGTTCATAGAGTTGACTGGCATCCACTATACTGACGATTCGATCTATTTTTGTAATAAAGGAAATTTGCAGCAACAGGTGGATGAGGGCCTGGGATTCAGCCGATTGCAATTTTTATTGAAATTCAATAGAGGAGAACCTGTCCTCGACGGTCATTGGCAAGAATACAGCGATCTGCGCCATTATCGTAAAGGACGGTTGCTGCTGAGGAGGCATGTGCAGAAAGCTTAGTCTGCCCCTCTCAACTTCTTTAACCATGCGTACACCCAATAAACAGATGCGATTAACCGCGAGAATGCCCTCCATTATCCGTATGCTTATCCTGGCGTTATCTGTG
Organism: Saprospiraceae bacterium; assembly: GCA_965223025.1. Classification (GTDB taxonomy): domain Bacteria; phylum Bacteroidota; class Bacteroidia; order Chitinophagales; family Saprospiraceae; genus JABDMH01. The sequence continues at coordinate 1,612,252 of CBDCVP010000023.1, forward strand.
GTCGGCCATACGGTCTCCGGACAGCCAACACTGGAGGGCAATGCCATGTCCGTGATCATGACTCCACCCCTGGATTGGAAGGTTGCACTGGGAGGCTATGGAGCGAGGATGAGCCAGCCAGCTGATGATGTGCATGACCACATTATGGCAAAATCACTAGTCATACAGGATGGTACTAAGAAATTTGCCATTGTGACCATGGATGTACTCGGTTTTCCACCCAATGTCAAGTCAATGATCGTGGACGCATTGGCAGGATCAGGTTGGAATCAGCAGAATGTACTCTTATTGCCCAGTCATGCCCACAGTAGCCTGGAAATGTTTGCCCTTAATGACAAAAACATCTTTGGAATGCCTGCCATTGGGATTTTTCAGCCGAGACTACTGGACTTTGTAGTAACAAAGATCTCAACGCTGATCATCAATTGTGAGAAGGATTTACAGCCCATCAAGGTGGGTACCGGTCAAATGACCCTGGAAGGACATAACAGAAATCGGCGCGGGGACCAGGCCGTCGATAAAGAACTAACGGTGACCAGAATAGATCAACTAGACAACCAAACCTTAGCTGTGCTGGTCAACTGGACTGCACATCCCACCATCATGGATGAGTCTGATATGTGGGTATCGGGAGGATGGCCAGGCTACCTCCAGCGGGAATTGGAAGGGTGGATTGGTGGAGAGGCTGTATCTATGTATTACAATGGTGCTGAGGGTGATCAATCCGTGATTGCCCAAGAAGGTGGTAGTCACTATGAAAAAGCCGAACGTTACGGAAGGAGCTTGGCTAGGCAGGCATTTGCCCTCTATGAGCAAATAGATCATAATACAATGCCCGTTTTCAAATACCATCATAGGGTCATCGAGCTTCCCGCAACCCAAGCACATCCGTCATTCATGAAGACAGGAGGTGAAGAGTACCAGCTGGATGAAGAAAAGATCGGAGGACTTCTAAAGCAAGTCTTCCCAACGAGTACCCATACGACCAGTCTTCAGCTGGGTTCATTGGTGATCCTGGGTGCACCAGGTGAAATGATAGCAGAAATGGGTTTAGACATCAAAACAGCATTAAAAGGTATGGGTGCACAGTACCCCGTCATTGGTGGCCTGGCCAACGAATGGGTGAGTTATATCCTCACTGAGGATGAGTATCACCAAGGTGGATATGAGACGAGTGTCAGCTTCTATGGGCCTACCCTGGGCGAAGTCGTGAGAGCGGGAATGATCGAATCAGCTAAGGCACTGATAAGTGCTGAGCATTAAACCAAAACGCATGCCCCCTCTGGCACACTTGCTAAGGGTGCCTCAAAACATACCCTTCGGCAGATAACTGATTCACTCCTACCCTATTCCGTACCTTTCTTCTCCGGCATCATCACCACCTGAATGTAGTTGTCTGTACCAAAAGTGCGGTTGGCCATATCGACCAAGTCCTCGGGAGTAATCCTTTTTATGAGTGGTTCGTAATTTTCGAGTAAAACGATATGCGGATCTAAATCAAAGGTATAAAACCGTTTAAGGGCATATGACCAATATGGATTCTCTTTTAGGTTCTTAATGCGTGATTGCTTCAGAATCTCTTGCACCTTCTGAATATCCTCCTCATTGATGCCTCCCTTTCTCACTTTTTCGATTTCAGATAAGGCAGTTTCTATCAGTCCATCTACTTCCTCCGGATCAGCATTAAAAGAAAGTGTCACACTCTGACCCTCTTTGGGGCGCTTGGACACTGTACCACTGACACCCACTCCATAAACGCCTCCCTTGTCCTCTCGCATTGATTCTCGCAATTTATTGCGGAGCACTTCGAGCAACATATTGTGTTTCAGACGGTTGTCCATCTGGTCATAATCCATGTCTCCGCTCCAGCTCATCTGTACCTGTACTTTTGGCGCCTCACCATAAGAAAATCTTTCGATGTGCTTACCCTTAGCGACATTGGCTTCCACATCTTTCCAAGCTTCGACCCGGCCCAAGTCTGGCAAACTGCCGATGTATTGTTCCACCAAGGGCTTGATGGATTCAAGATCAAAGTTGCCCACAAATATGAAGGTGAAGTCTGATGCGTCTGCAAAACGGTCCTGGTAAATTTCCACCACCCTATCGAGAGAAGCCTCATCCAATTCCACAGCTGTGGGCACCCCTCTTCGCTTGTGGTCACCATACTTAATCTCATTCACTTTTTCTCGATAATAGTTGTTGGGATCGATCAGATAGTTTTGGAGTATCTGTTTTTGCCGGCTCATCAAGGACTCATAAGCCTCTGCATCTTTCCTTGGTTGCACGAAATACAGGTGAATGAGTTGGAACATCGTCTCCAGGTCCTTAATGGTACTAAATCCTTGCATCCCTTCTTCTAGTTCACTGATGTAAGGTGAGACTCTCACTTGCTTACCTGCCATCATTTTCTGCATCTGAATCATATTGAAATCCCCAATTCCAGACTGATTGATTATGGCAGAGGCCAGCGAGGCAGATCGATAGTCTTCATCCGAATACAGTGAATGCCCTCCAGGACTGAATGCGGTAAACCTGATTTCGTCGTTTTGAAAATCACTGGGTTTGAGTACGACTTTGACACCATTGGATAGTTCCCACTCAGTCACACCCAGCTTCTCCAGAGATTTGGTAGACACGACCGATCCAGCAGCTGGTACATCTGCTAGCAAGGGCACATTAGCCACTTCATCCTCATAAGGCTCGACCACCTTGCCATCGACCATGGTCAGCAAAGACAAAATCTCATCTTCGGTGGGTAGAGGTACAGTATCCTTATCTGGTCCGGTCACTATGATGACGCGATTGGCTCCGTCCGTGATCCAGCTACGTGCCAATTGATTAACCTCTTCAAGCGCGATAGTGGGCAGCAATCCTTGTGCCAATTGAAATCGCTGAGTAGGGCTCGGCACAGGATTTTCATTCAAGAAATGATAGACATACTGCATGGCGAGACTCCCAGATTGGGTTTTATCCTCTTCTTTGGCAGCCGTCTCTGCCTCACTCAACATTTCAATTCTGGTACGATCTAACTCTGACTCAGTGAATCCGTGCTGCAGTACCCTTTTATTCTCGGTCAGGACCGAAGATAGGCCCTTCATCACTTCACCTTCTCCTGTGGTTACGTAGGCGGTATAAGTATCGAGGTTACCTACAAACCTGCCATAGCCCGAATAGCCATACAGAAAGGGTGGATCAGCCGCCTGCCGCAACTCATTGAGTCGATTGTTGAGCATTCTGTTGTACACATTGCGTACCAATGAGGAGCGATAATCCCGGAGGTTTTTGACTGGTTTATGGTCATGCTTGTACATGACCTGGGCAGTGGTAAAATTTGCCTCTTTATCCTTGGCTACAGACACCAGGGTCTTGCTGTGATCTTCAAATCCATATTTTTCCCTCTCCCGGGCATTGGCTGGATTTGTCAGTTTGCCAAAGCGCATCTGAATATCCTTTTCGACCGACTCAACGTCTACATCGCCGATGACCACTACCGCCATGAGATCAGGCCGATACCAATCACGATAGAATCGCTTTAAGGCATCGTAGGGCGCATTGGAAAGTATCTCTTTAGTACCGATGGGTAGGCGGTTTGCATACTTGGATCCGTGTAATAGTACCGGCAAGTACTGGTTGCGCATGCGTTCTTGTGCGCTGAGGCCACTGCGCAATTCTGATAAGACTACTCCGCGCTCTTTGTCGATCTCCTCGTCTTCAAAGGTTACTGCATGTGCCCAGTCTTCTAGGATAAGCAGCCCTTTATCAAAAATCTCTTGAGAGTCAGTACGCACTTGCAACATGTAGACAGTTTCATCAAAGCTGGTGAAAGCGTTCAGGTCCGCACCAAAACGGGTGCCCACACTTTGCAGATAATCAATCAATTCACTTTTCTCAAAATGCTTGGTACCATTGAAAGCCATGTGTTCTACAAAATGAGCCAATCCCAGTTGATCATCATCTTCATTGATCGATCCAGCCCTGACTGCCAACCGAATGGCGGCACGATCCTCCGGCTTTTCATTTTTCTGTATATAATACCGCATGCCATTCTTCAACTTACCAACTTTTACTCTCGGATCCAAGGGTACTTCCTGGATCATGGGATCGTCGGATGCAGCTGGTAAGGACTTCTCCATCTTTTTTGCGACCGCCCCGGACAGTTCCGTTTGAGTGGGGGCCTGAGGAACCTCGGCAGTTTCTTCAGTGGGTGCCTGGGGAGCTTCGATAGTGGTGGCTGTCTTTGGTGTACAGCTTAGTAGGCTGATCACCCATAGAATCAGCAGCAGGTTTACATTTTTCATGGACATCAATATTTTTATCAGAAGAGCGGACTTTACTTGCACAGTTAACTGATTGGATTACAAAAATAGTCTATCCAAACGTAACAGGTTTTGCTTTTTCTTAATTCGTCCAGAGGCAGCACGACATCTCGATCATATCCCAGGCTTCTGCATGCCAGCAAAGGCATCGTTAAACTTCCCTTTACTCATCATATGCATCATTTTTCGCATTTGGTGAAACTGCTTGATAAACATATTGATGTCGTGAATATTTTGTCCACAACCGCGTGCAATCCTACGCTTCCGACTCATGTTCAACACCTCAGGATTGCTTCTTTCGTGCAGGGTCATCGACTGAATGATCGCTTCCACTTTGTTAAAAGCTTTGTCATCGATGTCGAGATTCTTAGTCAATTTGTTCATGCCAGGTATCATTTTCATCAAAGACTTGATGTCCCCCATTTTCTTGATCTGCTTCAACTGGCTTTGAAAATCGTTGAAATCGAATTTATTCTTCTTGATCTTTTTTTCGATGCGCTTAGCTTCCTTTTCATCGAATTGTTCCTGAGCCTTTTCGACAAAGGAGACGATATCTCCCATGCCCAGTATTCGCTGGGCCATCCGATCAGGATGGAAGACATCCAACGTTTCAATGGTCTCACCAGCACTGACAAATTTAATGGGTTTACCTACCGTATACTTCACGGTGAGGGCAGCACCTCCGCGGGTATCCCCATCGAGCTTAGTCAAGACCACACCATCGTAATTGATCACATCGTTGAATGCCTTGGCTGTATTCACCGCATCCTGGCCAGTCATGGCATCGACTACAAATAGTGTCTCAGTCGGCATGATGGTCTCCCGGATACTGCTGATCTCATTCATCATGAACTCATCGATGGCTAAGCGTCCAGCGGTATCGATGATCATGACATCGTGACCGTGTTCCTTAGCAAATACCAAGGCGTTGGTAGCGATGTCAACTGGCTGCTTGCTTTCGAGCTCTTTATAGATGGGTACATCGATCTGAGCACCAAGCACTTCCAGCTGATCGATCGCTGCCGGTCGATATACATCACAGGCTACCAGCAAGGGATTATGACGTTTTTTAGTCTTTAAGTAGTTGGCCAATTTGGCACTAAAAGTGGTTTTTCCCGATCCTTGTAGACCCGCTACCAATACGATTCCGGGATCTCCCTTCACATTGATGCCGACAGATTGCCCCCCCATCAGCTCCACCAGCTCATCCATGACGATTTTCACCATCAACTCGCCGGGCTTGACGGCCTGGAGCACATTGCGACTTCCCAGTGCTTCATCTTTCACCTTGTCGGTAAACTCCTTGGCTATCTTATAGTTGACATCAGCCGCCACCAGCGCACGCCTAATCTCCTTGATGGATTGCGCAATGTTTATTTCCGTCAACTTCTGGTTGCCTGTCAGCACTTTGAAGGCCCCTTCCAGCTTTTCATTCAAACTTTCAAACATTGTCTCATACTGCTTTGGTGATCAAATAGAATATCGCGACGACCCGTCTTTCTCGTACCCAGACTACCATCGACGCTGGCAAAAGTAAGAGTATTAGCCATAAAGTGCAATGTAAACCAAAGGCGCATCGCCACTTGAATGGCCAAAATGGGTATGGCATCTTGATACTATTTCCATGGACACAGACAGGATGCATTGCCATTGATAGAGCGATTACTTGCCCTAGTCTCATGATGGGTGGCTTTCGTCTGAGGTTTTCTCTGCTAGCAAAACCAAAATTGTACCTTTGCCCAGATTTTTAGCAAGCGGTAGGCATAGATAAGAATGGATAAAAATTCAATCATTGGCATTGTCCTGATCTTTTTGCTCTTCTACATGTGGGCCAAAATGAATGCACCCACGGAGGCTGAACTGGCCGAGATGCAGAGGGTCAAAGATTCTATTGCCTTGACCGAACAGTCATTGTCTCAAGATCAACGGTTAGTCGACGTCGACACGACTGAGCGATCCGTGCTTGACAAGGAGCCGGTAGAGACTAATGATTCCGTGCAAGAAATGATGTTGGAGAGGGATTTTGGGGCTTTTGCGCCAGCTGCAAGAGGCACATCTACTCACCAGATACTTGAAAACAACCTTTTGAAACTTGTATTTGATACGAAAGGTGGTCATATTGTTTCAGCCCAAATAAAGACTTATCAACGCTTGCTGGAAAATGAAGAGAAGCAAGATATCTATAAGGAGCTATTTCTCCTGGATGACCAAAAAAATCGCTTTGAATACTTCCTACCTGTACCCAGTGCCCCAACAGGCATCGTAAAGACGAGCGATCTATACTTTGAGCCAAGTTTGGATGGAAACACTTTGGTCTTGACAGCAAACCTAGGACCCGGACGTGCGATCGAACAGAAGTATGTGCTGGACGACGATTCCTATGACGTGGACTACAGCCTTACTTTACGTGGATTGGATCGCCTATTGAGTGTGGAGGACCAATCACTCAGAATAAACTGGGTCAACTATCTCGAAAAGATCGAGAAGAACACCAAGTACGAGCGCATCTATTCGACGGTCTATTTTAAGGAAGTAGGTGAAGATCCGAGTTACTGTAGTATGACTGGAGATGATGAGGAAATTCTGGATGAGTCACCAGTGAAGTGGATTTCGCATTCCAATCAATTTTTTAATAGCACTTTGATAGCTAAAACTGGATTCAGTTCTGCCAAAGTGGGTGCGAAATCAATGGAGGAAGACGCTGAAGACCTCAAGCTGCTAACTGCACAATTAGCCATCCCATTTGACGGATCGTCCTCTCAGACTTTCGACATGAGCTGGTACATCGGCCCAAATGAATTTGAGCGACTGCGCGATCACAATCTAGATATGGAGGATATCGTACCTTTTGGATGGAGCATCTTTGGCACCATCAATCGTTGGGTGATCCGCCCAATATTTAGCTTTTTGTCTAAGTACATTGGTAGCAAAGGGATGGTCATCCTTTTTCTCACCCTGATCGTCAAGTCATTGGTCTATCCACTCACCTATAAAATGCTCTACTCGCAGAGCAAAATGGGGGCACTTAAACCCCAGATGAACAAATTGCGTGAAAAGTACAAAGACGATCAGCAAAAGGTGCAGATGGAGACCATGAAGATCTATCGTGAATATGGGGTAAATCCAGCAGGTGGGTGCTTTCCGATGATACTCCAAATGCCCATTTGGTTTGCGCTGTACCGGTTTTTTCCCGCCTCCATTGAGTTTCGGCAGGCGTCATTTTTATGGGCCAACGACCTGTCTAGCTATGATGTATTCTTCAGGTTGCCTTTTGAGATACCGTTTCTGGGTGATCACTTGAGTCTTTTCACCTTCCTATGGGCGATCTCGATGGTCATCTATACTTACTATAATAGTAAGATCATGGACATGAATAGCATCAACCCCATGATGAAATATATGCAATATCTGATGCCGCTCATGTTTATCTTCTTTTTCAATGGTTATGCATCGGGCCTGACCTGCTACCTACTGTTTAGTAATCTTATGAACATCACCCAAACATTGGTGACCAAAAATTACTTGATCAACAATGACAAGATAATGGCTGAGCTGGATGCCAATAAAAAGAAGCCAAAGAAGAAGGGTGGGTTCCAACAAAGGCTTGAAAAGGCACTGCAGGAACAGCAGCGCATCGCAGAAAAAAAGAGCAAGAAACGGTAGACCAGCAGCTGATCCACACTTTGTACCGAATGAATCAAAACCCATAAATGGATCAGAAATCACAGGTTGTTGCAGTTATTGGAGCTGGTGATTTTGGGACAACCATCTCATCGATCCTGGCGGGCAATGTTGATACAGTATACCTATATGCGCGCAGTGAAAAAGCGGTACAAGATATCAATCAGCACCATATAAATCGAGGTCAATCACTACCTCCAAATGTCATCGCGACCAATGATCCCGGATTTGTCTGTGACCGGTGCAATTTGTTGGTACCTATCCTACCCTCCGCCAATTTTCGAGAAGCCATCATCCCCTTCGCCCCGTACCTTAAGCCGTATCATATGATCATCCACGGCACCAAAGGGTTTGATCTGATAGAGGTCGACTTGGAGCAGAAAAATCCCAACATCACCCGTCATCATATCAAGACGATGAGTGAAGTCATCAAGGAGGAATCACAAGTGGTGCGAATTGGCGTGCTGTCGGGACCCAACCTTTCGACCGAAATGCGAAAGGGCCTTCCGACGGCTAGTGTGGTAGCCAGTGACTTTGACGAGGTGATTACGCTTGGCGCCAAGGTACTTGGCAACCCCAAATTCAAGATCTACGGCTCACATGACCCTGTCGGTACTGAATTTGCGGGAGCCCTAAAAAACATCATAGCGATCGGGACAGGCATCATCAGCGGACTAGAAATGGGCAAGAACATCGAAGCTCTTTTTCTTACCCGGGGACTGCGCGAAATGGTCATTATCGGCCAAGCACTGGGGGCTGAAGCTAAGACCTTTTTTGGCACCGCCGGTGTAGGTGATTTGGTCGCTACCGCCACTAGCACAGATAGTCGCAATTTTCGGTTTGGATTAAAGCTCTCACAAGGGCAAAAAAGGCAAGAGATCGAAGCTTCTTCGGGTGAACTCACAGAAGGTGTGCGCACACTTTTTCTGATGCATCATTTCTCCAGATACCACAGGCTGGATACGCCAATCGTGGAGATGCTGTTTGCTGTGGTTTTCAGGGACCTTCCCATCGAGCGAGCCATTGCATACTTACTCGATTATCCATACTCCGTCGATGTCGACTTTCTGGGAATTTAATGGCCACAGATGATCTTTTCAGCAACCATCGTTGGCAACAATCAAGATGCAGTGATTGTGCGAGTGACCCACTTGGCATCTGCACTGAAGAGGGCAAAAGTCACAAAATGAGTTATTTTGGGTGAGAAATTAACTTTACGAGATTTGGTGATGCCGAGGTATTTGAGCAGAACGATCAGATCACCAAAAGAAACATCTTTGATTTGTACACTTTTCGGAGGAGGCTCACTAGTTTTACCGATGGCTGCCTTCAGGCTCTGACAGCGGTGAGGGCTAGTGGAAGATGCACCTTTGAAAGGATCAATTAGGACAGTAAATGGACAAAGATTACCCATTCATTGAGCGAGATATCAGTTGGTTGTCGTTCAATCATCGTGTATTGCAAGAAGCAAAAGACACGACCGTACCCTTATTTGAGCGAATCAAGTTTATGGCGATCTATTCCTCCAACCTCGGCGAGTTTTTCGCGGTGAGGGTGGCTCAGCAACGAAACTTGCTTAGAATCGGTAAAAAGACCAAACGTGAACTTGCCATTCATCCTCGGGTAGTGCTAAAAAACTTGTTGAAGATTGTCAATGAGCAGCAGGAAGAATTTAATGACATTTTTGCCAATCAGATAGAACCGGAACTCAACAAAAACAACATATATCTGAAGCGAAGGCTCCAGCTCACGGACGAGCAAAAACATTTTATAGAAGCGTACTTTAATCAGCACATGCTTCCCTACGTCCAGCCGGTATTATTAGTGAAAAATAAGATCCGTCCATTTCTGGCCAATGCAGCACTGTACTTGACGGTGATGTTGAGGACCAAAGGTAAGGATCGTGCACCACTGCAATATGCCATCGTAAAAATTCCTTCTGATTATCTCCCACGGTTCTTAAAGCTTCCATCTGAGGAGGGAAAGCACGAATTAATTATTCTAGATGATATTGTCCGCTGGAGTATTTCCTGGCTTTTTCCAGGATTTGATGTCCTGGATACCTATTCCATCAAGTTAACTCGTGACGCAGAATTGTATATTGATGATGAATTTTCTGGAGACCTCATTCAGAAAATTAAGGACAGTCTCCAACGCAGAGATGTGGGCCCGGCATCAAGATTGGTATACGATCGCCACATGCCAAAGAAAGTTTTAAAATATCTCCAATCTGTGCTAGAGCTTGAAAATTATGACCTATTGCCAGAGGGTAGATACCACAACAATTTTGATTTCTTCGATTTTCCGGATTTTGGAATGACACATTTAAAACGAAGGCCTCAAGAACCTCTGCCTTTTCTCCCCTTGGAATCCTCACCGGACATATTTGAGGCCATACGCAAGAAAGATCAATTGGTCCATTTTCCGTACCACAGATTTGATTCAGTGGTAAAACTTTTTGAGCAAGCCGCACATGATCCTGACGTCACTCATATTAAAATCATTCAATATCGGGTTGGCAAGAAATCAAGGATTATGAATGTCCTTATGGAAGCGGTAGACAAAGGAAAGAGAGTTTCTGCTTTTGTGGAGGTTAAGGCTAGATTTGACGAAGAAGCCAACCTGTACTGGGGAGAGAAATTGCAGAATGCTGGTGTTAAAGTCAATTACAGCTTCCCTGGTTTGAAGGTTCATTCTAAGGCTGCTTTGATTAGAAGGATGGAAAATGGAAAACCAAAACTATATGCCTTTCTGAGTACTGGTAATTTTCATGAGGTCACTGCCAAAGTATATAGTGATTTGGGTCTTTTTACCGCTAATAATGAGATTTGCGGTGAGCTCGCCAAGGTTTTTTCCATTCTCGAAACCAGGAAAATTCCACAGTCGGATTTCAAGCATCTCTTGGTAGGACAGTTTAATCTGCGAAGTGAGCTAGCTGATCTGATCAAGTACGAGATCGAAGCCGCCAAAGCCGGTCGACGGGCCGAAATAATCCTCAAACTCAATAGTCTCCAAGATAGGGACATGATAGACTTGCTGTATAAGGCTAGTCAACATGGCGTCAGGATTAAGCTCATTATTAGGGGGATTTGTTGCCTCGTTCCAGGTGTCAAAGGTGTCAGTGAAAATGTAACTGCCATCAGTATTGTAGATCGCTATCTAGAGCATGCGAGGGCATTTCTATTTCACCATGATGGTGAAGAGAAAATATATTTATCATCGGCCGACTGGATGACAAGAAATCTGAGTTTTAGGGTGGAAACTGCGTTTCCTATATACGATGAAAAAATCAAAGAGGACATTAAAACATTATTGCAGATCCAGCTGAATGACAACGTCAAAGCTCGAATCATTGATAAGAATGGAAAAAATAAATATGTAGATCTGGGAAATGATATTCAGGTGCAAACACAAATTGAAACCTACTATTATTTGAAGCGACAAATGGAAGAGTATTCCGATGCGAGTCTGGGTGAAGAGCATCATGACGTGACATTGCAATGACTACAACCAGGTCTGCTCTCCCTTGCGATGGTGAGTGAAGAAACCAAAATATGGTTAGTGCTTTGATATCGTTTCTCTGGACACTCGACCTTGGTAGATCAAGATCGACAAATGAGTACGGATTTTTCGTTGGGGCAACTGTCATTAAATAAATACTGATGGATTATGTCTGAAATTCAAAAAGAACTGCAGGAAGTATTGAGAGCTCATCAAAAGGGAGCTCAGATCCAGCGCCATCTAGATCAATTGAACGTCCAACTGAAGGAGGCATATGAAGATCTAGATAGCTTAGAAAAACAATTGGAGAAAGAATTTAGGGATATCGAAAAACTAGAGAAACTCAGCTTGAAGGGCTTATTTCATCAAGTGTTGGGTAGTAAGGAAGAGCAGATTGAAAAGGAACGACAGGATTACTTGCAAGTGTCGTTAAAGTTTGACGAAGCGAAAAAGTCAGTTGATCTGCTGGAATACGAGCGGAGTGTTTTGGAGAAAAAAGTCATCAACCTGGAGGTCCTGCAGAAGAGGTTGGAGAAACTATTGTCGATGAGAGAGGAAGAATTGATTCGTGGACAAACCCGACTCGGAAATCAAATTCTAGTGATTTTGGACAAAAAGGACGAACTGAACGCATATACCAGCAATTTGAAACATGTCAAAAAGAATGGAGCAGCTTCGATTGCACTGTTGGATAGGATGATTGGTTATCTCCAAAGAGCTCGCAACTGGGGCCAATGGGATATGACTGGCCGCAGGGGTGGCAGCAGCTATATGAAGCACGATGCCATCGACAAAGCCAAAGATCTTTCTTATCAGGTGAAACACATATTGGTAAGATTTAAAGAGGATCTCCGACATATTTACGGACCAGCATCCATCGACCTTTCGATTCATTTTGCATCCTTCAATCGCTTTACTGATGTGTTCTTTGACAATCTTATCTCAGATTGGATCATCCAACAGAAAATCCAAAATGCTTTGTCTAATGTACAGAGTGTACGTGACCGAGTCTTGAGGATTATGCAATCTCTGGATGCAGACGTGCAAAAGAGCCAAGAAGAAATCCAGGCATTAGAGCAGAAGCGACGTGATCTGGTCCTATCTTCCTGATGTGATCCACAGCCTGAAGGCAGCAGCTGGCATGTAGTGCAGAGGAGACTGACATCTTGTCCTCCTGTCACCAACAAAAGGGAGTCCCCAAGAAACATCCTAATCGCAGAAAGTATGACCAGAGATCTTGAATCCGGTAAATTGTTGACATGTCAAAAAGCGGCCTTTAACCTCCCAGCAGGTATTTCCTATTTAAACTGTGCCTATATGGCACCCCTGTCAAAAAAAGTGTCGGATGCGGGAGTCCGGGGATTGCGGGCGAAAGAGCTGCCATATCAGATCGCTGTAGATGCTTTCTTTCAACCGGTAGAGCGGCTCAAGCGAAACTTCTCAATACTGATTGGAAACGCGGATCCAGCAAGAGTAGCATTGATGCCTTCGGCCTCTTATGGGATGGCGGTCGTTACCAACAACCTGATGGCCAAACCAGGTGGAAATATTGTGCTGCCAGAAGCTCAGTTTCCCAGTAATGTTTACGCTTATCATGCCTTCGCCAGAAAACATGACATCGAGATCAGGACCATCAAGGCCCCTCTTGGTTTTGAGAGAAGAGCTGAACGGTGGAATCATGCCATCCTTGAAGCCATCGATGCCCGTACAAACTGCGTGGCCATATCTGTTTGTCAATGGTCTGATGGAACCCTGTTTGATCTGATTGCCATCCGGGAGAAGACCAACCGGTGTGCGGCATTGCTGGTCATCGATGGTACTCAGTCCATCGGTGCTCTACCCTTTTCTATCGAGGAGATACGTCCAGATGCCCTGATATGTGCCTGCTACAAATTTCTTATGGGGCCCTACGGATTTGCCCTGGGATACTTCGGACCTGCTTTTGACCTGGGAGAGCCCATTGAATACAATTGGTACAACAGGCTAGGTAGCGATGATTTCAGAGCACTGGTACAGTATGAGCCGTCCTATCGACCTGGGGCAGCTCGCTACGACGTCGGTGAGTGCGCCAATTTCGTTGCCGTACCAATGATGAACACAGCCATCGAGCAAATACTGGATTGGACAGTTGCTGGCATTCAAGACTACTGCAGCAATCTTGTATACCCATTCTTGGATGGCCTTAGGCATAAGGGATACCGATGGGAGACAGATTACCGCGCCTGCCACCTCTTGGGCATCTATTTACCTGCATCAAAAAACATATCGGATGTAAAGACTCGGCTGGAAGCATTAGGTATCGTCGTATCCTATCGTGGGAATGCCATCAGGATATCACCCCACCTTTACAATGACAAAGCCGACTTCGATCGATTGCTCGAAGCCCTGTAACGGTGCCACTCATGGATAGTCATGTATATGAAACTATCTACCGCGAGTCAATAGCCAGTAAACTCAAGCACGACGGGCAGCGCACATCCCACTCGGTCTCACGGTACGTTCATTACACCTAGCTGTCGCACTCAAAGCTAACCAGATCACTCGGTCGAGAAGTGAATGGAAATCATAGGTAGACCCAGGGATGGCCTGTGGCGCCAGGGACAAGCCTGATTTTATTCATTTGCAAACTCATAACTAAAAATCCAATGTATGACTCAGGTTAGCTCATTACGAAGCTGACTAGAGATCCAGGAACCCAAGAGGCAAAGTCATGTCGAGCCTTTGGATCTGATCATCTTGATGGTCAATCAGATCCTCAATCAAAGGGACTAAGAGCGCACCATCGGGACGATCAACAATGGCCATGATTTGTCCGGGATATTGTTCTATACTCGATATGATCCCCACGATTTGATCCGTCGTTACATCATGGATCTCATACCCGACCAGCTCTCCATATTGAAAATGATCAGGATCACAATCTTTCGACGCACTCGCAGCCAGGTACACATTGCGATTTGTGATCATGATCGCCGCTTCCGGATCATCGATATCAGCGAATTTGATCAATGTCTTTGGCCGGTCGATCGCCTCGATCTGGAATGGAACCTTAATGCCGTCAATTTCTATGAACAAAAAATCCCTGGGATTCAAGTCATTCAAGTACTTTGCATCCACGGCACAACGCATCTGGCCCCGCACCCCGAAGGACTTACGGGATCTCCCAATCTTCCTAAAATGTAAAGGCCTTGCCATCAGCGATAATCGACCAATACCTCGATCGTTCTAAAGCCCCTTCCCGCTTTTTGGTGCCAGGATTTACCCACGCATGGCCCTTGGTCTCCCGTATATTTACAGTAGGAGTCCAATATCTCCCTTTGTCGCCAGATCAATCCGACACCTCTCGCATATTTCTCTATCGAATATCTCCTTTCAATCACATTGTCACTATCAGCTTGTTGTATGGTAGCTACTTCATCGTAGGAAAGGTCTCCTACCACCTCTGACACTCCGCTTGATAGTACTCGATACTCCCAATTAGAAAACATTTGCATTGATTCACCACGAATGAAGATCTTCATGTCTTCGGGGATGAAAGCATTTCCATCCCAGGTGATACCTTCTTTGATGGGAAATACCAAATTGATGTACCTCAGATTTCCCGCAGCGTAGTATGATTGTGTGGCCGACCGACTTTGTGTGACTACATCCAAGCTCACCCATGCATCCCCCAGCTGCTGGGCTCGATATCTCTCTGATCGGTACACCGTCTCACCCGCAGCATTGTTGTAGGATTCGACCACTTCTTCTTTGACGTAATAGCGCACAGAGTCAACCACAGGTAGATTATTTGAACCCAGGTCGTACTGGAGCGAATCTACTTGGTAAATGCGATAGGAACCTAGAGATAGCGGATTATAATCATAACCATAGGTCGACTGATCGATGGGATCCTCCATCTTTTGTGAACATGCTGACAAGACCAGGAGTAATGATACTCCAACGATAAACTTACCTATACTCATAGTGCCGAATTATAGATAATACCTCCACCCACTACATCGTCTCCTTCATAGAAAACAGCTGATTGTCCGGGAGCTACACCCTTGACACCCGCCATAAAACGCACCTCAATCTGGTCATTTTCAGCATACAGTTGGCTCAATGTGCCATGGTCGCGGTACCGCACTTTGGTCGTTACCATCATCCCATCAGTGATGCAGTCATACTTCATCGAATTTACTTTATACACCTTCATCTTACTTCGCACCAACGTTTCCACACGACCGAGTACCACCGTGTTGGTCTTCGGTTCAATTTCTGTCACATACATAGGTTCACCAAAGGCCCTTCCCAGGCCTCGGCGCTGGCCAATAGTATAGAAGGGATATCCCTGATGCTCACCAAGTATGTTTCCGTCGATATCTACAAAGTTTCCTCCTGCCAGCGAGTCTTCCAGGTCGGGAACCTGTCTTTTCAGAAAACCACGGTAGTCATTATCTGGAACAAAACATATCTCATAACTCTCAGCCTTTTTCGACAGAGCCTCGTACCCCCAGTCTAATGCCATTTTTCTCACTTCATCCTTCCGATAGGCACCGAGTGGAAACTTACTGCGCGCGAGACAAGATTGATCCAGTCCCCATAGGACATATGACTGGTCCTTGCTCAGATCTTTGGCTTTTTGCACAAAATGCCGGTCTGAGTGTTCGGCCACAACGGCATAATGTCCGGTTGCAATACATGCACAATCGAGCGCATCTGCCCGTTTCAACAGGGCATTCCACTTGATGTGCGTATTACACAGCACGCAGGGATTGGGAGTGCGACCTGCTATGTATTCCTCTACAAAGTTGTCGATGACATAGTCGCCAAACTCATCACGTATATCGATGATAAAATGGTGAAATCCCATCTTGACAGCTACTTCACGAGCATCATTGATGGAGTCGAGGCTGCAGCAACCGGTTTCCTTCTGAGATCCACCCGAAGTTGCATAGTCCCATGTCTTCATAGTTATGCCCACCACTTCATAGCCCTGCTCATGCAGCATCATTGCGGTGACAGTACTGTCGATACCGCCACTCATCGCTACCAGTATTCTACCAAGTTTGCTCATCGTTTTCTTTCACTTCGCACCTACAAAAGTACAGATAATGCGTGGTGGAGGAAGCTCCCTGGATAAACTTTTACTCAGACCAGGAGATCACCCTGGAAAGCAGCTATTTTTCAAGTATTTTCATGTCCTAAGTAATAAATGAAGGTGTCCAGCAAGTACAAGATTTTGTGGACGTTGATGGTCATTATCCAGGGGGTGGCCTGTCGTGGACCATTTGACTTGATCATCAGACATGGATCTATATGTGACGGTAGTGGCAGTCTACCCTGGCAAGGAGACCTGGCCATCAGGGATGGACGTATCGTAGACATCGATACTTTCATCAAGGGCCGCGCACGGCATCTCATCAATGCACGAGGTCTTACGGTAGCTCCGGGCTTTATCGACTTGCATGCTCATTTGGCCCCACTCTCCCTATTCCCCGACGCGAAAAGTATGTTGATGCAGGGTGTTACTACTGCAATAGGAGGTCCAGATGGAGGTTCCCCATTTCCGCTAGCTACTTATCTGGATTCCCTGCGACGCCACGATCTGGGGATCAATGTAGGTTATCTGATAGGTCACAATACCATTAGAAATCACGTCATGGGTCTCATCAATCGATCACCGACCAACGTAGAAATGAGGACCATGAAGTCGATGGTACAAGAGGCCATGCAGAGCGGTGCCTTTGGTTTATCCACTGGATTGAAGTATGTGCCAGGAAGCTATGCGAGTAAAGATGAAGTGATCGAACTGGCCAAAGTAGCATCCGAAAGTGGAGGCATTTATACTTCACATCTCAGGGATGAAGGAGTGGGACTGATCGATGCGGTGGCAGAGGCCATAGAGATCGGACATAGTGCGAATATCCCCATCGTTCTTACACATCACAAGGTCATGGGTGCTCGCAATTGGGGAAATAGTAAGCAGACGTTAAGCATGGTGGATGCTGCCATCGAGCAGGGACTAAGAGTGATGATCGACCAATACCCTTATACAGCCAGTCATACCAGCCTGAAAGTAGTGATTCCGGCTTGGGCTTTTAGCCAAGAGGATGGAGCAACCTTTACCAGTCGCTGTCAGGTACCGAGGTTGAGGGATAGCATTCGGCGAGGTATCATTGCAAACCTGCTGAATGACAGGGGGGGTACGGACCTGCGACGAATTCAGTTTGCCAAGATCAACTGGAAACCAGCTTTCGTGGGAAAGACACTACACGAACTCTTGTTAGCTGAGGGGATAAAACCTACCATTGAAGCTGGTGCGGATATGATCATCGACATTCAATTGCATCGTGGCGCTCTTTGCATTTATCATGTCATCGACGGCGCGGATGTGGATAGGATCATGCAACATCCTGCCACTATGATCGCATCTGATGGAACAGTTTCGCAATTCGGTCGGGGGCATCCACATCCCAGATCCTATGGCACTTTTCCCAGGGTCCTGGGTCGATATGTCAGAGAACGGGCGCTTCTGACCCTACCCGAAGCGATAAGAAAGATGACGGCAGCCCCTGCCGAAGCTATAGGATTGGTAGATAGAGGAAAGCTGAGTAAGGGCAATAGAGCAGATATCACTATTTTTGATCCCGATAGGATCTTAGATCTCTCAACCTTCGAAATGCCACATGCATACCCCACTGGCATTTCATATGTGATTGTCAATGGCAAGATTGCAGTGGATGAAGGAGGCTATCAAGCCATTGGAGCCGGACAAGTTTTAAGAAATATATATCAATTCATTCCGAACTAATTAACTGATAAAACCGTCTATTTTACAAACCTGGCATTCACCGCGTATGTGTACTGCCATTAATCACATCACAATGAGAAGTTTTCACCATCAACAACCATTCCTGCATTTCTCTCTAGCTCTGCTGTTTTTGATGATTTCTGCCTGCGCAGTCAACCCGGTCACCGGAAAGAAAGAACTCATGTTTATGTCCGAGGAGAAAGAGATTGCCATTGGTAAGCAGAATGATCCGAGCATCGTGGCCATGTATGGCAAGTATGAGAATGAGCGACTGCAAAAATTTATTGACGAGAAAGGCCAGCAGATGGCTAAGATCTCCCACCGTCCCAGTTTGCCCTTCGAGTTCAAAATATTGGATTCACCCGTGGTCAATGCATTTGCCTTGCCCGGTGGGTATGTCTATTTCACCCGTGGCATCTTGGCACATTTTAATAATGAAGCGGAGTTTGCCGGTGTATTAGGACATGAGATTGGGCACGTCACCGCTCGACATGGTGCTAGTCAACAGAGTAAAGCCACCATAGCCCAAATTCTATTCATCGGTGGATTGGTGGTATCGCCCACATTTAGAGAATTTGCCAATCAAGGCCAGCAGTTTATGCAATTGCTGTTTTTGAAATATGGTCGTGATGATGAATCACAGTCTGATGGCTTAGGTGTTGAATACTCTACCAAGATTGGTTACGATGCACACAATATGGCCAATTTTTTCAATACTCTTGCCCAGATGCGCAAGGACGCGGGAGGTGAGCCCCTACCCACCTTCTTATCTACTCACCCAGATCCATATGATCGATATCAGACCGTCAATGCCTTGGCGGATCAAGTGCAGCAAACCGTAGATCCATCTACCTTAAAAACCAATAGAAACTCCTATTTGCAGATGATCGATGGACTAATTTATGGTGATGATCCAAAGCAAGGATATGTGGAGAATGGAGTGTTTTATCACCCTGAATTGAAGTTTCAGTTTCCTGTTCCGGATGATTGGCGCACCGTTAACACTCCCTCTCAGGTACAAATGGCACCAAAGGATGGCAATGCTTTGATGTTACTGACAGTCACAGAAGCCGCAAGCCTGGAAGAGGCCAGTGCTGCAGTCCTGGAAAATTACAAGTTGACTTTGGTCGAAAAGAAGAATCTGACATTGAATGGTATGAGTGCCCTCGCCATGGTGGCAGATCAAACGAATGAGCAGACTGGAGAAAAGATACGGGTATTGACGTATCTGATCTCGTATAATGGGCTCATCTATACTTTCTTCGGTGTGGCCAAGTTGGAGGCTTTTGATGCCATGGTACCCTACTTCAATCAAACCATGAGAAATTTCAAGAAATTGACCGATCAGGCAAAGATCAACAAGAAGCCTGAAAGGATCAGTATTCAGACGGCACCGCGCAATGCGACTTTGCAATCTCTTCTCAAGTCCCACAGGATTCCTCAGGATCGATTGGATGAACTCGCTTTAATCAATGGAATGGCACTCGATGCTCAATTGAGTAGAGGGGATTTATTTAAGGTTATTGTGCGTAGATAGTAGTTCCAAGGCTCAAGGATGCCGTCAACCGCGTATGGACGAATTGGGTAGATGGGTCGTTGATCCATTTATCGATCCATATTTTGGTAATGCTTTTGGTGACTAAGGAAGTGATGACGTCCACCAGAAGATCTTGTGCGGTCAATGCAGAAATCTAATCAGGATTATCGGAGGATTCGGACGATCATACCGCTTCATAGAAGCATTCCTTGGCCGATTGACCTTTCAACTATTGATAAAGAAACTTGGACTTTTTTCACCAATGTGTTTGGAAAGTAGCATTAATAAACGTACATTCACCTTTAAGAACCTCGAAATGCTTTGGTTGTTGAGATCCGTTAAACTCCCTTCTTTAGTTATTTCGAATCATAAGAAGATGTAATACCAGATCATTAATGATCTGGTATTTTTGTTTTGAACCCGTTTTCATCCATCAATTTGATGGATTATACAATAGCTCCATTGTAGCCGATCCTAATTTGTATCGGCTCTTTTTTTACCTATTTGTCGACCCACAATCCTCTCCATTCGATCTGGGAATGTAGATCTAGGCAGTGAAGTGTAGGTTTCCTCTTGGACAGTAGTAGCCGTAGAAGCGTGGACATTTTTATAAGATCTACCATATAGTGATTGACACCTCTGCAGCCCGTTCTTTTTCAAAGGATTCCGTATCGTGTGCACGAATAAAGATGCCTACCAGCGCTTTCTTGGGAAAGTCAGCTCTGGTATGTGTGCTGATGACTTCTAAAGCTGAGACTCCATCTCCAGGCGTGCATCGTAAACTCTTCACCATTTCGCTGTAGTTCGATCACCTGGTAGTGGCATCCTCCTCATGAAACTGAACCGAGCCCACCATCATTGGACCTCCCATATGCACAGAATGTTGCAGCAACGCAAGGTTCATATCGTTGGACAGTAATCAAATGGTGAGAGGACAGAATAATACAGGATTTGGAGATACTTCACGCTAGGGATGTTGTGACGAAGTTGGCAGATTTTAGAAATCTCAGTAAACCAAGCTCACTTATTCCGTCTTTTGCGATCTTGTGAAGATGAAAGCGAATGTGATCAAGTGGGGCATTGTTGGACCTGGAAGCATCGCTAGGGAGTTTGTCCAAGACCTTCATCTGGTGGAGGGAGCAGTGGTGCATGCAGTGGCATCCAGAAATCTGCACCGTGCACAGTCATTTGCGGCTGAGCATGGTGTCACCAAAGCTTATAACTCTCTGGAAAACATGATTTTAGATCAAGAGATTGACATTCTATATGTCGCTACTCCCAACAGCATTCACCTAGAGCAAACACTGATGAGCCTAACGAATGGTATAGCAGTACTTTGCGAAAAGCCCGCGACCCTAAATACTCATGAATTGGAGCAAATCACGGATGCATCTGCATTGCACCGTGCCTTTTTTATGGAAGCACTATGGACTAGATTCATACCCGCAACTCGTGTTCTCTTGGATATCGTCGCTGGTGGTGAGATGGGAGTAGTCGATCACGTGGAGGCCGAGTTTTGTTTCACCGCACCCGTGGATCCTTCCAGTATTTTGTACGATTTGTCCCTGGGGGGAGGCTCGATCCTTGACATTGGTATTTATCCTATTTTTCTGTCCTACTTGTTGTTGGGGGTACCTGAGGTGATCCAAGCCAGTGCTCAACTTGCTGAATCGGGAGTGGATCAGACCTGCTCGATGTCTTTTAAGTATGCTGACCGATCGAAAGAAGCGGCCTTACACTCCTCAATCCTCTATCACTCAACGATGCCAGCAAGAATCACCATGAGTAAGGGGTATGTCCTCCTACAAGATCCATGGTATAATTCACCAGCGCTCACAATTATTAAAGCTGGTCAACAGCCTAAAACCATCAAATGCCCCTCGACAGGAAAGGGCTACACGCATGAAATTGATGAGGTTCATCATTGCTTGACGCACGATACCATTGAGTCGTTGAAGTGGAGCCATCGGGACAGCCTTAATCTATGTGGAATTCTAGATACTATTCGCCGGCAAGTGGGTGTGATCATTCCTGGAAGGGACCCTCTAACACAGTCGATATGAAGGAATTCTTATCGTCAGATCGATGGGTTGAAGGGATAAGCCAGACTTTGAGCAAGGCTGCTCATGAGGTGAACGCGGTGGCGATGTCCAAGTATATGAAGGACAACTTTACGTTTTTTGGTATCAAGAGCCCGGAACGAAAATCCTTGACTGCAAGTTATCTGAGAAAGCATGCCTTCCCTGATGCGGACCTGGCCGAAGTGATATCGCTATTGTGGAAGAAGGATGAAAGGGAAATGCAATACATTGGCATAGAATTACTTACCAGAAAAATCAAGAAGCAAGACGCAGCATTTATCCAGTTGATTGAGTGGTTAATAATACATAAATCCTGGTGGGACACAGTAGATTTTCTCGGTCCACTGGCAGGAACGCTCTTCTTGCAGCACCCGACACTCCAACCAACAACGACCAACAGATGGATCCACTCAGAGAATATGTGGTTAAATCGTGCAGCACTGCTTTTTCAGCTCAAATATCGCGATCAAACCGATTTTAAATTGCTTACCGCATATATACTCACTGTGGTGGACAGCCAGGAGTTTTTCATAAGAAAAGCCATCGGCTGGTCATTGCGACAATATTCAAAATTTGAACCAAAACTAGTGGAGGATTTCATCATGAAATATGAAAATCGACTTTCTGGTCTGTCCATCCGCGAAGGACTCAAACACATCAATCGAAAGCGGAAAGCTTAGGCACAGTGTACACAATACCGGCTACCTGGCATCACAGCTAGCCGCTTGAAGGGGATTTCAGAGTGGCAGCGTAAGCATCGGCCAAATGACTCATCGCCGATATGCCTAAGGGCTGACTCCATTTCATCTAATTCCTTTCGAGCACTCCTGAGTGCCGCCTCCATTACGCTCTTGTTGTTGATTGCGTCCATTCTACTGACCCTGCCAATGGCATTTTCCGGACCGATAGGTTGCGTCATTTCTTCCATGCGCTCAATCTTGATCTTAGTCCTCGCGATCCTTGTATTCAGACGTTCTTTGAGGAGAGTTCTTTCTTCGTCAGTCATGGATAGCTCAGCAATTATTTCTGTACTACAAACTTAGCGTTAAAATATCCCTGTGAGTCCACTCCCCTCAAGTAGTATAGTCCGGCAGGAAGATGGCGGACATTCACGATGGAATCGTCTACCTGGTGATCCATATCGATGACTCTGCCTCTACTGTCAAAGATGGTCAATTGCTTTATCGAGCCATTTCGTATGGGCAGGTAGAACGACATCGATGCGGGATTCGGGTATACTTGAAGTTCCTTGATCAGAATATCCTTAGTGACGGTGGGAGATGCAAAGGAATTGAAAAAAGCCAGTGATGCGAGAACTGCAGGTAGCACACATTCTCCATGATCAGCACTGGACAGTAGATCAATGGCTTCGACATCTGGTGCCCCCAGAGACAGCATTTCGGATGCAGCCTGTGTGCTATTTAGATAGGATACCTGTTCATCGGCCCGACAATAAAACAAGCGCAGGGGAATCTCCGGGGCCCATTGATAGGTATCATTCTCCCGCAAGGCGACGTTTAGGGGGTGGATCGAATCGGTTTCTATGGCATCGAGATACGAGTCCGTAAGTATTTTGCGAGGTACTAGAGATTGGAGATTGAGTAGCATCGCTGTCTTTAATAGGTCATTGAGCTCAAACAATCCAATTTTCTCCTGGTGAAACTGATCGATCATCTCCACAAAAGGTGCTTTAAAAGTCTCTTCCAAATTCGTGTAAATATTACCATATACCTCCTGGTAACCCAGAATCAAGTAGGCTAGATAGGCTGGAAAAAGGTAATTCTCTTCTGAAAGAAGGACCAGATCTCTCATGACTCCTGAGATGTCATATGGACCGGACATAGGTGCAGCTGCAGTCACCCAAAGATCGTCGGTTGCCCTTTCTTGAATGGCTCTAGTCATGGCCATTGCTGCCTGACCACCTTGGGAATAGCCACTGATGAAAATATGGCCAATATGGTCCCTGCCCATTTGGCCTGCTAGGTTTATCGTCGCCAGCAACAAATCGATGCCAGCACTCGCCTCGGTCTCGGCATGAAGGTAAGGATGAAATCCTCTACTCACCCCCAAGCCCAGATAATCGGCAGCACTTACTATGTATCCTTGGCTCGCATAGGCATATGGGATGATTACTTCCGGATTAAGCAGAGAGGGCACATCTTTGGGTCCGGATGTGGTGCCGTGTTGGTAGGCGATGATACCATTATCAGTGATCTCGTCTGGGAAGACTACCAGTCCCGAGGCAGTGTCTGGCAGTAGATCGGAGCCCTTTGTCAAGTAGGTCACCCGATATGCACTCACACCATATCTTGCCGGTATCTCAAAAAGATTCGACAGCGAGTCTCGGCCAACACGGGCTACTTCTTCTGCTGTGATGATGCTTTGTCCACTGAGATGCCCGATTGAGATAAGCATGGCCAGAGGGAGGCTTGCGTAATGAAGACTCATTCGACCAACGACCCGTGACAATTTCATAAAACTAACTTTGAGTTGTAAACGAAGAGAAGTGGACATATGTTTGACTCGACTTTGTACTTTACTACTTAGCGGACTTGTGTTTTCTGAGTACTTTGGCACCGCTGAGTTTTTTGATTTTATCGCGCTTGAATTGTTGCTTTAGCAGTGACAATGTCTCTCTACCGACCTTCAACGTATTGGCGACCACAATCTTCTGTTCCACGGTATTTTCTCTGAGCTGGTCCTGTTGGTAGTCACGCATGATGTCCCTGATGAACTCCTCATAATTCTTTTTAGCTTGTTTGGGTCCCTTCTGAGCAATTTCAAATACAAGCCTGTTACCATTATACGTATGTATATCCTCAAAAAGATCTTCGATGTCGTCATTTAATTCGGTCACCAGGTCGAAAGTCAGCCAATCCCGAGGAGAAACTTTGACCTCGAGCTCATCGGCATGATGATATATAAGGTTTCGCATCAGCTTTACATCACAGGATTTATAGAAATACAGATACAGCATAGGTAAATCCAGCGGCGTCTTGCCATCTCGCAACCTTAACTCATGCTTTTGATATTGCTTCAGACCTTGACAATATCCCTCCCGCTCCCGTTTGGACAATTCAAAATTCTTCAGGTGGCGGTTGATCTCCTTCCAATCGTCTTGCAATTGATCCTTGGCAATCATCCAGGTAGTTTCGAGCGTGTGGTCCAGTGCGTAGATGGCCGTCTGTAACCTTTTCATTCGCGTTAGAAAAGCCTTCCTCCTTTTGATGTTTGACAATTGCAACATCCACGGCAACATTCGATACTCAAACAGCAAGTCTATCTTCTTGCTGAGTTTTCTACCTCCCATCTCCTAGCAAATTTTGATTGAATTGAAACTTTAGATTGATGCACTTAAGGCTTTGATAATAAATGAGATTCAACCAAGGGTGATCATGTATTCTCACGGTTTGAATCTCTGAATATCGGTGTGCAAAATAAAGAAGAATTTTAGATTTGGTGTCACTAAACAAAGTCAAATCCTGTCGTATAAAAAGGCCCTTTGCCAAAGGATTCTTGCTCCTCTAGCGTGAGGTTTTCAGGCACCGACATCAATTGGATTGCTGCTCTCTTTGCGAACAGGTTTAATATCCCTAACCTGCCCGAGCCACTCAGTTGCACGAACAAGGGGTCGGACTGGTCCAGCCAGATCAACGCAGATTTCAGGTGGTAGTAATGCAGGACTGACTCCCAAAGTCGAAGCAGCTCCCTTTCTCGACCCGGAGCTGTAAAACACCCTTCGAATGCCAGAAACTGAAAGTTATCAGGGTTGAGCAGTTTTCTAAAAATCGGAATGTAGGCCATCATGCGCATGAGAATGGGGATGATCTTACCTGGAATGCTTTTGATGACCCAGGCAGCAGGATGAGCCTGAACACCTGCTATGATTTGATCTCCTTCCTTGAGCACAAAATATGGCGAATCCTGCAATACATGATTAAAATGCACCAATTTAAATGACTCATATTCCGTATCCAGCAATGATAAAATCGCTGATCTGTCGGCCTGAGTGAGCACCCGCATGCGTGAATCTTTCCTGGGGAAGAGTCGACTAAAACCCACTGTGCGTATATGTGCCGTAGGTTGGTAGCCAATTTTTCGCAGATAATTCATGGAACGATGGTTGGAATTTTCAACGAAGGCATAGAAAAGTGACTTTTCCTGTTCAGCCTCTCGCAGGAGATTTATAAGTTTTCTACCGACTACCCCAACCTGTCTGCGATTTCGGAAATTAACCTTCGTAGCGAGGTACCTAAAATAATAAGCTTTGCAAGCGAAATTCTCATTGTCCACCCACCTTCTCTCTATCACCACCATACCCGCTAGCACTCCATGGATGCGCATCACAATCAAGACCGGGTCCATGAGCGCGTCTATCCGTTCCTGTGTCTTCTTGTGCTCATAAAGGGTATCCTCTGTGCCCCAAGTGGTGCTATCTAAAAATTCAATGATTTCTTTGGTAAAGGCGTATTCCTGCGTGCAAATCACCTCATCATCTTGATAAAGCAATTGTTTTTCTAGTGCCGAATTCTGCTGAAGGTTACGCAATTCCATTGGTGAGACTAAGTTGCAGCTGAATGTCAAATGTCCATCACCCCTTGTACCAGGACAATAATAAGAGTTTCTATCTAAAAATAAAGTGGAGGCTACATTGGCCCTTTGATGTACAAACTAATGATTCCATCCTACAGATTAGTGATTCACGGAAGAACTACTTGTACCTAGTTCAGTTGCCATATAACTGATTGAAAGCCGGTTCATATTTGTCATCTGCCATCCATCTTGGTTTATCAGGACTGTTGGCAATGGCAACGGCTGCATGGATGTAGGCAAGGCAGAACTTATGGAGATAGTTGTAGTCCAGGTCGTCTGCTTCGTCGGAGAGCTGATGGTAGTTTTTCATGATTTCATCGTCGAAGGCTTTAAAACCGGGAGAAAAGCTGGGAGCCGGAATGCCTTTCGCGGCAAAAGAGGCGTTGTCAGATCTATCAAAGAGATTCTGCTCAGGAGCTGGATCAGAGAAGGGCGCTAACCCTGCCTTTCTTACGGATTCTTTCAATTCAGATGCCAACGAAACTCGGTCGCAACCGATCAGTGAGACTATGGTGGTGTCGTTATATCCAGCCCCATCAGTATTCAAGGCGAAGACCATCTTACGTAGCGGCACCACAGGATGATCCACAAAATACTGGCTACCGAGGAGGCCCATTTCTTCTCCGGTAAACGCGACACACAGCACGGATCGTTTTGGTGGGT
Source organism: Saprospiraceae bacterium (assembly GCA_965223025.1). Classification (GTDB taxonomy): domain Bacteria; phylum Bacteroidota; class Bacteroidia; order Chitinophagales; family Saprospiraceae; genus JABDMH01. Next base: position 1,639,420 of record CBDCVP010000023.1, read on the forward strand.
ACATGGCTAGGTATTTGGCTGCACCGAGCATGGTGGCACATCCAATAGCATTGTCTCTAGCGCCATTAAAGACAGTGTCGCTCTTATTCTCCGGTGATCTACTCAGACCAATATGATCATAGTGTGCTGTCAAAACCAGATACTCGTCCTTTAGCTCGGGATCACTGCCCTCTACCATGGCCACCACATTTGACGAAAAAATGGTCTGACGGGAGACTCCGTCGGTCTGGCATATTAGGTTTACCGTACTTCCACCGCTCTTCTTCTTGATCACCTGTGACATATCATGATTGATCACCATATGGGGAAAGCTGCCTTCAACAGCACTACCAACCTGCATGCGCGGGCTATCCATAAATCGCTTCACATAAGTCCATGGCACCCTGCCATTATAGACTTCGATGAGCCCCTCTGCTCCCTTCTCCATGAGTGCCTTGATCTTCTCCTTTGAGCGTTGAAATCCTTCCTGGGCGCCCCGCCTCCCTGGACTTCCGAGATATGCCAGTACATATTTGCCTCCTAGTTCGAGATCCTTGATGTCATCTCCCCATGCCTGCTGGGCATACACCATTTTGCCTTGAAAGTCAATATCCTCACCTTGCATCACGATGACATTGTTGGCATCAAGGTCTTCTGCCTCTATCGTGAGCTTCAAACTATCTGCAGGCGAAATCTGGCTAAAGTCAATTTGCTGTCGATACCCTGTCAATCCCTCTGCAGACTGCAAACCCAAGCTTCTGAAACTTTCCTCCAGATACTTCGCTGCCAACTGATTGCCGCGAGAGCCTGTCTTCCTCCCCTCTAGTAGATCCGAGGCAAGGAATCGAATCTGTGCTTCTACAAAATCCCTCGTCACCGACTCAGAAACATCCGATTGAGCTAGTGTCCAAACGGGCATCGACAAGAAAATCACCTGGCACCACAAAAAGATAAAGTCACGCATTAAATGGTCTGTTATATGCTGACAATAAAAGTAATGATAAAAACCCATGCCACACATGTGCGTCATGCCTCCAGAAACCGGGGAGAATTTCCGTTACACTTACTTCTATGGTATGCAAGGACGTTCTGTCACTGCCATTTCTTGTGTAAGTCAGCATATCCATTCGAAATCCTCCTGGATTTTATATTTTGCTGCACCATAGAAAAAAAAGGACATGATGAAGCTTGCCTTGCATTGGAAAATCTTGATTGGGATGTTTCTCGGTGTTGCTGTTGGACTGCTGGCGAGCTATCTAGGTGCTAAACAATTCATACTCGACTGGATCAAACCATTCGGTACCATTTTCATCAATCTGCTTAAGTTGATTGCCATTCCACTGATCATTGCTTCCTTGATCAAAGGAATAAGTGATCTCAAAGATATCTCGAAGCTATCTAAGATGGGGGGCCGTACCGTAGTCATCTATCTCATCACTACGGTGATCGCCGTCACTTTGGGCCTGTGCTTAGTCAATCTTGTCAAGCCGGGATCCTCGATTAACGAGGAGACCCGTTCAGAGTTGCTAGAGGGGTATAGTGGCGATGCTTCCAGTAAGATTGAGTTGGCACAAGCTCAGAAGGGACAGGGACCGCTAAGGGCTCTGGAGGATTTGATACCAGGAAACATTTTTGCCGCACTGAGCGACAATACCAACATGCTGCAGGTCATTTTTTTTGTGATCTTCTTTGGTATCGGAATGATCTTGATCGCTCCAGAGAAAGCAGCCCCTTTGAAAGCCTTCGTGGATGGCCTCAATGAAGTTGTGTTGAAGATGATCGACATCATTATGCTGGGTGCACCATATGGTGTATTCGCGTTATTGGCGGCCTTGATTGTCGAATCCCCGAGTTGGGATCTTTTTCAAGCATTGCTATGGTATAGCTTGACCGTCCTCCTAGGCCTCGGCTTACTCATCTTGGTGCTCTACCCCACCCTGGCAAGGCTCTTTGCCGGTTTCAACTACGCACGGTTCTTTTCGGGAATCGCCCCGGCGCAGCTGGTTGCATTTTCTACCAGCTCTAGTGCTGCTACACTACCCGTAACTATGGAACGGGTGAACGAGCATATGGGTGTGGATGACGAGGTGACCAGCTTTGTCCTCCCAGTAGGTGCAACCGTAAATATGGACGGCACTTCGCTTTATCAGGGTGTTGCAGCAGTTTTCATCGCTCAGGCTTTTGGAATCGAGTTGACCCTGGGAGCACAAATGTCGATCGTGATGACAGCTACCTTAGCCTCGATCGGATCAGCAGCAGTGCCCAGTGCCGGGATGATCATGTTGGTGATTGTGTTAGGTGCCATCGGTGTGCCAGAGGCTGGTCTAGCACTGATATTTGCAGTGGACCGCCCCCTTGACATGGTGCGCACTATTACTAATGTCACGGGCGATGCCACCGTTGCTATTATGGTTGCGAAAAGTTTAGGTAAGATAGGGGAACCCAATGTCAGGGAAATAGATGATTTTTACCAGAAGAAATTAGAGCAATAAATTGGAAATACTATGAGTGGAGAAATACTGGGTATTGGATCACGTGTAACCCATCCAGCGTACGGGGAAGGGGCGATCATACGAGTACACAAGGCTGCATATGAGGTCTGTTTTATGAAATTTGGGATCAAACAAGTCGGAAAGAACTACGATCAGTGGGATGTCATCGAAGCCATTGAAATGCAGGAGATCGTTTCTTTTAACGAGGCTGAAAAAGCGTTGATTAAAATACTTAACGCCTATTCTGACATCTCGCAAGTGGTAGCACTTGGTGATAAATGGAAAGACGGACGCATGATACTTAAACCGGGAGAGGAAGGCATAAAGTCTAAAGAAATCCCAATCGACACTTTTTTCCACAAAGTCGTCATGGTACGAGATCGATTGCGGGTGATGGAGCAGAGGATCAACAGCAGTAAATTGATAGATGAAGAGAAAGTCAATTTGCAACAATACATCACTCGAATTTACGGCAGCTTGACAACCTTCAATGTACTTTTTAAGTATAAGGATGACCATTTTGTGGGTGAACGATCTTAGGTGAAACCGATTGAGTATGCAGTCTCGTGTCCTACTTCTACTGGTGATGGTTGCATTTTTTGGTGGTTGCCTGGTGATGGAACATCCTTATTCCAAACTACCTCCTGGGCCCTGGCGTGGTGTATTAAAACTCGATCTCAAGAAGGATTTCATCGAACGTCAGGAGCGTGAAACTTCAGTACATCTTGCTCTGGAATTTGAAGAAGTGACGCAAGGGGAGCTTCCTTTTAATTTTGATATCGTGTACTCGCAGCCCGATAGTTTGATCTTTGAGATTTCGAATGGATCACAAAAGCTAAGAATTACTGACATTGATTTCAGCCACGATGCCAATACCAATAAAGATACGGTGTTGATTCGTTTTCCCGCTTCGGACAATCAGTTGAAAGCCATCTTTGAAGACAATGTCATGGAAGGTCACTTTACTTCCAGCGATGCTGGGACTATACCTTTTGTCGCTCATCACGGCCGCCAGCACCGATTCACCCTGTTGAAAAAGAAGGCTGTATTGGATTTATCAGGTACCTGGCAAATGGAGCTCGGTATTGATTCAGCAGATACAGACTCGGGAAGCATCAAGTTTATGCACAATGATCACAAGTTGCTGGCTTCTTTTTCATCAGCGTCGCGATCTTTCGAAAATTTGGAAGGGACGGTGCAGGATAATAAGTTGTACCTATCTTTCTTTGATGGAAGCAGCGTTTTTCTGTTGGAGGGTATGATAAGATCAGATCAAAGCCTGGAAGGAGTACTCAGGTATGGAACTCGGCATTACACCACTTGGCGCGCCACCATGGAAAAGTGAGGGCTAGTAATCGATTTAGGTGATGATCACTTCATGGCCGATAGCTATTGGTAGACCAGAGCTAAGGGCTTGCCTAAGTGATGATACCTTGCCTTGGCAGATACAATCTTATCATATTTTTCTCGACTTCTCTTATAGGAGGCTCTGCTAGACGCAAGCTACAGTAGAAAGTCATACCTTCAACCCAATTGTCGCAGCCAAGAATATTCTGTCAGTAATTACTTATACCATGAATTTATTTCACCATTTATTGCGTGTAATGACATCTACGCACAATGCAGTGGCAGTAATGTACATTGCTATGCTCACGACCATGAGTGCACTAATGGCCCAAGATACCCTGATCTCCATGGAGCAGCTTCGGGCACAGGTCAATTATGATGAAGACAGCGTGCCAACCTATGATTTACCCTCCCTACTGGCCAATGTCGATGATGCGCACTTGCTGGATGCGAACTACTGGCGGGACAAGAGACGACCAGCCTTGAAAAAGCTTCTCCAGGACGAGATGTATGGCAACTACCCTGATGAAGGTGTTCAGGTAACTTATATCACCAACTCAGATCAAGTTGTTTTTGAAGGTTTAGCCAGAAGAAAAGAAGTCACGATGAGTGTGTCCAGAGCTGGGATCAGCCGGGATGTTGGCATCCTCATTTATTTGCCGGTCAAGAGCCAGAAGCCTGTGCCGCTTTTTGTGGGTTTGAATTTCTACGGCAACCACACCATTCATGCTGATCCGGGGATAAGCATTCATGAAAACTGGGTGCGCAATCGTGAGGAATATGGTATAAGAAACCACAGGGCTAACTATTTGAGTCGCGGCGTGAGTGCTCACAGATGGCCGGTGGAACAAATCGTCGGAGCGGGCTTTGGCCTTGCCACCATCTACTATGGAGACATTGACCCAGATTTTGACGATGGTTTCCAAAATGGCATACATGCACTATTGCCAGCAGACACTGATAAATCGAAGCTTAGCTCGATCAGTGCCTGGGCCTGGGCATTGAGCAAAACTTTAGACTATTTCGAGCAAGATCAGTCCATAGATGAAGACAAGGTATCGGTGATTGGACACTCCCGACTGGGAAAGACATCACTTTGGGCAGGGGTTATGGATGAACGGTTTGCCATGGTTGTATCCAATGATTCGGGATGCGGTGGTGCCGCCCTATCCAGAAGACAATTTGGAGAGACGGTTCACATCATTAATCGCAGTTTTCCTCATTGGTTTAATGACCGGTTTAACTACTACAATGAACAAGTTGGCGATTTGCCATTTGATCAACACACCCTATTGGCCCTGGTAGCTCCCAGGCCCTTATATGTGGCCAGTGCTCTCCAAGATAGATGGGCTGATCCACATGGTGAATTTCTCTCAGCCAAGGAGGCTTCGAAAGTCTATCGTCTTTTTGATTTAGAAGGGCTCGAAACGCAGACCATGCCCGGAGCAAACCACCCACTTAGTGACAGTTCTGTTGGCTACCATATGCGAGATGGCAAGCACGATATAACGGCTTATGATTGGTCTCAGTACTTGCTATTTGCACAGCGACATTTGGTCAGCGAGTGACTCAATCAGGTCTCGGTGGCTGCCGCATTTTCTTTATTGCGGATTTTGCCATTTTGTCTTTCCTGCGGCGCATTTTGCTAGCGACTGTGGGCTTGCTAGCTCTGCTTTTGGTGGGCTGACTGATGGAGGCCCTTATGATGGTTACTAGTCGAGAGATGGACTCTACCTTATTCCTATGCTGACTGCGATGCTTTGATACTTTTATTAGCAGTACTCCATCTTTGGTGATGCGATTTCTTTCTGAGGTCATCAGACGGTCTCTAATATCTGGTGGTAGAGAACTGCTAGAGATGTCAAACTGAAGTTGCACTGCGGATGCAACTTTATTGACATGCTGTCCCCCAGGACCACCAGCACGAACGGTTTTGAAGGATACTTCGGACCAGGGAATTGCGTATTTGGGAGAGATGATGATGCTCCTCATCCGTTTCTATTCGTCCACTACTTCATCTAAGGCAGAGAAAAACTGCTTTGTGAGCATGGATGCCACTCCACTTACAACTCTTTGTCCAGTACGAGCAATCAGTCCAGACAGCTTGGCATCTCCATCAAAACTGAATTCTGTGCGATCATCGGTAAGAGCTTTTAACAGCATGTCGATTTCAGCCTTGGCAGAGCCTATCTTAGATGATTGTTTTACGACCAGGGTAAATGACTCCCCCTCCCTTTTGTTCGTGACTTCAACTGTGCCTCTGAAGCTGCCTTTTACAGGACCGATTTTTACATCCGCCACAGAATCATACCTATCTGGTGACACCATCTCTAATTTATCCAATCCTGGTGTTATTCGGGCCAAGACCTCCGGGTCCATTAAAAGATCCCACACTGCTGAGGGTGGAGCCTTCACAACGTGATGTCCCGATAGCTTCATCCGTGTAGGTTTGAACTCTGCATTTTCCTTTCTAAGATCGGTATTTAGTCCGAACTGACAAAATGTGACAAGGCAAAGGGCTGTCGCCACAACAGCCCAATCCAACTGCCAAATCAAAAGAAAATCTACCGTATTGGCATTTTATATCCTATTCCAAAACTGAATCCATGATGTTTAATATTGAAATCAACCAATGGCACATCAAAAGAATCCATAAAACCTTGAGTGTATCTCACATCCGCAAAGACATTCCCGTGACCAGTATCAAACTCGACACCAGCTCCTGCCACACCAGATACGTCAAACCTTTGATTGTTCGCACTGCCAAAATTAATGGGTATATTGCCCAACTCCCAATCCACCAGAAAATTAGCCCGAGTATTGATGCGTCCGTTCAAAGCGTATCCGATTTGCGGTCCTGCTGACAAATAGCCTCTGATCGGTCCGTTGCCGAAAGTATACTTCAGCTGTAAGGGTAGATCTAAGTAATGAAGACGTGTATCCACTCGCACACCCAACGGAAAGTCAATCTTAAATAGATCCAGACTCGTCTGTTCGGCAATTCTAAATCCCTTCTCGCGATAGATCAGCTCTCCTTGCAATGAGAGGTGCTCAGAGAGAAGATATTCACTCATCAGGCCAATTTCAAACCCTGGCATATATCTTATGTCTGGTGCGATGGCCTTCACCAGATCAGGGGTGCTAACATTGCTCAAACCCACTCCACCTCTGACCCCCACAAGTAACTGGCTAAAACCGTACTGGATAAAAATCAAGATCAGGACGACTGGCAAAAAGATTCTCTTTTTCATAGCTTTTGATTTTATGCTTCAAGTTCTTAAACAAGGTTACAATCCTAGGACTGCACCATTGTGTTAAGAAGTGTTATCAGGGCGTTAAACCATATATCCGACCCGATGAATGGTACAAGTAGGCAGTGGTGAGTCCGCAGTGCTGCACTGGGTGGTGGGCAACACTTAGCAGGGCATTGGGCAGTCTTAAATCGGCCTGTAGACTTGTAGACTGCAGGCTGAATGCAGAAAGGGTACAAACAGGAAGCTGATGAAATGGCACTGCAGATTGAATGCCGCGGACTGCTATGTCATCATATGGATCAGGGATTTGAGCAACTGCAATTGATTTCTAGCCCTGATTAAATTATGATCGTCATCTCTCACCTTGTAATACACGTCGCCATTTAGGTAGTCGGTGAAAAATCTCAATGCTTGTTCGAGAATCATGTATTTAGCTCCAAGCAGTAGGTTGGCTTTTTCTACTTCGTCCAGCGTGTCCTTGGCGCCTTCACGGAAACCATGGTATAGGGCATCATACTTTTCAGTACTAAACTCCACTTCTTCCATCTGGGGATGATCCTCGGGCACAGTCGTGGATATGCTGCGTACCATATCACCGAAATCATGTAGCGTCGTGCCTGGCATGACTGTGTCCAGATCTATGATACTTAAAGGTATTCCCTCTTTATCGAATAAAACATTGGTGATCTTGGGATCGTTATGAGCAATTTTGGTAGGAAGTTGGAGAGCACCCATCTCCTGAAAAATCGACTTATAGGATGCCATCTCACCGACATATTTCCGAAGGAAGGCATCGAGAGATCTCACGGGCTGAGTCACAGCTTGGTTGAATTGCTGCCATCTCGATCGGGGATGATGGAAGTCAGGAATGGTGATGTGAAGTGCTTTTGCGTCTAGGGTAGCCAGGGAAGCCGAAAACTGACCGAAAGCCTTGGCCACGGCATGAGCCTGTCCGGGATTCTCCGCCATCTCAATAGTCTGGCTGTCAGGTACATACTCCATGCATCTCCAACTGTCTCCACCAATTGCTGTATGAAGGTGTGCACCCTTTGCGTCAGATTTGAGATGAGGTACTACGAGTGGATAATTGGGATCGCTGGCAAGATGCTGGTTTACCAATCTGATATTCCCTACGGTGGCGAGCGGCTCTCTAAACACATGAGTATTGACCCTCTGCAAAATATATGATCCTTGTGTTGTCTGCACGAGCAGAGTCTGATGCACATGACCTGTATTTAGCTGCAGTACCGTTGGCTTCTGATCCGGCCAAAAGGCATTCAACACAATTTCTGGTACGTAACCATCCTTTTGATCCATCTTAATTACAATCTTCTAAATATCCAGAGAAAGCTGCTGATTGGTTATCTCAGTATTGAGGTTAGACAGACCTACTCCGAGGAGTCTGACTCCTTTCTCACAATCAATATGCTCCCTAGCCAAGTGCACAACTGCTTCAAAGATAATTTTCTGGTCATCTAGATATTCTTGAAAAGTCTTACTGCGAGTGGGTGTGATGAAATCGGGATACCTCCATTTTATTTGCACGGTCTTTCCCTTCACTTTCAACTTCCATATGGAGTGCACCAATTTTTTTGTCAAACTTTTCAGCAGATCAATAATTGCCTGTTGCTCCGTCAGATCGACCTCAAACGTTCGCTCTACACTCACCGATTTTCTTATTCGACTGGGTTTCACCGGACGATCATCCAAACCACGACAGACACGGTAGTAATACCTCCCAGATTTTCCAAAGATTCTTGCCAATTCGATTTCCGAATATCTTTGTAGATCTCCACCGGTGAATACCTCCATATCGTGCATCCTCTTCAAAGTCATTTTACCGACGCCAAAGAACTTTTCTATGGGAAGATCGCGAACAAAGGCCGCAATTTGGTCTGGTTTGATCACTGTCAATCCATCAGGTTTATGGAGATCAGAAGCCACTTTAGCGAGAAATTTATTCACCGAGATCCCCGCCGTCGCCGTGAGTCCTACTTGCTCCAAAATGGATGATTTAATCTCCCTAGCAATTTGTGTGGCCGAATGCACCGATTTTTTATTGATCGTAACATCGAGATAAGCCTCATCTAATGACAACGGCTCCACCAAGTCTGTATGGTCAAAGAAAATCTTTCGAATCTGTTGAGAAACCTCTTTGTAGACAGCAAAGCGATGTGGTACGATGGTCAAATGTGGACACTTATACTTGGCGAGGGTCATGGGCATGGCAGAATAGATGCCGTATGCCCTGGCTTCGTAGCTAGCAGCCGCCACCACCGAGCGCCTGCCATCACCTCCGACCACCAATGGCTTACCCCGAAGAGAAGGTTGGTCCCTCTGTTCTACAGAAGCAAAGAACGCATCCATGTCAACATGAATAATCTTACGTGTCTGAGACATGATGCACGCAAAATACTGATTTCGGAGCACTCGCATGATAACTAAGTACCATAGGACAGCTTAAAAGCCTAGATGAGTCCTAGACAAACTCTACATTTCCGGACTCAAGGATCTGGATGTGCCCCACTGATAATCAAACCCAAATAAATCCGAAAAGTGTTTCACGAGTTCGTGCTTGACAAGATCTGCTGATACCTTATGGCCCACTTCTTTAGCAAGTGAAGTAACCTCCTTATCAGAGTCACTGATACCACAGGGCAAAATTCTTTGAAAGAAGGCCAGATCTGTGTTGACATTAAAGGCGAGACCATGCATTGTCACCCAACGACTTAGATGCACTCCAATTGCACAGATTTTCCTTGAAACTCCTTGCTCATCATCGGATATCCAAACACCAGTGTAGTCCTTGATTCTTGTCCCTGCAATCTGATAAGATGCCAAGGTCCTAATGACCGCCTCCTCCAGAAATCGAACATATTTATGCACATCGGTGAAGAAAAAATCTAGATCAAAAATTGGATATGCGACTACCTGGCCCAGCCCGTGGAAGGTGATGTCTCCACCTCGGTTGATGCGGTGGTAGGCAATGTCTTCTTCGGCTAACTCTTTTTGTGACATGAGCAAATGTGCTTCCTTTCCGGTCCGGCCCAGTGTATAGACTGGATAGTGTTCGCAAAGAAGAATATGGTGATGCATATCAATATTGGGCTGGGTGCCCTCTCGACGACCTCGTTTCTTAGCCACCAGGTCATCCAACAGACGTTGCTGTAAACTCCAGGCCTCCTGATAATGGATGCGCCCAAGATCTGTCACCACAACTCTTTGTCTCGCCATTAGAAAGTTAAAAACTCTTGAACCTGACTAGCTATTTCCCTGGTTGTCTCCCTGTCTTCAAAATCACCCTGGGCATTCATAAGCTGTGATATAGAAGAGATCGGCAAACGATTGGGGTGTACGATAACCTGGAGGTAGTTGAGTATATTGCTAAGATGGTCCATCCCTCTCAAGTTTCCCGCGCGTCCGGTGGATATCCCAGTCAAGCATGCCTTCTTGCCTTTGAAAGTTTCATCGATTGCCCTGACCGAAACCGCATCTAGAAACAGTTTGAGGATGCCTGGCACGCCTCCATTGTATTCCGGAAAAACAAACCAAAACTTATCTGCAGGAAGGAGAAATCTATCTTGCATTTGACCTATGATGGGATGCTGTCCCTCCGATGTGTACATGTGTGTAGAAATGAAGTCTAGGGGCAAATCAGATAGGCACAGTAACTGCACATTATCAGCTGTGTTTTCCATGACCAAGTCTCGTATGCTAGCAGCGATTTTCTCCGTTTCACTGCCATAGCGGTTGGTTCCTGAAATGATGGTGATCATAATGTCTAGATGGACTAAAGATAGGTTAATAAAATGCTCAAATAAACGATTTGTTTCAGGATTGATTACTTTTGTAACCACGGCAAGATCCCTTGCTGTCGGTATAAAATGACTGTACTCATGACGAGGATTACGTACTATGGGCACTCCTGTTTTGGCATCACTGCTGGGAGTAAGGAGATTTTGGTGGATCCCTTCATATCTGCCAATCCTCTGGCTAAAAGTATCGACGTCACCTCTATAAAGCCAGATATCATCTTTCTGACTCATGGGCATGCTGATCACGTAGCAGACGTGACCAACGTGGCTACTAAGGACACACCAGTCATCACTAACTTTGAGATCGCAAATTGGTTTACGGCAAAAGGACTCAATGCGGTGGGAATGAATCATGGAGGAATTTGGAAAGACACCTTTGGTCAAGTGAGGATGGTGCCGGCGCAGCATACCAGCTCACTTCCAGATGGAACCTATGGGGGAACACCCAGCGGTCTGGTTTTCAGCACCTCGCAGGCCACGATTTATCTGGCAGGAGATACCTGCCTTACTATGGATATGAAACTGATTCCTTTGTTAGATGGCCCCATAGATTGTGCCATCCTGCCGATCGGCGGTCACTTCACCATGGCGGCCCAAGAGGCCGTACAAGCGGCCAAGTTCGTGCAATGCAATCGTGTGATCGGTTGTCACTTTGACACCTTCCCTCCGATTCAGATCGACCACCGAGAGACCAAAGATCTATTTGAGCAAGCAGACATTCAACTCACCCTTCCCAGTATCGGAGAAGTCATCGAATTTGGTTAAATCATCTGATGGGAAAGATCATCGCCATAGCAAATCAAAAGGGAGGAGTAGGCAAAACCACTTCGGCCATCAACCTAGGAGCAAGTCTCGCCATTCTTGAATTCAAGGTACTCATCGTAGACGCTGATCCGCAAGCTAATGCTAGTTCTGGGGTGGGTATAGATCCCCATGACGTGCAGCAGACGATCTATGACTGCATGATCAACGAAGTGCCCGCAACAGATGCGATTGTGACGTCTAGCACTCCAAATCTTGACATCATACCATCGAGCATTGATCTGGTGGGTGCTGAATTAGAGCTGGTGAGCAAGTTTAGACGAGAGTATATCCTTAGAGATATTCTCAAAGATATCCGTAATGACTACGACTTTATCTTCATCGACTGCCTACCCTCCTTGGGCCTGATCACCGTCAATGCTCTGACAGCAGCCGATTCGGTATTAATACCGATACAGTGCGAGATTTTTGCCTTGGAAGGACTAAACAAATTGAAGAGCACAATCGATCTGGTCAAAGAGCAACTCAACGAAAGCTTGACGGTGGAAGGTATCATCTTATCGATGTATGACAAGCGGCTTAGGATGGCCAATATCGTGGTCGATGAAGTGAAGTCTCATGCTGATGACTTCGTTTTTGACACCATTATTCATCGCAATAGCAAGGTGGGTGAAGCCCCCAGTATGCATCAGCCGGTGCTGCTGTATGATGCCAATAGCAAGGGGACCCATAATTTCTTGAACCTTGCTAAGGAGTTTCTTCAGAAGAATAATATCGAACTAAACTTGACATCCAGCTGAAAATGGCCAAGATACCCAAGCAGGAATTAGGTAAAGGTATTCGCGCATTGCTCGCAAACAAAGAGCAGTCTGATCATCCCGCAAAAAAGAGTAAAAAGAAGGACGGAGTAACATTAATAGCACTTGACCGTATCGAAACAAACCCCTATCAACCCCGGAATGAGTTTGATGAGGCAGCGCTGAAGGAGTTGGCGGAGTCCATCAAGACTTTTGGATTGATTCAGCCTGTCACCCTGCGTAGATTGGATGGGAAGAAGTTTCAATTAATTGCAGGTGAACGTCGGTACAGGGCATCAAAGATGGCCGGACTGAAAGAGATGCCAGCCTTCGTGCGCGACGCTAACGATCAAGAGATGCTGGAGATGGCTCTGGTCGAAAACATTCAGCGGTCCGACTTAAATGCCATTGAAGTGGCCATCTCTTATCAAAGATTGATCGATGAATGCAAGCTCACCCACGAATCCCTAAGCGAACGAATAGGAAAAAACCGAAGCACGGTAACCAACTATATCCGGCTGCTCAGACTCCCTCCTGCCTTGCAGCAAGCACTTAAACAGCAGAAGATCAGCATGGGCCATGCTAGGGCATTACTGAGCATTGAATCACAAGATGGTCAAATTCTAGGTTTACAACGTGTACTGCTCGATGGCTTATCAGTACGTGCCACGGAAAAACTTGCAAAAAGTTATAATAATCCATCCAAGACTGGCAAGGCAAAATCAGAGGCCTTGACACCCCTTCACCAGGAAGTAAGAGACCATCTAAGCAAGAAATGGGGCACCAAAGTGCGAATGACCAGAAAAGCATCTGGAGCCGGCCAATTAATCATCCACTTCAATTCGGATGAAGACCTAAACCATATTCTCGATCAAATCGATGGCAACTAATAGGCGGTGACCACCGTTGTATCATCGATGAAAAAGGCCATTTTTTCTTGCATATTGGTGGCTGCCTATATGATCACTCAGGCACAGGTGGATACACTGAGTACATCCGTAGAAGTGGCTGCATCGATCCCTGCAGAGAAAAAGGCAAAAAAATCAAAAAGTAAGAAGGCTAAGGAACCCAAGGAGAAGAATTTCAAGAAGAATTGGCAATTACCCTACCCCAATCCATATCGGGCCGGCATCTATTCTATGATGTTACCCAGTGCCGGACAGTTTTACAATAGAAAATATTGGAAAATGCCCATCGTCTGGGGCGCCTTTGGTGGCTTGATCTATGCAGTCGACTTCAACAAAAAAGGAAGGGACCGCTTTAATGAAGCATATGGAAAAAGTGTGAAGAACCTGCCGCATGAGTTCAGTGATTTTCCCGGCATCACACCTGAAGCACTTCGCAGACAGCGAAACAGTTACTCAAAAAACCTCCAGCTTACGTATATTGGATTTGTGGCCATGTACGCCCTGACAGCCATCGATGCCTATGTAGATGCGCACTTGAAATCCTTTGACATTAGTGATGACATCTCCTTGCTGGTACATCCCGTCGTATCTCCAGCTCCCTCGACACCTTTGTCTCCCGGATTAGGACTAAGTGTTCATTTCTGAAACTTTGCTCCCTACTGATATGTGGTTAAAACAGCCCTTGCTTTAGCGATACCCTATCATTGCGATGCATTGCATGGAGGCAGATTAGAGTAATGGTCTTGAAATCCCAATAAGACATCGGCATCTCTACCTCTCTTATGGATAGGCTTGCTTGTTGTTACATCAATCCAAAGATCTTGGCATATTTGATCATCTCTCGCTGATCGCTGATCTTGAGTTTCCCGGTCAAAATAGCCATCAAGGGATTGATCTTGCCCTTAAGCACTTTCATCAGGTTATCTTCCTTGGCCTTCACTACACATTTAGCATCGCCCATGAGACCTTCTTCAGTAGTGCAGGAACCATCTTCAACCTTCACCGTCACTTGTCCACCTCCTTCGCCATCGATATCAAAATGGAAGACCGTCTGCAAGCCCTCCAAAGCCTCAGTTTGGACCTTATCAGGCAGACCCATCAAGAACTCCTTAGCTGTCATATCTGTCCTTTATTGTCTGAGACCACTAATAAACTCAATAATCTCGGCATCTGGCATACGTGAAGATATCTTTTCCTCGAAGAAATGTTCGGCATTGGATCGATTAATAAACTTTCCGGCGTAATAAAAGTAACCACCACGACCATCTTTCTGCCACATGATCTTTCCCAATCCCGATACCATGTCATGGTCCCCCTTGATCGGCGCACTGCCGACCTCAAGTTTAATCGTATAACCAGTATATCCCAATGGAAGTCGCTCAATTCTGGCCATTCTCGCACCTTGCTTCTCGACCCTGACCAGGGGCATCACACGCGCGACCTCCATTTTAGACATGGTTCTTTGACTAGGTGCTTTCTTATGGATGGCAGGAGGACCCACATGTTCAGCTACGGCTGTCTGAGTGGTCGTCCGATGCAAGGTCCTCAACTGGTAAGCAGGATCGTCTTCGTCAAGACAAATGCTATCTTTGAGAAAGCCCTGGGCAGAAATCAGCATGCAAAGGGACTTCCCACCACTCTGCGTGATAATCACGGTGCCCTGATCATCAGATACGATGGTTTTAGCTACTTTGCCATGATCGTCGATGAGCTGCACGGTAGCAGAAGAAATTTCCGACAGCGATTCATGGTCAGCAAACTGCAAGGTGAAGGATCTGGTTTGAGCATCAGATGGCAGCATATTCAGACCAGTAAGCATCAGTACGAGGTAAGTAGATTTCCGTTGAAAGCACGATAAAATCATCTCTGATCAGTATTTGTCCCCAAATATAAAGGCATACCCCAGAAGAATATGTTAGGATTCTCGTAAGATTGGATAAATTGATTGACTTTCGTAGGCAGATGCACAACAATCACCAATGAAGCATAAGACATTGAAGATAGTATTCATGGGAACACCGGATTTTGCTGTCCCCACTTTAGAAATGAT
This sequence comes from Saprospiraceae bacterium, assembly GCA_965223025.1. GTDB lineage: Bacteria > Bacteroidota > Bacteroidia > Chitinophagales > Saprospiraceae > JABDMH01. The sequence continues at coordinate 1,654,824 of CBDCVP010000023.1, forward strand.
GTTGAAGTACGAGGAAATTGAGGTGGTCGGAGTCGTCACGGCTGTAGACAAGAAAGGTGGCAGAGGAAGAATGAGGTCCCTTGAATCGGCCGTAAAGCGTGCAGCAATAGCTCATGACCTTATGGTCTTGCAGCCCAGCAATCTAAAATCCCCCACATTTATTAGAAGTCTTCAAGCCATCAAACCGGATCTGATCGTAGTTGTCGCATTTCGCATGCTTCCAGAAGCAGTGTGGAGTATTCCTCCATTGGGGACGATCAATTTACATGCTTCTTTACTGCCCGCTTATCGTGGTGCTGCCCCGATCAACTGGGCTATCATACGGGGAGAAGTCAGCACGGGACTGACTACGTTTTTTATCGATCGCACCATCGACACAGGACAGATCATCAAACAAGATGAGGTAACTATTTACCCGCGAGACGATGCGGGAAGATTGCATGATCGGATGAAGGATAGAGGTGCCCTACTGGTGCTTGACACATTGATATCAATCATGGAGGATACCTATGAGACTAGGGTACAAGACGAGCGCAAGGTATCCAAAGCACCCAAGATTTTTAAGGAAGATTGTGAGATTATCTTCCAGAGACCTGCTCATCAAGTATATAATTTCATCCGAGGTCTCAGCCCATACCCAGCAGCCTGGTTTCGATTTCATGGTCAAATATTAAGGATATTTCGCACGGAGATCTATCCACATATCAAGGACATTTCTCCTGGTGAGATTATTTCCGACGGCAAATCAATAGCTTTAATTGGTACCGCAGATCGCCCTCTTCGTATATTAGAGCTTCAATTGCAGGGAAGAAAAAGATTGGATATTCGGACTTTTCTCAATGGCTATCAGCTATCCGACGATGAAATCTCAGAGGATTTAGAGGGCTGAAATCGTAACTTTTCGCAGGGTCTCCATGATGAACTTCGAAATTCTCACATCGGTCAATTCCGAGCTTTTTGCACCCATTTCACCCACGACATTAGCTTCAGGACAGTAATTTAGGTACCAAAAGCAGAGTATGGATATCACAATCAATAGGACAAGACCAAGTATTCTCAGAGTTTTCATAGAATATTCATTTGGTAGCACAAAGGTATGAGAGTTACCTCAAATTAGTTCATTTAAGTTTGTTAAACTATTCTAAAGAAATAGACGTATAAGTATGGCAATTGGTTGCATAAGTGGTAAAAAAATTTACCCAGGTCCTCTTTGCGCATCATCTGATACTCCCCTGCTCCATATCATAAACTCGATCACATACATGCCCAATTAAGCTCCGGTCATGGGAAACAAGAATAATGGTCAAATTCTTGGTATGACAAAGCGATTTTAGGAGGGAAAGAATGTCATATTGAACAGCCTTATCCAGTGCAGATAAAGATTCGTCCATGATCAGAATCATGGGCTGCGCTGCCAATGCTCGTGCGATACAAACACGCTGCTTTTCCCCTCCTGAGAGTTGACTTCTATCTTTACCACCTATGCTCGGAGCTAACCTTACTTCATGAAGAAGTTGGCTGATCATCTCATCAATGGCCGAGGGGTCGGCCGTATCGAATGCTTGAATGGTGTCCCTCAGGATTTTTCTGACCACTCTACGAGGAGGTAGTGCCGTAGCTGAATCCTGCAAGATGTATTGAACTTTTTTAAAGAATGCCCGGTGTCCCCTGGTCATCAGTGTCTGTATGTCCTCCCCCTCCACAAAAATGGTCCCGGATGGGGGATCAAGTAATCCACCTATCAATTGGGATAAGGTGGATTTACCACTTCCAGATGGTCCGACGATGCCATAGATATTACCCTGTTCAAAGTCCAACGAGATATTCATTAGCAAATGCCTGCCTTTACCCGGTGCACGCAGTAGATATCTGGATCTGGCTTCGTATCTATAAGATAGGTTTCTGATCTGCAATAGCCTGGCACCCTTGGTCTCGCTGCTGTGCTCATGTTGCATCTGCCGGTAGCTGGAGATCAGTGACCGGACATAAGGATGTTGTGTTGTGGCATCGAGAAAATCGTCGACTCCCTTACTGATGATTTTCCCCTGATAAAGAAGATACCAAGCGTCTGCAATTTGACGAGTACGTGCAATATCATGAGTGATGATTAGTACCGCACCGTTTGAAGCCTGGCAAAATTGTCGCAAGAGGCCAACGATGACTTGAGCATTTTCATCATCCAGCGATGAAAAAGGTTCGTCAGCGATGATGAGTTGTGGCTTTGAAGCTAACGCCATAGCTACACACACACGCTGGAGCTGCCCCAAGGATATTTCATGTGGATAGGATTGGTAGATTTTACTGGAATCTTTGAGGCCAACCTTTTCCAGCCATGAGATGGCGGTTTGCTTACGTTCATGGTTTGAAAGTTTAATGTGAAGTCGAATGACTTCAATCAAATGCCTTCCGCATTTCATGGTCGGGTTGGTGGCTAAGAGAGGATTCTGTGGGATGATGGCCAGCAGCGTTTGCCGCAGGTTTCTGAGAGCAGGCATTGCCACATCCAGCATGGAGTGACCGTCTACCATGATGCTGCTCTCACTGCTTATCTCAGCGTTGCGAGGTAACATTTTAAAAATTGAACGGGCAATGGTGGACTTCCCCGATCCTGTTTCACCCATTAGTACAGTCAAACTCCGGCTCTTCACATGCAAAGAGACATCTTGTAGTGCCCTAATAGCGCCATCATCGGTGCGGTATGTTACACTTAACCTATTGATGTCAAGCATCTACGGGACACATTTAAGGTATATCTAGGCGATTGTTGTTGAGTTCAAAATCAGCCAGACGTAGAGTGGGATCTATATGTATTGATTTGATCTCATCTTTACTCCGCTCTATCACCATCTCATACGAAGTATGGGTCCATGGCCAATCCTTTTCGACGATGTAAGCGATGCCATTCTCCTTTCTCTTGGCATTTCTCATCATCGTTAATGGTACCGTATGATAGCTCATGGTGCCATCTTTATAGGATACCTCCAGGTCGATCGGCATGGGCATCTCCCCCTCCCTCGATAGATTGATGCGTGTTTCTCCTTGGACCTCCTTGATCTCATCAATCTTGTACTCGATAATCTTATCGGTATTGATGAAATACTCCTGGTACCAATCCAGTACCATCTGGCTCTCTCGTTCAAAAATGCGGATGAGGTCTCGATCTCTGGGATGGCGAAAACGCCACTCCAAATAATATCGGGACATGGACCTTTCGAATGCTTCTCTGCCCACTATGTATTCCAACTGCTTTAAAAATACAGCACCTTTGTTATAGGCTGCCATCCCATAGGCTGTATTAGTGCGATAGTGATCGGCATGCGTACTCATGGGCTCCTCGATCCCCATTTTCACCACATTTCGATAGTTATCATAAAGCACCGTGTAAGGTTTCTCCTGATGCGATCCAGACAAAAGTCCAAGCCTCCTCAATTCGTTTTTAACATCGACTTCTGCCCATTCTGTAAAACCCTCATCCATCCATGGATACAGAAGTTCATTGCTACCCAGGAGTCCTTGATACCAAGAATGCATGATCTCATGGATGCAAACTCCCACCAGACTGCCCAGGCTACGCTCCCCAGTGATCAAGCATGCCATGGGGTACTCCATCCCACCATCCCCACCTTGGATGAAGGAGTAACTGGGGTATGGATACGGCCCATGATCTTCGACAATAAGCCTGAATGCTTCCTTCATAATTACTGGCAAATCGCCCCAGTTCTTCTTCGTCTTTTGATTGGGCTGGTAAAAAAAGTGGAGGTCTACGCCACTCTCAGCAGTGATTGTGGTGTGCAGGTAATCGGGATCTGCTGCCCAAGCAAAATCGTGTACCCACTCCGCTCTAAAATGCCAGGTCAAGGGGGCATTTCCCTTGTGCTTTACCTTTTTGCCAGAGTACCCATAACCTACTTCATCACTGTTTTGCAGCACACCAGTACCCGCAACTACGTATTGATTGGGCAAGGTTATTTTCACATCAAAATCTGACCATACGCCATAGAACTCACGAGCTACGTATGGATCTGGATGCCAACCATCGCTATCATATTCGCAGATTTTGGGATACCATTGTGTCATCGAGTAGTCAATCCCCTCCTTGTTATCCCTTCCCGATCTTCTGATCTGCAACGGTACTTGACCTTGAAAATCCATGGTAAAAGTGACAACACTATGGGGCGGAATTGGTCTGTACAGGGACACTTCCAGTATGTCACCCTGAATCTCAAACTCCAATCTATGCCCATCTTGAGACATCTCATCGATGGCAAGAAATCCGATCTCATCTGCATTTAGCCTAGATATCCGGTCCATTACCCGTGGATCGGGATCGGGAAGACTTCTGGATCTTACATCCATCATGCTTCCCGGTTGGAAGGCATTGAAATAAAGGTGAAAAAAAACACGGCGAAGAGTATCGGGTGATTGATTGAAATAAAACAATTGTTGGTGACCAGTGAATCGGTGATTCTCTGTATCTAGCTCCACTTCTATTCTGTAGTCGGCTTTCTGCTGCCAATCTTGAGCGTAAATAAAGGTCGATAACGCACAAAATATCCCCAGATAATACTGTTTCATGACCGCAATTGATTATTGTCAGGTGTTCGAAGGTAGCTGTTTTCCAGCAGCAGGTCTGAACAATGGAAGTGAAATCGAAGCTGACTTCTACCGGAAAAGTAAAAAATCCCGCAAACAATGAGATGCTGCGGGACAAAGGTGTGGTTTGGTCAATAGACCTACTACACATTATTCATAGCAAAAACCATGTCAAAAATCATCATATGAAGTAAAAGAGTACCAGAAGTCGTCACTGATGATTGATTTATTCCTGTATTTTTACATAAAATTGGTCTGCCTATGAAATCAGAAAAAAAGCACTGGATCTTGATCCTCTTCATGATTGCTATCGCAGCTGGAAGCAGATTCATTCCGCATTGGCATAACTTTACTGCAGTGGGTGCGATGGGCTTATTTGGAGCTGCCTACCTCACCAGCAAGTATTGGTCTTTCATCATACCCCTGCTCGCGCTCTGGTTTAGCGACTTGATACTCAACAATGTGGTCTATGCTGCCTATCAGGATGGCTTTGTGTGGTTTACCGATTATGCCATCTTTGTGTACCTGGGCTTTGCCGGCATAGTTGTCATTGGACACATTTTGTTAAAGAAGGTGACGATTGTCAATATATTAGGAGCTTCGCTTTTAGCCTCTATCGTTTTCTTTCTGATCAGTAATTTTGGCTCTTTTCTATTGGATCCAATGTATCCAAAAAATGCGGGTGGTCTAGGTGCGGCGTACCTTGCTGGTGTTCCTTTTTTCTGGAATGGCTTACTAGCAAATGTCGTATATAGCTTTTTGTTGATTGGTGGTTTTGAACTGGTCACCAGAACATTGCCTGTACTAGCAAGGACGCGATCGACTCCATGATGTAGAGCTGCAGGTCTGCTGCATTTCCATGATGTTTCAAGTTTCACCACTCCGTGGAAGCCTAGAGGACAATTCGCTGCTGCGAGCCAACGCACAAGCCTTCCCTATGATTCCCTTTTTTCTTGTGTTGTTATCAGTCTTATCGTGCAATCAGCCCACCGATGAGAGGACGTTGGAATCTAGAAAGGACCTAATCATTAAGACAGATGGTTTAGTTGCCTTTTGGGACTTTGAGCATCAGCAAGGGGGCGTTTGGAGATCAGTTGGTGAAGAGAAAGGTCTACCTATGTACCTGCGTCGTATTGGAGACTCCACCAATTACTCCTTGTTGCAATGGCCTCACAAAGATCCCAATTCCGCGCTCACTTTTGATCAAGATGGTCCTTTGGGGAATGCAGTGCGTTTCAATCGTGGCTTCATCTATGGTGCCGTGCCAAGAGAATCCTTTGAAAACACCTTGCTGAACGTGTATGGAACACGACCGTTTACCATGATCGCCTGGATAAAATTTATCGGTAGGCGTCATATGATAGCTGGCATATGGGATGAAGGAGGTTGGCAGAAATATGCTGGACGAAGGCAATTTGCGCTTTTTGGCGGTCTCTTCGGTCAGAGAGGAGTCATTGCTCATGTTTCTGCCACTGGAGCTGCCAGTTATCCCCAATCCACCATCGAAGGTGCCCAGTATGCCCGAATCAGGGCCATCGATTCTATGCCTTTTGCCGATCACCAATGGGTGGCTGTCGCCATGAGTTTTTCTCCTGAAGAACAACTTGTCCGTGCATATCTCAATGGCGTCATGTCTGCTTATCATCTGGAGGATCCTGTCGCACAGGATGTTTATCGTGGCACGGTGATATCTGCTGCCAACCCACTGGCATTTGGTGGTCCAATCTATAGTCCAATGAAGCACACTTTAAAGTTTAATGGTTATAATCTGCTAGAAGATGGTGTCAGTGAGCACCGGCTATTGGTAGATGTGAAGGAGTTTGCTCTGACTTATGAAAGGGACGATCAAGGCCAGGTAGGATACCCACTCAGAATCAAATTTGATCTGCGTAGAAATGGGCACAGCCTCCTGACACATCCGGTGGAAAAACTCGCCTCACCCGGTGATAGCTGGCCCTTGAAGCTTGTTCGCCCTCCTGCCGTTGATGACCATATCATCGCCGTCCTTGAAATGAAAGATGAGTCGATGTGGCGTCCGATCGGATCTCCGATACAAACCAGTCTTCAGGAAGGCGCACCTTTCACTGTCGGTAGAGCTCTCGGCTTGGCTTCGGAAGAGATTGAGCATGGATCAGAGCTCTTGGTAGATGGGGTTGCGATTTTTCGCAGGGTCTTGTCTGAAGATGAACTTGCTGCACTCAGCTTCCACTAGAACGTGCACCTCACAAGTCAGACCTGATCCTCGGCAGCCTCTGGGTACTCTACACGGATATGATTTATGCTCTTGAGCACCTGCTTAAAGGAATGACGTATCTTCTCAAGATCTCGAAATGAAATCTCTGCCAGCTGCATCTGATCCCGGTCAATCTTAAAGGAAATGATCTTATCCACCAGGGTGTTGAGCGAGGACTCGGTTGGCTCCTTCAGGCTTTTACTGGCTGCTTCTATACTGTCGGCGAGCATAAGGATCGCTTGCTCCTGAGTCGTTGGTTTGGGACCGGGATATTGGAATTGGGATTCGTTCTCAGCGGTTAGAGTTTTGTCTTCTTTTGCTGTCTGATAAAAATACTCCACTCTCGTGGTCCCGTGATGTGTCCAGATCAGATCAATAAGCACCTTTGGGAGTCGGTGCTTCTTAGCCAATGCGGCTCCATAGATCACATGCCTGATGATCTTCTGCGCACTTTCCTCAGCAGTAAGATCATCGTGGGGATTGAAAGATCCCTGGTTTTCAATAAAAATCTCGGGTTCCTCCATTTTACCGATATCGTGATACAATGCAGCCACTTTGACCAGGAAAGAGTCTGCGCCAATGGCTTCAGCGGCAGCTTCGGCTAAGTTGCCCACCTGCAAAGAATGCTGAAAAGTACCAGGAGCCTTCATGGATAGTTCCTTCAACAATGGCCTGTTGACATCGCTGAGTTCTGACAAGGTAATCGATGAAGTGAATCCAAAGATCCGCTCAATGAGTGGCACCAGAGGATATGCCAAAAGGGTAAGGATGACATTGACAAAAAACCAGATGTACATAGACCAATCGATGGTCGCAAGATCCCCTTCCACTACCAGCGTCAATCCCAGATAACCGAGGCAGTAAGTGAGTAATATCAGCAAGATAGAATTGAAAAACTTGGACCAATAACGTGTGACATGATTGGACAACACGGTCACAATGCCAGCTAAAATCTGCAGGAAGGTAAATTCGTACCCAAGTGAAGAAAGAAAACTGGCAATCAGCACTATGACAATCAACGAAAACAGTGCAAGTCGGTCATTGTAAAAGGTCTTGATTACAATCGGTGCAATGCAAAATGGAATCATATAGGTGCTCAGAGTACCATTGTCTTCGACGATATGAACGAGGTACCCATAGAGCGGAAGCCACATCAGCATAAACAGCAATTTCCTCCAGCTCTTGAAGACCTTGCGATTATGAAATTGCAGATAAAATAGATAGACACCTATGATAAGGCAAGTGAGTAGAAGGTATCCCACGAATACGATCCAGTATGAGCGATTGGCGGAAATCTTTGATTCGTAAGCCTCTCGAAATGAATCGAGTATCCTGCCAGACTCTTCCGATATGGTAGCTCCTTGTGCAACGATGAGGTCCCCTTGACTGACCATGCCCTTAGTCTTGGGAACCTTTTGTAGGGCCCGTTGCAAGAACTTTGCGGTCAGCTCCTCGCTGAAAACCATGTTTGGACTAATGTGTCTCTCCAAAATCGGGTAGAGCAGAGATGCATGCAACAGACCTGACAGCTGTAGCCGCGCACGCATCTTGGAAAGGACCTCTTCCCTGGGCAAAGGTGCGGCAGTTGTTACCACATTCTCCGCAACTACTTTCACCGGTGTGGCTCTATCAAAGGTGTCTTGTGTCACAATACCAATGGTATGGAAGTGGTCGAGCAAAGAAGTGCCCATCTCCATGTATTTCTGGGGATGATCTAAGAGATCCGCATACTCTCCACGATCGAGGGATTGCAAAATCTTATTTAAGTCTTCCTTAAAGTCACTTATTGCAATTACCTGGATATTAGTATCTTTTGTGTAGTAATTTCCTAATGTCCTAGCTGTCCTGGCAGCTTCCTCCTCCAGCAATGCATGGGGTTTTAATATGGCGAAGTCAAAGGGAGCTACGAGATCCCCGTGATTCCATAGCTTCCCAACCTGATAGTCATATTTAAACCGCACATTATTGGGAAACAACATGCTGATAAGGAAAATCGTGAGCAGTACGAGTGCGTACTTTAACAGGTGGTCACGGTTTGATATGGTTTTAGTCAGAAATTCTATCATGATCCAGTTTTACCAGACCATTGTACTTCTTCACTACCATTTTGGTGGGCCGTCATCCTGGCGAGGACGAAGAGGTAGTCAGACAATCTATTGAGGTACCTAATGGCATTGGGATCAATCTCCTCCTCGCGCTGCAGATGAACCAGCCGCCGCTCAGCCCTCCTGCAGATAGTGCGTGAGATGTGACATTGAGCAGTGGGTGCATCACCACCTGGCAGAATAAAGTGTTTCAGGGGTGGTAGCACTGCTGTCATGATATCGATCTGATCCTCCAATGTTGAAATATCTGTATCCTTCACAGGATCCATGGGCGGACTCATTCTCGGGTGTGTGGCCAAATTGGCCCCGATATCAAATAAGGTATGCTGAACCTGTTGAAGTACCCGATGCTGATCGGATATGGTGTTGTTAGAGACCAAGAGACCTAAGAATGAATTGAGCTCATCGATGGTGCCATACGCTTCAATTCGAGGATTATCTTTCCAATAGTTGCCTCCACCATACATGGAGGTGGTGCCTTCATCACCCCTCTTGGTATAAATCTTCATGATGTAATGGTCTTCCTTTTGTCAAAGGTAAGAAAAGAGTGGTCGAACCATCGCACTATTCCAGCAGCTAAGCCACCTTGGGCGGGTTCTTCACGTCGCTTTCGACGAGCCCATCTCGCAATTTCACGACCCTCAACGCATGTTCGGCAATATCGGGTTCGTGAGTGACCAAAATGATGGTATTGCCCTCCTGGTGCAGTCTTTCGAACATATCCATGATTTCAAGGGAAGTCTTCGTATCTAGGTTGCCCGTCGGTTCGTCAGCCAGGATAATGGCCGGATCATTGACCAGCGCCCTCGCCACTGCTACCCGCTGGCGCTGACCACCGGATAGCTCATTTGGTTTATGGTCTACACGATCCCCCAGACCCACCAACCCCAACACCTCTCTGGCCTTCTGATGTCGTTCATCCTTACTGAGTCCTGCATACACCAATGGCAATGCTACGTTTTCGAGGGCCGAAAGTCGGGGCAGGAGGTTGAAGGTTTGAAATACAAAACCAATCCTGCGGTTTCTAATGGTGGCCAGATCATCATCATCCATCTCACTCACCTGTTCACCGCCTAACAGGTATTGTCCATCCGTTGGAGTATCCAGGCACCCCAATAGGTTCATGAGCGTCGATTTTCCAGAACCGGACGGCCCCATGAGTGCCACAAATTCGTTGGGAAAAATATCCAGGTCAATGGTCTGCAAGGCTTTCACCTCAGTGGATCCCATTTGATATATTTTCGACAGATTTCTGACCGCAATTACTGGTTTCATAGGCATAGCTTTTTTATGATCGATCGATGACTTTTGGAACGGAGAAGTATGGAGATGCCGGGGCTGGAGCATTACTCAGGGCTTCGCGATTGGTGAGTTGATCAGACACGGAGTCTTGCCTCATTACGGTGGTTTCTTCGGTCATATGCATTAATGGTTCCACTCCTTCGGTGTCTACTTCTTCTAAGGCTTTCACCATCTCAAGGATCTCATCCAAATCCTGCTTAAGATTGGATCTTTCTTCTCCTGAAAGACTAAGTCTTGACAGCTTTTCAAGTTTCAAAATTAAACCATCATCTACATTCATTGTAATCTTTTATATCAGCGTTTCAGAATCATCGTCCAAATTACAAACTATTCTTACCGCTAGGTGCAGTTATCTCAATTAAGTCAACGTCATTACCGTGATTTGAATTGGGCTGAATAGTTGTATTTTGCGGCCAAATTCAAGTACTCCTTCGAAGAACAGATGCCTGCAAAACCCAAGTATATTGCTGTAGCCGGTAACATCGGCGTTGGAAAGACCACCCTCAGCACCCAACTCGCCAAGTACTTCAACTGGAAAGTGAATTATGAAAATGCGGATGACAATCCATATTTGGCGGATTTCTACAATGATATGAAGCGCTGGGCTTTCAATCTGCAAATCTACTTCCTCAACAGCAGGTACAAGCAAGTACTTAAAATATTGCGAGGCGAAGACACGGTGATTCAAGATCGCACCATCTACGAAGATGCATATATCTTTGCCCCCAATCTGCATGAGATGGGGCTGATGTCATCAAGAGATTTCGAAAACTATCTCGACCTTTTTAGTACGATGTCTTCTCAGATCAGCCCTCCAGATCTGATGATCTATCTGCGAGCCAGTATACCTACACTGGTCAGTAGGATCCACGACCGGGGCAGGGACTATGAGGGTAGTATGAGTTTGGACTATCTCAAAAAACTCAACCAGCGCTATGATGATTGGATTAGCAACTATGATGAAGGAAATTTGCTGATCATCGATGCCGATCACATCAACTTCATCAATGATCCAGAGGGATTGGGTGCCGTGATCGACATGGTCTCAGGTGAGCTGCATGGACTCTTCTAGTTCGATTTGGCGCTTGCATTTTGTGGCAATCATACTCACTCTTTTTCTCGAGATATCACACAGTTGGATGCGTGGCCCTGCTGGCTTTTTCGCTGTACATCGAGCACGCCGTCCCTTCTCCGGCATGCTTGATTTCTAACTGATATGTCATATCTGACTTTACTTTCTCACCCGCTTCCAAGTTATCCCTTCCCTGGTGATGATACCACAGTGACCATAGCAAAACCGCATGTACGAGAATGGTAATAAGTAAAGCAGTGATCCTGTGTTTTCTGTTTATTCTTATCTCTTTTACAGACTCCATGGCAATTATTTACCTTTAAGACGTAAGGTAGACGCAAGTGTTATTTTAAAAAAACATTAAAGTTTTGGTTATCTCCATGACAACAAAAATCCTACGATGGATACTCGTTTTTGTACCGGTTAGCATATGTGTCCAAGGTTGGGCTCAAGATCCCACCCGTTTTTCAGACATCATGAGTAAGTACCGTGATATGCCCTTGGAGGTGTCGGAGCGACCCATCATTTTCACAGGAAGCTCGAGTATCTTGATGTGGAACGACCTACAAGACCGATTTGCTGGGTACCCGGTGATTAATCGGGGATTCGGTGGATCTCAGATGAGTGACTTACTGCACTATCTTGACGATCTCATCATTAGGTGGAAACCCAAGCAGGTCTTCATCTACGAAGGTGATAATGACCTAGCTTACAAGAAGTCTGTACAAGAAATCCTAGGCGATACTAAAAAGCTCGTCGCCAGGCTGGTGGAATCCATCCCCGATGTCAAGATTGTACTGATTGCTGCCAAACCCTCAGTAAATAGATGGCACCTATCTGACAAATATCTCTCTCTCAACCGCGCTTTTTCCAGGTATGCGCAGAATCAGGATTTCCTGACTTTTGCCGATATATGGTATCCTGCCCTAGCACCCTCGGGCAAGGTGCAGACCGATATCTTCAAGGAGGATGGTCTGCATATGAATGCCAAAGGATACGACATTTGGCAAAAGATTTTGACACCCATGATCATGAATCATTGAATCCTTTGATGGATGTCGACAGCTATCGCAGCAGCAAGACAAGAGCCGCTAAGGCGGTCATGATGAGCACAAACTTTCGATACAGGTCATCGTGCAGTTTACCAACGATTTTAACACCCACCAGGTAAAAGCCGATGGCAATGATGGGAATCATCAGTATGTTTATCGATAATGTCTGCCAGGTGATGGTACCCCAGAAGACTACATGCATGGGTACCTTAAAGACGTTGATGATCATAAAAAACCAAGCACCAGTGCCGATGAATTGAGCCTTTGGCAATTGCATGGCAAGCAAGTAAATAGTCACGATAGCTCCGGCCAGATTTCCTATCATAGTGGTAAAACCGGCTGCGATCCCCATACTAGCGGCAAACCACCAGTAGTCAGGAACAACGATTGATTTTCGCCGCTCCCACCAAAACATGATGCCAATGCTCAGGACGATCAGGATGGCCATGACATTTTTGAAAGCCTCCTCATCCATAGAGTCTCCCACCCAAACACCGAGCACCACACCTACCATCGTCCAGGGTAGGATTTTGATCAATACGTTCCATTGCGCATGCCGATTGTAGTAGGTAACTGCCATCATATCTGCGATGATCAGCATGGGTAACACAATGCCCGTCGATGGCCTGCTACCAAAGACATAGGCCATGATGGGCACAGCTATCGTAGCTATACCTTTGATGCCAGCTTTGGAGGCGCCCCATAATACGGCACAGCAGGCTGCCAAACTCCAACCAAGTATACCCACGTCGAAGGACTCAAGGGCTTGCCAGTAGTGCTGCATTGATGCGTTGATTGTAAGAACTTGTCATCAGCCCCCGAAGGTATTCAAATGATGTGAATCAACCCTTTAGATAAGTCTGGGAGAATGTGGCAGCTATCTCTCTGAAGTACTCCAAGGCCTTTGGATTGCGCACCGCATCTTGTGCCTTATTACCTTGTAGTGACAGTCCCAGAAGTAATTTTTTTACCGGTATTTCCATCTTTTTTCCACTCAAGGTATACGGCAAATCTGGTACCACGCTGATATGGTCTGGCACATGTCTAGGGGAGCAAATAGTACGTAAGGTATTTTTGATCTCATCTCTCAAGTATCTATCCAACTCGACGTCCTTTCCCAAAACGATAAAAAGAGGCATGAAATCACCGCCCTGTGGTCGTTCGAGATTGATGATCAAAGCGTCTTTTATATGATCAATACCGCGAAGGGCATTGTAGATCTCTGAAGTGCCCATCCGCACACCTTTGCGATTGAGTGTCGCATCAGACCTACCCTTGATCACCAGTGATCCATCATCAAAGATCTGAATGTAGTCTCCATGTCTCCAATTACCCGGGAAATGACGGTAATAGGTGTTGAGTAAGCGTTCGTACTGGTGATCATTCCAGAAGTAAATAGGCATGGACGGCATCGGTTTCTCAATAACCATTTCCCCCAGACCTGTCGATTGTCGCTGACCATTTTCGTCATAGGCAAACATCGCACACCCCAGCGCTCTGGATTGAATTCTTCCTCGTCGAACAGGCAGATAGGGATTGCCACCGACAAATGCTGTGCACACATCGGTGCCACCACTCATGGAACACAGCCAGATATCTTTTCCTACCTCTTCATACACCCAATCGAAGACATCCTCAGCCAGTGGAGATCCAGTTGAACCTATCGATCTTAAACCGGTCAAGTCATACCTAGCACCCGGTCCTACATCATCCTTCATACACGCAACCAAGAATGGTGCACTGGTGCCGAAATGAGCTACATCTACCTGCTCAGCCATCTTCCACAACACATGCATATCGGGATAGCTTGGACTTCCATCGTATAAAACGGGCACGGCACCCACCAGCATACTCGCCTGCAGAAAATTCCACATCATCCAGCCAGTAGTGGTATACCAGAAAAAATGCTCGCCAGGCTTTACATCATTATGCAGGTTCAAATATTTGAGGTGCTCGAGTAAGACCCCACCGTGCGAATGCGTGATGGCCTTCGGTTTGCCGGTTGTACCCGAGGAAAACAAAATCCATATCGGATGAGCAAATGGTACTCGCTCGAAGGTCAGAGGAGCAGACATCCGGTGACTTGAGTAGATGCTGTGCAAGCACACCCAATCCTCTGGGAGTGATCGGTCCATGTCTATGTTGCGAAACATCACCTTTTTTTCCACGGTCGGAAGCGCAGCAGCGATGGCCCGGCATTCTGACGAACGATCATGTGTTTTACCATTGTACACATAACCATCTACGCCTATGAAAAACTTTGGTTGGATCTGGGTAAATCTGTCGAGTACCGTCTGGGCTCCAAAGTCAGGTGAGCAGCAGGACCATACAGCTCCAGCGGAGTTAACTGCCAGAAAAGCTATGATCGCCTCTGGGGTATTGGGAAGATAGGCTACCACTCGATCTCCCATCTGCAGACCCTGGCTATGTAGGTAGAATTTTAGTGCCTGGACCTGTTGCTCTAGTTCAAACCAGCTTATATGCCGGAAATCACCAGATTCGGAGCCATGGATCAGCGCTGGAGAATCTACCGATCTAGATCTGAAGATGTGCTCAGCATAATTGAGTCTTGCCCCTTCAAACCACCGAACAGCATGCATGGCATCTGCAGTAAGAACTTCCTCATATTGGCCGGTGTGCTCTACCTGAAAGTATGTCCAGATGGATTTCCAAAAAGCGGCAACGTCGTCTGTGGACCATTGCCACATCTCAGCATAGTTAGAAAACGCTAAGTCCTCGCTGTCTCTTAGCCAATACTCGTATCGCCGTAGATTTGAGCTTTTTTGGAATGCATCGCTGGGCTTCCATAGAATCATAGGGCCATCATCTGGTATGCCTCAATATAGGCAGTGCATGCTGACCAGGCAAGAACACGATCAAAAACCTCACACGGATAACGTGGTTATGGACACATGATGGTTGCAGACAGATATCATGCTGTGGATTCTCTCTCCTAATTAACATGATCACATGCTGCAAAAAAGAAAGGGCCGTCTCTACGGAAAGACGGCCCTTTATACATTGGGATACTACAGAGTAATAAGGCTACGATCCACCACTCGTTTCACAAAAAAGGAAACTTGTCAATAGATCAGAATGGTTACTTACTTGAGTGATAAATAACCAAGTGTCTTACATACTCCCTCAGCTCATACACAGGAGTGCAGCTGAAGAACGTGATTTCAAATAACTTTCAAAGCAATTGTAAATCGAAAAATTATAGGAATTTCGATTCGAGTGTTGGTTCAAATATACATAAAGATTTCATGGTTTACACCATATACTTACATATTTATTTACATTATGCTTTTGAGGTTGTAACCGTGCACTTAATACCAGCGAAATATTTCGATGTGACCGATAGTGTGGTTGTAGAAGTTCATATTGGTCTCGATTGATCAAGATGTTTTGCAAAAAGTAGCTCACCTTTTTGAAAGGTTTGATCCACGAAAACCTATTTTTGAAGCGGTTTAACTAAGCTTATGATTCATGTCATTTATTGAGGAACTGCGCTGGCGAGGTATGCTGCACAATCACACCGAAGGGGTTGAAGAGGTGCTGAAGCATGAAAAAATATGCGGATACATTGGTTTCGATCCAACCGCTCCATCTTTGACCATCGGCAATTATGTCCAGATCATGATCCTTCATTTCTTTCAAAAAGAAGGACATACACCCATTATTTTGATGGGGGGTGCCACCGGCCGAGTGGGTGATCCTTCAGGTAAAGATGCCGAACGCACGCTGCTGTCTCACGAAAAACTCGATGAGAATTTGTCACATCAAATGGGCCAATTCCGAAGACTCCTTGATTTTGGAAATGAGCAGAACGCAGCGCTCATGGTCAATAACCTGGCCTTTTATGAAGAAATGAATGTACTCACCTTCTTAAGGGATGTAGGAAAGAGCATTAACATAAGCTATATGCTGGCCAAAGATTCAGTGAAAAATCGCCTGGAAAAAGGTCTGTCCTTTACTGAATTTAGCTACCAGTTACTGCAAGCTTATGATTTTCAGTGTCTGTACAAGGATTATCATTGCATCCTCCAAATGGGAGGCTCAGACCAATGGGGAAACATTACTTCAGGCACAGAGTTCATTCGTAAGAATCTAGGAGCAAAAGCTCATGCCATCACAACTCCCCTGCTCACCAAAGCTGATGGTTCTAAATTTGGAAAATCCACTGAGGGAAATATTTGGCTGGATCCGAGTATGACTAGTCCTTACAAGTTTTTCCAGTTTTGGATCAATACCGCAGACGATGATCTGGGAAGGTTCATACGTTATTTTTCGCACAAGGACAGAGAAGAAATCGAGGATCTGGAGCACTCTTATCAGGACGACAAACAGGGCCTGAAACGATTGCTGGCAGAAGAGATGACCATCCGAATTCACGGTGCAACCAACTATCAAGCAGTCTTGAAAGTTTCAGAATTGCTCTTCAATAAAAAGGCTGATCATGCCTTTGTGCAGCGGATCACCCTCGAAGAATGGATGGCCGTGGCCAGGGAAATTCCATCCTATGCCTTCGATGCGAAACTCCTCACAGAAGGCATCAGTGTGATCGATCTGCTGGCAGAGCACACAGCTATTGTGGCGTCAAAAGGGGATGCCAGAAGAGCCATCAAAGGCAATGCATTGAGCATTAATAAGCGCAAGATCACCGATCTGAGCCATCACATCGACGAGGCGTGGCTATTACATAACCGATTCTTGATGGTCGAAAATGGAAAGAAGAATAAATATCTTATAGACACTGCCAAGCAAGTATCCGGATGAAAAAACTAAGTCGAAAACAGTTCATCACCAGGTCCACTTTAGGCATCGCAGCGGGTGCCATGCTCGCCAATGGTTGCCTGGGATCTGAGCAAGAGGATGAAGTAAAAGCCTTTGATCCCAACAAGAGATTTAAGTGGAATATGGTGACCACGTGGCCTCCGAATTTTCCCATCATTGGAGATGGATGCAATCTGTTTGCAGAATGGGTTGAACAGATGTCTGGGGGTAGGCTACAGATTAGGGTATATGGTGGGGGTGAATTGATCCCACCTTTGGAGACTTTCGACGCCGTGAGCAGTGGCACTGCCCAGTTGGGTCACGGTGCTGCTTACTACTGGGCTGGCAAGATACCTGCAGCACAGTTTTTTGCTTCAGTGCCTTTTGGCATGAATGATCAGCAAGTCTCCTCCTGGATTCTAAACGGTGGCGGCATTGAGCTCTGGAAGGAACTGTATGCACCGTTTAACTTAGTCCCATACCTAGCTGGTAATACCAGAGCTCAAATGGGAGGATGGTTCAATCGTGAGATTAACGAAGTAAGTGATCTCAAGGGACTGAAAATGAGGATCCCAGGTCTCGGTGGTCGCGTGTTTGAACGTGCTGGTGGTTCAGCCATATTATCGGCAGGTAGTGAGATATACACAAATCTCGAGCGCGGAGTCATAGATGCTACAGAGTGGCTGGGACCTTTTCACGATTACAAAATGGGCTTTCATAAGATCGCCAAGTATTACTACAGTCCAGGTTGGCATGAAGCAGGCACCGCGCTTGAACTGATGGTCAACTCCCAAAGCCTACAGGAATTGCCACAAGATCTGCAGGTGATCCTCGCTACGGCGGCCGCTCGTCTCAACCAATACATCCCTGCAGAAATGGAGGTTAGAAATGCTGAGTATCTCAAGATCATGCAAAACGAAAACGTGGACATCCGCACTTTCCCAGAAGAGGTCATGACATTCCTGGAAGAGAAGACACGGGAAATCATCAATGAAATGGTCATCGAGGATCCGAAGAGCGCTAAGGTCTATGCATCTTTCAAAGCATTTAAAGAAACCAATAAACCCTGGAGTGAATTGACAGAAAAAATCTTCTACGATGTGATCTCGTAAAAATGGATCTTCACCGAGCGACATCATGAGTCTACTCTGGAAGATGAGACCCTGGTTTTGTCGCTTTTATTACCTTAGCACCAATGCAAAAATATCTAACCAATCGCGCCTGCTATTTTTCAAGACTTTTGGAAAAGGATATCGACATTTTTACCTTATAATCAACAGTTTGCTTTATTTTCTTAAAGAATTACTATAATTATAATTGACATGATAGTGAGAAATATGCTATTTCTGATCAGCATGATGATATTGCTGGGTTTCCACTCCACAGCTCAAGATAATGCCCCGTGGAAAGACCTCTTTAATGGAAAGAATTTTGACGGTTGGACCAAGAAGAATGGGACAGCCAAGTACGAAATTGAAAATAAAACGATCATTGGTATTTCTGAAATGGGTACACCCAACACCTTTATGTGTACCGAAAAGAACTACGACGATTTCATCCTGGAGATGGATGTAAAACTTGCCTATGGATTAAATTCCGGATGTCAGATACGAAGCAACAGCCTTCCATCATATCGCGATGGTCGTGTCCACGGCTATCAAGTGGAGCTGGATCCATCGGAGCGAAGGTGGACAGCAGGGATTTATGATGAAGCGCGTCGAGGCTGGCTGTACCCGCTTACCAGAAATCCGAAAGGTGCCGCCGCCTTTAAAGTAGGTGATTGGAATCACATACGCATCGAGGCGATTGGTCCTGAAATTCGCACCTGGGTCAACGATGTGCAATGTGCTAACCTGGTAGACGATCTAACCCCTACAGGATTCATCGGTCTACAGGTCCATAGCATCCATGATGAGGCCCTGGTGGGTAAAACCATCCGATGGAAAAATATCCGGATCCTCACTGATGATCTGGAAAAATACCGTCGCACCTCCGATCCCGATGTGCCTCAGTTTAATTTTTCCAGTGGACTTACCGAACAAGAAAAACGCACGGGATGGAGGATGCTGTGGGATGGAAAAACCAGCAAAGGTTGGCGCGGAGCAAAACTGGAGGATTTTCCCGATCAGGGCTGGAAAATGGAGGATGGCATCTTGACGGTGATGGAATCCGGTGGTGGCGAATCACGACACGGTGGCGATATTGTCACGATCAATACCTTTAGTGACTTTGAACTTGTACTGGATTTCAAGATGACAGAGGGAGCCAATAGTGGCATTAAATATTTTGTGGATCCAGCACTCAATAAGGGAGAAGGTTCTGCAATAGGTCTAGAGTATCAAGTACTAGACGACAAGGTCCACCCTGATGCCAAGAAGGGTGTGGGGGGTAACCGAACCGTTGGCTCATTATATGATCTCATCCGTGCAGATAATCTATCGGAGAGCAATCGCAGCGGAAAACGCGTATCACCCACAGGTTGGAATCGAGCCCGCATTTTGGTCCAAGGTGGACATGTCGAACATTGGCTAAACAATATTAAAGTCGTAGAATTCGATCGCTGGTCTCAGATGTTTGCCGCCTTAGTTGAGAAAAGCAAATACGCTAAGTGGGATAATTTTGGTCGAGGAAAGGCAGGTCATATTTTGTTGCAAGACCATGGCAATACCGTCTCTTACAAGAACATCAAAATCAGAGAATTCTAAGCGAGGAAGTCCCATTTGCTAGCAAAGTCCGTCAGAAATCTTGGCTAGCTAGACCAAACCGATGAGCTCGTTGTAGAAGTTAATGCTGAGAAAAATGATACGAGGAGTGCATGCCATGTTTTACAGTTCAAAACCAGCAGATTTAAGAGTCTTTCTAAGAGAAAAGCTTGGTTTTGTCACCACCGATATTGGTGATGGATGGTTAATTTTCAACTTTTCGGAGGGAGAGATAGGGGTACATCCGGAGGATCAGGGTGGACAAAAGGGGGCTCCTACAGGAGTCCACGACATTTCGTTCTACTGTGATGATATCCAGCAGACAGTATCGGAGCTGAAGGAGAAGGGCGTCGAGTTTAAAGGAGAGATTGAAGATCACGGATACGGATTGGTCACGTACTTCAAAGTGCCTGGAGATTTTTACTTGCAGCTCTACGAACCGAAGTATCAAAAGTAGTTAGGAAGCGTCCGATAACCTCATTATCTTCTACAAATGGAATTAAATGGTTGGATCTATGTATTGATGCTGGGATGCTCCTTATCCTTGACCACCTGTACTGATCGAAAGCTTGCTGATGCCCCAGATAAGGAGGCCTGGATCCAACTATTCAATGGTAAGGACCTGGAAGACTGGATCCCTAAAATAAAGGGGTACCAGCTGGGAGAGAATTTCGGTGAGACCTTCCAGATCGTTGATGGCGCCTTGACTACCAACTATAGCGCATACGATGCGTTCGATGCCAGGTTTGGACATATCTTTCACAAGGACAAGTTTTCGCACTACCGCATTCGCATATCCTACTGTTTCTTCGGGGACCAGGCTAAAGATGGACCGGGATGGGCACTGAGAAATAGTGGCATCATGCTGCATTGTCAGGATCCCAGCACCATCACCAAAGATCAAGATTTCCCGATTTCCATTGAAGCGCAGTTGCTGGGTGGTAACGGGTCAGATGCTCGTCCCACGATGAATCTTTGCACTCCGGGTACGGAGGCTTACCTGGCAGACACCTTATTAGAATCTCACTGTACCCCTTCCATCTCAAAAACCTACCATGGTGACAAATGGGTCACTGCTGAAGCATTGGTACTCGGCGATTCTTTGGTCGTACACTATGTGGAGGGGCAAGAGGTACTGCGGTATACACAACTTCAGGTCGGTGGCGGGGTCGTGAATGATTTTGATCCAGAGGCAAAACCAGATGGACATGCACTTTACGAGGGATTCATATCCTTGCAAAGTGAGAGCCATCCTGTTGCCTTTCGGGAGGTGGCTCTGCTAGATTTATGTGGATGCATGGATAAGAAAGCAAAAAACTATAAGGACTATTTCGTCAAAGCAAAGAATGAAACTTGTGTGTATTAATAAAACAAGATAACACATGATCATACCTTTTGCTGAGTTGCAAGACACATTGCGGGTCATTCTATCAAAGAATGGTTTTGACGACAGGAGCTCCATCCGTATAGCTCAGATCTTCGCCTCCTCAAGTCTGGATGGTTATCATTCTCATGGAGTAAACCGGTTTAGGGAATTCGTCAGGAATGTGCACAAAGGCATCATCGATCCATCAAAATCACCGAAGATGATTTCTACCCATGGCTCTATTGAGCGGTGGGACGGTCAGCGTGGTGCTGGTCCAATGAATGCATACACATGCATGCAGCGAGCCATCGAAATGGCCAAGGGACAAGTCATGGGATGCGTTGCATTGAGCAATACCAATCACTGGATGCGGGGTGGTAGTTATGGCTGGCAAGCTGCAGAAGCGGGATGCATGGCGATCTGCTTTACCAACACCATGCCCAATATGCCTCCATGGGGAGGCAAAACTCCCACCACTGGCAACAACCCTCTCATCATCGCAGTTCCGAGGGATCGAGGGCATTTGGTCCTGGATATGTCGCTTTCACAATTCTCCTATGGCAAGCTATGGCTGCATAGATTGCAAGGATCACCCCTACCCTTTCAAGGTGGTTACGACGCTGATGGTGTACTGACGTCCGATCCTGCGGCGATTATCGAGAGTAAGCGAATCTTACAGACGGGCTATTGGAAGGGCTCTGGCTTATCGATCATGATCGATCTCCTGGCAGCTATCTTGAGTGGTGGACTTGCTACAGCAGACATTGCTGACCTTCCAGCAGAGACGGCACTTTCCCAGGTCTTCATCTGTGTTGATCCTTCTCAGCTGAACGAGTCTACCTGGTACCAGGAATTGGTGGATCACGTGGTTGCACATTATGGAAGTGCAGAACTGGTCGATGACCATCAGCCCATCGCCTACCCGGGAGAACGCACAGTCCACAGAAGAAAACGAGGATGGAAAGACGGTATTATGGTGGATGATCACATCTGGAGCGAAATTTTGGCATTGTAGCAGTCAGTATCATCCAGGCAGACCTCCCTGCCTTGGGAAGACATATACAAAACCATCGCATTAGAATGATCATCAGCAACTTGCACATCACCTGTTCGATGTCGAGCGGGGTTTATTAGAAGTCAATGGTTGTATTCTTGACTGATAGAGCTGGCATCAGAGCCGACAGAGCACTTCACATATGAAATGATTATTGTAATATCTTGTGGGACAAATCCCAGATGGGTGAAGACATACAAAGAGTGGAAAAACATCTATTGCAACCCTCCCGATATACCATAAAATACCTCTGCAGATGAATCAAGTATTCTTACAGAAACTGTACCAGCAGCACCGCGATAGTTCCAACTGTCCCTCTCCTGAGAAAATAGCCACATTTTTCAAAGAGCTGCTAGGCACCTTATTCCCTGACTTCTCAGATGATTCCTTTAGTCGCTTTGAAGCCTTTGAATCACACATTACGGAGCTAAAGGCCACGCTGTTCAGTATCATATGCACAGAAGAGAGCAATGAAGGATTGAATGCTGAGGAAATCACTTCGAAGTTCTTTCAACAATTGGAATCCATACACGATGCCTTAGACCTAGATATTTCAGCCATGGAAGCCGGAGATCCGGCTGCGAAAAGTAAGAAGGAGGTAGTAAGGACCTATCCTGGCTTTTATGCCATTGCAGCCCATCGCATGGCTCATGAACTTCATATGCTGGGTGTATCGGTGATACCCCGAATGTTGTCAGAACATGCCCATAGTCACACCGGGGTAGATATCCATCCAGGTGCTCAGATTGGCTCAGACTTTTGTATAGACCATGGTACTGGCATTGTCATAGGAGAAACCAGTGTGATAGGTGATCACGTCAAAATATATCAAGGTGTGACACTGGGTGCCCTGAGCGTCAACAAGGAAGATGCCAAGACCAAGCGACATCCAACCATTGAGGATCATGTGGTACTCTATTCCGGCGCTACCATTCTTGGTGGCGAAACCATCATTGGTCACCATAGTGTGGTAGGTGGTAATGTGTGGATTACTAAGAGCATTCCTCCGCAGTCGAAGATCTACTACCAGGCCAAGATGAATGACGGGAATAATGAAGATATGGATCGATTCATTTATAAAACGGAACATTGATGGACCTCATTGATCTAATTGGAAACACCCCCATCGTTAAGCTCAACCGAATTCAAGCCAATCCACACATCACAGTTTATGCCAAATTGGAGGGTCAAAACCCGGGAGGCAGTGTTAAAGACCGGGCAGCCTATGGTATGATTACTGGTGCTTTGTCACGAGGGCAAATCGATCGGCAGACCAAGCTAGTAGAGGCTACCAGTGGCAATACTGGAATTGCGCTCGCTATGATTGCACAGACCATGGGCCTCTCTATGAGTTTGATCATGCCAGACAACGCTACGCCAGAGAGGATCAGGACGATGAAAGCCTATGGTGCCGAGGTGATTTTAACACCGGCTGATCGAACAATCGAGTATTCACGTGAGCTGGCCGATCAGATGGTGAAGCAAGAGGGATACTTTTCATTGAACCAATTTGCCAATGTCGATAACTATGGGATGCATTATCGTACGACAGGTCCGGAAATCTGGAGTGATACGGCCGGCACCATCACACACTTTGTCTCGGCCATGGGTACAACTGGCACCATCATGGGAGTCTCCCGTTACTTAAAAGAGAAGAATCCCGACATTCAAATCGTCGGCACGCAACCTACCGACGGGAGCCGTATTCCCGGTATTCGGCGGTGGTCTCCTGCCTACCTGCCTCAGATTTATGAAGCGGAACGTGTCGACCAAATCATTGATGTCAGCACCGAGGAAGCGACCGAGATGGCTCGAAGGCTAGCCAATGAAGAAGGTATATTGGCAGGGATGAGCAGTGGTGGTGCCTTGAGTGCCACACTCAAACTGGCAGAAAACATCGAAAAAGGCATCATCGTATTTATCACCTGTGATCGTGGTGATCGGTACTTGAGTAGTGACCTCTTCCCGGCATAAAAAAGAGATGAGTTTGCACATCCTTGATCGGTGACAAACCCATCCCCTTGGCTAAGATTACTACAAAATTTTACAACACTTTATCAAGGGTCAATTGCTCTGTGCTTGGCAATTCCTCTACTTTACTAAGCCTTCTTTCTACTGCACGGCGTCTCACTCCTGCCTGATCTATGACATTGTTAGCTTCAGTAAGCTTCTTTTGCACTTTGTCTAGTGCAGCACCAAACTTTCCAAACTCATTCTTTATATCAGCGAGCAGAGACCAAACTTCACCAGTACGCTTTTCAATGGCCAAGGTCCTGAATCCCATTTGCAACGAACTGAGGAAAGCACTGAGGTTGTTGGGACCAGCCACCATCACCTGATTCTCTGTTTTTAATTTGTACAAAAGTTCAGGCAGGCGCGATACTTCCGCATACAGTCCCTCTACAGGCAAAAACATAATGGCAAAATCGGTCGTGTGTGGTGGAGCAATGTACTTTGATTGGATATCTTTGGCTGACGTGAGTATGGCTCGCTGCAAATCTTTAGAGCCAGCCTTGATTTTGTCCGGACAACCATCTTCGTAGGCATCCACCAGTTGTTCGTATCGGTCCATCGGGAATTTTGCATCAATGGGAAGGTAGACACATTGATCATTCTGCTCTTTTCCAGGCAATCTGATACCGACTTCCACACGGGTGTCTCTGCCCGGAATAGTGGCCACATTCAGCTCGTACTGCTCAGCTGACATCACCTGTTCGATGATATTGATCAGCTGCATCTCTCCCATCACCCCCCGTGTCTTGACATTCGTGAGTACCTTTTTTAGGTCTCCGACACCAGCAGCCAGATGCTGCATCTCCCCCAGCCCCTTCTGCACTTTTTCCAGATGATCACTCACTAATCTAAATGAGTGACCTAGTCGGTCTTCGAGCGTCCGATGCAGTTTTTCATCAACGGTCATCCGCATTTGCTCCAGCTGCTGAGCGTTGTCTTTCTGCATATGCCGCAATTGACGATCTACATCTGAACGAATCTTCTCTAGCGACTCGGACAGCTTTCTTTCCAACCGAATGGAACGGTCTTCGTTGCTTTTCAGGGCAAATTCCATGCGGTTGTAGATAGTATCAAATACTTTCAGTTGCCTGCCACCAAATTTTTCAAGGGCTGCCCCAACCTCCTCGCGATTCTCTCGGGCGATCCTACTCTGATCGTTTCGATTGCAACGTCCTTCCTCCCGGATCAGTGCTGTCAGTCCGATCTCCTGACGCTCAAAATCTTCTGCAAGCTGATTCAACCGATCTGACAAGCTGCTGTCATGGCCACTAATTGCACCATAATATAGATTGAGTAAGACAATGACCAGGATAATGGTCAGAAGAATGTAAATGATAGGATCCATAGAATACCAGTTTTTAGTCAGTTAAAACTTCCACTCAGGTAACGGCAGGTCTATTTGGGCCATCGATTCAAAAATCCTCCAGCAAGGTTCATAAAAGTCAAAATCCCAAGGGCGATGATAGCGATCAATAAGATGTGTGTCATGTGAATTCTAGTTTTTGAGTTAATAACACAACAAGTCTAAAGCACCTCCGTGCAATCTTTTTGCACTGCAATGAAAATTATCATATTTTTATTTTTATATATGCGTTAGTTTCTTTACCCCAATATCATAGCGATGCCGACTAATCTCCATGCCCTGATCCGATATCGTACCATTGATGAATGTCTGAACAAGCGCGGTAGACATTGGACCTGGGAATCGTTGGCTCAGGCTTGTGCCGACAAAATCTATGAGTACGAGGGATTGGATGTGATTCCTTCGCGTCGGACCATCATGTACGACATCAATGCTATGCGAGATGGAAAGTTAGGATACTATGCTCCCATCATCTATGACAGAGCCACTAGGAGCTATCACTATGATGATCCTGATTTTTCCATCCAGAAATTTCCCCTGGGAAAGGATGATCTTTTCGAACTCCAATATGCTCTTTCGATTCTCAAAAATTTCAAGGGTTTTGCGAATACTTCCGGAATCGAGAATATCATCACCAAGCTGGAGCATACTGTCACCTTGCAGGAAACATCACATACGGAGGTGATTCACTTCGATCACAGTCTCAACGAACCCGGACAGCGTTGGCTTCACGAGCTGTATGATTACATCCAGCAAGAAAATGTGATTGAAATAAAATATCAGCCCTTCTACTTAGATGAAGCATACTTTCGATTGGTCAGCCCCTATATTCTCAAGGAGTACGACAATCGCTGGTTCTTGATTTGTTATGATCACAAAAGAGATGATCTGCGAAATTTTGCCTTGGATCGCCTGATCGCTGTCGAAAAGAAGCCCATTAGGTTTCATCGAACACCCGGTTTCAATCCCCGCCATTACTTTGAAAACATCATCGGTGTGACACTCCCCAAAGACGAGAAAGTCGAAGAGGTATGTTTTAAAGTGTCGGTTGACAATGCAAAATACTTACTGACCAAACCCATCCATTCTTCACAAAGAGTGATCAAAGAAACGGCCACTCATTTTGTATTTGAGATCAAAGTCATTCCAAATTTTGAACTTGAAAGCGTCCTTCTATCCCTCGGTGATCAGTTGGAAGTCGTTGGTCCAGCCTCGCTGAGGAAAAAATTGGCTGCACGCATCCATCTGATGGCAAACCAATATGAACAAATCGATCCCATGCTCGACTCTCCCAGGGTCTGAAGGCCCGATACATTAGATGGTCTGCGTACAGTCTTCGATTACCGCTTCAAGAAGCCTGGCAAAACTCCAACCATAAGCTGCTGCCTGCTGAGGAATGATGCTGGCAGCACTGAGTCCCGGAATGGTGTTAGCCTCCAAGAAATAGAATTGCTCTCCCACCAGAATAAAATCAATGCGTACCATGCCCCTGCATGAGAGCACTTGATATATTTTTTTGGAGAGGGTCTGACAGGCATCGGAAAGCTCGCTAGAAATTTGAGCCGGTGTGACCTCCTGACTTGCCCCTTCGTACTTTGCCTCATAAGTAAAGAAATCACCCTCGGGAATAATCTCCGTCACGGGAAAAGCGTGCAGAACATCTCCTTCTCTCACCAGCCCACAACCAAATTCACGGCCCTGAAGAAACCCTTCTATCATTACCTCTTCATCATACTGAAGGGCCAAATCGACGGCAGCTTGCAATTCAGATGCTTGCCGAACCATGGATACTCCGTAGCTAGAGCCATTGTTATTGGGCTTTACAAAAAGTGGAAATCCCAAGGCGTTAATGCGATCTTGTGGTGTTTCTTCACCCCGCAGCAAAAGTACCGATGGAGCCATAGGTACGCGATGTGCTTGTAAAAACTCCTTACATTTTTGCTTGTTAAAAGTGAGAGCCGCCGAAAGAGTATCGCAGGTGCTGTACGGAATCTTGAGTATCTCGAAGTAGCCCTGGATTTTACCATCTTCCGCAGGTGTACCATGAATCACTAGAAACACGAAATCAAACCACTCCTTGGAGCCATTGCACTCCAAACTGAAATCATTAAGGTCAATGGTATTTTCTGTCTCAGCCTCTACCCACTTATCAGCATTCATGAAAATGAGCCTGTGACGATAGACGGAGGGATCCAGGTGCTGTGCTACCATTTGAGCACTTTGCAGTGAGATCTCTCGCTCGGCAGAAGGACCTCCTGTCAGTATGGCTATTCTTTTCATCAGGATACTTATTACGACCAAAGATAATATTTAAGTACCACAAAATGAAGGGATAGATGAAGTGGTCTTCTGGTTTCGGGGCCTTTCCGCCTATGAGAGAAAAGGATCACTAAAAAAGCCGTCAGCAAATGCCGACGGCTTTTATTAACAACATAGAACCCCTGAAATTCTACTTATCACCTTTGAATACCAATTGACGGTATTGTCGACTTGGTGAGGTGACCAAGAGTTGGTATACACCCTCTCTTAAATGTCCCACGGGAAAGTCAATCACATCATCTTTGGAGATGGCATTTAGCTTCTCAAAAATGACAATCCTACCAGCCAAATCCGTTACAGTGATGAGGGTTTTGCCCTCCTCTACTGTCTCAGGTACTTTGATGGTCATAGTCTCTACCACTGGATTGGGATAGACCATGGCGGCCGCCATGCTTCGGCTGATCACCGCTGTATCCAAAACCACCGTGTCCATACCTCCAAATTCAAACCACTCACTGTCTTCACTAATCTCTCCGGAGGTGCAAAGTGCGTTGACCTTGAACTGGTATATCCCTCCCTGATCTAAGCCTTCCACCAAAATAGATGAGTCAGTCACGATACTTGTCTGACTATAGAAAGAGGTGGTATCCAGGCTTTCTACCTCGACTTCAAAGTCGATATAATCTTCACTACCTTCCCAGCTGAGCATGGCACCGGTCGCATTCAGATCGGAGACAGTCAAGCCTGTAGGTGCCGGACAGCCTACCTCCATGGTATCTTCAATCGTTTCAAAACTCATCCATGGGGAGCATTCGCTGTAGGCACTCTGTGCACAAAATGCCGTGATCTTCCATTGGTAATCACCACCTGGTGCCAGTCCTTCCACCAGAAATGTCGTATCACGACTTGTGGTAATCAGATTGAAGGGTGTCGTCAGTCCTAGCTGCTCCACTTCTAAGAGGTATAGAGCATTTGGTGAGGAAGTGGTCCATGACATCGATGCCGTTTCCATTGTCAAGTCATCAATCATCGGCACCGGTGTATGGCAGGTATCGACCTCTACTACACTATCCAGGGTTTCGAAGGAAGTATACGGTGAAAATGCACTGGTGTCGCCCTCTATACAAAAGGTGCGTACTTTGATCTCATAAGCGGTACTGGGTGCCAGATCTGTCAGGAGTACCGAGGACTCATCGGTCATCATAGAGATCATCTGCGTGCTGCCGCTATCGGCAGGATGGGCCATGATCTCAAAGGAGCTGCTGTCTGGACCATTCCATGACACCCAAGCCTGTGTCTGTGTCACAGAGTCCAACCAAAGACTATCCGGAGCGTTACATTCCTTCTGCGATGTATCCAGGGTTGTAAACTCCACCCAATCGGAAAATTCGCTCTCTTCATTCGCGCAGATTGTCTTTACGCGGATCTGATAAGCTGTCGATGCATCGAGATCAGTGATCAACGCCCCCAAATGAGCCGTGGTATCCATCATTTCATAGGCCATCATCGTGTCCAGAGACGTCACCATGTATGCATACTGGGCACTATCCAATGATTGCCATGATACCAACACAGCGTGGGTTCCGATGCTGTCGACCATTAGACTATCGGGCATCTGACAAGCCATTCCACTGGTATCCATGAGTACAAAAGTATGCCACTCGCTGTATCCACTGGTATCCCCTGAGTCGCATACGGTCCGTACTCTAAACGCATATTCCACACCTGCAGTAAGGCCAGCTACATTCACAAATTCTGCACTACTCAATAGGTCCAGAGAGATCATCGAGGTAGTATCTGTGCTTTTTACCTCGACGGTAAACTCACTGGAATCTGGACCTGACCACGATAACATGGCAGTAGAGTCATTGATCATGTCCGCTGACAGATCTTTGGGTGCCTCGCATGCAGCACTGTCTAGAGTAGTGGTAAAGTCTAGCCACTCAGTATAAGGACTGTTTTCATTACCACAAAGAGACCTCACGCGGACTTGAAAGTCCGTCATCTTGTCCAGGTCCGTGAGTACCAGGCTGGTCATAGTTGAATCACTTTCCAAGATAAAACCCCATAGAGTGTCGGCTGTCTGTACCTGGATCTGGTAGCTCACCGTGTCTGAACCCGTCCAGCTGAAGTTGGCATAATCGTCGCCCACTGTGTCGACAGAGAAATCACTCGGTGCATCACAAACTACTACACTGTCACTAGTGTTATCTGGAAATGGGTGCCACTCAGTAAAGACACTGCTAGACACACTGTCACAGACACTCTGCACCCT
The DNA here is from genome assembly GCA_965223025.1 of Saprospiraceae bacterium. Classification (GTDB taxonomy): domain Bacteria; phylum Bacteroidota; class Bacteroidia; order Chitinophagales; family Saprospiraceae; genus JABDMH01. The sequence continues at coordinate 1,684,989 of CBDCVP010000023.1, forward strand.
AAACTCATACTGCTGGTCATCGAGGGGATGTTTATACAGGTAGCTGGTATCAATCACTGCCGTATCAGCCGACAGGGCAGTTGAATCTTTAAGCCGAATCTCAAGGTGATATGATGGTATTCCCTGCGAAGTCCAACTCAACTCAAACACCGTGTCTAGTAAAATGGCCTGCAAGCCAGACGGCATTGTACAACTGTCTGCCTGGGTCATCGGTGCCGTTGTGAATGGTGCCTCCAGTGGGGCTGATGATCCATCCCCACATCTAGCCGTGACTACCACGGAGTAGCTGGTCTCAGGGAGAAGGCCGAGTAAAACCAGCGTGGCATCGACCGTCTCAAAAGAGTCCTGATGACTTACGATGCTGTCGGCCATTTGCAGCAGTTGAATGTCATAGGCTGTTGCTGCCATGGTGGTATCCCACGTAACATGAGCAGAGGAATCGGTGATCATGTCCACGATAATGTTGGCTACTGAAGGACAACTATCCATCACCACGGAATCCGGCAGCGTCTCGAAAGAAACCGAGGACAATGGGGACTTGCCATCGTCACAGATGCTAAACACCCAGGCCATGTATTGCGTTGCTGGGAGAAGATTCTCTAGGAACTGCATCGTATCCATCACATACATAGTGTCGGCTGTGATGCTATCATTGCCACCGACGATCACTCCGAAAGACTGCACAATGGAATCACCACCCCAGGACAGCATGGCAGAAGATGCAGTGATGCTATCGACCATCAGATCGAAGGGTTCGGGGCAGATCGACGTAACTACTGTATCGGACTTAGTCCTGAAAGATTTCCAGACGGTAGAACCACTGGAAGCTCCGTTTTCACAAGCGGCCTTCACCCTAAATTGGTAGTGCCCTCCGAGAGCCAGTCCAGTAATGGTAGCTGTATTGTCCAATTGACTCCGTTCAAAAAAGTAAACCGGCGTTCGTCCTTTGCTGCGCACCTCTACCTCGTAGTGAGCAGCATATTCTCCAGGCTGCCAGTTTAGCACCGCCATGTTATGGGTGACATCTATGACATCCAGATCCTTTGCCTTGGGACAAGATTCACTCGGAGACATTCCCGCGGTTTCGAAAACGTGCCAGCTTGTGGATCCACTGGAGCCACCATCCAGACAGGTGGCTTTCACCCGGTAGCGATACTTACTACCGGCAACCAGACCATCGATGACCAGGTTGGTACTAGCCGTTTCACTCTGCCACTGAAATTTGGGTGTCCGGCCTTTGCTGCGTACCTCCACCTCATACATCATGTGGCTTGGGGAAGTGTTCCAACTGAGTGTGGCACTATGTTCAGTGATGTTGTTGGCTACCAGGCCATCAGCCTTTTGGCAGGTAGCAGCATACATCGCATCCACATCCACACTTGCCAGTAATGGAATGAATAGCCAGAGCAGGGTAAGCCCATGGCTTCTTAGAAAAGTAGAATTCATTATATCAAATTTTGAAAAAGGGTTAAAAAATCATGATAAATGAAGTCTGCAGAAGTATGCATTGAATATGCTCTGAGGCATTTTCAATACCACAAAATCAATCTTTGGTACGAAGTTGAAAATCGAGCTTGCAGGACACAGCCCAAAGTTGGTAGTTATAGATAGTAACTGAGCAAAAGGAAAAAAATTGTGTATCCAAACTTATATATATGGAAAGATCCTAATATATAATTGGGATTTATGTGGCATGAGGCACCGAGAAAATCATCAGGAGAACATATGTTATATATATGTTATAGCTATTATGTCACATAGTGATGTCCTATGGGATCGCAAAACAGCTTTGACTTGAGTCCATCCGACCTACTGGCAATATGTATTTAGTCTCCTACTACCTTTTGGCACTCCTCGCTCGCTTTTGTGCAGGCACCCGAAAGACCATCAAACGATATCAGCTCTATTTTTTTGAGTACAAGAATTTTTCATTCATGCATGAGTCATGACGGTTTCCACTCCATCAAGCATCCTGCTAAATATTTTCAATTGCTTAACTTTGTTGGCCAATATCATGAAATCTAATCTGTAGTCTATGGGAAAAGTCGCTGCGAAGCCAAGGACAAAATTTGGAAAAGAGACATACCTTAAATGGTATGATATCATGTTGTTGATCCGGCGGTTCGAGGAACGCACTTTGATGGCATATGGTCAGAACAAAGTGAGAGGTTTCTGTCATGTCTATATTGGTCAAGAAGCCATCGCGGCTGGAATGTTGACAGCACTTCGACCGGAGGATCCCATAGTGACTGGCTATCGACAGCACGGCATAGCACTGATGCGTGGACTTGATCCCAAGGCCTGCATGGCCGAACTCTTTGGTAAGGAAACCGGAGTGGTCAAAGGCAAAGGGGGATCCATGCATTTTTTCAGCAAGGAGAAAAGGTATTTTGGAGGAAACGGTATCGTGGGGGCTCAAGTGCCGATAGGCACCGGGATCGGTTTTGCCGAGAAGTATAAGGGCACGGACAATCTATCCGTCACCATGTTTGGGGATGGAGCTGCCAGACAGGGTGCTGTTTTCGAGTCACTAAACATGGCTGCTACCTGGAAACTGCCGGTATTGTACATCTGCGAGAACAATCATTACGCCATGGGTACCTCGGTAAAGAGAACCAGCAATGTCACTGACATCTACAAAATCGGTAGCGCCTTTGACATTCCATCCGAACCTGTGGATGCGATGGACCCGGAGGAAGTTCACGAAGCGTTGGTTAAGGCAGCCAAATACATCCGAGCTGGCAAAGGACCTTATTTTCTGGAGCTCAAGACCTATCGATATAAAGGACACTCTGTGTCAGACCCCGCTCGCTATCGGAGCAAAGAAGAGCTTAAAGAATATCAGGAACGGGACCCAGTTAAACAACTGGAAAAGAAGCTACTGATCGATAAGTTGGCGACCGAGGAGGAAATCAAGGCCATCAAGGAGAAGGTAAAAACGACGGTAGCTGAGGCTGTTGAATTCGCTGAGAAATCGGAGTACCCTGATCCTGCTCAACTTTATGAGGACAACTACACTCAGCCGGACTTTCCTTTCATCAGAGATTGAATATTTGCCCTTCGACAATTGTCCGGGAAAGCAGAGAATCATTAGGTCATCCATTGTCCGGTGATCGTGACAATGATGATGCTTGATGGCTCACCAAAGAAAGTATCTCAGACAGAATCAGGCAAGTCGTGGCGAGAAGCAAGCATATTTAGTCGCCCGAGTCGATCACATCTTCCGCGGGCTGTTTAAACATCTTACCACTATACCTGATCCCAAGGTAGATGATCAAGATGGTAAATGCCATCAATAAGATGGCTACCGGACGATCAAAAAAACTCGAAAGATCCCACCTGGACTTGATCGCACTCACCATGAAATTTTGCTCTAAGATGGGACCCAACACCATTCCTAAAACGACCTGAGCTAAGGGAAAGCCCCCTCTTTTCAATAGAAAGGCCAGGAATCCCATCCCTGCCATGATCCACACATCAAATACATCGTTGTTGATGGCATAGGCTCCGACAATGCAAAGGGCCGTCACTACTGAAAGCAATAGCGGCATGGGAGTTTTTATCAATTTCTTAGCCATCAGGGCACTCAGGTATCCGAAGCATGGAAGCAAGATGACATTGCTGATGATAAACGTCAGATAGAGCGAGGTGATTAGGTCTGGTTGCTGATCAAAAAGCAAGGGACCCGGACTGATCCCTTTCATCATGAAGATACCCAATACAATGGCAGTTATGGTGTCTCCCGGTAGTCCCAGAGACAGTGCAGGAATCCAAGCACTTGCTACTGCAGCGTTGTTAGAACTGGTTCCTGCCAATATGATTTCATCGTCGTTGTCTTCACCTTGGGCTTTACCCTTGCTCTTGATCTTTTCGATGCTGCTGGACACCCATGAGCCGATGTCTGCACCGGCTCCTGGTAAGAAACCCACCATCACACCGACCAAGGAAGATCGCAGCACCAACCACTTCTTCTTAAGAATCAGCAACATGGGTCTCACAAAAAAGGCTCGGGCTGACCGCTCAGCCTCCAACTCTGCCTCGTAGTTCTTATCTGGTTTAAAAATATGGCCTAAGACTTCTGAGAACCCAAACAATCCGATCATGGCCACGATATAATTCAATCCTCCCATCAATTGTGCGCTGCCAAAGTGGAACCTGGGAAATCCCAAGGTTGGATCAACTCCCACGGTGGCAAACAGCAACCCCAACAACAACGACGCAAATGACTTTAGCGCTGACCCTCCTGAAGCAAAAACGCCAGCCATTAATCCCAGTACTGCAATCCAGAAATATTCAAAGGAACTGAACTGTCTTGCGACCATCACGATCAGAGAAGCGGTGAGAATGAGAAGGATCGCACCTATGACCCCACCTACTGCCGATCCCAATGCGCTGATGCCCAAGGAGTAAAGTGGACCATCTTTTCTAGACAACCTAAACAATTGGCCAAAATATGCTGCACTCGCAGGAGTCCCTGGAATCTTGGCCACGGTGGAGCCTACATCACCAGCAAAAATAGCTACCGAGGAGATGGCAATGATGGCCGGAAGAGCAACAGAGGGATCAAGAAAAAAGGCGATGGGTATAAAAAGTGCTACCGCTAGTGTCGCAGTGAGCCCCGGAATTGCGCCAAATATTGCTCCATAAAGTCCCCCCAGCAACAATGCCAGGATTCCTTGCATACTAAAAAGATCACTCATAGGGGTACTTGAAGCAGTTTACTGAACAATAGGAAAATGACGGCTGTAGTCAACACGCCGACTATCGCAGCTTTCCATACTTTGATCTTTAGCAAGACCGCCACTCCAAAGATGGAAAGTGACAATGCGATCAGAAATCCCGTGTAAATCCGCAGCCACGGAAAAATGATGATAATCACCATCAGAAGGACAATCGGCAGCCACTGGCCATGTAGGGAGTGATGATTCACTTCTTCCTCCTTCCTAAACTGAATCATCAGCGCCACTCCAACCAACATAAGACAAAGGCTGATGATGTATGGGAAGAGTCCTGGCCCTGGATGCCCTTCTGGTAAATCCGGAAAAGAGTTGCTCATCAAGAGTGTGATAATCCCTAGAATGAGCAGTACGGCCCCGTACGAAAATGATCGGTTTGGACGCCAGGTTTCGTTTGTCATGACTATTGCTTCAGACCAGCGAGGGTCATTGATTCCTCATTTTTTGTATGTGCCTCCTCCAGGAAACTCATCAGCGCATCGCCCTGAATTTCCCGAATGTTGGAGCCAGCTTTGATCATGGCTTCCCTAAATTCGGGATCTTCAATGGTTTTGTGAATCGCTTCTTCTAACTTGGCCTTTACCTCGGCGGGAAGCCCCTTAGGTGCGCAGACCGATACCCATCCACCCAGCTGCCAATCAACACCTTGTTCCTTTAAGGTTGGCACCTCGGGAAAGCCTTCTAGGCGTTCTCCCGACATCACAGCCAGTGTCTTCACCTGACCGGCTTTTCGCAGGGCGTCCACTTCGGTCAGGGATGCAGTCACTACGTCCACTCCACCTGCTAGTAATTCCTGCAGTGCTGGCGCCGCACCTTGACTAGGTACCCATGGCATATCACCATCCTCCATACCAATGGTGTTGAGAAATCCAATTCTTGCGAGGTCCCAGATACCACCACGTGAAGTGCCAGAAGCTTGGAGACTGCCGGGATCGGCCTTGATGGCATCGATCAAGTCTTGAACCTTCTCAAATGGAGAATCCACACGCACCGTTATACTTGCCGCATTATCAACCAACAATGACAGGGGTGTGAAGTCTTTATACGTTAATTCTGTTAAGCCCATGTTGTGCATCATGGTGATCTCTACGGTAACAGCACCGATGGAATATCCATCCGGACGTGCCTGACTCAGTGCTAAATGTCCTATCACACCACCCCCACCGGTACGGTTGACCACATTCACCGAAACCCCTAGATGCTTTTGCAACACGGCTGCCAGTGCCCGTGAACTTAAATCTGTCATACCTCCAGCAGCCCAAGGCACCATCATGGTCACGGGACGGGAGGGAAAGTTTGCATCTGTACTACCTACACCTTCACCGCAGGCGGCAAACAGCATCATCGAAATCAGCAAAATGATCATGGAAATCAGCCTGTGGAATCTTAGTCTCAACATGTTTGATTTTTCGAATTTAAGCAAGCCGAAAAGATAGTAAAATCTTTTGCGCTAATGAATTTGCAGGCTGACCTTTTTCTCATCCCGAATCCGGCAGGAGAATTTGTACACGTTCCAGGATGCTCGAGAGCAATGATTCAGACACATTCGCAAATGCTGATTTCATGCCGCAGGATAGACTACCTAGCGTTAGGTAGGAGCCTCACCATTTGCAGTAGACCAGTTTCCCAATCATTGTGATTGCATAGTCGTCTCCCACCCAGTAGTTTTGATTGCTAATAAACTTGGTGATTTTCATGAGATCATGGATTCATGGCGCTCTTTGCTCTTTGTTCACACTGCACAGCGGTATGATCATGGGGCAGTCAGGTGTTATCCAAGGTCATCTGACCCTGGATGATGATCCCCTGAGCAACATCTCCGTTTTTCTGATGGGCAGTGACATGGGGACAATCACCGATATGGAGGGCTTTTACTCCATAACAGACCTGCCACCTGGTGAGCATACATTGTTTACTTCTGGTCTGGGATTCAAACCCATAGAAAAACCCTTCTCAATAAACGGACAGGATACCATCGAGTTAGACCTTGAACTAGAGGAGGAGGTTATGGGGTTACCCGCAGCGGTCGTGCAAAGTGTCTCGCTGACAGGTGGACTAAAGGGCATACGAAGCATACCAGGATCTGCTCATTATATCTCCCCCCAAGAGCTTGCAAAGGGTACCTATACAGACATCAATCGGGCTCTGAGATCCATTCCTGGCATCAACCTTCAAGAAGAGGATGGATACGGTCTAAGACCAAATATTGGTTTACGGGGCTCTGGTTCTGAGCGCAGTTCTAAGATTACCGTGATGGAAGACGGTGTCCTGGCTGCACCGGCACCATACGCTGCTCCGGCAGCTTATTACTTTCCCACTATCGGTAGGATGCACGCTCTTGAAATATTGAAAGGCAGTAGCCAGATCAGATTCGGTCCGTATACCACTGGTGGTGCTGTCAATCTGATTTCACGTCCCATTCCATCACATTTTTCGGGGCAAATAAATATGGGTACAGGAAGTTTTGGCAGTAGGCATCTCTCTGCTTTCGTAGGTAGTAGCCACAAGCATTTCGGTTACTCTGTGGAGAGCTTTCAGTATAGTTCGGATGGTTTTAAATCGCTGCCCGTAGATCGATCAACTGGCTTTGACAAGAAGGATTACCTAGCCAAGTTTAGGATCAATAGTGGTCCAGATGCACATGTATTCCAATCCTTACTGATGAAGGTCGGTATCGCTGAAGAGATTTCCAATGAGACCTATCTTGGATTGAGTCAGCAAGATTTTGAGCAAAAGCCCTTCATGCGCTATGCAGCCTCACAAAGAGACCGGATGACCACGAGTCACCAGCAATATTCCCTGCGGCATCAGTTGCAATTGCCTGGTCACTGGGATGTCGTCACAACCGCCTACCTACATCATTTCAAACGCAACTGGTACAAGTTAGACAAAGTCGTAGATGATCAGGGTATGGTCATAGGCATTTCAAGCCTTCTGGAAGAACCCATCAAATTTGAGCGAGGATTCCACCTACTTCATGGTGAAAATATCGGGGCAGATGCACGATTGCTGGTCAAAGCCAACAACCGATCATATAAATCTATGGGTATCCAGAGTCAGATATCTCATCAATTTGGTGGGGGTAATTGGAAACATCATCTGGATTTAGGTTGGCGGTTTCACTACGACGAGATGGATCGATTTCAATGGGTTGACACCTACAGCATGAAGAATGAAAGTATGATGTTGCGATCTGCTGGTATTCCCGGAAGCGAAAGCAATCGCATCCAGGGGGCTCATGCCTTTGCTTCGTTTATTCAATACAAGGTGAGACATGGTCATTTCACTATAATCCCCGGCCTACGTTATGAGCATATATCCCTCAATCGCCAAGACTTCGGTAAGGAAGATGTCGATCGAACTGGTGCCGATCTAATAGTCGTCAGGAATCGGGTCGACGTGGTCATTCCGGGTATTGGAGTAGACTTTAAAGTCATGGAGTCACTGTCCCTTCTTGCAGGAGTCCATCGAGGATTTTCTCCACCTGGCACCAATGAGGGATCCCTGCCAGAGAAGAGCATTAATCTGGAATTGGGAGCTAGAATCAAGGGCCACAGAGTACAAGGTCAGTGGATTCTCTTTCAAAACCACTATGACAATCTGCTGGGTTCGGATCTTGCAGCATCTGGTGGAACTGGCACTACTGACCTTTTCAATGGAGGTAAGGCTCTCGCAAGAGGTTTTGAGACCCAATGGACATGGCAAGTACTCAAAAACCTTCCCTCTATGAGTCTACCACTCACCCTGGTATATACCTTGACGGATGCAACCTTCAGCTCCAACTTTGCAAGTGATTTCGAGGGCTGGGGTACTGTAAGCAAGGATGACCAACTTCCCTATTTGGCCAGGCACCAAGCCACTTTATCGGGAGAAATAGTGCTCGATAAATGGTCTTGGTTGATCAGTGCCCGCTGCCAAAGTGCTATGCTGACTGCTGCCGGACGAATCAACGAGGAACCCAGCCGGGAAATTGATCCATACTTGCTCGTTGACTCGCATTTCCATTTTAAGCTACATCAGAAAGTCACCGTATATCTCAGTGGTAAAAACTTACTCAACAACACCTATCTGGTAGCACGTCGGCCTGCAGGGTTAAGGCCAGGACTGCCCCGAACCATCATGCTTGGTATCAAGGCCCGATTCTAGGCTGGCAGTGTCAATCTATGCTGATTTCACAAATATTAGATACCTTCGTGACTGTGATCTGGTGTGAGCATTTGTATGCTTACCTAAGAGGGAATTCGGTGAGAATCCGAAGCAGTCTCCGCTGCTGTAAGCTCGTGATATAGATCCTGATTTATTGATGCCACTGCTTCATATCCAGGGAAGTGGGAAGGCCTTAAGATCTGAGCAAGCCAGAAGACCTACCAGAACGAAGATTGTGCAAATAAACGGCCTTCGGGGTAAAGGTCAGCACATGCACGCTGCCTTTCCAGCTAATCTGAGCAGGTCCTTCATCTGGTGACAAGGTAGCAGCATCTGCCAAATTCGCCCAGAAAGAAGGTTATAGATCTGGCTGATGTTGACAAGGATTGTGCTCTTGGTTGCTTGCTGTTTACACTTTGCACTGGCTGTAGGTCAGATCGATAGCCTTGTGCTGCTTGAGCCTATCGAAGTAGTAGGTCAACTCCTACATCGCAAACCAATCGGGGTCGTCAGTACCAGTTGGGATAGAAAACAACTGGATGTACTAATGCAGCACAACTTGGGCGAAATCCTAAGTCAGTCAAGCCAGGTTTTCGTAAAATCCTATGGCTCGGGCAGCATTGCAACTGCCAGCGTGCGTGGGGGCAGTGCAAACCACGTGGCTGTTCTGTGGAATGGTCTTCCCATTCACAATCGAATGTTGGGTCAAATGGACCTTTCACTTGTCAATCCGATTATGGTGGACAGGGTGACGTTGCAGAAAGGGGGAGGTACTGCCCTGTGGTCCAGTGGTGCCGTCAGTGGTGCAGTTATTATACAAAACGAGGCCGACTTCACGACTCCATTTGTCTTGAAGGGTTCAAGTACCATTGGCAGCTTCGGAACCCATAGCCAATCCGTCAGGTGCCAGGCTGGCAACAAGGTATTCAGCAGCGTATCTCGTCTTTTTCATGAAGAAGCTCAAAACGATTTTCCTTATCAAAACCCACCTCAAGTAGAGACTACACGACAGACCAACAACAAGTATCGCAATGTCGGAGGCATGCAGTCTTTCTATTGGAATCGCAAATCTCGAGATTTACTCTCCACTCATTTTTGGATTCAAAGCAACAAGCGTCAGGTGCCCCCAAGGCTCAGCCAACGATTCAGTGATGCCAAGCAGGACGACCGGTCTTTTCGAACCGTCGTCTCATATCTCACCAGCTTGCCTAAAGCTATAGTAGAAAGCAGGTTAGCTTACATATCTGATTATCAGAAATATGTGGATTTACAAAGTGCCATCAATGCTGTTCATTTCTTTCACACTTTTTCGGGAGATATCTCCATTCAACAGAGCTGGAAAAAAGTCAGCTATCAAGCCGGTAGCAGGCATTCGTACACTAAGGCTAGGTCTCAAAATTACGCAAATCGCAACGCCGAGTATCGTGGATCGTTGTTTTTGACTGGTAGATATCTGGGTGAAAAATGGCAGCTGCAGACCAGTTTAAGACAGGAAATCATCGACCAAAAGTGGGCACCAGTGGTTCCGGATTTGGGGATCTCATTTGAGATCAATGAAATGCTCAGCCTGCATACTAAGGTGAGTAGAGATTACCGTATGCCTACACTCAACGATAGGTTTTGGCAGCCCGGAGGAAATGCAGATCTCTTACCGGAACATGGGTGGAGCCAGGAAGCTAGTGGCACTTTTCAAAGCCAGATCAAACAAGTCTCTCTCACCTATCGTCTTACCGGGTTCAACAGACGCATCCATGATTGGATACTCTGGAGCAAGGCAGATGATCATCCTCTTTGGGAAAGCAGGAACATCGCTAAGGTATGGAGCCGTGGTACAGAGCAGCAACTGACGCTCCTGGCACCCATTGCCGGGGCAATGGGTGAACTATCATGCTCCCATCAGTGGACTAGAGCAACCAATCAAATCGAGGTGTCTTTGCCAAATCTCAAAGTAGGTGATCAACTATTCTATACACCGATGCACCAGTGGGGAGTCAGGGCACAACTCAACTTCACACGCCTACTGCTGGGATACGCTCACCAGATAGTAGGTCCTTATCCAGGCATCAACAAGTCCTTGCCAGGCTACAATCTGGGCAATCTAGAAGTGAGGTGGAAACAAGATGTTGGCCGCATCCCTGTGCTCATATCCGCACATCTTACCAATCTTTTTAATGCCAGTTACCAAATTGTTGAAGAACGTCCCATGCCGGGCATCAGCTATCAGTTGCGACTCAGCATAAATATCGAGAAGCCTTACAAAACTACATCACATAAAGACGACCAATGAATCACTTCAAATCAGTACTTACCGCATTCATAAGCGTTATTGCTCCAGTACTCTTGGCTCAAACCATTGCCGATTTTGAGAACTTCGATCTTCTAGTGGACACCTTCGACAATGGGAGGTCTGGAGAAGGTGGCTTTGCCAGCGGAGACATCATACTTCCCAATCACTACGATGCGTCATTAAATGCCTGGGAGGGATGGTCAATTTCGACCGTACAAGATAGTATGACATCCGGTTTCACCAATCAATATGCTTCCATCGCCGGCCATGGAGTCGATGGCAGTCATGCCTATGCGGTTGGATTTGCATTCGAACCGATCGTTATTCGGTTTGCCGATGACATAGGTCGAGTAACCATCGAAGATCTGTACATCACCAATGCGACCTACACCTATCTGGCCATGCTCAATGGAGATGCTTTCGCCAAGAGATTTGGAGGAGCCTCTGGTGATGAGCCTGATTTTCTGGTCATCACCTTCAGATACTTTCTTGACGGATTACTCAGTCAGGATAGCATCAATTTTTATCTGGCGGATTTTCGCAGTGATGATCCTGCTCAGGATTACATCATCAAGGATTGGACACCAGTAGACCTACACTCTTTTGGCATGATAGACAGCTTGCATTGCTCGCTTTCATCATCAGACTTCGGAAGTTTTGGGATCAATACACCGACCTATTTCTGTGTAGATAATGTCCGCACCGTTTCCACACTGACCTTACAGGAAGATGTGCTTGCACCTGAACTAAAGATTTTTCCTAATCCTGCTTCCGATTTCATCGAAGTGATTGCCCCTAGGCCCGCTGGTTTTCAGATCTATGACATCTCAGGCCAGTTGATAAGCCATTTTTTCCAACGAAGTCATGACTTCAAATTGGATATCCGTTTTCTCTCCCCGGGTACTTACTTCATTAGATCCATCACAGATGAAGGCATACTCACCGCTAAATTGGTCAAATGGTAACCTGTAAGTCCACCCTTGGAATTCAGGAGTGATAGTGAGTGCACGTGGTTGGATAAATTGGTTATTTTACGTAACGATGAAATCAGTAAAACGACGCGACTTCCTGAGAAATACGGCCATGACTGCAACAGCATTAGGACTACCTCAATCTCCGGGAAAAAAGGATGCTTCCCCTGGCAGCAAAAAGATCTTGGTAGCCAAATTTTTTGATGAGACCAATACTTTCATAGAAAGACCGCTCACCTTGGAGGAAGTTAAGGGCATTGCACTGTATGGCGATGATCTGCTTGGTGCCAGTGGGATGGTGCACGGCATCCGTGGAACGGAGATTGATGGGTTCATCAACGCCACCGAACTGTTTGATGTAGAACTCATCGGCGGGATTGGAGTCAATGGCAATCATCGCATCATGACGGAAAAAGTCTATGACTTTGTCACCGACCATATCCTGAGCACCCTTGATAAGCATGACTTTGATGCGGTCTATCTAAGTTTGCATGGTGGTGGATGCACCATCGGTCATGATGATTTGGAAGGTGAAACGATGCAGTTGATAAGAAACAAAGTAGGACCCGAAGTGCCGATCGTTTTTTCGATGGACCTTCATTGCAATGTGACTAAGTTGATGACCGAGGTAGCAGATGCGGTCAGCATCTACCGCACCTATCCACATGTAGACGCTTTTGAAACAGGACACGAAGTGGGCACGATCCTAATGGGTATGCTATTTGGCACGGTAAATCCAGTCGTCGCTGTGAGCAAGATCCCATTGATGATTGGTCCACCCATCAATGTAGTCACGGCAGATGAACCAATGCGCCGTGTCTATCAACGCGCCAAGGAAATGCAGCGTACGATTCCGGGCGTCCTTACTTGTTGCCCAGCTCATGGATTCATGCAGCAGGATATTCCGGAGCAAGGTGCGGGTGTACTAGTCACCACCGATGGAAATCAGGAGCTTGCACAGTCCCTGGCCGACGAACTGGCCCAATTGATGTTTTCATTTCGCAAGGAGTTCTGGACTGAGTTGCCCGGTGTCGAAGAAGCTGTTCGCCTAGCCAAACTCGCTAAACGACCGGTAGCCATTTCAGATAGCGGGGACAATATGGGCGCTGGTGGGGCTGGCGACGGCACCCACTTATTACACGAGTTGTTCAAACAGCAGGTAGAAAAAGCATTTGTACAACTATATGATGAAGAAGCAGCGGAAATGGCCTATGCTGCCGGCAAGGGCAACAGGATTTCTTTGCATGTAGGTGGTAAGATCAGTAAAATGTCTGGACCATCTGCTTTGATCGAAGGCGTAGTATCAAGCTTGTCAAAAGAAGGAGATGCATGGCATAAGTCAGCAAGTGTACAAGTAGGTGGAATCACCATTCTCCTAAATACCAAACGCATTGGGCCCAATGATCAAACCAACGTTAGAGCAATGGGTATCTTTCCAGAAGAGTATCCGATCTCCATATGCAAAGGTGGGTTTGCCTTTAGGCCTCAGTACCCCCCTACCATTTACGATTACATCCTCTGTGCTACACCGGGCTACTCTTCACCCGATCTCACTACGTTTGACTGGAAACGCATTCCGAGACCCATGTATCCTCTGGATGATATCTAGTAGACATGACCCTTTTTGTAGGCCTCGTATTGAGTTTATGACGAAAATCATACCGGATCGCATTCGCAACTTCACATTAGATATCACAATATGAAAAGAAGAGCATTTATCAGAAATAGCGCTATGATGACGAGCAGCTGGATGGCCCCACACTGGCAATTTAAAGCAGATGGAGATCGCATCAAAATGGGAATCGTTGGTACAGGTTGGTGGGGGACTGACTACTTGCTAAAGTATGCGCTAGAGAGCAAAGCTTTTGATATCGTGGCCTTATGTGATGTGAGCCAGGTTGCCCTCCAAACGGCCATAGGCAGGTTAGCTGAGGCAGGAGCTCCAGCACCCGTATCGTACAAAACCTACCAGGACTTATATGAACATCCAGGTCTAGAAGCTGTGATCATCGCCACGCCAACCCATTGGCATGCACTCCAATTTATTGCAGCCTGTGAAAAAGGACTGCACATTTGGCAAGAAAAACCGATCAGCTACGACATCAGGGAGGCACAAGCTATGAGAACTGCCTATGAAAAAGCTGGAGTGGTCGTAAATGTCGATTTCCCCAGATTACAAGCACCGATCAACGACGAGGTAAAGGACTATATCGAAAGTGGCAAGGCTGGAGAGATTTATCAAATTGACTTTAACATCCACAATCCCGTAGGCGTCCCCAAAGAAGTCTCCATTCCCGATACCATTGACTTCGATGCCTTCTGTGGTCCTGCCCCCAAGCTCAAGTACTTGGCCCATCCTCGACCCGGGAGATTAAGCTGGCGGGCACAGCAAGGATTCAGTCGTGGCATTTTAGCGGACTGGGGAATCCACTATCTGCAAAACATTAGATCGATCATGAATCTCCGCCTTCCCAGTCATGTATCTGCCATCGGTGGCCATAGCCGGGTTAAAGGCCAGGACCATCCAGACCATCTCACTGTCCGTTTTGACTTCGATGGTTTGCCTGTCCAATGGAGCCATAAAACTTGGGGCTACACATCTCCACTACCACACACCAATATCGGTGTCTTTTATTGTGGAGATAAGGCCACTATTTTTGCTGCAGATTCCGGTTGGGAGGTCTATCCTGCCGACGGTCGTCAAAGAAAGGAATTTGGAAATGCCCGGGTGAAACTGGGTTCTTCAGCATATGAAGCTGAGATCCGCCGAGAGTTTGTCCAGCAATTTCTGGCATTTGCTGAGGCCATCAAAAGCAATAACGACGTCAAAATCAAGGGCTCTTTTACAGAGGGATTTAACTCCACGGCTGCCGTCATTTATGCTGACCTAGCTTATCTCACTCAGCAAGCCATTTCCATCAATAGAGCTTCCATGGATATTGACAGCAGTAACGAAGCTCAATCCATGCTCAAACGTAGGTACCGCGATCCTTATCAGCATCCTTTCACCGGATAGAATGCGGTCAAAATTGATCGAGCGCCTTTGCCAGATAGGATACTGTGCGATCGACATTACTCAATTTATCCAGGCCAAATAGACCTATCCTGAAGGTCTGGAAGTCATCGGGTTCATCGCATTTAAGGGGCACTCCTCCTGCAATTTGTAGACCTGCATCCATGAACTGCTTGACAGGATTAGTACCATCCTGTGCAACATGGCACACCACGACCCCAGGAGCCCCAAAACCCTGGGCTGCCACACTTTTGTAGCCCTTGTTGCCGAGCAGATCCCGGACTCTTGAACCTAACTCCTCTTGTCTGACCTTAGTCTTAGTAAATCCAAAGGATTCCGTTTCTTTCATAACTGTACAGAACTGCTTCAGGGCATCGGTTGGCAAAGTAGCATGATAAGCATGTCCACCTTGCAGGTAGGCTTCCATGATCTCCAACCACTTCCTGAGATCGCAAGAGAAACTGGTACTGGTTGAGTTCTTGATCATCTCTTCTGCTTTGGCACCGAGCATCACTAGTCCACAACACGGCGATCCACTCCACCCCTTCTGAGGAGCGGTGATCAGTACATCGATACCCAAATCCTCCATGTTGACCCACATGGCACCTGAGGCGACACAGTCCAACACAAACAGACCACCCACCTCATGTGTGGCGCTTGCGATGGCCTCCAAATAATCATCGGGAAGGATCATTCCTGCTGCTGTCTCCACATGCGGCGCAAAAACCAAGGCAGGTTTTTCCTTCCTGATGGCATCCACCACCGCCTCAATGTCGTGTGGTCTAAATTGTGGCTTTGGGTCAGTGTTCAGAGGCAGAGCCTTAAGCACGATCGATTCGCTAGGTATTTGACCAGCATCGAAGATCTGAGTCCAACGAAAACTAAACCAGCCATTGCGAATAACCAGACATTTTTGGCGGGTGGCCAACTGCCGGGCCACTGCTTCCATGGCAAAAGTGCCACTTCCGGGCACCACTACTACAGAGTGAGCCTGGTAAACAGTCTTGAGGGTTTTTGAAATATCTTTCATAACATCCTGAAAGATCTGTGACATGTGGTTAAGGGCACGATCCGTGTAGACCACCGAGTACTCCAAGAGTCCATCCAGATCCACATGCGGTAGTAAACCAGGCATATTATCTTCTTTAGTTATAGAGCTAATGTCTACTCCTAAAAATATCGACGATAGAAGCAATCTTGTCTTGTGTATTTTTTGGAGTTGCTCAAAAGCACTAAATAATGAAAATTATTGATGGCATCGAAGAAAGAACCAGAGTGGTTACTTTCAAGCGGCACTAAAATTACCGAATTGAGGAAAAAGCTGAAAGGGAGTGCTCCACTAAGGATTTCTCCTGGTGGCTTCTAAAGGAAAACTCGCCAGAGAAACAGCCAACTTACCTTCTAAGGTATTTTCATCAAAGATGCCCTTGACATTGACTTTGAAACCCTTGTACCTAAAGTGCCCCTTAAGGCGTTCGTCTTCAATAGATACATGATCAAGAGCCATCTTACCAAGACCGGAATCCACGATGGCCCGATATAGCATGCCTTCCCTCTCAATGCTGATGACTCCTTCTGCATTACCAGATGGTGTGTTTCTCACAATAAAGTCCCATGTGCCGATGTAGGGATCATTGGCCAATGGAATACCCTTAATCTGTGTTTGACCGGCATTTCTTGATGAATGACAGCTGACCAACAAAAGGGAAATCAATGCTAACGGGATCAGAAGGGGGTATAAATCGCGCTTCATGATAAGTAGGCTAAGATGTATGGTTGTAACGGTACAGAGCAAATAATTATTGAATGATGCGTGCAAAATTTGCGGAGATCGAAAATGTAACGAGGCAACATTTCCCTTTTTTGGCCACAGTAAGTCACCCAATAAATGGCTGCAAAATCCAACCTATTAGATTCTGACCATAGACATAAGTATTTACTTTGGAGAGCAAGGTTCTATCGCAAGATCCTTCCTGCAGATTAGCTAGAATTTCATGGGTCCTTGGAGCCCACTTAGGCTACTTCAGAGAGGTTGAGATCTGTCTTGTAGCAAGATTTTCACTTTTGAAGTCGAGTCAAGTGGATGGATTGACCAGCTGACCAACGAGCAACTACAGACTCTTCAGACCAAGATGAGTTTGACCCAATATTTAGGGGTGACAAATCAGGCAACTCACAAATCTTCGATCTTGATATTTTGTTCGATGATCTGTAGCTCAACAAGTACTGAGCAAGCTCTCTAGGGTGTTCTCGGTCTCTGCATCCAATTCTGGGATGCTATGCTGAGCATTCTCCTCCAAAAGCCATTGCCTCATTCATGCCGAGTGCCTACAGAGAACCAACAATGGGCTGTCATCCATTCATAATAAATTTTTAAATTGTTGATGGATAGATAATCAGGTCTTGATTTTCGGATCGGTTTATCTCTATGATCATGCACAACATTGTAAGGCGATTACATCAAAATGATCATCAGGCATTCACAGAATTGTATGAATGCTACCATAGGAAGGTGTTCAACTTTGTGATGCGTTATGTCAAGGACGAAACTGTTTCCGTTGAATTAACTCAGCAACTATTTATCAAGTTATGGGAAAAACGAAAAATGCTGTCGATGAGTAAACCGATCGATTCCCAGGTGTTTGCAATCACGCGCAATCTCATTATAGACACATTACGCAAAAAGGCCCGAAAGAATCTATTTGAAAGGGACTGGCGGCACAACCATCCTCTGTATGAGCACACTACAGAACAAGATGTGTTGCACTCCGAGGCTAGTCAGAGATTAGAAGAGGCCGTCAATGCATTACCACCTAGGAGAAAGAAAGTCTTCCAATTAAGCAGAAATCAGGGGCTGACCTATAAGGAAATTGCGGAGGAATTAGTCGTATCGCCAAAAACAGTAGAGATACAAATGAGCAAAGCACTGAAAGTATTGAGAAGCAAAATGGCCTCCTTTCTCCATCCATTTTGAGAGATTCATACCATGCCGTAATGGCAATTCATTAATCAGAATTCAGAATGAATGCCCTGGCCATTGTGGGAACCACACTTTCCAAAGAATATCACAAGGTATTTTGGAGTTCTGCTAGCCAACAAATCATAGCTCACATGCTTACAACACTTGAGTCACTCGTGATCTACAGACCAAGTGTCTCGTCTCATAAATTAGTAAGCAGCTAACTTGTTCTTTGTGCACCATCTCATCAGCTTCCAAAGCCTTACGTAGCTTCGGCTACCGCCAAGGCAGTACAAGCAATACTCGGTTTTGCTTCTTCAATCTGGCGCACAAAATAACGGCGTTTTACTGCATACCTGTTTATGAAACGAAGGCCCAGTTTTGATTGACAAGCCAATGATTCTCCCTCTCACCCATCCTCATCAACAGCAATGTAATTCTTGGTGGCCAAGCAAACGAACCACTACCATTCCTCAATGAATGTGCGATTGCTCACATGACGATATCACCACTGAATCAGTTGTGATTGTGGGAGGCAGGTTCTCGACCGCACATTTTGTCCTAAATGGGATCCGTGAATCGGGAATCGACTCAATGCGCTATGATTGCCAGTAGCAAGCATTTTGGTGCAAAGGAGACAGTGATGCAGATAGGTGAAGAAAAATAGGCAGGTGAATAAGGGTGAAGTGAGGTTTCATTCGTACTTAATAAAACAGGACTACTTATGGTGATTGAAGAAATCATAAAAAAATACCTTGATAAAACCGTCACAAAGAGTGAGCTAGAATTGTTGCAACATCACTTGAAGGAGCATGATCTAAGCATCCTGAAAGACATCATGCACAAAGAGTGGTTACGTGATGAATTGCTCGATCATGACATCACTCCGGAACTGTCCACAAAAATTTTGAAGGAAATTCAAAGTCAGACTAGATCACCGAAACGACTTCCCAGACATTATGGGATTGCTGCAGCAGCAACCGTCTTATTGGTGGCATCCATGACCTGGTTTCTAGCCCGACCAGATGGAAATTGGCAAATTGTCGAAACGGCTTATGGTGAATGGAGGTCTATAGAATTGCCAGATGGTTCTGTGGTAAAGCTAAATGCACATTCTTTATTAAAATATCGACAAAATTCAAGCTTTGTACAGAGCAGAGAAGTTCACCTGGAGGGAGAAGCTTTTTTTGATGTCAGCAAGATGGACAACGCACCATTTAGTGTAGTTACCAAAGACCTTGAAATTGAAGTCCTTGGGACCGCATTTAACGTGAATAGTCGAGGTGAAGCCACTGAGGTTTTCCTTGAACATGGTGGTGTGAAGCTCGACCTAGGGACGGAGATAGAGCTACTCGAACCAGGAGATTTTCTGTCTTATTCATCAAAGAATCAATTGCTGGTCAAGAAATTGCGCGAAGTACCTGCAGATGAACACACCTCCTGGAAAGATGGTGTGAAGATCATGAAAGATGCCACTGTAGATGAAATTTTAGGAGAAATTGAAGACATCTATGGTCTTGACATCGTGATAACTAGGAAGAATTTACTAAGCAAAATCAAGACAGTGGCAGTTCCCATGGACAAGTTGGAGGTAACTATTCCAATTTTGGAAAAAACGCTCAACTCCCAGGTCACCAGAAAGGGTGACAAATTGATTATTCATTAGAAATCAAAGCGTCAATATCGAATGATTGACACTCCGAATGCAGTTAATACTTAAAAATGTGAGTTATGAAATTAGGAACGTTCAAGTTAAAACCAAACGCATCATGGGTAGTTGCTTTCTTTTGGTTATATACATTGCCACTAATGGGTACACCTCAAGAGCGACCGCTACCACAAATTCTGGATGAATTCAGCGAAAGGTTTCAAGTATTCTTTTCGTATGACTCCAAAACTGTGGGTTCAGTTAAACCTGATTTCAAGTTTGTGGAGGATGAACTTTTAAATTCTGCTGTTGATCGCTTACTGACTCCCATTGGATTTCAATATGAGTCCTTCAGCGAGACATTTTTCATCATTTACAAAGAAGGAAAGGAAGGGGATCGTAAAACCAAAAAGCTGAGAAAGCACATCAAAAGAATAGATAAATTGGGTTCTGGTGGCACATTGATGTTACACCAAAATAGCAATAGTCGCTCCTTGAGGTTGGATCGTCTTGCCAATTCAGTGGCAATGCTTACCAAAAGGGTGATGGTCACAGGCAAGGTAACCGACAACACAGGTGAACCAATGATTGGCGTCAACATTCTGATTGAAGGGACTGATATTGGAACCGTCACTGATCTGGATGGCACCTTCACTTTAGATGTTCCAGATAACGCAACTACGCTGATCTTCTCATATACCGGATATAAGTCACAGAAGATAACTATTGGAGATCAAACATCATTTGCGATCACTATGGAAGAAAACATCTCGTCCCTGGATGAGATTGTGGTGATAGGTTATGGTACAGCGAAGGTGCGTGATGTCACGGGATCTGTTGAAAGTGTGGATCTGGAAGCCATCGACCAACAACCCAATGTAAGTATTATGCAAGGTATTGCCGGGGCTGTACCGGGACTTAATGTGGGCCAGGTGGATAGGGCGGGTGAAAATCCTTCCATATCCATTCGAGGACAAACTTCACTTTCCGGTGAATTGGCGCCCCTAATTGTCGTAGATGGCATCATATATCGGGGAAATTTGATTGATATCAATCCGTCTGATATAAAATCAATAGAGGTACTCAAAGATGCTAGCGCGACAGCGATCTACGGTTCTCAGGCCTCCAATGGCGTAATCCTACTGACTTCAAAAACTGGGGGCAACAAAGCCGGGAAACCGGTCATTAATTTCTCAAGCCAGATGTCAATCTCCGAACCCAGCCACGAACTTCGTGCCCAAGGTCCAGATGCTTTCATTAAAAAAGTGGAGGAGTCAGATATACAGCAAAGCCGATTAGCACCCGATTATCTGCAGCCCAATCCAGATTGGGCCCAAACTACCAACTTCAAGACCAATCACGAAATCAATCAGTTTGAAGCGGGCAATTCATTTGATTGGTACGATCATGTGACACGTGATAACCCATTTTTGATGAAGCACAATCTCTCGATGTCAAATTCAAATGAATTCAGCAACTATTTTGCTTCTATCGGATACACAAAACAGGATGGTAATTTGAGAGATGAATACTTTAGTCGGGTTAATGGAAGAATAAATTTAGGTACCAAAGTCACGAACTGGCTGAAAATTGATTTACAAAGCTTCCTTTCCATCAGCAGCTATGGACCTGAAACTTATAGCAACAGCGATCGATTCATTGAGCCCTATGCTACACCTTGGGATGCGGATCGTGAATTGGTAGAGCGGCCCTACGGAAACCCTATTAATCCGCTGATAGAGGATGATGCGGAGGTTGAAGACAAACGATTGAATCTCAATGGTATTTTTACAAGCACAGTGGATTTGCCAGTAAGGGGTTTATCTTACCAATTCAGATTTGGGAACAACTATCAATCCAATGTCGATAACGTTTTCCAACCGCATGGATTTAGCTTCCAAGGTTTTGGTTCGAAAAGGGATCAAGTCCAAAATTCATGGAGTGCAGATAATATTCTTACGTATAGTCGAGCTTTTGGAGATAATCACGAATTGGATGTAACCCTGCTTTATGGAGTGGAAGAACGTAATCTTAGATATACCGAGGCTCAGGGTGCAAATTTTGTCAAGAGTGTTTTAGGTTTTAATAGTCTCCAAGTAGCGGCTGCCGACCAGCAAAAAGTCTTTTCAGGAGGATGGAAGGAATCAAGCCTGTATAACATGGGTAGAATTAGTTATCGGTTTATGGATCGATATCTGGTCACAGGTACGGTGCGGCGAGATGGTTTTTCCGGCTTTAGCAAAGAAAACAAATTTGGCATCTTTCCATCAGTGGCATTGGGATGGATCATCTCAGAAGAACCATTTTTTCAGCGTGCTCCGGAATGGCTAAGCTGGTTGAAGCTTAGAGCCTCGTATGGTGCTACAGGAAACCGGACCATAGGCAGGTATCAGATACTAGCAGAAGTAGATGGAGAACCCGGTTATGTGACCGCGGATGGAACATCTTTATTTGCCCAATGGATAAGCGCTTTGGAAAGCCCGAATCTAAAGTGGGAAAAAACCATTGGCATAAATCTGGGAGTCGATTTTAGACTCATGGAAGGAAGATTCAGCGGAAGTATAAATTATTACAATAGCAATACCTCCGATTTGTTATACGAAGTGGACATACCCGCCTTAAATCGATTCGATGTCTTTCCAGACAATCTGGGGGAAATCCATAATAAAGGCCTAGAAATCACCTTTTCCTCTGTAAACATTCGTGCACAGGATTTCAAGTGGTCCACCGACATTAGTTTCTCCCGCAACCGAAACAAAATTAATACACTCCTTGGTTTTGATGTGGATGGAGACGGACAAGAAGATGATCTCACCTCCGAAGGATTGTTTATAGGTCAGTCACTTGGCGCCATATACGACTATACAACCGATGGTTTTTGGCAACTGAGTGATGAGATACCGAGCGGATATGAATTCGGTTCGTATAAGGTGGTTGACCTTAACAGTGACGGGAAGTGGAATGGCGATGATAGATCGATCATTGGCAACCGATTGCCAGCATACCGATTAGGCGTCAACAGTGTCATGACTTTGAAAAATTGGACCTTTCGGTTTTTCATTAATTCAGTACAGGGAGGTAAAAGCCGCTATCTCGGTGAAGACAATTTATACAGCTTGAGTATTTTTAATACGGAAACCCATTTTAATCAGGCGTTTCCAGAGGGATTGAATTATTGGACACCAGAAAACCCAACAGATACCAGATATCAGAGACCAGGTATTAAGGGAGCGAATGGCATACGTGGCAACCGCTACACGCAAAGAAACTTTGTTCGTTTACGGGACGCATCTTTGTCCTATTCCCTCGGTGCAGAAACACTAAAATCAATCGAAAGCTTGAGAGTGACCCTAAGCGGTAGAAACTTATTTACCATGACCGACTGGCCTGGCTGGGACCCGGAAACGGGAGTTGGTATCAATGATCAGGGGAGACCAGTGATGCGAAGTTACAGCATTGGATTGGATCTATCTTTTTAGTAGACAAGAGAGAAACTTGATTTTACGAAATACAAATACGACAACCATGAAGAATTTCACATATAGATCTTTAGCATTTGCAGGCCTTTTATGTCTAACATTTTTTTCTTCTTGCGATGAGGATGCTTTTTTAGAAACTCAACCCATTGACTTCTTTTCTCCAGAAAATTCATTTGGATCAGCCGAGGATTTTGAAGCGGCTGTCATAAACTTGCATAGCAGGATGCGCGATGATTTTCATTCCGATGATGATGAAGATCTTTTTCCATCAGCTGGAGTCCAAGCCACTGATATTTTTTATCTGCATAAAAATATTGGTTTCAAAACCGACATATCTTCCATTTACCTGCCGACGAACAATCTTATGCTCAATGCTCTTTGGGCCCCGGCGTATCGGATTATTTTCGATGCCAATGTCATCATTGGCAGAGCTCCTTCCGAGAATAATCAATTGACTGCAGACGAGAGAAGGTTATTTATTGCGGAGGCAAAGTTTTTTAGAGGTCTATGCTATAAAATGCTGGCTAATCTTTTCGGTGGTGTGCCCCTCGTCTTGGAAGAAACCAAATCACCAAATAGAGATTTTATCCGGGCCACAAGGGAGGAGGTTTATCAACATGCGGCATTGGATTTAGAAGAAGCCTCCAAGAATCTCCCAGACATTGATGATGTGGAGGACCATCGTGTTGGTAATCTGGCAGCTTACCACGTGATATCAGAAGTGTATATTTCTCTCAATAGATGGCAAGATGCGATTAATGCGGCATCTACTGTCATAGATCATCCCAGTACCGCCCTAATGACTGAGCGTTTTGGCACCAGGGCCAACGAAAAATTTCTGATACCTCAGTACGATACTGACGTATATTGGGACTTATTCAGACAAGGAAATCAGAATCGATCAAGTGGAAATAGTGAAGCACTGTGGGTTTTGCAATACGAATGGGAAACGCCCGGTGGCTTTGAGGCGAGTCAATCGGGTGGGCCATTATTAGAACGAATCTTTTCTCCACGCCTCTGGCAAGCCAAAGTCGAAAACAACAATGGAAAAACGAAACCGCTGGTGCCAAAGCCCAACGCTTTTACCGGTGGTCGAAGCTCTGGATTTCTGCGCCCCACGCATTTTTTCTTTCATACTTTATGGGACCGTAGTGGATTTGGTCAGGATATTCGCAACTCTGATGCCAACATTGTCAGGGATTTTCTCGTAAGAAATCCAGACAGTGATCACAATGGCAAATGGGCTTTGAAAGATAATCTGCCCGTGCGATTGGCAAGCCTTAATGACACCACTCGAAATTTTTATCCTTGGATGACTAAGGTCTCCACACCAGGCAACCAACCAGCCCCAGCTTTTGTAGCTAACCCATCGGTTGAGGGAGAAGTTTCATGGAGCCATCACGCTTTCCGTGAAAAGTATGCCATAAGAATGGCAGAAACCTATTTGTTGAGAGCTGAAGGATATTTGGGAGCAGGCAATTTGGATATGGCTGCTGAAGATATTAACACGGTCAGGAGGCGAGCTCAAGCACCTGAGATTTCACCTGATCAAGTAAACATAGATTACATCCTAGATGAAAGAGCACGCGAATTGTATGTGGAGGAATTTCGTTTGTTGACCCTAGCTCGGTTGGGATTATTGGTGGAAAGAACCCAAAAATATAATTCGGTGAATGGCCCAAATTACCAGGATCACCACAATTTGTGGCCGATTCCATTTAGTGAAATGGAGAAAAATCTGGAGGGAAATTTGGAGCAGAATCCGGGATATTGATTTTCAATCATTATTGAGCACTGGGGTATACTCCTTTGCAAGAGTCAGATTATAATAGCTACAATAGTAACATGCTGGAAAACCTCGTTGCTCTGCTAAGGTGGCAACTCATTCTGACAGAGATGGATGTCGATCGGCTTAATGTGATGTCGATCTTCATTCCAAATCTGGCTGGAAATTCAAGGCACCAGCTGGTAGCTCACCGCAGTTAGGTGTTGCTAGAAATCAGTCATATCATTGAAGAAATATCCGATTCCTAGAATGAGCAGAACCTTATTAGAATATTACATAAGGAAAAAATATGCATAGCCTATCCCGTGTACAAATTAAGTTGGCCATCAATCCTCTTTGGATAACCATGATTGCAAGCCTGATATGTTCCTCATTTGGATGGTCTGATCCGATTGGACAAAACAGAAGGCCTAATATCATCCTTATTCTGGCCGATGATCTGGGATGGTCTGACATCGGATGCTACGGTGGAGAAATCCATACACCTCATTTAGACAAATTGGCGAGTGCAGGGATTCGCTTTACCCAATTTCACAACACCGCCAAATGCTTCCCATCAAGAGCCAGTCTGCTCACTGGTCTTTATGCTCAGCAATGTGGCATGAACGACAAGCCAGCGCACTTTCAAAACAGTGTAACCCTAGCAGAATTATTGCGAAAAGCCGGCTATCGCACCCTGATGACTGGTAAACACCATGGATTGGATCATCCGATGGACCTGGGATTTGACCGTTATTATGGATTACGTGACGGGGCATGCAACTATTTTAATCCGGGCTTACAACGTGATGGAGAAGATCCACCGGCCAAGAAGAGGGCAAAGTTTCAACCACGTACCTGGTGCATCGATAGGCAGATATTAGAGCCATACACGCCACAAGAAGACGACTTCTATACTACGGATTACTTTACCAATTATGCACTGAAATACCTGCAGGAATATCAAGATGAAATTAAACCGTTTTTTCTCTATCTGGCCTATACTGCTCCCCACGATCCACTCCAAGCCTGGCCAAAAGACATCACCAAGTATCAGGGTAAATATATGGATGGATTTGAAGTGATCAGGCAGGCTCGTTACAATCGTCAAAAAGCAATGGGTCTTGTCGACGAAAGCTTTCCATTATCTGTTTCAACTTACCAAAAATGGGAGGATCTTACAGCACAAGAGAAAAATCATGAAGATCATATCATGTCGGTCTATGCAGCTATGATTGACCGGATGGATCAGAATATTGGTCGAATCGTAGATAAAGTCCAGCAAATGGGAGAACTTGATCATACCCTAATCTTGTTCGCTTCCGACAATGGTTGCGCACCCGGGGGCACCTCAAATCCAGGCGGATACAGCGGAGGTGCTACTACTCGGGGAGAAATTGGCTCTATGGCTCGTTGGACCAAGATCAGCAAATCATGGTCTAATGTGAGCAACACCCCTTTTCGACTTCATAAAGTGCAGGCTCATAAGGGAGGTACTTGTACCCCCCTTATAGCCTTCTGGCCAGATGGAATTAAAGGAAAAAATCAGATTAGCCATGAGGTGGGTCATTTTATTGATATTATGCCTACCCTAATCGATGTGGCCGGCATGGAGTATCCTACTGATTATCCGGTGAGAGACATCTCACCCTTGCAGGGACGAAGTTTGGTTCCGATATTTCGTCAGGAAGATGTGGTTCATCATGATCCCTTATTCTGGCAATATGGAAAAGGAAAGGCAGTACGTAAAGGACCGTGGCGCTTGGTTTCCGATAATTTTAACCCGTGGGCACTGTACGACATGCGATCTGACAAAACTGAAACAACCAATTTGATAGAAAAGTATCCCAAGGTTGCTGGAGAGTTGGTAGATCTCTACCAAGACTGGATGCACAGTGCTTATAATTACCATGCGATCGGTGATAAATAAATAATAAAATAAGTAGCGTTTAGAGATTGCCCTCTTCATTAATATTCTTCACATCGAATTTTATTGAAGCAAAGTTGATAGTTAGAAATAGTGTCTCTTAGACTAGTGAGTTCACTCCGGAAAGTGGGTGCAAAGCAGATTTTGTGGTGATTCGGGCCCATCATGATGAATACTGACAATAATTAAAGGACAGTGCAGCACTACTATATCGCCAATCTAAAGATAAAGACAGGCGTTTTAAAAGTGTGATTTGGACAAAAATCGTATCGAGTAGTGATTTTTGGTTTGTTTGGGCAGTTATTCTTCGACAATTAACCCAAAGAGAGCGGGAGGTCACAAATATTTTATGTCGAAGCAGACCTCGGTACTTACTTTTTCCACCATTCAATGTGTGAAATACTTGATGGATTGTTGCTTCGACATTGGCCCTAATTCCTTTGTTAATTTCCTTAGCTCTGACCTTGTCCAAAGCAATTCCTGCCTCGACTTGAGCTACACTAAAATAACGTGAATAATGGATAAGAAAAAGCAGTGATTATAGTATAAAAATAGGAGAATGTTTAATATATTAAATGTTGATAACCAATCATATAATAAACAATTCTCCTCTCATAAATATAGATAAACTTATCGAGATTTTTGTCAAAGTTGATGACTTTTTTAAAGAATTTGACGACCAAATCAACTCTATGAGGCTCCAGAGCGGCTTAAAACGGATTAGAAACAGAAAATCCAAGCTTGCTGACTCCGAAATGATGACCATTTACATTGCCTTCCACCTGAGTCATCACACCAATTTTAAGGCTTTCTATAACGGCTATGTCTGCAAGCATTGGATCGATCTATTTCCAAATCTGGTTACTTATGAGCGTTTTAATCAGTCTCAGAAAAAACTCATTATTCCATTTTTCTTCTTCTTAAATCAACAATGTCTTGGCCATAGCAGAGGAGTCAATTTTATTGATTCCACCACCTTAAAAGTCTGTCATATCAAAAGAGAAAAACAGCATAGAGTTTTCAAAAATATTGCCACCAAAAGCAAGAGTACAATGGGTTGGTTTTACGGCTTTAAGCTCCACCTAATCATCAATGACAAGGGTGAGTTGCTTTCGTTTTATCTCTCTAAGGCCACTACCGATGACCGCAACTTAAAGGTAATCAATAGTTTAGTTCAATCAATCTTTGGTAAACTTTATGGTGACCGAGGATATATATCCACAAAATTAGCTGACTTACTTTGGAACGACGCAATTAGTCTGATTTACAAAAGAAGAAGAAACATGAAAAAGCAAAATCTCTCAGACGAGGACAAGTTATTGCTACGTAAACGGTCGCTCATAGAGTCTGTCAATGATGAGTTGAAAAACATCTGCTCCATAGAACATACTCGACACAGATCTATCCAAGGTTTCATGAACAATCTATTATCCGGTCTGTGCACATACCACTTCTTACCTAAAAAGCCTTCTCTCAAATTTGAACAACTTAAAGAGGTTAGCAATCAGTTATTGCTCGATGCTGCTTAAACATTATTCACGTTAAAATATCTGTATTTGGTTCGCCTTTGAGATGTGGGTATTCGATATCTACCTCCTCGAGACTTCACTGCTTCATACCAGCAATCCGTGGTGGGATCAAAGATCAATATAGTCCCATCTACCTTTCGTTTAAATTGACATTGTTTTTTGCTGCCAGTACATTTTGCCTGGTGCCGTTGCAAACCAATATGATCTGCAAATCGAGTGCGATTTTCAATACTGTCGTATCCGCCATCCGTATGAACTTGTTCAATCAATAGGCTGTTGGGTCACCTCCGTGGTCTTTTTGGCAGCACTTTCTAGATAACCACTATCACTTTGGGTCTTTTTTTCTACCTGAACGTCTGTAATCAACCTTAAATCACCTTCGGTGGTCTCCGTTATATTGGCGCTGTAGCCACTTACTTGTTGTCTGGCATTCCCACGCCCCTTTACATCGATAAGCTGCATCGGGATCATGCATCGATTGAATGCCACCAGCTTTCATTTCTTCTTTCTCTTTGGGGCGAGGTGGATTGCCTTTTTTATCTGCTGTTTCTATGTAATGCTCTTCGTACATCTGAGTTAACCGATCGTAGTACTCGTTATCTTTATCCACATAGATGTTCAGTAGCTTGCGAATTAAGAACCCCAGCCTGCGTAGCCAATCTGCCTTATCATCCTTTGTCATCCCATACAAATGATTGGTCACTGCCAATCCTGAGGGTTCGGTCCTTGCATGGCCATCCACTTTCCTAGGTTTTGCCTGGGGATCTTAATGCCATCTCCATCTGCAAATCCATGCACATCAGTTTTGAGATTGGCAAAATTTGAGATAAGGAACTGATCTTCTCGATCACCTTTTGTAACAAAGTGCATAGTATAGACCTCTTCTTCAGAGAAGGAGGAATTGTTCCCCTGGTATATTTGGAGACGGATGGATGGATCAAAGGCTCTCCACCTAGCTCCCTTAGCTCGATATCTTTTGTGCATGAGGGGAGAATCATCATAAAGGAAACGACAAGTGCGATCCAAGTTGGTAGTTGAGTGCTAATCGATTGTAATGTTTTCATCGTATCGTTTTTTTGAATTAAGTAAAAGTGGTTATAATGACTCAGCATTCGGATACCCGAATCTAAGTGCAACGCACGAAGAAGACTTGTTCTATGGTATCTGAGGGATGGATGGTGATCTCAAGGTCACCATATGGCTTGGACTATTGTCTCAGTCCACTAATCGTAGTGTTGGTATCTTGATGAATGACTGGTGTTTATCTGTCTACGAGTCAAGAATGTCGGCACAGTCTAGCAAAAGGATCTAGGTTGAGTAATATATTGTAATATATGCCGAGCTCTACTTGGCTTAAATCTGAACAATATTCCTTCAAAATTCGACCAAACTTTGTTAAGACATCCTGGTTGAAATTTGTGCGGGTATAAAACTGCCGGTCATAATATCGGGTGCAGTAGTTCAACAGCAGCTCGATATTGCTAGAGACCAAATTACTGCCGATCGCCACACCTAAGTGAGGAATTTCATATCAGTATATGATCGTCATCAGGGAAGCAACGTTCGTTTACGATCAAATTTGCAGCATTACCGCTAGCTAACTAGGGAGTTGTTTGCAATACCTAAATCACACCATCATGGTACACCAACTGGAAAAAATATTTCGCCCCAGAACCATTGCTGCCATTGGTGCTTCAGATCAAAAGAGAACCGTTGGAAATGCACTGATCAACAATTTATTACGGGGCGATTTTGAGGGTAGGGTCTACCCGGTAAACCCTGGACATCCTACCATAGCTGGTCTCACAAGTTACCGAAAGGTTCAGGATATTCCGGATACCATTGATCTGGCTATCATTGCTACTCGAGCAAGATTAGTACTAAGGATTGTTGAGCAATGCGGGAAGGCTGGCGTTGGTGGTCTGCTTATTCTATCTGCTGGTTTTAGCGAAACTGGGGCTGCGGGAAAACGGATGTACCACGAGATCTTTCGACTTGCCAAGGAATATAATATGCGGGTGGTTGGTCCCAACTGTTTGGGTTTTATCAATCCTTCCATAGGGCTCAATGCAAGTTTTGCATCGGGTATGGCCCTTCCCGGGAAGATCGCTTTCATCTCTCAAAGCGGTGCACTTTGCACCAGCATTTTGGATTGGTCAATTGACCAGCGTGTGGGCTTTAGCCACTTCGTCTCTATTGGATCCATGGTGGATGTCGATTTTGCTGACCTCATTGATTACTTTGGCAAGGATCCTAACACTTCCAGTATTCTTATCTATTTGGAGGGCTTGAAAGATGCCCGGAGGTTCATGAGCGCAGCTAGGGCGTTTGCACGAAATAAGCCAATTATTTTGTTGAAATCAGGCAAGAGCGAGGCGGGAGCCAGAGCTTCTCTATCACATACCGGTGCGCTGGCTGGAAATGATGCGGCATATCAAGCAGCTTTCCAACGTGCTGGTATTTTGCAAGTTGACACCATCCAACAATTATTTGATATGGCCCAGGCCTTGGCTTTGCAGCCCTTGCCAAGGGGCAACCGCTTGGCTATTGTGAGCAATGCCGGAGGACCCGGCGTCTTGGCCACAGACTTTCTCGTTGGCACCGATGGTCAACTGGCCCACCTTTCTCCAGAGACCATGGAACGGTTGAATCAGGTACTGCCGAGTCATTGGAGTCACAACAATCCCATTGATGTATTAGGAGATGCTGACCCCGAGAGGTACAAGGAAGCTATTCAGGCCTGTCTGGACGATGAAAATGTCGATGCGATTCTTGTCATCTTGACACCTCAGGATGTCACAGATCCAGTTGAGGTTGCTAAAGTGTTTATTGCTGAAAAAAAAGATAAACCGATGTTTGCTTGCTGGATGGGAGAGCAGGAAGTGAAAGCGGGGAGAGAAATCTTGGAGGAAGGTAAAATACCGAACTATAGATACCCAGAAAGTGCAGTTGATGTCTTCCTCCGCATGGATCAGTACACCAGAAACCTGGAGTTGCTGTATGAAACACCTCCCGATGTGCCGGAAAGTATGCATTTTGAGAAGGCGGAGGCAAAAGACTTAGTTCGAAAAATCATCAATGCGGGTAGATTTCAACTGACTGAACAGGAAGCCAAGCAGCTCTTGAATTACTACGATATTCCAACACCTCCGGCAAAAGTGGTGCAGTCACCTACTGAAGCGGCAAGATACGCTTGCGAGGTCGGTTTTCCCGTGGTCATGAAAATAGCCTCTCAGGATATCGGACATAAGACAGATATCGGAGGAGTGGTACTGGATATTGAATCTGAAAATACAGTGAGAGAAGCTTTTGAGACAATCATATCTAATGCGCGTGAAAACTGCCCTGATGCAATCATTGAAGGTGTGAGGGTCGAAAAAATGATTGATAAAAAATATGAGCTACTGGTCGGAACAAAAAAGGATGCCACTTTTGGACCGGTCATTGTATTCGGAAGCGGTGGTGTTCTGGTAGAGCTTTACAAGGATACAAAGATGGGCCTTCCTCCCCTAAATATGGCACTAGCTAGACGCATGATTGAGGAAACGAGGGTATATAAGTTGTTGCAGGGCTATCGAGGAATGCCCGCAGTTGACATCAAAGCTGTTCAATTTTTATTGGTCAAATTTGCCTACTTACTCATGGATCTTCCAGAAATTCAGGAGATCGACATCAATCCTTATGTAATAGACGAAGTAGGTGGTTTGGCGCTGGATGCCCATGTGGTGTTGGATAAGCATTCTACATATGATGCAATGACACCGCATAGTCACCTAGTGATATCTCCATATCCAACCCAGTACCTCAGGAAGTTTAAGATGAGAAATGGACAAACAGCTGTCCTTAGACCAATTCGACCGGAAGATGAACCTCTAGAACGTGCCATGTTTGAATCTGTATCTAAGCAGTCACTGTACTATCGATTCTTCAGCTATTCATTCGATGCAAGTCACAATGCCCTCGCTCGATTTACCCAAATTGATTATGACCGTGAAATGGCCATTATCGCAGAAGTGGAAGAAGGTGGAGTCAGAAAGATGGCGGGTGTAGTACGGGCAATAAATGATGCTTGGCACAATTCGGCCGAGTATGCCATCCTCGTGGCGGACCCCTGGCAGAATCAGGGTCTTGGCAGCGTTTTGACAGATTTCATTTTGGAGATTTCTAGAGAAAGAGGAATCGATAAGATAACTGCAGAAGTCTTAAATGACAATAACCGTATGTCCTACATCCTAAAAAAACGAGGGTTTTCTCTGAAGGCACAATATGGTGAAGAAGCAATCTTGGAGTTAGACTTAAGGAAGGAGGCTAGGATCCTGTAACTCCAGCAGTCGGATAAATGCTTGGAGAGCCTAAATCTCAGAGGGTAGAAATCTTGTTGAAGATCTAAATCTATTGTAACTTGTATGCATGGGAGCAATAGAAGGACTTTTTGGCCTGGTAGCATTGGCCGCTTTTATATGGGTCACTTACGATGTATGAACCAATAGGTCTTCGCGGTACACAACGCTTACCAAGGTACTTTGGACGGCAGCTGCATTCTTTCTCTCGATTGTAACAGCAGTGGTCTATTATTTTGTCGACGTGCGCAACCGCAGATAGATCTGGTAGAAAAGTGCTGCAGTCAACCGGGAGATGAAGCGGCCATGAGATCAGAACTCGATGTACTGTCTATACTCGATCCACCTAGCTGCTGTCCATGTCATAGTTCGTCGAAATCCAAAAATAGAGTAGGTCTATAATGACAAGGTGTCACTGCAAGATACTGATATTAGTCGTGTTCCTTCCAGCTGGGCAAATGGTCCTTTTCTCTCAGGCAAATGGCATCAACCGTGAAAAGTACCAGATTCATATTAAGATGACCGATCAGGAAATAAAGCTGGATGGGATTTTTGATGAGACACCATGGATGGCAGCGAAACTTGCGAAGAATTTCCATCGTGTTACACCTACGGATACCGGCTATGCGCTAGCGCAGACGGTAGCTATGGTCACCTACAACCAAGACAACCTCTATGTCGCTGCCATTTGTTATGATCCCACTCCTGGGAAAAGACCCATTCAGTCCTTAAGAAGAGATTGGAGCTTTAGCAGCAATGACAATTTTATGTTTTTTATCGACACCTATAATGACTTGACTAATGGTTTTGCATTTGGTGTCTCTGAAGCAGGAGTGCAAAGAGATGGGATAGAATCTGACGGGGATGAAGTAGCATATACCTGGGATACCAAGTGGAAATCCGCAGTAAAGAGTTATGATGACCGTTGGACTGCAGAGATATGCATTCCTTTTCGCAGTCTCCGCTATTTTGATGGAGCGGAGATTTGGGGAATAAATTTTGGGCGTCTAGATCTCAAAACCAATGAAAAATCAGCCTGGGCACCTATGCCTCGTCAGTTTAAACACAACAATCTTGCTTTCGCCGGATCACTTATATGGGAGGAACCATTGCAAAAAGCGGGACTGGGATTATCGCTGATTCCCTACGTTGCAGGAACAGCTTCTGTCGACAACCAAGTCGACCGAGAGACGAAGTGGAGGGGTCGTGGAGGACTTGATGCCAAGATGATCCTCTCGACCTCGCTCAATCTCGATGTCACAGTAAATCCAGATTATTCCCAGGTCGAAGTAGATCAGCAGGTAACAAACCTCGACCGTTTTGAACTCTTCTTCCCTGAAAGAAGACAATTTTTTCTTGAAAACACGGACTTATTTGCTAACCTGGGAAACAGTGGTATTCAGCCTTTTTTCTCAAGGAGAATCGGACTCAATGCACCTGTTATGGGAGGTGGAAGACTCAGTGGAAAGCTAGGGGAACACTGGAGAATTGGAGTGATGGATATGCAGACGTCATCACAGGATATTGTACCATCGACAAATTTTGCAGCGGCAGTCTTGCAAAGGCGTGTCTTCAGCCGCTCAAATATTGTGGCATTTCTTGTCAACAAATTAGTGACGGATGACAAAATCGACCCGTCGTATTCGGGACAGAGATCTAACACTGTGGCTGGAGTGGAGTATAATATGGCGAGTCCGGATGATCGGTGGGCCGGCAAGGTTTTTTACCACCAGGCATTCCATGCTAAAGCTTCTCACGCTTCAGCAGCTGCCTTCGGCAGCATTAGATATGCCACAAAATATTTTACAGCCACCATGGATCAGTCATGGGTGGGAACAGATTATGAAGCCGAAGTAGGATACATCAGACGAAAAGGTTACCTGGAGTCCTCACCATCTATAGAATATACATTCTTCCCCGCCCGTAGCAAAATCCTAACTCACGGTCCGAGTGCTGAATTCACCATCATTTTCAACCCCGAGTTGAATATGACTGACCGACGGTCTCAGATTGAGTACTCGATTGGCTGGAGAAACAGGAATGAGCTCAGTTTCAAGGTGAATGAACAATTCGTTAAGCTCAATCGATCTTTTGATCCTACTAATACCAATGGTCATAAACTCGATTCCGGAAGTGAATATCACTGGAAAAGTGCAGAAGTCAGTTTCTCTTCCGATACACGGCGTTTGTTTTACTGCACTTGGGTCAGTGGCTATGGAGGATACTTCAATGGAACAAGGCTGACTTTCGGGACGGAGTTTAATTATCGGGTGCAACCTTATGGCAGTATATCGGTCATTTCCAACTATAATGAGATTTCACTACCTGATCCCTACAACAGCGCTCAGCTTTTCTTGATTGGACCCAAACTGGATCTTACTTTAACCGATAAATTCTTCATTACGACCTTTGCCCAATATAACAATCAGATTGATAATTTTAATTTGAACATCAGGCTCCAATGGCGTTTTGCCCCCGTCTCCGATTTGTTCATTATTTATACCGGAAATTCCTACACCGGTGATTTCAGGAATAAAGACAGGGGACTGGCCATGAAATTATCCTATTGGTTCAAATGATGGGCTGGCCTTGTAACGAGTTTTTTTTTGAAGAGGGAGTAAAGCTTCCTCGGGATTGATAAACAAAGTTGGGATCTCGTCGATCTGCACAGTTCATGATGATGCTCTGAGCGGACATCTGCACCAAAGTGCGATTTCATCAATACCACCTTAATTATGGGATATTTACGTCACCATTCCGATAGATCAATGCCAGGGTAGAAGGTGCCCCAGGAAAACCAATATCCCATAAATTGCCTCGGGAGTGAAAGCGGATTGGCATTTGTAGCATCTTGCATTACTTTGCCCAAGAAATCGTAGGTATTCCCTTCCTGATCTGTCAATACGACCGGGAAAGCATCTTCGATGAGGTCCAGAGAGAGACCGTTATCTTCGAAGGCTACCAAAAAGTTGTACACTGGGTTGCGCACTACAACAAGCGCTTGCCCGCCCAAGGTGTCACGCAAGATTTCAGTGCTAACTTGGTCCTGTCGAAAACGATATACTCGCTTCCCATCACGACCGATCAGCACACCCAGCGTGCGTTCTTTTAGTGGTAGACGATGATCACGTCGAGTCACCGGGAACAACAATTCTTCATGGTCCAGATATCTTCCATAAGGATAATCACCGTAAGGGCGATCAAAACCGGTTTCAAGATTCAGCACCTCGCTTTCGGGATAAGCGGACCTAAAGGATGAAAATGAAGTTTCTACCATCTCAAAGGTGCCTACAGGAGTACCCAACAGGGTGCCATTGACACAATCTAGTCGCTGCTGCGACCAAGTGCTTTCACTGTAGCGGTCATAAGGCATGAGGTTGGAGTTGTAAAGCAATCCCGATACACCAAAGGTTGTTTCCATCCCTTGGACCAACCGATCCCATGCAATACCTGTACCTGTGAGCGGACAATAGGTCACTGCATATGGTATCCCGTCTAGCTTATCATTGACGATCTCATGCCAATCGAGAATGTCCAGTGGGTATGCTCTAACCCGATCACTCATTGAGATTACTAAGACCAGATCTTCATCCGTCAAAAAGTCCACTTTGGAGGCGATCGTGAACTTTGGCGAATCGATGGAGGGAATACCATCTTTGCCTGGACCACCATCTATAAGAAGGCTCTTTGGTACAAGCCAACCCTGATCTGTGGTGGTAGAGCCGACCGCCCTGGGCGTGGTTGTTTCTGTTTTGGTACAGGCTAAGATTAAAAACACCAAGTTCACGCAACAAAGGATCCAACGATGATGTAAACCCATGCATCAAAATTAGGAAACAGAGAAGGGCAAAGTTGTCGGGTGGACAGCAGAGTGCACGAAAATCCGAGCTCATATATTTCAAGGTGTGTCCTTCATCTGTTGCTAACACTGGTGCCTGAGAGTGGCCTTGCTATCACCCTGACTAACGTAGCACTCGATCCAGACTTGGAGATTACCTATACAAACACCTTCAGGGTCGTCGTGAAGCCGCACGAAGCTCAGGTCTATCCGATCAAATGGCAACTCCTGGTCTTGAAAGTCCAAGTATGGATTCAAATGCTTCCTTTTTTCAATTTTGATACTATCTTTGCATCCGCAATTTTTCCGGTCATCCCTTGCCGGATTGCACATATGGTGGTTGTAGCTCAGTTGGTTAGAGCGCTGGATTGTGGTTCCAGAGGTCGCGGGTTCAAATCCCGTCTTCCACCCTACCAACGCTCCCCCAGGTCGGTCGATCCGAGTATTGACAGCCCCTGACAAACTCGTCGCGTGATGGCCGACCCACTGGGAAGGATCTTCAAGCGCAGAGAAGGTCAGACACTGACTCCCCAAGATCCCATTACCACCAAAGATCAACCCAGCTGGTGATCAGTGTCATTAAAAAAATTCAGATAATTTCTCGACCTTAGTAGGCAATATCAAACCAAACCACTCCACTTAAAACTGAACGAACATGAGTATGGATCCACTCCACAAAAGACAGCTGAATGCACTGGTATTGCTACGTATCTTCATAGGATGGCATTTTCTCTATGAAGGCGTCATCAAGCTGTTCAATGCCAACTGGACAGCTAAGTTCTACCTGCTTAGTTCGGAAGGTTTTGCCAAGCCGCTTTTTACCTGGTTGGCTGGTGACGGGATGATTGGCATTGTCGATTTTCTCAACATCGCGTGCCTTGTCTTTGTCGGTCTCGCCCTGATACTTGGTTATTTGGAGAAACTGGGGGCCTGGCTGGGGATCGGCCTACTGCTCATGTACTACCTTGCCCATCCTGCCTTCCCGGGTCTTCAGCAGGCTGGCACAGAGGGAAGCTATTTCATCATTAATAAGAATTTAATTGAGGCAGCAGCACTTTATGTGTTATTTTTATTGCCGACAGGAGATTATTTCGGAATAAAGAGATTCATCAGATCCAATTCAAACTAAGCAAACATCTACATTATGGCTGAAGAAAAATCAAATAGTGAATTGTCACGCAGAGATGCGCTAAAGGGTCTAGCGGGATTACCCATTGCAGGTGCCATCTTCTGGGCAGGTGCCGCCAAAGCATCCGATCAAAAGGAAAGCCGAGAAACCATCCTCGAAACACTGAATATCAATGCCTCTCCCCCACCAGATGTAGGTCCGATGAGTGGAGATCCCATTCGCCTTGGCATCATCGGTTTTGGCATTCGCGGTCCTCAACTATGCCGATCCCTCGGATTTGCCACCAACAGTTGGATTAGTGATATGAAGAAAGCAGCGGAGAAAAACTCCAACGACACTCGTCTGAAAAGTTTGATGGAGCAAGAAAATCTCAATGTCAAAATCACGGCCGTTTGTGATCTTTTTGAAGTACGCGCCCAGGACGCTGCCACCTCTTTCTCAACCGATGATACTAAGGTAAAAATCTATAAACATCATCAACAGTTGCTGGAAAGTCCTGATGTAGACGCCGTGGTGATCGCCACTGCAGATCATTGGCATGCACCCATAGCCATAGCAGCTCTGGAGGCGGGAAAGCACGTGTACTTGGAAAAACCCATGACCCACAACATTGCCGAGACTTATGCACTGCGTGATGCCGTAAAGCGATCAGGAAAGGTGTTCCAGGTAGGTCATCAGCATCGACAGACACAGAGCTTTGTGACAGCTAGAGATGTGATCGAAAAGAATATCCTCGGTCACGTATCACTCATACAAACTAATACCAACCGGAACAGTGACAACGGTGCCTGGCAATATAAAATTCACGAAAAGGCCAATCCCAATACCGTGGATTGGCAGCAGTTTCTTGGCTCCGCTCCGCAGATACCCTTTAATGCCGAACATTTCTTCCGATGGCGTAAGTGGTGGGCCTATGGATCTGGTCTTTCAGGCGATCTGATGGTGCACGACTACGACCGCATCAATTGCGTGCTAAGAATGGGGATACCGAGGACTGCCATGGCTTCTGGTGGCATCTACACACATAGAGATGGTCGCAACGTACCCGACGTCATGCAGATCAATTTGGAATATCCGGATTTCAGCACAGGTAGCAGTCAAGATGCCGGAAAAGAGAAGGGTATGACCTTTGTGTACAGTGCGACGCTGGGCAACCAATTCAGTCGCACGACCGCCTTAATGGGTCATGACGCAACCATGGAACTCGGCAACAGCCTAACCATCTTTGCTGATCCTAATTCCAGCCGGTATGCAGACATGCTAAAGGCGAAAACCATCAAACCCAATGTGCCCTTGTACCAATATGATCCCTCTGCAAATGGAGTAGATGGCATCACATCTGCAACGGCCAAGTACTTTGCAGACAAGGGTTTGCTGTATACCTATCGGGATGGTCGTCGAGTAGATTCTACGCACTTGCACATGAAAGAGTGGTTGAGTGCCATACGCAACGGTACACCACTGAGTTGTGGGATCAAGGAGGGTTTCGAAGAAGCCATCACTGCTCATATGGCTGGCATCTCCTATAAGCTGGGTAGAAGGATAGATTGGGATGAGACTAAAGGTGAGATCGTGCCCAT
Source organism: Saprospiraceae bacterium (assembly GCA_965223025.1). Classification (GTDB taxonomy): domain Bacteria; phylum Bacteroidota; class Bacteroidia; order Chitinophagales; family Saprospiraceae; genus JABDMH01. Next base: position 1,724,336 of record CBDCVP010000023.1, read on the forward strand.
CGAGGGATTCGATCTGGACCAGGTATTGACGGCAGATATCGAGAAGATGGCATAACCACAAGCCATGGGGCAAGTCAGGGCTTTTGGTTGTCCTGGCAAAGCGATCACACCAGCATCAAGTAGAGAAGGGGTCTTGCCATGTCTCTCAGGCCCTATCAATGCTGTTCTGAGAGGTGATCATGCCCTTCGAGCACAAAAAAATCAGCACTAATGATTTGGGATGAGCTCACTACCCTTGACATCGATGAGTTAGATCGCAACATACCGGTGCTCCTACCAATTGCAGCCACAGAGCAGCATGGCCCTCACCTGCCACTGGCGACAGACCGTATGATTGGTTGGCATTTTGCCTGGAGTTTGCATCAAAAAATTCCTCACAAGGTTCTTGTACTTCCTCCTGTGGCAGTAGGGTGTTCAAGCCATCACATGGATTTTCCAGGTACGCTGACGGTCACCCACTCCAGTTTTGCGGGATATATCGAGGATGTGCTCGAATCCGTGGTCGAGCATGAATTTCGGCGATTGATCATCCTTAATAGCCATGGAGGAAATCAGGGCATTGGTCAGGTGCTCTTCGAACAACTTGGGCCCGAAGTGACGCAATTGGTATGGATCACCTGGTGGAAATTAGCTTTCGAAGGCTTGAGCAACATCACAGAAACTCCAGTAGGTGGTGTTGGACATGCTGGAGAATTTGAGACGTCCCTCATGCTCCATATTGCTCCCCATCTGGTGAAAAAAGATCTGATCGAGCCTGGACAAAATCAGAAAACCTTTGATTGGGCAGAATCAGATATGCTCAGATCGGCAAAGGCCAGTGTCTATCGCTCCATGCTCGAGATGACCACCAACGGAGTCTTTGGGGATCCGACAGCTGCCACCGCCAAGAAAGGCGAGCAGATTTCAAACTTGGTCGTCCAGAGCCTGAAATATCTAGTCCTGGATCTTCTGAAGGATGGTTAGACCTGGGCTCCATCAAACTGGTTGTTCATCAGGAATAATCCTCCCCTTCTTTGTAGTCACTTACTGCGGTACCCATCACAAAGGCTAAAGGTTGTAGACTCGGAAAATGACTGCATATGATGCGTACCACACCTGCGATTGGTATGGCCAGTACCACACCTGCTAATCCCCAAATGCTGGCCCCAACCACCAAGGATACGATGGCGGTTAAGGGATTTAAGCTCACCTGATTGCCGACGATCTTGGGTGTGATAAAATTGCCTTCCACAAACTGGATGGTGCTAAACAATACGACGACAAGTACTGGCTGTAACCATCCCGTTCCTGTGGCAATTGCATACAATAAGGGAAAGGCACCCCCAATTAGCGTGCCTAAATATGGTATGAGCGCCAGAAAACCAGCTAAGACACCCCAAAAAATAGCATATTGCAAGCCAATGGCCATCAGTCCCAAACTGTTGAGAATCGACAGGATAATGACCACCGTGAAAACCCCAATAAGATAATGCTCGATCATCTCTTTGATTTCTTGCATGATGTCATTCCACTTGCTCTCGGGCCCTCCAATGATCATGCTCACCCATTTCTTCAGGCCATCGTGGTACAGCAATAGAAACAAGAGGTAAAGAAAAGTCAAGAACATATTGGCAAATGCCTGTGTCGATTGCGTGATGCCGACGCGGAGTAAGTCAAATGCCTCTGCCACTCCCCCACCGACGTTCTCTTCAATGGTGCTGCTCAAATCCAAATTTCGCATAATCTTGAGCTCACTGATCCATAGAAGAGCCTCATCCAGTCCTGCTTGAATGCGATCTGTAATTGATGGAAAATTTTGAATGACATCAATAATCTGAAAAGAAAAGAATAGTATGAATGCTGTCAGTGGAATCAGGATCGTGACGATGGTCAATACCACAGCTACAATCGGAATCTTTACTAGGCTTAACCATTTCTTATGCAATGGTCGAAAAATCACAAATAGTATGATGGCAAATACCATGGGAGTCAATATGTACTGCATCTGAATGAGTACATAGACGGAAAGGACCAGGGAGGCAATCGCAAAAAAATAACCTTTTACCATGCCGGTAGACGGTTGACTCCGACAAATCTAATAAACATCATCGGATCTGGATATGCCAGCAGCTGGAAGACGTCGTACCATACTCGGCATCTAATGGCTAACTTATTCGGTAAGAATTTTTGTAATTTCGAGAGCATCAAAATAAAAAGTAATCATTATGGCATACAACAATGCGGACCGGTCTACCAGAAGGTCATTTGTGAAAAAAACCGGCTCAGCCGTACTGGCTAGCTCCATCGGATTTAATATCCTACATGGCAAAGCTCCCGGCTCGAAGGTCAACAGTGACACACTTAAAGTTGGTCTGATCGGCTGTGGTGGTCGTGGCACAGGTGCTGCAGCCCAAGCCACCAACGCAGATGACAATGTGATCCTTACAGCACTGGCAGACGTTTTTGAGGATCGGTTGAAAAAATCGCATGAGAACCTGATGAAAGAAAATCCTTCAAAGGTGCAGGTGGATCAAGACCATATGTTTGTTGGTTTTGATGCGTATAAGAAGGTCCTAGAGTCTGATGTGGATGTGGTCATCCTCACTACTCCTCCATCTTTTCGTCCAGGTCATCTCAAAGCTGCCATTGAAGCTGGTAAGCACGTCTTTTGCGAAAAACCAGTGGCCGTAGATGCCCCTGGCATCCGCAGTGTAATTGAGTCCGCCAAGATAGCCAAGCAGAAAGGTCTGGCACTGATGTCAGGATTTTGCTGGAGGCACGATATACCAAAACAGGCCATCTATAGTAGATTGCTTCGCGGTGATATTGGTGATATCCACACTGTTTACAACACATATAATACGGGGTCGCTATGGTTTCATGACAGACAGGAAGACTGGTCTGACCTTGAGTATTCCTTGAGAAATTGGATTTACTACACCTGGTTGTCAGGAGATCACATAACTGAGCAAGCCGTTCATAGCCTGGACCTCATGTCCTGGGCCATGGGTGACCAAATGCCGGTCAGCGCCACCGGTACGGGCGGTAGACAGAGTCGCACAGAAGAAAAATTTGGCAATGTCTTCGATCATTTTGCGATCGCCTATGACTATGCAGACGGAAGAAAGGGATTTCATTTCAGCCGACAACAGCATGGATGCTCACGAGATTATGGCTTAGACATTATGGGCGATAAAGGGCGATGCAATATACACGTATCCAACAATCATGAAATCATAGGGAAGAAGGACTGGAAATGGGAAGATGCAGGAGCAGAACGTCCAAATATGTACCAGAATGAACACGACACCCTTTTTGCCTCCATTAGATCCGGGAAGCCCTACAACGACGGAGTCCGAATGGCCAATGGCACTATGCTTGCCATATGGGGCAGGATGGTAGCCTATACCGGGCAGACCATCACCTGGGATGAAGCAATAAATTCTGAGGAGACACTCGGACCAAGGTTGGAGGAGTACAGCTTAGATTTAAACTGGCCAGCCAAGGAGGTTGCCATCCCCGGAATCACCAAGTTTGCCTAATCCACCGTAAAGTGAAGAATGTTGATGAAATCATGGAATCGTAGAGACGTACTACAGATGGGAGCTGGGGCTACAGTGTTAACTGCATTGGATCCCCTTCATTCCTTGACCAAGAAAAGACCGCTTTCGAAGAAGAGCTTGAAGTATGGGATGATCAAGGGAGATGATCTCAGCGTTTTGGAAAAATTTCGGCTTGCAAAAACTGCTGGATTTCATGGCATCGAAATGAACTCCCCCAATGAACTGGATGACAAGGAGATTCTTGATGCCAAAGCTAAGACTGGATTAGAAATACCCGGTGTAGTCAACAGCATCCACTGGAAATCACCGCTCTCCCACCCTGATGCATCGGTGAGAAAAGTTTGCACAGATTCCATGATCGATGCATTGCATCAATGTAAGAAGTATGGTGGCACTACTGTACTTTTGGTGCCAGCCGTAGTCAATGCAGAAGTAAGCTACTCCGATGCATGGAATAGATCTGTAGCTGAAATCCATAAAATGCTGCCAGAAGCGAGAAAGACCGGAATCAAAATCGCCCTGGAAAATGTATGGAATAATTTCTTACTAAGCCCCTTGGAAGCAAGGAGATATGTCGATCAATTTGAAAGCGATATGATCGGCTGGTATATGGATATTGGCAATATCATTCGATACGGCTGGGCAGAGCAGTGGATTGAAGCCCTGGGACATCGCATCATGAAAGTGGATGTGAAGGAATACAGTCGAGTGATTCAAAAGGAAGAAGGAGTTTGGAAGGGCTTTAAGGTGGAAATCGGAGATGGAGACTGCAACTGGTCAGCCGTAAATGCAGCACTTTCGCAGGTGGGGTATCAGAGTGGTTGGGGCTCAGCTGAAGTCCCTGGAGGTGACCTTGAGCGGCTTGTCGATATTTCGCAGCGCATGGACAAGGTTTTTGCTTTATAGTCAGTGCTCCTGACAGCACTTATTTATCAATATCCGCAGATGCCGATGCAGTCACGCAGAACGTTTATTGCCAAGGGCAGTTTAGCACTTGGTGGCATGCTCACCCTAGCTTCATGGCAAAATCAGTCTCCCCGTGATAATGAGGTTGACTGGTATAATGTTGAGGAATGGGGAATTGAGGGAAAGGGTTGGGAGAACACCTACAGGTACTTCGATCGCCTACCCAAGCATGCGAAAGAAATGGTACGAGAACCGGTTTGGAAATTGTCCAGGCACTCTGCTGGTATGCAGACTCGGTTTAGGTCGGACGCTACAGAAATCCAAGTCCGATATCGCTTGTTTCTGGATCGAATGGCCATGCCACATATGCCGGCAAGCGGAGTCAGCGGCATCGACCTCTATGCCGAAAATGTCACCGGCAGTAGCAGATGGATGGGGGCTAATAGGCCTACTGCTGAAGAAGACATCTATACCCTGGTAAACGGTCTGACCGGACTTTCCTACCTTTTTACCATCTACCTACCTCTTTATAATGGCATAGAATCGATCGAAATCGGTGTACCCAAAGGAGCCACTTTCGAACCCGTTGGTCCACGAAAAGCTAAACCTATTGTCTTCTATGGCACTTCCATACTTCATGGAGCTTGCGCATCCCGACCAGGCATGGCTTTCACCAATATACTGGGTCGACGTCTAAAGATCCCCACCATCAACCTCGGCTTCTCAGGCAATGGTCGTATGGAGTTGGAACTTGCCCAACTACTGGCCGAGCTTGATGCTCGGGCATTTGTCATTGATTGCTTACCAAATCTAGGTCCAGAACAGGTCAGTGAAAGAACGGTTCCTCTAGTCACCACACTTCGCAAAAAACACGCACAGACACCCATTCTCCTCGTGGAGGATCGTGCCAATACCAATGCACTTTTCAAGCCTGATCGGTTCAGACATCACCAGAACAATCGTAAGGCCCTCAGAGCTGCATTCGAACACTTACAGGACACACAGGTACCGAATATTTTTTACCTGAGCGGGGAGCACCTTCTGGGTTTAGATGGAGAGGGTGCCACAGACGGATCACATCCGAATGACCTTGGTATGGTACGCTATGCAGATGCCTATGAACCAGCCCTACGCCACATTCTTCGTCTGCTCTGACCTACGCTCCAATGTTATACATGCTATGAGTGAGGCCTTCTGATACTATTTCTCGACTTTAAAAAGCACAATCGGAACATGAGATCATGGTTCATTCAGCATAGAGCGGGTAACACGCCTTGTAAAGGAATACTTTATTTGTTCTTCCTAATGCCATTGTGTAACTGTTCGTTACATAACAGTATTGGGCAAGATATGGATGCACACAGACGCATGATAGAATCCCTGGCCACCATCTCAAATACACCGGTCAGCGTTTCGGTGTCAAACGAATTTCCACTGAATCAGGAAGGAGGTCACTTGCAGGGCATCCAAAGCTTCTCAACAAAAGATGAGAACTTTGCTGTCGTCTCAGGCAGTTCTGACAGCCATGCTTACTATGCTGCCATCGTCCTGGGAGATCACCCCAAAACCACCTTCATCAACCTGATGGCGAAAAAGCCGATGAAGCATGCTGGTGGTTTTCAGATCTCCGACTCATATTTGGCCATTGGCATTGAAGACAATGAAGCTCGGGATCGGTCTGTGATCCACCTATATCAACTGCCCGAATCACTGTATTCAGCCACCCACCCCATCGCCGAAATATCTAGAGAGGGACCTTATGAAAGATCGACTGCCGGTTGTGTAGCTATCTGCACTGTTCGATCACAGGTCCTAATCGTGGTGGGCAATTGGCACACACGACAACTGGATTTCTATGTGGGAAACCATCCTATCCAGAAAGGTCAAACCTTACCTCTTGTCAGTACCATTACCCCAAGTAAGGCTGACCGTAGTGAATGGTGCGATACCAGTTGGTCATCCTATCAGAACATCAATCTTTATCATCACGACGAAACACTGTATCTGGTCGGTCTTGCCTCTCACCAACCTGATAAGAATGTGGTCGATCTATTTGCTCTACAAGGCACTACCAAAGGCAGTTTTCGGCTTGTGAAGATTGCTACCAAGCTGCTTAATAAGCATGGCTCTGACTTTAGCCTAGGGGGCGGAGTAGTCTTTATGGATGGGCAAATCCATCAGATCCTCGGTTGTGAGAGAAATCTTGGTACTCGGTCAAACATATACCGATATCTGCAAGAGCAATAGGGTGCCTGGGATCTCAACGAAAAAGGATATCTATATGAGAGACACGTGAGTAGGGTGCTACTTCTCCATCCATGATCTTGGTCCCAAGAATCGAGTTGACTGCGCAGCTACCTGCATACTTTCGATCAACGCCTGGCGAAATGCTAGCCGATGTTGTAAGATAAAATAGGCGAAAGCTCCGTGAAAGACGTCGCCAGCAGCTAAAGTGTCGATGGCCTCCACCGGATCGACGGCAATCTCGCCCGACACGCCATGATCCAGATACGAGATGGACTTGGATCCAGCGGTTACAGCATATCGTAGGATTTGCCGTTTAGCCAGTGAAGTAGTCAAGGTCTCTTCATCGGCAAATTCGAAACGCTCCGAAAAAATCGGATAGTTAACGAACGAAAGGATCTCATCAGTCCTGGGCTTAAAACTGCCTCCATCAAATACTACTGGCAAATCGGAAGACTTATTCCCCAAAGTTTCTAAAACATAGTCTCCGTAGAATCCATCTAAACAACAGACATCAAAACCTTGCAAGTCCAGCCTCGGGCCCTGCAGGTTCGATGGTAGCGATTGTGGTCTGGCCGTGATCACCGTACGAAGACCAGATCGCTTATTGACTAAGATCGAGGAGCAGGCTATGTCGTACTCCGCATATTTGACGAGATCTACATGCGTGACATGGTATTTCGAGAGTCTCTCCGCCACCAAGCCTGACCATGGATTCTTTCCGATAGCCGATATCAATGTAGCTGATCCACCCAATGCTGCAAAGGTGATCGCAGCATTGGTTGCTGGACCACCAAGGAAGATAAGACACTGCTCAATATTAGTCTTACTGTCTTCCAGAGGAAATTTTTCCACAGGATAGATCAGATCTAAGGTGGTCACCCCGATAAATAGGCCCCTCATCAGCTGAAAGACTCTCGGTCCTCCCGATGACCATTTCCATGTAGGGCAAATCGACCACTTTCTTTGGCATGTACTTGATCGTCTTTTGGCCATGGCCATCCTCCAAATTGAGTCCGACGATAATCGTGGAAAGCCGTTTCAATTTCTTGTTGTGTATTCATCACAAACGGTCCGTGCTGTGCTACAGGTTCATTGATTGGCATACCCTGAAGCAGAAGAAGTGATGAAGTTTCTTGGCCATTTTTGATCACAACTGGATCCAAAAGATTTGCCGTAATTCTGTGGTGGACCGGTATATGCTGACCATCAATCCACAGTTCTCGACCATCGTAAAAGAAGAGATTTCTGACCACGCCCAGCTCCCCACCAGGCAACTTCCATGATGCCTCTGGTGACATTTCTATGCTCCACACAGCTACATGATTAGCTGGGTCATTAGCCCATGAAGCGGGCGGTGGCGTAGGAGGAATAGCTCCAGATAATTCTCCAGCAATGGCATCGATGTACGTAGACCGCCCATGTTCATCTTCGACGATCTGCTGAGGGATGGTATCAGACCACAGCATTTTGAAGTGCGGTTCCACCATCTTATGGGCGCCCGGAAGGTTGAGCCAAATCTGAAAAATCTCAAGCGGATTATCGCGATCTTCATGCAGGAGTGGAAACATCTCTGAGTGAAGGACCCCTTTGCCGGCAGTCATCCACTGCACATCCCCCCCTCCAAACCTGCCCGCTGCACCCAATGAATCTGCGTGATCGACCACACCTTGCTTGGCAATGGTGATCGTTTCAAATCCCCTATGAGGGTGTTGGGGAAAACCCGGGATGCTCCTTCCGTGATACATCCTCCAAGGTAGGCTCGGATCGAAGTCTTGTCCCAATCGCCGTCCTTGCAAAGAAGCTGCTGGCGACATGTCCTTCCTACCGGCGGGATAATGGTCTTTGTGGTAAGCACAAAAGATAAAGGGATCTTGTGTTTGCCAGGGAAAACCCAGCGATGCTACTTTGATCGTTTCACTCATCATGTATAAGTTGCTGTGAATCGGTCAAACAACATTTTCAACATTATTGTTCTTTCGAGCCTACATATCGAACGGGCTGGGTCCATGCCATCTCATAGATCAACTCCTCGATAGGATTGTCATGCAGTTTATCTGAAGTGATTCTTGCCCGGACAAAAGCGATCTGGGGATTGAGTTCAAAAGCGGCTGATGTTCCAGAAACTTGAGAGAGGATTCTGGTCTCTTTATCTCCATGGTGGCAGCCTATGAATTCGATCTCATAGGTCACACCCTCCAAGTGATCAACCTCCAATACTAGCCGATTGTCCTCAAAATTCAGTTCTTTCAGTACCACGCCGGTAGATGAATAGTAGTCCCCTTGCTCGAGCGAATAGACGATGGTTGAAGGCGTCAGGGAATCAGCCCTGACCATGACCCAACCTCGACCAGCATTGCTCCAAGTGCGTCCCTTGCGGTGATAATTATGGCTATCATCGGTGGCCAGGCCGTAGAGGAGCGGTTTACCTTTCTGAACATAGGCGATGTTTACTAGATCCCACATCTCCTCTGTGCCGATGTGGGTGGAGTCCCCCTGATTATGCACCTGGTGGTGACCATTGAATACTTCAAAAAATCGTTCACCCTTCAGTGCAATCATATCCTCCACCGTAATGGCATAGTGAAAATTCGGATGATTGATATGTACAATGGTAGGCACCCCGGTTGAATCTCTCTGTTTGCGCACGGCATCGATATTATTCTGCAGCACCTCCACAACGCTGTTTCCCCGCTGAGGCTCCACCAGATATTTGAGATTACTGGCATTTAAGTGCAGTGGCTTCCGCTCAAATCGAGCTGAGATCTCTTCAGCCTGGAGAATCAGAAATCGCTCTGCTTCCTCAAAAAGTGGTCGATATTCAGCCAAGGTCTTCAGTTGAACACTTAATCTGCCAGAGTCTTCCTTATGATTAATACCCGTATGGCCATAGTGATCTAGATATCTCGCGAAGGCGTTTCGATATAGGGTATCTTCCGCCATTCCAATCCACTTCTCACCCTCCGCCAAAATATTGTGATCGGTGAGTGCAACAAAATGATACCCGTGATCTTTATACCACTTCATAATCATTTCAGGAAAATCATTGCCATCACTCCAGAAGGAATGGGTGTGAAGATTGCCCTTATACCAATGCTTAGTTTCCCTAACGCACCCCAACATAGATACCCACACCGCGATGATGCAAAAGATAAGAATCCAATGAGCATCTCTGTTAAAGGATTTTTGGGATACTTCTTCACATGCTTTAAATGGTTTCATCTTTTATTGGCTTAGGTACTCATTAATAGTCTAGGATCTCATCCAGCTCTTCCTGATAATCATTCTGCAGGTCCTCGTGGAGCCTCAGCATTGCTGCCCGAATCTTCTTGACCTGGCGATCGAACATGTTGGACATCACCTTACTGCGATGCATCGGAATGCGCTGCTCCTTCATCTGTTTGATAAAATGGGTACGCAACTCTACCTCACTTTCCTTGCTGGTAGAAATTCGAACGATCTTATCAAGATAACGCAACGACTTTCTAATGCCCTTCTTGGTCCAATATACGTTGACTCGCTTGGCCATCCTCACCTGCTCCGTTAACTCTTTCTTGATCATTGATCGAAATTGATCTTCATCCCCAGCTTCAAAAAGCAAATAGGTCAACAATTCCTTGTTTTCTTTTTTAAACTTCGCCAAGCGGAGACAGAAAGTGAGAAGATGCTTGTGATCTAGGGTCTCCAGTTCTTTCTTGATCTGGTGGACAGTTGCTGACTGCATCTCGACAAGTTATCAAGTCTTTGCAGAACAACCAACTTCATCAGCACCATACTGCTGCTACTTGAGAAAATACTCAAAGAAAAGGTAAATCACTTCATTCGACGACCCATCAGGTGAATGCGTGGGTCGATTGGTCATACCAACTCGATGCTCATGGCCCAGGATCCGGTTAATAGCTACCGTATGGTTTAAGGCCTTCCATCGCGATATTGGATCCTCAGATCCCCCCGAAACTAAGAATGGCCTGGGAGCCATCAAAGCGTGCAACTCATGCAGATTGATTCCCTGGGCTCTCATTGCCGGGTACAAGCCCTTGGCAGGATTTTCGGCAGTGATCAATCCCCGAGGGCGCCACGGCCTGGGATGATACCCCAAATACCAAGGCTCCCAATAATTGATACTCGGCCGATCATCTTGAAGCATAATACCGGGATCTGACCAGACCGCACAGGCAAACTTTTCAAACAAACATGAGGCAAACATAGCCCATTTGCCTCCAAAGGAGTGTCCCACGACCCCAATCTTATTAGCGTCGACGGCTGGATGTAATGCAAGAGCGTGCCATGCGTTGGCCGCGGCATACCCCAGCATCGATAGCGGTTGCACAGAGGCATTTTCGATACTTGGATAATAAAGAGCATAGGTCTTTGCCTGGGTGGCTACTGTAGTACCCAGAGACAAGGTGACAAAACCTCGCTTAGCGAGCTGGTAAGCGAAATCGCGGTGAGGCTTATCACCCAGACCAATGGCTGTCTCCGGTTCATAAAACAAGGTGATGACGGCTGGTTTAGGTCCATGCGTGCTCGGAACGAGTAAATAACCATGGGTCAACTCATTGGGTGTCCATTGTAAGGAGATGCTGAATTGTGTGAAATTCTCCCGGGTCGTGGAATCCAATATTTGCAGCTGTTGATCAGTGATCAAGGGAGGCCATGCTCCCATCATATGATGCCAAGTATGCTCAATATTGCCTCTCCGCACTAACCACTCTTCCTTTGATTCGACCATGCTATTATCGGATCTTCTCAGTGGCGATCTGTATGAACCATACTGATCGACAAAGTCTACCGGTGGTACAAAGAATGTGTCAATCTGTGACCATAATTTTTCCTTCAGATCCTGGCTCCTACCCTCCATGAGACACAGGAGGATTGTTAGGATCAATAAAATTCGCTGTTTGACAACCATAGCAGACAAGTTAAGTGTTTTGATCATAGTTGACCTGCGAAATAGTTGGCTGTGTCCTGGGAAACATCCCTTTGTCTAGCATGTCAAATAAACGTAACCCGAAATCCAGCGCACATGGTGCATGCACGAATATCGACCCAAAAGTATCAACACCCAATACTGACTAGTTCTTTTCTTAAGAAATCACGGAATGATGCTTACATGGATATCCGGGCAAACACAATGCGCTCATAAGGATGCTCAGATCCCATTTCAAAAAGACATCCTATCGTTGATTCGGAGACAGACACGATATCTGAGTAAGCGGCTGGACCGTCGTAGAGCAACACAGAAGTAGGCCAAGTATAACCCCAATCACTGCTGAATCGCATGCGCATCTGCCTGCGATCATCGGCATTTGCTGGATTGCTAAATATCAATAGTTTTTGCGACCCATGCACGTGCAAACTGCCTTGACAAATGGGTTCTACAAGTACTTGGTCGTGATGTTGATCACGCCACGTCGTTCCACCGTCACGGCTGATCGCTATTTGTCGGTATTTCTTTGAGCGATCATAGTTACGCATGTTCAGCATCAGCAAATCTCTGGGCAATTCCGCCACCTCACATTCATTGACCTGATCGACTGGAGTCGAGCCCCCCAAGATCCAGTTTTCACCATGGTCATCTGAGTAAATGACATGCGAATAATACTTTTTTGTGTCTGCTTCGATGTGGTCGCAACCCACCATCAACCTCCCCCGGTATGTACCGGTCCTAATTTGGATACCCGAACCGGGACCAGTGGCGTACCAGGTCCAATGGGGCTCTTTGACATTTGCAGTGATCTCACGTGGTTCTGACCAGGTCAATCCATGGTCATTACTAGTGATATGATACACCCGCCGACTATCGACACTGGTCTGATTGATGATTTCCGGTTCGCGGTCATCACCGCTATTCCAGGTGGCAAGCAGGTGAATATCACCGGTCACCCTGTCGAGTATAGGAGCGGGGTTTCCACAGGTGTTTTCAGCATCATCCCATATGAGATTCATACTGCTCCAGCTAACTCCCCCATCGTGAGATCTCTTGACAACTAGGTCAATGTTGCCAGCATCCGAACGACCTGATTTTCTTCCCTCAGCAAAAGCAAGTAGATCGCCATTGGCAGCAGAAATTACAGCCGGTATACGAAAAGTGTGATATCCGGCTTCACCGCTGACATAGACATCACTCATACTTAGCTTGCCGGATGGGATATTGACATCGCCTTGAACCATCGCGCTGTCCATCGTGATCCAGACGCCAAATATTAAAAACCACTTGAAAATCATAACCGTTTATCGACTTGTACAATGATTGATCTAAGAAATAGATGTTTCAGAATAAACAACACCACGCATTTTTTGAACATTCCCTATCAGCACCTTTTGTACGCATGGAAATAAATATAAAATTCGTACAGATCGAACCACGGGAAAGCTGCCTCGATCGCAACTCCACCGCTACAGTTCGAGTGTGAATCTAATTTTATCATCGGTATTTATGATGCGTTTCTGATCAAACGTTTTCATTCCAACTCCCTTGATCCGAACACGATTTAGTTCCAATGTGCTATGCAGCACAGCGAGTTCAACCTCGATCTTGTCAGACTCCTTCTCGATCGTACATGATCCCCAGGCCTTACCATTTGACCAGAAGTACTTACCTGGTTTAGACGTAAACTGAATCATCTTTTCAATAGCAGAATACGAAAAATCGCTCTCGGCCAGCAGTGCTCCCCAGGAAGCCATCGCACGGGCATAGTGGTGCCCACATTCGGCTTCGTCAAACGGATTTCTTTTTCTACCATCATAGCGCTTTCTAATATTCTCAATGATCTTCAAGCCTTTCTGCTCCATGCCTTCATACAACATCCCAATGGCAGCGGTATACTCAAAACCCGTCATGGCCTCTGCCCAGTATGGAAAGGGGATCTTGGGTCGGCCACCTTTCGGCCAGCTCGCCATTAATAGAGCCTGTTCATCGCCCAGGGCATACGATCTCATATTATTAAAGTGGTCAAACATATTATTTCTCCTGTTATATCTATAAATGCTCTGAAGAGTCGCCTTGACATTTTCCTCTTTAACCAAGTATCCGAGGTTGAGTATGTGGGCCATGTACTGTCCTACCAGCTGATCAACCAGACAACCATTGGCCAACTGATAGTCCGGATCTTCAAGGTCATCAGATCCCATTCCCACCATCAAACTTGAAGCGACTGCCTCCTTATTCTCCGGCACCTGCACTTTGTGAATATAATACTCCCCATTGAAGAGATGATCATCCGTCCATTTTGAGCCATTAAGGAAAAGTTGTTCACATTTGGCGGCAAAGGGCTGGTCTAGCATTGCCATGGCCATTTTGGATCCAGCTTTTAGTGCCCCCAAATACCACAACTGCATTTGGGGATTGGGGCCAAAGTATTCCACATCCATAGTGTTGTGCTGGACACCTTCCATGACACCATCCTGATCAGCATCCCAGCCACCTGAAATCCAGGCAAACGCCAGGGCAGCTTTTACTTTTTTCCAATGTTTGCTCAAAAAGTGTTGATCACCTGATAATTGCCATTCGCGATAAAACTTCATAATGGTCCCCATCTGCCCATCTGCGGCAGCAAATGGTGCTTCTTGACTCTTTGCCAATGGCAGCATAGTTCTAAAACTCATTCTCCCCGCATCATTGGTAGCATACTCGAATTCCACCTCACGCATTGTTCGTGCTAAATCTGCAAAGAGATGAGGGGTGGCTTGCTCGTAATTCCATACATGAGTGCAAGAGCCAAAGCACGATCCAAACCGGTCCATCACCCCTTCCCAGCCAAACATTTTACCGTCTTCAATTCTAAAAACTGTCTGGGATCGCAAGGTGCTTACATTAAATAAAGCTGCTTCCTTTACAACCTGGGGATAGCTGCTGTTGACCAAAGTGTTGGCAAAGCTCAAGGTTTTTTGAGTCAGTGCGGGCAAATGATCAAATTCCCTCTCGATCACTTGCCAAGCATTCTTATATCGTGTAGTATAATAATTGCCCACTCGTGTTTTCGACCATGCAAATCGGTTAGGAAAGTGCCAAGTGAGATAGAAGGTGAAGACCTCTTTTTCACCGGCTTTGATAAATTTCTGCACTGCTAGTGAGGCCATTGGGTCATCGTCAACCTGCTTTTCCTTTTGAGTAAGTAGACCATCGCTGCTGAAGTCATCCCAAAAATCCAGCAGCGCATTTCCCCATGCATTCTGAGCGGAACTCGTGCGGTGAGTTATTTTGGCTCCTGCGTCAATTGGAGTAGTCAAAGCTATGGTGCCCCATGCTTGGTGATCCTTTGGCACTTTAGCGGAATACATGTAAATGCCCTCTACATGCTCTGAAACTCTGGCATCGTTTACGTTTTCTACAGCACCAATAGGAATAAAATCCCCCTTCCAATCATTCTTATACTCACGACCGTCCTTGCCTATGAAATTTCTGACACTCCCCGAAATGGCTACTTCCAAATCGTTATGACTCATGTTTTCTACCTCATATGTTAGAATGGCGATTGGAATACCTGAGGCATCTGCATCACCCGGTACTAGAGGATTGTATCCTATCACTTTAACCCTTACGGGCATGGTCTCATCCGTGAGATTGACGATGCCAAAGGGATAGGTTGCGTCAAAAGAGGCATTCCTAAATCTGGGAAGACCATGATGATTTACACTGCGACCTTCATAGTGCTGATATTCCGCATAATCAATGGGACCGAGCAGTGCCCTGGTTTGCGGTGAGCCCTCCTTGCCTTTGGTGAAGATCGCGAAAAACGGTGCATCGTTTCCCTTAGTCACCGTGCTATAGCCTTTAGCTGGAATATTCATGATCTCCCAATCGCGGAGCTCACCCCTCCCACCTAGTGAAACCGTACCAGTCCCTATTCCGCCAATGGGTAGTGCAATGCGATACAGATGTGATTTGTCGTAGTGCTTTAAAATGCTGAGTCTCTCACTGAGGAGTACCTGCTGAGCTACTCCTCTGCCTGCAGTGAACAGGAAGACTGCAATCAAGACCCTGAGATGAATTCGATATGTCATTTATCCAGAGTTTTCTGATCAGTATTTTTCAGTCTTTTCGACCAATATGTTTCAATAGCTTCCAAGCTTTTTCCCTTGGTTTCTGGAACCAAGGCATAGAAGAATATGGTACCAATCAAGCAAAGGGCAGCAAACGTAAAAAAACCGGCATTCATTCCCACCTGGTCAACGTACCATGGAAATAGAAAGGCAGTCAAGAAATTTACGCCCCAATTGGCAAAGGTAGCAATCGACATAGCCACACCTCGCAAACGATTTGGAAATATTTCACCGGTCAGCACCCAGATCACTGCGTTGATGGATATCGCCAGACTCGCCATATAGATGCAAAGCATGACGACAATCCATATTCCAGATGCTGGGCTGAAGGTGAACATAAAGGCAATAATCAAGAGAGAAAAAAACACCGCCGTCATGCCCCATATCAGCAGAGGACGACGCCCCCAGCTGTCGATCTTCCACAATGCTACGACAGTAAAAATCAGGTTGATGATCCCTATCACCACTTGAAACTGCAGTGCACTGTCTAACTTAAATCCAGCATTTTCTAAAATACTTGGCCCATAGTACACGACAATATTCACCCCTGTAAATTGACCAAATACAGATAAACCGATCCCAACCAGTAATGCCAGTCGCAAACCCGGTTTAAATAGTTCCCGAATGCCAACTCTGACCTGGTTCACTGAAGCACTAATTTCTGCCAGTTGCCTTGCAGCAGCGGCGCTACCTCCAATTTTGGACAATATTTCTCTGCTTCTCTCTACCTGACCATTTCCAACTAACCATCGGGGGCTCTCTGGAATCAAGAACAACAGTATGATAAACAGACTCGATGGTATCATTTCTGAACCAAACATCCCTCGCCATACTTCCGATATGGTGACTCGGTCGAAGAAATGTAATTCAGCAGCATGTCCAGCGTGAGCTTGTGCATACTGCAGCAATGCCCAATTTGAGAAATACGCCATCAATATTCCTATCACGATGGATAATTGATATAGAGCCACCAGCCTTCCTCTGATCTTGGCCGGAGCAATTTCTGAGATATACAATGGCGCCAAGACCGATGCCACACCCACCCCAATTCCTCCCACAAATCTGGCAGCGATTAGAAATCTGAAATTTGGCGGCAGGGTCGATGCCAGCGCTGAGATAAAGAATAAGAAGGCCGCTATCAATAGCACCGGTCGTCGCCCGTGTCTGTCGCTGAACATACCACTAACCGCAGCACCTGCAATTGCCCCAACTAGGGCAGAGCTGGCAAACCATCCAACCTCAATTTTGGTGAGGTCATAGTAGGATTCGACTAATCCAAACGTACCTGAAATGACCGCTGTATCAAATCCAAACAGAACTCCACCCAACGAGGCTACAAAACAGATCAACGCTAGATATCTACCATCACCCTCTCGTACGGGATGTACTTTTACTTCCATATCGGCTGCTTCCAAAGCTTAGTTTTTCATGAGCTTTATAGATCTGAGTGCTTGATTTTTTCTAATGTTTTCCAGCCCTGATATAAAAAACGAGGCGTGTGGAAACATCCTTTCCATTTGCCACCTTTCAGATGCAAAAGCACCTCTCCTTGTCGATTTAGGTAGCCAAACCACTCACCATCTCGAGGGTCGGCGAAATGGCCCCAAGCATAGGATTGCAACCTTTCAAACCATACCCAACATCTGGCATCTGCACAATAGGCATATCCCTTTAACATGGCCAATATAGCCTCCTGATGGACCCACCATAACTTCTGATCCCATTCAAGGTGATCTGGCGGATGACCCTTGACGTCCATCATGTAAAAGATACCATCAAACTTCTTATCCCAGCCATACTCCAACAGATTTATGGCGATATCCACTGCCTTCTCAAGTAAGGCCCTATCGCCGATTTGATCAGCAAGATCCATCATAAACCACATTGACTCCAGACCATGACCGGGATTCACAATCCGACCCTCCAAGGTGTCGAGCAAACTTCCATCCTTTGAGACATGCTCCATAATCAAACCTGTGTCTGGATCGAAAAAACAATCCATAACCTCTTGAATGGTGAAATCGACAATCTCCTGTACCAGTTTTGGCTCAATGATGTCTTGAACTTCCAGCACAAGGTTAGACAGGATCATGGGCAAAGCAAGACTCTTGCTTGGCCTTGTGCCAGGAAAAGCCTTCTCATAGATCCCTTTAGGCTGCTCTCTTCTACTCAATATGTTCTTGAATGTCCCTGCAGCCATGTCCAGATCATCACCATTGCCCGTTGCTTTTCCCAACTGTGCAAAGGCCATAGCTGCAAAGCAGTCAGAGAAAATATTGTAGGGCTGGGTCAGTGGCCTCCCTTCCCGGGTTAGGGAAAAATACCAATTGCCACATTCGTCGCGTCCATGCTTTCTTAGAAATTCCGCGCCCAGGAGAGCATGGTCTAACCAATCTTTTCTTTGTTCTACCATGTTGTACAACATTGAGAAGGTCCAGACCTGTCTACACTGAAGCCAGATAAACTTGTCCGTATCGAAGACCTTGCCCTGATGATCGAGACAGGTAAAATAGCCTCCATGATCAATATCCGGTGAATGTTCGAGCCAAAATGGCACGACATCCTCCAGTAGATTTCGTCGATATTTCGCAGCGAGATTCTTCATAGTACTATCATTCGATGAGGTTTAGTCGGGGTCGACTCCGGGTAACATCTGATTCCAAAGTCTATGTATTTGTTCCCCTATTTTCGAATCGTGGGTAAAATCCCAGTAACTGGTCTCCTGTATTGTGAGCGCCAGCGTAGTCGTAATAAAACTCTGAGTCCAGCCAGTCAGTGTGCCCCAAGCTCCCCATCCATGATCGGCGTTGGATCCATAGTACTCCCATTGATCATAATCAAACGCACGAAACCAACAACCATCCAGGTCACCGCGGGTAGCGCAGGAACTTTGTATGCGCACCAAAAAATCCGCGAGCTTCTCAACGGCTTCCAGATAATCCGGATCCCCAGTAGCGTGAGCAGCTTCATTCAGGGCAAAAAATGCAAAATTCGTCGTGTACAGCATATCTACCACAGGATCACCATTGACTTGTATCAAGGGTGCCTCGCTGGTACCATAATCCTCATTGGTCTGAGGTGCATTGTATCTTCCCTGACTTCCAACACCAAGTTCTTCCTGGAGCCCTCCACATGCCACTTGATGGTCGAGAAGATCGTCACAAATATTCCTTAGCCACTTCCGATGACGCTCCGTGTCATCCACGCGGACCAACCACGATAGAGGCAAAATCATCCTTGCTCGCTCCTGCTGTATGCCATTGGTCCACCTCCATTGATCAGGATAGTTACTCATAGTGATCTCGACGGCCCGTTTTGCCTTAGTCAACAGTTGTTGATAGCCGGTCTTGTCGTAAAGCCACAAATAGGTAGCCCACAACCACGACTCATAATGGGGTGCAATGTGCTCTAGATCTCTTGCCATCAAAGAAGGCCAGGTGATCTGGTCGATGTCAGAACCGTTGAGAGATCCACCACGAAACCCCTTGTAGCCAGCTGTGCGAAAATTACCGAGAATTGCGGCAACGATCGGATCATCCCACTTGCGCTCACCAAGCACTGTGGATGCCAGGATAGAACCAAGGATAACTCTGGCGTTGTCGTCACCATAGTATCTCGATGGATGCGTGTCAGCCCATCCGATCAATCCGTAGGAAGATCTTCCAGGGTCCAGGCTCTGAGGGCTCCTGAATGCTGTGGAGAAATACAGAAAATCCATCAAATTGTCCGATATCTGTCGGCTGTTCTCGCCCTTTAATACGTCACTTGACATGGCAAAAGTCATCGCTGTCTCGGCCACACAATCGGCCCGGAGCCAGTATCGATAGGGCTGACTGCCATCGGGATGAATGTAGGAATAGTGACCTTCCATCACTCCATAGGTGCCATCTCCACTTGGGTAGGAGGAATCAATCGGAGGACCGACAGGCAGTGGCAAAGTGTCTATGCCTCTCCATTGATCCCTCCAGCTGGCATGAATCAAGAATCGACCTCCGATATACCATTGGGTTCCCCGGCGAATAGCCTCCCTATACATATCTCTCTGTACTACATGTGTGGAATCGTAAGTGGGCACCACCAACGGCAACCAGTCCCCTCTGGCGTTCGATTCAATCGATCTATCCGACAATATCCTACCTAAGAGCACCTGCCATGCTCTATGCGGTGCATAGCGGCTTCTGCGAAAATCGCTCAACTTACTGGTGGATACCAATATCCCCTTGTCATCAAAAAGGATGGGCGCACTAGGTGTCTGATCCATGCCATAGATGGCCTGCTTGAATCCGGCAATCGTTCCCCCACGGAGGTGACTACTTCGATCCCGTACGTGGACATATGAGTACAAGCCAGCATCGAGAATGCTCAACGATGGCAATTCCTCACCAAAGAAATCTGAGGTGACCACCAATCGTTCCTTCATGGTGCTGCGTATATCCCCCGTAAACTCAGAAGTCAATCGGTCGGGATACTCCACATAGACCTTAAGCCGCTTGGCACTAACCTCTTCATAAAATCCAGGGGGTATGATGGTTTTCTGTTGCGGATAGTTTTTTGCCAGAATGAGGAGAATTCCGTTGGTATCAGTTTGTGCAATTGCCGAGTCAATATCGTCGTAGCGGTGACATGTATGTCCCTGAGCCCTGAGCACTTGGTACAGGTCATTGCCAGGATTGCAGAAAACCACGATGGTTTGCATTGAGCTGGACTCCGTTATTGCACAGAAAATCAAAAACAAAAGCATGGAAAATCCAAGGACCAATGCGGAATACCGTTTCACTCTTTGCCACATCGTTTTTGTGATCAGTTTATTGTCTGAAGCCTCGACTGCGTCCTGACTTCCAAGCATCTCTCCTTGTACATTTTATCAACACCTTGGTCAGCATCTTAACTTCTGGATCAAACCTTGCATGTCGCCCCTGAAGTTCGGATCTGAGGAGCACCATTTCAGTTTCCGGCAAGTCAGCTTTATCGAAGTTGATTTCGTCGCTTTTAGTACCGATGTGTGGGGTGCAGCAAAGTAAAATCAATATGAATGAAATGATCGCCACCCTTGGGCACATAATTCCTGGAGATTTTATCTGAGTTCAATGTGAATGAAAGCTTCTGCATATCTCTCTCCGAGTATTCGCTGACCCATATTATTAAAATGCACAAAGTCACCCTTTGTGTCCAAATGGGCAGAGCTGATGACGGTGACATATGGATCATCGACGGCAACACCCTGCATCATTGTATTTAATTTCATCCACCTCATGTGTTTCTCTGGCGGCCTAGCAAACCCTCCCAATTCACCCATCAAGATGGGCAACTTAGCATCCGCTGCCAGATCACGAAAAATGGTAAACAGTCGATTGAGCTGGATTTCATAGATGTCCATCCAAGGCGGCTTGGCATCGCTCTCTCCTTGATGCCATAGTACGGCTTTCACCACACCAGCTTCAGAGGCCACCTTTAGTCTGGCCTCAAAATTGGTCAGTAGTTTGACCTCCCGATGTACGGAGTCCCCTAACCACTTCGCCATGCTACTTCCACCCACGGCACAGGGTACCATTCCGATAAAGATACTATCTGGGACCAGTTCTCTCAATTTTCTGGCAAACGATAATCCACAGTCTAAGCCGGTGAGCTTTGGCTCATAAAAATGCAAAGGCTCTTTGGCTAGAATCCAGCGGTTATGCTCATCGAGGACTAAGATATGGTCATCTGATACCGTATCCTCTGGTTCGACAAATCCACGACCAGCCATATTGGATTGCCCTGCCATCATGAATATCCAGAATTGATCCTTCCCAGGCACTTCTTCGACCACCTCCACCTTGGTTGGAAAGAATGTCTTCTGAGCCCCCACTCCACACCAACTCATGAGCAATGTCAGAAGTGTGACTAATAACTGGCCTCTATTTCTGATGAATACGGGCATCGGGGGTTCATCACTCATAATGTACATGATATTTACAGCGTACAGCCCCGGTCGAATAGCTGTTTGTTTCCACTAGTCTCAACGAAACATCTTTTTGCAATCGTGGAAACAAATGAATGCCTCGATCAATAACAATCGGCATAATAAAAATTTCAATCTCATCGAGCAACTTCTCCTGCAGGCAGAAGCTGTTAATTTGGCCACCTCCGATCAACCAGATATCCTTTCCGACCTCCTCCTTCAATGACCTAATAAATGCCGCTTGATCCTCTGACAAATAAGTCACATCGTTACTTTCCGGTAATTCCTCCCGCGTGGTCAACACGTAGTTCTTCTTTCCAAGATAGGGAAACGGTATCTTCCAGTCAAGGATTTGCTGATAGGTCTTATAACCTTGGATCGTCGTATCTATCGATTTATAAAACTCTGAGTAGCCATAATCGATTTTATCGGGATTTGGTATCGTCTCTAACCACTCCACACCACCATTCCTATCGGCAATGTATCCATTCAAACTAGAGGCTATGTATAGTTTTAATTTTCTCATGACTGGTCCATATCGTGTACAATTTACGTAAATGTATGAGGTAAATCATGTAGATTGGAGCACCCTGGCTTGTGCTAGTGTGACCGCATCCCAATCGCCATTTCAAGGTCTGAATGGTCAGCAAACCGATCTCAGCACAAATTCTCCTACTTCCTCACCCCACAGACGATAGGTCAACTCAGAAGGATGGACACCATCACTAAAAAAGATTTCATCTTCCACGGGATATCCCAGCTTCTGTCTAAACTTGGGTATCGTAATTGGATCATCGCAGTAGTATACCTCAGTGTGATCCTCGATGATCTTTTTCATTTGTCGGTCAAACAAATCACCTAATCCGCCCATGAAAAAGCGCAACAGCCCCGTCCAAACAGGAAAAGATCTTAATGGTGGCATATGTATAAATACCATTGGCTTGCGGGGAAATATTTTCCTGATGCTCGAAATCAAGGCCTCGAGATCGCGTTTAAATCCCGTTGGATGATTGATCTTAAAAACATCATTAACACCCACTCCCACTAGGATCAAATCCGGCTCACTCGCGTATCCTCCCAATTGTGGCACCAGCCCCTCGGTAATATGTTTCATGGTCAGACCACTCTCCGCATATATCGCCCAGACTACCTGACGGCGAGTGTGTTCTGCTAGGTACTTTGCAATGTGACCAACTAACCCCTGGTGGCTACTGCGTGCTCCCACTGCTGCAATGCTGCTCTCACCAATAGCAAGTACCTGAAAGGGTGGCTTGCCCCTGCCAGTGTGTCCACTCACATCGGTTGGCTGTGGTACTTTGGGAATGCTCTGAAGGATGCGCTGACCTTGCCACCAAAGAACCGGCATGACCGGCATAGCCAAAAGAACCCCCAGAAAATATTTTAGTTTGATCGCCACCACATTGGTCTATTACTCTAGGCAAAAGAACAGATTAATCAGCATTCTTTTGATCTATGTAGGTAGTTGGCGAGCATTACTCATCGAGAAGCACAGGATTTACAACCACATGCTTGATGGATTTCTGTTCATCGCTCAGATGATAGGAGTAGGTGAAATGCAGAAAGCCATCCTCTGTCTGGACCAAACATGGATATGAAAAACTACCCTTTCCGCGATCTACTTTTTCTAGAAAAATGGATCGACCCCAATGACGGCCCTCATCGGAGGAAAGACGGAGGGACAACTGATATCGTCCGTCATCTACGTCGTTGCCGACAAAAATCCATCGCCCGCTCTTTAATTTCTTGATAATGACACTGGCGGTGTTGGGTATATCCGTCCGTCTGGCAGGTGTCCAGCTCATACCTCCATCGCTGGACAGGGACCACTTTACCTGATTTGGCTCATCCCCACTGTCTCGCATGTACGCAACAATATCTCCGTTCTTTCGTTTAGCCAGGGCAGGTTGGATTGGGCCTCTACCCACCAGAGGTAAACTCGGTCTCCAAGTCAGACCATGATCTTCTGAAACTGCCAGCATCGACATATTGAGTCCATCCGAGTATAAAGGCAGCAGGATTTTTCCATCCTCAAATAATGGCAGCGTTCGGGTCATCCATCCTAAACTGCGATACAGCAGGTTCTGGCTGGCCGCAATGATCTGCCGATCATATTGCGGAGCATAGGCTGCCCAGCCATTGGTGTTTTCTGGCAGCATACCAAACTTTGTTTCTACCTCTTTGGCAAAATCCTTCCCAGGCTTAAGAAGGATGATGTCTTGCCAGGTCCAGTTGGGAGGACCTGGGGAAGAATAGTCATCCGTGGATCTAACTCTCAGCACGGAATTTTCCCAGGCATTGGCATGCACCGCAATCCAAATAAGAAATAATCTACCCTCCTGATTTAGAAAAATCACCGGATTGCAATCTGGAATTCCAGGTGTATCTGCCATGTTAAACGCTCGAGACCACTTATTGTGTCCTTTCTGTAATCGGGCTCCCATGATCATCACATCATCGGCAGTTCTTTCACCGCTACCTTCAAACCATACTGCCAGAAGATCGCCATTGGGCAGCTCTACCAAACTGCTGCTGTGTACGTGCTTGCTCTGCAAGGGAAAAATGAGTTCAGACTTTTCAAAGAACCCAGGCTGCGCCATCGAAGACCAACCGATGAAAAGAAACAAGGGTAGTAAGAGTGATTTCATACGATCATGTATTACTAATCTAATTTAGTTCTAACTCTTTACGAGTTGGGATGAGGATATACTAATGATAACGGACAGCTACTCCTTGCCTACAGTTGACCTCATGGAGGTGATTTTCGATAGTGGGATCAAAGGGTTCTTCTCATAGAAGTAAAGCTCACACCATCATATGTCGCAAATTCAGCACTCCCCCTAATATTCCATCTATGCAATGAGATGTACCCTAAAAAAGATTGGGGCTCGAAAAGGCTTTTTCGAACCCCTATCTCAATACATCTTACTATGGACTACCAGGGTTTTCCTGTACCCTGGATCAGCCAGATTTTTGACCAGGGGCTGTCTGGTTGTGATGAATATTGCGTAGTCTCTAAGTTTCCTACGGCGGCTGCAGTGTTAGCAGCATTACTTAGTAGTTCGTCGCTTCCATAGGCGAACCTCACTGCTGGAACTGGGTTGGCCACTCCAGGACCAACTTCCAGGGCAGGAATGCCTGTGCGTCTGTAATCACACCAAGCCTCAGTCGCCGAGGTCCAACTTGCTACCCATTTTTGGGTAATGACTTGCTCCAATGTCCCATCAAAAGCTACCTCAGAAATAAAATTATCGTACTCATCGACCTTACCCCAAGTAGTCAATGATTGCTGAATGGCCGTATTGTAGTGCTCCTCTGCGTCCCCAACAGACCAGCCCTTTACGGCAGCCTCCGCAAGTAAAAAGCTCATCTCTGATGCCGAAACAAGTCTGGCCTTCAAGATATCACCTGCGGATCCAGCCGAACCATAGATCTCTGCCAATTGTGATACGTGCTGATTCTGCTGGCCCTGACCAGGTACTGGGTTACCATTATACTCGGTTGGTACCAGCAGTCCCGGTGTGAGGCCGACATACTCTCCATCGTCAAAATCCTCCATACTAGGATTGAAATGTCGGGTAAATTTCACATCACGCATGTCAAGGTATTCCAAATAGCTAAATCCTGTAATGTCAAGCAACTCTCCGTCTTGACGAATGAAATCGTCTTTAGCCACACCTAGGTCAGGATCTGCCACCCACTGTACATTTACAGGATCAAACCATACCGAGATCCTAGGATCTTGGGTTTCCACCATTTGATCCACCAAGGTCTGGCAAGCCTGCCACCTGGTAAAAGATGATACATCGGTATAGAGCCCTGGCCAAACGTCGCTAGAACCACCTGTATAGTCTAGTACTGCATCGTCATCCGGGGAAGTGATATAGTTACCGCTGCTGGCTATCTTCTCCACACCAGCCTTGGCTTCAGCAGGTTTCTTTTCCGAAATCCTCATATAGTAACGCATCAACAGTGAGTTGGCAAATTTCTGCCATTTGCTTGCATCACCACCGAAGTAGATATCTGCATTCCCATCTACACCCTCACCATCAGTGGAACCGAAAAGCGATGAAGCCCGTTCCAGATCAGCTATGATGCCAGTATAAATCGTTTCTTGGCTATCAAACCCAGGTCTCGTAAACTCTACTCCTTCATTGCCCTTCAAAGCACCTGAGTAAGGTGCATCACCCCATAGATCCGTGATGTTTCCATATATGAAGGATTTCATAGTCAAGGCCACACCCTCGAAAAAGGTAAATCCAGTTTCACTAGCACGTTTTTCTAGCAATGCATTATTTCGTAGTATGTCGTACCAACCTGTCCAATCAGCCGACTGCCAATTGTAGTCGTTGTGACCACCAAACCAGCCATTTTTCTGAGTGTGTTGTACAGCTCCGGCCATGTTTCCAAAGCCCATGCCCAAGTACCGCTGAGCAGTAGGGGCCAATATGCCCGGCATCAGCAAGTTGGGATTTGCGGTAGCTGGGTTGATGGCATCGGGTCTGATATTTAATTCAGCCAGATCATCTGTACATGCAAAGGCAAAGCATAGCATCAATGCCCCTGATAATAATCTAATATTTATATTTTTCATGCTATCGATGTTTTCTAAGTTATTCTAAAAATTGCAGGCTAATTTAAATCCAATAGGAAATGACCAGGGCATGACATTTTGTCTTTCCAACCCTTGCTTAAACTGCACAGCTCGGATGTCTCCCTGTTTTCCTCCATTCGCCTGATACGCCCTTTCTGGATCAATACCAATGTCAGCCTTTGTCCAGAGAATAAGATTTCTCGTATACACACTAAAAGTCGCATCGTTGATACCTTTAATTTTGGGCAGTTGCCACCCAAGCGAAAGCTCGCGCATTTTAATAAATGATGCATCGAAAGTAACTTGTTGGTTAAAACTCCAGGGATAAGTATCCGTAATGGGGAATAAAATGGTACCGGGTCCTCCCAGATTTTCTACATATTCTCCATCATCACCCACATATACACCTGGTACAAAAGCCCCGTCGTTGCCCCCTTCATATGGAAAACCACCAGTCTCTGCTGTGTGTCCGCCCACTCTTGGGAAATTTCCAGTTTGAGGGATGATGTACTTCTCTGGGTTGGATTTTAAGAGTTGTACCAATTCTTCCGTTGAAAAATTGCTTCCAGGTATGACCTGATCCAACTGTCGTTGGGATCTCCAATCCGATTCACCATATCTGTAGGTGAACGACATAAACTCACCACCTATCCTCCAATCGAGACTGGCATTGAGAGAAAATCGCTTATAGGACAGCGAGGTCTGCATACCAACCAAGGCATCGGGATTGAAATTGCCGACCTTTATCAAGTCTTCAAGATTGGACTGTCGTTCCCATTGTCCTCCATCTGCCAAGATCGGCCAACCAAAATATGGTGAATTCGGATCCTCAACTTTCAGATACCCCCTACTGTATAAATCTCCAATCTTCTCACCTACTTTTGAAATAGCTCCTGCACCGTTTTCGCCCCAAAGCCTCAGCGACTCTAAACCATCAGCTAACTCTTCGATGGTAGTGGTGTTGGTGGTGAGGTGTAAGTTAACATCCCATACTAAACCAGCTGCTGAACTGATGGGGGTGCCGCCAAGTGCGATTTCCCACCCAGAGCTTCTCACTAGGCCTGCGTTGATCACCCTGCTACTATAACCAGAAGAACGGGGTAAATTCACTCCAAAGATCTGGTTTTCATTATCTACTGTGTAATACGTGCCACTAAATCTAATCCTATCCCTATATAAGTTCAGGTCAATTCCGAATTCTATCGAGGTGGCTAATTCAGGCTTCAAATCAGCATTTAAAAGGGATGAGGGCACAGACAAAGTATTAAGTGAATTGTAGGTTCCACTTGATAGTGTAGCTTCCAGCTGGTAAGGATCTGTATCATTACCTACTTGAGCCCAGCCCGCACGAGCCTTAAATAAGCTCACCTCTTGTGGCATATCGAAGGCATAGTTGATCAACCAACTTAGTGAAGCTGATGGATAGAAATAGCTGTTGTTATCGCTGGGTAAGGTACTGGACCAATCATTTCGACCAGATAGATCTAAATAAAGCATATTTTGAAATCCAATGGATGCCAAAGCATATACACTCTGTATGGATTTCTCGCTGAAGGATTGTCCTACCCTGGTATTGTCGACCGGAATATTTCGTACTGTATATAGTCCTGGAATGACCAAACCATTATGACGATTTCCTCCCACGCCTACACTAGAATTCTTAGCAAGGCGCTTCATGATGTTTCCCCCAGCTGAAAAGACAAAACTAAAATCGTTGACATCTTTATTATAGGTCGCCAGCAGATCTGAATTGGCTTCTTGATAAAGGAGGTCCTGGAGATAATATCCACCCTTGCGCATCCGGGAATAACTCCATGGAATTTTGGTTTCACGACTCTCATTAAAGCGATCCAGGCCCTGTCGCAAAGTCAGTGATAAATTCTCCGTAAAATCATATGTCAGTGAAACACTGCCATACAATCGATCTCGCTCAAAACCATTGTTGATGCCGAAGGCAACAAAATATGGATTATCACCTTGCGGAGGTCGCAAATGTTGGATTTCTTCTTGGCCTGTCACCCAGTAGTTTTCCATCTTTCTCACATCAATGTAAGACGATTCATACACCGATTGAAGAGCATTTCCCCTCCGGTCTCCTGTACTTGGTCTATCATTGGAATTCTGCCTCGCTACATTAATATTGGCATTAAATGTCAAGTTGTCGAGAATATCAAAATTTAGGGCCGTTGATAAACCATTCCTATATAAATCTGAGTTTGGGATCATGCCTCGATGCGACATGTTTGAAAATGCCACCCGGTACGTTCCTTTTTCTCCACCACCTGCAATGGCAAGATTGTTAGTGGAAGTGATCCCTGTTTGTAAAAATTCCTTCATGTTATCTGGATACGATCGTAACTCAGCTTCTTCACCATCTGGCCATTGAACGGCACGATTTCCAACATCCAGTTCAGGACCACCCCAATAAGCAGTAGCTCCTTCAAAAATGTGGCTTCGTTCCCCGTTGGCATATTTGTAGTGGAAGTCCAACAATCGAGTGGGTCTTTCAAACACATTACTTGTTGAAAAGGAAACACCCAAAGATTTGGACCTTGAGCCGGATTTAGTGGTGATGATGATCACCCCATTACCCGCACGGGTTCCATAGAGTGCTGCCGCACTCGGACCCTTTAGTACAGAAATATCTTCTATGTCATCAGGGCTTATGTCAGATATGGCATTTCCATAATCTACTTGGTTGCCACTACCCTGCTCAACCACATTATTGAGACTATTGCTCATCGGCACCCCATCCACCACAAATAGTGGCTGATTGTCTGTTGTCAGAGAGGTCGCACCACGAATAATGATACTCATGGAGGAACCGGGACCACTGGTTTGGTTGATCGTCACACCCGGAACCCTGCCCGATAGTGAACTCAAGACATTTTCTTGAGAAACATCGTTGAGTTCTTCTCCGGATACACTTCCCACAGAGTAGCCAAGTGATCGTTCTTCACGTTCGATACCTAAGGCAGTTACCACAATCTCCTCCAGGTAGGCACTCTTCAAAATCACATCCACCACAGATCGTGTTCCGACTGTTTCTGTTAGTGCTGTCATACCTGTATAGGAAAAAATCAAGACAGATTCGGGACTCAGTCCTGAGAGGCTATATGTGCCGTCAATGTCACTTGTGGTACCCGAGGTAGTCCCTTCGATCACCACACTTGCTCCAATCAACGGCTCACCTGATTCATCTGCTATAATACCAGTCACGGTATTTTGGGCATGGATCGTCCACACCAGCACGGTAAATAGCAAGAGAAACCTGATTTTCAAGTTCCCTCGACCTGTAGCTCTTGTCATCATATTGAAAAAATTAAAAGGATTACGTAATAAAGATCCAACACCTGTTTCAAACTTTGAATCGCTTAGCAACTTGCCACAAAGACACAAGTATCCGTCGTCAAAGTAAAATATATATGCTTATGCAGCCTTCCATATTTTTGCTCACTTTTTATGGTTAATTAACCACACATTCTAGTTGAGACAAATGATCTTTCAGACCTCCAACGCCGCATTTGAGGCCATCAGCCCCATTGACATTGGGACTCGACGGATCAGGGTATGATATTCTTATAACGAATGAACATGGTGATTTGTGAAAATAATATTGATCTCTTTAGAGGTGAGTCCTATTTGCTTCTTACATTTGATGAGATAAGGGGATCAAAAAATCTGTCGATCGATACACCTCGGCTGGTGCTGGGTCTGACAACCATCCAGTTGATATCAAGTAAATCTGGCAGGCAGCAACCATTAAGAAATTTGCATGTCAGATCTTCATGAACGCATGCAGGTCTTTTCATCATCAATCTCTTAGGAAGATCATTAACATCATCAAGTATGCCGCTAATTATGAGAACAACATTCATTCTACTTCTGCTAGCACCCAGCCTAGTGTTTACCCAAGAGATCCACAAGAACTTATTTAGCCAAGATGTAGCCAGCGACCAAAAGACTTTAAATCAGCAGCTTCCTAAAGGCCCCATTGAGTCTATCATCCTACAGGACGGTAGTCCCCTTGTCGGTATCAGCGGAGCGTATTACCGGATGGAACAAAGTTTCTGGAGAATACATCCAAGAGTGCAACCAGTTAAAAATCCTACATCTAAGCTTCCGAAAAAGTTTAGGGACGAAGTACTGTCAAATACCTCCTTTGGTGAGAATAAGGCCATAGGCGGTAAGAAGGGACTGTATGTTAAAATGGGAAGAAAAGGCTGGCAAAAGATCTATCCCAAGAATAAAGATTACAGCTGGTCGCTGCGGGACGTGAAGGTTTTGACGGAGGATTCCAGAGGCCGTCTGTGGTTTGGAGCCCAACAGGGTGTGGGCTGTTTTGACGGGATACAATGGCTGCTGTTCACAGGCAAAGAAGGACTCCCATACGCCGATTTTACTTGTGCTGCAGCCGGACAAAATGGAGATGTCTGGTTTGGAACCACACGTGGTGCTATCCGCTTTCGGGGAGGAAATTTTCATTATCGTCATAGCCGTCGCTGGTTGCCCGACGATCACGTGACCAGCATTGCTGTAGCTGCAGATGGTACGACCTGGATAGGTACTAACCAGGGTCTTAGCCAGATCGAAGATCGATCGATGACTCTAGATGTCAAAGCTCAGCACTTTATAGATCAGGTAGAGCAGAGACACAACCGAATGGGATTTGTCTGCCAAAGCCATCTCAGCGATCAATTCGACATTGGGAGTTCACAGCTCGCCATCTCAGATAACGATGGGCTATATACCTCCATGTACGGTGCAGCCCATGCATTTAGATATGCAGTGACCGGTGATCGGACATCGCGAGATCTGGCCCTGAGGAGTTTCAAAGCCTGCAAATGGCTGGTAGACATTAGCCACGAACCTGGTTTTCCAGCAAGGGTTATTATTCCAATAGATTGGCCTGAGCCGGTCAATGAGCACTACAGTGAAGCCGCCAATTTGCGCATCCAGAAAACCGATCCTTTTTGGAAGAACATCTTTCCCCGCTTCCCAAAAAGCAAGGATGGAAAATACCTTTGGAAATGCGACACGAGCTCCGATGAGCTCGCCGGTCATTATTTTTTCTATGGTATCTTTTATGATCTCATTGCCCATACCACTGAAGAAAAACAGTGGGTCAGAGAGGTGGTAAGAGACATTACGGATCATCTCATTCGCAATGGATTTTTTCTTCGCGATCACGACGGAAAGCCGACCCGGTGGGCGAATTTCCACCCTGAATATTTTCAAACCCCGTGGGGCTGGGAGCAGCGCGGTTTAAATTCGATGATGATGCTGTCGTTCCTCAATGTAGCCAGTCATGTAACTGGTGATCCCAAATATGATGAGACAGCAGAGATGCTGCGTGAAAAACATCACTACCATATTAATGCTTTGGAAAGCAAAATGTATTTCCCACCTGATAATGTCGTACCCTGGGACAACAATCTTTGCTTAATGAGTATGTATGGACTCATTAAATATGAAAAAGATCCACAACTGATATTATTATATCGACTTGCCCTTGAAAATGCCTGGTTGCATATCAGCAAACAAAAGAATGCATTTTGGGACGGATTGTACGGAGCTCTGGCCAATGATTTTGCAGCCAAAGTAGAGGATGGTTTTTTCGATCAACCCAATATTTTTCCGGAGCATCCGCTGCTGGCAGCCGACCTGGTGGCCAGGTATAAGGCATCCCATCACAGGCCCGAATTCATCTTGGAAACTTTGCAGAAAATACCACTCGACCTCATAGGTTATGAAATGGATAACACTCACCGACTGGACATCATATTGGATCCGACACCGGGCCAGCAACCAGATGTTGGTTGGGGCTCTGATGGATATGCATTGCCCATAAACGAAAGGGGACATGTGAGACTTGATCGCGATGGATTTAAACTAAGGGCCTCGGAAGGCAATGGATACTCTGAACATGAGGGCACCTTTTTTCTTCTACCATACTACCTCTCATTGTACCATGGGTTATTGCCATGATGGAAAGAGACATTCATGATATTTCCGAAACTCGAGCACCGCTAATCAAAATTGCAATCGAAGTCATTAAATGATTCCTTCCAATTCATCCATCCTCATGGTCCTCAGCATCATTTGGTCTGTGCCACCAAAACTCATGGAAAAAAAAATGACATGGAGGCATATGGGATGACCGCAAAGGTGGGGTTAGGCCCGTAGACCATATCAACATTCTGCTGCATCTATTATATATGAAGTTTGGTGTTCCTTTAAGCGTAGGCATGTGCTCAAGTCTACAAGCAGTCTTTATGCGTGCATCTCTGGAGGAGCCGGATCAATGATTGCGGGTCAAAAGGGCCATCATTATTTATTTAGACATTTATTCTTATTTAGTCGGCATCTTCCGATTATTGTCTTTTAAAAAATCCCTTTTTATCAGTAGCCTCACCTGTCAGCTATAAAAAAAAATCATAATCGATCTATCGCTCATGGGCAGTTGCTTTGCTCTTGCTATCATGGAATGTCAGGGCTTTGCATTTGTTTTTGGGTTGGACCCATGCAGTATATAATTTATGACGGATTTCCGAATCTATTTCTTAACGGCGTATTACTTAAGGCCGTCCCTTATACTTTCTTGAAAGGTCTTATAATATGTATATTATCGGAGGTTTAAATAGAAGATTGTCCTCTACGCTAGATGAATTATTGGTGGAATAATGCCGCGTGGGTCTGCCTTCTTTTTTTTCGCGTGATAAATGGATCACCTTCAGGCCTAGCGATGATTTTGCGATATAATATGACCGACAAAAATCTCTGTCATCTATTATTTCAATTCCAATTTCTCTACCTTTCCATATTCTTTACCTCTTATGGCTTCAAAAGCTGCAATCATTTTCGTCAATTTTTCTGGATTTTTAACTGCCAGATTTTCCCGCTGACCAATATCTTCAGCAAGATTATACAATCCAAAGTCATCCAGATTTCCAAGTTCTATATTCACCGACTTATTAATCTCTGGACCTTCATAGGGTGGAATCAAGACCCAATCCCCCATTCTCATAGCTGTCCTCGAAGTAGCTTCCAAAATCAAAGACGATCTTCCTTGATTGGTTTTTCCCATAAAAACATCGAGGGTTGATCTGCTATCCTCAGCACTGGCCGGACTGCCAACCAATTCAGCAAAAGACGCCAACAAATCTATTTGTGACACGATGGCATCCGAACTACCAGGTTTGATTCGACCATGCCAATAAGTGATAAAGGGCACCCTGGTGCCAGCCTCAAACAGGCTATATTTACCACCTCTAAGATCTCCCGAGGGAGTATGGTTTCCCAATTTTTCGACAGCATCATCATAATAGCCATCATTTAGTACGGGACCATTATCACTGGATAAAACAATGAGGGTATTGTCCAGCAAACCCTGCATCTCCAAGGTTTTCATCAGTTCACCGATGCACCAATCGGCTTCTACGATGACATCACCTCTCGGACCCAGTCCCGACCTCCCCACAAATCGGGCATGCGGGGTTCTTGGTACATGAGGTTGCTGCAGTGCGTAATAGAGGAAAAAAGGCTCGTCACGATGCTCGACAATGTATTGTTGAGCACGCACCAAGAAGGTGTCTGCCATATTTTCATCCACCCATTTGGCCGCTTCTCCACCCTTCATATACCCAATGCGAGGAATGCCATTGACAATGCTGCTGTTATGTCCATGATGCCATTTCATCTTGAGCAACTCAGGATTGTCCCTACCACTGGGCTGACCTGGAAAATTTGTCTTATAATTTACCTCGATCGGATCGTTTGGATCAAGGTCAAGGACGGTTCCATTTTCAATATATACGGTGGGCACCCGATCTTGGGTAGCAGCCATAATATAAGAGTAATCGAATCCTACCTCATTTGGCCCGGGCGAGATGGGTTGGTTCCAATCGACATTTCCCTGACCCAATCCCAGATGCCACTTGCCTACGATGCCCGTATGGTATCCCATCTCCCCTAACATTCTTGGAATGGTCACCTGACCAGTGTCTATCAGCAATGGAGCGGTACCGGGGAGAATTTTGGCGTTTTTATTTCTCCAGGGATACACGCCTGTCAGTAGTGCATATCTGCTTGGCGTACAAGTAGCCGAAGAGGCATAACCGTTAGTAAACCTCACACCTCCTGCAGCTAATTTATCGATATTTGGGGTTTTCAGCTCTGTGGATCCATATGCTCCCACATCGCCATAACCAAGATCGTCTAGATAGATCACAATGATGTTGGGAGGGTGCACCAAAGCAGACTCGACCTCTCTTGGTTTATCGGATCTGCCACATGAAATGATTAGTAAAGCACCGAGTATAACTGTAATTGATCGCATAACGATTTTCGATTCTAGATAAGGTGGTCAATGTAGAGGAGTAAATATATCATTCCTCCACCACATCAGGCAGAGTCAATTATCATTCAGGGCGAAGGCTTCATTCCCATGCATGAAAAAACTACTACTAGTAATGTTTCCCTCTATTACTGTTCACCGGCTGCTTCCATGCTGGTCAAACTAACTTTCCAAATCTCCCGAATTTGTACATCTAGTCTCTGCTGACGAAAAAGGAAGTCATCCGACATCCTTGCGTTTCTCTCCAAATGGGTACGAATAGTTCTGTGGTTCTTCGTGTCATTTTTTGGCATTGTAGAAGATATTCTTTCATGAGGCCATCTCCTACCAGGGCTCCATGGGGAAATTCATTTTTTCGATGAGCCGCTGAAAACGGGTTTCGTTTCTAAGGGGATCATACCAAGGCTCAATCTTCAGGAAGATGATAAACCAAGACTGCTCTTGTACGGCTTGTTCGAGCAATTCTATGGCTTCTTCATATGCACCATAACCAATGTGAATGAAGGCCCGCTGGACGGGTGGCAGGTAGTGCTGCTCTGCTGCCTTGCTGTAAAACTTAGCCATCGATATGGCAGCATCGTGTGCTCCAGCAAGTCCTAATGCATGACCGAGACCACCTCCCACTTCTACCAGGCCATCCGATAGTTCGAATGCCGTGTGGTAAGTCTCAAGAGCATTGGTGAAGTCACCTAATTCCACATACGCCATCCCCAGCCAATCGTATCCCCAAGGGACAGTAGGATCTTGAGTCACAGTCTCCAACATTAAGGCCTTAAGCTCCTCATTGTGGCGAGCAAAGTACATCAACGATCCCCTACCCACCTGGTACTCGCCAGAAGGTCGCAAGGCCATAATGGTATCAGATTGGAGAAATGCCTCCTGATAAGAGCCGGTTACCACGCAGAGCAGTAAAGCATACCAATGACGAGCCTTCGGGTCCTTAGGATTTTTGCGGATAGCTGTCTGAAAAGCGGACCTTGCTCCTTCCCAGTTCCAGTCTAAAAACTGAAGGATGCCATCCATCGTTTTGACGGCAGCTGCTGAAGAATCAAGTGCATATGCTTGCTCAAATGCATCCTTGGCAATGGGGATGGTTTCTGCTCTTGCCTCTAGTCCAAATATATAGAGCATGATCTGCATCTCCGCATGGTCCAATAGGCCCTGGAGATTATGTGGATCACTTTGAAACTTTGCCTTCGCCAATTGCGACTGTTGTTGGAACGCTTCTCGAAATTTTGTCCCCATCGAAGACATCAGGCCTCGATCTGGTGCCATCCGCTCAGGATGATGGCACGATAAAAAAAAGAAACATGAGAGGGAAAAAAGTATGGGAAATCGCACTTTAAACATAATAATTATTGAGCTAAGGTCGGTTTAGTGCCAGCGTAATTAAAAGATTGAAAATCGCCCTATAGTGCACCCTTATGTTTTACGATCCAGAAATATTATCAAAGCAAATCCGCTATATCCTCATGAAGCAATGCACACCCTTTTTATTGGAGAAAACGATGTCAATTTTGCCATCCGCATTCATGTCTTCAGCCACCACTTGCAATCCGACGCCAGCATCATCATCTATCAAGTGTTTGGTCCATCGAGGATTACCGTCTGGGTCATAGTTGAGTTCAAACCAGTATAGGACGGGCATCTCTTTGCCTCCAGGATCTTTTCCCTGATGTGCAAAGAACCGTTTGCCGGTCACCAAATCTGGAAGTCCATCATCATTCATATCGACCAAGACACTGCCATGTGCCTGTGAAAACGAACTGTCGATCACATGTGTTTTAAACACAATCTGACCGTCTTGTTCCATGTGTTCATACCACCATACTCCGTAATTATGTGCTGAAGCCGCGATCACATCAGCGTCGCCGTCGCGATCGAAATCGTACGTATGCATCTGCGAGCAAGGTTCGCCCAAATCGGCCTTATGAAACTTCCATACCTGAGTATGGTGGTCTTCAGGAGCTTCCCACCAACCGTGGCGTATAAGTACGTCCTTCCTGCCGTCACCATTGACATCACCCAGTCCCAATCCGTGCGAAAACCGTTTTGTCCCAGGCATTTCTTTTTCGGTAAATACTCTCGGTGACCAGGCCTTACCCCCAGCCATGGGGAGATGAGCATAAACCATTTCGTGTGTATCCTCATGGCCATAGACTAGAGCCTTACGTCCGTCATCAAAGAGATCTACAAACATGGGAGATTCATTGCAAGCCATGGAGTCTATGAGGTGTTCATCCCAGTGCTGATCCTCACCTCTTGGATTTTCATACCATACGACCTCTCTCCCAGGGAAACCATACCTAATTAAATCAGGCCAACCATCTCCATTCACGTCTGCTGAGAAATTCAAAAAAGAATCACTATATCCTGTGGTGTAGTCAAAAACCTTCAAGGGGGTAATGGCATGCTTTTCCCAATGTGATGCCTCAAACCAATACTGACCAGCAAGTACATCCTTTAAGCCGTCTCGATTGACGTCGGCCACAGCAGCACCTTCAGAAATAAATTCCTCATGCAAGATCATTTTCTCAAAGGCAATTCCATAGTCTCCCTCCGTCGCACCCTGGGTGAAGGCCCACCAACTGAATGTGGCAATAATCATTGCTGACAGGAGTGCCAAATAGATGCTGCTTTTCCACTTGAGATTAAACATTAGTTATTGCTTTTTTTCAAACAAGAAATCGTCAGTTCACCACTACCGGATTTTCCAGGCAAATCTACGGTCAATGCCTGGATTTTATTTCACCCTTAGCAAAAATGCTAGCAAGTCGTAAAAATCCTTTTCCGGGATCACCTGGCCAAAATGATCAGGCATTAAGGTATAAGGAGATCTACTCTTTTCGATGATATTGTCTTTAGAAATCGAGAACTCCCTCCCAGCCACATCTGCAAATACTAAAACATTGCCTTCCTCTCTTCTCAATAACCCTCTCAGCACTTTTCCATCTTTGGTCTTCACATTGTAATTGACAAAGGCCTGTGAAATATTGCGATTGGGATCCAGTATTTTTTCTGTGAGTGCCCTAGCTCCCCAATGACCGATGCCATCCAATTGCGGTCCGATGTTGCCACCATGACCGTCCAGTGAGTGACATGAGCTACAGTGCTTCACCTGCATTTGCCCCCCGCGCTGTGTGTTGGCATCAGCCAGTGCATATCCCCTGACACGATTATTTATCAAGTTCTGAATCTCCTCGTGGGGCTTCTTCAAATCTCTAGTCATCGACAGAAATGCTGCTTGTTGGTCCCTACTCATATGTAGTTGGAGTACTTCTTGGATCTCCTTGTCAAGCAACAACTTCGGCGAAAGCTCCGATGATTCAACAGATCGCATAATATATTCGACACCATCGGCCGAACCCGAAAGTCGCCTGATCACCTCCTTCTCCGTTTGATAAGTAGCGAGGTGCAGAAAGTCTTCTACCACCTCAATGGATGGTTTCGATGCATCCTCCGCAAGTGCCAGCAACAAGATGTCGGCAGCATAAGGAGAGATAGATGTGTCAGAAAGTATGCCTTTGATGGTCTGAGAAATCTCTTTTTTACGCAAGTGAAGACCCGCTCTTGCAGCTTGTCCCACCGCCAAGACATCCTCATGTTTGTCACCAAGCATCTCTTTTACGATCGGTAGCTGGTATCCGAGATTATACTTTGAGATAGACTGCATGGCAAAGGACATCCTTGCAGTACGATCTTTGGGTGCCAGTGCTGGCCAGGACCAGGGCGGATCATCCATGGCACCGATCGCTATCGATGCCCCAGGATCTGCAGAGCCATCCAGCACCAGTAGGTACATATTTCTTCCCACTAATTGCTCGGCCTGCCAGCTCACTGCTCGAAAAAAATCAGGATCACCAAGGATCATCCTTTCCACTATCGAATCGGTACCTGTCACACGGAGCTGTACTTCATGCGAAGCCTCCTCACCTTTGGCCCTCACCACAAACTGGAGCTCAGCGGGCATAGGGAAGTCCGGAGATCGAAGGATACCGCTCGTTCGATTCGTTCCGTGCTCTCTGTCACTGGCCAGTAGGCGGATCTTTTCCTGACCGAAAGTGGTATCGATCCACTGCCAATTACCTTCGGTAGGTCTGTGTAAAGGATGATAACTAATGCTCCAGCCATGCAGGGCATCCTTGTCATGGGCCATAATCTCATCGACCAGTAGAGCGGCCCATTCTCGCCCTCGCTGCGGCATATCCAGTGCAGCAGCCTGACTTCCCTCTTCGATGGCATGAATACCTTGAATGGCCATATCCGTGTTGGTGAGTAGGGCTCTTGCCTTTTCAACCAGCTTGGTTAGGCTGCCCCCCGTCTCTGCATATCTGGCAGCATGCATTAATGTGTACAGTAACTTTTCCTCATTGCCATTGACCTCGCCTAAATGACGCTGAATAAAAGTGGAGGCATCCGCATGATCGACACCAACCACCACATCCATTAGTGCCTGTGTCGATGCTCTATCCCAAGACTCACCCAGCATCCATTGTCGTATCAGAGGATCCCGTATTTGATTGCGAAGAGCCTGCCGGATCGAATAAAACAGATGGGTATCATCATGGTTTGCCTCATTCCTGATCGACAGCAATGATGTAAGATGCTCACGAGTAGGATGCTGAGAAAGCACCATCACAGCCTGCCTCACCACATGAGGATTCCGGTGAGCTAATAGAATCCTGGCTTGGTCCATCAAAGAGCGGCTAGGTTGGTCATATTCAAAAAGCACCCTTAGCGCGTGCACTCGAACGGTGTCATTAGCATGATTTAAACCGACCTGAAGGTGTCTCTCCGGGAGCTCATCCAGTCGGTACAGTATCCAAAGAGCCTGAATGACCGACCGAAAATCACTCTCTTCATTTTCGATTATTGTCTTCAGCAAGCTTGTGGCTTCGCTTGCATATCGATCCACAATCTGATCTGCAATCGCCATCCGTAGTGGCAGCTGGGGATGACTAAGCTGCATGACCAAATCATCGAGGGATGCCTTTGACCAGTCTTTTCTTGGCTCAGCACTTGGTGGGTCAGCATGACCGGTATAGACGATCCTCCAGATGCGTCCACGTTGCCGGTCTCGTGCCGGGTGATCAAGAGGTACCTCATAGTGACCGATGATACTATTGTAAAAATCGGCAACGTACAAGGCTCCATCTGGTCCCAACTTCACATCTACTGGACGAAACCATGGATCGTCACTGACGATAAAATCTGCTTCTTGCGTCACGACTGGCGTCGTACCTTGCATCTGCATCGTAACCCGGTACACCCTGCATTTCACCACATCTCATAGTAGAAACTATGCCGATATGATGGTGGGAAGTTCGCTCCCAGGTAATAATCCAAGCCTGCCAGGGCGGTGGCTCCATAGGTATGTTTCATCAGCGCCGGTCCAAACCCAATGCCAGATGGTTTCTTACCAAAATGAGGATAATCTGCACCCCTCACTAGCTGATAAATAGGACTGGTATGACAATCAGTAGAATAGGTGTATCCGAGTTCATCGTAAGCGTATCCGTAAGGATTTACCCTACCTGTCGTGGTCAACTCAAGGGCACTGCCATCTGGTCGAAAACGAAATGTATTGCCAGAAATCATGTTTACGGTGTCCGGTCCTCCATTGGTCACATTGGAGCTGTTGGAGAATCCGTGATCGGCGTGGATCCATCCATCCCAACTGCGGACCAAGTTGTTGATCATACCATGGGTATCCTTGTATTGGAATCCACTAAAAAGCACCTTTCGTTCATCCACCTGGTCATCTCCGTCTTTATCAATCAAATGATAAATGTGTGGTATGCTGTAGGCAATGGCTCCATCAGCCACCGCGACAATGCCAATTGGGATATTGAGCGCATCAGCAAATGTCTTGATCTCGTCCGCCCGACCATCCCCATCTCGATCTTCCAAAATGGATATCCGGTCTTTGGGAGATCCTGTGGTATCGGGAAAGGGATACTCAAAGGACTGGGTCAGCCACATTCGTCCGCGATGGTCAAAAGCCATGTTGAGCGGTTTTCCAATATCTGGCTCGCTGGCAAATAACTGAATGTCAAACCCTTCGGGCACTTTCAGGGCCAATCGGGCCTGCTCAGGCGCCAGCGGATCGGTCGTGCGAACGTGCTGAGAAAACTGGTCCTTTACATCGGTCTCTACAACCGATTCAGGACCACAGCCTGTCACCAGCCACATACCTATAACAACTACGACCAGGGATCTAGGATCAAAGGGCCTTACCTCCTTTGCTATCATTATGTCAAAGTACGAAAGTCTCTTCGATTGCTGCAGGTCAGCAATCGATCCATGTACGGAAAGCACCTCGCAGATCACCAGCCAGTACCAAATTCAACGCACAGGGATGTAGATAACACTGGGCATCAGTATCTTCTATGATGCGGATCATTTACTTTCATCTATTGTCCGATTATCTTTCAACGATCAATGTAAAATCAGAGACATGCAGTCACACGAAAGATCTGTGAAAATCTGTCAAAGTTGTGGAATGCCGATGCAGAAAAGGTCAGATTTTGGGTCGGACCGTTTGGGTGCCGCCCATCTATCTTACTGTCATCACTGCATGAAAGATGGCAAATTCCACGATGAAGGAACTACCCTCCATGAAAAAATTGCAAAGAGCGTTGAGATGGCAGTAAAGATGGGTATGGATCGAAACGATGCCATCGAAATGGCGACTAGAGTCTTGCCCAAACTGAAAAGATGGTGCGATTTGTGAGTTCAGGTGAATTTCAGCTCCCAATATGTAAGGACAATAGACAATCCACCTTAGCACCATTGATAACGATCAGCATCGATCATGATAGTAATCAACATCTGCTTTGAGTACATCGGATACTTTTGCGGCCTATAAAGAAATAGCTATGAAAAAGATAATGTTTATTACAGTATTGGTCAGCATGTTGATACCCTGTGTGGCACAGCCCTTAGCACCTTTCGCCTATCCCAGGTTGGATGCACAACTCGTATCGCTTTGGATGACCGCCGAGCATGGTATCGACTGGCAAATCAAAGATACCTATGCAGAACTCAAAACGGATTGGAGCAAGATCAGAGAAGACATCCTAAATCAAGAAATAAGTCATCTAAATACCGAAGAATTTGTGCAAGATCAAGACCATAAGTTCGCCGGAATGCAGCGGTTGATTGATCAAGCAGACTATCAAAATCTGGCGCAACAGGCTTTCGAAGCAATGCAGGCTTTTCAGCATGTGCGAACCTATTTTACCAGAGAACTGTGTGCCCTGGATGACCTACTAGCCACTTTTCAATTATACAATGAACTGCACTATGCAGTAGATGATCCCATGCTGGGCTTACTAGATTGGCAGGAACTCACCCAATTATTCTCCAATTTCCAGCAACAGTTTGATACCTATGTGGTAGTAGCAGAGCCTGGTTTCACCGCGGAACTTGGCGTCCTATTCAAACTCTATGTGCAGCGTGTCTATGATTGTACTGCGGAATTCAAAGCCTCGCTAGAGTCTGCTCAGCAGGATAATTTTGTAGCTCCCTGTGATGACACCAGAGATGCTCTGATGAATCTATTGTCCCTTTACAAATTCATACCTTCATCGCAGGCTACTCCTAACGACTATATGGGTAGCGATGTCTCGTTTTGATTGCAGTAAGTATAAAACAGGATAGAAACAATGGATTACTTTTTTAATAAGACACTAAACACCCAAGATTTTGAACAAGCCCTGGCAGTTACAACGGAAGGTTTGAAGGCTGAAGGATTTGGTGTGCTCACGGAAATTGATGTCAGCAAAACGCTCAAGAAGAAGATCGATGTCGATTTCAAGAATTACGTGATTCTCGGGGCTTGTCATCCTCACTATGCACATCAAGCTTTGCTCAAGGAGGATAAAATCGGTGTTTTTCTTCCTTGCAATGTGATCGTGGAGCAACATGAGGACGGCAGCATCGAAGTCGCCGCCGTAAATCCCATCGCCTCTATGATGGCCGTTGAGAATGAGGCATTGGGAGATCTTGCTACAGTGATACAGCAAAAACTAAGGCAGGTCATTCATGCATTAGAGTAGCACTGAGAACCTATCAGAAAAATCCTTGCCAGCATGGTGACAAGAGAGCCAGTCGATCAAAGTTTTGTGAGGAGTTTTCGCGCACCTCTTGACATGAAATGATAAGCTCCGGATCCCACCCTGAGACGAATCTTGTCACCAACTTTATCTACATCTGTGATGCCTTGTGCCGCAGCCAGTGCTTGGGCGCCTTCGGTGACATCAGCTATCGCAGTTGCAGGTATCCAAATCTCGGCAGTCGTGTTTGCAGGGATGGTAACATCCATGGTTAAATCTGCGCCTTTGACCTCCCATCCAGAAATGATCTCGCCGCAAATGGAGTGATAGGATGCTCTGACCGGCCCCAGCTCCAGATTGGGACTGGGACAAATCTTGATCTTGCGATACCCTGGTGCCAGCATATCGATACCGGCCTGATATCGGAACATCCATTCGGCCACGGCACCAAAAGCATAGTGGCTAAAAGAATTCATACCTGTATTTTGCGCCCCACCAAAACCACGCTCGATGGTGTAACTGTCCCATCGTTCCCAGATGGAGGTCGCACCATTGACCACCTCATATAGCCAAGATGGAAACCCCTTGTTTGTAAATAATTGTAGGGCCACCTGGTCGTACTGCATATCAGATAGAGATTCGAGCAGGTACTTGGTTCCCAAAAAACCGGTTTCGAGGTAGCCATCGTTGGCATGGATGAGATCGACCAACTGCTGGCCAATAGCTGCTCGAAGTCTTGTCGGCACCAGATCCATACTCAAAGCCAAGGCACAGGCCGTCTGGGTGGCTTCCTGAAGGGCTCCTTCTGGTCGGACGTACTTTTTCACAAAGGCACGTTGCACACGTCGGTGCATTGTAGCAAAGTATATGGATTCTTCCTCTTCGCCAATGGCCGCTGCTATCTCAGTCATCAACTTTAGGTCGTAGAGCCAGTAGGCATTTGCCAGATAGATCTTTGAGGTTGGGATAGCACCCTGATTTAGCCAGTCTCCATAACCGCCAGCCGGCTGGACCTCATCAAAGGCCTCTTCTGGCAGCAAGTCTTCCACACTCTTGAGCTGATACAAATGAAGAAGCTCTTTCATGGCTGGATAGAATTTTTGCAAAATATCGTGATCTCCGTAGACCTTGTAGATGACATAAGGACAGATGATTCCAGCATCCATCCATGCCGGAGAAAAAACTGTGTTGGGCCTATTGAAGGGAAAGGGTGCAAAATTGGGATAAGCGCCATTTCCGAGCTGACCATCGTTGAGGTCTACCAGCCATTTTTGATGAAAAGCAGCGATATCATGATTGAAGGAAGCCGTGCGGATATATATCTGTGCATCACCTGTCCAGCCCATTCGCTCATCTCGTTGGGGACAATCTGTCGGCACGTCAAAATAATTGGCCAGTTGGGTCCTGACCACGTTCGAGTACAATTGGTTGACCATTTTATCACCGGTCGTGATCGTACCAGCTCGTGGTGTGGCGGAACTCAACACCAATCCTGTGAGCATGTCGAGGCTAGGTGCTTGGTCCAGGCCACTCACCTCCACATACTGAAAACCGTGATAGGTAAATCTAGGTGTCCAGGTCTCGCCAGCGGAGGCACCACTGAGTATATAAGTGTCGGTAGCTCTTGCTCGGCGCAGATTCTCCGTCATCAGGCGACCATCGGGATGGAGCATTTCACCATAGCGGATCTGGAGTTTGCGTCCCCGATCACCCTTGACCTGGAGACGCACCACCCCAGCGAAATTTGTACCGAAATCGAAAATATATTTTCCGGCCTCCACCTGCTTAACCTCAATAGGTGCCAGTTGTTCCACCACCCGGACAGGCACACCTGGGGAAGACTCCACTGCACCCATAGCACCCACCATACGCCGTGATGCCTTCCATGCACTATCATCGAATCCCACCTTGTCCCAATCACCGAATTCCGCAGTTGCGTCGTAGGTTTCACCCATTAAGATATCGGCCTCTACGATTGGACCTGTGTTTGCCCTCCAGTCAGCATCAGAACCAAATATCTC
This sequence comes from Saprospiraceae bacterium, assembly GCA_965223025.1. GTDB lineage: Bacteria > Bacteroidota > Bacteroidia > Chitinophagales > Saprospiraceae > JABDMH01. The sequence goes on from CBDCVP010000023.1 coordinate 1,769,060, forward strand.
TGTACTTCCATCGTCGTACTCAACCACCATCTGGACTCTACAAACAGGTACCTCACCATAGAAGGCATAGTGCTTTGGATGTCGGACCAACACTGAGTATCCCAGATATCCGGCGTACCATCCGTTGGCCAGGATCATACCCATGCAGTTCTTTCCTTCCTGGATCATATGGGTGACATCATGTGTCTGATAGTACACCCTTTTGTGGTAGTCTGTCCACCCGGGAGCCAGATAATCTTCTCCCACTTTAGCCCCGTTGATGCGTGCCTCATACACGCCCAGAGAAGTGGAATAAAGAGTAGCACGTGAGATCCCTTCTTTCACCGTGATTTCCTTCCTCAAATATGGACTGGGAGGAAGATGAAGGTCTTCATTCTTGTTCAGAGCTCGATGGTCAAAACCTATCCAATGTGCTTTCCAATCTCTCTCGTCCAGCAATCCCATGTGCCAGGTTGCGACATCGCTCCATCCAGACTGACGACCTTGTTCATCGAGGAGGCGAACTTTCCAAAAACACTGCTGGCGTGATGTCAATGCCATTCCTTTATATGTCACTTGGTTGGTCTGATTACTGGGTACTTCACCAGAATCCCAGAGATCCCCAATACCGACTTGAAGCGAATCCATTGAGCTAGCCACTAGGATCTGATAAGCGGTCTGAAGGCTCCCTCTTTCACTGCCTTCCACAATCCAGCTCAATCGAGGTGCTGTCTGGTGGATCGCTGGTGGATTTACCAAGTACTCGCAGCGAAGATAATCAGCAGAAATCGATGCCTCTTGTGTCCACGAAATGGAACACCAGAAAGTCAAAATACACAAAATCATTGTTCTCATTCTTCCTACTTGTATTTGCAAATCATCAAAAATGTGTCGACATTGAATTTGACTTGCCTAGCCAATTCGCGAGTGAGCTGTACCATACAAAAACTGATGTGGAATTCCTTGAAACATGGAATGGCATGTCAAATAGTATGAAATAAGGATAGATAAGATTATAGGCATGCTCTCGCACAGATGTTGCTTTTATCCCATAGCATGTTGCGATTGTCTAGCTGGGCCACAGCCAGCACCATCGTGGTAACATCTCTCTTCCAAAAAACAGCATAACAACCTGTCTTGACCTAGCAGTCACCTTATCTTGATGGGAAAGTTCAGGTCCTTTTATGCCCAAACGTCCACATGATATTTCACTCAGCGAAGTTGTGATCATAGTGGTGATCATCGCATTATTCTTATACCTGATCTCATTGCTTTAAATCAATATTGTCATAGGGAGTTTCGTAAAAACACTCGAAAGGGATTAGCCACTTGCATCCTTTGTTTCTTAAGGATCATCCTCGCCGCCGTTTGCCCTAGATTCTGAAAATCGGTAGATATGACCGTGATCCCATCCAACAGGACCTCCTTCAGAGGTGTTTCGTTATAGGATATAATACCAACATCTGATCCTACCACAAATTTCTTCTCCTTGACTCGTTTGATCAAGGTCACCAGGTCATCTAGTCGCAAATTGACAAATACATCTCCCTTTCTAATATCCGCACTGGAAATATCGCTGATGATATTGAAGTCAAAGGCATATTCCACGCAGAAATTCGAAAAACCAACCAGGATCTCCTCTGCATGATAACTCTCCGGTGGAAATATCATTCTGATCCGTTGATATTTTCGCAAGAGCTCAATGGTTTCGTTCAAGGCCAAGTAAATATCGTGTTCAAAATCTTGATAGATAGCCCCAAAATCTCCCTCAATACCAGGAATCAATTTATCCAATAATATCAATTTATGCTTGGGTATAAGATTGATCACCTTGCTTGCTTCCTCACCTCCCTCGATAAAATGGGGGATGATCACAAAATGTGTGATGTTGGTTTCTAGATGGCCCAGGATGTATTTTTTGAATAGTCGAAAGTCGTTGTTGTAGATATAAAAATCTATGGATGCCTGGTCGCCGAGTGTCGCACTGAATGCATCGTAGATGATCTTTTTGTGAGCGCTTAACTTGTTAAAGAGAAGAAAAATCCGAGCTTTTCTTTTAAAATTATTGCTTACCAGAAAATAGCCTTTTCCCGGAACTGACTCTACCAGGCCGATCTTCTTTAAGTGGTCATAGGCACGTACTATGGTATCTCGGGAGATATCAAAATCTATCAACAATCTATTGACTGAAGGCAATCTATCTTGCACGGAAATCGTCTTGGCTTCGATGGCATTGACCACCGAGTTGATAATCTGCCGATACTTTGGCGTCTTCGAATACTCATTAATCTTGATCAGTTTACTCATGGGAGATGCCCTATGCCATATATAGTCAAGATACCTAAAAATTGATAGTCAGGGTTGTCAAGACTAAATTCGCGGAGTTGACATCAACTTAATAACTACTTGACCAGCACCTCTACCCCCTCCGGTGCTTGAATACTCGATTCGATCGATCCGTCGCCTATTCGCACATGCTTTATTTTGATGGGACCGAGGGGTGTAGGATATGTACCTTCCACCCATCCCAGGTCACCTAGGTTTGGTTGGATTTCCACTCTTTTGCAACCGGGTTCAATGACTTTGACACCCAGCACATGCCTCGACAGCCAAGCTGTAGGTCCAGAGGCCCATCCATGACACAATGAGTGTCTCAACCCCACGTAGCAATAATCACCATAGGTCGCGTGGACATCTACCTTTCCTTGCGGTGTCAATTGGTCAATCCTGGCAGCATCTTTCATCCAGGCAAGGTCAAAGTCCTCCCAGAAGGTCGTTGCACCTAACTGGATCATGGCACCCCAATACTCGCGTATCAGGTCCATGGCGGCGGCATAGTCACCAGCTAGGGCTCTGGCTTCCAGGACATAATATCCATAGAAAGTAGAGATATCCTTATAAGGGTCAATGGAGAGGTACTTTGCATTGATGTGCTCAGCCTCTTGTAACCCAGACAAAGCCAATAAGGCAGCAGCTGACTTATTTTGGTTTGGATCTGGTATGTGACTCATTAGTCGCGTCAGCGTGTGCTGGTAGTCCTCTGCTCGAGCGACCACACCAAATAGTTTGGCTATGTCGACACCCTTCTGAAAAGACATGATCATGAGTGATTGTAGACCCGCATGAATGGCTGCTTCATTCGGACTTGTTGGCCAATCCAGAAACCGCGTGCCATCCAGACTTTCCATTCCATTTTCATCAACTTTTTCCTGTAGGGCATCGAGTAGCGCAAACATGTAGTCCAGATTCTTCCGCAGATAAGGTAAGTCACCCGTATGCATATACCATTCATGGTGGATCAAAATCCACCACATGGAGTACGCACTGATTCCATTCATCCAGTGTGGCAAGTCTGTAATATCTCGGATCAAATCCAGGCTTTTTGGCACGACCTCATTATCGCCAAAAACAGAGAGAATAGTCATGATCTCTGGATGCATGTCTCCTACCCAAACCAATCTGTCTCGCTTAATTCCATCCCACAGAAATTCCTGCATATTGAGATGAACCGTGTACGCACCCGTGTGCCAGATACGATTTAGCAGCGTATCGCTACAGCGGAATGATCCCACATAGGGGATATCTCGAAAGATCGAGATGGCTCGAATTTCCTTAATCTTCAGCACCCGATCTACATCCAACAAATCGATTCGAGCAAATCTAAATCCACTATTACCCACCTCGACCTTACCCAACCACGGCACCTCAAGCTCGAATTCTCTCATCGCGTGGTCATTGGTGGCTGTTGATTGACCCACCCTACTCATCGCCTCACTAACAGATTCACCCAAGGTGATCTTTATACGCACCGGGTCTTTTCCTTCAAACATGCCACTGACAACCTGGATGCCACCATGCAATTCCCTTCCAAAATCCAGTAAAATCGAAGGCGTAAGCTCCCGATTTCCCATCAGGATACACAGATTCTTTCCCACCAGATCGGCCTGACCATTGCCTCTGGACAGCAGATTCGTCGCATCGATAATATGGTTGGTATCTGATTGCCATACGATACGCTGGGCAGTAAGATACTGTCTGACACGAGCATCAACATCGGCGTCGAAGTGACCAGATTGAGCACTGAGGGTCGACCATGCGAAACCGAAGGAGACTAGTAGATAAATGGCAATAATGGAAGTTCTCAAATTGACTACGATTTCGCTGAGGACAATATATGCCCACCCAGGACCTTCCTGAGAGATGGATGTTGCTTTTGCTAGGATGTATGTCTTCATATATTAGATGGTGTCGGCATGATTAGGTAAACTGTGGCAAATTCTGGACCTTAGGACATTGCGCGACCCCAGACCGGTGAGATCAGTACATCATGTGACCGAGATTTAACAAGTCATGGGTGATAGTACAAATTTCTAACTTGAGAAAAAAAGACACCAATGAAACGTCGTGATTTTATCGTGGCTGGTGCTGCTGTACCGGTCTTAAGTATGACAGTGAAGGACTGGAATCTTGGAGGTCAAACATATCCCAACATCGAGTTACCACCACTTCCATTTACCGAGCTTGCCAGCAAGTTAAAAATTACTGAGGTGAACATGGTGACTCCGAAGAGGAAAAAGCCCTGGCCAAAATATGAGCCAGCAGAGGGTTCATGGTCGGCAGGAGGTGTAGAGGTCGCCAATCCCATGTCCATTTATCCCAAATACAAACCGCGTCGATCTCTTTTTATGAGTGGAGAGATGGGACCAACCGCTGTGCAGATCTTGACCGACAAGGGAGTGTCGGGCATCGGCTATGGTGGCCCTGGTGCCAGCTTTGTGATCGAAAAGCATCTCACTAAGCTACTCCTCAACGAAGATCCTTTTGATGTAGAACGGCTCTGGGATATCATGTGGCGCTCTACACTTTACTATGGTCGTAAGGGAATGGTGGTACATGCCATTAGTGCGGTTGACAATGCACTTTGGGACATCGTCGGAAAGGCACTAAATACTCCCGTTTATCAATTGCTTGGTGGTAAGACCAAAGACAGAATCCCTGCCTACTGCACTGGCAATGATCTGGAGCAGCATGTCGAATTTGGGTATACAAAATTAAAGTTGGCGATACCGTTTGGTCCTGCCGATGGTCGGGAGGGACTGAAGAAAAATGTGCAATTGGTAGAGCGAGCCAGAGATCTATTAGGTCCGGATGGAGAAATCATGTTGGACTGTTGGATGGCTTTCACAGAAGACTACACCTACATGTTGGCGGAAGCTGTCGAGCCCTATCGCGTCTACTGGATGGAGGAGTGCTTGCCCCCTGACGATTATGCCGGCTTCGGTCGATTGAATGAGCACATCACTTCTACCCGGATCGCAACCGGCGAACACGAATATACCCGCTATGGTTTTCAGCTACTAAAAGACTATAGCGCTGCAAAAATCTGGCAACCAGACATGAACTGGTGTGGTGGTTTGACAGAGCTGAGGAGAATCGGTGCGATGGCTGCTGCTGAAGAAATACCTGTCATCCTTCATGGGGGCTGGAGGGGTGGAGGTCCACATTTTATCATGGCTACCCCAAACAGTCCTTGGTGTGAAATGTTTATGCCGGCACCGGGAGGTCCAGAAGAGGTATATCGCCTATACGAGGAAGAAAATAATATTACCCGTGGTTCGGAGGGCATTTATATGGAGCCGCCAGATCGGCCGGGATTTGGCTGGGAGTTGGAAGTCTGAATGGGACCTTCCTCGAGGTATTCAGATTAATTCCAAAACAGCTGAAACCCACTAGATTTCGAAATAGCAATAATCTTCACTAATATCAGATCACATATGAAATTTCTCAGGTCATTTATCGCTCAAAAATTATGGATATTGATAGCATTGTTGTTTATCCAATGTTCCTCCGAAAAGAAGACGGAAGAGATAGCTCAACCACCAAATATTGTGATGATTATATCTGATGATCAGGCATGGAGTGATTATAGCTTTCTGGGTCATCCGCACATCCAGACTCCCCGCATTGACCAGTTAGCCAGAGAATCTTTGACCTTTACCCGGGGCTATGTCTCAGCTCCCCTTTGTTCACCTTCGCTGGCTACACTGATTACCGGCCTTTATCCACATCAGCACGGCATCACTGGCAATGATCCCACCATACCTCATGAACCCGGTGAGCGATATAAGCCTGGATGGAGAGAAAAACGTGCAGCCGCTTTTACAGCGGTTAAAAATCAATTCAATCAACTGCCCCTGCTGACAAAAAGATTGGAGAAGCTCGATTACCTCTCTTTGCAGACCGGTAAATGGTGGCTGGGATCAGCACTAGAAGGACACTTCACAGAAGGGATGACGCACGGAGACCATACCAGAGGTGGTCGACATGGTGATGAAGGGCTTAAGATTGGACGAGAAGGCTTGCAGCCGATTTATGATTTTATTGAGAAATCTACAGAGAAGAACAAGCCATTCTTTGTCTGGTATGCTCCATTCCTGCCCCATAGCCCACACACACCTCCCAAAGAGCTTGAGGAGAAATACACGGACCTGGCTCCCACACCGGCCGTGGCGCGATATTGGGCAATGTGCGAATGGTTTGATCAGACTTGCGGTGATTTGCTAGACCACCTGGATGAAAGAGATCTCTCCCGGGAGACCCTAGTGATCTATGTATGTGACAATGGATGGATTCAGGATCCAGATAAACCCAACAGGTTTGCTCCTCGCTCCAAACAGTCGCCCTATGAAGGTGGTATTCGCACTCCTCTCATGTATCGATGGACCGGAAAAATCAAACCTCGAATGGATAGCCTTCATCTAGCAAGCAGCATTGATATCGTACCCACCATCCTCACCGCTTGTGGACTGGAAGCCGATCCTAGTCTACCGGGAATAAATGTGCTGGATGATCAAGCCATCAATCTCAGAACGACCATTTTTGCCGAAGCCTATGAACACGACATCAAGGACCTTAATGAACCCACAAGAAGTCTCAAGTATCGTGTGGGTCTGGAATATCCATGGAAACTCATCGTGCCAGATAGCAGCAATATGCCAGAAGAGCAAATGCAGCTGTTTGACATCGTCAAAGACCCCACCGAGCAGCATGACATGTCGGGTGCAAATCCAGAAGTGGTGGCTTCTCTTTCAAAAAAGATCGATCAGTGGTGGCTTCCTCCGCACCTGCAAAATTAGGTCGGCCCAGCTGGAGAAATCGGGATCTCGCCAGAGCCTGACCGACAGTCCATTACCAGGTCATCTTGCGATCGTGGCAAGGCTAGTCATGCAGCAGCGGATCCTTGGTATCTTCTTGCCAGGCTCTAGGTTCTTTTCTCATGAACTTCTGTTTTCTGCGGCAGCGCTTATCCGATATTAAATTATTGGTAGCCCATTGATCATTTGTCAAATCGTAGAGTTCCTCTTCTGGTATTCGCCCTTCCACCAGTTGTGCCAACAGGTCATAGGCTAGCCTATTTTGATGACGAATGCGTATTGTCTCACTATAGACCTGATTATCGTATACCTGATGATCTGGCATCCACAAGTCAATGTTCATCGGAGGATTTTTCCATGGATCACCTTCATTTCTGGGATGGTTGGGTTGGGTAAAATTCGCACATAATACCATTGTCCATCCGTCACAGCACGTGCTTTATACCAACTATTAGTCTCCGTCAGCACAGTCTTCCGATCTTTAAATCTGCTTATTTTGCCGGTCAGTAGTGGCCACAGGGATCGCCCATGCTGTGTCTCTGGTGCATCGATCCTTAAGAACTCCAAAATCGTGGACATTAAGTCAGCGTGTGTGACTGGCGCACTGATCTGCGATCCCGGTCTAACACCCGGGCCTCGAATAATTAGTGGCACCCGGGTCCCAACTGGATAGCATGCTACCTTTCCCCTTTGATAGGGCATTCCATGATCAGGTGTAATAATCACTAATGTGCTGTCTAATAAATCAATAGAATCAAGTTCGTCTAGTAATACTTTAACCCAATCGTCCACCAGTTGGATCATGGCAAAATATCTAGCTAGATCCTTGCGTGAGATCTCAGTGTCTGGAAGAAATGGATGCACTGGGATTTCACTCCAACCTACTGATGTCGGAGCTGCCAACCGATTATTTGGATCTGCGCTAATGCCATTGTCCACCAGTTTCCTTTGCCATGGAGCGTCAGTAAGCGAAGTGTTGGCAATTAGAAAAAATGGCTCACCCTGCGACTGCTTGATCATCTCATGGGGTAATGATTTACAATGTGGTGGCTGTATATGCGTACTCTGAGGAACTCCCTCCATCAGAAGCTTGTTATCTTTGTCTTGAGCATCATTTATTTAACATGCCATCATGAAAGTACTCTTACACATAGAAGACAAGTATGAAGGCCTATTCCGTGAGTTCCTTTCAGGAAAAGACTTTATTCAAGTACTCAGAGAAGTCCGAAGTGCCCCAAAGTCCCAGGCTATACAGGACTTGGTAGATGCTTTCGACGATGTCAGCCTGCATAGACAAGGGAAAAAACAGCTAAAAACAGCTCAAGATCTCCTGGATGAGCTATAGGGTCCTTGCCACATCTCCTTTCGAGCGTAAACTCAAAAAACTTCTAAAAAAGCATCGCTCTCTCCGATCTGACTTGCAAACACTGATAACACAATTGACTGATGATCCGATCCAAGGATCTCCACTAGGCCATAATTGCTACAAAATACGTCTTGCTATATCCTCCAAAGGCAGAGGCAAATCTGGTGGTGCCAGAATCATTACGCATGTGCTTTTCGTGGACCAAACCGTCTATCTACTCGATATCTACGACAAATCCGCCAAGAGCTCCATCACAGACCGCGAACTCAAGCTCATGATCGAGTTGTTGACCAATGACGAATAAAGAACCCATCTTACTTACCCCATCCCAGATGGTTATCACCCCACAGGAAACCTATATCTGATATCTTCAACACATTCTTTAGTCCTCTACTGCACCATGAGCTTTTTAGTACCGTATGCTCTAGCACCCCATATTGCCAGAAAATACACTCCTGGTTCCAGCATTCCGACATCAATGGTACCTTCATGCTGAAGAAATTGTACCGGTTGCATCGGTCGGCCATAAATATCCAAAATCTGATACTCCCATTCATCACCTAGTCCATATGTCGACCTCACTAATTTCACTTGTGTTATTCCAGCCTTCACCGGGTTTGGATAAAGTCGTATTCCTTCATGCTCAATCTGAAAATTATCCGTTCCCACTATCATAACATCAACGCTATCACAATGCCTACCAAAAGGATCTAGATCTGTCAGCTTAAGGTATGGATCGCTGTAGCATCGTATACCCCTGGGACACTCGCTATCGCAAGAGAGCTCATCTCCCGGTATCAAGTATCTGGAACTTCCAATCAGTTCTGTGACCGATGCTCCAAGAAAAAATGGTTTGGCACCCTTCTCTAATCGAGTTAGATATTGGCGTCTCAATACCTGCCCGTGATATGACATGCTTTCTATGCTATCTACGATCAAAAATATTAGTGAATCACTGTATATGTCCGGCTCAGGCACTAGTATCTTTAGAGTATCACCAACCTTTGCGCTAAAGTCATACAAAAGCGTAAAACGATCTATGACCCAGTAGTACACTCTCTCACCATCCTGATGCACAATTATCCTCCCAAGGTCTCGAACACCTTTCTCATAGTTAGGATTATGAACTTGCTGCCGTAGAATCTTACCGGCTTTCCCGTTTATTACGGTGTCAGCAACCACCTCAATAGTACTGTAGCTCCTATCAGGTCCAAAGTAACTATAATTGTAGTGCCAAACAGCTCCCAATGGTGCCCATTCTATGGCTCCCTGAGCCAAAGCTAGGCCTGCAACCTGGGCGGCCAACAAACACTGAAATACAAGATTTCATCCTCACTAAATGTGGTATCATCTCATATTAGATTTGGAGAGCTCTAACTCATGATCTAGTTCTTCATGATCTTAGCCTCTATTACTCGCTCTCCATCCATCACCTTCACCACATACATATCTTGCATTAGTCCATTCAGATCGATGCTTCCCTGTAATGATCCTTTGGGTAGTTTCTTTTGTTTTATAAAATTCCCATTTTTACTATAGAGGCTGATTTGGTCAATACCGAAGGATAACTCGACCTTTTTGCTGGCTCCCGTTTTATCAAGCACATCGATTTCAGTCGATTGTTCTTTTACTTTTACATAGAGCTCGTTGACGGTGGGATTTGGATAAAAAATATAGTATCCTCCAATCTCAGAGAAATATACAGTTCTACTTAATGTACCACAAGTGGAATTTGTAGTGCTGATAGTAAATGTAATGTCTCCATTTGGAGCTAGCGTTAGAGAAAGATTCTTTCCTGAATTATATGTGTACCAGCTTCCAGATCCACCCACCTTAGTCCAGGTAAAAGAAGTTGCGCCCGGTGCTTCAACTGCAGCTGACACAGATGTCGAGGTAACGTGATTTCCACTATACATAGGATTCGTGTAACCACCGGAAGTCACAGTTCCTGTGATACCTTCTGAGATTGTGAAAGTTTTAGAGGCACTTTTTGTCCCATAATAACCATAATCTACCACAAATGTGATTGTAGCTGAACCCGTGTATGTACTGCTAGGAACTAGATCAGCCTGACTACCATCATCTGTCGCCACCTGCACTGCATTACTTGGACTAACAGACCAAGACACCACAGTACCTAATTGATGATTTGACACATAGAAAGTAGCGCCATTTTCACAGATGGTACTAGGTCCTACAACCGTGGGCGTGGGCTTAGAAATACTGTATTTATTCAGTTCATAGATGTCACCAGCTTGTCCCAGTAAAAAATAGTGCATTCGCTCAATCTGTCTGCGAGACCATGCAAGCATGTAGTTATCTTTAAGGTCCATCACATTGTTTGTTTCCTTCTTATACCCATCATATGTGTCACAATGTAATCACCCTGATATGCATGAAATAACCCCAGAGTATGTCCAATTTCATGTGCCATCGTTTGTGCAATATCGTTGCGCCAATGCCCGGTTGGCCCTCCGCCCCCGCTGAGCTCATAAAGCACATAGTACATCCCCTTCATAGTCAGAAAGTGCTCATTCAATGCAGGTATGCCTGCTGCCGCACCACCCAAATGAACAGTTTGACTATCAAAACCAACAATGAAAATGTGCAAGGTCTTATCCTTATCTGTGCTCGACATCGAAGATCCCGTCACATACTCATTGAACATATCATACATAATGCAAGCATCATCCTGATTATCAAAGTATTCCTCATCTTGGTAGTACTTGATATCTGTCGTAGAAAAACGTATCCGAGTATCGTTAAGGAAAAGGGAAGGACATGATGGAACAGTGTGACTTAGGGCTGTATTTCCCGAATAATGTCTTCCACATCATCCAAAATGTCATTTAGCAGACTTTCATGGGTGGAATTGAAATTATGCAGGCCATTAGCATCTTGAACTACATGTATCATTATTCTAATCGTTTTTATTCCAGTATGGCTAGCTGTAACTGGTCCCAGGTTATGACTGTTCGTGGCACTGCTCGTATTACAATTCAAAAATGGCTCAGATCCGCAAAACCACCCGCAAGACGATCTGCTACCAGCATCATCAAAATTGCATTGGGCATTCAATTGTGCAAAAAATGGAGTAGATAAAATCATCGATAAAATGATTATTTGGATTTCTCTTTTCATGATGGTAATTTTTTGGATTGATAATATGGATCTAAAAATCCCGACAAAACGTGTAGTTAGTTGTCCGGTATAATAATCAGTCGCTTGGCCCCATAATGTCCTTGATGCTTGTACCTCACCATATATATTCCGGGCGTTACGAAGTCCACTATGAGTTCATCAGGGGCTGTACTCGAAATCGAAAGATGGAGTTTCCGACCCTGTAGATTATAAATAGTCACATCTTTCGCATTCACTTTGTCTTTTGGGTTTCGAATCCACACCCGTCCACTACTTGGATTTGGGTACACCTCCAATGTCACATGATGATCCAGGTACTCCTCGGTGGCAGTAATCACAGTTACCGCATCACAGGGCAAAGGGTCTGTTTTGTAAACTAACCCTGGGCTTTCATAGCATCTCAGTCCTCTATATCCTTGGAAAGATCCACTACACAAGCCACAGGTATGGTATGGCATAAAGAACTCAGATCCCCCTATGCCCTCAATTATCTCTCTTCCATAGTCACCACCAGATAAAGGTTCAACGATCATCTTTCTCAGATCCCTACTATCAATCTCCACAGTGTCGATTTTTACGACCAGATAAGCAGCAGCTTTACTTTCCATAGGTAGAGTCGGCCAATAGTTCATTAAAATATCAAGTGGAAATGCTGAGATCAGGGTATCACCAGGTTGCAATGAAAAGTCATACAACACCCGAAAGCTATCTCTGACGAAAAGCAGCAGCTTTTGCTCATCTTGTTTCACAACAAAGGTATTTGCCAGATATAATTCTGATGTGTCGAACACCCCAGGACCCACGTCGATTTGGATAATCTTGGCTTGTGCACCATTAATCAAGGTATCGCGAGTTGCTTCCAACGTCGTATAGCCAAGACCAGAACCTCCACAGGGATTGCATTTTAATGAGGATATGTACCACCATTTTGCCCCTATTGGCGCCCACTCAATAGTCTGTGATTGTACTTGAAAATTGCTCAGAAAGTAGATCAGCACAAGGATCCAGATTAGGAATGTCCTGCTTCTGACTTGGTAGTGAAGTTCTTGCTGAGTCATATGCAAGTGAATTTTTAGGTACGGTTAACTAAGATCTCATCCTCATCTGGGTTCTGTGATTTTCCAATCTATTTACGAAGATATGTCTACGTATTTTCACAATCGTATGACCTGTGTTGTCGTGGACAATGATTGTTGTCACAATTCTACTCCTTATCCTCTGTCCCAGAACAAAGTGTCATCAGGGCCTCCGTCAAGAGCTTGGTCACTGACCGAGAGCTCAAAACGAGTTGTTGACCAGTGAACAACAAAATCTCAATTTTAGACCCTCCTCATCTGGTTTAAGAACTGCTTTTGCTCTACGCACATGCGGCCTACCACCAGTATCCCTACGGTGTTTTTGCAAGCAGTTTGAATTCACTCAAGGTTGTTCATCAAATACGACTTGGTAGGCCCCATGTCTCCCCTCCCACCCTCACGCAGTAATATGGTGTGGTGATGCGGAAAGCCCGCTGCACATACCGCGCCAGGCCCGCTAAGACGGGCCACAGCATCCTGACAGCTCTGTATAGAGCTCAACGTGCAAGAACATACTCCAGGCCATCCAGAATTCTAACGACCATGCACGGCAAATGTCAGGAAGCTTTGTCACGGTAGGTGCGGCGGCCATCACATCACCACTCGCTGCTTTACTGTCTCTGGCTAAGTGCCGCTTCCGTTCCGCTTCGCTTCTCTCCAGTTCCCTGCGGCGGCATATAGCCAGATCCACCGCAGCTTATAGTATGGTTCATGGAGTTATTCTTGCTGAAAAAAGCACCCTTTACGTAGATAAGTATTTACGTAAATACGTACCAGGTATCCATTGCGCTATCACCAGGATGGTCCCTTTCTGTGAGGACTATGCAGCAGCGGATCCATGGAATAGGCTATACTGTGTGACAGTCTCACTAGTAATCAGCTCAGTAGGGACCGTACTTCTAGGAAACGACGTGCTGATACACGTAATCTGATATCCATGCTTCCTCCGGCGTTCAAGCACATGTAAAGTATGTTTGTATACCTCTTCAAGATCTTCAAAATATATAGATCTTTCATTCTTGTAGTAATCTCCTCTGCCCCACGATTGCCGGACAACAAAAATATTTTCATTCCCATTTGAGCTCCTCGCGGATCGGAGGCAAGATGGTCATTGATGGATCTTCTCCCCGCGCAATGGGAAGATCTTTGATGGCGTAGTTCTGCACATTTCGTATCATTCCATTATAATGAGGAAACAGTCCGGTATAGAGTGCTCCATTACTTGGAGAACATACGGGCTGAGCACAGAAGTTAGCTGTAAACTGTGCATCCTGGCGACCTAATGCATCGATATTTGGTGTCTCAATGCCTGGGGTGCCGAGTGATCCAAGGTGATTGCCCATGTCTTCCGGGTATAGAAGCAGCACATGGCGCTGCGCCAGACAAGAGAACACAAACAGAGTGAAAAGAAAAAAGGAAAGATGGCCAACGGTGCCATTTTTTAATTTGCCACGCCTAGTAATGCACTCCTTGCCATATCACCACTGCATAGCAGGTCTATTCTGTTTTGAAACGACCATATCCATAGAAAGACGATGCTCCTCCATGTGCTCCTCAATTTTGACAAATAAATCCGAGGAAAAGCAACATCTGTACACCTTTGTTTCACTGACTACAAATAATATCATCTTTGAGCTCACCTGGCAGTGTCATCTTCATAAAATGAGCCATTTCGCATCAGATAGGTGATGATTGTATTTCAACCGGTTGAGAAAAATCGCAAGACGCCAAAGGCCATTATCGATTTGGAGACCTTTTGGGAGCGGGCTCACACATAGTACTTCAAAGCTTAGGTTGTTTTGAGATTGAGCTAAACCAGTCTGACGACCTCGGCACATAGTAGGACCTCGTCTTGTATAAATATCGGACATAAATAGCTTTCTCTTACATATTCCGAGTGACATCACAATCTAATGTATAATGAATATTGCCTTTCGTGTCTCCTTGCCGGTACTTGTGTTACTATTTACCATTTGTCATGCACAGTCGATCACCATCATCCTGACCAGTGACCAGCAGCTCAATGACCTGCTCGATCCGGACAAGGAGATTGACCTTTCGACCGGATTCAACAAACGCGCTGCCAGCTTACGTCAAGTCTGTCAGATGGGAAGGGAAAGAGGAGACCATGTCTTGACCATCGCATTTGACGAATTTTTTCGCCAGTACCGGCAGCATGCTGGTACCGATCGCAAATTGACACCTGACATGGATGAATATGTCGACAAGATCAAAGTCATTGCAGATTTTGCAGCCCAATATGGTTTGAGTATGGGTCTGAGCCTTCTGAGTCCCCTTGAATTGGGTCCGGCTTTCAAGAATCAGACTGGTAAAACGGGAAAGTGGCTGCACTATAAAGTGGGCTTGCGGGATCCCAACACTGGCAAATTTTCAGTGCAGTTATGGCAGCAGTATTTCTGGACCAACAACAAGGGCAAGTTTGCCATCAAATTGAAGGATGTGAAAGCCTATGTTTTCAAGGAAAAATCCATTCCAAAAACCCCATTGAAAGCTGTGATGAGGGAAGAAATTATGCCCTTGAAAGAGATATCCTATGATCAATGGGACAACCCCAAATCCAGTGATAGTGATGGTGATGGTGATGGTCTGGCACCAGATGTTTGGAGTGCCCCTTCAAACAGCGCCAATCGAAGTAAAGTTGGTGCCCGACGAGTCAGCGTGTATTCCAGGGGATCCACCGAGCACAGAGGGTACGACAAGGTATTGGTACTTCTTGAATATGAAGTACCTGAAATGGCGTACTTCAGTCCGCAAGCCTATCCATTTCTGCAGAATCTCCTGAAAAAATATGCCGACAGAGGCATTCATATCGAGCATCTATATTCTGATGAAATGCACATTCAGCAGGATTGGTATTACTTTGATCACCACGACAATGGACAATTTTCGTTGCGCTACTACACCGAAGATTTAGGGGAGAAGTACCAAGAGATATACGGTGTACCCTTTGAAGAAAAGGACATTCTTTACTTTGGCTACGGTCCCGATATCGATGGTCAGACGGTGATGGCGGGTCAGAATATTCAGTACGTGATGGGCGAATCGGCAACTCAGGTACAGCAAACGTTTTTATTCCGAGATCGATACTACAAATTGCTCAACCATAATGTGGTCGACCTCTTTAATCGTGCGAAATCCTTCGCTTCTAGATTATTTGAAGTCGAAGATTTTGGCACCCGTGGTCATGCCTCTTGGGCAGAAAGTCCCACGGTCGACTACTGGAAAAATAGTGGGCTGGAAGAGCGTCATGCCTATAAATATGAATACACACCCGATTTTGTCTGGGGTAACACGGTACAGCAGGCTGCAGCTGCCTGCTACGACTATTTTAAGTGGGGCGAATATTTGGAGCCCACAAGAAATGATTTTGGTGAGCTAGGTTGGAATGACCGCAACTATTATGGGGCAGCTATGGCTGCATCGATCGGAGTACTCAATCGGATTCCCAATGCCTATCCAGCAGTATGGGGAATGCCGGCAGCAGTTAAAGAACGAAAGTTGGCCGTCAATGATGCTTACGGAGGTAGACCCCGGTCTGCCTCTATCGATTTGATCACTGGGCACATACATCGAGATGTAGATGTACTCATGCTCTACCCAATGAATCTGGTGGCTGTCGAAGAGCGTTTCGGAAGTTGGATCACCCAATATGGATATGCCAATTTCATCACCGCAGAGAAACTCTTGGAGCTCGGCAGAATCAATAAGCAAGGGCAAATCGTGGTGAAAGACAAGCGCTACTCTACCCTAGTGGCACTGTTTGAGCCATTGCCTCAGGAGGGCCTGCTCGAACTGATGAGTCAACTGGTAGCGAAAGGTGGCAAGACGGTTTGGTTTGGTCCGCCACCCATCATCAATGGAGAAGGCAAACCCTGCTTGGAGTCCTGGCAGAAACTCTACGGAGTGACCTACCAACCTGAACAATGGCCAGGGCTGGCCATGGCAGGTCGTAAAATCGATTTTCAGCATGCATTGACCAATATTCCTTCACAACCTATACTCACTGATTTTGTGATAGACCATGTATATCCAGTGAGCTCGCATCCAGGCACTGTTGAATTGGCATTCTGCGCCAATGACTATTTGGTGGGCACTGGTCGTGACCATGCTTATTTCTTTGGGTTTAGGCCTCGTGACGATCAATCAGCCAGTCTGGGTTATGAATCACGGACCCTATTTGAGATCCTTGATCAGATCGGTGCCTACCCACCCACCGGCATTTTTCCACACATCAATGACAATCCAGAGCATGTGTCAAGATCGACGGATTATCTTGCCACTCGCTTCCCCAATGGTGCCAATGTGATTGTCCGTCACTATCGACGTCACAAAGAAACCTGGCCCGGTGGCTTTTCTCGCGATGAAGTCAAGGACAGCCTACATCTATTGGCCAACCCACTCCCATCCGACGAAATAAATCTGCGCCATTTTGCCATCAATGGCCATGTGGTAAACTTTGATGGCCGTCTTACCATGGCCTTTCGAGTGAATGAGCAAGATGAATTGATTGCATTCGAAGGTCAATCCTGCAACCAGGTAGAGATTAACGGTAAGACCCATAAATTCTCGACGTCGAAATTGGACAAAATCGCCTTCGCTCCATCCCCTGAATCAAATGATGAGAGGAGAATATTTGTCGTTGGAAATGCGGAGGTAAAGATTCCCCTACCTAAGCAGTTTGAGGGAAAACACCTAAGCCTGCTAGACGAGTCAAACTCGATAGTAAAGATGTCAGTGTCAGATCGCCGGCTGTATTTCGCGGCTAATCAGCAAACCAGTGGACAGTGGTTGCGTCTGGTGATGGAATAATGGTATTGAGCGAATCCTTCCATGCAGTCCTGGCCCTCAGAGAGATCAAGATTTCATCTATGATGACTCATTTTGTGCGCATCGTCCCATCAGGCTATTCCCTTGCGCTATTTGAGTCCATCAGGAATATCGTACTGCATGAAACCGTCTTCAGTCCACCGTGATCTTGGTCGTTACACCCCTTGATGCTCCTAGTGCCACAGACCGATCGATCGGTACGGCACCTCCAATGGCAATGGTGAAGTCACCTTTTTCGAATACCTTCTCTCCCTCACCATTGATCAGAGTCAGCATTTCTGGCACAATCGTAAAACTGACTTGTCTTCGCTCACCAGGTCTGAGCGCGATCCTTTGAACACCCTTTAATGAAAGCAATGGCACCCTCACACTGGCCTCATCATCAGTGATGTATAACTGTACCACTTCTTCGGCTGCAACATCGCCCATATTGGTGACATAGCAACTCACGACTATGTTGTCTTCCTGGTCGCTGGGGACGGCAGCTATTTGGTCGTAGGTAAATGTGGTATAACTCAATCCATACCCAAAGGGATACATGGGTTCTCCCGTCATATAGCGGTAGGTGCGTCCCTGCATCGTGTAATCTTCGTATGCAGGCAGCTGTTCGAGGGATTTTGGGAAAGTGATGGGAAGTCGTCCAGAAGGGGAAGCACGGCCAAACAACAGGTCGGCTGCCGCATGCCCTCCCTCTTCACCGGGATACCAAACCAACAGTACTGCATCAGCGATGTCGTGGACCTCGGAGAGATTCATCGGGCAACCTCCGGTTACTATTGCGACGACTGGCCTGCCATGGGTGCCCTTGATCTTTTTTAAGTAATCCAGCTGATTCTTTGGAATATTGTAGTCTAGGCGGTCTCCAAAATAAGGGGAGGAAATCGATTCTCCCTCCTCACCCTCCACGTGGCGCGTCAGTCCCATCACCATGATGGTCGCATCGGCCGTGGCGGCACCTCCCGATGACCAATCTATGGGATTGACATTGGGTCTATCCAATGTGGTACCTGGACTGTATTGTACCTGACTTCCTATTCCCACCCTGTCTGTAATGCCCTCCAAGAACGTGACAATGTTGGGATTGACGCCAAAATAATTCCCTAGGAGGGCGTCGATGGAAGCAGCATTGGGTCCCACCACGTAGTAGCGGTGCAGATCATCTCTCAGTGGCAAGACATCATTGTTTTTGAGCAAGACCGCAGATTTAACCGCTGCCTCATAGGCCAGATCCCGATGTTTTTTACTGTCCACTACAGCTAGAGAAATCGTGTCGTAGGGATTGTATCCTTTAGGATCAAACATACCCAGCTTAAACCTGGTTTTCAACAGCTTTGCCAAAGCTTCATCCAGTTCTGCTTCCGACACCAGGCCCTGTTTTACTGCGTCAGCGAGAACTGTGTAAGTATCCCCGCAGTTTAAGCTGACACCACTTTTCACGGCCAAGGCTGCGGCTTCCTCTTTGTTGGATACTGTACCATGACCGACTTCCGAGAAAAAATCAGCCAACGCCCAACAATCGCTTAAAATGTGGCCTTCAAAGCCCCATTTATCCAACAAGACATCTGATAGCAAGTAATGGTTGGCACAACAGGGTGCATCATTGGTGCGGTTGTATGCGCACATCACTGACTCGACACCCCCCTTCACCAATGCTTCAAAAGCCGGTAAATAGGTCTCATACAGGTCCTTCTGATTCACCAGCGCATTAAATTCATGTCGTAATTTTTCTGGTCCACTGTGCACGGCATAATGCTTGGCACAAGCAGCCGTCTTCAGATAGTTGGGGTGATCACCTTGCAGTCCCTTGACAAAAGAAATCCCCAAGATACTTGTCAGGTATGGATCTTCACCGTATGTTTCCTGGCCTCGACCCCATCGAGGATCTCTGAAGATATTAACATTGGGTGTCCAAAAAGTGAGTCCGGCATATCTATTGTAATTCCCTACCTCCTGTGCTGCGTTATATTTGGCACGCGCTTCGTCAGAAATGGCAGATGAAACCCGGTAGAGCAGATCCGTATCAAAGGTAGCGGCCAAACCGATGGCTTGGGGAAACACTGTAGCCTTTCCTGATCGACCTACACCATGCAAGGCTTCATTCCAATAGTCATACGGAGGAATATCCAGTCTAGGAATGGCAGGAGCATTCATCAGCATCTGCGCTGCCTTCTCCTCCAGTGTCAATTGCTGCACTAAATCTTTGACCCTCAAATCGATGGATACACTGGGATCGAGATACGTCTTTTGGCAAAACACCGTACTAGCAACCAGTGATAAAGCGAGGGTAATGTGGACGCGGGTACTCATAACTTGATTGATTAATGTCGACGAGCAAAGATAATCCAGTAGCGACAACTTGATGATGATATTGATCTCCCGTCACCATGATCTGCTTAGTGACATGTGGCTAATCATACGGCTCAGTAGCAACCAGTTGATAGCCTGATCTGGGAGCATGCCAATGGGTGATGACCTTACGCACCTCCCAAGATCTACCCACACCACTGCCATGAAGTATCGCTAAAGGGATTCCTAACTGACCTTGACAGCACTAAATGGACCCTACCAGGGGTAAACTTTGCCTTCCGCTCTTTTTTAAATACTTTGGAAAGATGAAGCGAGTCACACTTTCATACCTTATAGTCCTCATCCTTATCTTGAGTTGCACACAGTCAGACTTTAATGGGGCATCTCGGGCACAGCATGCTGCAATAAATCTGGGCCTCAAGAAAAATGCAACGAATCGAATTGTGCTTCTGGGGGGTACGCTCATTTCACAGATGGAAAATCACGGCTATTTGGAAGGGGCATTGTTACGACATCTTCCCGAATACAAGTTGACTTTTCGAAATATTGGCTGGCCGGCAGATGATGTGTTTGGCATGGCAAGGTCTCAATTTGGCTCAGCCCAAAATACAAGATCTTGGAAACCACCTAGCGCTGAAGAAGGGTTCGGTTCGAAAGTCCTGATGCAGCACATCAAGGATGCCAAGCCCACCACACTCATGATTGGATATGGTCCTGGGGTGGCCTATATGCAATCCGAAGAAGAGTTTGAACTGTTTAAGAGTGGATATCGAAGATTACTAGATTTTGTAGATTCTCTACGAACCCATGTGATCTTGATAAGTCCTCCTCGTCAGGAGGCACAGCTCGTCGATAAAAAGGTGCTCAACGACCGCAATCAGCAATTACTGCGAGCAAGCAATTTCATCGCTGAAGAAGCGAAAGCTCGAGGAGTTTTAGCCATTGACTTATACAATCGGCTAGTAGCAGAGCCAGGCACCCCCCGTTACACCGAAAATGGAGCTCAATTAAACGCTGCTGGTTACCAGAAGATGAGTGAAATCATTCTGTCATCCATGGACTTGAAGGTGGATGATCAATTTCTCATCGAGTTAGATTCAATAGGTCAAATCAAGCATAGTGAAAATGTACATATTGGCCATTGGAGGAGAACAGTGAGAGGTGCCAGTTTCGATGTCACCAGTAAGGCTTTGCAGTACACCGGCCAGATAAAACTAGGTGCTCCATTTGCCGTGTATGTGGACGGAGTCCTTATGAGAAAGGGTCAAGATCTGCTGGAGGTTTGTCTAGCACAGGACTCCATACAAGCTGACCGGTTGAGAGGTATGATCTATGAAAAAAATCAGCTTCACCGCTATCGATTGCGTCCTTTGAATGAAGCCTATATTTATCTGTTTCGCAGGCACGAGATGGGACATCTAGCCTATGAAATGGAAGACTATGCCCGGTTAGTGAATGAAAAAGAATTTGAGATCAACTACCTGTTAAAACCCAATTTGCACCGAGTTGAAGTTGAACTGATTAAATCGTGGCAACCACCCCGAGACTACCCAGAGCATGAAGTACCAGCCCATATCCCTACGCCCAATATTGAAGCAGAAATCGAAGCTTTCACCCTTGCTCCTGGCTTGAACATCAACGCCTTTGCCACCGACCCGATGATTGCCAATCCAATCTACATCACATGGGATAGTCGAGGCAGAGCTTGGGTGGCCACCAGCACGACCTATCCCCACATCGTTCCGGGGAAGGAACCGAATGACCAAATCGTCATCCTGGAGGACATCGATCAGGATGGTTTTGCTGATAAATCTACCGTATTCGCTGATGGTCTGTTGGTACCACATTCGGTGATGCCCACAGAGGGTGGTGCCTATGTGGCGAGCACTACGGAGTTGATATTCTTGGAGGATTCTGACGGTGATGATCATGCAGATAAACGCACCGTGATCTTCGATGGATTTGGCAATGCGGATGTACACCACATGATTCACGGTTTCGTTTGGGCACCATGGGGGGATTTGTTCTTCACCCAGTCCATTTATATCAACAGCTTTGTAGAAACTGCCTATGGTCCTAGAATACTGAATGGATCCGGAATCTGGCAGTTCAGACCGGAAACGCAAAGATTGGAGGTTTTCTGTCGTGGCCTAAATAATTCCTGGGGCCATGCTTTTGATGAATGGGGACAGGCATTTGCCACCGATGGAGCAGGTAGCACCGGCATAAGTTACATCTTCCCGGAGTCCGCACATGTTACAGCGGTGGGTGCGGCAAAAATCTTGGACGGACTGAATAGTGGCACCCCTAAGAACACCGCTGCGGAGGTCATCTACAGCCGTCACCTTCCCCATTCCTGGCATGGAAGCATCGTCACCAATGATTTTCGAGCCAACCGCACCGTGCGTTATCAGATTGCACCCAAAGCCAGTGGCTACGAATCAAAAGAGGTGGAGACCATTGCCCATTCAGAGCACAGATCCTATCGACCTGTCGACAACAAAGTAGGTCCCGATGGTGCACTTTACATCGTAGACTGGTACAATCCAATCATCGATCATGGAGAAGTGGATTTCCACCATCCCATCCGAGACAAGGCTCATGGAAGAATCTGGCGTGTCACCAACAAAAATCGTCCCCTACTGTCGCGCCACAGTTTTCCTGAGATGTCTCAGGAGGCATTGTTAGATCTTCTGAAGTCACCAGAGCAATACACCCGTCGCCAGGCCAACCGCGCCCTAGTGGAAAATCATTGCCCACCCTCATTATTGCAGGAATGGACCAGCAGACTAAATCGGTCCGACCCCAATTTTCAACGGAATCGATTAGAGGGTATCTGGCTGGGTGCGGCGATTAATTATCTTGACGAAGACTTATTGGAGCAGGTCTTGCGATCCAGTGACGCAAGGGCACGCGCAGCCGGGATTAGGATGCTGGCTCATTGGAATCTCCAAAATGAGTACCAAGGTCATCTCAAAGAACTCATCCGGGATGCACATCCTCAGGTGAGGTTGGAGGCCATCCATGCCTTGCGCGAGGAAGGTTCGAAAGCAGCTTTGCAAGAAGTGCTCTCAGTCCTGGAAAGACCCATGGATGACAA
The DNA here is from genome assembly GCA_965223025.1 of Saprospiraceae bacterium. Lineage (GTDB taxonomy): Bacteria > Bacteroidota > Bacteroidia > Chitinophagales > Saprospiraceae > JABDMH01. The sequence continues at coordinate 1,792,031 of CBDCVP010000023.1, forward strand.
TCTTGACTTTGCAGCCTGGTTTGCTGCCAGACAAACACAGGACCATTGGCTTACTGATCTTACCAGTGGTGACGAATGGTTGGATGGAGACGTGAATAAACGCATGTTTGCACTGTTGGCGTGTGACAACCGAGAGGTGGTCACAAGAGTAAAAGAATTAATCTCCAGTCCTAGACTTAAGGACAAACTCAGACGCGAAGGATGGCACCTGTTGGCAAGATTAGGGGATCCCAGTGCGCTCGATCTCGTCCTTTTGGAGGCCACTCGAGAGAACAATGCAACGCTATTGAAGACCATGATCGGAGCCCCGGAATCCAATGAGGCCCAACCCACTGATTCCCAATTACTGGGAGATTTATTATCTCATGAAAACATTCAGATGCGCATTGCAGCCCTGCAATTGATCGACCGCTGGCACATCGAAGCTTTCACACCACAAGTGATTTCAAGGATCGCCGATTCTGCTAAGAAACCTGAAGAGCGAAGGGCAGCTGGCAGATCACTCTGGACACTGGATGAAAGGGATGTGGTGAGGGATCTGGCAAGAAAAGAAGGAGATATCCAGGTCAGGGTGGATGCGGCGTCAGTCTGGGCAGAAAAAGAACCAGCAGCAGCGGCATCGACAGCAGCGGGACTGCTAGAAAAGATCACTGAACCCAGTCATGCCGAATCTCTTTTCCGTACCTACAGCCGCAAGGAAGATGGACCCCAGATATTGGCTGGGGCACTGGAGGGGCGATCACTGGAAGAAGCTGTCGCCAGTGCAGGTCTCAGTGTAGTGCAGCGATCGGGCATGGATCTGTCAGCACTGGTGGAGACCATTCGAAAAGCCGGATCCATTCAACAGGTGGGCACAGATATGACAGTGAGCGAACGTAAGAATCTGATAGCTGCAGCCTTGAAATCCGGCAATCAGTACCGTGGGCGCCATATCTACCATCGTCCTCAGCTGCTTTGTGGCAGTTGCCATCAAATCGATCACATTGGGGGCTTGATTGGCCCTGATTTGACGACGGTGGGCAGCTATATGACTCCCAATTCGCTGTTGGAGTCGCTGCTCAATCCAAGTAAGGACATCAAGCAAGGCTACGAGACGGTGATCCTGACCAGGACGGATGGCGAGTTACTAAGTGGCACCTTACACCGCAAGACCGACAGGGCCACACTTATCAGAATAGCTAATGGTGAAATCATCGAGGTACCCGCTGAAGAGATTGAAAAAATCGACGTGAGTCCGGTATCCCTGATGCCGGCGGGACTGACAGCTTCGTTGCATCGAGACGAGCTCAAAGACCTGTTGTACTTTCTGGTGACATTAGGACAGGAGGAACTGTAAGGTGTGTCCAAGGACCAGTATTAAGAGTACCCTCCCTAGGCCGACTTGATCTACACCAATGCATGTGGTGCAATGGTCGACTATTTGTGTGATCGGTACTCACTATTACTATTTAAAATAACTGAATAATTCATTTACGTTACAAATTTCAAATCTGGAATCGTGCATGGTGGATGAAGCATTAATCTATTGGTAAGATTATGAAATAGAATGTCTTTATACAGGTGCCTATTGAACCTGTAGGTATACTCATTGAGATACTTTTGTAGATATTTTACTTGATGATGAATACCTCTCAACCAAGATTTGAGCCCCATAATAAACCGATGCATCAAAGGAAAATTCTCTCCTTTTTTAGAGTGGATCTGGTCAACATGATATTTTCCTTTTCGAGCAATGGGGGAGTAACCTCTCCATTTATCGGTCGTTACGATTGCATCTGGGTCAATATGTTGGTCAAAGAATGGCTCTAGCTGTTTGCTGCCAGCATTGGGAATAACCTTTGCATATGCCCTGCTGATTCCACCTCCAGGGTGTTTCTGGATAGCCACAACTACCTGTTTTTTAGTCGATTGACTTCGGCCGCGCTGCTTTTTCACCTTGCCCCCGATCATCGTTTCATCTACAGCCACCGCACCATCAATCGGATATTTCCCACTTGATTTCATTGCTAACATGACCTTCGTTTTAAAGCGCCACACTACCGGTTGATTCATGTCCAACTTTCGAGCTAATTCATAGGTTGACATTCCTTTTGTCGAGGTGCTTAGATAGAAAATAATGTAGAATGCCTTGTGCAACGGAAATTTTACTTTATGAAAAAGGGTATGGGCAGTAGGGGATTCCACAGAACGACATTTGGTACATCGTCTTTCTCCGTATCGAGCTGTCCCACAATATTTCCCATTACCACATTTGCGACATGAATATCCACTGCTCCACTTGATTTCACTCAAGTAATCCAGACAATCCGCTTTACACGTAAATCGACTACTAAATTCAAAAATACTGACTCCTTTAAACATTCTTTCAGTTTCCATTTTCTTTTTGCCTCTAAGTAAGTACCTTACAGTGCAACCAAACTGCATTATTCAGTAAAATAATTCTGATGAAATTCTTTAGAAAATTACGATTGCGATTCCTTCATAAAAAGAGATTCGGTAAATATCTGGCCTATGCGATGGGTGAGATAGGTCTTATCATGATAGGTATACTACTGGCGATGCAGGTCAGTGAATGGAATCTGGTCAAGAAGGATCGAGCAGAGGAAGAGCTCATACTTAAACGTTTTAGTAGCGAATTGGGAAGAAACCAAGAAAAACTTTCGGCTCTCTTAAGCGGTTTGGATAGGAAGGAGGAAGCACTTGAAAGGGTGGATGCTGTGTTTAATGGCAAACCGATTGGGACTGACTCAACCTTCTTGTCGGATGTAGTTATCTCATCTCTTTGGGGATGGACGGTCCAACCCCTTCAGCGACTGATTTTCGAAGAAATTAACAATACAGGAAGACTTTCCATTATCCAAGACCTCGCATTAAGAGATCAAATCACCAAATTATATGATCTTATCGAATTATACGAAGGCACAGCACTGGCACGAACTAGCGACTACGCTAAAATAACCTATGCGCTAGTCCCAAGGGAACATGAGCTGAGATTCCAGAGCAACTTAGGCTCTCTCAAACAGAGAACCTTGGTTCAGGCTGTTTTAAGGTCGAATTTGCGTCAAGCGATCATTTTCGAGCAAAATCGTACTCGTTATTTGCAACAGATATGGAACGCCATTCAGAAATCTATCGCACCAGTGAGAGAATCAATCGAAACAGAAATCAAAAGATAGTTTACGGTGAACCCTTCCGGTATGCTGACTTGAGCTAAGAATGCTCCACTAATCAAGCAACTCCCTCAACGCCAACTCTTTAAATTCATCCCTTTTGGCTTCCCAAAAAACAGACATTTCCCGTACCTTATCGGGAAGCTTGGCAGCTAGATTTTTCATTTCTGTTCGATCTTTCGCCAGATGAAAAAGCTCCCAATCTGAGGCGTCTGCGGTCGTGACGATTTTCCAATCACCCATACGCAGGGCGCGATTGCCTTCATGGGACCACCATAAATACGAATGATTGACACTCCGATCTCGCAAAAAGACGGGGGTCAAGCACAGTCCAGGAGCTTTGGGCACCACCAGGCCGTCGATCTCTGACGGAGCTTTGGCACCTGCCACTCTCAGTATAGTGGGTACCAGGTCTACCACATGTCCCGGGTTATGTCGCAAGGCTCCCCTGGCAGCAATGCCTCGAGGCCAATGCACAATCAAGGGGGTAGCAATGCCACCCTCATGCACCCAGGTCTTATGTCTTCTAAAAGGCGTATTGGCAGCGGTTGAGCCACTGGGACCCAAGCACAGATAAGAACCGGCAGAACCAGGCAATGCATTGGGATCATGTCCATCCGAACGGACCATGATCTCTGCACTTGCTCCATTATCGGAGAGAAAGAAAATCAAGGTGTTTTCCATGGCTCCCATCGTATGTAATTGGTCAATAACGCGACCGATCTCCACATCCATCCGGTCTATCATGGCAGCATGAATGGCCATCTTTTCACTCTGAAACCGCCGCTGTGATGGACTGAGTTCCCTCCAAGCAATGGGCCGATTGACTTCATCTTGGCCCAATATCTCTAAGTGATCAGGAAAGTGATAGGGTGGCCCTATATCCCTTTCCACTTTCGATAGGCGATCTTCCACGATGCCCATCTTCTTTTGGCGCACAAAACGCTTCCTCCTCACCCTCTCCCAATCTTGGTGATAGACATCCTTGTATCGTGCGATGTCTTCTTGCCTGGCATGCAGGGGAAAGTGAGGAGCGGTAAATGCCAGATATTGGAAGAAAGGTTGCGAAGGATGTTTGCGCTCATGTTCTTCCAGGAATGAAATGGCTTGATCCGCAATAGCGGTTGTGGCGTAGAAGTCGGTACCAGGTTCCACGGCCGGCAGCGATTCGTCGTCCTTGTAATGGACCTTCGGATGAAAAAACCTTCCCTGATCCTGCAAATAGTATGAACGGTCAAATCCGTTGTCAAGCGGCATGCCATCCATATGCCATTTACCAGCATGGTAACTGCGGTAACCATAGTCCTTCAGCATTTCTGGTAATAAAACTGCCCATGCGGGACGTTTTCCTCTGGCACCGCTGGGATTGACTCCTTCGATCTTATCCCTCCTAATTTGTTGAGCATAGTAACCGGTGAGTAACGCGCCCCGAGTGGGCCAGCACCGACCCGTATTGTAAAACTGAGTAAAGCGAAGGCCATGCTCGGCCAGGTGATCCAGATTTGGGGTATTGATTTCTCCGCCATAACAACCGAGATCAGAGAATCCAAGGTCATCGGCTAATATGACGAGGATATTTGGTCTTTTGCTTTCCTGTGCAGATGTGAAACAAATCTGACACAGGACCAATAGGAGTAGAGTAAAACGATGCCATTTCATGTGTTGAATATACTCAATGGTATACAATCATGGAATGCTGCTCGAAGGTACAGTCCTTGGGCGTGAACAGGCCGTTGGATTCACCCAGATCTCAAGTTCTGCCCTGACAGGAGATTTTTACACACACCAACCGCTGTGCTTCGATCCCAATTACTTCTGTAATTTGTAATTTTGACGGGATGGATCGATGAGGAGATCAAACCTGATACTGTGGGTGCATTAGAAAATGTCGCAACTAAGTTATATATTAGTAAAAAACCTAATATATTATGAACAAGGCTGATCTATCAGAACAATTCAGCCAACTCAAGAAAGAATTTACCGAAAAAGCAGCAGATCCAAAGATGAGTTTTTATGACCATGAATCCCAATTTGTAGAGCAATGGATGGAATTGGGCAGGAAGTTGTATGAGGAATGCATGGATGTAAGAACAAAAGACCGCCGTAAAAAAAAAACATTGCCACACGGGTAGGAAAGATTGAGTTAGAGAAAGAGCACCATTTTACCCAGCAATTGAAAGGGAGTAAAATTAGCCCAAAACTAGAGGACGTATTGACCTATGTTGGCAAGGAGGAGAGATACAGTTTCGGGGTTGAACTACTAAGAATGCTTGGGATAAAAACGAATGAATTCATGCTACATCAGTTGACCAATCGGAACGGGTCGATAGCCGAACAGTGGTTGACAAGTGAGCAGCTATGGAAAAAGGATGAAAGTAGATCAGAAGAAGTAGTTTATTGTGAGGTAGACGGTTCAATGATATTGACGCGGGAAGATAAATGGAAAGAAGTAAAACTGGGTCGTGTTTTCAGATCTGGATCAATTTTACCAGAAGCTACTGATCGTCAATGGATTAAGGAATCAGAATACATTGCACATTTGGGGAATCATGAAGAATTTGAAGAAAAGATGTCCGTTTTACTTGATCGATATGAAAAGAAAGATGAAAGTCTAGTGTTCGTAACGGATGGAGCTAAATGGATTGATCAATGGATAAAAGCCTGCTATCCCACAGCAACAACGATTCTGGATTACTACCATGCCGCAGAACACATTGGAGAATTTGCCAACAAATTTTTCGATGATGATAAAAAGTCAAAGAAATGGACCAAGCGGATGAACACTAAGTTAATAAACCAAGGTGGAAACTATGTGATCAAAAGAATCCAAAGTCTTTCAAATACCGACGAAGAAAAAGAAGAAGTCAAGCAAGACTTACTAACATACTTAAAGAATAATGCTCATAGAATGAATTATCCCAAATACAAAAAAGGAGGTTTACTCATTGGATCTGGAGCAATCGAGGCTGCACATCGTACCGTAATACAAAAGCGACTTAAATTATCAGGACAACGATGGTCTAAACCAGGAGCACAAAATGTTCTTAACTTGAGAACTCTTCACATGAGTGGCCATTGGTCCCATTTTCAACGCTATCTTGGTGCAGCTGCATAAACGACAAAATCTAATGCACCCGATACTGTTTGGCCATGGATCATACCATTTTTTTTCGCCATTCAGTACATGGCTTCACCTTGTCTGTCCGTCGAATTCGCTTTCTGCCATCCTAGGACAAGTGCCATGCTTGCCCTGTCTCTGAGCTTCTCGCAAACTTTATCACCATGCATAGACTTCTTACCTTCTTTTGTCTGCTAACTCTTACCTGGGGCATCACAGCACCGACTCTGACCATAGAAGCCATGGAAATGAACCTCACCCAGGCCTCCATCCTAGTTTCTCCCCAAATTAATGCAAACATGCATCATACGATCAGACGCATCGTCGACCTGGAAGTCCAGGACCGTACCAAAGGAGCCTGGAAGTCGGTCAATGCATGGGATGCCTCTGAGAAGACTATTGCCATTGTACCAAATACGTCGAGAGAGTTATTGGGCAGAGTCATCCCTTCAAAGGCATGGACGGATGCCCAATCTTTGGGCACCGAAGGATATGCTATCTATCAGGAATCTGGCCATCCATCACATGTCATCTGGCTTTTGGTCACCAACGACCGATCCATTGTTTTTGCCTTAGGTGACCTGTTGCGGCAATGTGAAATATCACCCGGAAAAATGGTGATCGATGGTCAATACTCCCATTTTTCTACTCCTGCATACCCGATCCGGGGACATCAGATCGGCTATCGAAACACGGCCAATTCATACGATGCCTGGTCGGTAGAGCAGTATGAGGATTATATCCGGGAGCTGGCGCTCTTTGGCACCAACGCGATTGAGAATATCCCGTTTGGTAAGGATGATAGTCCACACATGACCATTTCGCGGGCAGAGATGAATCGGGAACTGAGCCGTATCTGTCAGGCTTATGACTTAGACTACTGGGTATGGACCCCAGCTAGTTTTGATCTTACCGATCGCACAAAGAGGGCAGCTGCATTGGCAGAACACGACCGGTTTTATCAGAACTGTCCCAGACTTAACGAAGTGTTTTTTCCAGGTGGCGATCCTGGACACAACCATCCTCGTCATGTCATGCCTTTTTTGAAGGACTTGTCAAGGTTATTGAAGAAGCATCACCCCGAAGCAGGTATTTGGATTTCTCTACAGGGATTTAGTGCAGAGCAAGTGGACTATTTCTATGAGTACTTGCGATCTGAAAAACCAGACTGGTTACGAGGTGTTGTCAGTGGCCCCAGCAGCCCATCGATTTTTGGGACGAGATTCCGTCTGCCTGACCAGTATAAACACCGGCATTATCCTGACATTACCCACAGCGTACGCTGCGACTATCCTGCCGAGCAGTGGGACCAAGCCTTTGCCCTAACATTGGGTAGAGAGGGCAGCAATCCCCAACCATTCTACTACGCACAAGTCCATGCGTCCTATGCTCCCTTCACCGATGGATTTGTGTCGTACTCCGATGGTTGTCATGACGACATCAACAAATTTGTGTGGAGTCAGCGGGGGTGGGATCCTAGGAAGAGCGTTCGAAATATTATCGAGGAGTACACGCAATTTTTCTTTGGTCATGAGGCCTCTGATCCCGCTGCAGATGGGATCTTAGCCCTGGAGAGAAATTGGGCAGGTGCATTGGCTGCTAATGGAGGTGTGGAGATGACCCTTGCATTCTGGCAATCACTGGAGCAGGATTTTCCGAATCTGCAAAACAACTGGAGATGGCAGATGCTCCTCATGCGTGCTTACTATGATGCGTACACCAGGAGACGACTACTATCGGAGCAGTCTTTGGAGCAGAAAGCCAACGATCTTTTAAGACAGGCGGATGTCATCGGCAGCAACCAAGCCATGCAACAAGCTTTAAAGATCCTTGGTGAAACGGACATCCACCCCATTGCTATGGATCTTCGAAAGAAAATAGTTTTCTACTGCGATGCATTATTTAAATCTGTGGGTCTCCAAACCGACTGGAAGCGCCACCAGGCAAGTGGAGCACAACGGGGTTGCGTGCTGACATTTGTGGATCATCCACTAAACAATCGCTGGTGGCTGGAGGACCAATTTAAGATGGTGGACACCTTCGATACAGAGAAAGAAAAAGTACAACGTTTGAGTCTCATTGCAAACTGGGAACTTCCCGGCCATCAAAGTTACTATGACAATGTTTCGAATATAGCGCAGTCACCACATGTGAAGACCACGGTCTACGATGCTACTGATTTTGCCTGGTGGGACAATGGAATGAGCAGGAGAAGACTCTCTTCGCAGACCTTCCAGAATGACCCAGTGCTGGAATACGAAGGTCTCGACCCCAATGGTCGATACCTGCTGCGTGTATGTGGCTATGGTGAAGCCCTTGCTCGTGTGGATGGATATCGGATTAATCCGATTAAATATGATCGATCCGCGGATGGTATAAAAGAGTTTGTCATACCCCGTCAAATAGTGGGTGACGGCAGGATGAAACTGACTTTTGATCAGCCAGAAGAGTCGACCATCAACTGGAGACAGCACAGTAAGGTTTCGGATGTATGGCTGATCAAACGGTAGGCTTCAGCGATGGATCACCTCTATTCATGATAGCTCCACAGAAGCTCAATGGTGATCCCCCCGATCTTCTCAAGATCTACGTAAACAAAACGGCCGGATCCTGGTTTTCCTTTCGTACCCCAACCTCCGGACATGGACACTCGGTATCCCTGATCTTCAAAATGCTGAATGGCGCGATCCATATCAGACACTGCAAAACCAAAATGCTGTAAACCTTCGCCATGTTTTGCGATGTAATCTGCATAAATGGTGGGAGGTTTCAGCGGTATACACCATTCATAGACTACTGATCCATGTCTTTGCCATCCCAATTTCATATCAAACTCACTGGCTTTCCCATCATACATTTTATCATGCATAGGCCCATGGGTTATTTCCAAAATGGGAAAACCTAGCGAAGCCCAGAAGTCGGAAACTGGCACTGGATCTAGCACAGCAAAGGCATATTGGTTGAATGTCATGTCCAGTTCATTCTTCCCATCAGATCTTGGATGATTTTCTTCACCCTCCAAGACAAATCCCAAATAATAGGCCCCTTCTGTTTTGGTATCCATGAGGGCATATTCTGTGATCCCATATTTCGTAGTGAGGGAAAATCTGCCGATGATGTTTACTCCACGATCCCCGAGGTCTTGAATCATCTTGTCCAGTTTCTCTTGACTTTCTACCCGGTGGATCAAGGCCATCGCCCCCTCTCCATGCACATCAAGAAAAGATGAAAACACATTTTTATCTCTAACCGGCTGAATCCACTGCGCTTTGAGACCACCGAGGAATCCCACACCTGCTTTCACTACAATATGCTCTTTCTCATCTCCTTTGTGGATCATTTTGGCCTTGTGGAAGGTTTCCAATTCAGTAAATCCAAGTTTGTTCTATCCCTTCATCACACTATCTAAATCATCTACCATCCAAAGGACCTGATCCACCTCTTGATACACAGGATTGATCTGTGCATCCAGCATCTGAATGGAGACCATCACAATAATCCATGGAGTGATCGCCTTAAAAAGCTGCATTAAGCAATTTGGTAATAGACAAGTCATCTTTTATCGATCCATAAGGTACCACCGAATGTAGACTTTTTTTACTTCATGAAAGCGAAGATTCAGTCCCAGCACCCATAGTGTTGGCGCGGGCTGACGGCCAATAAAATATCAATTTTAACCCAAAGTGTCCGCTTTCGAATAGGACAATCCAAGTAGGGACCGATCGTTACGGATTTTTTATCAACCAGACCTCAGATACTATGGTACCCCACCCACCTGAATTGCGCCACTGCTCAATAGATACCCGGTCACCTATTGCAACATCGACTTGCTTCTGCAAACGGATGGTTAGTTCGCCGTCATTTGTAGCCTCGGTAGGAATCTCATATTCGAAGAAATCACTCATCTGCAGTGGCAATTCCACAAGGTGGGCGAGCAGAGTGTCATCAGCATAAATCGACTGTGATCGTTGATTCATGCGCATGTCATAGCGAGACTGAAACCACGGTCGGACGAAAGTAAATCTGATCTTATAGGTAGCTTGGGTATCCAGGTCATCATACTGCAGGGTTACACCTTGCGCTTCATCTTGCGTATAATGCATGGATCGTTGGCTTGGTAAATTGCCCTCAGATAGCATATCATAGACATAGGGCTGGCCATGATCATAGGGATAGCCCGATACAACGTGAGGGGCGTGATTGTAGGTTCCCAGATTATCATAACACCCTCCATCACCTGGATCTTCATAGCGCGTGATCATGCGAAGTAAAGCACTTCGTTGGTCCTCAGGTGCTGCGATGGCTCTTTCAATCTGTCTGCGCATCCAACCCAACCCGACAAAGTCATGTTGCAAATTAAAATATCCTTCGCTGCGCACACCATACAGCTGATTGCTCTCCTCTCCTAGGATTCGTGCCTCTTCCTTGAGATCGACCATCACCTCCGTTTCTTTGGGGGGATGCAAATTACTCAGAAGAAAATCTAGGCTTGGTGTATTGCTATCGTCCTCCAGGATTCCATCCACTTCTTTCTGGATCCAATCTCGCAAGGCTTCTTGTCCGCGCACCGCATGCTGGATGTACAAATCCAATGCTCCTTTTTGCAAATACATCCGGTACAACCAATGATTTGGCAACAACTCGGGGGCGATTTTATCTCCCGCAGTCTTCACTAGATCGTAGTATCTCTTAATCCCCCGCTTCAATGACAGTGGCTTGCCTTCGATGTCTTCTAGGTTTTCTTCCAACTGAAAAATGGCTCTAGACATCTCTTCGACTGCATCTCTCCCGAACCAAGTAGCACAATATTCATCGACAACATCCTCTACAGAGGTGCGTGGCGCCCACAATAGACGCTGCCACATCCATTGATTGAAGTGATCATGGTGTCCGCTCGAATGCGTAATATCACCACATCCATATCGCATCAGGTCATTAAATACCCGGTGATACTGCCTGGGCCAAGCATAAAATGTCAGGCGATCGTAGACCATTGTGAGCGCTTGATCTGGTCTGCGATCGTAAATGTCGTGACTCCAATGAGGTGGTAGGTTCCCCTCTCGGTCCGCACGTGGATACATCTGAATATAAGCGTGCTGGGCATATCGCCAATGAGTAATTTCATTGTAGTAAACCAAGGTTTGCTGAGGGGGCAGTTGATGCAAAATCTCTTTGGGATAGAGCCCATAGGGTCCATATCCTGGGTAACGAAACAAGTCCATGCGATGGGTCTGTCTGTGCCCAGGCTGCCAGGTGGTCGCGTCAGACCCGGGTCCATAACCCCAAGCCCAAAGCCATTCCCTGGGCTCCTCGTTAAGATATTGAAATATGGCACGATCATCTTCATCATCAAACTTCTGATTGGTGAAGTAGACGCGTGTGAAAGGGTGATATTTGTGGATGATGGCCGCCATTTGCTCCACCAACTTGATAAATGTCAGTCCATATGGATTGCAGTCATCACATTCACAACCACCACCATCACCACCGTGAAATTTGACCAGATCATACGCTGGCCCAGCCCGGAAAGTTCGGTCACATTTCTCCAACATATATTTCCTGGCGGCCTCTACCGACAAGCACACATATCCAAGTCTTCCGATGGACTCAGATGCCGACCAACTGGTGTCTTTGATCTCAGGAGCGGTATTAGCACCAAAGGATCCCTGGGTCATCAGATCAAAGGACTTGAGAAAGTCCATGATCGGACCTTCCTTCACGGAAAAAACATTGGCACCAGCCAGTGCATAGTCCATTATGGCTCGCTGAGTTTCTTTCATACTCCAATCGCGCACCCCTGCGAGTCTTTTCACCACTCCACTTTGACCAAATTGAGTACCTCTGATTTCAAATGCTGGGGCACTTCTCACGAACAATTCTTTGTCAACCTCCAGTTTTTGCCCTCGATAATCCATCTCCCTAAGTAGTTGGCCCACAGCATACAAACAACCTCTCAGATCAACTCCTGCTGCAACCACAATATGGGATTTAACGCTCAGTACAAATCCTTCCGGCCCCGGATCTATGTCAGAGGGAGCTTTGATCGAAGCCAGAGCCAATAGACTATCCATATGATCATGATGGGTGGGCAATCCCAGCAGTATCATTAGGGCATCAGTATCGAAAGGTGCATCTCCCTCAGAGAAAACTTCAGCGGAAATACCGGGCCATTTATGTAGCCTTTCCGCCAATAAATGAGCTATATTCAGCTCGACCTGCTCAGCCCCTGCACCAGTGATGATTTGGCACTTATCATAAGACTGTGCGGCTATAAAATTGGGTAGGCACCAACCCATGCCAATCAGCATAATGAGGTAGGCACACTGATGTCCAACCTTATTCCCACGTATACATCTGAGGCTTCCTAACATTTTGATCAGTCTTTCTGAGGAGCACTGATCACGCCTAAAAATCTGCCCATCCAATAGGGCAGCAAGAAGGTGTCTCCTGCTCCCAGTTCTGCATGGCGATCTGCCGCATCCAGCGTAAAAAGGTTGCGGTTGTGCTTCAGTTCCGGTCGCTCATCCGGTGGCAAAACCTTGGTAATTGTCTGCCCACGGAAGTTATTGGGTACGAATTTCAGGTCCTTGCGATGGCTATTCTCGACTTCAAATTGAATCATGTCCAAGGGGAATTCGCATAGGTGCCAGACCGATTCGGCTAGGTCAAAGGATTGGGCGCCAATAGCGGCGTAACAAAAATTCCAAAGTGCATCCTTCTCTGGTCGCTCCCATTCCCAGTGATCTTGTATAGCTTTATAGTAAGCTTCCCTTAACTGATCGTCCAGTGCATGATGATACAGCGACCAATAAGCCAAAAAATACATCTCGTCATCGGAGTGGTTCCAAGATCTAGATAGCATTTTGCTCCATTTGTCAGCATGCTCAGGTGCCCGTCCAATCTCCTTGATCGGTCTGGTCAGATTCTCCAGATAGCCATGGTTGTAAAGCAGATCTAGTGCAGCAGACTTGTATTTCTCTTTACCTGTAAAATGATAAGTAGACTGAAGAAAAGCGACGATATTGGACGACCCCAGCCTTCGATCGCCAATCATGGTGTCAAAACGGTTGATGAAAGCTGGATTCCAACGCCCCCAGAGCGTCGGTCGGCCATCTACATCGATAAGTTGAAAATTGTGTGCTAAAATGTATCCCATCAGCTGATCCAGCAGCTCAATGGCTCTATCTCGGATCTCCTCATCGGGAAAGAACTCAGCCATCATGGTCAGGGCAAATACTTGACCTACCGTCTGGTCGCTACTAGCCGTGCCCTCCCAATCCCACTCGTCATTTGCCGGATGCCAAGCCACTGATGTGGCATAGTCAGGATACCAGTAGTCTTCCGCATATTTTCTATAGGATGGTTTATAGTCTTTGATACCTTTTCTTTCGTAGGAACGGCCAAACAGACCAGGAATGCCATTGATGGTATGCAACCGATCCATGGCTTCAAAAGTCTCGATACAATTCCTCCTTGCAGGCTCCTCTCCAGTCACCATGTACCTAAACAACTGGCTGACCAAGTACATTCCAGACCACAGATTGTCACTGGCTTGAGTGCTCACCTGAGCTGTCGATAACTTTCCATCGGTCATCCTTGCTTGGTCGCTGTACAATCCATACCTGATGTGCCGATCCCTCACCTGTTTTTCATAAAGAGTCGCTTTGTCCTCCAAGGTCATTTTCTCAAATTTGATCACACTCAATCCACTCTTTGTGAGAATGGCTACATCACCCGAAGATGATCCTGCCAGATCGATGACATGGTTGTCGACCAGCCATCGCTTCCCATGATAATAGTTGTATGTACCATCATCCCTCCGCATGAATGCTCCCTTCGTACTTCCAAACCAGAGATGACCACCTATAGAAGTCACCGTCGTGATCTGGGTGTGTGGCAGCCTTATATTCTTCGGTCCTAACTCAAAACTACTGGCAGTGCCAGGGTCAAGATCTAATTGGACAAAACCATCAGCTTGGCCAATCACCAATGTATCTTGGTGCCATGCCATGGCAGTAAAATCCTTGCCTGAAACTACTGTGCTAAGCATGGGATCACTCCTTGATATCTTAGCCAAAGAAGTCTTTGTCAAAATCCAAAATTCTGCCTTCATTTGATCATATACCATGTCCCTCAACTCAGCAGAGAGCTGCACGGAAGTCATGACCTCTCCTTCCCCGTCGATCAAGGACAGCATCGTCCCATCGGAAATCACAAGCGAACCGTCATCGGCGGCACAGATATGCTTTGCATCTGACATATCATGCCGGATAAAAAGTTTCCCTGCCCAAGCATTGCTAAATATGGTGGAATCGGTTAAATACACATATTGACCATCCAAGGTTGTGACTGCGTTGATGGTCGTTTTGGACTGATAGGCATAGAGCTCATCTCTTCTTAACTGACCGGGGAACTGAAACTGCCCTGAAATCGGCTGCAATAATCCGATGTTGCTGAGTATCGAAAAGCGGTCGTTTCTATCAATTGAGATGCTCCTTAGGACCTGGTTTCCATCGGACTCATACTTGATTGCATAGTCCTGTAGAAATGGTTTATCATGATAAATCTCCGATTGGCTGTGGGATGCATAAAGGTGGTTGGTAGGGCGAATTCTGATCTTTCTGAAAGCTATCTCATCACCGTGATCCTGAAGCATGATCCTGCCTTGCTCTATGACTCCAAAGTCGGCAATCGACCGAAATTTACTTTGAGCTTTGGCCCGTAGAAAATCCGGATCTCCCCTCTCATAGCTCAATACAACTTTTCCATTGAGCCAGTGTTCTACCCTTCTTCCCATCAACCTGATCTTACCGGTATTCCAGGATCCAGCAGGGTGCAAGACCTTCTCTTGGGGCTCAAAAAGCTCATACAGACTAGCGGTTAGTCGGAGGCCATTCTCATCATTGGCAATGTCTCGATTGTTCTCATCATCAACAATTTGATATTCACATCCGAGCCATGCTCCGCTGGGATATTCCTTCAGCTGGTACTTTATGCCCCCATTGGCTCCTTCGGCAAACTTAAATTCAAACTCAAGGTCAAAGTTCTCGTACTTCTCACGGGTGACAATACTGCCTCCATGACTCCCTTTCCCTCCAGGGTTCACCACTAATGCACCATCATTGACTACCCAGCCGCGTGTCGGAAAATGGTCGCAATCAATCCCCTTCCAGTGTTCCACAGAGGTACCATCAAAAAGCCAAATCCATTGGGTATCTGCTTGACCGTGCACTTCTTTCTTTGCTACTGAAAAAGAAATCAAAAAGGCAAGTATGATCTTGAATCTGAAAATAGAACGATGTACCATGCAGTATCTCATTTGATTCATACTTCGATGATAAAGAATTGATGGACAGAAGCCTACGAAAGTTTAGACAAATTCATATGCTTTATTAACCTGCTTCTTGACATAGCGTGAGGATTAATACTGGGGGGCAAGAATTAACCTAGACTGGTTGTGTCGTCTACAGCTACCTACCAATGGCCGGACTGCACCCCATTCTGCACGACCAATAACTCGCCGGTTGAAGTTCTGTCATCTTCGATTTGCCGCCATAAACAGCCAATGCAGACAATCTAGATCTCTGACCTGGAAGTCCCGTTGGGCATTATCGAACACCTTTTAAATGGGGCAAAAGATGATCCTATCCACCTATTTAAAAAACACGGCCTGATAACCTCCAGGCTTGACATCAAGCGATACAGAGACGCGATAATGACGGTCCAGCTCCATTTGGATCGGCGCCTTATCGTCACTCATCATAGTGGTGACGTCGGTAATACCTGCGTAGTAAAGTGGAACTTCGATGGTCTTTGATACAGATCGATCCAGAGGATTGAATGCGAGGAGTGCTGCCCTTTCCTCTGCCAAAGGATTCACCATGAGCCAATAGTCCAGATCCCTGCCATCGGGCCTTCTCAAATGGATCAGGTCCCCCTCGAGCACTTCTCGGTGTCTTTTAAACCAATCAACCATCTGCACAACCATCTCTTTGGTTTTTGATGAATCGAAAAGTCTTGGACCTCGATAACATGCCTGAACACCAGCACCTAGATTGGATATCATCATTCGCCGGTAATGGTCCAGGTGCTCCTCCAATGGTTCTATGGTGGCAGCGACTCCACCACCGTGGTATTCTGTCAGCGGTACAAACATCCAGCCCATGGTGGAGCCTTTGTCCCAGGTGCCATCGAAGATATTTTGCCGTGTATGGATCACCTGTTGTGCCCTGGGAAGGCTCCAATTAACCTCCCGATAACCCATGCCACATTTGTTCCCACCTGCTAAATAGTAGTAATCTGGAATATTTAGATAGATACCTTGCGCCCGACACCATCGATAGAATTTCGAGATGACTTGATATTGGTTCCATCGGGAGTCTTCATAAGTGCGATGCCCCGGATGGGTGGAAGATCTGCAATAGTCACCTGGATATGACCCATCATGCTCCAATAGTGAAAAACCTGTGACCTGATAGAAGTGATACAATTTTTGAAAATAGTCAGATGCCCATTGGCTCCCCAAACAGGGTGATTGACCAAAAGTTGGTTTTTCATCGGCCAGCATGACGACATCTTCCGAAGGGTCTATGCTTCGGGACGCGAGTAGTGAGTAACCGCCAATTTCTACACCTTTAGATCTGGCATATCTGGCATATTGGATCATCTGCTCTAGGTAGTTCCCGCTGTTGTTTTCTATGTCAAATCCACTGCCAAATGTCAGAATGATCATTTCAAAACCTACCTCGGACGCCTGATCTATCGCAACTTTGACGCGATCCCAATCGGCAAATCGAGCATGCATCATCAGTGGATTCTCTGTGGTCCATGGTGCGATGATCCGGTACATTCGCCTTTTGGCCAGTCCATTGCGCTCACGATCATAGCCATCATAAGGCAAGATGTAGGTCCGAAAGGAGGTGAATGATGCTTTGGGAGAGATCGGCTGGGCTGGGCCTATTTCGGGCTGCACTTGCAGTAGGCAGGGAGTCTGCTTGAGATAGTTGACTTGAGTATGATAGTCTGGATCTGGCTTCCAATGCACGACATGGTGGTTGGCATCGTCAGAGACAAAACTGGAGAAGGCATAGTCCGTCTCCACATGAATATTGGGGTGTGACACTTGATATTCCCGATTCTCTACCCAGGCTCCATATTCCACCGCGGCCAGCATTTCAGAGGTAAAACTGTCTAGTAGAACCTCCTTCTCCGAATAATTATGCACATCAATCCACTTGGCAACCACGGGTACGCCATCGTACATCTCATAGTGAACACTCACTTCAATATTGGTCTGGTCTTGCTCACCGGGAAACTTGTAGTCCATTTGAAGGTGCACACCTTTTGGTGGCCAGGCCAGGGTGTGATCGTGGTGTCGTACCCGTTTCCAATTCATAACTGGCACAGGCTTTCCCGATGAATATCGGTAGCACACTAGGGCGTGGGGATCGGCCTGCATGGTGTCCAGCCAGCTCCGCTTGAGAAAGGCATAGTTGGGTTGCCCTTTTAGACCACCTACCTTATAGTGGGTACCTCCGACTGAAATAAGTGCTTCTGGTTTTACTCCTCTTATGATGGATTCCGAGGTGATCAGATTGTCAAATCCTACAGTCGCTCCATTGGGTACGGTACTGAATGTTCTGCGAATGAGACCATTAGAAAGCACTATTTCACCATCTGTTTGACCTTGAAAGAGCTGGGCTTTGTAGACACTGTCGTCGATCAACCAATCGGGCTGTTCAAGAGTGTTCCAGTCGGGTTCCGGAGTTAGATCTGTAGCGATTTGTCCAGCGATGCCTGGTGAAATTAGGATGACTAAAGCCCACATGTAGATTTTTGCTTTGCTCATCTATGGTGATTATGTATATGCTTAGTGTAAAAAAAGTCGGGAAGATCAGCTCATGATATCTGGCACCAAATTGCCATGTACATCTGTGAGACGGTATCTCCTACCCTGGTGTTTGAAGGTAAACTGTTCATGATCAATGCCTAAAAGGTGCATCAAAGTGGCATGAAAATCATGTACATGCACAGGATCTCTCACCACGCTATAACCAAGTTCATCTGTCTCGCCATAGGTAAATCCCGGTTTCACACCAGCACCAGCCATCCAGATCGTAAAGCAGCGGGGATGATGATCCCGGCCATAGTCATCCGGGGTCAGCTTACCCTGGGAATAATTGGTGCGTCCGAATTCTCCTCCCCAGATCACCAGAGTGTCATCTAGTAATCCTCGACGCTTTAAGTCAGTGACCAATGCGGCCGTGGGTTGGTCGGTATTTCGGCATTGCCGGCGGATACCAGCGGGAAGGCCACCGTGCTGATCCCACCCTTGGTGAAACAACTGTACGAATTTCACATCCCGCTCAATTAATCGACGCGCCAGCAGGCAATTCGCGGCATAGGTGCCGGGATCCCGGGCATCGGGCCCGTACATTTCAAAGATGGATTCAGGCTCATCACTCAGATCCGTCACTTCAGGGACTGAGGTCTGCATCCGAAAGGCCATCTCATACTGAGCGATTCGATTTACCACTTCTGGATCGCCGTACATCTCACCTTGGAGACGATTGAGCTGTCCCAACGTATTCAGCATGGCACGGCGATCTTCCTTCTTATATCCTTCAGGATCGTTGAGATAAAGGACGGGATCTCGATCTGATCGAAACTGCACACCTTGATGACGCGAAGGCAAGAAGCCGTTACCCCACAAGCGAGCATAGAGTGGCTGTCCGGATCCATTCTTCGACACCAGCACAATAAACGCAGGCAAATTCCTATTTTCAGATCCCAATCCATAGCTCATCCAAGCCCCCATGCTTGGACGACCGGCCAACTGAGACCCAGACTGAAAAAAAGTGATGGCTGGATCGTGATTGATGGCATCGGTCTGCATCGTCTTTATGAAGCAGAGATCA
Organism: Saprospiraceae bacterium; assembly: GCA_965223025.1. Taxonomy (GTDB): domain Bacteria; phylum Bacteroidota; class Bacteroidia; order Chitinophagales; family Saprospiraceae; genus JABDMH01. The sequence continues at coordinate 1,811,236 of CBDCVP010000023.1, forward strand.
TCAACAATTTTTGAGGTGTGCGGCATCAGATTACTCACCCAGGTCCGGCTTTCTCCATATTGATTAAAGGAGAACATAGATCCCGTCAAGGGTAATGAAGATTGTCCGGCACTCATGCCAGTGAGGCGCTGTCCCCTGCGCACAGAGTCGGGAAGTTGTTCTCCATGCAATTTTGATAACATTGGTTTATAATCAAATAGATCCAGTTGGGACGGGCCTCCGCTTTGAAAGAGGTAGATTACTCGCTTGACTTTGGCAGGAAAATGTGGCAAGCCAGCCAAGCCGTTATTTTGTACGGGATTATGGGCAAGCAGACGTGCTCCACTTAGATGACCAAGAGCCCAAGCACCTAATCCCAAAGATGTACGGGTAAGAAACTGCCGCCGCTGCCAGTAATGTTTATTCATGAATCTTATTCATTCTTTATCATCTCTTATACAACACAGCATCTGAGTTCAAAATGGTGCTGGCCACCACGGTATATGCGGCCAAGGTATCAGGGTCCCTCTGCGCATCGACACTCAATTCTCCCATCTCCAGCCATCCAGATTTGCGGTTTGGTGACGTACTAAATTTTGATACTTCCTCATCGAATTGGCGGATCAGCAGATCGATCTCTGACTCCGTAGGATAGCGACTGGTTAGTGACCGAAAGGACATTTCTATGGCTCCCTTCACACTCTTGCGATCCAGCATCTTGATGGCCATAGCCCTGGATGACTCGATAAATGTGGGGTCATTTAAGAGTACAAGGGCTTGCAATGGGGTTGACGTTTTCTGCCTTCTCACCTCACAATTTGCTCTCGTCGGCACATCAAAGGTACGGAGGGTCGGATGAGGTACCGTGCGCTTCCATAATGTGTACATGCTGCGCCGGTATAGATCTTGACCCGTATCTCTCTCATATCGCCCTCCATTCATACGCCACAGACCATCCGGCTGATAAGGCTTCACAGACTTTCCGCCAATTTTTCGATTGAGCAGTCCACTAGATGCCAATGCCAGATCTCGCAACATTTCACCGCTGAGCCTTACCTTAGGCCCCCTTCCCAGCAAGACATTATCTGGGTCCCTCTCATGGAGTGCCGCACTTACGTTGGATGCTTGTTGGTAGGTAGCGGACATCACAATCAATTTTTGCAAAGCTTTTACGTCCCATCCCGACTCTACGAAGTACAGAGCTAGATAGTCCAGCAATGCGGGATTTGTGGGAGGGGTTCCTTGACTTCCCAGATCATCAGTAGACTGAACCAGACCGCGTCCAAAAAACCTCTGCCAGTATCGATTAACAGCCACCCTGGCTGTCAGAGGGTGATCTTCAGACAATAGCCACCTTGCCAAACCAATTCTATTTAGTGGAGCATCTGCTGGCATACTTGAGAACATAGCCGGTGTCGCAGGATGTACGGGCGTGCCTGGAGCATCGTACGCTCCCCGATTAAGCACAAATGTGGGCCGCGGTGAGGACATCTCCTCCATCACCATGACCTCTTGCACTTGGTCCCATGACTCATTCCTCTCTCCACGCAGCTTTTTGAGCTCACCTAACTTCGCTCTAAATGGAGCGTCATAGATGGAAAGAAAGTACTTTTTCATCGCAGCGCCCTCTGACGAAGATCTTGACCTATCTCTAGTGAGTATGGATGCCAACTTATTACCTCCTGCCAGGTGATCAATCTCCAAAGGCTCCAAGCATCGGTCAAAAACCATAAAATCATCAACTTGGGCATCCTTGATGCCAATTCCCCTCCAACGAGCTCCGATCTTAATGCCAGGCTCCCTCTTCTCCGAGAAGAGGATGGTTTTAGAAAGATTATCTATTTCTATCTCCGTATCTAACTCACTACCATTCATATATACTCTGTATCCAGATGCTTTACTTGAACCATCATAGGTGAGAGCCAGCTGCACCCAAGTGTCTCGGGGGATCGGCTTTCTTGCATACTCTACAATGGCGTTGTTAGGGGCAGTGTGGGCCATCATGATTTGCAGCCGGTCCTTATCTATTGCTAAGTGGTACCCACGAAAGTTATACAATATGGCACCAATACCTTTGTGAAAGATGACGCCATCATGTAGGGACTTGGGCACGTGGACCCAGAGGCTCACCGTAAAAGGCTCATGTCTGTCAAAATTTCCAATTTGCCCGAGTTCTAGAGCCTCGTCCCCATTTAAAAGCAGGCCATTACCTTGTCGACCCAGACTGATCTCGGGCGGAAAAACTTCCTTGGTCACCGTATTGATGTAGGTAGCAATTTGCCTCCTCCCTACTCGGTTGGGAAAACCTTTTCCACGCCGATTTTCAAAATCGTAGTGGGCAATCATATCTGGTGGATAAGCCGGCAATGAGATCATAGACAGGTGCTGCTCCAAACCTTCATTCCCTGCAGTCATCATACCTTCTATGTCCTTTCTTAATCCATCAATTCTTTGATCAAGCTCTCTTACCCTCTTCTGCAACTGTGCATCGGGTAAGGTAAGGGTCGGCACAGGCATTGCGTTATTCCATGATATTTGACCAGATTCGTTCACATTGTTGAAAAAGCTAAACAACTGAAAATATTCTTCCTGGGTGATGGGATCGTACTTGTGATCGTGGCATCGGGCACATTCTAACGTCAATCCCAAGAAGGCCTTGCCAAAGGTGTTGGTTCGATCACTGACATACTCGACTCGAAATTCCTCCGGGACGATCCCGCCCTCCATATTCTGGGAGTGATTTCGATTGAAGCCCGTAGCCAGAATCTGCTCCTGAGTTGCATTGGGTAGTAGGTCTCCAGCCAATTGCCAGGTCACGAATTGATCATAGGGCATATTCTCATTGAATGCCTTGATCACCCAATCTCTCCAAGGGGACATATCTCGATATCGATCTACAGAATAGCCATGTGTGTCAGCATAGCGGGCCAGATCTAGCCAATCGACAGCCATATGTTCGCCATAGTGCAAGGATTGTAACAGGCGATCGACCACTTTCTCGTAAGCCTGTGGAGATTCGTCGGCCTGGAAGCTATCTATTTGCCCAATTGTCGGTGGCAAGCCCGTCAAATCTAGCGTCACCCGCCTTAGCAAAATTTCTTTGTCCGCTTCGTCGGCAACCAAAATGTCCTCCTCTTCCAATCTATGAAGTATGAATGGATCGATGGCATTCTTTACCCATTCACTATTCTCCACGGCAGGCAACTCCCTGTGTTCCGGTGAAATAAATGCCCAATGGTCCTTGTATTCAGCTCCATCGGAGATCCATTTGACAAGGAGCGCTTTGTCGTACGGGGATAACGTCAGTTTTGATTCGGTCGGAGGCATGACAAACTCATCATCTGCCGTCATGATTCTATGAATCACTTGACTCCTGTTTGGTTTACCAGGTACCACCGCATAATGCCCAGGATGTTCACTCAGCTCAGCGAGTGCACTTTCCGCCAGATCCAGTCGCAACCCCGCCTCCAATTTGTTCTCGTCAGGTCCATGACAGGTGAAACATCGGTCTGATAAGATAGGACGGATATGCAGATTGTAATCCACTTCGTAGGGCAACGACTGCATCGCAACATCCACCTCATCAGGCAGATCTAGGCCGCAGCCGCAGCACAAGGCCACAAAACTCAGTATCGTGATGAGTAAAAACGACTGAGTCGCTGCTTTAGGCAGTTTCTTGAAAATCTGTTCGTTTGATGCACACTTAGTTCTCATATAAGAGCGGAAAAAACTGTCCTTGCATCTTACTACCTTTTGGAATAACCGGAACACCCTCCAGCAAGGGTTCATCGCTGTCAGAGTAGGTGCCATCCGCAAAAACATTAAGCACAAAAGCACGTCGAGCGCGTTCAGACTTGTTGGCGTATGACCCATGCACCATCAGAGGATGATGGAATGTGGCATAGCCCTTTGTCATCTCTATGGGCACTGCACTATCAAACTCAGCCTTTTGTTCCTCGGTCATATACTGCATCAGGCCGTCCATCTCCCCGGCCAACTCAGGTTTTTCAAGCAATCCCCACCGGTGACTCCCTGGGATATAATATACGCAGCCATTATCGGTTCCTACATCATCGAGTCCCACCCAACAGGTCAAATGTTGCATCGATTTGGTGCGAGTCCAGTAGGAATAGTCTTGATGCCACGCTACCACCCCACCATGAGCGGCAGGCTTGCAAAAAAGTTGATCATGCCAAAAGCGCACTGCCACATTACCCAACAATTGACTTGCAGCCATGACAAATGCGGGATTCCACAAGACATCATGAAAGCCCTCGCTGATCCGCCAATGCCCTAAGGAATGAAAGAGGACCGTATTGGGATCGGTGGACTCGTTAGAGGCGAATTCGTAAAACAGATGATGACCTGGATGTCTCGGATCTGCAATCTCCTCTAATTCAGAGCGCAACCTTTCCACCTGCCAGGTCTCCAATAACTTGATGTTCGAGAGGTATCCGTGCTCATTGAAAAAGGATACTTGATTTTCAGTGAGCCTGTACTGATCCCAATCTTCAGCTCGCTCCGGCCAAACAAATAGATCAGAAAGCAATCCGTGATGTCGGGACAGATCTTGTACTTGGTTCATCGCACATTAGATGATTTACTTTCTAAAATTACAAATCAATTGTCTTAACTACCCATATTGAGTGACCTTTAATCACCGCAGAGAAGAAACTTGCACAGGTCCTAGTACGCAAGGAGAAAATATTCTAGGAACCAACATCCTCAAACTCAAGCACAGATTATCTCCCTTATTTGGGAATCCAGCATCTTTTCCATCTCACCCCGCACATAGTCCTGGCCTAACCCCAATTTGCTATTTCGACCTATGGCTGGATGGTCCTACCCACCCGGTGCACAAGAATATACAATAGAATCATGGAGGAAAGCAGTAACAGGATAGACATCATCCAGCCACCACCAAAGTAGGTGGATACTCCAGCACACAGTAGGCTCACGATCCCAACGGTTAAGGCATATGGCATCTGGGTGCGTACATGATCGATATGGTTGCAATCTGAGGCAAGCGAAGATAGAATGGTCGTATCTGAAATCGGGCTACAATGATCTCCAAGAACAGAGGCTCCCATCACTATAGATATCACATTCAGCAAAATCTCAAGACTATCTGATCCACCTAAGCCATGGTGCTGACAGATGGCCCAGGTAGTCGGAATCGCGATAGGATATAAGATCGCCATGGTACTCCAGCTGGATCCCGTAGAGAATGCAATGACTGCGGCCAGCACGAAGACCAGCATGGGCATCATGTAAGGATTGACAGATCCTTCGAGGGCCATGGTAAGAAATGCAGCAGTATGCAGCTCCTCCGTGGTCAACGCCAGAGCCCAGGCCAATGTGAGTATGATCAGTGCTGGCATCATGGTTTTGAACCCTGTGACCATAGTATGCATGGTATTGGTCAGATCCATGATCCTCCGGTACAAAGTCACCACAATGCCCCAGACCAATCCTGTGAGTGAAGCCCAGAGCAAGGCCACATAAGAATCTGCAGATCCTATGACTAGACCTAATTTGCGTAAGAAACTGATTTCGTCTTGACCCTGGATCACTGCCAAACTCGACCAGATTACCGTCCATCCGGCACCAGCAATCGTTGCATCCCTTTCAATCAGCAGTACCTGCATAGCATCCATACCGGTGCTCAAGAGTCCAATAACCGTCATGACAATGACAGCAAGCACAGGAAACACTGCATGCTGCCACTTACGCGGTGCCCGGGGTACGGGTTCTAGGTCCTCCATGTTCGGCTCATCCTCATTGGGATTGGCAGCACTAGAAACTTGACCAGTGATTCTGGCCCTTCTCTCCGCCGCAAGCATTGGGCCATAATCTTTTTTGGTATAGATGAGGATGAGTATGAAGATCAGAGTTAGGATGGGGTAGAAAGAGTACTTAAGCGATGCGATAAAAATAGCATAAGGGGTCATGCTATGACCGAAATCATCAATCTGACCGATGCCGTGATCGATGTATCCAATTTCGGCACCGATCCAGGTAGTGATAAAAGCCACTGCAGCAACAGGTGCCGCAGTACTATCCACGATATAGGCTAGTTTTTCTCTCGATATCTTGAATTTGTCGGTGACAGAACGCATCGTATTGCCTACAATCAGTGTGTTGGCGTAGTCATCAAAAAAAATCGCAACACCCAGCAGCCAGGTTACAAATTGGGCACGACGAGGTGTGTGCGCATAGCTTGAGAGCGACTGTACGACTCCTGCCATACCCCCATTTCTGCTTATGATGGCCACCATTCCTCCAATCATCATGGAAAAAATAATCACACTTAGGTGACCACTGTCATTCAGCGCTTGAATAACATATTTCTGTACAACCTCCAATACTGAAAGCCCGAAGTGGTAAATAGAATCGTACCTCAACCCTCCTGCAATAAAAGCACCGGTCCAAATGCCCATAAAAAGTGATATGATCACTTCTTTGAGTAATAGGGCCAACCCAATGGCCACCAGGGGAGGTAATATGGAGAGCCAAAGAGGAATAGAGATGAGACGGACTCCACCATCTTTTCGCCGTGAGACATGGTACAAATACAGTTGTTCTGAATCTGGATGGCGAATGGAAAGTAGATCCCCCCTTTGATCAATATTCTGCTGCAAATGCCCATACCCAGCAGTCAACTGAATAGTTCTGGAGTCCCCATTGATCTGAAGCTCCACCATACCACTAAGCCCTGGCACCCGAATCGCCAGCTTATCTACCGATGCATCATAGGACAGGAAATGGGTGCCTGCAACAGCGGCACGACCGAAGACCACTTCAAAACAAAGCAACATTGTCCACATCAGGTTAAGCTTCGGCCAAAGCATATATTCAAGATTCTTTCGTTATGTTCAAGAAACAAATGGTTAATGAGTCCACGCCGGCAACATACAAAATCAATAATGTATCGGGACCGATATTTTCATTTTCTAAGCCAACAAAGCCAAATAGCACTGAATCTAAAAAAGTACTTCTCTCCGCAAGATCACCCATGATATGAAAATTGCTGTTTTCCACGTTGACTCATTCTCCCCTAACCACCCAGTCCTTATGAAAAGATTTTGCCTCATATTGGTCACCTTTCTGATGGTCAGCAACTACTTGGTAAGTCAGGAGCTGAAACGTTGGGAAATTCCGATGCGGACAGGGGATCTAGCACTCAAGCATGCTCTCGCAGGGGGACTGAACAGTCCTCAGTTTTCTCCGATTCATTTGAATGGAGACTCCTTACCTGATTTATTTGTCTTTGACCGGGGAGGGCATAAAGTCCTGACTTTCATTCGAGATGGAGATGGAATTCATGACTACATTCATGCTCCCATCTATCAATCCCGTTTTCCTAAAATGCGTGAATGGGCACTGATTAGGGACTACAATCGTGACTCAATACCAGACATATTTACCTATGCCGATCACATAGATGGAATTGAGGTCTACCAGGGAAATATAGATACCACTGGCTTACGGTTTGACAAGATTGCAATACAAAACCCACTAAAGGTGCTGGGGTATCCTACTTCCACAGGAGTGATCGCCAACATTTATGTCTCAAAAATTGACATACCTGACATTAGCGACATTGACGGGGACGGAGATCTCGATATCCTTAGTTTCCCCTCCAACGCTACCAAGATCTATTACTATCGAAATCTCAGCATGGAAAATGATTTCGGTCTGGACTCACTCTCATTTGTCCTTGACGATAAATGCTGGGGCAAAGTGGTGGAGAGCTTTAATACCAATGAGGTGATCCTTTCTGAAGATTCGACGATGTGTCCCAGTGCCGCCACCAATGCCAGGCAACACAGTGGTTCGACCATTGCCTCTTTCGACCCAAATCTTGATGGCAAGCCGGATATCCTACTGGGAGATTTCTCCTACGAAACGCTGCTTTACCTTGAAAATGGTGGAAGCACTGAGATGGCCTACATCGTCAAACAAGAGCAGTCATATCCTGCGGGAGGCACATCGGTCAAGATTCCATTTTTTCCAGCAGCCTATTTTGGAGATTTTGACGGAGATGGAGACCACGATTTCATTGCAGCACCCAACGAAGAAGATTCTCGGGAGAACATCAATGTCGCTTGGTACTATGAAGCCAAGCCGGACGGCAATGGTTTATCTTATCATTTTACTAAATCCGCTTTTCTGGTCGATGAGATGCTGGATTTCGGAGTGGATGCTGCACCCTTATTCATCGATGTGAATGCGGATCAACTACAGGATCTCGTGGTTGCCAGTCGCTTTCATGAGAACTTTAATACCGAACATCCCTCCCAGCTGTTCTATTTTCAAAATACGGGAACCCTGTCATCTCCCGCCTTTGAGCTAATGGATTCCAATTGGTTGAACCTTCCCGGAACCATAGAGGAATCTGACATGCTGTATCCGACTTGTGGCGACCTTGACGGCGATGGCGATGATGATCTGTTGATTGGAAATAAGCGGGGTAAGCTCACCTACATTGAGAATGTCGGCATTGCAGATGGCCCATTTGAAGCTGGAGCCATCTTCTATCCTTGGTTTGACATTGATGTTGGCTTTAGTGCAGCACCAGCGATCGCTGACGTCGATGGCGATGGCCTCATGGACCTATTGATCGGGGAAGAACGAGGAAACATCAATCTCTACCGGAACATCGGTTTCAGTAGTACACCAGCCTTCAACAGTGATGCGAGTGCAAGCGATAATGATGAGCAATTCGGAGACATCGATGCAAGACAGAATCTTGCGGTCTTTGGACTTGCGAGTCCAAGTGTGTTCTATGCCAATGATTCTGCCTTTCTCTTGGTTGGTACCGCACCAAGCAACTTCTTACTCTACTACCTAGATGGAGATTACTCCAACGGCACACAACTCCTCCCAATGGAGCATAATATAACGTCATTGAGCGAGGGTGGTCGATCGAAATTGACCATTCGAGACCTGGATGAGAATGGCTATTTTGATGTTTTTGTGGGAAATAGTAGAGGTGGTATCTCACTATTTCGCACAAATATACGTTCGGATGCCATCGTATCTAATCCTGTACATCTCCAAGATCCATTTGATATGATCCTTTTTCCCACACCTACCTCCAAAGAACTCAATATTCAGATCCAGCATGGAGGTACGAGAACCATCACTCTCATGACCGTCGACGGTATTACCTTAGCAAAATGGCAAGGCTTCCAAACCACCAAGACTTTCGATGTCCAGACATTTGCTCCCGGAGTTTACTTTGTTGAAGTGGAGATGGGAGCCAAGAGAAGCTTAAAACCATGGATCAAAACTCAATGAGGTCGACATGGTGAGAGGGGACCTCATCCACCTGCCAGTCTAGCCACGATGTCCCCAATCATCTTTTGAGAATTTGGATGCATCCAGAGCCGACTGCGCGCTTCCAAGTCTTCCTCCATATCGATGTCAATAGCTTTGATCCAATCGGCACGCATTACTTTTTTTGTCTCCTGCAATACATGATCATTAGCCCGGAGGAGTTGCAGCATCTTTTGTTCTGCAGCAGCAAGCAGCTCCTCTAATGGAAAGCTGGCATCAATCAACCCTACCTGCAATGCTTCAGAGACAGAAAACAACTTGCCTTCAATCAGCGCCTGATAGGCTTGTCTCTCCCCCAACCAAAAGCAATAAGATCTGAAGATTCCCTCATTGATGATGATCCCCACGGCTACTTCGTTCAATCCGATATGATATTTCTCACCCTGTGCCATAAACCTGTGATCACAAGTAATGGCTATGACAGCACCGCCGGCAGGACTATATCCTGTAATTGCGGCAATGGTTGGTTTGCTAAATTTCACCAGATCGACCATCATAGCCATAAAATCTGACCAGAAGGCACGGATCTGATGGTAGTCATAACTGGATAGCTCAATAAGGTCCAGGCCGGCACTAAAATAGTGGGGTTTGCCCACGATGATCAGTCCTCGTACCGACTTATCACCCGCCAGCTCAGCAACCACCTGTCTGATCTTTCTTACCATCTCATGGTTGATGGCATTGACTTTACCACGATCCAAGTGCAAGATGGCATAGTCTGACCTTCGGGTCATCTTAATGCACATAGGGAATATTCTTTAGCGACAAAATATAACATTTCTTCCTGGGTGGGGCGCCCTGTACCTATCTAAGTAGCCAGACATGCACGACAAAGACCGAGAAGAGACGAATTATTAAAAGGCATTGACCGTTTCTACTACGTGCCCAATCTCACTATCCGTCATTTCAGGAAAAAGTGGTAGGGAGACACACTGAGCCGCTAGCTCTTCTGTTTTGGGAAAGGCACCTACCCCATGTCCTAAGGAAGAGAAGGCTTTCTGTAGATGACAAGGTATTGGATAATGTAATCCGTATCCCACATGATGCCTTGACAAATGCGCTGTGAAGGCAGCCCTCCTTGCGACTTTGATCACGTATAGATGATACACCGGATCCGAAAACTCGGCTGTCAGAGGCTTATTAATCTGGGGATGAGTTATTTCCTCATCATAGATCTGGGCAATAGCTCTACGTCTTCTATTCCATTCATCCAGATGTCTCAACTTCACCTGAAGAATGGCTGCTTGAAGGCCATCCATGCGCATATTGTATCCCACTTCATCATGGTGATAGCGTTGGCTGGTGCCATGATTTCGCAGCCGCTTCATATGTTGGTACACAGGCAAGTGATTGGTTGTAACCGCTCCACCCTCACCCACTGCTCCCAAATTTTTACTCGGATAAAAACTAAAGCAGCCAATATCTGCCAGGCCACCTACGCTCTGATTATTATAGCGTGCCCCATGAGCTTGAGCTGCGTCCTCTATGAGATGAATTTGATGATCTGCTGCCATCATCTGCAGCGTACCTACATCACATGGCTGCCCATAGAGATGAACCCCAATAATGGCTTTGGTACGGGTGGTAATGGCACGCTCTACTTCTTCAATATCTATATTATAATATTCATTGCAATCTACAAAGACGGGGGTGGCTCCCAGATATACAGGTGCCCAGGTAGAGGCGATAAAGGTATTGGCAGGTAGGATTACTTCATCACCTGGACCGATGCCCAGAACCCTCATGGCCATGTGAAGTGCCGAGGTACCACTGTTGACGCCCAGGGCCCGCTTTACCCTACAAAACGTGGCAAAGTCAGCTTCGAAAGCTGAGGTAAAAGCGCCTCCAGAAAAGGCGCATTGGTCCATCACAGCCTGCATCGGCTGCTTTAACTCCTTCGCGATTTGCCGATGCTGGCGATGCAAGTCCAGGAAGGGAACAGTCATTTCTTCTATTGGTATCAAATTTACTTGTGATCCACCTTCCTAATCTCAACAGCGGGATTGCCAGCAACAATGGTATGGGCTGGCACATCCCTGGTCACGACACTGCCTGCTCCAATGATCGCTCCGGTGCCAATCAGAACTCCGCTGAGGATGGTCGCACTTGTGCCAATGGATGCTCTGTCTCCCACCGTTGTAGTCTCCACCTCCCAATCCCCTACTGATTGCATGCTGCCATCAGGATTGACCGCCTGGGGGTATTTGTCATTGATAAAGGATACATTATGACCAATGAATACGCCATCTCCTATGGTCACTCCCTCGCAGATAAAGGTGTGGCTAGATATTTTACACCGAACACCAATACTGACCCCTTCTTGTATTTCAACAAAGGCACCCACTTTGCTGCCATCTCCTATCGTGCAACCATACAAATTGACAAAGTCACGAATCACCACATCTACACCTACTAAAACCCGATCAATGGAACGCTTAGCCGTAAAGGCGTTAACTTCTTTCATGCAGCATCTTTTGAGCCTACTCCGAAAAATGTACAATCAAAAATGGTTTTTTTTGGGGATACGCTCATTCAAGGTACTTCATTTTGCCATGATTGTTGTCCTTAGGAGAGCGGACTCTTATTGAATTAAAAGGTGGAAGACAGGGATAAAAGTAGACCCCACGAGGGAATGGGGTAAGCGTACTGACACATTCTTTTTTTATACATTAGAGCTACCTTTAATATGAAATGATTCCTTGACTATGGATTTAAGTGAGATAGTATTATTTGATAATACAGCTCGACATCCCTGGGAACTTGCCAGGCTGGAGGTAGTCAAGGAAAACCTATATGACATCCTGCAAAAAATCGGACAAAGAAACAAACCTGTTCAGATTCTCGACATTGGTTGTGGTGACACGTTTGTCATAGCGGCTTTGGCAACTTCTTTTCCCCAGGTCCAATTTCTAGGGCTTGATATCAATTTCACGGACCACCAGCTCGAGTCTCTCCAGAAGAAGTACCGCGATACCAATGTCGAAATTCATCGTTCTTGGGAGAGTATCCAGTTAGAAGAAGGCGCCGTCGATGTGGTGCTGTTGCTAGATGTGATAGAACACATTGAAGACGAGATTGCCTTCTTGGCATCTATTGGAAAGAATCGACTGATTAGAAAGGATGCTACTTTTCTAGTAACTGTGCCTGCCTTTCAGTCGCTCTTTGCGGCTCACGATGTGATCTTGGGACACTATCGCAGATATACTAATGCCAGTCTGAAAGAAAGACTAGCTGAGGCGGGTTACCAAACGGAAATGACTCGATACTTTTTCACCTTACTCCTGCCTCCCAGGCTTGTGCAGAAATTATTAGAAAAGGTTATTCCCAAGGACACGGAAGGGGGATCAGATGTGGCTAATTGGAAGGGTGGACAAGGCACCTCGAGAATGATCAAAACTGTGTTAGTGGCAGACTATCGTGTCGGCAGTTTTTTCAAGTCCCTAGGTGTAAATCTTCCAGGCCTTTCAAATTTGGCGCTATGCAGAAAGTTGGCCTAGTAGTACCGTGCTATAATGAAGCAGATCGATTGCAAGTCGATGCTTTTCTTTCCTTTTTAACCAGCCATGACCATTATCACATACTTTTCGTGAATGATGGTAGTACAGATCAAACCAAATTGATTCTTGGTGAACTGGCGAAACGAAACGACCACATAGACATCCTAAATCTTGAGCATAATTCTGGAAAGGCTGAAGCAGTCAGAGCAGGCGTGCTACATTTATCGAAACACGAGAGCTTTCCATTTATCGGATTTCTCGACGCAGACCTAGCAACGCCTTTAAACGAAATCTTAGCATTCGAAAAATTAATGTATGCGGATAAACACTGCAAGTTGGTCCTAGGTAGTAGATGGAAAAGACTGGGGTCTCGTATCCAGCGCAGCACTTTTCGCCACTACCTTGGTCGACTCTTTGCCACTGTGGTGAGTCTTCTGTTTGGACTTTCGGTATATGACACCCAATGTGGTGCCAAGCTCTTTCGCAATGAAAATTTGGATATAATTTTTGGAGATTCCTTTGTTTCCAACTGGTTCTTTGACATTGAAATTATCTGTAGATATCAACGCCAATATCAGAACAAGCCCGTTGATGACTGGGCCGCCGAAATACCGATACATGCTTGGAATGAGATCGGGGGGTCACGCATCAAATTTCTTGATTTCATAACTGCCCCATGGGCTCTTTTGAAAATAAAATGGCACTATAGAAATTGATCTATCATCTCACTGGTTTGGTGTTTACTTGTTTCCCTCCAAAATCACCTCACCATAATAATATTCAAAATCATCTGCCGTGGGTCTGTGACAATCATTTTCCAGAGGATGGACTCTGAGAAACTCACACCGAATTGGAATGTGGATAGGATGTGCTTTGGTCGGTTCACGTTTTAGTTTTATCTGTGCCGACCGGACTTCTCTACCTGTACTGAAGCGATGTTCTAAGATGTCTGCAATGATGAAGTCATCGGCCTCAGAGTGTATGGGAATGGATGGGTGCCAGGTCGAAATATCTCTGGCATCATATCCAACATGAGGTTGAATCCAAAGTGAAAATGTCTCACCCATTTCCGGAGCACCATTGCCATTCCCTTGTCCTTCTGAAATTGTGGTGGATGAGATGGGATCATCCCATTTATTCCAAGCATAGCTAAAGACTGGCAGTGTCTCCGATCTGCCATCAAACATCTGGACGTCGTGGTCACTGATTTCTAACGTCGATTTATAGACCTCTAGTGGGATGATCTGTGTCCTGTCTTGAGAAACTCCACCGATCGAGCATTCCACAGAAATGTAGGATCTGGCACTCTGTCCAGCTTCAACTTGCCCCACGCACATAAGGAATGAATCGATGAAAACCTTCGAAAGCGCGGGAATCAAAATCTGCGAAGGCTGCTTTAGGATCGTGACTGCAGCCTCAGCCTCAGTCTTTAGATGGAAATCAACTTTTTGAGCCGAGGGTGATAGATTGACCACCTCAAATCTGCGCACCATCGGTCGGCCATCAGGCAAGTGTATGAGCTCACAGGTGGTATCGCAAAGCACGATGATGGGTGGTTGAAGGTGCTCCCCGATAATGCCAATTTCCTCTCCTCGTCCCCCATTACTATTTATCATCAACCTTCCTGTTCCATCAGTCGACTGTGCTGTTGTTGTGATCTCTTCAGAAGTATAATCATACCTGGCAATCACGTAGCTACTATTCGGAATATAAATGCTGGGAGTGCTTACTCGGATGTCAAAGGTATCCAATGGACGACCCCAGGGAAGATGCATTCTGGTGTATATCCCCATACCGTTGCTGGTCACATCGTGCAGATAAATCCAACCACCTTCTCGCTTAGCACTGGTCACTTGATAATCCCACACATCAAAGTCTGGGTAGAGATTGACGTGCGAGAAGCAGTTAACTTCAGCTTTCTTTCCAAAGTACCTTTGATGAAAGTCGATTTGCAAATCAAACCTCACAGCAGCATGATGACAATGTTCTGCCAAATAATACTCATTGCCAAAGCCGGATCCAGAAAACGTGTGAAACAGTTCCTCCGTATAATATCTGAGGTAGTCGCGGTCGGCAGTGGTATGCCTGAATGGTACACCCCGTAGATTTCTCCAAAGTTCTTTAAGATCTACCGTGGTCTGATAGCTAGGTGCTCCCACTTCATAGAAGCTTGGGCCATGACAAAATTGAGATGCACTGCTAAACAAATGAGGATTGGTAGCTGCAATCCAGGTAGCCATATGGCCACCCATAGATAATCCCGTCACTGCTCGAAACTCAGATCCCACCAATGTCTTATATCGCGCATCGACCACTTCGATGAGCTCCCTTATGTACCGTGAGAAGTTATAATAGTTTCCATTCCATGTATCACCTAGAGAGGGAAAGTAGACACGACAGCCATCTTCAGGAAGATCTTCTAATCTTCCATCCACACATATGATGATCACCTGCTGGGCACTCGATATATTTTCAAAATCGGCATTGTTGGCATAGGCGTAGGCAGGATCGGGCAGGCCATTGAGAACTTGGGGCGGAGTCAGGCCATAATCTGCATAACTGTAGGGTCCACTTCGCTCGTAACTACCGCCGCAGCCATGAAAATAATAGACTACGGGATATCTCCTGTCTTCTGTCTGGTAATCTTGAGGTGTAAAGACCCTGAAAGAGCGTACTTCTTGAAAGGTATGACTATAGTGATTGTCGTCGGTGTATGCCAGCAAGGGTACACTAAAAAAAATTCCAAAACACCATCCGACAACTACCAATCCAACAGCATGTGTGGGAGTGATTCCATGCTGAATGTTGGTTGCTTTCATATGATCAAGTACTTGGAAACGGCTACATCGAGATTTAATGGCTGATCTGAAGCTAATGGAAGACAAAATCGCATCACAGCAATGCTCGATTGTATTTATTCCATGGCCGTCTCCTTGACGCCCACAAAAATATCGAAAGTTCTCGACCAATCAGAATATGAAGTCGATCCTCTAATCCCTTAATACTTCTGCAGGATTAACCCAGGCCACCTTCGATGACTGCCAGATGATCGTAAGAATGCTAAGTAAAAGTACGATCGCAACAGGAATCAGAAACAACCAGAGCGACAGTTGATACTGATAGGCATAACTTTGCATCCACGAATAACCACTCCACCAAGCAGCAGGTATTGCGATGGTGGCTGCTATCAAAATCAGCCAAACAAACTGTTTTCCGAAAAGGACCAGAATATGGAAGGTGGATGCCCCAAGTATCTTTCTCATTCCTGCTTCCTTGGCCTTTCTGGTGGTAATATGAGCAACGAGACCGATGAGACCTAAACAGGCAACCAGAATTGCAAGACAGGCGAAGAAACCAAATATCCATCCAAACCTTCGATCAGCTCGATACTGTTGATCGAAATAATCATCCAGAAAAAAATGGTCAAAGGGATTCCTAGGGAATATCTGGGTATAGACTGTCTCGATCTTGGCCACCGTATTTGTCAGGTCTCTTGTATGAACTTTCATTGCGTAATAATCATAGGGTACGTAAGGACGGTTAAAAAGTACAAAGGGTTCCTGTTGATAGGCAAGTGACCGATGATTAAAATCCTTGACAACACCTAAGACCACACCATCCTTCCACTGCTGGTCATCTTTGTAAGTAATGGTCTCTCCAACGACTTCGTCCAGACTACTGTATCCAAGAGCCCTGACCGCTCGATCATTCAAGATAACCGCGCTACGGTCCAACTCTCTATCCTTAATAAAGTTCCTTCCCGCAATAATATCTAACTCGTAGGTGGGAACAAAACTCTCATCTATTGCCAAAAATGTGGCGAAAAAGGATTCCTCTCGATACTGCTCTTTTCTTTTTATTGAGTTATTGTTCTGAATGAGATGACCTGGGATGTCAGATGAGACTGCAAGATGGGTGATATCGGAATACTGTAGAATGCGTTCTTTCAACAGTTCCATTTTTAGGTTAATAGATGAGTCGACAATCGATGGTGCTTTCACAATCAAAAGTTGGTCGATATTAAGTCCGATGTCGTGCGACCTCATAAATGACACTTGAGAGAAGACAATGAATGTGCCAGCCATCATTATTATTCCTATGGTGAATTGAAAGACAACAAGTATGTGTCGAAAACCAAATCTTTGGGCCGGTGCAAAAATCCGACCCTTTAATGTATTGTGAGGCCTAAAGCTGGAAAGCACAATGGCGGGATAAACTCCTGCGAATAGTATTCCTGCTAAAAATAAACCCAAAAGCACCAGCACGGTCTCTTGATCTCTAAAAATGCTGAATAAGACATCTGTCCCCTGCATGCTGGACTTTGTAAAATACTCGGAATAGGGACTAATGACTGCCAGCAAAATTAAGGACAAAAGGATTGCCAAGAAATTTATTAGGGCTGACTCAATTAACAATTGAGATATGACACTTTTCCGACTGGCACCAATCACTTTACGGATACCTATTTCTGTGGCGCGCTCAACCAATCTCGATGTAGATAAATTGATATAATTAATCCAAGCGACTGCAAGGATCATTAGTGCAATAATCATCATGAAAACGATCCTGCTTCGATCTCCATTCTCAGTCACTTCTTTCAGTAAATTACCGTCAAGATGAATATTCTTGACGGGCTGCAAAGCCATCTTTTCTTCAATGCCAAATTCCTCCATGACATCTCCCAGGTATTTATCTACAAATGGATCAAGGGCTTGTTTTAGCCTACTTATATCAGCGTCTGGTGTCACTTTGACGTATGTGTGAAACTCAGGCCAAATCCAAGCATTGTTAAGTCCATTGGAAAATCCAGAGGCTGAAAAAAGTGCACTGATCTGAAAGTGCGTATTTGGCGGAGGATCCTTCATGATGCCATTGACCACATATGTATCCTGATTATTGAGCTTCATTGTCCTTCCCATCGGATCTTCTTCACCAAAGAAGCGCTTCGCCAGGCTTTGAGTCAGGACCACATGCTCTGGTTTTTTCAGGGCAGTTTGAGGGATACCCGAAATCAGATCAAATCCAAACATCGTCAGAAAGGCGGAATCTGCGATGAACATATCTTCCTCATAAAAGCTTGTCATACCCGTCTCCGATTCACAACTAAGAATGGCAGAACCATAGAAAATCGAGACGTCAACGAGGCGCGCGAAAGACTGCACTACCGGAAAATCCTTTTTTAAGTAGATTCCGGCTGCTGGATGGTTCGTAGCCCTAAACTCAATATGAGATCCCTCGGCATTGGTCATTCCCAGATTGAGGCGAAACAATTGATCCAGATCTGGATGAAAATCATCATAACTTTTTTCATATTTCACATATCCTAAAATAAGTATACAGGCCGTGATGCCTATGGATAGGCTCAAGACATTCAGTACCGAAATGCTACGCCTTTTAATGATATTTCGCCAGGCAGTCTTTAGATAATTGTAAAACATCTGAATTGATCTAGTAATCTAATAATTTGTGATTAAGTGTGGCTGAAAGCTGAATTAGGGTGTCAATACTATAGGTACTATATGATATTTTTTGTGCAAAATCCCTGACATATCTTCCATTCGAGCTCAACTGACCCGACCTGCCAACGCTCAATCAACCAGTCTACTAATTGTGGATATAAATCTATGCCAACTACGTACACACTTGATTGTCAACAAGATAGAGTAAATACAATCTCGAATTCTGCACGATATCGTACAACTTCTGTTCGAATTCGCACACCCCCAGGAGAATCTGGCTGGCACCTGCCCTTCCGCTCCGGGAGTAATAATTCTCGTCTAGGACTGGAGAATCGACAGGGATTGATCATGAAAACACCAATTGTGGTTATATTGGCATACCGCTGATCAATACCACCAAGATGAACAATAATCGAATCCAATATCTACAGAAAAACAACAGGCGTGATTTTCTCCGCACTGGCCTTTTCTCCTTGGCAGCCTGGCCATTGATGATCAATCGGCCTTTGCAGTCGTTAATTCGCAATAGTATAAACATATCAGACTATCCTTTTCAGCTGGGTGTCGCATCAGGAGATCCTGAAAGTGATGGCTTTGTCATTTGGACACGTCTAGCTCCCAGCCCCTTAGAAGGCGGAGGGATGCCGGCGCTCAACGTCGCTGTACAATGGGCAGTATCACACGATGAAAACATGTCCAAGGTTGTTGCTAGCGGAAAGGCTATTGCCACACCTGAATTGGCCCATTCCGTGCATGTGGAGGTACGTGGCTTGGAGCCCAATCGCTGGTATTTTTATCAGTTTAAGGCAGCTAATGAAGTAAGCATGGTGGGTCGTGCCCGCACTGCTCCCTCCAAAGGCACCATGATGGAATCGTTTCGCTTTGCCTTCGCCTCATGCCAACACTATGAAACCGGGCACTATACCGCATATCAGCATATGGCAAAAGAGTCACTCGACGCAGTCATCCATCTCGGCGACTACATTTATGAGGGAAAGGGCATCGATGATCGAGTCCGTAAACATATCGGTCATGAATTGCATACCCTAGATGATTACCGAACCCGTTTGTCTCAGTATAAAATGGATCCAGCATTGATCGCTACTCACGCGGCTTTTCCTTGGATAGTGACCTGGGATGATCACGAATTTGATAATAACTATGCCAATGCCATATCTGAGGAAGCAGGTATTGATCCGGTTGCTTTTCTTCAACGTAGAGCCAATGCCTATCAGGCCTACTACGAGCACATGCCACTGCGAAAAAAAGCCATCCCTCAGGGGCCGAATATGCAACTATATCGGAAAATCAACTTTGGCCGACTCATCGAATTTGATGTGTTAGATACCAGGCAGTACCGCACCGACCAGCCGTGCGGAGATAGAAGCGGATTACTGTGCGAACAAGCTTTCGATCCTCAGGCTACCATCATGGGGAAGAAACAAGAGAAGTGGTTGGCTAGACAGCTGAAGAGGTCAGATGCTCGCTGGAATGTGCTAGCGCAGCAGGTGATGATGGCTGCGATTGATCGAGATCCTGAATCCTCTCAAAGGTTTTCAGTAGATCAATGGCCCGGATATGATGCGAGCAGGAAGAGAATGATGAATCTGCTGGCTCAACCCAATATCTCCAATCCTGTTGTTCTTACCGGTGACATCCATGCAAACTATGTCAACAACTTGAGGGTCAACTGTGATCGGCCAGAAGAAAAAGCCGTGGCCACTGAGTTTGTAGGCACTTCCATCAGCTCCGGAGGGGACGGTCAGCTAGTACCAGACGGCCACGATGGCATGATGCTTGACAATCCTTGCTTGAAGTTTCATTCAAGAGAACGAGGATATGTGCAATGTGAGGTTACTCCCCAATCATGGAAGACCAAATACCAAGCAGTCCCTTACGTATCTAGACCCGGCGCTCCCCTCATCACCAGAGCAACATTCATAGTGGAAGATGGTAAGAGAGGTACGCACGAGATCTAGCGCATGAAAAATTCTCCCAGGTCCTCAAGGCTCACGGGATCAGTAAGCCCATCCTCCTTTTAGGCCTGAGTGATACAAGCAAAAACAAACCATGATCACGACTAAAGGGTGATACTGCTCAGGGATGGCTGAGCCCTCAAGGCTCACGGGATCAGTAAGCCCATCCTCCATTTAGGCCTGAGTGATACAAGCAAAAACAAACCAGGATCATGACTAAAGGGTGATACTGCTCAGGGATGGCTGAGCCCTCAAGGCTCACGGGATCAGTAAGGCCCATCCTCCATTTAGGCCTGAGTGATACAAGCAAAAACAAACCAGGATCATGACTAAAGGGTGATACTGCTCAGGGATGGCTGAGCCCTCAAGGCTCACGGGATCAGTAAGGCCCATCCTCCATTTAGGCCTGAGTGATACAAGCAAAAACAAACCACGATCACGACTAAAGGGTGATACTGCTCAGGGATGGCTGAGCCCTCAAGGCTCACGGGATCAGTAAGGCCCATCCTCCATTTAGGCCTGAGTGATACAAGCAAAAACAAACCACGATCACGACTAAAGGGTGATACTGCTCAGGGATGGCTGAGCCCTCAAGTAACATCCGGCGGTTGTAAATGCACCAGACCCTAGACCACTAATGAGGTCGGTGCCAGACCGTGGTCAAGAATGACAGATCGACAACCGAGAGAGGTCAATGAATGGATCGCCTAGCCAATGATGAAGACGAATCCCGGAGGGATTCAATTTGATTAGCCGCGGGTGATAACCCGGGGTTGC
Source organism: Saprospiraceae bacterium (assembly GCA_965223025.1). Lineage (GTDB taxonomy): Bacteria > Bacteroidota > Bacteroidia > Chitinophagales > Saprospiraceae > JABDMH01. The sequence goes on from CBDCVP010000023.1 coordinate 1,832,266, forward strand.
TGGGGCACCTTCGCCTCAACCACCAAGTGGTTGAATCTTACCATCAACGTACCATCTACTCATAAGTGAGCCGCCATTGGTGTTTCCAGCATGCCTATCATCCCGGCAGCCTTGGAGGGAGCGTCATAAAGATCTTGCCAAGACCAAATCAGAGGATGGTTCATTTCGTCTATCTAATGACTGATACCGATATGGCTTCCAAATACATGATTCCGGCTTTAGAGATGATATGCACTCGATTCAAGGTCATCTGGGTAGCGGTGTAGGATAGGTCTGCAATATCTGCCTCAACTCCCGTAGTATTTTCGGTTTTCGATGTGCGATGTTTCTTTTTTCGACCTCACCCCTGCGATAATCGTATAGTTCGTAAATGGGTGGAACTGCATCCTTTTCATGGTTTCTCCACTCAACCAGGCGATAGCGATCGGTGCGGATGGCTCGACCCAGACCAATCGACTTGGGATAGCAATGATACGCATGGTCCCGCAATCGCACCTTTCCATCTCTCAGCACTGGCACTAAGTTGAGTCCGTCGATAGGTTGTGGTCCGCTTGGAGGAGGAATGCCGGCTAATGCGGCTAGTGTTGGGAAAATGTCTACTGACTCGGTCAAATGCTCAGTGGTGGTGCGGCTGACAGTAATCCCCGGAGCTACGATGATCAGCGGGATATGATTTGCCCGTTCATAGTTTACATGCTTGGTCCACATACCCAATTCGCCCAGTAGAAATCCGTGATCACCCCACACTACAACGATGGTATGATCTGCAAGCTCAAGTTGGTCCAATGCATCCAACACCTTGCCGATCTGTGCATCTGTATAGCTGACAGCAGCATAGTATCCGTGCACTAGCTGTCTGGGAAGTGCATCTTTGTGTAGGGCCTCTGGTGACACTGGCTTGTAGTTTCCGATTTCAGACATGATAGGCTTACCTGCCTTGGGTGGTGCTCCGATTGGCAAGCTGGTTCGCTTCGCCTTTGGCAAATCATTGGGATCATATAAGTCCCAATACTTCTTTGGCGCGCAAAAAGGAAGGTGGGGTTTTACAAAACCTACCGCTATGAAAAAGGGCTCTTCCTTTCTGCTGGCTGCTTCTAATCGCACAATCGCTTCATTGGCAATACGACCATCGGAATATGCCTCATCTGGCAGGGTCGGAGCTTCAAAGGCTGCACCTCGAGGCCGCTTCTTTCCATTGACCTCGATGGGTCGATTGGTGAAAAACGCCTCCTCTATCGTAAGCTGTCCGCCATCTGTACTTTCTGGTAGCACATATTCCACCACACTACCAGGGTAATGTGGCACGTCAAAAGACGGGGGATCACCAAAGTTTCCGTGACCAATATGAAATATCTTCCCCAATGATTCCGTGCGATAGCCATGCATGGAAAAATGTTGTGGCATAGTCACTGCGTCGGGAGCCTTATCACGCAGGATGCTCCTCAAGTCATAAAGTCCAGTAGAGGTAGCATGTGAACCAAGCATCAATGTGTACCGGGAAGGAGCGCAAACGGCCTGGTTACAATAGGCACGATCAAACCGCATACCCCGGTCGGCCAATCGATCCAGATTGGGAGTGATGGCATGGCGATCACCGTAACAACCCATCGCCGGCTTGAGGTCGTCCACCAAAATCAATAGTATGTTGGGCTTGACCACTGTCTTTGAAGGCACAGACGCATGAATCTTAGCAACATGACCATTGGTGTCCACCGGAGAATCACCCTTTGCCTGATCATACATCATCACTAAGAGAAAGAACCACAAGATCTTGGTGAGCATCACATACCCTGTCATGGTTGAATCCGGAATCGATGTATCCCATTTCGCGTCAACCATGCTTGAAACAATAAGGCCATTGCTTGAAAATTCCTCAATCATTTGATCGAATCATGAATTGTGCACCTTGATGGATCCGTACTAATGTAGCTATAATTCTCCTTTGTGGATAGGCGTGATTTAGTACCCATCTGATCAATGACAAATCTTCCTTCGATGAGTGGAAAGCCTCGTGCCGCTGCTAGTTATCTCGCAGTGCATGTACAGGATTATGCAGTGCTGCCTTCACCGTATGAAAACTTATGGTCATCATCGCGATGCCAAAAGCAATCACAAATCCTCCAAGAAATACAGTAGGTTGCACGGAAATCCTATCAGCAAAATTCTCCAGCCATTTGCCCATGAGCACATAAGTAATGGGACTGAAGATCAAAAAAGCCAGCAGTATCAACAAGGCAAACGTCTTAGACAGATGAAAAATGATGTCAGCCAAAGTGGCTCCCAACACTTTTCGAATGCCAATCTCCTTAATTCGTTTTTCTGTGGTAATGGCCGCGAGACCAAAAAGACCCATACTGGCAATCAATATGGCAAGGATAGCCATGATCATAACTATGGATTTCATCTGTTGATCAGACTGATAGAGCTCTTCATAGTGCTGATCAAGAAAAGAATATTGAAATGGCCAATTCGGAACCATAGAATTCCATACACGCTCTATCTGAGCAATGGCAGCCTCTGTGTTTGTGCCATCTATTTTAATGGAGAGCTCATCATATCCCCAGTCTTCATGCACGACCAGCGCCAATGTGTTGATTGCATAGTGCAAAGAATTGAAATTGAAGTCTTTGACCACCCCAATGATGGTACCGAGGGAATCATCGGGATACCACGCATGGCCAGCTCTCACCCCGATTGGATCTTCCAGATCTAGTTCTTTGGCCAGTGCTTCATTAATGATAAAGGCGTATCCATCGTCTAAAGGCCGATCTTCCGAAAAAGCACGACCGGACAGCAGCTCGATATCATAGACATCAAGATAATCGTAATCCACATTCACATTACTCGACGTCATCTCATGGACACTGTCTGCTCGTAGTTTGAATCCCCACTGATGAAAATTATTTCCCAGTCGCTGACCCGAAGCAGTCACGCCTTTGACTAGTGCACTCTTTTGCAACTCTGTCTTTAGTGCTTTAAATGTCTTATTCGCCTCACTATTTAGATCCACCAGCAAGATGTGGTCTTTGTCCAGGCCAATATCTTTATTCATTACGTAGTACAATTGCTGTACTACGACGAAGGTGCCAATAATCATCCCAATAGCCAGACCAAACTGCAGCACGACCAGAAAATTTCGAAAGAGTGATTTCCTATATCCGTCCAATCCACCCCTGAGTATGCTCACCGTCCTAAACGAAGAAAGATAATAGGATGGATAAATCCCGGCTATAAAACCGAGAATCGCAGTGGATAAGAAGGCACCAATAAGCCAGAAAGGATGCTCTAGGAAGTACACGAGTGACAGGTCTCGATTCAGGATATTATTTAGTAAAGGTGCAAAAGCCCAGGCCACGATCATCGCCATGAGAAAAGCCAATAATCCCATCAGCCCTGACTCGATGGAGAATTGAGTAAACATTTGACCTTTTCTAGCACCGACAGTTTTACGCACTCCTACCTCCTTCCACCGATGCGAAGCACGAGCAGTCATTAAATTCATAAAGTTTACGGCTGCAATGAGTAAGATAAGTATCCCCACCAACGTAAAGACCTTTAAGTATACTCCATTAAATTTTCTATGATTGTGATAATCGTGTTCGATATCCATGGAGGCCAAATGAACATCTGATAGTTTCTGAAAGAACAATTTGTAATAATCATTGACAGTACCTACGCTTCCTTCTTCGGGAGGCATGCACTTTAGCAAGAAATCGGGCATCTGACTTTCCAAAACGGATATCTCAGCCGAGGGACGGATCTTCACGTAGGTCACTAGATAATTTGATCCGAAACGAGTATCGAACTCGGGATCCTCGCTAGTCGTTGTGGTCATCGATAACAGTGCATCATACTGTAGGTGTGAGTGTCTTGGCACCTTTACCACACCAGTCACCTTGTAGGTACGATCGTCGATCATCACCGACTCTCCCATTGGATCTTTGTCACCAAAGCATCTTGCACTGGTTTTCGACGTCAGCACGATAGCATTTGGTTCACTCAGTGCATGCCTACGATCACCAGACACCAGCTGAAAATCAAATATCTCCAGAAAACTACTGTCGACCGAAACAGCTTCCTCGATGAGTAATTTTCGATTCTGGTGCACAATCAATTTCTTCCCTCGCCCCCAGTATCTTGTAAAATCTTGTATCGAAGGGTAGTCTCGCACGAGTGCCGGGCCCATCCCTGGCATCGACAAAGCAACTTGCTGGGTATTGGTTCCAGGAAAACTCTGCACTTCTGCCAGCCGATAGATTTGATCGTAATCAGAATGGATGCTATCGAATTTGCGTTCCTCTTCAATAAAAAGGAATATCAGCAGACAAGCAGCAATGCCCAATGCTAGACTGGTGATGTTGATGCAAGACCAGAGTTTATGCTTCCAGGTATTGCGCCAAGCTATTTTGAAGTAATTTCTAAGCATTTCAGGATCTCGAGATCAGACTTAAACTCCACCAACGATCTAAAGACTCCTTGATGATTAAAATAGTTGCACTTTCCATTCTATATCTTCCAGTCTTAACCCTACCATCCACTCAATACCCGCTCCTTTTCCTACTCACCGAGATTCCTTTGGCTGCAAATGAAAATGCACTATTGATGAGATAATGTGGCGATCCAAAAGTACTTAGACAATCTTCCACAGCCTGTGCAAAAGTACTCCCCTGACATATCCACTTCCGACGACGGGAAACTTATCATTTTATCTGGGATGCGTAAAACGATAGATGTCCTGTCGATCCTTCACCTAGGATCCTGTGATATTGCGTTGGCACTAGTGATGCATGCTTTTGCACCAATGGTTTGTACTTCTCCTCACTGACCACATTGTACCACTCATAAGGGTCCACAGTATGGTCGTAGAATTCATCTGAGCCATCTTGGTACCGGATGTAACGATGGTTTTCGGAGATAATCGCATAATTTCCCGGTCCAAAACTTGTCCTGGCCATGTGTGGCCAGGGTGCCTCTGGATCTTGCAGAAGTGGTTTCAACGAATGTCCATCATGCCTCGGATCCGGCTCGGCACCGATCAACTCCAATAAGGTTGGATAAACGTCTAGCAGCTGGACTGGTTTGCTGCAGACTCTACCCTTGCTGATTCCCGGTCCTGTGATGATCATTGGCACTCTGGCACCATCTTCCCAGAGGCTGCGCTTCGCAAATCTTTCCTTCTCACCCAGATGAAATCCATGGTCACTGAATAATACTACATAAGTATCATTGGCATAAGGACTTTGTGCCAACTCATCCATTACCTTCCCCACCTGTTCATCTACGAAACTCACACAGGCCAAATAAGATTGGACCAAGGGTTTCCATGCATCATTATTGACCACCCAATCATGAGGGGGTGAGACATGCTTTAGGCGCGTAATATCCACTCCATATGTTGAAATATCATCCAAATCATCCTCCATGATCTTAGGCAGTTGCACATCCTCCAGTGGGTACATATCAAACCACTTCTGTGTTGCAAATTGGGGCACATGAGGTCGATAAAAACCGACACCCATCCACCATGGTTTCTCCTGCGATTTTCGAAGGGCCTCAACTGCCCAGTGTGCAATCTTATAGTCGGGCATATCCTCATCATGCTCAGGATAAACTCCCCAGTCCCAAAGTGGATGACCTGGATATGTACTGAGTTTTTCTTCCGGCATAGGACCAAAACCACCGAATTGGCCTCCATAGTTTGGCACATATCGCTCATTCTGACCTCCGCCATTGTGAAATAGCTTTCCGACCCCAGACACGTGGTACCCCTCATCTAGAAATCTTTGAGGCATCAATATACTTGCCGAAGCAACGGGAGATTCTTGTAGGTCCGGATTCAAAAAATATATTCCTGATGTACTCGGATACAATGAGGTCATGAGGCTGGCCCTTGATGGATTGCACACCGGAGTTTGACAGTGAGCATTGCTAAAGAGCACACCTCGACCGGCGAGCCTATCAATGTTTGGCGTTTGAGCCTGGGGGTGACCGCCCAAACAGCCGATCCAGTCATTTAAGTCGTCGATTGCGATTAGAAGCACATTGGGTTTCGACTCTGCAACATCTCCCTTCTGGGTTTTGGAGATGCAAGAAGACAACACCATCAACGTACTCAAAAATACAGTGGATGCTAGATTACTTTTTTGAATCATATTCCATCACATATTAATCATTAGTTCTTTTCGTGCGATCAAGCAGGCTGTTGAAACCCTCAACTTGTCCCGATTTTATGCATCAAATCCAGAAAATCCTTTTACACTTAATCGTCAGCCGTTCTCGCTCGCCCTGGACTTCCTCAATCCCCGGTCAGTTACAACTTCCAACAACTTCATTCGGCTCGCCTCATTTATTGCTTCATAATCAACCTGGGTATTTCAACAGTCTGTTAGGCGATTGAAAACCCAAACCTGGGTATTTCAACAGTCTGTTAGGCGATTGTGCAACCTTAAGTACAAAAACATTTAGCTGCACAGTTAAGTCAGAAGTCAGAAGTCAGAAATCACATTTCAATATAGTGGCCAGTCGCGAATGTAGTGGTTATCCTGAGTAACTATTTTAATATTTCGCAGGGAGATATTCCCCTTACCTTGGCATGGATGGATCTGAATCTTATGAAGTCGCCTCTCCAAAGGCATTGTAATTTGATAATCATGCCAGGCATTGTCATGCAACCCGCTGAAATGAGAGCGATTCTCCTCAATGTAGGTACTATCTCCTGCAACCTGCCAGGAAACCAAACCTTCACCGTGTCCGTCTGATTTCATCTCAAACTTCAAAATGTAGGTCTCATCCAAAATATTGGGTGTGTAGACGGTCTCTACAGAGGGGGATCGTCCCATCGATTTTATATTCAGCACTTTATTAAGGACAGAGATTTGTGTCTCTTTTGACCCCTGCCACCCAGCTGCCACATTTCCATTATATGCTTCATTTTTTCTCGGCAACAGAATACCTGCTTCCTCAACATGAGTGTTTAGAAGTGCCAGCATGTCTTGTGTCTTTTCTGGCATTTCATCTGCTAGGTTTTTAAGCTCACCTATGTCACTATCCAAATTATACAGCTCATAGCGGTGCTCTCTATTCGGGCCGTCATAAAAAAACTTGTAGAAACGCCATGATCCCTGCCTCATCGAAATGTTGGCTCGATTTCCTGTAGCAATGACATTATGGCAAAATGTGGAATAAATCGGTGCCCTTTCGTATTCGATTTCTTTCAGTGCATCCACATAACTGAAGCCATCAGTAACAAACTCTTTGGGAGGTTTAATGGCTAATAATTCGAGTATGGACGCATAGTGGTCTACACTAGATGTCACAACCGAAGACTTTGAACCTGCCTTCGTCAGACCGGGAACTCTAACGATGAGAGGAACACGAACTCCACCTTCATAATTATTACCCTTACCTGCACGCAGCGGATGATTATTGGTGGGAGTAGTACCATCCGGACCATCGTACATGTTACCACCATTGTCTGATGTGAATATGACGATCGTTTCTTCATCCAAACCCATGTCCGCTATTGTCCTCATGACTCTTCCTACATTGATATCCATGGTTTCTATCATGGCTCCCATCGTCGGTGAACGTTGCAGATGTCCTGATGTCAGTTTCTGTTGATATTTCTGCATCAGATCCTCTTTGGCTTGAAAGGGAGCATGAACATCGTAATACCACAGACAGAGCAAGAAGGGATTATTTTTCTGTTGCCGGATGTATGCAATGGCCTCATCTGTAATCGCATCTGAAATGTGTGTTCCCTCTGGCACAACGGGTAAGGTCTCACAATTCCAAGGTGAAAAAAAATGGCCGGGACCTGGTGGACCAGGATGCTCCCTCCCACCCACAACCACATCAAATCCTTGATTTTCCGGGATGTATGGCTCCCGACCTAGGTGCCATTTTCCCATAAATGCCGTGGCGTAGCCCTCTTCCTTCATCACTTCTGCGAAAGTCAGATACTCATTAGGTAGCCTTGTTTTGGTGTCAGGTGTAGCCGTTTTGTAGTGCGATGGAGCGACGTTGTTCTCCCTGGGATCCAGCACAACTTTTGGTAAATGACCAGTGGGTGTTGTAAATCGAAGTCGTCCTGGTTCTTGACCGGTGAGTATACTAGCCCGCGTGGGCGAACACAAGGGACTCGCGGTATATGCATCTGTAAACAACATCCCGGATCGAGCCAAGGCATCAATATTTGGTGTCTCATAAAAGTCACTGCCATAGCAAGTCAAATCCTTCCAGCCCAGATCATCGGCGAGAATAAATATGATGTTTTGTTTCGTCCTCTTTTTTCCACCCAGATGATCAGGTGTGTGGCAACAAACCATAAAACACACTGAGAGCCAAGTGAGAAATAAACTACAAGTACGGTTATCTGACCAACATGAATCTTCCATATCTTTGATTACTCTTTTTATCGATTCTCGTATGAGTGCAAATGTCCCATGGTCTCTGCGCTTTACGATATCAGATTTTACTCATCATCTTAAAATTGCAGGTAGCCTCGATTGAAATGTGTATTGTCCTGAGCCCACTTTATAAATATAAAATCCATCTTCCTGGCCCACCTGAGATACGTGTGGCGGCTTGACCGTAGGTGATACATCCACAGCTGAAGGCACATAAATCTCCGCACGTGTATTGACGGGAATTTCCACTTCCAGGGTAAAGTGATCATCCTCGATTTCCCAAGAGGACACAATCATGCCATTCACACTGGCAAATTCTCCCTTTACCGCCTTTACCGATCGATCTCCAATTTCAGGTCTAATATTTATTTCATCAAACCCAGCTTTGGCAGACTGGATCCCTGCCATATAATTAAATAGAAATTCCCCGACCGCACCAAAGGCGTAGTGGTTAAATGAATTCATTTTTGCATTCATCGGCCCATTAAAACCTTTCTCAATCGTATAACTATTCCATCTCTCCCATATGGTGGTCGCTCCTTGTTCAATTTCAAAGCCCCAACTTGGATATGTTTTATTGCGGAGGATTTTATAGGCTAGAGCTCCATGACCAGCTTTAGATAACCCAGGAAGAACCTGACGGATTCCAAGAATTCCAGAACTGGGTCTGTGCCCATTTTCCAGCACGAGGTCTGCCAGATGCTGGGCCGCTTGACGACCCGTGACAGAATCCAGCAAATCAAAATAAAATGCACTGGCGTAGATCGATTGTGTGTGCCCAGTAAAGCCCTTCTCAGGTTCAAAATATCCTTTGACACCTTGATATTTTGACTCGTCAATAACGAATTTACCCTCTTTGTCAAGATAGTGTGCTCTCAGTTTAATCCTGGCTTTTTCACCGGCTGATTCATACTTGTTTGCGTCTTCATCCTTCCCTATGGCCTCACTCATCTCCGCCATCAAATCCAACGCATAGATGAAATAAAAGCTTGACAGGATGTCATGAGCAGAATGTTTTTCAGTTAGTTCCAACCAGTCACCGAATCCCCCCCTTGGATTAGCCTCATACCATGAGTCCTCCTTATAAAAGTAATCCTCGCCGACTTTATCTAAATGATAATTCATAAAACTCGTCATGGAGGCATACTGATCCCTGATCAATTGCTTGTCGTCATTAAATCGATAAGAGAAATACGGGACGATAATCCCTGCTTCCATCCAGCCAGGGGCAATCCACTTCATTTCAGGGTAAGGTTTTGGTGCAAACACGGGAAACAACCCGTCGTCAAACTGAGCATCCACTACGTCCGTCAACCACTTCTTATAAAATGGATTTAATTGTGCATTGAATAACGCCGTCTGGCAAAATATCTGGGCATCTCCAAGCCAGCCAAGTCGCTCATCACGCTGAGGGCAGTCCGTAGGAATATCAATAAAATTAGATCGTTGCGTCCATACTATATTCCGATACAGTTTATTGATAAGGGAATCTGAAGTGACAAATCTGCTATCGTATGGGGCAGAAGCGCTGATTGCGATGCCTAGCAAGAGATCGGTCCCAGGATCCTCTTTCAATCCTGTGACCTCCACATAACGAAATCCATGGTATGTAAATCGCGGTTGCCAAATTTCCTGCTCTCCCGTACCTCGACATATGTAGGTATCGGTTGCTTGGGCAAATCGCAGATTTTCTGTCATAAGCATCCCATCGTTGTGCAACATCTCCCCATGTCGCAGCACAATTCTGTCACCACTGTTTCCAACCGTAGAAAGGCGCACGATCCCCGAGAAATTTTGACCAAAATCAAAGATATAGACACCTTCTTCTGGCTCTGTAATAGACACTACCTTCAATTCTTGAAATGCCCGTACCGGTTGACCCGGATATGGTTGTAGCTGTCCTATTGAATCATGGTTCAACAGGGGTTTATCCCAATCACTGTCTGAGAAACCCGGCTCACTCCAGCCGTCCAACTCCCTTCTAGCATCGTAGATCTCACCCATAAGAATATCTGCCTGAACAATGGGGCCCGATGTAGCTTTCCAAGTATCGTCCGTGGCAACTATGGTACTGGTACCGTCCTCAAACTCAATAATCACTTGCACCCAAAGTGCAGGATGAGGTCCGTAGAGTTCTCTACTTTTTTTTCGACGCAGGGGTCTCGGTCCTACATAACCACTATACCAACCATCTGCTAAAAGTCCACCAATGACATTCTCACCCTGGCTAACTATATCGGTCACCTCATAGGTCGAATAGTATACCCTCTTGGAATAATCTGTCCAGCCTGGCATCAAGACATCCTGACCAATCCCCTGGCCATTAATCGACAAATTATACACCCCAAGCGCGGATCCGCATACCATGGCTCTTTTCACTGGTCGATCCAGGCTAAATGATTTTCGAAAGACGGCTGCACCTGGCATCATCAACGTATCTTTTAGATTATAGTCGTCCGTCACATAACTGATCCACGCAGCCTTCAGATCATAATGAGCCAATCCGGTACTCCAACTGCCAACACTACTCCAATCTGAAGCGTTATCATTTTCATCCCACACGCGTACCTTCCAAAAATAAGTCATACAAGACTCCAGCAATTCACCATCATACTTGATCTGCTTATTGGAGGAAGATGACACTTTATCACTATCCCATGTGTGGCTCAAATCCTGGTCCAGATGCTGCACGCTTTTCGCCACCAAGATTTGGAAAGCTGTCTGCAATTTATTCCGACCGGTCGAATGCATCTGCCAGCTGAAGTACAAGGGGGCTAACTCAACTCCAACTGGATTCTCGAGGTAGTTGACGCTGATTTGACCAATCGAAATAAGAGCATCATCTGCTGTCGGATGACAACTGAGTGAAAAGCCTGCAAGAAAGCTTATGACAACCAGTAAAGTTTCTCTCATCAGACGAATTTCCATATTGCGATAAACTCAAGCACCCAAAACCCAAGTTTCAAAATAGGATGCTATTGACTATATTAAGCATCATCGTGATTCAAATCGATTCAGCGTTTCAATACCCCTCTAGCCAATAGTAAAGAGAGCGCCAAAGAGAAATCTTCTCGCTTGACGCTCTTGCTGCCATATTAAACCTCTTGGATCCTGAGATTCTCATCACAACGTTTGCTCAACATACTCTCTCTGCCAAACTAGATCCAGACCCTCTCATCAGACTACCAGCCAGGATTCTGCTGCAAATTTGGATTTGCATCGATCTCTTTTGTTGGCATTGGCCACAACTCAAAATCGGGTCGATAAGCCGTGCCTTTTAATTGCGCCTCAAAGTTGCTTTCGATCGCTTGTTGCACCAAGCCCAATCTCCTGAGATCAAAGACCTCATGAAACTCAAATGACAATTCCCAATACCGTTCTTGAATGATAAGGTCCCTAAAATCCTCTTTGCTGTGGCTGCCTGGAGTATAGTTGCCTGCACCAGCTCTGGTGCGTACCTGATTTAAGAAATTGTAGGCTTCATCAGTAGGACCATTGAGCTCGTTTTCGGCCTCTGCGTACATGAGGAGGGCATCTGAAAAGCGGTAAATCACGATGTCCGGATCACCGTCACAACAAGCTTGATCTGCATCGTGGTATTTATTTGGAGCAATACCATTGGTTTCGTTCTGATCATAGTTACCGGTCTTCCCATCCCCATTGCTATCTTCATCTGTTTGGCCATAAATCTTGGTATCTCCACTTCTTCCCACATAAGTGAATGCACAAGTCACATCCCTTCTTACATCCGTGTCCTCAAAAGACTCATAAAATGCGCGTGTAAAGCCACCATGGTATTGGCCGCCATTTCCCCAGGGCCAATCTGGCCCACCCCATACGAAAGATAGAGCGGTACCTTGTGATGTCACTGCCTGGGTCTGCTGTACTGCCCAGATACGTTCAACGTTGTTATCAATTCGAATGGCATCTTCGTAACTATCCAGCAGCTCGTAACCATACGTATCTGCATTATCAATGACCTCCTTGATCTTGGCGTGTGCCAGCGACATTTTTGATGCATCATTGAGTGGAAGGCCGGCCATCGTAAGATAAACCTTTCCCAAGAGGAATTTGGAGGTACCTTCGGTAGGACGGCCGATGTCACCTCCTACCCTTCTTGGTTTTGGCAAACCCGCTTCGGCTGCTTCTAGATCGGCGATGATCTGAGTATAGACATCTGCGATGGCAGTGCCGGGAAGTTGCGCACCCTCGATGGTAGTGGTGGCTTCCAACGGCATGGGGATTTCTCCAAACAACCTTACCAGGTTAAAAAATGACCACCCCCGCAGCCATCGAGCCTCAGCTATGAGTTCTAATCGCTTCTGATCATCAGAAGCATCTTCAAATTGTCTAGCCTCAAGCTCTACAATGGCAACATTGGCCCGAAAAATGGCGCGATACCATGCATCCCAAACCCTCGGTAGAGACACTCCATCGCCAGCTGCTACCGTATAGTTAGCCCAACTCTCTCTCCATGGCACCCTCGATTGAGTATGTGGAGCTGGCATAAATGTCAGAGAAAGCATCCCGAAGTCCCAAAGCGCCACGGGTCTGTTTAAGGCATTGTAGATAGCAATGATTGATGCTTCTGCATCACCAACTGTATTGTAGAAATTGGTTGGGCTCAGCTGAGAGAATACTTGTTCATCCAAATCAGTGCACGAAATCGATGCTCCCAGTAAAACCGCCGTTAAAATATATTTGAAATTTCTCATTTCGTTAATTTTTGATGCATGCCAATATTAAAATCCAAGTCTCAGGCCGATCGTATAGGTTCGCTGTCTCGGATAAGATCCAAAATCAACACCCTGTCCAATATTATTACCGCCAAAAACATTGGTTTCGGGATCAAATCCAGAGTAATCGGTGATGGTAAATAAATTGGTCCCGATCAGATATATTTTGACTTCCCTCATTTTGATGGACGACAACCAATTTGCAGGAAGATTATAGCCGATTGAAAGGTTCTTCAACCGCACATAAGATCCATCCTCGATGACAGCGGAGTTTGGTTTTAAATTGTTTTGCGCGTTACTTCCGGGGAACCTGATCATATTGTGGGGGCTCTCTGGAGTCCATCTGTTGTCGTACCAACTTTGGAGGGCATTATTAGCAGTCCTCCCGGAAGCAAGGAAAAGTCGATCTAGATTCATGAGATCATTTCCAACAACTCCTTGCAAGAATACACCGATTGTTAAATTCTTGATGGTAATATCATTATTCCATCCAAAAATAAAATCAGGAGTCGGATCTCCAATAATAACTCGATCATCATTGGTCACCACACCAGATCCATCGGTATCCTGAAACTTCCAAGATCCCGGAGTACTTTCTCCACTTGATACTGGAATGGTAGGTTTGCCGTCTGCATCTAGGTCCGATTCTTGTATTAATCCGATTACCTTGAAACCATAGAAGGCTCCAAAAACCTCACCTTCACGCATAATATTAGCAGGGAGATTTACAATATTGACGGATGGATTAGGTCCAAAAATATCTGCAGCTGTGGCTCCTAGATCCTTGACAAGCGACCGATTTCTACTCCAGTTGAGGGTTGTGTTCCAAAGTACCGATCCCTTATCTATAGGATAAGCTCCCAACACTAACTCAACACCCTTGTTCTCGATGCTTCCTACATTGGCAAAAATACTGGTTAAGCCGGCAGAAGTAGGCAGCGGCAAACTCTGCAGGAGGTCATCGGTGCTTTTCGTATAATAATCTAGATTTGCATAAACCCTTCCTTCAAATAATTCTACATCTAAACCAATATTTAACTGCTTGGTCTTCTCCCATTCCAGATCTGGATTACCCAGTTTATTGGGTGCAAGACCCGCATTTAGTGCATCACCAATATTGGCATTCGCGGTTCCCAACAGCGTCAATGATCCCAGAGGTGGAATCGATTGCGTGCCAGTAATTCCATAACTGGCGCGCAATTTAAGATTAGAAATGGTAGCCACATTCTCCAGAAATGCCTCATTGGAGATGGTCCACCCTACGGCTGCCGAAGGAAAAAATCCCCATTTCTTATTGGCTGCAAATACACTCGATCCATCTGCTCTACCCGAGAAAGTCAAGTAGTAGGTGTTCCGATAATTGTAGTTGGTTCTCAAATAAAAAGAACTGATCGTGCGCTCAATTCGTGAACTTGTGGGAATGAATGGATCCAATCCTAATCCCAATGCATCTGTAGCCAACACGTCGGTCGGAAAATCCTCAACCCTTACATTGAGTCTACGTTCATTGTTTTCCTGAAATGAGTAGCCGCCGATTAGATTAATGTTGTGATCATTGAAACCCCGATTATAGCTTAGATAGGTCTCCAGCAACAAATCTCGATATTCGTAGTTGTTGTTGATGCCCCGCCGATTTACTAAATCTCCAACTCGTGTGGTTGAAGGCCAAAAGATCTCACGTCGGCTATTGGTTGCTGTGGTCCCTGTTCGCACGTTAAAATCTAACCCCTCGAGCAGATTATAAGTCCCCAATAGGCTAATAATCGACGTTTCATTATAGGTCTCGTCTCTTGTATCTCTCAGTTGCACCAATGGATCAGCGAAGAAGTTTGACAGCCCATCGCCTTCTAACGGATCATCGGCCGTTGAAGTCGGGCTGTTCTTGTACGCTGTGAAAATCGCTCCTGAATTGATAATCAGACCCGTACCCTCTTCTGTACGGTTATTGAGTGATCTTGTATAATTAATGCTGCTTGACAGCCTCAGGCGTTTGGTCAGCTCAGTATCTAAGTTCAGACGTATGTTTCCTCTTGTATAATCGGTGAATTTTAACAATCCTCTATTCTCCAGATAGTTACCGGAAGCAAAGTACCGTACTTTGTCTGAACCACCCGATGCATCAAATTGCACCCTTTGGTTAAATCCATTTCTCAGTATTCGATCAATCCATCTTGTTGTGGTAGCATTTTGTGGGAGTGGTCTGCCGGGTTCGCTACCATCAAAAATCGGCGGATTACCATCGGCCACTGCTCGTTCGTTCCTCCATGTGGCATAGGTGGGACCATCAAGCAACGCTGGAAAAGTTGGTATTTCATTCCAACCAGACTCAGATGTAACATTAATGTGGGATCGACCTACTTCTCCCTTTTTTGTGGTGACGATGATCACACCATTGGCACCGCGGGACCCATAGATGGCGGTTGCAGAAGCATCCTTGAGTATCTCTACTGATTCTATCTCGGCAGGATTCAAAAAACCGAGGAGATTGGAACCCTGACCTCTGTTATTATTACTTCCCGAATTAGAGGCCTCTCCCCCAGTCGGCATTGGGTATCCGTCCAGCACGATGAGTGGTTCATTATTTCCCAGGACGGAATTTGATCCCCTTATCCTGATCGAAACACCTCCACCAGGTTCACCTGACGTGCTTGTTACCAGCATTCCTGCAGCTCGTCCCTGCAGTGCAAGATCGAAGGTGGGTACCGGCATCGTGGCTATCTCCTCTCCTTTGATAGAAGCCACTGAACCAGTAATATCTGTCTTTCGTATCGTACCATACCCAACCACGACGACTTCCTCTAGTGTGGATGAAGATCCCTCCAACACAAAATCGATGGTGGTCCTACCATCGACAGTTACTTGTTGTGAGCGATATCCCACATAGGAGATCTCTAAGGTGGCATTTTCATCCACACCGTCTAGCACATAGGTGCCGTTGAGGTCGGTTACCGTACCGATGTTGGTGTTACTGACTAAAACCGTTGCACCAATCAAGGGGTCTCCATTTTCATCCGTGACGGTACCCCTTACCGTGATCGCAAACTCAACTTTTTCAGTAGCTAAAACGCCAGATGATGAAGTCCGAAGAGCATGTACGTCGGCATGTTGCAGGAGTAAGAATAGGACCCATAAACAAGTCACTGCCTGCACCCTTACAGCATTAAGAGAGTAGATTCTTTGCATAATAGATTATTTTACATTTCAATGGTCCAATGCTACGGAACTTGGGTAGTAGCGATGGTCATTCATGTTGCCTATACTAGCCATTATGTTTCTTGTGGGCAAAAAGTACGGCAGACCGCCTTGTTTAGATGTGAGACCTGGAAAGAAGTTCCCTTTGTTGGATTTGCTGCAGCAAAGGTGCCCACTCCCCTACTTATCACAATAGCGACTGCTGGGCCTACCTATTTTTCCGAGCTTAGCTCCTTCAGGAAAATCCGCAATCTGTTGCTCATGCTCGCCCTCTCATCCAACAGATGTCATATCCCTGCTCTGGATCTCCCCATTACGGGACTCCTCAGTCAACGGCTAGGACCAGGGTGATGACAACCAAAGCGCTAGCCATAATTCAGGAAGAACTTCTATTGATTTCTGTCCATTATGGCATAAATATTCTCTACAATGGAGCCTGGTAATATAAACATCCCGCCATAGTTGCCGGTGACCGAGTTGTGGGTATCTGGATACGCGTAAGCATAGTCACCATCTAGATAAGCTTGACGCGTATTTGGTAAATTATGCGGAGACCAATTCCCCTCCAATGCGCCATACATCCATCTGATAGCAGCGTGTGTAATTCCGATCTGATAGCGATGCCAATCCACTTCCTCATCGATTGCTCCCCAGTCAATACCCAGATTTGATGCATCAGCGAATGTCCGCAACACTTCCCACTGCACATGATCTCTTACCCAATTGGCGAAATACCCAATCGCTGGAGCCCAGGAGTGGTTTCGTATTGTAGAGGAGGGAATTTGTGGTAGGCTCCCATAAATGGGTGAAGACGAGCAAGGTCCGCATCCAATAAATGGCTTTAGTGCGGTATCGCTCATCGCCAAATTGCTGGTAAGCCAGGTAGTACGTATTGGCGGCATTTCCTGCCGCCAATAAATTTGGTGCATGCAATGGAGTCTCCCAAAAATCTCCACCCTCAGGTTTTTTCATCTCAAGGCAAAAATCGAGGGACCTCCGAGCAGCTTTTAGGTATTTATCCTCGTTGATCCTCTTACCTATCTCCAGTAGGGTTCTCGCTGGTCTGATTACGACGTCCAATGCAACTTCACCGGAAACTCCCATGGGCTCTATGAAGGAGGCCGCTACCTTAAAATCATCTTTACCAATCTCTCCGGGATCGAAACCAAAGGAGCCATCACCCCTCTGTCTATCCAAAATGTCATCGCCTCTTTTGCGCAAGTTTTCTTGGAGGTCCAGCGTCGCAGCTCTTTTGTCAAGTTCTTGCCGACACCAATCGAGTTTCTCCTGCAAGTGTCTTGCGAGGGTTGACCCGGGATGGTCCCTAATGTATCGAGGTAAAAATGATGGTATAGAGGGGCTGATCTTCTTTTCTTTCCGTTGGATCACACCAAAACCCGCACCTTGGTGCCAAAAATTAGTGTTGTAGGCATTCGCAATACTGTCCAGTAACTCGGTATACGTTACCTTGATCGGGGATGGCATGGGAAGGCCAGTGCGCTTTAGCCAATCTACCAATACTGCTATGCAATTTCCCTTTGACAACCAGATTTTTGCGTCAAAAGAAATGCGCTGTCCAATTTTCAATTCCAGCGGATTTCTTCCCAGCACTTCATTTTCATGACCTTCTACTCTGGCATCTGGCACCATGATTCTCATCAGCTGACTTTCACTGCGATCTACAAAATTAGGTGACGCAAAGACTGGTTGGGCCCGGTGACCTCGATAGTTAAACCAACGTGTAGCTATCTTATTGGCATTCCAGGACATACCAATTCCGAGGCCATCTCGACTAATGGCCATCAAGGGAATCGTCACTTTATTTGGATGTGGTACCACCCGCATCGCCCTGGGATCTTTAAACCAATCCTGCCCACTTGTCCACTCTCGATCAAATGCCCAGTCGACTCCTGGAAGCAGTGCATCATCCTTTTCTACTCCAAAAGAATTCATCCCGACCTTCAACCATGGTCCTCTTATATATTCAGTATAATAGTTGCCGTTAGAAATCAGGTCGTATTGGAGGTGGAGCAATGGTCGATTCTTGTAAAGCGATAACTTCACTACTCCAGTCAAAGCAGGCTCAGTAAAAGGATATCTCATCCAAACATCAAAGGAAGTGTTCTTTAACATATCTCTCACCACCACTGAGGTCACATCAAATTGCAGCACGTCTGTACTGTCGGTACTTGTCTGCCGGACCTGGGAAGATTCGAGACGCACCGGGATATCTTGATCACGAAGTTTAATCTCTCCAAAATGTTCTAGGACACCTAGTAATGAGCCATCACCGCTGTACAACTCTCCCCAGCCCCAACCGCTGATCCGCCTAAAAGCCCTAAAGGCTAGCTCACTGTTTCCTATCCGGACTGATTCTCCGGCATAGGTTGCTCTCTGATAATGTGGTTGCTCAGCATTGGATTGGCACCACAATATCCCACAGGCTGAAAAAAGGAACGCGAACAGAGATAGCCTGATCCAGATTTTACTCATATTTTTATGACAACTTCGCATCCCGTTTACAACTACATGCCTGAAAAATAATGGTCATACCATCGTAGTTCCCTCCCAATATTACCGTTTGGAATACCGGGCTTTTTCAACTCTGATCCCCAGCGCTCTAATTTCGACTTCATTGCTTGTGCTCTATTCGAATGTTTTTCAATCAAATTGACCTTCTCGTGCTCGATAGAAGAAAGGTCGAACAAATACTCGCGGTCACCGGCCTTTAAGAATTTCCAATCTCCCATGCGGACCGCCGATTGATCCCAAAAGCGCCAATACAGTGCTTCGTGAGGTTCTTGTTGCGATTGAGTCGTGAGATAGGGTATGAGGTTTTTGCCGTCAAGCTCATCAGGATGATCAAGGCCTGCCACGGCCACTGCGGTGGCGGCCACATCAAGAGATATGACTGGCTTGTGGTAAACTGTACCACCTGGTAAAACTGCCGGCCACGAAACAATAAACGGCACCCTGATGCCCCCCTCTGAGATCATTCCTTTTTCACCGATCAGCGGATCATTGAGTGAACCATCCCAGGCACCAAGTTTATATGAGATCGGTTTGTCCTCTTTGTCGATTTTTATGGGCGCCCCGTTATCACTGATGAAGAAGATTAATGTGTTCTCATAGAGACCATGTTTCTCTAGAGTCGAGATAATCCTACCCACCCCATCGTCGATTGCTGACATCATGGCCAGGCAGTATCTCCTCCTCTCAGGCATATCCCCTGGAAATCTGCTCAAGTACTTCTCTGTGGCTTCCAAAGGAACATGGGGAGCAAAGAAGGGCAGATAAAAGAAAAAGGGCTGTCGATGGTTGCGCTCAATAAATGTTACAGCGGCGTCGGCTTGATTATCTAGCCTAAAACCATGTATATCGAGCCATTGTGGAGCTATTGTCTCCCCCCTCAAATTATAGTTGGCCCAAATCCTATATGTGGATCCATAAAAATACTCCATAAACCCACGATCTGATGGGTAATATGGCTTTCGTCGCTCAAAGGGAATATCTGCCGGTGCAAGTTTTTTCTTACTTAATAACTCTGGCATCTCCGCTTCAATCCATTCACTCTGAACATGTAGTGGATCCAGGTGCCATTTTCCCGCCATGCCCGTCACATAACCCGCTTCCTGCAGGCGCTGAGGAAGCAGTTTTTCGTCTAATGGTAAGGGAATCGTCCCATTGTGATCGACACCAAATCTCTGCTGGTAGCGTCCAGATAACAATCCTGCCCGAGAAGGTACACATTGAGGTGCCGTGACATAACCAGCCGTCATGCGCACACCGCTAGCAGCAAGGGCATCAAGATGAGGTGTCTTTATGTCAGACACAATCCCTTGGGCTCCTACATCGGCATAACCTTGATCATCCGTAAATATCACAATGATATTTGGAACACCCTGAGCATGCAGTAGACCTGAAGTTAGCCCAAACAATAAAAACATGGATAATGGCAGGTAAACATAAAGACTCATTTGCTTGGTTATCATATGGCGATTATTGTAGATTTGCTAGTGCTAGTACATCTTCTCCAGACTTGTGGGCTCGGTACAAATCGACAAAGGGGCTATCCTTTCTAACCTCCTTGGCGGCATCATAATCAGGATTTATTACAGGCCAGTACTGGGGAGCAACATTTTCTTCAAGCCAGACGATCAAATTGCTGAACATCCGCAAGGTTCTATCTGGTTGTTCGCCGGCAAGATTATTCGATTCTGTCAAATCAGCAGCGACATCGAAAAGTCTTAAATGTCCATGCCAGTCAAAAATGAGTTTGAAGTTTCCCTCCATGATGGCAGACCTTGGTGTGAGAAAATTTCCGTCGAAGGGGCTATAAACACTCACATTAAATGGATAGTGCCAGTACCTTGTGTGATCAGTGTACTCTGCCACATCCTCCGATGACTTAACAAGTAGGGATTTCAGACTTCGACCATCAATATCCTGATAATACGAGGATGGATCCGAACCTATCATATCGAGAATAGTGGGAAAAAGGTCCGTACAATCCACAGGCATGTCTCGCCATTGTCCTCCTTGCAGTCTACCCTTCCAGTAAAAAATCAAAGGTACTCTAACTCCCCCTTCAGTAAGACAAGCCTTCCCTCCTCGCAAAGGTGCGTTATTGGTAGCCATGCCATTCATCGAGTGCCTGCCATCCCACCCGCCATTATCAGACATAAATATCACCAGTGTGTTATCATCGAGCCCTGTTTGCTTCAATTTACTCATGATATCGCCCACAGATTGATCCAAACCACGGACCATGCCTGCGTACCGGGGATCGCGGTGACCATTCCAGCCGAGGGTGGCCTTATTTGAGAAATAGATACTGTCCTCTCTCTTCGCATGCCAGGGGCTATGCACGGCAAAATGGCAGAAGTATAGAAAGAAGGGCTGGTCTTTAACTCCTGCCCTTTTATCTAGAAAACTCAGTGCCTGCTGAGTGAGGTCATCTGTGAGGTAAGTCTCATCGCTTTTTGATCCACTGTTCCCGATTCTCCAGACCTTTTGCGGAATGTCGGGAAATCTATCCTTGGAACGTTGGTCCCAGGTTTTCCGCCAATTAAAATAGGGTGAACCACCCGCATCAAACCAAGCAATGGGGTGAAATCCCTGGTCGCCAGGCTGATACCCTTCGGCACCATGGCCTCCTATGTGCCATTTGCCAATAAAGGCAGAATGATATCCGGATAAGGCTTCAGCAATTGTGACTTCATCCCAGCCATCATCTACTTCAGTTCCAGAAGGCAAAGCTGTATTGGAGGATCCATTTCTCCAAGCCTGCTCGATGTCAATGGCATCAGAATGATAGATGACATCGTGCGGATATTGCTCGTCAGACCACTTCTTGTTCTGATTGTAGTAGGTGTCTCTAAGGGGGGTGGCAGTGGTAAACCCCAGTCTTCCTGCATGCTTTCCCGTCAGTATAGAAGCCCTGGTTGGTGAACATAATTGGTTGGCATATGCTCTCGTAAAGGCAATACCTTCACTCACCAACTTGTCTAGATTTGGTGTCTCATAAAACATATCTTTTCGGTCCACACCAGTGGTATGCTGTGCATAAGCTTGCATGTCCATATATCCAAAGTCATCGGCCAGAATGAAGATGACATTTGGCTCAGAGTGTTGGTCTTCATGGCAAGACAGTATGCCGAAAAGCAGTGACAGCATAACCAAACTGGTCAGTAAAACATGCATTTTAATGATTCCTTTCATTGCTTTCTAATCTACTCCTAGTCTATGACCCATAACGGATTTGGTCGCTTCACCACTTCACTAGGATCCTTTACACTGAATCCAGTTCCTTCAAAACACCAGTTTGCCCCGATGACATTTGCTTCTATTCGTTCGATCGGCATCGCGCGAAAAAGATTGAAATAAGAAGTGTAAAATACCATTCGCTAGTCGTATGCCGGATTCATGTCAAAATCTAAGATGCTCCAAGCGAGTCCAGTAGCAAAAGCGATGCAGCGATTGACTTCTGAAGCAGCTGATGAGTCATTTACGTGGTAGTTTTGAAACTGATGATCTTAAATCTAGGGTAGATCCTAGACTACAGGATGTCAGATATGTTGTTTTTGCTCGCCTTCGGGTTGTCTGGCTTGGCAAATAGAAGAAATCGATAAAATCAAAGACCCACTGCGGTCCAGACCCTGTTGAACCCAAGCAGCGGAGCATATCACCTAAGAAATGGTCAACCAGATATCCCTTTCTATGATGTCTGGAGTATCATCGAGTTCGTCAGATGGAGACTCACTCCAATCGGGGATTAACTTTTATCCGTGTCATCGACAATCATAATCGTCACTGGCCCCAACAGACCAGAAGTGATCAATTCTTCTTCAGGAGCAATTTGATCGACCGCGATTGAGGTAGTCCTTTCTTCTTCTGGTAATTTTTTATCTCCAGTTAATCTATTCCGCCATACATTTACCACTGTAATCTCAAGAGCATTCGCTCCTTTCCTAATTACACCTGAAACATTTAGACGATAGGGGGCCATCCACGTGGTGCCGATATTCTGGCCATTTAGCACTACCGTAGCCATGACGCCTACCTGGCCCAGATCGATGAAGACATCCTCTAATATGGATCCATGGTATTGAAACGATGTGGAATAGTTGGTGCTTCCTGAATAGTGTTTAAGTAAGTCGTGCTCATTTTTCGACCAATCAAACAGCTTCGTTGTAGTCAGATTCTTGGGCGCAATCTTCTGGTTATCAAAATCGATGTTCCAGGGGGACTCAATGGTCTGCACCACCTTAGGTGTAGGAGTATTTACTCGATAACCTTCGGCCATGAGTTGGTTGGATTCATTGGTAAAAACTACAAACCAACTTCGACCCACTTCCATTCTCAGAGGTAGAATGGTCCTGCCGTTCACTACTTTATAATGGAGTAACCCACGAATCTCACCGGTTACGGCATCCCATAGTTGGGGTTTTAAACCATCCACTCGAAAAGATGGAGTAACCATTATCTCCTTGTCCCCTTGATTGGTCAGGAAATAGATCTCCATATCGTCCATGTGCCGATGAGTCCACAGCACTTCATCACTAACCTCAACATCCCTCTCAATGTCGAATGCATCCAATGCTTCTTGCAAAGGTATATCAGAGATCACTGCACCTTTTCCATACCTTTTAATGGCTTCACCATCCCACCACAACTTTGAAGCCAGATTGACAACTTGCTCATCACAATATGGGTAGTTTTGCAAGCTTGGTGAAGCCGTGGGGGCTTGGCCATATACTTTACCACCCTTAGCAACCAACTGCTCTATTTTCATCAATAATTCAGGACGCATCGTTTCGATAGGTGGTAGAATCATCATTTCATATGACATGCCATCAGGCAATAGGAACCTACCACCTCTGACCGACATTCTGCTAATAATGACTTCAGCATTTATGTAGTCAAAAGAGTAACCGGAAGGTAGTGTAGGAATGGTGGCACCTGTCATTATTGGTGCATCTTCACCGATAAAATAGCACACATCAGCCACATACCTACCTTGCTGCAGCATATGCTGAGCTCTGCGCAAATAATCGAAGTACGCCTTCCCCTGTTTAAACCAAGTATTATGACGGTTAAACTCCGTACTAAACCAGGCGTTCACACCAGGTACCCGGTCATCAGGCTGATGGATGTAAACATGTAGTACATGATGGTTAATGCCTTGGGTCAAACTCCAATCCCCCCTTTTCTTCAGCATGGCAGGATGTCGAACGTAGGTACGTTGGGAAGCAGTAAAACATTCAGCCGAAGTGGTCTTCTTCCCATAAATATGAGCCGCCGAGGATGCAGCTTTGCACTCAATATCTCCCAGGGTGCCTTCATTCCAGTACTCACCACTTACGAAATCAGATTGGCCTCCGTACATTAAAAATTCAGATGGAAAGCCCCAGTGGCCATAATTCTCCAGCCATAATTTCAGTCCATGTTCATTAGCAATTTCACGCAAGCCACCGGTGTATTTATACGCTACATCATCTGCTATAGCACGACGAAGATCCCACAGAAAACGGTTTGATTCAGTCACACTCCCAATAACCCTACCGGAGAAAACTGGTAAGTACTTCATTGGACTATAACCATAACGTTCTTTAAAACTTTGTTCAAAACCATCCGTCCAATTTTGCGATCCCATTTCATAACTATCTGCAATAACATATTTAAATGCACTTTTACTGTCAGCAGGAATTCGCTTCAGAAATTCCCCAATAAACTGCTCAAAATGAAAGCGGATCAGCTCCCGGTTGGCTTTATCCACTTCATAACCACGCCCCCGTGGTGCAGATGGATGGTTTTTTGTACCTGTTGGTGTCATTCCAAATCGCATCACAGTCCACTCACCCTCTGGTGCGTCCCAACTAAGTTTGCCTTCTTTATCGATCTTATCGGATATGTCCAGCACCTCTTCCTTGACAATGGCCAGTTCTTTATTGGATAAATCCTGAGCAGACTCCCAAGAATATGAATTCCAGCTAGGCTGCGGAGTCGGGTGCATCCTTCCCAACGTTTTGCCGAGGAACTTTTCCACAACAAGAGCCTCTGAGATTATTATTTCTGAAAAACCACTTATTCCATTTGCCCGAATATTTTTACAAATCAACCTGAACTGATCAGATTGAACGGAAGGAAATGCTATTGTCAAAGGACCATAAGGGATCGGACCTACCTGACCTTTAAAATCCCTTCGGTCGAAATTGAATTTCTTAACGGTGGTAAATTCTCCGCCTATAAAAGCCTGCAACTCACAATCTGCTACTAAATTGTTTTCCTTCGGCAGCAGCCTAATACTTTTCGCTGCAATAGGTTGAGTGGACTTGATATCGATAGTGTATTCGGATCGCAGAAAATCCACTCCTGTTTCTTTGTTTCCATCCAATAATGCCTCTGCCTGATCGATTGCAGGGATTATCTCAATCTTTGAATTTGAATTACTGAGAAAAACGTCCTCCTCGACACACTTCGGAAATGCCAACACAGCAACATCCTGAAATTCTGCCTCTACCAGCTCCAATTGCACTTCCACCTTTTTACCTCCTGTGACCGATGTTTCAGAATACACAAGATGACGCATGGCTTTATCACTACTAATCCAGGGACCGCCAGACATACTCCAGCCGGGACAATTGAAAGAACCGATATCCACTCCAAGGCGTTTTCCCTCATTAACAGCGTGTACCATATGCCCCCACCAATCTTCACTTAGCATGGGCACATTTCCGTCTTCCTCAGCTGGGTTAATGTTTCCGATAAAGGCTGCACCAATACCAGCTTCCTTCATGGCTTGCAAATCTTTGGTAATTCCCTCTTTTGAAATGTCATCGCCAATCCAATACCAGTAACACCATAACGTATTACCATGGCTCGGAGATGTAAAATCAGATTGAATTGAATCGTATACCACTTGTTGAAGCATACCTGTTGATGTACAATGGGTAAGCATCAACACTGCAAAAAATAGTAGGGCAGAAGCTTTAGTTCTTCTCATTGGTTTTGTTGTTCTCTGTAGGCTACTTTCTATCATTTCTTGACGTCTTCCACAAAAACTTTTCTAATAGCTTCGAGGTAACCATAGCCATGCAGGGTGCAGGGCATTAAGTAGCTGGTTTCTGTCCACTCATTCCAGCTGTTAATGGTAATAAGTGGTGGTTGTTCTGGATGTTTATCCACAAAATCCTTTGCCCTACGAAGAGCGATTTCGAAGTTTTCAGGATTGCTGTTCTTAATGATACCACCAACAAAATCATATGTCCTTGGACTGGCATCCCACCCCACAGAAACCTGTGGAAAATAGTTAGCATCATAATTGTCCGACACCCAATTCCATATCTTTTCAGCATCTTTGAGTACTTCTTGATAATCCCTGTCTATTCCAGTCATATGAGCGTACACATAGTGTGTAAGCGAATTAAATCCAAGAGCTTCAACAAGGTACTTTTCTTCCCCAATGGTATCTTTTTCCACAACAATATCTCGCCGTCCATCCAATCTCAGTGAATATTGCAATTCAAGTCCTTTATAACCTGCTTTCTTCACTTCTTTCCTAAACCACTTCAAAGCAGCGATCGTCTCGTTCACTCCTCCCAAACCACTGATAAGATCTTTCATAGAATAGATCATAAATACTGGCTTATCATCAATCTGATAATAATTGGGTTGCGAAAAGTACTTTTCGATGAACCTGTGGCAAACCATTTCAAATTCGTCCCTATCAATAGCAGCTTTCCAGATTATCGACTTGTCTTTTCGTGTAAAAGCATCATCAGCCCCGCGTTTGTCCCATCGTCGAGTCACATCATGATTGGCCCACATGAGATAGAATTTCATTTTATGAGTGTTCTTTGCCCTCAAAAAACCATCGTTTAGATGTCCCTCCAGAAAAGGCATGCGGTCGTACCAGTACCAGTCAAAAATGAAAACATTCACACCATGGTCGGTGGCTGCTTCAATTTCCATACCAGCCACATAGGGATCTGCCTCATTCACATAACCCCACAAGGGATATCGGGGTTGGTCATGGCCCTCGAATTTTGGCTTATTGCTCATCACAGTTTGCCACTCTCCTATTCCATCGGGCCAGAATATTTTTGCGCGATCATCAGGATGATAGGACGGCCATACGATTGCTGCGATGTCGTATTGTTTATCCTCCCTTTCTTGTGCAAAAACTGTGTTGTTTGTTAAAAGCAATCCTAAGCACACGTATAAAAAGCAAGTACTAGGGGGTGACTGTCTCATTTATTATTATTTAATCTTTCAAGGTGTCGAAGGTTTAGAAATTTGGGTTAAAGGCAGCTGTCCCAGCGTGAAGTAGGGCATCGGATATCATTTATGTTTAAATATCGTCCGATGGGTAAAGCAACTGATCCCATTTGTCCGCTGCCATCCAGTATCGACTTCATGAGTGATTAGTTTTTCAAAACTGGGACAAATCTTTTTCTTATTTCACTTCGACACTGAAATTCAACCCAGTTTTGATGGTATTGACCGAAAGGCAGCCCTTCTCCGCAATCTTCAGTAGTTTATCAAAATCCAGCTCCTTTGAGCCGGAAATACCGGAAACCTCTAATACAACTTCTTTGAATCTTCTAGGCAGATCTTGGCTGATGGTTGCTCTGACGCTTACGGATAAGTCGGAAATATTGATGCCACGAGATTGTGCTGCAGCAAAAAGGGTACTGCAAAAACAACCGCCGATCCCCACCAGCAGATATTGTCCTCCCATCAAACCTTCCCCATTGCCTCCTATTTCAATGGGTCTATCCACTAGTACTTTGAAATCATCATGTAGAAGTTGCATCCCTGTTTCTGACACTTGTTCAAGCGTAACCATCGTCACATTGCTCATGATTCATCTGATTTTCTAGGTGCTTACGGTAGGGTTCAAGATATGAAGAAACAGATCTATCCGCAACTGAGACAACATATGTCCGTGCATTAGAAACATCCGCAGTGCCGGCAGCCATTGTGCCTGGCAGTGAGCTTGCCGAGATAGATGGCCCCTTAGTCAGTTGTCGGGAATCTAAACTCTACTGACAACTCCCATCTGCATTCATGCAGATGGTTTTCGCATATCTCTGGATCAGCCTGAGTTTTCCCTGCGTTTCATGAAACACTCACCAATGCCACCGTAGTAACCTGTGTGAGAGATCTCCAAGCTGAACTCTGATGCGGGATTCGTCTCAACGTGGCTTGAAGCGCTTCACCAGTGCTCACACTCGTATCTGAGCAATAGCCCTCGAGTGGAGGAAACCGCCTCAGCTCCATGGGATATAAGTGATCACAGTCATCGTGAGCATCCGGGCACTTGTACTTGGTTTGTTGTTTATATCGCCGTAGGGCAGTGCCACTGTAGGTCTGGGCCAGACAACAGGTAGATTTGGTATTCCCAAATAGTAGTGGAGAAGCTTTCTCAAAGAGTAGAGCCCTTGATATCATCGCGACGGAGTATGCAGTGTCGGTATTCGTTAAAGTTTTTTATAAGGTTCTCTAGATTTTTATGAGGCTCCTCTTTTGTCCTGGTATTCTACTCAAAGCCAGCCAGGCGCTTTACCTGAGCGAAAGCGCTTGAAAAGCCGGTCTTGGTGAAGTGCTCCATGCCCACGAAGCCGTCGTACTCCATGCGACGCAGCTCATTGAAGATGTGCTGGTAATTAATTTCCCCAGTTCCTGGTTCGAGACGCCCAGGAACGTCTCCCACTTCCACAAACTGGATCAGCCCATCCTTCATCCCCTCCCTTAAATTGATAGTCAGGTTGCCCTCAGATTGCTGCAAATGATAAATATCGAAGTCCAGCTTCACATGAGGGTGATTCACCTCGCGTACAATCTTGAAGCCCTCCTGGGCCGTCATGACGGTCATCTTCGGCTTCCAAAATGGATTGAGCGGCTCCAAGGTGAGAAAGACGCCCGCTTCCCCGGCGATGTCTCCCGCCTTTCTCAATCCAGAAATAATTTGCTCGTACTGTGTTTCTCATGGGATGGTGTCGGAACGTTCTCCAACGAAACTCACCAAATTCTGAGCGCCAAGAATTTTGGCTGTTTCAACCGCCTTGGAGAAGAAGTTGAGATAAGCCTTTTCATACCCGGTCACTGTCAGACCGGTACTCAAGCCAATCTGTCCCGTACCAGCAATGGAAGCGCAGCGCATGCCATGCAAATCCGCATTTCGACGATACTCATCCAAGTCTAAACCACCGAATGCTCCGATTTGATAGGCCTTAGCTCCCTCCTTTGCTGCGAGTACAAAGCGATCCTCGACCAGCATTGAATCGGCTTGCCGTTTAAAGTTAGCATTCATATGCACCGCGAGCGTGAACTTTGGATCTGGTAGTGTATTCCTACGATTGGCATGGGAAAGGGAAGAACTCACTCCATTACCACTTTCGGCAGGGGCCAATGAGGGTGCCAAGGCGATGGCTGCTGACAATGATGCCTTTTCAATAAATTGCCTTCTTTTCATATTTTGACTTTAAGGACCACATGGATTTTTATTCAATATCCCGACTACTGATTTTCCATTCTGTTCATGAGAAAGGCCATTAGATCAGCGAATTCCTGCTCGCTGAGCAGCTGGTCCAAACCATGAGGCATGAGAGAATGATCCGTACCCGAAAAGCTGATGATATCTTCTTTTGGTATTCTTATCAATGTTTGGGGTGCCACCGCGAGCACGATCACCTCAGGTGTTTGTTCTTTTATGATACCCACATTTGTTCCATCCTTTGTAGTAATCTCATACGTTTCAAACTCCCGAACAAAGCTGACACTTGGATATAGGATGGCTTCCAGAATGTCATGAAGTGATCGGTCCTTTTCAATGGAAGTAAGATCTGGGCCGAAATCATTGCCTCTTGTGCCCAGTGTGTGGCAGGATCCACAGATGGCCTTTCCGAAATACAACTCCCGCCCATTCTCCAGGTTACCATGTCCCATTTTGCTTTCGAGATCTGTCAAACGCTCAAGTCGCTCATGGCTGACTTCATTCAATTTCTTCAACAGCGCTTTCACTTCACCGCTGATTTCTTTGGGAAAACTGGCAAACATGGATTGGAGACCTTCCTCAGAATAGCTGTCGAGAACTGGTGAATCCTTCAGATGCGCCGCAAGGGCTTTTCCCACTGCTATATTTCGAGAACCTTCAAAGACGGGAAGCAGTCGAGGTAACATGAAATTATCGACCTTTGGCAGATAGTCGGTCACGATTTGTGAAAGCTGTTCTTCAGAAAGATCTGCTTTGGCCAGCACCGATGCTATCTGCTGAAGGAATGGGGCTTCTCCTCCTTTAATGAGACCTCCCAAGAGGTAGCTAAAATGATCGGCTGTCAGTGTGAGTCTGGTCTCCAACAAACCACCAATGGCCTCTACCCTCATAGGTGCAGGAGCATAATTACTGCCGGCAATTTGAGATAGTGGCTTATCCAACGACTTGATACTTCGCAGGCGAACTAACTCGATTACCCTGATTTTTATGTTTGCTTCATTGGAAGCCATTAATTCCTCACCGAGCTGATCTACCCACACGTCTGGAAACTCATCCACCTGACATTTAGCCATATTGTTCATGATAAAAAGCTTAGTTGAAGCATTACCTGATTTTAATTGCCGGGCCATAAAATCTTGTATTTCAGTTTCCCCACAGTAGCCTGTCAGCACTTCCCCGAGCAGTTTCTGTTCATCATTGTTTAAATCTGAGTTATTTAATTTTCTCTCTAAATAGCCGATCATGGCTGCCGACCACTCAGGATGATGAGATGCAACCCATAAGGCCGTTTGTTTTAATGAATCGTTCTGAGCATCTAGAAATGGAGTGAGTTGTGCTGCACGCAAAGGTGAACCTGACATCTGATCCAGTGCTATAAGCGCCGATTCTCTTACTTTAGGTGAGTCATGGTTGAGGGCAGCCATCACTTTTTCCGGCTCATTTAGTGTAATCAGGGAATACCTGAGTGCATGTAGGACAAATCTGTCATCCGTACTCGTGGTTGCTTCTAATAGGCTCTCAATAGCACGATCATCGTCAATTTGACCCAGTGCAGTTGCTGCTTGCCGAATTGCTGCTGGTTCATCCCTACCGAGTATTTTTATCAATGCATCTACAGCCAGTGAGTCCTTGGCCAATCCAAGGGCTCGTGCAGCCGCCACTCTAACCATCAAGCTTTTATCTTCCAAGGCTGCTCTCACGGAAGCAAGGGCATTTTTGCTGCCGATTCGATATAGACCAAAAACAGATTTTGTGCGTGTTTCTTCAGATGCGGATTGAGTCAATAGGTTGGTGAGTACATTTATTCCATCTGATCCTTTATCTACAATGGATTCCAGTGCCCTGTCAGATATAAACGGACTCGAACTCTCTAAATAGGAACCCAATTCATCGATCTCTAGTGAATTCCATTGGATGTCATTTCCATAAGGGTCTTCAATTTTATTTGCTGCAATCCGGCGAATACGGTAAATACTGCCTTTTAACTCAGGTTTAGACACCTGGGAAAGCGGGCAACCTTTGATAAACCATCCTCCGGTTTCTACAACCAACAAGCTGCCGTCTGCATCTTCCAATACATCTGTAGGATGGAAATCTTGATTTTCGGAAGAGAAAAATACTTCGTCATCTGTCCTGAAATTTGCTCCGTCCCGAAATAGTTTATGGCGGATTACACCATGGGTATTGAACTGTGCACTGAATAAATTATCCTTAAAACTCCAACCGAAAACATCATTTCTATACATACATATTCCAGATGGTGAAACCCGAGAATATTTGGTAACAACTGGCATCAATCCTCCGGTCAATGTAAGTTTGTCCCTTACAATGTTTTGGTTTTTCCTCCCATAAACGCCCCCCTCTACCCAAAAGCACAAAGCATCCCGAAGACCTCTCTTTGGGAGGATAAAGTAAGTAAGCGTACCGAGCACTTCAGCAGCACTGGTAAAGGTGAGCTCCACAGGATTGTTCATACCACCTGCTGATAGCCATTCAAGGTCAGACCCATCTGGTTTTAATCTCCAAATACGGGCTGTTTCGCCTTTCATTCGTTCTCCCTCCTGAGAAGTAACATCAAATCCCATAATCGCACTTGTGAGATAAAGCCATCCATCCGGCCCCATGAATGGACCAATCAGACTGTTGGCATTTACATTAAGATTCCATCCGGAAAGCAGGACTTCTCTTTTATCAGACACGCCGTCTCCATCTATATCGGTAAGTTTTATCAGATCCGGAGCCGAGGTGATGATTAAGCTTCCTTTATGAAAAACACCTCCCTGAGGAAAACCAAGCTTATCAGCAAAAATGGTGCTCTTGTCGTATATGCCATCTCCATCCTCATCCTGCAGCAATTTCACCCGGAATTGAGGGTTGTCAAGCGCATCTTGGGTCTGATTGTACACATTGCCGGTTGATTCGAAAACAAAAAGCCTTCCCTGAGCATCCAGGGTAGCAAACATGGGGTAATCGACCAAGTCGGATCCGGCTACTACTTCGACTGTGTATCCTTCGGGGACATAGAACTGCTCGGCATTGTTGTTGTTTGTTAGATCCCCTGCACATCCCGTCATGAGCAGGAAGGCATAACATATACCTGTTAGAATTCTCATTTTTCGTTTTTTCATTTGTTTGATTTCAGAAAACATCCAGGTTTACATAGATCAGCGTTTGAGCATATGTTCTGCACCTTTTTGATTGATTTGCTAGTCAAAGGCCGGATACGATGTTGGATCATCGGATATCAGTTGGCCTCACCTGCAATTACGTCTCTCATCGTATTTTCATTAGCGAATCAAAATAGTCTGCCTCTACTGATTGGGCCTAGTATTCAGAGAATCCTGCGATTACAGGCCCGAGCTTTTTTGGCAAGAGTTGCCCGTATGTTTTCTTCCAAAGCACTTCACCACTCACCAGGGTCTCTGCCAGGTTCTCATCCCAGATATTCAAAAAGACTCCTTGGCCTGTGACACTATGGCTCTTGTCCAGTTCGACTTCCTCCTGACCGGGTTTCCTGATCCAGAGGCGATATTGATATTTCCCAATGGGCTGATGCAGCGGAACGTCTACAAAACTCACACCTCTCATGGTAATATCTGTCGCAATCTCTCCCCTGGCTTCAAAACCAGGGGCATCAAGACCCTCCTCGGGGCTAATTTCAATGCGATAGGTGGTTCCAGGTTCTCCCGTGCATACCAGTGCTATGGTATCACCCCTCATGATGCCAACCGGCACATCCAAACTGAAAGGATGCATGCCATCTGTCAGTTTAGCCTTTTCAAAGCGGCGTGTCTTCCTATTTATTTTGAAATAATCTTTTCCCGGCTCGACTAAAGGCCCCTTTGTCGCATTTGGATCCACGAACTGCGAGAGCGCGTCCCATAGTTTATCATGTAAAACGAAACTACCCTGGGATGTGCGCCGGTAGGCGTGTCCTGCACGCGCGATATAATCCACGTGAAGCAGTACATCTCCCTTTTCCTCCATTTTTTCTTCGAGCTTATTCGCGTATTCGAGCATATTAAAGTGAGGTAGGATATCATTGGTTCTTACTTCCAGAAATACCGATGTTCCCGCATCAAGTATCCCGTGCATCATTTTGTCCGAGAATGGATTCCAGTCAGGGTTGGTGATCTCCCTTCCTGATTGGACATAACCCGCTACTTCAAACACATCTTTGCCTGCTAAATGAGTGTTGACGAGGGCCTTGGGGTTAATGTCCTCAGCCCGTACATGTATACCATCCGTGATTGGATATCTCCATCCTGGTTTCCAGGAATCGTGAAACCCGGTCATCCTGCAGAGATTCATGAGTTGCTTGGGGTAGGTTGTCGAAAATGATAACTTTTTGTTATCACGATTCGAGGCAAATGAACCCGCGGAAATAAACTTGATGGTGTAATCAAGGTTCAATGGATTGCTTGCCATGTTCACTGCGGTTATCCCGCTTCTAGAATTGCCCGTTGCCATGACACAGTGACGGTTTCCACCAAGCTCTTCGGAGACAAAATCGATGATCTTTCCGAATTGTCTGAATG
This sequence comes from Saprospiraceae bacterium, assembly GCA_965223025.1. GTDB lineage: Bacteria > Bacteroidota > Bacteroidia > Chitinophagales > Saprospiraceae > JABDMH01. The sequence goes on from CBDCVP010000023.1 coordinate 1,866,140, forward strand.
CACGTGGATTTGTCGTATAAGTGGCCCAGGCACCTCCCCCGTTCCAGATTACTCCGATCGCACCAGTGCGTCCCTCGATACCGCTTCTGGCAACGATGGCCCCAAAAGCATCCCCTCTGCCATGGGGCGTGGGCATGAACACATGCTCGTTAAGATCGTAGTGCCCTACGGTAATGATCGGGTAGGTGCCTTCGGGTGCATCGCTCATCCAGTTTGGTGGCAGGAAGAACGTCGCCAGGCAGCCAGGATCCTCCTCGCTGGTTTTAATGATCTTTCCATGTATCACCTGGACATAACCGGGAGCATCTTTGAGCCTGGTTGGAGCATTTCGACGGGTGAAGGCATCCGGGCGATAAAATTTTACATCGACACCGGTTGCTTTGACTACCCTTTCAGCCACCGCTCTAGCCTGCTTATCACCAACGGCTCTCACACTATAATTCATGCCCACATAATTGTTCAGATCAGGCAGAAAATTGCTGCTTCCCTCTCGATAATAATAGTAAGAGTTCCCGGGCTGATATTTCTCTTCAGGTGGTGGCACCCTGTAGTTCGGTCTGTCACTGGCCATATATTCAAAGGCATTCGCCTCATTGCTCCAGTGGGTGACAATGGGAAGTTCATGCTGGATGGATTCTTGAGCTCCGGCACACTGGTGCATGGATAAAGTCACGATGGCGATAGTAAAAATCCTGAGCATGCCCAAAGAGCCTGAAGCCAGACCAAGGGTTACAGTGGAGATGACTATGCGCGAACTAAGGCGATGGATGCTGCTTTCAAAAACATTTAGGTCATTCATCATATTTCTTATACTGATATCCGTTATCCGATAAATGTTCGAATATGGGCTTGGTGTTTTTCAAGACCGGGTTATTATACCATCGATTCGTATTCTGAGAATGCCCGTAAAGGCCTGAATTATGGGGATATATGCCTGTCCAAAGGCTTGCCCTAGATGGTCCGCATATAGGGTGTTTGGAAACCAGCCTGAATACCTCTGAACTTTGGGCATCGGAAGTGGTATACTCGATGGATTTATCTGAATAAGTAATGTCACCTTCTGCGGATGTGGATCTTACGAAGTGATTGCTGTTGACCGGTGCCAGTTTCGGATGAGCTGCCATGGCCCGAAGATGGTAACGGACATAATCCCCATCACGGTCGGTCAGCCAGACTCTATCTTGTGGGTAGCAATTCTGCTCATTCGATTTAACCATATAGGTGGCCCAGCTCAGCTGCCTGAAGGGCTGCTTCATCACTGGCAGTGCCGGATTTCTCACCATACTACAAAAAAATTGATGCCGTCGCGGGATGAATGGCTGTTATGCTTTTTGAAATTCATTATTCTCAAAATGGCTATTTTAGTTTATTGAGCTTTAATTTCAACATTACTTCATTGGATCAAGAAGCATATAAGGTGGATAATCAAATGCATCCTTTAATCTGGGATCATTTGTATCTTCCAGAACCTGCATTAACTTTTCCGAAAGCCTTGCCTTTACGTCGGCATATTCCTCATCATCAGCCACGTTATTCAACTGATCAGGATCCTTTTGCAAATCATACAATTCCTCTTTAGGGCGAAGGCCGAAAGCCATCTCATAATATCTCGCATATTCGGGTGTATTCCTGTTTGTAACAAACCAGGCTTTGGCAGGGCCATTATCAATACCTGAAAGGACTAATGATCGTCTTTGGTTGGAATAATCCTCAAGGAACTCATAAGTCAGTTGAGAATCTATGGAAAACTGACTTCTGTCTATGCTGGCTGGCAAGAATTCAGGTTTGAAATTACGATCATCAAACCCGGTTGGCGCTCTGTCAGGTTTAAAATTATGGATATAGATGAAGTCTTGGGTATGGATGGCCCTGGACGGATAGGGTAAATTACCTTCCCTGTATCCATGGCGTTCCAACCCAACAATGGCATGGTCCCTCTCTTTATCAATGAGCCCTTCTTTCTTCGACATCAGTAAGGGTACTAGGCTATACCCGTCCATGGTTTCGGGCACGTCAACACCAGCGGCCTCAAGGAAGGTCGGTGCCAAATCGATCAGATTAACAAAATCATCCAATTTTCTGTTGGTGTATTTGATGTCTCCCCATCTGATGATCAGCGGAGCATGTACCCCAAAACTATAGAGATTGGCTTTCCCTTTTGGAAAGCCGGGAATGCCATTGTCGCCCGACAGAACAATGATCGTATTCTCATATTCTCCCAGGCGTTTCAACTCCTCCACCAGGTATTCTACTCCCTTGTCAAAGGCCTGAACTTCACCTAGGTAATCAGCAAAATCTTCTCGGATTAACGGCAGATCAGGCAAATGCCCGGGCATTTTGCCTTTTAAGTCATTGGGTTCAATACCCCAGATGTTCTTGCCCACCCCCTGGTTCCATGGACGGTGCTGATTATGCGGTCCCCACACATAACAGAACGGCTGTCCCTCTTCCCGGTCGTTCCAAAAATCCCGAAAATTGGCAAGCACCTCCTGCTTAAGCATTTCATGGCCTTTTTCAGGACTCGGGGCAGCTTCCACTGTTTGAGAATATTCACAAAATTCTTTGCCGTTGTCCTGGTAGACTTTCCCGGGAAACCAGAGTGAACTCAAAGTCTTGTAGGTACGCCCAAGGTGGTATCCCCTTTCCTGGAGCAGTTTGCCAAATCCAGGCAATCCCTGACGTGGATCATGCACCCCTTCCCAACTGCCTCTGGCGCCCATCAATGCTGATTCTCCGGCACGCCAAAAGTAACATCCTGTTGCCACGGCAGCCCGTGAAGGAGTACAGGAAGGCACATTCACATAGGCGTGGTTGAAGCTGACTCCATCCTCTGCCAGTCGGTCCATGGCCGGGGTATGCAAGCAGTCATTGACACCTGGCACCTCCGGGTCGGCAAAACAGCTTGCGTAATAGCCCCAATCATCTGCGAAAAGAAACAAGATATTGGGTGGTTGAGGCTGACTGTTGCAGGCCGATAATAAACAGAATAGTACGCTGGTGATCAATGCATTCTTAAACATAATAAATCGTAGTTAGCGGTGGAGGCCGAGATCGTCGGAGGTGATGAACTAGACATTGGGTCGAGCAGAAGGACTTCTTCTTGAGCGCCAGCTGTGCTTTGCAACAGCATAATTGCTATGATGATTGTTGCTAAAATTTTCATTTCAGTTTTCCCATTCTTGTCTAAATCGGCAGGACGAATTTCAAATTCACCACACTTCTCAAATTCCATTGTCTTATTATCCCAAGTTTAATTATATAATTACTGGCTTTTCCCAAGTTCAGTGAGGTATTTCAAAAGGTCAATTAACTCACTCTCATTTAAGGCGTCAATCAAACCGACAGGCATCATGGAGACCATACTTGTCTCACGAGATTCAATATTACTTTTCTGAATGGTAAGCTCCTCTCCTGAAGAAATTCTTATCATGATACTTAACCCAGATTCCTTCACTATTGAACCTGCGTAAAAGTCACCATTCTTTGTTGTGATTGTGATCGATTGGTAACCTTCCTTTATCTTTTTGCTTGGTTCTAGTAAAGACTCGATGATGTAGTCTGCTGGAGCACTAGTGCCCATACTACCTAAGTCAGGACCAATATCAGTAGACCCCACTCCCTTAATTTTGTGACAGGAGACGCAAGCAAGTTCAGGTCTGTGATAGACTTCTTTTCCATTCTTAGCATTCCCATCTTTTAGGTTTGCCAAAAGACCAATAATCCTTTGGCGATTATTCGAGTCCGTAGAATTGATTTTGATACCGCCGGCATTGGCCAAAGCAACCACCAGCTCCCCGGCTCCTTCACGTCCTGAAGTCTGCACGATACGTGAGGCTTGGGTCGCCGTTTCGGCATTTATAATTTTTCCTTTTAATGCTGTACTTAAAGCTGCAAAAGCTCCTTCTTGCCTTATGATGGTCCTGATTAAGTAGTTGATTGTGGCTTTATCGAGTTCTTTGCCGAACACATAGGCCATGGCTTCTATCCCTTCATTCAGATCAACCCGCACAAGTGCCGACACCGCAAACTTGGTGGTGCTGATAGGAAGGTCTTTGGCCACAAGCTTTCCAAGAAATTCACCAATGTCATCTGTGTTAAACATGGCCAGTGACTGGGCAGCACTTTCCTGAATTTGATAGCTTGTGTTCGATTTACTCAATTTTTGTTTAAGGATGTCAATAAATCGGTCACTTTTCCAAAAGCCCACAAGTGCACAGGCAGTTTTTTGTGTTTGCTCATCATCTATTGAAAAAAGGTTATGGAGAGATTCAACTCTATTTCCAGTAGGAATCACACCTCTATTTTTTACTGCAACCAATAGTCCGTTTGCAGCCTCACCGGCGTAAGGATTTCCCGGTGTACTTGCGATTTCGGTAAGAAAATTTAATTGCTCAGCGTTTCCACCACTCCCTATCGCTGTCAGGATGCTTATATCAGGATTTTCACCATTCCTAAAAAAATCGATTAGTGGCTCAGTAGCCCTCGGATCTTCTGTAGCCTTAAGTGCAAAGGTAAATGCATCAAGGTTTCCTTTTGGTTTCAAGTTTCCATCGTGGGTAGAAGGGAGCCAATAATTGGCTAATATGCGACAAGTTTGGCGCAAGGCAAACGAGTAAGAAAGGTCCATATTCTCACGGTATGCCAGCAAGGCTATATTGAAGGCCTCCATTGATTTGAATTGACTCAGTGCAGAAATCGCTTCACGTCGCACACTCGGATCCGGATCCTGAACGGCTGCCTTAAGTAAATCAAGTGCATCTGGCACTTTTTCATTCCAATAATATAGTACCCGAACAGCGGCTGATCGGGCACCCGCAGCTTTCGATTTTAAGACGGATTTCAGCAGGTCTATATCTATCACGTTGAGGGTCTGCACGGTCCAGAGTGCCTCAAGCCGGTGATGGTCATAATCAAGGTCCTGCATATTGAGCTCATCCAGCCATTTGTTCAATGCAGATAAAACCCGGCTTGATTCCCTTGTCTTTAGGGTTTGTTTGGCAAGGAGTCTAACCCAATTTTCATCTGCCTTCAGAAGATCTAACAATTCGCGAATGCTCGACTCTTTGTAGTTTGGTTTTATAAGCAGAGGCCTGTCCTTAGCAGTAATTCGCCAGATTCGGCCGTGCTGATGATCTCTGCGTTCATCACGAAAGTCAACTTCTCCGTGTTGAATAATTGGGCTATACCAATCTGCGACATACAAGGCTCCATCTGGTCCCATTCTTACATCTACAGGACGGAAAGATTTGTGTGATGACTTTAGGAAGGTGGGCTCAAGTGTCGCTTCGTAAGAGCTGCCATTTTCTGTCAATGAGTACCGGTCTGTTATATTTGCACGATAATCGTTGGTAATGACATTGCCACTCCAGGAAGGCGGAAAATGTTTTCCGCTGATAATTTCAAGACCACTTGCTTTAGGCCGGTTAGGGGTAAGTGGAGGTAAAGCTTGTGTTTCGCCAGGAGAAGCCCCGAAGACTGAGTTTGGAAAGCTGTGTCCAAAGCCGGAACCTGCACCATCGGATTCGAATGACTGACCCCAGTAGCTGACGGAGTGCCCCCATGGATTTACATACCCCTTTGTGAAAATTTCCAACCGTCGTGTATCCACATCATAGGTCCAGAGACCTCCTCCATTAAGATGGCGGGGACCGTAGGCAGTTTCGACATGTGATGATATGTAGTAACCTTGAAGCATATACATCTTCCCTCCTGGTCCCCAGCCAAGACGGTGTAGTGTGTGGTGGGTATCTTCCGTTCCAAAACCCGTGAGTAAAACATCTGATTTATCCGCTTTCCCATCGCCATCTGTATCTCTTAGGTGAATGAGTTTATCACCACTTGCCACATATGCTCCTCCCTGATTGTCCGGCAGTAAGCCCCCCGGGATGATGAGCTTGTCATAAAAAATGGAGGACCTATCAGCCACGCCATCATTATCGGTATCTTCGAGTATTACAATTCGGTCACTAGGTTCCTCATTAACATTCAATTGTGGGTAAATATGGCTACCACAAACCCAAAGCCTTCCATCATTATCAAAACTAATCTGAATGGGTTTTTCGATCATAGGAGTTGCTGCAAAGAGGCTTATCTCGAAACCATCAACTAGGGAAAAAGAAGCCAGCTCCTCTTTTAGGTCTGGTTTCGCAATGTCCTTTAAGGCATTTTGTGCTTGCAAGCCTATTGAAAACAGACCTATGCACGAAAACAACAAGGTGGTTATTTTAACCCAATCCTTGCATGTGAAAATGCATAGATTTCCACCAGCTGGTCTGATAACAGATAGCTCGATTGACAAACTTTTATCAGGTATGAACCCCGACAAGAAGGTCCATAAAAAAGTTGCGTTTATAATTAGATTGTTCGATATACACCATCTTCGTCGGTATGAAAGGCGAATCATGCTAATGCATGATTTGGGTTTGATATTTCTCATAAGCTCTGCAGTAATAATCTAATGGCTGCTTCTTGTTTTGCTATGAAGGGCTCAATCTGCACAGGTTCTTCCTGAGCGATCCGCTGTTCATCTTTACGTTCTCCGTACACAAATGCATCATTTCTTGGTCTCCAACGGTGAAAGAAAAGGGTATTTTTTTTGACGATGGTTTTCCGAATCTTTTGGGCCTTTTCAGAGTCAAACTGAATCACCGGTGGGGGAAATGCTAAGGTTTCTGCGATTAGATTCGCCGCATTACGATATCCATCTGGGGAAAGATGTATACCGTTTACAGTATAACTGACCTCCTTACTAAATGGGTTGAATAAATCGATAAAGAGGTGCTTTCCCACACTAGATACCTCTTTGGTAGTTTGTACATACTTCTTGAGTTCCTTATTTCGTGATTCAATATGCTCAGCAGGAATTCCAAAACCTTTTTCCATAGGAAGAGCAGAAATAAGGACCAATTCTGGGCAATACTTAGCGAGCATTTCCAAAAGCCGGTTCAGTCCGTCGCGGTAGGCATCAAGACCTGACTCATCATCGAAGGACTCATTAAAACCATAAGCCAAGAATATTTGGCCGAAGCAGTGTCGGGTTTAAGTTCAGCGATTTGTTTTTTCAATAGGTTAAATCCTTCCTCAGGATCTCCAAATCGTCGGCCACCACGTGCCCGTGTGCGTGCGTGTGCATAAACATTATCTCCGCTCCGCTCACACCAATGTTACGGAAAGTAATGTTTTTTTCAGGGAAGCATAGGGAGAATGTCGTTTCAATTTCTCCGTGATAAATGGAATTTTCAAAGAATGCATTTCCCATGAAGACAACTTTTTCATTTAATTCAAAGTCAAGTGATTCCCCGGGAGTTGTGGATGTGGAGGTACATGCTGCAAGTATGATACTTAAAATTAGTGACTCGGGAACCAGATACCGGGGGATTTTTGCGGACTCTCTTCCTGCCAGGCGTCGTTGCTCGTCGTCCCCGTAACTACGGCTATGCTCCCTCCTCGCGCCAAGCCAGGCTAAAAAATCGCCTCCCGAATATCCCCGGCTCATTGACCTGTTCAAGAAGCGTATTCCACTGGTCCACAGTTTAGCCCGAAGACTGATGGTGGAGCACAATAATGTTCTTAAAAATATTCCTTCAGCCATGATTTTTCCTTTTCATCCAGAAGTGATACCATACTTCTCCCTTCCATGCCTTCGCGTACTTCTAAAACTTATTCATCTACTTCTAACTTTCTTACTGATTTGTAACCACCAATCTGCTCTCCATACTGCAACTGCTTATACTGATTTGGATCAAAATCGGGATTAGGAATAGGAACAACAGCATTGGCCTCCGTCAAATGATTTTCAATCAACAGGTCTAATTCAGATACTTTCTCAGGGTACATTTTCGAAAAATTATTCTTTTCTCCGATATCCCATCTTAAATTATAAAGTTTGTACTCATGCCTGGCATTTTCTCCCTGATGAAACAGGCGGATGAGTTTCCAATCTCCTTTGTGAACAGCAGCAGAAGGAGGCAACCAATTTGGCACTTTTGGTTGTGCAGGAAAATAGGTGAAATGCCTTCCCGAGTAATGTTTCCTCCTTTTAAAATGGGAGTAATATCCCTTCCATCAATCGTATGATTTATTGGTATTTCTGCTCCAATCAAATTCAAAATAGTAGGATAGAAATCAGTGGATTGAATAATTTCATCGGTTCTGGTATTTGGCTCAGTTATGCCAGGCCAAACCACAATACAAGGCTCCCGTACTCCACCTTCATATACAGTTGCTTTTCCACCTCGCAGTGGATAATTATTCGTAAGGGTGGTTATATACTCCTCGCCTGACGGGAGTTTATCTACCACACCACTGTGTTGATTTCCACCATTGTCGCTAAAGAAAATAATGGCTGTATTATCAGCTATTCCCAATCGGTCAAGCTCTCCAAGCAATGTACCCACAGCCTGATCGAGCGAATGAACCATAGCAGCATATGTTGAAGAGTTTTGCCACTCCTTCAAGTCTACTTTATTTCGGTAATACTCAATTAAACTCTCCTTTGCATTAAAAGGCGCATGAACAGAGAATTGCCAATAATTCATAAAAAAAGGCTTTTCTTTATCAACTGTTCTCAACCAATTCACAGCCTCGTCTGCCATTCTGTCTTCAATGTGTTCGTGTGGATAGTTTTCCTTAAAATTGGGGAATTTCCATGGGGCAACATAGCTTCCTGCTGGCCCCGGACCATACCAATGCGGAATATCCACATCAAAACCATGCTCAAGGGGTGTATATGGCTCCCGGCCAAGATGCCATTTTCCAAAATGAGCTGTTGTATACCCTTGTGCCTTGATCAGTTTACCAAGTGTAGGCAATTGAATATCGAGTCGGGTTGCAGAATTACAATTTATTAATTTACTGCCAGGCTTTGCACTTTTATTCAGATATGCTTTGGTATGAGCAGCCTCAAGATGACATACTGGGGATGTAATTCCATTTCTAGCAGCAGTTTGTCCGGTGAGAATGCTGGCCCGGGTTGGAGAACAGAGTGGGCTTGCTGCATAGGCCCTGGTAAATGTCATTCCCCTATGAGATAATCTTTCAATGTTTGGCGTCTCATAAAGGGATCTGTTGCCATATAAGGTTACATCATTCCAACCCAAATCATCAGCCAATATAAAAATGATGTTCATTGGTTTTTCTGTTTCCTGTCCCTGTAGTTCTATTACAAAACTGAAAAGAAGCAAACATAGCGTTGATAGAATCGTTTCTTTCTTCATCTTGAAAATGCTATTCATTTTATAGTTTATCCATGTTAAAACGTTGATGTGCTACATGGGTTTGCCAACTTCCTCATAGCCGAAAATCCATACCCACCATAATCCTGATCGTGGCACTGGACTTATATTCCTTATTTTCCCTCTTCTTTTATTTGTCCCGTCTACTTGGTAAACCGATCAAATACATTTTTCATAATGCGCTGCACCCGTTGATCCGGTCCTTGTGTTTTACCGGGCAAGACGTGGCCGGGAGGTGAAGATAGCCCCTGCGCCCACCAAATAGTCCCAGCATTAAACACCATATTCCCTTTGGGGCCGTCGTAAAATGTTCCTGAATGAGGCCCCAGCGCTTTTCCATTTGGGCGAACGGGGGTGCTATTGGCCACAACTATATGACCGGGCAAATCCACACCGGGGTAGTCATGCCATTCCCAACCTATGATGCTTTTGATAGCATCACCTTCTTTCATGCCCGTACCTTCATAGAGCCAATGGTCAGGCATGGTGCAAACCCAGTCGCCACCATTTGGATGAATTCCATCTTGCACCTGGCGTCCCCCCATGAGTAAGGCTCCGTCCGGTCCAGCTGGATACTTTTTTTTAACTTTTCTCATTTTCAGGAACATCTGATAGAGTTCGTCACCGACGTACACACCTTCGCGCCGCATTACACGATGAGACTGCCCCATACCAGACGGTAGCAGAGGCACGACACCCCAGACCGAGTTGCCACTCAGGAAGGCAAGATTTACACCAGCATCGCGGGCCGCTATGACATTGTCGTACATTTCCAGCGTCCAGTATTCGTCGTGCCCTACCGAGATAAAGCCCTTTGTTTTCTGTAAACGCAGACCGTTCCTGTGGGTATCCACATTCGATATGTAGGAAAGATCGTAACCCTGCTGCTCGATCCAATATGAGAGCGGAAATTCCCAGAGCAAGAACTCGCCGGAACCCACAGAAGTAGGCCTATCCACAAGATGATCCTGGCAAAATTGCCCGTAGGGGCGGTCAAAACTCACCCACCCGGTATCGTTCTGGTCGGTGCTCCATTTCTTCCGGTTCCTAGCTCCTGTGTACCCGTTCTCATCGTTGTGGTAAAGAGACCACTCGTTTGTGGGCCAACTGTTGTAGGTCTGCCAGGTCATGTCGCTACACTGGAAAAGCAAATCGCAGGGACGGTCGTCGCGTACGATGAAGATCACGTAACTCTGATATCCACCCTCCCTGACTGTCAGTTTACCCAGGTAAACACCGCTTAGCCAATCATCCGGAATTTCAAATTCCACCGAAGGTTCCCACTTACATTCGCGCAAACGGTTTTCACCTATTTCCGGATCGGCCTGAGTTTTTCCCCGGACGGAATCAAATCTTTTCATGAAGCGCCCACCATTGCCGCCATAGTAGCCAGTGCGATAAATATCAAGGCTAAACTCCGATACTGGATTTGTGCTCACCATGACCTTGAGCTTTTCGCCAGCGCTCGTGCTGGTATCGGAGCAGTAACCCTCGATTCTCGGGGACCGCCATAACTCCACTGGCTCGTTCATGATGACGTCGGTCTTGGTGAGTAGCCAATCACGCGTGCCTGGTTTGGCGTTTTCGAGTTGTATGGCATTTCTCTTTTCAGATGTTGATACGCAACTATTGAACACGCCAAGTGAACCTGATGCGAGCCCAATGCTTATCAAGGCACCACCTTTGATAAAATCGCGGCGAGGGATGCTGTGTTCGGAACCTTTAGAGTCTTTCATGATGTTCTTTTTTTGTCTGTAGAAGCTCACCCTATGTATCTGCTCGAAAAATAGCCGGACTTGCTTCCTATGATGTATTCCCTGTTCCTACATGATACGCTATAAGACCCCTATTGAAGCCTTCAATTCTTCTTGTGGAATACATAGTCCATATGGGATTTCCCAGTTGGGTCGAAATCGGGATTGGGCTGTGGGTAGATAAGAGTCCTTGCAGTTGATTTCAGCCATTGCGTCTGTTTGCATGAGCAAATCATTGGCTATAATGGTTTTTTTTTAACCAAGTCATTCTCCTCGAACATATATATTCTGCAATAGCTTCGGTTCATTATTTGTTAAACAGCAAATAGGTGCCTGACTTACCGGAGACAACTATATCGAGTTTACCATTTTTGTCTAAATCTGCGGTACGGATAAATAGCCCTGTGCCTACTCCCTCAGCAATGATCCTGCGGGTGAATGCTTTTGTTTTTTTATCCCAGGTGTAATAATACATCGCCGCCGGCTCATCTGCCCCAGGGTCTCTTCCCGAATGGGCACGTACCCTCTTTCCAGTAAGTAGGTCTGGGTTTCCATCCCCATCAAGGTCTTCCCAGGCCAGAGCATGCGCCTGAGACCAGGAGTCGTCAATGACATGCTCCTTCCATTGACTCTTACCGTCTTCAGAGGGTAGTTGTTCCATCCAAAATACACCATAATTGTGGCCACTGCCCCTAATCACATCATTCATCCCGTCACCATTCAGATCGGTTACGATCATAGGACAGCTAGCATGCTTCCAGTCCCAATCTGAGTGCAATGTCCATGTTTGAGCAAGTGGATCCCCGGCAGGACGCTCATACCAACCATCTTGAAATAAGATATCTTCCCGATCATCTCCATTGATATCTCCAAATCCAATACCGTGACCATTGGCACTTCCTATGGTACATTTTTGCAGTGTAAAATTGGAACTATCAGATTCTATCTTCCAGATTAACTGCTCGTTCTTCGTCATCCAACTATTGGCTATGTATTCAGGTTTGTGGTCCCCATTGAAATCACGCAAGTATGTAAGTTCATTTTGGGAGGCAGTTTCCCCAAGCGTGTGCCGAGTCCATAGCTTGCCTATTTCCAATCCTTCTTTACCCGGATTTTTGTACCAACTTACTTCGGTAGGAATAAAACTTCCAGCTACAATATCCGTCCATCCATCACCGTCCATATCTATGGCATGTTCGCCATTATTCTCCAAATAGTCTTTACCAAATTCACCAACATCACGTAGTGGACGTGGCACATACTCCGGACCAGCATACCAATTTCGACCAGCACTTACATCTAAAATTCCATCGTTGTTGAAGTCAGCAATCTCGCAAGCCTCATTTCCATCCACAGCAAGTAACTTCACATGAAAACTCAATTCTGGCGGAGTAATTGCGGCATTAGGCACTTTGCCATCTTTGGTGGTATCTATTAGTTCAGGATCACCACTAGCGAATGATAGGATTGCCCACAACAGACTGAGTGTTAAGGGTCCAAAAGATTTCACTGCTTCTTTCATATCTACCATTTAAATGTTCCGATTTCTACATTTCTTTGCCCAAGTTATTATCTTTTTTCAATAGGGATCGTTAGTCGAATATCCAGCCACCCATACTTATGCAAAATTTGGTGTCCACCATCTTTCTCCGATGCCCCTCAGGTCTCATTCGCTCCTGACAGAAGTGGCCCGTGTGCTCATCCCAGATAAGGAGCTACTTCAGGTCTGGTGTGAAATCCGTCACCACGCTGAACGCACCTAGGTGGAGAGTTCGAGGAAGGCGCGTCGATCTATCCACATAGCCCAATTGCTTGATTAAAGTCGGTAATCAAATCTTCCGGCTCCTCCAAACCGATCGATATACGTGTAAAACGTAAGGGGATGCCCCTGTCTTTTTCTTCGTGGCGAACTATGATCCGTGAAACCGGGTCACCCAGGCTGGTGGCATTGAGGATCAAATTCACATGCTTTCCAATATCTCGATGTACGGATTCTTTCTTCCATTCGACGCCCAGCATGCCACCAAATCCCTTAAGCACACCTGTTTTTGCAAATCGGTTCCATTCTGGCAAACCACCATAGCGCACACGGGCGACGGCCGGGTGCGAATCGAGAAATTCAGCAATGATCTGTGCGGATTGGCAATGCTGCTGCATTCGTAGAGGCAGAGTCTTCACGCCCTGAGTAACGAGGAATGCGTCCATGGGCCTAAACAGACCGCCAAACCAGTTTTGAGCTTTTTCGACCTTTTCCACGAGTTCTTTTCTACCGGATACAACTCCACCCATGGCATTGCCATGTCCACCCAAGTATTTGGTTGCGCTGTGCATCACCAGGTCGGCACCAAGACGGGACGGCTGCAGTAGGTACGGTGTCAACCAGGTGTTGTCCACAGTCACCATGGCTCCGGCCTCCTTTGCTATTCGGATCAACTCCAACGTATCCAGTACCTCCATCGTCGGATTCACATAGGGTTCCCAATGGACAAACTTTGCTGGTCTGCTCCTAAGCGATCTAGCAAGGTTCTCGGGCTCTGTCAGGTCTATTAACTCAGGGTCATCACCCAGTCATAGTTACAACGGTGGGCCACTATGCGATCGCCTGGTTTGAGCAAAGCCATATAAATCTGCGAAATGATGCTCATGCCGCTCGGCCCACCCACAGCTGCTTCGGTGCCTTCCATTTCCATCACTTTTCGCAACAGCGCAGCCACGGTCGGATTATTGAGGTTGCCCGGCCGCTGATAGCCCGGAGCGGCCTTGTCCTGGCTGATTGGTGTGACCTGAAAGCCCTTTTGCTCACCGTAATGAATGGCCTGAGATCCGAAGCGCAAACCCGAGTCAGAAGTAAATCGCTCGTCAACCAGATCGGTCTTTCGTGAAATAGCTGGTGGTGTGCTGACCTGCGCAGCTGAGAAGTTTGGGACAGACACTCCTGCACCCAACACCGTTGTCGCCTCCATAAATTTACGCCTGTTTAGTTTGTCCATAATGCTTTGTTTGTAGTTGAATGACATTATTGAAATATTTTATATCACCATATAGACTGATTAAATATCGAAGCATTTTTAATTTATTGACCGAACCTCGACACTTCAGTCGGATAAAGAAATCCATCATCCCTCGTTTCCATCATGAGGATGAACTCGGAGTGGTCATCCCCAATGGGTACTTCTGCAGGTTTGGCTGTCAGCATCAGTTCCCACTCAAACCTTCTCCAATAAGAGGCTCTGTGCAGCCTGGGTAGGAATACCCTCCGGTATCCAGGGACCTGGGAGCTTACCGATTCGACTTCAGCTCGCAGCTAGCCTAGCAAATTCCGTCCAGATATGGTCAGCAGGGCCAGGGGCCAGGGCATAAGGCGCAGGGCCATCAGCGAGCCCATGTCCCCAGTGTTCTCCCATTCCCCATGGAGGTGTACGTCAGTGGAATGGAATAGTTCACTGGAAAATGATTCAGGATCAACTTTCCATTTCTTTATCAAGGTGCAGATTTAGCCTATTCAAATATTCAATTCCTTGCGAAGTCTGTCTTCAAGCACATCCAAACTATTATTAATGAAATATAATTTCCCACGGACATGATACCTTTTGGCCAGCCCAACCTTTACCGCTTTTAATGATACACCGACTTTAGCATGATTTGATGTTACACTAGCGGCCTTTGTCCAGGCAATGCACAGTATTTTGTCATCAACAGATGATTGAACCGCTACTATTCCAAGCCCCTGAACTTTGCCTTTCCCAAGTTTCTCCCAACCCGTCCTAGTGAGCCTCCAGGTACGTTCTTTGTTCGAATCTTCAAATTGCGTTCCTGTAAGATCAAGTTCAAAAAATGGCTCTATTTTATCCATTCTACCGGCCATGCCATCCAGCATTCGTTTCCTTACATCCCTCTTAATAAACAATTCGCCGGTTAACCCTTCTAAGGTAGTCATCAGCTCTTCCTTCTGATCAGCATCTAGCAGGTTTTGCCACCAATATTCCAGATCAATGTCTGTTTGGTTGGGTGACAAACGTCCTCCATGTTCCCAGCTGTCTTCACTTTGTTCAAACCACAAAGAATTGCCCTCGCTCTGCTGCCATTGTAAAGCCGTACCTGATCCTGTGCCTGGATATGATAAAATCACGGGGTTACTACGCTCGGAAATTCTTATTTCCAGTCCTGATGGGCTATCTTGATCTTCAGTTGACCGCTGATTTATTGCAATTTGTTTACCCTCTTCGACCGGAGTTCCAACGCTTACCTTTAGTTGTTGCTCTTTTTCGTCCGTCGATACCAGGAAAACTGTTCCAAATCTCCCGTCTTCCCCACTGAACACCTGGTAGCCGTCGTGCTCACTATTCCTAGCATGGGACAGCAATCGCCATTTTTCTCCCTCCTTTTTCCAAATCCTGGGATATCTCCATTCAGTTAACCCATTCACTATCACAGGAATTAAATCCTTGCCTCCTTTGATGCTAAATTGGGCTTCGTTGTGTTCAGCCTTAATCTTTATCGGGAGATCAGAAACAACACCTCCTTTTGAAATATTTGTGACATTTGGAAGGCCCCTGGCATATAACTTAGTCTCTTTTTTGGGAGTCTTAGCGTCATCCCTTGCCCCATACGGAAGCCAATAGCCATCTATTGTAAATACATCTCCAGGCTTTAGGTCCAGTTTGTCCTGGTCCGGAACAATGAGCATCCGGGTATCTTTTTCATTTTCTCGTTTGAAGCGGTTTTTGTACTGACCCGTTTGCACAGTGACTGCGGGGCCAATACCGTCCGGGCCACTGAAGTCCCTCAATATAATTGCATTAGATCCTCTATCTCTCGTGGAATCACCATACTCAGCAACGAAAGCGTTTTCAGCAGGAAGCTTAAATCCCTTTATGGGAAATGGTGATTTTGTAAAATCTATTTCCATTTCTTCAATTCCGCTACCTGCAAACCTATTAAATCGAAGACGTTGGATCGCAGAGGCTACACTTAGAAAACGAAAATTTGCTTGTGCATCCTCAATGGTGAGTGGCTTTAGAACTTCGTATGTCACATTGAAAAAACTACGCAATTCATCTACCTGGGGCGTTTCCCAGATATCGGCCGTCACCTTCATGCTTCCATCGGCACTGATGTAGTGTAACTGGATGTCGTACCAGTTAGGACCCGTACTTCGATATGTCGTACTTTCGTATTTTAGATGTTGCCAATTTTTGCCATCAAAGAAGGTCAAAAAGCTATGTCCTGCGAGATTGTCGTGCTGAGGCTGGCTATTCCAAAATGCTTCTTGACTCATTGCTCGAAAGTCGGCTATGGATACCCCTCCGATTCCTCCAAATTTAAAAGGCACATAGCAAGTTGTTTCTGTCACTCCGGTTGATGAATGAAAATAGTCCATCCATGCCCCCAAAGAGGACCAATGTTTAGTCATGTGCCTGCCCCAATTTTGGTACAGATGCAGCGAGCTTAAGGTCATTTCCTCACGAGGTGCCAAATATAGCGGAAAGAAGGTTTCGCTAAAGGCAGTATCAGATGGGTTGTAAAACGCTTCTTCTTTTTCCCCATTGAAGTTTTTAGATACCTGAACCACAAGTGGCATATGGTGTCCACCTTCATCCAGGACAGCTCCTCCCTCTACGATTTTGCCTCCCACTACTGATTCATGACAGATGTAGATCTTTCTAGCTGTTTCATCATTTTTTAATTTAAATGTTGCCGTCTCATAGCAGTTGGGAAATTCATAGAATTGCTTCTGAAAGCTATTTGACGTTTCTGTGCCAATCACATAATAACCCTTTCGAGCATTGTATTTGAGCGGCACCTCACCCTCCAGCATCGTGAAAAATGCATCGGGCAAAGGATCATTTTCACCAAAAATTGCAAAGGTAAACGATGCCTTGTCGCCTGCAGAAATCGGAGGACAATTGAATGTGATTGGTGAGATGCCCATGATATTAAACGAAGCTCCTGTAAACTCCTCAAGTGCATGCCAGGTAATCTCAGCCAGTATTTTTTCAGCGTATGCATAAAGTGCCAAATCTCCCTTCAGTGGAAGTAAAGTACCATCTTGGGCAGCCAGCTGCAGATCAAACCAATGAATTTCACAAAAATAAGGCCCCCGTCGATAGAGGTTTATCCTGGACTTTCCGTTGGACAATCTTGTCGAGAAAACCTTTCCTTCATCGCTCTTCATTTCCATCCATAGCCATTCTTTGTTTTGATCATCTACTAATAAGTGGGGTTTTTGTAACTGACCAACCAAGCGGTAGTCTTGAGCCAGGATATTGAATGCGGTTCTAGACGAATCGGTATAATTCACCTCTAGGCCTGGACGCATGGACACCGGTTGATATTTAAAATCTTCAGCCCATTGATCAGCGTGAGGCGGGCTGTAATCACAAAGCGTCAAAACAAATGTGATCAACGCAAGCACTTTCAAATGACTTTTCATGGCGAAATATTCGTGGCTCTTTAGTTCTTAATGATGGATTTTTGAAAAATAGTCAAAAACAGTTTCTCAAATGGATTGATGAAACTCCCAGATTCTCAATTGAATTCTTGAGTTTCACATCAAACAAGCCACCGCTCCCAATCCTTTCCCATTTTTAAGTATCATTTTTGGTTCTATCTGGCAGCTTATATAGTTGCCATAGTCACCCCTTTCAACAATATACAATGCCGAATGACTACTCACACGATGTGTTTCATGCCGATGTTTTAAATTCTAGCTGTACTTTCTATTTAAAATCGTGGTCATACCATTTCTTTTCGCGTACCATTTTCCCATCGGGAATACCAGGGTGATGAAGTTCTTTGCTCCATTTTTCCAATTTTCTTTTCATAGAATTGGCCTTCTCGGGATAACTGGCTAGAAGATTCTCGTTCTCATGGTCATCGGTTTCCACATTGAAAAGAAACTCTCTTGGACCGGCCTTAAGAAATTTCCAATCCCCCATTCTTATAGCCGATTGGTACCAAAACCTCCAATACAATGCCTCATGAGGGTCTCCCTTTTTTTCCCCGTTCAAGTACGGGATAATATTGACGCCATCGAGTTTTTTATCCGACTTGAGACCGGCCAGAGCCACTGAAGTTGCCGCAACGTCCAGGGATGAAACCGCTTTGTCATAAACCATCCCTCTGGGTAGACCACCGGGCCATGAAATGATGAACGGTACGCGAATTCCTCCTTCGGATAGCATCCCCTTTTCACCCACATAGGGATCGTTGAGCGATCCGTCCCAGGATGCACGTGGATAGTTAATTGGGAGGAGGTCTATCTTGTCAATTTTCAACGGGGCTCCATTATCAGCGATGAAGAAAATAACCGTATTATCCAAGATGCCATAATCTTCAAGGGATTTTCGCACGGCACCGACTCCATCATCAATGGCCGCCAGCATAGCTAAAGCGTATCGTCGTCTCTCAGGCATGTCACCAGGAAATCTGTTGAGATAGTAAGAGGTAGCTTCCAAAGGTACATGAGGACCATAGTAAGACAAGTAAAAGAAAAAAGGCTTGTCATGGTTTCGGTCAATGAATGTGAGAGCGGCATCTGTTTGTACATCAATGCGAAATCTCTTGTCCACGACATGTTGCTTTTCTACATCGTGGCCATCAAGATCGTAGTTCACCCAATACCGGATCATTTCTCCTTGAAAACAATCATCAAAACCTCTCTCGGAAGGCATGTATGGTAGTTTCTTAGAAAATGGAATGTCAGATGGCACAGGTTTCTTACCCACCAATTCAGGCATATGCTTCTTGATCCAGATATGCTCAATGTGGTTGGGTTCAAGATGCCATTTGCCTGCCATTCCGGTAGTATAGCCCGCTTTTTTCAGTCGCTCTGGAATTATGACTTCCTCCAATGGTAAGGGAATGGTGCCATTTTCGTCCAGGCCATATCGTTGCTGATAACGCCCCGACAGTAATCCAGCCCTGGAAGGTGTACACTGAGGTGCGGTAATGTATCCAGCGGTCATTCGGACACCATCTTCGGCCATCTGATCGAGATGCGGAGTTTTGACATCATCTAGCTGTCCCTGGACCCCCAAATCCGCATATCCGTGGTCATCTGTAAAAATCACAATTACATTAGGCTTCCTTCCCAAGTCCTGTGCTTGAGCTACTAATGATATTGCGAGAAATGCAATAGTCAAGACCATTGCACCTCTTCTCCCTATTTTCATATTTTTCATATTCATATTCTTCTTATTGTGAATTCTCCTTGTATGATTCGTATCAATTAGAAACTGGATTCTTACGGGATTCATTCTTGAGGTCATCATTCGTATTGATCTTCGGCAGATAACGGTCTTTAATGTTTGCATCCAGCCATGTGGGGAGATTGGACATGTGAATTTTTACATTTCTATCTTATAGTCGAGTCCAGCTTAGAACAGGGCCTTCATCATCTGACCATTCAATTCATTCCATTTTTGATATAGATCAGCAAATTTCCGTGGATACTGCTGTTTCAGATTGTTAGTTTCGCTCAAATCTTTTTCAAGATTAAACAGTTCCCATTCAGACCCTAACTTGCTTGGTTTGTGCCTGACAATTTTCCAGTTTTCCATGCGAAGAGCAGTTTTTGCATTTTGACGCCAAAATAAATACTCGTGTGGCTGAGTTGGATCGATTCCATTTATAAATGGCATTAGGTCCACTCCGTCGATATCCTGTGGTACGTCTGCACCAGCTGCCATCACAACAGTGGGTAAAACATCTAGAGAAATAACGGGCTTGGTATATACCGTACCTGCTGGTATTTTTTCCTTCCATTGCATCATAAATGGTATCCTGATCCCTACCTCGTACATTTGTCCTTTTCCCCCACGTAAAGGCAAATTACTTGAGGTGAGTTCTATTGTTGGACCACCATTGTCGCTCAAAAAGATGATAATGGTATTGTCTTCAAGATCTAAATCTTTTAGTTTTTGAACAATTTCACCAACACCTTGATCCATACTGGTCAACATTCCGGCAAATATTCTTCGCTGAATATCTTCTATATCTGAAAATTCTTTGAGCACCTCATTTTTTGCCTGCATGGGACTGTGAACTGCATTATATGCTACTTCCAAAAAGAAGGGTAGATTCTTTTTTCGTTCTATGAAGCTTACAGCCTCGTGGGTAAAAGCATCTGTCAGGTAACTTTCTTCTTCAACTGGCTGGCTACTTCGCATGATCGGATTATCAGCATCATAAGGAGGTTCGTCGTATCCCATTGCAGTATAATAAACGACATTGCCGTCTCTCCATCTCCCCTTGGTGCCGTCGGGCAATACTTTTCGTCGATACATTGAAGTAACATTATGCCAAGCCGGATAGGCAAAGGAATGACCTTCATGCATGAATCCGAAAAACTCATCAAAGCCTCGGCGCTCGGGGTGATAATCTGCCAGACCTCCAAGGTGCCATTTACCAATTAGGCCGGTTGCATATCCTGCATCGTGCAACACATTGGCCATGGTTTTCTGATCTGTTGGTAATCCGAAGAGTGGATATTCATTTCTATGGCCAATTGGATTATTTTCATAACCAAAGCGGGTTTGAAACTTCCCTGTTAGAAGCCCGGCTCTCGACGGACTACAATTTGGAGCACTGACATAGCCGGCAGTGAACCTTACCCCATTCGTGGCAATAGCATCGATATTGGGTGTCGGGATTTGCGGATTGCCCTGGCATCCCAGTTCTCCGTATCCTAAATCGTCAGCGATTATCAGCACAATATTTGGAAGGTTCTGAGCCAAACATAAGCATGAAATAGGTGCACAGATTAGGGCTAGTGTAACTATTCTAAGCTTGTTCATTTGATTGTTTTGCTTTGTGTAGCAGATGAAAATCGCTTTGGAATTTCCGTTTGCATCAAACATATTAGTGAAGCACCACAAACGAGTCTACTGCACTCGATAATATTCAACCGCATCTTCATCTACATCCAGGCCCAGACCCGGACCCTGAGGAATGGACATAAAACCATCCTCTATGCTGAACACGTCTTTATTTTTCAAAAGACGTTTGCCGGGAGCTAGTGTTTCCTCTGGCGTCATTCCCGGCGAGGTCAAAACCAGCTCCTGCCAGTCGGTCGTAGGCGAAAATGCTGCCACCTGAAGAAACCCGGCCAAAGGCAAGCCATGAATACCATGTGGGACCATCTGGACCGGCTGGTCAAACGCCCGAACCATATCGGAGATCTGCTTGCAGACCAGGATTCCACCAGCCAAAATCACATCCGGCTGCAAAATATCAAAGGCATCATACGCCAGATACTGAGCAAATAGCCGCGTGTCATTGTCTCCCTCCCCACCGGTTATCCGAAGCCCAACTTCTTTACGCAATTTTGCAGAGCGCGATATCGATTGGTACGAAGGAGATTGCTTCAGCGGGATCAAGTCGCGAAAGGACGAGGTATAGTTTTCCCGCTCAAAGGGTTCTTCTAGCCAATAGGCGCCGAGTTCTTCCATACCCCGTGCCACTTTCAGTGCTTCTTCGTAAGACCATACCCAGGGAGCCCGTTGGCCGGTGCGGTCGAACATGATGGGAAAATCCGGACCAACAGCCCTCCTAATCTCTTTCAACGCTTCCACATCGTCCATGATTTGGGGACGCCAGCAACGGATTTTGACACCTTTAAAGCCTTTATCCTGGAAAAACTTGATGTCTTCAGCCTGCCGCTGAAACGGCACATCGGACTGATCATCCCTACCCGGCCAAACGATCGTCAGGTACAGCCGGATCTTGTCCCGTACCGCTCCACCCAGTAAGCGATGAACCGGCATTTTCAAGGCCTTGCCAATCACATCCCAGACTGCGAATTCCCAACTGCCCACCTGGCAAAGGCCTTCAGCGACGAACTGATCTATTGAGAAAGGATCCCTTCCGACCAGGATCTCCCGAACTCGAGGCAGATCATCCACCGGATGACTACGTCCGAACCCGTACCCTGTGATGCCCGAATTTGTAGTGATCTTGTAGACAAAGTGGCGACGGACTTCACCGCGCCGTACCTCTTCACCTTCGTCCCGCACATTAACCACAAACTGTTCTGCCTTGGTGATGATCAAATCAGACTTCTTACCGGATCGAATGCGTTCCTGTTCACCGGCCAAAGGTGCGGCAAAGGCAGAAGCCGCCGGAGCCAAAATACCTCCCATTCCGGTCAGAGCTCCCAGCTTCGTGAACTGGCGTCTGGATAGTCTCATGACACTTGCTAGTTGAGGAATACCCTCTTTCGCGAATTTATTTTTCATTTTAATTGTTGGAAACCACCTGCTTTGCTGATGGTCATGTTTATATAGCATGGCCAGTCATAGAAAATTGACCAAGCTTTGTTTTGAAATAAATTATGTTTTATTCTTAATAATTAATTGAAGTTACGATCTATGAAAAATTCGGTTTAGGGTTAATTGTGGATTCGATTAAATGGCTTACCGATTTATGGTCATTGATTCCTCTGTTTATTCTCTTTACCCTGAAATCTGTCCTGCCAGACCAAGCAGCTCCTCTACAACTTCCGGGTGTAAGCCTGCAATATTTCTTGTTTCTCCAATGAGAGCTTCAAGATATGTGACGAACATTAGAATCAGGTACACTCATGTTGCCATTGATGTGCAGTATGTTTCGAAGAACTAGTGAGTGCACTCCGGAAAGTGTCATCTTCACGAAATGAGTCTATTTTGGATGAGATTTGCATTTTTTCGAGACTTGGTGATGCCTGAGTATCAGCAAGTTGAGGAAAATGGAAAAATCGCCAAAAGAGCCATTTCTGATTTGGCGACTTTTCGGAGTGCGCTCACTAATGCCCCAGTACTGATAGGACCGGTTACCCTCAATGTTCGCAGTTTGTTACATCTGATCAGGTGAAAGTAAGCGTACCTCTGCTCCAGTCTAAGCCAAAATATCCTTCACCACTTTCCCGTGGACATCTGTCAAGCGGTAGCGTCTGCCCTGGAATTTATAGGTCAACCTCTCATGATCGATGCCCAGGAGCTGCATGATGGTGGCTTGGAAATCGTGGACGTGTACCGGATTATCTACAATGTTGTAGCTGAAATCATCGGTTTTACCGTAGGTCATTCCTTTTTTGACCCCACCTCCTGCCATCCAGATACTAAAGCATCTAGGATGATGGTCCCGCCCATAATCGGTTTCGGTCAATGCCCCTTGCGAATAACTAGTCCGGCCAAATTCTCCGCCCCAGATCACCAGCGTATCATCGAGCAAGCCTCGCCGTTTGAGGTCGATGATCAGGGCGGCCGAAGGCTGATCCGTTTCCCGGCACTGTTTCCGAATACCATTCGGCAAACCACCGTGGTGATCCCATCCCCGGTGATAGAGTTGGATAAATTTCACCCCTTTTTCAGCCAACCTGCGGGCCAGTAAGCAATTGGCCGCAAAGGTGCCGGGATCCCTGGAGTCCGGGCCATACAGATCATAGATATAATCGGGTTCATCAGAAGTACCTGTGATTTCCGGAACCGATGTCTGCATCCGAAACGCCATTCCGTACTGGGCGATCCTGGCTTCTATTTCAGGATCATTGACTTTTTCCAATTGACCCTGCTGCATTTGCTTTAGAATTTCAAGTTGTGCCTTCCGGTCGTCGTGGTCTACTCCGGGCGGATTGTTCAGATAGAGCACCGGATCGTTACCAGACCTGAACCGGACTCCCTGATGCTGGGAAGGGAGAAAACCGCTGCCCCAAAGTCGAGAGTAAAGGGGTTGGCCAAATTTATTTTTGGTTACCAGTACCACAAATGCCGGCAAATTTTCATTGGCACTTCCCAACCCATAATCTATCCAGGAGCCAATAGCCGGCCGGCCAGGGAACTCCGATCCGGTTTGAATAAATGTAGCGGCCGGGTCATGATTAATGGCTTCCGTATACATCGACCTGATCACGCATATCTCGTCCGCAATTTTGGATTGATAAGGAAGTAAATCGCTCATCCATGTGCCCGATTGTCCATGCTGCTGAAATGGGGAAAAAGAGCCCACTAGCGGAAAGGATATTTGTCCTGCGGTCATATTGGTTAGCCTTTGACCTTGCCGAACCGAATCAGGCAGCTCTTCTCTAACCATTTTATTCAACAATGGCTTGTAGTCAAATAATTCGATTTGCGATGGAGCCCCGCTTTGGAACAGATAGATCACCCTTTTGGCTTTGGGGGCGAAATGTGGTAATGCTGGGAGCCCATTGTAGGAGGCCTTTTGACGGCCGTAAGCAAAAAGCTCGGATGGATGGAGCAAAGAAGCCAGACCCAGGGCGCCGAAGCCCATAGCTGATTTGGTCAGGAAGTCTCGCCTACTGTTGATTTGTTGGTAATGATGGCAATCGCTCATGGTGTTTCTACTTTCTGTCAGAGGAATCTTTCGGTCATGACTACCGTTTCATATAAGCTTCATCAAAA
This sequence comes from Saprospiraceae bacterium, assembly GCA_965223025.1. GTDB lineage: Bacteria > Bacteroidota > Bacteroidia > Chitinophagales > Saprospiraceae > JABDMH01. Next base: position 1,890,524 of record CBDCVP010000023.1, read on the forward strand.
TTCATCACTGTGCTGGCTACCATTGCCAAGGCACCAGTTAGAATTTTGTCCAAACTATTATCGAAGGGATATTCCCCTACCTGAAGCAATTCATCTGCTGCTTTCGGATTTCCTTTGTACTTATTCAAAGCAATCTGATATTGCTTTTTCATCAATTCCATCTCATTGCCATCCGGTTTCCTGCCACAAAGCAATCTGAAACCATATTGCATTTGATCTTCGAGGCTTTCCCCACCCTCCTTTTGTATCCTTTGAGCCAATACTCTTGCTGTTTCCACAAATTGAGGGTCATTGAGTAATACTAGAGCTTGCAGAGGCGTATTCGTGTTTTCTCTTTTGACAACGCATATCGACCGGTTGGGTGCATCGAAGGCCACCATGGCAGGATGCGGAGTAGTGCGACGGACAAAGGTGTACATGCTCCTGCGATAAAGATTGGTGCCGGAATCGGCTTCATAGGGGCCTCCAGATAACAGAGATCTATCGCCCCAAACGTCATCAGGTTGATAGGGTTTAACACTTGCACCGCCTACTATTGTAACTAATAGGCCACTTGCTGCCAGAGCATTATCCCGGATCATTTCTGCCGATAAGCGGTGACTCGGGCCGCGAGCCAGGAAGAGATTCTTCGCATCTTTGGACAAGTGTTCCGGACTCGCTACAGATGACTGCCGGTAGGTGGCTGAAGTTACCATAGTCTTGAGTAAATATCTGAGGTCCCAGCCCGATTCCATAAATTGAATGGCCAGCCAGTCCAACAGCTCCGGATGAGTGGGCAGCGCTCCCTGGGTTCCGAAGTCGTGGGGTGTCTCCACGATGCCCCGGCCGAAGATCATCTGCCAATAACGATTAACTGTTACCCGGGCGGTGAGAGGATTATTCTTGTCCACCAGCCACTGGGCCAGTCCAAGCCGGTTCCTGGGTAAATCCTGGTCAAATGCCAACACTTTTCGTGGAGTTCCTGGTCCAACTTCCTCAGTTGGTGAATCATACTGCCCCCGGTTCAGCACAAATGTTTTCCTTGATAAAGGCATATCCTCCATCACCATGATCTCCGGAACATCCTCCAGGAGAACCAATTTTTTGCCAAGTAACTTTTGCAGTTCTTTGATCAAACTTCGGTAACCGGAGTGTTTTCGATTCAGATAATGGTCAATGTAATTTGCTTCCTTATCCTGATAACCATCGCCCCCCCGATAGTTATCGGGACCATCGGTTTGGCTAGGGCTGACCTTCGTCTCCTCCACAAATAATGCGTTCACTTCAAGAGAAGTGAGGTAGCGATTGAATATTTTAATGTGATCTATGCTTCCGTAAAACACTCCGTTGTCCCCCGTACAGCAGCGCCCGCTTCTTCCTACCATAACCGGTCTTTCCCGCCAATCCTTTTGTTTTTTCCATTTATGGACAATGGGTCTGTGCAAATTATTGTAATCAATGGAACATTTGATCTTCCTACCGTCAAGATATAAGTGAATTCCGCTGGCCTGACCCGAGCCATCATAGGTGAACAAAATGTGATGCCACTCGGCCTTAGGAACCGAAATGTCAGCGGTGATTTGCATGTAATTGTGAGGCCAGAAGCTAGTCATGCGAACAGAAGGGCGATTCAAGGTATCTATAAACAGATCCCATCCTCTCCAGTATTCCACAAGATCTCCCGAGGTCCCTATAATACTCTGGTTCTCTCCTTCTTTTTCGGTGTATATCCATCCTCCCACCGAAAAAGACTGGTTCATTTCAAAATTGCCTACATCCTTCAGAAAAACCAGGTCATATTCTTGCTCCAGTCTGAGGGCGTTACCAAATCTACCTTTGACAACCTGCGGTTCCCCGGAAGCCAATGATTTCAGATTTTCATCAACTATGTTGTTAGTTGGATTGTTAAGTAGTAAGAATTTCAGGCGGGCCCCCGGGAAAGTTGACTTTCTCGGCCCAACAGTTTCCATAGGATAGAAGCCATCGGCGACAGGGGGGTCGATGGCCATGCTTTGAATTGACGCTATAAAATCTCGGGTTGCGGCGACCTCGGATTTGGTAAGCTCCAGTTGTTCGTAAGTTTGGTCGATCTCCTCCGACAGTCTAGCTAACTTTTCCTCTGTTTCAGGTTCGGGCAGCAACAAAACCGGACCTGAGGAAACGCCCCGTCCTATGACCAGCCCCAGTTCCTTTAGATTGTTAAAGAAAGCCGACATTTGGTAATATTCCTTTTGCGAGATCGGATCGAATTTATGATCGTGGCAAGCGGCACATTCCAGGGTCAGGCCAAGGAAGGCAGTCGCGGTCGTATTAGTGCGATCCTGGACGTATTTGACCCGGTATTCCTCATCGATGATGCCCCCCTCTGCAGAAACAGGATGGTTTCTATGAAAAGCGGTAGCCAGCTTCTGATCCCTGGTTGCATTCGGTAATAAATCGCCGGCCAATTGCCAGGTTATAAAATCATCATAAGGCAGGTTCTCTTTAAACACTTTGATTGCCCAGTCTCTCCAGGGCCAGTGATATCGCTCGGAATCAATATTCAACCCCTGCGTATCACCATACCGGGCCACATCCAGCCATTCCAGGGCCATGCGCTCTGCATGGGCGTCGGTGGTCAAAAGCCGGTCAACAAGTTTCTCATAGGCCAGATGATCATCATCGGCTAGAAAATCATCTATTTCCTGAATCGTAGGCGGCAGACCGGTTAAATCAAAACTCAACCTTCTGATCAGGTTTTCCTTATCTGCCTCAGTGGATGGGCCTAAGCCCTGTTCCTTCAATCTCCCCAGGATAAAATTATCAACAGGATTATTTACCGTCCATTCAGCAGGGAGGTCTTCCGGAATTTCAGCTCTTTGAGGAGCAATGAATGACCAATGCGGTTTCCATTCAGCACCCTGCTCTATCCATTTGGCTATTAGCGCCTTCTCTTTGGCCGAGAGGCTTAGGTTGGATTCCGGAGGTGGCATAAGGAATTCCTGATCTTCTGAGGTGATCCTTTTCCAGGCTACGCTTTTTCCAATATTTCCTTTCACAAATGCTCGCCCTCCTGAATCATTTAATTTGGCGAAAGCCTTTTCTTCAATATCCAGTCTGAAATCAGCTTCACGGGTATTGTCATCCGGCCCGTGGCACTGGTAACATCGATCTGCGAGGATGGGTTTGATGTGAAAGTTGAAGTCAACTATGGCGGGCAGATCATTGTAAACCAGGGAAATTTCCTCGGGGACCTGTTGACCGCAGCCGGCTAATAAAATTGCAACATGAGACAGTCCGGTAATTTTAATGAATTCCCGGCGGAAATAGTTATATATATTGCCCAGGTACATACTAGTTTTTCACCTGCTAATTTGCTCTAGAATGTTTCTCAATTCTTCCCGTGTCTTCTTATGACTCCCTTCTGTTTCAGGATTATTTTCTGGTTCCCCAACGCCATTAACTTTTATCAGCTCTCTTATTGTTATAGATCCAGTCTCTTGTTCTTATTTGTCTATTCTCCTTATATTCAACATGAACCCATTCCTTTGGATTACCTTTTTTGCCAAGTAGCTGGAGCAGAAAGCTTCTACCTCTAATGGATTGCTCTGGTAGTGGCACCGGTAATTCCGCTCTGGAGGGAGAACAGGCAGGATTGGCAAAACAATGGGTAAAAAGCATACCTGAATCCGCCAGTTTGTCAATATTTGGAGTGACCGTTGAATGTCCTCCATAAGGCTTCAAGGATTCTATTCCAAGATCATCCGCAAAAATTAAAATGATATTGGGCTTTTCTTGTTGAGAAAAAACTATTTGCGGTGTTGCGAGGAATATAGAAAAGACAAGGGTCGATAGATACTTAAAATGAGATGTTTGCATGCCATTTTATTTGTAATCCACTCATATTCTATTTATCCCAACAGACGCTCCGGGAGCGCAATGGTCTCCAGCTTACCTTCCTTTGATCTCAACCACTTGGACCAATGGTTCTTGCTTTTACCGAAATCGTGATCCGTTATCTTTACCAAGGTGGTGTGGGCAAATTCAGCAAGGATAGCCCGCATGTCGTCCAAATAGTCAATGAGCACTTCGTACCCTTGGGCACTTCCGCTTCTAGCCAGGGCCCTGCCAAGTATCAGTTCTATCAAAGCCAATCGTTCGAGGACGTGACTTTCTTCAATGCCGCTTTTCAGCGACCGATTATTTAAGATGGGATTGGCATGTATTTTTTTCAAGAATGGTATTACTGCCTTATTGCCAATTAATTCAGCTGCATAACAAACGGCATCGATATAAAAAAACAATCCTTTTTCCTTTTCCTGAAAATCATCTATTTTATCGGCCCCGAACAGTTCGGAAACTAGCTCAATGACAAATATAGTCAGATCACTTCGCGTCATTCCCAGAGCATAAATAAGGTTGGCACAAATGGGTGCGGCCCCCTGATCAGGTGGCGTTCTATTGCTAGGGCCAGAATGTTGAACGTGCTCCTTCAATCGCGGCAAGGAAATGCCGCTCAACTGCTTTTCAATTTCATTGTAAATAACCACGGCGCCACTCGCCGAGCCTTGCATAGCCAGAGCTAATGCAATACGCAGCTGCATTTTCCCGGAGGCTTTTTTGAGTTCTTCTTCCAGGATAGGAATAGCTTGTTCGGGCGGCGAAGTACATACCTCAACAAAGGGGATTCGCTCATACCTTATTTCACTCATTGCCGTATTGCCAAAAGACTTTAGAGAGATATTCGGGTCAAATTGTCTAATCCAATCCCTCAATGCTTCGTCGGAATAATTCCTCGGCTTAATCTCTCTTTTTATATATTTTTCTGGCAATAATCCCTTATTGACCAGCTTCTTCTGAAATTTTTTGATGTCGATATTGCGAACGACCACTTTATCCTCAATAGCTTGAGCGGCTGCAAGCGCTGATATTCCCCCGAGATTTTCCAAATCATGCTGCATTCGCAGGGCTGGAAATGAGTCGTGCGTAGTGGAAAGGGCTTTACCGGTAATGATAATGTTTTCGATTTCCCTGGGAATAATCATTCGGTAGGGTATCTCAATAGTCAAATTCGGTGGGATAAGACCAATCCTAAACCAATCAGAAGCATGATACCCCTTCATGTCGGTATTGCTACGGTGGTAGCTAATCACATCCTCCCATTCCCTGTAAGTTAAATTATCCGTTAGCGTGGTAACGACCTCACCTAACACGTGTCGGGATTCCCGCGGCGCCAAATAAGGTTGATGATCATGAAGATCATCGCCGCCCGTCCTTAAACCGACATGTACGGCACGGGTATAATCTTCTACATTGGTAACATCGACTGTACTTTGGAATATAGATTGGGTCGGTCCCGGTTTGACCTGCCTTCGTATGGCATACCACAGGGGTACGCTATTGTGTTTGGAGCCAATGAAATAAGGCGCCCCTGCAAAAGCAGCCACATCTCCGTCACCCGTAGCATCAATTACCACTTTGGATTTGACCCCCACGACTCCTTGCGGCGTGGAAACAACAGCTCCAATTATCTTTTTGCCGTCCATGATGCTGCCAATAACCATAGAATTCCATAATATTTGGGCTCCCGATGCTTTAATCTCATGGAGCCACATGGCCAGTTTTGCCTGAACGTTCCACCGGCCATACCCATTATCGGGAAAAGTATTGGAAAAGGATCGATCGATTTCTGTTACCTTCTTGATGTGTTCTTTTGTGAAGCCATAGTAATTACCCGGCCCCCAATAGCTCTGCACTCCTCCGTAGGTGCCGGTACCGCCAAATCCCGGGTTCATGTCAATTACCATGGTTTTTTTACCGGCTTTGGCTGCATTATAAGCGGCTGGCGCTCCACTTGTTCCACCACCTACAACCAGTATATCTACCGTGTCTATTATGGAGATGGCTTCCCCTTTTATCGAAATCCTGTCGTAAGGCTTTCCGCGCTGGGGGCTAAATTTTTCCTTAATACTGTGCTTGGAATCAACGGGTTCTTCAAATTGATGCTCAATCACATCGACTTCTTTACTGTAGGCCAGTGAAGACCAATTCCGTAAAAGCTTAGCGGATATTGAGGAAGCAAATTCATTGGCTCCGCGAGGGGTCATCAGGTATTTAATTTGTTTTTCCCCTAATATTGATGCTTCATTCATGCAGAACAAGTTGTGAAAGCCTGTTGAAAACCGTTCCAATGGTATGGGTTCATCCTGAACAGATATTTTTTCAGCTAGATAAGCCCTCTCTTTGGAGAAGTTAGATTCCTTCATTTGTGGGGTATAAATACCACTCAACTGATAAGCAGAGTTGGTAAAAAAGGCATTTCTAAATTCTGCAACGTTTTGATATAGGTACCTGGCTACTTCGATCGACCTTTCCCACGCCTCCGATTCGCGTTCCGTGGTTGATTTTGCATCGAATTCCGGACTTTCAAAGTCCATTGGGCATTCGATATAGTAGTGGTCATTACCGATATAACCCCGTTGCACTTTCACCCGGTTGTTCCTTATTTTTATTGCTGGTGGAACGCTTATGAATTCCTTAGTTATTGGCTCAACATGAGTAAATTCTAATGTTCGGCCATACCTTGTAAGTGAGGTGGATTTCTCGAATTCCTGGTTCGTCAGACGCACCACCGATGCGGTTTCAGTGCAATCCAGAACCAGTTTTGACAGGATTGCCTGCCTTCCGGATTTATTGCCAATAACAATACCTTGTAATTTATCACCATCTGCAAGGGCTTGTACTACATTACTGGCATAAACGATTTCTATTCCATTTTCAAAGAGTTGATCTTCCAGGCTTCGCTTCACATGGTCAAACCGCAATAGTCGTTTCGTATCATCCGGCTGTTCAATATCTGGTTCAATGCACGACTGCAATATATCAGGCAAATTACTCTTCGACTTACTTATATCAAACCAGGGACGATATTCCGCTGTGATTTCCCGTCCTAAGTAAATTCTGCGTTCGACCAGAACAACCTTTTTGCCAGCCTTTGCAAAATCCGCAGCAGCTGATATCCCGGCAAACCCTCCACCAACAATTACTACATCGCATTTTTTTAGCACCGGGAGGGTATTGTCTTGAAAAATGGCCTGATCTTGCCGTCCCACTTTATTTGAAAAAACATTTGCACTCATTGTGGCTGGAGAGCACAATACAGCTATGGAAGACACACCCGAAATTTTAATGAACTCACGGCGGCTAGTATCCCTCAATCTTGTTCTTTGTTTTTTCATTTTTGTATAATTTGAAATTATTTTTTAATGACGTGTTTCACGTTTCTGATAAGCCCTGCCACAGTTGGTGTATAATTTTCCATTTCCCGTCAATCTTCTTCAACAACCAAATCTGTTGTCCTTGACCTTTTCTCTCTCCATTTTCAAACCAGTGAAATCGCGCATTCATGGTAGCCAATTTTCCATTCTCGTTAACCACAATATTGTGCAGCGTTTCACCGGGCCGTTCATATCTTTGTAACCATTGTATAAATTCAACTGCTCCCATGGCTTTCTTGGGATTGTCTATGGGAGTATTATCTGAACTATATAGGGCTCTGAATTCCTCTGTAGTCTTCTCTTCAACACATTTAGCATAAATATTGCACATGGCTATAATCTCTTCCCGGTCGCTGTTTAACTGGTTCCCCATTTTTTTATTCATTCCTTCCCAGGCATGATGGATTATTTTCCACCCTTCATTTGTCTTTTTCAAAAGCCAGATAACATCACCTTCTCCTTTCTTCTCACCGTTTTCTGCCCAATGAAATCTACCTTTTAATATGGCCAGCTTTTTATTTATGTTTACAAAAGTTGAATGAAACGTTTCCTCGGGATTCTCATACTTCTTAAGACTTTCCCAAAAGAGCCCGGCAGTCGTTTTGCTTCCTGGATTGCTGACAGGTGCATTTTCTGAAATGTAGAGTTGAAGAAAGCGCTCTCTGTCCCTTTCTTTTACGCTCTTCTCAAATGTGTCCGCCATATTCTGTATTTCCTCCCTGTCTCCTTCATGTACATGTTCATCCTCATCCTTCATTTTATAGGCTCTTAGTCATTTGTAGTGGGTTACAGGTGAAGACCACCTAAATGGAAGTAGATCATAATTCGGAAATTATCAAGGTTTCTAAATCCTTTAGCAATCCTTTTTATTTCCTGTATTTTTAAATTTATTCGTTCTGCAATGGCATTGGTTTTTAGTTTGTAGAAATACATTTTAACACCATACCAATGTCTGTGCAGCATTTCTACAAAAGCGCGGATGGGTGCTAAGCCACTATTCCAGGCTTCGTTTATCCAATTGTTTAGAGGAGTCACTTTACGTTTCACACAGGCATCATCCAGGACTAATTTTAGCATTTCTTTGAGCCTGTAGGCTTCTCCAATATTGGGGCAGGTATTTGATAGATCTTCCAATCGTTCTAACTGCTTTGCAGAAAGCTTGGACTTATTCTTTAGCCACAAATAGCGACTTCCTTTTAATTCGGAATAGGAGCGTCTATCTGCTTTTCTTATTTTATCTACTGCTTCATTCATCTGTTTCATAATATGGAACCGATCAAATACGATATCTGCATTCTGCAGGTACTGTGCTGCAGCACTGATGTAGGAGCGTGACATATCCATGGTTACGGTGCGCACATCTTCCGGAGGTGCTCCTCTAACCTCCATGTCCGTTAAGGCCTGGGCACAGGCTTGCTTGTCTTTACCCTCGCTTACTCCCACCACTTTCTTTGTATCATGGTCTGCTAGGATAGTGAAGTAGTTATGTCCTTTTCTTGTACTGGTTTCATCAACACAGAGGTTCTTGATTGGACCTATCGATTGTGTTGCCAATGCATTGGCAACATAAGTGCGTAGTATTCTAGATACCCGCTTGGCACCTATCTTCATTTGACGCCCAGCAGCACTTGCACTCATTCCTTCTCGTACCAAGTCCATCACTTGCTCATCAAATAGAAGTGTAAAGGAACTCCCTGGCTTCGCCCAGGGTACTTGCACCAGCCTAACTTCTCCTCCTGGTAGTTTTACCCTCGGTACACGAGCGTGCAAATAACATTCATGTTGAAAAAAGTTTAGATGACGCCATGTCCTTTCATGATGGTCATACACACTATAGGATTCTCCTTCATACTCAAATTTAACTGCTGCAATATGTGATATATGCACGTGCAATATGAAATCTTGGTCCCTTTTTTCCATGTATACGTCCTCGACGTACCATGGCTCTGGAAGGTCTAATCCCAGTCGACATAGTTCTTTTGAATCCATACCACAAAGTACCAAACCCACTATATTTGACCAAGAACCATTTTATACATAACAAACCATCCTCTGTTTCCTAAACCCCAGGTATTGACAAAGTAACCTTCAATAAATTCTCCCTCCGGTCCGATAGAATGGTTCCCTGTGAAAATAGCGATATGGCTTTTATCTTTCTGAAATCTTTTAAGAATAACGAGTTGGTTATCGTTCACAGTGGCAGGTCCCAAAATTTCGCCATCTATGATAGCATCCAACTTTGATGATTTTGAGAATAACGGCATATCCATCAAAGGCATATCCATAACGTTCGCTGATGCACCGGGTCCATTTAATTGAAGCAGATTGCCAACAATTCTATTTCCTTTTTGTTCGAGTTCAATTACAATGCGACCATTTCCATCATTGTTAGTGTTTATTCCCCTTCCTTCCCAAAACCACCGGCCACTCAGATCTATAGATGTTGAATCACCTGCCAACAGGTTAACATTCGCGAGGAAGCTTATGTAGAGAACTAACAACATCTGTTTCATCTTATTCTAATATTTTAAGAATGCTGTTTATCAATTCTTTATTTCTGGAGTTAAATTCAGCATGTGTAAGGAGCATAACTACTGCACCGCTTAGACTTTCCTTTCTGTTTTTAGCAATTTCCACCAATAATTGATCACCGTTTTCCGGAATATTGGATTGAATAAATATGATTTTCAGAATTTGAACAAACTGACTTTCTTTAGCCGATTCAGCGTACGATATCAAATCAAGTAACAGTTTGCCAGATAATTGTTTACAATGCGTAAATTGATCTAAGATCTGTTTCTGGGAGAGGAAATGAACATGATCAAATAAATTCCATAATTCGAGATTGAAATCACTATCCTCGACCAGTTCTATGGGCAAATAGCGAACTATTTGACTGGCGGTTATATGATCGCTATTTTGAATGACTTGAACAATTTCTTCATGAAATTTTGACGCCTCAAAAAATTGCAGGTTTTCGAGAGCAAATGCTATGTAGTTAATGTTATCGGAGGATATCAACTGATGCAGAAATGCTTCATTGAGCAGTTGGGTTTTCGTATGATTCAAAAGCATTTTGCTGATTCCGCCCCGACCTAAGTGCCAAATGGTATGGCAAGTGTATAAAGCTCCTTCTATGGTTTGATCTTTAATGTATTTAGGTGTTGCACCCGTGACAGCATCGACTTCATCTAGACTGTGATTCCCGGTAGAGACGTGGTATAATTCATTAATGGTTTTCTTTGTATAAGAACCCAAAATTGAACGATCATCCCCAAGAACGGCATGTAACTTTTCGTATTCTTCGTCAGAAAATGGTATGTGATCTATTTTAGTCAACGGCTCCGCCTTATCAAGGCGAAAATCCAGGTAATTGCCTAACAGATCCCACATCAAGGTAATGTATGCGGGCTTGCACAAGGTGCTGTCTTCGCAGACCGGCGTAAAGATATCCTGATAATAGAACTTTGCTTCTGACTGGTCATTCACAAATAAAAAAACAGAATCGTAACCGTAAGAAAAATCTTCAGGACTTGCCCCAACAAATACCGACTTCCCATTTTCAAAAATAGACAAATCAAAATGCTTCGTCCTCGACTGCTGCGACAGATAAACTAAAGTAAAGATTAAATACAGTGCGTGAATTTCCTTAATAATCATCTATTACCCTGTACATTTATCACTATGAAATTATGGGCGCTTCTCTAAGCAGTACCCATAATCTCACGATCACTTTCCGTACGATTTACCAACCCGGATTCTGATCCGCATCAGTCATCAGGTCATTGTTGTCGATTTCCTGTCTGGGTATCGGCCAGAGCATGTCTTCCTCGCCCCAAAATTCCAACTTACGAGCATCTCCGGAAGAGGGCTATTTGCTGAGTTGTATATTCAAAACCTCTTCGCACGAGCTCGAACCAGCGTTTTTCTTCCAACATAAATTCATGAGCACGCTCTACCATCGCTGCCTCGATGAAGTCATCTTTGGAAAGTCCTTCAAGATCAATGCCTGGAGCCGAGGTACTATAAATTTTAGTAATACTGTCTAGACCATAGACTGCTGAGATGTCTCCTTGTAACCTTGAGATTTTGAAAAAAAATAAATTATTATGTGGTGAACTAAAGAATGTGGGCTAGAACCCCTGTGAGCAGGCTGGAAAAAGTAGACCAAATTGACAAGTAAAACTTACATAACCATCTACTAAGCACTATACTATATTTCTCCGAAACGCTTCTTGCTCCTGATTCGAGTCAAAGCTCTGGCTACATAGTTGCGAACTACTTGATTGGAGAGCTCGGTGATTTTAGAAATCTTCTCATAATTGAAACCCTCATAAAATCTCAGAAAGACCACTTCTTTCCGTCGCGGAGGCAACTGCTCGATCTGTTTGCGCAACCACTGGATCTGCAGATGGCTAGATTCTTCATGCATCACCTGGTGCTCTAAAGAGTCGGTCGCCTTTGGGATATCAACCATCTTACGAATGACGGCTCTCCGTTTCTCTTTATCCAGCTCAGTTAAGAGTTTACGTTTTATTGATTGATACACATAGGCATCAAAATTGATGACGTGGTTAAGGCGCTCTGGGTGCTTCCACATTTTCTCAAAGAAATCCTGGATGCAGTTTTCCACCACGGAAATGTCGGAGCAATAAATGCCTCCATACTCCCTCAGCTTCGGATAAAAGTATCGATATAGTACGCCAAACACCTCGCGGTTTCCTGAACGAAACGTCTCGAAAATACTGGTTAGGTCTTCCATAAGGGGTACTCTAAGTCCTGTCTTTTCACAATAATTCAGCGACCCTTTGACCAGATGGCTTCCACGGCATAGGGATTGGCACCGATCAGATGGTTCTTAGCGACACCGCCCAATGCTGGGGCGTAGTCGAGGTCCGGAAAATCCACAAATCCGGCTGCGCCTGTGCTCGAGATGGCTTTTAATACGCGCCGCTGCTCGCCATTACGTTCCAACACGAGCAGTTCCAGTGCTTCGATGCGACTAGCTTTGTCCGAGGCAGCTGCCAATAGCGGGTTGCCGAGCGACGGCAGCCAGATAAAACTCTGTCAGTATGACCAGTCCGTCATTGTCCACTTCATTGTTCTCCTTAAAGGCGTTAGCATAACGGGCCACAAGCCTCCCGGCAGCAAAGAATAATCACTCATTTTCCTTATTTTTTGATTCATCAGGCATGGTCCAGACGGTCAAGCCCTCCAAATCTCCGGTCTCTTTTCCACGGAGGAAACTGAGGGCCAAGGCAAAAACGATGAAGAAACCATTGACGGCCGCCCCGACCCAGTAGCTGTGCAGACCCAGGGTCACGGCCGGGGGCAGCCAGCCCAGCGCACCCAAGCCCAGATAAATGTTAAACAATATGGCTCCTACCATGGCAATCGTTGCCGCTCCTCCCTCTACCCGCCGGCTGAAAAATCCAAGCATGAAAAGCCCCATCAGGCATCCGCCGAAAATGCTGGTTACGATCAGGCTGATATCGTTCATGCTCTCTTTTTCTATGTGGCTGAAGAAGATGGCGCCGGAGATGACGAACGCGGTTGCTCCCACGGCGACGAGCCGGGCTGCCCTCAAATAGTATTGATCATCATGATCTTTAATCGCAAAGGGTTTCATCAGGTCAATGACGCTGACGGTAGCAATGGCATTGATCCCTGAATCCAGGCTGCTCATGGCCGCTGCCAACACCGCCGAAATGACAATCCCCGCCACTCCGGCCGGCACCTTGGTCAGTATGAAATAAGGCAGCACCTGGTCTGCCTCCAATCCGGTTATGGTGGGATCGGGGAAAGCAGAGTAGTAAACGAATAGCGAAGTACCCACAAAAAAGAAGAGAATCCACATCGGCAGAGCAATGATCGAATACAAAGCCGTCGCTTTGCGTGCCTCACGCGTGGAGCGGGCTGCCGCATACCGCTGCACCATGTTCTGGTCACCGCCGTAGATCATCAGCCAGTTGACTACGCCCAGGATGATCACCGTCCAGAAGGTTCGCTCGGCCAGGTTCCAGTCAAAACTACCGAGGCTGAATTTGTTATGCGTCCGGCCGATGTCGAAAATCTGTTGCACTCCACCCGGAAGATCCGCCGCGATGATCAGAAAGCACAAAAGGCCGCCGAAAAGTAGGATCAGGGCCTGGATCACATCCGTCCAGATGACCGCTTCGATGCCGCCGGCCACCGTATAAAAGGCGATGAATATGCCGGCCCCCACGATTACCCATTCAATTGGAGCCCCAGTGAGAAACTGGATCGGCAAAGAAACCAGGAAAAGAATCTGCGCCATGCGAATCAATTGCATGGCGATAAAACTACAAGTTCCATACAGGCGGGGCGCCATACCGAATCGGCGGCCGAGGTATTCAAAAGCCGAGGTCAGCTTGCCTTGCCGAAAAAAGGGAATGAAGACCACAATGGCGATGACAGCAATAAAGGGCAACACCAGGTTGACGCTCAATTGGCGCCAATCGAGTACGTAGGCAGCCGCCGGCAAGGCCAGGAAAGTAGCCGAGCTAATGATCGTTCCCAACATGGACAGTCCGATCACCCAACCCGGAAAAGTCCGGTTACCCACAAAGTATTCTTCCGTCGTCTTGTTGCGCCTGCTGAAATAAAGGCCGACCATTATCATAACCAGCAGGTAAAGTGCGACGGCAACAACGTCGGGAAGGCGAGCTTCCAATTCCATAGCTTGCTATTCTTTCCTATAATTCATCGAGATCATTGATTTTGATTTTGATTACTTCCACCGTTTGTTTCCCCCTGGAAAACGCAACTAATAAGAAACCGTTGTGTTCAATGACGTGCGGATAATCCACCCGCTGGCCGCCCACCAGGTAGCACATTTTGTTAAACACCAGACCGTCGTCACTGATCGACAGAACGAGGGGATCGCGCTTCCGGGGATTGGCGTTCGAGACCAGCACATAGCGGCCGTCGGAAAGCCGAAGGCCATTCATTTTGGAAGTGGCGTCCGGGAAATTCGTCTTGATCGGTTTGCTCCAGGTCCGGCCGTTATCCGTTGAAAAGGAACGGTAAATAAAGCCGCTTTTGCGATTGTCGCGAAACAGCGCCATCAGGTTGGCGTCCGGCAGCAGCCACCAGAAAGGTTCTTCGGCCGACAATTCGCTGCTGGAACCGAGCACGGGAAAAGATTCCCATTTGTCGATCCCTTGCACCCCACCGACCAGAAAATGGACGCCGGCTGTTTTGTAGTCATAGGGCCGCCGGGACGTCATCCACTCTCCGGAAGGAAGTTTCTTGGGCGGAAAATTATTGATGGTGTTATCATACACCACGCCAATGTCTTGCCAGCTTTCATCCTCGGAGTTTAGCCGAAACGCCCGTAATTCCAGGCTAGGTCCGAAAAAGCCCGCCGCTTCATCCAGAGAGACCAGGGCCAGCAGTTCTCTGTCGCGCAACCACAAGCCCCGCGAAATCCAGCGTAGACCCTGATCGGATCGTGTATCGTAAAATTCCGAATCCGGTCCCGAGTTGGGCGGCGCCGGCGTGATGAACTTTGGTTCGCTCCAGGACAAGCCGTCCGCACTGGTGGCGAATTTCACTCTTTGCCCGACCTTATCTTCAACGCTCGGCCCGTCGCTCCACATAATCCAGAATTTGCCGTGGTGGTGGATCATATAGTTGTGTTGATTGACACCTCCTGATGCCTTATTCACACCGGCAGGGTCGGCGTTTGTTGCTCTAGCGTCCCGAACATCGCTGACGAAGACGTGTTCGCCGGGTACGCGGGGCAAGCTGTCAAAATTAATGGCATGTGGATCTTCAGGAACCCAGTCGCCAGCCAGCATCAGGGGCGACAATGGATTGGTAGCAGGATGCGGGTTGTCAGCTGTCTGTTCCGGTGAAGCCTGAGAACAGCCGCTACAGATAGCGATGCCCAGCCCGGCAATACAGCCATAGAAAAGGATGGTTCTTAGTTTCATTTTCTTCTTCTCTTTCTTAATCATTCTATTGGAAAATATTAATAGTTGTGGCATTCAATTCGAGGGACCGGTATATCCAATCAGACGATCAATGGCAACCAACGGAACTTTCAAAATCTCCACGGTTTGCTTGGCTCCGGAAAATGAAATAAACAAATGCTCATCGTGTTCAATCATGTGAGGATAGTCGATATGCCGTCCACCCACCAGGTGAAACATATAGCTGTATACCAAGCCGTCCCGGCTTATGGCCAGGGTCAACGGATCGCGACCGGCTGGATTGGAATTGGAAACAAGGGCATAATAACCCCGCGAGGTCCTGAGGGCGAAGAACTTACTCCTCGCGTCCGGGTAATTGGTGGCCACTAGTTCGGACCAGGTCTCGCCATTGTCGGTCGAGAAAGCGCGCAGGATGCGTTTGGATAAAGCATTGTCGCGAAAGAGGCCTACCAGGTTTTTCCCGTCGGGCAGAATGTACCAATAAGGCTCTTCCGGCTTTTGGCCGCTTCCTTCGTATTCGGCTACCGGCCGCACCTCCCAATCCGCATGGGTCTTTACCCCTCCCAGCATGACGCTTACTCCGCGGTCATGATCCCGCCGACTCATCATCCACAGTCCATTGGGCAATCTCTTGGGAGGAAAATTGTTCATGGCATCATCCAGGACCGTTTCAACCTCCTCCCATCGTTCGTAGTCCCTATTCCAGCGCCAGGCCTCCAGGCTAAGTCCTTCGCCGGGATATCCCGGGGCATTGAAGTGGCTGGCCAGCGCTAGAAGCTGACCGTCACGCACCCAGAATCCCCGTGCAATCCAACCAAAACCGTTTGTGCGGGCCGGACCGGAAAGATCTTTTACCTGACTCCAGTGGAGTCCATCCACACTCGTGGCGTAAGACACCCGGGTAAAAGGCCGGTCGTGACCGGGGACCACATTCCAGTGTTCCTCAGGCGGCTTCTTGGGGAGCCCCGGTCCATCGCTCCACATCGCCCAAAACCTACCGTCGAAATGCGCCAGGTAGGCGTGCTGATTGACCCGAGTACCGCCGGCGGTGCGTACATCACTGACCGTCGCCGGCTGTGCGGGGAGATGGATGAGGTCTTTATACACGATAGCCGAAGGATCCTTTCCGGTGGTCTCGAGATCGAGCATCAAACGGCTCGCGGGATTGTGAACGGCGTCAGGAATACTCAGATCATTTTGTCCTGTAAGTAGAGCCTGTGGAAATAAGAGAGCAGCGCACAGGCAGCTCGCCACTGATGAGATGATCGAAGTTCTTAAACGTTTCTTCATAATTTTAATAAGTTAAGCGCCTCTTCCCACTCAAGAAAGGTCGCGTCCATGGCTTCCATCCGTACCGGATGTTCTGAAGCTAAGTTTTACAAGGTAGCCGGCTATGGGCAATGCAAGTGCTATGAGCTTGTTCCATTCCATTTCAAGAAATAAATTTTATATAGAATCAGGCAAACTTCTCCTCTCAATATTGAGGCCTTCGGATCGCGGCCGGAATAAAGCCATTGTTTGCTTTCGAGGAGATTTTTCGCTTTTTTATCATTGACAAACGATTGCATCAAATACACGAATTCTGAAATGCTCGCAAAACCCTTTTGACCTTTGATCTCATCAGACCGATGACCGTTTCTCCCATTTAATTCTCTGTCGAACACGGTTAACCACTCCTGTAATTGTTCAATTTCAAGCGGTTCCCTCAGGCGGGCGTAGTAATCGCCGAAGAATCCCTTTGTACCCCAAAACTGGGCTGCGCTAAATGCTTTGTCCGTATGGTCGAGATCGTGGAAATACGTGATTATTTGACCGTTTTCCAACAACATTTTTTGCAATAGGGGAACAGGGACAGCATCAGGGTGCACCTCCCCTTGTATGGACAGGTATGCCAAAAGACCGGCAACTTGCCCCAGACACATCCACAGGGGTTCCATACGAATGGTCGAATATGCTACGTGGGATGTTGAAGCTGCTACAGGTACGATGATTCCCTGTAGGGTTTCGGGTAGCATGATGCGTAACGGTAGCTGGTAGGGTGCAATTTCCAGCATGCAGATATAGCCTTCCAAGACCTTTTTATCAACACTTGGTTCTTGAGTCACCGGGAAACTGTCAATGGGAAATTCTCCCGCAACAACCGCATCGGGGAAGATCGTTGACCGTTTATTAGAGGTGGAAGGATTAAAATGGTTTTCAATCAATGTAGATTTCCCTTTCAACCTTCTTGCTTCACGGACATAAAACTGCCATGGAAAGTGGCCGTTGTCTTTAAATTCATCCAAAGGCAAATGATATTGCGTGGCCATCTTCCGGTCATCTTCCGATACGTCAGGGTCGTTTTGCACAAAATACAATAAGCCCAATGTCAGTTCGCGGTGCTTCCGGAAGATGCGCTCTCGTTCCTCCCATGAAGCTTCGACATATTCCTTGTTTTGCTCCGGGAAAGGAAAGCCCAGGGGCCTTGGATTGATGTTCACGTCATATTTTCGATTGGGAATTTCAGCAAAGGAAAATACGCGCAACATGGTATTAAAGTGGGCGGGATAGTAACCATGCCCCTCTTTCAGGACTTTGGGAGCGCCTAATCTGCCTTCATTCAAATCATGAATGTACTTTATATAGTTATCCCTGTCGTAACCTTCTGGAGGTTGCTCCAATACAAAACTATTCCTGGGATCATCGGTCAGACAAAGTCTGTATGTATAAGCGGGTAAATTCCGGTCACCCTCACCTGTACTGCCCGGCAGGATAACATGGTCATTGTGGTCGAAAAATATTTTGCCGGCATGCGGTTCGCCAAACTCGTCTTTCCCCTCCCTGCCCAGTCCAAAATCAGCGCCGGCAAGGGCATACAGATCTCCCTCATACGTAGCGTCAATAAAAACACTTGCTTTTAAGGATAAGAGCCCTTGCGTATAGCGATTTTTAAAAACGACCTTTTTTACTTTTCCGGATTCTGTAATGGCCCCTTCTATCTGATGCTCCAGGTAAACAACAAGGTTTTCCTCCGCCCCAATCATCTCATTAAGAACTATCTCTGCTACTGAAGGTTCATAATAATAGCCTTTCCGGCAGCGCTCTTCATTCTCCGATCCCAAGCCATATTTATCGATGTAATATTGATGAACTCTGCCGGTAAATTCTTTAAACATACCCGCAATGGCGTCCCTGTTTTCGACGTCGCTTTTACCCAGGCCGCTTGTCGACATCCCCCCAAGATGGGCATGGTATTCTACCAGGGCTACCGAGGAACCCAAACGCGCGGCGGAGACGGCTGACATGATGCCGGCCGGCGTGCCACCGACGACTGCTACATTAAAAGTATTTTCTTTTTTATTCAAAATCTCTCCCTAAGGTTGGTTTTACGCTTTTTCATTTATTTCAATATTTCATCCCTGACCGCTTTATTACCAGAATCATAATCTGCGTTTTTGAGCAAAATGGCAGCTGCCCCCACTTAAATTCTCCTTTTTGTTTTTGACAATTTCCAGTAATGCTTGATCTTTGTTCAACGGAATATTGGATTGGTTAAGAATGATTTTCAGAATTTGAATAAACAGGCTTTCCTTGGCTTCTTTAGCATACGTTATAAAATTGTTTAATAGTTTGTCAGACAGTTGGTTACAATGTAAAAACTGATCTAAGATTTGTTTCTGAGCTAGAAAGTGAACGTCGTCAAATAAGTCCCACAATTCGTGGTTGAAGTAGTGATTGGTGATCAGTTCTCTCGGTAAAAACCGGATGATTTGGCTGGCCGTTATCTTGTCGTTATGTAGTTCATAATGATGGTTTTGAGTATTTGACCGGGGAGGAAAACACAATGACAAGGCAATTAATAAAATTTTATGAATCACTCTGCTCATTTTTGATTTTATGCGCTTTGGAAAAAATAACAAGGTTCTCACCATATCTCATTCTCGCAAGAAATCGATCAGCAACTCAGCCGTGCGCTCTGGCTGTTCCTGCTGAACCCAGTGACCGGCTCCGGAAACGAGATGGACGCCAAGCATATCCGTGCAGGCCTGCTCCTGCATCCGCTCGAGGGCACCTGGACTCTGGTAGCTCCCCCAATCGCTCGCCCCCGAAATAAAAATACTGGGCTACTCGATTTTGCGACCGGCAAAGAGTTGCATTTCTGCGGCTCCGAGCCCTCCCGAACGATACCAGTTCAAGCCACCCTGAAAGCCGGTGCCCTGATACTCCTGCGTGTAAACTTCGAGCTCTTTATCCGGCAGCCAGGTATTCGCGGCAATCTCTTCCTCAGACGGCATAAACTTGGCTACCGTTTCGGCCATACCATCGGCTGCCTCCATGATGTAGTAGGTTGGCATCTGAGCCATCTCAGGAGCTGTCCGGGAAGCAAGGCGAAACGGTTTGTTCTCCTTCCAATCCGCACTCTTGAAGTGATAATATGCCCGCAAAAATGCGTGCAATCCCTGGGAAGCCTGCCACATGTTTGCGTTGGCCTCCCGGGTGCGGTAATACTGCTGATAATGTTTACGAGGCCGCGGGAGTTTCGCCAGTTCTGCATACAGATCATAGCCGGCTGGTTTTTTAGCAGTTGGATTGTCCGCCGTGTCAAAAGGTAGCGAGGGTGTTCCACTGAAGGGCGCACTCATCAATGCGACCCTGGTAAACACATCAGGTCGCACAATCGCGCACCAGGCTGCAATTGGAGACCCAAAGTCATGTCCGACAACGGCCACCTTCTTGTGACCCATGGCGTGAACCAGACCCAGGGCATCCCGCACCACATTCAGACGTCTGAAGGAATAAAGGTCTCCATCGTAGTCACCATCCCAACCGGTTGTTCTCCCGTAGCCCCGCTGATCAGGTGCCATTACATGGTAGCCCTGTTCGGCCAGGGGGACCATGACGTTCCGCCAGCTATAGGCCAGCTCCGGAAAACCATGCAGCAGCAATATCCCCGGCCGGTTGTGCTCTTCATAACCGGCCTCCAACACATGCATCCGCAGACCGTTCATACCAGCTACAAAGCGTGAACGAATTCCTTTAGGCAACCATTCAGGCGGATATGGTTCCATAACGCTCATGCTACCTGGCGAATCCGTTGCCGATCCAGGCTGGGCTGATATTAGATTTCGTACACCAGCGCCTATCGCAAAAGTCGAGGATAAGGTAGTAAAATGAATCAATGCTTGCCGACGAGAATATTGCTTCATGTGAGTACATTTTAAAAAAGTGAGCTGCTATCAAGGAGTGGAACTACCATCTTTTTCCGTTTAGTTCTCAGGTTCGCCAATTTTGTTTACTCCTAGAGGATGTTTAAAATTCCATCAATTGGCTATATGTGGCAAATTTCATCCTGATCTGCTGCAAAAAGCCTCGCCGTACCTTACAGGTATGCCTACGTTTTTTGCCTTGCTCAAAATAAAATTTGCTCACCTTCACTCAATCATGAAAATTTAAACATCCTCTTAATTTATGAATGCTCTTGTTGTTTTTTGAACCAATTATTTTCTTTATTTCGGCCAACCTGAATATTTTGCTGAATCATAATCTGGGTTGCGAACCGGCATTTTTGCCTCAACATTTGTCCTCCCATCGTCGAGCAACTTTTTTAATTCATTGGCTATGAGGTTTAGATAAAGTGTTTTCAAAGGGTTTGGTGCGAGGACAAATGATATATTTCCACGTCTTAGGGATTGAGGACCGGAGTTTTGCTAATGGTGTTTGAAACTCCGGATTGCCGGCTAAATTGGCATATTCGTTCGGGTCCTTACCAATATCATAAAACTCTTCTGAACCATTAGCATAGCGAATAAGCTTCCATTGTCCTTGCCTGACAGCAAAATTCCCCGGACCGTAACTAATTAACACTGGCTTGTCCCATGCACCATCTTTCTTATTTAGAAGGGGCTTCAAACTGTTACCATCTAACTCTTGAGACAGGTCTAATTTACACAGATCAACAAGGGTTGGGTAGATATCCTGTAAACTTACTGGGGCATTAACAATCTTCCCCTCTGTCATACCAGGAGTTTTAATGAGGAATGGCACTCTTGTCCCTTGTTCCCAAAGGGTCATTTTACGCCAATGCTCCTTTTCGCCCAAGTGCCACCCATGATCTCCCCACAGTACGATAATTGTATTTTTCGCATAAGGAGATTCTTCCAATGCCTTAAGGATTCTGCCTACATTGTAATCTGCGTACGAACAAGTTGCTAAATAGGCATGAATCAACTTTTCCCATGTGCCGTTTTTTGCCACAATTATCTCATGCTCTTTTTTCTTGAAAAAAGGATAAACGGTGTGGGCAATATATTTTCCTGCATCCGGAATATCATCCAGATCATTCTCAGGGACTTCAGGCAACTGAATATTGGCGGCATCGTATTGATCATAAAATTTCTTAGGGGCAACCCAGGGTGAATGAGGTTTGACTAAACCGATAGCCATAAAAAAGGGTTTCTTATGTTTAACTTTCAGTTGATCAATTGCCCAATTAACAATCGCACCATCTAAATCATTAGAGTCCGGGTCTGCCTCACTTACCCCAACTCTAAAATCTTTCAATGGTCGCGTAGCTTCCTCTCCAAATACGTACGTAATCTGTTTGCTATCTTCGTTTTTACGACGAGGGACGAAATTATCCCAGCCCCTTTTCTCTGGGTAATGAAAGATTTTCCCGCTTCCTGAGGTGTAATATCCATTCTTTTGGAATGCCAGCTGGAGGGGGATACGTTCAGGGGAAATTAATTTCTCTGGAGAGTAAGTTGGATGATGAAAATAGGTGCCGGTGCGATGCGGGTATATCCCATACATCAATGATGCCCTGGAAGGTCCACAGAGCGGTGCCGAGCAATACGCACGGGTAAAGGCAATTGATTCACCGGCCAATTTATCGATATTAGGCGTCTTGGCCTGGGGGTGCTCTTTTAAATAACCAACCCAGTCGTTTAAGTCATCAACAGCAATAAACAGCACATTCGGTTTCTTTTTCGCGAAAGCGTCTTTCGTGGCATCGGCGTTAATAACTTCTGCCGCAGCCAGTAGGTAAGGTCCAATGCCGTGTTGATCGTGGGTAACCCGTTTGCGGTCAAAATAATATTGTACGTCCTCTGACATATCGGTGCCTACACATACGTCTTTCAATTGATTTTTGTCTGTTAGCTTTGTCTGCAGTCCGTTCCATCCTCTTAAACCGGCAGTTCGAGCAGATGCCGGCAGCCAGCCCTTAGCTGAGCCGCGCAGAAGGCAGTAAGTGAACATGCCGGAACTCGATGTCTCTGTATAACTTTTTGGATGGTCTAAAACCTGATGCCACAAGCCATTTGTATTCTGACGAGCCATGATACCAAGTATAACTTCATTATAAACCTTGAGAAGCTCAGCTCTTTTCGGATGGTTTTGAGGAACAAAATTCAGTAGATCAGTCATTGCCATGACAAACCAGCCATTCCCCCTGGCCCAGTGAGGGATGCGAGCCTGCGGCCTATTTTCGACCCATAAGCAATGCAAAAGTTTTGTCTCTGGGTTCCACAGATGCTTGTAATAACTAAGGGTTTCGTCTATCGCTTTCTCCAGATATTTAGTGTCTCCACTTTGGTTGGATTTACGAACCCAATAAGGGCTGATCATGTACAAGTCATCAATTTGAATACCTTTGGATTTCCAGTGAGGTTTATAACGGGCCAAGGTACCGTCTGAAACTTTAGGTGTTTTATCCAGCAGATTTTGGAAGGCATTGATTCCTCGAGCAATTTCCGGATGCTCACTAGTTTCTTGCAATTCAACTAAGCCGGCAATCATGCCGCAACGCCACATAGCACCTGGCTTAAGAAACCAAGATTTACTACCGTGTTTAAAATCTTTATATGCTTCGCAGAAGTACATAATCTGCTTATCTCTGTATGAGCTGAAGTCAGGGCGCTCTAAGGATTCGCCCATCGCTTTTATCCCCTCTCCAATCAGATAATTCTGGTACATCCAATAATTATAACGAGTCGGCTTTTGGCCTTTTTCAAATGAAGTTTCTGCGACCACTGTCTCCGCCATCTGAATGGCTGCATTTATTTTCATATCCGCAGTGTTTTGAGCATAAACAGCGATGGTCAAAATAGAGCAGCATATTAATGGTAATAAGTTTTTCATATTGTCCTTTTAGTTCTCAGGTTCACCAATCTTGTTTATTCCTAGAGGATGTTTAAAATTCCATCAATTGGCTACATGTGGCAAATTTCATCCTGATCTGCTGTAAAAAGCCTCGCCGTACCTTACAGGTATACCTACGTTTTTTGCCTTGCTCAAAATAAAATTTGCTCACCTTCACTCAATCATGAAAATTTAAAAATCCTCTAAAATTATGACTACTCATGTTGTTTTTTGAACCAATTAATTTCCTGATTTCGGCCAACCCGAGTATTTTTTTGAATCGTAGTCGGGGTTCCGAACCGGCATTTTTGCATCAACATTTGTCCTCCAATCGTCGAGTAACTTTTTTAATTCATCAGCTATGTTCGGTTTTTCTTCAAACAAGTTGTTTGATTCACTCGGATCTTTCCTTAGATCATAAAGTTCCAATCTGTTATCTTCCAAAAACTCTATTAATTTCCAGTCTCCCTTTCGAATTGCAGATGAAGGTTGTCCAAATTTCATACTGGTGTAATGTGGATAGTGCCAGTACAGTGATCTTTCATCGACAGTTTTCTGTATGCCCGTTAAAACAGGTGCAAAACTAACCCCGTCTATATGTTGCTCAGGTATTAAATTACATCCGGAAAGATGTAATAGTGTTGGATAAAGATCATGAGTGATAACCGGTACTTCAGATTTTGAGTTTGCTGCTATATTCTTCGGCCAACGCACCAATAATGGCACTCTGATACCCCCTTCCAGTATCTCTCCCTTTCCTCCTCGAAACGGCGTATTTATGGTTTCCGGTTCTCTACCTCCATTATCTGAAAGAAACAGGACAATCGTATTCTCGGCTAAATTATTATCATATAGATAATCCAGTAATCTTCCAACAGCAATATCCATGTGTTGGTGCATTGCTGCATAATCAGCGGCATCACGTCCCTTATCAGGAAGTCCTTCATCAATATATTTTTGTTTTACTTCGTCCTTGGCAGCGATAAGGTGATGTACCACTTGCGTAGCAAAAAGCATAAAAAAAGGAGCATCTTTGTGATCTTCGAGCCAGAATATGGCTTTGTCAGCTAAATGGTCGGTTAAGAATTGAAGTTCTGGTGCATCATTTTTGTACAATCCTGTAAATTGGTTATTCTCATTTTCAACAAAATAGGTAGGCAGGTTACTCCACGTTACCAAGTATGAATAGTCAAATCCGTGTTTGTCGGGCAAAGATATAGGGCCTTCCCCCAAATGCCATTTACCGACATGTGCAGTGGCATAATCATTCTCTTTAAAAGCCTCCGCTACTGTATATTCCCTTAGTGGCAATAATTGTGTAAAAGGTTTCTCTATCAATTTCGGATTCGCATATAATTCTGCTCCGCCCGGAATCCAATTGGTAATATCTACCCTGGCAGCATTTTTGCCGGTCAAAATACTTGCTCTGGTTGGAGAACAAAGAGGTGAAGTATATGCACTAGTGAATTTCATCCCTTCGGATGCTAACCGGTCAATATTAGGGGTCTTCCATGGTTTATTTCCAAAACAACTAATTCCGTTGTATCCCATATCATCAACCAAGATCATAAGGATATTTGGTTTCTGATTTTGCCGATTTTGACAACTTGAAAAGGCCAAGACTGAAATAAGAACATATAATAACTCGAATTTCATTGTATTGATTCGATTTAGAAATGAAATGCATCGCATTGACCAAATCCTTTAATCAAGCCTGTCAGCATACTTTCTTTCAAAAATCTTCATATTCTTTTTTAACCCCTTGATATTCGATGGGCGTTCCACAACAAAATCATAAACCTTTCTTGCGACATAATAATTGTCATGCAACAACAATTCTCGTATTATTTCGAAGGAAGACTCGGAGGGTTTTTTAACCGATTGAGCTATTTCCATGATCGATGAAAAAGCTAGCACACCAATCCGTTTTTCTGCAAATTCAGTTAAAAGAAAATCGAAGGTTTCCGGATGAACTACCCGAAGCTTTTTTTGTCGGTTGAGTATATCAATTTTCATTTCATGACTAGCTTGATAGAACTGATCCGTTAGTTTCTTTTGTATGTCTCTTTCTTCCAACTGAGAATCAGTAAAAAAATTCAAGGCCTCATCAGAAACTATTTTGTTAGGATCATCGGAGACCAATAGCATGATTTCATGCTTGATCGCCTCTTCCGTTTGGAATAATTCTTTAGCTTCCTTAATAGCCCATATTCTAAAATTTGACCGGTTGCTTTTCAGTTTTTGCAATATGTATTCCTGGTCTGTTTTTTTTCTCACCTGTTGTTTTATCGTATCCCTGGCAGCCCCGTAAACAAGATGCCAAAAAGTATAGGATGATAAAGCCGCTCCGTTCACAACCGCATTTACCAGCCCAATGGGTGTTGCACCAGTCATACCATCAACGTCATCATACTCTTTCCGTAAATTTTCAACAGCATCATTAATTTCATGAAAGGAGTAATACTTAAGTTCATTTTCCGGATCAGCTAATATTTCATCTAATTTTTGGGTAACTACTCAGCTTGAAAATAGGAAAATGCAAAGTAGGATGTGAGTTATCCACAATTTGCCGATAATTCTGGAGCAGATTTTGGAAAATGCAAGGTGTTACCAACAATCGTTAGTAATTGGTTAGGAACTTGCTGTGTTGTGTGTTGTCTGGTGCTTATATATATGCGATTTTGCATATATGAAATCGGAGAAGCAAATCAGGTCGTCCTTGGAGACTGCGTCTAGGCAAGAGCTTATTTTTGTCATAGAGATGTTACTGAGCGAAGTGAAGGAGTTGCGCCGGGAAATAGATGAGTTAAAGAATAAGAACAGTAGGAATTCGTCATTACCACCTTCAAAAGACAAGCAATCAGACAAGCGCAAGACAAAATCCCTACGTGAAAAGAGTAATCGTAAAACCGGTGGCCAGCAAGGGCACCAAGGAAGGACTTTGAAGATGATTGATGAAGTGGATCACCAGATAGATTATCAAATAGAGCACTGCACACATTGTGACAATAGATTGACAGAAGGAATGGGGAGCTTGGTTGAGCGCAAGCAAGTATGGGATATCCCTCCGGTAGCACTAGAAGTGACAGAGCATCGGCGTTACAAGAAATGCTGCGATAAGTGCAGCAAATGGAGTACTAGCGAATTTGGAAACGACCTAGACTCAGGCCCCCCGATTCGATATGGAGACAGATTATTGAACCAGCTGGTATATTTGTCGGTGCGACAATTGATACCTTATAAGCGTTTGGCCGAAGCAGTAGAGTTACTGTATGGTCAAAAGATTAGTCAGGGGACAATAGATAATATGCTAGCTCGTAAAGCCGAACAGGTCTCACCGGTATATGACCAAATTATTAATGAGATAGCAAGCAGTAAAGTGGTGGGAGTAGATGAGAGTGGTTGCAGTGTGAAGGGACAAAAGGCTTGGGCATGGACTTGGGTTACCCCAAAATATTCCTTGATCCACATTTCTGATAATCGTGGCTATCGAACCACCGAGTCTTTATTTCCTCAAGGCTTTCCAACATCAATCTTAAACAGCGATTGTTGGAAAGCACACTTGAAAACAGATGCAAAAGGACATCAAATATGTATCCCTCACTTAAGAAGAGAGTGCCAAGGATTAATAGATTTTCATAATTCGAAATGGGCTAGAAAAATGGATGCTGTTTTAAAGCGTATACTGATGCTGTGCCGAATGGGCCGGATCAATAGCGGAGAAAAACAAAAAATTGAGAAGGATTTGGATGCGTTATTGGCCTGGTCCTTATCCCGATCAGCACACCCTGTAAAAAGCCTAAAAAATAGGTTGTTACGACTCAGAGAATGCTTAACTATATGCCTATACGACCGAAAAGTCCCCCCTGACAATAATGCTTCGGAAAGAGCTATCAGGATGATCAAATTAAAAGTCAAAATATCAGGAACATTCAGGTCTGAACATGGAGCTCATAGATTTGCTAAACTCCGAACCATTGTTGACTCAGCCATCAAACAAGCTCTCCGCCCTCTTGATGCATTAGCTAATCCCCAAATACTCATACCCCCGAGCTGAGTAGTTACATTTTTGGTAATCTGAAACATCAAAGGGAGTGTGGTCGTTCTTGGTAAGGTCCCTTTCTTCAGGTAAGGAAAATTTTAAATATTCGCCGACCTCATCCCAGTAAATATTAATGAAGGCTAGTTCGCAAAGTTTTTCCCTACAAACCTCCGTTTCTATTTCCGCTCGATACCAAAGGGTTTTGTGATTAGAATCCCTTTTCTCCAATAATTCGAAAGCAGTTGTATCATTCTGAATTACCCGATGTTTAATAATGTTTTCCGCTGTAGGGTTACCTTGGTCCGGAGGTCGCAGTTGATCTGAAACGGAATAAACCAGCAATAATGGAAATAAGTATGTTCCTAGGAGCAGCTTCTGCATGGTAAATAATTAAACTAGATTTAAATTCCCTTCTAACCCCCAGTCCGGTTGTAATTACCCCTATTATTCCCTTTGGTAAAAGAGAACGCAAAGGCATATCGGCATAATTAGTTATTGTGCCAGTTTTTATGTATAACCTTCCATCCATTATTAGTTTTCACCAATAAATAAATAATACTTCCCGAATGCCCTTTTACATCATCGTTAAACCAATCATAGTAAGCAGTAAGGCTTGCAATGTTCCCATTAACTCTTACCATCTTTCTGTAAAGTGTTTCTGATATTTCATTATCTATACCTACTATGCCATCAATAAATTCATCAGAACTTTGGTCCTTTATATTATCTTTTTTTGTAATATTACTAATAACAACATCGCTGTGATAGATAGAACTTAAGCCATCCCTGTTTTTTTCTTTTATATTTTTTTCATATATATCGGCAATTTTTAGGATTGCATTTCTGTCGGCATCAAGATTTTCAATATAAGGTTCATAAACAATGCCTTTATCCTTAGTGAAATTTGACAACTTTCTTAAAACAAGCCAACCCTTCCCGCCATCGTTCCATGTGTTTACAAAGTGCCCTTCTATTGTCTTTCCGTTTTCAAGAATATTACCAGTGAAAAGAGCAAGATGGTTTCCGCTTTTCTGAATTCTTTCAATCAGAGCTAATTTATTATTATTTGCCTTAAAAGGTCCGAATATTTTACCATTGGAGTTGGCATGACAATTTAATTCAGCATCATTGGTTGGGACCGGGAATTCTTCATTAATGTTAACTATTTTAAAAAAGGAACGATTTGAAGCGTAACGTCCGGGATTAATAAACTGATAAAAATCACCAATTATATTTTGATTTATCTGATTTATATCTATCATCAAAACCCCGTTATTTTGTGTTCTTCCTTGATTATTGCGAGGTCTTCCTTCCCAAATCCATCTGCCTGAAAGTTCCTGATTATTATCCAAAAGTATATTTGTTTCCTGAACTTTTGCATTCATGTTGTGCCAACTATGGTGATTAACCTTCCATCCATGAGAAGTTTTTACCAACATCCAGATCTTTTTACCCTTGCCTTTTAAACTACCATCAACATACCATTTATAAAATGTTGTTAATGTTGCAATATTGCCATTAATATGAACTACCTTATCATGTAACGTTTCCGCTATTTGGTCCCATTTCTTATTATTGAATAAGGAATTTGCAAATTCATCCGCACTTTTGATGCTTACTTCATTGTTCTTATTTAAGCTACTAACTGGCACATTTTCATTCAAGTAAACCGACAACAGTCCCTTTTTGTCTTTTTTTCTTACAGAAGACTCATATTTATCAACTAGCTTTAATATTTCTCTTCTTTCTTTTTCTGTGTTGTCAATTTTCCACTCTTCTACTTTTTCATTTTTGTAAGTATCAATTTTCTTCATCACAAACCAACCGCGTTTGCCCTGGCCTATTGTGTTTGAAAATTGACCCTCAATTAATGATCCATTTTCTGTAACATGTCCGGCTGAAATTTCACCGTGCTGACCATTATTTAAAGTATATGTAAAGTATGTTACCAGGTTATTATTAGCTGTGGGGGCTCCATAGATTTTTCCCTGTAATATTGTGTCTAATTCAGCACTTTCGGCAAACAGGCTTTTATCATAAAGGTCTGTTTTTTCTTTACTTGTATTTACCTGAATTGTATTTCCGTATAACTTATTTGTTATTTGATTAATTTCAAACAACATTATTCTATTACTATTTGAATTAATTTCACTTCCTTCCCAAATCCATCTTCCTGATATATCAGGAAAAGCACTATCAGAAGCTAATAGAATTGATTGGGTTAATAAAAGTAGCAGAAATATTATAGGTTTAAAATATAATTTATTTAACATACCTTAAACTTTTAATTTGGTTACTTACTTAAAAATCATCCCCTTCACCGGGCTCATCATTTTTCTGCTAACTATATTCACCCTCATTTAAGATCGCCCATGCATGTGCAGCATAAATGGCATTCAAACCTTTGGCATAATTGGTTAATATCTCTTTTCCCAGACCATTTTTATCTCCGCAGCGATATAAAGCCCTGGCTAGAAAAATCTCTTTCAACTCCTTGTTTCTGATCACCGTATCGCGGTTATATACCGACGACTTTTTCTCGAGATCGACTTTGGCCAATGCGTCTTTATAATCATCCATATCATAGCCTTGCATACTTTCCATTTCTAACAATTTCGCTAAGACATCCCTGGCTTTGTCGGATTTGATGTTTTCAAAGGCAACGGCTATGGCCCTGAAATGCGAGAAATAATCATCCGGCTTCAACACTTCTGCTTTTTCGAGAAGCGTGGACATTCCTGCCTCATTTTTGGTAAGTCCTAAACTGAATATATGACGATCAAGGTCACCAAATCGAGGTTCGTATCCATGACCGGTAAAGTGCCAGCCTTCATCCCATTCTTTGTATTTCTTGACTTCATCGTGAACGACATCCCATCCCTTATCGTTGCGCAATACAGCTAAAATGCTAGCATAGATCAATTTATCATGATCATTCTTAGTATTTACAAATCTTTCTGAGATTATTTCGATGGTCTTTTCGTGATTGGTCAACAATACTTCCAACTTGTCATAGTTGTTGACCACTGCGTCGGCGGCTGCTTGCAATTCGACATCAGAAAAGGCCTCCGTATCTTCATCCGTGAGGACTCTTTCCGGCACACTACCTATGTCGACCAGGTGCTTTTGGATTTTTTTTATGTCTACCTGACGGATTTCTTTGTTTTCTTTTACTGCGGTAGCAGCAAGATATCCGACTGCATAGCCCTGATTTTGCGTACAAGCCTGCATCCTTATTACCGGCAATACATCTCGTTCGACACTGGCACCGAGCCCCGTGGTTACCAGTCCTTTTAATCCTTTGGTTAGAAGACATCGCAAAGGGACGTCAGAACGATAATATGTGTCTCTATCAGTCTCGGGCTTTAGTACAAAAATAGGGTCAATAGTGTAACCATGCGAATCGTAAGAACCGATATGGTACGAAATGGTGTCCTCATATCTGCGCTTGTTCAGAATGTCATAAAGTGAAACGGTATATTCTCCCACTTGCCTCCTTCTCTCTCTAGTTTGGGGGAGTTTGCAAATATCATACCTCCCCTTAAATTTCTTTTTCCCCTGCACAAATAATCTTGTCGTGTCCAGTACATCTGTTTCATCTACAAAGGTCCAATCAGTATTATTCCTCACTTGCCCCGGGAACCTGAAAGCCAACCCCCCTGCTTGCACTGCAACACTTTTAGCGTCAATAAATTGGTAATTAGTCCCTGAAGCAATCGCCAGGTCAGAGCTTCCTGAACTGTCAATGACGACTTTACACAGTACCACACCCCGACCAAAAGGAGTAGAAACTACCACACCTTTTATGGTATTGTTTTCAACCCAGGTTCCACAACCCATAACACCAAACCATATATCCCCACCGGCTTTGATTATTTCTTTCCTTAACCATTCTGTTTTCCAGTCAAATACCCATCCAGTTTTATCCTTAATTTGTCTTGGATGATCGGATGGGGCCATATCACGCACCCCCTCATCAATTATTTTTGTGAATCCGTCTCTATTACCGTCCCAATAGATCTCTACATGCCCCATGGTTCCGATTCCTCCCAATCCATGTAGGTATTCTAAAACTAACGTTTTTGCTCCATGCATGGACGCACTTAAACCGGCAGGTGCACCGGCAGTGCCCCCTCCAGAAACAACAACATCATATTCTCCCAAAACTGGTAGCGTCGCAGCCGAGTTTTTCACATATCCTTTTTCCCAGATTGGTCTCATTGGTTTAAGAACTTCCTTTATTTCTCCATTCTCCAGGTACTTTTTGGACAGTTGAGATTTGCCATGAATTTCACCGATAATACTGACTGATTTTGATAAACCAGCACCATAATCACCAATAATTTCGCCGAGTTGCATTAGAGCAACTGAAGAATTCAATTTTTTCGCCGTCTCTCTGTTTACATCTGCACAAGCGCCAAGTACAAGTAGGTTTTCAATTTTCTTAGGAATAAAAGCTTCAATTGGAATATTTGAAATGTCATCACTCGTATTACCCGAACTTTTTTCGCACACAATTTTATATGGCGGTAAATAATGGATTAAATCGGAACAATCGGTTTGCTCAATATCAAAAGTTTTGCTCCGAATTTTATGTTCCACTTCCATTAAGGATGCGTAAGAATAATCTTTCAAATCAGACTTGAATTGATATTCTAATACATCGTAATCGTGTCCTTTGAAATACATTTTTTCCGGAAGCTGCTTGTATCTAACCAGTTGCAAATCGTTTTTAGGATTATTTCCCTCATACTTGTATTGAATATCATACAATCGGTATTCTTGATCTCCCGTAGTAACGGGCTCGGGATGCTTTTTGACGTTGACTACTTCATTTGAATTCCGAATGTTATTTCCGACAACTGTAAAATAGAAATTGATGTCATTTAGGGAATATTGCTTAATCTTTGCTCCAGCCAGCTTTGCCGCTTCAGCTCCATGCGTAGCATCAATTACCACTTTGGATTTTATTGCCTGCCGACCAGAGCGGCCCACTACAACAGCACCTGCTATTGTGTTCCTAGCATCATAAAGTAAGTTGGTGGCATAACAACCATATAAGAATTCAATATCATTCTCTATAAGCTCATTTTCAAGAACTGACTTCACCTCCATTGGGGTTGATGTTTTTTCCTTGAAAATTTTCTTTGCCAATTCAATGTTGGGTTTATCTCCATTTTTTAGCCAAAATCTATATGTACCGCAAATATCATCTCCCAAATAGGGTAAATATCCGGCCAAAAAGACAGAACACCCTTTTTTTGCTGCTGCCGTAGCTGCTGCAACAGCACCTGAACTTCCACCCAATACCAGTACATCAACGTCGGCCAAAACTGGAATTTCTCTTTCTGACTCATAACAATATTTAGCCGATTTACCCGGAGCTATAAAACTAAAGCCCGACGTTCCTACTGCAACCGTGCCAAGAGTAGTGTTTTGAATAAAATTTCTTCTTTTCATTCGTTCAGAGTTTTAAAGTTTTGTAATGATTAACCTCTTTCAATTTGTACAGTATTGGTTTGTCATTATTTCTAATTGCTAATAAATGTGTCTCTCCCTTGATTCCAACTTCCAGGAGTTGCCGCAGGTCGCCTCTGATCTTCAATCCTGACTCGCCATTTGAAATAAGGTCCAGCTTTCCCTTTCCATTGTTCAAAAGAACATGTCCGAAACTTGCATCTAATCTTGAATATTGTGGAAGAAAACCGCTGTCGTTGCCACCCAGCACCACATCGGGATGGGAGTCTTGGTTGAGGTCTGCACAATAGATGTCGTACACACAGGAGAATTGAACTTCCTTGGGCAATTCAACGATCTCAAAGCCCTCCTTTTCCCGGTTTAGCGCCACAATTGATTTAAACCATGTGCTTTCGCTCATCTTGGCCCCATCTAGTTCCTCCGCAGTAAACAGATCCTGCATGCTCTTACTGGCATATTCCGAATGTTTTAAGTTCTTCTTTTTTAGACTTACCAATTGATCGGTTATCTCTCGCTTCAACGGAAGCGGTCTATCCGCCCCATTCTCCTGTCTGGTGATGATATTTTCTACGTCACCATTATTATCAAAATCCTTTACCCACAGCTTGACCGGACTATCTTTGCTACCGGTGAAATAGAAATTTTCTCCTCGATTTCCCAGAATTAAGTCGTCTAATCCGTCCTGATCAAGATCAACTACATTCACCGAATACCACCATCCGCTGAGTTCATCCAGATTGGTTTCAAGCCTAATGAATTTTCCTTTTCTCAGCTCAAAAATCTTCGGGCTCATCCATTCGCCTACAACTAAAATTTCAAGATCCCCATTATTATTAATGTCACTGATGCAGGCATCTGTCACCATCCCCACACTCCCAATTTCGGCATTGTATCGGCTGGTGACATCTCGGAAGTTCCCAATGCCATCATTTTCGTAGAGGTAACTTCGTGGTATGATGCCATAATTAAGGGGGGTACTGCGGCTGCCGATGAAAAGATCCAGGTCCTGGTCTCCATCCAGATCAATTGGCAGCGCCACGGAAGTATTGTATCCATTCGACGGCAAAGCTCCTACCAGCGCAGAAAAATTCCCCTGTCCGTCATTCAAATATATCCTGTCCTGGACAACCCTATCACCTACTGGTTGGCTATTACCCCCGGAGCCCGCAAACAAGTCAAGGTCCGAGTCTCCGTCCACATCAAATAGCTTAATAGCAGTATCCTCGTAGTAAGCATCATTAGTGAAAATCTCCTGCCTAAAGTGGCGGTAACCGCTGTGTGTCTGAAGATAGAGACGCGCCGCTTGGTGACTAGCTCCGCCGAAAATCACATCTTCTAAACCGTCGCCATTCAAGTCTCCTTTATCGGCTGCAGGACCTTCCCTGGAAAGCATCTTGATAATTAGACCTTCCTTAAAAAAATCTACATAAGGGTCTTCCTTGTGTGAATCAAAATCACTTGGGATTCGTTCAAACAGATTCACCATAGGACCTTCTGTCTTCCCTGAAACTATGTTTTCTAACGACTCGGCGTAACTAAGATAGAGGAGAGTGTCCAATGGAACATTCAAAAATCTGGATATTCTCGTGTCTGGCCAGGTCACTACCAATGAATCGATGAGGTGCGACTGGCCGATACCCAAAACTACCTTATAGTCCACAGAGGATTGAAATCCCCTCGTGGGTATTAGTTCGTAATTGATATTTTTTCCTGCCGTGAAAACGTTGATCTTTGATCCAATTGCGAAGCGGTTGTGAGCAGGACCTCTTAACTTCAAAGACAGATAATGATTATCACTGTTTGAGGCAGCGTTGTTGCGATAAACAAATGCTTCTTGGTTCAAATTGTTGACCACCAGGTCCAGGTCTCCGTCATTATCCAGGTCTCCATAGGCCGCACCATTAGAAAAAGAAGGCTCGTTTATGCCAAATTCCTCACCGGCATCCGTAAACTTCAGTTTCCCTCCATTGTAGAATAGCTTGTTGACTTGGGGGTTTGACGGCAGGAAGGATGCCACCTCATGCATAGGCTTTTTTTTCCCGGTACGAACCATTTCTTGCATCAAATCATTCACCATAAAATCGAGGAAGTCCTGATCGGTCATGTCTTGAAAAACGCCATTGCAAACATATAAGTCCTTGTACCCATTATTGTCGACATCAAACATCAATGCCCCCCAACTCCAATCCGAAGCTGATACACCGCTATACCATGATATTTCACTGAAGGTGTTATCTCCGTTGTTGTATTGAAGGGTGTTGTGCATGTACTGATGGTAGAAATCCCGTTCCAACTTGAGCAGATAGGTACTGTAATCCTCAAAATTTGAAATGGTCTTAATCCTGATATCATTATCTGGTAACATCTCGGTCACAAAAATCTCAGGATTCCCGTCGTTGTCAATATCTCCCATATCACTGCCCATTGAGGACAGACTGATGTGGCTCATCCAATCTTTGATCCCCTCGGTGAACGTCCCGTCTCCCTGGTTGATGTAGAGGTAATCACGCTCAAAAAAATCGTTTGATATATAGATATCTAATAAGTTATCCTGATTTACGTCCCCTAAGGTGATGCCCAATCCAAATCCAATCAAGCTGCCGTAAATTCCTGCTGCTTTGGAAACG
Source organism: Saprospiraceae bacterium (assembly GCA_965223025.1). GTDB lineage: Bacteria > Bacteroidota > Bacteroidia > Chitinophagales > Saprospiraceae > JABDMH01. The sequence goes on from CBDCVP010000023.1 coordinate 1,925,982, forward strand.
TCCTTAAACTTACCGTTTTCGTTTCTCAGCAGTTTATCACCGCCTCCCTTTAAGAAGTCATTGACTGGCCAGTCTTCGGCGTATAACTCTCTCCTGTTACTATTATTGAGGGTATGGACCGGAATGAAACTGTTGTTGAGTAAGTAAGCATCAAGATCTCCATCCATATCATAGTCAAAGAATGCTGCATGGGTAGTATATCCGGATTCATTGAGACCGTAACGCTTTGCGGATTCGACGAACGTCAGGTCTCCCTGATTGATAAATAATTCATTCTCCCGATCATCGCCATCCACATATCCTGCATTGCATACGTATATATCTAAAAGATCATCATTGTTGATGTCTACTAACACCACCCCAGTGCTCCACGCTCTGGAGCCGGCCGTTCCAGAAGAGCGGGTGATATCCTCGAACTGGAAATCACCTTTGTTTAGATATAGTTTATTTTCGGAAAGATTATTGGTAAAGTAGATATCAGATAAACCGTCATTGTCGAGATCTCCAATTGCCACCCCGCCTCCATTGAAGAAATTCCTGTAATTAAAAATGTTTAAATCCTCTTTGAATTCAATGTTGTTTTTGAAGTCAATCCCGCTTTTATCGGCCGATATTTTTTCGAACCCCTTCTGAATCCTTTCACCTGTACACCCACAGATCAGAATGAAAGACAACTGCGAAATTATTAGAAGGATTCGAATTTTTCTCATCATAGCTCATGCTTTTGGGTAATCCACGTCTTAGTGTTTGCATTATTACGAGCTACAAGAATCAGTTTATGTTCCTTTCCGGTGTGGAGAATCTTTACGCTTCTCGATTCACCTGAAACCGAAAATCCGCTTTCCCTATTTTTTACAACGGTAAATTTTCCATTGCCCTCATTATGCAGGAAAGTACCAAAAGAAGCATCGCATCTACCCATTCTGGGCTGATTGCCATGAAAATTGCCGACGGAAATAACGTCCTTTAGTCCATCCGCATCAAAGTCGTAGGTGGCAAATCCATAAATGGGTGAATATTGTGCTTCATTAGGTAATTCTTGTATTTCATAGCCCTCAAATCCTCTATTTTCCATCCACACTGACGCCAATGTCTGAACCTGAACATGTAGACTTTTTTCAAGGTGCTTTTCGGGAAAAATTTGCTTAAAGGAACTGTTGGCAAACTCTTCATAAGTACGAAAAGTCTTTTTGACAGGCTGAATTTGTTGAGCCAATTGATCCAGTCCTGGATAAATCCATTGTTGATCATTTTTGTAATAGGCGATCACTGGATCAAACTTTAAATTCCCGTCGTAATCTCCCAGATATAAATCCAAAGGTTCAGCCGGAGAAGCACTAAGGTTTGTGTTCAGACCTTGATTACCAATGAGAAAATCCAGGTCTCCATCGTTGTCCAAATCATCAGCATGAATGGCGTTCCACCAACCGGAAGAATTGGGAATTGTCTTCACAGTTGCTGTATTATTACCGTGGAAGCTAAAAATAGTAATGGGCATCCACTCTCCGACTGTGATTAATTCTTTGGTATCTTCCCGCCATAGGGCATCGGTTACTAGTCCTATTTGTCCATCCTTCTGGAAAAAGCTCGAAGTCCGATCTGAAAACGTGCCGTTCCCGTTATTGACAAATAGACTACTTACCCCAGGGAAACCGTATTCATGTGGTGTGGATCTACCTCCTACAAAAAAATCGATATGACCATCACCGGTGAAGTCTGCGGCCACCACACAAGACCCATTGTAATAGGCTGGTGGCAATGCCGATTCAGATTTCGTTAGCCTGCCCAATCCATCGTTTAGGTAGATTCTATCTTGCAGTATTTCGTCCTCGTCCGGCTCGCTGCCGCCACTGACCACAAAAAGATCCAAGTCACCGTCGTTGTCGATATCAGCAAAAACAGCTCCAACATCTTCACATGATCTGTCTTTAGCCAAAGCGGTGGTGTCGCCTTCCAAAAAGAAGTATTTGCTTTTACTTTGTTGGAGATAAATGCTGCCGTGTTGACCTTTTGCCCCTCCTATGAAGAAGTCATCCAGGCCATCACCGTTGAGGTCGCCAACAGCAAGGGGCGGTCCTTCCGTGGATAAAAGACGAGGCATTAATTTTTCAGTAGAAAAATCTATAAAGAAATTTTCTCGGTGGGTATAGTCAATCCCCGAAATGTTACTGACATCCTTGATCAATTTCTCCGACCGGTCTATTTCGGCACGATCAGCAACAGGTAGTGCGTCTGTCTGATTCAGTCCTATCGTGGTGTTCGGTTCTGGGTTTTTTAATTCCTGAAAAGTGCCGTCCGGCCAGTCTACCGTCAGTTTTGAAATGCGATGATCTTCTCCCAGCCCAAAGTGCAAATCGCTGGACACGGAAGAAATCCATCCCTTATTGAAAAAATTTTCTTGGACCAAGATGCCAGAGCTGGTTTCGAGAACAACTCTGGCACCGATGCCGAAGTTGTTTCCCCTATTGCCATACAGTTTAACCTTTAGAAAATTATTGGTGGTTCTTTCCGTGGCGTGGTTTTCGAATACAATCGCCTCATTGTTCAAATTACTTACAACGATGTCCAGATCTCCATCATTGTCCAGATCCACTGGAACCGCCCCATTGGAAAATCCCTCATATGCAAGTCCCCAGGATTCACTAACATCATCGAATCCCGAACCACTATTCTCATAGGCAATGTTCGTTGATTTACCGGCTGGCATCAGATCGATAAATGCTAGTTTTGAAATACCCTTTTCTTTGAAAAAGTCATTCGACGTGTAGTTGGCAAAATCCAAATTATTTGGTCTTTTGGGAATTCCATTTGTAATGAAGAGATCCTTTTTGCCGCTGTTGTTAAAATCGGCAAAAAAAACGCTCCAACTCCAATCTGTGGCATCTACACCGGCAAATTGACCAATTTCACTGTATTGCACGGCTTCTTCGCCAAATAATGGTCCGACGTTCATCTGTAACATATTCCGTGCATACTGGTTGTGATATCCGAAGGCCAACTTATATCTATAAATATCGTAGGGGTCAATTCCCGAAGATTGTTTAAGTATTCTTTCATCTGGTGGCTTCATATCCAACGACATGAGATCCAACCAACCGTCATTGTTGAAATCGGCTATATCGCTGCCCATCGAGAAAGAGCTAACATGTCCGAATGAACCGCTCAGGTTTTCCCTGAAGGTGCCATTACAATTATTGTAGTATAGGTAGTCGTTTTCGTGAAAATCATTGGAAACGTAAATGTCTGGCCAACTGTCATTGTTGATATCGCCAAAGCTGACCGCTAAACCATAACCCATCGACCCCCCGAAAATTCCAGCAGATTCACTGACATCTTCAAATTTCCCATCCTCATTTCGAAAAAGTCGATCTCCGGTCATAGGATCCCTGTTTTGACGAAGTGAGGCATGTCTGTGGGCATCAGGGCTGTGCAAAGCTTGATTGACCAGGTACATGTCGAGGTCGCCATCTTTGTCGTAGTCGAAAAAAGCCGCATGTTGAGAATAAGTTGAAATATCAAGGTTGTATTCAGCGGCACTTTCTTTAAATGAAGGCCATTGCTCGATACCTCCGTTATTAATGTACAATCTGTTTTTCCCGGAGATATTTTTCAAACCACTCAGCTGGCAAACATAGATGTCCAACCAGCCGTCGGCATTTATATCAACCAGGGTAACTCCAGTTGTCCAGGATGTTTCTCCACCGGGACCGCCCACACCGGCTTCATTTGTGACATCCTGAAATTTAAGGTTGCCTTGATTGACATACAAACGATTCAGACCCTGATTTGATGTAAAATAGAGATCTACCCATCCATCATTATTCAGATCACCCGCTGCTACACCTCCTCCATTATACATATAAATATATTCTATAATATTAAATGCTGCTGTTTCGTGTATTTCATTGGAGAAGGAGATGTTGGTGGTTTTCGAGGAATGGGCGCTAAAGAGGGGGGCCGTGTTCTTTTGACATGCACTTAAAAGAATTATTGACAACCAACCCAAGATCAATTGTTTGGCAAATACCCACCTTCGTGATGATTTCCAGAGATTCATTCCCAAATCAATTTGTCTTAGGTTTTGAGGTATAAGATGTACAATAAGAGACTGGCTCAAAATCTACTTTTGAGCCAGTCTCCAAAAAATTTAATTAATACCCTGGATTTTGCTGCCAATCGAAGTGTATATCCATTTCCGATTGCGGAATGGGTAACAAGTAATCTGTGGGGTCTCTAAAGTTTCTGGTACGATAGAAGTAATATCCATTTTCATTAATGTTAAATTGCCCATTGTAATTTTGAGGATCATTGGTAAGTTTTACACCATGAAAAGGCGTATTATTGCCACAGACTTCGTGGGCGATTCTCCATCTCAATAAGTCAAACAGCCTTAATCCTTCAAAACCCAGCTCTATTTTTCTTTCATTTCGGACAATCTCTCTAAGTAATTCAGGATTGGTTTCTGTGATTCCCGGCAAATTTACCGACGGACGTTGTCTGATTTGATTAATGGTCAAATCAAGTAATCCCTGATCAATGGGATCACCAGCTTCCAACTTAGACTCTAAGTAACTCAATAGTACTTCAGCATATCTTATTAAGTTGAAGTCAGTACCATGTTGCTGATTATTGCCAGTATAGGCTTCATCGGCAAATTTTTTCAATCCAATACCCGTCCAGTCACGGCGTGGTAGCCGATCAGGAGCACCTGCCGAATCGGGATGAGAACGAAATAATTGTCCTTGGAAGACGGAAAACCCATCTAAATGACAAGAAGCATAAAGTCTTGGATCTCTATTTTCAAAGGGGTTGTCTTCATCATACAGTGGAGATTCATCAATTGGCAATCCATCGGTGCAAGGAAAGGATTCAACAAATTCATTGTATACAGCCGCCATATGCCAGCCCGCATTCACAAATGGAGTTACATACCTTTGCAAAGAAGAAGCATAATCATTTTCCAAATATCTTATGGAATGAATAGTTTCTTTGTTATCCTCTCCTCGAGCGGTAAATAGTACCTCATAGTCAGGATAGAGCTCATAGTTGCCTAGATCAATGATACCCTTAAATTCAGTCGCTGCATCCGACCATCTTTTTTCGGACATCATCATTCTACCCTTAATAGCCATTGCTGCTGCTTTAACGATTCTTCCTTTTTCTTCGTCTGGTCTTATTACGGGTAGATTATTGGCGGCCTCAGTTAGTTCACTAAGCACATAATTAATGACTTCTACTCGCGGTGTTCGTGCAATGGTATTTGCTTCATCGATCGTTATTGATTGTGTCGTTAACGGCACATCTCCCCAAAGATGAACCAACCAAAAATAATGATAGGCCCTTATAAATTTTGCCTCAGCTTTCATCTGCGAAACTAACTCGACAGGCATGCCTTCCACCAAATCAATATTCTCAAGAAAATTGTTAGTTCTGGCCACAATCTCATAAATTCCTCCCCATAGGTTGCGTAAGCTTCCATTGGCAGAATTGACCGTTCCGCTGTAAAAATGTCTGAACGACCCCGTTCTTCTTCTTCCAATATCGACCGTACAATCCATTTCGACGTAAACGGGCCAATGATTCAAGTTAAGTTCGCCCGATCCTCGATTTTGAGAATTATAAAGCGCCATTAGTGCCAATGTAGCGTCAGATTCACTTTTCCAGAATGTTTCCTTGGATAATTGATCCAGCGGCTGCAAGTCCAAATCATCTTCACAACTGATAAATAGAAAGCTGGAAAATATCAAATATAAGCCAGATAGAATATTTATATATAATTTCATAATATTAGCAGTTTTAGAAGTTTGCGTTTACACCAAAAACATAAGTAGCTGTAGTAGGATAGTGCCCCGAGTGAGCAGTCATTTCAGGATCCCAGCCATCCCAGAACTTATGATACACCGCTAAATCACTTCCACTGAGATAAAAGCGAAGATTGCTAATTCCAATCTTGCTGGTGAAATTATTGGGCAAAGTATAGCCCAAATTGATGTTCTGTATTTTTAGGAATGAAGCGTCCCAATACCAGAAGGAAGATCCAGGGTTTTGATTATTCAATGTCATTCTTATATAACGCGCATTTCTATCCGGATTTTCGGGAGACCATCGATTATCCACCATCCATTGTTGAGGCGGACTTCCAAGACTGAATGCCTGCCCAGCATGACCCCCTACGCGTTTGTATAACCCGGCAATTCCTCCAAGTCTGAACCCAAAATTTATGCCTTTGAATTCGCCATTTACGGATAATCCGAAAATATCCCGAGGCATGCTATTGCCAATAATTGTTCGGTCATGAACCGGATCGACAACACCATCCGGCATACCACCAGGACCACTAATATCTTTCAACCTTACATCTCCAGGCTGAGCGGCAAACGGTTGGTCTGGATACCCTTCGATGTCGCTTTGATCAACAAATAATCCATCAGCCACATAAGTATAAATTGAAGTAAGAGAATGGCCGATAAATAACCCTTCAGCGACATCCCTGTCGACATTTGCCAACTTAGTAACTTCATTAGTGGTATAGGTATAGTTGGCGGATATCGAGTATTTAAAATCACCAATTTTATTATAGTGGTTTAGTGTTATTTCAAAACCTCTGTTTATTACTTCGCCGGCATTTTGCTCCGATGGTGTAAGGCCAAGTACACTGGAGGTAGAAACGCTGTAGAGAATATCACTTGTCTTTTTATTGAAGAAATCCGCCTCTATGCCCAGCAAATTGTTTAATACCGAAAAGTCGATTCCTATGTCGATAACGGTGGTGGTTTCCCAAGTAATGGCCTGATTAGGAAAATTTGTGACTGCTGCTCCGGGCCGTAGCGCTTGATTTACTCCAAGTGCATAAGGAAGGCCAAGGGTTATAACCTCCTGATAGGGATAATTACCAATATTTTGGTTACCTAATTGGCCCCACGACGCTCGTAGTTTTAAGTTATCAATCCAGTGGGTACTTAAAAATTCTTCTTCAGATACTCTCCACCCAGCTGAAAAAGAAGGAAAAAAACCATTTCTAGTGTCTTCGGGAAATCTGGATGAAGCATCATGTCTGGCATTGGCTTCAAATAAATATCTGCCTAAAAAGGAATAATTTATTCTGCCAAAGAATGATCTTAATGCCCACTCTGTCTGGCTTCCACCGACCGTCATATTTTCACTTGAACCAGCATTCAATTCATATAAAAGATTATTGGGAAAATTATCTCTGGATCCAAAAGTTCGCGCATCATTTCTATCTTCCCAGGAATATCCTCCCAGTAGACGGATATCGTGATCTCCCACCTTGAGATCATAGTTCAGAAAAGCTTGTAAAGTTACTTGTGATGCATAGGGATTTTCCACAGTCAATTTTGAAGGCCCAAGTGTAACAGCCGGATCAAGAACAAATTCGTCCTCGTATAATCTATTTTTGGAATCCCAAAAAAGATAGCCGCCTTTAGCAGTTAACGTTAAGTTATCTAGTATGTCATAATTCAATTCCATGTTGCCCAAAAAGTAGGTGCTCTTTTGTTCGGAAAACGAATCGCCATCTAAATAAGCTTGGGGAGATTGCCCGGTTATGTGGCCATAGGTGCCGTCAGATCTTCTTGCGGGTAAAATAGGTGGGATTTTATTGACCGTACCCCTCATGATAGAAATGGCAGAATTATCCGTCTGCCCACCGCCAGAAGCCAGATCATTTCTGGTAGCACTATATCCGGAAAGACTTGTTCTCAATTTAAACCTGTCAGAAAAGTCGTTGTCAAAATTCAATTGAAAGTTATATCGCTCAAAGCCGGTTTCATCAATTATCCCATTCTGATTGAGATAACTAACTGAGGCGTAGACTGAACTGTTTTCACTACCAGCGTTAAAACCCAAATTATGATAGGTTTGCAAACCATTGCCGGATGATACAAAATCATCATAATGCCTAGAATTCGGGTAATTATCAGGATCTTCTCCCGATCTGAATTTTTGAATTTCTTCGTCAGTCCATCTGATATTTCCTCCATCGTTTAGATTTGCCTCGTTCTCCATCAATGCATAATCCCAGGAACTGACATAATTAGGCGTTTGAATGGGTTGCTGTTTTCCGACATATCCATGATACGTAACATCCAATTGCCCTTCTCTTCCTCTTTTGGTTTCTATCAGAATTACGCCATTAGCGGCTCGGGCACCGTAAATTGCAGCCGAAGCAGCATCTTTAAGGATAGAAATGCTTTTGATATTACTCGCGTCAATATCATTTAAACTGGCGGCAACACCATCCACCAGTACCAGCGGATTATTACCTGCCCCACTAAAAGTACCCAGACCTCTAATGGTAACGGCAGCACCATCAGAACCCGGCTGTCCCGACGTCTGTATGACGTTCACGCCACTTGATAAGCCGGCAAGAGCTTGCGATGCTTGAGTAACAGGTAAATCCATGATGTCATCGTTCGTAATTGTTGAAACAGACCCCGTTAGATTGACCTTTTTTTGTGTACCATATCCAACAACCACAACCTCATCAAGTTGTGACACGCCCCCTAACAACGTGATATTAATGTTTGTACGTCCATCAATATTCACTTCTTGAGTTTGATATCCGGTATAAGAAACCACCAATATATTGCGATCATCTGGCACCGAAATAGAATAACTACCATCAAGATCCGTGGTGGTACCCATATCAGTGCCTTTCACAGTTACATTTGCACCAATTAGAGGCTCTCCATCTTCATCTGTTATGACGCCAGATACAGAAACCTCAGGCTGAACTTCAGGCACAAACACTGATTGGATCACATCTTCTAGCTGACGCTCGGAATCCCTATTAATGCGTTTTAGATTTACGCCGTCTTTTTCAAGTCTTTGAATTTCTTTCAAGTGGCGACTGATCTTTCGTGCCTTTTTTCTTCCTGCTTTACCCTTTTCGCATATCACATAATATTTGTCACCAAAAGTTTCATAGATGTAATTGGTATTGGAAAGCAAGCGGCCAATAGCCAGATTCAGGCTTTCACCGATTTGCATGGTAAAGTTGACTTCAACTTTTTTCAGTTTCTCTGCATCATAGGTGAAAAAAACCTGATATTTTTCTCCTAGCTCCTCAATGACCTCAGATAGAGGCTGATTGGTTGTGTTGGCAAAAGCGGTGGTAATCGTGCCTGTAATAAGCATTAGAAGCATATACCTTCTAAAAATGATCCAGTAAGTTTCAAATTTCATACTTTTGAATTTAGTCTTAAACAATGACCATCAGGACAGACATGCCAATGATGTTCTGGTGGTTCTTTTTATCGGATGATTAGGGTGTTGCCATCTTTTGTTATTTTCCTACCAAGCGATACTTCTAAAATCGGAATAACCGTTTCAAGTTCTTCCAGCGGTACCCTAAACAATCGATTTTCCTCAAGTACTGCTTTGTCCTGGATATCAAACTCGACCCCGTAGATTTCCCTAATTTCTTGCAGAAATAATCCCACATTGGAATGCCTTTCTAAAGTCCCATCTTTCCACGAGGTGTATGGATCTTGAGGCACCGCATTTCGTGAAACGATGGCCTTCTCCTCATGAGAATAGGCAATAAACTGACCTGGATCCATATATTCAGAAGTATCCTTGAGGTCGAGTTTTATTTTACCTTCTTCAAGAAATACATTGGTCTTGATTCCACGATTTTGCACATTAAATTTTGTGCCCAAAACCTCAATCACCATATCACCTGTGTGCACTTGAAACCGACTGCCAGATTCTGGCCTTTTTTGAACTTCAAAGAATGCCTCTCCTTCCAGCCTTACGCTTCGCAATGATTCTTCTGACCAATCTTTGTCCAAGGTCAATGTAGAATTTGCGTTCAAATGCACTTTAGAACCATCCGGTAGACTTACCTTCTCCCATTCTCCGAATCTGGTTTGGTATACCAATGTTTGGTGATCTCCAGGCCAGCTAAGCCACCCAACCACTCCGGCAAGAAGTGAAATTGACGCTGCAAGAGCCCACCGAAATACTGTTCGTCTTATTGAATATTTCAAGACTACCACCCGGCCACTTGATTGATTCCCTTGTACAGGTCGTTGTATCAAATCAAGTTTTTCCTGTATTTCAACTTCGCTGGGTGTAGTCAATGCAAAAGCCTCTTGTGCAGCAAGCAAGAAGATCCTCGCCTCCTCGATGATTTGTTGCTGGTTTGGATGGGCCTTACAAAACTCTCGCCAATACTGATCAGATTCTGGCGTGGGAAAATAGACGCCACGCCTAAACTCAGGGTCGGTGATCAATTCATTGAGAGATAGTTTCTGGTAGTACCTAAAATCGTGCATTAGATCTTTTGTTTCCTTTTTATTAAGTGCACCAATACGACTGAAAAACCTCGTCGGATTGCCTGGAATTTAGCCTGCAGAGAGAAGGTACTAAGAAATCTTCCGACCCCTCTCTACAAACTATTCTATGAAATCTACAGCCACTGCCTAAAGTAACACTGTCTAGACCATAGACTGCTGAGATGTCTCCTTGTAACCTTGAGATTTTGAAAAAAAATAAATTATTATGTGGTGAACTCAAGAATGTGGGCTAGAACCCCTGTGAGCAGGCTGGAAAAAGTAGACCAAATTGACAAGTAAAACTTATATAACCATCTACTAAGCACTATACTACCCAAATATTGCAATAGGAAATTTCACACATGCATAATTTGACCCTGATTAGATCCTAATGAATTGATACCCAATTGATTGCCAGCCAAAAAGTAAGCATTCTGATTTCTCCAGTGCGTTATTTTGAATGCATTGCATTAGAAATGAATGTTCAAACTAAGGAATTACCTTTTCCTATCAATGAGCATGTGTCAAATTGATTCTACTGCGGCGCATTTCTGCTTCATTATCAAGCACTTCAAGCCAAGGTGCCTCGTCGACATAGCTAGCTATGCCTCCTCGCCAAAGTGCTTGCTAATTTTGCATAAATGCGTCTCGTAACGAATCCTCTTGCAATATTTGGGTACTATACTTCTCCGGAACGCTTCTTGCTCCTGATTCGAGTCAAAGCTCTGGCTACGTAGTTGCGAACTACTTGATTGGAGAGCCCGGTGATTTTAGAAATCATCTCATGATTGAAACCCTCATAAAATCTCAGAAAGACCACTTCTTTCTGTCGCGGAGGCAACTGCTCGATCTGTTTGCGCAACCACTGGATCTGCAGATGTCTAGATTCTTCATGCATCACCTGGTGCTCTAAAGAGTCGGTCGCCTTTGGGATATCAACCATCTTACGAATGACGGCTCTCCGTTTCTCCTTATCCAGCTCAGTTAAGAGTTTACGCTTTATTGATTGATACACATAGGCATCAAAATTGATGACGTGGTTAAGGCTCTCTGGGTGCTTCCACATTTTCTCAAAGAAATCCTGGATGCAGTTTTCCACCAAGGAAATGTCTGAGCAATAAATGCCTCCATACTCCCTCAGCTTCGGATAAAAGTATCGATATAGTACGCCAAACACCTCGCGGTTTCCTGAACGAAACGTCTCGAAAATGCTGGTTACGTCTTCCATAAGAGGCACTCTAAGTCCTATCTTTTCACAATAATTCAGCGACCACTACTCTACAAACAAAGGCTGCGTCAGATGAGCTCTGCATAGCGATGTGCATCCTCTAAGAACATCCTCGTTTTTATCAACCGGAGATAGCAAAGCTTCGATTAAATTAAGTAATCTGAATAATTCATTTACGTTACAAATTTCAAATCTGGAATCGTGCATGGTGGATGAAGCATTAATCTATTGGTAAGATTATGAAATAGAATGTCTTTATACAGGTGCCTATTGAACCTGTAGGTATACTCATTGAGATACTTTTGTAGATATTTTACTTGATGATGAATACCTCTCAACCAAGATTTGAGCCCCATAATAAACCGATGCATCAAAGGAAAATTCTCTCCTTTTTTAGAGTGGATCTGGTCAACATGATATTTTCCTTTTCGAGCAATGGGGGAGTAACCTCTCCATTTATCGGTCGTTACGATTGCATCTGGGTCAATATGTTGGTCAAAGAATGGCTCTAGCTGTTTGCTGCCAGCATTGGGAATAACCTTTGCATATGCCCTGCTGATTCCACCGCCAGGGTGTTTCTGGATAGCCACAACTACCTGTTTTTTAGTCGATTGACTTCGGCCGCGCTGCTTTTTCACCTTGCCCCCGATCATCGTTTCATCTACAGCCACCGCACCATCAATCGGATATTTCCCACTTGATTTCATTGCTAACATGACCTTCGTTTTAAAGCGCCACACTACCGGTTGATTCATGTCCAACTTTCGAGCTAATTCATAGGTTGACATTCCTTTTGTCGAGGTGCTTAGATAGAAAATAATGTAGAATGCCTTGTGCAACGGAAATTTTACTTTATGAAAAAGGGTATGGGCAGTAGGGGATTCCACAGAACGACATTTGGTACATCGTCTTTCTCCGTATCGAGCTGTCCCACAATATTTCCCATTACCACATTTGCGACATGAATATCCACTGCTCCACTTGATTTCACTCAAGTAATCCAGACAATCCGCTTTACACGTAAATCGACTACTAAATTCAAAAATACTGACTCCTTTAAACATTCTTTCAGTTTCCATTTTCTTTTTGCCTCTAAGTAAGTACCTTACCGTGCAACCAAACTGCATTATTCAGTAAGTAATAATTCCCATAGCATCCATTTTATTTGGTTGGGGGTTGCAATAAACCTTGGGAAATCACAATGACTTGAACTACTCATTTGAGATTATATAAGCTACCCAAACATTTGACTCATTTAAGCACTTTTTTAGAGGAAAATTATTCGCTCAAGTGCATAGCTGGTTGACGCAAAAACGCAATCAAGTCGGCCATGTTCTGATGCGTGATGGCCGCTTCGAGCCCTTCAGGCATAAACGACTGATCCAAGCTTTGAAGAGAAGCAATCTGGTTGCGAAGCACGGTCTTCAACGAACCATCCAGTAACTTCAGCGACACACTGCTACCAGTTTCTGAGACCAATACCTCATAAATTTGTTCGCCATTGTTGAGCGAACAAGCGTATGAATTGTAGCCGGGCTGGATATCAGCGTTGGGATCGAGAATTGCTTTGAGTAACTTTTCAGGCGACCACTCCATAAAGGAATTTAAATTCGGACCGATTTCATTGCCTTCGGCACCGTATTTATGACAGTTAACACAACTCTGCCTATAGATTTCGAGCCCTTGTTCTGGATAACCTTTGAGGCCCAGAGTGGCACTGTATTCTTCTACGATCTTAACGCGTGCCTCTGAAAAAGCGGATGAAAATAATTCATCAGCAACTTGACGAATACGATCGGAATCGTGCCTAAGCAGTCGTGAGCGCAAGGCAGCATCCAGAGAGGATACAGGTATCTCGGATCGCTCCAGACGTTGGACCAAATCGTAGGCCCAAGGCTCCCGACTAAGCCATGAATTGAGGGCAATCTGCCGGTTAGCAGGGCTGAACCCTGACCAGGCCCTAGAAAGCGCTGCCGGTACTTCAGCTGACCCGGTCGCGCTTAGCGCTCGAATCGCAGACATTTGGATGTCCGGAGACTCTTTGGGATCCAGCCATTTGGTTAACAATGGAACGGCTCCTGTACGCGACGAATAATGATGACCTAACAGCGCGGCGGCGGCAATGCGTTCATGCGATGATAGACCTGCTTCAGCAACCGTCCTGCGGGCCTGTTTTATCATTGCTCCGGACTTGTCGAGCAATTGCGCGAGCCGGTCCGCCTCAGAAGCAGGGCCAAGATTTTGCAATGTGCCGTTGTGGTTTTCGAGTAATTCCAAAAATAAGACGAAGCTGTTGAACTGATCGGGTGTATAACCTTTGTCGGCAGGAGTGAAAATCGGGGTCAGTAAAGTAGCTAAAGCCTCACGGTCACCTTGTCCGAGTGCAATGGTCATCAAAGGCTTCACCAGTTGCCTTTCATTTCTCCCATGGAAATGTGTGATCTCAGCGGCAAGGATTCCGATGTGCGATGTGGCTGAGCTCATAACTACTGCTACGATCATCGGTTCATCCCTATTAGCCACAAGCAGACGGCCAAGCGCCTTCCCCGCCATGGGATCCTGCGACTCTCCCAGCGAAAAGGCCAGCTGCAATCGCAGCTTTGTATCCGGATCGTCAACGAGACCCACAGTGGCCTTAAGGACTTCTTCATCAAAACGGGTCTCCGCCAATCTGAGCGCATTCTCGCGCACGCCGGAAGACTCATCGCTCAAGGCCTCTACCACTAAAGCAGACGGCAATTCGTCCAAACCAGCCAGCACGCATAGTGCGTGCAGTCGCGCAAGGGGAGTCGCTCCATTTACAGATAGTTCGCGTAACAGTGGCAAGGTGGCTGGGTCCTTCCGCCACAAGAGAACCTGATGAGCTTTATCGCGCAGAAAACCATTGGAAGCATTGAGGACAGCGACTAACTCTTCTGCATCCATTTTATCAAAACGCACTGGTTGGCTGTCAGCCATCTCTTCACGCCCGATCCGATAAATGCGACCGCGATCTTCACCCGCCCGGTAATGCAGCAACAGTTCCGTCCTTCCCTCGGAGGGCAACCAATGGGGGTGTTCGATCATGTAACGATACATGTCTGCTACCCACAAAGCGCCATCGGGGCCTTCCCGAACCATCACCGGACGGCACCAGCGATCTTCACTGGCAAAGAAATCAAATTCGCCTTGGCCAGGAACGCGCCTGGCTGTGTAGGTCACACTGCTGTCCGTTAATCGCAAATGCTGAATGAGATTGGAAACAGGTTCACAGACAAAAGCATGTATTTCATCAGCCGGGAATAATTCTGTATCCCGGTAAATAACTCCGCTACAGGCAGAAGTGAAATTTCCTATGGAGGCGGCAAAATCGTGAAACCTTTTTTGAGGCAAGCTTGCGGCATACACGGGTGGATTCAACTCCGTAAGTTTTCTCAGGGTTTTCTCCGGTGCGAAATACAGGTTGCGACTCAGGTAGTTGTCCGCCAGAATGTAGTGCCAAAGTGGGTTTGAATTCTGGGTCCCGAACCATCGGCCCCAATTGTCGCGGTTGCGTCCAAACTGTGTCGGACCGCTTTCTGGCTCCAATTCACCAGTATCAGGCCGAAAACGAAAATCACGACTGCCCACGAGAATTTGCTTACCAGTAAGCCAGGACATCAGCTTGGTATCTGTCCCAAAGTTACTGTGATGTCCGCCTGCGGCAACATAAACCCAGTTGTCCAAACCCCAACGCAGGCCGTTTGCCCGTAGTTGCTCATTGATCTCCTGTAATCCGCTTACGGGGATATCCTTCTCATCGACTTTGTCGTCTCCATCCAAGTCGCGCATGAATATAATATCCGGGGCTGCGGTTACAATCACTCCATCACGCCAGGTCAAAATTCCAGTGGGGAAATACAGACCTTCAGCAAACAGGGTGGACTTTTCATAACGTCCGTCTTCGTCCAGGTCCTCAAGCACCCTTACCCGGCCTCCCGGCTTTCCCTTATTATCCATACCCATGGGATAGTCTGCCATTTCAACTACCCACAACCGTCCGCGCTCATCCCAATCGAATGCCACAGGATCCAGAAGCAAGGGTTCCGAGGCGACCAAGGTAGCGGTGAAACCGGCTGGCAAGTGTATCAGACGCATTGATTCCTTTGGTGTGCGGGGTGGCACTACGGACGGGTCACCCATATCTGTCTCCAGGGAGCAACTGCAAAAAAATCCAAGGGCAGCCAGAAGCATGAAGCTAGCCTCTTTGCAAAAATCGGACATATCCCTAAAAATAGTTGATCCTTCCTTACCAAAAGCCATTTAGCATCTCCAGCGTAGTTGCGACTAATATCTTTCCACCAGCTGCACCAACAGAATTACTTTGACATACCGCACTATATCCACCCCCTCTGACCGCTTTTTCGGTAGGTAAATAGGTACCAGGGCCAGCCAGCTGAATCACAAAAGTCTGCAACGCCTTGCTCTGTGCCTGAATCTGAATGCCATAGTCTGTGAACAATTCAAACTGATTGGTACAAATTGCTATATCCCCCAGGCGGAGTACATGAACCTCCGTCTCAAATTGTGGGTTGGGGTTTTTCTTTTGTGCTTCGTATCTCTTCACGATATCTCCATACCAGGTCATACGTGCATTTAATTTTGCTGCCAGTTGTGGATCCGCAGAAATTGCTGTCAAGGCCTCCTCAGAAATTCGCCTTGATTCCAGATATTCTGCCACCGTGACTATCCGCATTGGCAGTTCTATGATGGCGGTTTCATGTCTGAAAACCAAATCACTATAGCGATCCGATTTCACTATTTCGTATATATGTTTGACCGCATTCACAATCCGCAAGGCAATATCTTCCATTCGGGACACGCCACTCAATTCCACCATTCGCTGCAGGGCAGCCTTGCGATAGATGGGATGCGGTGACTGATCTCCGGCAGCGCCTATCCATCCCGCAATCACTAAGTCAGCCCCATAGATTTCTTTTAATTTTTCTCTCACAGGATGCCAATAGTCGGCATCGACGCGCCTATCCCCTTCTACCTCCTGAGCAGGGCAAGCAACGTCAATGCTGGTCGCAATTAATTCATCTCTGTCGTTCCAGAAAAATAGCGTATGAACATCATGATCCTCGTAACCCTCCAGGCTTTCAAAACCAGGGTCATTTGCATTTCCATACATCTTAGCTACACCGTTTGCGTAGACCACTCTGCGATTGTATGGAATAGCTGCACGGCGAGTACCCCAGCTGACTTCACCCTGGGTTCTCGAACTCCATGCTTCTATAATCCCGGAAACAATCTGAGCTACCAGGTAGGTACGGTATTCTGAAACCTGCGTGATGTCACCGGGCAGTTTGTACATAAATGTGGTGTAATCTGTGGAGTCCTCAAGGACTGGAGACGTATGTGAATGGGTGGCACTTAGTATGATCTTTTCAACACTAAATCCAGGTAAACGTTTAACCACGCCATCGCGCACTAAAGACCAAACCTGATTAGGGATATAATCTAAATCACATGAAACGAATATTGCCGTATCCAAACCCCCACCGTTTTCCTGCGATTCAAGCGCAATGATATTTGCAAAGAGCGGGGTATTTATTTCCTCTGCTATGCGAAGATGAAATTGGCCCATCAATGCAACCGGAGTCTCTGGTGTAATATCTACAGATGAAGCTCCAATGTAAATATTTGCGCCACATACCGACACAGGCAGAAACGCTAATAATAAAATAATTAGGATCAAATGGAGTCTAAACACATCTCTTAATTGTTGAAGTGGTTATCTTCTTCTCTGGTAGACAACTGGCCACGAAACATATCCACTTTTTTTCATCATGCTTGCTTTGTTTGTATTTCCTCTGGCGATCATCAAGGACCACCCAGAGTTCCAAGATAAGGAACCACCATTAGCATCTATAAAAGCTGGATAATACATATATTTTCTTTTTTTGGGACCATGGCTATCATCTGGGTGATCATAACTGTTGGAACAAGTTTACCCACGACGAGCGATCAACAGGAGCACCATTCGTTGTTTCCGGTCCCGCAGTAATGGAAAAAGGTGTAATAACAGATGCGATGATAGAATTCATCGACATCTATCCTACACTGGCCGACTTACTCCAACTCGAAAACACTTCAGTCGGGATGAAGAAATACATCATCTCTTGTTTCCCTTAGAGGGATAAACTCCGGGCGTCCTTTCTCGATGGATACGCCAAAAGGCTTGACCGTGAGCATCAGTCTTCCATCAAGCCTTCTCCAGAAGGAGGCCCCATGCTGCTTGGGAATGAACACCCCCTCCGACTTCCAGGGCCCCGAGAGTTCACCTGTGTTCGACCTCAGTTTGAAGGTCGCATAGGCGACTCCATCCGGATATTCATAATTTGCGCTGAAGAGCATTAACAGTTCGCCGTTACGAAGGCGGTGAAAAACCGGAGCATCATGGAACCATCCTCCCTTCCCCTCCTGGAACCTCAGAGGCATGTAAAATGGTTTTCGGTTCAGCCAGAATACGACGCAAGTCCCTCGAAAGCGAAGCCGCCTTAATCGCTGGTCTTCCTCCGACTACAAGCCAGGGCGAGCCATCTTTGTCGGTGACAACCGCCGGGTCGATCCCTTCCATAAGAGGCTCTTCGGCACCCACCATGAGGTACATGTCATTCCGGGGAGGGGGAAGGATGATGGCGCCCCAGGCTTTGCTGTCCCATTCGCTTCCAGCGGGCGGCACCCACGCCAGTTGCTTGTCCCATGACTTCAGGTCTTTGCTAGAGTAAACGGTAAACCCATCCGTTTTCCCTTTCCACACATTGGTAAGATCAGTAGTCCCGGTGATGTAATACCGGCTTTCGGATTGGACAGGAAAAACCATATGCATGCTCACTTCCACCTCATCAAGTTCAAATGTTCCTCCCGGTACTGTGGTGCAGGCTCCCAATAGCAAAATGCCAATAAAAAGGAGATATTTTGAACTACTTAGCAATATGATCGGAGGGTTAATTATCCTAAATAATTATTGACCATTCCATCATTCTTTTGCTTTGTAAAATTCTTCCACTGCAGAGGCCGTGATCTTCCCGAGCCTGATCTGGCCCTCGGCATTGAAGTGGATTCCGTCGTCACCCACAGGCAATTTGTCGTGAAAGATTGCATGCACGTTTGAGATATCCCGCCCTGCCCGGTTCTGGGCCATGATGACAGTCCCGATATACGGCCGTTTGCCTGCTAGTTTTCTGGCTTTTGACGCGTCACCCTTGTACAGGTAGGAAAGAAGGACATTTAGCAATTCCTCATCATTGTCGGGAGGTTTGCTTGCCGAATTTTTTGCTTCGCTCAATTCCTGCTCACTCATCTGAGTCCGAACAGCTTTAAGCAAGGCCTTGTTAGTCATATAGGGAAAAACAAAAACCGGCAGGTCAGGGGTGTTCAGGTCAATGCGCAGGTCCGAAATCAACTGCTTAAGCCGATCATAATACACATACGCAAGCTCCTTCCTGGTTCCATCTGCCGCTCCCTGCTTCCAGACAAAGCCGCTGAACTCAGGTTCTGATATTTTCTTTGCTTCAGCAACGGCATTCATCAGATCCTTATATAGCGGCCCCTTCTTTCCGTCCCAGGTAAGCTCGGCCCGCTCGAAGGACCAGTCCTTCTCAAAGCCACATATTCCCGTTCCGCCAACCGCTACTTTAATGATACCTATGTTATCTTCCGGCCAGTGTTGGGCAAGCTGATGCGCCATGGATACCCCCGGCCCGAATCGATGGCTCGGCACAAAGTATTCCCATTTCCCATTTGCCCAGATTCTTATGCGGTCGTGTTTTTCATTGTAAGGGGGCTCCAGCTCGGATGCCTTCGCAGCCCCTGTCATGTTGGATTGCCCCATTAAAACGAACACACGGAACTTCCCGCTCTTTGAAACCACCGCTTCACCACCACCCATGCTGTTTGCCTGCCTGAAACCCGTCGTCTTCCATTTCATTGCCTCCTCTCCAGCAGGCAGTGATTTCAATTTGCGAATGATGAAATCCTGCTGGGATGCATAGGCTGTGACTGCGGGTCCGTCTTTATACTCCAGATGACACTCCATACCTCGATGGTCATCCATGGCTTCCTTGAGCTTGATCCCAAGTAGGGGATGATGCACCCATATGCCCCAGCGGGTGGTCTCATCCACAGGCTCGTTCGGACCATTATAATAGAGATAGATCGGTGGGTCATCCGTTGTCAGATGTGTGATCGGTGAAGCATCCAACATGAGTGCTAATTCATCCTGCGTGGGTTGTCTTCCTTCATTCGAACTTTGTATGACTCCTTCCTTTCTACTTAAGTTTAACGAGTTTACACCAAACCATTTCAAAAACGTCGGACCATGAGTGGTTGTTTGACCACCTCTGGGTGCCAGCACCTGAATGCGGGATGACTCCCGAAGCACGGGGTCTTCATGTGCAGGCTGTGCCAGATCCGGATGGAACCCAATCCACATCAACATACACCCTCCTGCTGAACCTCCGGTGGCGGCAAACCTCGTCTTGTCCAGATTGTACTTCTCAGCATGGCACCTCAGAAATTGAATTGCTCTTGCGCCATCGTACATGGGAGCCGGGTACATATTCTCCCCTCCGTCGAAAAGTCCACCTTGTGTAAGTCGGTAGTTTATTGAAGCTACAGAGATTCCCTCCTTTTTCATCCTATTAATCAAGTCACTGCTGATTTTGCTTTTGTCTCCACCTCTGAATCCTCCTCCGTGAATATTGACCAACAGAGGGGTTGGCTTATCGGAGGGTGCCAACCATATATCCATCACGTTCCTGGGATCAGATCCGTAATTCACATCTGCATATGAAGGAAGGGGTAGTTCCTCTTGTTGCTCATCTGTCTGAGCGAAAACTATTGTTGCACATAAACTTATGGCTACAAGCCATATCCCCTTTTTTTTTGGCATAGTTTGCTCTTATATATTATCAGTAAATCATATATTAACGAGAGACTGGATGATTTAGAATTTTTTTAAGCGATGGATTCAAGATAAGCAATGGACATTGGGACAAGGTAGACTCATGTTGCTATTGGTGTACAGTATGTTGCTCGCTCATCTTTTCAACTAATCGGACAGAGAGAAGAAATGAATACTCTCGAACTGTAAATTATTAGAGGCCAATTAAACGTTAGAAAATGCGCATTTTTTTATCACTTCTATTCCTGAGTCATCAACTACTGTCACTTGCACAAGCCAACCACGAATTTCAAATTTATCAATTTCCTCGTGATCAGATCCCCCGAATCGACGGAGAATTTTCAGACTGGGAAATGGTTCCTGATTCCTACAATATTGGGCTGGATAAACTCATGGATACCAGATTTGGGCGTGGAACGAATCTCGATCCACGTGACTATGATATTGACGTCAAGGTGGGATGGGTCAATGGGTTAAGCAGATTGTACTTCTATATCCAAGCCAGCGATGACCACTGGGATTTTGATGAGCCAGGCCTGTGGCAGGACATTTTTGAGATAGTAGTGGATGCCGATCTTTCCGGGGGACCCTTCATAAAGAGTCATAACACCAATATCAGCCGACTTTCCAAAGAGGAATTGCACTTCAAGGGACATGGTGCTCATGCTCAGAACTACCACATTTTTACTCCGGTGCAAAACAAAGACTGGGCAATGATCTGGGGAAACACGCCCTGGATTAAGGAATTTCCCCACGCCAATGCGTCCTACCAATATGATTTTCAAGCTGGTGATAGTGGTCTGCTGAAAATGGAATTCTGGATAACACCCTTTGATCATGCATCGCATAAAGGGTTCCATCAGTCCGTGGTATCCGAGTTGAAAGAAAATGATCTCATTGGTCTTTCATGGTGTATTCTCGAGCATGATGGAGAAGAGATGGAGGCATTTATTAACCTGGCTCATGATACGAGGATGGTTTTCAATGCTTCTTATCTTCCAACGTTTCGTCTGATGCCGCTGGAACAAAAATACCGGGCTACCGTTCAGGCCGCTTGGTCATTTACCGACATGGACCGAGATAGTAGGTGGATTCAGTTTAAAGACGAATCTTCCGGACAAATTAATACTTGGCATTGGGATTTTGGAGATGGTCATACCTCTACAGATCGGCATCCACGGCACCACTACGAAAAGGGTGGAGAATGGACTGTGATACTAACGGTTGAAGGACCGGAAGGAAAATCAACCCGCTCCAAAGTCTGGGATGTGGTGACTAGGTGAACTACCCCACGTATTATCCAGACATAGAGTCGGGGAAGGGTTTCGGGTGAATTACAACAGTTTGATAGCGGGATCAGTTTTTGATTTCGGGGTATCATGCTTCTGACACTTTGTATTATCCACCTATCGATTTTTCCTTGTCTTAACATTGCAGTGAAGATTAAATGGATGTTGAGATACCTGTAATGTGCTTACCTCATTCGGATATTTATTATCATCACCACGACTAAAATCAAAGCAAATGATAAGAACCGGGAATTATGCCTTCGCCGTGCTACTTGGTCTAACATCAATCTTTACTCTTGTTTCCTGCTCCAGCGAAGTGGAACTGCCAAATATTGTCATAATTCTCGTCGATGATATGGGATACGGAGATCCCGGTTGTTACAATCCGGACTCAAGAATCCCTACACCGAATATCGACGGGCTGGCAGAAGAGGGTATGAGGTTTTCAGATGCACACGCTGCAGGCACACTATGCCACCCTTCCAGGTACGGGCTCCTGACAGGGACGTATCCTTTTCGGACGAATACGGGGGTTTGGCGAAAAAAACCGTTGATCGGCGAGGATCAGATTACCATTGCCTCCATGCTGAAAAGCAGGGGATACCACACTGCGATGGTAGGGAAATGGCACCTGGGATTCCTTGAAGAAGGCTATACTAATCCCCTTCGTGGCGGACCGGTAGATCGCGGATTTGACAGCTTTTTTGGCATCAGGGCTTCAACAGATATCCCACCGTATTTTTATATAAGGAATGATCGGGCTGTGACCCCTCCCACGGACAGTATACCCGCCTCCTCTACCGAGGGTTGGTCACCTATCCAGGGGGAATTCTGGAGGGCCGGTGGCATTGCCCCGGGACTTGAATTAAGGGACGTGCTTCCCAAGTTCACAGAAGAAGCGATCGAAGTGATCACCCGTCATTCCAAAGATCCGCACCTTAGTTCAAAGCCCCTCCTGTTATACTTGGCCTATCCGGCACCCCATACACCCTGGCTTCCAGATCTCGAATTTGAGGGAAAGAGCGGAGCGGGAATGTACGGTGATTTTATGATGATGGTCGATGCACAAATCGGTAAGGTACTGGATGCCTTGAGTGAAGTCGGATTATCTGAAAACACCCTACTCGTATTTACCTCCGATAATGGCCCGGTTTGGTATGATGAAGATATGGAGAAATGGGGGCATGATTCTTCCGGAGGACTGAAAGGAATGAAGGCGGATGCCTGGGAGGGTGGCCACAGGATGCCTTTTATTGTTCGGTGGCCGGGCATGGTGTCAGCCGGTACGCGGAGCCGGCAAGTCATTTGTTTTACGGATCTACTTGCCACGCTGGGGGAGGCGACCGCCACCCACATTCCCGAGCATGCCGCTCCCGACGCTTATTCCATATTGCCGGTTTTGACAGGTAATCAACCCGAGGAAGATCCGATAAGACCTCCGGTGGTCTTGAGTTCAGGCAACGGCACCATGTTCATCAGATCGGGAAAATGGAAATTAGTAAGGGGACTTGGTTCTGGGGGATTTTCAATGCCATCCAAAATTGAATCGGGACCAGGTGACCCGCTTGGGCAATTGTATAATATGGAGGATGATCCTTTTGAAACAAATAACCTGTATGCTCAATATCCGGATATCGTCAAAAAACTTGAATCACAGATGAGAAGTATTGTAGATGGCAAGAAGGAATAAGCAGCATGACAATTTTTTTACGCAACTTTTAAAAATTATAATCATGCTAAGAATAACTTCAGTAATTCTCCTTGTATCAACCATCATGTTCTTGTCATGCAGCACGAGCAAGAGTAACGGATCTGGTGTGACGGATAATGCTGGTGACCCTGCAATTGTTCTATTTATCATTGTCGATGATCTGAATAAGGAGTTAGGAGTCTATGGGAGTAGTAAGGTTCAGACTCCCAACATTGATCGATTGGCTAACCTGGGCATGCGATTTGACCGGGCATATTGCAATTATTCGGTCTGCAATCCCAGCCGTTCGTCCCTGCTGACAGGACTTCGTCCTGAAACCACTACCGTACTGAGTAATACGATACCCATCCAATCCATCCTGGGTGACCGGATCACACTCCCTGCATTACTCAAACAGAATGGATATCATACAGTGAATCTTGGTAAGATCTTCCATAGACCGGAGGCGCAGCATAATGATCATAAGGCCTGGGATGAGTTTCATTATTTCAGAGCGACAGCCACCGGGAAAAAAGGTAAGCGGAGGAACCTGACGGGCGATGTGATGAAGTGGTGCTACTGGCAGGCTGCAGAAGGCGATGATGAAGACCAGCCCGATGGCCAGGTAGCCCAAAGGGCCATAGAGATCCTTAAACGGGAGAGGGAGCAGAACTTATTCCTTGCAGTTGGCCTGGCCAAACCGCATGATCCTTATATCGCTCCCAGGAAGTATTTCGATTTGTATCCTCTCGACGAAATTGAATTGCCTTCCGTACCCGATTCGTGGACAGAACCCTTTCAGCAGGCCTTTCCCCTGGAAAATTCTGTATTCCCTCAGGGTAAAAAGATTTTTAATGAGTTTTCTGACAGGGATAAGAGGGAATTTCTCCGATCCTATTACGCCTGCATCAGTTTTATGGATGCGCAACTGGGTAAAATCCTGGATGCCTTGGAAGATACAGGACAGCTTGAGAGTACAAATATTTTCTTTTTTGGGGATCATGGCTATCATCTGGGCGATCATGACTGGTGGAACAAGTTTACACTCTACGAACATTCAACCGGTGCACCATTCATTGTAGCCGGTCCAGCAGTAAAGCAAAAAGGCACAAAAACAGATGCGATGATAGAATTCATCGATATCTATCCTACCCTAGCCGAATTACTCAACCTCAAAAACACTCCCGATTATCTGGAAGGCCAGAGTTTTCACAGAATTTTGAATAAGCCCGAGCAGGATTTTAGAACTTTTGTGCAATCAGTCATGACCAGGGTTGACGGCAGTATGGGTAAAACGGTGAAGAATTCCCAATGGCGTTACATTGAATGGGAAGATGGGAAATTAGGGAGTGAATTATATGATCACCACAAGGATCCGCTGGAATATAACAACCTGGTGAATGATCCTGAGTATGCATCGGTGGTAGCAGAAATGAAGCAGTTGATACACTAGATGGCTCTTGGCCATATTTAGTGGGTTTTGGTCAAAGAACCCCGAGTGGAAGAATTAACAGGCCATCGAATCCGCCAGGTGCCATTGTTCGAGCCATTCAAGCAGATAGCCTTTTTAATTCTTTGGTTTTTCTTTAACTGATAAGGGGGACATCTTCCGGGATCCCGTCCTGGCAGCGAGAGTCTAATGAAAAACCTGAAGTGAGAACTAGGATCAGGTATACAAGGATTTCAATTTTCACAGGAAAAAGAGTTGTATGTTCATGATTTAAATTCCAGAATGAGCACGTCCCTGGCAGGTACCTGAGCCGTAAACCGATTTTCGGCCATTTCCAAGCTGTATTCATTCCAGTGGGACGCAGTGAATTTCATCTTACCCAGAGCATCTGAGATCTTGATGCCCGTTTCCTGCACTTCCCTTGTGGGATTTACGATCCAGAGGAAGTAGTTCTTATCCTTCCTGTGCAACCGGGCCTGAATAGATGGGTTGGAAGCCGATACCAATTGTTCACGTTCGGTGAACCTGAAAATCTCTCTGAAATACTCAGTGTTGATCCCCCCTTTCACCCTATGGCAGTAGATGGAGGGATGGGTGCCCACAAGCAAAGTCCGGCCTTTGCCAAAACGATGACTGACTGCTGCCACCGCCCCATCCTCGTACCAGGCCATGGCGGTCCCTTTTTCCAGCCGGTATTCCTGTTTGTATCCACCTCCCACATACGATGATTCGACTCCCTCTAGCCTGAAAGGGGTATCAATATCCGACATGAATTCCACTCGCTTTTCCAGGGCGCCGAAAAGTTCATCCAGTCCCAGGTTAGGCTGGGTCTCACCGACGTGCAGATTGCCTCCGAAATAGCCCGGGCAGCCTTCAGATATTAGGGTTCCCCCCTTTAGGACCCACTCCTTTATCAGCCTGACATGCTGTTCGGTGATTGCTACCGGATAAGGTAGGTAGATCACCTCGTATTCATCCAGGTCATCCGGGTGGACCCAGTCGGCCTGCAGGTTGTTGAGGATAAATCCCCTACACGCCCCTCGCAATGCCTGTGGATACCAGTCAGCACCGGAAGTATTCCGGGAAAGGTAGCTGAACGATGCAGTCTCGTACAAGAATAGAATCCCCAGATCTCCTTTCACGGGCATAGCTTCGAAAATGGATTGGTTTTTTGGATCATTGGCCCATTTTGCCACCCGGCTCATCTCAGTGCTCCTCCCATTCCTACTACCATCCATACTGTAAGGGCCGAAGGCACCATGCAAAGGGCCATCCAGCAGTGGTCGCCAGCGGGGATATAATATGCCCCTGCCACCGGCAGCTAAAGTGATCATATTCCAGATTCGTACATCCTCCGGCTCAGCAATGCGTCCGTCTTCCTTCTCTCTTCCGATCATACTTGCGTACCAAGACGGACCGGCCTGAGCTTCAGCATGCCAGAATGGTTTGCCCCTGGATCCAGCTCTCACCAGGTCCACTGAATGCCACTGGGTAATTGGATCATTGCCTTCCCGGGTCTGTACGAATGTAAATCCATAGGACTCAACATGGCTTGCAGCCTCCCAATGGTCTGAGCCATGCGAAAAGACCCAGTTGATACTATTCCCTATCCCGTGAGCTGTCATCAGGACCTGTGGATCCACCTCCCGCAGCACATTCACCTTCCATTGCATATGATCGTAGAAATTGTCCTTTCTGAAATAAATCCAATCCTGGCATTCGGGCCAGGGCCAGGTGATCTTTGGAATCTGCACCTGGTCCCAGGAGCGAAGTGAAAACCTTCTCCATGCCTTTCTTAACTCATCCAATGAACCATATTTCTCCTTTAACCACCCGATAAAGACCTGCCTTGTAGCTTCATGGTGGCAGATATCGGGTGGATAAAAACATTCATTCCAGACATCATACGCCATCAGAGCCGGATGGCCCTTATACCTTTCGGCCAAAGCAGTAAGGAAGGAACCAATTAAGTCACTTCCGGCTCTCGTATTCATGCAAATGGCACCGGCATTACCCTTAGCGTATCCCCCGGTGGCGGTGGCGGGTGATATCCCGCTCAAAGGACTACTGCCCTTATCGTCAACGTAGAGCACTTCAGGGTATTGGTCAAATACCCATTGAGGAGCCAAGGCCGTCATTTCCGCAATGACCGTTCGGATACCATATTTCTCTGCAAGTTCCAACTGGCGGTCATAATCTTTCCAGTCATAGACACCTGGAGAAGTCTCAATGGCAGACCAAACAAACCAGTGCCTGAAAGTGTTGATGCCATCTTTTGAAGCCGTTTTGTAATCCTGTTCCCAGTCTTCGCGGGGAGGATTTGACTTCCTGAAATAAACTGCACCATATGGGATCTGTGGAACTCCGGGTTTGGTTCCTATTTCCCGGTACCCTGCAATGGCAGACATCGAGGGAACCATTGGAATTAAACCAGCAGTGATTCCGGCGGCTTTCACAAAAGATCTGCGGGTAATGCTTTGTTTCATTTCTCTTAGATTAATCTCAACAATTGGGAGTGGAAAATTTCTTCTACCATCTTTGACTTACTTTCATCATGCTGTAAGAAATGTGGGTAATCAAGGGATTCAACTGTTAATCCAGCCCGTTTCTTTATATATGGCTTTATCTTCTTCTGGTATTAGATAGCATCTTATCAATTTCTAGTGTCAGCTCCAATCACGTAATCAAACCCCTGATGCTCCGCATTGTATGTAGAATCACCTACTAACCATCGCGGGTATGCATTGGTTAAATGCCATTTCCCTAATGTGCCGTTTAATACGCCCGATTCTTTAAGTCCTTCGGCGAGGGTAAAAACTTCAAGCGGCATATGGTTTTTATTCTGTACTTCCCCACAGTATTGATTTGGTTCTGGGGGCAATGCTTTGGGCTTGGCTACATTACTAGATGTAATGGCCTGGGTCAAGTACAGACAAGCCGGATACTCTCCCGACATAATGCTGGCACGGGTTGGTGAGCAGAGTGGACTGGCAGTATAGGCATCGGTACAATGCATCCCCTCACAGGCCAGACGAGACATTACTGCAAATAATGTGACTAGATAATATGATGCAGTTGACATATCCTATGGTCGATTCGGGAAATGACTAAGAGGATAGACCTCCTTGCTCACTGACCAGCACGTCTACTTCTCCATGTCGATCCCAGCATTCCCAATCTCTTATTGCATGCTACCACCCGACGTTTGCATTCATTCTAATCCCAACCGGGTTTGAAAGGATTAAATATCCTTCCGGTAATGCTCCAATTCTTTATCGGTGTTGCTGGATCTTAGTCGAAGTTCAGCCAACTCCTCCTCACTATAGGGTTCAAAGGATTTGGTGCTGGTAATATTCTCTCTTAATATTTCCAATGTATCAATTCCGGATACAACTGAGGTGGTCGGTAGACTCAAAGCATACCGTATGCACTCTGCTGGTGTAGCTACCCCTGATTTTCCGATCAATCCAAAACCATTGGTTTTCATCGCAAGAATACCCATGTTTTTTTCTACCGCCAGGGGCATGAGTTTCCTTTCGAAGCTTATTGGCTGGTGGTGATCCCCTATATTAACGGGAAACTGTACCGTATCCCATTCAAAGCCTCTCTTGATCATGTCAATCAGAGGTTGGGGATGACAATGGCCGGTGAAGCCGATATATTTAAATACTCCTTGGTCTCGCAGTTCCACTGCCCAGTCAAGCAACCCATTTTTGTAGATGGCATCAACTACTCCCGCCTCGTGAGCCACATGATGAAACTGCATTAAATCGATTCGGTCTGTACCCAAACGATCTAGGCTTTCTTCCAACTGTTTTTTGATTCCATCCAGGGTTCGTTCTGGAAATTTGGTCATGAGTAGAACTTTGTCTCTGTATCCCTCCTTGAGGGCTTTACCCATTAACTCTTCACTTCGCCCATCGTGGTATCTCCAAGCATTATCCAGTAGTGTGATCCCACCATCAATGGCTGCTCGAATGATCTCTATCGATCGTTCCTCCGAGATTTCCGGTAAGCCAATATGGTATCCACCTAATGTCAGCATTGAGATCTTTTCGCCCGTTCTTCCCAAGGTTCGCAAAGGCATATCTGAAGTTGACCTAGCCGAGCCTAAAGTAGGTACGGCCATTGATACGGCTGCTCCTCCACTGAGTTTTACAAAATCTCTCCGGTTAATAGCATGGGTCATAGCTTCAGAAGAGGTATCGCGTTTTTCTTCCATATAATCTTTCATTGGCATCATTAATGTTTAATTGATAATAATTTGATCCGTGTCAATATTGATATCGATATATTTTAGCCTTCTTCAAACCAGATCACGTTTAGATTTAATTGGAGTTTATCCCACACTTCTTTATCAGCATCACAGTCCCTATTCGAGTATGGGGGAGATAAGTCTCTTTCTCGTGGTCCTTTGTCCGTCCATATTAGCTTGTTGGCCCAACTAAGTTTTGTCATATACTATGATTCCAATGCTGAGTTTAACGTGGAATATCTTGCAAGATCTCCTGATAAATATCGGGTCTCCTCTGCTGAGTGTTACGGCTTTTTGATCTGGCCGCACGCAAGCGACCCAAATCAAGGTATGCAACAATATAATCCTCCTTCCTCTCTGAACAGATGGCTTTAATTCTATTGCCCGGCCATTCAGCTATCATGGTCCCCTTGCCGTAGGCTTGGTTCGTGCAGACCATTGATACAGTATTGTGATGCATGGCAGTCCGAACGATGTAATCCTCTACACTACCTTGTCGGCTATTCATCCAGACTAGGATCTCCGCTCCCTTAAGAGCGAGAATCCGAAACGGCTCTGGAAACCAACCATCATAGCAGGTGAGGATACCAATTTTGGCAAAGTCCAGGTCAAAAACGGGAAACGCGTTGCCCCTTTGCATGATCCATTCCGGATCATTTTCGATAAACCAATCAAGACTCTTACCTATTGGAGGTTGGGAATAGGCAGGCTCTCCATCGAATTTATCTACCGCTGCATGAGTTTTATAGTATTTACCCATGATCTCACCATTGCGGTCAAATAGCAAGGCTGCATTTCCAAATATACTGTCATTCATCACTTCCCATGAACCTATAATCACATAGATCTTGTTTTTGGCTGCTACCTCTCCTATCAACTTTGTCTCTCTACCAGGAATCGAAATCCGACCCAGATAGTACTCCGGAAACACAACCAACTGCGCGGTGTCTTCTGCAGCCCGTTCAATATATTTCACTGCATTTTCAGCTGCATCGATCTTGAATCCGGGTGTCACCGTTTTGTCGTATCCCGATATCTGTACTGCCGCGATTTTCACGCTAGTCATAGACTCAGCAGATATCTGGCTATCAGCATGGATGAAACTTAGGAGCATAAAGATGATGATAGTGGAGCACCTAAGCTGGAAGGAGCTGCTTTTCACTCCTCTAGTAGTGTTGAAGCAGATAGATCGATCACTATATAACTGCATCGAGTGCACTATTTTTATAAGGATTTCTGTCATTTATTATCTGTATTTATTTTCACAGGCTTCCAAGGATCAGTAGGCCACTCAATATCATAGGTCACCCGCGATACGATTTCAGGCATTGACGGCGGAG
Source organism: Saprospiraceae bacterium (assembly GCA_965223025.1). Classification (GTDB taxonomy): domain Bacteria; phylum Bacteroidota; class Bacteroidia; order Chitinophagales; family Saprospiraceae; genus JABDMH01. The sequence goes on from CBDCVP010000023.1 coordinate 1,956,461, forward strand.
CATGACCTTGCATGCCGAACCAGTACTCATCCATGAGTTCACCCATGTAGTCTAATAGTAAATCAGCATTCTCCGGATCGTTAGTTACATCATTCATTTCCCATGGGTCTTGCTTAATATTATAGAAATAGGTCTCCCAGGCCCCACTTTCAGTATCAGCGTTATAAATGAATTTATAGTCGCCCTTGCGCAACATCAACTGACTGGGTTCCCTGCTCCGGGAATAGAATTCGGCATATACCGACTGATCCTCCCAGCTTTCACTTCCTCTGATGAGTGGCATCAAATTTCTGCCTGCCAGATAGTCAGGAGATTCGATCCCGGCAGCTTCCAGGAGGGTTGGCACCAGGTCAACTTGGGATACATTATCACTGAGGATCTTCCTTTCTTTGAGACTGTGGCCGGGCCAGAAGACCATCAACGGCACCCTAACTGAACCTTCATACATATTCCCTTTATAGAATTGCCCATGTTCTCCCAGATTATCTCCGTGGTCAGCAGTAAAAACGATGATGGTATTGTCGAGCAAGCCCCTTTCCTGCATTCCAGAGAAGAGATCCCCGAGGGCTGCATCCAGCTGACTCATAAAGCCAAAATAGAGCGCCCTGAAATATTTCACATCTTCGATGGAAAGGGAGTCGGGCCGCATTAGGCTGGCCTTGCACCATCGTTGCAGTCTTTCATGATCGTAGTTCGGTGGCAGCTCCAGCTCATTCATTTTGTCAAGGTACATGTCGGCGTACTTTTTGATCGGCATGTACGGATGGTGAGGTGGGAAGTAAGAAAGGTGGAGGAAGAAGGGTTTCCCAGGCCGGTTCACCTCCTGGTTATCCATAAATTTCAACGCCTCCCTAGTCATCCATTGCTCCGGTATTAGTTCCTCAGGCAGGGGATTTACAGCTGCGATCCCATCCTTAACCTGAAGCCAGACCTTCCCTTCAGGCACTTGCTCGTATGGGTTGTAGTCTTCTATGCCTCGTTCTTCAAACTCGGAGCGCAGGTAAGCTTCATAGTGGGAAATTCCGGCAGGCCCAACAAAGAATTCATGGTTTAAAACATATTGGAAATCGCGGCGGTGGTGGTATGGTGCATTGTGCATTTTACCGATATTGGCTGTGGTATAACCTCGATCATTCATCATGGCCATGAGAGTGGTATATTCTTCATTCATTCTCATGTCATTTTTCAATACCCAATGACGAGAGGGATATACTCCCGTATATATGGAATGCCTGGCCGGAGCACGAACCGGACTAGTACAATACGCGTTCGTAAAACAATAGCTTATCTCAGAAAAATCATCCAGGTGGGGTGTTTTTACCTCCATCTGGCCTGTCCATCCCATGGCTCTGGGACTCATTTGGTCACAGAAAATAAAAACTATGTTGGGTGGCTTCCTATCGATGTGGCAATCAAGAAGAATAAAGATTCCAGCCAGTAAGACAAAAAGAATGCTCTTTTTCATGTGATTTACTGATTGACACTTAGATTGACCCGATCATCTTAGTTTCTTAATGACTTCATTGGTCAACCAAGACATGGAGTATTGTTGATTTTCAGGACCGAAACTTGTGGGCACCTTGTACCAGGATTGCACATTCCATCCATCTGGTGCGCCACCCCGCTGGCGGTAAAGGTCTACATACTTAAGAGTGCCTTCGCTGTAGACTGCGCTTGATTGTTGTTCCTCGGTATTGGTGTAAAGGTAAAAATCCAGCCTCAACTCCTTAACATAATCCTCCAGTTCTCGAATCCTTGCTATCCAGTCGAAAGCCGTGGGATCATTGCCAGCAGTTGGTGAATATCTTTCCCCTATTGCGTAGTTGTAAGGCCAGTCGACGATCACCCGGCTGAATTTAGTATCGGTAGATTGCGTCTTATTCATGACTATCTGAATTACATCCCAATAGTCCCCCCAGTTCATGCCATCCGCCTGACGTCTATGATAATCCTGTTGTCCCTTCCATCCCCAGTTGGGAAAATTGCATCCCAAGATGAACTTAATCTTCGGGTAGACCTTTCTCCATTCCTGCATACTGAAAATGATCTGATCTGCTGCCTCCTCATAGGAGAAAGGGGCCCGGTTGGTGTTGAAATGCCCGCTGACCAGCACTCCATTGTTTTCCTGCAGGTTTTTCTGGATATTCCCATAAAGTAGTCTCCTGACGGGACCATCAAAAATGACATAATCAATTGTTCCACCAGCGGCAATCCAGTTTTTACAGTTTCTGATTTCGACCAGGGCACTTTCTTTACCATTGTCGACATCCGTGAGATCACCCCAGCCAGGACCGAGCACGCCTCCTAATTCCACGATCACATCCCAGTCTTGTTCTCTCACAGTTTTTGCCAGTTTCTGCATGTCTTGGATAGGATACTCCTTGTGGATCTTGCCGATGTAGAAGGTGAGAAAGTCGAGGTTGTTGACCAGGAAATGGTACGCACATTCATCCGAGGCCATATCAATCAGATCAAAATGATTTACTCCAACTTCACAATGGCAGGTATTTCGCGGGATCCGGATGTCTTCACCACAACCATGGGATGATTCCTCCTGTTTGCACGAACCTGCAAGGAGGGCGCCACAAACTAGTACGAGCAGAGACCCGGATATTGCTTGGTACTGCATTTCTCGAAAATCATTTTTCTAATGAACCTTCAAACGGATTGATTTCATCTAATATCGCCGTATAAATCAAGCCATTTCCCGCCATTGTTTTCTTCCATTCAAATGGTCATCTTATCAATTTCATATTCGAAAGGAATTTCGTTTCCTTCCGAACCCTGGACGTGAGACTCTTCAGACACTCTGATAATACCGCAGTATATTTTCAGAGGGATGCTTCCCTTTCCTTTCCTTCCCTTCCCCATCTAGATAGATCTGAAAAAGAGCTTTCCCTGGGATCTGTCTTTTGTCGGGTACGGGTGTGCATGCAATCTGATATTCCCTTCCGCGAAAGCTGGGTTTCGCCATCCCTCCCTGCTGCCGATACTGCCGGAAAAAGTGATCAAAGGCAATCTTCACAGTGTGAACTTCCATGGCTGTCGCTGCATCACAGATCATGCGTAAACTTCCCACCTTGGTTCAATCCGAGTCGAAAGCTCAATTTTTCTATCGGGGTCCTGCAGATCGATCAGTTGCTGATCACTGGCAAGGATTATCCCGAGTGACCGTTTCTCAAACTGCCACTGTTCGGGATAAGAAAGGAGTTGTTCCTGAGCGAATAGGGGAAAATGGACCATTGCCCATCCCGCTATCAAGGTTAAAAAGATCGGGATCCCCTTCATTTTATTGCCGGTTTGAAAAAATACACACCCCCGATTCGAGGAGGTGTGTCATTCTACGATTTCATTGGTACTGCATTAGATCAGTGTCCGGCATTCTGACTTATTAACCCGCCGGAAACGTCGATCTCCCTTTGTGGAATGGGCAAAAACTTCCACTGTTTTCTATAAGTACCTCGATCACCAGTATCTCCCGAAGCCAATATGGCCCAATCCCTCTCAAGTCGGCCGGACATTTGAAGGTCTGACCAGAATTTAAATTCCACAAATAGCTCGGCTACCCTCTCGTCAAACACCTCGTCCTTAAAGTCATTATAACTCAATCCAGAAGCCACATCAAGTGGTACCGTGAAGGTGTTCACACCGTCTCCATTTCGTGCCCTAGCCCTCACTGCATTAAGACAGTCTTCAGCAAGTTGAGTTGGGCCGCCATTTACTTCATTTTCCACATGGGCCATTAGCAGGAGTATACCGCCGTATCTGGCCCAGTAAATATTATTTTCATTATTGTTTCCTGCCCAGTTGCGTTTAATGTGCTTACAGACCAACCTGTCCTGTGCTGCCCTGTGAACTGAGTCAATCTTTATCCTTGCACGGTATCCATCCGATTCAAATCTCTCTTGGACATACGGAGAAATAAATCGATTAGGCCAGTGGTTAAATAGCCATGTACCTTGATATATGCTTGGTTCATAATTAGCAGCCCAGATTACCTCAGACCCCAAGTCATTGGCTGGCCGAATGGGAGACCATGCACCACTAACTTGCTGACCTCCTGCGTAGAGACTAGCGAGATCGGCCTCTAGGGCATACATGTATGGAGCTTTGGCTTGTGAGGGATTACTCTCATCGATCATACTTGCCAGTTCAGTTCTAGCCTCGTTCCAGTACTTCTGGCTGATGTTGTTAAAATCTCCGGATTCTCCCTGCGGAGCATCGTTGCCTTCAAACTGAGCCCCCGACACGCAAGCGTACACCTGTGCTAATGTGGCAGTGGCTGCCCCCTTGGTACACCTGCCATTATCTGGAAAACCTCCACTCCAATTAATTGGTAGATGTTGTTGTGCAAACTTTAAATCCTCCACGATAAACTCGAAAATGGTCTGAGCACTGCTTCTTCCTTTAGTAGCATTTTCTGGATTTTCAGTGGGCTCTGTATGCAAGGGCACACCACCAAATAATCTAAGCAGATAGTAATAGCCATGCGCTCTCAAAAATCTGGACTCCGCTATGAGTTGGGTCTTTTCTTCTTCCGAAATCGCATCTCCAGCTTCCATATCACCGATTCCAACAATAGCCGTATTGCAAGCATTCACACCTCTGTAAAGACCTCTCCACATCCAATACAGCTGGGTCCATCCAGAATTATACTGAAGGTCATTGGCAGCATTCTGATTATAGGATGAAAACTCCTGATTTCTACCCATCCACCCTGCAGGCCAGAAGCCACGCATATCACTGAAATTATGGAAGAATTCTGTATAAAGTGCATTAACCGCAAGCTGAGCGTTGGCAGCATTGGTAAATACAAGTTCAGGTGTGATCTGACTAAAGGTCTGTTCTTCCAGGAAATCATCATTACAACTGACCACAACAAGTATGGCTGTGACGATCAAGATCAATATTCTTGCTTTCATTATATTAATATTTAATCGAGTGCACTTCACTATATCGCTCGAGTTTTCTAGGAAATGGAAAACTTTAGCAAGAGTGTTCATGAATTGCATCTATTTGTGTTAATGTATAGATAAAAACGGTCTAAAATCCCAATTTGACACCAAACTCTACACTTCGGGGTCTTGGATAATTACCTAAGTCAACATTCTGCGTTGCATTGTCCTGACCCGAAAATTGACCTTCTGGATCAAATCCCGAGTAATCGGTGATGACAAATAGGTTGGATCCTCTCACATAAACGGAGGCATTTCTAAACCATTCCAGTCCCAAATCATTCGTTGGTATTCTGTAATTCAAGGAAGCACTCTGCAGGCGAACAAATGTGGCATCTTCTAAGAAGTAGGAAGACCCAATTCCCCCTCCTCCTCCAGGTCTAGGAAATCGAGTTTCGGTATTTTGCGGTGTCCAGTGGTTTTCTGCATATTCCTTCGAAGGATGTCCACCACCACCCCTATTGCCTCCCAATTCGGTATACTGCTTAAGCAGGTTCATCACTTTGCCACCAACTACGCCATTGACAAAGAAGTTGAGTGAGAAGTTCCGATAACTAAACGTATTATCCCATCCGAAAATGAAATCGGGTTGAGCACTTCCAATGATTTTATTGTCTGCGGCCGTAATCTGTCCATCACCATTTACATCCAGAAACTTCTGGTCTCCTGGTTCGTTGAGACCACCGGAAAAGGCAACACCTGCATCTACATCGGCCTGTGATAAATTACCTAGCCATTCTAATCCCCAAAAAGTACCAACGGGCTGACCCACGATAAACCTTGTCAGTGTTCTACCGTCGGCGAGACCATTTGGTGGAGGCAGAGCATCCATGAGGGGACTGCCGTCGGCAGCTGTTCCAAGGTCTTCCACTTTGTTTCGGTTAAAACTCCATGTCACTGCAGTATTCCATCCCAGGTTGGAACCAGACAAGATAGCTCCACCCAGCGATAATTCAAGGCCGGTATTCGAGATCTCACCAAAGTTGGTAGTAAATGTTTCATAGCCAGTCGTGGCCAAAACCGGTTTATTCTGTAGTAGGTCTAGTGTGTTTTTCTTGTAAAAATCCACACTGAGTTGAAACCTGTCTTCCAACAAGCTTGCATCAAAGCCAATGTCAAGCTGCTCTGTAGTTTCCCAAATCAAATCGGGATTAGCGGGAGATGTGGGAGCCAATCCACTCACTCTGGAGCCACCAACCACATAAATACGTGATCCGACCCTAGCCAATGATTGATATGGTGCTATGGCTTGATTTCCAACTTGTCCGAAACTTGCTCTCAACTTTAGATTGGACAGCCAATCGACATCTGCCAGAAAAGCTTCATTTGAAACAACCCAGGCAACAGCTACCGAAGGAAAGAAAGCATATTTATTATTAGCTGCAAATACACTCGAGCCGTCACGCCTTCCGGTAAAAGTCACAAGATATCGATCATCGAAATTATAAAGTAGTCGTCCATAGGTTGACGCAAGTGTTCGTTCAGATTCATTAATATTAATAGGAGCAGGTACCGCCAATTGTGCCCAACCATATATGCGTTGAATGTCAAAATTGAATCCATTTCCAGATTGGCTCTTGCTTTGTATTCTGTCCTTCTCCGCCGAATAACCCAGGGTCGCATTGATATTGTGCTTCCCACCAAACTTTTTATTGTAATTCACAAAGTTCTCAAACACGAAGTTTCGTCGATCGAAAAAACTGTGGGTACCAATTCCGCTCCACCAGGCACCTACCGGAGTACTGAATGGCTGAAAATTGATTCTTTCCTGTCCTTGAATATTACCACCACCACGAAACACTACCTTTAACTCATCGAAGATGCTATACTCAAGGTTAAGGGAACCCAGAAAGAAATTCATGGCGTCTGAATTATCTACCTTTTGAATCTGCTGGACCGGATTATAAACAAAATTGGTGACGTTTCCTCGACCGGGGGAATACTGCAAAAGGTCATTCGGCTCTAGATGTGGAGTTTCGGGTGTCGTCATTGGATTGGCACGAAAGGCCTCAGTAATAACACCTAAGCGATCTGGACCACCACCAATAATTCTTCCACTCTGAGAAAACCTGTCGGCAGTATATCGAGAACCACTCATGTTGACTCCAACTTTCAGTCGCTTTGTGACTTGACTGCTCACATTGGCCCTCAATGCGCCCTTTTTAAAATTGGAGGTAAGTACCACCCCTGTCTCATCATAATAATTGGCTGATATCAAGAATGTAGTACGCTCATTTCCACCTTGAAAGGAAAGATTATAGTTATTGACATGCCCAGGTTGTAATACTTCATTCACCCAATCTGTTCCCTGACCAAATCTTGCACCGAGTTCTTCAGGAGTAGCATTCTGCAATCCATAGGTATTGTTCTCGGTATATCGAAAATCAACTCCACCGGTATTCGTGATGCCTTCATTTTCTATCCTTGCATAATCTTCCACATTTGACAATTCAAAAGGAGCTTTGGCATTTGATACCGTATGACTGTACTCAAAATCTATCATCGTCCTTCCCGCACGTCCCTTTTTGGTCGTAATGAGGATGACCCCGTTGGCACCTCTGGAACCATAGATGGCCGTAGCCGATGCATCCTTTAGCACTTGCACAGATTCAATGTCGCTGGCATTGAGACTCGATAGTAGATTTAGTGCATCTTGGCTCTCCCAGCCACCCGGTCGAGATTGGTTATCATTAGTCATGGGAAATCCATCAATGACATACAGTGGCTCGTTGTTTCCCAGTAGTGAGTTTGTGCCTCTGATTTTAATCGAAATCCCTCCACCAGGTTCAGCTGAAGTTTTCTTCATTTCCAAACCAGCTATCTTTCCCTGCATTCCCTCCTCAAAGTTGGGTGTTGGCAGGGCAGTGATCTCATCGCCTCCAATGGTAGAAACTGCACCAGTCACGTCAATCTTTCGCTGGGTTCCATAACCCACCACGACCACTTCGTCAAGCAATGATGAAGATTCGACCAGCACGACATCAAAAACTCTTCTATTACCAACTATGAATTCCTGCGGATCATGTCCGAGGTAGGATATCACCAAAGTGGCTTTGTCATCTGGAACTTCGATGCTGAAATTGCCTTCAACATCTGTGGCAGTACCCATCGTCGTTCCTTTGATCAGGACAGCTGCACCTATAACAGCTTCACCATTGGTATTGGTCACTTTCCCCGTTACTGGAAATGCAAGGGCACTTGCCGAAGATTCGTAGGAGAGTGCTGACTCACCAAGAGACAATATATGAGTTGGCCACATAGCATAGATGGCCAGGACCAACAGCCCCCGGACGCATTTCATTGCAAATTCAGTTGGCGGATTACTTTTCATAGTTTGTGATTTTAAATTTTTTAGCTAGCAAAGTCTATTTTATTGCTTGTGCAACCAGGCTTATTAGGTATTCGAATCAACAAGAGGGAGCTCATCCTCCTCCTTTGCCGAAGTGAGAAGCGATGTAGGCTCAGACCAATACTATGGAACCTGCTGGGTCATCATGGTCATTCATGTTGCCTATTCTCTCCCATATGTTTCATACTGGGAAAATGTGGCTCAAAATGGACCCAGTCCAACATGATGGCTGACTATCAAGCCCCCAAGTTACTCGCGACCCCAGACGAGGGCGCGAACTGAATCATGCTTGGATCACTATCTTATGAGCTGCCTTCACAATTTGTGATGACCATGTTGCAGTGTGGAAATTTCTTAATCCGAGGTGTGTAGCCCCAGATCATCGCCAGATCTTTTTCTACTGCAGGGGTGAAGAAGTGGTAGTTTTGAGTGTGGCTGCCATGTCCTTTGAAATGGAGACCTTCGATCGGTATCTGGTCACGGTGCTCGTTGCGCTTCTTGCTTGATAAATGGACCTCTTGATAAATCAGCGTCGGCCACCAGTTCAAAAAGATCTTGCTCCCAGCCAGGGACAGCAAAATCCCAGTAATCATCCTATGTTTTCATGTAGAGGTACAGTCGATCAAGATCTTTTAGCAAACCCGCTTTTACCTTCGATCCTAGGCATTTAATCTTGGGGAAACTGGAAAATCCGGTACTCCACATCTGGAATTTCACCAGAATGAGCCAAGCCCCAGAATGTGGGTACTAAAATTAGAGCTATGCATGCTCGAAATGATGATTTAATGGAAATGTGAATCTTGTTTAAAATCGATCCTGACAAAACGCTAGGCAAAAAGTTATTCATAGGAGTCATACCTATCATTCTTACTTTTGTAAGCCCTCAACAAAAATTGGAATCGGCTAGCACCATTTATCCGGCAGAGTGGGCTTCACGAAAATAATTATCAAAGCCGGTAAACTCGATCTGCATTCTCATGATAGAGCTTGCGCAATTCTCCCGCAGAAAATCCCTTGGTGATTTTCTCAAAAGCTCTAGCCCAATCCATATAGTGGTCACTGAATCTCAGAGAATTGGGCCAATCACCGCCGTAGACGATGCGGTCAAAACCAAATTTCTCAATGATGTACAGCACGCACGGTTTTATCGTTGCTACATTCCATTCGTCTCCAGCAAAGTTGATCGCTCCCGACACTTTACAGTGTAGATGCGGCAGCTCCGATAGCATGTCGATACACTTCTTCCATTCCACAATCTCACCCTTGGCAATCTTGGGATGGACTAGGTGATCCAGCACAATCACCGTATCTGGACATTTGCTAAACGCCTTGATGGCTGTCTTGACTTGAGGAGGGTGTAACAAAATGTCGGCGCTAAGTCCGTGCTTGCCAAGATTCCTATGTGCTTCTACAAAGGCCGGTGAAGCGAACATTTCTTCACTGATGCGACCTCTAATGCCTTTCACCCAGGGTGTCCGTGTCAGCTGATCAATGCTGGGAGTCAGATGGCCATGTTGATCAAAATCTGCCCGAGCTATGATCCCTGCTAGTCGGTCATCTTTTTCAGCTTGGCTAATGACCCATTCAATCTCTTTTAAACTCTGTGCTGGATCGGCGCCACTCTCCATAAAGACGAATTTGCCAATGTTTGCCCTTTTCGTCGCTTCCTGATAGGCATGAATTTCATACCGCCTCTTAATTTCTGTTGCCTTTTCCAACCAGGGATAATTGATCTCATCCAAATTAAACAGATGTACATGTGTATCCGTTTTGGTGACTTTCCTGCGAAAACACAGCGCGTCTCCCGACCTCATCCCATACAAAAGGGCCGCACCTGTCATCGCTCCCTCTACCATAAATTTACGTCGTCTCATCGATCTATATTTTTACGGCTCAGCCGTTCTCTATTGTTTAGTGATTCTCAAACAATGAAAGTGCCATAGCCAACTATCCCCTCAACCACCGCAAAACAATCGCCAAACTATCGCTTATAATGGCTACATGACGGCAAGGCCATCGTCTTTGTATTCAGTGGGGCTCATGCCGTATTTATTGCGAAAACAGCGACCAAAATAGTTTGGAGAACTAAATCCCACCTCATAGGCGATCTCACTAATGGTCAATTGATTTTCCTCAAGAAATCTGATGGCATTCTTCAACCTGGTCTCCTTAATAAACTCACTGGCAGATAATCCAGTAAGAGCTTTGAGCTTTCTGTGAAAGTAACTCCTGCTCATGGTCATCTCCCTGGCAAATTGCTCCACACTAAATTCTGTATCCTTAATATGCTTTTCTGCAACCTCCTCCAGCTGTCTTAGGAATCGGCGATCCAGTGGTCCAAGGGTCTGTTCTCTACGCTTCGGCAATCGACCATGATACTTATAGGACTTCCACAACTGTTTTCGATTCATCAGTAAGTTTTCGATGACAGCATGCAGATGATTGTAGGAGAAAGGTTTGGTAAGATAGCTATCAGCCCCTGTCATGATCCCTTTAATGCGAGTTTCCATGGAGCTGCGGGCAGAGAGAAAAATCAGCGGAATATGACTGGTATGAATATCTTGCTTCATCTTATGGCAAAAACCAATGCCATCCATACCAGGCATCATAATGTCACTGATGACCAAATCGGGATGATCACTAATGGCCAGATCAAATCCTTCTAGTCCATTCAATGCCTGCAGGACCGTGTAATTAGACGACAAACAATCAAATAGATAGGATTGCATTTCTTCATTGTCTTCTACGACAAGTACGACCGGTTTTCGATATCCAGGCAAGGACGATAAATCCTCTTTGATGACGGCGTCCATTTGATCTAAAGTATTTGTTGACGTCATTGAAAAATCAATAATCGACGTTTGTTCGATCAACTCTGAATGCTGATCGACATCTTCAACCACAGGTATCTCAATCAAAAAAACAGATCCCTCACCGTAGTTGCTCTCGACCTGGATTTGGCCGTTGTGCATCGCGATCAATCTTTTGGTAAGTGCCAATCCAATGCCAAATCCCTTCTTCTTATCTACATCTCCCCTGTCAATTTGAAAGAATGGATCAAAAATTCTCTCGATTCTATCTTGCGGTATGCCTATTCCATTATCAGATACAGAGATATGACAGGTCCTATTGTCCTCACATTCTCTGCAGCTGACCCCCAAGATGATCTTTCCTGTACCATCTTTTGCTGTATGTTCAAATGCATTTGACAACAAATTATACAAAGCCTTTCTGATGAGATCCTCATCAAACTGACCAACCACCTCCTTCTCATGTAGAGAAAGCTGAAAATCGACAAAATTTGCGGCTGCTTTTTCTTGAAAAGCCTGTTCAATTTCCCTCAAAAGTGGAATCAAATCCCGTCGAGCGGTGTGTAGTGTAGTCACACCAACCTCCGCTTTTCTAAACTCAAGTAACTCATTTATTAGCCTTAATAAATACTCCGCATTATTCCTGATATAGGACAATAATTTGAGCATTTTTGGTTGTCCTTTTGCCAGTTGAAACAGGTTCTCTAATGGGCCCAAGATGAGGGTAAGCGGACTTCGCAGATCGTGAGAAATATTAGTAAAAAATTGAAGTTTTGCATTGTTGAGTTCTGTGATTTGTTCCTTCTCAGTCTGTGCCAGGTGTAGTTTGTTTCGCTCTCGCAATCGGACCAATGTATTGTACCGATACAGTAATAACAATCCGATCAATGAAGTCGCATAAATCAGGTAAGCCCACCAGGTCTTATACCAAGGTGGCAGCACCGTGATTTTAATGGATGCTCCGACCTCATTCCAGACATTGGAATTGTTAGCAGCCTTCACACGAAACACATAGTCGCCATGTGGCAGTGTCGTGAAATCAACGCTATTCCTAGTACCGATGTAGTTCCAGTTTTCATCCAGTCCTTCCAACTTGTAGGCAAATTGATTTTTTGATCCAAAAAGGTAATTCAGCGCCACAAATTCAAGACTAAAGACGGATTGATCATTGCGCAAGGTGATCTCTGTCGTCTCAGAAATATCTTTCTGCAATGGTGATCTCTTGCCCCCAATGGGAACTTCCTGATTAAATAACTTAAAATCTGTGATATAGACCGGTGGAACATAATTATTCTTAAGAATATGCTCAGGTCTAAAGATGGTAAAACCATTAATGCTTCCAAACATCAAGGATCTATCACTCGTCTTGGTGCATGCCAATCTGGAGAATTGATTTGATGGTAATCCATCTGTCTGATCGTAATTGATAAAAGTGCGTTTCTCATAGTCAAAGTGAGACAAACCTTTGTTGGTGCTCAACCATAGCATTCCCTTCTCATCCTCCTGAATGCCATGAATGGCGTCGCTGGGCAAACCATCCTGAATCCTAAAGTGTTCAAAACCCTGTTGCACTTCATTCCACCTATTCAATCCAGCGTCTTCTGTGCCAATCCACAGTGCCCCATAAGTATCTTGATGAATGGCAGTAATGGCATCGCTGCTTATAGATTTAGCCATATGTTTATCATATCGATACCTCGTGATTTCTTCGGTCCTCAAATTCATTTTATTCAAACCACTATGACGAGTACCTATCCAGAGGTTCTGTCGCGAATCTTCATATAGATTGACGATGATATTGCTACTGAGCGAGGAGGTATCTTCGGGATCATGCACATAGTGAGCAAATCCATCAGACTCCGGCACATAGCGATCAAGTCCACCACCGTGAGTTGCAATCCAGATCTCCCCACGACTGTCCTGAAATATGACGTTCTGGTTTTCAGCATTGACAGACAAAGGATCATCAGGGTCCACTCGGTAGACCGTGAATTGCCCCGTTTTGGGGTCTAACCGATGGACACCACCAAAATAGGTGGCCATCCAGATGCGCCCTTGATCATCAATCAATAGATCTCGCACTTCATTCACTGCCAACCCATTGGACACTCCAGGTTGATGGAAGTAGTTGACCACTGTCTTTGCATGCAGGTTCAGATAACTCACTCCACCATCTCTGGTCGACACCCACACATTACCTTTCGCATCCTCTGCAAAGGAATGGATAATTCTGCCCTTCATTTTGGCGTAAGCCCAATCGCTCAACTCACTCTCAAACACTGAGTAGTCACGATGATATACATTGATACCACCCATCACTGTTCCCATCCAAATATCTCCACGGCTGTCCCTGCAGATGGATCTGATAAAATTTGCACTCAGCGTACCCGGTAGTGTCTGATGATGTTGAAAGCTGCGAAAAGAGCCATCCTCGATGTTCAAAATCAGCAATCCATCAAAAGTACCAACCCATAGATTGTCATGATCTAGCAACATACAACGCACCATCTCTTGATTGCCAGTCAATTGAGGTAGAGTGGGTTGCACTCTTCGGAAGTGTCTATTGGGAAGTGAAGCTTTGCTAATGGTATCACTTCTAAATAAGCCATGAAATGTGCCCACCCACAAAGTACCGTGCTGATCTTCCAGGATGCTCGACACAGCCGTTGGAATGGTAGGACCCAATTCAAAATTATAGTACTCGATCAATTGCCTCGACCGATTCATTCGATACAATCCATTGTCCGCACCAATCCACATCAGACCCTGCCGATCTTCATAGAAACAATGTACCTGACCCAGTTGGTGTGATCCTAGTGCTGTCACCAACGAGAAGACACTGTCCCTTGTATTAAAGTGATAAAAACCATCTCGAGTCCCCATCCAAATATTGGCGTCCTTATCTTCGAACATGCTGTAGATAAAGTTTCGCCGAGATGAATGATCTCCCCTTTTCGGTAAGTCTATGCGTGTAAATGTACCTCGTGCTGGATCCAATCTATTTAATCCGTCTGTGGTACCTACCCAGATCTCACCCTTCTGGTCTTCGAGAATACTGCGAATGTCATTGGCGCTTAAGCTTGTTGAATCCGCTTCAAGGTTTCGAAAGACCTCGAAGGACCGTCCATTAAATTTGTTCAACCCTTCCTCAGTACCAAACCACATGAAACCCCTGCGGTCCTGCATAAGACTCCGGATCGAATTTTGAGAAAGTCCGTCATCGACCGAAAGATGAGTAAATCGCAAACCATCTGATAGGCCCCAGAGGGCACTGGCATGTAGAGCCAGAAACAACAGCAGAATTAAATTTGGACAATTTTCTTTACTGGTCATTATTGTTTCCTAGCACTTTTTGGGAGCTTTGAAAAATGTCGTTGATCAAATTTAGGACAATATCATTGAGGAAGTCCGTTGTGGAGCAGTTTTCTCACCTGGCTACGTTTTTCTGTGATTTTCATGCAATAATCTGTCTATCAGTGATCTACGATTCATATTTGCCCATTGTTAGCAGAACACCTCAGAACACTTTGTTTCATCAGATGGTGGCAAAACACTATAATCCGGACTACTTCTTTACTAGTTTTGAGGGAACATAACTTAATTTGAAATCATTATGGACGCTATCGTGACCAACCAGACATTTCATCATGTTGACTACTTGTGGGATGAGACCAAAGCATCTGCACTTGCTGGTGATGAAATTGCACTTTTTATCTACCGATCAAATCTCTTGGGCGCTGACCTGCGCATCACCAATTTTGGAGGCGGTAATACCAGTTGCAAGACCCTGGAAAAAGATCCCCTATCAGGTAGGGAGACAGAAGTGATGTGGGTTAAAGGATCTGGTGGAGATATAGGGACTCTGACACGAAAAGGTGTGGCTGGTTTGTATTGTGATCGACTAAGAGCCCTAAAAAATATCTACCGGGGTCTCGACCACGAGGATGAAATGGTAGAGCTCTATTACCACTGCATCTTCGATTTGGATAGCCGTGCCCCATCTATTGATACGGCCCTTCACGGTCTCTTGCCATTCCCGCACATTGATCATTTGCACCCTGATGCTCTGATTTCAATCGCAGCAGCGGAGAACAGTGAGCAAATTACCAGGGAAATTTGGGGGGATACAGTGGGATGGCTACCATGGCAACGACCTGGATTTGATCTTGGAGTTCAGTTGGAAAAATGCCTGGAGGAGAACCCTGGGATAAGGGGCATCGTGTTGGGGGGACATGGTCTCTTTACTTGGGGGAACACCTCCTTTGAGTGCTATATCAACAGTCTCGAGGTGATCGAGGAAGCTGGAAGGTATGTAGCGGAAAAAATCGCCAAAAAGGGAAAAGTTTTCGGAGGCCAGAAAGTCCAGCCTGTGGCCAAAGATCAACGGTTGCAACAGGCTGCAAGTATCGCACCGGTGCTGAGAGGTCTATGCTCGAGCGAAAAATGGATGGTAGGACACTTCACTGATGATGAAGCCGTCCTTGAGTACGTAAATAGCCACGATTTGACCAGGCTGGCACCGCTGGGTACATCTTGTCCAGATCATTTCCTCCGTACGAAAATCAAACCACTGGTCCTGGAACTTGCTCCCGATGAAGATCTCAGTGACACCGACAAAGTCAAACTTAAAATCAGCTCTGCTTTTGAAACCTATCGCAAGGACTATGCAGAGTATTATGAGGGCTGCAAACGTGCGAACAGTCCAGCCATGCGTGATCCAAATCCAGTGGTGATCTTATTTCCTGGGATTGGCATGTTTACCTTTGCAAAGAATAAGCAGACAGCTAGAGTGGCCAGCGAGTTTTACATCAATGCCATTAACGTGATGCGTGGTGCCGAGGCCATCTCGAGCTACGTAGCCCTGCCCAGGCAGGAAGCCTTTGACATCGAGTATTGGCTACTGGAGGAGGCGAAGCTACAGAGACAACCCAAAGAAAAACCCTTATCTAGACGAGTTGCCATCGTGACCGGAGCTGGAGGTGGGATAGGAAGAGCCATTGCCGATAAGTTAGCTGCAGAAGGTGCCAACGTGGTGCTGACGGATATTAATGCGAGCCGGCTGCAAGATGTTCATGCTACTTTCCCCAAGGATACTGCAGCATATGCGGTATGTGATGTGACCAACAATGAATCTATCTCCGACGCCTTTAATAGTGCCTGCCTGTCCTTTGGAGGAGTAGATATCATCGTGCACTCTGCGGGTCTCGCTATTTCTAAATCTCTGACAGATACCACGCAAAAGGATTGGGATATCCTTCAAGGAGTCCTAGTGGAAGGTCAGTTTCAGATGGCCAAGCAAGGCGTGGACATATTACGCAAACAGGCGATGGGTGGAGACATCATCAACATTGCCAGTAAAAATGGATTAGTAGCAGGTCCCAATAATGTCGGTTATGGTACTGCAAAAGCAGCGCAGCAGCATATGTCACGCTTACTGGCAGCGGAGTTAGGCCCAGAAAAAATTCGAGTGAATATTGTCAATCCCGATGGAGTCATCGTAGGAAGCAAGATCTGGGAAGGGGCCTGGGCGGAAGGCCGCGCCAAGGCAAACAACATCTCCGTTGAGGAACTTCCAGCATTCTATGCCAAGAGAAATCTGATGAACGAGATCATCAGACCTGAGGACATCGCAGATGCAGTATTCGCTCTGGCCGCAATTCTGCACAAGAGCACCGGCAATATCATCAATGTCGACGGTGGTATGGCCAATGCATTCGTTCGCTAAGAAAAAGCCAATAAAAGCAATTCGATGAAAATCACATCAGACCAGATCGCCTATCACAACCAACCGCACTACAGCGATCATCAGACTTCTTTTGCCCATCAAAGTGACCAGTTACAGGAAAGAGGCGTAGATGTCGAATCAATCGTTCGAAAAATCCAAGGCTTTCAGGTGGCAATACCAAGCTGGGCGCTCGGTGCCGGAGGCACCCGGTTTGGTCGGTTTTCCATTGGGGGTGAACCAAGTAATCTAGAGGAAAAGATAAATGATGTAGGGCTGATCCATGCCTTGACCAGATCCGCAGGAGCCATTTCACTCCATATACCCTGGGATGTCCCGGAGGATCCAGACGACATTGTGTCGCTGGCTGCTTCGCATGACCTACTCTTTGATGCTGTGAACTCAAACACCTTCCAAGACCAGGATGACCAGCTACATAGCTACAAATTTGGATCTCTCTGTCATACAGATGGAGCTGTGCGCCGTCAAGCAATAGCACATAATAAAGAAGTCATAAGGATTGGTGAATCATTGGGATCTAGGAGCCTGACCGTCTGGCTCGCGGATGGATCGTCCTTTCCTGGACAACTAAATTTTCGCAAGGCTCTCCAAAGGACCATGGAAAGTCTACTGGAAATTTATGCCTCCATGCCTAATGATTGGAGATTATTTGTAGAGTACAAACCCTACGAGCCCAATTTCTACAGCACTGTCATTCAGGACTGGGGCACTTCCCATTTGTTGGCATCGGAATGTGGTGAACGCGCGTACTGCCTAGTTGATCTAGGTCACCATCTACCCAACACCAACATCGAGCAGATCGTGTCTACCCTGCTTTGGAGAGGCAAACTTGGAGGATTTCATTTTAATGACAGCAAATATGGTGATGATGACCTCACCGTAGGCTGTATCAAACCCTATCAACTTTTTCTAATTTTCAATGAATTAGTCTTTGGGATGGAAAACAATGTGGCCAATAATCCGGAACTTGCCTGGATGATAGATGCCAGTCATAACCTTAAAGATCCATTGGAAGACCTTATGCAAAGTCTGGAAGCCATCAGGACAGCCTATGCACAAGCTCTCATTATTGATCGCGCTCAGTTAGAGGAAGTTAGACGGATCAATGACGTGACACTTGCACAGGAGATATTGACCAATGCCTATCGTACGGATGTCAGACCTTTACTTAGAGAGGCAAGACTAAGATCTGGAGCTGCTTTGGATCCATTGGGCATGTACAGAGCATTAGATGTAAGAAATTCTTTGATTAAATCGAGAGGAATGAAAACCTTCGCCACCGGATTATAGTGGAAGTAACTGCCGTCTTCGATATTGGAAAAACTAACAAAAAGCTCTTCCTATTTAATAGGAACTATCAGGAAGTTTATCATTCTTACAACCAGTTTCCAGAAATCAGGGATGAAGATGGAGATCCCTGCGATGACCTGAGCGCCATCCAACAGTGGATCAGAGAGACTTTCGCTAAAGTACTACGCAAGAAGAAATTTTCTGTCAAAGCACTGAATTTTTCTACCTACGGAGCCAGTTTTGTACACATCGATCATCGTGGTCAAGCAATTACGCCCATTTATAATTACTTAAAACCTTTTCCTCCCGATTTACTACAAGAATTTCACGCTAAATATGGAGACGAAATAACCTTTGCCAAGGAAACAGCCTCTCCTCCCCTGGGGATGTTAAATTCTGGATTGCAACTTTATTGGTTAAAATATTGCCGACCAGAAATATTCAAAAAAATACGCTGGTCGCTGCATTTCCCTCAATACCTAAGCCATCTGTTTACCGACATTCCCGTGAGTGAGTATACTAGTATAGGCTGTCATACTGGACTATGGGACTTTTCTAAAAACGATTATCACTCCTGGGTTTATGCAGAACAAATAGATAAGAAATTAGCACCCATTGTTCCCACAAGTACGAGTATTAATTGCCCGGTGGAAGGCAAAAGAATAAAAGTGGGAGTTGGTATTCACGACAGTTCTGCCGCTCTCCTACCCTATCTTAAGGCAGATCCAAAACCCTTTGTGCTGATCTCAACTGGCACATGGAGCATCTCAATCAACCCATTTAGTCATCGGAAATTATCATCCCGGGATCTGCAGAATGACTGCTTGAATTTTCTGAAAACTGATG
Organism: Saprospiraceae bacterium; assembly: GCA_965223025.1. Taxonomy (GTDB): domain Bacteria; phylum Bacteroidota; class Bacteroidia; order Chitinophagales; family Saprospiraceae; genus JABDMH01. The sequence continues at coordinate 1,975,454 of CBDCVP010000023.1, forward strand.
GTGGCACGACCACAGCTTCACGATTGTTTTTGGGTAATGAGTATAAGATCCAAACACGATTTTTATGCAAAGCATTTGACAAACCTCCTAAATATCATCGGCGAATAAGGTTTGATAGATCGGTCATCAAATCCCTTAAAGCAAATTTCAAAAAAAGGTTTCACTTTAAGAGCATCCAGATCAAAAGAGATCAGCCCGATCTCACTGATCTAGGTGGTTTAGTCGATTTTGAGCAAGCCTATCACCAATTGATGATGGAATTGGTGGACATGCAGATTGCCGCATCTGATCGCGTAATTTCGGACCAATCCCTAAGAAGAATTTATGTTGATGGTGGCTTTGCAAATAATGACATTTATATGAATTTACTCAGGGACTACTATAAGGAATTCAAAATATGCAGTACGAAATATCCACTTGGATCTGCACTAGGCGCCTGTATGGTCGTTTCTGATAAAAAAGTAAAAAAGGCCTTTCTTAAGAAGAATTACGATCTAAGAAAATATTAATCTCCATCTAATCACTTCATCGAGTAGTTGATGTTTTTAATTATTAAACAACTTTTATCCAATCATGGATCAGCACACTAGCACCAATAGCGAAGCTGCGGAAGTAACTTACGCACCCAATGAAGAATTCGAAAGGGAGCCTGTACCTGTATCGCGATTGAAAACGTGGCGTAGCTTTCTTGGCATGTACGCTGGTGAGCATGCAGCTGGCACTGAATTCGTCATCGGACCACTTTTCTTAACCACTGGAGTGAGTGCCTTTGACCTAATTGTCGGATTGCTCATTGGCAATTTATTGGCAGTTCTCAGCTGGAGATTTCTCACTGCAGAAATTGCGGTAAAGCACCGACTCACACTTTACTATCAATTGGAAAAAATCTGTGGAAAAAAGTTGGTTACCTTTTACAATCTTGCGAATGGTGTACTGTTTTGTTTTCTGGCAGGAGCGATGATCACTGTTTCAGCCACTGCCGTTGGTATTCCTTTTGACATGGAGATGCCGCAGCTCACTGACACGATGCCCAATAGCCTTACCTGGGTCATCATTGTCCTTCTGATCGGAGCTGTCATATCCATCATAGCGGCAAGGGGCTATGACACTGTTTCAAAAGCTGCTAATTGGCTCTCTCCGTTTATTGTGCTGGCATTCATCGCCTGTGGGATTGTGGCATTGGGCCAGCTTGGTGTGGGCAGCTTTTCTGATTTTTGGAACATATGGGGAAATGGTTCAGAACCCTTCCCAGGCCAAATAAAGTATACATTTTGGCATGTTGTGATGTGGTCATGGTTTTGCAATGCAGCGATGCACATCGGAATGTCGGACCTGTCTGTATTTCGATATGCAAAAAATGCGGAATCGGGATGGACCACCGCTGCTGGTATGTATGTGGGTCACTACCTTGCCTGGATTGCTGCGGCACTGCTTTACGCAGTATATCTGCAAAGTCCAGAAGCACAAAATTTCTTAGCCAACCAAGAGGCTCCTACAGTGGCACCTGGTCCACTGGCGTATAATGCCATTGGTATTTTTGGCATCGTTGCCGTGGTAATAGCGGGTTGGACTACCGCAAATCCGACCATTTATCGTGCGGGATTGGCCTTTCAAGCGATCATCCCTAAAGCCTCTACTTTTTGGGTCACCATTCTTGCAGGTGCTGTTGCCACGATCGCTGGCTTGTTTCCTGCCTTTGCGATGAAACTACTCGGATTTGTGGCACTCTATGGATTCATCTTAGCTCCCATGGGTGCCGTTATCGTCTTCGAGCACTTCTTTGCGGAAAAGGCGGGCATCCAGACAAACTTTGCAAAAATTGCTGGCATTTCATTCAATACGGCTGTTCTTCTAGCATGGGGATCAAGTTTCGCATTCTTCTATGCGATCTCGGTTTCGCAAGGTATTTTCCTATCCTTCCTGACTTTGCCTGCATGGCTGAGTTGCGGAGTCCTATTCTTACTATTTAGCAAGTATTATCAGAAGAAATATGCTAGAGCTTAGGACTACCGAAACAAAAGTTGGTCATGGATGCTAGAATATCTGCAGTTCTAAATACTAAATCCTGTCAAATGACTTCATTCGTGAATGCATGCGCTAGCATATGAATTAGGTCAAGTCCCATGTCCAAAACTATTTCGCCTGTTGATTTTCTTGCCATGCTTCTAAGTACGATTCGAAGCCAGCAACGGTGCTCTTTGATGCATGCTCACGGAGCATTTCTCTTTCGGTTTGGGAGATCTTCCTGTCCCGTGATTGGTATAGACCAGCGACTTGATCAGCGACTGCTTGATCGTACTCTCGAAGAAGATCTATGAGTCGGTGAAAATCTCCCTCCGATTGTGCATAGATGGGCTTGGCATATGCATAAGCCGATGACTTTTGACCATCACCATCGCCATCCAACCAAATGGCACCACATGCCCCAGCCACTTTTGCTGTCCAATCCGGTGAACTGGGTTGATAAGGTTTGGCAGTTTTCCAATACAATCCGTCAACTCCCGGTCCCAGTGCTATCGCCACTAAGTGCACGTCGTGCTGTGGTCTGGGCAGATCCCACTGACCCTGCCATTTAATACCCTTAGGAAATTCATCTGGCCGTGATGGCGGTAGCTTCATACTGCGTACAAGCTGTCCATTACTGAATAAAAGTAGGGAGTCAGCTGAAGTCCACGTAGGACCCATTACCTTCAGATCCAGCTTGATCATATCATCAGAAATTCTAGCCAACTCCCCAGAACGATATTTCCCGGCTACCGTCATATCTACCAATAATCCGTAACTCACCATGACGCTTCCTTGCAAAAAACTGTTGACTGCTGCATCGACATCAATATGTCCTGGAGCACTGTCCTCACAGCGAATATACGTGCGACCCTGTCCCACAAAATGTCGTGCCACATCGTGTGAATCACTGCTACCCACCGGAGTAATGTCATATCCTCGGTTGAGCAATGCCATCCAATCTCTAAAAAGTAATAGTATGTCCGATTGGGTCGCTCCTGAGTTAATCACTTCCACCGCATTGAAAAGCATCGGCCAGTCCCTCGTGTTCTCAGCAACCACCGCATTGAAAAGCTTTGGACCGAAAGGAATAGTGCCGCTGTGTAAATCCCGGGGGTGATTTAAAATGGCCACCTTTACATCGGGCGTACGATAAATACCATTTAAAATCGAACCCCAATCGGTCAATGAAAAGTCAGGTACTGGCACTTCCTCTAATGCGGGGAACACATTAAAATGGCCAATAGCAGTAGTCACCTCATTCCCGATTATGGGTGTGAAATGTTTCAGCAGATCCAATTCTTTGGCTACCGGAAGGTAATCTATATGTTTGTTGTGATCCGTGGCGATCGGCAACTCGATGCCCTCTGCCGCTATAGTGATCATGCGCTCTTCGATCGATGCATCTCCATGACCTGAATGTGTCAAGGTGTGCACATGTGTATCGCTAGCCACATAGCCATCGGTGGGAACTTCGCGCTCAATCTCTAACCAATGGGCAATCAAATCACCTTTGCTCACTTGAATAGGCTGGTGGTCTAGGGAATACTCAAATCCACGACCTGCATAAATGGTATAGCTTCCAGATGGTACTCCAAATCTCGCCATACCACTGGAGGTAAAGATGGTGCCAGGTCTGACAGCCAACTGCAAATTGCTTTCTGCGGAGGTCGTTTGTAAACCTCCTGATTCATCCAGGATGGTAATTCGGGCTGGCAGGAGTTGTCGGGAATTCTTTTCGACCACATGAATTTCGATCGTGGCTTGATTTAATTCGCTCTCCAGGGAGTCGGTTTCCAACACTATTTCTCCAACTCGTATGTCATCTATACCAATGGCTGGTGGATCCTGAAAAATCGTCAATTCATTTCTACCGTCAATCAAAGAATGGCTAGGGACGGAAAAGTAGACGACCATATGATTCTCATCCCTGGTTAATCGACCCAGTTGATCGCCATTCAGCGCTACGGACCACCACTGCTTGACATCTTCTTGACGCAAACGCAGCGTGCGTGCTGTTGCATTTCTCTCAGCAACGAAACTAAGCTCAAGACATGTGTCCTCAGCATGTTCAGGAAATTGATTCCATTCTCGGTCCCCGTGGTTACGCAAGTGGTGCATGGACGCAGTGATAATTATGGGATCGTCCATCTCATTCTCCACAAAACCCAAAATGAATAGGCAGATCGCTCCCACCACGACTACTTTCAGCATTCTATCACGAGTGATCATACCCCAATGGTTTTTTATTAAATGACCCTACACATGACAGCTAAAATAAATCTTGTGCATGGTCCTGGAATACTATCTTTCCACCGACTATAGTCATCAGCACCCTAATTTCTTTAATGCTATCCTCCGGACAACGTAGATAGTCTTCTGACAGGATAGCCAGATCAGCCAATTTTCCCGGCTCGATCGAGCCCTTTAGTTCCTCTTCAAAAGAGGCATATGCATTGTTTATCGTGTACATTGCTAAAGCCTCGTACCTGGTCAAAGCCTCTCTTGGAAAATAGGTACTGCCTCTCTCCGACCGGCGAGTGACAAGTGACCACATAGACAAGAATGGATTGTACGGATTGATCGCTGTATAAGAATTGAGCTTGACCATATGATCTGACCCTCCATTGACCACCACATTTGCATCATAAAGTGATTTGTAGGGATGGAAAGTACGCATTCGCTTTTGGCCCAACACCTTAAACAGTAAATCGGCATCTTTAAAAAACCAGGCTGGTTGCATATCGGCAAATATGCCCAATGCACTCATTTTTTGGATGGCTTCGGGTGTATAAAAATTTCCGTGTATCACCGAAAAACGCCTGTCGATGATCGAATGCGTTTTGGCTACTTCTTCAAAAGCACTCAGTAAGGTGTCTACGCCACCTCCTCCAGTCACATGTGACGTAAACTTCCAATCTTCTTCATGAGCCACCTTGATCATGCGCACCAATTCTCCTTTAGAAATCAGCAATACACCCCGGTACTTCGGATCGGTAATGCCATAAATCTCTTTTCCACCCATGCCCCACGGCTCCCGGAGAAAGGCTGTTCCTGTAAGGATCCCTCCGTCTATGACCGCCTTTAATGCACCGACTTTGACCCACTCATCACCATCTCCGGTGTGGTACCCTAGGTGTGCTAGGGCTTCTCTCATGTGGTTCATTGAATCGCCAGGAGAAAAGGGTATACTAATGTTTTGAAAGACTCTGACGCTCAAAATGCTGTCATCCCTCAAAGATTTGAATAGGTTAAGATCTTCGGTGTTCCCACTACCGACACAAATGGATGTGATACCTACCTTATTGTATAAGTGCAGTAGGTTTCGGAGGTCGCTTAGCTGTTCTGCAGGAGTCAGTTTTGGCTCCGATCTAATAGCCAGCAATTTAAAGGCAGAACGGCGAATCATTCCATTGAGTTCACCGGAAGCAGGATCTCTGATAAGACCATTGTCGTCGGTCGTTCTGGAAATCCCTGAGGCGCGAATCGCTGCAGAATTGATCATACCCCCATACGATCCATTTAGAAATACCGGATGAGAGGGTGATACCGCGTCCAATTCCTGCAGAGTCGGCTGCCTCATTTCCTCAAGGCGGGTAGCAAAGAACTTTGGGTGGACTATCCAATCTCCCACATTCCTTCTTTTTGCTTGATCCTGCACCCAGTTTAGCAATTCCTCGATGGTGTGAAGATCTGGTATCTCCCTATAATGCTCGCTCATTGACGCTCCGACGGGGTGGACATGTCCCTCTATGATGCCCGGGATAACTGTTCGATTCTTAAGGTCTATCCGCTGAGTCCCGATATATTTCTTTTTGATATCCCTGCTTGATCCTACCTCGAGCAATCTGCCATCTGCGATTGCCACTGCCTCCACCGTGTCATGATCTTTGGCCATTGTGATAATATGACCGTTGTACATAACAAGATCGGCATTTACCATCGAATGTCTACAACCAGAGAAGTACTGGCCAATCAGTAAGATGCACAGGAAATGAAACAGGTGGTTTTTCACTGAAGCTAAGATAATTTATATCCCACATGTTAGTCCAGCGATGATGCACATCTCTCCATAACATGTTATGATGGCAACATTATGAGAATACCCATTACCAAGATGAAAATGAATGGATCTGCAACGTGAGGAGGTCAAAATGTTCATTTACGACCTACCATAAAGATCAGAAAGCACTAGAAATCCGGCAGATCGTAGGAAAGGTCAGGCACGACAAGTTTGTACTCACCATGCAAGAAGGTAACCAGGTTGATGAGTTCTTGGATGGTCATAACTTCATTGTAGTTTGTCATAGGTGAATCGTCCAGGACTCTTCGCCTTTGAATGATATAATCACGGCTTACCTTATGTGAAGGATTAATGATGGAGGTCACTAAGTCACCATAATTCTTAACTCTCGTCGTCTCGCCACCTAAGGGATGATGTGGATGACCGGTCCCCTTTCCTGTCCAGGATATCTCACCTACACTATGACATAAATTGCAGCCGAGCTCAATAAAACTGGTTTTGCCCACATCCGCATTTCCAGCCGGAAGTGCATATTCGTCCGATCCTCTCTGGCACCCAGTATCGTGCATGACCGAAAGGCTTAATAGAGTAAAGATGGCACTTAGCCAACAATTTTGAAGTTTCATGAACATCCTCTTAAGATACGAAGGTATTAGTTAAGTAGCACAGAAGGTAGTGACCTCGATCTGTAATCACACCATTCGATAAAATATAAAGCTTTGCCTCCCAAGGACTGAATTTGAAATGTCTTGCAGGCAGTGGCTTATGATCACCAATTGCCAGCATACACCAGCGGGTCATCCGTTGTTGCTGCATGGTAGGCACGCTTAAGGTACAGTATCTGCCTTATGTGCAGATAATCATGCGCCAACCAATTGGATAAAAACAAGGCGGCAGTCATTGGTCCTAATTTTGGGTGGAGATAGGTGTTCTGCCATTTGGGAAACCTCAGAGAACTCAGCCACTGAAGCGAATGATCACGTTCGTGCAAAAAGTTGGCCAGCACTTCCTGAAAATCTTGGTTTCGATATTTTCTTTCTTCTACCCATGCCATTGGATCAATCGGTGGTAATGCTTTCTCCGGCTCCTCTAAAACTTGCCTGGTCCGTATCCGAAAATCCTCACACTCTTCGTCGTGCAGATGGCAGATGATTTCAAGGAGGCACCACTTTTCAGGAGTCGGTTTCCACAAATAGACTTCTTCTGTAAGCCCAGACAGGAGGGACTTGAAAACATCCCTGTTGGCAGCCAACTCCCGGACGATATGGATCGTATTCATGGGCTACTTGGTATGATATAAACGTTAGACATCCTGTGTGCACTTCAAATTGGCAGATGTAAGGCTGCTGCTTGTGGTTCACCATGAGGTGTGATCCTAGGAAGGCACTAAGGATCCATCATCACCTCACAAGACCTAGAGCAGTCCTATCCTTTGGTCGACATAGGTCGAAGCTCCTGGGACGAGTAATCCCACTCCAATAAACGATAGAAATCATAGGATTCCGGGATCGGTAGTATCCTCCTTGCCTTGTCGTAATCTCGTTCTGTCAGCACATGCAAATCACTCAAGATCATTCGTGCAAACTCGGTATCGACATCCACCAATCGAGGAGGAATCTTGCCATGCTCATCTTCAATATCTTTCATGTAAACCGGAATGATCTTGGCATCTCGAGTTGCCGATACTATGCAGTTCTTTGCACCTTGTTCAAACAATTTTTTTACACCCATCCCCAGCATGGTGCACAAAGTGAGATCATACGCCACTGGTCGGCAGCAGCGCAACTCATAGCCCATCTCAACCGGTCTACTTTTGATCTTGATGTTGAGTTCTTTGAGCTCACGTTGTACCAACACATTTATGATGTGTGCCTTACTGACATTGCCGAGTTCTGGATGTCCATGAGCATCATAGGTAAAAGTGATGCCACAATTCTTAATGTCTTCATCCTCCAGCACATGAAAAATTCCTTCACTCACAATGACTGCTCCATAGTCAATACCTTCAATCTTCCTTTTTATCATAGAAGATATGATTAGGTCAATGACCTTGGCAAGAGTTATCTTGGTTTTATTGAACATTTCAGGTATGACGATCAGCGGGAAATGACAACTTGCACCAATTTCAAAGGCAAGGTGACCGGCCGATCGCCCCATCGAAGCTATAACAAACCAGTTTCCACTGGTGCGTGAATCCTCGTATATGGTGTTGCCGATGTAAACACCAGCATCCTTGGCTGAGTTAAACCCAAAGGTAGGCATCATATCGGGTAAAGGCAGATCGTTATCTATCGTCTTGGGTACGTGAATGTTTTGAATAGTTACATCCTTCGTCTCCAGGAACTTGGCCAGCCGATTACTGGTGGAAGCTGTATCATCCCCTCCAATGGTGACGAGTAACTTCACATTGTTCTTGATGAAAAAACCTGCAGAGAATTCATGATCCTTGGGCTTATACCTACTCATTCGCAGATTGGACCCACCTCGGGAGAAGATCCTGTCAGCATAATCAAAATCAATGTCTACTGTGTCAGCTTTGTCATTAAAAAGGTTTTGATAGCCATCATGAAGTCCAATCACTCTGTAGCCATCTTTCAGAAAGACTTTGGCAATCGTACTGACAACAGTGTTGATACCGGGAGCAGGACCACCTGCGCATAATAGGACAATTGAATCTAGCATGATTGTTTATTTGATCTAATGGAATATAAATGTAGGACCACCTACTTGACACGCAAATAAAAGAATAAACGCGTTTCTTTTATAATCCTGATCGCTCAATTTCCCAAACTCTCAATTCACCTCTCCATCCACTGGATAGTGTCTCATAAGATGCGAGGCACAAGTCAGCTTACCAACTCGTTGCGACTCATATGATGCAGCATAGGTCGCACCTATTTTTGACGTTGCAACACACTTGATGCTTTGCAGTTCGACATTCCAAGTTGTCAGTATAGTGATGGTTATACCTCGGTTGGTCCCAACTTGCGCTCAACATGTCTGATGATGTCAGATTTTGTCGCTGCATAATCATTGGTGTGGTCCCATTCCCTTTTGGCAAGATTGAGTTTTAGTTCCTATAATCTTGCCTCTAAGATGATCTCGAAATCTGAGATGTCTAAACCAGAAAGCCGAGTCGAAGGTGACCATATGAATCTGATGGGTCCAATGGCCATCACAACCTTTGGCAAAAAACCTGCGGTAGGGCATTTCCTGCTCATATCTTGAGATATACCGATATCCACTCCGCGTCCCTGTAGGACTGTTCGTTTGAACTAAGCATTAGTTGAAGATCGTGGCTAATCCTCTCGGTAGACAGCAATATATCTTTACCAGAGGTCCAGTTCTAGATCAGTTTAGGGTTGGAGGGATCATCATCGACCTGCCATTCACCCGGACTCTGGGTCTTTGACTGCCACATTACTGAGTATATGGTTTGGTTAGGTGTTGGTAGATTCGGGTTAATAACATGAGAGCTATCATTATATTAGGGGAAGATTGTCAGATACTCAAATAAATACGAGAAATATGAAAATCCTCTTTATAGTCATCATTGCTATGTTTACGACCTTTAATGGGTTGGGAAGGGCGCATGTAAGCCCAAGCGATGAAGCTGAGACCAATGATAACTCACATTCATTTGATAGATCGCCTTCAAACCTGTCAGGTGAAGTTACATTCAGCGGAATAGTGAGGGATGAGAGCGGAAGTGTCCGTTACTCAAGGCTGATAGTATACGATCCACAGACTTTGGAGACCATTGTCAATGCTTTTGTATGTGGTGACGGTGGTCCATTCTCCATCCAGTTGCCCATGGGCACTTACTCGGTTGCTTACACTCCCCTTACTGGATTTGCCCAACAGATTTACCCCTTCGAAGTACAAAACGTGGACATGAGAACGGATGTAGATCTGAAGCTCCCTATTCAAGAGAAGAATACACCCCAACATATTTCAGATGCTGCATTTACTAAGAATGTACTTGCGGCTGATGGCGTGGAAACTGCCCACCTGGTAGCCAAGGTGATGACATCCAATATCGAAGAACTCTACTATCTAAATCTTGACAATAATCTTTGGCTAGAAGGGGATGATGCTCCTAGAGCTAAATTTAAACTTTATGACGACGGCAGCCACGGAGATGAGCAGGCAGGTGATGGTCAATATTCTTCGGCTCCACTCTATTATCGAGGATCTACCGAAGTCGGCGCAGTCAGTGGATTCCGCAGGGAGGGCAAATTAGGTTGGGTCTTACCGCTCACCTTTCAAATCCATATTCAGGGAGTCATAGAAGGACTCAGACCTGTAGGAGGCACCGATGGTCTGACTTTTATCGACCAGAGCGTACGTGCATTGCCTGACCCTCTGATAGAGCTGGACGCGGGTCTCTACTATAATGATGATCTGATAAATATCGTACGGCCATCCGGTGACAATTTCTTGAGCGATGCCAAACTGGTGTATCGGCACTTCCCTGATGAGTTCGATTTCTTGTTTCTCCAGCATGTCGATCTTGACAGCAACACAACAGCAAACTATTTTAGCAGCGTACATCAGGAAGTTCGGGGAATTGGAAGTGAGACTTACAATCATTCACAGGATTATGGGAGTAATGGCAAACTCAAAGGCATTGTTACTTTTCCTAAAGTGCGTATTGACCTGCCCTTTAATCATGAGTTGCTCCATTCCTGGTCCTTTCATATGCATGAGCTCTTCAATAGTGGTGTTTATGGAGCACATGCTGGATACTGCAGTTTAGATGGCGTACATGGCGGTTTTGATGCCAGCACCTTTGGCATTGTCGACGATACTACGGTCACTGTAGGCCGGACAGTTCCATGGGGCCATTTGGTCGATGATAAACATTTCTCAGATCTCGAGTTATATCTGATGGGCTTGCTTCCCTTTGAGGACCTTCGCGATGAATTTATCGTCCTGTGGGATCCCGTACCCATCAGTAACGGTCGCACCAGGGTCTCTCGATATGAGGTGTTTGGCAAAGACAAAATTGTGGCTACCTACGGTCCCCGGATTCCCGCGGCGAAGGATGCCCAAAAAGATTTCCACACAGCAATGGTGGTGGTATCAGATGACAAACTCAGTGAAAGCGAAGCAGCCCTATACACTTACTTTTCCAGGACTTGGTCGGGCATGCTTGCTGAGGACAAACGCCTGTCGTTCAGAGAAGCTACTGGCAACCGTGGCACAATGTCAACACGAATACCATCACCCATGCAAGTCGCCACTACTTCTACAAATCATGATCAGATTGTCGTCTATCCCAATCCATCTCGAGACCTAATCACCATAACTTCGGCCGATAGAATAAAGTTCGAGCAGGTATACATCAGAGATTTTGCGGGCAAGACTGTACTGGAAGGAAAACTTGCCGACGACACAACGTTGGATATCTCCGTCTTAAGAGCTGGTATCTACGTCATGGATCTACAGTCAGATCATGCACGCCATCTGACCAAACTGATCGTGATAAAATAGTCAGTCCGTAAACAATGGGACATATGTCCATTTTGTCCAGCAAATATTTGCAGAGATTCGAATCTTTCGAACCTTCGATGAGGCTGAGGATCGAACGTAACATGAGCAAAGTTTTCCAATAGTTGATGCACTAATCCCAAACCATAGCTACTTTTCCACGGGTGCGCATGGCTTCAATATAACCGATGGCATCGGGGATTTTCTGATACAGGAAGGTCTTTTCAATATGGACGTTAATCTCCCCATATTGCATCATATCGGCCAAGGACGTTAGATCCTGAGCATTGACATCTGCTGTAAACTGCGTCAGGCAAACTTTACTAAACCGAGACTTGATCAACAACCATATCATGTGTTTCAATGTAGTGAATCCAACGGTCACACCTCGTTGACCCATCCGTACAAAGTCTTTCATAGTGAGATTGCCATGAGTATCTAGAACTAGGTCATATGTTCGATCGTGCTTGTGGATGTTCTCTACGTCGTAGGCAATGACTTGATTTGCGCCCAGGCCTAAGACAAAGTCCCGATTTCTATTTGAACAGACGGCTGTCACATTGGCACCATAAGTTCTGGCAATCTGGACGGCAAAATGGCCTACACCACCGGAAGATCCATTGATGAGCACCGATTCCCCTTCCTTTAGCTTACCGTGGGCTTTAAGCGCTTGCAGCGCCGTGACGCCAGCTATCGGGGTACATGCCATTTCCCGGAATGTCGATCCTTCTGGAATGATGCCACATGCATCTGCAGGGACGCAGGAGTATTCAGCAAAAGCACCTGCTTTTAGTGATTCCCCAAAGACACGGTCTCCGCGCTTAAAGCGTGATACGCCATTTCCAACCGCTTCCACCACACCTGCAAAATCAGCATCTAGGATTTTGTCCTTTGGTTTGATCAATCCAAAAGAAAGGCGCGCCAGAAAAGGCTTGCCTCTCAGAATGTGCCAATCAGCAGGGTTAGCCGAATTAGCTTTGACTTGCACCATGATGTGGTTTTCCTCCAGACTAGGTTTATCAACTTCCTCCAGTTGAAGGACCTCTGGTCCACCATACCTGTTTTTTGTAAAAGCCTTCATTGGATGCTTGGATTTCAACTATTGTGATGGTCTCCTCACGATTTCCCGATCTATCCTTATGTCGGGACACCTCTACTTAACTAGCCATCGGCCAAGAGCACAGGTTTTATTTTATCCCTCGTAGTCATGATACTCGGAGATGGTCAGATAATATCCATCAGGATCTCTCAATGAAAACTCTCTTTTTCCACTATTAGGGTTGATGTGGATATCTTCTTCTATGTCACATGCCATCATCTCAGCATTCTCTCTAATGGCTTCCATCATATTTGTTCGCAGGTAGAGAATTAATCCATTCCCGGGCGTGATTCCTTGATCAACCAGGGTGGGATGTTCATGTTCACCCCACTTATGTAAACAGAACATCACTTCCTTCCTTTCATCTACCAGAATGTCGAATGTACTACCACCATGAAGGCTTTCACAACCCAAGAGCATTTTATACCACTTTGAACTTTGTTCGACATCATTTACTGCTATGATTGGATCAGTCTTAATCATGACTCATATAAAATTCCAAATTAACAATGGTTGTTCTCCAAACTGTCTTTTTCGAGAAATCGGATGGTTCCTCCTATGTAACAAGCCTGCAAGGTATTAAGGTATGACGCAAACTTGCTAATTGTAGTGCAGTTTTTGACTTGGCAATCTTCTCGGATGCACTCACTTGCAAGCTACAAGATGTATCTGTGTACTCCATCGACATGAGATCTGATGTCCAAAGGCAGACCATCCGCACCCGAGTCAAGTGGATATTTGATCGAGTACAACCTTAGCAGACGTTATGAGTAAATCTAGTAACTCATCCACATGCCTTTTTTCCACATAAGTCTGCCCGATCAACACCCGGATGACGTATCGACCGTCGACCACTGTATGACTCAGAAATGCTCGACCAGAATCATTAATCACTTGAAGGAAGGTGCGGTTTAGTTGATTTAGTGATTCGGTGTCCAGATGTTCTAGGGTAGGCTTCAACCGCAAAGCAGTAAAATTTAATACTGGTGGAAAGAGCAGCTCAAAACAATCTGATGCTTCTATTTGGGTGACGAAGTATTTGCTGAGCTCGATGTGTTGTCTTAGCCTCCTTTGGATACCTCCAAGTCCATAGCTGCGCATGACAAACCATAATTTGAGAGCTCTAAATCGTCTTCCCAAGGCAATACCCCAATCGCGATAATCATTGACCAACCCTCGCGTGGGCGTTTTTAGATACTCTGGCAACATCTCAAAAGTCCGAAGCAGAGACTCAGTATTCTTTACATAGTAGGCTGTACAATCGAAGTTGGTAAACATCCATTTGTGGGGATTGAAAACAAAACTATCTGCTGTTTCGATGCCCTCGATCATCCATTGGAACTCAGGCAGTAACAGTGCCGTCCCTGCGTAGGCAGCGTCGATGTGGAGCCAAACTCTCTGAGCAGCGCAAATGGGTGCAATATCTTTCACAACGTCTATAGCCATAGTGCCTGTTGTCCCAATAGTCGCCACGACACAGCATGGCTTCTTGCCGCTGAGCAAATCTTGCTGCATCTGCGCTGCCAGCGCTTGCGGTTGCATCGCCAGATGCTCATCTACCGGGATGGCGACCAGGTTGTTCTTTCCTATGCCAGCAATGGCGACTGCCTTAGCTACAGATGAGTGGGTTTGATCGGTACAATACACCCGCAAATGCCCAGGTACTCCGTCCTGATTCGAACGGAAGTTGGTAGCTACCTCCCTGGCGGTGAGCAGAGCCGACAAGGTAGCTGCAGATGCTGTATCCTGAATCACTCCCGACCAGCTGACAGGCAATCCCATGGCATCCCTTAACCACTCCAAAACACGTTGCTCCAGCTCTGCTGCGGCTGGAGCAGTCTCCCACATCATACATTGGGCACCAATCGCTGCAGTGATCTCCTCGGCAAGCAACGACTCAACTGAGCTGTTGGCAGGAAAATAGGCGTGAAAGTTAGGATGCTGCCAATGGGTGATGCCCGGCATGATGATTTGGTCAAGGTCTTTCAAAATGGTGCTCATACTCTCCCCCTGAAGGGGTATGGAGTCCGGTAAGGCACGATAAATATCACCAGGAGCCACAGATGACTTCACAGGTAGCGACTCCAACCTGGAAAAGTACTCTTCGATCCACCGTGTGATCAGCCGGTTGGCTGCAACATACCCTGATCTCTCTAGCATTCGAAATCATCCTTTGATGTCCAAGATACAGCTTGTCGGTGGCGTCGCAAAGTCAGCTTCGGAAGTAAGGGCGCTTCATACTCACCATTGCTGAGAGCGAGTCGGAAAGTGCCATCTTCATAAAATGAGCCATTTAGATATCACTTTTTCTGGATGGGGTGAAGCTTAGGTATCTTCCCACAGACTGCACTCATTCATCAATTTTGTGGTAGTAAGCCTGAAGTCTAGTGAGTTGTGTTCTCATGCGAAAATTTCACTATAGTGCTATCTAATGAACTCTAATAAACCGTCTTGAAATGTGCTGATTGTCATCAGAAAGCAAAATGATAAACACACCCTCAGGATATGTCGATACATCTATATCTACTGTGGGACCACGAATACTGCTGTCTAGCCATTCCCTCCCTATCAGATCAATGATCCTGACGTCCATCCTCCCGGCTGGCAAGTCAAACAATCGGAGTAGGTGACTGGTGGGATTGGGATAACATTTTAGTCTCTGGCTAGAGGAACAAGCGGCGGAAACCAATGCTTCGCAATTGAGATCCGAGTCCTCCCTGCAATAGATCGTCTGACCATTCCGAAGTGTCCATAGCACTTGAATATCCTTGATGTCCTCTTCTGATATAGAAAATGGATCATCTGATACGACGATCAAATCTGCAAATTTTCCCGGCGTAATTGAACCCAAATGGTCTTCCATAGAAACCGCATAAGCAGGCTCTAAAGTATACATCTCCAAGGCGCGTTGCAGCGAAACTTGATGCCGATCCAACCATGGAGCTGGAGCACAGATCTTGCCATCTGTATTTATTTGCTGATGGGTTACTATGGCCCAGATATTCAACCAGGGATTGATTTGCCTTGAGGCAAACTTTGTCTCTGGGTCCCGGGTCCAACCAAAATCTCCTTCGATGAAAGCATGGGTGATTGCTGGAATCTGATATCGGTTCACCAACCAGGGCATCTGCTGGTCAGTAAACCAAAAATCACTGTAGACAGATTGAATGCACGTCTGAAACATACCTCGAACTGAGGCGATGATCCCTAGTTGTTGATATCTTAGTAATTGGTCATCCCGTACTAAACCATTATGATGAATAGTATGCCTGATTTCATCGTTACTCAGCCCACCCAGGGCAGATTCAATGGCATCGAGAGTCACTGTAATCGCAGAATCACCAAAAGAGTGGAAAGCAGCACGAAATCCCCTATCCTGTATTCGCTTCACAATCTGCTTCACTTCTCCTGGGTCGAGATACATCGTGCCCAAGGGTTCGCATCCTGTTTCTATAAAGGAGCTGTCTTTGAGGAATTCTTCACGGAAAGGTGTACTCACTGCCCAACAACCTCTAGTACGACTAGAAGTCCCATCCATAAAGATCTTAATACCCGGCACTCGTACCAGTAGGCCAGGATCCAAAATTGGATTGTGGTCTGGATAAAATTCTTCCAGCACCATAGTTTTGCCATCGATGAGATGACCATAGTTGTAATTAGGAAAAACATTGACACGGACATCTAACTCTCCAGTCATGGCAGCGTCTTGGAGCTCCTCCACAAACCACTTGTATCCGACCATCTCTGTCACACTGCTGTAGCCATATGATGCAATCAGCTTGCTAACTTCAGCAAGCCCCATATCCTCTGGCCGATTGATAATGATGTGTGAGTGTCCCTCCACGAATGCTGGCAGTACGGTTCGCCCACCTAAGTCTACTGTTTTTGCAACTCCCGCCGTTGAAAGAATGTCTGCGTCTGTACCGACATCCAATATCTTACCTTCTGAGATCGACAATGCTTGTTGGATAGCACCATTATCCAGCGTAATCACATGCGCATTATGCAAAACAATATCAGGCAGCTGACCGAAAAGACATGCGGTCAGTTGAATCGATATGGCCAATAAATAGCACCTGTACATAAAGCCGGCCTTGCCGTAGTAAATTAATAAAAACTGGGCGGAAGTGCCAATTCAGGGTAGAATGGATAATATTTGCGGTATTATTGATCAAAGAAAATCGGTCACCATCTCACTATGGGCTTGAAAAAAAAAGCTTTAGGATTGCTTGCATTCTTACTTCTGTGCCTGTGCGGCTATGAGTTAGGTCCACGGGTTCCTGAGGTGAAGGTGTCGCAAGAGATGCCTCCTACAGACATCACCATCCACAATGTGCAGGACTGGGTAGCCCGGCATGAATCATCAGAGCTCATCAGGCCAAACAATCACGCGGTGCTGCATTGGGCAGATTCTGCTCAAAAGCAAACGACCGACTTTGCTTTGGTCTATTTACATGGATTCTCGGCCAGCCGGGGAGAAGGTGATCCCATTCATCTCGATTTTGCCAATCGCTATGGCATGAATGCCTTCTTAGCCAGGTTGGATCAGCACGGCCTCGAAGATCCTGAGCCCCTTTTGCATATGACTCCCGCCAGTCTACTACAATCGGCCAAAGAGGCCATACTGGTCGGAAACGCTATTGGTCGTAAAGTGATTGTGATGTCGTGCAGTACTGGTAGTACGCTAGCTCTGTACCTGGCAGCGCACCATCCTGATAAAATTCATGGTCTGATCTGCTATTCTCCTAATGTCGACTTGGCGAACCAGGCAACACATCTACTGGATGGACCATGGGGTCTCCAGCTCATCCGGTGGGTAGAGGGTGGTGATTATCATCAGTGGGAGGCACCACCGGCAGCGGAAGCATATTGGTATACCTCCTACCGGGTCGAGGCATTGGTGGCGCTAAGACACCTGGTGGATCAGACGATGGTTGAGGAAACTTTTTCGAAAATCAATCAACCACTACTGACATTGTACTATTACAAGTCAGATGAGCAACGCGACGAAACAGTGTCGATCGATGCGATTACCGAGATGTACGAACATGTCAGTACTCCGAAGACAAAAAAGATGATTAGGGCGGTGCCCAATGCTGGATTCCATGTAATAAGTTCGAAGTATTTTTCGGGTGATCTGGAGACAGTGTGGCAATACACCACCTTATTCGCCGAAAACATCCTCCAACTGGATACAGTGCTTGCTGCTGGCACGGTTAACTAATAGATGGTCACTGCATTTGTGATTTAGGACCAGAACATCTTTCTAGAAGATCACCGTACGGTTCTTAAATGGTAAAATGTTATGCCGTTGATGATTCCAGACAGCTTTTGCGAGCACCAGCTTCTCCAAATCTTTTCCCTTTCGCACCAGATCTTGTACACTGTCCTTGTGGGTAATGTGCTCAACATCCTGTGCAATGATTGGACCTGCATCGAGGTCAGCCGTCACATAGTGACTCGTTGCTCCAATGACCTTCACCCCACGCTCATAAGCCTGGTGATAGGGTCTGGCACCGATAAATGCGGGCAAAAACGAGTGATGTATGTTGATGATGCGATGAGTATAGGCTTTGACAAAGGAAGGAGATAATATCTGCATATATCGGGCTAGGACGACCAAATCAATGCGTTCTTGCGCAAGTAAATTCAAAGTCTTCTGCTCCTGCTCTGGTTTGTTTTCGCGGTTGATAAAAAATTTATGAAAAGGTATGTCAAAGCGCTCTGCTATGGGCCTCAAATTATTGTGATTAGAGATGATCAATGGTATCTCGACATTCCATTCCTTTGACTTATAACGCTGCACAAGATCGTATAGACAATGCGACATCTTTGATACGAAGATTGCTATGCGCAATGGCACATCGCTAAAATGTAAGTGCCATTTCATATCGTACTTCCCGGCAATGCTATTTTCGAAGTCCTGGGCTATCTCATCCCGTTCAATATCGAAGCCATCAAGTTCCCATTCCACTCGCATAAAGAAATGCTGGGCATCACGATCAACATGCTGATCTAGGTCAACTATGTTAGCCTTGTGTAGGAAGAGATACTCTGTCACAGCCGCAACGAGACCTTTCCGATCTGGGCAATGCATAAGGATGATCGCCGTTTTTTCTGAATGTTTCAACATGAATGCTGGGTTACAAGAGCTCTTTAAATTTTGACGTAAGATACCAAGACGAAACAATTGAATGAAACGTTAATAACCTGAGTACATTTGGACACACCATCCACCAATCTTTAAAAACATGTACAAGCAATCCTTGATGGTCATGGTATTGGTCAGTGTCACATCTTTATGCGCCCAAAACACCGTCGGTCTCCTCTCCAATGATCCCGAGAGAGCACTTGACGGATTCACGCTATTTTACCCACTAAATCAGCCGCATGTGTATTTGATCAACAACTGTGGTGAGATAGCAAACCAGTGGTCCGACGAAGAATCGTTTGTTCCGGGAAACAGTGCCTACTTGTTAGAAAATAGCAACCTTGTGAAAACAAAAAGGGCCGCCGTGGACACCAACACCTTGTCAGCGGGCGGAGCGGGACAAACGGTAGAAATCCGCAACTGGGATAATGACCGATTGTGGTCATATACCTTGCTAAATGACTCAACAAGGCTACATCACGACATCGAACCGATGCCCAATGGAAACATTTTGATGATTGCTTGGGAGGTAAAAAGCAGGGAAGAGGTAATCGCTGCTGGTCGCAACAGTACAAGCTTTGAAGAGACCCTTTGGCCTGATTTTGTGCTGGAAGTAGACCCCGATAAGGATTCGATCGTTTGGGAATGGCACGCATGGGATCACCTGATTCAAGATCTAGACTCAACCAAAGAAAACTTTGGCAACGTCTCAGATCATCCAGAACTGATCGACATCAATTTTGATTTTGATCAGGAGTCTGACTGGATGCATTGTAACGCCATTGACTATCATGCTGATCTGGATCAAATCATGCTATGTGTGGCATTTTTCGATGAAATTTGGATCATAGATCATTCAACTACCACCGACGAGGCAGCCAGCCATTCGGGTGGTCGGTCCGGATCGGGAGGTGACCTCCTGTATCGGTGGGGTAATCCCCAAGCTTATCAATCAGGGGTCCCTGAGGATCAACAACTTTTCTTTCCACATGATGCACATTGGGTGGGGGATTTGCTCGAAGACAGTCATCCCATGTTTGGTCAAATTGCCGTCCTCAATAACAGGATCGGTGTTGATTTTTCGGCAGCACATGCCATCATTACTCCCTGGAATGCCGACAATCAATCATATGAGCGAAATGGGATGGTCTGGGGTCCGCTCTCCAACGGCCAAACGATCACTCATCCAACAGCCACGGCCTTCTTTTCTGAAGGATTGGGCAGTGTCCAGTTTCTTCCCAATCGCAATGTCTTGCTTACATCTGGCCGTCAAGGCTACTTGGTGGAGATGGATCAACAAAGGCAGGTAGTATGGGAATATAAAGTTCCGCTGCGTCATGGAATACCCGTCGCTCAAGGAGATACCCTTCGCACTTCAGACAACCAGGTCTTCCATGCCAGACGTTATCCACTGCAGTATCCAGCCTTTGTGCGCAAGCCCATCACAGACCGCATTTGGATCGAATTAGATCCAGATACTACCTTCTGTCAGCCAGTGACAACCGGTGCAGCCGTGGCGAGATCGAATCAACCCGTCAAAATCTACCCAAATCCGGCAAATCATGTACTCACCATTCAGACCTCCCTTAATCAGTCCATGCAGATTGAGGTCTTCGACCTAGCTGGACAACTTGTCTTTCGTCGATCTGCAGAATCCAAGAGTGAGACGATCAATGTAGACCACTGGCATCCCGGCATCTATCAAATTGTGATCGACGGCACTCTTGTAAAGCGTCTGGTCGTGTTTTGACGCTTATTACTCATCAGTGACCATGCGAAAGGAACTCTTGGCGCTCACATTCTTGTGCAGCGGCAATATTCACCAGTAAATCCTGCTAACCTTTTGAAGCGAAGGATTACTGTTATCATCCTCAGAATAATGTGATGCTACACCTATCACGGATGTCCTCAGCAGGGGCTTTCATCTTGCGCCCTCCTGGCGGCAAATATTTTTCTAATTTCGTTTGGACAATGCGAATCTAGTTGACTCAGCATGGAGGACAGGATAATAGACCTACTCAAAGAGCATCGCTTGCGCATCACGCAAACGCGTCAACAAGTGCTCAGCCAGTTTTTAGCAGCTGGCAATCATGCGCTGGCCAATGCTGACATAGAATCTCAGCTGGAGGACATTGATCGAATCACTTTGTATCGCACGCTCAAGACTTTTGAAGAGTCTGGCTTGATACATGGCACCGTTGATGCCAAGGGCAAACAAAAGTATGCGCTTTGCACAGATTGTGACGAACATCATCATTCTGATAACCACCCGCATTTTCATTGTAGTGTTTGCGGCCAGACCACCTGTCTCGAAACCGTCGGAGTCCCACCAGTCAAGGTGCCCACTGGCTACCAGGTGAGTGATCTACAGATTGTGTTATCAGGTGTCTGCATCCGTTGCACTGCCAAGTAGGCTTCGAATTGGAGGCCTCCTCGACATAACATCACTTGTAGGTCAGCATGATGTGCCATTGCACCATTCTTCTCCCACTTTCATGGTCCATCCCAACGGTGGGCCCTCAAAATAGATGAAGGACTAGATAAATACGATGAAGGTGCAAACAATCCTTCTTCGCTGGCGTTCTTTCTAAGAATAAAAAACGGCCTATGTGTAGAAGATACGTATTGCTGGGTTTATGGTCGATCATCACCACGGCGCTTTATGGTCAGAACAATGTAACCCTAAGCGGCTATATCAAGGATGCTAGTAATGGGGAAACACTCATCGGCGCTACCGCCTACATCGTGGAGACGCGGCAGGGAGCGACCAGCAATGAGTACGGCTACTACTCGATTTCTGTGCCTGCCGGTCAGTACACCGTGGAATACGCCTACTTGGGTTTTGAAACGCTGCGTCAGCAAGTGAATCTGTCAGAAAGTGCGGTCGAAACGATAGAACTCGCAGAGGAAGCGGCACAATTGGATGAGGTCGTTGTGACCGGGGAAGCGGCAGATCGGAATGTCACTGACCTGGAGATGAGTGTCAGCAAACTCGACATCAAGACGATCAAGGGACTGCCAGCGCTCCTGGGTGAAGTAGAAGTCATTAGAAGCCTGCAACTGTTACCAGGAGTGACCAGTGTAGGTGAAGGTGCCTCTGGATTTAATGTCAGAGGTGGCAGTATTGACCAAAACCTCGTACTGTTAGATGAAGCTCCCGTATTTAATTCGTCTCATCTTTTCGGTTTTTTTTCTGTTTTTAATCCAGATGCCATTAAAGATGTCAAGCTATTTAAGGGAGGTATTCCTGCTAGGTATGGTGGTCGAATATCCTCGATTTTGGACGTGCGAATGAAGGAAGGCAACAGCAAACATTTTGCTATGGACGGGGGTGTTGGTTTCATCTTCAGCCGGCTGGCGATTGAAGCACCGATCGTCAAGGATAAAGCATCATTTATAGTGGCAGGTCGACGATCCTATATTGATGTGTTGGCCAAACCCTTTCTAAACGATGATTTGGAAGGCTCGATTCTGAACTTCTACGATTTAACCCTAAAAACAAACTACAACATCAATGACAAAAACAGAGTATACCTTTCTGGATATTTTGGTAGAGACAATTTTGGCTTTGGTAGTGCGGCTGGTTTCAACTGGGGCAACAGTACTGGTACGATGAGGTGGAATCACCTTTTCAATGAGCGACTCTTCAGCAACTTGACCCTATATTTCAGTGACTATGATTACAAAATCAATTTTGGCGACGATGCAGTCAATCGCTTTGAATGGAAGGCCAATATTGAAAACTTCAGTGCCAAACCTGAGTTTACCTATTTTATTAATCCCAAGCACATACTGCGGTTCGGCGGTCAAGCCATCGTGTATAGGTTTGCACCTGGAAAAGCAGTAGGTGTCAGTGAAGGTGAAACCAGCGATGTCAGTCTCGACGATAAATATGCCATTGAAAGTGGTGCCTATGTGGAAATGGAGCAAGATTTGGGAGAGACCTTTTCATTAAACTATGGATTAAGACTCTCTCATTTCAACTATACGGGCAAAGGCAAAGCCTACAACTATGCACCTGCAGCACCGGGACAACCTCGGCAAGTCACCCAGGTCAAGACATACGGGCAGTGGGAGTCGATAAAAACCTATGTAAACCTTGAACCTCGCCTATCTGTCAAATACCAGCTCAATAGTTTGTCTTCCTTGAAAGCCAGCTATAACCGCACAGCCCAATATATTCACCTGATTTCAAACACTACGGCATCCACACCAGTCGACGTTTGGACTCCGAGTACCAATAATATCAGACCGCAATTGGGTGATCAAATGGCCGTTGGGTACTTCCGTAATTTCTCCCAGAACGCCTATGAATTCAGCTCTGAGTTCTATTACAAAGAGATGCGACACCTAGTCGATTATGTAGATGGTGCAGACTTGCTCCTCAACGAATTTCTCGAAGGAGAGCTATTGGAAGGAAAAGGAAGAGCTTATGGATGGGAACTTCAACTAAAAAAGACCAAGGGTCGTCTCACCGGATGGATGAGCTATACCCTGGCAAGGACTGAGAGGCTGGTAGAAGGCATAAACCAAAACAAATGGTATCCATCAAGATTTGATCAGCTGCACAATTTAAGCATCAATACCTTTTATGATTTAAACGACCGTTGGTCTTTCAGCAGCACTTTCGTTCTAAATTCAGGTACTCCCACTACTTTTGCCACCTCCAGATATGAGCAACAGGGCTATGTAGTGCCACATAATGCATTAGACACGAGAAATAATGTACGCATACCCATGTACCATCGTTTGGACCTGGCAGCAACACTTAAGGGAAAAAAGAAATCACCTCAGGATAAATGGGTGGCCGATTGGGTCTTTTCTGTATACAATGTCTATAATCGTCGCAATCCTTTTTCCATTTATTTTCGTCAGGATAGCGATCGCATTCAGCCGGACCTACCTACCCAGACTGAGGCTATACAGCTCTCTGTGGTGGGCAGTTTTATTCCTTCCATTTCCTATAATTTTAGATTTCAATAGTACACTCCATGGAATTTAAAAGTCATTTAAGAAGAAATTTTAGCCGGTTCCTTCTACCGGGTGTAGTTGTATGGCTCATCATTATTCCCGCCTTGTTTTGTACTTGGGCATGCGAAGATGTGGTACAGATCGAAACTGCCGATGCTCCGACGCAAATGGTCGTCGATGCGTGGCTCACCAATCAGCCCAAGAGCCAGACCATTCGACTTTCACGCAGTCAACCCTACTTCGACAATACCTTCACCGAGGGGATTTCTGGTGCCATAGTGGAAGTGGAAGTCAGCACCGGTGAGGTTCTGATATTCGCAGACGAGGGATCCGGAAATTATGTATGGGAACCGTCTGCCAATGAATCCATCGGCAGTATCGGTGACACTTTCACTTTAAGCATCAAGACAACCCGTGATCAGTTGCTGACTGCCCATGCAACCCTTTTTGATGTCCCCCAAATCGACAGCATCGTCATTGTAGAACGCGAAAATGATCTGAGAGGACCAGATGGATTGTATGCCGAATTTTTTGCCAGAGATCTACCCGGTCTCGGCAATACCTATTGGATCAAAGCTTATAAAAATGGGATGTTCCTCAATAAGCCTGAAGAAATCAATCTCGCTTTTGATGCCGGATTTGATGCAGGAGCTGAGATCGACGAATTTATTTTTCTTCCACCTATAAGAGAGCTGATCAATCCCGTGCCAGACAGTCTTGATACCGATGTTCCACCTTTTACTATCGGTGATCACATACGTGTGGAAATTCACTCGATCAATCTTTCCGCCTTTGAATTCATGACCTCCGTCAGAGATGAAATACTCAACGGCACCAACACCATATTTGCAACGCCCATTGCCAATGCTGAAGGCAATGTCTTGGCTGAGTCTGGTGAGAAGGTACTTGGTATTTTTAATGTGGCCGCTGTATCGAGTAAAGAAAGGACGGTCGATTGATCTCTATTGATCCTTAACCCAAGCGATGAAGGTGCCTGGATCCCAGCATCCATTTATTTGAAAAGGGGGCCCTAAGAGGTCCTATCCGGATAATGATTGGCATTGACCACCCTGGGTGTGTATGACAAATGTCCCTTAAGCAGCCTTGATTAACGTGAATAATGGATAAGAAAAAGCAGTGATTATAGTATAAAAATAGGAGAATGTTTAATATATTAAATGTTGATAACCAATCATATAATAAACAATTCTCCTCTCATGAATATAGATAAACTTATCGAGATTTTTGTCAAAGTTGATGACTTTTTTAAAGAATTTGACGACCAAATCAACTCTATGAGGCTCCAGAGCGGCTTAAAACGGATTAGAAACAGAAAATCCAAGCTTGCTGACTCCGAAATGATGACCATTTACATTGCCTTCCACCTGAGTCATCACACCAATTTTAAGGCTTTCTATAACGGCTATGTCTGCAAGCATTGGATCGATCTATTTCCAAATCTGGTTACTTATGAGCGTTTTAATCAGTCTCAGAAAAAACTCATTATTCCATTTTTCTTCTTCTTAAATCAACAATGTCTTGGCCATAGCAGAGGAGTCAATTTTATTGATTCCACCACCTTAAAAGTCTGTCATATCAAAAGAGAAAAACAGCATAGAGTTTTCAAAAATATTGCCACCAAAAGCAAGAGTACAATGGGTTGGTTTTACGGCTTTAAGCTCCACCTAATCATCAATGACAAGGGTGAGTTGCTTTCGTTTTATCTCTCTAAGGCCACTACCGATGACCGCAACTTAAAGGTAATCAATAGTTTAGTTCAATCAATCTTTGGTAAACTTTATGGTGACCGAGGATATATATCCACAAAATTAGCTGACTTACTTTGGAACGACGCAATTAGTCTGATTTACAAAAGAAGAAGAAACATGAAAAAGCAAAATCTCTCAGACGAGGACAAGTTATTGCTACGTAAACGGTCGCTCATAGAGTCTGTCAATGATGAGTTGAAAAACATCTGCTCCATAGAACATACTCGACACAGATCTATCCAAGGTTTCATGAACAATCTATTATCCGGTCTGTGCGCATACCACTTCTTACCTAAAAAGCCTTCTCTCAAATTTGAACAACTTAAAGAGGTTAGCAATCAGTTATTGCTCGATGCTGCTTAAACATTATTCACGTTTGATTAGTAGTTGAACCTTATCCCAGGCCTTAGCCTTGCGATAACATCTTAGATCAGAGATAGCTTGAGCACCTGCGATGGACCACCTTTGTCCAGAGAGCTTCATCCTTTGTTGCAAGACACTACGATGAGCTGCTTCGATTGGTCCCGAGCCGATCATGAGCCCACGATCCCGATAATGCTTGTACATCATTCGGTCCTCGTGATCACTATAGTATTTTATGGCAGTGTCCTTGGCCTCCTTAGCCTTTTCACAGGTTGGCTTGATGGATTTAAGTAATCGGATGACTTTGTGTGTTTGGCCATTCAGAAGATCTTTGGATCGTAGCTCAATCCATTTTTTTCTTTTTTGCTCATCCACATCTGCAAATTGGTGATTAGCCAGAATGACTAATTTCTCTTTAGCATGATAATAATCTAAAATTTGTATTGCTCCTGGATAATTATCCTCAGCCCAATTCCAAATCCAGGCAGCACCATCACCTAGGATTACTTTGTTCTTATAAGGAGTCAAGTGCCGTTCCAATTTGGGGAAGAATTCATCGACACCTCCTAAATGTGAAACATAAAGCGATGTAAAGATTTCCTTCCTATCTTTCTGAATATCAACAACTTGATCTTTATAAAAGATTCTTGCCAATTTCATTTCACGCCATCTCTGATCACCACGCATCCACAACATCGATCCATCCATCATCACGTAAACAAGATCATCACCGTTAGATTCCAATTGCGGAATGATAGCTTCACTATTGGCTTTTATTAATGGAGCAAACCGCCCACCATAATATTCACTAACTCGTTGTATTTGTTTGGCCGGAATCTTAAGATTCAGTAGTTCTTCAAGGATCTCACTACCCTCATCGAAAACTACACTCTGGCCCAGCATGCACAGGATTTCTTGAATGAGTGAGCTCATCACAAACTTTGATGTGCTTTGACACATCACATGATCCTTTAACACCTCAACCTTCCCAAATGTGGTCAAGAGTTTTTTTTACTGTTCTTACCTCGTTTTTCGATGTCCCCACCTCCTGAGACAAGTTTCTTACCCAATGATCGACAGATCTCTATCACTTTGTTTTCGTATTCTAAACCAGTTTCTATCTGACCTTCGATCGCCATAAATGCCTCGACTTCTTGCCGAGTCGCTTCCATAATTTTGTCAATTACCTGAGATTTAGACATAATTGCAGTTTTCCCAAAATTAACATATTAGGGATATTTGTCATACACACCCACCCTGGCGGCTTCTTTGGAGAGTGGAAGAATTTGCCGATCTTGGCCTAGAGAAAATCGGAATCTGGTATGGTATTTAGAGGAACTATGATCACGATGCTCCTTTTAGCCGGTCTGGCCTGTAACAAAACTGACCGGGTAGCTCCCTCACGATCGGTGACAACCGATCATCCCCGGATTCTTTTACAAGAGGGTGAAGAAGCCGCTATTCTAAACCTGATCTCAGAAGATGACACCTGGCACGGTCTCCATGTGGCCATCTTAAAGGAATGTAACAAGATACTTGGCAAATCCCTGCTGGAGCGAAAAATGATTGGCAGGCGCTTGTTAGGGACCTCACGTGAATGCCTGAAACGTGTCTTTTATCTATCCTATGCTTTTCGGATGACCGATGATGACAGATTTCTTGCAAAGGCCAAGGCAGAAATGTTGGCAGCAGCTGCGTTTTCCGATTGGAATCCAAGTCATTTTTTAGATGTGGCGGAAATGACCATGGCGCTGGCCATCGGTTATGACTGGCTATATCACAATCTCTCGGAAGAAGACCGCAGAACGATCTCCACGGCCATAGCTGATAAAGGGCTAAAACCCTCATACGACGATAGGCACAATTGGTTCCTTCGGTCCTCTCACAATTGGAATCAAGTATGCAATGCCGGTATGACCTTTGGGGCCATTGCTGTCGAGGGTGATTATCCTGATCTCGCTAAAGAAACGATCAAGAGAGCGATCAATACGATAGACCTTCCCATGCAAGACTACGAGCCCGATGGCGCCTATCCCGAGGGGTATGGGTATTGGGGCTATGGCACGTCATTTAACGTCCTTTTCTTAAGTGCTTTGGGCAATTTTGAAGAGTACGGGGGCGTGCTGACCTATCCCAACGGATATCTAAAAACAGCTGAATTTCTGGAGCACATGTTGGCACCATCAGGTCTATGCTACAACTGGGGTGATTGTGGTCTATATGGCACATTAAATCCTGCCATGTTTTGGTTTGCTGAAAAAAATCAGGATCCATCGCTCCTCTGGTCGGAGAAGCAATTTCTAGAGAGCACAAATTTGTCGCGATATACCAACAATCGACTCCTTCCTGCTGCATTGATTTGGGGTAAGAAGATCCCTCTGGCTGACATCAGTGAGCCTGGAGCGACACATTGGGTCGGGCAAGGAAAGAATCCGATTGCCTTGATGCGCACATCCTGGCAAGATCCCAATGCCATCTTTTTGGGTTTCAAAGCTGGATCCCCATCGGTAAATCACGGCCACATGGATATCGGATCGTTTGTGATGGAGTCAGACGGCGTGCGCTGGGCCATCGACTTTGGATCACAGAACTATGAATCTTTAGAGTCAAAAGGTTTGAAGATTTTTGGCAAGGACCAAGATGCACAGCGCTGGACCATCTTTAGACTTAATAATTTTGCCCATTCGACGCTGACCGTCGATGGCGCCTTGCAGCGTGTGGATGGGTACGCCAAAATCGACCGGGACGGGGCCAGGTCAGACCTGCAGTACGCCATTTCAGACATCAGTGCAGTGTACGACGGTCAGTTGAAGCAAGCGATGCGTGGAGTGGCGATCAGAGATGGCAATCATGTTGTCGTTCAAGACGAAATCGAGACGCTGGATCAATCCACACTCATGCGATGGAACCTGGTCACAGGCGCTACAGCTACCCTGGGAACCAATGAAATCACATTGGCGCAAGATGGTAGAAAATTGTTGATTCGCATCAGTGGTCCTGAAAACATCGAGTTGAAGACATGGAGTACCGCACCCACCAATGACTATGACGCTGAAAATCCAAACACTCTGATGGTGGGTTTTGAATGTAAGATTCCTGCCGGCACGACTGAGAGATTTGAAGTGTTGTTGCTACCACAAGGTGCTGTGGACAAAGCATTTATGAACAAAGATTTGATCGCTTGGTAATTGCAGACTGGTCAGATTATTTGAAGACATTTTAACATGCATTGGACCACTCGAGTATTGATTCCCATCGGCTTCTTACTGGCTTTCCATGGTTGTAGCAAGGATATGAATGGGGAAGTGACGACGACTCCTCCATCCAAAACTGCATCTAAACATCCCTTTTTAATTGTAAAGAAAGAAGAGTTCGTCGAGCTGAGAAGTAGAGCAAATCAGGAACCTTGGATGTCGATGAAACAGGATGCACTATCCCGAGCCAAGAAATCCACTCCAAGTAAACCCTATGATCTACAGAGGTACATAGGTGCAGTAGCCTTGGCATATATTTTGGATGAAGCCAACGCATCAACTCATGCTCAGCGGGTGAAAAAGGCAATCACTGAACAATATGTGCAGTTGGACGTGGGAGATGGTAGTGGCTGGGGCGGTGTGGTCCCTAACATGGGGTCCTTTTTCATGGCAATTTTGGCACTGGATATTGTCTATGATGATCTTGAAAGCACAGAGGTCGAAGCATGTGAAAAAGTGATTTCTGAACAAATCTTTAAGGTAGCACGATCGGGATCTTGGCAAGATGCACGCTCTGGCACACATGGCACCTGGGATATCTACAAAGGTGACCGTACTACGCCCGATGATACCTATTACACTGGGATCATGCAACAAATCACTGATGATGGCGTAAGTCCCGTGACGATCCATTATGCTTGGGAACGCGTGGGAGGTGGAAATAGTCGCCTCTCCAAAGCAGGGTATATGGATGTCCTGGAATACACAGGGATTGATAACAGATATTACAAGAATGAGCGTTTACAAAAATTCCATCGCTGGCTATTTGCCTCTAGTATCAATTGTAGCAAAGAGATGGCCATCATAGGTGATATGTTACCTACGCAGACCCTAGGTAACTACATGCTGCAACGCCGAGTAGGTAATTTTGATGCAGAAGCAGCCGGGTATGCAGCATGGTTTTATGAGGGCATCGAGGCAGAAGGCAATATTCTAACCTACATCCTCCCTGAGAATCCCCTACCATCACCCGTGGTGCCCAAAAGTGAGATCTACCCGAATGGCGGTGCCTTCTTTCGCGAACCTGAGGACGATACCGACGGATTGCACTTGGTACTTTACAATATTAAGTCTCAAGATGAGTGGCACACTCACCAAGAGGTAAATGGGCTAGCACTTTCTGGCTATGGCAACCGATTGCTGGTCAACGGAGGTCGATTGGGAGCGCCCACTAGACCAGCTCCACTCAATAATACCTTGACCATTGCTGGTAATGAGCATGACTCACGTTTGGGTGGTGGTATAGAAGAAGGATTCACTGCTCAAGGCTTAGACTTTGCAAGTGGTAATTCGGGACCAGCGATGTCTGGTGTTGTGCACTCACGCAATGCCATTCTCTTGCATGGAGGTGGATCCTCACTTCCTTATGTCATCTTGCTCGATGAGGTCCATGCCCCTTCAGGTAGCGAGATTGTCAACTATCTGCACCCTGCTAATCAAACCAGTGTAGACATGACCGTTGCCCAGCAGGAGTACCTGGCAGCCATTGATCACTACCCAAGCATCGGGGGAACCAAATTGACCATACATTATGCTACTGCACCCAGTGGTGTCGCGGTCGAGAAGGTGGCTTCTGCAGTCCCAGATCGGTATCCTGATTACCCCGATCACAATCGCTTAGCAGCGACCTACAATGCCAATGAAAAGGGGTATGTGCAATTGCTCACCATATTATTTCCACAAAAACCCCAGCAGGCGGCACCAACCATCATTAATACTTCCTCCCCCCTATTCACTGGCTGCACCATAGCTCACCAGAACGGAGCTAACGACCTAATCCTGGAGTCAGCAGGAGACTCCACTATTGTACAGGGTGATCTAATGTTCATGGGAAAAATGCTAGTGAGTCGTACAATCGCAGGACAACAAATATCCTACTTTGCAAAAAACGCCACTGCCTTTACTCAGCTCCAGTTGGGTTTCAGCTCACTGGATGCAGTGACCATCTATCATCATGCTTCGGGTGGGGTAGTGATTTCCAATGGCACTAGCCTAAAACTGGAAGATGATCAGGTGTCAACATTGCGTTTTGAGCCTACAGTTACAGTTCTGCGGTCCGGTGAAACTTCGCTGGAAGTTGCCCTACCGGCAGGTACGGTGCGGTTTCTCAAGTAAAGACTTGGGATATCAGATAACTGAGCTGCGTCTATGCTGATGATGTCCGGGCAGCGCTGACTTCTCAACTGATTTGCTTGGAACTGTACAGGTGATCGATGTACTCCAGCTCTCTGCATAAAATCCTTATCTTCGGGTCCTTACAAATCCATTAACAATACTATGAAACGTACTGCAAATGCTGTCTGGAAAGGATCTGGAAAAGAAGGTTCAGGTGTTCTAAACAACCAGAGTGGAGTCTTCCAAGAACAACCCTATTCATTTACTAGTCGATTTGAGAATGAGGACGGCACCAAGGGAACCAATCCCGAGGAGCTGGTAGCTTCTGCTCATGCTGGATGCTTTGCTATGGCTTTAGCCTTTCAGCTTCAGGGTGCCGGCTATACTGCCGATTCCTTAGAAGTCGATGCCACTTTAACGATGGCCAAGGATGATATTGGCTGGGCTGCCACCAAAATGGAACTAATACTAGACGCGACCATACCAGGGATTTCCTCCGAAAAATTTGAGGAGTTGGCTGCAAATGCTAAAGAAGGCTGTCCAATTTCTCGTCTGCTCAACTGTGAGATCACTTTAGAATCCTCACTGAAATAGCATGTAGGTCGGCAGAACAATATATCAGTAGATCCCGACATATCGGCTGAAGTAGATGCCGTGATAGCCTTGTCATTTTTTGGGCATTGGATATCTGTGACTTTGCTTAGCTGGTGTCCGTGTTGGCTTCTTCAAAAGGACATCTGACTTCATAGTCTTATCGACGAACTTCTCCATGGCAGTGTCAGGCCTCCTATATATAAGCAGGCCAGGTTCTCCTATTGGCTTTGCTATATATCTCAAGCAGCATTGCCTACCTACATATTTGGCACTCTAGTAAACAAGTATCGATTGGTACACCTATACAACCTCATGCGCTCAACTAGGACACATTCCTAAATGATCCTGCCGGTTTACCAAGTTTCCAGATTGAGAAATCTTCGCTGGATTTGCGTCCTTCAATAAACACACGGGCGCTGTCATTCATGTGCCCCAACCCTCTACAATTGTGCAGATAAAGAGCCAAAAAACAATCTAGTCTTAAAATGTTAAATATCTAGTCTGCACACTTTTAAATACAAGCGATACAATATGCGATAAAAAGCTCCGTTTTATTCGCAGCTTACAAAAATATTTGTTGATCGAAGCACATCTAAAAATAATCTAGGGCACTCTTCCTCCACTCTGGATTTAGTATTCTCTCAATTTAATAAACAAAATCAACTATGAAATCACTATTTCATTTAACAGTTATCCTATGCCTCCTAATCACCTCCATATTAATTATTGGTTGCGGTAAAGACGCGCATTATCTACCAACTGAGGCTTTGGGCTTTTTGGATATTAATGTTACAGATGCGCCTATTGACAATCCGGAAATAACTGGTGCTTTTGTCACCATTGCTGGGCTTCGACTAGACGCTGACACTAATCTACTGTCCAACAAGATCACCATCGACCTTCTGGCCTATCAGGATGGGAAGAGGAAAACTCTGGGGCAATTTCCTTTGAAAGCAGGATCATACGATTCATTAGCATTAATACTGGACATTCAGCACGATGCGCAAGGCATCATTCCTGGCTGTTATATAGCGACAAATGATGGTGCAAAGCACAATATTTCTCCATCGGCAGATTT
The DNA here is from genome assembly GCA_965223025.1 of Saprospiraceae bacterium. Classification (GTDB taxonomy): domain Bacteria; phylum Bacteroidota; class Bacteroidia; order Chitinophagales; family Saprospiraceae; genus JABDMH01. Next base: position 2,008,369 of record CBDCVP010000023.1, read on the forward strand.
AAGTAAAACAATTATCATCGGTGGCCAAGATATAGAAATCAATGAAGGGGAAATCACGGATATTACCATCGATTTTGATTTGCGAAAATTAATTAAACTGGACAGGTCAGGGCAAGCTGTCAAATATCAACTTATCAGTGATGAAGAAATGCAATCCAGCATCAGGGTGTTAAACACCATACACACCGGAGACATCCAAGGAATAATAAATCACGGCCATCAAATTGGTGATAAAATTCTAGTCCTTGGCTATCAAAGCGGGACCTTTTTCGCAGCTTCCGAAACCATTGGTCAAGGTGTGGATCAGATCTTATTTAAAAATGCCATCAACAGTTCCGCAATAAAACCAGACGGCAGTTTCACATTGGCCTTTCTACCCAGGGGGAAATATGAATTAGTATTTGTGTCACTAGAGGACAGGAACCTAGATGGCAATCTGGAATACCTGGGCATTCTAGAAGTAAAGACCGACCATGGTCTCCCATTGAATGACATTAATGTGGAGGCGAATAATACCATCGATCTAGCAGTCCATGCCGAAGGGATATTATAATAAAGGGGTGAATCGTCTAAATGAGCACGTTCTCTCAGAACGGTTCGAGAATTAATTTGACAACTCGTATCATGAACTCCCAGACATTTACATTCAGTGAGTGTTTACCTTAGAGATGCTATTAAATTCTTTGATGTCGCCTGCATTAAAAATTTCACAAAGTCTCCGCATGTTAGCTCTTCATGAAGGAGGCCAACACACCTATGATGATCAAAAAAATCTCGAACTTAGTTTCATCACTTACCGAACTACAATCATCAAATCCTCTCTCGATGACTAATCCTATCCAGTTCTTTTCCGATAGTGATCAAGCAATTTTTCTAATTGCTCCTCCACCGGAGCTTTCGACATGTGGTAATCGGCTGCCTCATGGCTGAAAGGAGGATCTGCGACAAGCAATTCACCTGCCAACAATTCACCTCCATTACCCATAAATGCTATGAGGGGCTCCAGGGATAAAAAATCAACAGGATCATCCATGCAGGCTTCTATAAACCCATCGAAGTCTAATTCTAAGTCTTCGACATCTCCCGACTCAGCCATGAGATTCCACACAGTCCCAAGTCGTAAGAAGAACTGATCACCCAGGCAATCTTGCGCAAATGGGATGTCTGTCGGCCTCAACTCTTCATAGACATGATGCAATGCTTTAGCTCCCTTCCAATAAGGCATCAACGAATGCCATCCCGGTTTCGATCGAAGACCCCGGATATGCAATCCACCATTGAAAGCAACTAAGCCATCAATGTTGTTGTAGAAGGACTGCAATCCTTTGGGCAGTTGCATCCAGTCGGAAGGATGATCGATTTTCCACTCTTCATAACTTTCTGGTAAAAAAGTTACTCCCCTGAATTCAAGCTTTTGCTCGGACATATACTTGACAAAATTCTCTAATTTACATCACTTCCAGCAGCTCTGAGAATGAGCCTATGATCGCATCCGGTGGTCGTCCCCAGCCATCTAGGATTTGAGAATTATGGCGACGCAACCAAGCAGTTTTCATAGACGCATGTTGGGCACCAAGGATATCGAAAGCATTCCCAGACACCAACCAGGTATTTTCTGGATTCGACCCCGTCACTTGTAAAAAATGTCGATATACTCTGGGATCCGGCTTGAAGCTCCGCACTGGATCTACACTAACGATACCATCTAGCATGCCATCAATACCAGCATGTGCCATGAGATTCTTGAGGTCATCAGGTTTCCCATTGGAAAAGGCATACAGCCTCACTTTTCCCCACAACATTTCCAAACTGTCGATTACTGAGTCGTAAGCAGGTAGTGATCTGTACATATCAAGGAGTGCCGCTTTCTGGCCCTCGGTCAATCCTAGGTCTAACTGTCTGCAAGTCTGATCCAATGCTTCTGAGGTGATCACCGAAAAATCAACATAAGCAGCCATGAGACCACGCCGGAACGAATACTCAAGCTGGGTGCGTCTCCAAAGCTCTAATGCAGATTGAGCCTCTCTGCCTAGATAAGATTTAAGCAGCACAAATACAGCTGTGGGATCAATCAGTGTGCCATAAACATCCAGTGCTAAGGTCGTCTTCATCTTCATGTGTGCTCCTGGTGAAACTACACATCTTTCATCTCACTTTGTGTATTTTGCAGACCTAAAAATCTAATATGCGTCTGCGCAAGTCACCCTATTTTGCCTGCTTTTTTTTATCTGCGTTGCTACCTACTTCTTGTGGTGCGCAAGAAATTGACTTTCCCTCATCTGAGTTGCAGCTTGATTTTGTGCCCATTTCTACAGACTTCAACAATCCCTGGAGTTTCATCTTCTTAGGAGATGGATCGATCTTGGTGTCCGAAAAAGCCGGTGAGTTATACCATATAGCCACAGCTGAGGAAACTGCTAGACCTGTCAAGGGTTTACCCGAAATATATGTTCGCGGTCAGGGTGGTCTGATGGATCTTGAAAAACATCCTGAATACGATAAAAATGGTTGGATTTACATCTCCTATGGATCCTCGGATAACAAGCAGAAGGGAGGAAATACAACCGTGGCTCGTGCCCGATTTACTCCGCAGGGCTTAGAGGATTTTGAAGTAGTTTTCAGAGCGACACCGGATAGTAGGAAAGGTCAGCATTGGGGCGGACGTCTCGAATTTGATAGAGCTGGATACCTCTACATCTCGGTGGGCGACCGTGGAGCTCGCGATCACAATCCACAAAGTTTGAAAAACCATAGTGGAAAGATTCATCGGATACACGATGACGGCAGGATACCCCTTGATAATCCCTTTGTGGGTGAACGTGGTGCTATGGAGTCAATTTTTTCTTATGGTCATCGCAACCCTCAAGGAATGGCCATGCATCCCTTCACTGGCCAAATCTGGATACATGAGCATGGACCCAAGGGCGGTGATGAGTTAAACATCATCGGGGCCGGCAAAAACTACGGCTGGCCAGAAATCACTTACGGGCGCAACTACAGTGGTACCGTGATTTCTCAACATACTGAGAAGGAAGGTATGGAACAACCGGTCTATTATTGGTTACCCTCGATCGCTCCATGTGGTATGACTTTCATCGACAGCGACGTCTATCCGGAATGGAGGGGCAGTCTCCTGATCGGTTCTCTGAAATTTAGCTATATCCATCGATGTACGCTGCAAGAGAACAAGGTCATCGCACACGAAAAAATCGCAGAAAAACTGGGGCGGATCAGGACGGTACGTCAGGGCCAGGATGGATACCTCTATGCTTCTGTGGAGGGCAAAGGACTCTACAAACTTGTACCCCAGCGATGACTCTTGGGGTGTTTTCTCTCACATTTGCACTGGATTTTTGAGCACTGTCCAATCACATTTCCAAATGATAAAACGGCTAGACTGGTAAACCTGTCCAATTCATGAAGATACACCTGCCAAAGTGCAATCAATTTTTCTAGATTCGTTGTCGCACAATAGCTAATTGTGAGGAAAATAGTAGACGGATGGCATAGCCCAATAGCAAACCGCCATATGGACATTGTCACTTATGGCCACTATGGATTTGCCTTGTTGATGCTACCGACAGCCACTGCCGACCATCTTGAATATGAGCGATTTAATCTGATTGAGGAGCTTCGTCCATTCATCGGTGATGGCAAAGTAAAAGTGTTCTGCATCAATAGCCTCAATAAAGAAAGCTGGCTGCACCCCACATTGAAACCGAACCTAAAAGCCAAAAGGCATAAAGACTATAACCGGTATGTTTTTGAGGAGGTTATTCCCTATGTCAAGCACCTAACGAGCTCAGATACACCCATCATCACCTGTGGTGCTTCTTTGGGTGCATATCATGCCGTGAACCTGTTCTTTCAGCGACCCGATCTGATCGATGGCGTCATGGCGATGAGTGGTGTATACGATCTTACTTATTATTCGGAAGGATTTTGGAATGAGGATGTCTACTGCAATTCTCCGATACACTTCATTGCAGACCAGTCAGAACAGGGGATTAACCTATATCGCGAGTGTGATCACATCCATATACTTGCCGGACAAGGCGAGCATGAGGATCCAGAGGCCTCGATAGATTTTTCATCTGTGCTTAAAAAAAGGGATATTCCCCATGAATTGGACCTCTGGGGATCGGATATGCGACACGACTGGCCTACCTGGTGCATGATGCTACCACATTATCTAAGAACCCGGTTTTAATGCCATCAAAAACCCAACTGATTTTGCATGCCCATCTGCTTGAGTTGCTCCATCGACATCTCCGAGTAATCCCCTTCTGGTTTATCGAAAAAATTACTGGCAATCTTATCTGAGATTTCCTTGGCCTGATAAGTCATCTTCATTTCCTTGGCCTGCAGCTCCCATTGCAGCGGTGTGCCCTTGAGGTTAAGATGATTCATATTCTGGATGAATGCCTTTGGCACCTTGATCTTATCTGTCACATAAAAGATCATCTTGAATTGCTGACCCTGGGACTCTGCACTCAATGACGCTTTGTGACATTTGTATCCCATGATGTCCTTAACATCACTTTTATCATAGATGACCATCGCATCACCCATCATTTTTTGGGACTCAATTTTCAATTTATCTAGATGTTCAGCATCTATCGTGGTGATCATCTTCTGACCCATCACATCCATATAATTAACGGTAGTATTGTCGTTAAAATCCTGGTACATTTGAATTTTCATCATGCCGCCCATCATCTCCATGACCACTTTTTGTCTGCCGCCGCTAAAATAAATCTCCTGAGTTGCTCCCTTCATGGCCCCTACCATCTGCTGCATCTCAGGGCTTGTTACCTCAACATCGATCAGCTCCATCTTGATAAATCCCTCATCCAAGGTTTGAGCCTTGAGATTACTTTGGCCCAGGAGTAAAGCCAGACTGAGTATTAGTATTCGCTTTATAGTCATCTTGTTCTAATGGTTTGTTGTCATGGTGAATAATAGTGTTCTAACGGTTCCATTCTTAATCTGTTGGCTCTCGCAATCCAATTCATACATATTCAGAAAGCCCACTCATCTAGGTACCGGCAAAAAATCTTTGCTGTATTGAAAGCATCATCAATTGCGCGATGATGCTGTCCCTCAAATTCAAAGCCCTCTTTGTCTAACGTTTTACGCAATCCAAAAGGTTTCTTCAATCGCTTTAAGTTTTTATACGCGTTCTTGAGATTTAGGTGCTCTGGAATCCACTCAAGGGGCAAATCGTGCAGCAAGGTATCGTTTCTCAGCAGTTCGAGATCTTCTTTACCCCAGGATACCAGGAGGCAGGTCTCATCATCTATATCGGCCCAGTCGATGAATCTGTCGATGACTTCAGGAAAATGCTCTGCACGGTCTATCTGGCGCTGGCTGATCGTAGTCAGCTCTTGGCAATAGGCAGAGAGTTGCTGGTTGACCATAGGCTTGACAAAGCGATTGAAACTTCCACTTGTCTCTCCAAATGGATCTAATTTGATTGCACCCAGTTCGATGATTTCTTTGACCTCATTGGGAGGTGCACCGTGCCAGCATGTTGCCTCCAAGTCGAAAATTAAATAGTTCACAGCAATGGTGGGATTTCAGGTCGATTCTTCCTGGCACGAATGTAAAAAAAAGAGGCTACCTTATGGGATCCCATAAAAACTGGATTGCCACGCAACCGGTCAATCGACAAGGGTGAAATCCTCCGGTCGCACGAAATCTTCTCAGGGTAAAAGGGTTTCAGTGGTTTGTGCTGCCAGATGCACTACATCAAATCTAGTGATCAATTGATCTAAGTTGTATCCTCCTAATCGATTGTGATAGTATAGCAACAGTTTTAGATTTTCGGTCGTGACGATGCGTTCTTTGGTGATTTTCAGCGGCTTTTTTGCGTGATACAGTCCCAACTTACCAATGCCATCACTGACGACCTCGTGCAGGTCCCATCGGATGGGTTCACAGGTACAGATACACTCCTCCTCTTCGAGCCTCAATATTTCCTGACGCACTTTATCCACAAAGGTCTCGAAAATGTCAACCGGCACCTCTAAATCCTCAAATGGCAGTTTGAGCACACCGAATACATCGAGGTGAGGATGTGACTTTAGCAGCAACTGGAAGGCAGTAAATGCTACAAGATGCGAGGTCAGGACTACATTGTCTTTCTTGAAACGCTCTAGGATGCGATCGCTCAACAATCTAGTATACACCGATTCTCTCTGATGGTTGGCCGAAAGGTTATGGTCTGATTTAAAATAATCAGCGATATCAATCTGACGTCCCTTATCATCATAGCTTTTACCCTGATCGTCGACGAAATTTCCAAGTACGTCAAAGGGCTTACCAAAAGACATTACTATCTCCGAACTTTCATTGTAATACTGGATCAGAAATTTCAAGAGCTTCCTCTTACTGGTGGAGAAGTCCTTGATCTCCATGTACTTCTCCCTGCCAATGCTTCTTAGGTGCTGTTCGATCAGGAATCTTGCCTCTAGGACGAAGTGATAGTCCAGTATCAGAGGTACGACAAAAACCTTGTTTTTCTTATTCTCCTCACATATGTTACGCTGAGCTTCCAGCACCGTATTTAGTAAACCAAGCTTTAGCCGCTTTTCCACTTCACCAGAGCGAGATCTGGTACCACCTGGAAAGAATAAACTATGTATGCCTCGGTCTATCGAAAGTGAGGACATCGATTTTAAAGTCTCTAGGTAGATAGGATTCTTCTTCCTTCTATCCACACGGTAGGCACCAAGTCGATTCATGTAGTAGGCGGCAGGACCAAAATTGTATAGATTTAAACCCGCACCGTAGGAAAAAGACGGTAGTCCGACTTTCAGATCTATCGCATACCCAATCAACAACGAATCGAGATTACTGAAGTGTGTGGGCACCATGACAATGGTCCCCAACTTTGCCAGCTTCCGTATCTGTTCGATGGGACCGTAAATCTTTATCTTATGGTAGAGCTGTTCTTTCCTGCCCCAGCCGCGGGTCTTATTACCTCTTTTGCTCAACAGCCGCTTAAAGAGTGCTGTCAATATCTTTCTGGCCTGCAAGAATGTCTTAGGGACGAATGAACCGACGATCTCTTCTGCATAGCGGTCTATGATCCGATATAAAATGTCCTCATAGGTTCTCTTGATGTCCTCTGGATTCTCCTCGCTGGCTGCGGCGCTGGCTTTCTTGCTGATGCGTTTCCAAAAATGGGTCTCATTGGGAGGATCTACTCTCCATGGTTTGTCTCGTATGCGAGTTTGCTCTTGGTAGATGGTTTTTGACAGAAGTTCGGCATAGTCACCCTCTTGTTTCTCCCTAAGTGTCGCTAGGGTATGCTCAGTGATCTCTTCAACGAATGATCTCCGCTCTAAACTTAGCTTGTAAATCGGCCAGTCTTTCAAATCTGGCAGAATGTGGGGATATAGCTGAATCTCCTCTTTCATGCGCCTACTTAATCACTCAGATCTTGTGCTATTTAGTTGCACAATATACTCCAATAATGATTCTCGCCCCTCCTTTGTCACGGTAGATACCTGAAACTGGGGCGGTAACTCCTCCCAGTACTTCAGTAAACCCTCGCGTATGGGCCCTATTTGCGAGGGTCGTTTGTTCTTTCTGAATCTGTCAATTTTAGTGTAGACAATGGCAAAAGGTATTTGGGCTGTGCCCAATTGGTTGATAAAGTCTAAGTCAATACGTTGCAAGGGGATGTTAGCATCAAGCAGGGTGAACACGACTTGAAGACCCGGAGAATTCAATAAGTAATTTCTGACCATTCGGTCCCAACTACTTCTCTTCTTTTTGGATTGTTTGGCATACCCATATCCTGGCAGGTCGACTAATAACCAAGATTCGTCCACTAGAAAGAGGTTGATCATCTGGGTCTTTCCGGGTTGCTTAGAGACGCGTGCCAGGGCTTTTCTGTCAGTCAACATATTAATCAAAGAGGATTTTCCCACGTTCGATCTTCCCACAAATGCATATTGCGGCATGCGATTTGATGGCATCTTCTCAATAGAGGGAAAACTTCCGATATATGTGACTTCCTGAATCACCGGCTTAAATATTCCTAAATTTATTGCGAATTTCGCAGGCATCTTATAAAAAACTGTTAATTACCCTTTCTTTTAAATTGACTTTAGGTGAATTGAAGAAAAGTTGCGTTAGAAAGGAAAATTGAATGTGAAGCAGTCATTGAAAACTTTTCTGTGCTTTGGACTCGCCACCTTGCTGGTATTGTCTGGTGTGATGAGTCAGGCGCAGATCAAGTTGGGTGTCAAAGGTGGCCTTTGTACCTACGATCTAGGTGTCAATGAGGCCATCATGTTTACCTATGATACCGATCAGTTTGCCTTAAACGTTCAGGACGCACGATATGGATACCATGCAGGGATTGTAATACAAGCCAGAATAGCCTCTTTCGTCATTCAGCCCGAAATTCTTTTCAACTCCAATTCTGTCGATTACACCTTTAAGGAAGTCACGCAATCTACCCCCAGCAATGTCTTCACTGAAAAATATCAAAACCTTGATTTTCCTTTAATGGTTGGACTAAAAGCTGGTCCTTTACGATTGATGGCGGGCCCGGTGGGACATTATTTTTTAAGCAGTACAACCGAGTTGGACTTCGGAGACTATAAGCAAGTTTTTGATGAATTTACTTTTGGATGGCAAGCGGGCATCGGTCTGGATCTGCTCAACCTGATGCTGGATGTCAGATATGAAGGTAATTTCTACACATTTGGTGACCACATTGTCTTTGCCAATCAATCTTACGCATTTGACAATAGTCCAGCAAGACTGGTTGCCTCTCTGGGTATCACTATCAAATAACTACCTGGCGGCCTGGCGTCTGCTTTCCCCCTCATATTATTCATTGGGTGAAACCGCAGATTTGACCTTGCTACCGCCTTTTTCCACTTTTGCCAAAGAGATCCTTGCCTCCATCAGCATTGAGCACTGGTCGCTCTCGAGGCGGCGTGACAACGGTATGGTTAAAGACCTTGTCGATATAGATCCAGCTGCCGTCTGCTTGCAATGCATATGCTGAATAGCTACCGTCTGGCACTAATACAGTTTTTTTGCTTTGGTAAGGACTGCGCATGGGTATAAGATGATCAAACATCAGCATGTTCAGATCATCGTCAAAAGTGAGTCTGATTCCGACATCGGCCGAGTAGCTTTTTATCATGCGATGCAGTGTTTCACCTCGACCGGGTCGGACAAAAACCGGTGCTCCCAACACTAATTGGTCGTTTTCGAAATAGAAAACTTCAGCAATTTTCCGGTTCTCAAACATTCTAAAATTGTTAAATCCGCAAGCTAGGTAATAGGTCTTTCCCTCCTTCTCAAACTGCCTGAGTTGGTAGTACAGCGCACCCGGCCACTGGGCTTCTGTGAGCGACTGGTGCAGTAGATCTTGTTGAGTCCAACCATTGTCCGTCAACTCGATCAATGTGCCAGCCGAGTCATTCAACTGAATGAGGCCAAAGTACTGATAGCGATCTTCGTCCATGAATAATTGTCCAGTGAATACTCGAAAGGTAGAATCCGGAGCCTGGACGATGGAAGTGCGTTTCAATTTGCTGAAAGGGTAAGAAAAACTGGCGGGATCACTTCTGAGTGCTTTTTTAAGTGTCACAACCGTTTCATCAAAGGCTGCTTGCCGGCGGTGGAGCTCTTCGGATAGCATCAGTGTATCGGTCATCACAACCAAGCGGTCTTCGTAAGTTTGTATCGTCTGTGCCAGAAGTGGAGACATCCATCCCAAAAGAGCCCATATCACCAAGTGAGTAGATTTCATCCAAAGATCATATTCGCCAAACAATACTGTATAGAACGCAAATTATACGCCAATTCTTGCCACTGGTCAGCGACAGCGATCTCACTAATAAGTGATCTATAACCTGATGGAGAGCCCCAAAGATCAGCCCTGTCTTCTCTTTCCGTCTTTATAATCCATGAAAACGAACTCTCCCAGGCCATCTAAGCTGCTGTAGAATGCCTTCCCATTATTGATTTGGGTGAATCGATCCACAAATTGTACCAAATAGGGATCACGGGCGATCATAAAGGTGGTGATCGGAATCTGCATTTTGCGAAAGCGTGCTCCCAGATTAAGGGTGCGATTAATGATCTGGCGATCCAGCCCAAAGCTGTTTTGATAGTATTTCTTTCCCTTCTTGATGCAGGTGGGTTTGCCGTCGGTAATCATAAAAACCTGTTTGTTGGGATTCCTTCGTTTGCGAAGCATCTTCATAGCCAGTTCGAGGCCTGCTACAGTATTGGTGTGATAGGGTCCTACATTAAGATAAGGTAAGTCTTTGATTTCCACCGGCCATGCATCGTCGCCGAAGACTAAGATGTCGAGCGTATCTTTTGGAAATCGCGTAGTGATGTATTCTGACAGCGCCATGGCTACCTTCTTCGCCGGTGTGATTCGATCCTCACCGTACAGAATCATAGAGTGGGATATGTCTATCATGAGCACCGTACTAACCTGGCTTTGATAATACGTGTCCCTAACTTCCAGATCGTTGGTGGTCAAGCGAAATTCCTCAAGGCCATTATTGATCTGGGCATTCTTGAGAGACTCCGACAGGGCTAAATGATCGAGTGCGTCGCCGAATTCGTATGGCTTCAAATCAGAGGTAAATTCGTCACCTCTTCCACTTCGGATGGTACTGTGATCTCCTTTTTTTGACTTTTGAATGGCACCAAAAATATCTCGCAACGCTTTCTTCCTCAAGGCCACCTCCATTTTTTTTGCTGGCCGAAATTCCCCATTCTCCCCTTCAGGTTGAATATATCCTTTGTCAATCAAATCCCTGATAAAATCGGCCAAGCCATAGTCGTCGGTAGTGAGTCGATACTCCTTGTCCAACTCGGTGAGCCATGATAGGGCTTCCGACACATCGCCACTCGTATACACGAGCAGATCCTGGAAGATCGATAGGAGTCTTTCGAACGGTGATTTCCCTTTACCCGGTTGAAAGTCTCTAAATCTCCATCCCAACATATCTCAAAGATTATATTTCACTATTGCCGCCGGCTATTCGGCACTGTTTGAGGATCTTGGTATAGTCTGGACGATCGGAAACCGTCCTATGAACGAATGTGCCTAATAACTTCCCATCCTGAAACACAAAAATCCCAGGCATTTGAAAAGCATCACCAAAGGGAGCTCCACCAAACTGCTTCATAGAAATTCCAGCTGAAAATCCCCTCACCATCGTTTTCAAACCAAAGAGCTGGGAGATGGTTCCTTTCGTCAGGCCAAATTTTGCATACCATTTGCATGTTGGATCGTACACATGGGGGCAACCATCCAGGTTGTACTTTTCGAAGTAGTCTTCAGCCAGTTCGTTTGACTCCATGTGGACAAGTACAATGATGTTACCATCTGCTTCTATTTGTCTTCTTCGTTGGGCGATGTCCTTCATAGCCTCTCTGCAAAAGATGCAACCGAAATGTCGAAGAAATACGATCATCACCGGCTTATCGCGGCTCAGGTCTAGTACGGATCGACCATTGTCAGTGAGCATCTGGTCAAGATCGGCTGGTAGAATACTCAATGGCATCATAGTACTAACCACTATGTTGGACAAATGTTGAGTGAGCTCCGAAAGGCTACCAAATCAATATAGGTTCTTTTGGTGCTCCTGCGATTTTTCTCAATCTACTGATACTCAGCTATCCACAATCTCAACACAGCGAAGATATCATTCAAAACAACTCATTTTGCGAGTATTGTTTCTTTACAAAGTGTGCTCGTGCACAGTCAGAGATTCATGTCATCAAACACTTGCATCACTTGACGCACGTGTCCTTCGGATGTCTTTAGCAACTGCATTTCTTCATCGTTCAACTTAAGTTCGATGATCTCCTCAATGCCATTCCTTCCCAATTTGACCGGAACTCCCAGGAAGATATCGGTCATCCCATAGGCTCCTTCGAGCTTGGCACAGCAAGGGAAAATGCGTTGTTCATCCCTTAAAATTGTCTCCACCATCTGAGCAGCAGCTGCTCCGGGAGCATACCAAGCAGACGTGCCCATGAGTTTGACCAGCTCACCTCCACCCTTCTTGGTTCGCTCGACAATGGCATCTAGTCTATCGCTATCGATCATCTCGGTCACCGGTACTCCGGCTACAGTGGTGTATCTGGGTAGTGGTACCATGGTATCTCCATGGCCACCCATGAGTACAGCCTGGATGTCTTTTGGTGAGACATTCAGTGCCGATGCCAGAAAAGCGCGGTATCTGGCAGTATCCAATATGCCCGCCATGCCAAAAACACGGCTACTGCTGAGACCACTGATCTTATGGGCTGCATAGGTCATTACGTCCAGAGGATTAGATACGATGATGATGATGGGATCCTCAGAATGCTCAAGAATGGACTTGGTCACTGATGAGACGATCTTTGCATTAGTAGATATTAGATCATCCCGGCTCATACCTGGTTTGCGAGGTATTCCGGCAGTGATGACCACCACATCCGACCCTGCTGTGTCCTGATAGTCAGACGTACCTGACAAACGTGTACTATAATAATCAATAGGAGCTTGCTGCCAGCTATCCAATGCTTTTCCCCGAGCTAAATCACCGACAATATCGAGCAATACGACTTCATTAAGGATGTCTTTATGTGCCAAGACATTGGCCACGGTGGCACCTACATTTCCGGCACCGACTACTGTTACTTTACTCATCACAATCAAGGTTTAGTTTTCGGCAGCAAAATTAGAACATTCTCGATGAATGGAGAATTTTGGTCGGTTGTTCTGTTGATAAACTTATATCTGGATTGATCGTAATATGTATGAGAGAAGACACAATAGCATGTAACTAACGTGTGTTATATGTAGGAGCAATCTTTTTTGGCATGGTTGTGTTAGATATTTACAAGTTCGAAATGAGATTTACCATGAAAATATCTGACAGATTTTGGGGGAAATTGCTAATTTTATGGGTTATATGATGTTGTCTATCTTGAATAGGACTACTCGAAGCACAGGTATCTTAGCTATTGTACTGTTATTCTCATCAGTATTGTGGTCTCAGCAAGATCATCCAAACACACCATGTGCTACACCAGGCGATTATCCGGAATGGCTTAAACAGTACCTGGCTAACCCAAGTCGACCACAAGCTAGAAATGCAGATGAGCCTGTTTACCTACCGATCACCTTCCATACCGTAGGTACTGACCAGGGTGAAGGTCATTACTCTACCATTAAGATTCACGAATCTCTGTGTCGGTTGAACATAGACTTTGCTCCTTACAACATTCAGTTTTACCTCAAATACGACATCAACAAAATCAACCGAAGCCGCTACTACGAGCACAACGATTTTCCCGAAGGACAAAAAATGATGTCCTCATACAAGAGATCACTAACGATCAATGCCTTTATCACCAAAACGGCACCCAACGGTGCATGTGGCTATTTCCATCCCAGTTCTGATGGCATTGTGGTGGTAAAAAAGTGCATGGGAGGAACAGGACATACTCTGACGCATGAGGTTGGACATTGGTTATCACTACCCCATACCTTTGCCGGTTGGGAAGGTGTGACCTTCGATGCTTCAAAACCAACCCCTGAATTCCTCAAGGTCAGTGGCCGCGACACCACGTTTGTGGAAAGCGTCGCTGGTAAGAATTGCGATCGAGCAGGTGATGGTTTTTGCGATACACCTCCCGATTATCTAAGTGAAGGTTGGAGTTGCAACGGACAATTTCAAAGTGAAGATATCCAGATTGATCCCGATGGCATTGATTTTAGGTCAGATGGTAAAAACTACATGTCCTACTCGAGGGACCTTTGTCAATCTGAATTTAGCCCAATGCAGGTCGATGCAATGCGTGCCTATATAGACTTTTCGAAGCGATATTACAAGGAGGAGTCCGCTAAATATGGGCCCGTGGCAACAGATGCCATTGTTCCCGTATATCCGTTGGTCAATGACAAGGTAGGACACGAGGGAATTCGGTTAGAATGGGAGCATCATCCAAACGCCACTCACTATCTGATCAATGTCAGCCGATTTAGCTTTTTTGTAGACATCGATTATGAGTTTGTGGTCGAAAGCAATCATATCACGGTAGATCTCCCTGTCGATAAGAAATGGTATTGGCGGATAAAACCTTATAATCAAAACGACGTTTGTGCAGCATTTACGGATGCGGGTGGTTTTACTACCTATGATGTGACCGCTGTAGAAGAGATTCAGTCAAATAACTTTCTGGATGTCTATCCCAACATCATTACTTCCACAAACCGAAATATTAATATCGATTTTCAGTTCAACGACATCTTGACCACCCAAGTACAGCTGTTCTCATTGGCTGGTAATCTTGTTCACGAACGAATTTTGCCCAACCCGGGTAAGCAAATATACAGGATGTCTGTGCCAAGTCTGACGGCAGGATTTTACTTCTTACGCATCACCACAGAAAGAGGACAATTGGTAAAACGCCTCGCGGTACAATGATGCATCTGTCTACCAAAAGATCATATTAAGCCCGCGCTTTCCCATTGATCTTCTCCCTGACCGGTCGAGTCCTCAAATGTCTTTCAACCGATCTGATTTTCTTTCAATAAGGGGTATTCTCCCTCCATTTTCTAGACATTAAAGCCTACTTTTGGGCCAAGCAAATCAGGGCTAGTAATGAATCTGCACGAATACCAAGGAAAAGAACTGTTGAAGAGCTACGGCGTAGCGATCCAAGAAGGATTGGTGGCTTCCACTGTCCAAGAAGCCATACAGGCGTATGCCAACCTAAAGGAGCAAACTAGTACAGAATATGCCGTGGTCAAGGCACAGATCCACGCAGGCGGTAGAGGTAAAGGTGGTGGCGTAAAACTGGCTAAGAGTGCAGAGGATCTCGAGCGCATCGCTGGCAATATTCTGGGCATGATGTTAAAGACCCCCCAGACGCCAGGAGGTTTGGACGGATCTGGGAAACTTGTGCGCAGGGTGTTGATAGCAGAAGATGTTTATGCTCCGGATTTCGATGCCTGCAAAGAATATTATATCTCGATACTCACAGATCGCGCTGCGAAACGCAATGTCATCATTTACTCGACCGAAGGAGGAATGGACATCGAGGCAGTAGCCGAGCACACCCCACATTTGGTGCACAAAGAATACATTGATCCTGCCCTCGGCTTGCAGGGATTTCAGACAAGAAAAATCGCCTTTAATCTGGGCCTGAGTGGAAAGGCTATGAAGCTAATGACGAAGTTTGTGGCCTCGTTGTACCGTGCTTTTATTGGCTCAGACGCCACCCTATTCGAAATCAACCCATGCTTGAAAACCGGAGATGATCACATCCTTGCGGTAGATTGCAAAGTCACCTTAGACGATAATGCCCTCTACCGTCATCCTGAACTTGCAAAAAAGAGAGATATCGACGAAGAAGATCCCACTGAGGTGGAGGCTAAGAGCTTTGGTTTGAGTTATGTCAATCTCGATGGAAATGTAGGATGTATGGTGAATGGTGCAGGTCTAGCGATGGCAACCATGGACATCATTAAGCTCTCAGGTGGCGAACCTGCCAATTTTTTGGATGTCGGGGGGACCGCAGATGCAGATCGTGTGGAAAAGGCGTTTAGGATCATTCTCAAAGATCCCAGTGTCAAGGCCATTCTCATCAATATTTTTGGTGGCATTGTCAGATGCGACCGAGTGGCAAACGGTGTGGTGCAAGCTTACAAGAATATTGGAGATATTGATGTGCCGATCATCGTTCGATTGCAAGGTACCAATGCAGATCAGGCAAAGGAAATCATCGATGAGTCTGGATTAGAGGTTCGATCTGCCATCGAGCTGAAAGAAGCTGCCGACCTGGTCAGGGAGGTGATAGATCAAGCTTAAGATCCCAACCCTTGAAGTCGCTATCTCTCACCGAATTAAATACTCATATCTCGCGAGTAGTCGCACTAAATTTTCCCAAACCCATTTGGGTAAGGGCTGAGATTCTTCAAATCAAAACGACCAGGGGGCACACTTATCTGGAACTGGTGGAGAAGGACAAGGTCACAGATCAAGTATCTGCCCAAGCGCAAGCTGTCCTGTGGGCTCGTACTCGCATCCAAATTATCCGGCAATTACAGTTGGCCGAAATCGATGGTTTTCTACAGGTAGGAAGTGAAGTAGCAATCTTGGTAGAAGTAAGTCATCATAGTGTCTACGGCCTTAAGCTTTCCATACAAAACATCGATCCATCCTACACACTTGGCAAGCTGGCGCTTATCAAGCAACAAACGATCGCCCGGATCACTAAGGAGCGACTACTCGATTTGAATTCAAGAGTCAAGCTGCCACCTGTCCTACAGAATATCGCTGTCATTGGATCATATCAATCATCTGGCTATCAGGATTTTAAACAACATTTATTAAATAATGACTTCAAATATGCTTTCCACTTCAAACTCTACCAGAATGCGATGCAAGGGGCCAAAGTGCTTGATGAATTACTTGCCAACCTAGCGCAAATATCACGTCAAGCACAGAGATTTGATTGTGTGGTGATCATTCGAGGGGGAGGATCGAGATTTGATCTTAGCGCTTTCGACCAGTATGAGATTGCCAGGGCAGTGGCGCAATTTCCGATACCAGTGTTTACGGGCATTGGCCATGAGACGGATCGGACGATTGCAGATATGGTTAGTCACCGATCATTTAAAACTCCCACTGCAGTAGCTGGTTACATCATTGATAACAATGCAACCTTTGAACATCAGATCTTGGAGTACAAGAAAAAAATAATAGACACAGGATATGCACTGATCAATACCCAACTTCGAAACCTTGATCTGCTTTCGCATCGTACCGATCACCTCGGTACGATATTGATACAACGCGCCTCCAATGATCTTGTCAATCTCCAATGGCAATTGCGCCATGCCATGGTAAATATGATCGAGGCAGAAACCAGTCTATTGACAAGGATTTCGGCGCAAATATCGCTGCTACAACCTAGTGCCGTTTTCAGAAGAGGTTATTCCCTAACGATGAAAGATGGCATGGCCATCAGGGATGCATCACAGCTCCAGGAAGATGATCTGATTACCACCTACTATGAAGCAGGAGTCTCAGAAAGCATGGTGACAAGAACGTAGCAAAATGGATCGAGAATTACCACAAGATCTCTCCTATGAGGAAGCAATGGAGAAGATACAGAGCATTTTGAAGAAGTTAGATGAGGGAGGGATCCCGATTGACCAATTGGAAGCCCATATTGACCGGGCCAATGCACTCATTGCCTTTTGCCAGGGTAGACTACACTCAATTAGAGAAAAGCTGGACGACAAGCATGACCAGCAGGAATAGCCAAACTTCCCAAACTTAGTTTTAGAGGCTGTTGAAAACAAGGCAATTCTCAGGGATTACCAGGTAGAAAATGAGTGAAGATCATAGAACTCGCACTGCAGTGAGGATGTTTCCGATCGGATTGTCCTTTTAGTCGATCTCGGGCAATGCCGTTGACCATCATTCCACTTCGCAAGTACCGATCAATCCTATCCCCGCAGATATAATCTTGCCGTTCGGCCAATGCTTCACAGTGCCGGGTGCCTGAGGACTTTCACCTCCAAGTATTTGCACCCTGCCGAGCGCACCAAGAAAAAAGGGAGCCATTATCAGCTCCCTTCTGGTTACAATTAGGTGATTTTATCCCTATGTTTTCTCCTATTTGAATTTGACCTCAAACTCAACCCTGCGATTGAGTCTTTTACCTGCCTCCGTAGAATTGGTGGCAATGGGCCTGGTCTCACCATAGCCCACATAGGAGAGACGATCAGATGCTACACCCTTCGATATCAAGTAATTATAGCATGCTTGTGCCCTTCGCTCAGACAGGTCAAGGTTATTATAGGTATCGCCGGTCGAATCGGTATGTCCAGAAATGGCTATTCCGTACTCACTGTAGCGATTTAGGATGTCTAAAATCTGATTGAGGACCGGAAACGATTCTGATTTTAAGGTAGATGCTCCTACGTCAAACTGTACAGCTCTTTGGGCAAAATCAAGCAACTCTTTCACTTCTTGCCTGACTACTGGCTACACCCTTCGATATGTACAGCTCACTCTTTCACTTCTTGCCCCTGGACACCCCTGATTGGCCGCCAAGCCGATGGTTTCTGGGCAGCGATCAATGCCATCATGCACTCCATCACCATCTTGATCCGGACAGCCGTTAAACTGCTTGAAACCCGCTAGATTTGGGCACTCATCATCTGAATCGCGGACTCCATCGCCATCACTGTCGGGACAGCCTTTGGTGGCAAGGGTACCAGGGACTTCTGGGCATAGGTCTTCGGAGTCAATGACACCATCGCCATCTTTATCAATGATAGGACATCCATTGTTTTCTTTGGTTCCCTTGAGATTGGGACATTCATCCTCATTGTCGGATACTCCATCACCATCTGTATCAGGGCATCCATTCAGCTCGATGGTGCCTGCGAAATCAGGACACTGATCTGCAGCATCCGCAATGCCATCACCATCGGTATCGGGACATCCTTTTAACTCCAGGATGCCTGCTATTTCAGGGCAGTTATCCTGCTCATCAGGGAGTCCATCACCGTCCGTATCTGTAGGCTTAAGCGGCACTTCTGGAGCCGCTGTCTTCTTGCCTATCAAGTACTTAAAACCAATACCGTGCTGTAGGCTGTTTCTATTGTCAGCCAGGCCCAGGTGGTACTCCAATTGAATATTGAAATATGCGTTCTTCCCCATCTTAATATCCACACCGACCCCAATGGGGATTTCCAGGTTTACGTCACCGGAGAGCTTTTCGTACACAGCATGTCCTCCGGTCAATACATATGGTATGGCCGGTTTGCCCGCCTTCCACAATTGAGCCTGAACCTGTGCTCCCGCACTAAATATGGCGTCGTTCTTAAACTCATTATTAAAATTGACTACTCCGGCACGCAGAGGGATGGACAGATTTATATAATCGTGTATATTTCGCTGGTAGGACACTTCAAATCCATTCTTATAGTTTCTCAAATTACCGTACTCACCACTAATGGGACTTTGGTAATCCAGAAAAAGAACCTTAAAGCTGAGGGCATCAGGGCGCAACGGATTCTGAGCCTCACTAGAATGGATACCTAGGAAAAGGCAAGTCAATACACAAAAATATAGTGATCTCATCTTAAACTTTTAATTTTTTGCACTGAAGTCGATATATCTATGTTCCAAAAGTAGCAATTGAAATACAAATAACGAATTTATTTAAACCATTAACAACTAAAAATCAATTATTTCCATCAAAAACCGTTCCAATTCATCTTAGGGTTTCAAAACGCCTCTGTCCGGGTCTTTGTTGCTATTGTTTCTTCCTATTTATCCCCAGTAAGAGATGCTCCCAAGAAATCAGCCGGTCAATTAGTCAAGAAACTTACAGATTGATGATGGACGTTAGTGCCCGCGACGACTGTGCAAAGTAATCAGATGTGGTACAGATTGGGCTGATTTCGCTGAACTACACAGGGCCGGATATCTACCATAACACTGGAGAATGATGTATCTAGAATGATTATCTTCCCAGGCATGAATCTACTATTCGACTTACTGCGAGGTTTACTGGGCTTGGTCAGTATGCTTGGCATCTGCTACCTATTCAGTAATAATCGGAGGGGTATTGACTGGCGGTTGGTAATGATGGGTACCTTATTGCAAATCGTCCTGGCAATCCTGGTGTTGAAAGTACCGATCATAAGAGTATGCTTTCAATTCATAGTAGATTTCTTCGTTATCATGATCACTGCCACTGAGCAGTCGTCACAATTTCTGTTTGGTGATCTAGCCAAGGCAGGAGGTGCCTACGGTTTCGCATTTTATGTCCTCCCGACCATCGTCTTCTTTTCGGCCTTATCATCACTGCTCTATCATCTAGGCATATTGCAAAGGGTCGTCCATGCATTTGCCTGGATCATGAGTCACACCATGCGTCTGTCTGGACCGGAGAGTTTAGCAGCTGCCGCCAACATATTCATCGGCCAGACAGAGGCACCATTGGTGGTTAAACCATATCTGGAAAGAATGAATACGTCAGAAATTAACTGTCTGATGACAGGGGGTATGGCTACAATAGCTGGTGGTGTTTTCGGGGCTTACATGGCCATGTTAGGTGGCGACACATTCGCCGGTAAGCAACTTTTTGGGATGCACCTACTGACGGCATCCATCATGTCTGCTCCAGCTGCAATTGTGGCGGCCAAAATGCTGTACCCTGCACCGGACGTAGACACTTTAGACACTGAGTTATCTGCGCCCCATGACTCATCTGGGACCAATGTACTTGATGCATTAACCATTGGAACGAGCGACGGTGTAAAGCTTGCTGTAAATGTAGGTGGCATGCTGTTGGCCTTCATGGCCTTTATCTATCTAGGCAATTTGCTGCTGTTTGAAATCGGCGAATGGACGACTTTCAACGAGTATCTCAACCATTCTCAAACCTACCACGATGGCTTGAGTCTCCAGTATCTTTTTGGGGTCGTCTTCGCTCCTATTGCATGGCTCCTGGGGATCCCTTCGCATGAGGTCATCATTGTAGGGCAGATGCTGGGTGAAAAGACCATTTTGAATGAATTCTTTGCCTATTTTACCCTGACGGACGTAAAGTCCAGTGGCAACCTGAGTGATAAGTCTATTATTGTCTCCACCTATGCGCTGTGCGGTTTTGCAAATTTTGCTTCCATCGGTATACAGATAGGGGGCATTAGTGCCATCGCTCCGGGACAGCGAGAAACACTGTCGCGATTAGGAATCAGAGCATTATTGGGAGGTACGATTGCCTGTTTTATCACCGCCATCATCGCAGGTGTATTGATCCGTGGTCTCTAACAAAGCTGTTTTTTTATGGACATTGAAATACAATCCATTACAGAGTACTTAACCGACATGTTGGGGGACCATGAAGCCAGGATCGGTATGGTGCTGGGTTCAGGTTTTGCCGACTGGATTTCTACGGGATTCATCGTACATGAAATTCCCTATGGACAGATACCAGGCTTCCCAGTGACTTCTGTCATGGGGCACCACGGACGACTGTATCTGCTCCAGATTGGGCATATCCAGGTACTAGTCATGCAGGGTAGGTTTCATTATTATGAAGGTCACTCCATGTCCACACTGACAATGGCCATTAGAGTCCTTAAGAAACTGGGCATCCAACACCTGATACTAACCAATGCAGCAGGTGGTATAAACAATTCGTACCAGCCTGGAGACCTCATGATCATAGAAGATCATATCAACCTGTCTGGTGACAATCCCCTCATTGGTCCTAATGCAGAAGAGTATGGTCCAAGATTTCCGGATACGAGCCAACTCTACAGCAAGAAAGCACTAGAATTGGCCATGACGGCCGCAAGAAAATCAGGAATCGTAGCACATCGTGGTGTATACATCTACGTATCTGGTCCGAGCTTCGAAACACCAGCTGAAATCCGAATGATGCGAACAATGGGTGCAGATGCTGTGGGGATGTCAACAGTTCCGGAAGCCCTGGTCGCCCATCATGCGGGCATGTCTGTGCTAGGTATATCGCTGATCTCTAATCTTGCAGCGGGCATGTCGTCCGTCATTTTGGATCATCAGGAAGTGCTAGATTTTATGCAGCAAGCACAAGAAAAAGTGTTTCCCTTTCTGAATCTGGTGATCTCACACCTCTCGGATCTTCCTGCAGCCAGATGAAGGCCTTCATCAGAAAAAAGAGAGATGGAGGGAAACTAACTGGTCCCGAAATGGAAAGTCTGGTTGACCAAATATGCTGTCCCAGCACACCAGACCATCAGATCAGCGCTTTGCTGATGGCGATATACCTTAATGGAATGGATCTTGACGAGACCACATACTTGACTCAGGCCATGGCAAACTCAGGTGAACAAATCGATCTTCGGTCCATCTCAGGTGAGCATGTGGATAAGCACAGTACAGGTGGCGTTGGCGACAAAATTAGCCTGATTCTGATTCCCATGATCGCATCCATCGGCGTGCCCATCCTTAAACTGTCGGGTAAAGGATTGGGACACACCGGCGGCACGCTAGATAAGCTAGGTACTTTTTCAGGCATCAAACTCCAAGAATCGGTGCCATCGATGATTCAGCAAGTACGGGAGATAGGGCTTGGCATTTTTGGGCAAACTTCAACCTTGGTTCCGGCCGATAAGATCATGTATGACTTGCGTGACCAGACAGCGACGGTCTCGTCCTTACCCTTGATCGCCGCTAGCATTATGAGTAAGAAAATTGCTGCAGGTGCGAAAAAAGTACTCCTGGATGTGAAGGTCGGCAATGGCGCAAACCTCCAGGGCATGTCACAAAACCATGAGCTGGCAGCGATGATGGTCGAAATCGGTCGGAGATTGGGTGTAAACACCAGGGCAGTCTTAACAGATATGGAATCTCCGCTGGGTCACGCCATCGGCAATGCGCTCGAGGTTCGAGAAGCGATCGAGGTGCTGTCCGGCCAGGGTTCTCAAAGGTTGAGACAGTTATGCATCGAGCTGGGACTGCACATGCTGGGAATGGCAGGATTAACTGAACACCCAGATGAACTAAGGCAAAAACTCGAATCATCCCTTGACTGCAAAATTGCTTTAAGAAAACTAAGACAAATGGTTGTATATCAAGGTGGAAATCCAGAGATTATTGATGCTGGTGGACGATTTCAGGGAGCTCCCCACCACCTCGTCCTCACCGCCCAAAGCAGTGGGTTTGTCGGTGATATTCGAGCCAAGATATTAGGAATGGCCAGTATGATTGCCGGTGCTGGCCGCAGCCACAAGGATAATCAGGTCGATCTGCTCGCGGGTATCTATATACATTCGGAAGTGGGTGATCGGGTATCAAAGGGGGATCCATTAATCTCGCTTTATGCTGAGCGAAAGGAGCTGCTGGACAAGGCAGCCATTGGACTACTCAATGCCGTCCGAATCGATCCCAGACCTCCGTCACCCAGATCCCTCATCTATGACTGCATCATGTTGTGAGTGACCACCTAAACTCGTGCGAAAAAAAACCTGGTAGAAGTCGCTTGAAAATCCGTGCCTGATTTTTTCACTCAATAAATCTTAATATTGTGCCCCATGAATATCACCTATAAAACATTTGGAGAACTTACGCAATTCGCTCCTACAGATGTAGCTTATGCAGAACGCCATCCAAAGCTCTTACAGTTTGCTAAGTACTCCCCAGATCTCGATGCTTTCGCAAGAGTGATCAAGGACAAAGCACTTGACAAAATCGATCGAAAGCTTCTCGTCAGGGTTCTACAGGAGCAATATGCGGCACTAGATGCACCAAGAAGAATGGAGGAATCCATTGAGCTCTTGCAAGATGTGAAGACATTCACCATCACTACGGCACATCAACCAGTGCTTTTTACTGGACCAATCTACGTGATCTATAAAATTGTTTCAGCCATCAAGTTGGCTAGAAAGTTGGCTGAAGTCTACCCCACTCACCATTTTGTACCGGTTTTTGTCACGGGTGGTGAGGATCACGATTTTGAGGAAATGAACCATACCCATCTCTTTGGTAATCGGATTGAATGGGAGGGTGAATCCGGTGGGCCTGTGGGACACATGTCTACAACCAGTCTGCCGCCCTCACTGGCCGTCTTACAAAGTCTTCTCGGTTCATCGGAAATTGCTCAAGAGATCTATCAACAATTTGAGAAGGTTCATAACCGTCACGAAAAGTATGGCGCGGCTTTTCAGGACCTGATCTGTGGCTTGTTTAGCTCCATGGGTCTTGTGGTACTCAACATGGACCATCCAGATCTAAAGAGAAGGATGATTCCCATCTTCAAAGATGAGTTGCTGCAGAATCATTCGAGCCATCTGGTTAGAAAAACACAGTCTGCCCTGGAGCATGCGGGTTTCCGACCGCAGGCATATGTGCGAGATATCAATCTATTCTATATGGATGACGGGGTGAGGGCGCGCATCGAAAGGGTCGATGATCAATTTGAGGTGGTGGATACTGGCCTATCTTTTACCGAAGAAGAAATGCTGCGATTGCTGGAAGAATCTCCAGAAAAAATCAGCCCCAATGTGGTCATGCGACCGTTGTATCAGGAGATGATACTGCCAAACCTTGCATATGTGGGAGGAGGAGGAGAAATTGCTTATTGGTTGGAGCGGAGGAGTCAGTTTGAGCACTTTGACATCAACTATCCCATGTTGATTAGGCGCGACTCATACCTGTGGATACCCGACGAGGTGACGAGACGAATGCAGAAACTTGAATGGCACATCGATGATTTCATCAAGCCCTGGGATGACCAAGTCAAAGAATTTGTATCAAGATCGGCAGAAAATGAATTTAAGCTGGGCGCCGAAAAAGGTCAAATCATGCAGATCTTCAAACGCTTGGAAGAAAAAGCCAACCAAATAGAACCCACTTTGAGGAGCACGGTAGCTGCTGAGGCACGAAATCAGATCAAGGTTTTGAATCGGATCGAAGATAAGCTGAGGAAAGCTGAGAAGCAAAAACACGAAACTGCACTGGGTCAGTTAAAGAAAATCAGGTCAAAGTTGTTTCCCAACGAAGGGTTGCAAGAACGGACGGTCAATTTCTTGGACTTCTATTTACGCCAGCCAGATACCTTCTTTGACACCTTGTTTGAGGCGTCGGATCCTTTGGACATGAGGTTGAAAATCTTGCACTAAGAGCGCTAGGAACCGTCAAACAAAGTACATCAAGTCGGATAAACGTTCTTTAAGTGCATCACGGCGCACGATAAAGTCTAAAAAGCCATGTTCGAGCAGAAATTCCGAGGTTTGAAACCCCTCGGGCAAATCCTTCTTGATGGTTTCCTTGATGACTCTGGGACCGGCAAAACCGATCAGCGCTTTAGGCTCCGCGAAGTTGAAGTCTCCTAACATAGCAAATGAGGCGGTTACTCCTCCAGTGGTAGGGTCGGTCAGCAAGGAAAAATACGGAATTTTAGCCTGGGCTAGCTTACTAAGTAAGGCAGAAGTCTTTGCCAGCTGCATCAATGAGAAGGCAGACTCCATCATCCGGGCGCCTCCCGACTTTGAGATGATCATTAATGGGGTCCGTTGTTTGAGACAGCGCTCGATGGCCAGTGCAATCTTCTCTCCCACCACCGAGCCCATGGAGCCTCCGATAAAGCTAAAGTCCATAGCAGCAACCACCATTTTCTTACTTTCACACTTGCCCTCCGCCACTGTAATAGCCTCTGAGACTTTATTTTGCTCATAAGCGGTTTCTAGTCGATCGCCATATCCCTTTAGATCGGTAAATGAGAGGAAGTCGTAGGACTTCAAGTGCTCAAAGAGCAAATTAAAGTCACCATCAAAGATCAATTCAAAGTAATCATGGGAGCCGATGCGACTGTGAAAACCACACTTCGGGCAGATGTAGAAGTTTTCTTTGATCTCCTTTACTGTACTGGTTTCCTTGCAAGCATCACACTTAAACCACACCCCATTCGGCACCTCTTTTTTATGCTTGGTAGCCGTCTGAATGCCTTCTTTGAGCCGTTTAAACCACCCTTTTGATTGAATTGTAGGTTCTTGCTCCATTTGATCTGTATCAAATTTAGATAAATTGGCATTAGTTCAAAATAAATATTGCATCGTATCCATGGTCGGGAAAAGGGTCTCGAATGCAATCATCGAGGTTTGCAGCCTTTAGGGACATTTTACCAGGACCCCTTGGTTAATTGAAACCGAAGGATGGACACTTCCTGCAAAGGAACTAAGTCCAAACCAATATTTTTCGGATTGAGAAGACATCAATATTCGCCAAATATCTCGATATTCGGAGTTTGATTCTAATTAAACCCTGACTATGAGCACAATAGCAGTTATCGGATATGGGAGAATGGGTCAGATCATCCACCAACTTGCCCTGCAAAAGGGCCATAAAGTACCATTAACCATCGACGTGACCACTGAGCACCAGCTGCAAGATCTGGGAGAACATATTGATGTGGCCATTGAGTTCACGGGTCCGGAATCAGCGTTTGACAACCTAAAAACCTGCCTGCAGATGGGTATTCCAGTGGTTTGTGGTACCACAGGGTGGCTGGATCGAATGGATGAAATCAAGGCCCTTAGAGACGACCTCAATGGTTCGCTTTTTTATGCCTCCAACTATAGCATGGGTGTCAATCTGTTTTTTGCATTGAATCGATATTTGGCCAAGCAAATGAATTCTTTCCCAAACTATGATGTACGTATGACTGAGACACATCATAAGTACAAATTGGACGCACCCAGTGGTACCGCCATTACTCTGGCTCAGGGTATTCTCGATGAACTCGATCGCAAAAGCCAATGGATCAACGGAGCACCAAAAGAAAGTGATGACGATTTACAGATTACTTCCAGGCGGATCAACGAAACTCCAGGGATCCATTTAGTCGACTACCATTCAGAAGTAGATAGTATAGAGATCAAACACACAGCACATTCGAGAGCAGGTTTCGCGCTGGGAGCCATTTCTGCTGCCGAATGGTTGATTGGCAAGCAAGGATTTTTTGGCATGAAGGATCTGCTAGGCTTCTAGGGACCTGTTTATCAATTATTTACAACTACTGATCTGCTCTTTGCACGAAAGTCTTCATCTGTGGAAGCCTCACTTCGTACTTGCTGGAAGTCCTCCATATTAACTGCCAACACTTGAGTCGACATCCTCACCACCGAAAATCCCATAGCTAGTGGCTGTGAGCGCTGAAACGCAGCATCGAGTAGAGAGAAGTAAGATAAACTTTTAGACCTGCAAACTGCAAAGGAGTTTATCCTACTTCGCCCTCTCACACCACCGGACATACGGTTCACGTATCACGGCGGTTCTTAGAGTAATTTGGTAATGGATGGAACCGACTGTGCAGCAGTTGCAATGATGCGAGTCCAACCGTATCAAAGTAATGTTTCGGATATGCAGCATTCATATGGCTTGCACCCGAATTCCACCAGGCTCCGCGCTGATTGAACGATGACATCACCGCTCTTTCCTCGCTAAGTCCTCGGGATATCAGTGCACTCCTTCTCGTCCAATTCCGCTTCATCTGGTGCCATTTAATCTTCCTCAAGTGGCGCCGTATCCAGCTATCCAGTTCCTTCGTGAATCCTCTCACTTCACTGAGCGAAAAGTAACTCATCCACCCAGTCAATAGTGGGTTGAGGTTCTCTTTCACGAAGCTCTCAAGGTTCCTGCCTCTCCCCATTCTCATCCGTACCTTAACCTTGTTCTTGAATCGCTTGATACTCGATTTGGCAACCTTAAACTTTACTGGATTGTTGCTTGTAAAGCTATAACCCAAAAGCTTACGATTCCATGGCCGATCCAGGGTGCTCTTCTCTTCATTGACTATTAGCTTTAACTTCTGCTCAATGAAGCCCTTCAGGCTTTCCATTACTCGTTCTCCTGAGCGTTTGGTCTTCACGTATATCTGAAAATCATCCGCATAGCGTACAAAGTAATGCCCCCGCTTCTCCAACTCTTTATCTAACTCGTCCAACACAATGTTTGATAACAATGGTGATAGCGGGCTGCCTTGTGGGGTCCCTTTCTTCCGAATTTGTTCCATGCCGTTCACCATCATCCCACTTCGTAGGTAGCGTTCTATCAGATGGATTACGCGTCGATCCCCTATCCGATTGCTCAGCTTACTTAACAGACGTTGATGGTTTACTTCATCGAAAAACTTCGCAAGGTCCATATCTACAACCCATCTTCGTCCTGTGTTAATATGATCCCGGGCTGTACGTAGTGCCTGATGGGCACTCCGCCCTACTCGAAAACCATAACTCCATTCCGAAAATTCTGCGTCGTAATATGGACTCAGTACTTGGTGTATCCCTTGTTGTATCATCCGGTCTACCACTGTCGGTATGCCTAGCATCCGAACTCCACCTCCCGGCTTTGGTATCTCTACCATCCGCACCCGTTGGGGGTAGTAGCTGTCTGTCAACAAGGACGCTTTGATCCCTGACCAATGCTTATCTAGATGCGGCTTTAGTTCCTCCACAGTCATGCCATCTATGCCACCACTGCCTCGGTTATTGTACACTCGCATATAAGCTTCGATCATGTTCCCACGACTGACTATTTGCTCCATTAGCTCAGTCGGTAGCTCGCTCTTGGCTTTATTATTCCCCGGTCCGTTTGTCGCTCTCATCGGTTATCTCTTGCTTTCCGAGCCGTACCTCCCCAATGAGACCATTTCATCCCAGAAATGGCTCCTGCTACTCCTAATCGTAACCTTAATAATAATTCCATAAGCGTCTTAACTCTAAGTTCGGCCCTTCGCACTGACAGTCTCTATGCTACTATGGCCTCGGCTGACTTCTGCTGACTCAACTTTGTGTCTCCACTCAGCTTGTGGTATAAGTCCGTATCCTTCTCGGATAAGCTTCATAAAGATCCACTTGCCAACAGATCTCCCCGGGTAATGCGCAAATACCTTCACATTTATGCCTGCCACATATACATCATCACCTCCTGTGCAAGTATTGGACTTTAGAGATATAGGCCTCCTCATCCGGTGACAATGCCTAACTATGTGATTCCTGTTCGTCAGGCCAATGCTTTGCCTTCGGCTTCCTCCAACCATATCCTCGCAGATATATCTTGCCGTTCAGCTAATGCTTCCCCTTGCCGGGTGCATAGAGGACTTTCACCTCCAAGTATTTGCGCCCTGCCGGGCGCACATAAAAAAAGGGGCTAGATATTCGAGCCCCTTCCTTCGAGTAATATACTTACTTCGTTATGCGTTTCTCATTACTCCTTCTTATCGTCAACCTCTTCGTACTCAACATCTGTCACATCTTCGCTGTCGCTGCCTGCATCCGCTTCATGCGATGCTGTTGCATCGCCATTGGCAGCTGACTCAGCTCCCGCTGCCTGCTGTGCCTGATAAATATCCTGACTCGCCGCGGTCCACGCTTCATTCAATGTTTTAGTAGCTGCATCAATTTTATCCAGATCTTCAGCCTTGTGGGCAGCTTTCAAATCTGCAACTGCTGCTTCAATGGCCGACTTTTTATCGGCAGGAATCTTGTCACCATACTCTGTGATCTGCTTTTCAGTCTGAAAGACCAAACTATCAGCGGCATTGATTTTCTCAATCCTCTCTTTGGCAGCTTTATCCACTTCCGCATTGGCGGCAGCTTCGCTTTTCATCCTTTCCACCTCTTCCTTCGAAAGACCTGTTGATGCCTCAATCCTAATGGTTTGTTCTTTGCCAGTCCCTTTATCCTTGGCATGTACGTGTAGGATACCGTTGGCATCAATATCGAAAGCCACCTCAATCTGGGGCAATCCCCTTGGTGCTGGAGGTATGCCATCGAGAATAAATCTACCCACTGTGCGATTATCATTGGCCAAAGGCCGTTCTCCCTGTAAGATGTGTATCTCGACAGAGGGCTGATTGTCAGCAGCCGTGGAATACACCTTTGACTTTTTGGTGGGTATGGTAGAGTTGGCTTCAATAACAACATCATAAACCCCTCCCATGGTTTCAATACCCAATGATAATGGCGTCACGTCCAGCAAGAGTACATCTTGCACATCTCCGCTAAGCACTCCACCTTGAATGGCAGCACCTGTAGCTACCACCTCATCTGGATTTACACTTCGGTTGGGCTTCTTACCAAAGAACTTCTCCACTGCCGCCTGTATCATCGGTATGCGTGTGGATCCACCTACCAGGATAATCTCATCGATGTCTCCTTTGCTCAGACCAGCATCCTCCAGTGCATCTTGGCATGGCTTTAGTGTACGGGCCACCAGGCCATCTGCCAGTTGTTCAAACTTCGAGCGAGATATCTTTTGTACCAAGTGCTTGGGCACTCCATCAGATGCTGTGATGTATGGAAGATTGACCTCTGTTTCATTGGATGATGAAAGCTCGATTTTTGCTTTCTCTGCGGCGTCCTTAAGTCGCTGCAGAGCCATAGGATCCTTGCGAAGATCAAGATTTTCCTGGGCCTTAAAAGCATCGGCGAGATAGTCAATCAGAACCTGATCGAAATCATCGCCACCGAGGTGGGTATCACCATTAGTAGATTTAACTTCAAAAACACCTTCACCAAGCTCTAATATGGATATGTCGAATGTACCTCCTCCGAGGTCAAATACACCAATGGTGGAGTCCTGCCCCTTCTTATCCAGGCCATAGGCCAGCGCCGCGGCAGTCGGTTCATTGATGATCCGATTGATCTTCAATCCCGCGATTTCTCCTGCCTCTTTGGTGGCCTGTCTCTGTGAATCGTTGAAGTAGGCTGGTACTGTCACTACTGCCTCAGTAACTTCAGTACCCAGATAATCCTCGGCCACTTTCTTCATCTTCTGCAGCACCATGGCTGAAATTTCCTGTGGAGTATACTTCCTATCATCTATGGCGATTCGAATCGTGTCGTTCTCCCCTTTTACCACCTTATATGGTACGCGACCCGCTTCTGTAGAGGCCTCCGTAAACCGTGATCCCATAAAACGCTTGATAGAAAACACAGTTCGCTCCGGATTTGTGATGGCCTGTCTTTTGGCCGGATCTCCAATTTTTCGTTCACCATTATCCATGAAAGCCACCACGGAGGGAGTCGTACGCCTACCCTCATCATTGGGTATCACCACGGGCTCATTTCCCTCCATCACCGCGACGCATGAATTGGTGGTTCCAAGATCTATTCCTATTATTTTTCCCATGTTATATATATTTTTTCGCTGTTATAAGATTCCATCTCTTCACAAAAGCTCAATTAAAATGCCAATCGACTTTTAGTACCATTTAGTCAGTTTAGTTGTCATTTTTACGGACCCTGGTACTGGATTGTCCCGATTTGCATGACAAAAAGTCAGAATGATTGGCAGAATGCCCATGCCTGTATCACGAATATTTGCAGGTGGCCCAATCTTCATAGTATGACGAATAGGCCATCCCCATGTGATGACTCATTTTCAACATAGGTTATCCTGTGTATAGCTCCGGGCTGTCTCCTCCGCTCACTTAGCTCGTCGAGTTTACACAAGACATTATCCCTGGATGGTTATCACACCAGACTTTTTTGGAAAATGAGATCAAGCATGCAACAACCCTGAGCGGGTGCATTAGATTTTGTCGTTTATGCAGCTGCACCAAGATAGCGTTGAAAATGGGACCAATGGCCACTCATGTGAAGAGTTCTCAAGTTAAGAACATTTTGTGCTCCTGGTTTAGACCATCGTTGTCCTGATAATTTAAGTCGCTTTTGTATTACGGTACGATGTGCAGCCTCGATTGCTCCAGATCCAATGAGTAAACCTCCTTTCTTGTATTTGGGATAATTCATTCTATGAGCATTATTCTTTAAGTATGTTAGTAAGTCTTGCTTGACTTCTTCTTTTTCTTCGTCGGTATTTGAAAGACTTTGGATTCTTTTGATCACATAGTTTCCACCTTGGTTTATTAACTTAGTGTTCATCCGCTTGGTCCATTTCTTTGACTTTTTATCATCATCGAAAAATTTGTTGGCAAATTCTCCAATGTGTTCTGCGGCATGGTAGTAATCCAGAATCGTTGTTGCTGTGGGATAGCAGGCTTTTATCCATTGATCAATCCATTTAGCTCCATCCGTTACGAACACTAGACTTTCATCTTTCTTTTCATATCGATCAAGTAAAACGGACATCTTTTCTTCAAATTCTTCATGATTCCCCAAATGTGCAATGTATTCTGATTCCTTAATCCATTGACGATCAGTAGCTTCTGGTAAAATTGATCCAGATCTGAAAACACGACCCAGTTTTACTTCTTTCCATTTATCTTCCCGCGTCAATATCATTGAACCGTCTACCTCACAATAAACTACTTCTTCTGATCTACTTTCATCCTTTTTCCATAGCTGCTCACTTGTCAACCACTGTTCGGCTATCGACCCGTTCCGATTGGTCAACTGATGTAGCATGAATTCATTCGTTTTTATCCCAAGCATTCTTAGTAGTTCAACCCCGAAACTGTATCTCTCCTCCTTGCCAACATAGGTCAATACGTCCTCTAGTTTTGGGCTAATTTTACTCCCTTTCAATTG
This sequence comes from Saprospiraceae bacterium, assembly GCA_965223025.1. Lineage (GTDB taxonomy): Bacteria > Bacteroidota > Bacteroidia > Chitinophagales > Saprospiraceae > JABDMH01. The sequence continues at coordinate 2,040,425 of CBDCVP010000023.1, forward strand.
CTGGGTAAAATGGTGCTCTTTCTCTAACTCAATCTTTCCTACCCGTGTGGCAATGTTTTTTTTTTACGGCGGTCTTTTGTTCTTACATCCATGCATTCCTCATACAACTTCCTGCCCAATTCCATCCATTGCTCTACAAATTGGGATTCATGGTCATAAAAACTCATCTTTGGATCTGCTGCTTTTTCGGTAAATTCTTTCTTGAGTTGGCTGAATTGTTCTGATAGATCAGCCTTGTTCATAATATATTAGGTTTTTTACTAATATATAACTTAGTTGCGACATTTTCTAATGCACCCCCCTGAGCTCATTACTGCCCCGATAAATCAGGCTTTTATTACCTTGCGGACTTATTACAAAATCTGATGTCTATACAAAGGGAAGTAAAGCGGGTGACGGTGCACACACTGCGCCGCATGAAGGAGTCCGGAGAAAAGATATCGATGCTCACAGCCTACGATTATTCTCTAGCAACCATCTTGGATGAAGCAGGTATTGAGGTGCTGCTCGTAGGTGATTCTGCCAGTAATGTGATGGCAGGTCATGAAACGACCTTGCCAATCACTCTTGACCAAATGGTCTACCATGCGGCCAGTGTAATCAGGGCCATCCGAAGGGCCTTGGTCGTGGTAGATCTACCTTTTGGCACCTATCAGGGCAACTCCAAAAAGGCACTATCCTCAGCTATCAGAATCATGAAGGAGGCAGGAGCACATGCCGTCAAATTGGAAGGTGGCGCGAGTGTTCAGGAATCTATTAAGAGAATTCTCAAAGCGGGCGTCCCAGTCATGGGGCATCTTGGTCTCACCCCTCAGTCGATCTACAAATTTGGCACCTACGTGGTTAGAGCAAAACAAAGGGAGGAAGCCGAGCAATTGAGATCGGATGCCAAGCTACTGGAGAGCATCGGCTGTTTTGCCATCGTCTTGGAGAAAATCCCAAGTGAGCTTGCAGCCGAGGTCGCCGCCTCCGTAAAGATTCCGATCATCGGCATCGGAGCTGGTAATCAGGTGGACGGACAGGTTCTGGTAACGCACGATATGCTAGGCATCACCAAAGAATTTAAGCCCCGGTTTCTACGTCGATACCTGGATCTGTATGGGGAGATCGTAAAAGCGGCACAATCTTATCACGCAGATGTCAAGAGCGGTGCATTCCCAGACGAATCGGAGCAGTACTGACCCCCTAATCTGTCTGGGCAATCTCATCTGAATGCCTCATAACTTTGATGAAAGTCTTACTTTTGATGACCTCACAAGCTAGTGAGCCAGCAGCGAAAAGTGTACAAATCAAAAATGTTCCTCTTGGCGTATTTCCATTTTTCACCATCAGCTGATTTTCAGCGAAGCCTCAGGTCTCCGAACTTATCGTAAGACAATATGCCGACACGACAAAAAAAACTCGCGTTGCTTGTGCTCTCACTTTTCAGCGTCTCAGTGCTGGTGCTGATCTATCTGGCATACACCATGATTCAAGGGCCCAATGTGGATCTAAGAGAGGATACTGCTCTTCTACACATTAGTGCTGGTACAGAATTAGCTGATCTTCAAAATCAACTGGAAGATTCTGCCTATCTCATCCGTCCAAAATCGTTTGGTCTCACAGCCTCACTGATGAAATTCGGCGACGGAAATGTCAAACCGGGCAGGTACGAGCTACATAGAGGAATGAGCAATCGATCACTGATCAATTTGTTGCGATCAGGCCAGCAATTGCCGGTAAATCTGGTCATCAATAATGTCAGAACCTTGGAAGACCTGGCCGGCAAGATCACCCAGCGACTAGAACTTGATTCTGCGACGTACCTGCAACATTTATTGGATCCCGCTGTCTGGGAAAAGCTTGGAAAAACTCATGAAACCATGCTCACTGTCTTCCTACCCAACACTTATCGAGTGTACTGGAATTCCAGTGCAGATCAACTAACCAATCGGATGAGATCTGAACACGACAGATTTTGGAGTAGAAACGACCGGATGCACAGGTGCGACTCATTGGGACTTTCTACTGAAGAAGTGTACACCCTGGCATCGATTGTAGAGAAAGAGACACAGACCAAGAGTGAACGTCCAACCGTAGCAGGGCTCTACTTAAATCGGATGGCACAGAACATTCCCTTGGCTGCTGATCCCACCGTCGTTTACGCTGTAGGAGACTTCCAAATTCAGCGAGTACGTCACAAACATCTGGAGATCGATTCACCATACAACACCTATAAGTTTGCGGGTTTACCGCCAGGCCCCATTTATATGCCATCCATCAGCAGTATCGACGCAGTGCTATTCGCTGAAAAGCACGATTACCTATACATGTGTGCCAAGCCAGGCGATAGTGGAAAACACGCCTTTGCCAGCTCAATCTCCGGACATGCAAGGAATGCCAATGCTTATCGACGTTGGTTAGATCAACAGGGAATCTATTGATTTCGAAAACACCAACAGTAAACCAAGACTGCCCTGTAATACGTTGGCCATTGTGAAACCTATGCACAATTCTTCCATGAATGATCGCAACAACCTATTAGAACGATTCAAAGCATATATTGACACGCATGAGCTCTGCGAACCAAAAGATAAACTCTTAGTCGCAGTAAGTGGAGGTATCGATTCTATGGTATTGAGTGATCTTCTCCTAAAATCTGGTTTTGATCTTGCCATTGCCCATTGCAATTTTGCCATGCGCGATCAAGATGCTCATGATGATCAACAATTTGTGCAAAACTATGCCTCCAAGCATCAAGTACCTTATCATACGACCACTTTTAAGACCAAGAAATACGCAAAAAATCACCGCATGGGCATTCAGGAGGCTGCCAGAGCCCTGCGATATCGTTGGTTTTCGGAAGTGATGGAAGAACATAAATATCGATACCTCGTTGTTGCCCACCACCAAGACGATCAAATAGAAACCGTCATGTTAAATATTGGTCGCGGAGCAGGAATCAACGGGCTGCAAGGCATGCTGCCCAAAAGGGATCATGTCATTAGGCCGCTGTTATTTGCCACGAAGCCAGAGATACAGGATTATGCGTGGACACATGGCATCACATCTCGGGAAGATAGTAGCAACGCGATCAACAAGTATCGACGCAATTACGTGCGAAATATCCTGATACCGAATATAGAACGGCGACTTCCGGCATTCAAAAAGAGAATGACCGAGAACATCGCGATTTGGCAGAAGAGTGCCCGACTTTTACAGGGTTTTCTCAACCAACAGATCCTCGCAAGCAAGAAAATTGAAGGAGAGACCATTTTCCTAGAAGTCGACAAGATTGAGAGCTCGTTGCAGGATCTGGTGATCTACGAATGGTTAAAACCCTTTGGCTTCAATTACAGTCAGGTGTTACAAATGATAAAATCGATTGACATGGGTCATTCAGGCAAGCGATTCTTCAGCACCAAAAACAGGGTTCTGCTAGACCGAAAAAAGTTGATTTTGGCCACCCTCCCGACCACCGAAAAGACCGAACTCATCATAGATAACATCGACCAGGTTGTGCATCTACCAAATGGCACCCTAGAGATGACATTGCTTTCCACTGCCGCCACCGAAATACCCCGAACTAACAGCATCGTACATCTAGACGCTCAGAAAATCGAGTTTCCACTCACTTTGCGAAAGTGGCGGAAAGGGGATGCCTTTCAACCACTTGGACTAGGAGGAAAGACACAGAAACTGAAGAAGTTCTTCACCAATGAAAAGCTGAGTCAACTTGAAAAGGAAAATCAATGGTTATTAACCACGAAAGGTGTCATTTGTTGGATACTAGGACGACGCATCGGTGACCGGTTTAAAATCAATGAGGAGACAAAATACACGCTAAGACTGCAGTGGAATTCTGACTATTCTACAAACCAGTAGAGGAGCACATAAAATTATTAGACGATCCGGCTTTCCTAGTGGCTCGCTCAGAGCCGGCTTTTTGCCTTCATGCGGATTGGGATGCCGGTAGTATCGGCATGGCAGAGCTGCGGCCATACCTGCGTGAAGAGGCAGTAGTATGCAAACCAATTGGTATACACATCTCAATATTACTTGGGTGATGCTCTACTGGATTTCACAGAGAAAACATACATTTGCGGCCTCAAAAAGGAGGGCACTATGTTGGACATCAAAGAAATCATCTCGGTAAGCCTGATATTGTTTTCGGTCATTGATATTCCCGGCTCCCTGCCGATCGTCATTAATCTTCGTAAAAAGGGAAGCGACATTCAGGCCGGTAAGGCCAGTTTGATTGCGGGTTTGATAATGATAGCATTCTTTTTTGCGGGAGAATCGATGTTGAGTCTTTTCAATGTAGATATATCTTCTTTTGCCGTGGCTGGGGCTTTGGTGATTTTACTCATCGGATTGGAGATGATTCTGGGCATACATCTGTTTCGCGACAATCCAGAGAGCAGCTCAAGTACTGTGGTTCCTGTAGCCTTTCCACTGATCGCTGGGGCAGGCACGCTGACAACCATTCTGACATTAAAGGCGGAATACGATCAATATAATATCTTGATAGGTATCGTCATTAACTTGATGTTGGTGTTCCTAGTCTTGAGGAGTTCGAGATGGATCGAACGCATCATGGGACAATCTGGCGCCGATGTACTGCGGAAGGTCTTTGGCATTATCCTCATCGCCATCTCGGTGAAAATATTCAAAGAGCACTTGTTCACTCAGATAAGATTGTGAATCAAATTAACTCGGTCTTGTCTGAGACCAGCTGCTGGTATCTCATCGTAGCAGTACAAATTCAAGAGCAGGTGCATTAAGCGGCAGTCTATTGTGTATTCCTAGGTCAAGGGGCATCATAGGCCTGAATCTGGAGGTCAGCTGCCGGACAAACGGAATTTGCCTTTATCGATCAGTCAGAGCCTTGATTGGAAACAGCAATGCTGGGTCACAGTAGTCAAGCCGAAGATGGAAGTGTAGCAAAAAAGAAAACAGGTTGGGAGATCGAAACCGTCCCCACAAAGGGGATAAAAAGATAGTCTAAAAAAAGCCCCTCACCTGAATTTGAGGGGTCAATTTTGAACATAGGTTCTCACCAGGTCCAAATATATCTGATAAGTATCCTGACCAAGTCAATATTTAGTTCTGCTGCTTGATCACGCAAGGGCTCTACCCTGGATCTCGTTCAGCATCATTTCTCAGCGATGTCGTGCGACCAACACCTAGAAGATGCAATATACAAATATATTAAGAATAGTATATATAGTTACGATAGATATTCGTACTAAATTGTTATCCAGAAAGATACAAGATAATGAATTATTGTATGTGTTAATATCCTCATGTATATCTAGTTGAGTTGCGGGAGTGTGAAGGTCGGTCTCTTTGATGATGATTATTGACTTACCTGGCACTATGTGACATGACTCACAAGCCGTCCTACCCCATCCTGGTCTAATAATTGCCCTGAGACAAAGTGAAATGTTAAAATTTGGCTTTACAAGAAATTTTCTTGCCAAACGGACCCACATATCCAGTGTATTGTGCGTTGTTTTAGCGACATTTTCTGACACTTATATGAGTAGAAAAGTACTAGTGCATATATTTCTTACCCTTTTCTCTATCCAGATTGGAAGGGCACAGGTAAGCAATCCGGTGCGGGTCAACCCGAAGATTGGTGTAAACTTCTCCGATCTGATCTTTTCAACGGAGCCCGCTCAAACGTCCTCCTTGGCTGAGATGGGATGGAACGTTGGTGTTGACCTTAACTATGGAAATAAATGGCAGGGGAAATGGGGACTGCACTATTTTCAGTTGGGAAGTGGTGTGCAAATGCCCAGCGACACGCAGAGGGTTACAGCTTCCCAAGTTAAAATTCCCTTCGGAGCAGGCTATCGAGTCCTGAAGGTGGATTATTTTCATCTGTGGGTACATGGTCAGGCTGTGGTCAATGTCACTACTAGACTCAGACACGGCAATAGACCATTGGCTCGTTCAAGCTACCCTCGAACTGGTCTCGCAGGCCGATTCGGCCTTGGGATGGATCTTTGGAAGATCACCTTGGAACTGAACTACGAATACAGCTTCACTGAAATCCTCAACGAGCTCATTTTTGCCCGCAATAAGATGGTAAGCTTGTCACTCGGCATCAAGATCTAAAATAACTCTACTAGTTAGTTTGGAAAATCATTTGACGGTAGGGTACTCGATCCCCAGTTGCTCCAGATAGGTCTTATACTTCTCCTCGTCGTAATAAAAAGGCTCTAGCTTCGGCCGAAATTCATCCATGATATCGCGATTCAGATACGTGGCTGGTTGATCCTCGGCTCCAACCATAGGTTCATACTTCATTTTCATACCCTGTTCTTCTCTAAAATACTTCCACGCTGCATCCACTAGGTGTGGTCTACAGATAAAATCTAACAAGGTCATGGCTTCAACTTGTGCTCCTGCGATCACACCCTTATGTGCGATCGGTGTGGCCATGGCCACAGCATTTGACCAGTGATGACCCTGTAAGCCAGGTACATTTGAGGGGTAATTGAGGGTGACAGTGGGCAGCTTCCAGGAGATGTCACCAATATCGTCAGATCCACCACTCACAAAGCCCTGTCTTGGTGCCGTAAGGGTATCGAGTTTTACGGGCAAACCCGAGGTGTCTCTGGCATTAACTTCCCGCTGGAGTGCTACGGCCAGCTGTTGATCTTCCTCTGACCATGTAGGTAGTCCAATCTCTCTAATATTTTGGTACATCGTCTCGGCTATCACCTGATTAAAGTGTCTGGGCCAAGCCGATCCCAGTACCTTCTTCGACATTTTAGTGTTTGTCATCAAGGCTGCTCCTTCAGCCATTTTATTAGCGCGATCATATACCTCCATGATGCGAGGATAGGTGACATGACGAAGAAAATACCAGATGGTAGCTTTGGATGGAACGACATTGGGTTGATCACCACCGTTTTTGATGACCGAATGTGAGCGGTGAAGGGGATCCAGATGTTCTCTCTGGTATTGCCATCCAATATTCATGAGCTCAACTGCATCAGCTGCGCTTCGACCGCGCCATGGAGCTCCTGCAGCATGTGCGGATTCGCCCTCAAAAGTGTATTCTACAGAGATCAGACCTGTACCTCGCGGCTGGCCATATGTGACGGCCAGATTGCTGCCGACATGAGTAAAAATACACATGTCAAAATCATCAAAGTATCCATCACGGGTGAAGAACGCCTTGGTGCCAACCAGCTCTTCCGCTACTCCCGGCCACAACACCAGCGTTCCAGCAAGTTTCTCTTTCTCCATGACTTTCTTGACTGCCAATGCTGCAATGATGTTCAGTGGGGATCCACTATTGTGTCCTTCGCCATGTCCCGGAGCACCAGAGACTATAGGGTCATGATAGGCAACACCAGGTTTCTGGCTAGCCTTTGGAATGCAATCCAGATCACTTCCAATAGCAATGACGGGTTTACCTCTGCCCCATTTTGCTAGCCAGGCCGTAGGTACCCCACTGATGCCATGGGTAATGTCGAATCCGTTCTCCTGCAGAATACCCGTGAGATATCGAGAAGTTTCAAATTCCTGAAAGCCCAATTCTGCAAAACTGAACACCTTGTCGACCATGACTTGTGCCATCTTTGCTTCCCCTTGAATGACCGTGGCCACCTCTTTCTTAAGGGACTCAATCTTTTCGTCGGATAGTAAGTTTTGAGCGCTGAGCGGTACAAATAGGATCAATCCGAAGATTGTCAAGATGAGCCTGGTCATGATTGCAATGATTCTATACTGAAAGCTTTCTTTTTCTTCAGGGACGAAATACATACACTTTGACATTTTAAGCAACGATCCTTTTTGGTTCTCCATGGAAGTGAAGGAGTGGTCTAAAGCATGGCGAGGTAGATCTTACAAAGATATATCTGCCATCATTGGCCAGATACAGACGATGCTCTACATCCCGAAACTAAGAAAAATGATCCCCCAAACAAATTTCACAGCACTTACTTGATACACCGCGGCCGGTAGACCTTCATCACATCACTGACTCCTTTCAGCGCAAATTCGCCTAGGTGCTGGAATTCGAATAGTTCGTGCGTCAGTTGATAGGTACTGTCACTAACCACGACCCCGTTGACTGGTGATACGGATTGCAGACGCGCTGCAATGTTGGGTGTACCACCCAATGCCAGATGCTCTTTTCGATTGCCAATGCCCAGATCGGCCATCACCACTGTACCAGTGTGAATACTGATACGGATATTTAGCTCAATACCGTATTCTTCCACAGCGCGATTGCTCACCTCCTTAATGTCTTCCAGCAATGCCAGACCAGACAATATCGCATTCTTAGGTGCATCTTTAAAGATCGTTGGAAATCCGAAGTACGCCATCACTCCGTCCCCAAGGTGCTGGGCTACATAACCATATTTGGTGGCTACACTTTGATACACACACCGATGATAGGCCTGCATCAAGACCATGAAATCTTCAAGACTTAACAGCTCGGTAAATTCAGTAGATCCCAACAGATCGCAGAACAAAATGGTCAGCTCCTGCCTCTTCGCCTTCATGCATCAAATGTAGTGCTTTAGCTGCTAAACTTCCCGAGGTCTCAGACCTGACTTAGGGCCTGCTTGAAAACCCTCAGACACCTTGCCCTTGCAAAAGCGTGGTCTACGATTGGGTCCGGAAAAGCAGAGCTGCCATAGGTCGGAATCCATTTTCGCACGTACCGAAGTTTCGGATCGAATTTCTCCATTTGCGTCGTTGGATTAAAGATCCGGAAGTACGGGGCTGCATCAGTGCCGCAGCCTGCCGCCCACTGCCAGCCACCGTTGTTGCTGGCTAGATCATAGTCCAGCAACTTGCTAGCAAAGTATGCTTCTCCCCTACGCCAATCGATCAGCAGGTGCTTGGTGAGGAAACTTGCGACTACCATCCTGACCCGGTTGTGCATGTAGCCAGTCTGATTGAGCTCATGCATGCCAGCATCAACCAGTGGATAACCTGTCAATCCAAGGCACCACAACTCAAACTCACGAGGTGCGTCCCGCCATGGAATATGCGCATACTTCCGTCTAAATGGTTCGTTTACTACCCGGGGGAAAAATGCCAAGATCTGACTGTAAAAATCTCGCCATATCAATTCACTTAAGAAGGTTTCATTCAGTTGTATGGCCTTTCTAGCCAAAGCCCGGATGCTGATCGTCCCAAACCTCAAGTGCACACCCAATCTAGTAGTGCCCTGGTCGGCTGGGTAATCTCTATGTCGGTCATAGGAAGCGATCAGCTGTTCGTCGATCTGATCTGAAGGAAAGCGGCAGTCATTCTCTTGAAATCCCATTTGACTCAAACCGACGGTGGACCAATGATTAGTCCTCCACAAATGACCGACATAATCGTTTGTGGGAAAAGACTTCAAGTACGTTAGGGAGCCATTAGGCTCCTTTTTGGAGTTAAGTTCCTGCAACCACCTGCGTTTGTACGGGGTAAACACATGATATGGCTCACCGTCAGCTTTCATCACCTCTCCTACTTCCAGCAACATATGGTCCTTTGCGGTAATCAATGGTACACCATGGAGATCGAGAAGTCTCTCTACCTGCGCATCTCTCTGTTTGGCATACGGTTCGTAGTCACGATTGGTGTAGACTTCACTGATATCAAATGACGCGAGCAAGTCTTGCCACACTTCCATAGGCCTTCCATATCTCACCATTATTCCACTGCCCAAATCTGCCAATTGATGTTGTAAATCTCTGATCGCCTTATGGATGAAGGTGACTCGGCGATCTTGGTGACCATCCAGATCATCTAATATCTCCTTGTCAAAAATAAACAGCGGACATACCGGAGAAGAGGCATGCTTCAACGCCAGATACAAACCAGCATTATCCTCTATTCGCAAGTCCCTTCGAAACCAAAAAATGCTAATCTTCATATGAAAACTCTCGGAAGGTCCCTCCTTTACTAGTCCTTAATGACATGAGAAAATTGATATCTTTCCGGCAATATCCCTAGAACAAGACATCACAGAATATGTTTTCAACCTCTCAGGTTCGTCGCCCGGTTTCATTCCTTATTGCCATTCAGATACTAGTACTGATCAATTCACACCCCATGTGGGCACAGCCCACATCTCCCAATGCCCTAGTGAGCAGGAGTTTGCATTATCATGATCCTATGGACTTGTGGACTAGTAAGCCCCTAGAAATCATCCTCAAAGAATCCCGACCAAATGTGGATGATATGCGCACCATTCTTTTCATCGATATTGACAAACAAAGGTTCCATCTGGATCGTACCGTCGATAATCATAGGTTAGAGTACAAGATTGACAGCCAACAAGTTACCTTTCTCCTTGATGGCTCAAGCACATTATCTGATGATACCAAGAGGAGGTACAAGCTCACAACCATGCGTTCCAAGAAGCTCCGGGACTACTATTTGTATTTTTGTGGATTACCCATGAAATTGAGGGATCCTGGGGCTATCTGGGATCCCATCATTGAGCCAGCTGATTTTCAACAGTTAAAGACCTGGCGTATGAAGGTAACTTATGAACCAACTGTGGGCAAGGATACCTGGTATTTCTATTTTGATCAGGATGACTATTCACTAAGGGGATGCAGATTCTATCACGATGAAAGCAAAAACGATGGTGAATACATTGTTTTTGAGGGAGTCGTTAGCGTGGGAGGCATTAACTTTCCTCAACACAGACATTGGTACTTGAACAAGGACGATACTTACTTAGGTAGCGACACCATAGAATGAGGCACGCCATTGCTACGGCTATGTCACCGTTTTGGCACCCTGCCTTATTGTAAAATCTTATGAGAATGTATCCACATTCCTTACGTGAAGTTCAACTAGTACTTTACAAATTTCTTTGCCAGGGCAATTTCTTGATTGAGGATCAGTCTAGCTAGGTACGAACCGCTGGGCAATGCAGCTACATTATGTTGCAAAAGATTTTGACCAGCAAATAGGCTAAGCCTTTGCTGGTTTACAACTTTGCCTTTTAAATCTAAAATTTGCAGAGCACCCTTAGCCCCGATTTTCATGTCGACTTGTATTGTAATGCGGTCCAATGCCGGACTCGGGTAAAGTAAAATGTCATGATCCAAATAGGGATTCTCCCTTACATTGGTCAGCGTGCCTTTGACCAATAAAACTGAATCCACCGTCGATGAAGCACAAAGACTTCCATCGGAGGCAGTGACCCTGTGATAAAGGACTACCATTGATCCCGAGTCTACACCCAAACTACTTAGTAGCGTGTCGACATGACCCAACGTCGTCATAAACTCAGTGGATTCTCCGGTGTTGACCGATAGAGCTGGTACACTAAAATCTCTGGTTGTTGACAGCTGCCATACATACACCACTTTGTGGCCATTGGGATCTGTAGATGGGTCCCAGGAGGCGCCAAAGCTGGCGGATGGATCTCCACCGGTGCTAATGGTATCTCCTGAAGATGGGGATGTAAGCGCACTGGCCAATGGTGCAAAATTTATCTCATGCAACATCTGTCCTCTTATTTCCCCGCCGGGCGTCTCTACACTGTGAATATTGACGTAAGTATTTCCTGCTTCGAGCATCAGTCGTACCGAATCTGCGATGTCTACCATATTGCTGTCTGCTGGAAAGGTGGCACTATTTGCTTCACTGCCCAAGGTCGCATTCAAGAAAACCAAGATCCCTCCATCCATGCCGGGCATGCCTAAATGCAGGTGTGCTCCACCTGAGATATCGACAGCAAAGTCACTCATGAGATTATTGAGTGATCCGGATGCGGTAATGGCTGTCCCGGTCTGCTCTAGGATGATGGCTCCCCGCCCAGTTGAGGGAATGGGGATGGATGCATTCTTACCCCTCAAATTTGCCAAATAATAGTTATTGGCCAATGGTCTCAGTTGTCCTCTAAGCTCTCCTGAAGCCACATTCTCAGAATGAATATTGAAATAGACTCCCCTCTGTCGAACGGTATCCATCCACCCACTTGTGACCTCGTATACATTATCCATTATATCGAAGGTTCCCGAAGTCCCATCTTCCAGTTGAGCGACTTGTAAAGGAGTCAGCACTCCTCCGTTACTTCCAGCAAGCGCACCATGCAAGTGTGCTCCACCCAAAATATCGGTATTCAGGGGCGAGCTCAATCCAGAAAAACTTCCCACCACACGAGCTTGGGTCCCGTTGTATTCCATCATAGCAGCACCAGCTGCATCGGTGATGACGGAAGGTGTGGCTTCGGCTCCTGACAAAGGTGCGAAAAAATAGGCTCGAGCCTCATGCATCAGTTGGCCCCGAATTTCACCTCCCTGCCAATCGGCACTGTGTACATTGATGTAGCCTAACCTTGCCCTAAGCGAATCTTGTCGACCAGGTGAGGCTCCAAATTGATTGTCAACGGCCCTCCAGGTGCCACTCATTTCGTCATTTCCTGGTGTGGGTGCCAGCGCAAAGGCCACAGGTCCGTCTGACCCAACGGGTCCTAAATGAATATGTGCTCCATTGGCGATATCGGTAGCCAGAGCACTGGATAGCTCATTAAAACTGCCCGAAACCGTAATCCCACCACCGAGCACTTCAACGATCACTGCACCAGTGGCGTTGGTCAGTACAGGAGTAGTCTGTTGGCTCCCGGTCAGGGTGGCATGAAGAAAATAATGGGCCTCTGGTAGGATTTGACCTCGCAACTCACCTCCGGGATGAGCCATGGAGTGAATGTTTACATAAGTACCTCGATCCATCAAGGTGACCAAATCTTCTTCTGAGATGGGGAATGTATTGTCGGCAGGATGAAAGATGCCGCTGCGATTATCATCATTAAGGCTCGCATTGAGCGAAAAGACCGCACCACCGTTTTGTCCAGGCATACCCATGTGAATATGAGCTCCTCCTGCAATTGCGGTATTAAAATCGCTCTCCAGACCTTCAAATGACCCGCTAAGGGTCAAATTTCCATCTCTAAAAGACAGGGCGAGCTTGCCACTGGCAAAGGATGTGATAGATGGCGCTTCATTGGTGCTGGAGAGATTGGATCGAAACTTTGCTGCAGCGACCGGTGTCAATTGCCCCCGCAATTCACCTTCCCGCCAATTTTCAGAATGAACATTGATGTACCAACCTTCATCCCGAAGGCTGGAGAGTTCCTCTTCAGAAAACACAAAGGCATTATTCACTGCTTCTAACTCCGCTGACCTGCCATCTCCACTGACGTTGGCTACCAATGGTCTCAATACGCCTCCATCGCTTCCAGCTACTCCTTGATGGATATGGATACCACCTAATATATCTTCCGCCAAAGGTGCAGACAGATCCCTAAATGAGCCTGTCACGATCACCGTATCTCCATGCACTTCAGCAATGACAGACCCTTGAGCACTGCTCATGATGGAAGTCGATTGATTGCTGCCAAATAAATTGGCCGTATAAACCTCGTCTGCAGCTGGTATGATCTGACCACGAATTTCACCACTACCATGTCTATTTGAGTGGATATTGATGTACAATCTTCGGGATTCCAATGCCTCCTTCGCGTCATCATCCAGGATAAAAGTATTGGATGCTACCTCAAACATACCTCCATTAAGCCCCTCAGACAAAGTGGGTTTGAGCACAAATGAAACACCCCCATTTGTACCGGCAATGCCCTGGTGTATGTGAGCTCCTCCCGCAATGGACGTATCTACTCCCGTGACCATGTCCATAAAATCTCCTCCCAACTTGAGAGAATCCCCGACCAGGGAGGCTGTCATCATCCCATATGCTGCCGACATCACGGGTGTAGGTTGGTGATTTCCACTCAAAAAAGCCTGGAAACCTTGCGCATTGCTAGATCCAATGATCAGGCTCAACAGCGACGTGAGCAAAAGGTAATTTTTAAACATAATTGCTTGATTGGTTGAAAGAATTTATTAAACACTAGCGAGAGTGAGTACGTACGGGATCGCAGACATGGTCGCCATTCGGCTGATGGCTGGCTACGTTCAAATTATGAATTATCTACATGCAAAAGTAAATGAATTTCAACGTAACAGCCTAAAAGATCCATCTTCTAATGGATAGAAATGCAACCAAGACTCTTCCATTTCGAATCGCATGACATGGGATCCAAGCGTCGCTGCAAAGTCGTGTCTAAAAATATCATTTTTGAACGTACACCCAACTTGATTCAAACAGATTGCCGTCATTATCCTACTAAAGTGTTTGAAACCAGCGATGAACCAGCATACTTTCCCCCCGAAAAAAGCCACTCCGGCAAGAGAAACGATTGCAAACCATGTCTCCTGCATCTGATATGATTATTATGCAGCCAAAGAACCAGCTTATTCTCTTTCTTTTACTACCTTAATCCAGGATCGAGAATCAATTTGCAGTAGTCGGGCATCTCGGTTATGAACCATTGCCATTGAATGAGATAGAATGTTAAAAAGCACATCAGTAACTAGGTATATGACCAACCACGCATTATGAGCCCTTTCACCGCCGAGATCATTGGGACCATGATTTTAATCTTATTAGGTAATGGTGTGGTAGCCAATGTCCTGTTGACTGATACAAAAGGTCACGGCGCCGATTGGCTACTGATTAGCATGAGCTGGGGCTTAGCGGTATTCACCGCCGTGCTGGTCTCTATGGACTTCAGTGGTGCCCATCTAAATCCAGCAGTGACCCTCTCTTTGGCAGTTACGGGTAAGTTTGCATGGTCACAAGTGTCTTCATATATTTTGGCACAGTTTATTGGCGCAGCCATTGGTGCGACCCTGGTCTGGCTCATCTATCGTGACCATTATCAACGGACCGAAAACCAGGGTTATAAACTGGCAACGTTCTCAACCGGTCCTGCCATCCGTAATAATCTATCCAATCTGCTGTCTGAAATCATTGGTACTTTTGTATTGATCTTTGGAGTCTTATTCATCACTGGGCCTAATTTTGTTGCTTCCGATCCCGATGTTCCGGCTGGATTGGGCAGCCTGGGTGCATTGCCCGTAGGACTGATCGTCACCGTGATAGGTATGTCGTTGGGCGGTACCACTGGCTACGCCATCAATCCAGCTCGAGACCTAGCTCCACGTCTTATGCACACTGTCTTGCCCGTCAATGGCAAAGGAAACAGTGGCTGGGACTATGCTTGGATCCCAGTGCTCGGACCCGTCATTGGTGGTTTACTAGCCGCAGGATTATATCTTGGCCTGACTGTATAACTGAACACTGTTTTTACCATCGCGAATATCGCACTCCAATATTGATGGTGGCTGCTCTAGCACTTATTTCTTGGATGTAGTCGTTGGTAAAATACGTGTAAAGCAATTCGACTTCCAGCTGATTGGATAGTTGATACTTCGCTCCTACTCCGGTCTGAAAGAAATAATCCAAGTCAGGTGACCAATAAGGTGACAAATTAGCCAGAAAATAAATGGTGCTGACCGATGTAGGGAAATAGCTAAAAATGCCGGTAATAGGTGTACTAAACCTGTTCAGTCTGCCCTTCTCAGTTTGCCCCATATCTTCGATCAATATGTCCAGTTCTGTAAAGAGAGAAAAATCAGACCCGACATCGAAATCGTTAAATGCCTGAGTCCACCAGGTTGGGCCATCCCAATCCAACCATGGATGAGCGGTCAAGTCACTTTTCAGTGGAAACCATAGAGCGGACTGTATGGAGAAATTTGGCCAATTAGCATTGGGTGCAATCCGGACCTTTGGTCCAAAGGTCGCCAAGGCGGATCTTGACCTGGCCGCATCAGAAAAAGAAAATATTTTAAGGGGTGAAGCTGGGGTCTCATGTAAGCTAATCCTCCTGTACCGCACATCAAATCCCAAATTGAACCGATCGGTGATACCATAGACAAAATTGATCAGAGCTGTAAAATAACTTTCCCTACTTTCCTGCGAGAATGTGGGAGGAGGAACTTTCTGTGTATACAGATTATTAAACCATTTTATTTCTACTCCACCTTGCGGAATGGCTGAAGAAACCACATATCGATTTGCATTTTTCGGTCTGGAGTCATTCCCCAGGTCATTTAGTGTCCAGTCATAGGGATAGTATTCGATTTGCAGATCCAGGGATAGCTTCTCATCCCGGTGATGATTAATGTATTGGATGATCGTCTCATCATCCTCCCCAAAATCCTCAGCGTACCATTCAAATATTTTTGACAATGCTACTTTTTCAAAGGTCTCATGATCTGATCTACTAGAAGATGCCGGTCTCACTCTGACAAAGTGCGGATCATTGAGCGCCAATCTTGTTCGTTGATTTAACTGGTCCTCCAGCCTCTGTGGTGTATATGCAAAGGATGCAAGAGAAGGACAACTAACTGCCGCACAGGCCAATGCAAAGTGCATCCTTGGGTCGGTAAAAGAAGGTAATATCAAAGATTTCTCCAATTCATCCAATGTCCATTGTCTGGATCCGACCTCTCGCTTTTGCCGGTCAAAAAACCCATAGATCTTCAGCGTAGACTGGATGGGATAAGCCTTTCTCACCCCGTCGATCACCAACAGATTATACACGTTGATCAAATAAGCCTTTTTGACATTTCCTTGTAACTTTTCATAGTCAAAATCCTCAATAAAAGCCATCAGTTGATCCAGTGCTGTACTACCTTTTACCTTGCCATAGTCAATCTTCCCCTCTTTAACCTCTGTACTAAAGAACTCATCTGACCGCTCAAAAAAAGTGGATAGATTTGACACATCTTGCCCTTGACAAATCGTCAATGGTAGAAAGCAAAGTATGAAGTAGGTGCCGAATCGCATGAAGATCATTTTGGGAGGCTCAAATGTAGTTAAAAGTGCTAGGATCGATCGGTTTTCCAGCGGACAAAACGCGCGTTATATCTCCTGCAAATAACTGATCAGCTGGTTCTTTGTCGAGCCTGCTGGCATCTCATGAGCACTCATAGTCACGCATCCATTAAAGTGGGCGAATTGCCATAAAGCGGCCTGCCAGCTCGTCTGAGGAAAATCGAGGATCTGGTAGCTTGCTTCCATAACAAGGTTGCGAAGTAACAATCGATGCTCCTTGCGATCAGCTTTAGCATCCAATCTACCCACAAATTGGTCTCCGTAGAGGATGGGTAGGCAAAAATAACCAAACCGGCGCTTAGACTTTGGCATGTAGCACTCGATGGTATAGTCAAAATCAAAAAGGCACTTCAGTCGTCCACGCTGAATGGTGACATTGTCGAAAGGTGACAGAATCCTTAAGGCTTTTGTCAATCGACAGCTCTTATCTATATTGGCCTTGGAGCTGAAAAAAGGGCCGCCCTCACCCTGGACTTGAACCTTCACTATATCTCCCTCTTCCTGGCGCTCACCGATGCGTTTGGCCACGGTGGCAGCAATGCCCCTTCTGAGGTAACTGATCTCTGGTAGTTGCACTATACCATGTGTCTGTAGAGCATGATCGATGAGATAGTCCGCATACTGGTCATCTGATGGTGCGCTCACATCCAGATCTCTTGGCAAGATCCTTTCGCGAAGATCATACACCTTTTGAAATCCACGCCGCTCACTAACCATCAGATCACCTTCCAAAAACAACCTCTCTAAAGCCAACTTGGCCGGTTTAAAATCCCACCAGCCGCCTTCTCTGCCGAGAGTGCGATCAGCAGCGAAATCTCTGGCCATCAAAGGGCCCTCTTCTCTAATGCGTTCATACACTAGCTTTGACACCCTGCTATCCGGCTTGGGCCAGGAATCAGCTCGAGACTTGAAATATCTGCGCAGGTGATGTGTAAATCGGTAATGCTCTATGGGAAGATAGGACGCCGCATGGGCCCAGTATTCAAAGATCTTGCGATCCTTTACTTGTAGATCATGTAGATATTGAGGTCGATAGGTGGGTACTCTACTCCATAGAATGTGATGATGGGCACGCTCCACTACTGAAATCGTATCTATCTGGATGTATCCCAGGTGTAAGATAGTTTGGAGTACTCCCGACTTCCCCTTCCCGAATGGATGTGTTTGATGAAGGCCGGCTGCTCTAACCACTAATCTCCGTGCTTGCCGCTTACTAATTTCCACTGACTTATCATCAAGAGCCGGCATGCATCAATAATTAATACTCAACTTTGATCTAAGAGCTCCACCCTGACTTCTGCTCCCCCCTCAATCGATCGCAATGCTTCCCGATCAATATTGACCAATCGACCAAAGATATTAACCGCACTGGCGGCTCTCGGCTCATCAGATATGCTGGCCGGAGTTGCGCCAAAAAAAATGCAAAATGCCGGCATAGTAGGCCAATAAGCTAGATCTCCGATTTGTACCACATCCACTGCATCTGATGACAATGCAGCTTGCGCAGAGATCGCAAAATAGATTTCATCACCCCAGGTACTCACCCGGGATGTGAATGGGAGGGATTGAACAATGGCTGCAGTCGTCGGGCAATCGAATAGCTCAGCCTCTAGCTGCAACTCGTCGAAACTTATTCTGATGGGCACCATTGGGCGAATATAATAATTCAGCCGAGGGTAACAGGTGTTGATCCACCCCCGATCTATTCTAAAGTACACCTAAAAAGGTCAATTTAATGCTTTAGCTAAGGTGCTCAGATAATCATTTCTGCACCTATGAAAAAAAAATGAGGTGGCGCTGGTTCATAATACCTGCCACCAAATGCATTGATGCGGATGTTATCGTGATACCGAGTGCCTGTGATGTTTCTCAGGCCCAGATGCAGATCACATTGGCTGGAGGATATTAAGAATCGCCATCCAAGGCGAGCATGCATCACCAGATAATCATCATCTTCTACCGAGTTGCTGTCATCCAGATAGATCGCACTGGTATATCTAGTATCCAGTGCACCGTAGATACCATCTCCACCTCCATATTGAAATCCTATGCTGCCAAAATGTTTGGGAATCCCCGGCAGGTCCATTCCACCATACTGCTCACCATCGATCTCAAAATCTGAGTACATGAAATTTGAGTATGTGTAAGCCAATTGGGTACGCACACGATCCGTCAGCTGCGATACCAATCCAATCTCTATACCTTCTCGCTGTGAAGAACCTGCATTGCGATAAAAGGTCCTTCCAGGGAAGTCAGCCAATTCATAGGGTACCAGTTCCTGCCTTAGGTCTATATGAAATAGACTCAGTTGGCATCGTGTCGACCGACCGAACATGCCCTTCAGACCCAATTCATAGTGATTGGCCTTTTGCGGCTGTAAGTCATTATTAAACCCGCCTCCCCCTGCCGGATTGCTCGATAATTCAGATAGTGCAGGAGTTTCAAAACTGTGGGCGATACGCCCAAAACCATAGATTTCTGAACCCAGAGCGTAGTTCAATCCTAATGAGGGGCTGAGGTGATTCCAATGAATGGATCCACTTTGATCTCCGTTAGTCAGAAACTGGTCCTTAGCGCGCGAGCTAAGCAGGTCTATCCGACTAGTAATGTCTATGTGAAGTCGCTCTGAAAGTCGGAAGTTATAAAGGAAGTACCATGCCAGATTCCTAAAGATCTCTTTTTGGTCAAGGACCAATTGACCTCTCTGACCCGATAGATTGTCAAACCGTTTTCGGTCATCGATCTGTTGCTCAGCATCCATGCCGACCAGCAATCGATTTCGTGACTTCTCCAACGTGTATTTTAGCTGCAAGCCACCAAAACCCCGAGTAAAATTAACCGCCCCTCCCGATTGAAAGGGCAAGAAATTGGCAAAATCTCGATGGATGAAATATCCTTTTGCTTCAGCCTTTTGCTCCTTACCGACGTCCATTTCTACGGTTAGTCCGAGGATGGCTTGCTGCACCGATTCTCCGGCACCAAAAGTCAGATTCCGTGCTCGAGCACTGCTCCGGTCATCCATGACTTGTGCCAAGTCGATGCCTCCCGGATCATCGGCTTTTGGAGATTTGACGAAGTCAACTAGTAACTTTATGGATCCCCGTTTTGTCATACGATGTATCGAAGAACGAGCATTGAATGATCGGGAACCTGAATGATCTCGGTAGCCATCAATGCTATTGTATCCCATCTCCCCTTTGAAAGTCCAATCATCGCTTACTCGATGAACTGCCACATTTGTCCGCAGATATCCAAAAGAACCTCCCTTCACTCCCAGTCTAACTTCGTTTCTGTCCACGGTGCGGCTGGTCAAGCTAAGCATTCCACCAGATGCATTGCCGTAGAGACCTGCTGCTGCTCCATTAACAACTTCAAGACTAGAGATCTGCTGCATATCAACATGATCTAGTTGTGTCTGACCATCGGGTGTTGTGGCAGGGATACCATCCACCATTACCTTGATGCCACGAATGCCGAAGGCAGATCTTGATCCAAATCCGCGAATGGACAAGCGAACATCTTGAGCGAAGTTCAGTGGATTTAAAGCCAATACACCCGGAACATAAAGGACCGCTTCGTTCATGGCCACATTTGCATTTCCCCGATTGTTGGTCAACAGGTCTGACTTGTACACACTTCGAGTAGACCGCATCAAGTTAGCTGGTAGGCGGGTGGCAACAACCATCACTTCACCGAGAGCTCTGGTCAATAGGCTGTCCTGTCCCCATAGGTTACTCGTGAAGAATATGCCGACAAGAAAAAGGAAAACGGTAGGCTTCACTTTCATCATTGAATTTTAGTGATTGAAGATGCAGCAGCGCCAAAATTAATCATTTGGGTGAGCTTTCTACCGATGGATCGAACTTGGGTGTAAAAGACAAAGTCGATGGCACAGACAGTGTAGTACCATTCATATATCACTGCCGTTAGATCGTACCGCAAGGAATTCGGCAACGGCCGGCAGTCTACTTCTCTGTCATTCTGGTCATATAATAATTCGTAGCTCTTGAATACCCAACAGCTTCAAAATAGGCTTTGCCTTCGAGGGCATCGACATATGGTACCGATCCCAAACGAAATTTGAAATTGATCTTTGAAGAACGAGCTATCTGATCTTCGATGCGGCAAAAAAAGGCTGGAGAATACTTGCTAGTAGGAATGAGTTGGGCCGCTTTGACAAAGGTAGCTGAGTTGGGCACCACCATCTTGGACATTTTCACTGTTGCCACCTTTGTGTCTTTCCATATGAGGGCATCGTACTTTGGATGCTTCAGGTCCAGCTGTGACATTGCTTCCACAGTAAGCAGAACAAAAAGAAACGATATAAGCATCCTCATACGGTACTAATATTAGGGCTTTTTTTTGGAAGCGACAAGCTCAAATATCCGACCACTACGACAGTCATAGGATGATCCCTTAGTATTCTGCCAGGCTCGGATTTAAGGATGAGAAGCTTCATTTGAAAACAACGTCCTCCCGAAACAAAGTGCCATTCCATCAGCACCGATGATATTCTCTCCACCCCAACTGTCTCCCCGGCAAAGTATACATGGGGATAGATTTTTACCTATATTAACAAAGACATTCTATTACTCTACCTAAAATCAGATCATGAAATACGACGAGTTGGTTAAGAAGTACATGGCCAAACATCTCATCACCTTTAGACCGGATGATGACATCAAAGATGCGATGGCGATCATACTCAAGCATAAGATATCTGGAGCACCGGTAGTCGATATCAACAAGAACCTCGTGGGAATGCTATCAGAATCTGATTGCATCAGAACAGTCCTGGACGGTCCCTACAATAACCTGCCTGGTGGAAATGGTGTAGTAGCAGATTTCATGTCAAGAAAAGTGATGACCATCGAGCAAGACAAATCCATCGTTGATGTTGCCACCAGGTTTGTAAACACGCCGTATCGTCGCTTTCCCGTGGTAGACCGCGGCAAACTTGTTGGGCAAATTAGTATTAGTGATGTATTAAGGGCGGTCGTAAAGGCAAGACCCAAGATACAGCATACGCCTTCATCGTGGAAAATCAGAGAGCCGCAGGACAAAGGTGTCCAGAAATAGCATCCTCGATACATGGAGGAAGGATGTGTATAAGGCATTTTGTTATTTTACAGGATGGATAGTTCCTTGCAACATTGGCCAATCATCGTGCTTTTATTGGGCATCGCCACCGTCGTGGTCTTGATCGCCGTATTAAAGATTCATGCTTTTTTATCACTCATCTGTGCTTCCGTCGTAGTAGGTGTACTCAGCCAGCACCTACCTGGCACAGCAGGTAATCACTACGTGCGTGCTGTGGAGCTCTCTATGACAGAATTTGGTACGGTGGCGGGAAAAATTGCATTCGTCATCGCACTAGCAGCCATCTTGGGTGTGGCCCTCACCATGAGCGGAGCGGCGGAAAAGATCGTGATCAAATTCATCGCAATCCTGGGAGAAAAGCTGGCGCCGGTGGCATTGATGGTCAGTGGTTTTGTCCTTTCAATTCCAGTATTTTTTGATACAGTATTCTTTCTGTTGATCCCGATTGCCTACTCTATGGGTCAAAAGATCAGGAAAGACTATGTGCTTTTTGTCATGGCCATCAGTGCAGGAGCTGCGATCACACACTCTTTGGTTCCTCCAACTCCAGGACCGTTGGTGATGGCTGAGGATCTAAGTCTCAATCTGGGTTTAGTCATCATAGTAGGCATTCTTGCGGGCATTATTCCAGCCATTATTGCGTATGTTTTTGCTAAGCGACTCAGCAACAGAGTAGCCATAGAGCCACCAGCACTCCAAGGTGAAGAAACCAAGGAGTCCACCATCAATATGCCGAGTTTCGGTCTGGCTGTTTTGCCGATTATCGTACCCTTGCTCCTGATCATTAATTCGTCAGCACTGGATTATCTATATGGATCCGAAGTACAGAGTTCGTTCATCATCTTCTGTCATTTCATTGGAAACAAAAATGTGGCTATGCTTCTTGGTACCATTATAGCACTTTGGCTACTGGCAAGGCAAAGGGAGTGGAACATCCTGCAAGTCGGTAAATCCATGGAAAAGCCGTTGGAAATCGCTGGCATCATCATATTGATCACGAGTGCGGGCGGCGCTTTTGGGGGTATGATCAAGCATTCAGGAATAGGAGATTGGATCAAGAGCCTTGCCCTGGGAGGTATTGAGTTAAACTACGTCTTATTGGCCTGGCTCGTAGCTGCAGTAATGAAAATTGCCCAGGGATCAGGTACAGTAGCCATGATCACCACGGCAGGAATCATGGTCACATTAACGACCGGCATTGACCTTCCCTACCATCCCGTCTATTTGCTTCTAGCCATCGGTTTTGGTTCGATGTTTATCTCTTGGATGAACGACAGTGGTTTTTGGGTAGTCTGTAAGTTGAGTGGGTTTTCCGAAAAACAGACTCTGCAAACATGGACGGTTATACTCGGACTGATCGGTCTAGTGGGCCTTATTGAAGTGATGATACTATCTAGCCTGATCCCGCTGGCATAACCAGGGCTGGTGATGACTTGGCTTGTTGCATTTTCAGTAAACACCTGGACCCAAGGCTGTGTTATATCTGTGTCAAATAATCCATTTGACTATGCATTATTTAAGGCCCTCCCTTGCGATCTTTTTAGTTTTGTCCCTATTGCTTTTGCTGATTGCATTCAATCAGACGACCATCGCAATATTCACCGTGATGATTGCGGTACCGATACTGGTGATTGCTCAGGCCTGGTTAGTCCTTAAAGATGATTCTGAACACCATTCGCCCTGGCATGACCCTATCAAAATACCCGACTAGTGAGAAGATGAGTACAGTGCATCCTATCAAAATTGGGGCAACTGCCATCCATTTTTATAAGCAGGTGAGATTAACTCGGAAGCTTTGCTGGATGTAAATTGAGACTGCTCCTTTTGCCAATAGACCTTCTCTCCAGTCTTAAAAGCTACATTGCCCATATGTGCGTTGATGGCGGCGACACTACCAGAGACGATCGGAGTGTTAAGGATATCACTCCTTTCTTTTCTGATGGCTTCCACGAAGTTTTCGATGTGTAAATCCAGATAGTTGACACCATCAGGACGCCTTACTGGTTCGATCTGTCGCATGAGAGCAGCACCTTCATCATTATAGTTTAAGGATAGGTTCTCTTCCAACACATCATACCCTTGCCGGTTTAAGACGAGTGTCCCATTATTTCCAATAAATGCGATGCCTTCGCGGCGATTGTAAGGGCCCAAATCAATTCCAGTAGCGTGCTCCCAAAGCATATTGAAATCCTCATACTCGAAAATGGCTTGTAAAGTGTCTGGAGTCTCCGCAGGATCCTCAGGATAGGCTAACTTTCCACCCGATGCCATCACAGATTTAGGTGCATCAGCACCCATAGCATACAAAGCAATATCGATCTCATGTACACCCCAGTCTGTCATCAGGCCACCTGCATAGTCCCAAAACCAACGAAAATTGAAATGATATCTGTTGGGATTAAATCGCCTCTTGGTTGCTGGCCCCAGCCACATATCATAGTCGACTCCCTCAGGGGCTTGAGAATCTGGCTTTCTGGTCATGGGCTTCATCCACCCTTGATAGGCCCAAGTCTTCACCAACCTGATATTACCAAGGTCACCAGAGCGTACAACATCGATGGCCTCACGATAATGTGGGCCACTGCGCTGCCACTGTCCAACTTGTACTTTGAGATCAGGATGAGCTGCAGCCGCCCTTCGCATGATGTAGGCCTCTTGGATAGAGTTTGCAAGTGGTTTCTCGAC
Organism: Saprospiraceae bacterium; assembly: GCA_965223025.1. Lineage (GTDB taxonomy): Bacteria > Bacteroidota > Bacteroidia > Chitinophagales > Saprospiraceae > JABDMH01. Next base: position 2,064,974 of record CBDCVP010000023.1, read on the forward strand.
GTATATATGCTTGCCTGCTTCCAGCGCATCGCAAAAAATCATGCAATGCCAATGGTCCGGAGTGCCGATAATCACCAGATCTACACTTTCGTCCTCCAACAACTTGCGATAATCTTTATACGTTTTGGGTCGATTGTCTCTCATGTCTGCATATTCGGTCATGCGCTTATCAATGACCGAGTCATCGATGTCGCATATGGCTACACATTCCATGTCGTCCATCTTTAGCATGGACTTTGCATTGGACCATCCCATGCCATTGCAACCTATGACACCAAAATGCAATTTGGATTCAGATGATAATTTGGGGATATAATTTATCAAGGGGTGCAAAGTACTAACACCAGCGATGGAGGAAGCAATAAAATCTCGTCGTTCCATAGTCTATAAACATTGGTTAGGGAAGGGATAATCGTCGTCAACAAAACTACGAAAAAGCGACTGCACAGCAGACCTCTCTAGATGGTCTGTACTCTTCCAGCATGTAGCAGCTTATTACTGCAATTTTCCCCTAATATTCCAATTAATGTTTACAGCTCGATTAGAAAAATCATAGAATGATGTCCACCCCGGATTATCATCACCGAAAATTCCATAAATATCTCCATCGGGATGTCTTGGTCCTGGATCACATCCTACGATAGCGAGATTACGATTTCCAGAATCTAGTTCCAAGACCAGCCAAACACCCTCATCAGGAATGTCTACCGACGCGTTAAAGACATGTTCATTCCAATCATCTTCTGCCACATTTTGCAAGTCAACCTGATACTTGTAGATCTCATCACCCGGCAGCGACCGCCTCGTCGGATCGTCAGCAAGCACTAAAATCGTTATTGCATCGGGTACTTCATCGATATAATACTCGATGGCGATCATCGTTTTTCCAGTATGCCCAAGCCGTCGAATTTCAGCTGCTGAAAACCGCGCAGCAGCGTAAGAAATGCCCTGCGAAAAAACTGGAGCCGATTGATTTCGCCCATCGTAGTGAAGCGTATTTGGCAAGGTTGCTACTGTGCTGGGAGTATCGTCTTTCTGACAGGCCAACACACCAGTTATTAATATGACTAGAAGTATTATACGCATCCTCATCTATTTCTATTAAGAACAGAAATCCCAACGATATAAATCGATAAAAAAAACCTAAAATAGTTGCTGTTTGCGTTAATGATTTCTTAAACCATGTTTTGGCATCCATCACCACACCAGAGCCAATGACCATTCGAAATCTTTGAGCGTAAATAAGATGCCAAGCTATTGTGTAGTCCGGACACCCAGTGAAGTCCATTCCAACCCTGTTGGCTGCTGATCAGATCGTTTCGGTCCAACCGAACATGAGTTCAGATAAAACCCGGTCTCCCCGACTCAGCAGGGAATTACTTCCAAAATCCTCCCTCGATTGGACACATTCCGAAATACGTGTGCTAACCACCTTTTCTGATCATCAATTTTCTGCTAACTTCTCTACCAAAGCCGACGACTTCCAATTCACTTTCACTCAGGTAAACTGTGGCAAACGCGTTCTCCTCTGTATCCACCATACCGCGAAACGTAATAAAGTGAATCCCATCTTTCACACCATACGCCCCAGCATGATTATGGCCATTCATCCATGCCTTCACATTATCGTAGCGCACAATTAAATCAAGCACTTCATCGTCATTCCATAAATTATGAGGATCTGGAGGAAAGACGGGAAAATGACACAATAAAATGACCGGGATATTATCAACCAGTGCTGCATCTAATTGTTCTCTCATCCAATTCATCTGCTGCTCCCCGATAGCACCATTCCAATTTGGCCTATCTGAATAATGATCGTTGTACAATTGCAGACAATATTTATACTGATCGCTGTCCTTAGCATGAGCGTGCAAGGATAGATCATTCCCATCGATAATCAAGAATCTCCAGCCCTTAATGTCCAGTGAAAAATAAGGTGCAGGCAATCCCATCTTTGCAGGGACCATTGGTTTCAAGTCATCAGCTACTGAATAATCGTGATTACCTAAAACATGGGTATATGGTAGTGACAATTTCTCCAGAATGGCATGAACGACCTCAAAATTTTCTGCGCCGGTATCAATAAAATCTCCGAGGTGAAAGACGTGTTCTACCCTTTGATTATTTAAGGTATCGACACAAGCTCCTAATTTAGTTTTCGATTTTCGATACAGCCTGGCACCTCTGTCATCTTGATCTGCGTACTGGCAGTCTGCAATCACGCCAAAACTCACTTGACTCATATGTGGCTGGCATGCCAAGGTGGAAACCCATACTGCTACAAAAAACCATCTCATTTAATCTGTGGTTTGAAACTCTAGCCGAAATTGGCGAAACCAAAGCAATGAAATGATGATCAGTATAAATACACTGAGCAAAACTGGCGTCGAAATCATCTGCTGCACGTAGAGCGTGTAAATAATGAAGGACAACAAGCACCACCGAACCCATTCTAACCAATATGCCCATGCACGCAATTCAAAAAAACCTCCAACGATTGCGACCGAAATCACAATCAGTGCCGAAATCTCACCCTGCTGTAACCGGTCAAAATCCCCAATATTAAATAAAAATATACTCGTTCCTGCAAGCACAACCAGGTACTGAAACAAAATGTAATAATTGAGTCCCAAAGAAATATCTGTATCGAATTTTGTCGCGGTATCTTTCTGTATCGATGACGGTGCGCGATAACCACCCAAGTAATCTGGCAGCCACCCCGGTTTATTCACCAGCAGCCGCAATCGATCACGCCATTTCATGGGCCTTTTTAAATCATACCACATATCAGCATACCAATCAAAATTTGCCCATATTGGATTCCAACTAGCAAGGGGTTTTGTGACACCATATATGACTTCCTCTTCTTCCGCCTGGAAGGTGCCAAACCATCGATCCCAAATGATCAAAGTGCCACCGTGGTTCTTGTCGATGTACTTCGGATTGCGACCATGGTGTACACGATGATGTGATGGAGTATTAAAAACATACTCGAACCAGGCGGGGAGCTTTTCGATGACTTTAGTGTGAATCCAAAATTGATAAAGGGTTTGAAAAGCACTGATGGACACGAACGAGACCGGATTGAAACCAATCACGGCAAGGGGCAGATAAAACACCATGGACACGAATCCCTGAAAACTAGATTGTCGTAGAGCGACCGAGAGATTATATTCTTCACTCTGATGATGAACAATATGTGTACCCCAGAGAAAACTGATTTCATGCGCCAATCTATGAAACCAATAGTAAAAAAAATCTATACCTACAAACAAGGCCAACAGTGTTAGCCAATTCTCCTCCACATCGAACAGGCGCCAATGCTCATAAATAAATATATAGCCCAATACAAGTATGGTCTTGCACAGTACCCCCACGATTTGTTGCGTGATTCCACAACTGATATTGGTCACGGCATCGTTAAAACGGTAAAGGCTGGATTGCTGAAGGCGTGAAATCAACAATTCCACACCGATCAGAATGAAGAATATCGGAATGGAGAGCACGATATAGTCCATTGACTAAATGTAGCGCTTTTCTAAAGCCTGGGCAAGCACCCTCATCCACACCAAACAGTAGTAAGGACAGCGTGCCCCACTCCCACTATTCCAGTCTAAAACCAGCACTGATAACTACCATTGGTCGCGATGACGAGAATCACTGTCGTTTGCAATCCAGTCACATAAATTTGGTCGTATGGTATTTAGCAATAAATAGTAGCAATATGCAATATAAATGGATTTGGTCAATCGTGGTTTTATGCTTGATATTCTTATCCAGTGACCTATATGGGCATCCAGGGCATGGATCCGGAAGTGGTTACGAGATCACACATTATTTCAATTCACCACTTCATCTTTTCGCACTACTTACGGTGGTCGTTATACTTTTCGTCTATACTTTGAGAAAGATGGGGGGGAGTTGGTCTAAGAAAAACTAGGACTTGTGCATGAGCTTTCACTTGTCATGAGCATTGTGGACATTGCCAGTGAGCAAACCAACCATCACGATGGAAACAAAGTTGAGCAAATCGAGTTGGAAGTTGGATCTCTGGCGGGTATAGAAATGGACCTGTTCCTATTTGCATGGGATGCAGCCGTCCAAAGCACTGTGCTGGAGAAAGCGGAGCGGATCATCCATGAAATACCAGCGGTAGCTCGGTGCCGAGTATGCGCAAATGAGCATGCTACTGAGACTCTTTATGAACCATGTCCCAGCTGTGGAGCATACCTGACTGAGGTGATACAAGGGCAGGAACTAAGGGTCCGGTCCTTGATCGTCAGTTAGATCTCTATATCTCATCTAAGAAAAATTTAATTATGTGTAGTACATGTGGCTGTCATTCATCAAACGAAGTGATCATCACCAAGATCGGTGACGAAGAACATCACGAGCATCTCCATGGACACAGTCACGGACACCTGCTTCCGGCAAATCATGAACATCACCACGAACATGGCCATACCCATGGGCGCTCCCATGACAGTCAGAATAGTCCACCACAAAAAACTGCGATTCAGCTGGAACAAGACATTCTACAGAAAAACGATCTGCTAGCTGAAAGGAATCGTGGATATTTTGAAGCTAAACAAATCCTAACCCTGAATCTGGTCAGCTCACCTGGATCAGGAAAAACCACCTTACTGCAAGCAACCTTGAACGCCTTGAAAGATGAGCTCGATTGCTATGTGATTGAAGGTGACCAGCAGTCTACCAACGACGCGAACAGAATTGCAGAAACGGAGGTGCCCGTAGTTCAAATTAACACCGGTAAAGGCTGCCATCTCGATGCTAACATGGTACATCGATCTCTGAGGCAGCTAAATCCGGGAATTGACTCGATCCTGTTTATAGAAAACGTAGGGAATCTAGTCTGTCCAGCCCTTTTTGATCTTGGTGAAAGGGCCAGAGTGATTGTGATCAGCGTCACCGAAGGAGACGACAAACCCATGAAGTATCCAGACATGTTCCACACATCGGATCTCTGCTTAATCAACAAAGTTGACTTATTGCCATATGTTTCATTTGATGTGGAAAAGATGAAGGATTTGGCTAGACGAGTGAATCCGAATCTGAACTTTATCGAAGTTTCTGCCACCAAAGGTACTGGTATGGAGGACTGGTTGGCCTGGTTGAAGCAAGCTCGAACCCTTGCACAATGAAAACCTTTCGACTACAACTCAGCGGACAAGTACAGGGCATTGGGTTTCGACCTCATATCTACAAGCTTGCCAGACAGTATGGATTGATGGGTTGGGTCAGCAATAAGGTGGATGGTGTACAGATTCTCGTCTCCGGCGAGCAAGAAAAGATCTCAGATTTTTGGAACAAACTACGCAGCGAACCACCAAGCAGTGCCATCATCAGCCAGACATCGAGCTCATCACTCCCATACCAAGAGTTTAATGCATTTCGAATTCTGGATAGTCAGTGCAATGGGAACCCCAACATCATGATCACTCCAGACCTGGGACTGTGCACTGTTTGTCGGCAAGAAATCTGGAAACTTCGAAACCGTCGATACCAATATGCCTTCAACACATGTGTAAGGTGTGGTCCCAGGTATAGCATCATCCAAGGTCTGCCATATGATCGTCCAGTGACTGCTATGAAATCGTTTGACCAATGTGAGCGTTGCGTCAGTGAGTACACCAACCCGGCCAATCGACGGTTTCATGCCCAAACCAATTCTTGCCCGGACTGTCCGATCGAACTCTCTTGGCTGGACCGTAACGGTCGGCTTTTGTCGGATCATCAAGCAGGTACCATTGACGCAGCAGTGGCAGCTTTGCAGGAGGGTCACATCATCGCCGTGAAGGGAATCGGTGGGTTTCTTTTATTGGCGGATGCTACCAGCTCTCAGGCCATCCAAACTCTCAGGACAAGGAAACAAAGACCTACCAAGCCATTCGCGCTCCTTTATCCCAATGTGGAGGCATTGCAGAGAGACGTATATGCTACCCCTCAGGAACTGTCTGCTTGGCAGAGCATGGAGAGCCCAATTGTCCTCTTTAGACTCAGGCCAGATAAGAGAAAAGGCATTGCCCGGGAGCAGATTGCACCTCATCAGCAGCGACTGGGCATCATGCAACCCTACACACCCCTATTAGAGCTATTGGCCGTGCATTTTGGGAAGCCACTTATTGCCACCAGCGCCAATATCTCGGGTGCAACCATCGTCTACCAAAATCGTGAAGCGATCAGAGAACTAAGCCAGGTGGCAGATTACTTCTTGACCAACAATCGGGACATTGTCACTCCACAAGACGACAGTGTCATTGCCTTCACAGAGACCAAACAAAAAATTGTTTTCAGGCGCTCTAGAGGACTTGCACCCACTGTCGTTGATCTGGATCTTGAGTGTGCCATCGGCAATGTACTTGCGATGGGTGGTCTACTCAAGAGCACTATTTCTATCCAGCTACATAAGCACACATATCTGAGTCAGTACCTCGGAAATACTGAGAGCTATGACAACCTGGTGACCTATAAGAAGGTGCTGCGTCACTTGATGAATATCCTCCATTTTCAGCCCGATCTCATCGTCGTTGACAGGCACCCCGATTACCCAACTGCAAAGTTGGGTTTTGAACTTGCTAAGAAGTATGCCGTTCCGCTCGTACAAATCCAGCATCACCAAGCACATTTTGCTGCGGTACTCGCCGAAAACAGGCTACTGGACTGCGACCATCCCATTCTTGGTGTGATCTGGGACGGCACCGGATATGGCGACGATGGCAACATCTGGGGTGGAGAGTTTTTCATTTATCAAGATCGTAAGATCTCAAGATTCGATCATTTTGAATACTATGATCACCTCTTTGGTGATAAAATGGCTAGAGAACCCAGAATAAGTGCCCTGTCCCTTACTACCCAACTACCGGAAGCCCGTAATTATGTGAGTAAAAAATTTACTAGTGCGGAGTGGAAAGTGTACCAGAAGATCCTTGCGACCAATGGTCACATCAAAACCTCAAGCGTCGGTCGATTATTTGATGCAGCGGCTTCATTACTTGATATTACAGACAAACAGTCCTTTGAGGGAGAGGCTGCTATGAGAATGCAAGCGATCGCTGAAAAATGTGTGCACAACGGCTGTATGTCCATCCAACCCTATCGGGTATCATCACCCTCTCCCAGACAAATCATACGTGCCATGGTTCTTGATAAAATCAGGGGTACACGAAAAGAAGAAATTGCTCTGAAATTTCATTTGACATTGAGCAAAATCATTCGATCGATGGCAGAAAAATGTGGGATAGACAGCATTGCCTTCAGTGGAGGAGTCTTTCAAAACACGCTCCTCGTGGACCTCATTAGCGCCGAACTTGCGAACGACTTTACTACATTCTTTCATAAGCAGCTTTCACCCAATGACGAAAACATCTCTTTTGGACAAGTGGCTGCGGTGATGATGTCCGCGGAGGATCCGAAGTCAATGAGATCCGGCGGTCTTCATCAAAAAGTAAAATGATATGTGTCTTGCTATACCAGGAAAACTCGTTGCTATCAGAGACACCAGAGACAGCGTCTTCCGTGTCGGCGATGTAGTTTTCTCTGGCATCCGCCAGGAAGTTAATTTAATGTTGGTACCAGAAGCCAGACAAGGGGACTATGTACTGGTTCATGTGGGCGTTGCTATTAGCATTGTCGATCCATTGGAGGCGCAAGCTACATTGGATCTTATGAGTACCGCTGATGTGAGCGACCAGCAAAGGAAAAAAGGGGATGCTGAGGAACTTAATGATTCAGCTAATTCATTTCCGAAATCAAAACCATCTACGACATGAAATACCTGACTGAATACCGAGATGCGGAGATGGTCGCTTCACTAGCAAATCAAATTGCTGAAGTGGTAACCCAGTCCTGGAACATTATGGAGATATGTGGAGGACAAACACATAATCTGGTGAAAAACGGCATCATCGATATGTTGCCATCCAATATCAATCTGGTACATGGACCCGGTTGTCCCGTTTGTGTCACTCCGTTGCATATGATCGACCATGCTATCCATCTGGTGGAGCATAAGCAGGTCATACTGTGTTCTTTTGGGGATATGATGAGGGTTCCAGGTTCAAAAAAAAGTTTGTTGGAGGTAAAAGCTTCCGGAGGAGACGTTCGTGTGGTTTATTCTCCCCTCCAAGCGGTCGCCATCGCGAAGGAAAATCCACAGCGAAAGGTCGTGTTCTTTGCCATTGGCTTTGAGACTACAGCTCCAGCCAATGCTTTGTCGGTGCTCCAGGCTCAAAAAATGGACTTGGATAATTATTCGATTCTTGCGTCCCATGTTCTTGTACCTCCAGCTCTCGAAGCGATTCTTAGTGATGCAGACAACATCATCGATGGAGTGCTGGCCGCTGGTCATGTCTGTACCATCATGGGGCATACAGAATATATTCCATTGGCAGGCAAATACCAGGTACCCATCGTGGTGACCGGATTCGAACCCATCGATTTGCTCCAGGGCATTCTGATGGCCGTGCAGCAATTAGAAAACGGCACTTTTCATGTAGAGAATCAGTACGGTAGATTTTCCTCTAAAGACGGAAATCCACATGCTCGGCACGTGGTGAAAAAGGTTTTCGAAATCTGTGATCGAACCTGGCGTGGCATCGGCACTATACCCCACAGTGGCTATCAAGTGAGGGCTGACTTTGAAAGATTTGATGCCAACAAACAATTTTCCAAAACGCAGAGTCAGGCTCCCGAATGTTCAGATTGTGTAGCTGGACAAGTATTAAAAGGGCACATCAAACCTTACGATTGCCCAAGTTTTGGCCAGCAGTGCACACCAGAAAGTCCGCTCGGAGCACCTATGGTATCCTCCGAGGGCGCCTGTGCTGCCTACTACCACTTTTCTCACCTTGCCGTAAAGAACTAACGAATGAAGTCATCTAATCCCATCTCTAGCCAATGCCCCCTACCCGACTTTGACTTTGAGGTGGTGACATTGGGGCATGGTAGTGGCGGTCTACTCACCCAGCGATTGCTAAATACGGGCGTATTCCCAATGTTGAAGAATGAATTTCTCGATGTTGCTCACGATGGTGCTTTCTTGGACCTCACTGGAAAATCAGCCTTTTCCACCGATAGTTTTGTGATTTCGCCCATCATATTTCCGGGCGGCAATATTGGGAATCTGGCCATTAATGGCACCGTCAATGATTTGGCAATGTGCGGTGCCGTACCGCGATATCTTTCCCTTTCCTTCATACTTGAAGAAGGACTGATGATGACCGAGTTTGCGCAGATTCTAGGTGCCATAAAACAGGCTTGCTTAGAAGCTCAGGTCAAAGTAGTGACAGGGGATACAAAAGTCGTCGAGCGTGGAAGCGGAGATAAGATCTTTGTCAATACCACGGGGATTGGCACCATTCATCCCAATGCCAACATTCAAATAAGTCAGATTAGAGAGGGCGATGTCATTATCGTCAGTGGAAACATCGCCACTCACGGCATTGCCATTCTTTCCGTGCGAAAGGGATTGGAATTTGAATCAACCCTTCAGAGCGACTCCACGAATCTCAACCACTTGACCAAAAAGCTCTTCGACAGATTTGGCACCGACATACATTTTCTGAGAGACCCCACCAGAGGTGGATTATCGTCGTCACTAAATGAAATAGCACAGACCTGTGGAATGGGCATTGACCTTTGGCAAAAAGAGATTCCGCTCTCCGAAGAGGTAGAAGGCGCTTGTGAAATGCTGGGATTGGATCCACTGTATGTCGCCAATGAAGGCATCTTTTTAAGCATTGTTCATCGGGATCGAGCAGAAGAAGTGCTACAAGTGATGCGCTCAGATCAAAAGGGAAGCATGGCCTGTATCATAGGCAAGGTCACTATAGATCATCCCCGTCAGGTTGTGTTGCAGAGTGCTGTTGGTGGTCGGCGACTGGTGACTATGTTGGCTGGTGAACAACTCCCACGGATCTGCTAGCTTCACCTCTTAGCCCCCAAATCGGTCCTTTCTAACACCTCGTTTTCTACCTGTGCTAGCAATCATCATCAGGTATGATGTCCATCATTCCACAAAGGTGCATTGTCAAGTAGATTGGTCATTGTGCACTAGTAACCACCAGCCACTATGACTCGAAAACGCCGTCCTCTATCAAAATCAGACTTATTAAATCACTTGTGGCGATACCAGCTAAAACACGGTTTTATCACAGATGACGATGCAGCAGAATGCGCCACCAAATTTAAGCTGTCCAGCATCGATCTGGAAGGAGTGATCTCCTTTTATCACTTCTTCCATCGACAGTCTGCGGGACAATTCAGGATCTACCTAAATAACAGCATTGTATCTGAATTCAAAGGTTATGCTAGAGTCAGGGAAGCTTTTGAACGGGAAACGGGTGGTGTCTTCGGGGGCGTTGATCCCAGCGGTATGTTTGGACTTTTTGAAACGCCGTGTATTGGTCTCAGCGACCAGGAGCCAGCAGCCTTGATAAATTTCCATCCTTTCACCAATCTTAACACCCTAAAAGTAAAGCGAATCATCACCCGTCTAAAAAGAGGTGAAACTCCCAAATCTATTTGCGATGTGGTGCAAGATAATATTAAGAGAATCCCGGGAGACAAGGCCATTATATTCCGAGATTACCATCCTGGAGCCTGTCTGGCACAATTAAAGAATCACACCGCAGCTTCGATCCTTAAAGCATTAAAAAAATCTCAGCTGAGGGGCATGGGCGGAGCGTTTTTTCCCACGGGACTCAAGTGGGAATTATGCGCGAAGCAGACAGCCTCTCCAAAGTACATTATCTGCAATGCCGATGAAGGTGAGCCTGGTACTTTTAAAGACCGGGTTCTAATAAATCGTCTCTCTGGACTCCTGCTCGAGGGAATGGCCGTAGCGGGATATGCCGTGAAGGCACAGGAGGGCATCATCTATCTGCGAGCAGAATATCGGTGGTTAAAAGACAAACTTGAGGAGACCATTGCACATTTTTATAAGATGAATCTCCTTGGTAAGAGTATTGTTGGAATCAAGGATTTTGATTTTGACCTACGAGTTCAAGTGGGAGCAGGATCCTACGTCTGTGGGGAAGAAACCGCCTTACTCAATTCACTTGAAGGCAAGCGGGGTGAGCCACGTACCAAGCAATGCTTTCCCACGGAAAGGGGCTACCTGCAAAAACCCACTGTGGTGAACAATGTCGAGACCTTTTGCATGGCTGCCCGCGTTATTGAACTGGGAGCAGATCATTTTCTCCAGTCCGGAACCAAGGCATCTCCTGGCACCAAACTAATCAGTGTATCCGGAGATTGTAAAAGGCCCGGTATTTATGAAATTGAGTGGGGAACAACAGTAGCCGAAATCCTCAACTACTGCCGGGCAGACGATCCGCACTACATGCAGGTGAGCGGTCCGGCTGGAGAATGCATCTCCTTGAAAGAAATAAATCGGACTATTGAGAAAGACGACTTGCGATGTGGAGGGTCGTTTATGGCGTTTAATAGTAAACGAGATATTCTTACCATTCTAAGCAATTTCACCAGGTTTTTCAAGCATGAGTCATGTGGCATTTGCACACCCTGTCGTGCAGGTAATTTCATCATCCAAAGAAAACTACAAAAGATTGCTTCTAAGCTGGCCTATCAGTCAGATTTTCAAGAACTAAGGGAATGGGGCAAGATCATGCAATTGACGAGTCGATGTGGTTTGGGAAAAACGGCGAGTCGTTCACTATTGATGGCCTTGGATAAATTCCCCGAGTATTTCGACAGTAAGGTCGATCATCATAAAGAGGGATTGAACAAAGAGTTTGATCTGGTGAGGGCGACCAGAGAATATGAAATGTTCGAGAGTTGACGACACGAGTACCATAGTATTTCCAACCGGGGTACCCACCTTAATTGTAAGACAAATGGCAAAGGAAATCACGATCACAATTGACGGAAAAAAGATTAAGACCAAAGCCGGACAAAATCTTGTCAAGGCAGCACAGGAGAACGACATTTTCATACCGTCGCTTTGTTACTATGAGCACATCGATCCGCCCTTAGGCACCTGCAGGGTATGTACCTGCAATGTGGATGGAGTGTCCAGTCCTGCTTGCATGGAAAAGACGGCTGAGGGGATGGTAGTCGAGGTGCACACCGAAGACCTAAAAAATACTCGGCAGGCCATCGTAGAAATGATGTTTTCAGAGGGCAATCATTTTTGTCCGGGTTGCGAAAAAAGTGGGAATTGTGACCTGCAGCATATGGGATATGAGATGGGCGTGTACAGATCCCGGTTCCCACATCTATTCAAGGATCGACTGATAGACTTCAATCCAAAACGGATGGTGATCGAGCACAACAGATGTGTCAAATGCCGACGTTGCATTGAAGAAATCGTAACCAAGGACAATCAACGTGTTTTTTCATCGTGCCATCGAGGAAATGAGACGATCGTAGGAATCGACTATGCTTTAGAAGCTAAATTAAGCGATGAGGAAGCACTCCATGCCATGAGTATCTGTCCGACTGGAGCGATATTGGTAAAAGGAAAGTCATTCATCAAACCTTTTGGAGACCGACGCTTTGATATGCAATCTGTGCAGAGAGAAGAAGCAAAAGTATTCACTCCACTCAAGCAAGATGAGTCGCCAAAGGAGAAAAAGACCATTGCCACCATCTCTCTAGCTGGATGCTTTGGATGCCACATGTCGATGTTGGATATCGACCTGGAGCTCCTGGATATCTTGGAGCTAGTGGAGTTTAATAAGTCTCCCATCAACGACATCAAGGAATTTACAAAACAATGTGACATTGGCTTGATCGAAGGTGGGTGCTGCAATTCTGAAAATGTGGAGGTCCTGCGTGAATTTCGTAGGAAGTGTGACCTACTGGTCTGTGTGGGAGAATGTGCTATCTGGGGAGGACTTCCAGCAATGCGCAACACCATTCCGCTGGGAGAGTGTTTAGAAGAGGCATACCTCAATAGCATGACCAGCGAATCGTCGGAGTACATTGTACCTTATAGCGAGGATCTACCCAAGATCCTAGATAAGGTATATCCTTGCAATGAAATTGTCGTCATTGATCATTTTATTCCCGGCTGCCCACCGGATGCAAATCACATATGGAAAGCGGTCAAAAATCTTCTCTTCGGAGAACAGTATTCAGTGCTTTATTCAGAATTTAAATACGATTAGCGTCATGAGCCAAAAAATTACGATCGACCCAGTCACACGGGTAGAAGGACACGGCAGAGTTTCCATCCACCTGGATGGCGAGGGGAAAGTAAATAAGGCATATCTGCACATTGTAGAGTTTAGAGGATTTGAGCGATTTATCCAAGGTCATCCCTATTGGGAGGCTCCCTTACTAGTGCAGAGGCTCTGTGGGATATGCCCCGTGAGTCATCACGTAGCTGCCGCCAAAGCCATCGATCAGATCGTCGGTCTAGATCCTGATGACCTGGCTCCAACAGCTACCAAGCTGCGCAGACTACTGCATTATGGACAGGTGTTTCAGTCACACGCTTTGCACTTTTTTTACCTGGCATCTCCGGACCTACTTTTTGGTCTGGATGCTCCCCGAGAGAAGAGAAATGTAGTGGCTGTGGCCATTGAGAATAAGGAGCTAGCTCGAAAGGGCATCCTTATGCGTAAGTTTGGCCAAGAGATCATCAAGGCGATTGCAGGAAAGAAAATTCACGGCATTGCCGCAGTCCCGGGTGGAGTTCACAAAACTCTTTTCCCCGATGAAAGAGCTTACTTTTTAGAAGACAACGACACGCCCTCCATTGATACTTTGCTTCAGTGGACACAGGAAATTGTAGACTTCATCAAGGATTATCACGATAAGAATTACCATTGGTTAGACACTTTCGCACGCTATCCTTCCGGCCACCTGGGATTAGTCAATGATCGGGGAGGATTAGAACTATATGATGGCCGGATGCGAGCCATCGATAGTAAGGGAACGATCACCTTGCAGGATATTCATAACGATGACTACATTAAGTATTTTAGTGAAGATGTAGAGAAATGGTCGTACATGAAATTTCCCTACCTCAAGCATTTAGGAAGGGAAGACGGGTGGAATCGAGTTGGTCCTTTGGCACGAATGAATGTATGCAAGCAGATTGAAACTGAATTGGCCAATCGAGAATTGCGCACATTTAAGGCTTACTCCAACGGCAGACCAAACAACAGCACGATGCATTCGCACTGGGCAAGATTGATTGAGATGTTGTACTGTGCCGAAGAAATGAAAGCACTACTCGAAGATGAGCAAATCCTTGGTGACGACTTGTTGCGAGAAGGAAAAAGAAGGCCCGAGGGCATCGGAATCATTGAGGCACCACGGGGCACTTTGATCCATCATTACAAAGTGGATGAAAAGGGCATGATTACCAAATGCAACTTAATCGTATCCACCACTCACAATAATGAAGCCATGAACAAAGCAGTGAGGTGGGTTGCCCAGGAGACTCTCGATAAGCAGGCAGAAATCACCGACAGCATGCTAAATCAAGTGGAGGTGGCCATTCGCGCGTATGATCCCTGCCTAAGTTGTGCTACTCATGCCCTGGGAAAAATGCCTCTGAAGGTCTCATTGTTTGACAGCCAGGGACAATTGCAACAAGAGGTGATGAAACATTGATCTACTGGTGGCCAACGCAAAGCATACAAACGGGTGGAAAACTGCGAAGACAGTACTGATTGGCATTGGCAATGCGGGTCGAGGTGATGATGGACTGGGTTGGGCATTTCTTGATGCCATTGGCAAGGATAGTAGTTTTGAGGGTGAGGTGGTCTACCGCTACCAACTGCAGGTAGAGGATGCCGCTTTGATCGCAGCATGTGAAAAAGTGATCTTTGTGGATGCTTACCAGCAACATCTTGACGGTGGCTTTCAATGGGAAGCCTGTGTTCCAAGTGACTCGTTTGTATTCAGTACCCACGAACTACCCCCAGACGCCGTACTATACCTGAGTCAGCAGCTATACGATCGAACTCCACTGGCACACACACTCCTCATCCAGGGTAACCGATGGGACCTTAAGATTGGGTTGTCCGCATTTGCTCAATCCAACCTAAAAAGAGCCCTGGACTTTTTTGAAAACTCTGTGATCAACAGTCGGTCAAGACTAACCGCCTAGCAAACGCCCATAGATGTTAGGCAGAGAGCTACCAAACTACCTATTTGTGAAAAGGGAAAGCGCAACAAGGTTCGTTGCTCTTTCCCTGTAACACACTCAAATCCGTAAAGAAATGCTCTTTGGGTTATGACTATAACATTTCAAAGTCCATGCCAGAGTCATGAAAACACGAGCCTGCACTGATGATTACTACCATCGTCACACCACCTCCATATATAATCAAGGCACCAATTGGGACATTACCGGAGAACGTATCTCACTGTACCCGAGGTACCATGGATAAAACTTCTTTCAGAGGGACCACACAGCTCACGCCGAAAAGTCCAACAAGGTGATCGAGTGTGTATGAATCTGGTGTGGTGAGTTGGATTTGCCTAGGTTTCTTGTCCGCTACCCTATACAATCTTACTCTTGCTGACTACTGCTGTTCGTGATCAAGCTCTGGCTGTATCAAATCTGCCACTAACACTTGTCAGTCAACACCATAAATAGATCGGAGAAATCTGTATCCGTTTGTTGCCCAGTTCGACATAGATACGGGATGATAACGGACAACAGCAAGAATAATTGTGTATGCCCAAAAAAAATTACTAAAATCTCCCCTTCACAACTCAGTGATAAACTCCAAATTCATTTTTTAACACATAAAATATGTGCGCTTATATGGACCCGAAGCTAGTATGAAATGCCCTTGATTAAGCGTTCATGGACAGTGCATATATCCATTGAATTGACTTACATTAGCCTGTGATAGAGCCTTTACGATACCGAAACTTTTTGTCATGGTCCAACACTTCTTTACCCCTCTCCTATGGTGCCTGTGTCCTTTATCTTTAGCAGCCCAGCAGATACCTCTTGCTGAACACCCCAGGCCTGATTTTCACAGACAGCTATGGTCAAATCTCAATGGTCAATGGTCTTTTGCCTTTGACAGTACCAATATCGGGCTTCAAGATCATTGGCACATGGGAACTCATGAACTTGATCGGAAAATAGTTGTGCCCTTCCCCTGGGGATCATCCCTATCCGGCGTCGAAGACCTGGCAGACATAGGTTGGTACCAGCGTGAGATCAAAGTCGATGCAGGATGGCAGAACAAACGAACCTTTCTAACCATAGGAGCGTCGGATTGGGAGACCACTGTATGGCTCGATGGTCACCTACTGGGAAAACACCGAGGTGGTTATGTCCCGTTCTCCTTCGATTTGACGGATTATCTCATCTACGGCACGGCCCAGAAATTAGTGATCAGGGTGGATGATGTCCGAAGAGATTTTACTTTATATGGCAAACAAGGCTATGGAAATGCACGCGGAATATGGCAGACCATATATCTGGAAGCTCGCGGGCAGGTACATGCCGATGTTGTCCATTTCACTCCAAACATTGATGAGTCACATGTGACAGCCACCGTTTACCTAAGTGAAAGAGCTGAACAAAAGATCCCTTTCACCATCGAACTGGCTGACCAGTCAACCGCGCCCCATGAAGGAATAATCAGAGCTGGGTCCGATAAGGGCATCCTGAAGATTCCGATTGAGGATCAGCATCTATGGACCATGGACGATCCATATTTGTACGAGGCAACACTGAAAATTGCCGACGATGAAGTGCATAGTTATTTCGGTATGCGCAAGATATCAGTTGTTGATTTACCAGGCACCAACCACCCCTACATCGCGATCAACGACAAACCGATCTATTTACAGCTGGCCCTGGACCAGTCCTACCATCCAGAGGGATTCTACACTTTCCCTTCGGATCAATTTATGAAGGAAGAAATCATGCGATCTAAGGCCATCGGCCTGAATGGTATCAGGCCACACATTAAAGTAGAGATACCCCGAAAGCTGTACTGGGCCGATAAACTTGGACTCCTAGTGATGGCCGACTTACCCAACAGTTGGGGCGAACCGAATCCACCGATGCAACGTGAAGCTGAGCGTACCCTGCGGCAAATGATCAGGCGTGACTACAACCATCCCTCCATCTTCAGCTGGGTTGTCTTTAACGAATCTTGGGGATTGCAAACCACCGTCCATCAGGGACCTAACAAACTGCGAAAGTATCTGCCAAGCACCCAATTTTGGGTGGCCTCTATGTACTATCTTGCCAAGTCTCTAGATGGGACACGATTGGTGGAAGATAATTCCATTTGTTGTGGTGGCGGACATACAGAAACAGACATCAACTCCTTTCATGACTACAAGCCAGGATGGGTTTGGACTGAGCATCTACAGGACATTGTCGATCGGTCCCACCCTGGCAGTCCTTTTCATTATGAAGATGGTTTCATGCAAGGACACGTACCCCTAATGAACTCAGAATGCGGCAATGTTTGGGGATATCAAGGCAGTACGGGCGATGTCGATTGGAGCTACGATTACCATAGGATGATCAACTCCTTTAGACTTTTTCCAGAAATAGCCGGTTGGTTGTATACGGAGCATCATGATGTCATAAATGAATGGAATGGATACTGGAGATTTGACCGTTCAGAGAAGTTCACCGGTTTGGAGGAGATAATGGAGAAAATGACCATCAGAGATCTGCATTCACCGGTATATATCTCTACCGGTAATGAAATCTGTACTACGGTCAATGCCAGCGATATCCAGGAGGTGTCGCTGTATATTTCATCGACCACCGACCTTCATCCAGCACAAAAGATGACACTCGACTATGCGTTGGAGCACCTTGATCAGACCGGAATCTCATCAGATGTGGCAAATGGAAGTTTGATCATACCCTACAAACCCTTTGTCCATAGATCTATCAATCCTCTGAAAATAAAGATGCCGGCAAGTAGTGGCCTGGCCCTCCTAAAACTTTCTCTAATGAATGATCGTGGTGAGGTGATCCATCGCAATTTTAAACATTTTGTCGTCGAAAATGGCGTCCTTCCCAAAGGGAAAGATGTCGTCACTTCCCGGCCGGACCAGTTTATCAAGGCTCAATGGAGTCAAAAACAATGGGCAGTGCTAGATTCATTAAAGATGAATGGTACCGGTTCTGGTTTTTTTGAGTACCGCATACCGATCGCATCAGAACTTGACCTATCCGGGAGGCGTTCACATTTTGCGGTGGAAATTTCGGCAAAGGAACTATTTGTGAAGGACACCGAAAAAGGTGTGGAAACTTCCATCAACTTCATGAAAGGCGGAAAGGATGCACCAAGTCGAAATCCAAATAGTTACCCTATGACGGACGAGACTACACATCCGTCGAATGTTACCATCTTGGTGGATGGGCAGCAGGTAGAAAAACTCACCTTGAGAGATGATCCAGCCGACCATCGGGGTGTGCTTTCTTGGCACAGCCAACTCAAGGACCTCAGGTTGAGAGAAGCGGGATCCTACGGATATCTTATCGACATTCCTATTGATGACCAGACTATGAGAAAGGCAAAGCAGCGGGGATACCTCGATATCCGATTGAGCAGTGACGGGGGCGGCATTGCGGTCTATGGCAAATCATTTGGCAGGTATCCTCTGGATCCATCACTCATTGTAGAGTGATGCCATTCTCAGATGACTCACCCGAACATTGATCTGGCAGGTCACCATATGATGACTAAATGCTTATCTTAGGATGATTCTTGAAAATTTAAGACTACATGTGATGAAAAACAACAGACGATCGTTTATCAAGAAAGCCGCCTTGGGGACAACGGGACTGACCCTGGCTGGTACTGGTGTGTCATTTAGTGCCGAAAGCTACCGTCGTATTATTGGTTCTAATGACCGGATCAACATGAGCGTCATCGGTGTACGAGGTCAAGGGTTTGGCCATCTGAGGCGATGGGCTGGCATGGCAGAGGAAAGGAATGTATACATAAAGACCATTTGCGATGTTGATGAAAATCTATGGGAAGAGCGCATAAACCTTGTCGAAGAAATCCAGGGTACGAGGCCAGGTGCCGAATATGACATGCGCAAGGTATTGCAGGACGATGACATCGATGCGATATCCATAGCGGCCCCAAATCACTGGCATGCTCTGGCTACTATCTGGGCGGTGCAGGCAGGTAAGGATGTGTATGTGGAGAAACCATGCTCGCACAATGTTTTTGAAGGAAGAAAAATGGTAGAAGCTGCTAGGAAGTATCAAAGAATTGTCCAGGTAGGATTCCAGAATCGATCGATCGAGAACGTACGAAAAGCCATGCAATTTCTTCACAACGGAGGGATCGGAGAGGTTTACATGGCCAAGGGACTTTGCTACAAACCAAGAGACTCATTTGGAATTGCCGAAGACTCCGAGCCACCCGCTGGTCTCCACTATGATCTGTGGCTCGGTCCCGCTAAATGGAGGCCCTATAACGAGCTTAAAGGTCACTACAACTGGCATTGGCACTGGTCCACAGGAAATGGCGACATAGGCAATCAGGGTCCTCATCAATTCGATGTGGCAAGATGGGGACTCAATAAAAATGAACATCCTATCAAAGTGTCTTCATCTGGAGGATATTTTAAATATGGACCTGATGAGTGTAGCCAGGAGACCGCAAATACGCAAACGACTCAGCTGGAATACGCAGATGGTAAGATCTTGCAGTTTGAAGTAAGGGGACTTTTCACAGCTGGCGAAGCCCCCCTTGATGTCAAAATAGGTAACCTTTTCTATGGCACCGATGGTTGGATGGAGATCAATGGTGGCCAATGGAGGACTTACATGGGTAGGGACAATACTCCCGGCCCCAGCTCAGATGATAGCGGAGATGGAGTCGATCAAGTAGTCGGTTACTTAGCAGCGCCAGGAGGTGGTGGCCACTATGCCAATTTCATCAGTGCTCTAAGATCTGGCAAACGCAATGATCTTACCTGCGACATCGAAGAGGGATATTTGTCCACAGTTCTACCTCTATTGGCCAATGTGAGCTATCGTTTGGGAAGAAACCTAACTTTTGACGGAAAATCGGAAAAATTTGTTGGCGATTCGGAGGCCAACAAAATGTTGACACGACAGTACCGGGAGCCATACGTGGTGAGGGACGAAGTATAGTCCTTCCGCAAGATCATCAATGGTGGCAGCCGTGTCTAAGCACCCCAAGGGTCTCAAAGTATGCCTTAATAAAAATACTGTCATTCAATAGGGCCTAGATGTCCAGGTGTAAACCATCTGCTCAACAACATATTAACATATGATTATGTCGTCATGTTTCGACATAAGTAAAGCTGAAATCGAAACAACATGTAGTATAACATACTGAATATCAATATATTTAGATTAGGAGATTGATTTATATTATATTTGTAGCCTACCAATAACATACAAGTCCAGAAGTTATGAAGTCACCTGATACAGCTATTGCCAAAAGAGTCCTGTCGGCTGAAGAAATCAAAGTGCTGAATGACAAGTATCATTCCCTTTCGATTCGGGGACGCATAGATGCTTTGTATCAAGATTTCAGTGCTGATGAGGTGATGCTGACCAGTTCATTTGCTGCTACTTCAGCATTTCTTCTGAGAGAATTTTCTTTGGTCAACAAAGAGCAGGTGATTTTTTTCATTGACACGGGTTATCATTTTGATGAGACATTAGCCTATAAGCAGGAGCTCACGGACCGATATGGACTCAATGTAAAGTCAATCAGCGCCCTGAAGGAAGAGCACGAGTTTACGACAAAGGACGAGACTTGGAAGAAGAATCCTGAGTTCTGCTGTAGTCTCAACAAGGTAAAGCCGTTGGACTTGGTCAAACAGCGTTACACGGTGTGGGTAAGCGGATTGATGAAGTGGCAGAGCGATCATAGGGCTACCCTGGATATTTTTGAGGACCGTGGTGGCATCCTAAAATTCTACCCCCTGCTTGATGTGAGTGAAGAAGATCGAGAAAAATACATCAGCAAGAATGATTTACCATTCCATCCATTGGTAGCCAAGGGATATCATTCCATAGGTTGCAAGCATTGCACGGTTCCTGGCGAAGACCGAACAGGTAGATGGAACAACAGCCCAAAGACCGAATGTGGACTACACCTCTAGCGGAGCAACTATTCTTGAATGCTCATTAAGTAAGCAACAAGCTCCCCTTTTCGACCTCTGATTTCGTCTTGATCCATACCCAATGAATCATACACTTCTCCCCATACGGGCATTTCTCGAGGTCCATGTGCTTTGACAAGCAAGCGACCATCAATGATCCTAGCTATCTCTGCTACCGGAAATTCGGCTTTCTTCCGCCGATCCATGATCAATGTGAGGTCAGGCGGCTTTGTTTCCAGGTCAGTTTTTGTCGGAAGCTGATCATCCATGCCATGACATGGCATGCACTGTTCGGCAAAAATAGCTTTACCCCTCTCTGCCTGTGCGTAGCGGGTTCCATCGCGAGCTCCTTGATTGCATGAGATCAATGTTGGCAGTAGTGCCAGAGATGTGATCAAAGCAGCACCAAATAATCTGATTGCGGTTATCTTCATGACTAACTATTTACACAAATAATGGATTTATTACACGCTGAGAATTCCTAGGGGCAGATACATTTGCTGGGACCACCTACAAAATTCAAATTACCTCAATAAGGTATTGAAATCCACTTTTTCAATGGATGATATAAATCACTATATCCGGTGATTTCGAAGTGATCCGTCTCGCCAAATACTTCAGGTGGATCAATCCTCCAAGATCTAACCTGCAGCGTCATCGACCATCATAGCTAGCTAGTCCCCTAGCTTGCACCCATTCGGAGAAAGTACTTTATCACTCTTGATTGCCCGTCCTCAAGTTGGTCCCCATTGTCTAAGAATCTGATCATTCTGTCGATGTTGGACAATAAATCCTCAAATTTTTCTTTTATTTAAGGTAGCGCAGAGAATGAATCCTAATCTGGGTTTTAAACACTCCTCTGCGATGTTAGCTCTCACCTCTCCATACATTAGTATTTTTTGTTAATAGTGCAATCTTCTTGATCCTGTGGTATGGATCGTACTTGACTCCAAAGAAATCAAAGATGTTTTTTGATTACTAATTATGTTTTGGGTGGGTCAGCATTAAAGAATGCTGACCCCTTCCAATGCACGAATCCCACCATGTCATAGCCCAGCATCGACCTTAGCGAGCCCACTCCGGCGAAATACCATCTACATATCATATGTCGATTTAAAAATGAGATTTTCACTTTTTCGAGATTAGGTGATGCCTGAGTATCAGCCAATTGAGAAAAATGGAAAATCACCAATGGAGCCATTTCTGATTACTAATCTTGTCAGAGTGGATTAACTAGTCGCCCGCATTCCGACTGCAAGAATCTCCTTACCTTTCCATGCTCAAATCAACAAAATTTGGACATCACATATCGAAGAGCGGCTCAAAGGGATTGTACCGATATCGCCATGCTACATGTCAGCAGTTGGAAAAATCACTATCACGGCATCGTGCGTGACACCTACCTCGATGAGGAGGTGGAAGAAGAGCGAAAAACTGTCTGGCAGCAGAGGTTCAAACTACCTCCATCTGATCAAATCATCATATTGGCAGAGGCCAGGGATCAACTGTGTGGATTCGCCTGTGTCTATGCCCACCGAAGCGAGGAATGGGGTGCCTACTTGGATAACCTCCATGTATTGCCGGCATTCCAGGGATATGGCATCGGCCGCGAATTGATCCAACGCAGTGCTCAAGCTGTCCACGCCTTTGATGACAGCATTCAGCAATACTATCTTTGGGTCTTTGAGAAAAATCATGCTGCAATCTCTTTTTACGAACACAATGGCGGAGAGCTCTGCGATCGCGATGTGATCGCTTGTCCAGACGGACAATCTTACCCTTGCATCCGTTATAGTTGGAAGGTTTCAGAGCTACTCTAATTCAGCCCAATGCGCATTGACATCTACCTAATCATCTCTTCAGGACTGCTCCTTACGGTTTGCTGTGGCACACAACATCGCAATCCAAAGCTGACCATTGCCACTTCAGCTAATGCCCAATTTGCAGTCCAAGAAGTGGCCATGACCTTTGAGAGAAAAGAGCATGTCGAGTGCGACATCATCATGGGTTCATCTGGAAAACTAACAGCCCAGATCAAAGAAGGTGCACCTTTTGATCTGTTTTTTTCCGCCGATATGCGATATCCAAATGAGTTGCATGCCCGTGGACTCACTCTGGTGGCACCCGAAGTATACGCCTATGGAAAACTGGTATTGTGGTCGGTGAGACCAGATCTGTCACCAACACTGAGAGACATAATCCAGCCTCAGATCAAGTACATCGCTGTAGCTAATCCCAAAACGGCACCTTACGGAAGGGCTGCCCTGCAGGTATTGGAGCGAAACGGCTTAATGGACCTTGTCTCCGGTAAGTTGGTATATGGTGAAAGTGTCGCTCAAGCCAATCAATTCATCCTATCGGCAGCTTCAGATGTTGGCTTCACCGCCAAATCTGTTATCTTGTCCACACATTTAGAAGGCAAGGGAAAATGGATCGAAATGGACCCGGGAAGCTACGATCCCATTGCACAAGGTGTGGCTCTCCTGCGACGTGACGGTGCAAATGAAGGGGCTGCAAAGTCCTTTTACGATTTTTTATTTTCCTCAGAAGGAGCGGTGATCCTAAAAAAATATGGCTACCGTTTACCATAGGAGTTACTGGTTGAATGCTTGATGGGTCTCCCTCCCCAACTCGCAAATTTTGCAACTGTTTTAGTTTTTAGTCTGATAAAATGGATTGGCAGCCGATCTACCTTACTTTCAAACTGGCGTTTGTTACGACAACAATCCTTTTCGTAATAGCCATACCATTGAGTTATTGGCTTTCTTCCACCAAAAGTAAAATCAAGCCCATCATTGAAACCGTGGTGAGTCTACCCTTAGTCCTGCCACCCACCGTGCTCGGTTTTTATCTACTAGTGGCATTCAGTCCAGCGAATACACTTGGACGATGGATTGATGATCATCTGGGACTAAGGATGGTGTTCTCCTTTGAAGGTCTCGTCCTGGCCTCGATCATCTACAGCTTGCCATTTATGGTGCAACCCATTCAATCTGGACTCAGTAATCTACCCCAATATCTGCAAGAGGCCTCTTCTGTGTTGGGGAAATCCAGGTATACTACCCTGACGAAAGTTCTACTACCTAATATCAAGCCATCCTTGCTCACTGGTATTGTGCTCTCCTTTGCCCACACTATAGGAGAATTTGGTGTAGTACTAATGATTGGAGGCAATATTCCCGGCAAGACCAGGGTTGCCTCTATTGCCATTTATGACGAGGTGGAATCCTTAAATTATGGTGCTGCTAATGCTTACGCTATATTTCTGATCTCCGTCACTTTTATCATTTTGCTAGTGGTTTATTCGGTCAATGGCAGCTATTTCAAGCGAAGAATTTTATGATGGTGCTCGATGTCAGAAAACGTTTGGAGGCACCCGATGGATTCCTCAATCTGGATATTCAATGTGCCTTTGAGCTTCGCAAAATGGCCACCATCTTCGGTAAGTCAGGTGCAGGTAAAACTTCAATATTGCGGATGATCGCCGGCCTAATGCGACCGGATGAGGGACAGATTACCTGCGATGATAAGATATGGTTTGACCATCAGGCCGCAGTCAATGAGCGGCCTCAGAGGCGCAATATTGGTTTTGTGTTTCAAGATGATGGACTTTTTCCAAATATGACGGTAGATCGGAACATCAATTATGCAATGAATGGCAAAGTAGATCGAGACTTGTTGAAAGAATTAATCGACACCTTCGAACTGGGTTCTTTGCAAAGTAAGCGTGCTACCACACTATCGCGAGGACAAAAACAGCGAGTCATGCTCGCTCAGGCATTGGCGAAAAAGCCTGCACTATTGTTGCTAGACGAACCATTTTCGGCATTGGATGAAGGCATGCGTACCAAGATGCAGGACTATATCCGACATGTCCAAGCCACCTCAAATCTGACGACCATCTTAGTCAGCCACGACGTTAAAGAAGTGATCCGCTTATCCGATAAAGTCTATATGTTAGAGGATGGTATAATCAGCCGATATGGCCATCCAGCTGAATTATTCTTTGGTCAACAGGGCGCACCGGCTTTGGACTGGATTGGTGAAATCGTGCAAATGACGAGACAAGATCAGATGATCGAACTGCTGGTTTTAGTGACCACCGGTCTGATCAAGGTACAGACTTCATCTTTGGAGAACGTCACACTTGGTGTCGGTGATAAAATACGTCTATCACAGGCAGAATTTAATCCGACCATCGAAAAACTACAGTAGTCAAAACGACTCAGCGAGCTAGTCGAGGATTGGATGAGTTATTTTTCTACTTCATATAATAAGGCTCCTTTTTCATCGAAAAATGTAAGGTCTAAACTGGGTTGATCATCTATGAGGTTCATATTCAAGAGGAGAAAGCCACCCGTAGCCTGATCCGCAGTCCCTTGCACATAGGGTTGTTTGATTTCTCCTTCGGGATCTGTTGATTTAGGATCTCCTGCCATGACCCCTGCTCTTGAATTGGCATCGACCAATGCACCGCATGAAAACTCGTGGAAACCAGAAGGGTGAATCGCATGATATTGCCAGTGCCGGTCACCACACACAATAAATAGACTATCCTTTGAGAATTGATGGTCGATAAGCCATCTAAAAAAAGCATCTCCTTCATGGCGAAAACCGCCCAGATTGACATGACTATCACTTTTACCACCACCATCAGGACCCACCAATGGAGTTGGCGAAATAATGATCTTGTACGCCGCGTCGCTTGCTAGCAATGTACGGTGCAGCCAATCCAACTGCTCAGACCCCCAAATGGTCTTGCCCTGTACATCTGGATCTGAATTGGCACTCCGATAGTCCCGCCCCTCTAGAAGCCAAACCTGAAAGTCTTTCGAAATCCGGTGGGAACGATATGTGACGGCATCGAATTTGTCAGGATCGGTTACTGGCAATTGTTCCTTAAAATTCTTGATACCCAGCTGGTGTGATATCGGAAAATCGATGTATGGATCACTGTCATTGATGCGGTAATCGTGGTCATCTTTCTCCCAGTAGCTGGCAACTTGGAGAAAGAGCTCTTTGAACCTCGGTTGTACAAATTGTACGTGGTACTTCCTTCGCATTCCCTGCTCATCGGTCACCTCATGACCTCCAAAAAGGCCCAATAGTGGATCTTTGTTCCTAGTCCTAGCCCTTTGGATGCCTTTCCAAGCGGGATGGTCAAAATAAACATTATCACCTGTGCCCAAGAAATAATCTGGTCTAAGATCAAGAATCGTCTTCAAAGCCGGGTATCCGAGGTGCTTGTCAGGTCCCTGATATTGCAGGGACGAGTCATAAGCGCCATAGTGAAAATGATAGTAGTTCATACCTGTTACTACCACCATCGAAAACTGTGCGCTTTCCCTGCTACCAGCCAGGGTACGAAATGATCCGACGCGACTCGTAAAAGTATGCGATGTATCCACACCATATCTCACACGGTACTGATAGGTTTGATCGGGCGAGAGACCATCGATGAGATCTTTTAGGATATAATCGTAGTCCGCACTCACCAAACGCCATGGACTTTGTATAGCCACCTCACTAGAAAGATCTCGAGGCGACATCTCAAAGCATGCCCACCCGGCAAATCCTCGTACATCGCCATTTAACAATGTATCGGACGCGGTAAGTCTGGTTTGTAGAATCACGGAATGATCAGTGACCTCACCCGCCATGATTCCCTGCGCCAAATAGGGCCTCGACTCATTAGATGAGCAAGCCATCATCAAGCCCATGTAGGTGATAAGAGGAAGAAATGTGCCAGTCCAAGAATCCATGTTACTTGCTTTTATCTCTGTACCATTGATCTATGGTATCCATCGTAAACCTAAAACTAATGATATAGGGTGAGCTCCCCTCTTGCCAATGCCCATAAGTGGTAGCCAGAATGGTGCCATCGGGCAGCAGCTCTAGGGCAGGATAGGCGCAATCCGCACCCTTTTTATTGTCTTTTAGTCGAATTCGGTACTGACCTTCCTTACCTTCTACCAGGTCCTCATAGGTTCCTACCCATGCCACCCAATCACCATGAGTAGGGCTCGCTGGCCCAGCTTGTGACCGAAGGATTTCTGGATCGCAGTCCGAGCATGCGTTTCTTAAATCCTCGTATTTTCTGAGTGCAGGAGATACATCTCTAAAAGAAATAATCAGTCGTCCATCTCCAGTGTAGATGGCCTGATGACGATCCCCGGTCAGAGCATTAGGTAATTGTCTAGGTGTGGTCCAATGCTTTCCCCGATCGTCACTGAAAGAAATAAAAGAATTCATCCTTCTCGAATTTTCACGCATCAGCATGGCAATCTGCTTGCCATCGGGTGACCAAATCAACCCTGGCTCACATAAGTGCAGAACCCGCGAGGCAAATACAGACTCTGGTTCTGTCCAGCTCAAGCCACCATCAAAAGAAAAAGTCTTATACAGAGTAAATCTGGACCACCCGCCTCTGGCATGGAGGTTTTCCTCTTGTGACCTGCCCATATGATTTATATACCTGCCGTCATCGTGAAACATAGCCATGTAGTGCCCCTTACCAGACCTTCTACCATGGTCGAGTGAGATTAAATCGCCCATGACCACGATGCCACCCCAGTCACCGACCGGCTGCAGTTCAGACCAGGTCTCACATGCATCTTCTGAAACAGCCATTCTTGCTGGATACAATCCTGAAAACATGATTACACGCTTGTTTCCAGCGGGATCTTCGACCGGATACAGTGTAGGAACCTCCAACGAAGATGCCCAACTATCTGGTACGGGCAGTCGTTCACTCCAGCTTTGGCCTCCATCATCGCTTCGCTTCAGCAGGATGCCACCCTCCCCATGGCCCTTGGGATAAACACAATAAAGCGTGCGACCATCTTCCAGCAACACGGTAGTGGGATGGCCCAAATATTGACCCTCTTCCCTATCCACGACCACCTGCATATCATCGGCTTTATCAAGATCGATCAATGGAATACTGAAATAATTGGTGGAAAATCCACCTAGGTCTACCCCGCTATTTGTGATGGGTTGAGTCTGACCTGATCTCAACGGTACCCAAATAAAAAGCCATACCAATACACTTGCCACTGAGACATGGTCTATCCTGCACCCGACCGCGTAAACCTTATACATGACTATCTCGCATTTTCAACTTCTTGTAACAATTGATGCCCCGAGAGAACCTTCGCCGAAAAATGTGATCATCAAGCATGGCTCATCTGGCGATATTTTCGTTTTCAGACCAGATTTATTATTGACCAACATATGGTCAATATCCCTAGTGCACACTTCTGGCCATATCGGCGATGCCAACAATTTTCAACTTATCGGTACCTCCGAAAACCCTTCGCGGACTCTACGAAATCTCAGTCGAAATTTCTAAACGAGTCTTTCCGATTTATACTTCGCTATTTCTCAGTCATTTAGCTCGGGCTACGCTCCTTCTTGATGCCTCGTCTAAATCGAAAAGGTCTCATTTTAAGCATCATTCAGAGTCTCCGGAAATACCCTTATTTCTTGCATGAACTAATGTAACTAATAATCATGATCCAGATATGCTCAGACTACTCAGTGAGATAATCTTTGTAAACAATCTTCGTTTTACAAACAAAGCCTTTCCAAATGCGTTTGATCACTTTCGTCCTCCTCAGTACGGTCTTCAAAGCAACTGCAGTGGACTATCACGTTGGCCCTTCACAGTCGCTCACGGCGATTGCCGATGTTCCATGGGCAACCCTGCAACCTGGTGATCGCGTATATATCCATTGGCGCAGTAGTCCATACCATGAGAAATGGGTCATTAATCGACAAGGTACCGCTAACGCTCGTATCGAAATCATCGGAGTAAATGGACCAGCCGGACAGAAACCAGTCATCGATGGCAATGGCGCCACTACCCCTAGTGGCCTAAATTACTGGAATGAGAGTAGAGGCATCATCAAGGTAGGTGGGTCCAATACACCACCGGATGGTTTACCCAGCTATATCACCATAGATAATCTGGAAATCAAATCTGGGAGACCACCCTATTCCTTCATCAATGATAACAATACTACTGAAAATTATGTCGATAATGCAGCAGCGATTTATGTAGAAAAGGCAGCGCATCTCATCATCAGAAATTGTGATCTGCACGACTGCGGTAATGGACTGTTCATCGGAGCTTTCAACGGACAAACCGAAGATATCTTAATCGAGAAAAACCATATTTACGACAATGGAAATACCGGTAGTATCTATGAGCACAACACCTATACTTCGGCCGATGGTATCATTTATCAGTTTAATCGTTTCGGCCCATTGCGCACCGGTGCAGAAGGCAACAACCTCAAGGATAGATCTGCTGGATTAGTGGTCAGGTTCAATTGGATTGATTGGCACAGGTGGAAATCGCCAACTTGATTTAGTGGACTCACAAGTACTTGTCCATCTGCCAAGTTATCTTACCACAAAGGTTTATGGTAATATCCTGATCGAACCCGAGGTGGAAATCGCCAACTTGATTTAGTGGACTCACAAGTACTTGTCCATCTGCCAAGTTATCTTACCACAAAGGTTTATGGTAATATCCTGATCGAACCCGATGGAGCGGGAAATTCTCAAATGGCACACTATGGTGGAGATGGCGGCAATCCCAATAATTACCGGAAAGGCAAACTGTATTTTTATAATAATACAGTCATATCCACTCGATCTGGAAATACTACTTTGGTGCGCTTATCTACCAACGACGAGACAGCTCATGCATTTAACAATGTGATTTATACGTCGGCTGAGGGAAATAAATTTGCCATGATTGGAGGTGCTGGTAATTTTCACATGCACCATAATTGGCTTAAGACGGGTTGGGTGTCGTGCCACTGTTCGCCAAGTGGCATTGTCCATGACGAAGGCAATAACTTGACCGGTACGGATCCACTGTTTTCTGATTTTAATGCCCAGAATTTTGAGCCCTCACTAAATGCTCCAATGATCAATCAGGGCGATGCGCTACCCCCTTCACTCCTGCCGAATCATGATATCAATCATCAATACATCAAGCATACTTCCTACGATACTAGATCACAGTTTGGGCAGATAGATATCGGTGCCTATGAGTACGAAGCATCATTGTGCACCGCCATCTCCGAATTTATCGCTGGTTCCTGGACCAATGGAGTACCTGGTCCAACGATCCATGCCATCCTAAAGTCCAACTACAACACATCTACCCATGGGGATATCAATGCTTGTGCATGCACTGTAGAACCCTCTAGCCTACTGACGGTGACCAGCGGAAGCGTGCTTAGTGTCACGGAGGAGCTCTCTGTAAATGGCCTGATGGATGCCCATCAAGGTAGTACCATAGTCATTCACGATCAGTAATTGAAAATCCGTGAGCAGCTTGATTGCGATCAAAAATCCTGATCTATGTAAGTCGACCGTGGACTTGGACTCGAGGCAGACCCTACATACCCTTCAAGATCAACTGCATTGATAAGATCTGATCGCGCATAATCCGCACAAAATACAGGCCTAAGGGCAGAGCTGAGATATCGATCTCGATGGTTCCCGACACCTGAGTGTACGACTGATGGATCTGTCCGTTACTGTCCAGCACATCGACGTCATAATCATCCAGGGAGGCTGATCCCACCGCTCGAATGGTAAAGGTACTTTCCACTGGATTGGGATAGAGTCCAATACAGTCTTCCTCGAGTACAACATCTGTGTGGGAAGTCATCAGAAATTCGTCAGCCCCGATATCCGGAGGAGCTGAATATATCCGCTCACTGCAATCATAGTCATACGCTACTTCAGACAATGCAATTCCAACATCGGTCACACCACTAGTACTCCCCACTAGATGATAATCGTTCTGATTTGCGTCAACAAAGATATTTAGATCTGTGATGGTCGCATTAGACTCCACCGTCCCAGTGCCACTGGATCGAGAAGCTATGGATTTGTCCACCAAATTGTTGGCAATATGTACATGACTGGTCGTAGCAAATCGATATTCAATGGAATTAAAATAATGATCAGTGATGAGTGTATTGTGATATACCTTGGCATGGGGGGCAGACTCAAGACCTATGCCCACATCGCGACTGGTATGGACAAAATTATTAGCGATGATACCCCGCAGATGCCCGCTGGTCACATCTGAGCCCAACCCAAAGCCGATACCCCTGTCACAGTTGATGATCAGATTTCCTTCTACCTCAGTATCCGATGACTCGCGCCAAAAATGAATAGCATGCTCAGCCAAGTTTCCATCCGGGCTACGGATATTTCTAAAGACATTATACTTCACTTCCCAATCGACTGACCGATGTGCGTCGATACCACCTGTATAATATTGGAATGCCAGAGTATCGGTAAATTCAAAAGCACAACAAAACACTTTGCCATTATTATTATATGCAGTACCACTAGACACCTTGAGCAATTGCTCCTTAGCATCGACAAACCGGACATTCTGAATCAGACAGCCGTCGGCAGTATTATGGACTTGTATGGGGTGATAAAACACTTCACCAATGGTCATGTCAGCCACGGTAAAACCTGGAGCTGTCACGTTAAAAATGTGGGTCACCGTGCCTATGTCCCAGCCCAAACCAGTAATGGTGACATCATCTCGATCACCAGTAGCACCCCTAATGGTCAGATTGACCATGTTCTCGCTGATGAATCGGAGATTCTGAGAAAGCTGGTAAGCACCAGCATTAACTAGAATGGTGAGATTTCCATCGCTAGTATCGGCTCGATACAGGGCATGATCCAGTTCAGCGACAGTACTAACAGTGATCACCACACCTTGGGCTGCCGGCAGAGGAAGACATGCGCAAGGATTCTGACCATTTATTGAAAAACATAAAAAGAGTGCGCCGTGGAGTATAAAGTACTTCATGATCCAGGCTTTTTCACACAACTCTATATTCCTAACGGAAAAACGATGACTTTAACGCCGATCGAACCTAATTATTGAGGTCCCAATCATATTCCATAAAAGATATCTTGGCATCGCTATTAATATCTTCTCTGGAATATTTAGCAATAAAAGATCTCAAATCACCAAAATCAGCACGGTACCATTCAAATATTTTTGAAAGATTGATGGCATCCTTATTTATCTCATTGTAACTGACATTATTAATAAAAGACTTTGTTTGGGATTCCAGTAGCGCATTTAATCCCTCCGGTGTATAGGCTTGATTAGCCAGAGGAGGACAAGATTTTGCGGCACAATTCACCGCGAAGTGAATCCGTGGTTCTTTAAAAATGGGTCTAATGATTTCATGCTCAATCTGGTTGAGTGAATATGTTTGTTGTCCTATGATGATCCAATTTTTATCCCATGGTTTTCCTTCTGAGATGTCTTGAATGCTCCTTACCGGATAATGCTGCAAAATCAGTTTAATGGTGAAAGCATTGTACACATTGATCCAAAATGCAAGTTTTTCATCTCTTGACCAATCACTGGTCACCGGATTGTTCTTTAATCCTTCTAAATATTCATCGAATTTTATCTCTTCACTTTTGAATCCTGCATAGTCGACAGTAGGACCATGCACATACTTCTGCAGTAATTCATGAAACAACAGGTGCTGATGAACATTGAAAGTGGGATGGACCAGTACCTCACTGACGGGGTTTGTCTCCTGGTCTAAGTCATTCTCGGCCGAGGGTCCCTGGTCAAAGGTATCCTCCACCATCTTCTGTGGATCCTTGACATCTGCCGAACCCGTTGATGGATGTTTGGTGGATGCAATCGGCTCATCGATCTCATCGACTTTCGAACTTACCACTTCGCGATTATGCACTGGAGCCTTTTGCACCAACAATTTCATCCCTTCTTTCCCCTGCTCCTCATCCATTGTCTGCTCCGGCATTGAGGTACGCTCGGCAATCACTTGCGTTTTAGAGGATGTGTTGTCATCGACTGTCTCCCTACAGGCGAAACTTACTATCATCAATAGTACAAGTACAAATGCATTCATCTGGATGCTAATTTTCATATTCGCTTATTCAACTGCAAATGACACTCAAAGGTTCATTATATCAATCTCCTATCTCCACCACCGAATTACTGCATTTGTTACGTCACTAAAACTCTGCATCCATGCGCAATGCGAAGTTGCGGGGCGCTGCAAGCAAGCCGGGTCTGAGACTGTATTCTACATTAAAAACATTGCGCATCAGCGCAGTCAATTTGATGTGATCATTGAGATGATATATGGCTCTTAAATCGGTGATCGTATATCCTTTGTGTTCCTCGCGAAATGTCTGCAGGCCAGGAATAAAGATCTCAAAGATGGCGTCCACTGCTTCCATATTGCTGGTATGCTGGACACTCACACCAACATCAATCTTGCCGGCTCCCGTCTGAACATCGACTTTCCACAGGTGCTTGGAGCGATACTTTAAAATGTTGTAGTCAGCCGACGAGCTGAGGGAGTCGCGCTCCGTAAAATCCTGAAAGGTTGGATCTACATATGTATAACCTCCAAGGATCGCGATGGGGATCTTGCCGATGGTGCCATCACCTGTGATACTCACATCAAAACCCTGAATTCGGGTGTCACCGATGTTCTGAGACTGGAAGCCATCGATCAAGCCTGTAAACACAAATTCCATCATGTTAAAATACTCGGATCGATATGCCGCGACATCCAATAGTCCCTGGAAGCCATGGATTTTAAATCCTTGTTTGACACCTATTTCTGCACTCCATCCAGTTTCAGAGTTCAGTGAGAGATTAGGTGAAATTAAGGTGCCCCCGAAGGTGGTATTGATGTATTTTTCGGCAATGGTAGGAAAACGATATCCTTGTCCCCAGGAAGCCCTGAAAAAGGTATATGGAGCCAACCGATAATTAGCACCCATACGCAAAACAGGTTTTGCTTCCGATGTGCTTGCATCTTTTGTCTTGATGCCATTGACTATGCGGGGACCTTTGACAGTATTCTTTTCATATCGCATTCCTGCATTAAGTGTCAATCGGTCGAAAAACTTCTTCTCTATTTGAAAAAAAGCCGCATAATTACTGGAGATAAAAGATGTATCTCCGTACAAATTGGCATTGACATCTGTGTGGATACCTACGCCACCCACAGTAAATAGGGCACCTATGGCAGGCAATCGTTTAAGAAACTGATATTCTCCATAATAAAGTGTAGATCGATTGGATCGATTGGCATTGCTCTGATTATCTACATAAAACATGCGCCCTTTGATCTCATGACGATCTCCACGATCGTTAATTATTTTCGCATACGGATCTACGGAAAACCTAAAATACTTGGTGGCAGAAAAATTAGAGGTGTCCCCCTGATAAGCTCCCTCTCTGCTATCCTTCCAAAAGAAAAAGGACTTATTCTTCCCTTTGTTCATATTTAAACCCAGTCCAAGCTCCAAGTAATCGCCGGCCTTGTATCGAAATTTGGAATTTAACCGGCCATATGTGTTGTAATTGTCTTTCTGAAAACTATTTCTATCTAAATAATACAGTCCATTGACTAGATCAAATTTACCACGACGTCTTGCATCCGAAAAACCTACTCCATACTCTAAAGGTGCATTGTCCCACCATTTTTTTCGCCGGTCCCGAGGGGCCAGATAACTGCGAATAAAGGTAAATGCCTTTGTCTTTGGCGCAGCCGTTGCATATGCAGTGCGTACATTCACTGTACCATTGAGAGCGGCCGATCCATGTAGGACGGATGCTGCACCTTTCATGACTTCCATACTGGCAATGTTTTCGACTGGAAAATCATCCCAATTAGGAAATCCTGAATCCGCTTGATATGCAGGAATATCATCCACCAGGATCAGCACCCTGCTTCCAGCTCCATAGGAAAATCCGCTGCCTCCGCGAATGTTGGCTTGACCATCGATGATGGCCACTCCCGGCACCTTGTCTAAGACATCGTCGATCGAGGTCGTGTTTGACTGCGCTATGAGATTCGGATCTAATGTTTCGATGGAAACAGTGGTCTCACCCAATGGTTGCTCGTACTTGCCGGCGGAGACGGTCACGGCCGACAATCGATTGGCAGTAGGCTCTAACCCAATGGCTAAAATGGTGGTATCTGCTTCCAGATTCAGGGTGTCCAGATAAGCCAAGTACCCCAGATAACTGACGTGTAGTGCTACCTGCTGCCCATAAACGGCCAAGCTAAAATGTCCTTTTAAGTCAGCATAAGTGCCCTTTCCATCCAGGATTACGGTGGCCCCAATGAGTGGCTCCGTGGTGCTCCCATCAAAAACATGGCCTGATATGATGTGCTGCCCTCGCAAAATCGTGGCTACAGCTACCAGCAATAGCAGCAAAAGCAAATCCCCCTTTTTATCCGGTCGCACAATCATAATTAGTGGCAAAGTTAGTTTGCTATGCCTATCTTCAGATTCAATATATAAATATCTCTCATCATGAAATTCATTCGCAGTTGCCTATTTATAAGTATGTGGTCCATCCTCAGTTTTCAGGCATATTCCCAGGACACGCTGAACCTATGTATACCTGATTCGGCATTTATCGCCGATGGGGGACTGATTTCACCTACGCCCTATGTCAATGACACCTTGGGAGATGGTATTCCTGTTGAAGCTTGTATCAACACCCCCTATGATGTCAGATTTATGGTGAGTGCCCCCTCGAATATTGTGGTTCTAAGTCTGCCAGTTACAGTCACCAGCATACGTATTGACTCCATTGAGAACCTTCCAGACGGGGTATCTTATCAGTGCACTGCGGATGATTGCAATATTCCGGCGGATTCGGTGAGCTGCATTTTCCTCAAAGGTACACCTACGGACACCAATCAGCCTGGAGTGTATGAGTTAAAAATCAATCTGACCATTAACACGAGTTTTGGGCCAATTACTGTATCGTATCCTGATCCATTACTGGCCCCAGGTAGCTATTCGCTATTACTTAATGAAGAGGGTCATGATAATTGTGATCAAAGTACTCCTGTCTTTGATGTGGTAGAACCCACCGAAACATGGTCAATCTATCCAAATCCTGCCGATAGTCGTCTTTCCATCGAGCATGCCCTGCCACCACTTCGAGACGCCAGGCTGGATGTCTTAGGCATCTCGGGTGAAGTGTTGTCTACCAACACCATCGCTGGTTGGCAGGCCGGAGACATTCAGCAATTAGAGGTTTCCAGACTAAAGGCGGGCTTGCATATCGTACGTGTGACCTGGGAAGACCAAGTTATATTCAAGAAATTCGTGAAACATTGAACTGATTAATTTTGGATTGAACTTTAGATGACTCTCAATCGGTTCTGGCCTGATCTAAAGGTGAAATCATTTCAAGACCTACGATCTTCTTTTCACGGGGACTGATGGCACCCCATTTCAAAAATCCACCAGAGGCTCTGGCTACATGCATAGCAAAACTCAGTAGGCTTTCATAAAGTGCGATGGCAAGTTCTCGATTTTCGATCTTAGGTAGAATCAGGTTCAGCTGTGCCAGCTGGTTTCCTATCTTCCTATTGCGTTGCTCGATATCGCCTTTATGCATCTCAATGAAATGATTCAGGCGGGATTCAAAATCCTCGCCAGCGTCCAAGTAAAACTCACTCAATCCTTCAGGCAGTGTATAACTCCTTATCTCGGTCACCTTCTTAGCCCAATCCCTTTCCTTGGTGTCGATCTCTCCATCAGCACCAGCAATCAGCACAGTGATCAAGGCAAGCGAGTCCTTCAATTGAGCGTACTCCTGCTGGTCAAGACCCTTGATTTGTTCTACCATTTTCAGATTTGAAATTTCACACAAATTTATCAAAAGATCACAGCTGACCAACTATTGTTTCTCTTGAGAAAAGATACATTTTGGAGACGTTGGTTGCTGGTAAGAAATATAGATCCGGTTATTTTATCTTCGCAGTGGAATTGACTGGATTCTCGGTAAGATTTATTAAAACTGGAGTGCATCATTGGCTGCCACCACGATCATGGATACAAATCAATCTGACTTCTCTACTAGATTAGGTCCTTACTTGATCTGCATAATCACACTTCATTTGACCTTGATCGTAGGCTGTTCGGGAGATCCTCCTCGTGCAGAAACCATGTTAGAACCTGAAGTGGACACTTTGCTGCTTAAGGTGAGTGTAGACAAATTGCGTCTGCGCAGTGCTCCCAGCATGACTTCCGAAACACTGAGCCTACTGCCCGAGGGAGCATTCGTGAAATATTGGAATGAGCACACGCAGGAGAAAACTACAGTCACACTGAGAGGCACATCCATTACGGAATCTTGGTTTCTTGTCTCTTTGGGAGAGGTCGAAGGCTGGGTCTTTGGAGGTGCTTTGGAAGCGGTCACTAATGAAGAGGGCGAAGACTATATCATAGTCGCCGGAGAACGAGTAGGTCAAATTTTGGCGGGTGATAGCGAGCAGGATATCATCGATCGTCTGGGAGGTGACCTAGTGACTCGGGGCGATTTTATGATCGGTGAAGGTGAGTATGTAAAAGCCACATTTGTATATCCCGAGACACCCAAAGAGCTGATCTTACTCTGGTATGAGGCAGACTTCAAAAGGCTACATGAGATTCGCATCCGGCGAGCCCAATCTCCTTGGACTACCGAGCAGGGTATTAAGATCGGAAGCACCCTGCGTGAGGTCGAAGCCATAAATCAAAGTCCTTTTCTCCTCAGTGGTTTTGAATGGGACTATGCTGGCAGTACAAGGGGTTGGCAAGATGGCATTTTATCGGAAGAATTATCTTTGGTTTTCGATCCACCTAAAAAGGTACACAAGGCATTGCTGGGTGACCAATCTATCCCCTCCTCACATGAGCGTATGCAGGCGGTCGATCCCAAAGTCAAGGTGATCAGGGTTCTTTTTTCTTCTACTTAATCGCTCGGTCCCGGCTTTCAACAAACTGTAAGGCCCAAAGATATCCGGTTCACACTGTTGATCAAGGAAAATTACTGTTCTCCGACTTCAATTAGCTGACCGAACTTCATCGGGAGATGGTAGGACCAATGGTATAGGCTGTGAGACGACGCCAGATGCTGCCCACTCAGCACCCCTTTGCAGGGTTATCTTAAATCCTAAGCCCTGCATAGATTCATTCAGATGTCCTAATGTAGTGTGAAATATCCGACCCTGTCCATACCGTATCGACATCAATATCGGCTCATGTCTGCCAGTACCTTTCGTAGCAGGATCACTGTAGGCGGTTGCCAAAATATTTAGATTGGACGCAGGTCCTCTTAGCTGATCATATAATTCATCTTTCACATGCATCCAGCGCTCCGGAAGCCCACTAGTAATGGGATGCTGCCGGTCCCGGATCTGAACCATAAATTCGTGTTTCTCGCCGTGGTGCCCACCTTTACCCGCTGTGGTGTCACGGATGAGCTCACCATTCTTGTCAAAATAAACGTAAGGTCCGTGCGCCTCAGTGCGATCCTCCCATCCACCCAGACCAATCATCTCATTATAAGCCCTCCATGAGGCAAAGGCATTATCAGCAGCGTGCACCGAAACCAAGCCTCCTCCCGCGGCAATGAACCTCTCAAAATTATTTTTGGTGACATCCGGCCATTCATCGCCGTTGTAATTGGAAACGACGAGGTCGTAGCGACCGAAGTCGGGTCTGAAATTTTCCATTGATTTTCCGGTGGCTGGAGTCCTGACCACATCTACCTGAAATAATCCCGTCTCCTGTAGATGTGATTGTAAGATTGGAGTGGTTTCCATCCAGTTCTTGTGATTATTTTGACCTTCAATGATCAGGGCACGCATCTTGGGGTTTAATAATCCCTGCTCCCTCATCCAAGCCTCACATGCTGTTGGCCACCCTGAAACCGCACCCATGTCTTCAGCAAATGAGAAACCATGGCCACCGCTGTGATAAATATGCATGGCTGCAGAGACATCGTGTTTGATGAGTGCCTGATAGTAGACGATGCTGTTTTCGGCCGGGACTGACAGGTCGTCACTTGCATGAATCAGGATCGTGGGTGGAGTCTCATTGGTGATCTGTTTTTCATTACTATAATAAAGCTGCATTTCCTTGCTGGGATGATCCCCAAGGAGGTTCCGGCCGGAACCGCGGTGTCCAAAAGTGGTATCCATGCTGACCACTGGATACATCAGGATTGAGAAATCAGGTCTACAGGGATACATGTCTACCATTTGAGCTGCATCAGACTCTCTCTGGTCAAAATGTGTGGATAGTGTAGAAGCCAGATGGCCGCCAGCTGAAAATCCCATCACGCCGACTCGATTTGGATCTAGTTGAAACGATCCTGCCCTACTACGAATGAGGCGCATCGCTCTCTGCGCATCCATCAAAGCAACCTTACCGCGACACTCGGGAGACTCCCAATGAGGAAGACGATATTTAAGTACAAAAGCCGACACGCCCATGCGATTGTACCACTCTGCCATGCGTGTTCCTTCCCAATCCCAGGCCAATACCGTATAACCACCACCGGGACAAATGAGTATGCTGGTACCATTGGCAACGTGGGTAGGTGCAAGAAAAACAGAAATAGAGGGCTCATGCACTTTAGAGATGCGCCGGCCGGTGCTTCCGACCTCCCATACTTCTTGTGACAGATCATTTTCACACGGGATGCCCTCGGGATACAAGGGAATGGTCATGTCCTGGGCAGACAAGGTCAATAGGCAAGAGCCTATGAAAAATAGGGTGGTAAACTTCATGATGATTGCATTGATAAACAGAGCCAACAATGTAAGAAAAATCGATCTTCTCTCACCTCGGCCTTGTCTAAAGAGGAGCTTTACCCAAACCCACGGTCCCACTGTAGATCACCAAAATCGCAGGGATGCAGGATGGCTTGAGATGAAACCTAACTGGTGACCAACGGCAATCCGTGGGAAGGTTCTAGATCGTAGAAAAATCTATGTATTTTACCTCAATGTCGAACCAATACGTGCTATCCAGTGATCAGGTGTCAAAGGCACCCGCCACATTTCGGGAGCGTTTGCGATTTCTGGGACCAGGATTTATTTTATCGGCCTCCATCGTGGGGTCTGGAGAACTGATCGCCACCACCACCTTAGGAGCAAAGGCTGGTTTTGTCACATTTTGGGTGATCGTAGTGAGTTGCCTGATCAAAGTAATGTTACAGCTTGAGTTCGCCAAGCATACCATCCTTCATGGTGAGACACCCATGCAGGCTTTCAACAGACTTCCGGGGCCTAAGTTTGGAAAGGCTCATTGGACGATCTGGACTTTTTTCATCTTGATGGTGACCAAGATTCTTCAAGTGGGTGGTGTGTTGGGGGGAGTAGCCATCATTCTTAATCTCCTGCTGCCAGGTGTATCCATAAACATCCTTGCTTTTGCGACGGCTATTGTGGTTGCATTAATGATTTTTAGAGGATACTATCGCTTTATTGAAAAGATGTCGATGATCATGATTGGCGCCTTCACCATTTTCACCTTCGTATGTCTGTATTTTTTGAAGTTCACACCTTATGATATCACTTTTTCAGAGATCTGGTCGGGTTTACAGTTTAACCTTCCAAAAGAGGCTGTAGCCATCGCCATCGGTGCCTTCGGCATCACTGGAGTAGGTGGTGATGAGATTATCGCCTACAATTACTGGTGTTTGGAAAAGGGATATGCTGCCAAGACCGGCCGACGTGATGACTCCCAGGGATGGGAGGATAGGGCACGCGGATGGATCAAAGTGATGCACTATGACGCAATCGCTGCTATGATCGTATATACTTTGATGACTGCAGCCTTTTATCTACTGGGAGCGGCTGTCTTACATGCCAGCGGAAGTGTACCCGAAGGATATGAGATGATAGAAACACTTTCTAAGATGTATACAGAATCGCTGGGACCAGGTGCAAAAACTT
Organism: Saprospiraceae bacterium; assembly: GCA_965223025.1. Taxonomy (GTDB): domain Bacteria; phylum Bacteroidota; class Bacteroidia; order Chitinophagales; family Saprospiraceae; genus JABDMH01. Next base: position 2,105,884 of record CBDCVP010000023.1, read on the forward strand.
TCTTCATGGTAGGCGCTTTTGTCGTATTATTTTCCACCCTATTTGCAGCATTGGCACAGTGGACCCGGCAGTTCTCCGATATCTTCGGTCAGCTGGGTTGGATTGACTTCTTTAATTCCTCCGATCGGATGAAGTCAATTGCCTGGCTCAGCTGGATATTTCCGTTTTCCTGGGCCCTGATATTTGTCTTTGTCAAACTCCCAGTAGCCATGGTTTTAGCAGGGGGGGTGATCACTTCGATTATCCTCCTGCTTGTGATCGGGGCTGTTGTTAGTTTTCGCTACAAGCATCTCATTCCATCATTTAGGCCTTCGTCCAGCTATGATTTTCTACTATGGACCAGCATTATTGTGACTGTAATTATTGCCATCTACGGAGTGCTCAAACTCGTTTTATAGTTTACCAGCGCAATTGTATTATTGCCCGGTGAGCTGTTCCAACATCTCAACGATGGTCTCCGATAATTGAGCCAAGGCCATTTCAACAACCCACGTACTTCGGTCACGCGGTATTACATAATTCGAAATGGACCTGAGCTCCAGAAATGGTACTTCATGCAGTAGATTGACGTAGAAAAAAGCAGCTCCTTCCATGGTTTCTACATCTGCATGATATTTGTTTTTGATCCGTTCAATGGTAGGACCAAATCCAGATGAAGTATTCAGCGTAAGTCCGTGCTTGTTAGGCAAGAACTTCCTATCTGAGGCCGGATTCACCAACTTCCCTTCGGTAAAGGGAAAGCTATTTGCATCAATAAGCTTTTCTTGGAAAAGATCTGAAAAGCGACCGTCTCGATGCTGTACTCCAAGATCTCCCACCTGCTCTGTGATGACATTGACGACAGAACCCAGCTCAATTTCGGCCTGATAAGATCCAGCAATACCGGCATTAATGCTTAAATCTGGTTTCACAATAGCATATTGGGATGAGAGTTGGGCTGCTGTCATCATCATGCCGATACCTGTGACCAGCACAGCTACTTCTAGATCTTTCTTGCACAAGATTCCTGAAGGGTCAGCCTTAAATCCAGCTGAGTGTAACCTTACTCTGATCGGCTCCCATTCCCTGACCGTAGCAGTGACCAACAATATTTTCACGGATCCCCATTGCTTTTAGTGTAACCAATTCCTGCCAAAGGGGTCACACCCAATTGCTGATGAACTGTTGAACAAACGTCGATCTTCAGACCTCTGCCAAGTCCATAGCCTATTCCAAAACAGAATAGTGATGGATAGGTGTTCACACCCAACCTAAGAGACAGACTATCCATAACTTTATATTGCAAGCCAAACTTAAGATTTTCCTTTTGGTCGGTCACTTTTTCCACCTCCGTTAGCACTAGCACCTTCTCCGAGGGCAGGTATGAGAGGCCAAAATTAATAGCCATCGGCAAGATCTCTTGCTCCACCCAATTTATCTGAAAGGGGTTGTATACATGGAATCCCAATTTGAGAACTTTGGATAAGTGCGATTGAATCCCTAATTCTACCAGGAGTGCAGATTTCTTGCCATAACCCGGGATCCTAGCTTGTAGGTAGTCAAACTGAATACCAAGGGAGAGACCTTCCAAAATCCTGCGACCATAAGCAACACCGGCAAGAAACTCATTGTACGCGTCAAAGCCGAAATATTGCACGGTGGCACCAAAGCCACCCAGTGTCGTGGCATAAGCACCTACCACCGAGTAAAAATTAAGACCTTCATTCCCAAACCGTCGTTCGGCAGTAGCATAAAAAGCTGTTTCTTTCGAGAATCCCAGTGCCGCCTCATTACCATACATCGCGATGACTCCACCTTGTACAGACTTAATGTTACCTAAGGCAGTACCTGAAGCTCCAGCACCTAAGGATAGTAGGTTCTGAGCAGACAGTAAACAGGTAGCCAAGATCATAAGTAAAATCAGGCCAGCTCTCGCCATTTGCTTGCCAACAACCATAACAACTTGAAAGTAGCAAATTTGTTGAGAGATTAACTACTTTTGAGTTACAACTTCTTCATTTACGGGCGAAACGGTCCATCAATCACTTTGCAAGAAGGGATATCGATAGTCAACCGGTGGATCAAAGTTTTCTTTGATGGTGCGTGGTGATAACCAGCGATAGAGATTGAGCATAGATCCGGCTTTGTCATTGGTCCCGCTGCCTCGTCCTCCTCCAAAGGGCTGTTGGCCAACCACTGCACCGGTAGGCTTGTCATTGATATAAAAATTGCCAGCCGCATGTCGCAATGCAGCTGTCGCTTCAACTATGGCAGAGCGCTCCCTAGCAAATATGGCACCTGTGAGTGCATAAGGAGAAGTTTTGTTAACCAGTGACAATGTCTCCGCAAATTTCTTGTCATCGTAAGTATACACCGTAAGCACTGGACCGAATATTTCCTCCCGCATAGTCCGATATGTTGGATCTGAAGTTTTTAGTACGGTCGGGTGAACAAAAAAACCACTTTCCTTATGATAGTTCCCTCCAGCCACTACTGATATGGATTTGTCTGACTTGGCTCGCTTGATGTAGCGAGTGATTTTATCGAATGCCTTTTCGTCGATCACTGCATTGATAAAATGCTCAAAGTCTTCTGGTGATCCAACTTTGAAGGATGCAAGATCTTGCCTAATGTTTGTACGCACCTGCTTCCAGAGACTCCTGGGAATATACGCCCTGGAGGCTGCAGAACACTTCTGGCCCTGATATTCGAATGCTCCCCTGCTCAAGGCGGTAGATAGCTGATCAACATTGGCAGATGGGTGCGCAATGACAAAATCCTTGCCGCCAGTTTCGCCCACAATTCTTGGATAGCTTCGAAAGGCAGATATGTTGTTGCCAATGGTCCTCCAAAGCGATTGGAATACCCCAGTACTCCCTGTAAAGTGCAAACCGGCAAAGTCGCGATGTCTAAAGATGATTTTTCCAGCCACTGGTCCATCTACAAAGATGAGATTGATTACACCAGGTGGTAAGCCAGCAGCTTGAAGTACTTCCATGATCACATGTGCGGAATATATCTGCGTTGCAGCCGGTTTCCACACCACTGTATTTCCAAGCATAGCAGGTGCAGATGGCAGGTTTGCAGCGATGGAAGTAAAATTGAAAGGTGTCAGCGCAAACACAAAACCCTCCAATGGCCGATACTCCAACCGATTCCAAGTGCCACGGCTGCTCCCCGGCTGTTGGCCATATATCTCCTGCATATAGCTGGCGTTAAATCTAAAAAAGTCGGCGGTCTCCGCGACGGCATCAATCTCAGACTGATATATGTTCTTGGATTGCCCCAGCATAGTGGCGGCATTCATTCTTTGACGATAGGGACCGGTGACAAGGTCAGCAGCCTTCAGAAAAATCGCTGCTCGATCTGTCCAGTGCATGGACTCCCAACGGGGTTTGGCCTCAAGGGCAGCCTTAATAGCCATCCGCACATGTGGGGCCCTGCCTAAACAATATGATCCTAGATGAGCATGCCGGTCATGAGGAGGGCAGATGCTTACTTTGTTTCTGGTGCGTACAGCCGTTCCATTAATCACCATGGGAATATCCCATTTCTCTTCTTTCAGTTGGGTAAGAGCTGCCTTGATCTCTCCACGTTCTGGACTACCAGGCTCATAGGTTAATATCTTCTCATTGAGGGCTAGTGGAAGGCGTGGTGCTGAGTTTTCCATATAGATTTTGATCAGATAATTTCACTAAATTATCTATTATTATCCACTGCTGCACGATCGCGTGGGATAGCGCTCTATAAGGTAAATTCAGTCCTACAATCTGATCTCATCGGGCAAGAAAGGACTTGCATCGCCACGCCCCTTAATGATCTCACGGACAATGGTTGAGCTGATGTGAGAAAACTGTGGTTGACTGATAAAAAAAACAGTCTCGAGGTCTCCCCCCACGATCTGATTCAACTGACTGATCGTTTTTTCGTAGTCGAAGTCTGAAGCATGGCGCAATCCCCTGATCATGTACTTCGCACCGATGCTATTGCAGTAGTGGGCGGTTAGTCCGGTATATGTGTCGATCACAACCTTCGATTCTTCTGCAAAGACCTGATTTAGCCAATCAATGCGTTGTTGTAGGGGAAAGAGGTATTTCTTCTGAGTATTGACTCCTATAGAGACGTACACCTGATCAAATAAGGGAATGGCTCTTCTGACTATGTCCACATGACCAATGGTAATGGGATCAAAAGAACCTGGAAAAATGGCTTGTTTCATCTCGGCATTTATTGATTTGGTTTTGATACTATGAAATCCCGTCGTCTTTAGTAATCATAGGCCATTGAGATTGTCAATCGAGTTTCTTAAGGATCATTTTGATGCTGTTGTAAGTAGGTAAGCCACTGCTGAGAAATTCGTTGGCTGATATCCACTGATATCCCACAATGTGCTCTTCCTCCTGCACCTTAACCTGCTGATTTTGTGGTCTCATCACATACCAGTGGGTCTTCTTAAGCACGCGTCTTCCCTTTCCATTTCTGTACGTATGATAGGTAACTCCGCACTTCTTCAGTATATCGCACTGCAGGCCTGTTTCCTCCATCACCTCACGCAATGCCGTCTCGTCATTTTCTTCACCGGATTCCTTCTTGCCTTTAGGAAGATCCCATCGATTAAGTCGATCGATAAAAAGCACTTGATCCAGCTCATTTATCACGATGCCTCCTGCTGCGGTGATCCGCTTGTAAAGGCCTTTAAAGTCTAGCCAGAGATCGGAAAGCTTGTCTGTATAGAGTAGAATGGAAGTAAATTGTGAAGACTTCTCTAGTTTGTCCACATAGTTGAGTAGAAACTTCCCTTTACCAAAGTAGGGCACACACTTAACTGACTCATTATCAAAATCATATACATCACTCTTTTTCGCCAGCATCAGTAAGTGGTCATTAATATAGATTTTGTACATTTGCTGCAATTTTACCCCCCTAAAATGGAGTACTCAGAGAAGATTGCCATGCTGCTTTTGCAAATAAAAGCAATTAAACTCAACGCAAAAAATCCATTTACCTGGGCTTCAGGAATAACCTCACCAATTTATTGTGATAACAGACTTACCCTGTCGCACCCGAGAGTACGGGGTGAAATCAAGGCTGCTCTGGTGGATGCCTCGCACCGGTTTGATCCATTTGATGTAGTAGCCGGAGTGGCTACCGCAGGTATTCCACACGGTGTTTTACTTGCTGATGCTTTGGGTCTGCCCTTTATCTATGTGAGGAGCCAGACCAAGAAGCATGGCCGGCAAAATCGGATCGAGGGTTCGTTGAAGGAAGGCCAGAAGGTTTTGGTAGTCGAAGATCTGATCAGTACAGGTGGCAGCAGCATGCAAGCTATTGAGACAGTGCGTGCAAATGCAGGTGAAGTCGTTGGCTTGCTAGCCATCTTCACATACGAATTTGGATTTGCGGAACGACGTTTTGCTGAAGCAAAAATTTCCGTCCAGACTTTGTGCGGTTACAGCAAGCTGATTGCTGCTGCACAGGAGATGAATTACATCGACCCCGAGGACAAGCAGCTCCTGGATTCATGGAAGGTTTCCCCGTCAAATTGGAAGCCACTTTCTAAATAAAAATAAGCCTATGGCCATCATCGGAAAGAAGTCGTCAGCTTTTCTGAAAAAATATGTCAATAATGCCTCACCAACGGGTTTCGAATCAGAGGGACAGAAACTCTGGTTGGATTATCTAAAGCCCTACGTTGATGATTGGGATATCGATCACTACGGTACTGCCTATGGAATCATAAATCCAGGTCAAGATTTCAAAGTTGTGATCGAAGGTCATGCCGATGAAATCTCATGGTTTGTCAATTACATCACCAAGGACGGATTTATCCATGTCATCAGAAATGGTGGTTCTGATCATATCATTGCGCCATCAAAGAGGGTAAACATACATACTTCGAAGGGGATTGTAAGAGGTGTTTTTGGTTGGCCCGCCATCCATACACGAAGAGGTAAGGAACTCAATACCGCACCCGCAATTGATAGCATTTTTATCGATGTGGGCGCAAAAAACAAGGATGAGGTCCAGGAGATGGGTGTACATGTGGGCTGCGTGATCACCTATGGATCAGAATTGGAAATGCTCAATGGCCGCTACTATGTAGGTAGAGCACTCGACAATCGGTTGGGAGGTTTTGCCATAGCAGAAGTGGCCAGGCTGTTGAAGCAGAAGAAAAAGAAGCTCCCCTTTTCCTTGTATGTAGTAAATGCCGTGCAGGAAGAGATAGGTTTACGTGGAGCGCAAATGGTGGCGCATCGCATCAAACCGGATGTAGCCATCGTGACCGACGTCACACACGATACGAATACGCCGATGATAAGCCAGAAGAAGCACGGTGACACCAAGTGTGGGGAAGGTCCCTCATTGACCTATGCACCGGCTGTACATAATCTACTGCTAGAATTAATTATCAAGACCGCAGAAGCCAAGGGCATCCCCTTCCAAAGAGCGGCCTCCTCGAGAGCTACCGGAACCGACACCGATGCCTTTGCATACTCTAATGCTGGTGTGCCTTCTGCACTGATTTCCCTGCCGCTGCGCTACATGCATACTACGGTAGAAATGGCTCACAAGGATGATTTGGAAAATCTCATAAAGCTGATGTACGAGTCGCTCTTGAAGATCAAGGCCAATCACAGTTTTAAATACCTGTGATTATTGTACTCGTCATCGTTGAGTCTGCTTTGCAAATGGTGATTATTTGTACAATGAGCCAATTTGGATAAGAGGCTCCTTATCAGAAGTAACACCCTTTTTCAAAAGAACTTGTCATGGTGTCTATTCTGGACCTGGACTGTGCATCTACAACTTTAATAAGGGAGCCAATGCAGCATAGTGAAGTGTCAAACTGCCCATTAATTCTCCCCATTTCCGATAATAGCCCGATTTTAGTTGCCATTGTCCGTATGACAAAGTCCACCGTACAGCCCAAAGCCTGATGTCCAAAAACTTATGGGATGTGATGCTCGTACGCAGATTGATAGATTTAGTGCTTTATAGCAACCTTTGGATTGCCCTAGGTGCCATGTCAATGGTATGTCAGACTCAATACCTACTAGGGGAGGTCGGTGGCATGACAAATCTTTCCATGTTTGTCTTCTTTTCTACCGTCTTTGTATATGGGATACATCGTTTCATTGGAGTCAGACATTTTATGCCCGATCTGCTGACAGAACGGTCTCTGGTCCTGACAAAGTTTGCAGGTACGATGTCACTCATTACTGGTGTTTCCGCGATTGGCAGCATCTTCTACTTTATGAGACTAGATACCCCGACTAAGGTTATGATTCTAGTGCCCACCATATTGTCCCTGCTCTATATTCTGCCCATTCTTAAGGGGAGGAGGTTGAGAGACCTGCCATTCATAAAGATATTTATCATCAGCGCTGTATGGGCCTGGGCGACCGTGTTTGCTCCCTATTATGGAGCCAGAGGAATGTGTCCAGAAACGGTTCTCCTGACTCTAGAAAAAGCAGCCTTTATCATGGGAATTACCATCCCTTTTGACATTCGAGATCTGCGTGCGGATCAAGTTCTGGGAGTTAGAACCATTCCTGGACTGATGGGTAGTAAGCGCAGTCGGCATTTGGCCTCAATGTTCTTGCTTTTAGCGGCACTCCTCAGCTTTGCAGGGCAGTACATGGATGCTTATACTTCCGGGCAATGGATGGCGGTACTCTTATCATATGGCATCTCGTTTCCACTCGTATTTTACACGAGGGAAAGTTGTCATGATTACTACTTTTCTGGTCTTTTGGACGGATTGATACTACTTCAATTTGGTTTTGTCTGGGCCGTTACAACCTGATGTGCGGCATCCTCTTAAATTTATGAGCTATGCAGTACAGGTCAACCTTCTTGATTCTACTGATGGCATTTGTTATGGTGCAAGTCCAAGCACAAACCTGCTGCTCAGGTGGAGTACCGATATCCAGCAATTTGGGTATGCCACTGGAAGAACCCCACATTTTGCAGATGAATCTTTCGTATGATGTGAATATACTCAACACCTTGAAAACGGGGCGAGAGGTGATCAAGGATAGAAATAGAAAGAGAGCCACTCATTCGTTGATAGCTGAGGCAAGCTATGGTCTTTCCAAGAGATTCTCCATGGATATGCTGGTCTCGTACGTCCGACAAGAACGAACCGTGAATAATTTCAGCAAGAGGGAGTATACCAGCACGGATGGCTTTGGAGATGCTACGCTACTGATGAAGTACCTTATAGTGAACAAATCCACCCATGAATTAAGTGCCGGCCTTGGTATCAAGTTTGCCACAGGCTCATCTATGGAGGTAAATAACAATGGCATCACACTAAATGCCGATCTCCAACCTGGGAGTGGTGCGACCGATGTCCTTTTCTGGAGCCATTTGTCTAAACAGTGGTCCGCTCGTCCTAGCAGTTCTCTCTTTGTAACGCTGATCTTGGTGAATAAAGGGCATAATAAAGAGTACCTCTCAGTACAGGATTATAAATTCGGTGATGAGTGGCAAGTGATGGCAGGTGTCGGTGATCGAATGCTGATCCTAGGACAAATTGCGGATCTTGGATTAGCATTCAGATATCGACAAGCTGCGCCAGATCAAAACAACCATGTCAAGTTGCCTAGCACTGGAGGACAATGGTTGTTTGTGAGTCCATCTGTTGCCTGGTGGTTGAGTGACAAGTTTTCGTGGAGTGCAAATGTCGAGCTACCTCTTTATGCCAATATCACAGGAACTCAGGTCAGCCCCTCATTGCGATTCAACACTGGATTCTACTACAAATTTCCTCTGAAGAAAAATATCAAGACATGACTAACCGAACGTGGATGCTGCTTCTGGTTTCGATTTCGATGATCATCTGGGGCTGCTCCAAAGACGAGACTGGTGCACCCTCCCCCACACCCAATACGCCAAACCCAACAGATAACTCCTGGCTCATTGCCCAGTCAGAAGTTTTTGATGGCGGACCCGGTAAAGATGGTATTCCATCGGTCGACGATCCAGCTTTTGTTCCGGCCAGCCAAATTGACTATATGACCGCTGGAGACCTAATCATAGGTATACAGCTTAATGGTATGATAAAAGGCTATACACATCCAGTACTGGATTGGCATGAGATCGTCAACGACCGCGTTGGTGGTACCCCAATCGCCCTCACCTACTGTCCACTCACAGGTACCGGATCCGCGTGGAGTAGATCGATCAAGGGGGAGGAAACCACCTTCGGAGTATCGGGATTATTATACCGAAACAACTTGATCCCCTATGACCGAAATACCGACAGTAATTGGTCTCAGATGCGACTTGAATGCGTACAAGGAGACCTCAAATCCACTAGAATCGAGACATATCCAGTCGTTGAAATGCCCTGGGAAACCTGGTCTATCATGTTTCCCAACGAACCGGTGATCACCACGGAAACCGGATTTTCTCGCAATTACAATCGGTACCCGTATGGCGACTACAAGGAGAATGATGACAATATCATCTTTCCAATCGGCGACGATGATGATCGACTGCCAGCTAAGGAACGCGTCCTTTCTGTGATCCTTTTAGATAAGAGCAAAGTGTACACCTTTGCCCAATTTGAAGATGGATTGCGTGTGATCCACGATGAATTCGAGGGTTTGGACGTACTGATCGTAGGCAGCAAACCGCATAATTTCATGATGGCATTTGCCAACAATACTGCGCTGGGTCGATTAACTTTTAAGGCACTGGATATCAGTGCAGGTGGGGTAATACTGGAAGATCAACTGGGTAACCAGTGGAATATCTTTGGTCAGGCTGTATCCGGGCCAGACGCTGGCATGTCGCTGGGACACATAGATGCCATGATGGGTTATTGGTTTTCCTTTGGCGCTTTCTACGAGCCTGAAATATACGGTGGGTAGGTTCTTTTACTCAAGCAGATCACGACGTCGCTCTCTCGTAATCTTTAAAGCCTGCTGATCACGCCATCTCTCAATGGCAGCCTCATGTCCAGACAGTAGCACATCTGGAACTTTCCAGCTGTTAAAATCTGCTGGACGGGTATAGATTGGTGGAGCCAGCAAACCATCCTGGAAGCTATCTAGTAAGGCGGACGTCTGGTCATTTAAGACGCCTGGTATAAGCCGGCCAACAGCATCTACCAAAACGGCAGCTGCGAGTTCTCCTCCGGAGAGCACATAATCGCCAATGCTGATCTCCTTGGTGACAAAATGATCTCTAATCCGTTGGTCGATGCCCTTGTAATGGCCACAAATGATCAGGATGTGCTCCAGCAGAGATAGCTGATTAGCCAATGGCTGACTCAGTGTCACTCCATCTGGTGTCATATAGATCACCTCATCATACTTTCGCTCACGCTGAAGCCAGGTAATTGCTTTAAATAAGGGTTCGACCATCATGACCATACCTGCCCCTCCCCCATACTGATAGTCATCGATCTGTCTGTGTTTACCCAGTCCGAAATCTCGAAGATCAACCACTCGGACCGTCAATAGCTCCCGCTCACCAGCTCTCTTCAATATCGAATGCTTGAAGGGACTCTCCAGCAAAGACGGCACTGCACAAAGGATATCGACCTTCATTTTGAGTTCCTACTTGGTTTTGGCCTCGCCATAGTATTGATAAAAGTAGGGAATGGTCCGGATGCCCTGATAGAAGTTGAAGAGGCCAAAATGTTCATTGGGTGAATGAATATCGTCAGAATCCAAGCCAAATCCCATCAGCACCGATTTGACACCCAGTACTTTTTCGAACAGCGACACGATCGGGATGCTACCACCACCTCGTGCTGGAATCGGTGTTTTTCCAAAAGTCTGTTCCATTGCCCTGGCTGCAGCTTTATATTCAATGCTATTGGTTGGTGTAACGGCAGGATGACCACCGTGATGTGGAGTAACTTTTACTTTGACAGCAGCAGGAGCAATGGACTCAAAATGAGATTTGAAAAGATCTGTGATTTCATCAGGATCCTGATCAGGCACCAGGCGCATACTGATTTTTGCAAATGCCTTGGATGGAAGCACCGTTTTGGCACCTTCACCTATATAACCACCCCAAATGCCATTGACATCCAGAGTAGGTCTAATGGACGCGCGCTCAATCGTAGTGTATCCCTTCTCTCCCATCAGGTCGGCCACCTCCAGATCATCTTTATATGCCTGCTCATCATAGGGAGCGGCATTCATCTCTATGCGTTCTTCCGTCGTAAGAGATTGCACTTTATCATAAAAACCTGGTATGGTAATTCGCTGTTCTCCATCTTGCAGCGATGCAATCATCTTGGCCAGGACATTGATGGGATTTGCTACGGCACCACCATATACACCCGAGTGAAGATCCTTATTGGGACCAGTCACCTCGATCTCGACGTAACTTAAGCCCCTCAATCCTGTAGTGATACTCGGTGTATCATGCGCAATGATCGAAGTGTCGCTAATCAGTATGACATCGCACTTCAATTTGTCCCTGTGACTACGACAAAAGGTTTCGAGGTTATCTGATCCCACTTCTTCCTCCCCTTCAAACAGGAATTTAACATTGCAAGGTAATGATCCGGCCTTAGACATACTCTCAAAAGCCTTGATATGCATAAAAAGCTGGCCCTTATCATCACATGATCCACGCGCAAAAATTGCACCCGAAGGATGAATCTCCGTCTCTTTGACGATGGGTTCAAAGGGAGGAGAATCCCACAGTTCAAGGGGATCAGGAGGCTGAACATCGTAATGACCATAAACCAGTACTGTGGGTAACTGATCATCCACTTCATGCTGTGCAAATACAATGGGGTGACCATCGGTGGGAGATACCTCAACTTGGTTTACGCCTGCCTCCTTAAGATAGTTTGCTGTGGCATTTGCTGCTTTGTTGACATCTTCTTGATGTGATGGATCTGCACTCACTGAGGGGATACGCAAATAGGCAAACAGCTCTTCTAAAAATCGCGATTTGTGCTCCTCGATATACGTTTGAATGGACTGCATAGTCAATGTTTTATTATGCCTGTGTAATATGGGTTTCTTTGGTCTTCTGACTAAGTTTTCGAAATATAAGCTAGTGTTAGGTCAGGTGATTTCTCAGCAGATCATCAAGACGATCACTATCTATATCCAGCGACAATACACCTTTGTGCGCAAAAGAAATATCTCCCGTCTCTTCTGAAACTATGAAAACGGCTGACTCCGATTGCTCAGTCACCCCGAGTCCTGCGCGATGACGGAGCCCCACCTTGGTAGGTAATCTGGTACTGGTCGAAACCGGCAGCACACAGCTGACTGCTAATATCTTGCCACCGTGAATGATCATGGCACCATCGTGCAATGGGCTTTTTCGCTGAAAGATACTCATAATCAGTTCCTCAGTGATCTCAGCATTGATGATCTGACCTGATTGCTGGATGGTCTCAGTGGGGAGATTCTTTGGCAGCACGATCAATGCACCCGTTCTGGAAATGGACATTTTCTCAATGGCCTGACTGATTGCTTTGATGTGTGCCTCAACCTTTCCTGTCAACGTGGTTTTGAATAACCTTCGAAAAAAGCCGGCCCTCCCACTTAAAGTTGTGTTGCCAAGATATATCAGAAAGCTCCTGATCTCAGGTTGAAAAATGATGATTAGGGCGATAAAACCCACACTGATGAACTGACCAAGGATTTCAGATAACAAAGGCATCTCAAGGACACCCACCAGTCCCCATAATACATACAATAGGACTACACCAATCACGATATTGAAAGCTATGCTACCCCGCAACAACCGGTAGATACTGTACAGCATGAAGCCTACAATCAGGATATCCAATACATCCCAAATTCTTACGGGCAGAAATCCAATGTCAATCAGTGGTATCGGCATACACTATCTGGTGGTATGGTCCTCATCCAAGTTATACAAAATGAAGCTAAGCATGTCAGCACTTTCTTCGATCAGCTTTGAGGTAGGCTTTCCGGCCCCATGGCCAGCGCTCTCTTCTATTCGGATCAGGGTTGGATTTTTTCTGGTATGCTTCTCTTGGAGTGTGGCCGCAAACTTAAATGAATGTGCAGGCACCACCCTATCATCGTGGTCGGCAGTCATCACTAAGGTTGATGGGTAGGCACGTCGATCCAAATTGTGTAGTGGAGAGTATTTGATCAGATAGTCAAAGGATGCGGGGTCGTCACTGGTGCCATAGTCATCTGCCCAAGCCCACCCAATTGTAAAGGTGTGATAGCGCAGCATGTCAAGGACCCCGACTCTAGGCACCGCGACTTGAAATAGGTCTGGTCGTTGGATCATACAAGCACCTACCAGGAGGCCGCCATTTGAACCTCCCATGATTGCCAACTTATTGGGTTGGGTATAATGATGGTCGGTCAAGAATTCAGCAGCAGCTATAAAATCATCAAAAACATTTTGCTTGCGATCTAGGGTACCCGCCTTATGCCATTCCTTACCATATTCACCGCCTCCGCGAATATTGGGCACAGCAAAGATACCACCGCGTTCCAGCAGAGCCAATGTGGTCACAGAAAAGGAAGGTGTCAAACTAACGTTAAAGCCCCCGTACCCGTACAATAAGGTTGGATTTTCACCATATAAAGACAACTGTTTGCTTGCAGTAATGAACATCGGTATCCGGGTCCCGTCCTTACTGTGATAAAACACTTGCTTGGTCTCATATTTTTGAAAGTCAAATGCAAGGTCAGGTTGCTTAAAAACCTGACTTTTCAATGCATCCGTATCCAATCGAAATACAGTGGTCGGCATAGTGTAACTCGTGAAGGAGTAAAAGGCAACTTCGTCCTCCTTTCGTCCTGAAAAGGAGGTCAACGTACCAATGCCGGGAAGATCGAGCATCTGTTCTTTGCGGCCTTGTTCATCGAAGACACGGACTACACTCTTAGCATCTTCCAAGTAGGTCGCAAAGATCCTCCCACCAGCTAAATGGACCTCAACGAGAACATCCTTCCTTGGTGGTATGATATCGATCGGATGTCCGGGATCTGACAGCCTTATACCGATCAATTTACCATTGGGCGCATCCTTGGTAGTCCTGACCAAAATCTGGTCTCCAATGCTCCCCATAACATCATTATCATAGTCAAAAGAATCAAGCACTTTGGTTAGAGGTCCCATGGTCTTAAGGTCCCTTACATACAATGCATTACCATCACTTGACACGCTTTCACTGATGTGCAGAAACCGCTGGTCATCGGTTGTGCCGGCATAGAACAGGCGCTTGGGTTCCTTCTCATTTTGCATGATGCTTTTGTCCTGAGCTTGTGTGGTACCTATTGTATGATAGTAGACATGATGATATTGATTGGATCCAGACAATGCCTGCTCCTCCTGGGGTTCAGGAAAGCGGCTGTAGTAAAAACCATCTCCATGCCATGCAACTGAGGAAAACTTTACCCATTGAACGATATCATCCAAGGTCCTGCCTGTCTCGAGATCGAATACTTTGATTTCGGACCAATCCGATCCAGCCGAGGACGTGACGTATGCCAACTTATCTCCCTGACGATTAAAGGATACCGAAGATAGAGCGATGGTTCCATCCGCCGAAAATTGATTGGGATCAAGTACGACCTGGGGTGCATCATCCAGAGAAGTCTGCACATACAATACAGACTGATTTTGAAGACCGTCGTTGTGAAAAAAGTAGTACTTACCACCTCGCTTGAAGGGTGTCCCGAATCGCTCAAAATTCCACAGTTCTGTCAAACGATCTTTGATCTCACTGTGATATGGGATATCAGCTAAGTATCTATTTGTGACTTCATTTTGGCTATTCACCCAGGCTTTGGTCTCCTCACTATGATCATCTTCGAGCCAGCGATAGGGATCGGCAATCTTTACCCCATGATAAAGGTCCTCTGTGTCGTCTTTCCGAGTTTCAGGATATGTCAATGCTTCATTATTTTGTGCATGATCAGATGGCTTGATTGCACAGCCCAAGATCAGAGCTATGCTGAGCAAGGCATTGATTGAGACTTTCATAGGATCGAAATTTCTCAGCAAAAGTAGTTGAAATTTTATTCTGCAATCGATCAGACAGGGACACTCGCCTACGTCCGCATGAAACACAGATAACGACCTTATGCTCCCTCCCTCTTAGCATAAGCTCAACCATTTTCATACCGTATTAATCGCTATTTTTGTTGCTCGCGTTGGAAGTTAAAATCGGATTCCCCTTGTGATCAAAGGTAGTTTGCCAAGTTCGCTAGTTACACAAATGTGGTCTGTTGATTGGCTATGTACTTGTGGCTGGATCTTGCTATTATCTCCATACCTAGCAGCACAGGAAATCTCTCCTGACTATGAGGGAGGACACTTTCCGGAGCATCTGGCTGTCACCCTCGCCCAGACTGTTTCTGATTCGATCCCTTCCGAGGAAGAATCACCAGGTTTAGACAGCGTCCATCGACCTGCCAAGATGGTCTATGACTATCGCACCTTCCAGCAATATACAGTAGCAGCTGTAAAGTATGAAGCAGAGATGCTTGAAAGACTCAATAAATCGCAGAGTGAATACGATGACCTCAGGGATCGCATGTTGCAAGCGAAATCAGCAGGTGATAAGGAAAGGGCGGACATGATCGAGCATCAGTTGGCAAGAAAATCATGGAAACTAGAAGACGACCGCAGGGTCGTGGCCTATGCTCGCAATCTTGTCAAGAAAATCCTGCGAATAGGGAAGTACGAAAGGTATAAGAGGCTTGCAAAGATCTACATACCGGGGTTGGATCGTGTAGATAGAAACTTGGTAACGGAAGACCTCAAGAGCAGAGAACAAGCAATCGTGGTTGAAGCACCCACCGCAATAATCGAAGATACAAGCACACAAGAGGCGGAGGTCGCTGTCGGTCTACAGAGCGATCGATCTGATGAAGGTATCGAGAGCCCATCTGAGTCTGCAGGTAGTCCTCGGGCGATGGAGGTACACCGAATACCGCTATTGACCGATCTCTGGACACAGAATCCACCAGAATCCACATGTGAATATGGATTTCAGGGATTGGATGGTACGACCGGTGAGCTTAAAACAGAGCTAGCTTCTGAATTCTTCTTTGCATATACCGATCCCCGCTTGAAGTCCTACCTGAAGGATCAGGATTATATTTATGCCACTGCGTATCTATCCAGCTTAGCAGGTGGTTTCAGATATTTGACATTGACGATAGTGGTAAATGCGATGACAGCGCAGACGTCCTATGGAAGAATCAAAAAAGGTAGTCTGATGAACATTCTGCTCATGAACGGAAAGATAGTGTCGCTCTTTGCGAGCAACGAAAGCCTGGGCACCCTGGATAAGAAAGAAGGGAGGGTATCGTATGAGGTCCGTTATCCCATTGATTATCAAAAGGATCGATTATTGTCCAAAAGTGAAGTCAATCGTGTACGCATCATTTGGTCAAGTGGTTACGAGGAGTACGATGTTACAAACGTTGATCTGGTCATGAACCAGCTACATTGCTTAAATTCTAAATAAACACTCCGGTATGTTAGGTCTAAAATTGCCGACAGATCCCCGCTGGGTAAATCTGGCTGAAAAAAGCCTTGAAGAAATCCTCACAGATCATGCCTATTGTGAACAGAAAGCAGCTACAGCCTGTATTTCGCTTATCCAGCAATATCCTGACAAGGAAAAACTTGTGGAAGAAGTTGCACCAGTGGTAACGGAAGAATGGGGTCACTTTAGACAAGTACTCGCTGAGCTTAAAAGAAGGAAACTCAAGCTCGGTCGGCAGCGCAAAGACGAGTACGTGAATGAGCTGATGAAGGTTCAGATCAAAGGAGGTGACCGCAATGATAGGCTCCTGGAAAAATTATTGACATGTGCCTTAATCGAAGCACGCAGCTGCGAGCGTTTCCGCCTTCTTTCCCTGCACATTAGCGACGATTCATTGAAGGAATTCTACCATCGATTTATGGTGTCGGAAGCTGGTCACTATCGCATGTTTCTGGATTTAGCTAATCTATATTGTGATAAGGAGCGCGTAAAGCAAAGATGGTCGGCATACCTGGAAGCTGAAGCTGAGATCATACAGCAGCTGAGCCTTCGAGGCGACCGGATGCACTGACCAAACCCTTATCGTGCTCTTCTCAATGCACCGTCCTCCCACAGGACGACATAGGCAGCTTTAAAGCCCTCCATCTTAGCAGCCTCACTGGCTTTCATGGCTGCGTTTAGGCTGTCAAATCCATCCAGCAACATGATCGTCCACTGATCTTTCTCCAGGGCTTTGACATTGCCAAGATGTGCGACCGATTTGCCATCAAATAACTTTGGATTTAAGTAGGACGCCAACCTAACCATGTAACTAGAATCCTGGCTGACAGGTTGACTACTGGTCACTTTAGATCTTGCTGGAATGCTCTGGGTCAAAAAGGCATCCGCATATCCTTTTTCAGCTCTGATTTTTCTTAAAACTTGTTCAGCTTGCAGACGATCAAAGAACTTTCCAACTTTCACTTTCTTAATGCCATCTTTTTCCTCCATAAATATCTCCCCATAGGAACCCAATCTCCTTCGGTGTTTGCCCATATCCAATTTCCCCAGTTGTCTGGACAGAATCTGGACACTAAAATACCGATAAGCAATATCCTTGCCTCTGCTGCTCTCCTTCTTCGCCACGGCAGTCCCCGACCGGCCGCGCTTGAGTTTAGTAACCAGTGGCTGAAGATACATACCTTTCAACAGGTTAGGATCAACCTTTTCTCCGGTATGAAAATCGAATTTCCTCCGTTTGTAATCTCTGCACTCAATCGTCATCGTGTACCGACGGTTTGGCCGTAAATACACCGAAAATTCTCCATGAATATTTGACTGCACCCGCTGCACCTGTTGATCATTCTCACATGTAAGCTCTATTTGAGCGTCCTTCAAATAGAGATGCGCATCTACACTGTCCTTTACGGTCCCATGAAAATAATTGTGTGAGCGGCTGAGAAAAACATTATAGGTCTTCTTATCGCCATCGATGGCATTGTAATCGATCAACAAATCCAAGTTGGCATAGCCGGTTTTTGCAATGCGGACATAACAGGCAAATCCTTCCTGGGTCTCCATCGAAAAGACTCCCTGCTCACTACTGCGGTAGGTAGGATGACCACAAGAGGAAAAGTCAATGGTAAAGTGAGGTACGACTTTCATAGTACGCATGTCCTTAACCATGATCGAGACCTTCTTGGCTACAGCCGTGCGAGATACCTCATCGTGCACACCCTTAAGATTCTCCGGTAGGCTTGCCTCCTGTCCAAAACTCCAACAACCACAAGAAATCAGAAAAATGAGTGTTAAGATGCGCATCGTCGTAAACTTAAATAATTTAATCTGCATTACATATAAAAAATAAAACTAATATAAAAGCCTCAGATTAGCAAGATATAACATGCTATTCCAATTATTAATGTGTCTCTAAACCTAGTGTATGAGATGGTTGGTGGTAGGTCCCAGCCACTCGAAAGCCCCTGCCAACTCAGCTGGAGTCGCATGTCAGATCGTCTGCTCATTTTCGGATTTGGAGCCAGTATATGATCATGAATTAGAGCGCTTAATCTGCAGTGGAAGGCATTCTTTTTACTTATCGTTAAAATCCTTTAGATTGCATTATTTCGATTAAATTTGAGTCTTTAACACGATCGCGTACAATTCCTTACATATGTTAAGAAATGCATTACTATTCATCCTAATACTTCTCAGTAGCTTTTCCTCAGACTTATTTAGTCAGCAGCTGGATCATCGACAAGGAGATGTTATCCTTTGTCTTCACCCTGGTAAAACTCTTGAGCAAGTAGTCACTCGACATGCAGTTTTCGAAGACAAGGTGACGGAACTAAAATTGGATAAATGCCTATCCTCACATATGCATATTTGGAAGGCCTCCTTCAAGCATGCTGGGATTCATGAAAAGCGCTTTATAGCTGCATTGACAGCCGATCCCGATGTACTCGTCGCGCAGCAAAATCATTTTTTAGCTCGGAGAAGGGCACCAAATGATCCTCTGATCGCCAGCCAATGGCCATGGATCAATTTGGGTAGTAATGGCATTGCGGATGCCGATATTGATGCAGATGAAGCGTGGGATATCAGTACTGGAGGTGTGACGGCATTAGGCGATACCATCGTAGTCGCATCTATAGATGTGGGCGTGGACTACATGCATCCCGACTTGGCTCAAAACATTTGGATGAATCGCAATGAAATTGCGGGCAATCGGGTGGACGATGACGGCAATGGGTACATCGATGATGTACGGGGATGGAATGTTTTGTTAGAAAACGACAATATTGAGCCCGAGCTCTTTGGTGGAGGAGTCCAAGAATCGCATGGGACTGAAATACTGGGTGTCATCGGTGCTGTGGGCAACAACAGGGTCGGGATTTCAGGACTCAATTGGGACATCAAGATGATGAATGTCTTTTTCAACTCGGATCTTAATGAGGCGGAGATGATTGCGGCTTATGGCTACATACTGTCGCAACGAAAACTCTATAACGAAACCCGGGGTGCGAAAGGCGCTTTCGTGGTAGCCACCAATTTATCGTATGGCGAAGAGAAACTGTCTCCAGAAGATGCACCCATCTGGTGTGCGGTCTATGATAGTCTCGGCGCACAAGGTATCCTCAACTGTATTGCGACTTCTAACAACGAATTGAATCTGGACATAGATTCTATCACTGATGTCCCATCATCATGTGCCAGCGACTATATGCTGGCGATTACTGCCACCAACGAGTCCGACCAACGATCCTTCGCAGCTTTCGGCAAGAATGATATTGATCTGGCGGCTCCTGGCGTCGACATCTTCACCACAAGCATCCCGGGATATGTGTTTGAAAGAGGCACATCCTATTCTGCTCCCATGGTCGCAGCTGCCATTGGGCTGCTATACAGTTCTCCCTGTGGCGACCTAGCTGCCCTGGCTAGCATTGATCCTGCTGCAGCAGCCATGATGGCCAGAACCAATGTCATGGAGAGTGTCGACAAAACAAGCCAGCTGGAAAACGAGGTTTTGAGTGGAGGTCGCCTCAATGCTTTCAGGAGTCTACAATCGTCGATTGAGGTATGTGAGACTTGTGTGGCTCCTTTTGGAACTGAGATAAACTCACTAGCCGACAGTAGTGTGATCACTTGGAGCCTGGCAGATAGTGTCAGCAGTGTCAACCTATCGTGGAGAATGATGGGTGATACGGTGTGGCAGCAATTGGAGAATGCCCAATCACCGGTTATTTTGTCTGCCCTTGCCTCTTGCAGTGATTATGAATACCAGTTGGAGGCTACCTGTTTGGACAGTACTACGGCCGTGGCATCGTCATCGTTTACCACTCTCTGTTGTGATGCCCCAGCAGACATCCTAGTAAATATCTTATCCTCCTCCTCAGCAGCGGTAGAGTGGGACACGATCTTGGCTGCCGACCAATATCTTGTCAGATGGACCAAGGATGGGGCGTTTTCCTGGGATACCGTCCTCACAGCCACTCCCAATATCGAACTTGATAACCTCTCCGCTTGTACAGCATATCGGTTGCAGGTGCAGTCTTTCTGCTTTGAAAGCGAAGTGACTTTAAGTGATACGGTTGCATTTACTACCATGGGCTGTGGTGCATGTTTGGATTCAGTCTACTGTGTACCACCAGTCGAGGTAGCAGGTGAAGAATGGATCGAACAGATCACACTCCATACCCTAACTAATAAATCTGGATCCAGTGATGGCTATGCTGATTTTACGGGTGGTGAAGCTCCCATCCTATTGCAGGGACAAAGTTATACACTGGAAGTAGTTCCAGGGTTTGTAGATACTTCCATGGAGGAATCAGTGTTTGCATGGATCGACTACGATCACAACGGGGATTTTGACAATGGCGAGGAGTTGATCTTTGCTAGCGAGGCAGGAGATACCGCGATCCAGTCCGGAAACATCGTGATACCTCTTAAGTCGACAGAGGGATTGACTAGGTTGAGGGTTGTCCTGGTCTATGATCCGCCAGAAGACTTCACTGCTTGCAGCTCGGTAGATTTTGGTGAGATCGAGGATTATTGTGTCCATCTGCGTTTTGACTCCCTTCTATGTCCACTTCCTACTAATGTCGATACCACAAATTTTGCAGGTACATCGACAGACATCACTTGGGAAAGAGTCGATTCTGCCATTGCCTACACCATCAGATACCGTAAAGTGGGAGAAGAAGAATGGGAGGAAGCTGCCGATACTGCGATCGTTTATTCACTCGGAGGCCTTGATGAATGCAGTGATTACGAGGTGCAGGTGCAAGCGGTTTGCGCTTTTGATACATCGGGATACACTGAGTCCTTCGTCTTTTCAACCTTTTGCAGTACACAGACAGATGAAGTGCCATCCATCGTTTCGATATCAGCTTATCCAAATCCTTTCGGTAATCGATTGGCAGTGCGACTGTGGTCAGGGGATCGGATATCTGGCAAGATCGAGCTCTTTGGGATCTATGGCCAAAAGTTGTGGGCCCGGGACTTACCACCCTTTAGTGGCCACCATGGCGTAGAGGTAGGAGGAGTTGATGATCTTGTGCCCGGTACATACATACTGAGGTTTGAGCACCGTGGTAAATCGATCGTAAAAAGAATCGTCAAGCATTAGTACTTTGTAGATCCGTTATGCCAAACCTTAAGGTCATCCGTAGGGGTCACTGCACCTGAAATAGAGTTTATGATTAAGAACTGGAACATCCTGAATTCCCTGAAAGGTATGGCCATGGGCATGGCGGAAGTCGTTCCCGGTGTCTCCGGTGGTACGATCGCCTTTATTACCGGCATCTACCTCCGCCTAATCGATGCGATCAAACGGATTAGCGGCTTTCCGATTGGTCGATTACGCAAAGAAGGTATTAGGGCCACCTGGATCTTTATTGACGGTCCATTCTTGGTGACTTTGGGCATAGGCATGGTCACTGGGATAATCATTGGGGTCTTTGGCATTACTTTTTTATTGGAAGAGTATCCGGCCATGCTATGGGGTTTCTTTTTCGGGTTGATCGTCGGATCAGCCATTTACATCGCCCGGCACATCGAGCAATGGAGAATGGTGGAAGTCATTGCACTCTTGATTGGCATCGCCATCGCATACTATATTACGGTGGTGAGTCCCGTCGAGGGCAGTAAAAGCTTGGCCTTTGTCTTCTTCAGCGGAATGGTGGCCATCAGCGCATTGATTCTGCCTGGCATCTCTGGCAGTTTCATCTTGCTGTTGCTGGGCATGTATACTTTCATCATCCACACGGTGAAAGATGTGCTGACTAGTCCGTCATCCCATGCCCTGTTGATCACCATTGTATTTGCTACTGGTTGCCTGGTGGGATTAATATTGTTTTCTCGATTCTTGAGTTGGATGTTGCACAAATATTACTCAGCAACATTGGCAGTGCTGACGGGCTTCATGATTGGCTCACTAAATAGGATTTGGCCTTGGCGCAATCCCATTATGTGGTTGGAAGATGAGACAGGGAAGCACCTCACTGTCCTACCTCCTAGTGTGGATCGCGACGCTTATCACATCATTCAGGAGATGAATGTGTTACCTCCTAACTACACAGGTCATCCATATGTCATTGGCACCATCGTGTGCTTCCTGGCAGGTCTCATACTTGTTTTCTTGCTGAGTCGGTACCACGTCTCTGCGGCCGAGTAAGAAGTGAAATGTATTTCGCACGGTAGACATTATCCCCGGGGGATCCTGATCTTTTCTACCAAAGTCTGTATCTCCGGTGGTGGTGCTGGAGTTAGATGCGAAACCAGCAGGGAGACTATAAAATTGAAAAGCATACCAAGTGTACCGATCCCCTCTGGTGAGATACTAAACCAGTATTGATCAGGGGTGCCACCGCCATACTTGAAGTAAAGTATATAACCGGCCGTGAAGACAAGACCTACGATCATGCCAGCAATGGCACCTTGCATATTCATCCGTTTATAAAAAATACCCATGAGAATTGCCGGAAAAAAAGATGCTGCCGCCAATCCAAATGCAAAAGCCACCACCTGAGCGACAAATCCGGGTGGATTGATACCGGCATAACCTGATATCACCACAGCCACTGCGATAGCAATGCGAGCAGCCTTAAGTTCGCCTTTATCGCTGATCTGGGGTCTCAACCATTTCTTGAGTAGATCGTGAGAAATCGATGTACTGATCACCAGAAGCAAACCAGCAGCGGTAGACAGTGCAGCTGCCAGACCTCCCGCCACTACCAGGGCCACAACCCAATTGGGTAAATTGGCAATGGAGGGGTTTGCCAGCACCATGATGTCTCGATCTACTTTTAGCTCCGAGCCTTTCCAACCACGTTGTTGAGCAATGGATTGAAAGTCTGAGTTCTGGTCATTGTAATACTGTACGATACCGTCTCCATTCATGTCTTCAAAGGCCAGCAATCCGGTCTGCTCCCACTCTCCAAACCAGGTAGGCAGACTGGTATACTCCTTTTCATGAACGGTCTGGATCAAGTTGGTCCGGGCAAAAGCTCCAATGGCTGGTGCAGTGGTGTAAAGTATTGCTATAAATAAAAGTGCCCAACCTGCTGATTTTCTGGCGTCTGAGACCTTGGGTACTGTAAAGAATCTCACGATGACATGTGGCAATCCGGCAGTGCCCAACATCAGAGCAGCAGTGACAAAAAACAAATCAACCTTGCTCGAGCGTGCGGTAGTATATTCAGCAAAACCAAGATCAGTTAATACCTGATCCAACTTATCTAAGAGATAGGTGCCGTCCTCCAGGGTCCCACCCAACCCGATTTGCGGAATCGGATTGTCGACCATTAGCACTGATATGTAGATGGCTGGGACCAGATAGGCGAAGATTAAGACGCAGTACTGGGCCACTTGCGTGTAAGTAATGCCCTTCATACCTCCAAGGACCGCATAAAAGAATACGATGCTGCTCCCGATGATCACACCCCACTTGAGTTCAATACCCAAAAAGGCCGAAAAGGCTACACCAACACCCTTCATCTGTCCCACCACATAGGTAAAAGAGATGAATAAAGCACAGATCAACGCCACCAGCCTGGCCGTCTGAGAGTAATAGCGCTCGCCGATGAAATCAGGGACGGTGAACTTCCCAAATTTTCGCAAATAGGGCGCCAATAACAGAGCTAGCAGTACATATCCTCCCGTCCATCCCATCAAGTACTGAGCTCCTTGATACCCCATAAAGGCAATCAATCCCGCCATGGATAGGAAAGAAGCTGCTGACATCCAATCAGCAGCCGTCGCCATACCATTGGTGATGGGATGGACACCTTTACCGGCTACATAAAATTCACTTGTCGAAGAAGCCCTTGATAAAATCGCTATGCCAATGTAAATGGCAAAAGTTAGGCCTACGATGATGAATGTCCAGGTTTGTACTTGCATTTGGTCGGGGTAGGTTTAGTCGTTTACATCAAACTTGGTATCAAGCCGATTCATCAATCGCACATAGACGTAGATAAGCAGCACAAACACATAGATTGAGCCCTGCTGAGCAAACCAGAAGCCCAATTTAAATCCGCCAATTCTTATCTTATTCAGCTCATCAGCCCAGATAATGCCCGCGCCGTAAGAACACAAAAACCACACGACCAGTAAAATGGCCAGATATTTCAGATTAGTGCGCCAGTATTTTTTTACTGAATAATTCATTTACGTTACAAATTTCAAATCTGGAATCGTGCATGGTGGATGAAGCATTAATCTATTGGTAAGATTATGAAATAGAATGTCTTTATACAGGTGCCTATTGAACCTGTAGGTATACTCATTGAGATACTTTTGTAGATATTTTACTTGATGATGAATACCTCTCAACCAAGATTTGAGCCCCATAATAAACCGATGCATCAAAGGAAAATTCTCTCCTTTTTTAGAGTGGATCTGGTCAACATGATATTTTCCTTTTCGAGCAATGGGGGAGTAACCTCTCCATTTATCGGTCGTTACGATTGCATCTGGGTCAATATGTTGGTCAAAGAATGGCTCTAGCTGTTTGCTGCCAGCATTGGGAATAACCTTTGCATATGCCCTGCTGATTCCACCTCCAGGGTGTTTCTGGATAGCCACAACTACCTGTTTTTTAGTCGATTGACTTCGGCCGCGCTGCTTTTTCACCTTGCCCCCGATCATCGTTTCATCTACAGCCACCGCACCATCAATCGGATATTTCCCACTTGATTTCATTGCTAACATGACCTTCGTTTTAAAGCGCCACACTACCGGTTGATTCATGTCCAACTTTCGAGCTAATTCATAGGTTGACATTCCTTTTGTCGAGGTGCTTAGATAGAAAATAATGTAGAATGCCTTGTGCAACGGAAATTTTACTTTATGAAAAAGGGTATGGGCAGTAGGGGATTCCACAGAACGACATTTGGTACATCGTCTTTCTCCGTATCGAGCTGTCCCACAATATTTCCCATTACCACATTTGCGACATGAATATCCACTGCTCCACTTGATTTCACTCAAGTAATCCAGACAATCCGCTTTACACGTAAATCGACTACTAAATTCAAAAATACTGACTCCTTTAAACATTCTTTCAGTTTCCATTTTCTTTTTGCCTCTAAGTAAGTACCTTACAGTGCAACCAAACTGCATTATTCAGTTTTTTTAATCTACCATCAATCATGTTCATGCCTAGTAATGTCATGATGAAAATAGTGAAATAAAAAGACCCATCATACTCGGATCGGCCATCTGGGTTGAACAACCGATGGACGCTCATCTTCGAGGATCATGGAATATGGCTTAAAACCACCTCGACACGGAAAAGGGATGGTGCTAGAAAGGTATGACTTTTTCCATCTTCTTCTCTTTGAGATACCAATGGACAATCCTTTGCGCATCTCGGGAACAGTGGATAGGATTGATCACAGATTCAAGGGATTCGGTGTTGGTCACCACGCTACCTTCTGGCAAATAACCATAACCCTTCACTTGACCTTGTTCTATCATCACCACCGATCTCTCGCTGATCTCTCGCCCCTCATCGATCACAAAGAAGTTATCTTTGACAACCCGCTGGAGATAGGCGATGGCTTTTTGAGCTCGCTCATTATAAGTTTCTTTGGCCTCTATCCCAATGCATGCACCAAGACATTGACCGATCCTATGATTAAAACAAGCCCCGATCCCTGTGCGGTCACCGCACCGATGCTGGCATAGGTCAAACTCTTCGATCAGCCCCTCTAAGTGACCCTTGGCGTAGGCCAATTTGGGATATTCTTTGACGACCACATATCCCTCTGGAGTGTTTTTCTTAATCTTTTCAGCTCTGAGATGCAGATAGCCTTCATCGTCCTCAAAATAGTACAGGGCAAATGGCAGAAGTTTCCTACGCAGTTGGCGATTGATTTCTGGCTGCAGTTTTTTGATTTCTTGCTCTTCTAAAAGTAATGCCACTAACTCACTCCCGGTCAAAGTGTAAGTAATGTCACTTACGCGCTGTTGCAGCCGGTTGGACTTAGCTGTGTTCTCTGCAAAGTGCTGCATGATTCGCTTCTTGATATTGATGCTCTTTCCCACATAAATAACCGCTCCGTGTTTGCTGTGAAGGTAGTATACACCACATGCCTCGGGAAGCGCATGCAATTGTTCAAGGCTGATATCAACCGGTAATCTGGAAGCACGGATGCCGTAATTCACAATGTCGTCTACGGCCTCAGATCCATCTTGACTCGCCAGCAGCTTTTCGAAAATCGTAGCAGTGGCATGTACATCGGCCATAGCTCGATGTCGATGGTCTATCTGAAGATTATAATGGCTGCACAATGCATCCAGACCATGCTTCCTCAGATCCTGATTAATCATGCGACTGAGGCGTACAGTACAGAGTTGCTTACGCGTATAGGTATATCCCAGACTCTCAAAGGCCTTCTTGATGAAACTATAGTCAAACCTCACATTATGGGCTACAAAGATGCAGTCTGTGGTCATCTCCACTACCTGCTTTGCCACTTCATAAAAACGGGGTGCGTCCACCAACATTTCGTTAGTGATCCCAGTGAGCCTGCTGATTTGGCTCGAAATGGATCTACCTGGATTAATCAGTGACTCAAATTGATCAATAATGCGAGACCCATCGTGCACAGCTATGGCGATTTCGATAATTTTGTCTCGCCTTGATGAGCCGCCTGTCGTTTCGACATCGATTATTGCATATCTTCGCATCGGAGCATGAAATTAAAAAAATATCTTATGTATTATAATCTGTCTCTCATCGTTCTACTGGGTTTCGGCACCATCCATTGTTTAGAGAAAGTAGATTCCTCAAAGCAGGAACCTGAGGGCCAGTCACTTAGTGAAGGGGCAGCTATTCCTGCAGCTGATCATATGAATGAGTACCTCGGATTGTTAAGGAATCTGAAAGTTGCCTTAGTGGTCAATCAGACTTCTAGAGTGGGCGAAACACATCTGGTCGATACCTTGTTGACACAGCAGATTGAGATCGAGTGCATCTTTTCACCGGAGCATGGATTTCGAGGAGACGAAGATGCAGGATCACATATTGAAGACAAAATTGACTCAGAGACTGGCAAGCCCATTATCAGTTTATATGGAGAAAAGCGAAAACCATCGGGCAGCGATCTCGACGGGATTGATCTAGTGCTTTTTGATATCCAGGACGTCGGTGCACGTTTCTACACCTACATCTCTACTATGCACTATGTGATGGAAGCCTGTGCAGAAAGTAAAGTGCCATTTGTCGTCTTAGATCGGCCAAACCCAAATGGACATTATGTGGATGGCCCCATGAGGGAAAATGAATTTCGATCTTTTGTCGGCATGCATCCGGTACCGGTGGTCTACGGCATGACCATTGGAGAATATGCCCGGATGATCAATGGTGAAGGATGGTTGGAAAACGGTGTACGTTGTGATCTGACCGTCATACCCTGTCAACAATACCAACATGATGATTTCTATGAGCTGCCGGTTGCACCCTCTCCCAATCTACCCAATATTCGATCGGTATTGCTCTATCCTTCACTATGCTTCTTCGAGGGTACTGTCATGAGCATTGGCCGAGGCACCGACAAGCAGTTTCAAGTGATAGGGCATCCCACTGGCTCCATCGGATCTGACCAATTTACACCTTTACCAAGGTATGGGGCAGCTAAGCCCAAACTGCAAGGCCAATTGTGCAAGGGTGTCGACCTTACCGTGCTCACACCTCAAAGCATAAAGGCTGAGGGGCAAATAAATCTGGATTACCTGATAGAGAATTTTCAGGCTTTCCCTGACAAGGAGGTCTTCTTTAATGCCAAGTGGTTTGATAAACTCGCAGGCACCACCACACTCAGGAAAGCCATTATTGCGGGTAAGACGGCAGCAGAGATCAGAGCGAGATGGAAATCAGACCTAGATACCTTCAAGCAGGTCAGGGCTAAGTACCTACTTTATCAGTGATTGACAACAGGGCGCACCCCTTTCATCAGTACCAAGAGGGCCAAACACCAGCGGCCTTAATTTATTGAGCTTCAGAACACTGAGCCCAAATGTCACTATTTCTGGATCAGCTTCAGATAGTCTTGAACAACATCGTTGGGGATGAGAATGGCTAGATTGTATTGAGCCAATTCCCATTTGCCACCATCGGTCTTGCGCATCACTCCCGATCCTCTGCATTTGCCCATCCAAGTATCAAGCAATTCGTTAAACCATGAGATATCACCATCCTCATTGAAATAGACATTTCTCTCAGTCGCTTTGAAATCCCATACCTTGCCCTTGTCAAAAAATGGTTTCGCAAAGCGATAAAACTCATCTTTCGACCAGTTCTCACCTGGATCGGTACCTAGAAAAACGCCGTCGTTCCCAAATCGGGAGAAATAGGCATTGATGTCCGCGCGGCTTGCAGCTGCGTGCCAGGCATCCATCGTTTGGTGAATGACTGCTGCTTTTCCTCCTTTGCTGCAGTCAGCACGTTTAGTGTCAGAGATCTGTGTAATCCTCCAGGTTGAACCCGACTTGTATAGCTGAAATGCATCAACTCCACAGTGATTAAAACTACCGTTGTAGAAGAAGTCATATTCGACCCAGGCTGTCGCTAGGCGGTCATCGATCTTCACATCCATATCCTTGATTTCCTCCCTAAGGGATCCGCGCTTAGACTCTCCAATCATCTTGGCAAACTCCTGAACGGTCAAGTCATTCATCTTCCCATTTTCATCTATGCTGATCAATCTGCCTTGCGGTGAAAAAAGGCTTTTTACCTTGTTCATATCAGACATATTCATCGCATTGAGGAGACCTTTCACCACATTGGTGATGGCCATCTCATCTTCCTCAAAACTACTTGTATTTGCCCCAGGATTTGTGGTAGGCTGGCTAGTGCGGTTGGTACTTGATCTGGGTGCCTTTCTATCCTTGGGTGTGGGTGCCTTCTCATCTCCCCCTGGAATGTAGGTCTTGTCCTTCTCCTTCTTATAAGGACTATTTATTTTAATCTGGGCAAACAGAGTGCCACTTAGAAAGATGGCTACTGCCAATGGGATGATTCGTATCATAGTCTTGCTATTTTTTAATAAACTCCGGCTAACTTTCGTTAACATTAAATTAAATTTGTGATCCAATATAACAACTGTCCATGAGACATTGCCTCAATATATGTTTTCTCTTGTCTTTTGTGGTGATTGCAGGATGCAGGGGTAAGGTAGATCATACAACTGAAATAAATAACCTGGAAACAGCACTGCAAAGTTCACCAAACCCAGAAGTTTTAGAGAAACTGGTCACACTTTATCTGGAAATGGCGGATGCTACACAAGGTGATGAAAAACTCGAGTACATGTGGAAGGCTGGGGAAGCAGCACGATCTGCGAGAAATTTTGAAGTGGCTGAGCAATCTTTCAAGTTTTTATATGAAAATCATCCCGATAGTCCCCAAGCATCTAAGGCCCTGTTTTTACATGCCTTCATGACTGATGAAGACTTAGAGGCCTTTGACAAGGCCAAAGTCCTATATCAATCTTTTATTGACAAGTATCCCGACTCAGATTTTAACGATGATGCTCAATTTCTGCTAAAAAATCTCGGTAAGAGCGACGAAGAGATGCTCGAGATGCTGAGTAAACAAGCACAATAGAGCTCATCTCACCTCATGTTGGTCGGTAGTAACCGTCTCTTGGTATAATTTACCGGTTACAATGGCCTAAGCTGGGGAACAATTTTTGATCAAGTCACCTTTATTGCATAGAAACCACGGAAGATTATGTTGGGGAAAGTAAAAAAATGGCTCGGAATAGAAGGTGTCAAGGTGCAGGTGATAGCGCCAGACACCATTGCACCACAGGAGAAGAAAATCCGAGGTCAACTCAGATTTTATTCGATGCATAACCAGACCATTTCTTCACTACATTTCAAGCTGATTGAAAAATACATTCGGGGAAGAAAGAAACGGAGGCTCACAGATGAATATTTGCTGGCAGAGAAAGAAATCCATCGGCTGATTGATATTCCGGAGAAGGAACTAATAGAAATCGATTTTGACCTTGATTTTAATCGAGTTAGCTCAAGGATGGATGAATTGCAGTCTAAAAACTTCCTGCTTAGGGGCCTGGTCACCGCAGCTAAGAAATTGAAGTCGGTCAAGTCCGAATATCGGATTGAGGTCGAGGCGGATGTCATCGGTACAGCCCTCAACCCCTTTGATAAGAAGATTATTCAGATTCAAAGTTGACTCTGAACAACTTTCCTTGAACCGAATTAAAGTAATTAATCAAACGAACCTCATTAACCAACTCTTACCTAGAGGCTTTTGCCAAGAATCCCACTCGGCCTTTGTCCTGATCAAATTGTCAAATACCACTGTGTCTTCAGTGATCTCACCACTCTTGTAGAGTGCTGAAAACTGCTCTTTAGGAACCGTCGTGATCTGGTCACCATGGACAAAAGAAAAGGTCATGCGGTCAAAGAGTTGGAGGCTGTATTTTTCTTCGAGCCCCCGGATAAAGGCCACAGAAGCATCGATTGAGCAACCGCTGGCTTTGTTTAAGCGCTCGTCTACCATCAATACCACAAATCGATGATGCAAGACCTCTCCATAAGCTGCCAACGGTTGTTGATGGGCGCTCCACTGCTCGGTAAACTCCTGTATGTCTGCCTGCAGCTCATCTGCTATCTCCCGAGTAAATGGTGATGTACTTTGATAAATCCAGATGCGGGCATCGGGACCTAATTGATCGAATGATACTCTCATAACTGCTTACTATTGACCACTAATTCAGACAGATCAAACACCATGACTTGTTCCTGTTTTTCTTTGGCTGCAAGACCATCTGTTAACATCGTCAAGCAAAAAGGACAATTGACTGCAATGATGGCTGGATCTACGTCAATGGCTTCCTCTATACGCTCCTGGTTGATCCTTCGATCCCCTGGTTCATCTTCTTTAAACATCTGAGCGCCACCTGCCCCACAGCAGAGGCCCTTTGATCTACTTCTTTGCATTTCAACAAGCTGAACATCTAGATGTTTAATGACTTCTCGGGGTGCCTCGTAAACATCGTTGGCTCTTCCTAGGTAACACGAATCGTGATAGGTGATCGTCTTCCCATCAAAGGCACCACCTTCCACTTTTATTTTACCTTCTGCCAGCAACTGAGATATCAATTGGGTGTGGTGTATGACTTCATACTGTCCTCCCAATTCGGGATACTCATTTTTTAGGACATTAAAGCAATGGGGGCATGTTGTCACTACCTTCTTGATCCCGTATGTATTGAGGGTTTGAATGTTTTGTAATGCGAGCATCTGAAAAACAAACTCATTACCTGCACGGCGAGCCGGGTCGCCAGTACATTGCTCTTCTTTGCCCAATACAGCATATTCAATACCCGCCGATGCTAAGATCTTCACGAAGGCTTGGGTCACTTTAATTGCCCTGGGATCAAAACTACCAGCACAACCCACCCAAAACAATATTTCAGGCCGCTTGTCATCTTGGAAGTCCTCACTCATTACCGGAATTCTATTCACATCTAGTCGTTTTATATTCTCGTCCAATCATCTCTAGAAGCATTCATTTGCCAGACCGATCCATGGTTCTCTAGACTGGTGAACATGGGCATCCAATCGGCAGGTCCCGCCGCTCTGGTCAGGATTTCATAGCGTCTAAGCTCTAGGATTATTGACAAAGGATCGATCAACACTGGACAGGCTTCTACACAAGCATTACAGGTAGTACAGGCATTCAATTCCTCAGCTGATATGTAATCAAACAGGGATCTCTGGTCTTCAAAATTTTCCTTTGACAACACCTGCTCTTTGTCTTTCCGCAAATTCTGATCCTGAGCATCCAGTTTTCGTCCCACTTCTTCCATTCGATCTCGAACCGACATCACGATTTTGCGTGGGGATAGCTTTTTACCAGTGATGTTGGCTGGACAAACTGCCGTGCACCTTCCGCACTCCGTACAAGTGTAAGCGCCCAGGAGATGGCGACGATCCAAGTCCATGACATCTCTGGCACCAAATTCCGGAATTTCTGTGTCTTCTTCAGATATGTTGGCCTCGGATAGCCCAAGCATATTCCGCACTTCCAACATCACTGCTGGCATGTTTGCCATCTGACCCTTGGGGGTCAATCTCGCCAAATAGGTATTGGGGAATGCCAGTAGAATATGTAGGTGTTTTGAGACCGGTAAATACAGAAAAAAACCAAAGACTGTCAGCACATGCAACCACCACCCTACCCGTTCCAGGATCACCAGCGTAGTCTCCTGCATACCGCCAAAAAACTGGGTGCCCACGATACCACTCAGCCAAAGAGTTCCGGTCTCCGGATAGTCAGCGCTACCGATATCTTGCAATAGGGTATCAGCTCCATTCATGGTGAAAATCCCCACGATCAAGATAATCTCACCCAATAAGATCAAATTGGCATCGAGTTTAGGCCACCCAGACATCTCCGGTTTTTCAAACCTGTCGACATGCCTGATATTACGACGCCACAGGAAAACGAGGGTAGCCACCAGAGCCAGCACGGAGAGCATCTCAATGGTATTGATCACGATCGAATAGAAACTGCCTAAACTCCGAGCAAAAATCCGATGCGTGCCTAATAAACCATCCAGGATGATCTCGATCAATTCTATCTGTGTGAAGACGAAGGCGACATAGATACAAAGGTGGAGCAAAGCGGGGATGATCCGTTTGAACATCTTCTTCTGGCCAAAAGCCACCAACACCATCTGCTGCAATCGTCTTACTCGGTCCCCTCCTAGATCGAAAGGCTTCCCCAAGTTGATATTTCGATATACACGACCATACAGCCGCGCAGCCAGCCAGACCAATCCTGATAGAGCAATCAGAAAGAATATCTGCGACAATCCCATATCTTATGACGCTACCGATCTATCCACTTCCTCAAATCTAAGCATTTGCTATCTTAACCCGGAATATGAATCATGATATTGATGCACCACTGACTTGCTCAGAGAAGAAAGTGGCCAGCTACCGTATCAAGTCATCTACCAAAGCCTAAAGAGAGGGATCCAAATCCATCGATAATCTAAGATCTTTATCCGAATGAAAATACTG
The DNA here is from genome assembly GCA_965223025.1 of Saprospiraceae bacterium. Taxonomy (GTDB): domain Bacteria; phylum Bacteroidota; class Bacteroidia; order Chitinophagales; family Saprospiraceae; genus JABDMH01. The sequence continues at coordinate 2,139,386 of CBDCVP010000023.1, forward strand.
AATGAAGCACAGATTAAACAAAAAATCAAACGCCTGGCGATTGAAATACTGGAGCAGAACTACAGTGCATCAGAAATTGTGTTGGCAGGCATCAATAACAACGGAACATATTTTGCCAAACTGCTCGACCGTAGTCTGAAGAAAATAACGGACATTCCTTGTCAACTTACAAAGATCCGCCTGAATCCGGCGGACCCTCTCTCAAATGACATTACGATCGACACCCCAACGGATAAATTGAAGCATAAGGTCATCATAGTAGTGGACGATGTGGCCAATACAGGTAGAACGTTGTTCTTTGCGATGCTGCCGCTGATGAACGTACTACCTGGCAAGATCCAAGTGGCTGTGTTGGTAGATAGAAAACACAAATCATTTCCCATCCAAGTGGACTACGTCGGCTTATCGCTCGCCACTACTCTAAAAGACAACATTTCGGTGGCCATCAAGGATGTGAAAGAAATGAATGTATTTCTCGACTAGCCTTCTGTGGTTGGGACCTGATTGAAGTCCAGATCATCCGTGTTTGGCCAGCTGATGTAAATCTCTGCTGATGCGGTGAATCTTTGCTTTACCTGCCTTATAGCCCAGATCCACAATTTCCCTAGCCTTTCCAAAATTAAAGATATGATAGTCATGCAAACCATCAGGCTCAATAATGAGATCGCACGATTCATAGTTGAGCCTGGACCGGTACCAAAGCGAGATTTCAAAAGTTCGTGCTAAGATGCTCTTGAGACCACTCAATTGGTTGGTTGATTTCTCCATTTTGGTCACGACATTGCTCGCTATGAGAAAATCACAATGACTTCGGATGGGGTCGGCAGGCATATTGTTCATGACACCGCCATCTACATAATAAGATCCATTGATTTCAATGGGTTGAAAAATCCCTGGTACGGCCGAAGAAGCGATGACCAAGTCGTGCAAAGGTCCTCGGTCCCATATCTCATGCTTACCGGCATTCAGATTTGTGACCCCAACGTAAAACTTTCTCTTTAAGCCCTCGAAAGAATTTGATGGCACATGCTCGCGAAGCTGTCGGAGGATGTAATCCTGATTGCTCAGTCCGCGTCTTGGTAGCACCAAACGAAAGACCTTGTAGATGTTGCTCGCCATGGCAATTTCCTTGATCTCATCCGGTGCATAACCCTGTGCATATAGCACTCCGATGATCGCACCAGCACTGGTACCAAAAATCACATCTGGCTGAACACCAGCTTCTTCAAGTGCTTTGAGCACACCAATATGTGCGAAGCCTCTGGCTCCACCGCCAGAAAGGGTAATGCCAACTCTTACCTTATTATTAAACATGAGGGACCATTGTGTTACCCATTCAAAACTAACAAAGTAAACGGAAAATTGGGCCGTCGGGTTTGCCAAGAGCATATCGATTTATCCTGACTCCATCTTGCAGACATTTGTATCAGCGTGAATACCAGGGCAAATCTCATGAAGCAACGGTGATCAAGTTGTTATCCACACCGATGAGAATCCGTTCACTCTGCGGTCTCAGCCTACAACTACGGTATCAGCTGAGCCTGTGTGGAGGGAAGATTTCAGCCACCATACACCTGACGCTTCCACCACCGATCGACTCAATGGTTGGGACAGCGCAAGGCAGAAGTTTGCCGTGAGATTTCAAGCGATCTATCTGAACGGGATCCAGAGAATGGTAAGCTTGTTTGGACATCAGAATAAAAGACTCACCCTGCTGATTCTTCAGCTGAATCATATTTCCTGCAAAAGCTGTTAACTGCTCATAAGTTATCTCAATCACCTCTTTTTCGGCCTTTTCCAAATGATGGACTACATCTTGCCTGTCTTGAGGATCTACCACTTCTGTGCATATCACCGCAAACATCTCACCAATGCACATCATGACATTGGTGTGATAGATAGGGTGACCAGCCGGATCCTTTGTTCGAAAAACCTTGCGGCCGAAGCCAGTTAGCGCACAAAATTTATCCAAAATCAGCGGATTGGTGCGCTCGCTGATACAGGCATATACCATCTTATTTGGTCGATCAAAAACCATACTACCAGTAGCTTCCAAGAACTGATGCTTATCCTCATAATGTTCTAGGGAATACCTCCGATCAAAACCATACCGCTCGGAGATCTGATCAAGCACGTCTTCGCGTCGTTCAGCTCTTCTGTTTGACGGGCGCAGGGCATAGGTAATGATCGCTCCATTGGCGTGGAAAGTAACCCAGTTATTAGGAAAAATCGCATCGGGCTTTATGGGGTGATCTGTATCTTCGACCTGAAACACTTCCACACCCTGGTCTCTAAGTATGGCAACCAAAGCATCAAATTCAGATAGAGCCAAACCATGTACCGCTTCCTCTGTTAGATCATCCTGCTGTGATTGAAAAGCATTGTCATCTTCCGTTTGCTCGTTATAGCCAAAATGAGCCGGCCTGACCATCAAGACAGTAGAAGCACACTGTTCAGTCATTTTGAGATGTGAGTTGGACTTCATAAAAATAAGATTTCGCTTGGTAAGATAATCAGCGTCGATCAGAATAATTGAAATCGACAAGTCCGATCATAAATATGGCGACCGGTCTGACCCTGCAGCAGAGATGTTGCCCCAATATCAACATTCATCCCTGAAGCCAGCAGGTGTGGAAAACAAAATCGTACAGGGAATAAGAATTACATTTGACCTATGCATATGGAAAACGATCGACCCTCAGAATGGTTGCTGGTGAAGCAGGAGCAAGGACCTGACCTACCCCTGTTTGATGTGGAGTTTCGCCATATGAAGAATCCACGCAATCATTTTATCATAAAAGCACTTGTCCTAAAATGCGCCGATACCATCAATGTGGTGGCAATCACTCCCGAACAGTCCTTAATTTTAGTAGAGCAATTTAGATTTGGAGGTGATGCATGTATGACAGAATTGCCAGCGGGACTCATCGACGCTGGGGAAGCACCATTGGAGGCTGCCAAACGAGAGTTGCTGGAGGAAACTGGATATGAAGCCAAAGAATGGATATATACAGGCGCTACTTTTCTCAATCCTGCTTACGTCAATAACAGATGTCATCATTTTATAGCGCTTGATGCAAGAAAGGTGGCCCAACTAAACATGGATGCATCCGAGGATATCTCCGTCAAGATCATCCGTGAGTTTGACATAGACAACTTCATCTCCAGTAATATCCTTCAGGATGCCATTGGTCTTGCTGCCCTGGCCAAAGCAAGATCCTACCTACTGGATACCAGCTTAGCCAAGAGTCGATAGCCATTGAGCTAGGTACTAAAATGCTCCGATCGAATCCTGATACCAATCAAAGCACCGGTCGAAGTGATCCCGGTATGCCCCAGGGTTCCCTGTGATGATGCGATATCGGAACAGAAAGCCTTGAGAGTGACATGTACTCGGTGAATGCTACAAATCTAGCTGTAATTGATGCGCCCTCGATCGCTTAAATAGCTCCATATTCATGGCTGGGAATTCGTTTTTTCCAAAATACTTGAGTGCTGCCAACCTGAATTGATCCCCAAGTACCTTAGCATAAGGGCCCTCTCCTTTCATGCGCAAAGAGAAGCGGCTGTCCCCTAATGAGCCTCCATGGCAATCACGAATGCCCCTGCATATCTTTTCACTTCGGTCAGGATAAGTTTTTGATAACCAATCTTTGAATATGGCTTCAACATCTCCATTAAGTCTCACGATTGTCATCCCAGCTTTGCATGCACCCATCAAGGCAGAAACCCTCATGATCTCGATCACTTCATGATCGTTTAATCCTGGAATCAAGGGAGCGACCATCACCCCAGTAGGGATCCCTTCTTTCGCTAATACGGCGATGGTCTGAAGACGCTGCTTAACGCTTGCTGCTCGAGGCTCTAATTTACGCCTCAAGGAATCATCCAGAGTAGTGATCGATACAATCACCTGCACCAACCTGTCCTTATTCAAGTCAATCAGGAGATCAAGGTCTCTTTGGATCAATTTATTCTTGGTGATTATGCCCACGGGATGATCAAAAGCTCTAAAAACCTGTAAGAGAGCACGGGTAACTTTGAGTTCTCGCTCGAGCGGCTGGTAGCAATCTGTGTTTCCTGAAAGCATGATCGGTGTGCCCTGCCAAGACTTCTTACTCAGATGCTTGTGCAGTAACAGGGGTGCCTTTTTCTTGACCATAATTTTCGATTCAAAATCGATTCCAGCGCTATATCCCCAATAGGGATGGGTATTACGGGCATAGCAATACACACAGCCATGTTCACATCCCTGATAGGGATTGATCGAGTAAGACATTCCCACATCTGGGCTATCTACTTTGTTGACAATCGTCTTTGGATCCACAACGATGTAGCTCGTCCTATAAAGGCCCTCTTCAACATCCTCCCTAGTGATTTGGTGCTCCATCTTAATGTAGTCAGCGAATCTCTCGGGTGGATTGGTTTGGGCACCTCTGCCTTTTAGAAATGTCATAATGCCGGATATGTAGTCTACTATATGTCGATTTATTCGACAATATATAAAACATTTACCTTTTATGCAGCATTTAATGTCCCCCTGGAATTTAATGATTGAAATCCTCCTGGTGGTCTCCATTTGGGATTACAACCTCTGCAGTGGTGATCCCTTCACCCACCAGCGTTGGCATTCTTTTACTGATGACTCTACCTGCGTTAGAAAATGGCACAAGGTCTTTAATGGGGGCCACGAAATGGTCGAAGAGTGAATTTGACTTACCCTTTGTCTACTTGCCTACACAACAGTTCGATACGACGTTTTGATTCCTTATATTTGCAGGAATCGTAATATGTTTGGCATGGTGATATTGTTGCGCGAGATATCGTACTAACATGACAACAATTTGCGTTTATATCTATTGTTAAAATTGGGCGTTGCCATTGCATTGGGAGATATCTACGAGTGGATCCGCAAGCACTGGACACATTTTTCAGGAAAAAAAAAGTTAGCGATGACAAGATATTGGTACATGTTTTTGGTTTTTGTTTCGGCGATCTTGATTGCGAGTTGTGGTACTTCAGCATCAAAGGGCACGGTGCTAGAGGGTAAGATCGATGCTGGGGAAGACATGCAATTGTTCTTTGACGAGATGATCATGAATAAGACTCAGGTGATCGCCAAAGCACCCATAGGTACTGACGGTACTTTTCGGATGGAATTAAAAGAAAAACCTGATCCAGGAATTTACCGTATTAGAGTAGGTTCGCAGAGAGCGATCATCTTCTTGGACGGAACAGAAAAGTCGATCACATTAAACACGCACCTAGACCGAATTGGATCTTATGACTTTAATCTGGAAGGTGCTCCCGTAGCCAACGAGCTGGTATCGAATGTCAAGAAGATCAGGGAACGGACCATTGATCTACAAGGCATCAACGCCTTGATTGAAGATGCGAAAGATCCAATACTTGCCATGCACTATGCATCGGCACTACCACCCAGCCCTGCCAATATGACTATGATGAAAAAGGTAGCCAATCGTCTTGCAGCCACTTATCCAGAAAGCCCATATACGACGGTCTACCAGACACAACTGTCTGAAATGGAAAAGCAGATAGCCAGAAGTCAGGCTCAAGAGCTGATCAAGGTTGGCCAGCCAGCTCCCGAAATCACCCTACCCAACCCTGATGGGGAGGTGATAAACTTGTCTGATCTGAAAGGCCAGGTGGTCCTGCTAGATTTCTGGGCTTCATGGTGCGGACCTTGTCGTAGAGCCAATCCACATGTGGTAAAAACCTATAACAAATATAAGGATCGTGGCTTCACGGTATACAGTGTTTCCCTGGATAGGCCAGGACAGAAAAATCGATGGGTTGAGGCCATCAAGCGAGATAAATTAACCTGGCCTTATCACGTCAGTGATCTCAAATATTGGAACTCCGCTCCTGCGAGTACCTATGGAGTACGGGGCATACCTAAGACATTCCTGATCGATAAAGATGGCACCATCGCTTCGACCAGTGTAAGCCCCTATAAGTTGGAAGAAGAACTGGAAAAATTGCTTTAGTATCACATACCCTCCTGCCAGAGTTACTTGACTAAGTAGCTGAGCATCACAGCAGCAGCTACCGATGCGTTCAGGGACTCAGCCCGACTGCCGGGATGGTGTGGGATTGTTAACTTAGTATGTGGCAGATCAAGTAGTGCTGAGGAAATACCTTGACTTTCGTTTCCGATCACGAGCACTCCGGGTTTCGGTTTGGGAAAACTTCTAATATCCTGACCTCGCAAATCTGCAAAATACCACTTCCGATCTCTCAAAATCTTATGCAGGTGGGTCGCTGATTTTCGATGGATCGGCACGTTGGCAAAACTTCCTTTGGATGCTTGCAATGTCTTGGGATTGTAAAGATCTGCACATCCGGGACTAAGGCAGATGGCTCCCACTCCAAACCAATCGCTGGTGCGCACCATTGTGCCCAAATTTCCCGGATCAGAAATACGGTCGAGGTACATTATCCAGCCCTTTGTCCGTGATATTGATGAGGAAATAGGAGATATCTCTATTTCCGCACATACCTGATCTGGAGTCTTTAAGGCACTGATTTTCTTCAACTGAGCTGAGGTTACCTCAAAGACACGTATATTACCATTTTCTAATATATATCCGTATGTTGCTATCCAGGATTTCTCGGCATATAAAGCCTTTATTACCAGATTTTTATGATTTATTATCTCAAGTATGACTTTTCTTCCTTCCAGGAGGAAAGTATCATACTTTTGCCTATACTTTTTTAGTTTTAGAGATTGTAAATATTTAAGCTTACTCTTTGATATTTTCTGGCCATCCATATACGATATCCTACTGCCCACCCAAATGTAAGCAATCCCTGACCCTTACCAGGGCCGCCCAGATTTACGTACTCTTTTTCCTACTCTCCGCCTGCAACACTCATAAGTACCTCGGTCAAAACGAACAGCTCCTGGTCAAGAACAAGATCGAAATAATTTCAGATCAGTCTGTGGCTGACAAAAATACGCTCCGGTATGAATTACAGACTCAGTTAGAACAAGTGCCCAATGACAAGACCTTTATCTTTTTCAAGCCAAGGCTATGGTTTTATTATCGACAGGAAGAAAAAGGAGACTCTACGGATTTTGACAAATTTGTCCAACGCAAACTCGTAGAACCTCCCAGCCTGTATGATCCCTCTAAGACTGAGGAAACCGTAAAAAAGATGGATGAATTGCTTTTTAACAAGGGCTACTTGGAGGCACAGGTCTGGTATGAAGACACCATCATCAACCAGCATGCCCGCGTGCACTATTTCGTCAAACCAAACCGATTATTTCGCATTGAATCCTTTGACTTTGAGGTGCGCGACAGCACCGTACGTACCATCGTGGAAAGCAAACAACATGAGACGCTGCTGAGGCCTGGAGATCCCGTATCTAGCGCTCGTGTAGGCATGGAAAAACAGCGCATTATCACCGCCATGCAAAATGACGGTTACGCAGATTTTAGTTTTGGCAATTTTGGAGCCTTAGAAGCCACCGATACTAGTGATGCCACCGTCCGATCTCGATTGCCGATCATACCAGGGCAGCAAGGTCAGTTTAAACGTAAGTATGTCGGGAATGTGGTCATCAACAATCTCTTCCGGAGGGATCAAATGGGCTTTAGCCAAGTTTTGACACTTGACTCAGTCAGGTTTGTCAACTTTGACCACAAGAACAAGATCAAACCCAGCACCCTTTTAAACTACATTAAGTTAAGACCAAACGAATTATATCGAAAATCGGATCTTAACGAAACGAGGGTCCAGCTACAGTTACCCGCAGTGAGATTTGCGGATATCAAGACCCGATCACGCTCACCCAATACTGATACGGTAGACTTTGAAATTGACTTATACCCAGCCAAGCAGTTTGAAACCAATGTGGAGTTTGAGCTCAATCGCACCACAGTAAGCAATCTGTCCTTCATAGGATTAGGTACCAACCTCAGCTTGGTCAACAACAATTTTTTTGGTGGATCCGAGCGTTTTTCAAACGGTATCGACATCAGCTTCGAAGTCAATCCCAAGGCAAAGCCATCAGAATTCATTAATGCTGCCAATGTGAATTTCCATAACACTTTAGAAATTCCAAGATTCACCGGTTTTCTGGGCCTCTATACTGCCCTTAACAAGAGCAAGCTCATCGGCGATCATCGCATTGCCACGCTCGAGTCTTCAGCCAACACGATATTGGACATTGGCTATGAATATGTAGATCTCTTTAAATTTTTTAACTATCACTCCGTGTCTGCCGAATATGGTTTTCGTTCGGTCACCAATGGCATCAACTTTCGCAAGAGGGTTCAAATCACACACCCCTCTCTGACTTACTTCAATCCAACGATCAAGGTGCGCTTTGATTCCCTTTACAACCAACAAACGTTTGCTCGTAAATCATTTGCACCACAATTGCTCACGAGTGCATTCTTCAACAAGTTTGTCTACACATTAGAAAGATTTCAAGGTGCCAGAGGATTCTCCTCTGCCCTCATCGGAAGTTTTGAAGTTACAGGGGCTGAGATGTACCTGGCAAATCTCATCATCAACGGTCTGGAAAAACCCCTGAGCCTCGGGGAGCTTTCCTTTGCAAACTTTGTTAAGTTTGAAGTGGATGGTAGGCTCTACAAGCAGTTTAATCCCGAGCAAGTCCTGGCCCTGAGGGCTAACCTCGGCATTGCCGCTCCATTCGGAACCACAGACGTCATTCCTTTTGTGAAACAGTTTTACTTAGGAGGTCCCCTCAGCATGCGTGCCTGGCGCATTCGCGAATTGGGACCCGGAAGCTATGAAGACGCCACCATCACCAGAGAAAGTGGCAATCCCTTTTTTCAAACGGGCGACCTGAAGCTCCTGCTCAATGCAGAATACCGATTTGATGTTTTTTGGAGAATAGAGGGAGCCCTTTTTCTCGATGCAGGCAATATTTGGACATTGAAAAAAGACGAACGCGAGGGAGGAAGCATCAGTTCAGCATTCTTAGACCAGATGGCAGTAGGTTCTGGCATGGGTATTCGGTTTGATGCCGACTATTTTAAAGTAGTCCTGGATATTGGCGTGAAAGTGCGCAATCCCTATGCTGATGAAGAAGGCAAGCACCTGGCCATTCGCTCTGGACTGCCTACCAGCGAAGTCATTAATTGGAATTTCGCCATTAACTATCCATTCTAGGTTAGGTGCCGGAATTGGACTGCCTCATTTAGTGCCAGTCCTTTCGACAAGTACAAGCAGTAGACCTATCTCCAATGGAGATATGCACTTTATTTACTTGCATACTCAACTCACTTCCTTATATTAGGTGGGCAACTCCTCTCAACAACTGTGTTGCAAGCATTTAGAAATCTGGAAGTTTCCAAGATCCTCCTTGGAGCCCATCAATAAATGTTGCACCGGTATTTTGTTTGATCGCATTGAAAGGTGCTCACGACGGTTGTTGCAGCGAACAGACTCTCAACGAGTAATGGTATCCGATATTCGTTTATTTGAAAAGCCAATCGAATGCAAGTAAAACAGATTTCTCTATTCATCATCGTCCTCCACCTTAGTGTGGGCCACTACGCCTTTGCACAGAGGACCATTGTCGGCAAAATTCTCTCAGAGGAAAATGAGCCACTGATAGGCCTCACGATTTTAGAACTTGGAACAGAAAATGGTACGATCACTGACCTCGATGGAGCGTATCAGATTACGGTCCAAGAAGATGCCACTTTACAATATAGCTACACTGGCTATCAGACCCAAAAAGTAGTGGTGACTGACCAAACGACCATCGACCTAATCATGCAAGTTGGTGTGGCACTTGATGAAATCGTCGTAACGGGGTATGGATCACAGAAGAAACAGGATCTGACGGGATCAATCGTGAAAGTGACTGAAAAGGAATTTGTTCAAGGAGTCAACAGCAACGCCTTACAACTGCTGAATGGTAAAGCATCTGGAGTGCAGATAAGTCAGGTCGATTCTAGGCCCGGAGGTGCCATCGATATTAAGATTCGTGGAGCCAACTCGATCAATAGTAGTAATGCCGTGCTGGTTGTGATTGATGGACTTCCAGGTGGATCTGTGACAGCCTTGAGCCCGGATGATATCGAATCCATAGAGGTGCTAAAAGATGCCTCGGCTTCGGCTATATACGGATCAAGGGCTGCTAATGGAGTAGTACTGATCACCACCAAGAAAGGTAGAAAGGGAAAACCACTGTTTAGCTATACCAACTACGTCGCATTCCAAGATGTGAAAGACCGTGTTGATATGTTGAATGGCAGCGAGTATCTGACTGTATTAAACAATATCAATGTCGAATCTGGTGGCGACATCATACACTCACCGGAGAAAATCGCCGCTGTAGGTGAGGGTTATGATTGGCAAGACTTACTCTTTCGAAATGCGATCACCCACAATCACCAATTATCCCTGTCCGGTGGAACAGATAATTCCACTTACTATGTTGCACTGAACTACTTTGATCAGGAAGGTGTCATGATTCAATCGGGACAAGATAAGTTTAACGCACGAATAAACTACGAAGTCACGCCTACTGATAAACTCCGTTTTGGCATCAACCTAAATACCAATCGTTCATTAACCCAGCGAATTTCTGGAGGTCGGGGTACCAATGAAGGAGCCGGTGCACTCACAGCCGCCCTTCTTTTTGACCCCACCATTGGCCCCGAGCTTAATGAAGATGGCTTATATGATCGTAATCCACTCGTAGCCATTGAAAATCCGATGGCCGAAGCTTTAGCTGTAGATGACAGAGAGAGGCAAACAGTGGCCTACACCAGCATTTTTGGAGAATATGAGGTCATCAAAGGACTCAAGGCAACCGTTCGGTTAGGGGGAGAATTGGATCATTTTCGTAGAGACATTTATGAAAATGGATTGACACAAAGAGGTCGTGGCCTCAATGGTGAAGCATCGCTTACGACCCGTGAAAACACTTATTGGATTGCAGAGTATCTTGCTGAATATGAATTTACTTTAGGCAATGACCACGCTCTGAAAGTATTGGGGGGCATTACCTACGAAAATTTCGAGCAACTCACCTCACGTTCCGATGCCGATGATTTTCTTTCGCATGTGACTGGAACCAACCTTCTACAAAGTGGCAACCCTGACACCTATATAGTAACTAGTGGCAAGAATTTAAATCGCCTTAATTCTCAGTTGGGTCGAATCAACTATTCATATAAAGACAAGTATCTGCTGACGGCATCGATCCGACGAGATGGCACTTCACGATTTTCTGAAAAGAACAAATTCGCTACTTTTCCCTCAGCCTCCTTAGGATGGAAATTGTCCAGTGAAGATTTTATGACCGGTCAAAATATTTTTAGTGATCTGAAGTTGAGAATCGGTTACGGAGAAATCGGGAACCAAGGAATCAACAATTTCGAGACAATCCAGACCTTCCGTGCTGGTAGCAACGCTGTACTAGGAGGCACCCTGCAGAATGGAGCTATTCCTGCCAGAATACCAAACGAGGATCTTGTATGGGAAACCACTAAGGAATTTAATGTGGGTATTGATTATGCCATTATGAATTATCGAATTTCAGGCAGCATCGATTACTTCAGCAGAAACACCTTTGACCAACTTTTTCAGCAGCCAGTGCCTTTCACCACGGGTTTTACTAGTGTGAGAGTAAATCTAGGCCAGGTAAGAAATAGCGGCTTTGACTTCTCCCTACGAACACGCAATATGACGGGGAAGTTCAATTGGGAAACGGATTTGATATTCTCACTCTTAGAAAACGAGGTTATTGAACTGCCTGAATTCGCACAACGCATCGTATTTGGTGGATTCGGATTTTCCGGTAATTATTTAATTACCCAGGAGGGTTTCCCCATGTCGTCTTTCTACGGTTTTCAGATCGACGGTATATTTCAGGAAACGGATGATATCAGTAGCTCAGCTCAACCCAATGCCTTACCCGGTCATCCTATCTTCCATGACACAAATGCAGATGGTGAAATTAACGCCGATGACAAAGTTGTACTCGGAGATCCATTTCCCGATCTCACTTGGGGTTTGACCAACACGTTTTCATATGGTAATTTTGGGCTGCAGGTATATTTTCAGGGTGTACATGGTGTCGAGACATTCAATAATCTAGTAGCCGAATCTCTTTATCCTATCAACAAGGAGCGCAACCATATTGCTCAAAATTATCTTGACCGCTGGCGTCCAAGCAATCCTGATGCAGAATTTCCGTCGGGAGTCAATTACACGGCTTATTCTGATGGGGAAAACAAAGTAAACACATTTACGATCCAGGACGCCTCATTCATAAGGTTAAAAAATATTACACTTAATTATCAGTTACCTCTGGAATCTGAAGCCATCGTCAAAGGTCTAAACCTCTATGTATCGGGAGAAAATCTGTTTACGATCTCTGATTACGATGGATTTGATCCAGATGGAAATTCGGATGGCACCGGCACGTCAAGAGCTACGTTTAGCGATTACCCCATTGCCAGAACCATCCGGGTTGGAGCTAAACTAGATTTCTAGCAGAAATAGAATCATTACTTCAAATAATAAGTCATGAAGCGTTTATTATTAATAATTGCAGCGAGCGTCACATTCTTGCCCTCTTGCACAGACTTTCTTGACGAGCAGGTATTTACTGAGTATGCACCTGATCAATTTCTTAGTTCCGAAGCGGGCATTAATGCAGTGTTAACCGCTACCTATCGGCAATCACGGCCGCTCTACCGAGAGACCTGGTTTTCGTTTGCTGGATGGACCACAGATTTGCAGCTCGAGCGCGGAGGGGGATATGCTGCTCCTGCTGCTACTTTTGCAAATTTTCAATGGAATGCAAGCAACGGATTCTTTAGGAATAATTGGAGGGAACTTTATGAAGCCATTCGTAATGCTAATTCTTTACTGGATAACATAGATGATGTGACTTCGATTTCTGCAGAGAAAATTTCCTCGCTGAAAGCCGAGGCCCTATTTCTTAGAGCTTTTAATTATAGTGTACTTTATGATTTCTTTGGGGCAGTGCCATTGGTAAAATCAGCTAGTGATTTAGATCTGGAGATTACCCGTGCCAGTGACGATGAAACAAGATCTTTTATCGAATCTGAATTTCAAGCTGCGGCAGCTAGTCTTCCAGTGGATGCATCAATCTCTGGTAAGGCCACCAAGGGTTCGGCACTCGGATTGTTGAGCCGACTTCTCCTCAACACGAAGCAATGGCAAAAATGTGCCGACGTCTGCCAAGAGATCATTTCCTTGGGAAAATATAAGCTTATCACACCAGTAGAAACGATATTCTCTGTCGACAATGAAGGCAATGATGAGTTGATGTTTGTCTTTGAGTCAATAAATACTGGTCCGGGTTGGAACTACACCCCACATGCTTATCCAGTAGGCTATCCAACCGGCCAGGTAAACTATGGTGCCCAATTTCAACTATGGAGGTGGTTTGTACAATCCTTCCATCCCGATGATCGTCGAGCACTGGACTACGATCCGGAAAATGGAAAATTTGGATGGATTTTGAAAAAGTACGTCAATAAGGGAGGAAATGTGGTTGACCTATTGAATGATGAAATTACGCCTGGTATTGAGAAAAAATATCCCCGCAGTTTTAAATTTACCCCGGATCCTAATGCCTTGGCGCAAAATCATGGCAACGATATGCCTATCATTCGATATGCAGAGGTCATTATGTCTCGTGCCGAGGCACTTAATGAACTCAATGGCCCCAACCAAGAATCCATCAATCTGCTGAATATGTTGAGGGATCGAGCAGGAGTGCCACCTTACAACTTGGGTGAATTTGAAAGTAAGGAAGCCCTTCGGGACCAAATTCTTATAGAACGTGGGTGGGAGTTCTTCACTGAGGGACTGCGGCGCCAAGATTTGATCAGGCATGGCAAGTTTATTTCCTCAGCTCAGGACCGTGGAAAAATGTTAGCGCAGCCGCACCATGTACTCTTTCCAATTCCACAACAAGAGATTGATGCAAATCCAGCATTGACCCAAAATCCTGGTTATTAACCAGTTCATATCCACAAAAATACTGAGGGATGTACTTCTTATGATCATCGATCTCCTAAGAAACGATACAGCTTTTTTCTGATGGTAAGGTGGGTCATGACCAAAGTTCCGATAGCTTGCAAACAAGCTAATAGGTGCTACTATTTAAACATACTTCTGCGTCCAAAGTCTTTGCAGATGGGGCACTCCCCGGGTCGATGGCCACGGGCTGGGCAGTAGGTTCTACCAAAATAGATCATTTGCAAATGCAGTTTGTTCCACAGTTCTTTGGGAAAAAGTCGTTTGAGGTCTTTTTCGGTCTGCTTAACATTCTTGCCGGTGCTCAGCTTCCATCTCCAACTCAGCCGGTGAATGTGTGTATCTACAGGAAATGCAGGTTGACCAAAAGCTTGACTCATCACCACTGAGGCGGTCTTATGACCCACTGCCGGTAGCGCTTCCAGTGCCTCCATATCTTGAGGCACTTTACCGTCATATCGATCCACTAATATTTGCGATAGACCCAAAATACCTTTGGACTTCATCGGTGCAAGTCCACAGGGACGAATGATCTCCTTGATCTGTTCGATCGGAACCTTACTCATCTGATGGGGATCATCAGCCAGTGCAAACAGTGCAGGTGTCGTCTTGTTTACCCGCTCGTCGGTGCATTGCGCCGAAAGCAGCACTGCTATCAGCAAGGTGTAGGGATCTTTATGTGATAGTGGTATCTTGGGATCGGGAAAATAACGTTCTAACCTTGCTGCGATTTCCCGCGATATTTCGGTCTTTTTCATCCTGTCATCGGTTCTTCAGCAAAGAATTGTTTTTTGCGACTATTTCTGATAAATTCAGAGCTTGGAAAGAAATACCATAGTGTCTACTCCATCGGCATACTGGTCAAGTGAGGGCTTATGAGCTGCACCAAACGGTACCGAATCTGTACCCTCAATCCGACGACCACTGACCACACATTGGATTTTCTGCCCATGCGCTTCGAGCTGATCTCGCAGATGGTCTGGATCCCGATAGAAGGAATAGTGTAGGGTGCCAATCCTAGAGGAAATCGAGTCCTCCTCCAAGAGAATCAAACATTGATTACTTAGATGCTCTTTTCGATTGACCACAAAGGTCGCTAGGTTAAAATCGAAGTTGTTTCGATACTTGTTGTTCTGCATCAGAGATTGAAACCGATCAAAGTGATCTAGTAGTAGATTGAATTGGTATCCGACGGGAACATATATTTTCGAAACACTGCGACAACCTAGACCGTAGTAGTCGAAGACATCTCTTCCGAGTGCCTCTATTTGATCGGTATTTTCATCACCATTTAGCACCGCGACCGCATGCCTGTTTCTTCTAATGATGTGGGGATATTTACCAAAGTATTTCTCAAAGTAAGCGGCAGACTGATCACTTCCTGTAGTGATCACAGCATCAAAATCCACCAATTTGTCCACCCACTGCAATGGTATGTGGATATTGGCATCTATCTGTGCCAGTTCTTTAAACAAAAATGGCAGGAGCACATCGTCCCGCTCAGAAAGCTTGATAATCCCTTCATGGCCAGCCGTCAAAATGCAGATGATATCGTGGAACCCAACCATGGGTATATTCCCAGCCAATACTGCCCCGATTCGCTTTTTACCGCGATGTTTGTCATCGAGATAAGCATTCAGCCATTGACGCAACTTCTGTGGATCCAAATACTGCTCGATAATGGCCTCTAGAGCCTGATGTATATAGTCGGTAGTAAACCATGGGTTCTTGAGAGAAGCATATGCTATAGCGGCCTCCAGTCGTTCACCCCCACCCTTCAGGTGCTCACCCAGCTGTCCCAAAATTGCAGACCAATCATATCCTGTGCTGGTCTTCATGCTGAGGAAGTTCGATTGGCGACATACCGTCTCCATTTATCCAATACACTTGAGAAGTGCTCGGGAAGGGGAGCCTCGAAGGTGAGTCTCTCTCCGGTCTTGGGATGATCAAAAGCCAGAGATGCTGCGTGCAATGCCTGATGGGGCATGATTCTCAGGCAGTTTTGCACAAACTGCCGATACTTTTGAAAGATTGTACCCTTTACTATTCGATCACCACCGTACTTGGCATCTCCAAATAATGGGTGTCCCATGCTCTTCATGTGAATCCTAATCTGATGTGTCCGTCCTGTCTCCAACCAGCATTCCACCAGACTGACATAGTACATGGGCTCTATCACTTTGAAGTGGGTGATGGCGCGTTTACCCATATCCATGTCGACAAATGCTCTTTGCCGAGTCGGATCTTTAGGATCTCGACCGATAAATTGATCAATGATTCCTTGTTCCGGATCTGGCTGACCCCAAACCAGCGCCTGATACTTCCTCCCTATCGAATGATCAAAAAACTGACGGGCAAGATGGGTCAATGCGACATTGTTTTTGGCCACCACCAACAATCCGGAGGTATCTTTATCAATCCGGTGTACCAATCCAGGTCTGTTATCGGGATTCCCTTCCAAACTTGGTAAGTCTGTGTGCCCCAGGTAATGAAGTAAGCCATTGACCAAGGTACCTGACCAATTTCCCACTCCTGGGTGGACGACAAGTCCCACCGGTTTATTCAAAATCAAGACATGATCGTCCTCGTGTATAATATCCAATGGAATATCCTCAGGCTCTAACCGACGCTGGCTATCCTCATACCGTGGGTATAGAACGGAGATCTGATCCGCAGGTCTCACTTTATAGTTTGGTTTTATGGTTCTGTTGTTCACCTTGATGGATCCATCGATGATACCCTTCTGGATCCTACTCCTCGAGAGCCTAGTGATGCGATCCATTAAGAACTTATCAATGCGTAGAGGTGACTGGCCATCATCCACCTGAATGAACTGCTCCTCATAAAGAATTTCTTCATCTGATCTTTTCCCTTCCATCGACAGATGCCAAAGTATACCTTTTATTTTAGACACCAGCAAAAATGACAAGAGCAGAACTCAATTAAGAATTCCGCTCTTTGATCATATTCTTCTGACACGAAAATTAATCCGACATCTTAATTCATCAGGATCATCTTGCGTACTGCAACTTCATCCTTGGTTTCCACCTGATAGTAAAAAACTCCCTTTGCGGCCAGATCAGATCGCTCCAGCTGCCATTCATGGTAGCCCCGCTCGAAATAGCTGTTTGCAACTTTCACAACTTTTCCTGTCAAATCAAAAATAGTTAGAGTCACGTTGGTCGCCTGAGGAAGACTAAATCCGATCGATGTCTGCTCACTCCATGGATTTGGCCTGTTCTGCTGCAAAGCAAATTTGTCATGCTCATCGAAGTCGCTGATAAAATGGAGCGCGATGTCTGACTCAAGTCCATTCTGGTAATATGCTTCGGCTTCGGTTTTTCTGCTGCTTATAGTCACCACGTCACTGAGTTGCACTTGATCCTTGCTGATCACTTCAAGATAAAAGAGTACAGCTCTCTCTTTCAGGGTATAAGCTTGACCATGACCATCGTTCCAAGATGCGCTGATCCATCCCTCACTGAGGTTACTCAAGTTGAAATGGCTTAACCCAACGCCGAGTACATCACCTGGTGTCACTGTATTGACGGTTACCCGGTCAGCATCAAATTCAAACGTACATTGGAATCCTTCCACCTCTATAAAATCTTTCGCACTGAAGGCAACAAGATTGCTTCCCAGTTTGAGCTTTACGTCTTCAGCCGTAAATACTAGCGCTTCATTGGATCGTCCTGCACTCCTGGCAGGATTATTATCCAGATTGACATCGCCCACTTTTACACCCACAAAATCAGCCTCAATACCTTGTGAATGAGTAACGATCCTGTAAATCGGCTCATTAGAATCCTCGCTAAAGAATCTCCAACTAGAACTGGAAGGAAGTGATTTGTCCTTGCCCAAAATCAGCTTGCGCAATTGTATCATATCCACAGGAGACACATTGCCATCAGCATTGACATCAGCAGCTTGCAACTTGTACCAGGAATCGAGCTTTCGACTGCCCAGTACATGTTTTTGTATATCTATGAGATCTCTAGTCGATACACCATTTAGATGGTCCGCATCCTTGGTCGGTTGGATGAAGGCTTCAACACCCGTCAACATGTCCACTTCAAAGGATCCGTTAGCGTCGGATATTTCTGCCATCATATTCCCAGCCGCATCCTCCACAAAGACATCTACTAGCTCAACCGGATCACCGAGTTCCGTTTCCAGAACACCAGAAACCCGAGCTACACTACCCGATCCACCACAGCCCTGCATATTATTTTGAACGATTAGGATCACCTCACAAAAATCCCAACTGCCACTTTCGTCCAGCACATACATCCGAACTGTACTCTCACCCACATCGCTGCAACCCAGAGCTAAGCTGGTCTCAGAACTAGCCGGCAGGGCTGCATCACCCTCTCCATTGTCAATCCTAAACTTGAGATTGCTGTTGCTCCTTCCACATGCAGCTGCACTGCTTACATCAAACTGATCGGCATCTATCTCAGCCATGGCTGTGTCAATGGTACCATCTTGATCCAGGTCCATCGGTGTCAATTCCACCGTCAGACTAGTCAGGCAAACAGCCGAGGGCTTCTTCGCTGCATTGACGACAAATGGTACATCACAGATGCTCTCATTTTGGCATTCGTCGGTGACAATAACCTTCAATTTATATAACCCAGTGACCAGTCCAGCCACCTCCACGTCGAACCCGTCCTGGACGGAACTATTGAGTTCTCCATCAAAAGCCTTGATCTGTTCATTAGTCTTTGTATTGATCACCTGCCAGGAGTAGCGCAATACACCACATTCGTCCTCCACACTGACCATAGTGTTGAGGTCATAGGTACAGCCGATGGCTTCTACATCGGCGGGAATGTCACTGATGGTACAGACAGGAGGTGTGGTGTCGAGCATGATAATCTTCTGATTATATCTCAAAAACTTGCCTTGGTAATCTTTGTTGAACCACCAGTTTTTGTCTGCGGGTTCACCCCCGAGATAACACCAGTCCGCAAAGCACCAGGTCCGGATGATCTTATAGCAAGCTGCATCGCCACCTACGATCTTGAAGACCTTATCATAATAGCCGATACCGACCAAACGACAGTCATTGTCAAAGGTATATCGGGCCTCACCCGTATGTGCCGGACTCACAGCTCCGTCTACATTGCCGCTTCCGTCTTCTTTATAGACGATCCCACAATCATAGACAATGGTATCCCGCGGGATCTCAAACATAGGCCCCGAAATCTCACAATCACTGGTCACCCAAATAGTCTGAGTACGGACGATGGTATCAGCCACGTGGCCACTGCCAATGGTACTGCATTGTCCCACAAATTTGAAGACCCTCTTGATATATCCATTGCCACAGTGATCTAGATTTACCCAAGGCTTTTCTTCAATGCATACCAGGCCGCAATTGTCTGCGATCTGGCCATTGTCACGAGGAGACTCCTTGGTGATATACTTAGCAACGTGTGTCTTATAATTTTTCCAGATATATCCCAAGTGATCGTCATATACCAAGCTATCTTTCTCTACCAATTCTGTGGTACATATCAATTCGTGATGGGTGAACTGGGTCTTCTTCGCTACATTACCATATTGATCCTTCTGCACCTTGTCATACCTACCTAATACGTTTTGCAGACCGTCAAAGTCACCCTCTAATGCCAGTTCTACCGCATCCTGGTAGTATGTCTTGTACGTAGCACATGTCACAGTAACATCATAAAGGTCACACAGCACCTCGGGAGGTGTCTTGTCTTCCACTGTGACTTTGGTCCAGCATTTACTCCAATTGCACCAATAGTCCATGGCCAACAATTCGACCGTCACTTCCTGGCAAGCGTCCTCACAACAGAATGGCACTTCCTCGCTCCAACCTCCACCGATTTGGGGTCCTATGTCACGAATGAATGCACCCACCTGCTCATCGCCATCCAGCACCTGATCCAATACCAATTTCAGGTAATCAAATCCATCGTTGACTCCTGTAGATCCATAGCCCGGTTTATGGCAAGCCACCAAGGCAAACAGATCATTGAGCTGACAGCTGTCCAATAATCCATCAAAGTAGTGCTTGTCCACCTCATAAGGATGATCTTTACAATGTAGGGTGGCATACTTCATCAAGTCGTAAGCCCATCCGGCTAACAATAGGGAATTGCAGGCAGACTTATCCGTGCAAAGCCACTCCAGCTGTTTGGCGTAGTGAGCTTCTATAGGATTGATATGTTTGTCTTCTTCAAGTACACTACACCATACAGTATCATGATGCGCAGTAGTGCAGACCGGCGCTATCGAATCACAAAGATCCACACCACATGCCTCATACCAATCGCTCCTCCGTGCCAGCAACAGTACATTGCCGCAATTGTCAAAGGAGCCTTCATCGATGGATTTGGCATGTAGCCAAACGGTAGTATCGGCCACCGTGACATTTAAGCCTTTATCGCATATGGCAACCGGTCGAGTCCGGTCGGTGACAAAGATTGTGTCTAGGGCAAAGGTATCATTGTGGCAGTAATCCAAGGCTTCGTATTGTACTACGTATCCATTAATTCCGAGAGCGTCGTCTTCAATGATTTCACCTAAAGGCAGTTTAAACTGCTCATGGCTCTCCCAAAGGTCCGTCTCTGCATTGTACTCCATCACCACACTACCATAATTGGCGATGGTGGCTTTGACCATTTTCACACCTACGCACGTATCGGTCACTTGTACCGGGGGCACATAGACATGGGCAAAACAATCGTGGCTGTTGGTAGATATGGTCACAATGGTATCAGGCATATGGATGGTTGGCGGTACGGTATCAAAGACCATGATCCACTGTACACAAGTATCAAAGGTGCCCAAGCAACCATTCTTGATAAACCATTCCCGTCTGATGGTCGTAGGACAGATGTCGTTAAATGATACATCCTTATAGGTGACCAAGATGTCACATATCTTATTCGGCTGAGGCCACAGTGGGATCGTATCCGCAAGCGGAACCCCAGTCTCCAAGGGTGATGGATTTCCGAATTCATCTTTGAGATAGCCGGTATGGCAATACACACTATCCCTCTCTGGAGGACAAACCAACTCGGAAGGTAAGGACCTAACGGAGATGGTATCCATGCAGAAAACCTCTCGGTCTTTATCATATACTATACGAAAGGTTCTTTTAATCTGTTTGATAATCTCATCATCGCAGTCACCAAGGAGGATGTCGTAGTCGTAGATTTCACCCACTATTGTGTCATAGCACCCAACTACCATCCGACAGCTTGGGAAAGTGTCGTATTCCTCAGGATTGCTTACGAAGGGGTGGGTACAATCAATGGTATCACTTCTCCCCGGTAGTACGGTTGGAACCACCGTACGTAGGGTAACTACTACTGAGTCGCTGGAGTTGCTGCAAGGATCATCTAGCACATTTAAGTACAAGACTACTTCTCCCGCCACCAGATCTGCACTGTCGGGACAATAAAGCCTGGCGCCGGCAAAGGTATTGTCATCCATGAAGGTTCCACCTCCTACCGTGGTCCACACTGCCTGGCTAGCTCCTGATCCATTGGCCACAAAGACTGCTCCAATAGTAGTCAGGTCTACGCACTCTAGTCCACAAACGGTGACGGAGTCACCTGCATTTACAGTCGATGGCGTCTCACCTTCGAACAGCATGGAGCCCAAAACCTCACATCCACCTGCCGTTGTAAGCTGAGCTTTAAAGTAAATAGGCACACCCAGTGTAGGCATATACATGGTAGGAGTCGTAATCATCATTGTCCTTGTTGGATCTGTGAAATACATATCACTCCCGGACATAAAATCCAGACCGAAGTTGGTGAGTTCAGTAGTGAGATTAAGGGGCGAATCGTCACATACTAACCTTCGGTAGGCTGGCATCACCATATTGTCGGGATCTATCAAACTAAGGGTAACCTTCGAAATGGCATAGCACATGTCATCTCCGGGAATACTTACCCGTGCATAGACGGTCGAATCAGGGTCACACACATGTATTGGCCCAGTGATCTCATTCCTCAGACTGTCATTGACCAGATTGGCAAAGACCCGTACCACGTTCATCCCTGATGGATCGGCGCAATCCTCTATCCTACTCAGCGCAAAATCGGCGCAACCCATGGCACTGGCACATTCGACCAGTAGACAAGAGTCAGCCACAGGACCTAGGAAACCAAAATCAATGCTGTGATCATTGGTGCCGATGGGTCCGGTACAAAACATCGCCATACTATATCCAGGCAGTGAATCTGCATCTCCGTTGCTATCGAAGGCGGTATCAGCGATGGCTTCCCTTGGTGATGCCAATCCAGAATAACCCAATGCTGTAAGCTGACTTAAATCGATTCTGATCATATAGCAATGATGGGGCAATACGTTTTCAAATTTGTATTGACCTCCATTCGCAGTAGTGGTTGTCGCTACCAACTGTCCACTCATTTCCTTATCGTGCAGTGTTAGCTCAATGCCATCGATCCCAAACTCCTCCGGATCTTGTTCACCATTACCGTTGCCATCACACCAGACATAATTACCTACCTCACCTCCAATGAGTGCGACGGCCATCTCCATATCTCCCAGTCCATTGGCTTTGCCAAATCTATACTGGTCCACAAAGAGGTATCGCCGTCTTACAGAGCCATCTCCCGTGTCATAGAAGTGAAGGCCCTGAGTATACACACCCTCATTTTCGAAATTGGAGTTGTTTGTCACTACGATGGGATTGAATACTGTATTGGCCACTTCACCACTCCCAGGAAGAATGCCTAGACCACCGGTGAAAATCTCGCCGTGGTGGGCAGAATTGGCTACAAAATGATCTTCGTGAAAAAATTCTCCTGCATAACTAGGTCCATCATCCTTGCGAAAGAACTGTCCATCGTCGTTGTTTTGTACTTCTAATCTGAGTATGCCATGATCATCGAAGGCTTTCAGAAGGTCTCCGGCTCCATAAGATACAATCAATGTCTCATCACCCAGGACCGATGGGTAATTCCTAAATCCCGTCTGATGAGCCCATCGATCCATCAATCCCACCACCAAATCACCATCTCTCGTGAAATCAATGTCCGACAAGATCGGTTGAGGATGGGAGGCCAAGACTGCACCTAGTGTCGATTTCTGCTCCTGCTTGGTTTTAATCGCCGTCCCTTCCCAATCCTGGACCCAGGCCTGCCATTCTGCCGACCGCAGAGGCTGAGGGATGGTGATATGGGCGTTGGAAGCTCTCTCTCGCGGATAGGCTAAAGGGAAGGCAAGTACCTCGGTAAATCCATTTGCGATATTGTTGGGATCAAATGAGAGTACATAGCCAAATAGGTGATCCCTTGAATGTGAAATTGTGGCATCAGACACCAATCCTAAATATCCCAGGTCACCCTCGAAGGCCAGGCCCCAGGGTCTCAACACTCCAGACTCCATGATGCTTTCCCCCATCACTTCTAATCCGCTCAACAGTGCTTCTGTCACCTTGTTGCCCTGCTTGGCAACAAAGGCCAAGTTGAGCTTGTCTCCCTGTCCATTTACCTGAAACTCAAGAGTCGTAGCGGTATTGATACCGCCAGCTTGTGCTACAATATCAAAATTTTCTGCCACCATCTGGTCCTCTACCATGATGTCAAAAACTCGGTCTCCGACTGCATAGTCCTTAGGCTCTGCAAAATGGAGTGTTACTGTGTATGTTTCTTCGTTGGGTATGGGGATGTTGTACTCAAAAGAGCCTTTCTTGTAGGTATGGTACAATGGTGCACCTGAAGTCCTTGTATTGGGATTATGAAGATTGCTCACCGCAAAAGCCTCATAGGCAAAATCACGATTATCTTCACTTTCACTACTGTATTTATTCTTATCCCAGGCCACACCGTTTTTGTCGGTAAAGGGCTCTGCACCACTTCCGTTTAGATTACCTCCGGCATTAATACACATACTGTATCGAAAATTCAGATTGGGAAGACCAGGAAGATCACTGATTGGATAGTGCTTCAAGCCTGCTGTGCTGGGCTGCACCGGTTCTGTACTACTCACATCCATGGCGATGAGAGATCGTTGATTCAAATTGACCATCCAGAGCGTTCGCTCATCAGTTGTCAAATCGATGTCTCCAAATCCAGTCATGCCTACTTTCCCAAATGCATCTAGATCGTAGGTTGCGGTGTTGTCGAGCGTTGTGAGTGCGTAAGGCATGGTCTCATCGACATCCCCGGTGACCTTAGTCCGTTGAATTTTACCCAGATCGATCGCCGGACCTTCCGAAGGCACCATTCCCTGTAAGGTCATACCTTCCACAGTCGGTGTATCCACCGCATAGTTGATGACATACAGACCTCCCTCTCCTTGTGGTCCGATGCCCACGTGTCTTTTGACCAGGGCAGATGTAAAAGCTCTCTGCTGAACTTGTTGAAACGCCACTCCCCAGGTCGGTCCCGTCTCCTGAAGCTCAGCATCGGTGCGGGGAGATGGAGCACTTCCACCTTTATTTTCGGCGATGCCATCTACCTCGTAGGGGAATGAAACAAACGCGGGCTCCGTTCTGCCTTCAGGGAGTCCTCCATCATAACAGGGGATCATGATCCTGGTAGTCAGAGGATCAAAATTTGGTCCACCACTGACCGGTACCAAAATATCGGGATCGCCATCTTCAGCAAAAAACACGGAGGATGGGCCAGCTACGCCCGGCATCTTCCTCTCATCGTATCCAGTCACGCGCACGCGAAGTCTGGACTCAATAAAGATGCTAGGTAGGGTAAATGAACCTTCGCTTAGCTCAATAAAGGGCCTAACATTTCCCAATGCATCGATGGCCTCGACAGCCAGGCCTCCGATTAATGTTTCGGTATCCTCTTTAACACCGTTGTTGTTTAGGTCCAGAAAGGTCTGGACTACGATGTCGGCTCTAAGACTAAAAGAAGAGCCCAATACAAATAGCACTGCCAAGCAGTGCCCGGAAATGGCATTCCTCATTGGTGTGTAGTTTTGGTGCAGCAAACCGTTATCCCACTGAACAACAGCTCATTGCAAATCAATCACTCTATTTAAGAAGTAAGGCTTACCTATTCTCTACCCTAACTTCCAAAGGTGAAAGTACTCACAAATTGATTAAAAACATATATAATTTCCATAATTATTTCCATCTCACTACAATAACAAACATGACGCATGGCTGACGGACATCTGTTATTAAAATACAGTAAATCAGCACCCATATACATTGCAATACAATCTATATTTAGCGATATCATATGATTTACTAAGATGCGTGGTAAGGCCAACGTTCTAATATCCATCCACTGGGATCCTTTACCAGCAAATTATACTCATATTGCGAGTGCCACTTTGGTACCTCTCGAGGCCAACATTCTTCTTGCTACATGAAATGCATATGTTTATATCAAAGGGGAGGCAAGTTTGGAGAAAAGCACTATTCATTATGCTATAGCAACCGAAATATTACATAGGTCTCTGCCCAATGGCACTGTGCGAGACATGTTAAGACTCTCATAACAAGTGATCGAGATACCATCCCATCGACACGACAGTGTTCAATCGGTGGATATGGCTCTTGACTGTTCTCACCCTTATTCTTCGTCGAAAGCCTACGGAGAGGGACCTGAGCTATTCCGACTCTATCGACCCCTTGATGGGCACCATAGATTCGCACGGCACTAAAACATCTGCCTCACAAGCAATAAGAACCCACTGTATACACGACTTGATATAGAGTCTAATTGACGGGAAAACACTTAGAAATGTCCACATCGAACTTGATGGGATCCACGTGCTGTACCACCAAATGCAAAAAAGCCCCGACGTCATTACGCCAGAGCTTTTGTGAGTAATCAAATGATAAATCTTTGCTAACCTCCCGAGTATACAAACTTCTGGGCAATGCTCCCCCAAGGTGTCTCAACTTCGTAGAGAAAGATGCCTGCCCTCTGGAAATGTCTGCCGTCTACCTGTAGGGTCTGGGTCCCCTTGTGTAGCTGGAGGCGCTCTGAATGAATCTTGCGACCATCGATCTCGTATAGGGTCAATGTAGCGCGGCAGTTGGCTGGTACTGAAACAGCAAAAGAAGTGGAGGTGATGAAGGGATTAGGCGCAGTGGTGCCTACTGAAAACTGATTGCCATTTAGCTCGATTGCACTCAATGTCAGTTGATAGGTGCTATCTAGGTGGTCATAGAGCTCATTCTTTAACCCTGTTCCACTTAGTGCTAGCACATGATCCAAATCTCCATCTCTCAAGGCGGTGAATGCTAAAACCAGCACCTGTCCATTCTGTGGAATGTAGGTACTTTGACCCTGCTTGTAACTGATGAAGTTGATCGATGAGTTCAGATCGTGATAATAGACATCTTGGCTCTCAAAAGGACCATTGATCACATCAGATAGGTAAACATAACGCTCGTCCAGTAACAGCTGAATCTGCAACCCCTGAAGCTCTACTGGCTTGGTCGCTGTCAGTGCCACTGTAAATCGCTCGCCCTTAGTAAACTTCTTGTTCACATAGGATAGCTCATACATAGGCTGTGTAGAGCGCTTTCTTCGGGGTGATACGGCGCCAGCATCACCTGTCACATCTCCCAACTTCACTCCGGTAAAGTCGAGGAGGCCCTGGTAATCTTCCTGTAAGGAAAGAGTAGACTCCTCCTGTAACTTTGTATTGAAGAAATGCCACATCCGGCCTGTTGGAAGACGATCAATTTTTCCCAATATGAACTTGCGCATAGTAATCATGTCAGCCACAGAAATTCTTCCGTCTTCGTTGACATCGGCTGCCAGCCGTTCATAAAAGGTATTGAGTTTGGATGCCGAAAGAATATGCTTCGAGACTTTCAAGATATCCAAGGTAGATATGCCATCAATGGGCGTATCCACCTTATCGGCATAGAGGGCATATGAGGTATTTTCTTGGAGATGAGTGGTGAAAGAATATTGCCCTCTTTCATTGGTGTGAGTTTCCCAACTCATTCCTTCCCCATTTAGATTTAGGACCACTGATGACAGGGCACTTCCTTTCATTGAGCTCACTTTTCCTTTTACTACTCCCACTTCCTCTTGACACCCCTCAATGGGTCCTTGTATTTCGACCAGAGCCTGGCAATAATCAGCATTACCCCAAGAATCCACTACCCAAAACTCGACGTTAAGGGTACCTATGTCCTGACACCCAAGAGATAATTTGACCTCTGAAGTGTCGGGAGGAAGTAGATTTCCCAGGCCATCCAGTTGTCCCGTACCCTGAATTCTAATTCTGAAATCCGTGATTTCATCACCGCAGTTATCGTAACTACTGATGTCCAACTCCTCTGCCCACAACTCACTGATGGCAGTGTCCACCAGTCCATCATAGTTTAAATCAATCGGCAAGAGCTTTACGGTTGTACTGCCAAGACACACAGGGGAAGGTTTCACACAGTCAACCACGTCAAATTCATCGGCACACAGCGTCTCATTTCCACATCTATCCACGGCTGTCCAGATCAACTTATAGCTGCCGATCTGAAGGTCGTGCGATCGAGCAGTACGAGAAAGTCCTTTGTCGAGGGGCAGATACCCATAATCCGACTGTTCATAGAGAGACCACGAGACCTCAATTTGGTCGGTAGGAGTGCAGTCATCATGCGTAGAGAGGGTCACATCAAGGGTTGCTGAGCAAGCTCCACCGATACAAATGGTGTCGATGTTGCAGTTTTCCAGGACAGGACCTTCCCTGTTTTTCACATATATAATCTGATCAAATTCGTAGTAATGATACTGTTGGTCTCCGATCCAATCTTCGTGATAAGCAGCAGTTTGTCTGCACCAATCAATCACCGCCCATTTTCTAATAATCTTGAGACAAGTGCTGTCTGCATTAAAAAGCTGATCGACAATCATATCCTTGTGATGAATGCCAATCTGCCGGCAGGGGTCATCATATTTCATTCTAGGCCCCTGGGTCTCCAGGTCTACATAACCACATGAGTAGATCGAGGTATCTTTATTGGGCCAAATGATGTCAGATTCATACAATGGGCAATCATTGACAATGTTGATGCGCTGAAATACTTTGGTGCTATCTGCTTTAGATGATTGACATGCACCCTTCAGTACAAATTGGCGCTCAATCCAACCCTCGCCGCATTTCTCAAAGAACATTTTCTGAGTTTCTTTGATGACCAATCGGCAGTTTTCTAAGATCAGTCCATGATCAATCGTATCTGATACATAGATGTAGTGATCGGTCTCATCATCCGAGTATTCGGTACAAATCCGGTCTTTGATCACGGTCTTACCAGCACCATAGCTATAAGGGGTGCTGGCAAAAAGTTCATATTTACCAAATACATCATAGTTGCCTTTCTCTACCGAATCCTTGTAATAGTGATTGTAGGCATAACAACTGATGGTAAGGTCAGGCAGCGGGATTTTTACCTCCGGTACCGACTTATCTTCCACTTCTACATCCACCCAAAGTCTGGCAATATTACAGCTCGCATCTATGGCCAATATTTCAAGAGTAACTTTTTCATCGCTACATGCGTCTGCACAACAGAATGGCACTTGATTGGACCAACCATACCAATTGGGTATGGTATCATACTCCGTATCATGGCCCAAAGTGTCTTTCCTTGGTACATAGGTGTAGAGCGAATCAAAACACAGTTCATTGTCGTTCTTCAGCCATTCCCAGAAGGTGTCATAGTGGGATCGTATCGCGCTCTCTTGGCTGGTGTCGGCAGTGTATCCACAAGCAGTCTCCCAATCGGTTCTTCTCGCTAAAATGGCATAGAGATTACAATTGTCCCAGGTACCCTCATCGAAGGTAGAGACATCCACCCATGTCACATCGGCGAAATCTCCCAGGGTTACCACCGGATACCTATCTAAAGTGATAAAAGGTGCCTTGATATCTTTAGCCACCGCTATCAACGTATCAATGGTAATATTGTGGCAGAGGTCTCTGGCGGTGATGGTAACGATATGTTTGCCCTGAGATAGGTTGTCAAACTTGAGATGTTTGCCGTCGTTAGTGCCGCTGAGGTAGTTGATGTGACCATTGTCCCAAGACAGGTCTACCACCACACTATCTGAAGGGGAGCATGCGTCGATGATATATGGGGTAGGAAAGTATCCATGGGCCAGACAAGTGTAATCGAGTGTGGGAAAATAAATCGTCTTATATAGACTATCTGGATGTACTCCAAAGAGGTCCTCATGACGTTCTAGCTGGACGGCTGTGTCGTGAAACTCCACCTTTGGACCTACGGTATCGATGACTTCAATGATTTGATGGCAACTGTCGTAGACCACAGTAGGTGCATCTAGATCTGCCAGTATCCAGTCTCGGTAAATAGTATAGGATCCAGGGCAATGGTGAGCAACCCGGTCTGCATATTCTATGCCAATGTTGCAAAAGGACTTCTCACTGTAGACTGGATAACCTTCAAAGGTCGGTACACCTGCGGTGAGTGGATCAGAGGGATCAAAACCTGGGTCATCACAAAGGATGGTTGTATCTGGAGGACATTGGATGGAGTCGAAAATAATGCGGCGAAGGAAGATGGTGTCCATGCACAAGCCCACATTATCATATTTGTCGACAGCTCGCCAGCTGCGTATCACATAGGCAGCAAAGTAAGGATCGCTAAATAAGCTAATCCATTCGTACCCATCGGGTTGAGCTACCAGATCATCCTCGCAGTTATCAAAGACTACGGGTTGTTTGAAACCGTGCTCCTCATCCATGAGGAAGGGGTCCCATACATAAGGATCATTGCAGATGGTAGTATCATTTTCACACATTAAAATGGGCTCGGTAGCGTCGGTAAGATTGATCAATGACACACATGACCTCCCCGTTGGAGGGTGAGTGATGGTGGCGGTGATGATCTGATCGGCATATTCTATCGTGACTGGATTTGGTATGGGTATGTTGTCATCAATGGAGAGACTTACCTGATAGGTCCCTGGACAGTCGGGTATTCCGCTGGTGAGTAGGTGTTGGGGCTCTATGAGTTTCTCGCAATTATTGTCCAGAGGTATGTTGACCTCCC
The DNA here is from genome assembly GCA_965223025.1 of Saprospiraceae bacterium. Classification (GTDB taxonomy): domain Bacteria; phylum Bacteroidota; class Bacteroidia; order Chitinophagales; family Saprospiraceae; genus JABDMH01. Next base: position 2,169,423 of record CBDCVP010000023.1, read on the forward strand.
CAAAGCAATTGAAAGGATAACGGACGAAATCATCAGCTACCTCCACTGCCAGCTCAAAGAACCTCGTACAAGTGGGAAGCTGGATAGTGACCCGGATGGTAAACGGGCCTCCATTTTGCGCCTGCCAATCGATCGTAGCAGTAACACCTGTTGTAGGACCCACAAATTGGCCTCCACCGTTGAGCAGCTGCCAGCTATAGGTAGCCAGAGGATCGACGTCCATGGTCACGCTATAGACTGTCTGAGATCCGGGGCAAACCTCGTTAGCCCCGACGATCGCATTGTCCATTGGGCATTGCCCCCTGACCAGACCTGCCATGAGCAAGGTCATAAAAATCGTCAGGCATATGCTCCACTTTTTAGCTGTTTTTGACATAATACCATTTGAATACTCAAGAACATACCACCAAATATTATGCCAAATCGTAATGTGTATTAATCTTTCTTAGAGAATACTAAATATTTTAACATTATTTAATATGTTTTTCGCCACTCAGGTCAAATGGGTGGCTATCGTCGCCTCTCCGCACGCCATCGATATGAAGATGTCTATGCCCTAGTGGATATGGTCATTCTGCCCCGGTGTTCCTACTGTTTTTACTATCGGCAAGGAGACATCGAGGCAATGGGCGGATTGTCACAGGGGAATATTCCCATGCTTTTTCCTTGGCATGTGCTGGACCTTGTGTTCAAGCATATTAAAGCCCGAGATGAGTTTTGATCGAGTCTCATGCGGCATGATCACCGCATCGACGAAACCTCTGGATGCAGCCTTATAGGGGTTGGCAAACTTCTCTGCATACAGGCTCTCCTTCGCTTCCAGCATTTCTGCAGGATCGTCGGCACTAATGATTTCCTTGCGAAAAATGATTTCGCTTGCTCCCTTTGCCCCCATAACGGCAATCTCGGCAGTGGGCCAGCTGAAGTTCAAGTCTGCACCTATGTGCTTTGAATTCATCACATCGTATGCACCGCCATACGCTTTTCGGGTAATCAAAGTAATCCTAGGCACCGTCGCTTCGCTAAACGCGTACAGCAGCTTGGCTCCATTGACGATGATGCCTCTCCACTCTTGATCGGTGCCAGGCAAGAAACCAGGCACGTCGACTAGCACCAACAATGGAATATTGAAACAGTCACAGAACCGGACGAAACGCCCAGCTTTTCGGGAGGCGTTCACATCGAGTACACCTGCGAGGCTGTTTGGCTGATTGGCCACAATACCGACCGATCTGCCAGCCAAGTGAGCAAACCCCACTATGATATTGTCTGCATAAAGTGGTTGAATCTCGAAAAACGAGTCCCTATCGATGATTTCGTTGATGACAGCTTTCATGTCATAACTGACCATATTGCTGTCCGGCAACATACTATCCAGTTGAGGTCTCGACTCATCTTGCTCCTTGTACGGTACCGTGGGTGGCTTCTCTTCACAATTCTGAGGCATGTATTTCAGCAGTGTTTTTAGCTGTGATATGCATTCCACATCGTTGGAGGCTACCAAATGGGTGACTCCTGACTTGGAGCCATGTGTATAGGCACCTCCCAACTCTTCCGAGGTGACCTCCTCATTGGTCACGGTCTTCACCACATTGGGACCAGTCACAAACATGTACGATGACTGATCGACCATCAGCACAAAATCGGTGAGGGCTGGTGAATATACAGCACCACCTGCACAGGGGCCCATAATGGCGGATAATTGTGGAATCACGCCCGAGGACCTGGTATTTCTATAAAATATATCAGCGTAACCAGCCAATGAATTGACACCTTCTTGTATTCGGGCACCTCCTGAGTCATTCAATCCGATGATGGGAGCACCATTTTTCAGGGCTAGATCCAAGACCTTACAGATTTTCTCTGCGTGAGTCTCAGAAAGTGAGCCTCCAAAAACCGTGAAGTCTTGGGCAAAAACATAAGTTAACCTGCCATTCACCGATCCGAATCCAGTCACCACTCCATCACCCAAATATTGCACCTCCTCGATCTCAAAATCCTTGGCCCTGTGCTTCACAAACATTCCAATCTCCTGGAAGGAGCCTGCATCCATGAGCAGCTCAATGCGCTCTCGTGCAGTGAGCTTGCCCTTGCTGTGTTGCTTTTTGATGCGGTCTGCTCCCCCACCTTGCAAAGCCACCTTTCGTTTTTCGGTAAGCCGGTCGAATTTGTCCTGCATGACTCAATAAGTGATTTGGGGGCCAATGTAGCAAATGCTTCCCTATCCTATTTATGATTCTGTGACTTAATCTCTAATTGCTCGTATAAAAGTCTCTTAGTCCTTCGATGTCGACCTTATGATTTTTACCAGTGACCGGAAGCATGCCTGCGATTCTACCGAATAATCGCCCCTCGATGATACAGATCACGATATTCTTTTAATTTTACGCCTCTTTAAAAAACCGCAAACATCTTTTACCTATGAGCGACCATCGACTTTCCACACGTGTGAACAACATGGAGGAATCTGCAACGATCAAAATGACCCAAATGGCTAGAGATCTGGCAGATAAGGGTCATAAAGTCATCAGCCTCAGTATTGGTGAACCCGATTTTGACACACCAGATCACATTAAGGAAGCAGCGATGCAGGCACTTCGAGATGGCGATACCAAGTATACTCCGGTGCCTGGCACTCTTCAACTTAGAAAGGCCATTGTTGAGAAGTTTAAGCGCGATAATAACCTGGACTTCGAGCCAAGTCAAATAGTGGTGAGTAATGGCGCTAAACAATCCATCGCCAACCTTGCTCTCGCATTGCTGGATGATGGCGACGAGGTAGTTTTATTTGCTCCATATTGGGTCTCCTACAAGGAGATAGTCAAATTGGGTGGTGGCATACCAATTGAGGTCAAGGCCAATATCGATCAAGATTTCAAAGTCACAGCTTCCCAGCTGCAAAGTGCACTGAATGAGCGGACAAAAATGCTGCTCTTCTCATCGCCATGCAACCCCACTGGATCCGTGTACACGGAGTCAGATCTTGAGGCCTTGGTAGAGGTACTGAAGGAATATCCAAGAGTCATCATCGTATCGGATGAAATCTACGAATACATCAACTTTACTGCACGACACATCAGCATCGGCTCCTTTGCCGCTGTACAGGATCGCACGGTCACTGTCAATGGCTTTTCCAAGGGTTTTGCCATGACCGGATGGAGATTGGGGTACATGGGTGCCCCACAGTGGATTGCGAGTGCCTGCTCAAAGATACAGGGACAAGTCACATCTGGTGCCACCTCTTTCGGTCAAAAAGCAGCTGCACATGCCCTGGATTCCTCATTGGACGCTGCCGTGGAGATGCGCAAGGCATTTTTGGATCGTAGGGACTTGGTGATATCATTGTGTAAGGACATTCCTGGCTTCAATGTGAATCAACCCACTGGAGCGTTTTATGTCTTTCCAGACATCAGGTCGTTCTTTGGCAAATCACATGGAGATAAGCACATCCGAAATGCCGACGATTTCGCCCTATACATTCTGGATGAAGCCCATGTTTCTGTGGTATCCGGATCCGCCTTTGGATCGGATGAGTGCGTGAGGTTGTCCTATGCCGCATCTGAGGACCAGTTGCGTGAAGCACTGGCTCGCATCAAACAGGCGACAAGCAAACTCCAGTAAGTTCCGAAACAAAGACTGTAAGTCTCCCGGAAAATCCATGGAAAGAAGGCACTCATTGGGTCGCTTGATGCTTCATTTCCTGCGCCACAGCATCGCCGAGAAATGCGTCTATCAGAAAGTGCGCTAGATAAATGGCAGGTGTGAGGATAACCGCCATCACAAACTTGTATAGATAATTGACGACCCCAATCGCTAGCACCAAGGATAGGTCCCACCCTGCGCCAATATAGAATGCGATTAAGAGCACCACGAAACTATCCACAAATTGAGAAATCAGGGTAGAGCCGGTTGCACGTAGCCAGACCATTTTTTCACCGGTCGCCCTTTTAATATATTGGAACACCATCACATCTAGCAACTGCCCAATTAAGAAGGCTACCAGCGAGCCAACGATGATCCAAAGTCCTTGACCAAACACCAACCCAAAGGCATAGTCATAATCCGATACTTTGCTCTTAATCAATAACTGATCTTCCTGCGGCAATGAAGCCGGAATATGAGACGATGGCCAAAAATCTGCGGGAGTCAGTCGTATACCCAAATAAAACATGACAAAGGCATAAATAATTAATGCCACAGCCAGGTAGGATAAAATTTTCACCCCACGTCGACCAAAGTATTCATTGATTACATCCGTCATGACAAACACGACTGGCCACAAAAGCACTCCAGCCGTTAGATTAAAAGAAAGAGACTCTTCTCCAAATATTCGCAAATCAAGCGGTGAGAAGCCAAGGCTCTTTTCCAGCGAAAATATTTTGACACCAATAAACTCAGCTATCAGTGCATTGGCAATAAAGAATCCACCCAACAGGATGAACAAGATCGTCCTTTTATCCCTCAGGATCATCGGCACGTGTCTGGTTTATCTATCCGACTTTGCAGCATTTTTACTATCTATGGTATAGCGCTCTACCTTGGGAGATCCCTCTCCCCTAGCCAAAACTATTTGTCTTTTCCAGGCCATCCTCATATTTGCTAAGATTGGTTGCATATCCGTATTCTTGGCTACATTGAAAACTTCTAAGGGATCCGACTGCAGATCAAATAATTCTTCGTAAACCGGCTCCTCGCCGTGCAATGGAGATTCGATATATTTTCTATACACGGGAATATCCGAATCATGAATGCCGTAGAGCATAGTCGATTTTTGCAAATCTAAGTGTCTGGCCAGAGACTCAATTTGTCTAGCGGAGGTTGTATTATTCTTATAATATCTGATATATTTCCAGCGATCGTCTCTGACAGCCTCGCACCTTGGATTACCGAATGGTGTGGACCATAAATTCTCTGTAAATAAATAGGTCCTCACCGCCCCCTTATCACCAGAGAGTAATGGTGAGAGGTCTCTACCCTGAAACTCGGCAGGAATCGGTATTCCCGCCAATGACAACATCGTGGGTGCCACATCGATCGATTGCACGAGGGCCTCAGACCTGTGAATCTGCAGCGCCTTCGAGTTTCGTGGATCAAAGATGATAAATGGTATGTGGGTACATATTTCGTAGCACAAGGCTTTCCCTCCCAATCCAAATTGACCATTAAATATCCCATGGTCTGATGCAAAAATGATCACCGTGTTTTTGGCAAGGTCGAGATCATGCAACGTTTCTCTCAAGACTCCTATTAATCTATCAATACCAGCCATAGCCTGCATGTGGCGCGTGTATCTTTCTCTCAAAGATGCCGGTGTATCGACATAGTCATAACTTGTTTGCCGATCCCTTGTGCGGAGTAAATCTGCAGGTAATCTTGGATCGGTAATTTCCTCTTTTGCACGATAATGTGGAGGCAGCGGAATCTTTTGATTCCGGAAGAGACTCCGGTAGATCTCGGGATCATCGGGCAGCATTTTCATCGAACTGGTGCCGGCATTATGGGGTAGATTTAGACAGACGGTTAGTGCAAAGGGTTGGTCTACCGGCCGATCTTTTACAAAGCGTATCGCATTGGTGAGTTGATGCTCATTGTCCATAAAAGCCTGTACACCCTCTTCAATAATTTCGATCTGGGTATTTGCTTTGGCATCATTAAAAATGTCATGCCTCGACTTGGGATAAAATGTCAGATGGCCATGTGCAGCATACCAAAAATCAAAACTCTGCTCCATAAGACCGCCTTGATACCCTCCCTCACCGACGGGTGAATGGTTCTTTCCCACATATCCGGTGTAGTAGCCCGCTTCCCTCAACAACACAGGATATGAATGCCTCCAAGCCTCAGCCGATACACTGGTACCTGAATTAAAATTTACGCTATGCCTGCGCTCGAATTGACTAAGTAGATATGACACTCGACTCGGGGTGCAGATGGCACTTGTCACATAGGCATTAGTGAACAGCATACCTTCATTGGCCAGTGCATCGATATTTGGTGTCTGAACAACCTGATTGCCAGTGCAGCTCAGATAGTCGTACGGCTGATCATCGGTCAGCACAAATAAAAAGTTGGGCCTATGATGATCCACGGACTGAGCAGCGATGGGCATAACGTGGCAAAATTGACTGACAACCAGCACCTGCAGGCTCAATGGAAGAAAGAAATAATTTATCAACGATATCGGACGTTTGGATCTGGAAAAGTAATAGGCTCTTATGGTGTACCAGATCTGCCAGATATTTTCTTCCATGAAAGAAAAGTTAGGGCTTTGCCTAACAGGCAGTGTGCTCTGTTGCTTACTCTTGATTGATCCGCTCCCACCAGTGATCCAGGCACAGCAGGATGATTTACTTAGACAGCAGCTAGAAAAAATCATAAAGCATGATACAAAAATATCTCATGATGACATCCCCGGATTTGTGATAGGTATCATCGATGGTGACTCAATTTTCATAGAGACTTTCGGTTACTCAGACAACAAGCTTAAGACGAAACTGGATCCCGGTGCATCCTTTCAGCTAGGTGGTTTGAGCAAGACATTTACAGCTCTGCTCTGTCAGTTACTTGCTGATCAGCAGGTTATCCATTTAGATAGTTCGATCATGAACTACTTGTCTCTGGATTGGCAAAATCAAAAACTCACACATTTGACACCTCGACAGTTATTGACACACACATCAGGATTGCCGACCATTCCCACTAATTTTCCACTGGACCAGGATCCCCGCAACCGATACGCCCGTTACACTAAAGATGATTTGAGAAAATTCTTTATCACCCTTGAGGTACCTGTTGATACCAAATTCAAGTACAGACACGCACACTTGAACTACGCCATCATAGAGATCATTTTGGAGCACGCCACCGGTACCAAGTTTGATCAACTGCTGACAGAGCACATCTTCAGACCCTTTGACATGGACTGCTCTACATGCTCTAATGCCCATACTACCCTCAGTCTCTCTCCAGGATATGACCGGAAAGCTCAAGTCGCAGAACCTTGGACATTCTCTTCTTTTTCCGGCAGCGAAGGCATTCAGTCATGTATGAGGGATCTATGCATCTTTATACAGCATATGTTGAATGGGAATGATAGCCATGCTGCATCCTTCCAGTCCCTGCTGCCGAAACATCAAAAAATACCCCACAGTAAAAGGAGCTATGTGGCCACCGGCTGGCATCTGATGCAACATAAAAACAAAGACCCCATATATTTGCATTCTGGTAAAACAAATGGACATGCCGCATCGATTCACTTCATCAAAGAAACCAAAACGGCTGTAGTTGTGTTGACCAATGCACCGGGTCAACTAGATGGCCTGGCCACACTCATACTACGCCTGATAAACTACAACTGGAAGAGAAAAAAACCATGAGCAAGAAATCAAAAAAAGTTCGGGGAGGAGGTCTGGTATATTCTACCGACAAGAAAACGATGTCCAATATCTTCTCGGAAATGAGCATCTCCAAGGAAAGCTCCACCCCAGGTACAGACCATAGTAAAAAATACGACGATGAGGTCAGGGTATGGATTGATCGGAAAGGAAGGGGGGGCAAAGAAGTCACTCTCATCAAGGGTATAAAGCGTCCAGATTCCCAACTGAAGGAATTTGCTAAAATCATTAAGTCCAAATGCGGGGTGGGTGGCACGGCAAAAGGTGGCGAAATCATTATTCAAGGGAACCACCGCGACCGGGTGATTAAAATTCTGATCAACCTGGGTTTTCATCTTGCAAAAAAAGCGGGCGGTTGACAGTCATTGCAGTCTCATTGGCACACTTGCATCTAATAGAGGAAGCCAGAGGCCAAAGGCCATGATAAATATCAAACTGCATTGCCCTTTGATCAAGCTGGATCGGTGGGTTCCATGGGCACCACTATGACAGATTATGACAAGTTTACGCAAGCTATCCTAAAGCAATAATTGCTGCACAAAGCAAACATGATGAATCTTTTCCACAGCAGGGCTCTTAATCGTATTTAGTGGGTATCTTCCGATTGTAGTTGAACATCTTTTAATAAATCCCTTTTTATCAATAGGCTCCACTTGTCAGCTATAGAAATATGATAATAATCAATCCATCGCTCATGGTTTATTGATGTCCTTTTGTCTTGACACAAAGGACCAAAAAGTCAAGGCTGTAAGGCCTAAGCCTAATTTAGTGTGGCACTGGATTCTGAAATCCTACATGCCAAAAACTCGTCTTGAGGGGCAGTCGATTTGGACTTGATGTCGTTGAATATCATGGTTTTGCAATTGCCTGTTTAGGTTGGACTGATACAGTTTAGAATTTTTGACGCATTTCCCATTCTGTTTCTTAACGGCTTATTCACCAGGGAATGAGAAAACTACATACCCTACAACTATAAATAGAAAAAAACACTTTCCATCAGCTACCTGTCCTTTTTCCCAAGCCTTCCATCCACACAATATCTCAATCCAGTTCCAGAATATTTCATACAATCAAACAACCCTATTTCTGACATATCAAAATACGGTCCTTATCCTGCATATCTTTTTCTATCCAACATCTAGAAAAGTGAAAAGCCTCACAAAGAGATAATATCTCTGCTCCTCGAAATTCATTTAATTCCAAAAAAGAAAAACCCCCTGATTTGAGATGTTGTGTACCATAACTAAGGATTGAATGATAGGTCATGATGGGGTCATCATCCCTGGCAAAGAGGGCCACAGTTGGCTCATAGTTGAGGACAGACGAGTCCATGCTCTGCTGTTCTGATATAGTAATGTAAGGCGGGTTGGAAATAATGATATCCCAATCGGTTTCTTGCATCCACTTGCTGGGTTTTAAATAATCCTCCTCCCGAAAATCGATGGATGTATTCATTTTAATTGCATTCTTGGCAGCAACCTCTAAGGCCAATGGGCTGACATCTAGTGCGGTAAAATGGGCCTGCGGATATAGATCTTTTAAGGTGATCGCTATACATCCAGATCCTGTCCCGATATCGAGCACCTTCATACCATTCACATTAGCGGATTCCTTCATCTTGTTTGCGACTGCATAAACAAGCTCCTCGGTTTCTGATCGCGGAATGAGCACATCCCGGTTCACGATAAATTTTCTGCCATAGAAATCAGCGATACCCGTGATGTATTGCACAGGTTCGCCGTGATTTAATCTCTCGATTGCATCATCAAGCACGGAAATGAGAGCCAGATCGAATGGTAATGGTGATCTCACCTCCGGATAATCTAGCAAATAATCAAAAACCTGGGACAACACCTGTTTCTTCTCTCGTGAGGAAAAGTGTCGATCTAATCGATCACAAGCTTTCTCAAACATGGTTGATATGCTGGAACTTTCAGTCATCTCTGATCGAGTATTTATCCACTCATAGGATGGAATATTGATACCAGTAGAGGGAAGCACAATAAGCCAAGATCAGTAGCAATGAATAGCTCACCAAGCTCCTGACCGGAATATAGTCTTTTATCGGTATGTGGTGTCTTTTCCTTACATAAGCCACTAAGAAAACCTTCTCACAGAGAAATGCCATGGCCGATCCAAGCGCCACACCTATCAGGCCTAAGATGGGTAATAGGGTAACACTGATCACAATATTGAGCAGCAACTCCAGCACTGAAATAACGATCAGAAGTCTATTGTCACCTGAGGAAATAAGAATGGCATGTGGAAAAAGCCAACGGCTAATCATAAGAAGCAAATAGGTATTAAACACAAATGAACTATAGCCAAAGGCATCGTTGTATACCCAGGTAAAAAGATCATGACTGCATAGCGTCAAAACAATTGCCAAGGGAAAAAATATATGCATGAAGTGTTGGGATCCTGTTTTCAATCGAGTGAGACCTCGATCGCGATCGGAGGTTAAAATGACCAAAACTGCTGGGACAAATGATCCGGCCAATGCCAGAGCTCCAGGTAACTCGCGAGCACCGTATCTATAAATGGCAAAAACCGTGAGATCTTGATAATGCCAAGTGATCAACCAAGCGTCAAATATCTGAGCTAAATATCCGATTCCGAGATAAACGGTCAGTGGAATAGCTGAGCGAAGGAAGGCTAGGACAAACGATCTGTCGAAGGTGAAAGACTGTCTGGTGCGGAGCAGCCAACATAAGACAAAGTGTTCGAGCAACCCGAAAATTACCAAGGCAATCATCATCTTCTCAAGTGAAGTCCAAAGCAATACAGGAACCGAAATCGCTGCCACGTGTATCAGTAAGTACCCCATGCAGAGCGGCAAGAATAAGCGGCTTAAGCCTTTTACAAGCAAAACAAAGGGAGTCAGGGATGCAGAAAAATGAAGGAGTAGAAATAGTACTGCTATCCGGTAATGTGGTACTTCATCCAGACGCAAAAAAGAAACGACCACAAGATTTTCGAAACAAATCAGGAGTGTGGCCACGACAGTGCTCAGACCAAGGATAATCAGATAAACATGGGTCAAGGCATGCATCTGCTGCTGGGGTGCCAACGCATTGTATCGCGCGCTGATGGCTTGCAGACATCCGGCGATCCCAAAGAAAACAAAGAATAGACCCAGATACATCCATACCTCATATACACCGATGTCATGCATCGACAAAGCTGATTTGGCCAGAATGATGCTGATAATCAGAGCGGTACCCTGCCTGACCAAGGCAAAGAGCTGAAATCCGATCGCGACGTCCGATCGCAATCTCCCAAGATAACTCCCTACTTTTCGAGCGATTTGCAATGGTTAATATCTACCAGTTAGCTTTACGAAAATCCCAAGAGTCGCTGAATGCCACGACGGCCCTTCCCGGCCCACGTCCGATAAAGTTTGGCAGACCACACATCCTCAGTCCAAGCCGTGCTCGTCCATCCATGAGAGCAATCGTTGTACGTCATGCTGTGTGTCGATGCCAATAGTGCCACGATCGACTTCGACCACATGAATATCGTAGCCCGCTTCCAACCACCGCAGTTGCTCTAGTCCTTCCGTTAGTTCCAAGGGACTAGGTGACAATTGAGTAATCTCCAGCAAGGCCGACCTCCGGTAGGCATATACGCCTAAATGCTGCCAATAGCTAGTTCCCTCATCATTCCTATCGAAGGGAATACCTGCGCGACTAAAGTATAAGGCCCGATTGTCTGAACGCTTAACCAGCTTGACGACACTGGAGTTGAGTATTCTATCTTCCTGTATCAGTGGAGCTGCCAGTGTCGCAAGTTGTACCTCAGGCTGATCAAACTTACTGACGAGAACATCAAGATGTGAAGGAGGAATAAAGGGTTCATCCCCTTGGATATTGACAATCACCTCTGCCTCCCTTTGCCTGGCCACTTCAGCGACTCTGTCTGTGCCAGACCTATGACTAGATGAAGTCATGATCACGGATATCCCGACACTCAGGCAATGTCTATAGATTTTTTGGTCATCGGTGGCCACAAGGATCTCTTCAAAACCGGCACATTGCTGGGCTTGACTGTACACACGCGATATCATCGACCTACCCCGAATGTCCAAGAGTGGCTTCCCAGGAAATCGAAGGGACTCATATCGTGCTGGAATGATTCCAATGATCTTCATTTACACATTAAACTAATTTATAATATATTGTACCTTTGAGATGAAAATATTAGCATGACATTTATTCGCAATAGGCCAATCCTTTCCTTTTTATTGTCCCTGACTTTCCTCCCTGCCTCAGTAGGCCAGGGCGATCCAGGACCAGATACGATCGAGGTTCAAATCGATGACAAGGTAGGAAAAGTCACCTATCATGACCGTAAAGTCGAGGAAACGACCTATGCCATTGCAAGACGCTTTACGGTAAGTCTGGATGAAATCATGAAATGGAATCCCAATTTGCTCATCCTAGGCCAATCCACCCGCCTTTTGATACCAGTCCCGGAGTCAAATATAGTCTATCGAAAACCACTGTTTGCAAAACGTGCTGAATACATACCACTTGTTTATAGAGTCCGAAGGAAGGACAATGTTTTTCGAATTTCAAGGATATATTTTGATATGCCCACAAAACTGTTACTACATCGCAACAAGATGTCATCGGAGGACCTCACTATTGGGCAAGTCTTGCACGTCGGTTGGCTCAAACGTGAGATTCAGCCATTGGTCGTGCTGGAAGGTAAAGAGTGGCCAGCGAATGGAGGTGACCTTTCGCAGGTCTTTATCCTACAAGGTCACAACCTCAGCGAAAAGAATGAAGTGGCCTTTTGGAAGAAAAGTGCGAATACTAAGGGAGCGTTCGTGATGCACCGCCGTGCTGCCACGGGCTCCATCATCGAAATTACCAATCCGCTCCAAGGTGAGGTGATCTATGCAAAGGTCGTGGGAAAAATTCCCAGCAATCTGTATGCGAGTGAAATCGATATGGTGATTTCAGGGGAACTAGCCCGGTCACTAGGTGCATTCGATCAGAAGTTCTTTGTACGTTCACGGTACCAACCTGACCAGCGCAGCGCCAGCCGCTAATTTCATACTTTTGCGAGCATATTTAAAGCAGCATTTTGGATATCAAGAACGACATTCTGGAAACGATCGGTCACACACCGATGATTCGTCTCAATCGTATTGTGCAGGATATACCTTGCACAGTTTTGGGCAAAGTCGAAACCTTCAATCCTGGCCACTCCATCAAGGATCGTATGGCGCTCAAGATGCTAGACCAGGCCGAAAAGGATGGAAAGATCACACCGGGTGGTACGATCATAGAGTGTACCTCCGGTAATACCGGCATGGGACTGGCCATCGCCGCATGTGTCAAGGGCTACAAGTGCATATTCACCACCAATGACAAACAGTCAAAGGAGAAAATTGATATACTGAAAGCCTTGGGAGCGGAGGTAGTCGTGTGCCCCACCAATGTCGGACCAGAAGATCCACGGTCGTATTATTCTGTAGCTGAAAAGCTCAGCAATAGTATAGATAATTCGTACTGGTTTAACCAATATGATAATCTGGCAAACTCAGCTGCGCACTACGAGACAACAGGCCCGGAGATATGGGAGCAAACCGACGGCAAGGTTACACACCTGGTTGTGGGTGTAGGAACCGGTGGCACCGTTTCGGGGGTAGCTAGGTACCTAAAAGAACGAAATCCCAATATTAAGATCTGGGGCATCGACACCTACGGATCCGTATTTAAGAAGTATCACGAAACTGGAGTTTTCGATCCAGCAGAGATATACCCGTATATCACTGAGGGCATCGGAGAAGACATCCTGCCCAAAAATGTAGATTTCAGTCTGATCGACCATTTCGAGAAGGTGACCGACAAAGATGGGGCACTGGCTGCTCGTAAGCTGGCAAGAATGGAAGGAATATTGCTTGGTTACTCAGCTGGAAGCGCTATGGCAGGCTTATTGCAATTGAAAGATCAACTGACAAGCTCTGATCTTGTGGTCATCATTTTTCACGATCATGGCAGTCGTTACGTAGGTAAGGTCTACAATGATGATTGGATGCGTGAAAGGGGTTTTCTAGATGATGAATTATCTGTCATGCAACTCATTGACACTAAAGTCGATCAGCAGTTTGTCGCAGCAAATGAAAGCGATGCCGTTCGGTCGGTAGCGAGTAAAATGAAGGAAAGCGATATCTCACAGATGCCGGTGATGCACCAAGATGAAATCACGGGGTCGATCACCGAACGGCAGATCATCCAGTTCTTGCTTGACAACCGCCAAGTCACTGACAACCCACCAGTAAAATCAATCATGGGGAAACCCTTTCCAGAAATCTCGATCGAGACTCCCATTCACAAACTAAGTGAGATCATCAATAGAAGGAATCCTGCCGTCACCCTCACAGACAAAGCTGGAAATCGTCATATCATCACACAATATGATATCATTCAAAAATTATAGCGTTCTATCCACGACTCATACTAAAGCACTTAAAAGAAGGTTATAGACATGTTTATGAAAGATCGGATTGCAGCGATAATTATTCTCCAGGTCTTCCTACTAACATGGGGTATAAATTCGTCCGTAGCCCAGGATCCACAGTTTTCTCAATACTACGGGGCACCACTGCATCTCAACCCTGCACTCACTGGTGGGTTTGATGCTCGCTATCGTGTGAGTGCGATCTACCGGGATCAATGGAGTGGTCCGCTCGAACAGGCTATCAAGACTTTTGGTGCTGGGTTGGATCTGAGGTTTGACCTACCTGGAGGGGTCTTTGCGGGAGACGCAGCTGCTGTGGGACTTCAATTTGTGACAGATCAAGCTGGGTCTTTAAATCTATCAACCAACAGCATTTCACTATCCACCGCCTTCCACAAATTGCTGGGACAAAGCAATCGAACCTATATTTCGGCCGGTGCACAATTCTCTACCGTCCAGAGGAATCTATTGTATAAAGATCTGGTGTTTCAGGATCAATTTGATGGTGTCGACCAATACATTGGTGCTACTGGTGAAGATCTGCCCGCCAACAATTACAGTTTTGGGGATTTTTCTGCGGGTTTGAATTATTTTTCCGCGCCAAGCGATGCTCTCAGTATTTTCTTGGGAGCTGCTATGCACCATATAGTGGAACCTGAAGTGTCTTTCTATAAGAAGGACGAAGATGAAAACCAGCAGCTTTTGTCGCAAAGCCAACTTTATCGCAAATACAGCTTCCATGGTGGTGTCACTGCGAGAATCAATGACAACATCGATGTATCTCCCAGGACTTTCGTCCTCAGGCAAGGATCACATATGGCGATCAACATTGGCAACAATTTTATCATCGAACCTCCGACCACCGATGCCTTCAATTTTCATGTAGGAGCATGGGTACGAATGGTTCAAGACCTTAACTCCAGTTTCACACCGGATATGGTTGGGTTTCTGGCAGGGATGGGTATTGGCAATTTGTTAATTGGGTTGAGTTATGATGTAAACCTGCAGGACATTGTGAATTATCAGACAGGCCAGGGTGCCTTTGAGGTTTCGATCTCGTATTTTGGGGACTATCAGGATGAAGGCAGCATCTGTCCAACCTTCTAACAGAGGCGAAGTACGTCGCATGGTGTTTTTCATATTGGCTTTCACAAGCCCTTACTCAGCGCTCAATAAAGGCACATTTTGGATGATTTCCAATCCATAACCATCCAGTGCAACACGTCTTTTCGGATTCATGGTCAGCAATCGGATTTTAGAAACTCCTAAGTCTCTCAGTATCTGAGCACCAATACCAAAATCCCGTTGTTCACCCTTAGCGGGCTCCTCCCCCTTTTCCAGACTCTTTAATTTCTGTATGATGGTATCTCCTTCACTATGTCGCATATATAGCAACACACCTTTTCCGACTTCGTTGATTTTTCGCATGGCTTCTCGCATTTGCAATCCATAGTCATCGAAGAGGGTACCTAGGATGTCACCTGTTTCCGTCGTTGAATGCACCCTAACCAGCAGCGGCTCATCGGCTTCCCACCTACCCCAAACCAATGCTAAATGCGTGTCACCGGTGGTCACTTGTCTATATGCGATCACCTGTACCTCACCCCATTGAGATTGGATTGGTACAGAAATCTCCTTTTCGATGAGGCGCTCTGTTCTGAGGCGGTAAGCAACCAGGTCCTTGATAGAAATGATCGCCAGCCCATGATCCTTAGCAATCGCCTTCAGCTGGGGCAATCTAGCCATCGTCCCATCGGCATTTAGGATCTCCACCAACACACCTGCTGGTTCAAGGCCAGCTAATCGAGCCAGATCGATCGCAGCTTCTGTGTGCCCAGTCCGGCGCAATACACCACCATTCTTTGCTTTAAGTGGAAAGATATGGCCAGGCCTTCCAAAGTCACCTGGCTTGGTGTCCGGATCGACCAGGGCCTTGATTCCGGTTGCCCGGTCATAGGCTGAGATGCCAGTGGTGCATCCCTTGCCGATGAGGTCTATAGACACCGTAAAGGCAGTCTTATGCAGGGCAGTACTGCGCTCGACCATGAGATCCAACTCTAATTCTCTGGCTCGAGCTTCGGTAATCGGTGTACAGATTAATCCCCGGCCATGCAAAGCCATAAAATTGATAATCTCGGGAGTGATAGCCTCCGCAGCACATACGAAATCTCCTTCATTTTCACGGTCTTCATCGTCCACCACTATCACCAACTTTCCGTCTCGGATATCTTGTATCGCAGATTCTATGGTATCGAGTGTCTCCATTGCTTGTCTAAACTTCCAACTTAGGTGCTTCCATGATGCGTTTCAGTGGTCGGCAGCATTCATTCCAATCGAAATGCTCCCTCACAAAGGCTCTTGCCTGGCCTCCAATATCATCCAAATCTTCTCTTACTAACAATTTCAGGACAGATTGTTTAAATGTTTCCGCATCATTGGCTTCCTGTACCACAGATTTAGGTGCAGCAATAGAATCATTGACCATCGAAGTGGTCACACAGGGCAGACACATTGACATGGCTTCGAGTATTTTATTTTGCAATCCACTCCCTGAAAAAATCGGAGCCACAAACACCTTTGAACTTTTATAGGCATCCCGGATGTCAGGTAGGTAGCCACTGACGGTGATCCAATCGTTTTGCAGTCGCCGTACTCCTGGTTCTGGGGCTGCTCCAGCAATCAGTACCGTTAGGTCTGGTCGTACTTTTTTCAGAGGTTTGGCAATCTTTTGGACTAAGTACCGGGCGGCCGTTACATTGGGGTGGTAGCTCATATTTCCCACGAGCAGCAAATCATATTTTATTTTCCTGGACGGCTCGCTCTTAAAATAGGCTGTATCCACACCATTTCTGAGCAATGTGAGGCCCTTTACACCCCCGGCCTTCAGATGCTCTTTATCTACTTCCGAAATCACAAATTTCATGTGGAAATGACGGGCAACTTTACTTTCATATCGTCTCAGAAGCATCGTCTCAAGTTTCCAAAATGCCGACTGAACACCACCAAGCTCCACTCTGCGTGCAGTACGGAGTGAGAAGGCATCCATATAGTCCAGGCACATCATTGGTGTCTCCAGGCCCTGAATATAGGGAACCATCCGAACCAGCTGAACAAAAATAACGGATGGTTTGACCTGTCTCACGATTTCGTGAACGCGCCTTCTAATGCGAGGTTGATAAAAATATCCCACGCTGGTAGGGAGACCATCTAGCAGACCACGGATCGCATTAAAAACCTGCTGCATACCGGACTGCTTGATCGTATGGCAATGGCAGAAGTTTTGTACCTCATGTACGAGAGACTCCTTCAAATCTTCATCGACCAAGGATACCAGTGTGACCTCATGATCTCGCGATAAATACCTCAGCTGGTGATAAAGACGCAGCTTATCTCCTTTTTCTAAAGGTAAGGGAAAACGAGCTGACAAAACTAGGAGCTTCAAGCCTATGGCGTGCTTTTGATTTATGCCTCAAAAGTATCATTTCAATCGGTATAAGCGGCAAAATGCTGACACACTTTCCCCAAGAAAGGATCTTCTGAAAGCGTCTTTCACGTAGTGGCCTTAGCTGTATTTCCCATCGGACATACTCTGGGAGATCGGCCTCTTCTGGTCGTTGCTACGAGGCCGTTGATTCGTAGGATCGTATCAGCTTTCTGGCAATACCCAAATGATCGAAGTACTGTTCCGTCAGCCTCCTGGCATTTTGAGAGAGCGAAGGCAAATGCTTCTTGTGGTGGTAACAAAAGCGGAACTTTCTCACAAATTGGTCAACTGTCTTAGCTACTAACACCTCCTGTTTATCCTTTGCAGGAATGCCCTCCAAACCCAGTGGAGTCGTAATCACAATGCGACCTAAAGCCATCGCCTCAACGATCTTAGCACGCATACCACTACCAGAGAGTAAGGGAACAACCATGATCGGATGTTTTAATAAAAAGGCAGTCGAGTCATTTACTTCTCCTACGATCTCGACGTTTTTGAGTTTCATGGCCTTGAGCCAATCAGGGCAATTTCTCCCGGCTACTTCAAGCTTCAACCGCGGGAATATCGAGACTAAATGAGGCCAAACCTGATCTAAAAACCAGTTCAGTCCTTCAATATTGGGCATCCAGTCTAACGAACCGATGAAAGAGACCGATTGCGGCACCTTAGCCTTAACCTGGTGGTATTTAAATTTGACAAGATCCAATCCGATAGGCAATGATTGTGAAGGCCCGTCATAACCCAGCGCCTGAAACTTGCGCTCGTCGATGCTGGAGATCGGAAGCAACAGGTCAATGTGGGCCAATTGCTCTACTTCATACTTCTTGAGTTTACGAGCTGAGTAATCTAGATACCAACGCCGCAGAGCCACATCTTCGTTCTCGGCCATACGTTCCCAAATCTCATGCTCTACATTATGTGCTCTCAGTGCAATGGTGGTATTGGAGTGTCTTCGAATCACATCGATATAGGGAGTGAGATAGAGTGACTCCAACTGTATCAGGTCAAACTGCTCCCTCCTGAGTAGATTGGTAAGTTTATTTCGAAAAGAGTCGTTATCAAAGCGACTGATATTATAAGAATCAGAGGAAAACAAATTTAGAAAAGCATGCAGGGGTTTGACTTCATTGTCCAACACCGTATGATATACTTGAGAGTAATGATTGAGGTGGTGTTTCACTGCAGAAATCGGCACATGATGCTTGGTCGTATTCATGGCCAGAAGAGTGACATCCTGACCTAGTTCCTTAAGTGCTTTGGCCAAGTAGGTCACTGCAAGAGACTCCCCATCTCTAATCGGGTACGGAAACTTCTTACAAAGTTGGAGAATCTTCATAGTGAAGTAAAGGTGAATCTTAATCTAACACACATTTAAACTTTTGACAAATGAGAAATATTGTAAGTTATCAGGCATTTTGAATGCGATGGTATGCTAATCTTAATCGGTGTGTACACTCATGACTGTAGTACCCCATGGCATCAGATCTCATAATCCGGTACTTCCTAGTTTTTGGATCCTAATCTTATCTTTGTCCATGTCAGTCAAGCAACCATATGATTCAGGCTCATGACATTCATAAGTCATACGGCAATCTCCATGTACTCCGAGGTGTGGATGTCGCCATACAAAAAGGAGAGGTGGTCGCCATCGTAGGCAAATCTGGAGCAGGAAAAACGACCCTTCTGCACATTCTTGGCACTTTGGATCGTGCCGATAAAGGTCAGTTGAATTATGACGACATCGATGTAAATCGGCTCCCCGACAAGCAGATCTCAGCTTTTAGGAACAAGCACATAGGATTTATCTTCCAGTTTCATCACCTTTTGGATGAGTTTACGGCCGTTGAAAATGTCTGTATCCCGGCGTACATTGGAAAACAGGATCGTTACGAAGTGACCAAGCGCGCTGTAGAACTCCTCTCCTACCTCGGTTTATCCGAAAGGCTGGACCACAAACCCAACCAACTATCGGGAGGAGAGCAACAGCGAGTGGCGATCGCTCGATCACTCATTATGAAGCCAGATGTCATTTTAGCGGATGAGCCCACTGGCAATCTGGACACACAAACATCGGACGACATCCATCGCCTGATCTTTGACTTGCGAAAAGACCTCAACCAGACCTTTGTTTTAGTAACACATAATGTGGAGTTGGCCGGACGATGTGATCGCACTTTGCATATGGCTGATGGCGTCATCATCTAGTGTAAAATATGACACATGGAAGATCAACACCCAACCGACCACAAAGATATTACCGATCACATCCATGCGGATTTTGCGAGACTACGCAAGAATATCGGAGTCTTTGCCAGGGGACTTGTCGATTTGCGGCCAGGCCTCGATCGTGAGGGGACCGTAAAGCGTATCAAAGAAAACACCCGCATTCAGGGAGCTAATGCCTGGTTGCTTATGTGCAGCATCATGGTGGCTTCGCTGGGACTAGACCTCAACTCTCCGGCGGTGATCATTGGTGCCATGCTGATCTCCCCCTTGATGTCGCCGATCCTAGGTTTGGGATTGGGCATTGCTACCAATGACAGAGTCACTCTGTCAACGGCAGGAAGACACTTCGGTATCGCCATAGGTATCGCCATTTTGACGAGCACAATGTATTTTTTTCTGACACCCTTTGGCAATATTACAGAGGAGATTTTGCGCCGAACCGAACCTACCTTCCTCGACGTCTTGGTTGCTTTCTTCGGTGGCATTGCCGGCATTATTTCTACCTCCCGGGCTGAGCAGTCGAATGCCATTCCCGGAGTTGCCATTGCCACGGCTTTAATGCCTCCGCTATGTGTGACCGGCTTTGGACTTGCCAAGGCATTAGAGATGCTGCTTGGATTTGAAAGTGAACCTGGATTTGATACCTGGACGTTGATCGCAAATTCGTTCTACCTCTTTTTTCTCAACTCATTTTTTGTAGCCTCAGCCACCTTTATGATCGTTAGGATCCTCATGTTTCCCTTTAAAAAGTATCCCGACAAGCGCACTAGAATAAGAACCTTGGCTTTAATCATCTGCATCAGCATGATCATGATTATTCCCAGTTTTTTCATCCTGAGAAAAGTGGTTAGAAAGGTCAATAGGGAAAGGAGCATCAATAAATTTGTTGAGCTCTACCTGGGAGATAAAGCAAAATATCTAGACGACAGCGAAATGGTGGAAACAGAACATGGCTCCACCCTGATACTGAAGGTCTATGGTTCTCAGATCAATATTGGAGATAGCGCCAGATATAAAGAGGGGCTGGAAGCGTGCGGATTACCAAATACTGGGTTGGAGATCATACCTACCTCTGAGATCGACCTATCCTCTTTTAGCAATCTGCAGTCCGAAGTAAAGAACTTCAATTCTGCCATGGATGAGCGGTTAAAGCTTTTCCGAAAATCCCAGCAACAATCGCAGATTGAGCTTGAGCAGCTCAAAGCCCAGCAAGACAGTGTAGAACTCGCAAAGGAACAGTATGAGAAGCTCCTTGAAGAACTGTTGATTGTCTTTGACGATCTGGAAGAAGTAGCCTATGCACCTACGCACATGAACGTCGACTCCGTACTGGCACCCATGATATTAGTAAAATGGAAGCATCCAAAGTCATCAAACAAGCAGAGGAGTGATGAGGCCAAAATTGAGGCTCTTTGCCAGAACCGCAACCTACCTGTGGCCGTGGTTGGGATCACAAACTGACGGTTTCATGTAAACTTAGGATCTGCTGATTTGTCAGGTTTTGATACTCAGTAGCCCAGGTCCGGATGTAACTGAAATCGGGATCCAATTTCTTTGCTTGAGAAACCATATTAAAAGTCAATTCACGATACACATCCCTATCGACACCAGCCAAGTAATTCCAGTTTCCGTAGTTGGAACAGGGATCGTAGTCAATCAGAATGGATTCAAAGTACTCTGCTCCCATTTGCCAAGATACCTGCAGATCATTGATTAGAAACGAGGCCACTATTTGCCTGGCGCGATTTGAAAGGAAACCTGTGTGTTTGAGTTTGCGCATACAAGCATCCACCAGAGGGACACCGGTA
Source organism: Saprospiraceae bacterium (assembly GCA_965223025.1). Lineage (GTDB taxonomy): Bacteria > Bacteroidota > Bacteroidia > Chitinophagales > Saprospiraceae > JABDMH01. The sequence goes on from CBDCVP010000023.1 coordinate 2,190,806, forward strand.
CATCCATTTTTCCACTTTTCAAAAGATGTCCAATCCTCAAGAAGGTCCTCTCTCGGCTCACCCTTTGGCCCACCGGCTAAGAAGAGATTGGCACCGTACTTCTTTCCCATCAATCTCAGGAAATCTCGCCAAAGTAGTTCTTCCCGAAATTTCTTAAAGTGGTCATTGCCAAACGATGACTCTCTCTCCATCATTTTATGATAGATAAGCTTTGGGGATAAACATCCATGGCTTAACCAGGGGGCCAGAAGGCTGTGTCGAGTCTGTCCAAGAGTCTTGGGCATATCCAAGTGTGGGACTTTGGGAGCTTCGACGTCTAGAAATTGACGCAATCGCTCTATCCCACTTGATTCACCTCCGTGAAAGTGGATCGCCTGCTTTATCTTGGGAAGCGGCTCACAACCCAATTGCTCAGGTGTGGGAATCAATCCAGCATCATTAAGTGGTCTTTGCAATGGAATGTCGTGTGGAGCTGGTAGAGGCTTCCGCACCGATACGAAATGCTCTACTGCTTTCTTAAAGGCTGCAAAGGAATCAGGTGTTTGCGAGATTGGAAACGGTAGGTCTTTGGTGTAGTACAGCATCTTGCCACGTGAAAACCGTATTTCTTGACCAATCGACCATAAATTCTTCTCTAGCTCGTCCTGTGATTGAACCTCATCCCTGGTACGCTCGCGATTGCAAAAAACCCAACTAGTACCGAATCTTTGAGCCAGTCGAAAGATCTCAACTTCTGGCAAACCTACCCTGACCACTAAATCACTCCCCAACTCACGTAGTCTATGCCTTAAATCACTTACACTTTCGATAAGAAATTTGGCGCGGTGACTTAGAGTTCTTGGAAACCGATATATGTGCGTGTGCGAAAAATACTTAGGATCGAAAATATAAACGGGAAGGATATGCTGGCACAATTTCAGTGCTTCAGACAAAGCTTCATTATCGTGTAGACGCAAATCGGACCTAAACCAAACAATGCCTGATCTTTCCATGAAACTTCTTAAAAGCTAGTGACTATCGTCATCATTCCGCAATATACCACTCGGGAATTAATAACTTTGCACCCGAAAGTGTAAACACGATGGAAAGTATTTTGTTTTTCCTATCTAAAGATCGATCGAGCATGTGGAAAAAATGGATGATTGGCCTTGGTATTTCGGGACTGATCTTACTGGGTCCGGGATGCCGCAACGACTCAAATCACATGAAAGGGCAGCGAAGCGTCTCCGCCGAACTTCAGCCACTATACGATGATGTGATGAAGATTCATGACGACGTGATGCCGGAAATGCAGCAGATATCAATGCTGCAAGGTCAGTTGTCCGCGCGACTGGATACACTCAGAAGTCAGCAATCGGTAGACCGGGCTATGGTCAAAGAAACCAATAAGATCTTAGGTGGACTGAATCGAGCAGAAAATGCTATGTGGACCTGGATGCATGATTTTGCCAAAATCGACTCAATTCCCGCTGAGGAAGTGGAGAGATTTCTGATGCGAGAAAAGTCATCTGCCCTCAGCATGAAAGAGTTGGTACTACAAAGCATCCTGGATGCAAAAGAATACTTTTTAAACAACGACTTAAGTGCCGGACATGACGGTTGATGGCACCTCAAAAGGCTTACCAAACCAGAAACGGCCCTTTTGGCAATCTTTCCGAAGTACACTCAAAGTGGAATTCATCCTAATGTTGATGGTTGCGACTTTTCTACAATGTCAAAGGGACAGTGGTGCACTGCCATACATTGGAGAAAGACAAATTATCAATGGAGATACTCAGTACTATCGGATACCAGAATTCTCCTTCATCGCCCAAGACAGCTCGATGGTTACCAATCAGTCATTAGCTGGAACACCCTATGTCACAGACTTTTTTTTTACAAGTTGTCCGACCATCTGCCCCAAGGTGAAGCAGCAGATGATGCGATTACAAAAAACATTCAATCGGTCTGATCAGCTCCAGTTTTTATCGATGTCCATCGACTACCGAAAGGACTCCATACCGGCCTTGCGGAGGTATGCAGATAAGCTGGGCATCGATGATGCCCAATGGCATTTAGTCCAACTCAAGAAAGATCAGATAGAATCAGTGGCCAATCAATTCTTCAACATTGCTCTGGAAGACCCATCGGCCGAAGGTGGCTTTGATCACAGTGGTCGTTTGATTTTGGTAGATGGTAACGGACATGTACGAGCGCACTGCGATGGGACGGATCCCAGCTCAGTCGATGCCTTTGCCAAAGATATAAAGCGCCTTCTACATGCGGGCTAGGACAGTCCTTGCTACCTTGATCTTAGTTTTGCTCAGCTGTCATCGCAATCCGTTTGTTCAGGGTGAGCGCTTATATAACATTCATTGCTCCAATTGTCATATGAATGAAGGTGAGGGATTGGGCAGTTTATACCCACCGCTTAAGACCGATGCTTTTCAGTTGCTCACTCCGGCCGATTTCGCATGCATCGTTCGCCATGGCCTCTCCGACAGCATAGTGATTGGTATCCAGACCTACGACACACCCATGGAAGGCATCCCCAAGCTGAGCGCTGCGGAAATAGCCAATATTTACAATTATATCGGTCACAACTGGCATCGCGGGCTGCCCCGTGTTACGGAGCTTGAAATGCAAGCAGCGCTGAGTTCTTGTCAACAGAGTTATTGACCCTCGTCTGGTGCATGGTCAATCAGCTACTTTTGGGGGGGATAAATGATCTATCCAGCTTCTCCTAAGTATGCAATGAATCTGCGCCACCTGAGCCGACAGGTACCCTTTACCTCAGACTTCAGTGACATCACTAATATTTAAAATGTATGTATATTTAAGGTTTTGTAAATCAGTGGTATCATCCCCTTGGCAACAGGAGATGTGGTCTGGTCGTTTTAAGCTTGTAAAAGGGAGCATCTGATAATTATCCCGCTTCCGTATGAAATTATTTGTGTGTATTTTTGGATGCTATGGTAGTACAAGATCTTACTATGAAAAAACTTTACGGCTCAATATGTATCTTGATGGCCCTCAGTACAGTGTCCTTTGGTCAAGACGGTGCTGCCATCACCATCGGTCTTGAAAGTGTCGGAAATGGGATGTTCTTAGTCGAAGGATGTAGCGATGTGGCCGATAGTCTGGTGTTTACAGTTCGACCTGCATTTGAAGAGAGTCAAAAGTTTGAGGTCACGCTTGAAGGTACTGCTGAAGATGGATCAGACTTCACCTTGGGGCTCGACGACACCTTGACATTTCCGGCAAACACCACCAGCTTCAAAGTGCCAATCATGGCACTCGTTGATGGTGAAAGTGAGGACAGAGAAAGTCTTTCGATCACCATCACAGATGGATCTGGCAGCAGAGCCATGATCGATTTGTTGATTCTGGATGAGTTGGAAGTCATCATTCAACCGGATAATATTGAGGTTTGTCAAGGTGAAGTCGTCGACCTTTCTACCGTCTTACCAGGTTCCTACAGCTGGATCATGGGTAGCGACACCATCGAGGCAGAGACCCTATCTTTCGTTGCAGATGAAGAAATGACCATCAAGGCTTTCTCAGTATATGGCACCTGTTCTGCAGAAGATGAAGTAGATATCAATCTCAAAACAGGCATCGTGTTTAATGAAGGTGATACCGCCTACGTTTGTCTTGGTGAGACCGCCAACATCACCGTCGACATTATTGGCAACCCCACGGGTGACTACGTTTGGTCTCCTATGGATTCTGCATTGACTGTTTTGGATGATCAGGCTATTCAAGTGAACACCGATGTCACCAGAACCTATTACCTATCGTTTACCAACGATGTATGCGCTGTCATGGACAGCGTGGTGGTGAGGGTCGACTCGATACCAGAGTTACCACTGACTGTCGTTCCCGAAAAGGAGTCCTATTGCCCAGGAGAGATTGTCACCATTTTTCCTCGCTACCTTTTTCCAGGTGATTTTCCAGATATTAGATACATGTGGACCTTTGATGCTGGCACCGACATTAGAGGTGACAGCCTGAAAAGCTTTGTTTTGTCGACTGAGGATACATCCTATTTTCGACTGATGACCACAAACAACGCCTGTATGCGTACAGATAGTGTGCTTCTCAATGTGATCAACCCACCGGTTGAGCTATCACTCACCGACACCACCGTATGCCCTAACAATCCTGTAAGGGTGGAACTACTCAACGATGAAGATTTTGACGAGATCATGTGGAGTCCAGAAGAGGGTTTGAGCTGTACAGACTGTCCGGACCCTACCATCCGGACTCCGACGAGTACAACCTATACCATGTCGGGGATGAGCATGGGTTGCCCTGCTTCCGGGATGGTCACGGTCAATGTTTTTCCTCCCGACATCATCACCATAGTACCCGATACAAGTGTCTGTCCAGGATCTCCTGTGCTCCTCAGTGCTTTGCAAGTCAATGACTATGAAAGCCTCACTTGGAGTGGTGCAGTAGAGTGCAATAATTGCGATAGTCCTATTGCCATCGCCAATGGACAGCCAGTGACAGTAGAAGGTGTAAAACCCGATGGATGTGTCGGCATTGGTGGAGGAATCATTCCCTTATTCGATGTTCCCATCGTTTCTGTCACCACCGATTCCATGGGTTCGGTAGAGGTGGGAACACCGATTAACTTGATGGCCAGCACTAGTCCAGATGTGTCAGCTACCGGTACCTTTACTTGGACGGTCAATGGTACAGAGATTACAGAAATGGGTGCTACAATCAACACACCTGTCGTAGCTGAAGGTGATAATGAATTTAAGGCAGTAGTTGTCACGGCCAACGGATGCATGTCGATGGGCTCGACCAAAATCAAAGGTACTCCCCCGAAATATGAGATACCCAGCGCCTTCACTCCCAATGGCGATGAGATCAACAATAATTTCAGGGTACTCATTTTTGGTGCAATACGTCTGCTCGAATTTAAGGTCTTCAACCGATGGGGTCAGTTGGTTTATGAAGGCACCAACGAACAGGGTTGGGATGGTCGACAAAATGGTAAGGAGTCGCCCCCCGATATTTATGCCTATGTAGCCACATTAGAAAGGCTTGATGGAAGTATTGAAGTACGCAGGGGTGAAGTAGCACTTATTCGCTAGTGTGGTTTGGAAGTCAGGAAGAACTGGATTTGACAATCATCTGCACTGTTCTGGTGCACCTAGACTGGCATTGATCACACCCGACAGCAGCACGCAACATAGCCAACCACTAAATACGTGAAATCTCAACTTGGATCAGGGGCTGACACTGGATACGCTGTTGGCATGGGCATCTCAATTGGAAAGTGGAACTCATCCGCACGCCTGAAAGGATGTTGAAGGGTCACATAAAACAAAAGAGCGCTTGAGTCAAAATAGTCAAACGCTCTGTACACCCTAAAAAATTAATAAACTATGAAAACAGATCTTTAAATCGATTTTGTGTAAGATACGATATCCTTCCAATCTGCAAAAGCAAATTCTGCTGTCACCTAATAAAATTTTCGTTTTCGAACGTCTCGGATGAGAAAGATTTAGCACCTACAGGAACTCACGTATTTAGGTAAATGTTATAAGAATATCTAATATGTGTTAAAATTCGTAAAAACCTGATACCCAGAGGAAACATATGGGCATCCTGAGACGTTCTCTCAATACCTTATAACAAATTATTAAATTCTAATGACAGCAGAAAATCAGTTACTGGATTCCATCAGGAAGAGGGAAGAGAAAGATCCCAAGAATCTGGTACAGAGTTTTATCGTTGAACAGTTCAACAAGCTTTCCAGACAAGAAAACTTGGGGCTGAATTCAAGGGTAAAAAGAACCTTTACGAGACCCTGACTCTCCGGAGTCATCTTGCCCTGGGATGCTCTGCATCTCCTCCCGCTATTTGGATATATACCTCATGTGATCAAAGGAAGTGGCCCTTCTCTCAATACCGTGATGTTTCCATTATCGTATTCAATAATGGCTGATGCCGTGCTGCCAAGGTCTCCTTGGTCTACAAACATGTCCACCTCGTGACCGTAGGTCTTGGTCAAAGACCAGATATCAAGTTCGTAAAGGTCTTCTTCCTTGACCAGAGAAGTGCTTAGAATAGGCACTGCTAATCTTTCGAGAAGGGAACGCAGGAACACGTGGTCGGGTATCCTGATACCCACTGTTTTTTTCCTATTTCTAAAAAAGTGCGGTGCATCCCTACTTGCGGGGACCACAAATGTAAAAGGTCCGGGCACGTTTTTTTTGATCACCTTATACATTCCCCGGTCTATTTGCTTGATCAAGCTGGCAGCCTGCCCCATATCTTTGCAGAGAAAAGTCAAGTCAGCTTTTTTTGGATCAATTCCCTTCAACCGGCATAAGTTGAGGACTGCTTTTTTATTGCCCGGATCACAGCCCACAGCGTATAGCGAATCTGTGGGGTATCCCACAATTTGGCCTTCCCTAATCGCACATACGACCATATCGACTTTCCTTGTCGAAGGGTTCTCTGGATGAATCTTAATCGGTGCCAATCTTCCAATGTTATTCCACTCCATTGAAACGCTACTTTTGTCTGCTGTGACTGCAGTAGGAATACAACGGCGTATTTGAAAGCTGTGAAAATAACTAATCTAGATCGTCCAACATATCAGCCAACATATCTCGAAATGTAAACTTAGAGTCGATGATCTCGCGGGTCAAAATATTGAATTCTGCCAACGCATGCAGGATGAGCTCTTGGGCAACCCACATGGATCCGGAATCAGATGTGATTCTCTTTGCGAGCGAAGCTAGACCCGGCACCTTCCTCAACTTTTCATGATATACATCATCGGGCTCGTCGTTGAGTAGCTCGACGACGTGTCCTGCACCAAACCAATTTTTGATATCCTCAAAAATGTCCACATCAGTCTCCTTCAAAAATTGATCGGGATTGGGAAAAGATCGAAGAAACTCTCCCTTGATGGACATGCCCATGAGAGCCAGTGCGACTTGATATGGCCCCTCTTGTTCACCTTCGTATAATAATTCAACTTTGCCGGTGATGGATGGAATGACCCCCCAAAAATCGCTGAGGCGTGCCACCGTTGCATCCTCCTTATTGAGAAACATTCTTCTCTCCGCACAGCTGGCAAGGTTCTCCAAACCCGAAATGCTAAGTCTCGCCGATACTCCGCTTTTCTCATCGATGAGTTCAGATTTGCGTGCATGGATGGCGATTCCCTCCAACACATTGTGTAAGATTTCCGGGATCACGACCCTCTCCTGCTCATCTAAACTGGCTTCCTGCTTAGTAATCTGCTTGGCCTCAGACAATTGAGATGGATAGTGAGTCAGGACCTGACTACCAATTCGATCTTTGAGTGGCGTAATGATGCTGCCACGGTTTGTGTAGTCTTCAGGATTTGCGGTAAATATAAATTGAATGTCTAGCGGCAATCGCAGCTTGAAGCCTCTTATCTGAATATCTCCCTCCTGCAAAATATTGAAGAGCGACACTTGGATGCGTGCTTGCAAATCAGGAAGCTCATTGATGACGAAGATGCAGCGGTGCGATCGTGGTATGAGACCGTAATGGATGACGCGCTCATCTGAGTACGGCAACTTCAATGTGGCCGCCTTGATAGGATCGACATCACCGATGAGATCGGCAACACTAACATCAGGTGTGGCCAATTTCTCGACATATCTCTCCTCTCGATGCAGCCAGGAGATCGGAGTATCATCTCCCATCTGTGTTATTTGTGCCTTGCCATGTCTGGTGATGGGACGCAGGGGGTCATCATTGAGGTCTCCCCCCTTGATGATGGGTATGTACTCATCCAACAACTGGATCATAAGGCGGGCAAGTCTGGTTTTGGCCTGGCCCCTTAGTCCGAGGAGTAAGATATTGTGCTGAGATAAAATCGCTCTCTCAATGTCCGGGATGACGGTATCTTGATATCCTATGATGCCAGGAAAAATGTCCCCTCCATCCTTCAGTTTCGCAATCAAATTGTCCCGTAATTCGCGTTTGATGCTTTTACCCACATACCCAGAGGCTTTCAATGCTCCTAATGTCGCTGGCTTACTCATTTAACTAAGATCGATGTTTTGAACATGGTGGGAGACCAACAATCGCTCGAGAAAAGCTTCCTGACCCTGAGCAAATCGATCCTCACTCAGGTCGTAGATGATGTGATTCATGAGATAGTCGTGGACATTGACCATCGGAAAGCTAGCCTGAAACTTGGCAGCGAGCATAGGTCGGTTATGCATACCTCTTGCGAAAGCCTGCTCTAGCTGACTTGCATCTTCATCTGTTACCCGGTCAGAACCCACCCAGTACGCAAAGACAAAGGGTAGTCCCGTCAACTGTTTCCAGCAATCACCCAGATCATAGACATAGCGAAAATGTTGCCTGTTTTGCAAAGCCCTGTCACCGATCATCACCGCTGCCTGTCCTTCCTCAAGTAGTAAGGATGACTGAATATCACCCTCACGAAATGTGGGATGAACATCGAAGAAATCAGCCAATATCACACGAGCTAAGCGATTGGATGTCCGAGATTGCTCTGATAAAAAGACAGTATCAATTTGATCAACCGGCTCCTGGCTGACAATAAGTACTGAGCCCACTGGACCATCACACCCTATGCCCCACCTGGTAACCTGATGAAAGTCTAACAGCTCTTTAACGGCCACAATAGGCACCAATCCCAGGTCTGCGTTGCCATCGGCTAGTTTGTGAGCACAAATGGCTGGAGTATCGACAGACACTTCATAGCGGTGAGGATTTCTCAGGTATTCAAAACCAGCCAGATACGGGATAGTATTCAAAAAGGAGACAGCAGATACTCGAATGACATCACTCATACGGAAAGATCAACAGGTACGATAAGGAATGGTTGTTGGCCGACCAAAGAAAATAAAATGCAGCGACATCTAAATCTATTCCAGGCGATTTAGACCATATAAACCTGCCATCTAAGGAGCAAATGTCCAGCCTGGCTGCTTTCGCGTAGCTGGGAGAGATGATCGCACGATGTTACATGGGTTTTATTGATCCTTGCTCACCACCGGAAGATCCACGTAACTTCTCACCGCCGGAGCATCTTCAAAGATCACGTCCTGATAGTTCTTTACGATATTATACAGTGTGTCCCGCTCCACAGGCACGCGTTTTACTCCCTTGATCAGCTCCACCAGTTGGCGGGTCGACATGGCTGGATTCTGCTCCTCGGCGCCTGCCATGCTATAGATTTTGGTGGTGTCGTCAATCGTTCCATCGATGTCATCCACACCAAATGCGAGAGATAACTGTGCGGTATCCCTGCCGATCATGGGCCAATAGGCTTTGAGGTGGTCAAAATTATCCAGATAAATCCTGCTTACAGCGTAATTGCGTAGGTCTTCTAATGTCGTACACTCAGGTACATGAGACATCTCATTGCCTTGATTGCGAAACTTCAGAGGAATGAAAGTCTGGAAACCACCGGTTTCATCTTGCAGTTCCCTCAAACGACGCATGTGATCAATGCGATGCTCATAAGACTCTATATGACCATAAAGGATGGTGGCATTCGAACGTTGACCCAGCTCGTGCCAGCTTCGATGGATCTGTAGCCACTGATCTGCATCACACTTATCCTGAGCAATCTGTGCCCGGATGTCCGGATGAAAAATCTCCGCCCCTCCTCCGGGCATCGAGTCTAGGCCTGCCTCCTGCATTAACTTCATCCCTTCCTTATAGGAAATCTTGGCCTTCTTAAACATATAGTGATATTCGACTGGGGTCAAAGCTTTTATATGCAGGTCTGGCCGGTGCTTTTTTATGGCCTGAAACAGCTCACTGTAAAACTCTACATCGTATTGTGGAAGGACACCTCCCACGATGTGTACCTCGGTAATATCTTTACCGTCGTATGAGCGCACCTGCTTCATGATATCTTCCAATCCATATTCCCAGCCTTCCGATCTCTTCTTGATCAGTCTGGAGTACGAGCAGAATGAGCAAGTGTAAATACAAACGTTGGTAGGCTCGATGTGAAAATTTCGGTTGAAGTAAGTGATATGCTGATGTTTGCTTTCCCTGATATGGTTGGCCAATATACCTACCAACGATAAGTCAGCTTCAGCAAATAGATATAGGCAATCCCGATCATCAATGCGCCCACCATCCTCTACCTTACCCACAATTGATCGGGCCCGGGCGCTTAGACCCGAGTTTGCCACAAAATCCAACATCCTGTCCTCCATCTTCTTCGCGTTTTATTACTCCTACAAATGTAGTATCTTTATGTAGCCTTTTTTCCCACCTGTTGTTCGATCTCCATGGATTTTTGCATTAACTGATTTGGGGTCCAGAGCACTTCCTGCAGAATTCTGTATATTGTTCAATAGTGAGTACTGTGGTGACCCCAATGAGCTTCAAAGTAGTATTTGCATGAGAGAACTTATTTCCCAAAAATTGATCCTCAGCCTCCTAGTACATTGCACGATATGTTGTTGCCTCTTTTCTCAAGATCGCTTAAAGGGGATGGTCACAGATATCGACACAGATGAGCCACTCATCGGTGCAAGCATTTTAATAGAAGGCACTAGCAGGGGTACGGTCACCGACTTCGACGGTTCCTTTGATCTGAAGATCAGTAAATTGCCCTTGAACCTTACGATCAGCTACATAGGTTATGAAGATCTGCGGAAGGTTGTTGAAAGTGCTTCTGATGATCTCACGTTTCAACTTTCCGGAACAGAAGGAATCACCTTGGCTGTTACCGAAGTCACTGGTCAAAGAATTTCTGATAAACAGAAAGCTGCACCACTGACCGTAGAATCCATGGACATTTTGGCTATCAAGGAGACTCCCGCTGATAATTTCTATGATGGTCTGGGATCATTGAAGGGCGTTGACTTATGTGCCGCCAGCCTGGGATTTAAAGTGGTTAACACGCGTGGTTTTAATAGTACTAGTCCCGTGCGGTCCCTCCAGATCATCGACGGTGTGGATAACCAATCCCCAGGACTAAACTTCTCCCTGGGAAACTTCCTGGGGGCATCTGAGCTAGATGTGGTCAAGGTAGACCTGATCGTCGGTGCCAGCTCAGCCTTCTACGGACCCAATGCATTCAACGGTGTGATCAGTATGGAGACAAAGAATCCCTTTTATCAAAAGGGGCTCTCAGCTATGATCAAGGGTGGTGAAAGGGGCCTGCTCGAGACTGCCATGCGTTGGGGGGATGCGGTCAAGAATGGTAAGGGGGATGAATGGTTTGCCTATAAGGTAAATTTCGCCTATTTGCGAGCCAATGACTGGGAAGCAAACAACTTTGATCCGATCGACGAAAGTCGGGTGGCTGCCGACAATCCTGGTAGATACGATGCAGTCAATATTTACGGAGACGAATACTCACCTGCCAACGATTTCTCCACTTTTGAACCCTGGATATATCCAGGACTCGGGATCTGGTATCGGAGAGGATACAAGGAGCGAGATCTAGTGGACTATGATACGCGAAATCTCAAGGCCAATGCGGCCTTTCATTTTCGACTCAAACCGCAGGCCAAGGATGCTTCTCCAGAGTTAGTGGTGGGATCAAACTTTGCCAACGGCACTACGGTATATCAGGGTGACAACCGTTTCAGTCTGAAAAACATCCAATTTTTTCAACATAAGATAGAGCTGCGAAAACCTAACACTTATTTTGTACGCGCATATGTGACCCATGAAAATGCTGGAGACTCATACGATCCATACTTTACGGCCCTCTCACTACTCGACAGCGCTAAAGACATCAGTGCCTGGTCACAAGATTACGAAGCCTTCTGGCGACAAGAGTTTGTACCTCAGATTCAGGAGATGGGCTACCCCGCACTAGAGGTCATGATCAATCCGGATGGCACTTTCAATTTTGACTTTGATAATGATGCAGCTCAGGCATGGTTGAGCTCACACCGCAATCAGCTAGCAGACTGGCATACGATTGCCCAAGCTGAAGCAGATAAAGAGGGCAATGTGGTACTCAGTGATGATTACTATGCACCTGGAACCGCGCGCTTTCAAGCCCTGTTTGATGAGCTTCGATCAAAGAAACGCAACGAGGGTGGCACCTTATTTACAGATCGATCTGCATTGGTTCATTCACACGGAGAATACACTTTTACTCCAGCGTTTACTGACAAAGTAGTGGTTGGTGCCAACTACCGTCGATATATGCCCATATCTGAGGGCTCGGTTTTTTACGACACCGCCGACATAAAAATCACCAATTCGGAGTTCGGTGTTTATACGGGCTTCGAGAATAATGTTTCGGATGGCAAATTTCGCATCTCCGGGACTGTTCGCATGGATAAGAATAAAAATTTCGGCTATCTCTTCTCACCAGCAGCCTCACTTGTCTATAAACCACGTGCTAACAATTTCCTTAGATTTTCATTTTCCTCAGCCATTCGCAATCCCACCCTGACTGACCAGTACCTGTTTTTGAATGTAGGTCGAGCCACCTTAGCTGGCAACCTCAATGGGGTAAAAGGCCTGACTACCATCGAATCCCTGAGTGATTACCTTCAACAGCCAGGCCCGGATGTCTTGCAGAAATTTGATATTGATCCAGTACGGCCCGAGAAAGTCAAGACTTTTGAACTGGGTTATCGCAGTACGCTCTTCAATAGTTTGTACCTGGATGCAGGATACTACTATAGCATCTACGACGACTTCTTGGGCTATAACATCGGCGCAGATGCTAACTTTGATCCCTCTACTGGTTTTCCTACCAGCATACGCATATTCAGATATGCGGCCAACTCGATCAACCAGGTCACCACCCAGGGATTTAGCATCGGACTCAATTACTATTTTGCCAATAACTATACGGTGACCACAAATTATTCATGGAATAAACTGAATAAGGAATTTGCAGATGATCCCATCATACCTGCATTTAACACACCAGAACACAAGTATAATATCGGTTTTTCGGGACGCAATTTATCGGGCTTCACAAAAAACCCCATTGGATTTAATCTAAACTACAAATGGATAGATTCCTTTATATTTGAGGGATCTCCCCAATTTTCTGGACGAATACCCTCATATGGACTCCTGGATGTCCAGATCAATTACAATGTAAAAAAGATGAATACCACTTTTAAGTTGGGCGCTTCCAACGTCCTCAATAACAAACAATTTCAAACTTATGGTGGTCCACGCATTGGTCGTTTGGCCTATATGAGTATATTGTATGACTTTGTAAAAACTATCAACTGAGCATTCCTAATCAAACAACTTTTATCTGATGAAATACGGCTATTTACTATCATCGCTGTGCCTCTCCATTCTAGTAAGCACCATCAGCTTCGGACAGGAACGGTACCTCAATCCCGTTTTTGATGCCGTAGATGTACAACAGGATGTACTCTACGCTGCCAACTATACCGTGCTGTTTTCGCCGGTCACCAATCATTCCAACTTGATCCCTCTGACAATGGATGTCTATCAGCCTGCCGGAGACACCCTCCGTAATCGTCCGCTCGTGATTATGCTACATACTGGCAACTTCCTGCCAATCCAGACCAACGGGAGTGTTAATGGTAGTAAGCGCGATTCTGCAGTCGTTGAGGTGTGCAACAGATTAGCAAAAATGGGCTATGTGGTTGCATCCGCAGACTATCGCCTGGGTTGGAATCCCTTTGCTGAATCCGCCTCCCTACGGACCTTGGGGCTGATCAATGCCGCCTATAGCGGACTTCAAGATGCCAGGACCTGTGTGCGTTTTTTCAAAAAGGACAAGGCAGAACTGGGAGATAATTTTGGGGTGGACACCTCTAAAATAGTGATGTGGGGCCAGGGTACCGGTGGATATGTGGCCCTCGCCGCAGCTACCGTAGACCAATACTCCGATGTGGTCATGACCTCCCAACCTCAGGGAAAATTCCTGACGGATCTGAATGGCGATGGTATGCCTGATCCAATGGTCTTCCCAGATTTCAATGGGGATATCTATGGTACCTCACTGGGGTTGTCGCCAGGTGGATCCATTCCTGCAGGCGACACCCTGTGTATGCCCAACCACGTGGGTTATAGTTCTGATTTCCAGCTCTGCGTCAACATGGGTGGAGCATTGGGAGATATCGGCTGGCTGGATGAAGGCGACGTCCCGATGATTGCTTTTCAGGTACCCTTGGACGAGTTTGCGCCATATGAGTCCAAAATACTGGATGTGCCAAGTCCCGCTGGGGCATTACCGGTGGTCGAGGTACAAGGATCAAAACTCACCATTGAGAAGGCTGTCAATCTGGGTAATAACGAGGTTTTTGCCTCCGTAGATGACCCGACCACGGATGCAGCTAAGGCAGCATCTGCAGCAGCGGGGCACGATTATTACAATGGTTTGTATCCCTTTAATCGCCCCATTAATATTTTTGGCAGGGTCGACGGATCACCATGGAACTGGTGGGAACCCGAGAAATGGGACACCATCGTCCACTCCACCGCAGGTATGGGCAATGTACCGGATGATGTGACCTATCACGATGTCTCATTACTGGCTGACCCAGACATGTCCCCTGAGAAAGGCCGGGCCTACATCGACACCATCATGGCGTACTATGCACCAAGAGCGTTCCTGGCGCTCGGTCTTGGTGATACCGTTTCTACCTCTGTACCAGTTTTGGGCAAAGAAGATGTAGGACTCATCCTCTCACCAAATCCATCCTATGGATTCCTACAAGCAAGGACCCATGTCAATAAACCCATGCGAACCCTTCGTGTCGTGGACGTCACAGGTAAGCTGTTGTTAGAGCGTGCTCGCATACATGCATCAGAGGTCACCATCGACCACACGCATCTAAGTCAAGGCATCTATTTTGTGGAGATAACACTCGACGAAGGACGAATCATTGAGAAAGTAGCCTTCGAGTAATGAGCGCTTAAAAGATCTTTAGAAGCAGAGGCGATGGACCAACTCCATCGCCTTTGTTAATTTTGCTCAATGCTGTCGATCCTAATTCCTGTATATAATTTCGACATACGGCCCTTGCTCACTGAGCTATCCAAGCAGGCTTCAGTACTGGAGGTTCCCTGCGAGATCCGTTGTCTGGATGATGGCTCCCATGAATCACATCGTGCGCTTAACAGGTCGGTGGCAAATCTCGAGGAAGTTTGGTACGATGAGTTGTCTCTAAATGTTGGTCGCTCCCGTGTTCGCAATCTGTTGGCCGAAAAAGCTAAATTCCAGTACTTACTTTTTCTGGATTGTGACGGCATGCCTTCCCGAGAGGATTTTCTTCAGGTATATACGGATACACTGCCCACACATCAAGTGGTGATAGGCGGTAGAAAGTATCAAGTACAGGCCCCTGATCAGCCTTACATGCTCCACTGGCTGGTGGGTTGCAAGAGAGAGGCAAGCGCTAAGGCTGGCTTCCAGTCGAATAATTTCTTGATCAATAAATCGCTTTTTCTCAGTATCCGGTTCGATGAGACGCTCCACGACTACGGTCACGAGGACACTTTGTTTGGATATGAGTTGAAGCAAAGGAAGGTGGCCAGCCAGCATATCGACAACGCAGTGATCCACGAATGTCTCGAGCCTGCCATCCAGTACCTCCAGAAGCAAGAACAATCCCTGGCCAATCTGCTGTATTTGCGTGATCACCGTCCAGGTCTTGACACCAGACTAACCAGGACCCTGGATAGATTGCGACAATGGAGATTGATTGGATTGTTTGAGATGATGTATCAGACCCAAAAGAAGCGATTGAAAAAAAGGCTACTTAGTGATCGTCCTAGTTTATTCTGGCTCGATCTTTATAAACTGGGTTATTATCACGAATTACAGAGCCGAACAGATCAGAAATAAGTTTTGTAAAATCCAGGGGGCAATCACAGTGATGTTGGTCTGGGGCTAGGCGCAGTGCCTGCCAGGCCCCAACTGGCTTTATAAAATCGTTCTCTTTCAATATAAGTTAGTTAAAGTTTGAACAGCAACGCTACTGCTGTTGCCGGCATTGCCTCCTAGCCCCTATTATGTGTGTGGTGCATTTTATTCCTTTATTCTGTTTGGAAGATCCATTAACTCATGAAGAATTCTAATTATCTCGACATCACCCGCCTGCGAGATTCTGTAAAATATGATATGCTTGTTCTTCTTAATTCCGAAAAATTCTGATGATATTTCATGGTAATTTCTTCCTCTCAGGGGATATTTGACAATCGTCGAGAACTCGTTCATCAGTTCCTTCACATATTTATCAGCCTGTTTCTCAGACCAGGTATCATATGTATAATTCCAAATACTCCGCAGATCTTCCTTGGCTTTATCTGCGATTCGAATTGCAGTCATGACAGTTTCCTAGATCTCTTGAGCTCTCTTAGGAAGTCATCGGGATTAAAATCTGTTGTTATTCCGCTTTGAATTCCTTCGTCTAAGGCCTGTCGTAGCATTCTGATCTTTTGCTCTCGCTCCTGCAGCAATCTAAGTCCTGCTCTCACGACCTCGCTTGCGTTCTTATAAGCTCCTATTCTTAACTGTTCCTGAATGAAATCTTCGTGATGTTCTCCTAGCGATATGGAAGTGTTTCTGCCCATTTTCATATTTGTACCAAATTACCTATTTTTGGTAACTTCCGCAAATTTTTGGCATCTCACACAACTTACATTTATCGACATGCCACTATAGCTCAGCTGGTAGAGCGACGCATTCGTAATGCGTAGGTCAGCGGTTCAAGTCCGCTTAGTGGCTCAAGGCGTGATCATCGACACCGCCCTGTTTGATGGGGATCACTGCTGAAAACCAAAAGCCGATACAGGTTAATCTAGCAATAGAGAATGTACACTGGGCAACCATCAGATCCAATAATCGAGTAGGAAGCAAAGGTAGGATATTACTCCTAGCTTTGCTGTCCTCTCACACCACCCTGCGTACGCCTCTCGTACAGGGCGGTTTCTTCAACTTTTAACCGTAGTTTGCTATCATACTGTATAAACCTATCTTCCTGAACCATTTTAGATTCATTCCTTCATGAGCTGAGTGGGTCATTGATAATCTGTGCCATCCTTTGGTACTGCCGGCTGTTGTCCAGCTTCGGTTCCATGGGACTCCCAGTTTATGCAGAAACCTCGCTATGCCCAATGCCCGTTTACATTGCTTGAGCCTAAAGCATCTTATCCTGCGATTGAGCCAACCCACACCCCATCCCATCTATGCCTGCACTCCCTCCGTTAGTCACTACTTGCCGCAGTGCGGCAGTTAGGTTCGATAGCTCCGTTAATTCTGCCATCATTCCTTGCGTTAAGGCTCGTTCTTCTTTACAGCTTGACAACCACTCCTGTCTCACCCGGCCGCTCTTGGTACAGTATACGTCTGTACCTTTCACTACGGGTGTGCATCCCCATTCGTCCGCTCCTGGCAAACTCATCTGGAAACCTTCTCGTTTTTTCTGACTTCTTAATGATCGTTCCATTCTGTAAAGCAACTGCTCCTTAGTTGAAAATTTGACCCTTCCCTAAAATGGCATTACCCATCCCTTTTAACGGTACTATGGTCGCTGCTGACTTCTCAATCTCCTCTCGGACACTGAGACCTCCCACGTTAAGGTATCATTACTCCCATTGATGCTACTGCATTTACTACCCAACTTTACGTCTAGTCTTAGGTCTTCGGTGTCTATTGCCACCTTTACCAGTTGGTAAGCCTCCTATGCAGTTCCTGTCTGTTTGCACCTATGTTTGTTTTAGGCTTCCTTCGGATTCCACCTCACGATGGACACCCTTGCCCTCAACTTATGGTTCGTACTAGCTCGCCCATTAGGGACTTTAACCCTTGATAATGATACCATGCATGGCAAACAAAAAGGCGGCTTAACAGCCGCCTTAGCTCAATCTAAAGTTAGGTTTATCTTCTTCGGATGATCACATGATTGAAATATGATCGATATAAAGATATGCAGATAATACCGCAACTAAATACCCGTATCAAGGTATTTTTCAGATAAATAATAGGCTTAGATGTAAGCAGTTAGGGCCGTGCAGTTAATGCATGTATAAAAGATTGCATGGGAATATTTTGGTATTTGAGAATGCGCAAGCACCCAAATTTTTTTCTAGGATCCTCCTTTCAAAATTCGGACTTGCTGCAAAATATGCCAGACAACAATGCCGAGGCAAACGGATACATTCAGAGAATGCTTGGTCCCAAACTGTGGCACCTCGATACATGCGTCCACAAGAGGCAGTACCTCTTCTGACAGGCCTGTAACCTCGTTTCCAAAGATGAGTGCCATCGGTCTGTCGACAGGACTAAAGGCGTCAAGAGCAATGGACTTCGTGGTCTGCTCGATCCCAAGGCACATATATCCCTGTTTCTGCAGCTGAACCACCGCTTCTCTCACAGATGCCTCATAGCTCCAACCTACCGACTCAGTTGCTCCGATGGCTGACTTGAGGATCTCCCGATGAGGGGGTTGGGCCGTGATGCCACAGAGTATGATCTGCTCCAGTGCAAATGCATCGGCCGTGCGAAAAGCAGAACCGACATTTAAGCCAGACCGTATGTTATCCAACACCAGGGTCAAAGGTGCCTTGGGCTGCCTTTTAAAGTCTTCGATAGAAATTCTTCCCAACTCTTCCAACTTCAGTTTGCGCATAATCCTATCTTGGGTTGATGATCGAAAGTAGTTGTTTTATGGCAGTATTGGCATATGTAGTATGACAAGGTTGGTGGAGTCTCCTTCCAATGAGCGGTACCAGGGTTCGATGTACTGGATCATCGCAGTACTCTATGTCGCTTTGCTGGCATTTCACGGTTATGCCTTTGGAGATGGAGATATGACAGAAACGCTGTCGTACGCCTTGTATCTCAAGGATCCTACGTTATTCTCCACGGATTTCTACATCCAGACGATAGGGCAAGACCTTCTCAATCCGAGGTTGCCCTTTACCCTGCTACTGTATCCTTTCATCGATCATCTAGACTGGGCCGCCTTCGTATTTCACCTGGTCTCTACCCTCATCCTTCTAGCTGGATGGATACGTCTGGGAAGCAGGTATATCAAGAGTTCGCTATGGCTGATTATTTGGCTCTTGTCCTTTCTATTCGTATCATATCATGTAAATCTTGGTGGTAATGAAGCTTGGTACTACTTTTTCGTACCCAGTCATCTGGCTAAAGCCTTAGGGATCTGGGCCCTGGTATATTTTGTGGAGCGAAAGCAAAACACAGCATTCCTGCTTCTGATCCCCACCACTTTTTTTCATCCCATAGTAGGGGCTCAACTCGCCATACTGTTCGCGTGTTCCCATAACTGGCCGTGGAAGTTTCACCAACCTCCCATCTGGAATCATCACTTCGGTCTGATCGCCTTTATTTCGACCGCCGGACTTTGGCTAATCGCCTTACTGCATGCCCAAACCCAGTCGATAGTCAACGAGCCTGAAATCAGCCACCTCGTTCTGATGGAAACCCGCATGGCTCACCATTTCTTTCCGAGCTACTATCCGGTAAAATCCTGGTTGTTAATCCTGACCCTCCTCCTGGTAGGGACTGTACTCTGGAGATCGAGATCTCCACGACTCTTTAGGCTACTGGTGATCTGCGAATTTGGGTTGCTGGTCTACTTCATAGGTGTAGAGTGGTTGGGCCTTTCCATTCTCCTCAATGTTCAATGGTTTAAAACGACGGTGTGGCTGAAGCCATTAGCTCTGCTGGCGTGCACTACCTACCTGGATGAGATCACTCGAATATCAGAGCCCAAGTATTTGACCAGATCTTTGCTTGCAGGAATACTGCTGATCAGTGTGCTGCAACTAAGTGATGGTTGGAGACTGGTCGAAGGGAGACCCTTCCAGGTTCCCGGTGCCGACCGGTTGACTCCAGAAATGAAGTTTTCGGTTGAGGCCTCCAGAGCGCTTCCGTCCGACGCATGTCTCATTGTCCCACCTCATGTTACAGCGATGCGATATTTTGGTCGAAGAAGTCTTTACATTGATTATAAAAGCAGTGCCCATGACAAGAAGTACCTCACCGAGGCATTTCTACGTCGTCGGTCCTTGTACGGTATGGATCTTGCCTTGAGAAGGTCCGGGAAAGACATGGTAGCAGCTGGCAATGCTTACTATCACAATCTGACCACCACCGACTTTAGTTTCCTTAAATCGAAAGGGGTAACGCATATCATGGTGGAGCGACCCAAAGAACTGGATCTTACCCTGGTTCTACAGGATTCAATCTTCGCGGTTTACGAGCTCTGATCTGCTCTCTGACTTCTGAGTAGATCCAGCACCGTATTCCATACATGCTCTTACAAAGTGCACAAAAAGCGGATGGGGATTCTCCACGGTGCTTTTTAGCTCCGGATGAAATTGGACCCCAATAAAATATGGATGTTCAGGGTATTCAATGATTTCCACCAGCCCCGAGGCAGGGTTGATTCCCGCCATGCTCATTCCACCACTTTCAAATAATTCCTTGTATTCGTTGTTAAACTCGTATCGATGACGATGGCGCTCCTTGATATTGGTCTGCCCATAGGCTGCAAAGGATTTTGAGTCCTCCTTTAAATGACACTGGTAAGCACCCAGACGCATGGTACCACCCTTCTTGGTGATGGTCTTCTGCTCAGACATCATGTCGATGACTGGATTACGAGTTTTTGGAGTGACTTCAGTGCTGGCAGCATCTTTCAGTTGGAGTACATTCCTGGCAAACTCGACCGCCGCACATTGCATCCCGAGACATATGCCAAAAAATGGAATGTTGTTTTCGCGTACATACTTTATCGCACGGACTTTACCTTCGATACCGCGCTCACCAAATCCTGGTGCGACCAAGAGGCCATCGATGCCACTGAGCTCATTTTCTAATACATCATTGTCCTCCAAATCTTCCGAGTGAATCTGCACCACCTCGACCTGGCATTCATTGACTGCACCCGCATGAATAAAGGACTCATAAATCGACTTGTAAGCGTCCTGTAGCTCGATATACTTACCAGCCAGTCCGATCCTAATTCTTCTATTGGGGGATTTGATTTTGTCCAGGAAGCTCATCCAATGATCAAGATCGGGTTCCGACCGTGATTCCAGATGTAGTTTTGAGAGCACTATCTCATCAAGTTTTTCTTGAAGCATCAACACGGGTACATCATAGATAGTATCAGCATCGATGGCTTCAATCACTGAATTCACATGGACATTACAGAACAGTGCCAGCTTTTTCCTCAGATCCATAGTGATGTTGTGCTCTGTACGACACACCAGGATATCAGGCTGGACACCAGAGTTAAGCATTTCTTTAACCGAATGCTGTGTAGGCTTGGTTTTCAACTCTTTAGCAGCTCGGAGGTAAGGAATCAATGTAAGGTGAATAACTTGGCAATTAGCGGAGCCCAACTCATTTCTCATTTGACGCAAGGCCTCGATGTAGGGTAGTGACTCGATGTCTCCCACCGTTCCACCTATTTCAGTGATTACAATCTCGTAATCACCTTCTTGTGCCAATCGTTTAACTCTCCGCTTAATCTCATCAGTGATATGCGGGATTACTTGTACCGTTTTCCCCAGGTAGTCACCTGCGCGCTCTTTATTAATGACCGTCTGATAGATTCTGCCGGTGGTCACATTATTGGCTTGCGATGTGGGTTCATTTAAAAACCGCTCATAGTGCCCCAGATCAAGATCTGTTTCAGCACCATCGTCCGTCACATAGCATTCACCGTGCTCATAGGGATTTAAGGTACCTGGATCCACATTGATATAGGGATCAAGTTTCTGAATAGTAACCTTAAAGCCTCTGGCCTGAAGAAGTTTTGCTAAGGATGCGGAAATAATGCCTTTACCAAGTGATGAACTCACTCCTCCCGTAACAAAGATGTATTTCGTCATTAGATGGTAGTTACGGTCTGTAAAGGTACCACAGTTTCCAAGAAAAGTCTGCTAATAGAACTTCAAATTATATTTTTTCTTTATCTATTAAGGCATCAATGATACATCTGAACCAGACATCTGAGTTGCCCTACGATCCTACCTGCAGCAGGTGTTGTTACAACAGTTCTCATCGCTGCCGGCTGCTTTCCTAGCAAATACCGAAAGACTGTAGATACCAATCTCGTGGTCCCTCCAAGTCTGCATTTGGGTTTCACTGAGATGAGCGGTCAACACATGTTCTGGGATGGCTACCTTCTTCTCTTTCTGCAATGTTATGTCCACAAAACCGGTCTCTTCAATCATACTTAGATAGGCCCCCTTATCCATCGCACCAGCGACACAACCGGCATATAAGGCGGCATCGTCGCGCAGCGATTTGGGAATCTCTCCTACGATGACGATATCACTGATGCTGAAATGACCGCCCGGTTTGATGATTCTGAATGTCTCCTCGAAAGCCAGTTGCCGATTGGGAATCAAGTTAAAGACACAGTTGCTGACCACCACATCGGCCAGATCGTCAGCCAGTGGATTGTGATCGATCTCTCCCAAGATAAAGTCAATGTTGTCATAGTCCATTTTTCTGGCATTTTCGCGAGCCTTCTGCACCATCTCAAGGGTAAAATCGACACCGATGACTCTTCCTTCCGCTCCTACCTGTGAACGCGCCACGAAGCAATCATTTCCAGCACCGGAACCCAGGTCGACTACCGTGTCTCCTGGTTGGATCAAAGCATATTCGGTAGGAAGGCCACATCCTAATCCCAGATCGGCATCTTTCAGATAACCAGCTTTACCCTCATATGAATCCGAAAAACAGGCATAGTCCATCTCCGATGCTTGGTCGCCACAGCAACCTTGACGCTCTCCCACCGCAATAGATGCGTACATATCTTTTACAATTTGCTTTAGTTCGGTTTCAGTTTTTGATGTTTTCATGCTTAACAACATTTTATATTCTTGAATAAGTGAATGATCATTTGCATAGCCCGCTCACAGACAGAGGCATTGAGACAATAGCACACCCGTGGTCCATCGATCTCCCCGGTGATGAGATCTACTTCTTTTAGCGCCTTCAGGTGCTGGGACACCGTGGACTGCGAGAGCGGTAAATTATCCACAATATCTCCACAGATACACTGTTCCACCGTCGATAAGTACTTTAATATCGCTATCCTGGCTGGGTGAGCAAGCGCTTTGGCAATGTTTGCCAGATGAAGGTCCACACGGTCGAATTGATCAGCCTTAGAGTATGCCATTTTCCTTTATCTTATATCGCAAATATACGATAAATATTTTAGTTGCAAATCTTTTTGTATCACTCAACTTTGACCACGCGGCAAAATCTACGTTCGATCAAAAAGACACTGAGTTGTTGAAACCTCCATTTAATCTTAATTTTAACCCACATTTGAAAATATTGACATAGATATGGCAGGTCATAATAAGTGGTCGAAAATCAAGAGGAAGAAGGGTGTGGCCGATGCGAAGCGCTCCAAGGAATTCAGCCGGATCATCAAGGAGATCACAGTAGCCGTCAAGGAGGGTGATTCCGGAGATCCTGATTTCAATCCCAGGTTAAGGGTTGCACTGGCCAATGCCAAAGGTGTCAACATGCCCAAAGATAATATAGATCGCGCCATCAGAAAGGCGGTGGATTCCGGTTCTGGCGCCCTACTTCAGCCTACCTACGAAGGATATGCGCCGGGAGGAGTAGCGGTTTTTGTAGAGTGTACTACGGATAATCTCAACCGCACCGTATCCAGTGTCAGGGCCATATTTAGCAAACGCGGTGGTAACCTGGCCACGACCGGATCGGTGGATTTTCTCTTTGTACGCAAGGGTGTATTTGTCATCGATACTCAAGGTCACGATTTAGAGTCGCTTGAGCTGGATCTCATAGATGGTGGAGCTGAGGATATTGAGGTAGATCTTGAAGAGCATGAGATCACGGTGACCGTTGCTTTTGAAGATTTCGGTACGATGCAAAAGAAATTGGAGGACCTGGGCATTGAGGCCAAAAGTGCCACACTGGAACGTGAGCCAACCACTACCACTACCCTATCGCTGAACGAGGCAAAATCCGCCCTTGCCCTGATCGAAGCCTTAGAAGAAGACGACGACGTTCAAAATGTCTTTCATAACTTGGAGATGACAGACGAGCTGGAAAATATGTTGGCTGGGGCAGAATAACTTCTTGAGTATTTACCATGATTTCGCAGGAAACCATTGATGCAGTCTTTAACACTGCCCGCATAGAGGAGGTGGTACAGGAATTTGTTTCCCTCAAAAAGCGAGGGATCAATATGATTGGTCTCTGCCCTTTTCACGATGAGAAAACTCCGTCTTTTACCGTCTCTCCGACTCGCAATATCTACAAGTGCTTTGGCTGTGGCAAAGGTGGTAATTCGGTCAACTTCATCATGGAGCACGAAGGTCATACTTATCCTGAGGCCCTGCGCTACCTTGCCCAAAAGTACCGGATAGCGATCCAAGAAACAGCAATATCTGCAGAATACGCAGAGGAAAAGCACGAGCGAGACAGTCTCATATTGATTAATGAATTTGCCAAGGAATACTACAAGAAGCAGCTCTATGAGACAGACATGGGCAAGAGCATTGGTCTGAGTTATTTTAAAGAAAGGGATCTACTCAGTAAAACTCTGGAGAGATTTGACTTGGGGTATGCACCGGGTACCGGAGATGGATTGACACAAAGTGCCATTGCGGCAGGATATAATATCGAATTCTTGCGCAAGCTTGGACTAACCACGGATAAGGACCGGGACTTCTTCTTTAACCGCGTGATGTTTCCGATCCACAATGCTACAGGCAAGGTAGTAGCGTTTGCTGGTCGCCAACTTACCAGCCATAAAAGATCGCCCAAGTACATCAACTCTAAGGAATCTGAGTTGTACCACAAGAGCAAGGTATTGTACGCCATGCACCTTGCCAAGTCTCCCATCCGCAAGGAGGGACTTTGCATATTGGTAGAGGGCTATACCGATGTACTAGCGCTGCATCAAGCCGGCATCGAACACGTCGTGGCCACTTCTGGTACCGCACTCACTGTCGACCAGATCAAGCTGATCAAACGTTACACCAAGAAGATCAGACTGCTATATGATGGTGATGCCGCTGGAGTCAAAGCAGCCCTCAGGGGAATAGATCTCATCTTAGACCAAGATCTGAATGTCGAGTTGGTGATGCTACCCGAGGGTGAAGATCCCGATAGTTATCTCAATAAAGTGGGTACCACGGAGTTTAAAACTTACCTAGAGGACAAGGCCGAAGATTTCATCCTTTTTAAAACCAACCTGGTCATCGAAGAGGCTGGTAATGATCCCATCAAGAAGACGGAATTGATCAAAGGTATTGTCAGAAGTTTAGCACATATCCCCGATCCCATCAAAAGGTCGGTCTACTTGCGTCAGTGTGCCACCCAACTCGAAGTCGATGAGCATCTTCTGGTCACTGAGACTAACAAAGAAATCAACAAGCGCATGCGTGATCAGCGCATCGACCAGCTCCGCCAGAGCAGGGCTGAAGCTCATATGCCCAGCCAGGAGCCGGTGGGAGGACCGCCATTGTCCGAAACTGGTGAAAAGCAAATGGCTGCCCAATCTCACCATCAGGAGCGAGATATTGCCAGAATATTGATCCTACACGGCCACAAATTGATTGAGGAGTCACCGAATCCGGTCAAGGTTTCTACCTATATTCTGGCACAGATACAAGATGTGATATCCGAGTTTGAGCATGAATTATTTGCAAAAATCGTCCTGACCTATGGTCAGAGGATAGCAGATGGTGTAGAAACTGATACCAAATTCTTTGTTTACCACGAAGATCCCGAGATCGCTAAACTAGCCAGTGATTTTTGTGCCACTCCATATGAGTACAGTGAGAATTGGAAAGATATGTGGGATATCCATCTGCGAACACAGCCGATGCCCGATGACAATGCCGTCCAGGACAGCATTCAAGCTCTATGGAGATTTATGCTCAAGAAATTTCAGAAACTAAGCCGACAGAATTTGGAAAAAATCAAGGAGCTCGAGGAAGCAGGTAATGAGGAAGAGCTAATGAAACACCTTCAAGTTCAAAGTGTTATCCTGGGAAAAAGAAATGATGTAGCCAATAAGCTGAATACAGTAGTTATGTAATCGTAATGTGGGACAAAACTGTAATCTACGCCACTCATACTGGACTTCAGTTAATTAATTACCTTCGGACCTTCAAAAAAAATCATTCCATGGCAATCGAAAAAAACCAGGTGGTCATTGTCGACTATAAATTGCAGAACGGTGGTAATGAAGGTGATCTCATCGAAGAGACTTTCGGATCGGAACCCCTCTCCTTTATCTTTGGGATTGGCAAATGATTCCCGCCTTTGAAGCAAACTTGGAAGAAAGTAGTGAAGGAGATGAGTTTTCCTTTCTCATCGAAGCAGCCAGTGCTTATGGTGCGTACGAAAAAGAGGCTGTAGTCGAGATCCCCAGACAGCAGTTTGCGGTGGATGGAGAAGTGAAGGAAGAGAACATTGCCCTAGGTAAACAATTGACACTTCAAGATCAAGAAGGACGGAGCTATCATGGCGTAGTGAAAGCTACCACATTAGATTATGTGACGGTAGACTTCAATCATCCAATGGCCGGTACCGACCTATTCTTCTCCGGTGTGATCCGAACCGTTAGAGATGCCACTGAGAGTGAATTGGATCATGGGCATGCACATGAATAGCGTCTATACATATGGAGCATGCCATTTCGATATCAGGCTATGATCTGTTATCGGGAGTGATTTTACATTGAGTCCATTTTAATCACTAACTTTTGAATGTGGTCTAAACCAAATAATAGTTTGGCACCATCGATATTAAGCCAACTGAATAAATTTTGAATTACATTGTAGTTGTTTGTGACATATTTGGAATCTATAATGGCTTCTCCTGATTGAAAACAGATTGGTTCGTGATGTGCAATTCGGTTTCTAAATTTATTTACTGAATAATTCATTTACGTTACAAATTTCAAATCTGGAATCGTGCATGGTGGATGAAGCATTAATCTATTGGTAAGATTATGAAATAGAATGTCTTTATACAGGTGCCTATTGAACCTGTAGGTATACTCATTGAGATACTTTTGTAGATATTTTACTTGATGATGAATACCTCTCAACCAAGATTTGAGCCCCATAATAAACCGATGCATCAAAGGAAAATTCTCTCCTTTTTTAGAGTGGATCTGGTCAACATGATATTTTCCTTTTCGAGCAATGGGGGAGTAACCTCTCCATTTATCGGTCGTTACGATTGCATCTGGGTCAATATGTTGGTCAAAGAATGGCTCTAGCTGTTTGCTGCCAGCATTGGGAATAACCTTTGCATATGCCCTGCTGATTCCACCTCCAGGGTGTTTCTGGATAGCCACAACTACCTGTTTTTTAGTCGATTGACTTCGGCCGCGCTGCTTTTTCACCTTGCCCCCGATCATCGTTTCATCTACAGCCACCGCACCATCAATCGGATATTTCCCACTTGATTTCATTGCTAACATGACCTTCGTTTTAAAGCGCCACACTACCGGTTGATTCATGTCCAACTTTCGAGCTAATTCATAGGTTGACATTCCTTTTGTCGAGGTGCTTAGATAGAAAATAATGTAGAATGCCTTGTGCAACGGAAATTTTACTTTATGAAAAAGGGTATGGGCAGTAGGGGATTCCACAGAACGACATTTGGTACATCGTCTTTCTCCGTATCGAGCTGTCCCACAATATTTCCCATTACCACATTTGCGACATGAATATCCACTGCTCCACTTGATTTCACTCAAGTAATCCAGACAATCCGCTTTACACGTAAATCGACTACTAAATTCAAAAATACTGACTCCTTTAAACATTCTTTCAGTTTCCATTTTCTTTTTGCCTCTAAGTAAGTACCTTACCGTGCAACCAAACTGCATTATTCAGCAACTTATTATTGTGAAACTTTCTTGAGACAGTTTAAGATTTAGTCTATATAGAGTCATCGCTTTTCTATGTCACTCCCACAAGAATTATAATACCTTTGCATTCTTGGCTGTGACATAACTTGCACAAAATCAGCATATTTCATTCGAACTTGACTCTTGTTAACAGAGTTACTATATTTGCCTTAGAAATTATTCCCGATAGCCCTTGAGAAATCAAGCTATCGGGTTTCTGTTTTTTAGACCCTTCTGATTTAAATTCCATATTTTTTCTTCCATTCCCTATAACAAAGGATCATCTGCCCTTCCTGGGGGCCCAACCGGGCCAGCTGGACCTCTGGCCAGGCAATCCTAAAACACCCGGATCATACATTAGACTATACTACAAGTCAAAATATCTACCAAGGCAAGCAAGCCCGCAATCTTCCTTCTCACACTGCCATGGTGACTATGATTGCGAGGTAAGATCACCGAGGAGCACCTCACTTTATTGACTTTGCATCTCGCAAGTACAGCAATGCATAATCCGGGTTTAACATCCTACCTCAGCAACTGATAGCTATTGATCAACGGCCCGGTGGATATGAGTGCCAGGAGAAACATGTGGTCAAGGTGATCACTCATACTGATCTCTACTTTTCCTCCTGAGATCTCGTCCTTCACCACTGGAGCCATGATCACCTGACCATCCATATGTATGACCAGGGTTTTCCCGATACTACTTTTAGTTAGTCGAAAAAACTTGTCCGCTCCAACGTCGGTAAACTCAATCCCTATCGACTTGCCCATTTTACCATCGTGCATGGAGGCTTTTACCACATCTCGATTCGAAAGGATATGGTTTGAATCACTAGGCATTTGCAAGACCAAAAGTTGACTTACCCCACGATCAGGGAAAGTCTGAGCAACAGCGAATCCTTCTAGTACGCCCTCGTCTTGCAATCTTGACAGATGTTCCATTAACTTATCCATCTGAGAAACACTGCATCTACCCAACACATGATTTTCTGATCCAAGTGAGATGGAACTGTTCGACAAAACAGTGTCGAGGACACCAAAGACCAAATCGCCGTGATCCATCCTTTGGAAGAAGTCATTGCGGTCTGCTACCGCTGAAATCTTCCACATCCCTTTCCGTGATGACAACATAGCAATGACACCCCCATCCAAGTCATCTTGTGAGGAAATCACCAAGCCGTGGCTATCTGGAACGACCCTGATGGTATGTGACACCCCATATGATGATAGGCGTCTGGATAAAATGGCCGCATCGGTCTCAAGTTGCGACTGGGAAATCTCCTGATTTTCAGCAACCAAAGTCATCGAATTCTGGCCAAGAACAACTAAGCACCCAGCACATAACACACATATAATCAATATAATACGTTTCATAAGTATTTATTTTCAATACATTATTAATCGACAATCGCAGAAAGCAATTGACGTGAGAAAAGTGAGAAATGCTAGAATTATGCTGGAGGGTCGCCTATCTGGGCATGGTAGATCATCCCAGTACGAAATAAGCATTCGGACCGATAAAGCAACAGGTGGAAAAATGACTTCTCAATACGCAGATTAACGCAATGGTCATCCTTCCTTAGCTTCCATTTGAATACCTGATTGAGTATGGACCGATCACTAGACTTCTGATGGACTTGCTTGGGACCCTCTAATGAATAGACAAGATCGTGACTACCGTCATATGTCGAGATCGCACTAGCTTGATGCTCATGGTCGTAGCTTTGAGTTGCAGCATAGGATACCCCATTAGTCTGAGCAAGGCACAACCAAATCAGCATCACCAGAAAGGCCAATCGCTCTACCAACAGTTTATCCATATACCGATCCATTCAGAAACTAAAGTTAAGCAAATCAATCCAACCTCGAAGGTCTAAAGAGGGCAGCAGATCAAAGGTATCCAATCGCGAGAAAAAGGACCAGTCCCAATGAGAATTGTAGCTAGAACAAAGATCCCACTGAGCTGTGAGGCGAAGGGCTCCCGCCCTATGACCGAGAATCATTAAGCACTCCTTTAATCGCAAAATTGAGAAAAAGCCCGTAATTTATGCAACACTATTGCATTTTATCTATTTTTGCATCGATGTTGCAAACAATGTTCAAGAGATTTACCGATACGTACATCGACATATTAGGTGCCGTAGCCAGCATTACGTGTGCCGTGCACTGCACACTCGTACCACTTTTACTCACCTTAGGGACATTGGGTGGTTTGTCCTGGATGACAAATCATTCCATTGAGTTTTCTTTCCTGCTGATCAGTGCAGGAATAGCTGGGATCACCATGTTTGTAGGCTATCGGAGGCAAACTATGAGTAAAAGGACCATTCTTATTTTTGCCCTAGGATTTGGACTTTTGCTGCTGGGTAGATGGTTTCACCATGACCATACCCACGTCCATACGGTAGCTTTCTTAGTAACCGCTTGTGGGGGATTGACTATTGCCAGCGCTCATGTAGTAAACTGGTTAGCCCAACGCAAGAAGATGATGGTAGAACTTTAGAAAGTCCTTGCGAATACTGCTCATTAGTTAAGTTGCTCCGTCCTTGGTCTCCTTAATCTCCTTAACTACCTCCGGATTTAACAAGGTAGAGACATCGCCAATGCTACCTGTATCTCCAGACGCAATTTTTCTCAGTATACGTCGCATAATTTTTCCCGACCTTGTCTTTGGCAAACCAGATACGACTTGAATCAGGTCAGGTTTCGCGATGGGACCGATTACTTGGGTTACTACTTTGTGTACTTCTTTCTTGAAAACAGCCACATCCGCAATTTCTTTTTCTGCAATGATGTAGGCGTAAATGCCCTGACCTTTGATGTTGTGTGGATATCCCACTACCGCTGATTCAATCACCAACTGGTGCTCATTGATGGCATTCTCCACCTCAGCGGTACCAATGCGATGCCCCGAAACATTGATGACGTCATCTACACGCCCAATGATGCGATAGGTGCCATCTTGGTCTCTCCTAGCCCCATCACCTGTAAAATACATGTTTTCGAATGTGGAAAAATAGACCTGTCGACATCGTTCATGATCACCATAGGTAGTCCTTATCATGCCTGGCCACGGATATTTGATGCATAATAATCCCTCTGCCTCCTTCTTCCTAATCTCCTTCCCTTCGGCAGTAACTAGACAAGGCTGAACTCCGGGCAGTGGATACATAGCATACGAAGGTTTTAATGTATGCATCCCGGGCAGCGGGGAAATCATGATGCCACCTGTCTCTGTTTGCCACCAAGTATCTACGATGGGTGCATTACCCTTTCCCACCTTTTGATTATACCAGTTCCAGGCTTCCTCGTTGATTGGCTCACCCACACTTCCCAATGTTTTGATGGAGGAAAGATCGTAATGTCCGGGCCATTGATCACCTGCTGCCATCAAGGCTCGTATGGCTGTTGGAGCCGTGTAAAATTGATTGACACGATGCTTTTCACACACATGCCAGAATCGACCCGCATCGGGAAAAGTAGGGACGCCCTCAAACATGATGGTGGTTGCGCCCGACAGCAATGGTCCGTAGATGATGTAGCTATGGCCTGTGATCCAACCGATATCTGCAGTGCACCAGTAGACATCGCCTTTTTCATACTGAAACACATTCTTGAAGGTAAAGCTGGCATATACCATATAACCTCCACAAGTGTGGACCACTCCCTTTGGTTTGCCAGTAGAGCCAGATGTGTACAGGATAAATAGCATGTCCTCGGAATCCATGGCCACAGGAACACAAGTTTTTCTACTCCGGTTTACCTCGTCATGCCACCACTTGTCGCGTCCCTTTTTCATCTTAACATCCCCCCCCGTATTTCTGTGTACTAGCACGGTTTCAATGCTCTTACACTTCATGGCTAGAGCCTCGTCAACCACCGCCTTCACTGGTATCAATTTGCTGCCACGAGCATTATAGTCCGAACAGATGACCATTTTACAAGCCGCATCCTTGATGCGATCTGCTAGGGCAGATGCTGAAAATCCAGCAAACACCACAGAATGAATGGCACCTATCCTCGCACATGCCAATACACCAATCGCTAGTTCTGGCACCATAGGCATGTAGAAGCACACACGATCTCCCTTTTTGATGCCATTGGCCTTCAGGGCATTGGCACACCGGCAAACAGCATCGTGTAGCTCTTGATATGTATAAGAGATGAAAGACTGACTGGGATCATTGGGCTCCCATATCAAAGCCGTCTGATTGCCTCTCCGTTTCAAATGTCGGTCTAGGCAGTTTTCGGTAATATTCAATTTTCCACCACTAAACCATTTGACATCTGGTTTTTGGAAATCCCACTCCAGTACCTTATCCCATTTCTTCTGCCAGGTAAATGTTCTTGCCTGTGCAGCCCAAAATTTCTCAGGATTGGCTACGCTATCGCGATATACTTTTTTGTACTCACTAAAAGATTTAATTTGCTTGGTCATGCTCAGGTATTTAATCGACAATTCTTTCGGTCAGCAATGTAGAGTTTATTTGATTAATCGCCAACATTGAACGAGGGGAAGTCTTACCAGAATTTTGCCACGATACTCCATGACGTCTATCGATGAACTCATCGCTGGTGATGGCTCATTCACTCATGGATTCTTCTCGGATGTTTCACCGGTCTTGACTCGGGCAACACATCATTTCTAATGGTCTCCGAAGAGCTTAGAGCCTCAGCATAGCCAAACTCAGGTTGGCCCGCATCTACCCATGCGGTAAACCAAGCATTGCCTATGGCCATAATGGACTGCCTCATTCGATCTTCTACCATGCCATTCATCATAGCCTGGTAGGCACGTGCATATTCTTTACAAGGGAGTCTAGTGGTGACATCCAGACGCTCATCGAAACAATATTGCTGATCGGAGGGAAATCTTTCGCTGAGGGATTTTTCGATCATCAGTACAGTGTCTACCAATGTATGACTGGCAAAAACTATGTTCCAGTAATAGGATAGTGGATCCTCGATATAAGATGCTTTTCCGGTGAAGAAATCGTATTCTTTCTCTGCAAAGAGCTCGGGGATTCTACTTTCCCAAAAAGCGTGAATGCCCAATTGGTCAGTCAACTGACCATTGTAATTCTTAGTAGTGTGCAGTGGCACATGTGCATCCCCTATATAATGACCAAAATCTGCAGAGCAGGAAATGATCTTCCGGACATCCCCTTCCAGGAAGGCATTGGTTAATTTTCTCTGCATGGCCAACAAATGATAGGGCAGAATGCCATGCGTAGTAAAATCTTCCTCAATTCGAACTCCTAATAGTGAGGGGATGTCAGACCAGTCAAAGTAAGAGATCAGTGTGTCCTTTGGAATAAACCAGTGATCACTATAGTAACCTGGCAGCACTTTTTCTGCATAGAATTGGCGAATGAGATCAGATGGTGCACTCAGATGGCTGTCAAGGATCTGCATGTGGACTGTATCATCACTGTAAGCTTGACTCCAGACTTCAAGTCCTGCAATCCTTTGTCCTTCTCGATGGTCAGACTGCCATTCCAGATTTGAGAATTTAATCATGGATTCAAGCCAGGTCTTTGGCAGTGTATCAAAGGGGGGCTTACCCCAGACATCAAGATCTATATAATGTCTCACAGCTTCATATTCGCTCGCGTATCTGCGCTTATCTGGATCCACCGCATGTGAGGCCACAAAATCGATATTGGGTTTATATAAAATCATCAACTCGGGAGGCAATGTGAAAACTGCCATTCGATTGATTAATCTATGTGCATAAAATCCCCAATCCCCAGACCTCGAATATGAAAAAAGTTGTAGGGACAATAAGAAAAAACTTCCAATAATGGTAAATCTCAACACGACTACTCAGTATCGGCACAAAATATAACAATTTAGATTCGAATTTGAAATTAAAGTACTAACAAACACCCAATTAATTCAAGCAAGCATCTGCATCTGATGACTCATGACATAAGACCATAGTCGGATTTCACCTTAGATCCTCCGTGAAGAAAAAACCAATCCCTATGAACAGGTCTTTGAAAACAAGATGCTGAACCAGGTAGAGATTGCCGTCTTCATCCAGACAGTGATAGCGCTCGATCCGATCACGCACTGAAGTATGGTCGTTATGATGAATGGGATAAAACGAAAGTACACGTTGATGACCATCTTCACTATCTAGCGTTAGGATGGCGAAGGCATTTAGTTTGCTTAAATCCTTTGTCAATGTTTCATCATCAATCAGAGCCTCCGCACCTACTTTCTTATAAGCCCTTACATAGGCCTCCACGGATCCCGCACGTGGTTTGCGATTCGAATTGGCATTTTCATTCAACGGTTGTACCATCCAGCCGTTTTCATTTTTTACCAAGGCAAATGATTCGGTGGCTTGAGCTGGATATTCAACTGTCAGCCCCCGAATTTCCTCCTGTTCATATCTTAAGATGATCCTGTCGCGCCATTCAAGCGAAGACATGACAAATCGAGTACGTAAGGACCCCTCAAAATTGGGCATGGTGACTATCGCTGGTTGATCTGATCCTTCCATGATCATATAGGTGCCTCGTTCATCAGGTGTGCTGCCTCCGACATAGTAGCATTTGAGGAGTCTTTCTCTTGGCCCATATATGCTGACCCGTACACCTTCGCTAGAGAGTCCCTTAATGATGTTCTTGAGAGCCTGAGGCCTGGGAATATAGGCTAATTCCACTCGCTTAATGGTATTTAATAGATTTTCCATGGCATCCTCTCTGGCTCGATGAGTGCCATTGTAAGTCCAATGATCGTCACTGCGTGTCAGTAGCGTGCCACGCCCCGATCTATCCATGATGTGTATCTGCTGCACCTTTTCGATCTGTGGTACTGCATAACGATACTCGGCTCCTAGATCGGTCTTCTTCGTGGATGCATTCCAGGCTAAGATGCCCAATAGTAGTACACACACCACCACGACAATTCTAGCTATCATAACTATACTTGACCGTACTTCCTTTTTCGGAAATACGTAAAAATCCCCCCAAAGAAGATCAGCAGTAA
Source organism: Saprospiraceae bacterium (assembly GCA_965223025.1). GTDB lineage: Bacteria > Bacteroidota > Bacteroidia > Chitinophagales > Saprospiraceae > JABDMH01. The sequence goes on from CBDCVP010000023.1 coordinate 2,225,653, forward strand.
TAGTGGTGCTAAAACGTTGATCAGCTGCCATTTCACGCTCTCCTCGGCAATTCTGGGTTTGTCCAGCAATCGCAACTTTACATTCTTTGCCCTGGTCTCAATGAGACCCTGACGGTCCAACAAATATTCGATGGCATTCGACAAGAAATCCATATTATCAAAAGTATAATTAATATATTGGTTGTATCCCAAAGGTCTAATCTGGCCTGTTCGCGGGTTAGTATGATTTCGTGCAATATCTCCATCTGAAACCACTATAATCTTTGTTGGTTCACCCATTTCTCTATAATCCATCCCAATCTCCTGAAGGCCTTGTAACATCTGATTACTCACCCGATTTCGATACAAGGATGTGAATGATCCTTCCAAAAGCATAGCCAACACCTGCGGCCCCGCATCAAAGTCAACCTGGTCGGGAGGAACCCGTAATATATTAAAATCGAGCATGACAGGACTGTATTGCAGGCGACTGTAATTGGACGATGTCAATAATGGTATTTTACGAATCGCTGTTCTTGTCTTGACCGTATCGATGCTTGAAGGAAATTGCAGATCCACTCGATCTAATCCCTTGACAATAGGGTGATCGCCATATCCTGCAGCCAGCGGATGGTAATACCATTGAAATAATTTAGGTTGGCCACTGTTTGTACCTTGCCCCGATGCCATCGGTATCATGGATGACTCGAGATCCAACACTAGATTGGGCACAACCCGGCATCCATACTTAAAGAGTAATTCATCAAGATTCGTTTCATTATTATAGGGCACATAAGGAGATCTCGCTGCCAGGGAATCAACGTTTACAATCAACGGATCAAGCAGAAAGATCACCCTCCCACCATGCATGACATACTGATCAATCTTAAAGAGATCTTTTTCAGAAAAGGGCTGTGTAGGTTTAGCTATTAATACCAGAGCTACCTCGTCTGGTATCCTAACTAGACTGTCTAAAAATAGGCTACCTACATTATAAAAGGCGCTCAGATTATTACTCAGTGAGGCGGTTTGGCCGGCCGAGAGCTCTCCATGACCTTGCGTAAAAACCACATTGGGTTTGTGGCTAGCCATCAATTTCGAAATGGCATTGGCAAATTTATATTCCAGTAGGCTAATGGAATTATTAATGGCCACTTCTGGAGACATCCCTTCGGTATTACCTTCAAGTAGATTAATGGCTATCTGGCGATCCCCAAAATTGAAAATCGCGAAGGGGAAAATCTGTTTTCTAGATTGACCTTCCACATCATTAATATTTAATTCAGTGGGGATGATTCCTACTTTCGACCAGGCCTCCATTCGCTCCAGCACCTCCTCCCTATCGCCAAGCAATGGATCCCTAAAAGTGTATTGGATATAACTATTCACAGAGCTAAAATCCTGCAAGGCCTCCTCAGTGGCCTGCCTCAATCTCTTGAAATCGGCTGGGAAGGTACCTTCTAGCAAGACTTGGACAAGCAGTGTACCATCTACCCTGCTCAGCATATCCCTGGTAGCTGGACCGAGTGTATATCTTTTTTCCTCCGTCAAATCCAATCGAGTGAAATAATGACTAGCTACCACATTGACCAGAATCAATCCTAGAAGACACAACAACAACCAACTGTATTTTTTGAACCGGGCCATCACTTGGATCTATTGTCGGTAAGTTTTTGATGCGTGAGAAATAAAAAAAAAGCTACTCCACTTAAGAAATATATCACATCGCGTGTATCGATAGCTCCTCTGCTGATGGACTGATAGTGATAATCAATACCTGATTTCTGCAAAATATCATCAACACCACCAACAAATAATGGAATCTTGCTGGCAAAATAAAATCCATAAAAGACGACAAAGCACAGGAAGGCTGCCACTAAAAAAGCAACGATCTGATTGGCGCTAAGTACAGAAGCAAAAAGACTTATAGCTACAAAAATAGCAGCCAAAAAAATAAGGCCGATATAAGATCCGATGACTTCACCACTATCGATATTTCCTTGAGGTGAGCCCAACTGCCAGATAGAAAAGTAGTAAATCAAAGTGGGTAACAACGCCATGACCACCAATGTCATCGCACCTAAAAATTTACCTAAAATAATATCCCATTCTCGAAGAGGCTTTGTAAATAAAGTCTCGATTGTGCCGATTTGTTTCTCTTCTGAAAACATCCGCATACATACTGCAGGAATCAGAAATAGAAAAATCATGGGTGCCAGATCAAAGAGCTGGTCAAGCGTAGCATAGTTGTATTCCAAGACGCTGTAGTCCGGAAAAACCCACATAATTAATCCCAGCATTGTGAGAAAAACTCCAATCACTACATAGCCAGTGAGTGAACTAAAAAAACTGCCGATTTCTTTTCTGAAAATTGCCAGCATAAATTCAAGTTGTCAGCTTCTGAAAAACCTCTTCCATAGAAGACCTTTCTTCAGTCATTTCCAAAATCTTATACCCTTGCCCTGTCACCAAGTCAAATATTTGCAGTCTTGGATCTGATGTGGTCTTATGAAAGGTAAGTGCATGCCGGTTTCCTGACATAATATGTTCCTTGACCAGCCCTTTCAAATTCCACTCACCCTCGAAGGGCTTATCCAGTTCCACCAGAATCTTCCTTTGATTGTTGATGGCGAGTTCCAACACATCCATATCTTCATCTGTTACCAGGACACCTCGCTTCAGAATGATAACTCTATCACAAAGCGCTTGTACTTCCTGCATGATATGGCTGGAAAAAATGATGGTGCGCTCATGGCTTATGTCTTTAATCAATTGTCTGATTTCCACCAATTGATTGGGATCTAACCCTGAAGTCGGCTCATCCAGAATCAGTACTTGCGGATCATGGATCATCGCTTGAGCCAATCCAACCCTCTGCCGATAACCTTTGGAAAGGGCACCGATCTTCTTATGCTGTTCAACCGTCAGCCCAGTGCGCTCCACAATCTTAGCTATGCTGGCTCCAGGTTCGTCTAGATGGTGTACAGCGGCGACAAATCTCAAATACTCTTTGATGTACATGTCGAGATAGAGAGGATTGTGTTCGGGTAGATAACCGATGGATTGCTTCAGACGAATAGGCTCCGCACGGACATCAATTCCATTCACCATAGCCTGACCACCAAATGAGGTCATATATCCGCTTATGATCTTCATGATGGTAGTTTTTCCGGCTCCATTGGGACCCAGTAAGCCGACAATCTGCCCCCTTTCAATAGAGAAATTTACGTCAGTCAGAGCTGACTGATCACCGTACTTTTTCGACAACTGTTTTACCTCGATACTCATATCAAAAGCCTGATTTGTGCTACCAATTCAGCAACCTGCCAAGCCTTCCCGACATCGTGATTGCCGATTTTCGTGCGCCGTAAAGCTGTGAGATAGGCTCCACTACTAAGCTTTATACCCAAATCATATGCCAATGATCTAATATAAGTGCCCTTGCTGCAACATATAGTAAACGAAACAAAGGGCATCTGTATGGACTCAATGTTGAAAGACGACACGTGCACCGGTCGTGGATCAATGTGTACCTTCCTCTGCTGGCGTGCTAGTTTATAGAGGCGCTTGCCATCCTTTTTGATGGCGGAAAACATCGGAGGCACCTGGCTTATGTCACCAGTCAGGGAAGCAGCAGCCTTGTAAATCATGTCATCATCTATATGAGATGTAGGATAAAACACATCCTCACTGACCTCGGCATCGTAGGTCGGTGTGGTTGCTCCCAGTTTGAGGGTGCCCACATAAGTTTTATCCAGTCCCTGAAACCTTGTGATCTCCTTGGTCATCTTGCCGGTGCAAATAATCAACAGTCCTGTCGCCAATGGATCTAGGGTGCCAGCATGGCCGACCTTAATCTTTCTGATATGGAAGGTTTGTTTGATGGTACTGCGTATCTTGTTGACTACGTCAAACGATGTCCAACCAAGGGGTTTATCCACCAGGAGAACTTTGGCAGTCGTAAGGTCATCCAGCGATTTCACGTTCATTGGTTCATGATCCCACTCAAGACGATGGTCAATAGTCCTACCACTCCACAGTACCATCCAAAGTATCGAAGGTTTGCTCCTCGTACCAGTTTTATCATCCAAGTGCAGGCCAGCGCACCTGTGACAAAAGCTGCTATAAATCCGATACCCAACGCTGATACTTGATCTGCTGCCATCATTTCGCCATCAAGCAGATCCTTTGCCATTTTTCCAAAGATCAAAGGCACCACCATCAGAAAGGAAAATCTCGCAGCTTGCTCTCTGTCGATGCGTAAAAGCACCGCCAAAGAGATGGTAGCTCCTGAACGCGAAATCCCTGGGATGATGGCAATGGCTTGAGCCACACCGACCCAGAATGCACCTGAGTAACTCACATCTTGATCGGTTTGCTTCACGCGATCCGCAATCACCAGGAGAAAGGCGGTCACCACCAATGCGATCCCAACCAAGCGTAAATGCTGGCTAAACATCGCCTCAATCGCATCCTCATACAAGAGACCTATCAAAACAGCAGGCACCATGCTAAGCAATACCCTGAGGGCGTAGTTGTGACTATCATTTCTGTGCCCTTGCAGCAATCCGCTTAAAATTTGAGCTACTTCATGACGAAACACATAGATGGTAGCACATGCTGTCGCAAAATGAAGCACGACGGTCATGAGTAGGCTCTGTGCTCCGGTGGACTCATCACCCATGATGAACTTCATCAACTCAAGATGTCCGCTGCTGGATACTGGTAAAAACTCTGTAAGGCCCTGAACTATTCCTAGTACAAGTGCCTCCAACAATTCTCCCATAGTTTTTATTAATGTACCGGATTTTTAGGGGCTTGAAGTACTCAAGCTCTCTTGAAGATCGCAAAGACCTCAACTACCAATCCTGCCAAAATCACCACCGGAGCCAATACCGTTCGACGAAAACTGTAGATGATTGATTCATCCCATACATCGTCGCTAGGCATACTACCTCCCAACATCAATAGCATACCAAGTAACACTAATCCTGCACCTACCCCCATCAAGACATAATTTTCTTTCTTGAAAATCAGTTCCGGCCCCTTCTTCGATTTGGAACTGGACTTCTTAACACGTGATCTAGTGGGCGCTACTCTCTTCTTGGTCGCAACTACTTTCTTTTTCCTGGATTGGCTCATCCTATCATATTTATCGTAAAACTATCTTATTAATGGATACTCTCTAAGAATGGTTAGTGCAAATCATTGATGCTCATCCTCAGGAACTTGGTGACCACCACAAAAGTACTGGTAATATTTATTAGAATTCCAAATCCAAACAACAGGATCGTTATAAACAACAGGTACTGACCATTGAGATAAGACAATAGGTCTGGCATGCGCTCAAACAAAGCTATTCCGAGGAGAAACATCGCAATGATGGATATCAGGGCACTGACAAAGCCATGCTTGACTCCCTTCCACAAAAAGGGCTTGCGGATAAAGGACCATGATGCGCCCACCAACTCCATATTTTTGACTAAGAATCTGTTGGCATACAGTGACAGTCGGATTGAATTGTAAATGAGCGTCAAAGCCAATACCATCAAAATCAGGCCACCAATCAATAGAATGTATGCAAGTTTGTCAAAGTTGGTGACTACCTGGTCGATCATACCCCTTTCGTAGTAAACCCCAGATACAGCATCAAATTTCTTCAAGAGTGTGCCCTCCAGCTCTGAAAACGTGCCGGCCTCAAAATGATCAGCTACCAGGCTGAATGTAATGACGTCGGCAAGAGGATTTGGCATATCTGCCGTCAGGATCTCCCCCCCTAAGTCCTTGCTCAAATGCTCAAGGCCCTCCTCTTTACTCACAAATACGACCGATTCTGGTCGAACATCCCCTGTTGACTTCAAAAAATGTACAACCTTATCGGCGATCGCTTTTGACACATCAGATTTTAACTCTACTACTGCTTCGAAATCTTCCTTTAGGTCATCGACGATATCATTCGAATGCAGACTGATGAAGATGAAGGCACCAAGTAAAAATAAGACGGCCGCTACACTCAGCACAGACCAGAAATAGTTAGGTTTTGGCTTAAATCTCCTGAGATTTGTCATAAAATTCCTAGCTTTCTACCACTGTTTGACACGTGATGGGTTCAGTATCACAAATATATAAATTAAAATATACTGTAAAGTGTCTGGAATGCATGATCGCATTGGAGGATGCATCCCATCCATCTATAAATGGATGTCTGTGCCCCTACTTCTTCATGATCTTATCAAAGAATCTGGCTGTTTCATCGGCAAGCTCCTTTAGTTCCTCTTCAAATTGCTTACCCCGGTCAATGACCTCTTCATCTGGATCGTCTTTAGATAATTCCTGCTCGATCGATTCCTTTTCCTTTTCTAATCCGTCCCGCATTTGTTGCAGCCTCTCCAGTTCCTCCTGTTCTCCCAAGTCGTCATCGTTGACCTCATCTTTGAGCTTTTCGTAGATCTTTTCCAAGTTGTCAAAGGCTTTGTCGTACTTCCCGTCTTCAAATTTCTGCTTTTCATTCTTGATCAGCTCTCCTATCGATTTCCCCACCTCCTTCACCTGTCTGAACACCTTTTCAGAAGAAGCCTTCTCCTCTTCTGAACCCAGAAAATAGTTGTACACCAAAACGCCCACAATTACCAAGAGGGCTAACTTTAAAAGGGATCTCATCATTCGTAATATTTAACAGTCACTAAACCCAACTAATTTCATGATTATTGCACGATTCATCAAATATCTGACCTTTGATCTTCTCGGTGCAAAAGTCTTTCCTTTCATCGGCCACACAGCACATCTTGCTAACAAATCTTTCCTAATTTTGCCACCTCCAAGAAAAGGAGTAACTCATGCGAGAATATAGACATTCGGAGGTCGAAAAAAAATGGCGAAAATACTGGGATGAACACCAGATCTACAAGGTCTCAGAAGATCCCGGTAAGCCCAAATACTATGTGCTTGACATGTTTCCATATCCTTCAGGCGCTGGTTTGCATGTAGGGCATCCTCTGGGATACATAGCCTCAGACATTTTTGCCCGGTACAAACGACTAAAGGGATTCAATGTATTGCATCCCATGGGTTATGATGCCTTTGGATTACCCGCCGAGCAGTATGCCATCGAAACAGGTATTCATCCGGCTGAATCCACCTCACGCAATATAGAACGGTATAGAGAGCAGCTTTCTCAGCTCGGTTTTTCCTTTGACTGGAGTCGTGAGGTACAAACTTGTGATCCATCCTATTACAAGTGGACTCAGTGGATCTTCACACAATTATTTGATCACTATTATGACCTGAGGGAACAAAAAGCAAAGTCAATTCGTGACCTGGTAGGGATATTTGAAGGACAGGGCAACCTGCAGGTGGAGGCATTCGCCATCCCCGAAAAGCGTTTTTCGGCCGTCGAGTGGAAGCGTTTTAGTCGCAAGGAACAAGCCGAAATATTGATGGATTATCGATTGGCTTACCGGAGGGTCGGCTATGTCAATTGGTGCGAAGCCTTGGGTACCGTCCTTGCCAACGATCAAATCAAAGATGGTGTCTCAGAGCGAGGTGGCCATTCGGTAGAGAAGCGGGCTATGACACAGTGGTATCTCCGCATCACTGCCTATGCTGAGCGTCTGCTGAATGACCTCAATCACATAGACTGGTCAGAGTCTCTAAAAACCATGCAAGTCAACTGGATCGGTAGATCTGAGGGAGCCTCTATGAACTTCGAGATCGTAGGGTATGATCAGTCCATTGAAGTGTACACGACGCGGCCTGATACGATTTTTGGTGCTACCTTCATGGTGCTTGCACCAGAGCACCCCTTGGTAGAGAAGATCACGACCCAAGATCAGAAAACGGTGATCAGTGACTATGTCAACTACGTAAAATCTCGCTCAGAGCGGGATCGACAGGCGGAAGTCAAAACCGTGACGGGTGCCTTCACGGGAGCACATGCGATTAATCCACTGACCGGCACCCAAGTACCTATCTGGATCGCCGAATATGTATTGATGGATTACGGCACCGGGGCGATTATGGCCGTACCTAGTGACGATGAGCGCGACCAGAAATTTGCCGAGAAGTTTGGTATCGACATCATCGATGTGGTGGATAAAACGGATTATCCAGGTGCATCGCTCCATGATAAAGTGGGAAAAATGATTAATTCTGGCTTTATCACGGGCATGCAGGTACCAGATGCCATTGAAGCCGTTTGCCAAAAAATCGAAGCAGAAGGCCTGGGCAGGCGTCAGATCAACTACAAAATGCGGGACGCTAACTTCAGCCGGCAGCGATATTGGGGAGAACCCTTTCCCATCGTCTATGACGATGAAGACATTGCCCATGTCCTGCCGCTTGATAATCTACCACTCACATTGCCACCATCTGATGATTTTACACCCACTGCGGCTGGAGAATCACCATTGGCCAGACTCGATGACTGGGTGACCTTGCCCAATGGTCAAAAGCGCGAAACCGACACCATGCCAGCCGTTGCAGGATCATCGTGGTACTACCTGAGATATATGGACCCCTCAAATGATGAGCATTTTGCAGCTCCTGAGAGAGTGCAATACTGGCAAGATGTGGACCTGTATATCGGTGGTGCTGAGCATGCGGTGTCCCACCTGATGTACGCCCGGTTTTGGCATAAGTTCCTTTACGACCTTACATTGGTGCCTACGGCAGAACCTTTTAAGAAATTAATCAACCAGGGAATGATTCAGGGTGTGATTGAGTATATTCTCTTAAGAAAGGACTCAAGTAGACACCACTTTGTCTGTGCCAATCTGGCCGATCCCGATCCAAACGTAGAATATGCAAGGATCCCTGTGAAAATCGAGTATGTCTCGGATTATGGTACAGAGAGCAGTTACCTTGACCTGGATGGAGTGCGTGCCTTTCTGAAGTGGAGACCAACCTACCAAGATGCAGTCTTCGAGTGTGCTGAAGGGAAGATCGTGCAAGGTGTTTTTCATCCTGAAGCAGAGCACTCCACCTCCCCCAGATTCTATACACATTCTGAGGTGGGAAAAATGTCCAAATCAAAATATAACGTGATCAATCCCGATGAGGTCATTGCCAAATATGGGACCGACTGCTTTCGCATGTATGAAATGTTTCTAGGGCCACTGGAAAACAGCAAACCCTGGGACACCAAGGGCATTGATGGAGTATCTAAATTCATCAAGCGGCTCTGGCGTCTATTCTTCGATGTAGAAGGCACTTTACAGATCTCAGACGACCTGCCGACCAAAGATGAATTGCGCGTCCTTCATCAGACCATCAAGAAAGTGGAAGAGGATATCCAGCGCCATTCCTTTAACACTTGCGTGAGTCATTTTATGGTCGCGGTCAATGAATTGAGAGCCAGCAAAAGCCTAAAGAGTGAAGTCGCAGAAAAGCTGCTGATTTTACTAGCACCTTTTGCCCCGCACTTGGCAGAAGAACTTTGGCACTGCTTGGGTCATACAAACTCAGTCCATTTGGCGGACTTTCCTACCCTGGATCCTAGCTATCTGCAGGTAGATGAAGTCAATTATCCCATCTCAATCAACGGTAAGAAGCGGGGTGAGGCTTCATTCGCAGTTGATGCCAGCAAACAGGAATTGGAAACGCAAGCACTGGCACTCGATGTCGTAAAGAAGTGGTCGGATGGTAAGGAGATCAGAAAAGTGATCATCGTTCCTGGTCGAATGATCAATATTGTGGTCAGCTAGATGGAAGATCAAGCGCCTCCCTTCATGGATCAACACTCTGTCACAGCTGACCTATTCGAGCATCATGCAAGCACTCCACCGCCGTCATTGTTGTGGCCTTATCAGTATTATCGTATGTTAAACAGGGCCAAAGTTGAAATTTAGAGCATTGAAGTGCTTCATCTATTCCACCAAGATGAAACATGACATCCCATTTATCATCTATGTGGCTGTTTTGATTTCATTATGTATAAATGCTAACCTATGAGATCTAGTATCCTGTCGTTTTTTTGCTTAGTCTTATTTCTGCCTGCCATGTTGGGTCAATCTCGGCAGCAGATTTCGTTCAATGATCATTGGTTATTCAATGGTCAGCAGGCAAGTGGATTGGCATTCACTGATTCTGTGACCCTACCGCATTCTTGGAATGATAGGGATGCTCAAGAAGGCATTCCTTACTATCGAGGCACTGGTCAATACACCAAGACATTCATCGCTGATCCACTATGGCAAAACAAAAGGGTATTTATTCACTTTGAGGGTGCCAATATCGTCACCCATGTCGCCCTCAATGGGCAGGAAATCGGTGAGCACCGTGGGGGATATGCAGCCTTTGCCTTTGAGCTCACTAATGCGATCGATTTTGAAAAATCAAATGAACTGGTCGTGTCGGTTAGCAATCAAGAAAACACGTCGGTAATTCCTTTAGTAGGTGATTTTAATAATTATGGTGGCATCTATCGACCAGTCCACCTGCTGATCACTGAAAGTGTGTGCATCACTCCGCTGGATTATGCTTCCCCTGGCATATACATCAAGCAAAAGAATGTCTCAGTAGACAATGCCGACGTTGAAGTACTGACGAAGTTTTCTAGCACTGAAGAAAGTGCCGTGACGGTCACTTACGAATCCATCATTAGAGATGCATCGGGAGAGATCATTGCCCAGCAAGACAGTGAACTGAATCTTTCTCCAGAAGTAGGACAAGCTGTACATAGTTATCAATTATCTGATCCACACCTTTGGCAAGGAAGAAAAGATCCATATTTGTATCAGGTTCAGGTCAATATTTGGCGAGATGGCCAATTGATCGACACAAAGACCGAACCACTGGGACTTCGATTCTTTGAAGTCTCGGCAGATGAAGGATTTTTTCTCAACGGTCAACATGTGAGGCTCAATGGTGTGAGCCGGCACCAGGATCGTCAAGATCATGCATCAGCCATTTCAAACGCCGATCATGAAGAAGACATGTCTTTGATGCTAGAAATGGGCATCAGTGCATTGCGACTAGCTCACTATCAACATGCAGAGAAGATATATGATCTAGCCGATTCAGCGGGATTGATTGTTTGGGCAGAAATTCCTTTTGTGGGCGTACCAGGTGGTTTTATGGGTAGCAATGGGTACGTCCCGTCGACAGAATTCCATGAAAATGTCAAACAACAACTCTTTGAATTGATCCGTCAAAATTTCAACCATCCTTCCATTCTCATGTGGAGTATTTTCAACGAAATTCAGGATCCGGAAGAGGACTCACCCCTGGCATTTGTCCGAGAGCTACATCAGATTGTGAAGGATGAGGATCCATCCCGCCTATCAGTAGGTGCACATATGATAGATCCCGAGAAGCATCCCGCAATCAACGAAGTTACCGACCTCATTGCATACAATCGCTACTATGGTTGGTACTATGGTAAGCCTAGTGGTCTAGCTGAGTTTTTGGACCAATTGCACCAGGCTAAGCCCGACTACAAGATAGGAATCAGCGAGTATGGAGCTGGAGGCAGCATTTTTCAACACAGCGACAAACTAAGGAGGCCAAATCCCATGGGGTCTCCACATCCTGAGGAATATCAATCTTATTATCATGAAGAAAATCTGAAAATTATCGATGAACGACCATTTGTCTGGGGTACGTTTATTTGGAATATGTTTGATTTCGGCAGCCATTTTCGCAAGGAAGGCGACAGGGCTGGAATCAATGATAAAGGGATGGTCACCTATGATCGCAAGACAAAGAAGGATGTATTCTACTTCTACAAAGCCAATTGGTCAGAAGAACCTGTTCTGCACATCACCTCTTCCAGGTATCGATTGAGAACCGGCCATGAAACAAAAGTGAAGGTTTATACCAACTTGCCAGCGATTACACTTACTGTCAACGGCGTTGATTATCCAGCAAAATCTCCTGAAAAAGGAATGGTGACATGGGAGAACATCCAATTGAACAATGGTGTAAACGGCATCATTGTAACGGGTGAAAAAAATGGTAGAAAATACACAGATGATTGTGTTTGGGTAGTAGAGGGAACTTTCCAAGGACTCAATCTATTTCGAAAGATTCTTGACTTTACCATGGTAGCATGGTGGTGGATTGCAGGTTTCTTCGTGATGGCCCTGATCATCTATTTCAGGGGTATTAAAAAATCAAAATACTCAGTCAGATGGAAGCGCATACTTTGGTGGACAGCCTTTGTCGTGATCGCATTGATCTGCTTATTAATGTTGGCTGTCAAGGTATTTGTTCCGATGCTATTTGGGGGATAAGTACTCCCTAGCGACATTTTACTGTAGATCGTAGCCCCCTATTACTTTCTGGAGAAACACCACAATATTATACCCAGATGCGTATATTCAGTGGCTGAGTACTCAAACTATGACTCAGCCTCACAAATAAACAGTCAGGGTAGGCCTCCAAGTGAATGTCGAAATAAAATGCTCCCGCGAATACAGGAGTCGGTGTTTTCACATCGCTTTCTTGTTATTACTCTGTGGATTGTCCTTCGGATGCAAAGACCAGCCGATGATGGTGGAAACCTCCATGGTGTTTCTTGGACACACATATCAAGTGGATACCCACAATCGAATCGACTTTCGCCTCAGAGATGTCCGCTTTGACGGCTTTGATTTTGTGTTATTGGGTGGGGACCTCTGCGGGATAGGTTCGGGATCTTTAAAAACTCTTCATTATCTCGACAGCATCTTTGACCTGCAATCAGAATTCACATTTTGGGCGGTTGGAAATCATGACTTGCGGGGGGAATATTCGTCTGAGATACCGACGATCACGGGCAAGCCCCTATGGTCCGAAATGGATTTTGACAATCTGAGAATTGTCGTACTCAATACAAACCTAACCATCGAGGACTGTACATCTCTGAATGCTCAATTTGACATTTTGCAGAATGCACTGTCGGACCTCAACCACATTGAGACGATCATCTTGTTATCACACCACGCCATCTGGACCGACTATGTGATATCGCTGGGAGAGCCTTACACTGCAAACGCTCGACATGGACAGTGGAAGGTTCATTGTAGGAGCACAGATAATACCTTCGAAAACAGTATCCTTCCTCTGTTGGAAATGGCAGGTCACCATGGGGTGAATATTTATTGGATTAGCGGTGACTACGGCCAGAAGGTCTCAGCATATGAATTCCGGGTGAACGATCATCTGACGTTTATTGGAAACGGTCTCGATGCCTACAAATTGCCAAGGACAGACTCCATCTTAATGATGAAATGGCTACCATCAGAGAATGTGCTCCAGAGATTATTTGTTCCCATAGATAACTTTGCTTCAACCTACCGTTAGAGGATCTTAAACGATTGGGCAGTCCCTCAAAAACTTCATATGTTAGAAAAGGAAATCGTTTGCTCCAGTCCGCACGACGTTCACCTTTTTGATCAAACTTCGATTCCTTGACAATCGACTTGCCGCCATGGATGCAGGTGTGTCGTGAGAGGGCACCAAAATCACAGATTCTGATCGGCAGAAATTCCAAATGCTTATCAGGCCGAAGAAATACGTTGTAAATAGGTATTCACAGTGCAAAGGTGTGATAATAGTAGCGCAATACTCTTTTGGTCAGCATCCGCTCCCTATGAGTGCATACTCACGATAAAATTTGTCTAGGACCCAATGCCATTTGGAAACTAGATTTTACCACACCACACCTGATATTCTCACTGAATCCACCGCATCTGTGGCCTGTAGTCTTGCTAGCAGAATCTATTCGTATCTTGGTGGTCAGCATCGATCAAAATTCCATGGCTAGCATGCATATGCTACAAGTATTACTTTCCTGCTTTATGGCCATCTTGTTCATCCAAAGTGGTCTGGACAAGGTCATTAATTGGAAAGGTGAAAAATCTTTTTATAAATCCCATTTCAGTAACACTTTTCTGAAAAATAGTATTGATCTGCTGATGCCGGCGATCACCATCATGGAGCTGGCATCTGGATTCTGCTCAGCTGTAGGCATCTTCATGATCATTTTTCTGGATGACCACCGTGCCGGATGCTGGGGTATGTTGTTTGCTAGCATAACCCTGCTCATGCTCTTCTTCGGCCAGCGTGTCGCTAAAGATTACACTGGTGCAGCTACACTCGTACCTTATTTTCTCACTGCTGCATTTGGAATGTACCTCTATCTATCCTGAGACAGACCTGCGATCATCTGCTGTATTGCCGATCAATCCGCATCGTGCAACACTTCAACCGTTCGCACCGAATTTCGTGGATCTTCTGGATCCTTCACCACACCAAAATAGGATACGATGCCCTCATCTGAGTCAAAATACACAAATCGAGAGGCAGTGGCCCCTTGATCATTTTTCATGATCGAAACATTTCCATATTTAATGGAAAACAATACCGGATACTTGCCTACGGAGGTAGTCTCAGAGGCGTAAAATGAGATGTGACCTTGATCATTTCGAGCAATAGGACCGACCACAACTTTAGCCTTGGGAACCGCATTTGAAGGTCTTGAATAGTACTTGGCGGCTAATACGGTTCCATCCGATTGGATATGAGCTATTACCAGGCCATGGTTCACCACGTTGTTGCCCGTTCCATCTAGCATACCAAATGAAGCTCCCACACCTACATTCTCCTGGACTTGATAAGTCAATAGTATGCTACCATCATCAAATCGCTCTGGATCATGACTTAAGTCCAATGTAATAGCGTGTTTACCCTGCTTCAGCCGGCTGTTGATCAACTTTTCTAAGCCTTCGAGACGTCCATTCGCCCAGGAGACTTTTGACTGTCCTTTATCATCGATAAAACAGAAGGTCAATTGATGGTCCTGATTTGAAACATAGATCACACCTTTTTCAACCCACAGATGGTGAAATGTATCGAACACATCAATCTTTGAGGTAATATTACAGGTATTGACCACATTGGCCTGGGCATCAAGTTCGTAGTACTGATAGTCCGTGTAGCCAGCCGGTGTCTTGGTCATCGGCTTGAATGCCCAAATCTGTTTATCCAGTGCTGCCAGTGGATCATCGTCCCGCATTCTCTTCTCAAGGCGAAATGCTACCTTCATCGGCAAATTGAAGTTCCACTCATAGGTGACACTGTCCCTTCCAAGACTATCAAAGGCCACCAATCTCCAGCGCTGCTTAGAGATTTCCTTGCTTTTCTTTCTGTCGAAGTGATTGAGCATGGCTATGGTGGTACCAGAGATCGGGTCTGTGACTGGAAGGTATAAGTTGGTCCAGTACGATTTGTTACTGCTGCTGTCATACATCTCCAGACCATAGCTTTGTGTGATGGGCTCAAACTTGGTTGCATCAGCACTCCTGATATATTTGGTCACCTGCAGATCGGTGATTCTACTTTGTTTATTGATGAGCAGATCCGTTTCGAAGAAAACATCAGGGGATGGGGCCTTTTCCTTCTTGACTATCTGCTTTCTCACCCCCGCAACCCATGGGAGAGAATCATAAGCACCCACGGAAATCAGATTCAAATCATAGTCTATCAGATCTCCCCGCTGTCCATTCAATCCAAATATCAGTCCTTTCTCGGGAATTTCACCGTTCTGGACAAAAGACCTCTGTTCAGAGGTTAGGTTGCCATCTTTGTCGTAAGTCAAATGGTAAACTCCACGGAGATTGACAGAATTTCCCTTGGCATCAGTGGGATTCTCGGGAGTGATAATTCTTGCTTTTTTCTCAAATTCCAATATGACATTTATCTGATCTTCCTCAGAATCGACATAGCGAATACCGCATTTTTCAGGTTTCATGATGCCGATAGAAGTGGGTAGTTGACAGGCTTGCCCGTACAATTGCATCGTGTAGACCAGAGCCAATATGGTGAGTAAGAATCTCATAGGTAATTCATTATAGTTGACAATAAAATCACATGTATGGATGGCGTACATACACACCATCGTCAGAGGGGAAACTTATGGCCTATTATTTTTGGAACGATGGGCTTCACTTCCCTCAAGAACGTACATTATTCATGCCATCTTTAGTCGCCATTAGCTTGTGTGATGAGACCATCCTGTCGGAACTTGATGGTGATAACGATCTGAATCACATGTGGAAAGAACTGTCCTTGGACCGATCTTTATTGCGTATTTTGAGCTGTAGCTTTGGCACTCATCTAAAATGCACCGTCATGAAAAGAAGAAGATTTCTTACCGTGGGGACATTGGTATCCGCTGCACCTTGTTCCAGCTCTTTATTCTCTCAGAAGAACCATGTGGAAGGAAAAACGATCCACCAAGCAGCTAGGGATGTGCGCATTGTAGATGCATATGATGTGATTGTTTGTGGTGCAGGTCCGGCCGGGGTAAGTGCCGCTATAGAAGCTGGCAGAAACGGGGCAAGAACCCTGTTGGTGGAGGTCAATGGGTGTCTGGGCGGCGTATGGACTGCAGGTTTACTTACCTGGATTCTGGACCAAGCCAACAAGCCAGGACTGATGCGTGAAATCGAAGCAAAGCTGGTGGAAGTGAATGCCGTTACCAGGGACATTGATACGGGAGATATACTATCGTTCGATCCTGAGTCCATGAAATTGCTCCTGGAGCAACTCAGTTTAAATGCAGGTGTAGAGATTCTCCTACATACTCGAGTTGTTGATGTTGCAAAGAATTCGTCAGGACGACTTACCCATATAGTTACTGAGTCGAAATCTGGAAGAGAAGCATGGGAGGCCAAGCTATTTATTGACACTACAGGTGATGGCGACCTGGCCTCCCTGAGTGGCTGCGGCTATGATCTAGGTCGAAAGAAAGACCAGGCATTGCAACCATTCAGCATGCTGGCATTGGTCACGGGCATTGACTTTGGGGAGATCCCTTCATTTTCCCGGCACGCTGGAGATCTTCGTTCAGGATCGAAGAAACGACTCCTCCAAGAGATTATTAGGGGAGGCTATTTTCCGTCCTATTTACATCCTGGCTTGTACCCGATCAGAAAAGATCTGTATATGCTGATGGCAAACCATTCCTATGGCAATTCACCGTTGAATGCACGCGCCGTCACAGCGGCTACATTGGAAGCACGAAGGGAAATTCACGACATTGTCAATGCTTTAAAAACCAATGGAGGAATATGGTCAAACATCCGGTTAGTGGCTACTCCCGAGCAAATCGGCACCCGGGAAGGCCGCCGCATTCACGGTCTTTATCAAATCACCAAGGAGGATCTCATCAATGGTGCGAGATTTGAGGATGCTGTCTGTCGGGTGACCTTTCCGGTCGATGTGCACTCTGTGACCAAGGAGGGAGAGGAGAACGATACGGGGTACAGTCAGGGAGTTCGCAGCAAGAATTACGATATACCATTGAGATCACTGATCGCACGAGATGTAGGAGGACTAATGATGGCTGGCCGATGCATCAGTGGGGACTTTATCGCTCACTCTAGCTATCGGGTTACAGGTAATGCTGTAGCCATGGGCCAGGCCGCTGGAAGAGCTGTTGCCTTAGCTGCCAAGCGGGGGGTCTTACCTCAGGAAATTGCGTATAAAGACTTAGGGTTGGTACACTAACTGAACCTAAAAACTGAGGCAAACTTGAACGACTTTTGGTTAGGATTTCAGTCTACACAAATCGATGCAATATCGGCACAATATGATATCGGCAAGAACTAGGCAGAGCATACGCTGGGGGCTGGGTTTTGTCATACTATTCCTGATTGACCTATTGGTGGAGTTCGTTCTCTTGCCCCTTTGGGATCTTGACCACACAGCAAAAAACGACATCTATTTCAAATGCTGGTGGACTGTGGTCGCTATTTGGTTTCTGGCTGGTCCTTGGTTCTTGAAGTTTTCTAATCCACAAGATTCATGATCGTTGGTCCCCAGATGCTCGGATTCACTTGACCAGCTGGGAGGCACGAGACGACCAGCATAATTCACCTCAATCCCAGCAAGAGGTAGGAAGAGGGGTATGAAACATAAGTGCACAGCCAAGAAGACTGGCACCTGATGCCTTCACATGCGATTATGCGATGTGCTCGCCTCAGCAAGTGGACGGCGGTTATTTGGAATGAATCCATAAAGCGCTGACGTAAAAAAATGTAAGACATCCACTATCTTAGCCAAATGCCACTACCTGGATGTTCCTATGTCAAATGGATCTTGGTATGTTTTATCTTTGCCACACCGCTGGTAGTATTTGCGCAACCAGACCAACAGACCTCACCTGGTCAGGACGGAAGGCCTCAGTTGCGAGCTGTGAAGATTATGGGCAGCCCCGTGATCGATGGGACCGTACACCACGATAGTACCTGGATGTCCATTAAACCAGTCCGGGGCTTGGTACAGACGCAGCCAGAGGCGGGGCAGCCTGCATCGGAAATCACAGAAATCCGCATTGCCTACAATGATGAAGCATTGTTTGTGAGCGCTATATGCCATGATCGATCACCCGAAACACTCGTGGTGAGTGATGCCAGAAGGGATGCATCGCTAGATAATACCGATGCCTTTATTATGATCTTTGACACCTATCACGACGGCCAGAATGGGTTTGTCTTTGGCACTAATCCTCTGGGCATAGAATACGATGGACAGGTGGACAATGAGGGACAGGGTAACCGCAGCGCAAACAGGCAACAAAGGGGGATCATTGGGGGATTCAATTTGAATTGGGATGCATCCTGGACGGTCAAAACCAGCGTGGATACCCATGGCTGGAGTGCGGAGTTTGCCATTCCATTCAGCACCCTGCGCTATCGCAGTGGCAGAGACCAGGTTTGGGGCCTGAATTTTCGCCGGAACATCAGAAAGAATAATGAGATCTCATATTGGGCCACCATTCCTATCAATTTCAATCTGTACCGTCTGTCATTGGCCGGCGATCTGACAGGGCTGCATGTGGTGAGTCCAAGAAATCTGCAATGCACACCCTATGTCTTGGGTCAGGTAAACCGGGACTACCAAAGCCAACATGCAGAGCCCACCTACCGGGCTGATGTCGGCGCGGATATTAAATACAGCATCACTCCGTCTCTGACACTAGATTTGACGTACAACACAGATTTTGCACAGGTGGAAGTGGATGAGCAGCAAGTCAATCTGGATCGTTTTAATCTATTCTTTCCAGAAAAGAGGCCATTCTTCCTTGAAAATGCCGGTCAATTTAGCGTGGGAAGTCCCGGAGAAGTGGATTTGTTTTTTAGCCGGCGAATTGGGATCAGCGACGGGAGCTCCCTCGTGCCCATACTCGGTGGTGCGAGATTATCTGGCAAGGTTGGAAGTACCAACCTCGGACTGTTGTCCATGTTTACCGAGGCAGTAGATGAGGAAAACATCGAGGCCACTAATTACAACGTGGTAAGAATCAATCACGAATTTGGTGGGAAGCGATCGGCCATCGGAGGGCTCTTTGTAAATCGGTCAGGCCTGGGAGATACCCCTGACAACCACAACAGTACCATGGCCCTTGATGCTAAACTAGGTCTGGGCCAGAAGGCTCGAATCACTGGATACCTAGCTAAAACAGCCAGTCCAGGCATCGAGGACGGAGACCATTCCTTCAAGATCAGATCTGACTACGAATGGAATGGCTGGAGCGTGCGCACGGCCTATACAGAGGTTGGTGCTGGATTCAACCCGGAGGTTGGCTTCCTGCAGCGACAGGCATTTCGCAAACCAGAATTTCGAGTCCTGTATCAGTGGCGCATGCATGGCAAACTTGGTTTACTGGAACTGCGCCCTCATGTGTCCTATCATAGTTTTTGGAATTTTCAGGGACAGCAGGAGACCAAGTACCTCCACATCGATAACCACTGGGAGTGGACCAGTGGACTAGAAATTCATACGGGGGTAAACTTGACCACAGAGGGAGTACTGGCACCATTTCAAATATATAAGGAGGTGACAGTACCCGTGGGCACATACCAACATAGCGAAGCCCAGCTGGTGTTTAGAACCAACGAGAGCAAAACTATATCCATTAGCACACGCCACATCCTGGGTGGATTTTTCGGAGGTGAACGATATGCCAATTCGGTGTCGATGCGGCTACGACTCGGCGACAAATTTAATACTGAATTTAGCTTGCAGCAAAACGACATTAAGCTTGAAGAAGGTGACTTTACCACCAGACTCTTCGCCAGTAGGACAGCTTATGCCTTTCGGCCAGATATATATTTACAAGGTCTCATACAGTACAACAGCATTCAAGAAATCTGGCTGGCAAATTTGAGATTTGGCTGGCTACAAAAAGCCAATGCCGGATTGTTTGTGGTATACAATGAAGTGAGGGGTGCCCAGCAAATAAACAATCGCAGCTTCACAGTCAAATATTCACACCTCATCGATATACTATAAGTTTACTCCATATTCGGTGCCGAGTTGTCCACCTCCTACCTAGATTTGGGAAACTGGGCGAAATTGCTAACTTGCCCCCACAAACAAATGCTTATTATGAAAGCGATCATGAAATCATGGCTTAGATCTACTTGGATGATTGTGCTCTTGCTCCCGGTAGTCATGGCAGAGGGTCAGACTCGAAATTTCTATGAAGTCAGGACTTATCAGATGACCGACAATGCCCAGGTAGGCATGATGGATAAGTATCTTTCGAAAGCAATGCTGCCGGCATTGCATAAAAAAGGATATGAGAATATTGGTGTATTTAAAGAAATTGGCATCGACACAGCAGCCAAGAAACGCATCTTCGTGATTATCTCTGCTACCTCAGTGGATGGTCTCCCTTCTCTATCGTACGATGCTTATTCAGATAAGCGAAACAAGAGAAAAGGTAAGTCCTTTTGGATGGCTACTCACGATCATCCTCCCTACGATCGTATGAGTATTTCGATATTAAAGTCCTTCGAAATGATGCCCAATCTGCATAGGCCAAAATTTGAAACCTCAGATGCTGAGCAGGTCTTCGAACTCCGGAGCTATGAGGCTAAAACAGAGCATTTGACCAGGGTAAAAGTAAAGATGTTTAACGAGGGTGGAGAGATGAAGATATTTTCAAACTTAGGTTTTAATGCAGTTTTCTATGGACATGTCCTTTCAGGTCCTGGCATGCCAAACCTGATGTATATGACTTCCTTTAAAGACATGGACGATCGAAATGAACATTGGGATGCATTCAGAAAAGCACCTGCTTGGCTGAAGCTCAAAGAAGATGAAACCTATTCGAATTCTTTCTCCAGAGCAGATATCTACCTACTGAGTCCGACCAAGTATTCTGATCTGTGATAAACTAGTGGACATATCTTGACCAAAGACCAAGATCGTTCTCCCAAAAAGTATCGGGACCAATCCTACGAATCCCAGGCATTCAATGATTGTGATTTTAGCGGATGTGATCTCTCTAATTCACTCTTTGAAGAGTGCCATTTCGATCATTGCAATTTTAGCAATGTACTGATCGACCAGACGAAGCTACAAGATTGTGCCTTTATCAATTGCAAGATCATCGGTGTAGATTTCTCCTCCATCAGCTCCATTCTTTTATCAGCCCGGTTTGATGCTTGTACCCTTGATTTATGCTTCTTTACTGGGCTTAATCTACAGAAAATGGATTTCGTCGATTGCCAGATGAAAGAATCTCAATTTGTGGAGTGTGACCTTAGAGAAGTGTCGTTTCAAAATTGCATCCTATCCTCGACCATTTTTGAGCAGTGCGATTTGCGAGAAGTTGATTTTTCCACCGCCCAGAATTATCGAATTGATCCAGCATTAAATCTGGTTCGAGGAGCAAAATTTTCCCTTCCTGAAGTGCTGTCTTTTCTTGCTCCTCTCGGTATCGTTATCGATCCATAGTCCAAAATTAGTAGATCAGAGTGGAAATTGTGCCAGATCGCCTTGTCTGGCGAGAAGTTACCATTTCTCTACAAGTGGACTCACTTTGACTTTCTTCCATTGCATGACGTATGGACCCTGGTTTCTGATGCCATGAACCTCACAATCCGAGGCATCCATTCAGATGTGATTCGTATGCCGATCGGTTGGATGCATCCTGAATCAGGTGTCCATCGATCCATGTTTGCATCTGAGGCCGTTCAGCTCTTTTACCAATTATCTTCCAACCCCTGGGTGGTCATGGTCGTGCCCCCTTTCAAAGTCTTCTTTGCTAGAAAGCCATCATACCACGTGGTTATCTGTCGTAGAGAAGCATCATAGTCGTCGAAAGTGACGTTGAAAAATGGCACAGTCATCTATCTGAGCTGCGAAAACCGATTTGCTTCTTGTTAAAAATAAATTGATCAGTGCCGGTCTGAAATTCCTGGACATCCTCGAGTGCAACAATCTCCACCTCTCGCCTATCCTGCTTAGCTGCACCAGCCAAACGGAGATTTTGATTCTTAATGGCTTGGTCCACAATGGTGCGAACACTGCGGGCATTACCAAAATATCTATCTCGATATTGGTGCAAAAAGGAGAGATATTTGTCCAAATGCCCTTCCGCTGACGGACTGGCAGAATAACCCTTGTCTTGCAGCATGCTCTTAGCGATCTTGACTAATTCCGAAACACTGTAATCGTCGAATGTCAATACTTTATCAAATCGTGATCTCAGCCCCGGATTTGCTTTCAGAAATGACTCCATGTTCTCAGGATACCCAGCAGCAAAGACAAAAAAGGAACCCCTATGATCCTCCATTCTCTTTAGAATGGTCTGCACAACCTCATGTCCAAAGTCACCGGCTGAAGATCCACCGAGGTTACCTGAAGTCAATGAATAGGCCTCGTCAATAAAAAGCACACCGCCCATCGCCTGATCAATTCGCTCAGCGGTCTTGATGGCAGTTTGGCCCACAAAGCCAGCAACCAGCCCCTGCCTATCTGTTTCAATCATATGCCCCCTCTCCAAAATACCAAGAGCTTTGTAAATTTTGGTCAGGATCCTAGCTACTGTGGTTTTACCAGTGCCCGGATTGCCGATAAAAACAGTGTGCAGATTAAAAGTATGCATAACACTCTTGCCCAGTGACCGATAATAAGCAACTAGGTCGACCAGATCGTGAATTTCCTTTTTGATCGATTCGATTCCGATCAGGCTATCCAATTCATTGAGTGAGTGTTGCAATAACTTGGCATCTATCGGTATCTTAGGTTGACGCCTGGCTGGCGACACATCAATATTTTGCACATCCTCTAGTCTGACCACTCGCAGACTTTCGCGGGGAAGGTTTTCATGGTCACGCTTACGCATGATCCGCAGGCCTAAATTGATCTTAGCCTGGTCTAGAAGGTCAAAGACAAATCTTGCATTGCCGAATGAGCGATCCCGTCGTCGGAATGCTTCGGTAATGAGATCATCGATGTGTTTTCGTGCTGCAGCGGTCAGCTTGATGGCTTTGCGATGGCATGCGTACTTGGCAATTTGAGCCAATTCTTGAGGCATAAAATCCGGAAACTCATAGATGAGTTTAAACCGGGATTTTAGACCAGGATTAGAGTTCAGGAAATGCAACATTTCTTTCGGATATCCAGCAGCAATGATGGCCAAATCTCCCTCACCATTGGACATTTCCTTCATCAATATTTCGATGACCTCCCTACCAAAATCTTTGGTGTCATCATTGGTTCTGGCCAAAGCATATGCTTCGTCGATAAAAAGTACACCTCCTCTAGCTTTTTCAATGGCTTCTTTGACTTTTGGAGCCGTTTGGCCAATGTACTCTCCCACCAAGTCCACCCGGTCGACGGGATGTACATGGCCCGAAGAAAGCAATCCCATTTTCTTGTAGATCTTGCCCATCATGCCCGCCACGGTCGTTTTGCCAGTACCGGGATTGCCCATAAACACGCTGTGAATATTTATATCGTCTTCTTCTGCAAATCCATGTTCCCTGCGCAATTTTAGAAACTGGATGTATTTAGCATGTTCACGTACTCTTTTCTTGATCTCTCCAAGTCCGACCAGCTCGTCGAGCCGTTGCAGGACGTCCTCAAAAGTATCATCGTCATCGTCTTCTGCATTCAGCACAACGGGCAACTTACGACCAGGCAAGATGACCGCAGGCACTCCAGGTACAAAACAATTGTCAACTTCAAACGGTACCACTACCTGAAGATGATCCATAAAAACCAATTCCAGCGTGTAATTTCCCATTCGCCACGAGCCCTTCACATTGCTGCCCCAGCCGGCCGTGATGGTGAAAGACTCCTCTCCTTGCTCCACTTTATGTAGCCTGACAACCTGGCCCTTAAGTTCACGAGCACCGTTGTAAAACTTGGCAAAGAGTTCACACTGCCAGTTTTGGTCTCTCAGCATATTCTTGAAGGTGAACTCACCATACACATACCTGGTTTCTGCATCATCAAACACTTCATTGTAGGCTCGTTCCTCCAGCGAAAGATCGTCGAAGGGACCCTCATACAATCTTACCGAACGCAAATCGAAATAGGGATTGAAATTGCGGTGTACAGATTCGCCCGCATCCTCGATATAGAAATACTTGGTAGCTTCGAGCTGATCCTCTATCCAGATCTCCCAGAAGTAGGTGCCTTTCTTCCAGAATGTCCCTGTATTCTTGTTGCCCCAGCCTTCACGAAGGTGCACTATGGGATCATGCTTGCTTACTTTCTTATCTAACGAGAGCTCGCATAACTCCCTTCGTTTGCCCTGATTAACCGCAAATCCCTTGATCTTTAGGGAGACATGCCAATCTTCCCGGTCAAACAGTCGATTGTAAAATGACAATTCCGCATAGATGTAAGACACCTCAAAGCGATCGAAAACCTGGCGATACTTCTTCTTATTATCAGCCAGCCATTCCGTTGAAGCATAAACTTTTAGCTCCTTAAACTTGTAATTTTTATTCACCTCCCCTCTTCTCATAAAGCTTCCAATCAGTAACCATTAGATTCGTCCAGATTGTCTGATACTAACTGCTGACTGCACTCCGGAAAGTGCCATCTTCATAAAATGAGCCATTTTGGATTTGATGATCTTTTCGGAGTGAGCTCACGAGCTAGCATTATGGAAATTTAGATAATTCTCATCATATTAGTTGATCTATTTTTTCACTTTCCCAGATATATTGTTGACTTTCCGCTTAGGCTGAAACCAGAACTTGCCAATTAGTCGTTCGCAACTTCAAGCCCACTCTAATCCCATTTGATCATGCTAAAACAAATCGTGTGAATTATCTTGAAAAGTTCAGAAGAGTAAAACAATTTATTTTTGACATAGATGGAGTCCTGACCAATGGGCAGATTATGCTAGACAGCCAGGGCAATCTGCTTCGCAGCATGAATGTACGCGATGGATTTGCCATTCGTACCGCAACCAACCATGGATATCGGATCGCTATCATCAGCGGAGGAACAACTCCCGGCACACATCTACGGCTGGGAAGCCTGGGTGTATACGACATTCATCTTGGTGTGGATGACAAAATGGAAGCATACGAGGCCTTTGTCAATAAGTATCGGTTGAAAGAGGAGCATATACTTTATATGGGAGATGATCTACCCGACTATGAGGTCATGGCACGCGTGGGATTGTCATGTTGCCCTAGCAATGCGGTAGACGAGGTTCGGGACCTCTCGCATTACGTCTCCCCGCTCCGGGGTGGTGAGGGATGTGTGAGAGATGTCATTGAAAAAGTCATGAAACTGAAGGAAGAATGGCCGGGATATCCAGGCATCAAGATAAAAGCTTAGTCTCAAACCTCTTATTGGATCATTGACCATGAAAGGGCTGTGGATTTGGTTAAAACTGCTCCGGCTAGAGAACATGCTGATCACGATGTCTGCTCAATGGATCTTCTATCACTATCTCCTGATAAGGACGTTTGAGCATTTTGGGCTCCAACTACGGTTTTCTGTAGGATGGATGCTGGAGCTGATCCTTTGTACTGCCCTCGCACTTGGAGCGGGAAATATCTATAATGACATCTGTGACGTAAAGGCAGATGCCTACAATCGGCCAGACCGGTTTCGCTACATTGGCCATTTTGTCTCGACTCGATCGGCACGGTCCATTTATGGGCTGCTGACATTGATGGCAATCGGTCTGAGTCTGCATCTCGCCATCATCCTTACCAATCCCATAATCCCACTAATCGTCCTCACTTCTGTGGTACTGCTCTTCGCATACTCAAGATATTGGCAGTACCTTCCAGCTATCGGAAACATGACAGTGGCTCTGTTATGTGCACTAGCTATTATCATCCTACCCCTGGCAGCGATCGAAGATCTGCATCGCCTGCAAGAGATGGATCCATCTGCATACAAACAGGTTGTCAAATACTTTCTCTTTTTCTCGACCTTTGCATTCTTAGCTACCTGGATGAGAGAACTCGTTAAAGACATGCATGATATAGAGGGAGATAAACATGTGCATTCCAAGACATTACCCATTATCCTGCCTCGAAAAAAAATTAAGATCATGGGAAGTATTCTCCTATTATCTATGGCAGTGATATTGACACTAATGCTGATTCTAAACAATCAATTTCTAGCACCGATGGGCTTAAAGTATTACTACAGCCTGATAGCATCAAGTGCATTGATCCTAATTTTCTTCTACCGTTCTAAGTCAAAAGTTGACCTTGCAAGAATTAGTCTCTGGCTAAAATTCTACCTTGTGCAGGGAATTCTCTTCGTCGTATTCTGGCATGCTTCTGTATGAATAGGCCTTCTTTTTTAGACTTTAAAATACTGTTGGCAAGTGCTTCGCCACGTCGTCTTGCTCTACTGAAGGCGATGGGATTAGGTGTTCGAACATATAAGGTCCACGTAGAGGAAACGTTTCCAGCCACACTTCCTCCAGAACGAGTCCCATCGTTCTTAGCGATGAAGAAAGCACATGCGACCATGCCTTATGCAGCAGATCTAGAAATTGTCCTGGGAGGAGACAGCATTGTGCTCCTCGATGGACACATTCTTGAAAAGCCTGCAGATCACAAGGAAGCCTTTGAAACCTTGAAGAGACTTTCTAATCAAAAACACCAAGTGATCACTGGTATCTGTCTCCTCAATACCAAAAAAGAGCAGCTATTGACAGAGGTCACAGAAGTTTGGTTGGAGCCTTTGAGCCAGGAAGAGATAACCCATTACATCACACGCTATCAGCCCTTTGACAAAGCGGGATCATATGGCATCCAGGAATGGATCGGCCATTGCAAGATCAAAGAAATCAGGGGCTCTTACAACAATGTCATGGGTTTGCCAACCGCAGCGATTTATAGAGCGCTAAATCTGCATTTCAGTGATCAACGGTAGTAATCTTTGTCCCGTACCTATCTGATGACCACATTATCTGTCGCATCGGAAGTGTAGAGACAACCAATCGTTTTCACGATACTGCCCAGTTAATTGTAGATCGTGATCTCCTGCTATCTTCATCATCTCCCACTTGTTCTCGATCAGAAAACCAGACATCACAAGATCACCATTGGTACTAAGCACACGGGATATCTCCGGCATCAGTTGCAAAATCACATTCCTGGTGATGTTCACTAAAAAGACATCAAATGCATTGGTGGTCATTTCTTCCAGATGGTCATTCCATAGGGTGACCACTTCAGCAGTTTGATTGAGTTGCACGTTATCCTTAAGATTTTCGAATGCCTCAGCATCACGCTCCACGGCCACCACATATCTTGCCCCCATTTTCTTTGCCAGTATAGCCAAGATTCCCGTGCCCGATCCAAAGTCGCAAACATCCTTATTTTTCAACCCCATTTCACGCATTGCCCGTATCATAAGTCTCGTTGTTTCGTGGTGTCCAGTACCAAAGGCCATGCGCGGCTCAATGATGATCTGATGCTCCACATCCTGGGCGATCGGATGAAAAGGCGCTCTTATTTGACAGAAGTCATCCATAAGCATCTCTTTGAAAGAGGCCTCCCAGATGGCGTTCCAATTTCGATTCTCAAAATCTCTCATAACGAAATCAAAAGGGATCCTTTGTTGCAGTTGGCCAATATGCGCTAACAATTGAGTATCTACTAAGTGCTTTTCAATCGCTGAAACATACCCTTCATTGGTTTCCTCAAAAGCGTCAAAGGGCAAACCATCCATCAGAGCAATAAAGATCTCCCGATGGTCCGATGGTATGAAGAAAGTAAACTCCGTAAACATCTTGCAAACATAGTTATTAGTACTTTTGGGGCTCAGAAAAATCTCGGCATGAAGTTATTAGATGGTAAGGCGCTGGCGACCTTAATAAAAGAGGAAATTGCGGAAAAGGTAAAGGCGATAAAAGCACAAGGTGGGAATGTACCTCATCTGGCTGCTGTGCTCGTGGGAGATGATCCCGCCAGTCAATCTTACGTGCGTGGCAAAGTCAAATCCTGCTATCAATGTGGATTTGAATCAACCTTAATCAAAAAGGACGACAGCATTACCGAAGCAGAATTGCTGGAGATCGTCAATGATCTCAATGACAATCCCGATATCGATGGTTTCATCGTCCAGCTGCCATTGCCAGACCACATTAATGAACACAAGATCACCCTCTCCATCGATCATAAAAAGGATGTCGACGGCTTTCATCCCATCAATGTGGGACGCATGGCACAGGGTATGACCAGCTATCTTCCAGCCACACCCTATGGCATATTACAAATGCTCGAACGATCTCAAATCGAGACATCCGGTAGGCATTGTGTGGTCGTAGGAAGATCCAATATCGTGGGCACTCCGATCAGCATCTTGCTCTCCAGGAAGGCCTATCCCGGCAATTGTACGGTGACCCTGACCCACAGTCGAACCAAAGAAATCGGTGCGGTCATAAGGACAGCGGACATCTTGATTGCAGCCATCGGTATTCCCCACTTTATCGATGCAACCATGATAAAGGAAGGTGCCGTGGTGATCGATGTAGGCATTAATCGAGTGGAAGATGCCAGCAGAAAACGGGGCTACCGACTCGTAGGAGATGTCGATTTTGATACCGTTGCTCCAAAATGCAGTTTCATCACCCCCGTGCCAGGCGGTGTCGGTCCCATGACTATCACCTCCCTACTGATGAATACTTTAAAAGCATCACAGAAGGAAATCTATCGATAAAGCGAGACTGCGCAAACTGGCCAGCATGAAGCACCGAGTGACATATCATCCTTGCCCAAACCAACGTCAGACCTGTAGTCACTTTTGTACCGACTCCGGACTCGTTGGTTTACTGCAAGATCTACAATATGGTCCGCCCACAGAAATGGATCTGATGCAGAGCCTTACATTTTCTATGTCAATTGGTCCAGCATGAATGCTAGCAATGCATTGATCAAGAATCTTTTTGCCTTCGGCTTAATCGCATTCAGCTCCGTTGCACTTCTACAACCGGTTGAGATGGCTGCTCAAGCGGATTTGCCGGACAAACAAGACAACTATCACAAAGATGATATACTGGTGAAACGGACAGAAGATCCCATCCACCTTGATGGCCTCCTCGACGAAGAAGCTTGGTATAAAGGCATTCCCGCCACGGATTTTTGGCAAAATTTCCCGTCAGACAGTGCTTTGGCAACACATCAAACGGAGATTTATTTTACTTACGACGAAGATCAGCTATATGTTGGTGTGAAATGCTATACCCGTGATCGCAATTTCGTCATACCCTCCTTACGCAGGGACTATCTTTTTAGCGGTAATGACAACATCAGCATCATGTTTGACACCTATAATGATGAAACCAATGCCTTCCTTTTTGGTATGAATCCTTATGGCGTGAGAAGGGAGGCGCTGATCGCAAATGGGGGTCGGATGCGCACAGACTTTGCAGAGTCGTGGGACAATAAGTGGACTGGACAGGCAAAGATTTATGATGATCATTGGATTGCAGAATTTGCCATACCATTTAAGACGATGCGGTTTCAACAGGGTGGTAAAGCTTGGAGGTTTAATAGCTACCGATACGATACTCAAGCAAATGAGATCTCTAGCTGGAACAGGATACCCCAAAATCAGATCATTATGGATCTGGGGCGTATGGGCAATATGATATGGGACGAACCACTGGGAAAACCCGGAGCCAATTTCTCTCTAATTCCTTATAGCACTGCCGGGGCATATCGCAATTTCGAAAATCCCGATCAGCGGAAAGCTCAATGGTCAACAGGCATTGGTGCCGATGCCAAGATTGGCATTACATCCGGTTTAAATCTGGATCTTACCATCAATCCCGATTTCTCACAAGTGGAGGTCGATGATCAGGTCATTAATCTTGAAAGGTTTGAAATCAGATTGCCGGAGAAAAGACAATTCTTTCTCGAAAATGCCGATCTCTTTTCAAGTTTTGGTGGCCGAAGGAGCAATCCATTTTTCTCTCGCCGGATAGGCGTTTCTATTGACACGGCCACCGGGCAAAACGTACAGAACAAGATACTATATGGTGCACGCTTAAGTGGAAAAATCAGCGACAAGCTCCGAATCGGACTGCTTAACATGCAAGCCGATAAACAAATCGAAAGTGGTCTGCCTGGGTTCAATTACACAGTTGCCGCCTTACAAAAGCAAGTGTTCAGCAGGTCGAATCTGGCCCTCATGTTTGTGAATAAGCAAGCCACTAACAATCAGGACTTTGGAGGCATTTTCGAGGACTATAACCGCATGCTTGGTCTGGAATATCGTCTGGCCACACCCGACAATAAGTGGACCGGAAAAATGTACTATCACCAACTGTTCAGCCCTAAGGATGTCAAGGATAAGTATAGCTATAGCCTGGAGATCCAATACCTGCGGCATCGCTATCGATTTGAGTGGGCGAGTGTCTTCATCGGTGAAGGCTTTGACGCGGAAGTGGGATTCATACCTCGTCGCGACATCCTTGTCATGAGCCCAGAAGCCGAGTTCTTCTTCTACCCAAAAAATCAAGTCATCAACAATCACAGTCTTGCTCTGGACTATCGTCACATCTACAAAGTGGGGGCTGACGGCAATACCCTACTGCCCCGCTATGGACTCTCAGATCGAGAGCTGGAAGCTATGTGGAGCTTTGAGTTTTCTGACAATAGCAGAGGTGCGTTCATGCTCAATAGCTCTTATGTTTTTCTGCTCTCAGATTTCGATCCCACCAGGTCTCAAGATGAGGGTATTTTCTTACCAGCTGCCACAGATTATAGTTTTACTAGTGTGTCGCTCATGTACAGGTCTGATAGACGTAAGAAAATGTCGTTTGAATTGACACCAACACTGGGTCAACTTTATAGTGGCTCGCGTCTGGGCTTAGCTGGGAGTCTCACCTATCGCTACCAACCCCTTGGTTTTATCTCGGTGGATTACGGCATTAACCGACTGCGTTTGGACGATCCCTTTGTTCCGACAACCATATGGTTATTTGGTCCAAGAGTCGATTTGACCTTTTCAAAATCTCTGTTTCTCACCACCTTTGTCCAGTATAACAGCCAGTTTGAGAATCTCAACATTAACACAAGATTTCAATGGAGGTTTCAGCCAGTCTCAGATTTCTTTCTGGTTTATACCGATAACTACCTCACCGACCCATTTAGCCAGTTTAGTGCTCGTAATCGGTCACTCGTGGCCAAGCTGACTTATTGGTTAAATCTGTAGAGTAGGAGAATTTTATCTGCAATCGGACTGGCGGCAAGTCCGAAACCGGAAGTCTTGTGCTAGACATTTTTGTATCTTTTCCACCATGATGAAGGTTTTTATCTGCGCCCTCTCTCTGGGTGTACTCACACATCTCGATGGCATTGCACAAAACCAGGAGGACTTTGTGGAGATACTAGAGGTCATTTGTGATTTACCCGAGGTCGAACCACTGTTTCAGGCACAAGTATCTGGTGGTCCGGCATTGATCCTGCAACGTCCAGATGATCGTAGGATTGCCATACAAGGTAACTACAACAACGAGCTTTTGTATGACTTGCGGGACGAAGAGCTGACCTTTTTCGGCAAACCAGTAAAAATCATGACGGCTGGGGAAGCAGGTCAATACGGTGTTAATGTCTTACACTTAGTCAACCTCTCCTATCGACTCGTGGAGGATGAAGCCAGTATACTAATGCGAACGACACTGATGGAGGGAGATCGGTCCTGGCAGGGTATGTTTTCACTTACTAAGGACTTTGGAGGATGGAGTTTAAAAGGCAAGAATATTCAAAATCAGTGATCAGACTGACTTATGCCAAAACATGACATAACCCGGAGGAATTTTGTTGAAAAGGGCAGTTATTTGGCTGGTTTGGCAGTACTGGGGTCATCGCGTCTGCCACCCTTCTTAATCACGGATGCTCATCAAAAGAATCATATGGTCGAAAAATCTCTCATTGGAAACTATGGCAACTGGGCAGCAGAGATCGTTGGTGATGCACCTACACATTTTTCCTTCAGAAAGGATGAATACACCAGCCTTAGAAGCTGGAAATCACTGGTGAGGAGAATAGTGATCGATAGGTTAGCAGCTCCCGATACCATGGCTGCCCCTCAAGCTAGGGTCGACAAAACTTATGAATACGATGGTCTTCATGTGGAGGAGCTTTCCTGGTCACTACCCTATGGGCCCATCACCAAAGCTATCCTACTGAAACCGGCAGATGCTGCTGGTCCCCTTCCAGGCATTCTCGCATTGCATGATCACGGTGGCAACAAGTACTTTGGGCGTCGAAAAATCACCAAGACTGATGATCGACAACATTCGCTCATGACCACTCATCAGAAGAACTATTATGAGGGTAATGCCTGGGCCAATGAAATTGCCAAGCGAGGATATGTGGTACTAGTGTCGGATGCATTTACATTTGCTAGTAGAAGAGTGCTCCTGCAAGATGTGCCTGAGCAAATCCGAGAAGGATTATCTGACAACAACCCGGAAGATCCCAACAACATTTCTGCCTATAATGATTGGGCAGGGCGCCACGAGCACATCATGGCCAAATCCCTTTTCTCTGCTGGAACGACCTGGCCGGGTGTGTTTCTCACAGAAGATCAACGAGCACTAGATGTCCTGGCCCGCAGGGATGATGTCCTGGCTGACCAATTGGGCTGCGCGGGTCTATCTGGTGGAGGTCTGCGCACTGCTATGCTGGGTGGATTGGATGAAAGGATAAAGTGTGCTGTCTGCGTTGGGTTTATGACCACATGGCGTGATTTTTTACTCCATAAATCGTACACACATACCTGGATGAGTTACATCCCATTGCTACCCCGAGAGTTAGATTTTCCCGAGATCTTTGGTATGCGAGTACCGCTACCCACAATGGTACTTAATGACGAAGACGACGATCTCTTTACACTTCCGGAAATGAAACGGGCAGATCAAATACTACAGCAAGTGTTCGATAAAGCAGACGCTGGCGATCGGTATCGCTGCAGCTTCTATCCAGGTCCGCATAAATTTGATCAGGCTATGCAGGAGGAGGCTTTCAGTTGGTTCGATCAATGGCTAAAAGATTGAATGAAGGTTGTGCTCAGAAGATGCCTTACAGTTTGATGATGGTATCTTCTGTCTTACCCATGTACGACTTGAGTGTCACATGATACACTCCAGGTGCAAGATGAGAGAGATTTAGTTGATTGATACCAAAGATACTCGGATGTGTCATGACCACCTCACCATTTTCGTCCTGGATCTTCATAGTAAAGCTTTCATCAGCTGGCAGAGAAAGTTGCAATTTGTCAGTGAAGTACATAGGTGTGATGGTGTAATCAAACAAAGCAACTCGTTCTTCACCATCCATGAAGGCATGCGAAAGGTCTTCTTCTGCGATCGTTTCTATGTCTTCGGTAGCATGCACTTTTGCTTCGAGAAGGGCCAAGTACCCGGCTGGTACGAGAATCAGAGAATCATTGGGATCCGAACTGTATTGGGCGCTGCTGGTGGTGACCACAAAGAGCGCCAGAAGGAGGATATAAAAGGTGCTGTATTTCATAATAGCTGTTGTTTCAAAATCTCATCAATAATTAGGAGTGAATGGGAAACACTTCCCCTTCACAATTCATTAACGGGATCTCATATTCAAAGCTATTAACTTGGGAGTGGTCTGATACGGGATTAAGCTCAATAAATAAGCCAAAAAAACAGATTACACCGAAGGTATGGATAATTTGGCACTATTGCAGTGATTTTTTATCCCGATGCAAGTGTTTTGGACATGGCGGGACTTAGAAAGCTTTTATATGACCTCAAAGGCTGCTGAGCCGGTATTTTTTGTCACCCAACCGACGTGGGATGACCGCGATCTGGCAAGAATAATATTTAACTTAGGGAGCCTGTGTAAATATATCATGCCGAAGTTTGAAAACCAATTGAGATTTCTCTGTCTTTGGATCTTCATGCTGCTGTGCAGTGCCCATGAGGTGAGCATGGTCGAAATCTGCGACAATGCCATGGACGACGATGGCAATGGGCTCATTGATCTGAACGATCCTGCGTGTGATTGTCCTGTTGCGGAGCCGGTTTCCCTGATACCCAATCCTTCATTTGAAGAAAGTAATTGCTGCCCGGTGGATCGCAGCAGCTTGCACTGCGCAGATACTTGGATTCAGGCATCCGCAGCCACGACCGATTATCTCCACAGCTGCGGATGGATGGGATGGCAAGACTTACCAGTTCCCCTACCTTTGCCTGACGGGGAAGCCTGTATTGGTTTCAGAAATGGTCGATTTGGCCGAAATCCCAATCCCAATTGGAAGGAGTATACAGGTGCCTGTCTGACATCTCCCTTGAAGGCAGGGACCACCTACAAATTCCAATTTCATATCGGATTTACTAATCCAAGAAACTCACCACCGCTCAACGTAGTTTTCTTCGGAAGTACTGACTGCAAACACTTGCCATTTGGCTCTGGTGACGAACGTTTTGGATGCCCTACCAATGGAGAGGGTTGGATTAAACTAAGCTCCACCCATGCCTCAGGATCAAATAGTTGGCACATCAAGAATTTTACCGTCACACCAAAGAAAGACATATTTGCCATCGCCATCGGACCCGATTGTCCCTTCGCTTTTGATACGATTAATCCATATTATTTCCTGGACAATCTCATCTTGGCCGATGTGAAAGAGTTTGAATTTGTCATAGCGCCCACCGATCATCCATGTGCAGCCAATTTCTCCCTGACGATCCCTCATCGTGATTCACTCTCCTACCAATGGTATCGAAACGGAATTGCCCTGGTGGGAGAGCAGACAAATACATACCGACCAATAAGCGAGGGTTCCTATCAGATTCTGTTGCTAGGTCCTAGATCCTGCAAACTAACCAGTGCTTACATACACAACATTCCCGTGTCAGAAACCACCATTCGGGATCACCTGTGCGAAGGAAATGATTATAGCTATCGCGGTAAGGAATTGGCCTCTGGTGGAATCTACAGAGACACCTTAAAGACCGCCGACCAGTGCGATAGTGTCGTAGTCCTAGACCTAAAGGAGATCAGTGACACAACTTATCAGTACAATGTCAAGATCTTTCCGGGAGAGCATGTAACCCTGGGGGGTATGTCTTTCTCCCAACCTACCAGCGAAAATGTATTACTTACTTCTTCCCTCGGTTGCGATAGTCTGGTTCACCTCAATCTAGACCATTATCAAGTATATATTCCAAACGCTTTCTCTCCCAATAATGATAGGATCAATGACGTGTTTCGAATCTATGGACAAGATGACCTTCGGCGAATCATTTCACTGCAGATTTTCGATCGCTGGGGAGGTCTCAGTTTTGCGATGGAGGACCAAGATGCCGACGTACTCCATGTAGATTGGGACGGTTACAACCGACACAAGCAGCTAGTGGAGGGCACCTATGTCTATGTGGTTGATCTTCTGATGGACGATGGTGAAATTCACCGAAGGTCAGGCACCTTGGCACTTATCCTTTGATATCCAGTTGAATTCGACCCCTCAACCCAATCTGCAATCCTTCTTGTGAGTAGCTCAACGAATCAAATCCGATTTGGTCAGAATAGACAACCTCTGTACGATCAGATTCCAATTTGTTGATCAATGAAGTAATCCAGGTAGTGGCTGTCTCCAAATCAACAGGCAAATGTTTCTCCAATGTCGACTTGACAAAACGTTTGCCAGCATAAAGAACTGCTTTGGTCAGCAATCCAGCATTTTGATCAACTGAGACCGATAACTGATCCAAGTCCATGACTTGATTTAGCATGTCTAATCTCGGTCGAAATGCTAGTAAAATGTCAGTTTTCTTCATTGCTTCTAACATTAAACTTATTTGAAGGTCCTTCTGGTTGCCCCGTACTTGCACCCTGTTGATTTTACTTGGCATACCAGCTCTTTCGTTGATCTGGTCAATATTTTCGGCCAGCATCTGATTGACTTCAGCGTACGTCAGTTCCAAAATTGAAATACGCTGATCCTGCGTCTCTCCTGAATGAATAATCACGCCTACCGGGTGTTCATTGCTGCTGAAATCTATGGGGCTCAGGTCTACGTCTGTGAGCGTTTGTAACTGAAGAAATCCACCGTCGAATCCCAAGTGACAGATTTGCATTTTGACCAAATCAGGCTTCATCACCAAACCCTCCTCAGGAAGGGCATTACCCAGGCCAGCTGCCAGGGCTGATTCCATCATTGATTTGAGATCCAAAGAATTAAGTCCTCTATTAATCGTTTTCTCCAAGCGAAATTGCATACGATTCGTGATCCATTGTAGACTGCGCCTGGGTCGGCATGAAAGACCGAAACTAGATAAACGGACCCCTTCCCATCGGGTCTCAAGGAGGGACACATGCAAATTTAGAATCCGATGTAGATCCAGCTCACAGTGAATATGAAAGTCAAAAAAAAGCCTTCCTTCCAACCATGGATTCTTCGGTCGATTGCGACGTTTCACCTTGCCATTAGCAACGATGCCCAGTCTGACTCCATCGTGACTAAATTCACTTTGATGCACATCCAGACACGACAAAATAAGTGTAAATGAACCTAAAACCGGTCGCGAGAAGATCAGCGGCCGATGCAGATATCCCTGCATTTGCTGCGCGACAGACCGCGACAAAGCAGATTCTGATACCTTTATATCTAGATGAACATTTCG
The DNA here is from genome assembly GCA_965223025.1 of Saprospiraceae bacterium. Taxonomy (GTDB): domain Bacteria; phylum Bacteroidota; class Bacteroidia; order Chitinophagales; family Saprospiraceae; genus JABDMH01. The sequence continues at coordinate 2,262,518 of CBDCVP010000023.1, forward strand.
AATGCGCAAGATATTGTATTTAGTAGCGCTGCCGTTGACCTTAGGGCATTTTCGACCGCAAGGGCATGCCCCATTTTTTCGCAAACCCCTCCCCTGCCAAAATCAGGTACAAATATGCTCAATTTTGATAGAAGCTCCATTTGGTTAAAGGGATGAAAAGGCATTACCAGGCATTGAATAACCAGCTAGAAGCATGAATAATCTTATGGAAGAACAAGTACGAATTGGTATCATCAACGTTTCGGACAGGGCCAGCCAGGGCATTTACGAGGACATCCCTGGCAAAGCGATCTTACAGACCCTCACCTCGTACCTCAAATCAACATTTGAAGCAGAGTATCGAGTGATCCCGGATGAGCAAATGCTGATCGAACAAACCATGAGAGAGATGGCAGATGAGAGAGCATGCTGCCTGATTGTAACCTCAGGAGGTACCGGACCTGCCATCCGAGATGTAACCCCGGAAGCCACCCATGCAGTTTGTGAGAAGATGCTTCCCGGATTTGGAGAGCTGATGCGCATGGAGAGTCTCAAGTATGTGCCCACAGCGATTTTATCCCGGCAAACCGCCGGTATTCGGGGTGGGACCTTAATCATCAACCTGCCTGGCAAGCCCAAAGCAATCAAGGAATGCCTAGATGCAGTTTTTCCAGCCGTCCCCTACTGTATCGACTTGCTAAATGGTCCCTATCTAGAAGTGAATGAAGATATCATCAAGGCTTTTCGCCCTAGAAGTGCCTAAAGGTGCCTCGAAAAACTCGGTTACGGGCTCAGCAAAATTTCGGTCGAAATTTATCAATGAATCTTTCCAATTTATACTTTGTTATTCCTCAGTTACTTAGCTGAGGCTGAGCTTCTTCGGATGCCTCGTCTAAATCGAAAATATTTCATTTTGAGCCTCGATCAGACTTTCCAGAGGCACCCTAAAGTACGTGGTCACTGGATGATTTGGAACGAGTCCAAGAATCTTTCGATATCGGGACTGAGGGCATATGCTTTTTGTACCGCTACCTGAACCGAATAAAAGTAGGCATCTGTCAGGTAGGCCTTGGTTTTAATGACAAGCTCTCCATCCTGAGCGTGGAGTCGCCAATATCGACCAGGAAATTGCAGACGATATTTGATGGCATCCTGAAATATCACCTCCCCATCGATAGACTTTGCCGATTGATCCACGGTGGCATCTAAAAACGCGTCCTGGAGATCTATGTCTGATCTTGGGATCAACGACGTATCCAACCGATAGAAACTAATCGAAAAAGCAAATGTGGTCAATGAATCTTTGGTGCGCTTATGATGGTAGGTATAATAGTCCACCTTACCCATGTCAGTATCGATTTCCTGCCAGGTACGCAGCATGGGTCCTGGAGCCATGATCTCACATGCACCCTCCTGCGGTCTAAACCACGCCCAGCTATCTGCCTGCTGCAGATTGCAAGCCACGACTAGATAGCATAGATAGATGATTGCTGACATACAATGTCCGGTATTGGTAGTAAAATTCATCAAATTATCATCACGATAGACCACATCCTTGATGTTTAGGAAAGTATTAACAGGTGCCAACAGCTGTGTGGGGGGTGAACACTAAAAATAAGGAGGGGAAAAAGCACCTAAGCTCATTATTAGTAGCCACTTAACTTTCCGGCACTGCCTCAGGATACACCACTTCGTCCTTTGTCAAAAGCATGGGTAATACTTACAACAACAGGTGGATATTAAAAATGGAAATGCGCACAAGTAAAGCCATGATATAGATAAGCATTATATTTGACGGCCTTTACTAATCACCGAAAAAGATCAAATGAAATACGATATCATCATCATTGGAAGTGGCCCAGGTGGCTATGTAGCAGCCATTAGGGCATCCCAACTGGGTAAGAAAGTTGCCATTGTCGAGAGAGAATCATTGGGAGGAATATGCCTAAACTGGGGTTGCATCCCAACAAAAGCCCTATTAAAAAGTGCCCAGGTTTTTGACTACATCAATCATGCAGCAGATTATGGCATAAAATCGAGCAAGGCAAGCGTAGATTTTTCTGCCACCATTGCTCGTAGCCGCGACGTAGCTTCGGGGATGAGTAAAGGTGTTCAGTTTCTCATGCGAAAGAACAAGATTGAGGTGATCATTGGCACTGGAAAACTGGTCAAAGCCAACAAAGTAGAAGTGACCGCCAACGGTGGTAAAAAGCAAGAAATTGAGGCTCCCCACATTATTGTGGCAACGGGTGGCAGGTCTAAGGAGCTGCCTAACCTACCGATCGATGGCAAGAAAATCATCGGATATCGTGAAGCCATGAGCCTTGCCACGCAGCCCAAATCCATGGTCGTGGTAGGTGCCGGCGCTATTGGCGCAGAGTTTGCATACTTCTATCATACCATTGGCACCGAAGTCACTGTCGTGGAATTTCTCGAACAGGGCCTGCTGCCAAGGGAAGATGCCGAGATTTCCAAGGAGTTGGGTAAGGCTTTCCATAAGTTAGGTATCCAGGTAAAGGCAAATACCAGTGTGGAATCTGTCGATACAAGCGGAAAAAAATTAAAAGTGCAGACCAAGGATCGCAAGAGTGGAAAAGATGCTGTGATAGAATGCGACATCGTACTATCAGCAGCTGGGGTATCTCCCAATACTGAGCAGATTGGATTGGAGGAGGTTGGTGTCAAAACTGAGAGAGGCCTGATCTTGGTCGATGCCTACTATCGCACCAATATACCTGGAATTTATGCGATCGGTGATGTAATCCCTGGCCCTGCACTCGCACATGTTGCCAGCGCTGAAGGTATCTTATGTGTAGAAAAAATTGCTGGAGAAAACCCACAGCCCATCGACTACAATAATATCCCATCCTGTACATACTGCCACCCAGAAGTAGCCAGCGTGGGTTATACGGAAGAAGCTGCGAAGGAAGAGGGGTACGAATTGAAAATCGGAAAATTTCCATTCTCTGCCTCGGGCAAAGCAAGCGCGGCAGGACACAAAGTCGGATTTGTCAAGGTAATCTATGACGCCAAATATGGGGAGTGGCTGGGAACACACATGATTGGTGAAAATGTGACAGAATTGATTGCCGAGGTGGTAGCAGCCCGAAAGCTTGAAACCACCGGTCACGAGATTATTAAAACCATCCACCCACACCCGACGTTGAGTGAGGCTATTATGGAGGCTTCGGCTGCTGCCTATGATGAAGTGATCCACCTCTGACATAGATCTGGATATCAGATCAAGTAGTTTATCCCATTTAGGAAGGCAATAGCGGGCTTAGACCCGAAGATGACTCGATTGGAGACAAAGATCATATGGATAATAAGTTATATATGTAAAAAAAACATATTATTAATAATTAAGATTGAATGAAAAAATCACTTACATTTACCACTCAGCCAGGTTTTGACTGACATTACGAGTTACGCTTACATACTGTGTGATGGACTTCGACGACTAATTTCTCAAGACCTATGAACATAAACCGATACTCAAGGACTTACCTATTACTGCTCCTGTTCCTGGCTTTCGTTTTAGCCCCATCACCGACGTGGGCGCAATTTCGATCTTTGGATGGATCCGGAAATAATTTGGCATCTCCTGGACTTGGTGCTGTAGGCTCTCCCATCCGGTACATTGTCCCCAAGGATTTCTCAGATGGTATTGGTATGCCCAATGGCATAAATCGGCCTAATGCACGCATCGTCAGCAACGAACTCTTTGCCCAAGACGAGGTCATCTACGATGCGCATAATCTTACGGATTACATCTGGGTATTCGGTCAATTTGTAGACCACGACATCACGCTGATACAGGATAATCGAGACGAACCTGCCTTTATACCCGTACCAGCATGTGATGAAGTATTCGATCCAGATTGTCAGGGTGGATCACAGATCGTAATGATGCGATCAAAAGCCATGAATGGCACAGGTACCGAGACCGGCAATCCCAGGATTTACAGCAACTCGGTGACACCTTTTATCGATGGCTCAGCCATTTATGGTTCGGATGTATCTCGGGCGTCTTGGTTGAGGACTCGAAGTAAAGGAAAACTTAAAGTATCTCAAGGTAATAACCTGCCTTTCAATACTTTGAATTCTGAGATCAATGGGCCTACAGATGAGAATTCTCCTCATATGGACCTGAATGCTGGCTCAGATGAACGGAGATGGTTTATCGCTGGAGATGTGAGAGCCAATGAAAACATCATGCTCGCCGCCATGCACACCCTATTCGTCAGAGAACACAACCGTTTGTGCGATGAATTGAGTGCTCGAAATGCTACGTTGGATGATGAGTCATTGTATCAACAGGCTCGCAAACTAGTGGGTGCGATGATACAAAAGATTGTCTACGATGAGTGGCTTCCTGCCATGGGAGTCATCCTTGAACCTTATCGAAGTTACCAAGCTTCTGTTGACCCCAATGTCACCAATGTCTTCACTGCAGCAGCGTTCCGGTTTGGGCATACCTTGCTGAGCGAGGATCTATTGCGGATGGATGACGGATGCAGGACCATACCAAGTGGGGACATGACACTGAGCGAGGCTTTCTTCAATCCCTCTTTAGTCATTGAAAGTGGCATCGATCCATTGTTTAAGGGTATGAGTGCGCAAATTCAGCAGGCTCTGGATTGCAAAATGATAGATGATGTGAGAAACTTCCTATTTGGACCTCCGGGCTCCAATCTTGGGATGGATCTGGCTGCCATTAACATTGCAAGAGGTCGTGAGCGAGGCCTACCCGACTATAATAGTATCCGTGACGCTTTGGGGCTGGGTCGTGTAAGGACATTTGAAGAAATTTGCATCGTACCAGATGAACTGAGAATTATGAAACTTCTGTATCTGACGGTCGATGACATCGATCCCTGGGTGGGCATGTTAGCAGAGCAGCATTTACCAGACGCCATGTTCGGCGAGAGCATTATGAGGGTCATGAAGGACCAGTTTCGGGCCCTTCGGGATGGAGATCGGTTCTTCTATCTATCAGATGAAAATCTATCCGACTACGAACGAGATCTCATAGCCTCCACAACCCTGGCAAAAATTATTCGCCGCAACACAAATCTTGAGACTATCCAGGACAACGTCTTTGTCATGGATCGGATTTGCAAGATCAACACCATAGAAAACCAACATTTGAGCTTGTCGGTTGCTCCAAATCCCATCGTCGACAGCTATCAGCTATCCATTTACGCCTTTGATCAAGGTGATGCTGAGATGCATGTCACCGATATGTTGGGAAGAGTCATCCAGCATCGCACGCTTCAAATCGCGAAGGGTCCCAATGACTTTAGCATCTTATTTCCCGTGGCTGCTCCCTTGGGTGTGTACACTCTTGCCATCAATATGGGTGCACATAAGAATACCATGAAAGTCGTGAAGTCGTACTGACGACCTGGCATTCCACCTTTTCCTGCTCCTATGGCAATATGCTGCGAAGATGCCCGGAATCGCGCATCGGTCTCGTGCTTACCAACCCTTAGGTTTTCCATTTATCATCTTGCTCGTACTTGTTGCCTTGTACCAGCACCACGATAATCAGACCAATAATAATCATGAGAATTTTCATGAGGAGTCCAAATACAGGACTGATCCGATCCATCCAGGCCAAGAAAGAAAGTCGGATTCCCACCAGGGCCAGTGTCAATGACACAAAACCAAGGATAAACAAAATGAATCCGATCAGTGTATAGAGATCCCTGCGGTTCATCATGCGAAATTAAAATAAGTTAGAGACTTGATGACCGTGAGCAAGTTGGATTTGCTTGATCAATCTAGGTATCAAAACTCGGTCTACTCTCCGAGTTCTCTTCGTCGAACTTCATGTATCTTTGTGCTGAATACCCAGTCAATGGTAAAGATCATAGAGTGTCCTCGCGATGCCATGCAAGGAATTCCTGAATTTATTCCAACGGAGAAGAAGGCTAAGTACCTAAGTACGCTATTGAAAGTTGGATATGACACCATCGATTTCGGCAGTTTTGTTTCGCCCAAAGCCATTCCACAGATGCGTGATACCGCCGAGATATTGGCGAAGATCGATCTTGTAGACTCATCTTCCAAACTCCTAGCCATTGTAGCAAACCATCGAGGTGCCCTAGAAGCATCTAGTTTTGAGGAGATCGCTTTCTTAGGCTATCCCTTCTCGGTATCTGAAACTTTTCAAATTAGAAATACCAATGCGACCATTGCCGAATCTCTGCAAAGAGTGGCGCAGATTCAAGAAATCTGTCATCAACGAAATAAGCAATTGGTCATCTACCTTTCTATGGCTTTCGGCAATCCATATCAGGATCCCTGGAATGTCGAAGTAGTACAGGGGTGGGTAGACCAGCTGGCCGATATGGAAGTAAAAATCATGGCACTTTCAGACACGGTAGGGGTATCTACCCCTCAGAGTATTTCGTACCTGTTTTCAAATCTAATTCCGCCCTATCCCGATGTAGAATTTGGCGCTCATCTGCACACGACACCCGACACCTGGTATCAGAAAGTACATGCTGCTTATCAAAGCGGATGCAAGCGTTTTGATAGCGCCATCAATGGATACGGAGGCTGCCCAATGGCAAAGCACGACCTCACAGGCAATATGGCAACAGAGCATATGTTGGCTTACTGCCAACGTCATGATGTGGCCCATTCGCTAGACCTGGCGGCGTTCGAACGAGCCCTGGCAGAAGCTGCCTTAGTTTTCCCGTAAAACACCCCTCCCCTCTTGTTGGCTCGTCATAAAGCGACGTTGGATGATGTCCTCTACTGGACGGTCTTCAATCTTACTCTCCAACCAGGAGATGATATCGAGGTACAAGAAGGCACGACGTTCGTAAGGGTGCTCTCGTAAACGAGAGAGGCTCTTGTGCAACTCACGAAAACGATCCTGTAATTCATGCTGGTTGATCTTGGGAATTCGCCGCAGGAACCTAAAGATCGTGTCCTGCACTTCCTGCAATTCTCTCATTTTACCCAGATATCGATACACCGACTTTATCTGATACTCAAGTAGAGCTTGATTTCCCAACTCGTAGTGAGCGATTAGATTTAAAATCCGAGCAAAAGACTGGATATCGGCACGGAAGTCAGGCGTTTTGGCATTAATGATCTTATTGAGATACGTGATGGCGGTCCCCCAATCACTGCTCCCAAAATACATACAGGCCATTTTGTAATAGAACACAAGGATACGATGGGTATCCCAGGAGTAGGGATTTTCCTCGATGAGCTTCGCCAACGTCGGCATGAACTGGGTGCCCTCGGTAAAGGTCCCAGTCATGAAATGTTTGTTGATCAGATGAACGTAGAAAAACAGCTTGTATAGCCCTTCTGAATTTAATGTTTGAATGATGCCTTGATCTGGTATCTGCTCTAGGATGCGATACATCGTCATGAACTTCTCATATTTGAAAGACATGAAGAGTGATGACAACAGATTATGGACTCCTTTGAGGTAAAGTGCCGTCGCATTTGTGATCATCTCGGGATGCTGCTCAAAAAGCCGATACCAACGCAAGGTAAACTTGTAGTAGTTGGCAAAATCCTGGTTCATGTAGTAGTACCAGCCGTGTGCCTGAAATAAGAACATCTTCTCGTGAAAGCCCAATGTCTTAAGATTGTATGCGGGGAGATTAGAGTGGAAAAAATCGTGCAGATACTTGGCATCGTGCTCCGTACGAACGTATCCCACCTTCAGATACAGACCGTAGAGCTGTAGGGCAAGATTGCTGAAGGCTTGAGTTCGCTGGATCTTTGCTGAGAGTTCTACTGATTCTTTCTTGAGCTCCTCTGCTCGGTTTTCGATACTGCGTGTGATGTACTGAGACTCTATGAATTTTTCAAATTCGAGTACATTCAGTGCCAACACATAGTATCTGTGCTTCAGTGCCAGCCCTTTGGTCTTGGCCAGTATGTCCAGACTTTGCCGGTAAAGACCCTTATCGTACAGCACTCTGCTATAATCGAGTCTTTCTCTCACTTCTATATCAATACTATTGCTGCGTCCCAACAATCGTAAACAGATCAATAGTTGTTTGTACAAATGTGCTTTGAGATTAGAAAGCTGTCGTTTCTTGATTCCGGGAATCTTTTGGAGTACAGCCTCCTCATCGTATCTCTTGGCCTTACTGAGCTCATCAAACAACTGCAAAAACAGTATCTCTTCTGATATCTGATTGCGGGTGACAAACAACCTAAAACTCCGTTTCTCCGCTTTTGTCAGCGAATTTATCAGCTGGACAAGATAGTCCGTCTTTGTAGTGGGCATTGTAACCTATTTGTGCTTATCATACTGATTATCAATGAATTGCAACCTTTTTCTTTACTTCTTGTTTTGTAACTGACTCTGGAATAAACTTTCTTCTAGTGTGCATCCTACCTATTTTTACTCAGACTATGCTATTTATCATACAAAGGGTGATTACTGGTTGAAGCGTTCTCCCATATGTCAGAGTGTCGATGAATCTTAGTAGTGAATGGATGCCTAACAAGTAAGTCCTTCTCTGATTAGGGGGCAGCATGTCAGTATAAACTTAATAAAATGGATAAGAGTAGAATCCAAATTTTTGATACGACCTTAAGAGATGGGGAGCAAGTGCCTGGTTGTAAGCTCCACAAAGAGCAGAAGTTGTCATTAGCTCGGCACCTGGAAGAATTAGGTGTTGACGTTATTGAAGCGGGATTTCCCATATCGAGTCCCGGCGATTTTGAAGCCGTCAGAGAAATTTCTCAAGCAGCACGAAATATCCGGATATGTGCCCTCTCACGGGCGGTGGAACAAGATATCAGGGTAGCAGCAGAGGCCGTGAAAGATGCACGACTCGCGAGGATCCATACCGGTATTGGCACTTCGGAATCACATATCAAATATAAGTTTAACAGCACTAGAGAAAAAGTGATCGAGCGCGCAGTAGCAGCAGTGAGTTTTGCCAAGTCATTTGTGGAGGATGTGGAGTTTTATGCTGAAGATGCCGGCAGGACAGATAATGAATTCTTAGCGCAGGTTTGTGAAGCTGTCTTGAAGGTGGGTGCCACAGTCTTAAATATTCCGGACACTACGGGTTACTGTTTGCCACATGAGTATGGTAGTAAAATTCGCTATTTGGTGGAACACGTCAAAGGTGTGGAAAAGGCAACAATTTCCACACACTGTCACAATGATCTGGGTTTAGCCACCGCCAACAGTATAGAGGGAGTGATTGCTGGAGCCCGTCAAATCGAATGCACCATCAATGGCCTGGGTGAGAGAGCTGGTAACACCTCTCTGGAAGAGTGTGTGATGATTTTGCAACAACATCCTTATCTGGGATTCTCAACTGGCATTGATACCACAAAGTTATACCCTTTGAGTCGTCTGGTCTCTGAAGAGATGGGCATGCCTGTACAGCCCAATAAAGCGATCGTCGGTTCAAATGCCTTTGCACACTCATCAGGGATACATCAGGATGGTGTCATCAAGAAACGGGAAACCTACGAGATCATCAATCCAGTGGATGTCGGTGTCGATAAGTCCTCGATCGTTCTTACGGCCCGAAGTGGCAGGGCAGCACTCGCCTATCGCCTTAAAGAAATTGGTCATGAGATCACCAAGATCGAACTGGATGCCATCTACCGTCGATTTTTAGAAATTGCTGACCGGCAAAAAGAGGTGAAGGATGATGACCTACACCACTTAATGGAGCAGAAATCTGAATTATTGTCGTCATAGAATTAGTATTGATAACACCCTCATCCCGCACATTCAGTAATCCAGAAACACAACGAAAAACAAAAGAGCCAACAAAACAATGGGTAAAACACTTTTTGATAAAGTATGGGAGGCGCACCTGGTAGATGAGGTCGAAGGTGGCCGGGAAGTATTATACATTGACAAGCACCTGATCCATGAGGTCACCAGCCCGCAAGCGTTTCAAGGATTGCGAGATAGAGGCATCTCGGTAGCAAGGCCAGATCGGACTGTTGCTACTGCGGATCACAATGTACCTACAAAAGATCAGCATCTACCTATCAAAGAAGCACTCTCACGACTACAGGTACAGAAATTGGTGGATAATTGTGAAGAGTTTGGTGTGACTTTATACGGTCTGGGACATCCTAATCAGGGTATCGTACATGTCATCGGTCCTGAGTTGGGAATTACTCAGCCAGGCATGACCATGGTATGCGGTGATAGTCATACCTCCACCCATGGAGCTTTTGGTACCATCGCATTTGGCATTGGCACCAGTCAAGTGGAGCAAGTTCTAGCGACACAATGTCTATTGCTCACCAGGCCGCAGCGGATGCGCATTGTGGTGGAAGGTACACTGTCCAAAGGCGTTTTGGCAAAAGATGTCATTCTATATATCATTTCTCAGTTGACCGCAGCTGGAGGCACCGGGTATTTTATCGAATACGCTGGTCCTGTGATCACATCTCTGAGCATGGAAGGACGTATGACCATTTGCAATATGAGCATCGAAATGGGAGCTCGAGGAGGTATGATTGCACCAGATCAAACCACTTTTGATTATGTGCGGGAGAGAGAGTTCGCCCCAGCAGGTGATGATTTTGATCGAGCAGTGAATTACTGGAAGACTTTGTATTCTGACGAAGATGCTGTATTCGACAAAGAATATACCTTCCATGCCAAAGACATCCTTCCTATGCTTACGTATGGGACCAATCCTGGTATGGGAATACCAGTGACATCAAGCATACCGGAAGTCGGCGGTAGGCAAGGAGAGGCATCTTTTCAGAAAGCATTAAATTACATGGGTCTTAAAGCCGGACAACGTTTGCAGGGACACCCTATAGATTATGTCTTCATCGGTAGTTGTACCAACTCTCGCATTGAAGATCTAAGGTTGGTCGCCAAATATGTGTCCGGAAAGAAAGTGGCGAAACATGTGACTGCAATGGTAGTTCCAGGCTCGCAAAAGGTGAGTAAGCAGGCTCAGGAGGAAGGAATCGATCAAGTACTGATTAAAGCCGGTTTCGATTTTCGTGAAGCAGGTTGTTCAGCATGTTTAGGTATGAATGAAGACAAGGTGCCCCCCGGCCAATACTGTGTGTCTACCTCAAATAGAAATTTTGAGGGGAGGCAGGGACCGGGAGCCAGAACGATCTTAGCCAGCCCTTTGATGGCAGCAGCGGTTGCCCTGGAAGGAAAAATTGTTGATGTAAGAGAATATTTATAGTCCATGGAAAAATTAGAGCAGATCTTTTCAACCTGTATTCCTCTACCCATCGAGGATGTAGACACGGACCAGATTATTCCGGCGCGTTTTCTCAAGGCCACCACCAAGGAGAATTTTGGTGACAATTTATTTCGTGACTGGAGGTACCATCGAGATGGATCACCCAATGAGGACTTTGTGTTGAATAATCCCATATACTCTGGTGACATTTTGGTGGCCGGCAAGAACTTCGGATGCGGATCCAGTAGAGAACATGCTGCCTGGGCCCTAGAAGACTTTGGCATACGTGTTGTGGTATCTAGTTTCTTTGCCGATATATTTAAGGGTAATGCCTTAAATAACGGAATCTTGCCCATTACAGTGTCTGATTCTTACCTGGACGAACTCTTTACAGCCATAGAAAAGGATCCTGGATGCAGGGTTGTCGTATCGCTTCCCGATCAAACAATAAGGATTGACTCGACGGGAAGTGAGGCTTCCTTCGAAATCGATCCATACAAGAAAATGTGCCTTTTGAATGGATACGATGACATTGATTATCTCTTAAACATGCGAGATAAAATTGAAAATTTCGAAAAAACACCAGCATATTAATTAGGATCTTCCCATGAATGCAAAATTAGCAGTCTTACCTGGCGACGGCATCGGCCCAGAAGTAATTGCACAGGCCCTGAAGGTTTTGGACGCCATTGCAGATCGATTTGCTCATCAATTCACCTATAACTTCGCTCATGTCGGTGGCATTGCCATCGATAAAACGGGTACTCCTCTTCCGAAAGAGACACTCGATATTCTATTGGACAGTGACGCAGTTTTATTTGGCGCAATTGGTGATCCAAAATACGACAACGATCCGACAGCTAAGGTAAGACCTGAGCAGGGCCTACTAGAAATGCGCAAGGCACTCGGACTTTTTTGCAACATTAGACCTGTGACCATCTTCGAAAACCTCAGTCACCTCTCACCCATCAAGGAATCGTACCTCAAGGGTGTCGATATGGTCATATATCGCGAATTGATCGGCGGCATATATTTTGGACCAAAGGGCAGATCTGAAGATCGCAGGAGTGCGCACGATACTTGCGTGTATACCGTGGAAGAAATCGAACGTATTGCACATCTTGCCTTTAGGCAAGCCCTCAATCGGAGAAAAAAACTCACTTTGGTCGATAAAGCCAATGTTTTAGAGTCATCGCGATTGTGGCGTGAACACATTCAACGCATCGCGGGAGAATATCCTGAAGTACACACAGACTATATGTTTGTTGATAACGCTGCAATGCAGATGATTATTAATCCCTCTCAGTTTGATGTAATATTGACCAGCAATATGTTTGGTGATATTATTTCAGATGAGTCGAGTGTGCTCGTTGGATCCTTAGGATTACTACCTTCAGCTTCGATAGGCAATAAGACCAGTGTTTTTGAGCCAATCCATGGCTCCTATCCACAAGCTGCCGGAAATGACATTGCCAATCCCGTAGCCACTGTTCTCTCTGCGGGTCTCCTGCTTGATCACTTGGGATTGGATAAAGAAGGAGGACTAGTCAGAAGTGCAGTAGCCAGACTGCTGGAAGCTGGATTCGGCACGCCAGATCTGCATGGTCTTGTCAACATCACCTGTTCTAAAACTGGAGATCTTTTAGAAGCGCTGGTCACCGACGATGACCTCATCCTCGATCAGGACAAATTAAGGCAGAGTGCCTCCACCATCATTTAAGGGCACATTTCGCTGTAGAGAGGAAGAGTCGTGCAATAGCAGCTATTACTCTCTAGCTACATAGAGTTTCTCCTTGTGATAACCTGAGCCACTGTCCTACCCTCCAATTTACCAGTTACCCAATCACCCGCATCTAAATATAGAAAGGCTCTCTTCTCAAAAGGATCCTTCTTTAATTTATCCAACTTCTTCTTTGTCTTCTGGAGCAAAGAAAAATCCGGAATATTTCTACTTTTGAGTTGACTTCTTATGAATGACAGCAACTCACTTTGCACCTTATTCTTATCCTCCATCTTGTCAAAGAACCTACTTACGGAACGCTCTAAATATTCTAACAATGAATAGTTTTCTAGCTCATAATGGGCAAGCAAATGCAATAATCGTGCATAAGATTGAATATCTTCTCGCAAATGGCCAGCTTTCAGGTTGATAATCACATTCAGATAATCGATGGCTTCACTAAATCTACCAGCACCAAAATTCAGCCATGCGATCCTGTAGTTGAATACCAAAATACGGTGCCTGTCCATGTTGCGTTTGTAAGCCTTAATATTGCGCTCTATTTCAGGAACCAACTTCAGCCCCTCCTCAAAAGTTCCCTCCAAATAATGCTTGTGAATTAGGGCAGAATAATAATATAAAAAGAAAATAATCTGACTAGTTAAATTAAGTTCCGATTTATGCCTATCATGAAACTTTTCAAAATTTTGGAGATATTTGGCATACGTGTCGATCTTTCCCAATCCGTATAGAGAAGTCAACAAGTAATGTATGCCCCTCATATAAATATCAGGATCCTCACTGATCATCTTCTCCCGCGACTCATACATAGATACCCAATGATGAGCATGCTCGGCACACCTTTCAAAATTCAACAAAATATAATAGTACCACACGTAACTCTGATGTAAGTAGATGTGCTCAAAAAAAGTAAGGTTGCTATTTTTTAAATCGGGCAAATTAGACTTAAAATAATCTCTAACTACAAAGGCCCCCTTCTCATTTTTTACATGTCCCACTTTTATATACAAACCGTGAATTTTTAGTTTCAGGTTAGTCAACCTATTGGTATTGTTCAAGATTCTCCTCCGCTCTTCAGACTCAGAGATCAAATCCTCCATCTTGTTCTTTATTGATCTACTTCGTGTTATATGCTTTTCCTCAATAAGTTTTTCAAATTCTAATATTTCATAGTGCAGTACGTCTTGATTGGAGTCACTGGCAATGCCCTTAATTCTGTTCAATAATTTCAAACTTTGCATGAAAAGACCCTTACCGTATAGTATTCGGGCAAAGTCAATTTGCTCGCGAATTTCGATATCAATATTTTTCTTGATATGAATAATGCGAAGACTGGACAACAACTGTGTATACAGGTGCCTTTTAAGATTTGACAATCGTCCCTTCGAAATCCCACGTAATTTCTTGAAAATGTCCTCCTCATTGTACTCCTCCATATGGTCGATGGCATCAAAAAGGCGGATAAACATGGTGTCGCTCCCACTTCGTGTTCGCTTGGCATAGAGTTTAAAATTCCTTTTTTCAGCCTTGGTCAGTCCTTTTATCAGGTCGAAAAGCTGGTCTGTAGTTGAGATGGGCATGACAATATGATGTTATACAAGTTGTTGAATATCAGGACACTTGCACTTCAATATGGTGCTTTTCAAAGTAGCAATAGCCGTTTGAATTCGATCAAGAATTACCATTTGGTCGAAGTAGTTTTGTGCCAGAACAAAGAAATAAAATTCTGAATTACTTACTCATTGATTTAAAAAATCAAAGCTATGAAGAAAATTGAAGCAATCATTAGAACCACAAAATTTGATGCCGTCAGGGATGCGCTCGCCGACATTGGTGTCAAGTTTTTCACACTAACGGACGTGCGTGGATATGGCTTACAAAGAGGCACCAAACACACTTATCGAGGTGCTGATTTGGGCGCAGATTTTATTCCACGACTACAGATGGATGTAGTGACGGTTGATGATAAGCTAGATCTGATCATCCAGACTATTGAGCGATCTGCTCGTACTGGAGACGTCGGTGATGGAAAAATATTTGTGTACGATATCGAGCGTGCATTGCGTGTACGCACAGGAGATCGCGACAAAGATGCATTGTAATTCGCTTATGACGCGAAGAAAAATATTGATAAAACAACTATTGAAAACTTAAAGAAACATCATTATGAACGAAGCATTATTTACTGCTAATAATTTATGGATTCTCATTGCAGCTGTCTTGGTCTTTATTATGCACCTGGGATTTGCAGCGCTGGAGTCCGGATTTGTGAGAAAAAAGAATACAGTCAACATACTATTTAAAAACAGTATGATTATTGCCATCGGACTGCTCTCCTATTGTTTCATAGGATTTAATCTGATGTACCCAGGTGAGTCAGCCGCTGGTGGATTTTTTGGATTTGCGGGTTTTGGATTGAGTATGCCAGAGGGTATAGCAGGAGCTATGGAGTATGCAGATGGCAGTTATTCATACTGGAGTGATTTTATTTTCCAAGCAATGTTTGCCGCCACAGGAGCCACTATCGTATCAGGTGCTGTGGCAGAACGTATGAAACTCAATGCATTTCTCGTATTTACCCTGGTTTTTGTGAGTCTATGTTATCCGATCGCAGGGATGTGGAAGTGGGGTGCTGGCTGGCTGGACGCCCGTGGTTTTTATGATTTTGCAGGATCTACTTTGGTACATTCTGTGGGAGGATGGGCTGCCCTAGCCTGTATCATTGTGTTGGGAGCTCGCAAAGGCAAGTACACAAAGAAAGGTATCCAAGCTATTCCCGGTCACAGCATGCCGTTGGCTACACTTGGTGTCTTCCTACTTTGGTTTGGCTGGTTCGGATTTAATGGTGGCTCCGTCTTGTCAGCTGATCCAGTTGCGGTATCGCTTGTCTTTGTCACCACTTCCCTGGCCGCTTCAGCAGGGGCTATTGGAGCCTTTTTCACATCCTACTTCATGTTTAAATCACATGATTTATCGATGGTACTAAACGGTATTCTGGGAGGTCTTGTAGGCATCACGGCAGGTGCCGACTTGATGAGTCCTACGGATGCGATACTTATCGGTTTAGTTGCCGGAATCATCATCCCACTATCGGTCATTTTCTTTGATCGTACCCTGAAACTAGATGATCCCGTGGGTGCCACTTCAGTTCATTTGGTTTGTGGGATTTGGGGCACACTCGCGGTGGGTATTTTCGGTTCCATGGCTGGTTGGGCTCAGCTCATCGAGCAACTGATTGGCGTTGGAGCCATTGCCATCTTCGTTTTCACTTTTGCATTCGTGGTCATCTCGTTCCTAAAGGTCACCATGGGTATCCGAGTAGAAGAAGAAGAGGAAGCACAAGGCCTTGATCTAGCGGAGCACAATATGGAAGCTTACTCGGCATATGATAAGAACTATGCGTATGCCATAGACTAACAAGATGTATAGTCCCAATAAACCCTTTAAGTGGGCAGATGGGCAAAAGCCCATCTCCCTTTTTCTTCACATAACTGCTAAAATATTATTATCATGAATTATTTACTACGAAGACGTTTTGTCCTATCTATTTTTAATATAGCTATGGGCTTGTTAATCTTTTCACCGATGACATCCGCGCAGGAAGATCCTGCCGAAAAAAAGGATCCATTGCTTTCCCTTTCTGGTTCTGTGGATGTGTATTACAAATATGATTTCGCTGGCTCGAAGTCAGCAGATGCCAACATTAGCGGTGGCGAAAACTATACTTTTTTTGCACCCGATCACAATTCCTTTTCTGTGGGAATGGCTAATATCATTTTAGGCAAAACTGTAGGGAAGTCCTCTTTTGTAGCCGACCTCTCTTTTGGACCTCGAGGATCCAGTTCATCCATTCCTACCTTGAGTATAGATGATGGTTCTTTCCATATCCAAAATCTGTATGTCTCACATGCCTTCTCTGACGCAGTAACCATGAGTCTTGGATATATGGGTACCTTTGTAGGTTATGAAATAATTTCACCTACTGGTAATTTCAATTATTCCACCTCGCATCTATTTTCCTGGGGACCATTTCAAAATGCAGGCTTGAAATTTGATTTCGCCCTGAGTGACAAATGGGGGCTCATGCTGGGGGTTTTTAATGACTGGAACACCTACAAAGATGTCACTTCAGGTAAGGATTTTGGTGCCCAGCTATCATTTACGCCTAATGACGAAACCAGTATCTATCTAAATCTAATTACCGGGGAAGCAACGGGTATTGAGCTTGATCTTACCGCAGGATTTCAGCTGTCAGAAATGTTTTATCTGGGTGTGAATGCAGCCAACTACAACAGTCCTACCGGAGAAATCTTCGGCTCGGGTGACAATGGTTTCAGCGGCCTAGCACTTTATCCACAAATGGCCATCAATGACAACATCTCGCTAGGACTCCGAGGTGAACTATTCTCAGAGAAAACAGCCAATGACATCTTCGCGGGCAACTACTCTGATGCAGCATCTGTCTTTTCACTGACGTTGTCTGGCAATATCAAGAGCGGTCCCCTCACATTTATTCCAGAGTTCAGATTCGACTCGGGTTCTGAGGATATCTATCTTGATTCCGATGGTATGGCAGCAGCTTCAGCCGCACAGTTTCTGTTGGCTGCCATTTACTCATTCTAAGTATACAAAGGCAATTGAATACAACAATCAAGTGGTGATCAAAACACTATCTAACAGCTGTTTAGTGGCTTCAAACCAAAGTTGGAAATAGCATTTTTATACAGATACATTGCTTGATTCAAACAGAGGAATCCTATTTTCGCAGAAATTCTTAAAAAGAAAAAAACCTAAACACTATGTCTAAAAGTAAGCTCGAGTATATATGGCTCGATGGAAGCTATCCTACACAGGAATTACGCAGTAAAACTAAGGTGGTCACTGACTTCAGTGGCAAACTTGAAGATGCACCCATGTGGTCCTTCGATGGTAGCTCTACACAGCAAGCAGAGGGCGGCTCATCGGATTGCCTGCTAAAGCCTGTGGCGATTTTTGATGATCCATCACGCAAGAACGCATATGTGATCATGACAGAAGTACTGAATGCAGACGGTTCTCCACATTCGACCAATGCACGTGCCACGATAGATGACGATGACAATGACTTCTGGTTTGGTTTCGAACAAGAGTACTTTTTATGGGATCCAGAAACGCATCTGCCCTTGGGATTCCCTACTTCTGGTTACCCCGCACCCCAGGGCCCATACTACTGCGGTGTAGGTGCCAAGGCTGCATTTGGCCGAGAGATCATCGAAGAACATCTTGACTTATGCCTCGATGCTGGACTTAATGTGGAGGGGATCAACGCCGAGGTTGCTGCCGGACAGTGGGAATTTCAGACGTTTGCGAAAGGTGCCAAACACGCAGGTGACGAGACTTGGATCGGCAGATATCTGCTCGAGCGGGTCGCAGAGAAATATGGCCTGGAAATCAATTGGCACCCCAAACCGATCACCGGTGATTGGAACGGCTCAGGGATGCACGCAAACTTCTCTAATACCTTGTTGCGTACAGCTGGTTCTAAGGATGTTTATGATAAAATCTGTGCCTCTTTCGAGCCATATGTCGATGAACATATTGCCGTTTATGGTGCAGAAAATGATCAACGCTTGACCGGCGCTCATGAGACCCAATCGATAGATAAGTTTAGTTACGGAATTTCAGATCGAGGTGCCTCCATGAGAATTCCTATCGCCACTGTAGAAAATGGCTGGAAGGGTTGGTTGGAAGATAGAAGACCAGCATCCAATGCAGATCCATATAAGGTGGCAGCACGAATCATCAAGACAGTGAAAGGAGCCGTCATTTAGAACGAAGCAAAAATGTTAAGTTTGTAAAAAAACCGCCAACAATGCTGGCGGTTTTTTTATTTTGGTACAAATCTTACGGATGTATCGATGCGGATGTACTATGGTGTTCATCATCCTCTCGGTGCTCACTATGCCTGCCCAGGTCGACTCTGATCCATCTACTCCCTCCCATATCCAAGAGCAAATAGAATCCTACCTGAACAACATCAGCGAGGAGGAGAGCTTCGATTTTAACACCCTGACAGAGGAGTTGATGCATTTTCGGCAACATCCCCTAGATCTCAACCAAGCAAGAGCCGAAGATCTAGAGTCCCTGCAACTACTTAGTGAACTACAAATTACTGACCTCTTGCATCATCGTGCCGTCCTCGGTGACCTACTCAGCATCTACGAGCTCCAATCCATCGCGTCCATCGACATGATCACTCTTGACCGACTCAGGCCATTCGTCACCGTCGGAAGTACGGTCCATGCCAAAAATCAAATCTGGAAGATGGTCCGCAATGGTACCAACAAACTTTACTTGAGGTACGACCGGACCATGGAGACCAAAAATGGGTTTAAAGATCAGAACGGAGATGGGCCTACATATCTAGGAAGTCCAGATAAATATTATGCACGTTTCATCCATCGATTCGAAAACAAGTTGAGCTATGGTATCACCATGGAAAAGGATCCTGGAGAATTCTTTTTCCATCGATCTCATCCTAAAAAAATCGATTTCATCAGTACTCATTTCTACGCCCGTGATCTATCTGGCCTCCTAAAAGATGTCGCAATCGGAGATTTTGCCATTAGTTTGGGCCAAGGCCTAATCATGCATTCGGGTTTTGGTGGTGGTAAAGGAGCATTGGTGACTCGCATCAAGCGAGGAGGAAGGACCATCAGACCCTTCACCTCTGTCAATGAAGCTCAGTACCTGCGGGGTGGAGCCTTTCGCCTGCAACACCATACATTTTCACTGGTAGCATTTGTATCTCGTACCAAGAGAGATGCCAACCTCGAAACCTCGATGGATGACCTCACTGCTAACACACATTTCTCCTCTTTGAAAACATCTGGACTGCACCGTACAATCTCCGAGATTGAAGACAGACATTCCATTGCACAGTCGACTGTGGGTGGAAAACTGGCGGCTGAATGGGAGAATCTCAAATTTTCCATCAATACGGTGCATCATCATTTTAATACCAGTTATTTAAGACAACCAAAGCCATACAATCTCTTTCAGTTTAAAGGAAAGAGCCTGCTGAATACCAGTGTCGACTACGCCTATCTCACACGCAACCTACATCTCTTCGGAGAAACCGCCTATAGTAACAATGGGGCATTTGCCACGACCAATGGTCTCCTGATAGGCTTGCATAAAAACCTGGACCTGGCCATGCTTTATCGAAATATTTCGCGAAGATATGTGGCACTGCAATCCAATGCATTCCTTGAGTCCAGTCAGGCCAACGACGAAAAAGGTCTGTATCTTGGTGTAAAACTCAAACTAAATCCATCTTTCTGGTTAGACGTGTACGTCGATCATTTCTCGTTTACCTGGCTTAAGTTTCTCTCTGATGCTCCCTCCACTGGACAAGAATATCTAGCACGGGCTACATTTTATAAGAAGCGTAGCATAGAGGCATACCTTCAATACCGGAGCGAAAGAAAGGGGGTCAACCACCGCATCGATTCCCAGCATTTCAATAAGGTTTTCGTCAGAAAACGACAATATCTGCGCTTGCATCTCAACCACCATGTGCATCGCAACCTGGAATTGAGAAATCGCCTTGAATTTTCCAGAGTCAATAGTGGATCTGACCGCGATCACCACGGATTTATGATCTACCAAGACATCATCTTCAAGTCCATTGCTTCGTCACTCTCTTTTACCACCCGCTTGGCATACTTTGATATCAATGACTATGCTGCCCGGATATATGCCTATGAAAATGATCTGCTTTTCAATTTCTCTATCCCCTCCTACTTCGATCAAGGTTTTCGATATTATCTGAATTTGCGCTATCAAATCAATCGTTCGTTGACCGTGGAGGCTAGATGGGAAAAGAGCTGCTTCTACCATGTCGAATCCTTAAGTAGCGGATCAGATGAAATCGAGGGCAATATCCGTACGCGAGTGAAGTTGCAGGTGAAGATTTCTTTTTGACATTGTTTGCCATTCTATATTGTTTGGCGGCCATGGTAGCATAAGATGGAGTTATCTTTAGCATAGGACCGTACTTCCTCCGTGATCATACAGTCCATACAAAGTGATAAGAATGGAACCAGTCAGTAAGCAATGACTGCGATGCTACACAATCTAAGTTAGTAGCTCAAATCACAGGACTTGCAGACCTGTTGATGCACTACCTTTGGATTTCCACTGCATTCTACATCAGAACCACCACCCAAATTGGCATTTAATGTCTGAGAGACGTGGATCCTTGCATCCGATGATCCCGCAACATCTATGGTGCAGACCTCAATCTTAAGTCCCTCCGCATCAAAATCGCTACCACCACTTGCCTGCACACTTGCATTGAGAGCTACTCCATCCATGTGTACATCTGATCCACCGGATGTTTGCATAGCCAGAGATTCTACATTTACACCTTCTACCCTTAGGTCGCTGCCTCCACTGGCCTGGATCGCCATGTTTTGACTGGAGTGTCCATCAAAATTGATGCTGGCATCAGACCCTCCGCTGAATTTGCCACTAAATTTCTCTGTGGATAGCTCCTCAAATCTAAGATCACTGCCTCCACTGAGAGCTATTGCCATCCTGTCAGAGGAAATGGATCCCTTGGCCTCCACATCAGATCCTCCGCTCGCGGCGATCGCTTCTAGATCTTCAAAAACCAAGTGGATCTTTCTCATCTTACTCTTGCGAATATTAACGCCAGAGGGAAAGTAAACTTTCAAAACACCACGCTCAACTTCGGTGATCAAATGATCATGTATGTTTGCATCAGCCTCCACGATAAGACTATGTCCTTGCCCTTGAACAAGAATCAGATCCCATCCATGCGAAGTTTCAATCGAGGTGAAAGGCTCCACAGAACGCTCCTTCTTTACTACATCACCATCACCACTGATCGATTGAGCATACAAGAAACTCGTTGAAATCAAGGATAACACGAGATAAAAAATTCTGGTCTTCATGATTCAATATTTAGTATTTCCTTAATAGAGAGATTATTTGCAAAAAGGTTGCATTACATGTCGATTTTCTTGCCACTGTAAAAATCAAGTACCTTCAGACGAAACAGATAATCAAATTTTGCCACAGTCAATTCGACTTTGGCCTGGTCGTGATTATTCTGGGCCGTGATGTACTCCAAACTATTGATCACACCCAAATTATACTGTCTCTCGGCATCATGTAAGGCCGATGACATGGCCTCCTCAGTACGTTGGGCTGCTTCGTATTGCTCTTTACCAGCCTTGACCCCTGCCACGGCCAATGCAACATCGGCTTTTAATTGATTCTTGTCTCTGAGACTGACATTTGCGGCTCTTGCCACTTCCAATTCTGCAAGCTGGATGTTGGAACGCGTACGCCCCTGGTTGGAAATAGGAATGGACAAGCCCAGCCCAAAACCATAGTCGAGATTCTCTTTCAGCTGTCCTCCATACCCTACCTTGTTAGAACTGAAGATCGCCTGTTCAACACTTAACCTGACTGGTTCATTATTTAATAATATGTCCTGATGGATGGTTTCACTCCCCACCCTGTCACCCTGTCGACGAGCTAAAGAAGAAAACCTGGAACCTATCGATGCTCCAGCTGTCAATGTCGGCAGAAGGCCAGTACGTAGAATAGCCACTTCCATTTCTGCCTGCACCTTGCGAAGTTCACCAGCACGGATTCCCGGTTGCCATGAGGCAGCTTCTTGGTAGATTCCCTCACTACTGAAGGCAGCAATATCGTAATCATTCGGAAGGTTGATAAGAGGCCTTTCTATCATCAGCTTCACGCCTGGATCAAGTTGCATGCTCTGACGAAGACTTAGGTATGCCTGATCGACATCATTATCAGCCGTAACTAGTGCTTGTTCTGCCTGAGCAATATCAGCTACTAGAACCAGTCTTTCATTCTTTGGTCGGGTACCAGCAGAAATCAATTTGTCAATTTGCTCTAATTGTGTAACGACCAGCTCCACACTTTTACGGGCATTGGTTGCATTCTCGGTGGCAAGTAGGACCTGCAGATAGGCTCTGGCCACTTCGAGGCTTTGGTTATGCATCAATTGAGTTTGAGTCAATGTCGCCACTTCAACATCGATGCTGCGTTGTCGAATCATCTGATTAATACGTCCTCCATTAAATAATGTGATCCCAGCGGATAGCGAGAAATTTTGGCTTTCGAATTGCTGATTATTAAAATCGTTGGTGGTGGGATCAATCTGCCTGCCAAAACTCAAATTGTAGCTGGCATCTCCACTTATGCCCGGCCATCTCAACATTTTACTCGCTCTAGCTCTAATGGCAGCAGCTTCCTGGTCCAGCTTCCCTTCCCCCAGGACAAGACTATGCTCTAATGCATAATCGACACAGTCGGAAAGCGACCATAATTCTTGACTAAAACTTGCATGTCCACACAGTGTCATGAAGATGAATACCAACGGACAGATCCCTCTCATCGATCAACCAATTTTCTGAAACAAAAATCTTGACCCCACCTGGATTTGGATATTTACATTCCGTTATTGACTCGTCACATGAGACATTCCCAAGCAGGGCCAAGATATGATTACAATGAGGCCAAGGCTATGCCGAAAGCATACAAAGCTGTTTATCTGCTCTTTATATATATACAAAATATCAATGTTCAAATAAAGTGTTCGCCAGCGGACAGCAGATGTACGAAAGTGGACACTGAGACTTTCGCATCATAGTATCCACATCAGTGAGCATTGACGAAAGGGACTCCAGTATCCATCATCATCAATATCGACCATCGAAAAAGGAATGATAAATGTGGATGTTCATCCTCTGAGAAGGACAGGAATACGACTAAAAATGTACAAAATTGTGAAGCAATTATCTATCCCCTATTCCCGCTTCATGATTCAAACACCCCATAGGAATATCGAACAAGGAAATAGCACTAAATCCTCGCTCTAGAAGCATTTCACTACTCCTTAAAAGCGATAGCCCGTTAATATTCACCCACTCGGGATTCTTTGACCAGAACCCACTAAATATGTTCAAGAGTAAGATCCTTGATAGTTATCTCATAGAAAAACGAACTTCCCTTTCTCCATAATCAATCAAAAAGGCATATCTCTTCATAACATCGGATCCAATGATACCGGCGATCTTTATGCCATTACTTCTGCGAATGGCATCTACAAGTGTCTCAATATCCAAGACTAAAAAACGTCCTTTCACTAACTCGGAACCCAAGTGCACTTGGACTTTTTTTGCGATCGGAACCCTCTTCTTGTGTTTAGAACTCAGGTCGTAGAGTTCATGATCTGCCAAATCTAAAGTCGTAATCCTTATCCCATATTTCAACTTCTGACTCGCATCAAGTAAAGAAATATCCGAACCCGAATCAACCAGAAAATAGGCCCGCTTACCGTTCAGCTTTCCCACTATAATCGGTTGATCATCCAAACTGATCATCTTCAAAGTCCTTTGTGAAAAAATTGAGGAATAGCAAATCATGTACATCCAAATGCAAATCATCCATTTCATGAATCAGTTCTTTTAATACAACGTTAGAAAATAATGGAGCAGCTGAACTCATGGAAGTCCATCCATACATCCTTCCATATGTTGCGAAAACTAGTGCTGACGCGACATAGGCTGCTTGTTTCTGGTAGAGATAATATAGCACGCTATTGCCATGCCAATCACATATCACCTTGATAATCTGAACATTACAATAAATTCGCCTTTCTAAACATGTCCGGATTCGAACGGAGTTGTCCGAATTCGAACAATCGACCGGATCTATTTAATGACGTCATATATGTGCACCGACGTAACCCTGTATATTTTTCCAATCAACGTCAAAAACTTAATACGAGTAATGCTCGAATAGTCTACCATTCATCAACCTCCTGCTCTCTCACCAATTCATCATCTTCCGTCGTTGAGTTGTATCCTCGTCATCACATAAATGTCGACGGTTAACAAGCATCATTCTTGGCCTGGTGATGATTCCCGCACCCATTAGACGAGCCAAGTAAAAAAAGGTTGCTCTGCCGGATTGTAAATTAATCTTTGATAGATTGATTTGATATAGTTTTATTATTCATGAAAGATAAATAGAGCCATATAAATCAGACGATCTCAAGACCAGTTCGCACTTTAGCTCATGTTAAAAGGATGGAAGCAAGAGCAAGCATTCATTGAAAAGTGATTTTTCGTCATCCCCCTATACACCACTCTATTGGAAGATATCAAATGGATCATTGGAAAACTTTAATGGCCTTCGACTTCGCGGTACTACACCGTCACTAGCAGACCTTATGCTTTGCTGTATCATTGAGTTATCATTACCATGCACCAGTAGAACCAAACTCAGTCACAGGCAGTGATGTATTTATCCTATTTATACTCAAAGTCGAATTCTATTCGCGCAAGGTCTCCGCAGGATTCACGGATAATGATCGCAAGCTCATATACCCGACCACTAAAAAAACAAGTAGGCCGGTGCACATAGCGGTCACGACAAAAATCCACCAGGAGATATCTATACGATGACTGAAATTATCCAGCCATCGACTCATCAAATAGAAACTACTGAGAGCAGCTATCAATGTACTAGTTAATAAAATTTGCAAAAAATCATTAAACAATAGGCCCACTATGTTGGACAGCCTCGCACCTAAGATTCTGCGTATCCCAATTTCCTTAATACGTTTTCCCACCACAATCATCATCAGACCAAGTAATCCTAAAAAGGATACAAAGAAACCCAGTGCAGTAAATGCCAGATTTAAATTTTTGAAATGCTCATCGGATCTGTATTGTGCCGCGAAATGCCGTTCGACATTGATTGGATCAAATACCGTAAAAGGAAAAGCTTGCTGATAGAGCGCCTTGATACTTGCCATGGCAGCATTTCGATCGGTACCATGCTGTAGCCTAAATGTATAGTACCCATCAGTCATCAGACCATTTTTTGATAGGTCAAAAATAATCGGCATCACAGGGTGGTGGAGTGATCTCTGATGATGGTTGGCAACCACTCCAATGATTTCCACCTCCTTCCAATCAGAGATCTGCAACATTTGGTGCATGGCGTCCTGGGGACTCTCAAAACCAAGTAGCTCCGATGCCATCTCATTGATAATCGTAAAATTTCGCTCCGAAACCGAAGGATCTATGCTCTGGTCCCTTACTAAAAAATCAATATCAAATACATCAAAATAAGCGGCAGAACCATAGTTTCTAAAAAAACTAAAGGAGTAATCATCTGGACCATGGGAGAGATGATCCACTAATCTCAACTGATTACCTGGAATCTGATTAGAAATGCCCATACTTTTGATGTAAGGCAGTGCACTTATCTCATGTCGAAAAATAGGGAAATCCCTTTTATGTTCTTCAAAATCCTTGCCCAATGGTGCCCTGATGGCTATAACATCATCCATCTCAAAGCCCTTGTCCTGATTCTCCATAAATCCAGTCTGCTGAAAGATAATGATGCTGCTTGCCATCAGAGCCATGATAATTGCGAATTGCATTGTCACCAATATATTTCTGAGCATCGATCCTCTGGGACTTACCAGTGACCTACCCTTTATGAAAGCTTCTAAATTAATGTAGGATATAATCGAAGCTGGTAAAAGAGACCCAAGCAGGGTCCCGGCCACTAAAACAAGTAATAATTTAAAAGCCGGGTCCACCGGAACTAGTGAGAAAATGGATACCCCTACCAGAGGTATTTGAAAACTAGATGAGATGATGGGAGCAACTAGTTTGGCAAGTACCGCACCTAGGAGTAGACCCAACATGGCAGGTAGACTTGCGGCTACGAATAACTGACGGAACAGGTGAGATCTTCTCGCACCAATCACCTTACGAATTCCCAAGGCGGGTAGCTGATCAATGGTCGCACCAAAGAATAGATTAAAATGATTTGCCCATCCCAGTAACAAGATGAGCAGCGCAACGCCCATAAAAATCCAAATATTATTTCCCTGCCCTGTCTCAGTCATCTCATGATCCAATTGAGAATAGAGATGGATATCCTCTAATCTCTGCAAGTGAAAGATATCCCGGTCTGAACTCTGAGGTTTCTGGGCAGCTACTTCAGCTGTCAAACGTTCTGCCAAACTTCCCAAATCAGCTGTGGGGTGCACTTTTAAATAGGTATACACGTATGGATGTTTCAGATGTCGATCACCAAAAACACCGTCCCCCCCAAAACCCCAGTGAGTCATCGTTGACATAGATATTAAAATATCAAATTGTATATGCGACTGCACGGGAGGATCCTCCACAACACCTGTAACAACAAAGGTGCGCATATTCTCAAATAGGACCTCTTTGCCAATCGGATCCTCTTCACCAAAAAACATCTTGGCAAGCCGTTCTGTCAACACAAGCGTATTGGGCTCAGATAAAGCTTTGGCCGAATCTCCTTGCAAAAGGTCAAAAGAGAAAAGTCGAAAAAAGGATGAATCCACGAAGAAACTATTCCTACCACGAAACATATTCTCCTGATAGCGAAATAGAACATCATTGGCGATCCAATGCCCCATTCTCACGTAGTCCTTCACCTCCGGCAGTTTCTCCTTGGCGGTGACGGCCACGCCTGCATAAGTCCTCGCGCTTTTGCTTGTGGTTACCCCCTGCCGGAAATGATTGTGCTGCACCCGCACAATTTCTGAACGGTACTCATGAAATCTATCGAAATTCCATTGCCAGGATATATATTTTACTAGCAAGAGGCTAGCAGCAATTCCCACACCGATTCCTATGGTCATGAGGAAGGACATCATAGGTTTGCGCAATGCTAGACGCCAGGCAGTTCTTAGATACTGATACCACATTCCATGATAGTTTGACTAATTTTAAAAAATTGTTTGCGTCCTCATTACCTGTCAAGATGCAATACATCTACCACATCTTATCGGCAGGAAGCCATCATACATTTTGGATTAAGGTAGACAAATTATCTGGTCCTACGGCCGAATTCTCATTATTGATAATGACATCAATTCCTGATTGCTGCATGCCAGCGGACTCCCTCCTGTAGCCACTAATCATCCGGTCTTTTTAGATCAGCTCAGCACCAGTTTTTCACTGTATACTTTTTCGCCATAATTCACCTGTAGAAAATACATACCAGGTGATAAGTCTCCCAAATAAAGTCTACCTCCGGGCGATATGAAGTCAATGATCACACGACGTCCCTGAGCGTCAAAGATGGCAATCTCTAGAAGTTCCTCTAGATGATGTGAGGCGATGATCTGTTTGACATCAGAAGCAAAATAGATGGGATGTACCTCCAGTTCACTGTACACGAAAATGATTTGAGAAATGGTAAAACTGCCATCAACATCCACTGAAATCAATCGATAAAAAGCACCATCTACGATGGGAAAATGATCGATTACCTGATATTCCCTGCGCTTGGTAGTTTCGAAGGCAGCTTCTTCAGTAGCGATCGCGGTCCAATTATCGCCATCACTGGAACGTTCGACGCGAAAATGCTCGCTGTTTAACTCACTTAATGTAGTCCATTGCAAGTGTACTTTTGACTTCTGCCAGATTCCAGAAAATGACTCAAGGACGATCGGCAGTACATTCTCAGAGCAAATCCCTAAGGCACAATCACCAGATTCACAAACAGTACCTGCACAGGGATTATTCTTACTCTTGTAGGCCGTGTATTGCCCTGAGATCACAGCATGGCAAGGTGCCGTATAACTAACAGAATACGAAGTTGTCCCTACACTTAATGGACCGACACATTCACTGTGCACTTGAACACCATCCGCATAAATGATGATTGCGCAATATCTCTTATTACCATTAAACTGGGTTTGAAAGGTCGTTTGATAGTTGCAGTTACCCCCTGATTGTCCACAAGTACCGGTGCCATTAGTGCAAGAAGTAGTGTAGGTCTCGGGATCTGCGCAGGAATCTTGAGACAGCAGCTCGCCCGAATACAGAAAAAACAAGACTACGATTCCTACACGACACAATGAAAGAACATCTAGTGGTGTTGCGAACATAGCTACTAGTATCATCGATCCCACTCCGAAGACCGCTATTGGTAGGCTGAGATCATCTTGCTTATTGATAAGGGATCGAAAATCATACCAACTAAGGACCAGAATGCATACTTTAACAATTTAATAATGCCGCTAAGTGGTCCCGCAACTTCTTATCTCTGCAGGTCAGCCCTTTTACTCTGCCTTCAGTGCATCGATTGGATTTGCCAGAGCGGCCCTGATGCTCTGAATGCTTACCGTAAGTCCGGCAATGCCGACCGCAAGACCTCCAGCTAATATGAAGATCCACCATTGCACAGTGGACCTGAATGGAAAGTTGTTTAACCAACTATTGCCCACATACAGCCCTATAGGGACTGCAAAGACCAGTGCCAGAAAAACCAGTTTTAGAAAGTCAACCGTGAGCAGCCCCACAATTTGCCGGATACTGGCCCCCAAAATCTTCCTGATACCAATCTCTTTAGTGCGGACTGAAATCATGTAAGATGTCAGACCCAACAATCCAAGACAAGCGATAAAGACAGCGAAGAGTGAAAAGATGGCCACGATCTTACCGAGCCTTGTATCTGCTGCATATTGCTCATTAAACTGATCATCGAAGAAGAAATAACTGAAGGGATTGTCTGGAAAAATCTCTTGCCATACCTGGTCGATCTTGGCAATGACCTCCGTTACTTCACTAGTACTATTACCATTAAATTTAATGGTGTAATAGAGTGGATCAGGATCCGGTGGAAATGTCCACAAGATCATAGGCTCGTACTGATGCCGCAAGGACTTATGGTGATAATTCCTAAATACATTAATGATGGGTAATACGCGGTCCCCTTGCATCATAACTCTCTTTCCTATTGCCTCCTCTGGAGAGGCTAGACCCAATAGCGGCAACGCTGCTTCATTCACCGCCGCAGCTATGTCATCGGCCGACGTCTGGTTCGAATAATCTTTGCCAGCGATGATCTCCAGACCATAGGTACTGAAAAAAGCTTCATCAATGCGAAAGCACATAAAACTGGCAGCCATGCTTTCATCTGCTCCCTCTAGCCGTAATCCGCCCCAACTGTCTAAATCATAGTAATATTTGCCGGGAATAGCAGATGACGCAGTGACATCATCGATGTTAGGGCTCTGCCTCAATGTATTACGAAATGCATGATACAATTGTCTCTCAACTGAATCTGCATATACTGAAGGTGTATTGACGACTATCTTTTGATCCATGTTGAAGCCCAAATCGGTATCCTGCATAAAATTCAGTTGGCGAAAAATAATCAATGTTGCAACGATCAACACAATTGAGCTGGCATACTGAAAAGTGACCAATATCCTGCGAAACCATCCCTGCCTCCTACCTTTGGTCGCAGACTGCAATGTCCGGCCAGGTTTGAAACTGGAGAGTACAATAGCCGGATAGATACCTGACAGCAAGGTGCCAAAAAGCAGGACACCGACCGCCGTCAGCGCCAGTAATTTCTTTACTTCAAAAATACTCACCAATTCTTTTCCAGTGAGGTGATTCATGAATGGCTGTGCACAGTAAATCAGGAATAATGCGATTACGATGGCAAACGCATTGACAAGGAAGGCCTCCGTAAGAAACTGGGCAACCAAGGATTTTCTATCTGCTCCGATGACCTTCCTCACTCCCACTTCTTGAGCACGTTCCTCTGCTCTGGCGGTAGATAAATTGATATAATTGGCCCAGGCAATGAGTAAAATGGCTATTGCGACAAGGAGCAGAAAAGACACTGTCCTGTCATCTCCATTCGGTTCTGCTTCATATCCCAGATGTGAATGAAGGTGGATGTCCTTTACCGGTTGCAAACTGTAGTACACCTTGTATTCCTTACGGCTGTCGGAAGTGTTAAGGTGACGATCAGCAAAAGCATGCAACTTTCTGTCCAGGACTGTCAAGTCGACTGGCTCTTTCACCAGGATGTAGGTATAAAAGTCATTCCATTCCCAAGCGTTGCTGGGATCACCACTGACCAGCGAAAATGTGGAGAAGGAAATCAGTGCATTAAATTTAAAATGGGTGTTCTCTGGCATATCCTCGGCAATGGCTGTCACCGTTACATTTATCATATTATTTGCTCGGAGTGTCTTCCCCACCGGGCTTTCCTTCCAGGTCTCCTCCGGACCAAAATAGTTTTCAGCCAAGGTTTTTGTCAGCACTAGGGAAAATGGATCCACGAGTGCCGAGCTAGGATCTCCGTACAAAATCTTGTAGTCAAAGAATTCAAAGTAATTAGAATCCGCAAAGAAAACTTTCTGTTCTTCGAATTTTTCGACTCCATATTTAAGTACTAGACGATTGTACATTGGACTGACCCGTACATAGGCTTCAACCTCAGGCAGCTCCTCCAATAAGGCAGGTCCAACGGGTGCAGCGTTCATCGCATCGTTTCCATCTTGCCTACCTCCAGTATCAAAGTGCGTGGGCAAACGAAATATGCGATCACCCTTCTCGTGAAATTGATCATAGCTGCGCTCAAATGAAACGTACTGCCAGATCATCATCGCTCCGGAAAGGCCCAAGGACAAGCCCAAAATATTGATCAAAGAGTAAAGGCGCTTACTAGCAATATTCCGTATGGCAACTTTAAAATAATTCTTAATCATTGTACTATTATTTTTGACCAATTTCCCTACAATGCGAATCCAGCACATCAATGATTGCTCTGAGGTCCGAATCCATATTTTTAGCGGCGGCCGCATTACATAACAAAGTATAGCCCACCTCTGTAGCCTTATTGAAATAGGCGAAAGTGGTGACCCCGGCTATGTCTCCAGCGTGGCCGATGCTTTCATCATACACTTCCCAAAGTATGCCTTGATCAAATACTGAGTTGATCTGCTTTTTCAACATTTCGAGATACCCGGCATGAGATAAAATCCGATTTCCCTGCCTATATCCTTTGACCGTCGCAGCGTAGAATGCACTTAAATCTTCCACATTGGTGGTCAACCCACCGGCCGGATAAATGATCAATTTGTAATCTTTTGGCACCTTATAGGACATATGATATAAAGAGGCACTTTTCTCCAGTGCCTCCTCCGTGATCTCAAAATCAAAGCATGTATTTTCCATTTGCAAGGGCTCCAGAATATACTTATGGACAAATGCCGGATATGAAATTCCTGCAGCTTCCTCTATAATCATGGCAAGTAGAGCCGCGCCGTTATTGCTGTAGATACGCTTGGTTCCTGGTTTATCCTTTGAGAAAAGTTTCTTCTTATGATACCATGCTCCTTCTTCGGCATACATGTTTTGGATAAATCGTTCCATGGGCATGTCGGCATTCCGGTTAAAAGTCTTTATGGCACGCTTGAAGAAGATTCGCCTCACTCCCATTGGCATCTTCTTATGGATCGGAGGAATCGGTGTCGGAAATACCAGGGCCTTAAGATCGGATTTCGACCGCTTCAGTCCTGATGTGTGTGTCGCCAAATGTCTGATCGTTATTTCGGTATCACTAAAATTCGGATTCACGAGAGCAAATGGCAAATAATCATTCACCTGGTCGTCAAGGTCCAGGAGCTTCAGCTCTTTTGCAATCATCAATGCTGTCCCCAAGAAGACTTTACTGATGGAAGCGATCTTTTGTACCGTGCGCTCAGTGTAAGGTCTGCTGGTCTCCACATCTGCATATCCAAAACCCCGCTTATAGAGCGTACCTCCCTGATCATAGAGCGATAAGCCACAGCCAACGATTGAGTTCTCGGCCATCAATCTTTCAAGTTCCTCTGACAGCTCTTTTGAAGATGG
The DNA here is from genome assembly GCA_965223025.1 of Saprospiraceae bacterium. Lineage (GTDB taxonomy): Bacteria > Bacteroidota > Bacteroidia > Chitinophagales > Saprospiraceae > JABDMH01. The sequence continues at coordinate 2,295,187 of CBDCVP010000023.1, forward strand.
TTGAGCGAGCCCAATGACCAGTGCACTCATGAGGCACATGAGTACGAAGGTTAGCTTGTATACCATATATACACGATCGCTTTTACATCCCGATATAGAAGGGATCTGACCACATTTGACAGACCTCGTATCTGCTTTTCTAGTCATCTCTCAATATTTCGGAAGGCGAAGTTTGGCTCTTGATGATAATTTGCAGCATAATAATGGCAAACAGGAAAAATCCAAGGCCAGCCAAAGTATACATATAGGGCAAGGCTGTGATGTCAATGTGGTACGCATAATTGTTCAGCCATTCAGAAGCCCAATAAAGGCTGAGAGGAATGGCCATGATGGCACCAATCAAGAAAAGCAAGACATAATCCCTGCTAAGGGTCCGCCACAGTGACCAGAAATCGGCTCCTAGAATCTGTCTAATGGCTATTACTCGCGAGCGGATACGCAATGTAAAAGCAATGAGGCTGAGTAACCCCACGAAAGCAATAAAGACCGTCAAGCCACTGAATAAGTAAAGCAGTTTAAGTTGTAGGGATTCTTTCTTGTAGAGCTTCTCGTAGAGTTCATCCAGAAAATGGTAATCGAGGGCATAGCTTGGAAACATTTGTGACCAGGTTTCATCAATCGCGGCCAAAGCCTCTGGCACCTTTTCAGCTTCCAACCTTATTAAGAATGTTCTTAGCCAGATAGGTTCATAGGTCATCACAATCGGATCGATTTTGTTGCGCAATGTCTCTTGATGAAAGTCGGCCACCACTCCCATGATGGGGCCATAGGCAAGCTCAAAGGCACCGTTCGACCAATTGATCTTCTGCCCAATAGCAGCATCGGGGCTGTCCCAACCCAATGTCGAGAGTGCCGACTCATTGATGACATATCCCCTTGGCTGCCGGTGCAAATACTCTGATACGGACAACTCGTCATCTTCCATCGAGATATCTTCGACCCTGATGTCTCTCCATTGATCACTGTTTCCCGCCAGCCACTCAAATTGCATCAGATCGGGAAGGTTTTGATCCATAATCTGAATATCCAACCTGGGTACCTGATCTCGATTTTCTGTCTTGCCATAAATCAGTACTTTTCCGACATCTCGTATTTCGCGTGATGGCACTTCCATGCAGGCCGCCACCTCCTTGACACCAGGTACACCAACCAATCGCTCCCGAAAGACAGAATAATGCTGCGTGACAAGATCCGGCAATCCTGGTATGGTCAGCACTTGTTCCTTTTGCAGGCCTAGCTGCTTCTCATGGATGAAGCGAAATTGTCTGGCGGCTAGAAAAGCCGATGCGACTAGTAGAATTGAGGTGGAGAACTGCACGGTCAGCAAGATGCTCCGGATCTGCATACGTCGATCATTAGCTAAGGAAAAAGTCAGCTTGTCGCTGATTTTATTTCTCAACCGGGACGCCTGGATCATGGAAGCGGGGTACCACCCCGTCAGTAGGCCGCATACTAAGGCTAATGCAATGAGAGAGGATACTGCCAGGGGTGCAGACATCAGGAACTCCACACCTGTCAGATCACGGAAATATGGATAGACCAAATAGACAAAGAGTGCTCCAATAAAAGCTGCGACAATATTGGTGACCATCGAAGTTAAGATCAGTGCACCAGTCAGCTGAGAACTCCCAGCTCCAAGGATCCGCCTTACACCCATTTCTTTGGTGCGAGTCATGACCAAGGTGCTGCTGAGATTGGTATAGTTTATCAGGGCAATAATGAGAATGAGTATTGCGACAATGAAAAAAGCACTAATATTCTGAGCACTGCCATTGGGTACAATTTCTCGGGCCAGATCAGAATGCAGGTGAATATCAGTCAGTGGCTGCAACTTTAATTGCACATGATCTGCATTTTCGGGACTGGCATGTCTGGCCACAAATGATTTAAACCTGCTTTCCAGGACATCAGGATTGATGAGCTGCTGAGTCTTGATATACACATATGCCCAGCCAGTCCTCGCCTCCTGCGAAGCAAAGGAAATCAGCATCTCGATCGGCATGTGCGTATTTGCTGGAGGATCAGCCATCACCCCTGTAATATGATATGCTACTTCATCTGGAGACCAATCTCCGACCATATATACGATCTGACCTAGCGCACTGGTGGACCCAAAATATTTTTGGGCCAGAGTTTCTGTTAAAACGATAGAATTAGGTTGTGCAAGAGCTGTGGCCGGGTCCCCAACGATCATGGGGTAATCAAAGACCGAAAAAATGTCGGCATCGGTCACATAAGCGTGTCTAGGTTTGAAAGTCTCCCTCCCGATACGTAGGTATTTCTGCTCCTGATTTTGAAATCGGACCAGCCTCTCGATTTCCGGAAATTCTTTGGGCAGCTCATTGACATAGTCCACAGGAATTCTTGCCCAGTTTACGGCAAAACCTTGTTGATCTGAGTAGTCGTAGCTAACCCGGTAGATTTGAGGGGCGCCGGAGTGAAAGGCATCGAAGGAAGTTTCAAAGTGGAGGTAAATGCCAATCAGTATGACGGCTGCAAAAGCTATGGCCAATGTGGCTAGGTTGAGTAAGCTGTAAACTCTAAAGTGAACTAGGTTTCTCATCGAAACCTTCAGCTGATTTTGAAGCAATGCCAATCCCCTACTAAGTCTGTCCATACTAAATTTCGTCTCTATATTTCCTTTACCCCTTCTATCACTAATACGCTTTATACATCTTATACCCTTTACCTTTCACCCTCTGCCCAAGCTCTCTGCCCCATGCCCTCTGCCCCCCTCTTTCTACCTCTGTTACCTTTTTCTACTCTGCTACCCTTTTTACCCCTTTTTACATTTTTTACCCCTTCTACCCTTTTTACCTCTCCTTCTACCCTTTTTACTTCTCCTTCTACCCTTTTTACTTCTGATACCCTTTCTACCTCTTTTACCCTTACCACCTCTATGCCCAATGCACTATGCCCCATGCCTTTTACCCTTTCTACCTCTTTTACCCTTACCACCTCTATGCCCAATGCACTATGCCCCATGCCTTTTACCCTTTCTACCTCTTTTACCCTTACCACCTCTATGCCCAATGCACTATGCCCCATGCCTTTTACCCTTTCTACCTCTTTTACCCTTTTACCCTTTTACCCTTTTTACCTTTTTTACCTTTTTTACCCTCTTTTACCCTCTTTTACCCTTTTTACCTTTTTTTACCCTTTCTACCTCTTTTACCCTTTTACCCTTTTTACCTTTTTTACCTTTTTACCTTTTTTACCTTTTTTACCTTTTTTACCTTTTTTACCCTTTTTACCTTTTTTTACCCTTTCTACCTCTTTTACCCTTTTACCCTTTTACCCTTTTTACCTTTTCTACCTTTTTTACCCTTTCTCCCCCTTTCTATTCACTCATCCCTTAACGAATGAATTGGATTCAGAACCGAAGTCCTATACATTTGCAAGGCAATAATCAACACCACCATACTTAGAAGAATGACGATTGGCAGCACAAATATCTGCCAATGAAGACCAATATTATAGGCAAAATTGTCAAGCCACCTATTTCCTAAGTAGATGATAAAGGGAAGTGCTATCAAGTTTGCCACAATCAACATCTTCACAAAACTTCCAGAGACCAGTGATAAAATACCAGAGATATTCGCTCCCAATATTTTTCGCACTGCAATTTCCTTTGTCCGTTGAGCCAGCACCAGGGTCGACAACCCAAAGAAACCAAGACAAGCAACTAAAATGGCCAATAAAGCAATCAATTTGCTCACACGCCCAAACCGCTTCTCCGCACTATACTGTCGATCAAAAAACTCATCCAAAAAGAAATACTCAAAATTCAAACCCGCGAATGTCTGCCCATATTCTTCCTCGATCATTGATATGGTGTTTGACCAATCTGCCGACTCCAGCCCCACGGCAAAATACTCCCATCGGTTAAAGTTGGGATACATGTAAAGAATCGGATCAATCGACTCCCTCAAAGAACGCTGATGATAGTTGGCCACGACACCAATAATTGTGGCCGACCGATCCTCAGGGCCAAATTTAAAAATCACAGTTTTCCCCAGTGCATCTTCAAAATCGTCATAACCCAGAGAAACAGCCAAAGCCTCATTGACAAGTACTCGATTGATCTCATCCGAAAATATATTCGACCGATCTGCTTCCCCAAAATTCCTGCCAGCCTTCAGGGGTACTCGAAATGTAGAGAGATACTGATCGTCAATCTCGTTCGTGTACATGGGTACATTCTCATCCTTAGTCTGACCTTGGTTCCTCACACCAGCTCGGGAAGCCATCAACTTTCCAGGTATTTCAGTTCCCTTAGCAAAAGCATTGACGGAGGGGTACTGAAGCAATTGTGACCGGAAGGCGCTCACTTTGCCCACATAGGTAGAGTCAGCCATAACCGGTGCCTTTATGATCAAGACATTATCCTTTTTATATCCGAGATCTTTCTTACTCATGAAGGCAAGCTGCTTAGTAATCAATAGCGTAACCGAAAGCAATCCTATTGAAAGGAAAAATTGAAATCCCACCAGTGCTCTTCGAAAAGCGATGGTATGCCTAGACTTAAGAAATCGACCTTTCAGCACTTGGACGGGCCGGAATGACGAGAGCAAGAAAGCAGGATATATTCCCGAAATAAGTCCACTAAAGATGGTCGATCCAATGAGTAAAAGCCAAAATCTTCGATCAAAAATCAAATCGCTATTTAACAGAGCATCACCGATCTCCTTGCCAACGACCGAGGAGAAAAAGGGTAGGAAAGCATAGGCTAGAACGACTCCAAGACCAATGCCCACCGCATTCAAGAGGATGGACTCTGTTAAGAACTGACCCACCAACTGCGACTTTTCAGCGCCCACCACTTTTCTTACACCCACCTCCTTGGCACGTTCGATGGCTTTTGAGGTAGACAGATTAATGTAATTGATCCAAGCGATGATCAATATAAATACCGCCAGTACAATCAGGAAGTAAACGGTCCGTGCGTTACCTCCTTCCTCAGGCTCATTACCACAATCAGACTTAAGATGGATGTCAGCCACGGGTTGTAGTGAGAACCAACTTCTAAAGCCATGTTCCTTGTGAATCGCTGCCAAATACTTCTCTTCGAATGCCGGGAATTTGTCCTCCACAACGGAAGCGTCGGTTCCTTTACGTAGTTGGACATAGGTATAGAATTCGGGCCAGACCCAAAGGTGTGCTTGTCCCAAGTTTGGAAAGACGGTATTGAAAGAAATCAGTCCCTCAAAATGTATATGAGAGTTATTGGGTACATCCTCATAAACAGACGATACCATGACTCTATTATTCCCATTTATCATCAGAAACTTTCCAATAGGATCTTCGGCCCCGAAATACTTCCGTGACAACGTCTCTGACAATGCAATCGTGTTGGGCCTATTTAAAGCACTTGCCGCATCTCCCAGAAGCAGCTTGAAAGAGAACATGCTAAAAAAGGACGAATCGGCAAGGTATATTTTATCTTCAGTAGAACTGGTACGTTGGCCGCCCGGTTTTGTGTACGAAAAGGCAATATTTTGACCCATATTAGATGGGTGAAAAAACCGTGTAAATGCGACCACTTCAGGAAAGTCCTGCAGCATGGCTGGGCCGAGCCCGGGATGATTGGCAGCAGATTTTGGAAAGGCACCAAATCCCTCAGAATAGGAAATTGGAACTCGATAGATGTCATCCACGCTTTCGTGAAAGGTATCGTAACTCCTTTCGAAAGAAACGTACTGAAGGATCAGCAAGAAGGAAGCGGTGCCAATGGCTAGACCCAAGAGGTGGATTATAGTAAAAGCTTTATGCTTAGTAAGATTGCGGAATGCTACTATCAGATAATTCTTAATCATGAGTCTACAAGTATTTATTTCTACGCGGCTTTAAATTCGATTGATTTACCGTTTGATGCAATGCTACACTTCCCCATCCTCTGCAGTACGGACATTGCTTTGCTTCGTCTCTACTCATCTCTAAGAGAATTTATGGGGTTTAGGAGTGAGCTCTTATAGAGTTGTAATCCTATGATGACCATAATCATCAGCATTAATATTCCAAAGGGCAGGAGAAAGACTGGCCAGCCCATTCCTGCATTAAAGGCAAAATTGTCGAGCCAGGAGCCTCCATAATAGAGGATAATGGGAAGTGCAATCAAGTTTGCTAAGACCAGTATCGAAACGAAATCCCGGGTCAGCAGGGACACAATATCGGACAAAGTAGCTCCCAGTATCTTACGCACGCCCATCTCTTTTGCCCTCCTTACCAAAGTCAAAGAGGACAGGCCAAAGAAACCGAGGCAGGCAATGAAAATGGCTAGCAGTGCCATCAGTTTGCTTACTTTTCCAAATTGCTTTTCCGATCGATACTGGCGATCAAAGAACTCATCAAGAAAAAAGTAATCCAATGTATGCCCGCTGAATACCTCTCTATACTTGTCCTCAATGCGCTGGATGGTTTCAACCCATTTAGCAGTCGTCACATTCAAGGAATAATATCTCCAATTGGACCAACTTGGAAAGTAGTACATGATGGGATCATAGGATTCTTTCACGGATCGTTGATGGTGATTCTTGACAACTCCTACGATTGTGGCAGGATGCTCTGGTTGACCCAATTTAAACGAGATATTTTGACCGATCGCCTCCTCAGGGTCATGAAAGCCGTAGGTCTCGGAGAGTACCTCGTTAATGAGCACCCTGTTATTACGTGCACCATAAATCAGTGAACTGTCGGTACTGATAAAATCTCTTCCTGCAATCAGGGGGATGTCATAGGTCGTGAGAAATTGGTCGTCCGCCCTCAAGAGAAAGATCGATGTATTCAGCTCTTTATTTAAGCCGTATTTCCTTGTCTCACTCCGAAGAGCCACCATTTTTCCCGGCACATCAGAAGACTTTGTCATACTATTTACCTGTGGCAAACTGCGCAGTTCGGCCAACAGTACCTGCTCCTTAGCTGAGCTGAGGGAATCAGATATTACAGGGGCCTTAATGACAAGAATTTTGTCTTTAGCATAGCCCAACTCTTTATTTCCCATGAAATTCAACTGACGAGTCACCAGGATGGTAGCAGATAGTAAGAGCAGCGAAAGTATAAATTGAAGGCAGACAAGGACCCTCCGAAACGAAATACCGCCACTCACTTTTTCAGACTGTCCTTTTAGGACATGTATTGGTCGATAGCCGGCAAGAACCAGGGCTGGGTATAAGCCAGCGAGTAGACCGCCCACCAAAATAGCGCCGACAAAAACAAGCCAAAATTCAGGACGCGTCAGCATATCAACATTCATCAAGGATGCACCAATATCCTTACCAACCAACTCTGTAAAAATTGGCAGAAAGCTTCTAGCAATAATGAACCCTACACATATACTGATACTGCATATCATCATTGACTCCAGAAAAAATTGTGACATCAGCTGAGATTTTGTAGCACCCATGACTTTTCTCACACCCACTTCCATGGCACGTTCGATCGATTTTGAAGTCGAAAGGTTTACATAATTGACACCGGCAATAATTAAAATAAAGATGCCTAATAGGGTCAAAAAATAGACAATGCGTTCATCTCCGGGAGGGGATGGCTCATTGTGACAATCCGACTTGAGATGAATATCGAGCAACGGCTGAAAAGAGAAGTAAGTTTGGAAATTGTGCTCTTTGTGCACCTCGGCCATATATCTCTCGGTCAACGCAGGTAATTTTCTCTCCAGCGCCTTTACATCCGCATCCGGGCGCAGCACCACGTAAGTGTAAAATTCTGGCCACACCCAGGAGTTATCAGCGAAGGAGCTACTAAATACTGTCGTAAATGAAAGCAGAGCATTAAACTGCAGATGTGAGTTTTTAGGCACATCCTCAATTACCGCAGTTACCACCACATCCGAGCCATTGCATTGCAGGACCTCTCCGATAGGATCACTTTCACCGAAATACTTGTCCACCAGAGAGGCACATAACACGACCGAATTCGGTTTTGACAAGGCTGTATGAATGTCCCCCAGTACTGGTTTGAATGAAAAGATTCGTAAAAATGAAGAGTCTGCCGCATAAGTCTGATCTTCTGTAAAGAAAATCTTCTGCCCATCTCCTCCAATTCGCGAAAAGGATACACTGCTTCCGATATTGGATGGATGCATAATTCGTGTGAAGGATTCTACTTCGGGAAAATCTCTTTTCAGCGCCGGTCCCAAAGCCGGATGATTAGCAGCAGTTTTGGGAAAATTCCCAAAGCCCTCCGAATATTCTATTGGAACTCGATAGATGTGGTCAGCGCGCTCGTGAAATCGATCATAACTTTTCTCAAACACTACGTACTGAAGGATCAGAAGAAATGTTGCTGCACCGATGGATAATCCCAAAATATGGATAATGGTAAAACTTCTGTTCTTAGCTAAATTCCGAGCCGCTATTCTTAAATAATTCTTGATCATGATTGCCTGTCAACTTATTCCCACAATAAAAAGGATCCGTTCACAAATAATTGTCTACCTTCTATGTCCTCCATGGCCCATAACTGTCATTTTTTTTATCTACCCTGGGACGATCATCATCCTCATCATCACCTTAGTACCCCCTATTGGCTCTTTGTGTCTTCCACTTGGTCCTAGCATACACTCTACTGTATGCCTCCCAGCACTGCCTGATCACTCCTCCTTAATGGTTTCCACAGGATTGGCCAATGCAGCTCTAAGCGATTGCGAGCCTACGGTCACCAATGCTACCACTAGTGCTATGGATGTATTGAATAAGAAAACCCACCCACTTATCTCAATGCGATACACAAAATTCTCCAACCAACGCTCCGTCATCCACCAGGCAAACGGAATCGCCATCAGTGCCGAGATGAGAACAAGCACAAGAAAGTCCTTAGACAGCATGCTCACCACATTTGAAACACTGGCTCCCAACACTTTTCTTATTCCGATTTCCTTTCCTCTCTTGATCACATGATGGCTTATCAGACCAAATAATCCCATGGATGAGATCATTAGGGCGATCAGTGTAAAAAAGCCCAGTACGGCTCCTAAGTTCCTTTCTGATCGGTATAGATGATTGAATGAGTCATCCATGAACTTGAGATCAAATGGTAAGGCTGGAAGGAGCTCCTTCACCTTCTCCTCTGCATACTTAGCAACTGAGCGATAGTCATCAGTATTCACCTTTAAGACAATATTCCCATATCTGGAGGTATACTCATTATGGTATTGTATGAACATCGGTTCTATGGCTAGATTAAATGGCTGGAAATGAAAATCTTTGACCACACCTATCACCTTCCCATCGGCAAAAGATTTACCCACAGCAGATTTCCAACCTAAGGAACCAAGGGCCCTCTCATTGAGCAGGTAGCTATTCATTGAGTCTGAAACGAAACCCGATGTAAAACCCCTCCCTTCAACGATTTCGATCTCGAATAAATCTAGAAATTCATTGTCTACCCAATTGCGATAAATCCATAGTTCTCGCCTTGACTCGTTCCCCTCCCACTGATCTACAATGCCCTGGTTTTCGCTATTGAGTAGCATCGTGTTGGAAAGACAAACCTTATCAATCCCGGGATGCTTCAAAAGCTCTGATTTCAGCGTAACGGCCTTCCTAATCATCTCCTGATCGTAGTAAGGAATATACATTACTTGATCTCGATTGTATCCAAGCTTTGTACTCTGAATGAATTTCATCTGCTGATAGACCACAGCACTACCGATGGCCAACACGATGGCAGCCGTAAATTGACCTACCAGGAGAAACCTGGACAATAATGAGCCGTCCCTGCGCGAACCAAGCCACTTTCCTTTCAGTGCCAAAGAAGGATCTGTCGCCGATAGAACAAGCGCAGGATAGATTCCAGCACAAATTCCAAGTATGATGGCAATGGCCATAAATCCAGGAACAAGGATTTGGCTGTCACCCAATGTAAAGGGGATGTTCTCGTCCAGCATTTGGCTCAACTTCGGCAAAAATAAACTAGCTAATCCAATGGCCAGGCATAGGCTCGACAAGACAATGATGACGGTCTCTCCTAAAAATTGAGCGGTCAGTTGACTTCTATTTGCCCCCAATACTTTCTGAATCCCTACCTCTTTGAGCCGATTGGAGGCCTGCGATATAGATAAATTCATATAATTGATCAGCGCAAGAAAAAGAATGATGAAAGCAATGACGGTAGCAAAATTCACATACCTGATATCACCATTTGTACCAATCTCCATATTAATGTGGGAATGCAGGTGTATATCTCTCAAAGGCTGCAGGAAGTATTCAGGAAAAAAAGAGTAGTCAGCATAATAAGGCTTAGCGAGTTCAGTAAGTGATCCCATCCTATCTGTAAGGTTTCTGTAATCATACTTCGGAGGCAATACGATATAAGCCAGATAATTATTACTGGACCATTTCCAACGGTTCAAGTCACCCTCATATTCAGTGAAGTTTTTAATGGATGTGATAAATTCGAAATCAAAATGCTGATTGTGAGGTACATCTTCGATCACCCCCTTTACCACCAACTCTAGATCTCCATCCAACTGCATGGTTTTGCCAATTGGCGAAGTGTTTCCAAAGTACTTTCTAGCCATGCTCTCTGTCAGTAGCAAGGCATCCTGATCTTTTAAAGCCTCCTTCCCGACTCCTTCCAATACAGCATAGGAAAACACATTCAGAAAATACTCGTCCGCATAGATACCAGGCTCATTACAGGCTTGCTCCCCAAGAAAAAACTTCGTTTGTCTGAAAGTAACAGTAGTCCCATTCTCCACCTCAGGAAAAAGCTGTTTGATGGCTGGAACTAAGGTAATGGGTGCCGATGCAAACTTGTCCGTACCCCTGTATTCGTTTCCCTTCTCAGTTTGTGCAACTCGGTATATTCGATCACTTTTCTCATGTTGTCGATCATAACTCCTTTCATATTGTATATATGAGGCAAGAATGATAAAACAGGTCAAACCGATGGTAATTCCCGCCATGTTAATGCATGCTGATAACTTTGTTTTCGTTACATTACGCCATGCCAATTTTAGATACGTGCGGATCAAAATGACGAAGTCTATAATTTAAAAATTACTAATCACACATTACTTCAGATCCAAAGCTGAGCAGCATCGACTTTGCAAAACCATATACCAGATTAACACTTCTTCGATCAAGTTCATTACCTTTTTATTCATCCCGCAAAGAATGAATGGGGTTGACCAGTGCAGTTTTGAGGGCATGATAGCTGATTGTACTCAGGGCAATAAGCAATGATAAAATCCCAGCGATCGCAAAGACGTGCCACGAAATCTCAATCCGATAGGCATAATCTTCTAACCATTTATTCATAAAGTAGGTAGCAATCGGTACTGCAATCAAAAGGGACACAAAAACCAACAAAACAAATTGTCGGGTTAGCAATCCGAAAATACTTTCGAAAGAAGCTCCGAGCACCTTGCGAATACTCATCTCTTTACGTCTCTGCTCAACTATGAAGGCAGAGAGGGCAAACAAACCCAAGCACGCAATAAAAATAGCAAGCAATGCGAATGCAGTAAACATCCAACTCACTCGCTTAACCTGAGCATACATGCCTGCAAAGGACTGGTCCATGAATGTATACCTGAAGTCCAGATTTGGGCTAAACTGGTTCCATTTACTTTCCAGTGCAGCAATGACTGAAGTGACCTCCTCTCCTCGAATCTTCACCGACATCATGGTTGAACTCACACCAGAGAACATCATGAGCGGCCCTACCTCTTCAGTAAAGGCCTCAAAATGAAAGTCCTCCACAACACCAATGATCTCGATGGGTGTTCCATGGCGGTCAAAGTTCTGACCCACAGGTTGAGCCATACCCAGCCGATGAGCCATCTCTTGATTAATAATGGCCTTCCCATCATCTGTGGCTCTATCTTTCGCAAAGTTCCTTCCTTCCATTAAATTCAGACCAAGCGTTTCGAAGTAATCTTCATCGATGATCCAGGCTTGCGCAAATATGCCCTCTTCGGAACTTGCCTTACCTTCATTAAATACCGTGTTGCCATTTCTCTTGGTACCCTCGATCGGCAGATAATCACTGATGCTGGCGTTGACCACACCAGGAATATTTTTTATCTCATCTTTAAACACCTCCACTTGATCACCCAGGACATTGGTACTTTGGAGTTGCAACACCTGTTCTTTATCAAATCCCGCATCTTTGTTCAGTATGAAATTCATCTGCTGATTAATAATGATGGTACCTACAATCAGAGCTATCGAAACCGTAAATTGAAAGACCACCAATCCACTCCGTAATCCAGATGACTTGCTCCCCCTTCGGATCCTGCCTTTCAAAACCGAAATGGGACTAAATCCAGACAGATATAGGGAGGGATATATTCCCGCAAAGACTCCGACCACTAAAGAGACGATGATGATCGATGGGATAAAAGCAATAGATTGGAATGGGATCTCCAAACTTCGATCGGAGATAAGATTAAACGAAGGTAATAATAGGTAGGAAAGGCCTACTCCCAGTAAAAAGGATATTGTGGTTATTAGTACAGATTCTGTCAGAAATTGTTGAACCAACTCACGTCTTGCAGAGCCCAACACCTTTCTCAAACCCACTTCTTTAGCTCTATTGGTGGATTTAGCAGTAGATAGGTTGATGAAATTTATGCAAGCAATGAGTAAGATAAAAAGTGCAACGATGCCAAACAACCATATGTATCTTACATCACCTCTGGCATGATTGTCATGAATATCAGAGGCGTAAAGATGTATATCCCTCACTGGTTGCAAGTATATTGCAGCATCTTGCTCGATCGTCTCGGCCATCACATTACCTATATCCTTGAGCGCAGGTACAATGTACTTACTAAAAATATGATCACTCATTCTTTTTGCAAATGACTCCACTTCGACATTTTCGTGGAGCTTTACATAGGTCAGGTAGTTTGATTGTAACCATCGAGTCTGCTCTCCTTCTCCAAACTCCACATCGGTCAGCGTGATCAAAAAATCATAGTCGAGATGAGAATTGGTTGGAAAGTCTTTCATCACCCCCCCAATGACAAAGGGATCATCTTTATTACCATTCAGGTAAATGACCTTGCCCGTCGGATCATTCCTTCCAAAATACTTTTTTGCCTTTGACACAGAAAGGACTATAGTTTTAGGCTTAGACAAGGCTTCTTGATAGGTTCCGAAAACCATGTCTGGCTGGATAATGTCCAGGAGTGACTGATCCATGTAGGTAAACCCCTCTTCCCGAAATTGCACATCATCTCCCTCGATGCTTATATCATTACTTCCTGCCCGGTAAAACAATGGATTGTCCATAAACCGTCCCGCGCTTTCCACTTCACGGAAATCCTGTTCGAGTGTGGGCGCAAGTATAGCCGTAAAGTGTGCACCCTTATCGATCTCACCATCCTGATTAAAAGTGGCATAGACCCTAAAGACTCTGTCGGCATCTGGAATATGTGCATCGTAACTGATCTCATGTCTGATATAGATTCCGATAAGCAGACAAGCTGCCACACCAATGCTTAATCCGATCGTATTTACAAAGGTGATGATTCTGTTCTTACGAAGATTTCTCCAGGCGATTTTTAGATAATTTCTTATCATGTCTTTTTTCTTCGGTGAAGGCTCCCAGGTGGATGCCAAAAAAACTAACTCTGATTTGCTCGTCATTGCCCTCAGCCCTCAGCCCTCAGCCCTCAGCCCTCGGCTCTCGGCTCTCGGCTCTCTACTCTCTACTCTCTACTCTCTACTCTCTACTCTAAGTTTTTACAAAACCATCCCATAGTTCGACAATGCGGTCACCATAATTTGCATTGTTTTCGTCGTGGGTTACTTGAATGATGGTCATGCCGTCCTTATGAAGTTCTGCGAGCGTTTCCATGATTACTTTGCCCTGAGTGGAGTGTAAGTTGCCGGTGGGTTCATCTGCCAACAATAATTTAGGCTTGCCCACCACTGCCCTAGCCACACCGACCAATTGCTGCTGTCCCCCGGACAGCTGATGGGGAAAAAGGTCTTTCTTTGCCACGATATTGAACCGATCCAAGATGTCGGCAACTACTGCCTTGCGCTGGGTACGTCCTACTTTCTTATACAATAGTGGAGTTTCAATATTTTCGTACACGGTCAGCTCATCGATCAGATGATAAGCTTGAAAAATAAATCCGATGTAGTGCTTATGCAACTCACTCCGCTTCCGCTCTCTAAATCTATGCACAGGTTCATCGAAAAAATAATATTCGCCACCATTGGGTTGGTCGAGCATACCAATAATGTTTAGCAGAGTCGTTTTTCCAGATCCACTTGGCCCCATAATGGAGACAAATTCCCCTTCTGCAATTTGGAGATTGATATCTCTGAGCACCCAAGCCTTTTGCAGGCCCTGGTTGTAGTAACGTTCTATGTTGGTTAGTTTGATCATGAAGTAAAGGTATAAAGGGTATAAAGCGTATAAAAGGTCGAAGAGGTATTGGCAATAAGCGTGTTGCAAGTGTTAAATAATTCGTATTTTAGTTCGAAATGTAACATGTCTAAGCCTGTGGTAAATCGTTTTGAAGAACTGATCGTCTGGCAAGAAGCGAGAAAAATCAACACTTCTCTATACCAATCTATTGGTGATTCTAAAGTGTATTTCATGAGAGACCATTTATTAAAAACTGCCCTATCTATATCATCAAACATCGCAGAAGGATTTGAACGAAAATCAAATAAAGAATTCCAGCGGTTCCTATATATTGCTCGCGGTTCCTGTGGTGAGCTTAGAAGCCAGCTATACTTAGCCAATGACCTGGATCTTCTTAGTGAGTCAAAATCACAGGATCTTATCGAGCATTGCAAGCGAATATCTTCTTTGATATACAAACTCATACACTCACTTCCTCCAGATAAATAGTCTTTACTCCTTTTACCCTTTTTACTCTTTTTACTCTTTTTACTCCTTTTACCCTTTTACTCTTTTTACTCTTTTTACTCCTTTTACCCTTTTTACCTTTTACTCCTTTTACCCTTTTTACCTTTTACTCCTTTTACCCTTTTTACCTTTTTACCTTTTTACCTTTTTCTACCCTTTTTACCCTTTTTACCTTTTTTTACCCTTTTTACCTTTTCTCCTCACAAAAACTGCCTCACCACATTCTCTGTCACTACCTGGCCGTCCAGCATGCGCACGATCCGGTTGGCAAATTCTGCACAGTACTGGCTATGGGTCACCATCACGATGGTAGTGCCATTGGCATTGAGGTCAGATAACAGTCGCATCACCTCATCACCATTAGAGCTGTCAAGGTTACCGGTAGGTTCATCCGCAAGGATCAATTTCGGATGATTGACGATGGCTCTTGCCACCGCGACCCGCTGTTGTTGCCCACCAGATAATTGCTGCGGGAAGTGGTTTCGTCGATGCATCATCTTCATGCTTTCCAGTAGTTCTTCCACCCTAGTTTTCCTTTCAGCAGAAGGTGTATTGGTGTACAACATCGGCAGTTCCACATTTTCGAAAACGGTAAGTTCATCGATGAGATTAAAGCTCTGAAACACAAATCCTAAATTATGCTTTCGCACATTGGAGCGTTTTCTTTCAGGAAGTCTCCCTACTTCTTTCTCCATAAAATAATAGTCTCCCGCTGTAGGGCTGTCGATCATACCTAGTACATTGAGGAGGGTTGATTTTCCACAGCCCGAGGGCCCCATAATGGCCACAAATTCACCTTCGCGAATATTAATATCCACTTCATTGAGTGCGGTTGTCTCGACGTCCTCCGTACGATATACCTTAACTAGTTTCTCCGTTTTTATCATTGCTATCAATTATTTCTATTTATTACTCAGCGGTAGATGCTATTCTCACTACTTCATGCTCCATGCCACCCCTTCTACCTTTGCTACCATTTTTACCCTTTTTACCCTTTTTACCCTTTTTACCCTTTTTACCCTTTTTACTCTTTTTACCCTTTTTACCCTTTTTACTCTTTTTACCCTTTTTACCCTTTTTACCCCTTTTACTCTTTTTACCCCTTTTACTCTTTTTACCCCTTTTACTCTTTTTACCTCTTTCTACCCTTTTTACCCTTTTCACTTCAAAACCAACTCGTCCTTGTCCCCAAAATTATCATAGCTTGAAGTAATCACTACCTCACCTGGCTCTAACCCACTGATGACTTCATAATAATTAGGACTCTGTCTATTTACTTTAATATTCCTTTTATAAGCGGTAGTGCCACCTTCGTCCAACACATAAACCCAGTTGCCTCCCGTGGTCTGGTAAAACCCACCTCTTGCCAACAAAAGAGCTTCTTCTTCGGCGCTAAGCTCAAGTTTTACGGACAAGGTCTGTCCTCTTTTTATTCCTTCTGGTGTTTTCCCGGTAAAGATCATGTCAGCAGCAAAGGCTCCGTTGATCACCTGAGGAAAAATCTTTTGGATGGTCAATTCATAAGTGTCACCGGCGAACTGAAAACTACCATTTTGACCAGTGTAGATCCTGGATATGTAAAACTCGTCGATCTGCACCCTGATCTTGAAATTGGATAGATCATCCATTTGCGCAATCTGACTGCTCTCGATGATCAATTCTCCCAGCTCAGCGGTCAATCCAGATAATTGACCATCGATGGGTGCACGCACAATCAGGTTCTCCAAGCTTTTCTTAGCTATCTCCAGATTTCGTTTCATTAAATCCAATGAATTGTTCATTTGAGCCTGCTGCAAGACCGCAGAAGCACTATCTCGCCTTATGGTCTGCACCAAAAGTTTCTTTCGGCGCAGCAAATGCTCGAGTTCATCTTCAGTCTCTTGAAATTCTACTTCGGCGATCACCCCATCTTTATGGAGACTTCGATTTCTGGCCACTCTCTTGGTCAACAAATCGATCTGGTAGTCCACGCTCAAAGCCGTTTCCTTCAGATTCAGACTTTGTTGCTCCATCAACAGTGTATTGCTTCTTATCTGGTTGATCTGTGCCACAATGGATGCCTCCTGGTTGAGATAATTCAGTTGCAGGTCGGGATTGCTCAGTTCAAGAATCTTCTGTCCCGTCTTCAAGAACACTCCATCTTCGACCAGCTTATTCTCAACTCGACCACCTTCTACAGCTCCAATAAGTACCGTCTTTATGGGAAGCACGGCGCCCGTGACCGGAATAAATTCCTGGAAAATTCCGTGGTGCACAGTATCCAACAACAGTCTTTCGGTCTGAACGTTTAATCGCGAAGTGCCACTATCCCTGTAGATGCTAAGTATGAAATATAGCAGTATCGCGGAGATGACAACTATAGGAACAATCCTCCTCCAGTTCGGTCCCTTTCGCTCAATCTTTCGATCCATATGAATTATCTATTAAGAAAATATGTGCCAGTTTAATAGCATGCTGGTTATCAGCCACATACAGTGATATGGTTGGTGTGTATCAGCGGAAAAGTGTACGAATGCGGTCATCAATTGTACGAATTCGTACACTATTCTCTACTTTTGTGTCGACCACTTATAGTGTGATCATCCACCTACATTTTTGCTGAAGCATGTCAAAGAAAGGTACCATATTAGTTATTGACGACGAGGAAGACATCCTTTTTTCTTTAAAATTCCTGCTAAAACAGCACTTTGCTTCCGTCTTCACAGAGCAGAATCCCTATCACATTCCCAGACTACTTCGACTGCATGAGCCTGATGTGGTTTTGCTTGATATGAATTTTGGGAAGGGAAGGGATACTGGTAAAGAAGGCTTAGAGTGGCTGCAAAAAGTCAAATCACTGATGCCCCAGGTACCCGTAGTCACCATGACCGCCTATAGCGATGTACAGATTGCGGTGGAAGCACTGAAAGCAGGTGCTACAGATTTCGTAGAAAAGCCATGGCGCAACGAAAAGATTGTCGCTACGATCAACGCTGCATACGAACTTAGTAGGACGGAAAAGAAAGTTGGCAGGTTGGAGGAGGGGCACCGGGTTTTAACTCAGGTCTTAAATAAGACTTACAAGGAAGTGATCGGCCAGTCTCCGGAAATGCAAGCCGTTTTTAAAACCATCAGGAAAGTGGCAGCCACAGAGGCACATATTCTGATCCTTGGTGAAAACGGAACAGGAAAAGAACTGATAGCTAGGTTGTTACATCGACAGTCCATGCGGGCTAATCAGGTATTTATTCCAGTAGACCTAGGCTCCGTACCCGAAACTTTGTTTGAAAGTGAGATTTTCGGACATAAGAAAGGGGCTTTCACAGGTGCCCACCAAGATCGAATGGGAAGGTTTCAAGCAGCTAATAAAGGCACATTATTTCTCGATGAGATTGGAAATATTCCATTGGCTTCTCAGGCCAAGCTGCTAAGTGCGCTTCAAACCCATAAGATCGTCCCTGTCGGCAGTAATCATAGGATAGAAGTAGATATCAGACTGATCAGCGCTACCAATATGCCTTTGTATCAGATGGTGGACAAAGGTACATTTCGTCAAGATCTCCTTTACCGAATCAATACCGTCGAAATAGAATTGCCGGCACTCAGGGATCGTACAGGAGATGTCAAACTCCTGGCTGATTTTTATCTAGATACTTTTAAAAAGAAATATCAGAAACCCGAATTATCGCTTAGTATGGAATCGTTGGAAAAATTAAATACCTATGATTGGCCTGGCAATGTTCGCGAGCTGAGGCACATTATGGAGCGGGCAGTGATTATGGCAGAACAAGACATCATTAGCCCAACAGACATTATGCTTTCCTCTGCCACCAAGGAGGATACTGAGATGGACTTAGATGCAAATCTCACCATAGAAGAAGTGGAAGAAAAATTGATAAGGATGGCCCTCAAAAAAAATCAGGGTAATATATCTAAGGCTGCAAGGGACTTGGGTCTGACTCGCACCTCGCTCTATCGAAGGCTGCAAAAATATGGGATTTAAGATTGGTAATAACCTATACGAATGCCAACACTGACGAAATTCAAGCGACAGGTACTGCTGCGGACCATCCTTTTTGCTGCACTCATGGCTTGGGGACTCTTTCTGGTCTTTCGGCAGAATTCTGTCTTACTGGGAAGCATACTCATGCTGCTTGGATTTTTTGCTGTGCTCAGTCTTTTTCAGGTGGTAAACCGCACTAATACACACCTGGCCAATTTCCTCCTGAGCATAAAATATGACGATTTCGAAACCACCTATTCAAAATCTAATAATGAGGTTTCTGAGAAAGCACTCTTCAACGCCTTCAATCTGATCAATGGGAAATTTAGAAACATACGTCTAGAAAAGGAAATACAATTTCAATATTTCCAAACCATGGTAGAAAAAGTAGAAACAGGATTGGTCGGTTTTGACTCCGATGGTCGGACGATCTTTATGAACAAGGCACTTCAACAGATTCTACATAAATCCTATTTCCCAACTTTCTCATCGATCGCAAATTATGACGCAGACCTATATACACTTTTGACTGCAATGCAACCTGGTGAAAAAAGACTTCTCAAAAAAATCATCAATCAGGAAACGACCCAACTCGCCATTCAAAAAACCATCCTAAAAGTTAGAGAAACCACTTACTCCATCTTTTCTATCCACAATATATATGCAGAGCTGCAAGCACAAGAGATAATCTCCTGGCAGAAGTTGATCCGAATTTTGACTCACGAAATTATGAACTCTGTGTCGCCGGTGGTGTCGCTGGCGGGATCCACAGCTGATCTCCTAGTCAGCAAAGGGAAAATTGAAAAAGCAGATCGCCTAGAACTTCATAATGCCATTCAGGCCATTCAGAAAAGAAGTGAGGGACTGTTGCATTTTACACAGAAGTATCGAAAGCTGACGAAGATTCCACCACCGAATATAGCGCGCATTGATGCAGCCGACCTGTTACAAAATGTCCTGACGCTAATGGGACCGATCATGACACAAAAAAATATAGAGGTATTGCCATCTATCCCAGCCACACCTGTAATTTTTGACGGCGACGCTGAACAATTGGAGCAAGTATTTATCAACCTAATCAAGAATGCCATCGATGCAGTGGAGTCATCAGCTGTGAAAACAATCTCGATCACTGTCAAGGGAATCGATAATAAGATGATTTTTAGCATCAAGGATAGTGGTCCCGGCATCCCCCCTCATTTGCGAGATCAGATATTCATTCCCTTTTTCACGACCAAAGAGGAAGGGTCGGGTATCGGTCTCAGCCTTTGCAGACAGATCGTTTATCAACATGGTGGAACACTCAAGCTCTACTCCGAAGAAGGCGACGGTGCCGAGTTTGTCATCGAAATCTAGTTGCCAGTATGAATCCTCAGATTCTCAGTAAGCATCCAAGATCCCTTCCTTCATTTCGCCTAGTCTACTGGGCCAGCAGCATCCAGGTACAGCACTGTCTGCCAAGAGCTTCTCTGGATTATGCAAGAGTTTTAATCTGGAGAGTCAATGACCTATAAAAATCCTGACAAAATCGCATCACCCTGAATTCTGCCATGGTCAACCACCAGACCTCAGAAAGGCCATCAGATCGTTCACCTCTTCCCTGGAAACAGTTTGTTCCAATCCATCCGGCATCAGTGATCTTCCCGTATTGTAGATCGATCTAATATTGGAACGCAAGATTTGCTCATCGGTGCCATAGGCCGTTCGCAAGGTGATGCTGTGATCGGACTCAGCTTTGATCCATCCGGACAAATTCTGATCGTCTTTGGTCTCGACCATCGTAGCTTGATACGAGGGATACACTTCGTAGTTAGGCACAATCGTGTGGAGCAGCAATGCATCAACTGGTTGGTTCTTTATGCCTGTTAAGTCAGGACCAACTTGACCACCTTCACCGGCATAAGCGTGACATGCAGCACATATCTTAGTAAAGACTGCTTTTCCGTGTCCGGGATTGCCATTTTCATCTACGGTTGATCGAAAATCTTCGTAAACCTGCATGCGGTCACCAGCTTCCAGCTCCTTGAAAATACTTTGTGCTCTGATCTGTATATCTTCTTGTTTACTCTTCATCATTCTCTGTCGATCAGAGGATGGTATTTGTGCCGCCTGAACGATGCCAACTTCAACGGCATCAAATAGGATCTTTATATAAGAGGATCTGGAAACCAATACGCTGATCACTGCCGATCTCAACCGAGGTGCATAACCCGACCACAACTGTTCAGATGTCAGCAACATGGCAGCTTCCGGTGTTTCCATTCGAGCCAAGGCCTTGACAGCTGCCAGTTGGATGTCCGGATGCTCTCCGGTGGCCAGACAGGTGCTGAGTACCGGTAAGCTTTCAGCTTCTTCCACAAAGCCCAATAGTTCAATAGCAACCTTACGGCGGGCAGAATCTTCTGTCACATCTCTGGCTGTGGCAATCACCTCATTTATAAAGTTTTCGCTATTGGACGATCCTGCACTTCTGTATGTACGAGACAGCTTTCCCCACAAGTCTATCGTAGAAAGATCATCGCTTGGTCTTGACATCATACCATCCAGCAAACCCAAGGCAGTTGTATACCGCCACGATCCATCTTGATGTGCATTTAAGATGTCGTCAAGAAGATTCCGACATTCACCCCATGATGCACTCCTTCCCAACATACCCGCCAGGTCCTGCATCACCGCCGCAAAGGCAGCTGTACCCTGCTCTCCCAGTTGAAGATGGTATAAAAAAGAATCGATGCGACCTCCGATACCACTCAGTACTGCTGCTCGCGACCATTTGTCTTCACCATCAGAATGGGCAACGTTTGCCAGGGCACCAATAACCTCCTCCCCCTGCAAATCTCCCAGCGCCAGACTGCTGAGAAACCGTACGCGCATGTTTTCGTCAGATGCCCCTGAAAGGAGGACTTCAAGCATCCCCTCACGCTGTTGCATGTTTGCCGCTAGTTGAATGGTATGCTCTCTTATGCCTGCATGCTCATCTGTACTCATCTTCTCTACCAAAGCAGCTTCTGCTCCCCCCAAGAGGAACAGAGACCACAGGGCCTTGGACCGACTATCTAGATGAGTCGATGATGCGGCAACCGATCGTAAAAGTGGAAAGCTGGCCTTGTCACGCCGCTCCAACAACAACCGGAATGCCGTCGATCGACGCCATGCCGATGGGGATTCCAACCAATCGCAAATTTCTTCAATGGCAGCATTCTGTGTCAACCATTCCCCATCAACCCGTCGATGTCCTTTATTTGCTACCCGGTAAATTCTACCTTTATCCTTACCAGAATCGTAGTCAAGGTCACCACGGACCTCTTCTGGGATATAAGCCGGATGATCGATGACTTTGCGATGCATATCCACCACATAGAGTCCACCTTGTGGCCCATGTCCCAAGAAAACCGGTCTAAACCACTCGTCAGTTGAAGCTAAGAACTCGGATCCATCCTGAGCTATTTGAGACCGAAAGGTCGCACCAGAGGCTTGCATCACCTGTCTCTGCACCAAGTTTTGCGCAGACTCACATATGAACACATTACCGAGATGCTCATCGGTCAGCCCCATATCGTCAAAAACAAATACACCACTGGCTGCCGTAAACGTACCTTGATGAGATCGTCCAATCAGCCTCGGAATATAGTCTGCGGTCAGAGCTGCCCCACTGATTGCATACAGTATTGCATCGGCCTGAACCGGCGACACGTTTTGTACAGTCTCATTAAAAAGTAACAAATCGTTTCTATTCAACTGTGAGGGTTCCATGACGATATGCATGACTGGATGCCTATTGGAGCAGCCAAAACGTCTTCCAAAGGCATCGATGGTGAGACCAAATTGGCTCTTACCGCCGGTGACCTCAAACTCAAAGGTTGAAGGATTAAAACGTCCATCACCGCTTGCATAGGTGACTGTGTCGCGATCGGGGTAGAGGGGTGAGATGATCTTTCCGCCATTCAGACCACCCGTGACGTACACCCATCCATCCAGGCCGAGGGTAGGATGACTCATGCGAATCTGCGCTGTTTTCGTATCACTGAATCCAGTCAGGACAGTCTTTTGCTCATCAGCAATGCCATCGCCATCGGTGTCTCTTAAATAAAATATATCTGGTGCACAGGTTACAAAAACACCACCATCCCAGACCATCACCCCATTGGGATAAGTAAAACCCTCAGCAAAGTCGGTTCGCTGATCATAGGTACCATCACCATCCTGATCTGTCAACCTGGCTATGCGACCCTCCCTTGTGACTGGCTGACCTCCATCTACTGGATCAGGATATCCACAGTTTTCTACGACGTACATACCACCATATTCATCCACCGCAAATGCCACCGGATCCAAGATCAAAGGTTCCAACGCCACTATATACATCTCTAAATGATCCTCCAACACGAAGTCTGCAAGATCCGCAGGACCGGTGATTCGGTGCTCATGACAGCTCACCAAAAGGGTGGTGACGCCCAGTATCCCAGCCAAATATGAGGTCAAATTATTCTTCATCGATTGAAACATAGGATATATCTGAGCACTAATCCATTACAACGGGTTGGGGATGCTCAGCCACCCCCCGAGGCCTCAATGATTTTCCTACTTGGTTAACATCGCCCAACTCCTCCCGACCGCACTGCACCCAATCCATCAATTCCCTTACTACCTGGGGATGTTCTGATGCCACATTATGGGTACAAGAGACATCTTCCTCCACATTAAAGAGCAGGGTCGTATTTGCAATACCATTGCGAAAATGGGGATGAGTATCGAAGTCATCCAATGACACAAATAATTTCCATGGACCACGTCTCACCGCCTGGAGTTGCTCCTGATCATAATAATACAAGACCTCGTAAGGCGAAGAAACATTTTCTGTACCCAGCAAATGGGCACTAATGTTGTATCCATCGATGACTCTATCCATCGGAATGGAAGCATCGGCAAAATGAGCGAACGTGGGAAGTAAATCCATCATGGTAACTAGTCTCTGACAATGACCACCTGCCGGCACAGTGCCAGGCCACCAACATGATGGTAGGTGCCCGGAAGGCCCCCTCAGAAGTGTTATATCCCCGACCGTACAAAGGTGCATTGGTACCGCGAACCAGTACTAGCTCAAATCAGAGGATCATGGGAGCACCATTATCGGATGTGAATATCAACAACGTCCTTTCGATCGATGGCCAGGTCCCTAAGTAATTCCATGATCTGGCCTAGTGACCAATCCAACTCCTCTACACTATCCCCCCAAGAGCCATTCTTACTTTTTCCCTTAAATGCCTTACTTGCGAAGGGTGCACTAGTGCTGCCTGGCATTGCGTGAGATAAGAATAGGAAAAAGGATTCCCGTCTATTCTTTTCGATGAATTCCAGCAGCAAGTTTGGTATAATCCTGGGTTAGCAGATTTCGATCAACACCGGCCTGTACGACTTCTTCATTTAGCATCATCTGGCAAAGGCGGCCACCGATCACCATCATATTTTCTTCCTAATTCCTTACCTACATCCTTCGTCATATCATCGCTGTATGGTACTCCGTAGAAATAGTCAAAACCTTGCCGAGATGGTAGGAAAGGATCCTGATCTCCCAGATGCCACTTACCAATCAACCCTGTTTTGTATCCTACTGTTTTTAAGACTTCGGCAATCGTAACTTCGTTCTGGATGAAGACCATATGGAGATATCGGTCGTAACACTCTTCCGTCTCGCTCGTTGGTATGCATGCCGATCCTTTGGGCATAGCAACCCTGTCAACAACGAGGCTCGAGAAGGTGTGCAGACTCCCGCTGTGGCATAAAAGTGAGTGAATCTCCGTCCCTCTTTTGCCATGCGAGTGAGATTTGGTGTGCGATGCACGGTCGATCCAAAAGGCTCTATATCACCATAGCCGAGATTGTCGCATAAGAAGACGATGAAGTTGGGAGCATGAGAGGTTTCTTCCACAGATTGGCCACAAGCATGAGCAATATACAAGAGGTGGATCAAAATCAGGTATTTGCGGCAAAGCAAAATCATGGCACAGATTTAATCTTTCAGACCATCAAATAGTTCCATAAGCTGTGACACTATTTTCACGGTCGCTCCCTTCTCTACCCTATTGGTCCCTAACCATGTTTCGTAGCCTCCGAGTTCGTGCTGAGGAGGTGTTGGTAGATAACCATAGGAGCCATTGGCCAATTCAATCGTAAAGGCATCTTCAAAGGGTGCCTTCTCCTTAATCTCCAATCCTGTCTCCGCAAAAGTCTCAAACGGAACGGCAGCGATCCCTAGATCTCCAATTCGAAATGTCTGTAAGATGATCTTAATCTGATCAGGCCATTCTGCCTCTAGTTGCTGTATGCGATCAGCATAGATTTTTTCATGTCGATGAAAAATCGGTTTGTCCTCATCTGGACGAGCACGTACTGCCACCATGTTTTCAAGCACATCGGTATCAGCACGGCGTACTTTCAGCGCAAGTTCTGCCTGTGCTGCACCCAATGGCACCCAATCACGGAAAGTCAGGTCCTGATAACCCTCGAATACCGCTCTAGCTACATCGTTAGCTACAATGTTGATCTTTGCATACGGTAAGTGTTTCTGAGCAGGGCCAGTGAAATTGATGTTGTTTATATCACCAGAAGTACCATTGGACATGATTCCTACAAACGGGGGAGTCTGGCGATCAGCATCGAGGAGGTTTTGAATACGATCACCAAAGACCGCAAAATAATCCGCTGATATATGCCCTCGTGGCACGCCACCTATGTAATGCAATGAGTAATTGCCAAGTAATGCAATGGGCCGACCATCTTTTGATTCAACAGCAATAAAAGATACTTCTGGATCAATAGGACCTGCAGGCTTGACCAGATCAGGATTCCTAATCCCAGGATTCATTTTGGCCTTGTCCATCTTCCCTAACGGATTCATCACCGGCTCACGCATTAGCCATCTGCGGTTGAATACATGTTGTGGTACAGCCACACCGCCCCATGCAATTCTGGCCGGTTCTAAATGATTGATGGCTACCCTCACTCCGTCTGCAATTCTTCTAGCCACAAAAGCCTGATAAGCATCGAGTGGACTGTCTCCCTGCCAGCTTTTCCTAAGTTTGCCTTCACCACTGGCACTGATGGATGAGTGGGTATGAGTAGCAGCCAATAAAATATGCGATGCCGGAAGATCCGTTTCATTACTGATATATGTTTTGGCCACATCAAATACCTCACGTCTGATAGCCACATTATCTACAATCACCATGGCAACGCGCGTGTTGCCATCATCTAGTACCAAGGACTTCGCATGCAGCTGATCATGAATATGTGTGGCAATGGGGGAGTTCCAGTTCCCCACAATCTCCTTACCAAGTGGCGGAGTGATATTGCTCATGTAAGCACCGGCCTTGAATTCCTGAGCAAGAAGTTCTGTGGATAATAGTACACAAAAGGGAAGTAGGTAGAATGTTGCGAGAAAGAAATGACTTGACTTCATTCCCTAATATAATCCAGATTTTGCAATCTATCAAGTAGACCGTCGTGAAACAAGATTCCTGTACCGTACCTGACCTTCCAAATGATAGTTTCTCTACCACAAATTTGGGAACATACTGATATCCGGATGAGATAAAATATGGACTGCTGGGGCACTTACTACGTTCGCCTGACATGACTAGTGTGCCCACTCCGAAAAGGTTACCAAACCAAAAATGGCTCTTTTGGCGATCTTTACATTTTTCTCAATCGGCTGATACTCAGGCATCACCCAATTTCGAAAAAGTGAAAATCTCATCCAAAATCGACTCATTTTATGAAGATGGCACTTTCCGGAGTAGGCACACTAGATAAGCATTTGGTCCAGACTACTACATAGCTTAGTGCATCACTACTAAATTCGATTCAGCAACATCTCCTTGCAGTATTCTGCCGTGCGGATTGTTGCGATCCACCTAACCCTCATTCAGTATGTTTCCTTTTAGCATGTTTCCTTTCAGCATGTTTCCCATAAGCATGTTCCCTTCAAGCATGTTTCTATTTTGTATGTTTCTATTATGCATGTTGCCATGCTGTATGTTTCCATTTAGTATGCAGAAAAAATGTATCTTAGACCTTAAACGAATCAAATGGAAGTGCCTTTCATTTTTGGGAAAGTTGTAGATAGGACAGCTTTTATCAACCGGCAAAAAGAAATCCTCCGGTTTCAGAATAACTTCTTATCCCTTACGAACACCGTATTGATTTCACCTAGGCGGTGGGGAAAATCATCATTGGTCAAGAGAAGTACACAGATATTTGAGAAAAAGCATAAAAACTATCGAACATGTTTTATTGACCTCTACAAGGTCCGATCAGAGCCTTCTTTCTACCAATTGTATGCTGAATCGATCATCAATGCCACAAGTTCCAGACTTGAAGATACATTGAAGATGGTCAGGTCACTCTTTAAGACCATCATACCCAGGATAAGCATTTCTCCGGATCCAGGATCAGAGATTTCCCTGAGCATGGATTGGCAGTCCATCAGCAAAAATCCAAGTGAAATCCTGGAACTAGCTGAAGCCATTGCCAAACGAAAAAAAATCAAGATCGTAGTTTGTTTGGACGAGTTTCAAAACGTTGGAGCATTCGAAAATCCAACGGCCTTTCAAAAGACAATTCGCGCTTGCTGGCAACATCATAAGCACGTAACTTATTGCTTATATGGCAGTAAACGCCATATGATGATGGAACTCTTCAGTAGTCCTAGCATGCCACTCTACAAATTTGGAGATTTGATTTTTCTCAATAAAATTGAGACCAATCATTGGATAAAATATCTTCAACGTCAGTTTTCTCGGTCGAATAAAAGTCTCCACTCCGATCTGGCCCATGAAATTGTTAGTTTGGTTGAAAATCACTCTTACTATGTACAACAGCTGGCACAGGTAGTATGGTTACGTACAGCCAGTGAGTGCACCAGCAAGATTGTTGAGGACGCTGTCGAGAGTCTGCAGCTGCAGTTGAGCCTGCTGTTTCAACAAATTACCTCAGGCCTTTCCAAGAAACAGGTTAATTTTTTACATGCCCTTACCAATGGAGAGGATAGTCTTAGCGCTAAGGAAACCATCAATAAATACAACCTTGGCACATCGGGTACGGTCAATAAAGTCAAACTTGCCTTGCAAGACAAGGAGATCATTGACCTTATGGAACCAGAAATCGAATTTGTCGATCCCATATATAAGCTCTGGCTAAAAAACCACTATTTCAAATGAGCAATTACTTCATCAAAATATCCTCCAGCACTCCACCCACGTAGTAAGCCACACAAGCTGCAAGAGCCCCTAGTATCAACGTCTCGAAAATTCCTTTCCAGCGGCTCGTTTCTGTGACAAAGGATTTTAAATAGCCAACAATGATAAATCCGATACCAGTCAACATTGATGACCATAAAAACAAGTCACCTGGATGTCCGAAGATTTTGTCATAGACGTATATCAATAAGGGTATCAAGCCGATGACCAAAAAAGAAAGATAGGTCATCATACCTATCTTAAGCGGTGATTTTTCATCCTTGATCATGCCTAATTCTTCTTTCATCATCACATCCACCCAACGGTCTTTGTCAGAGATAATGACTTTGGTGACTTGTGAGAGCAGCGGTTCCTCAAAGCCTTTCGCTCGGTAGATATCCCTGATTTCTTGCTCTTCTACTTCAGGTAAGTTATCTACCTCCCAATACTCCACCTTCTTATGCTTTTCATACTGATCATTGCTCGTCTTCGCTGAAAGATAAGCTCCGATAGACATGGCGAAACCATCGGCTAGGAGATTGGCAAAGCCCAGAATAATGATCACCGTGCTGTCCAAATGCGCACCTACAGCTCCAGCTACCACCGCAAAGGTGGTGACACCGCCATCAATACCCCCATATACAAACTCGCCAAGATAGGCCTGGAAAGAAACAGACCTACTGGTGCCATGATGTATTTTGCTTTCATCGTGTTTAGTCATGAGCTAGAATCTCTAAGAGGCAATTTATAAAATATCCCTTACTGTTTGATCGGTGAAGAAAACTCGAAATCAAATATTTCCTAACTTACTCACAAACAAAGTCGGTATGAAGTCTTCTATCTGCATTCCTTTTTTATTTTTCCTATGTACTGTCCATGTCTGGAGCCAAGAAGACAGACCCAACGTACTTTTCATTTGCGTCGATGATCTCAATGATTGGACAGGCTATTTAGCCGGGCATCCCCAAGCGTTGACTCCAAACTTAGACCAGTTGGCCAAAAATGGCTTGACTTTTACCAGAGCCTATTGTGCAGCTCCTTCCTGCAATCCCTCCAGGGCGGCCATCATGACAGGGATCCGTCCTTCCACTTCAGGGATATACACCAATCCGCAACCTTGGCGCAATAGTCCAGTGCTTTCTGACATACGAACCATACCGCAATACTTCCGTGAACATGGTTATGTCGCACTAGGTAGTGGTAAAGTCTTTCATGGCCGCTACCCCGATCCCATCTCATGGGACTCTTTTTGGCCTTCACTTACCAAGCAGCGGCCCGATGATCCGGTACCGACTCAAGTGCCCGTTAATGGCATTGCCAATACTCGTCATTTTGACTGGGGTCCGGTACAAGCCCCGAAAGAGGAAATGGGTGATTGGCAAGTTGCTGACTGGGTGATTGACCAATTGGATCAAGAACACAGCAAACCCTTTTTTCTAGCTTGCGGATTCTACCGGCCGCATCTACCATGGTACGCACCACAAGCATATTTTGATAGGTTTCCCATCGAGGAGATCACCTTGCCAAAGATCCTGGAAAATGATCTCGATGACATACCTGATGCTGGAATAGCGATGATCAATTTTAAAGACCATGAAAAGGTGTTGGCTCACAATCAGTGGAAAAAAGCGGTGCAAGGATACTTAGCCAGCATTTCTTTTATGGACGAGTGTCTGGGTCGGGTGCTCAAGGGTTTAGAGACTTCCAAGTATGCAAAAAACACCATCCTGGTACTATGGTCCGACCATGGATGGAATCTAGGAGAGAAACAAAAGTGGAGAAAATTTGCACTTTGGGAAAACACAACTCATACCAATTGTATTTTCACCTACCCCGGCATGGATCAGGTTGGTAAAAAGTGCGAGCAACCCATCAATCTGATTGACTTGTATCCGACCCTATTAGAACTTTGTGAATTGCCCACCAACGCCTTGAATGAGGGTACAAGTCTGGTACCTTTACTCCAGAAACCCGATATGCAGTGGCTTACTCCTTCCATTACCACCTACCGACCAAACAACCACGCCATTCGATTGGCTGACTGGCGCTACATACAATATGCAGATGGATCCGAGGAGCTATACGATCTATCGCAGGATCCCCATGAATGGGTCAATCTCGCCGGAGACCGGGCATACCAAGCCATCAAGACTGAGCTCAGCAAATCCATACCTCAAGTCAACGCTGCCTCTGTGGAGTAAACGTTAATAATGGAGGTTGGTGCAGGCGATCCGCTATGCAAAAGCCATCAATCCACCCGATATATCTTCTTCTAGCGCATCAAGCAAGTCACATTCGCGACCGGCAACAGCTTTTTGAATTTCAGTGTTTGATCCAATTTTGTACGGAGAGAAAAATTGAGAAGGATGCCATTGCTCAAGCGAAAGTCACCACCATAGGTCAGATCCCACTGGGTAACCGACACCAGAGCTTCGTTAAATTTCGCCCATCCATTGCCCAAGTCTTCCGAATACTTGCCTGCAAACAACTCATCTTCAGCAAATCCATTCTCACTCAGGCTTTGAAGTGATTTGTAGACCAGCTCCCCGTAGAAGCTAAAGCGTGCCCCACCAAATCGGTAGCTGGCACCAACCATAAAGTCCCTATTCTCTCCAACCTGGCGCATCTTCAAGATTCCGGTGAGCAGGCCATTTCGACCCAACCCTTTGGCACCATTAATCCAAAATCCATAGCCCGCATTTTCTATATTCAGCGTGTCAAGGGCATTGTTGTATGTACTCACCTTGCCGAAAGCCACATCCACCATATCGCTGTTCCAATGTTCCTGCATATAACTCTGCTGCGTCTCAATCAATTTAAGCTTCTGCGCCCGGCGTACCTCACTGAGTTGGCTTTTCATATCGAAGATCTGCTCCCTAATCAAGATGCGATCTTCCCTATTTTCAGTGGAGTCCAATTCAGATCTGAGCTGGCTCAGATTGAGCTTAATCGGTTCCTCCATTTGTGCCAGCTCAACGGCCATCTCCTGCAGTAACACGGGATCGGAAACGGGGTCTTTCTCACGATAGAGATTCATCTTTAAACCATACGCAAAGTGATTAAGACCATCCATCTTTGCTGTACCAAATGAAAGGCTCAATGTCGACAGTGTCTTCACAAAGGGTGTTGCTTTACGATAAGTATCCAATCCTTTGCGGTCGAAATAGAGAAACCAAAGAGGTTGTGCTTCCAGGGCCAGATCTGGAGCAAGGTTATAATTTTTCAGACGCCAATCCACTTTAAAGTCCTGCACGGTGCCAGGTCTGGTCACCTGCTCTGGTGTTACACCCAACAATGAAAATGCTGGGGTAGAGGGGATCATAAACTCAGATTTACGTACGATGTCCTCCGATAAATCAGCCGCATCGTCGTAGTACTCCTCTCCGGAATAATCGTCTTCATAGTAGTCTTCTTCGCTGTTATCTACCTCTTCATTGTTTCCCTCGTCCTGGGCCTGGACTCCGATGGTGAATAGTAAGAAAAAGCAGCAAAGTAAGGTGGTCCATTGTTTTGTCATGACATTTTTGAAGTTTAATCAGTTTTAGATCAGGTAAAAGTCAGATTTTGCCGTTGAAAATCAATCACCCCAATGGGTGATTTTAGGTCATCCATGTGAAGGCCAGTGGTAAACACACTAAGTTCATTTCATGAGTAGGTATGGTCACCTTCTCACATCAGCATCCAGGGAATCACGGTATGCTGGCCCGGACGCCATGCCGTCAAAAAGAACTATCACCCTGTGGCTTCCTGTCGACTGGATCCTCTTGAAGTTCTCCCGCAATCGACTAGATCTTCATCGCTTTAGCCTTCAGTGACGACTTCAGTGGATTCCAGGGATCATCATAGGACGCCCGGAAGAATAGCTCTTTGAAGTGTGCCACCAATCTTACTATGCGAAGATAATATCCTGTATAAAATACCATCGCCGGCAAGTAGAAAAATAGTCGGTGCTTTTTCTCTGGAGCTCGTACCATCAGCATAATGGCAAAGAATTGAAGATAATTTGCTACTGAGTACAGAAGAATATTTGCTGGAAGGACGTAAATAAACAAATGTTCAAAATTGATGATAATATCGACCACATAAATCATCCAGCTCAGATTCAGTAATACATTATATCCGAGATTCTCCAAGGAGGAAAACATATTCAACATCCGAAAATTGGCATTGGGGTAAAAAACATCGGCGTGTTTTCTTAGTCTAAACCTTACAATCGACTTATCCCATCGCAATCGCTGCTTGGTGAGTTTTCTAAACGAATTAGGCACACTTGTCAGTCCATTCGCAGTGGGTTGAAAGTGCACCCGATAACCCAGTTTGCGAATCTTTACCGTAATGTCTCCATCCAAGCCCGGGCCAATATCCCATCCACCCAATCTTTTGAGTACATCAGCACGAAATGTGCCGAATGCTCCGGAGATGATGCGATAGATTCCAATGTATGAGGTAACCATTCGCCCCACCAAAATCACCTTCAGATACTCAATGGCTTGTAAGGTAGTGGCTAAACTCTCCCGGTCATTTCTTACCTCGAGGTTACCTCCTACAGCAGCTATCCGCTCATCATAGTAAAAAGGCAGTAACGATTTTTCGATGGCATCTCGATCGAACGAACAATCGGCATCAAAATGCACGATGTATTTTCCACTCGCATATCGCAATGCAATGTTGGCTCCCGACGCTTTTCCTCCTCGCACATCATTACTGATAAAAAGGTCGATCAAACCCCTTGATTCCAAATCCCGACCGATCAGGCGGGTATCGTCGCTTGACCCATCGTCAACCACAATCAACTCAAAATGCTGGTAGGTTTGTTCAGCAAGTGACTGGGTTAATTTATACAGGTGCTTGCCTTCATTTTTCCCAGGCACCAAAATCGACACCAGCGGTCGCTCAATAGCCAATGCTAGTTTAGCTCTATCCCATCGCTTTTTGTTGAAAAAGCGATCCAAGAAGTGAATGGCGACAACTACATAATCAACGACTACATATCTCAGGAGCTCGAAAATCAAGAAATACCAAAATATCCGCGCAATTTTAGCCCAATTGGCACTGCTCCAATACCCGATAATCTCCTCCAGCATTGTCATTTGAACATTGGCTCTAAATGAAGCTTTTTAATATTTTCGTCAGTGATCTTTTCAGTTGTACAGGTAAGCACACTGTGGGGTAAAGAAAAATTATCTCTTAGCAGATGATTGAGTAGGAATACTGTCCGTTGACAGATATTCTCAGCATCTTCCAACTTAGTGTCTAATAAAGTGAAATATATTTTGGGCAATCGTACCGACCTAAAATCAATCGATTGTTGAGAAGGCTTAATCACGGAAATAATCTCACTCAATACTTTACTTCGATTATTTTTACCAACATGATTGGTGAAACTCTCAAAATCATGGAAGGTTACGACGGCCAGATGATTTCGAACTTTAGATTTATTGCCCTCATACGCCAACCCCTGCAGGAATAATTCCCAGGGCATCGTGTCGGGAACCTGGCTCGACCCATTGCTAGCTTTGACCGGCACACCTCGTTGTAGCGATCCAATCGCTTTGTCTGTGAGGTAGAAGCTTTTCACATCAAGTTTAACCAGGTGTTCTACTTTCTGGTCATGACTGCAGGAAGTACACCTTGCACGCACTTGGTAGTGCTGAAAAGTTTTTGTGCAATTGCGACATTCGTGCATGGAGGATGGTTTGTCAAAATCTACTCCGATATGTTTCAGATCATGATTGCACTTTGGGCATTGCAATCGGTCAGTTTCTACACCCAGCTTAAAATCTGACAATGGTGCCACGTGCGCACATCGAAAGTGATGCACGATCTCTTCTGTGAAAATGTCAGAAGATAGGCAGGAAGGACACACTTCTCGATATTGTAAGAATCCGTCACTGCAGGTATTACAGACATAAGTTGTTTCCTTTTGCCTAGCATTGAGGAAACCGAGATTCTCCGCTTCTGTTAAAAGGGACAGAGTAGAGGTCTGAATAAGCTTGTTGACATCAATGGCGCCTAGGAGGGAATAGAAGTATCCAATACTGCTGTCACGGTCCAAAATCGGCTCAATAGCTATCTGGTCTCTGGTAAATGTATATGCCAGCAATCCATGAATGATCTGAGAATCTTGATCCACAGGCCAAGGGCGTCTGATCTGACTGATCTTAGCTTGCAAATCATGGACGATTACACCTACTTCAGCAAGATTCTGAAATGACTTGACACACCCATCGGTTAAGACCTGGAGCCTGGAATCATGGGTTGCGGTCGATCTCCTCAAAAAGATGGGCATGATGTAAACATTATGCTCAAAAAAACTTCTGATTCTCATGACAAGATCGAGAGTATAAACTGAGCGTGTACATTCTATGATCACGGCATCATACTGCCCAAGCCGACTGAGTTGCCCACTGAAATGGTCGTAGAGAAATGCATAGGAAAGTCCATGATGGTCCACCTCAATTATAGCCTCATGACTAGACGTTGAGGCCTCATCAATGCACTTCCTATTTAACCTTTGTGGACCATTCATTCGCTATCTAGCATCTATTCAAACACTATACCATATAATGTTTTTGTATTATACTTACGCCTATTGAGTTGAAAATACCGGAAATTTGCAATGGCGAGTAGATGCTCGGCTAGTAAAGGGGCTTAGAGACGCGCACATTCAGCTTATAAAAAGGTCTCCATTTCTGCAGTTCCATGCCATCTATGGGTGTAATATCGGCAGCGATACTTCGGGTAGTTGGCTCATATTTCTTCTGAAATTCTTCAGGTAGCTGGTATGTCGCAGAATAGAATCTTTGCAATACACCATAGCTCTCAGTCCCATCAGGGAAAGTGACATCGACAATATCACCCTGTCTTAGATGTTTGACATCTTCTTGATCATAGAAAGCCTTTATATAGAGATTACTCGGTTTATGTATCGACATCACGACCTCCGATTCCAACGCCACCTCGAAGTTCTCTTTCTTAATCTGAGTAATCGTGCCCTTTACAGGTGAGACATAAGGATGCAGTGCTACTGGATGTCTACCTATGCTCAAAGCATTGGTCTGCCTGATTCTGCTTAACTCAATCCGTGCCTGTGCCTCTAGATGAGTGAGGTACCGCTTATTAAAATTAATCTCTTCATGAGCACTCTTGATAGATGATTCATAGTCGATTAATCTGGTGGTATATACATCTAATTTGCTGGCGGGATAAACATCTAGATAGACTTCCCTTTCTATCCTATCGCGTTCGCCAAGAGTAATATCTATGAGACGTCGGTATTCATCTATTTGAAGCTTTGCCAGCTCTATCCTCTTCTCTGTCATAATTTTTTCTCGACTTATCCAATCCAAGTTATCGTTTGAAACAATGCGGACCGGAGTACTCACCTGTTTACTCACCAATTGATCTACAGAATTCTCGTCATAATAAAGAAAGAGTGTATCGCCGATGGAGACAGAATCTCCTTCTACTTTCAAAAAATGAATAATCTGCACATCCTGAGTAAACTGAATATCCAGTTTCTTAAAAAGTACTTGGCCTTCACCGTGAATGAAAAAATTTGACTTAACCAACATAAAAAATACAACTCCCATGACTATCAAAAGTGCAACGAGGTAAACCAAACGATCCCAGTTGATTTTCTTCTTGGCTGGTCTAATTTCTTCCAGCACCCGAATCTTACTCTCACTTCTTCTAAAATCTCCGCTCCTCATGCCAACTTATGGTTTCAGCCTCCAATTTTAGCAGTGCTCCGACTGAAGATATGCAAACCTGCTTGACCTCCAGTACATCCATGATCTCATTAATGTACTGATCCATCTCCAATCTGGAACTATATTCTGCCGGAACTAAAACCGGTCTCACATTTGCAACTCCACGGCTGCGTAGCAATTCAATATTTCGTTTGAGCGTATGGAGGTTATCGATGGGACCAGCATCCATATTAATGGCTGAATAATTGCCATCCATTAAAGCAAGCTGCTCCACTGTCATATCCCCAGGCAAGGATACGGATAGGTCTAGGGCACGAGCATCTGCAATCAGCATATTTTCAACTTGCGAAACCACCTGCGGCAGATCGTCAGGTTTAATTTGCATGAAGTCAAAATGAATCAACGGAGTTAAAGACATAGACAATATAGTTACCAATTCACCTAATTCCTTTTCCAGGTTTTTAGAAAATGAGAAAGAAAGCCTGACCGACATGTCGGTACCCTGCACCATATCCAGCAATCCTGCATACTTTAAATACAGATCTAAGTCTGAATCTATCTGCACCATGACTTCCTTGATACCATGGTATTTTAAGAGCTCAAATAAATATCTTACCTCTAATTCATTGAGATCTTCGGCTGTGCAAATGATGGTTCGATCACCTACAAATTGATTATTAAACTGATTGTAGTCTACGATATCTATATACGGTAATACATCGATAACATCAATTAATTGAAATATCTTCAATGCATTGAGGTACATCTTCTGTTGAATATCTAATAACTCCAACTCGACACTAAATAGCTCATCGAGTTTGTCAACTACAAATTTGGGACTATAGTCGGGATCTTCTAAGTTTCGCTTGCGAATGCCTCTTCTTATCAGAACACCTAAACGCTCCTTTTTATAGTAAAAACTCACATACTGCTTAAGAGCATATTGATACTCGTAATACTCATTGAGTACCTCATTATTGACACCATCATAGTAGGACTTATACTCAGCTTTGATCAAATCTACTTTTGCTTGCTTCCATCCCCTCTTCGCCTTTTTTTGAAATGACAATGGCAACCCTACCGACAAACCTCCTGAAAGAAAATCTCTCTGGTCATAAACGCTGCTGGACCCTCCCTGATAATAGCTGTATTGTAGATTGGCTCGAAGCGATACCTCTTGTGACCAGTGATGTTGATGGTCAAGCGCTTCCACTCTCTTCTGCATGGATAAAAATTGCGCCATCGTATCAAGCCCCTGGGCTTCAATATTCTCAAAGACCAAATCAAAGACAGGCAACTCAAAAACATCGCTCTGCTTAAGATCTTCATCAAGCTCAACGGCATCGAGATACGTCAGATAATTATTGAGAAATAATTCTGTTTCTGTTTTACTAGACATGACGTCTAGTACATCTTCCCATTGCACGAACCGCAGATAAAAAAGCTTATGGACGATCTCATGGAGCTGAATGAGGATATCTAATCGATTTCTAATGACCAAGACCTTCTTGTGATTGAAGGCATATAAAATGCCAGCGTACAGATCTCGATAGGCTTCGTTTCGGAGTCGCTCATCTTCTATTGTCTTCTCAGCTTCCCAAAGCAGCTGCTTTTGCCGGACCTTGTGCCTCTTGGCAATGACTCCATCTCGGATCAAATTCCACCCAAGTCCAGCGTTGGTTCTCCACTGATAGAAGGTACCATCATCCTCCAGCAGGGATCCAGCAAAATTGTTCATATATGAACCCTGGGCGTGGAGGCCGGGATCCCTTCTGATCATATTGATTTCTGCATGACGCTCTGTCTGCTTGATCAGGACCGACATGGAATCGATCTCCGACGGACGGAAGAGCATGGGCAAATCAGATACATCTTGGGAAAATCGAGAAGCAATGAACGATTCTTTGACATAGTTGTCAACCAACCGCTCCAGTTGGGTACCAACGGAGGACAGCAGTTGGTCATTTTGTGCGTTTAGATGAGATGTGCCCACCAGCAACACCATGCCCAGCGTTATAACGTGTCCGTGTCTCTTACTCAAAGCTCAAAGCGATCAATGGGATTACAAAAAAACTCAGCTAGTCAGGCCATCCCAACCAAACTGATATAACATCATTATTTCGATTCTCTTGTACAGCTCGTGTACGTTTTTATATGGTTAATGTAAGATCAAAAAACGGGCCAGGTCATGCGCAGTTAGCCCAGAAAGGTCAGATGCAATCAGGTGGTCATATGTAGTACACTGACTATGTAGATTTTATATGGGAAAGAAAATTGACAAGAATGTGAAAATTTCTGATCACAAGAATAGCCTGTTACTCAATGTGATCTCGGCCTGTAGCGAGGTATAATGACTGTGTGCTCAGCTTTGAGATCGGCGAGGGTCCACCCCTCGCTACAGCCCTGAGTGCACTTGAGGGTACGTTGATTCTGTCGATCATAGGTGCAAGACCCGGATTGCGTGGAAAGTTGGGAGCTGCATCGAAGGCGAATACCCAGCTTAGTCAAATCTAAAATCTGAGATCCAGGTCCACGACTGAGTTGGCGGAAGTCGACGACCTTGCTTTTAAAGTTTGCCGGTACCAGCACAAAGGTCTGTGAGCTCCTCAATTGGACAAATTTAAATCCCTCTGCAGCGATCAAACTGGAGGACTTCAGCGTTACATTGTCCAATTTGCGAAGGTCAGCCTGCTTGGCCATGTTCAGGATGTTCATGTTCTTGATACCCATACAGTATTGTGCTGCTGCAGCGTGGCAGGTGCTCACCAGGACACAGAGGATCAGCCACTTCCCCACCCAATGCCGACTTAAATCAGTCATAGTACAAAATTGCCATCCTTGACGCAATCTTATCTCACCTAATTGGGTGATTTCTTCACTGGGCGCAGACCTAGGCAGCCTGGTCAATGTACGGATCAAACTGGCAACAAATGAAGTTGGATCCAATCCGAATGGATCCATGCAGCTTTTGAAGGTAGGCATTGATCAATTTAAAGCCGGATTCATTAATCGCCTGAAGTTCCTCTAAGCTCAGACCGCGACCATTGTCTTCCAACAGTAATTCCATGAAGTCCTCCACTTCCTTCAGAGAAATCTTAATCCTACCGCCAGTTTCATTGCCTAAGGAGTACTGAATCGTGTTGTTCATCAATTCATTAATTATCAGGCCAATAGGCACCAATACATCCACATCCAGGATCACGGGATCCACCTCTGTTTCTATGTTGATTTGCGGATGTGCCCGTCGAAGCATTTGACTGAGCATCTCGATATATTCGGTGACCTCCACCCCGGTGATCTTATCCGACCGATAAATGTTTTTGTAGACAAGGGCAATGGCATCCACACGACGCTGGCCTTTGAGAAGAGCCATTCTAGATTCCTCACCCTTAGAAGATCGCACCTGTAGACTTAAGAGCGATGATATAATCTGCAGATTGTTTCTCACCCGATGTTGAATTTCACGAATCAGTAGTTTCTTCTCTTGTAAACTTCTGTCTATGAGATGATTCTTGTCAATCAGCATCCGATTTAACCGCGTCTTGGAAACAGCAAAAACTGATATGAGTAGGATAAGGACAAAGGAAATGATCAACAAAACCAGCATCCATTGCTTTTCCCTCCTTTCCTGAACCTCCTGCTGGTGTGATGCTTCCAGGGCTGCTT
The DNA here is from genome assembly GCA_965223025.1 of Saprospiraceae bacterium. Lineage (GTDB taxonomy): Bacteria > Bacteroidota > Bacteroidia > Chitinophagales > Saprospiraceae > JABDMH01. Next base: position 2,334,639 of record CBDCVP010000023.1, read on the forward strand.
CTTGTTCTCTTACATGAAACTCTGCTCTCATTTCCCTTTCCAGATCCAAACGATCCATTCGATTTAATGTATCGATCAAAGAAAGCCTTTGATTGGTGTAGTCCAGTGCACTGCGATATTGGTGCAGGTGTCCGTAAACCTTGGCATACTGCTGCATATAATCAGCTTTGAGGCCTCCTATATCGACGTTTCGCACCATGTCAAAACCATCATCCAACAGTGCAATCGCTTCATCGTATTTTGCTTGATGGGTGCGTATCGTAGCCAGGATCAACTGTGCTTTAGCTAGATAGGCCGGTGGTATGTGTCCTGGCTCACAATCAATCATTCCAGTGATTACCATCTCTGCCTCATCGATCCGTCCTCTTTCCACGTGGACCTGACCAAGTGAAAGCTTAGCCTGAAAGACTTCAATATCCATATTGAGAGAAGCATAGATCTGCACAGCTTCTACTAGCATGAGGCAGGCAGTGTCCTTTGCCGGGCCCAAACTATGAAGGAATCCCAAATTTTCAAGGGACCGGGCCCGAGCTCGATTATCCACACTCAATTGGGGTATTGACAGAGCCAAGGCATAGATTTTCTTTGCCTTTTTGTATTCTCCCATCTCCTGAAATACGGCACCTAAATCATTGCAAATACTGGATAGTTGATCCCAGAGACCATTCTGCTGAGCATGCGCAAGCGCTCGCTCATAAATGATCACCGATTGGGCTTTGTCATTGGCAAATTGACAAGCTTCAGCCATATTCACTAAAACCTGTGATGCCTCCTGAAAATCTCGACGGCGTTGGTCACGGTCAAAAGCCCTCTGATATAGGTCCAAAGCCTGAGGTAAGGCACCTTTAATCTCGCAGGCCATGGCCAACTGATTGAGTGCCGTGGAGATACCTGGGCCATCTTCAATTCTCTCAGCGAGCACTAATGCCTCCTGAGCGTATCTCAATGACATTTCAATGGAATCAAACAGGTACGATTGTGCAAGCTCATTCATGATGCGCACACGCTCAGTTGCAGGCTGAGATTCAGACAGTGATGATTGCAGGGATCGAATTTGGTCCTTGTCCGAATAATCTGCCGCTGCCACGCAGACCACACCAGCAAACGCCACTAGCGCCATACGGATGATGCCCTTCCAGTACCAGCGATCATCCTGCTTAAGATCACCTGCTATAGTCATAAATCATCACTGACTTTCTCCACTGCAATCTTACAAAGGTGCTAACATCTGATGGTAGAAGTGTCACCCCAATGGGTGATTTATGGCATACGATCATAGACCACCAAGATGCTGCACAGTTGCTCCATTCCAGTGATGACAGGGATCGGCACGATCAGATCAGGAAAAATACCTCACTAGTGCATCTCCCGCAACCTGGCAATGGCTTCTGTACGAGTATGCACATCCAATTTATCATAGATGTTCTTGATATGGGTTTTGATCGTGTTGACGGAGATGAAATGACTTTCCGCCATCTGCCGGTTGGTTTTGCCTTCGAAAATGGAAGTGACAATTTCGAATTCCTTTTGCGTAAGGTAACCGACTATGCTGCTATTCACTCTCTGTAAGCTTAGCTTAACCTGAGGCTGAGCCAAGGAGTAGTTGTACAGAGCAATCTCCAAAGTAGTAAATAGGTCCTTCTCATCAAATGGCTTGACAATGTACCCCATAGGATGCGTATGTTTGGCTCGACCCACTGTGGCACGATCTGCATAAGAGGTGAGAAACACAAAGGGAATCGAGTAGTCCTTATTGATGATTTTGGCAATATCGATGCCATCCATCCCGCTACCCAGATTGACATCAAGCAGCACCATATCAGGTGTGTTCTCAGCCAATTCCTGTAGGGCACCCTTACTATCGTATGCCATCCCTGACACCTGGAAATCGATATTGCTAAGGGTCTCCTTAATATCCTCTGCGATCAGTGGTTCATCCTCCACTACCAGCACCCGAATCTGCGTCATATTATCAATGTTTGAGATCGATTACTGGATGAGGACCTGGCACAACTCTAGGAGCCGAAGTACTTGGTGCACTACACCCAGTTCAGAGGTAAACATACCATTTTAAGCGGTCAATTGCTTCTTAGGCAAAAAATCATGCCAATAGAAAGTATGTACCGTAAAAGAAGAATCCCCCATCCCATTAAAACAGGATGGAGGACCTTCATACTAACTACTACTATCTCTACAATCTAGGGTGTGATGATCATTCTACGTGTCGCTGTAAATCTTGGTGTCTGAAGTCGATAATACAGTAATCCAGTTGCATTGATCGAGCTACGATCGATTTGGATGTCGTGGTGTCCACGACCATATCGACCAGCATAGGTCTTAAGCAAGCGACCTTGAACATCGAATATCGATAACTCGACCTCGGTGTCTTCAGGGATATAAAATCCGATCGCAGATCGATCTGAAAACGGATTAGGCCGGTTTTGATATAGGTGATGTGTCTCGGGATCTAACAGGTTCATCACTTGATCGTCCATTGGGGCGATCCTTAAATGACCTTCTTTTTCATCTCCATTCATCTTGTGGGGCACAACCCCTGCATGGTCAGGCATATCCATGGCTGAAGCTGCCAGTGCTAGTGGATCACACTCGATCACCACGGTATCATAACAAACGCTCTCATTGCCGCAGTGGTCAAATGTGATGATTTGTAAAGCATATCGTCCGTTCGTATGATTATCGAACGATAGTGTAACTGTATCATACCGGCCACTCATATTTCTGGGAGAGTCAGCATCTTCATTCAAGGAGCCTCCAATCGTGTCAAAAGCATAGTGAAATTCATACAAGGAGCAATCGTCCTCAAACTGCACAACAGGATTGATCACTTGCCCACAGGGATCCAGAACAATGGTATCGGCCATGATGATCTCACATTGAGGACGCATGCTATCGCGTAGAGCGATCAGCTGCACACAGGAATCGGTGACGATCGATTCATCCTTCCACCAATCTTCCACCTCCTCACTGACGCACCAATCGGCAAAATACCAGGTCCGCATGATCAAAAAGCAATCCTCGGGGCCACTCACCGTCGTACTTTGATCTACCCTCGCTACGCCAATGTTTCGACAACTGTCCTCAAATAGATAGATCGGTCGGCCAGTCAGGTCAGGATCTACATCACCATTGATATGGTCGAGATTTCCTACCGAGGCAGTGGGAAAACAACCGTACACAATCGTGTCCTGAGGGATTTTAAATTGTTCCTTCTTAAGATCGCAGGTATTGATCAACTTGATCTCCTGTGTCAAAGTAAGGGTACTGCTGGCATCCCCGCCACAATCCTTCCAGATATCGAAGGTGCGTATGATCGTACCCAATCCGCAATCGTCCGGCTCAAACGCTACGCTCTGCACGCATCGCATGGACTCACAGGCGACTTCCAAGATACCCTGATCGAACATCAACGTAGTGTCTTTAACATAATATTGATCCACTGTGACATTTTCTGTCATCATCATCATAGCATCCGGATCGTAATACCGCCTCGAGATCATGGCTTCCATAAATCGGCACAGTCCTCGGTCAACGAAAGTCTTTTTTTCTGGAATAAATGCTCCTTGACCATCGATATACCTCCCTGATGGCGTCGGCCATCCCTTCACATAAGTGCCAAAGGCGTCGTCCAATGCAGCCAATGCCTCCTGATTTCCGGCTTTGGCAGCTTCCACAATATCTGATAGTGGAACCTGGGCGGTATCCAAAGTATAGATGGTGTCTAAATTGTAGGTCCGGCAACTGACCTCCAAGTAATCAGTGAGAGCCTGGGCCACGGTGGGCTCCGACTTATCATCCACTTTTACTTTACCCCATCCCGTAGACCAGTTGTACCAACCATCTACCGCCAATAGCTCGACATCTACTGTGTCACAGGCATCTGCACAAGATATGGGAAGTGCCAGGCCCCATCCCCCACCAATGGCTGCCATCTCGTCAATGTTCTCTAAGCTATACTCCGTAGCAAAAGCCGCATTAAACTCCTCTAGACTCATCGCACCCCGACAATCTACCGTCGCATATCGACAAAGGTCATATCGCCATGCTGCAGCTACTAAGTCGGCACCAGGCAATGTAGAATTGTCGAGGTAGTCGAGCTGACCCGCATAAAAGATTTCCAACTCACTCACCGCCAATGTCGGATCAAAGATCTTATGACACCATATCGTATCATCTCCAAGGTCCACCTCATCTCTGATGCTATCGCAGAAATCCGTCCAATCTGCCAACCAATCTGAACGTCTAACCAGAAGTAAACTTAGTTCACAATTGTCGTAGGTTTCGAGATCCACCTGATCTACTCCTACTTCGTCCAAACTAGCATTTAGGTTGGCAATAGCACAAGGTTCGGTCACTACTGTGGGCACGGTCCGGTCTTTCACGATCACCGCACATGTGTCACGGGTCAGGTTGAGGCAAACATCTAATGCCTCAAAGATCACCAGATATGGTTCATCGCGCATGGGTAGGGGTATGTGCAAATTGTTTACATACTGCCCAGAAATGGGATCGTATTCGTAGGGAAAGGCACCAAAGGTATCTACCATGGCCTTTACCTGCAGTAGGTCGTTACAATCATCGATGACTGATGCGGGGGGAAGAATCATATTGGAGCTAACGCAATCGAAGCCGGCATCCACTTCTCCCGTGGGAATACCACCTATGGTGTCGAGGTTGCGAAATCCACTGAGATCACACTCAATCTCCGGTCCTGTGGTGTCCAGCTCGATCAGCCAAAAGCTGCAGGTTGCATAGATGGGTTGATCACCACCGCCAGAAATGACCGCATCACTTGGTGGGATGGCACATTCGGCTGGGAGGACTCTAGCTGCTCCGAAGCAGTCCTGAAAGATCTGAACTTCAACCTGAGCCAAACGGTTACAACCGGTGCCCCCAAATGGCTGAGCATCCACTTTGACGGAGAAGCCACATTTGGGATTGATGTCTCGAGCTGATAAGTCACTATTTACTAAATAGACCGTATCACAATCACCACCTGGTTCTATGGGTGGTACCACGATAAAGGGCCCGAAATCCTCATTTTCTTCGTGACAATATATGGTGTCCTTTTCTGCGCAATAGAGGTTTTCTTCAGTAATTGGTGGAAGCCTCAACACGTAGATGGTGTCATTTCCCACACTTCGGATCCCAGATTTAGAGGTGGCTGCATACTGTCGATAGATGATTTTCGCGGTGTCTTCCACACCCAGATCACAATCTCTCACCTCCACCCAGTCACCTACGAACTCCGCTTGCATGTCACCTTGACATGATATTCGTGCCAAACGCGACGCAGATAACGTGGGATCCGTTACCAGTGAATCATAGCAATAAACGGTGGTGTCTGAACCCGCAATGAATGGTTTGTCGTTTTGCTTGAGACAGAGCATACTCATACAGACCTTCCCTGGTCGACATATGCTCCTGATCATCACGGTAAAACAGGAAGGATCCTGAAAATAGGTGGGTGTTAGGATAGGCCCTTTAGAGGCACCAAATTGGTCCGTGACGTCGAAAGTATAAAATCCCAAAAGAGCACATATGGAAGAATCACGACCCGTCACAATGTCTTGGTATATCAATCGCACATCCTTCTGACAATTGACATCAAAGGAGCTGTTTATGGTAGGCATACACTCGAGCTCGCAGCTTGCACAGTAAGGCAAGGGTGTGGGATCTGCTGATCCAGATGGATCACCACCAATACTAAGGATCAGTGGATCGTTTGGATTAGTGCTTTCAGGATCTGTACCGGAATCAGAATCAACCTGTTCAAAAAGTAGACTATTGACCCGCCGATAGTTTACGACAGATTGGTTATATAGTACCTGACCGTCTGCAAGAGTCCCCAGATTTATCTCCACCTCCAAGCTCAGGTGAAGGAGCTCATTTTCTCGAAGGGTGTCGGCATCAGGATTCGCCTCTACCACGAGAAGATCCGTAAACACATCCCCGTCATAGGAGGGATTAATCTTAAAAGTGGTGCTTGGGGGTTGAGTAATGATCTGGGGGGTACCTACCAATCCCATGAAAGGTGCACCTAGTTGTCCAGATAAATCTTCCTCAATCTGAATCTGATGAACGGGATCTGCGCCAGTGTTTTGTATTCTCAACTCATAGGTCACGATGATCCGATTTGCACTTCCAGCCGATCTGACACCAGGAAGGGGTATCGTCTTAGCAACGCCGATTTGAGCTTGAGAAAAATTCATAGAAGAAATCGCCAGAAAAAAGGTGATCAGCACCTTCCACAGGTTGTGCCATCGCATCATGGCACCAGAGAAGTTAATGTCATCTCTCATGAGACCTTAGTTTGTAGTAGTTTCAAAATGTATGGTGTAGTCCTGGCTGGGGATTGTCCATTCAGGACAAGACAGTCAGTTTTCTTATTTTACGACACTAAGATATATAAATATCTATTAGACAGTACTATTATATATAATTTTTTATTTTAATATATAATATTATTATATATGTTTATGTGAAAACTGCGCAGACAACTGGACGGCGCAAACACTATGTGACAAGGGATGTGGACTCCCAATCCAGATGAAATCAATGAGGTTTGAAGAGAATAGATTGGATAACTTCCCTACCCTTTCCAAAAAATTTGAACTATGTAAAGCTAATACTGCTCATCTATTTTATTAGAGGGTGCTAACATAGTTGAGTACATCAAGAAAAATCACTATACTTGTACTTACGAACTCCTCAAGTAGATGCACAATGCTACCATCGTACATTGTCCATCTACCTTCAATCCTAAAAGACCTTATGTAAATGTATCCGTTAGGATACACTGGTGAAAGACTGACTTGGGCTCATACTAGATTTAATTGCCTTTGCACTGTGGTGATGAAGTATTGACTTCGCCCATCAGGGGAGGCTAATTCTGGTAGGGTTCATTCGATGTTTGTACCGCACCTATATCTTCCCAACCATCGCAGGAAAGATTACAGATTTCCTGTCCTTACAATGAGGGGATTTCCACACCGAAATCCCCTTTCTTTTCCTCTTGACTTTCCTCTTCACAACTCCATGGCACATCCGTATTGATCTAAATGCGAGGCAGAGACGACGAAAAAAATGTCCGATTTCCACTTTTTGTCTTTACCTTTGTCGATCACTATGTTGACCATCCAGCGCAGCATCGGCTTGTTCTTTCTACCGCATCTTCGGCGGCCTGGCCGTGTGTGATGACTTCTGTCCTGCCTTTCGGCGCTCTTAATGATCTTTTTTCAATCTTTGCCTTTTTTTTACCTGTTGCTCTATGGAAATCACGATTTGTATCGCATCTGATGCTCACTTGGCCTATGCCAATGAGATTTGCGATGAATACGCTGCATCTGCCGAAGTGCGTGGCACTGGTATTGCCAAGAGATCTCCAGCATATGTGATAGGCAAAATGCAAGCGGGAGATGCCGTGATCGCTCTTGAGGGAAATACTTTCGTGGGATTTTGCTACATCGAAAGCTTTGAGAATAAGAAGTATGTATCCAACAGTGGATTGTTGGTGCATCCCGACTACCGAGGTAGGGGCATCGCCAAACAGATTAAGCAAAAAGTGTTTGCTCTGGCACGCGATAGATACCCAGAATCCAGAGTATTCGGCATCACGACCAGCCTTGCCGTGATGCGAATCAACACATCTTTGGGATATCACCCGGTGACCTTCTCAGAGCTCACCAAGGATGAGGCATTTTGGAAGGGATGTTCCAGCTGTAGCAATTATGAGATCCTAAAAAGTAAGGGCTATCAGATGTGCCTTTGTACGGGGATGCTGGCACCTTCAAAGGTAGAATCCATGAAAATCGACTTATCAAACATGATTATAAAAGAAGAAAACAAATGAGCAAACCGATCGTCGTTTTAGCGTATAGTGGAGGTTTGGACACCTCATTTTGCATCAAGTATTTGTCGGAAGAAAAGCAAATGTCGGTGCATGCAGTCTTGGTGGATACTGGAGGTTTTAGCAAGGAGGAGATCCAAGCTGTGGAGAAAAGAGCTTATCTGCTGGGAGCCACCACTTTCGTGCACCAATACACGGTACCTAGATACTACCAAGCTTGCATCAGGTATCTCATTTATGGCAACATCCTGCGCAACAACACCTATCCACTCAGTGTCAGTGCCGAACGAGTTTTCCAAGCTCTTGAAATTGTAGAATATGCTAACCGGGTGAATGCATCTTCTGTGGCTCACGGTAGCACAGGTGCGGGAAATGATCAGGTCAGGTTTGATCTTGCCTTTCAGGTGCTTGGCAATGACCTGGACATCATCACCCCAACCCGAGACCTCCTCCTTTCTCGTCAGGCTGAAGTAGACTACCTAAAGGAACATGGCATTGATCTAAACTGGGAAAAAACGACATACTCGATCAACCAGGGACTCTGGGGTACCAGTGTTGGTGGAAATGAAACACTGACATCTCATCGTGGATTGCCTTCCGAAGCATATCCAAGCCAACTCAAGACTGAGGGAAGTCGGTCTATCAAGCTGCATTTTAACAAAGGAGAGCTTAAGGGCCTGGATGAGACTACTTATGATGATCCTGTAGATGCCATCAAGGCTTTGACTGAGATCGCACAGGGCTATGCGATCGGAAGGGATGTCCATGTGGGTGATACCATCATTGGCATCAAAGGAAGAGTGGGTTTTGAAGCCGGTGCGCCATTGATCATCATCAAGGCACATCACTTATTGGAAAAACACACACTGACCAAATGGCAACAATACTGGAAAGAGCAGCTGGGCAACTGGTATGGCATGCTCTTACATGAAGGTCAATACCTCGAGCCTGTCATGCGAAACATTGAGACATTTCTTGAAGAGACACAAGTCACGGTAACCGGTCAGGTAGAGGTGAATCTATTTCCCTATCGATTTGAGTTGGTAGGTATCACCTCCGAGAACGACTTGATGCAGAGCAGATTTGGTGCCTATGGAGAGGAAAACAAAACTTGGAATCACGAGGAGGCCAAAGGCTTCATTAAGCTGCTCTCAACTCCGCTGAAGAACTTTTACTCCGTACATAAACCGACCAAAGATGATTAACGTAGGTATCTGCGGCGCGGCAGGCTATACTGGTGGTGAGCTGATGAGGATCCTGAAATACCACCCACAAGTCGAGATAGATTTTGCACATAGTCGGAGTCAAGCCAATAGGCACATAGCCGAAATACATCAGGACCTTTTTGACCTTGATCTTAGGTTTACTGACCTGATCAGCAGCCAGGTCGATGTAATCTTCTTATGCATGGGACATGGTCAGTCGACAACCTTTATGGACGAGCATTCCTTTGCCGACGGTGTAAAAATCATTGACTTGAGCCACGATTTCAGAATCAAGGGTGCTCATCCCTTTGTCTATGGGCTCCCTGAACTCAATAGAGAAGCCATCATCGATGCCGATCGCATTGCCAACCCCGGATGTTTTGCCACCGGTATCCAATTAGCTCTCCTCCCCCTGGCAAAGCATCACCACTTAAAGAACCACATCCACATCACGGCAATGACTGGATCTACCGGCGCTGGCCAAAAGCCCAGTGCCACCGGACATTTTTCCTGGAGAAATAATAACGTGTCTATCTACAAAGCTTTCAGTCATCAGCATGTCCCTGAAATCACACAAAGTCTCACCCAATTGCAACCGGATTTTGACCAGCCCCTACATTTTGTGCCGATCCGGGGAAATTTAACCAGAGGCATCTTGGCCAGTGTATACACTAGCTGTACATGGACCGAGGACCAGGCTGTACATCACTACGAGAACTACTATGCAGGACATCCCTTCGTGACCGTCACCCCAAGGAATCCCAACCTTAAGCAGATCGTCAATAGCAACCATTGCCTATTGTATCTGAAGAAATACGGAGATCTTCTGCATATTATTTCAGTCAGTGACAACTTGCTCAAAGGGGCAGCCGGACAGGGCGTCCAAAACATGAATTTGATGTGCGGCTTATCGGAAAATGCAGGACTCGATTTAAAAACCGTTGGATTCTAATATTGCGAGGAATGAAGCTTTTTAATGTCTATCCCATCTATGATGTAGAAATTTCTCGAGGCGAAGGAAGCTGGGTTTTTGACAAGGAGGGAAATAGATATCTCGACTTCTATGGTGGGCATGCTGTCATCAGCATTGGTCACGCACATCCAAAGTACGTATCAGCCATTAAGCATCAAGTCAGTGATCTGGGTTTCTATTCAAATTCAGTGATCAACCCGGTACAAGAGAGACTTGCGAAAAAACTTGGGGCTCTGTCAGGGTACGAAGACTATGATTTATTTCTAGTTAATTCTGGGGCTGAAGCCAATGAAAATGCACTGAAGCTTGCTTCGTTTCATACCGGCAGGTCCAAGGTGATCTCCTTCCACCGCGGTTTCCATGGCCGCACCTCTGCAGCGGTCAATGTCACTGATAATCCTAAGATCATTGCACCCATCAACCGTGGGTTTGAGAATGTCTCCTTGGCATTTGACGATTATGATGGGGTGAAATCGGCGCTGGCCCCGGGTGATGTGGCCGCCATTATCATTGAAGGACTTCAGGGAATCGCCGGCATCTACGAACCAAGTGCTGATTTCATTCATTTTCTCAAAAGCGAGGCTGGCCGACATGGCACCCTACTAATCTTGGATGAGATCCAATCAGGATTTGGACGCACAGGTCATTTCTTTGCACACCAGATCCACTCGAACCTGCAACCAGATCTCATCACAACCGCTAAGGGAATGGGCAATGGTTTTCCCATCGGTGGGGTGCTGATTAGTCCAAAGTTTGAGGCAAAGTTCGGTTTGCTGGGCACTACTTTTGGTGGAAATCACTTGGCTTGCGCCGCAGGTCTTGCAGTGCTAGAAGTCATCGAAGAAGACCATCTCTTAAGTCATGTGCAAAACATCGGCAATCAATTGTACAAAGGACTCACAGGTCTTGCAGACATCGTAGAGATCCGGGGTCGAGGTGCCATGCTGGGTATCGAATTTCCCTATTCGATTAAAGAACTGAGGAAAAAAATGCTTCTGGAGCATGGTCTTTTTGTAGGTAGTGCGGCACACCCCAACACTATCAGACTACTACCACCATTAAATGTTTCTGAGGCAGAAGTAAAGGTTTTTCTGGAAAAATTCTCCTCTGCGCTGGCAAATTGACCGTCGACAATAAATAACCAATCTCATGAAGTTAGAACACTTTATTTCGATCGATGATGTATCGGATCCGGCACGACTGGTAAAACAAGTGATCAAACTAAAAGCTAAGCCCAATCGCTACAGCAAGCTTGGCAGAAGAAGATCCCTGGCCCTGCTCTTTTTTAATCCAAGTCTACGCACTCGTCTCAGTACCCAAAGGGCTGCTCAACTGCTTGGAATGGAGCAAATGCTGATGGATGTAAACAATGGGTGGCCGTTGGAATTTGGTAAAGGTGTCGTGATGGATCAAAATACGAGTGAACACGTGATCGAGGCTGCTGGAGTGATCAGTCAGTATTGTGATATTCTGAGTATTCGCAGTTTTCCTTCGCTGCAATCTCAGGAGGCCGACTATGAAGAACCGGTGATGAGTGCTTTTAAAGAGTTTGGCACCAGACCGATTATCAATCTAGAATCCGCCACAAGGCACCCATTGCAAGGTCTCACGGACATGGTGACCATCGCTGAGCACAAGAAAACCAAAAAACCTAAGGTAGTGCTTACCTGGGCACCTCACCCAAAAGCACTGCCACAATCCGTGGCCAATTCCTTTGCTGCCTGGACGCTGGCGATGGGTCATCATCTCACCATCACTCATCCTCCAGGGTACGAACTCGCCACACGTATCACGGATGGTGCAACCATTGAGTATGATCCAGAAGCGGCTTATAAGGATGCTGACTTTGTCTATGCCAAAAACTGGTCGGCCTACAAAGACTATGGACAAGTATTGTCCAGCGACAAGAGATGGACAGTAGATCAGGAGAAAATGAATGTGACCAACCAAGCCTTCTTTATGCACTGTCTCCCAGTGAGAAGGAATGTTGTGGTAACTGATCAGATTATTGGCAGTGATCGGTCGTTAATATTGCAACAAGCAAATAATCGTACGTATGCTGCAGCCATCATATTGAAAATCCTGCTCCAAAGCATGAACAAATGAACATATGTACCTACAAATATATGTTTTATTAAATTCATAATAAATCATCAGATCTATTAGGATTATTTCAATAATAGGCCTTGCGTTTGGAATTTCTTTATCTTTGTGAGATCAATCTTGCGATTGATGACATTTCAGTAGTCGGGTGTACTAGTTGACCCACGCTCCCTTTGGAGTGCAGAGAATAGTTTCAGATAATCTTAGTAACAAAAAAAACATAGATCGAATGTTGACCGCCACCAAAAGGATATCCTCGGAAGATCAAAAAGATATTCGAGAACTCGAAGATAAGATTGGCCGATTTAAATCTGGTCAGATGCATGAGGAGCGTTTTCGCCACTACCGTCTCACCCGTGGTGTCTACGGTCAGCGACAAGAGGGCGTGCAAATGTTTCGCACCAAGCTGCCCTACGGGAAGGTGACGGCTGATCAACTGAAGGTTTTGGCCGATCTTGCTGATCGCTATGGTCATAAGAATCTGCACATCACTACCCGACAGAATATCCAACTGCATTACGTAAAGCTGGAGAATGCCCCGGCCGTGTGGAAAGGTCTGGCTGCAGCTGGACTCACTGCCAGAGGAGCTTGTGGCAATACTGTGCGCAATGTGACCGCCTCGGCTGCAGCTGGAATTGATCCTGATGAGCCTTTTGATGTCACACCTTACGTACATGGAGTATTTGAGTACTTCCTGAGGAATGCCATCTGTCAGGACATGGGAAGGAAAATCAAGATCGCATTTTCCTCTTCCGAGAAAGACTCTGGATTCACCTACTTTCATGACTTTGGCTTCATTCCCAGAATCCGCGAAATCGATGGTAAGGAGGTACGGGGCTTTAAGGTAGTCATCGGTGGTGGTCTCGGTGCCGTTTCGATCGTGGCTCCGACGGTTTCAGAATTCATGCCTGCCGACGAAATCCTCACATTTACAGATGCAGCCATCCGTGTATTTGACCGATATGGGGAACGGGAAAAACGCATGAAGGCCAGAATGAAATTCTTGGTTAAGAAACTCGGTGTTGAAAAATTCCTGGAGCTGGTCGATGAAGAGCGAAAAGGTGTCCCAGCTATTGCCCCATTTAACGCTCAGCCAGAAGTCGTGCCTGCTCTGCCCGATATGGACATACCCCAAGATGTACCAATAGGGGATCCAGCCGAATTTGCGCTTTGGAAGAAGACCAACGTGTTCGAACAGAAACAAGACGGATTTTTTGGTGTGTTTGTGAGGGTCCATTTGGGTGATCTCGATCCAGCTACAGCTAGAACTCTTGCCGACCTGGTTTCTGTCATAGCTGCAGATGACATCAGATTTACCGTGGATCAGAGCATCCTTCTCCGTTTTGTCCGAGAGGAAGCATTGCCATATTTATATCACCAATTGACCCGCCTTCGATTGGCATCCGGAGGTTATGGTTCCATCGCTGATGTGGTAGCGTGCCCAGGTACGGATACTTGTGCGCTGGGTGTGACCAATAGCACTGGCTTGGCGGATACGATAAGGGACATGGTCGAAAAAGAATACCCAGCATTGCTGGATGTGCAGGATATCTCGATAAAGATTAGCGGCTGCATGAATAGTTGCGGTCAACATATGGGATCTCCCATCGGTTTTCACGGAAGTTCAATTCGCCGGGGAATCAAGGTGATCCCAGCCATGCAGGTTGTGCTGGGCGGTGGCGTCGACACCGCTACAGGAGAGGGATTTGTCGCACAAAAGGTGATCAAGGTGCCCACCAGGAGAATACCAAAGGTGATCCAAACATTACTTGCAGATTATCAGGCAAATAAGCATTCGAATGAAAAGTACCTGATATACTTTTATCGTCAGGGCAAGAGATATTTTTATGATCTGCTGAAAGGAATCGCAAAAACCGACGAAATAGTGGAATACGAGTTTTTTGATTGGGGGCAAGATAAACAGTACATCCAGTCGATCGGAGTCGGTGAATGTGCAGGTGTATCCTACGATATGGTCGGTGCGATCTTAGGAGATGCGGTAGAAAAAATCGAAGAAGCCAAAGGATCGCTGCAGACCAACGCATGGTCAGAAGCCATATATCATGGATATACTGCGATGATCATCGCAGCTAAGGGTTGGCTGCTTTCCAAAGACATAAAGTGCAACACACACATAGGCATCATTGAAGACTTTGATGGAATACATTCCGAAGATCCGGCAATCGAGTTAGACGGATCTTTTGTGGATTTAGTATTTCAAATGAAACACAATGAGCCAGATCAGATCTTTGCTGAAGGATATGTGCAAAAGGCGGTTGAGTTTGTAAGAAGCGTCATTGCTAGCAGAGAAGATGAGTTGGAGGGGGCCGAAAAGTTGGTGGTAAACAGCTACTATAAAGCCTAGCATGTCCGGACCCAGGATCAGTATTGTTGGAGCTGGGCCGGGCGATCCTGATCTGATTACCGTCAAGGGTTTAAAAGCCTTGCAGCGGGCAGATGCCGTGCTCTATGATGCACTGGCCAATCCAATTTTGTTAGATCATGCTCCTCCTCAAGCCTTAGTGAAATTCGTGGGGAAAAGAGCGGGAGAACATTCCTTCCAGCAAGAAGACATTCACACGCTGATGGTTGAGCTTGCTCAACAGTACGGACACGTAGTCCGGCTGAAGGGCGGTGATCCATTTGTTTTTGGCAGAGGCTATGAGGAGCTAGCATATTGCGCCGCAAGCAATATACCCGTCTTGGTCATTCCGGGAATCAGCAGCGCCGTCGCAGTACCGGCGTCACAAAACATACCCGTGACTTTGCGAGGCATAGCTGAAAGCTTCTGGGTAGTAACTGCTACTACCAAAGACGACAGGTTATCCGAAGATCTCGCCCTTGCCATACAATCAAGTGCAACAGTAGTCATCCTGATGGGCCTGAGAAAACTCAGTTTCATTGTGCAGCAGTATAAGCAGGCCGGTCAAGGAGCACTTCCAATCATGGTCGTGCAAAATGGGACGCTGCCTAATGCTGCTGTCGCGGTCTCCACCATCGATGACATCCAACAAGAGGTAGCGCAAAAATCTATGGGGACTCCTGCCATCATAGTAGTAGGTCATACCGTCGGACTTCACCCGAATATCGTAACCTAATAGGACAGCCAGAATCCCAGCAAGTGATCAGGGATGACCCGACCTCTCAGGGGCATCCACCGGGGTCAATTTCCAAACGCCCTCCCTTCCAAACCTCAGTGCCTGGACTCAACTCGATGGCAGATCCTGCCTGCAAATGAATGTCATGAAAGGGATGGATGGATGCACCAACCGAAAGAAATACTTGACTTCGATAATTTGCGTGATCATATCCTATTTGCTGGATCTTAAGAGTATCTGGACATGGATTCGCTACATCACAAACAGCAAATGTGCCCTGATTAAATCTCACTTGAGCTGGAATCATACCTTCCCCGTCACTCCATGGGTAACCTATGGATGGCCAGGGTTCGTTGCCAAAATAAGCTGGCCTCGACTCTAGATAATAACTCAACACAGATAAATCTGTGGTCCCCGCAGGAATATTAGTCCCTTCCAGGTTGTTACCAAATAAATAGTGATCACTCTCTGCAAGCGACCAATCAGATACTTCATTCCCGATGAGGTTTTGGCTGTCATTATCGGGAGTACTGTTACTCACCTGCAGACCATATAATGTCATGCGGTTTCGAAAATATGTATTGTATGGTCCGTTTGCCCCATGGGAAGCATCCACTATGCCATAGGCTGCCACATTGCCTTCAAATAGATTTGCAAAGGGATAGTTTCCGTGACATACCAGGTCACCTGTGTTATTCGAAGGAAAATTCATACCCAGGATATTTATGGTCTTATAAGGATCAGTAGAATAATTATAGGCTATTACATTGCCATTGACTCCAGCCTGCAATAATATGCCGTGCCGCAAATGCTCAAAAATAGAATTCACCACTTTCATATCACCTGTGGTATTTTGCAAAACCACCCCATAAGCCACACCTCCCCCACCATATGCAAATGCATGATGAAAATAGCTCCCTTCAACACTGCATTTTGTGCTGCGTTGAAAAGTGACATGTGCATAATTGGCTTGATCACTTTCCACATCGGAAATCCAGCACTCAGCTGCCAGGTTAAAATAAATATTGGTGGTTTGAGCACTGGTCATGTCCAATCTCTTTATTTTTAAGCACTCGATACCAACATGTTGCACACAAGAAATCGTTTCGATAAAAGGATGTTGAGCTTCGGAATAATTTTTCCTGATCCTATTTTCGACAAAAATTCCATGGTCGTCGCGATCTACAATACGATTGATTTGTCCAATGGTCCTCTTCGCCCAGGAATCATGTATGAGAGCATCGTCATCAAATAGTAGTAAGAAGTAAGCACCTGGCAACAAGCCAGTTGTATCGTCAACCTCAATGTATGATTGTCCTTTATCAATGTTCGCCACTACCGGTATGCTGTCTTGAGACCGACTTCCCGAAGCAGCGATGCAGTGTCCGGCTCCATTTAAATTAAATAGTAGTTCGGTATTTCCTGCACCACTGCCCTGAAGAACGACACCATCGGGTAAATGAATGGTCTGAGTAAAAAAGTAGGTTCCCTTCGAAAAAACAATAAGTCCAGGACTCCCATCCAGGGCATTCAGGGCGGACTGGAGTGCTGCGTTATTTGAAGTACTCCCATCGGCTACGCCACCATGATCATGAATATCGACTTTTAGTTCAGGCACAATCAAATCCCTGCTAACTCCAGCACGCGTCCAATCAACCCTGCGAGATGCTACGAGTTGTTGAGAAGTAAGATCTCCAACCATAATAAAGACAGCAAGCCAAATTAATATGAGTAGCTTCATTTATTGCATGATCTGAAATGTCGATCCGTCATGCCCACGATCTGTATAATCGATTCACCGAAAAAGCAATTTGTACATCACAGGCACGAATAAGAGGGTAATGGTGGTGGCAAAAAGCAATCCTATCATGATGGCCACAGCCATGGGCTCCCACATCAAACCACCGCCAAGATATAATGGAATCATGCCCAGAGTGGTAGTGAACGTGGTTAACAAGATGGGACGAAAGCGCTGTTGAGCGGCATCGATAATGGCCTGGTATCTACTCTTTCCAAGTGTCATCTCTTCGATTTGAATTCGATCAATGAGCACGATGGCATTGTTGATTACAATACCAGCCAACGATATGATGCCCAGGAAGGCCATGAAACCCATGAAGGATCTAAAAAGCAGCAAGCCAAACACCACTCCAATGATTCCAAGAGGGATCGTACTGAGTACAATGGCAGTTTTTCTGAAAGAATTGAATTGCGAAATCAATAGCAGAAGAATGATGAAACCAGCCAGTGGTAGTTGCTGACTCACCGCCCCCATAGCCTCACTGCTCTGCTCGCTTTCTCCACCCATCTCGTAGGAGTAACCACTAGGCCAATTTTTTGACTCTTGCCTCAACCAGGGTGAAAGAACATTCGCGATATCTGAGGCAGTATATCCAGATCTGGCATCACTCCCGATGACCATGGTACGATATAGATCTCTTCGTTTGATTTTAGCATATTGCCACTGTGGTTCAATGGTTGCTACCTGGGCAAGTGGTACATTCTGGCCACTCGCTTGCGCAAAAATCGGCACGCTTTCCAGATCCCTGGCGTCTAACTCCTGACTGCTCACACCCCTCATGATGATGGGAATATTATCCTCTCCATCGCGAAAATCTCCAGCATCAAAACCAGTCAAGACGGTGCGTAGTGAAGTGGCAATGTCTTGATTTGTTAGGCCAGCCCTATTTGCTTTGTCCTGATCAATATCGATTAAGAATTTCTTGATTTTGGGCCCCCAGTCATCTGTAATATTCTTTGTCGAGGTTAATTGATGCATTTGCTGTTTAATGGACTCACCGATCCTATATAATACCTCTGGAGAATTTCCTGACAATCGAACCTCCACATCCGCACCAGAACCTCCACCAGCAGCCAAAGGAGAAATGACAACCTCAGCATCTGGGAAGTTAGCAAAGCAAAAAGTGTCCAATACGGTTACGACATATCCATTATCTTCAAAACTACTCGTATTGAGCAATAAATGAGCATATCCAGTGTTGGCCTCGCCTGGTTGATAGCCTAAGTCGTAACTTTCTGGTCCCTCCGCTATAAAGGAGGAAAAATCCAGAACTCCCCTACTACTGTTATCCTGCACCAGCAGTGCCCTCTGGACGAAATGTTCAATTTCCGTGACAACTTCTTTCGTCCGCTCAATCTTAGTACCCAAGGGCAAATTTAGGTCTAGGGTGATCAGGTTTCTGTCGCTGTCAGGAAAAAATATAAAAGGCAATTGCCCGAAAAGTAGTAGCGAGCTAATAAATAATCCTACAATAACCGCGACAAATACCAATGGCCTCTCCAAACTACCCACTAGTAAGCGTTTGTAGTAAACACCAAGGCGATCAAAAAGGCTGGGTCTTTGGCTAGATCGTTTCTTTACCCGTACCAGAGAAATCGCCAACATGGGCACGACAGTCATAGCCATTATCCAAGAGCAGAGCAGAGCCAATGTGATCACCGTAAAAAGTGGTCCCATCATCTCCCCCATGGCATTCTCAGCCAAATAAAATGCCAAGAAGGCCGCAGATGTCGTCAGGGAAGAAACCAGCAATGGGATCATCAGCTCCTTACAGGCACTGATAGCAGCTACCTTGGCTACCTCTCCAGACTCCATCTTTACCATCATCGATTCCGTCACAACAATGGCATTATCTACCAGCATGCCTAGGGCCATGATGAGTGCTGCTAAGCTAACTTGATTCAAGCCAATGTTAAGGGTATTCATTAGGAGTAAAGTCATGATCAGGGCCGCTGGAATCAGACTAGCTACAACAAGACCTGTGCGCAATCCCAGAAAAAGCAACATCACAATTAAAACAATGGAGACGGATTGAAAAACATTGGAGACGAAATCACTGATCTTCGTCTCTACATAACTATCTGTCGATGAAATCCTCTTCAGGGTTATGCCGAGGGGCAATGTACTTTCGTATGAGGCTAGCTTTTGATCGATCTCGAATCCAAGATCAATCAAATTGGCACCCTCTTTGAGGGCCACAGCAATCACCAATCCCGGCTCTCCATCCACACGCACTAATCGATCTGGTGGCTGTTTATAGGATCTAGTAATCTGGGTAATCTCGCCAAGTTTAACAGTTTCGCTAGATCCATTTACATTGATGATCGTGTTTTTTAGGTCGGTCAGAGTCTCAAAATTTCCCGTGGGCTCCAAGACGATTCGCTCATTTTCCAAACTCACTTCTCCACCGGGAAAGACAATATTCGTGGCCGATATTATGCTCTGTAGTTGCCCCGCACTCAAACCCAGTTTCGCCAAACTGGCATTGTCAAATTCCACATAGATCTGTTCATCTTGGACCCCTTTTATCACTGCTTCGGAGGCGTTATCCAGTTTGATGAGATCATCTCGGATGTCTTTGGCATACTCCCTGAGCTCGTAAAAACTAAAACCCTCACCTTGGAGGGCCACCTGAATACCATAGACAACGCCAATGCCATCATCCTTGATGTTCGGTCCGCGAATCCCTGAAGGAAGGTCCTCTCTAATTCCATCAATTTTTCGGCGCAACCGGTCCCAAATGGGTTGGAGATCGTCTTTAGCTATGTCGTCCTTGAGGGTGACACTGACCACCGATAATCCTGTGCGACTTTGGCTGGTCACCGTTTTTAGCTCTGGCAACTCCTGAACCACCTTCTCAATTTTATCCGTGATCAACTCTTCTATCCTTTCAGGAGAAGCCCCAGGAAATTGAGTCACGACTGAACAAACACGAATGGTAAATGGTGGCATTGAATCGCGAGAAAGCTGTTTGTATCCAAGCATCCCCATCACAATGATCACCAAGAGTATCATGGTTGTCACCCGATTGTTTTCTATGGCAAACTTGGTTAGGTTCATTGCTTCAAATTTTCGCGCGAATAGGTGGCGTCTACATTCTGAGCAAGATATTTACCGATGATCACTGCAATCAAGCATGTCAAATACAATTGCCCGGAAAGACCTAAGATTACTGTCACCGATTTTGCGATCGGGTGTAAGGGGACAATATCTCCAAAGCCAATCGATGTCAATGTGACAAAGCTGTAATAAATAAAATCATAGTGCTCCAAGGTCGTATCCGCACTAAACGCCTCAGGATTGAAAATATGAATGATAGAAAACAGCGGTGCTGCAACAATTCCCAAGACCAAATAACCGGAGATACTTGCAAACAGACCACTTGAGGTAACCTCCTCCATCTGCACCACATATTTTACCAGGTTGATCAAAACAAAAAAGAAAAAGAGCAGATGCACGGCAGCATTGCCCAGACTAAACCAAGCTCGGCCGTGCCCAAATAGGAACGAGCTAAAGACAAAAACACCCAGTACAAGAAGGACAATAAATTCGGTCAAATTATTGGTGGTAAAAACTACCCCCATGAGAATTACTAGTCCATAAAATAGGGTAAACCACAACCGGCCCCCAGAAAAAGAGTATGCAATCGGAGGCATCAATATCAGCAGCATCAGGCTCATCATGAAGAACAAATAATTTGGATGATGAAAGTGATACTGAAGCCTGTCACGAAGAGTTCTACGCATAAAACTGGTCAATTATCTAGTAATGTAACTTGCATGCCATTTAGGAGGGCTCTCAAACCCGCGGTAGCGACCAACTCTCCTTTCTGAACACCGCTCAGTACCTCAAATCCGGTGGGCAACAATTCACCAATGGTAATCGGTCGCTTTTCCACAGCGTAGTTTCCAGCTTTATTCTTTGTTAGTACAAAAACAAAATTGGCATCACCCTGCTCTCCAACGGCTGACACTGGACAAACTAAATGTTCTGGTAACTCATCTTTTGCATCACTCCAACTAAAAGTTGCCCTGGCGGCCATTCCCGGTCTAATCTCAGCACTTGGATCATCAATGCCAATGATCGCAGGATACGTTGGTGAACTCCCTGCTGCAAAGCTCACTTCACGAACTGTACCACGAAAGGTGGTATCTCCCAGAACAGAAAAAAGAACTTGTACCTTCTGTCCTTTTCGCACTTTCGAAATAAAATTCTCAGGAATACCAACATTCACTTCCTGCCCTTCCTCAGAATTCAAAACTGCGACCGCCTTACCAGAGCCTACCAATTCATTTTCTTCAACCAACAAATCTGTAACAATACCATTAAAAGGAGCCTGTAATCTAGTGTAGTTCACCTGGTTACGGGCAGCTTGTGTCTGATAGGCTGCAGATGAGACCTGTGTTTTTGCTGCTTCGTATTGAGAAGCTGCCGACTCTAGCTGTGACTTGGCTTGTTCAAATTCGCTCAGAGGCACATTATTGTTTTCGAATAGCTTCTCAATGCGTTGATAATTTGATCGTGCAATGATCAACTGTGTCTCTGCACTCTGCAGATTGGCCTCAGTTCCTTTCTGTGAAGCTGAAGCCTGTTGAGCCTGAATGTCATAGTCGGTTGGGTCAAGAGTGGCAATGACTTGTCCCCTGAGCACACGGTCTCCTAATCTCACTCGCATACTTCGTACCGTACCAGCGACGCGAAAACTCAGTTCAGCTTGACGATCGGACTGAGCAACACCGGAAAAACTAAATACTGATTTGCCCTGCGAAGAAGTGATCACACCGTATTTCACTGGTCGAATGGCTTCTTCCTCTTGGCTTTCCTTCTTGGATGAGCAGCCCAGAAGAGTCAACAGTGCAAAACTCAAGCATATCCAATTACTCATAGCTATTTATTTGACATAAATTGAATCAACCTTTGCAAGAAGGCATCTTGCTCCTGCGGTAAGGCCAGAAACTGATAGTGACCCACTGCACGTTCAACCGCTAAAAAATCACTGACAAAAACATATTCCGCATTGGTGGCATTGATCTGGGTCTGAAGCAGCGTATTCTGAGCATCAATCAGTGATGTTACATTGAGTAAACCTTGACGATAAGCATCCTGAGTTATTGCGAAGTTCTTTTCTGCCGAAGTTGCCGATTGTCGAGACAGCTGCAAATTGCTGTATGATGCTCCCGCCACCTCCATGCTGGATCGCACCTGCAACTCCAATTTCAGTCGAAGATCGGCCCTTTGATCCTTCAATTGCTGCACTCCCAATTTGGATTGTTGGATCTGCAACCGGCGGCTATTGCCGGTGAAAACAGGAATCTGTAATCCTATCGCAGCATTATATGTCTGCTGACTTGGCACGGGCATCACACCATCGGGATATCCTGAGATGCCCAAAGGATAATCGTATTGTGCGGATAGAGCCAAGCTTGGTGTATAAAGCGCCCGACTTCGAGATAAAAGACTTCGCTCTTGTGCTGCCAAGGCAGCTTCAATTTGCTTCATCTCTGGAAGATTATTTAATGCCTCTTCCACCATAAAATCTGCAAAGAAAGCCAGGTCACCGGGGTTGTCGATAAAAGCTATCAGTCGCTCATCCAATGCCAAGAGTAGTCTGTCATCCAGTACTATTTCTTGCAACTGAAATTCCTCCTTAATGGGTCGATTCAGTTGCGCATTTAAGTGGTAGCGAGCCTGACGCAGCGTCGCCTGAGCAGAATTCAATTCTATATTGTCCCCCGCCAGTTCACTCTCCCAGCGAAATACATCGCTGATCCCAGAATAGCCAACATCCTCCTTGGCCCTGGCGATATCAAAGTTTTTGCGAGTACGATTTACATTCTCATTGCGCAACTTCACCAACTCTTCCGACTGAAGAATACCTAGATATGCATCGGCTACGTTGAGGACAACATCTAATTCGTTTAATCTCAGACTCTGTTCTTGACTGACTAACAGCAACTTTTGGATGGCAATATTAGCCATGGTGGGCTCTGAAAGAATGATCTGATTCAGAGATGCATTGGCTGTCCAGTTGATGTAACCTTTGGATCCAAATGATCTCTCAACAGTATTCTTATCCAAAAATAAACTAGTAGTCGAAGCGTCAATCTGGGGTAGATAGGCAGTCTTAGCAAGGTCTACATCCTTTTCTACGATGCTGGTCTCTTTTTGGGCAATGCTCAAAGTAAGATTGCTCTCGAGTGCCTCTGCGATGGCTACCGGAAGCGTCAACTGCCGGGCTGTGGGATCACTATCTGTCACATTGATCAATACGGCCTTAGCCAACATATCCCAGCTTGGATAATGTTTTGTCATCCTCACCACCTGCATGTTGATGATCAAATTGTCAGAAAATGCCTCCATACCCACTTTCAAAGCCTGTGACTCCTGACCTTCTAATATCTTTAATACATTAAGAGCAACACGTCGAGGAATCCTGGCAATGCTAGCTTCGGTTTCGTAAGCAGCGTAGGCACCAAGATCAATACCAGGTGTACTCAACAGCGAAAAGACAGGAATTCCCCGAAGTGCCATCTTCCGCAACACCTCACTCATGTCAGCGCTCCTGCTTTCATCTAGCGTTGGGAATATGAAGCCAGCGTCCACATCTGCAGGGATATCTTCTATGTTCCAAATTTGGTCCTCACCAGGTGGTATCAACCGATAGCTGACATCGGCAAAGGATAAGACTTGGTCTAGATAGCTGGTAAAATTAAAAGGAGATTGGATTACACTCTCGTCCACCAGTATTCCCAATGTATCAAAGGGTTTTAAAGAATAGAGTGTCTTTATATCGCGACCGATGTCAAAAGGTGACTGAATATAGGTCAAATTCTCCTTACCAGAAGTGCCTTCCGCAGTCAAGGGTATTCCCTGTAACTCATGGTCGATGACTACGGTTAGTATGGTAGGTTTTGCATAGTTCTCAAGTTGTGCCAGCAGATTACAAACTCTAAAGCCAGCACCAATCACGATGGCAGCATCATCTTGGTAAGCCCTTTGCAGGTCTGATAGGATTGCATCACCGGTCCCTATCTCGATAGACTGAATATCTACTGTGTATCTTGCTCTCAGGAGGGACTCAACTTCAGAATGAATCTGGTCGCCCATCAGATCTGAGCGCATATCAAATCTATCTTGAAGTATGTTAATGCGGATCGAATCCTGCGCTGATGTGATCGATGCGAACAAACAGCACAACATGAGAAGGTAGGTTCTAAGCATGATGATGGCGCAATTGATTGTTGATCAGCCGGTTAGAAAGGATGCCAGACCAAAATAGACATGATCAATTGTCTTGCACATCATTTCTCCCATGGCTAAATATATTGAATTAATCCGATGTTTCTTCTCCAGTCACTATGGGGCCCAGTCACTGAGTAGGCGTCTCCCAGGATGTCATGCTGCCACAAGATATTTTTCAGCTTATCCCTACGATCTTGAAATTCTCAGGATGAGTGTATACTAGCCATCATCCAAATCATCACAAACAAGTCATTGAAGATTTCTCGATCAACGGGGTCTTGAGGGAGACTTTCCGTAAGCATTGGCATATGCATGGACATTGACATAATCCAATCCCCTAATGGCTTCCTCTTGTTCTTCGAACTGAGTGAACCAATTATGGTGAATGTCACAGAACTCCTCAGGAATCCCCCGGATACCGATGGCAAGTTGAGGTGCGCGAAAGGTATTATTGTAGATCTCGAGGGCGGTCCCAGCGATCTCCGTACCATCTTTTCGGTCTCTTCCTCCATGCATGTCAAAACAGTGGCTTAGAGAAACACCCAACTCCACATTATGCCGAGCGATGTAACCAGAACCGGCAATTCCTGTCCCAGCAATAGAGTGTCGATTATAGTCAAATAGATTGTATTCAATGGTGGCCGTGCTAGCGTCATTTGCCACACCATATCCCAGCCCGTTGTAC
Source organism: Saprospiraceae bacterium (assembly GCA_965223025.1). Classification (GTDB taxonomy): domain Bacteria; phylum Bacteroidota; class Bacteroidia; order Chitinophagales; family Saprospiraceae; genus JABDMH01. The sequence goes on from CBDCVP010000023.1 coordinate 2,359,613, forward strand.
TGGCAGTGATGGATGAAACAATGATGGACATGATGGCCTGATCCTTTTCGAAGGCTAATGGCAGCTCGCGAAAATGACGTCAATTCGCAATTGTCTACCTCCAATCCCCCAAAATCTGTGGTAATTCCATCGGAAATTGGAAACTTATAGTAGTAACTATGGCGCGCTCCACCGGGACCAAAAGATTTGGCATGATGTGCCATATATCTTTTCCCATTGGGACCTTGAATACGTAATCCCGTCAGTCTGACCTGGCTTCCCAGGGTCTGAATCAACTTGTCCGTCTTCAGTGCTTCACTGGTCAGAAGTGCCCCTTTTGATCCATTAGTTCCCCGGTCACTGGCTAAAGTGACACCCCCGGGGATACCAAGTACGAAGGAATCAATGTACACATAGGTCGTGAAATCTATTGTGATGTGCCCGGGAATGAATATGACATCTCCTGATTTGGCCCGATCCAACGCTGCGATCAGGGTATCTAGATCCTCAACCGTGACATCTCCTCGACTGATCATTCTCTCATATCCCGGACCACCCCCAATTGGTCCGATCGCATCGGCCTTAGCTCCATAAATTTCTCCTTCAAGATCGATCCAGGTCTCTTGGGGGTCTGTGAAGTTGATTGTATGTGTTCCAATTCCCATCATATCATGCTTGCCAGGTGGATATGAACCGTGTAGCCATAAAGAACCGAGGGCCACTGCATTAGCTAGAAAATGTCTCCTGCTTTGTTGGCTGTTTCCCATATTACTACAGTTGCGTGGCTTTATGACACCCCATAATAGGCAAATCCCAGATCATTGACAACCATAATGATCCATCCGAACGCCCATGATTCAGGACCTAGCATTGCGAAAAAAATCTATGCAGGCCTATCTACAGTGGGACTCCATTCCAATCACCTGGTCGCAGCAAAGATGCACCCGTTTCGTATCTTCGCAGCTGCAGTTTTTATGGAGATGGACACTATTCACATCATCAAAATCGGAGGAGCCGTTGTCAATGACAAGTCTCAATTGAATGGTCTTCTACAGGACCTGGCAGAAAAGCAACTTTCATTTATCCTGGTGCATGGGGGTGGCCGCAAAGTCAATGAATGGCTGCACAAAATTGGTATGCAACCACATATGGTCGATGGCAGGCGTGTGACCGACGCTGCAACTCTTGAGCTCGCAGTGATGAATTACGCTGGCTCCCTAAATAAGGGAATCGTGGCGAAACTGCAGAGCCTAGGTGTCAATGCCTTGGGATTGACCGGAGCAGATCTCAATTGCATCCGAGCAACCAAACGACAGCATCCTACCGTCGACTTTGGGTTTGTAGGCGATGTCACTCATGCAAATGGGCAGGTATTCTGGGACCTTTGCCATGCCGGCATCACTCCGGTCTGCTGTGCCATTACCCATGATCAAGAGGGGCAGTTGTTGAATACGAATGCCGACACCATCGCCTGTGAAATTGCGATTGCATTGTCCGGCTTTGTGGCCGTTAATCTATGGTATGCTTTTGAAATTGCAGGAGTACTGCAAGACCTTGAAGACCCAAAATCATTAATTCCCGTACTCAGTAAGGACACCTATCAGAGACTTGCCAGTCAGGGAATTATCAACAGCGGCATGATACCCAAATTAGATAATTGTTTTCATGCATTGGCAGGTGGAGTCCTTGCTGTGACCATCTGTGATGTGAAAGCATTGGAAGCTTTACCCCATGCTTCAGGAACCTCCATAATCAAATAGAAGTGTCAAAAGCAGCTAAGTCTATCGCATTACTTGAGAACTTGATCTCGCTTCCTTCGTTCTCAGGCTCAGAAGAGTCTACTGCCGACCTCCTAGAGTCTTATCTGCAATCTGAAGGTCTGAGCACCGAGAGGCATCATCAAAACATCTTGGTCCGGACATCGCGCAGGTCTGATGATCGACCAAACCTACTATTGTGCTCGCACCATGACACGGTCAAACCCAATAAAGGTTATACAAAAAATCCCTTTGAACCCACCACGGTTGATGACAAGCTCTATGGTTTGGGATCTAATGACGCCGGAGGATGCCTTGTATCCCTAATTGCCGCCTTTCTCGAGCTGAGGCATGAACCGTTGCCGTGCAATCTGATACTGGCTTGTGTAGCTGAGGAAGAGATCTCCGGCAAAAAAGGTATATCCACCATATTAGATCGTCTACCCACGATCGACCTGGCTATTGTCGGTGAACCCACGCGGATGCAAATGGCCATTGCAGAAAAAGGTCTAATGGTAGTCGATGGCCTTTGTCAAGGTGTGCCTGGTCATGCCGCTCACGGCAATACTGTAAATCCAATTTATGCTGCCAGTCAAGATGCGCTCACGATTCAAAAACATAAGTTTAGCAAGACCTCAGACTTATTAGGACCCACTATGGCGAATGTCACCGTGATTAATTCGGGATCGCAGCACAACCAGGTGCCAGCTCAATGCAGCTATGTGATCGACGTACGCATCAACGAGCTGTACAGTCACGAAGAGGTGCTGACAGAACTGAAGGCACTCGTTCAAGGAAACCTGACGGCACGATCCATGCGTCTCCGTGCTTCCGGTTTGCCCACCGATCATCCCATCTTGGATGTGGCAGAAGCCCTACAGATCAAAACTTTTGGATCAGGTACCCTTTCAGACCAGGCACTCATGCCATTTCCATCGATCAAAATCGGCCCGGGAGACAGTTTACGCTCTCATATGGCAGATGAATTTATCTATCTTCACGAGATCGAAACGGGCATAGAACGATATGTAGAGATCATCAGAAAATACCAGCCAAAATGAAACTCTGGGAAAAGGACATTCCACTAGATAAAGCTGTAGAGGATTTCACCATAGGCAGGGATGCGGAATTTGATCTCTTCTTAGCACCGCATGACATCCTCGGTTCCATGGCACATGCCCACATGTTGCAGAAAATTGGAATTCTTTCCGAAACCGAAAATAATTCATTGCAGACTGCACTGACAAATATTTACAAGACTACAGAAAACGGCACATTTAAAATCGACTCCGGGGTAGAAGATGTGCATTCTCAAGTGGAACAGATCTTAACGGATATTCTGGGCGATGTTGGCAAGAAAATCCACACAGGTAGATCACGCAATGATCAGGTTTTGTTGGATCTAAAATTATTTTTTCGAGATGAAATAAAAAAAATACTCTCTGCTCATTCGCAACTGTTTGACTTGCTCATCATAAAAGCCTCAGAGCATCAAAATGATCATCTACCCGGTTATACCCACATGCAGGCAGCCATGCCGTCTTCCTTTGGCTTATGGTTTAGCGCTTATGCAGAAAATTTAGTAGATGATATCCAACTATGGTCTGCAGTGTTTAACACCGTCAACCAAAATCCCTTGGGATCAGGGGCTGGCTATGGAAGTTCCCTTCCCCTGGATCGTCGTTATACGACAGACCTCTTAGGATTTGGTGATTTGAATTACAACGTTGTACATGCACAGATGGGACGTGGCAGAGTGGAATTGTTTTTATCCTTTGCCATCGCCGGAACAGCATCCAATCTCAGTAAACTGGCGATGGATGTCTGCATGTACAATAGCCAAGACCTGGCCTTCATGACTTTAGCAGATGCATTCACCACTGGTTCTAGCATCATGCCGCACAAGAAGAACCCCGATGTATTCGAATTAATTCGATCTCGCTGCAATGCTCTGGCTCAATTGCCAAGCGTACTTGCAGGTATGGTGGGTCATCTACCGAGTGGCTACCACAGAGATCTTCAGTTGACCAAGGAATATATTTTTCCTGCATTGGACCAAATACACAGTTGTCTGGAAATGACCAGGCTGGCATTGGACAATGTCATTATACAGAAAAATATTCTGGACCAGGAAAAATACCGAGCGATTTTCTCTGTAGAAACTGTTAATAACTTAGTTGCAAAGGGTGTGCCTTTTAGAGAGGCCTATCAGCAAGTAGCTGCAGATATTGAAAGTGGAGAACTGCCCAAACCAAGGGAAATTGCACACACACACGAAGGAAGTTTAGGACAATTAAACCTGCAAGAAATCACCGATAAATTTGAACGAGTGGCGGCCACCTTTAATTTTTCTTATCAGGAAAAGCTCAATCTATTGCTGAAAAATAGATGATAAACCATCCCTATTCGACACCATCCTATCGGCACCGAGTACTTGACTTATTCTCCCCGGTGGATCTACCTGGCTTAAACCATTCCACTTACTGTTGCGCTTCTCCTGCCGGCCACCCTCTAGATTATTGCCCTTTCGGGTGATCAAGCCCTTGTACTTTGATCTTTGCACAGATACATTAATAAATAGGAAACACGAAAATCAAGACAAAGTCGATCATCCGTTTGCTCTCCATCTGCTGTTGCATATTATTGACCACAGCAGTCTGTCTAGCACATTAAAAAACATACAAGATTATGATATTGACCCAAAAAAGGACCGCTTCCTGGCAGAAGCGGCCCTCAAGAACAATAAACCTAACTCAAGAAAAAGACGAAAATTCTTTCACGCGGTGACGATGCCAGCTCGTCAGACACTTGTCAATTAATCTACATTGTCATGAAGGAAAGGATTGTCTTTTCTTATTTGCGGTTCATCTTCACCAGATATTGACCAGCGAGATGAATTCACCTCAGATGAGTGAGGTACATCATCCAGCTCTACCCTGCGTCTTAAATATGCTGGTTCATTCTCCAAATCGATAACGGCCTGCGGGTTATTCAATCTTTTATTTCGCTGTCTCAGCTCTTCTTTGTTCTGCTCCTTTTGATCGTGGAGCGCACCATCCTTTCGGTCTCGACCTTTCAAATAAGGATCACCGTGTGCTTTTACATGATGACCGTATTGATGCTTTTGCTTGTCCAAGTCAAGATCAAAACTTTGAGTGTACTCACCTTCTTTGTAGCCCGTATCGTACACCCCTCGATCCCTGGGCCGATCATCCTCCAGTGAGACTATGATTTGTTCCTTCTTCGGTTCAATAATCTCCTGGCCAGACCTTCGACGATCAAAACCAGTTGCTATCACAGTCACGCAGATCTTCTCACCGAGGGATTCATCGAAACAGTTGCCCCAAATCAGGTCGGTGTCTTCTCCAGCTTCTTCCTGCACGTACTGGGTGATTTCATAAATCTCATCCATGGTCACCTCAGCGGTTCCCGAGCTAATATTGACTAGGATGTGCTTGGCTCCCCTAATGTCATTGTCTTCTAACAAGGGAGAGTTTAGGGCCTCATCAACCGCTTTCTTTGCCCGTCCTTCTCCTTCTGCCATGGAGGTCCCCATGATCGACACGCCGCTATCGCGCATGACGGTATTGACATCCTCAAAGTCCACGTTGACATAGCCCGGTACGGTGATGATCTCGGCGATACCTTTGGCAGCGGTAGACAATATATCATCGGCATTGGCGAAGGCGTCTGAGATAGGCAAATTGCCATGGATCTCACGAAGTTTGTCGTTGGAAACTATAATCAGTGAATCTACATTTTGCTTCAACTCTTCCAAGCCTTCAGCTGCTTGATCCCTTCTCCTGCGGCCTTCAAATTTAAAGGGTATGGTCACAATAGCTACCGTCAAAATATCCATCTCCTTGGATGCCTTGGCGATGATGGGCGCTGCACCCGTGCCAGTGCCACCACCCATACCAGCTGTAATAAACAGCATCTTGGTATCCTCATCAATGAATCTTCTAACATCGTCGATGGATTCTATACAGGCCTGCTTGCCGACATTGGGCAAGGACCCTGCACCCCTGCCTTCTGTGAGGTGGGGGCCCAATTGGATCTTCGTGGAAACTGGGCTTAGCTCCATGCTTTGATTATCGGTATTACATATGGCAAAGTCCACACCAATGATACCCAGCCTAAACATATGGGTGACTGCATTACTGCCTCCTCCTCCAACACCGATCACCTTAATGATGGATCGATCTTCCTTGGGTATATCAAATTGCATATTCAATAGGATTTAAATTATGGATTACGTTACTGTCTCTATTCAATTAATCTAGGTCTGGATCTGGATCCGCCTCAAACCAATCTTTGGTTTTCTGAAAAGCTTTTTCCCACCACCCCTGTTGTTTGCTGCCGATTAAAGTACTTCCTTCCACACCATTCTTAGCAGCAACCATTTCTATGTGATCGTCACCTTCATCATCGGCATTCAGCTCAATTGCTGCTTCGTAGTCACGGTGATCAAAGGCATGCTTTAACAGACCGATCGAAGTCGCGCAAATGGGTGTAGCAATCTCTTCCGGATAACCGTGTGCCAAGAGGTCAATGGGATATCCCACTCTGGTCGGTATGCCCGTATGGTACTCAGCGAGGATGTCAATATGCTTCAGCAATGAACCACCTCCAGTCAGGACTATGCCGCCAATCAATTTTTTTTCATATCCAGATCTGCGAATCTCCCAGAGTACATAGTCAAATATTTCCTCGATCCGAGCCTGGATAATTAATGCCAGATTCTTCTCCGATATTTCCTTGGGTTCTCTTCCCTTCAATCCTGGTATAGTAATAATTCGGTTGTCATACACCTCATCTGCGAGTGCAGATCCAAACTTGATCTTCAATTTTTCTGCCTGATGTGGCATGATGGTGCAACCTTCCTTGATATCCCTAGTCACCACATTACCACCAAATGGAATGACTGCCGTATGTCTGATGATGCCATCGTGAAAGATGGTTAGGTCAGTAGTCCCACCACCAATATCCACCAATGCTATGCCTGCTTCTTTCTCTTCCTCACTCAAAATCGACTGTGAACTGGCAATGGGTTCTAGCGTAAGGTCAGCTACGGTCAATCCCACTTTTTCTATGCAGCGGAGGATATTATTTGATGCAGTAATCTGACCTGTAATGATATGAAAGTTGGCCTCTAATCGGATACCAGACATGCCTATTGGATCCAAAATCCCCTGCTCATTATCCACCGTAAACTCCTGGGGGATCACATGCAGTATTTTGTCTCCAGGAGGTAGCACTAACTTGTACATGTCCCTGATCAGCATTTCAATATCCTCTTGGCTAATCTCATCGTGTGCATTATCTCTGGTAAGTATACCGCGATGCTGCAGGCTCTTAATATGCTGTCCCGCAATACCCACATGCACGACCTTAACGCTAGCATCTATCTGCTTTTCGACCGCCAAGATCGCCTCTTTAATCGCTGTGACTGTCTTTTCAATATTTGAAATCACTCCCCTTAGCACACCCTCCGAACGCACTTTACCCATCCCCAGGACTTCGATTTTACCATACTCGTTGAGGCGGCCAGCTATGGCACAAACTTTTGTAGTACCGATGTCAACGGCCACTATTACTTCTCTTGGATCATACTGGTAAGGTCTCATTTCACCGTGTTTATTGTTCTAATAATCTAGGCCTTAGAAAATTTCTTCGTCACCACCTGCTTATCGTATTTCACATTAATGCTTTCCAGATCGCGCCATCCTGTAATTTTCAGACCTTCTCTAAAAAATGTCTTCAGCTTTTCTATCTTTTCCTTGCATTCTTGATCGTCTCCAAATATTACTTTGAATCGTCCTACATTTCCCAGCAGGACAATTTCGTCGGTGCTATAGATGTTTATTCCATCCAGCCATGCTTGCATAAAAGTATCTTTTCGGGCTGCCTGCACAATTCTGAAAGCAGCTCCCAGGTTGTTTTTCGCTGTGTCCAATCTCTCTGTATATCTATTTACGTACCCAGTCACCACAGGCACCCGTGCTGTAAAATGCGTGGATAGAGGTAATCGTATTCCCTCTGAATCCAAATAATAATTTCTTCCTTGCATATCCATAATCCGCATGATCGGTGTGCGCTGAGCTATGTCGATATGAAGTATTCTTTTAGCATCGACATAAGCTTGTGCATCGATGATAAAAGCCTCCCTTTCCAAAATTTCTTCCAGATTTTCCAGATCAAGATGCTCCACCTTTACATCCCGAAAATCGATTTGATATGCCGCTAAAATCTTCTGCTTTATTTCTTCAACCGTAATCAGATCATTGCCATCAGATAGATGCGCAAGATCATATCGTACATCCCTTACTTTGTCGGACTTCCGATCAGTGATGGCAGCCGACCACACCAAAAACATCAAGACAACGACCGATACCCACGCAGTGGATGTCAGCACCTTCCTCATATTTATTTTGGCAAAATTCACTTTCTACTCACTTTCAATACTTCATTTACGATCGATTCTGTCGCATCTGCACGGCCCAACTGCCCTGCAGCTCCAGATAATGCTTGCAGCATCTCCTTATCATGGATCAGTTGTATTGCCTCCGTCATGAGAAGTTTCTCAGCGTCGCTATCTCTGATCATCTTTGCAGCACCTTTCTCAACCATGGCCATCGCATTGCTGGTCTGGTGATCCTCAGCTACATTTGGTGAGGGCACCAAAATCGATGGCTTGGCTAATAAGCATAACTCGGATATTGTGAGAGCTCCCGCACGACATATAACCAAGTCAGCTAGCTGATATGCCAGATCCATCCGATCAATAAAAATGACCGGCTTCACTTGATCTAATCTTGCTGTGCCCGAATGCAGAAATGTGTCTGCATAAAAGTTTCCAATCTGCCATATAAACTGTACATCATCGAAAGTTTCTATCAAGCTTCTAGCTTTGGCCATAGATTCGTTTAATGTGCCGGCACCCAAACTACCTCCAAATAATAAGATCGTTTTCTTTTCTGGATCCAGCCCAAAATGGGCAAGGGCACTGGACTTGTCATCTGTCATGATCAGTGACGATCTTACCGGGTTGCCCGTCATTACAATCTTATCGCTAGGAAAATATTTTTCCATGCCTTCGTATGCTACGCACACCACATTCACCTTCTTTCCAAGCCTCTTATTAGCAAGTCCGGCATACGAATTCTGCTCTTGAATGACCGTGGGTATGTCATTTCGGATGGCAGCTGCCACCATTGGCCAGCTAGCATATCCACCTACACCGATCACGGCACTTGGAGCAAAGTCACTAACAATTCTCCCTGCTTTTATATAGCTGTGTAACAACTTAAAGGGAAACAATACATTTTTCCATGTCAAAGATCTTTGCAGACCGCTAATCGGCAGTCCTATAATTTCGAAACCAGCTTTTGGCACCTTCTCCATTTCCATCTTTCCCTCGGCGCCCACAAACAGGATTTCTGCGTTATTTATTCTCCTTCTGATGGCATGTCCGATTGCTAGAGCAGGAAACACATGTCCACCTGTACCTCCTCCGCTTATAATAAATCGATCCATACTATCAATTATGAACTCACCGTTGCGAGTTCACTTTGCTCCTTCACTTTCTCAATATATTTGCTCACACTTAGAATGATACCAAATGATATACATGTGAAAATAATCGACGTACCTCCCATGCTCACCATCGGCAGAGTCAAACCCGTGACTGGTACTAAGTGCACTGAGATGGCAATGTGCAAAAAGGCCTGCAACACCAGACTTAGACATAGACCGATCGATAGCATCGCACCGAAGGTTTTCGGACTTCGGGTCACCAATCGCATACACCTAAAAACTAGAAAGAGATACAACGACACAATGGTAGCACCACCTAATAAACCATACTCCTCACAGATAATAGCATAGATAAAGTCGGCATAGGGAGACGGCAAGAAGTTATCCTGCGTACTCTGTCCAGGTCCAACACCAAACCACCCACCCTCTGCTATAGCAATTTTTGCCTGTTCTATCTGATAACCACCAGCTGGATCATTGACAAACTCATTAATTCTATTGACCCATGTCTCCACCCTAATAAACTCGGGAAAAAAATATCCCAGCCCTATCAACCCAGCTAATAATATGATGCCCAGCACTACGAGTATTGAAATATACTTCATATCAACCCTGCCGATAAACATCATAGTCAGACAGGTCACAAATAGGATCACAGCACTGGATAGATCAGGTGGAGCAATCAAGCCGCAGACAATCAACACGGGCACTATAATCGGTACAAACGCACTTCCAAAATCCTTGATATAATCTTGCTTAAAGGCGATAGACCTTGCTACATAGATAATTAGGGCAATTTTCGCTAGATCAGATGATTGAAAGGTGATTCCGATGCCGGGAATGGCGAGCCACCTTCGTGCATCATTGACCTCTGGACCAAAAAGCAAGGTGCAGATTAACAATGCTATGGAGACATATAGCAGCAAAGGAGCTATGATCGAATAGCGCATATAATACATGAGGTGACAGATGTAAGTAAAACATAGCCCTGCCGCCAAAATCAAAAAATGCTTAATCAGATAATATTCAGTATTACCTCCACGCTCCTTATAAGCCAAAGTCTCTGTGGAGCTATAAATCGCCATTAATGAAAAAGCTGCCAACAGAGCTATAATAAGCCAGATCGCCAGATCGCCTTTCAGCTCATTATACAGATTGGCCTTTAATGACAAAATTCTTTCCATCTTCTAGAATCCCTCAGGATAGGTCTTTTTCGTTCTTTTTCTTTTCCAAAAATGGGTGCTGAGACAAATTGCCACATTTGTCTCAACACCGTCTTCTCCTTCCTCATGGTCCCATCTTCCACCATAGTAACCTTAGTCGAAAAGCCCGATTGAACAGGACTAAAATTGTAGTTTACTTACCTGTATCAGTCTTTTGTTATTACTATTAGCAAATATATGTATTTATTTCAATAATAGTAATTTATAAATAATTTTTTCTACTTATATATCTTTTTAACAATATGTATTACCTTATTTTTAAGGTGATAATGGTAAAAACAGCCAAAAGCACCCCCACAATCCAAAATCTGGTCACAATTTTTGACTCGTGCATCCCCAATTTTTGGAAGTGATGATGCAAGGGTGCCATCTTGAAAAGCCGCACGCCTTCACCATATTTTTTCCTGGTGTACTTGAAATAAAAAACCTGAAGAATTACAGAGAGATTTTCGACTACGAAGATCCCACACAAAATGGGGATGAGGAGCTCCTTTCTCAGAATGATGGCCATCGTAGCTATTATACCTCCTATCGTCAAGCTGCCGGTATCGCCCATAAAAACCTTAGCTGGATAGGCATTGTACCATAAAAATCCGGTGCATCCTCCGATGAAACATGCAGAGAATACCACCAGTTCACCAACATTTGGCAAGTATAGAATACTCAGGTAGTCGGCGAAAAGTGAATGATTGGAGACATAGGCCAATACCCCCAAGGTGCCACCAATAATCGCAGAAACACCTGTGGCCAAGCCATCAAGACCGTCCGTTAGATTTGCTGCATTGGAAACGGCTGTGACGATGAGTATCACCAGCGCCACAAACAATACCCAGGTCCATACTCCTCCACCTTGACCCGATAATGGCACCAGCTTGGCGTAGTCAAGATTATTTCCCTTCACAAAAGGAATATTGGTCAAGGTAGTCTTGACATAAGCGATTTCTTTTTCCCGGCCATCTGTCGAGGTGGTTTTGCCACGGCTGATAATCTCGTAGTTGCCACTTTGGGCAGCGTCCAGATCCAACCTCACCACCACCCCATCGCTCATCAACATAGTTAGACCGACGATCAAACCCAGCCCGACTTGACCAGCTACTTTGAAACGACCTTTAAGGCCGCGCTTATCCTTCTTAAAAACCTTTATATAATCATCAATGAATCCTATGGCAGCCATCCAAAGTGTCACCACCAACATCAGTAAGATGTACACATTGTCGAGACGTGCAAGCAGAATACACGGTGTCACAGTAGCCAGGATAATGATCACTCCACCCATCGTAGGTGTTCCGGATTTTTCCATTTGTCCCTGCAGTCCCAAATCCCGGACAGTCTCTCCCACCTGCATTCTTTGCAAGTAGCGGATCAACCTCCCCCCTAGCAAGATCGAAATAATCAGAGATAAAATAATGGCACTACCTGCACGAAATGAAATAAATCTAAATAGACTAGCTCCAATCAGATCATACTCTTGCTCTAGGTATTCGAATAAATGATAAAGCATCCTTCCTTTAGGTTTACATTTCTATCTCAATGTGAAGAATCTCTTTAAAATCCGTCTTATTACATCGTTTGAGTGTCATGGTTTACGGTGATCCAAAGTCTCAAATGGTCAATTTAAGTTGAAACAATGTTGAATTTCCTCCCGGTCATCGAATGGATATCGCTTGCCCAAAATTTCTTGATATTTTTCGTGTCCCTTACCCGCAACTAGAATAATGCTGTTCTCAGAAGCAAGCATAGTTGCTGCACGTATGGCTTCTCTGCGATCTTCTATGGACAATACTTGCCCGAATGCCTCCTGAGGCACCCCTTGCATCATCTGTTTTAGAATGAGGCTGGGATCTTCATCACGCGGATTATCGCTGGTGAGTATGACTCTATCACTTAATGAAATGGCAATTTTTGCCATTACCGGCCGCTTGGATCGATCCCGATTGCCACCACAGCCTAGCACCGTAATCACCTGAGCATCGTGGTTTTTTAATCCCTGGATGGTTTGCAGCACCTTTTTCAGTGCATCGGGAGTATGTGCATAGTCGACGAAGGCCAGGATTTTCCTTTGTTCGTTCCAGATCGTTTCCAGACGTCCGGGAGGTGGCTTCACCTTGCTGATACAGGCCAATAACTTCAATTGGTCCAACCCAAGTTGACGTCCCAAACCATATACAGCCAGCAAGTTACTGGCATTAAAACCTCCAACGAGGGGTGTAAAGATTTCCTTACCGTCAATCAGAAGGTGTAATCCTGTTGACTGACTCTCGATGATTTTTCCCTTATAGTCTGCTGATTTTTGCAAGGCATAAGTCAGTCGTTTGGCCGGAGAATTTTGGACCATGACCGAGCCATTTCGATCGTCGATGTTTGTCAATGCAAAGGAGGTCTCTGGTAAGGTGTCAAAGAAGTTCTTTTTTACTTGTATGTAGTTCTTAAAGGTATGGTGGTAGTCTAGATGGTCGTGGGTAATATTAGTAAACACTCCACCGGTAAACCGAAGACCACTGATGCGATGTTGATGAATGGCATGTGAACTCACCTCCATAAAAACATATTCACATCCCGCTACGGACATCTGTGCCATCAGTCGCTGTAAATTTACAGGATCTGGTGTCGTCAGCGTGGCGTCGACCACTTCTTCCCCGATCCAATTCTGAATGGTAGATATCATCCCTGTTTTAAAACCAAGCATCGAAAACACCTGGGCGGCAAGAAATACTATACTCGTTTTTCCATTAGTGCCAGTCACACCAACCACTTTCATCTTCTCACTCGGATGTTCATAAAAATTGGCTGCAATGACACCGACATATTTTGCCAGGTCTTCCACCAGAATATACGTGACGTTGTCGCTGAAGCTAGCTGGCTTGACACTGCATACCACACCGATGGCACCCGCATTAATTGAGTCAGCAATGTATTTATGCCCATCGGTCTGAGTCCCAGGAACTGCAATAAATAAACTATTTGCTGTGACCGACCTCGAATCCAACTCAATGGATGCGATCCTTGTTTCGTAGCTACCCGAAAGGATCCGATGTGGAATATCTTCAAAAAGATCTGCAACAAACTTCACTGGATGCTGGCCATTTAACCGAGATAAAGCAATATTTTTTGATTGTTTAATTTGGTTCCTGGTGCCAGAGATTGATCACGTACTTTTCCGGATCCATTTATCTTTACTTTTAAACCAATGTTTTCAAGAATAAAGATGGCGTCGCGCAAACCCATACCGACTACATTTGGGACAAGGTCGTTTTCAACATTGCGATTTTTTACCACCAGGCCTTCTTCTTCGGTGGGCATGGTAATGGCCCAGTCGGAAGTACTCCTATTTTCAAACTGCATACTTACGTCGGTCAGCACCTTCAATAGGTCGGGTGCGTAACCTACCTCAAAGAAGGGTAGTGAATTCGGAAGATCTTCAGCTGGGTTATCATTGTATGCCATCAGTGACACATCTGTCCCCATACACCTATCGGATATCTCTTTAAAAACAGCACCTGCGACCGTCCCACCATAATATCCTTCCCTTTTAGGGTTCGTCACCATCACAATACATGAGTACCTTGGTTTTTCAGCAGGAAAATAGCCGACAAATGAAGCTTGGTATTTACTGTCTTCACCTTTCCAATATTCCAGTTTTGTCGTGCCGGATTTTCCTGCAAAGGAATAGTGGCTAGATTTAATATTTTTTCCAGTGCCATTTTCCACCACACCCAACAATAGTTCTCGGGCTTTTCCAATGGTTTCTCTGGATGCAATTTTTGGCATCAAGACCTCAGGCTCAAAGGACTGAATAGTTTTTGACCCCTGCATTATTTTGCTGACCAAGTATGGTTTCATCTTCCGGCCATCGTTGGCCACTGCATTGTAAAAAGCCAGTGTCTGTATGGGTGTAAGTTCCAATTCATATCCATGAGCCATCCATGGCAACGTCATTATTTTATTCCAGGTGGGATGGTCCAGATCTTTGATCTGCGGCTCACCTTCACCCTTAATTTCGATGCCAGTTTTTTGATGCAAACCAAATTTCTTCAGTCGTTTGATAAATTTTTCTGCATTATCACCTACTCCATAATAATCATCGATGACTTTTGCGATGCCGACGTTAGATGAGATTTCAAATGCGCGCTTAATGGAGACATTTGTTTCCTTTCTCCAATGCGCATCCTGCATGACAAAACGACCAAATTTCGCTCGCCCATGATTGATATTAACACTATCCGTGATATCGGCAAATCCATCTTCCAGCAAAGCCATGACAGCGGGAAGTTTGAAAGTCGAACCAGGTTCGGTAGCATCAGCAACGGCATGATTGTAAGACTCCCAATAATTGCCTGTCGATGGTTCTTTATGCAAATTGACTAAGGCTCGAATAGCTCCCGTTTTGACTTCCATCATCACAGCCAGACCAAAGTCTGCATCATGCCGCACCAGGGCATCTCTCAGCGCAGTCTGGCTGATATCCTGCATCCTCATGTCGAGATTTGTCAAGACATCCTGCCCTCTTTCGGGTTGAATCTCGGATAAATCTCGTACCGGTATCCATATGCCATTTCCCACACGCTGCATCAAGCGTTTACCCACGGCCCCTCTAAGATATTTATCGAATGCACCTTCCAGACCCACCGACTGGGCATTGTCCCTGTCCAAGCCTATGGTACGCGAAGCTAAATTTTTAAATGGTTTTAAGCGGCGAGATTTTCGCTCCACGATCAACCCCCCCTGGTACTTACCTAACCGAATGAGTGGAAAATTTTTAATCCGCGTAAGCTCAGCGTAGGTGGCGTTGTTTTTAATGAGGAAGTAGCGGTTGCCAGCTTTTCTACTGCGCACCAGTCGACGCCTTACTTTAGAGGAAGATTCTTTCTTAAACACATACTTTGATAAATAAATCGCTAGTGAATCCACGTGCTGATTAAAAATCCGGTCAGTCATCGGTTCCGAATTGAGATCAATGTGCAAATCAAAATACGGTACCGAGGTAGCCAGCAATCGGCCATCATTTGAGTAGATATTCCCTCGCTCAGGTTCTATATCAACGAATTCCAATTTCGTACTATCCCCCTTTTCAGTCCACGTGCTCCTTTCTATCACGCTAATTCTCACTGTACTGCCGATGAGAAGTAATGCTACCAGTACTAGCATAGCTAGTACAATATAGGCGCGCAGTAAAAGTTCTTTCTTCTTACTCATCGATACTTAATCCCTAAGGTTGAGCACCTATCCTCTCCGGAAAATTTCCATCATTAGATAGTTGAGCACCCGCCACTTGTTCTCTTAACTTGGAATAAGTAGCCTCATAGATGACCGCAGATTTTAGCGACATATAGTGCGCATTCAGCTCCCGGATCTCCTTTTTTAATGCATTTATTTTTCTGACTTTTTTTTCTGTCCAATGCGCATTGGCAATGTATATCATTGCTAGCATGATCAAGAAAAAAATGTAGGGCAATTTATCTGCTATCCAAGTAGAATTAAACATAGAACGCCGTGTACTTCTGCGCTGAGTTTTGCTCATGTTTTTCTCCTTCATACAGCCTTTTTTTCTGCTACTCTCAATTTTGCACTTCTTGCTCGCTTGTTGATTCGCACTTCTACAGCATCGGGTAATATCGGTTTCTTGGTCACCATTTTCAGAGACCACTTCTGCCTATCCTCCACGAATATATCCTCGGTATTTCGATGGTGTATAAGACCGCTTTTCATAAAGTGCTTAACCACTCTATCTTCGATAGAATGATAGGTAAGAATAACCAACCTACCCCCTTCCACTAAAAGTCCGGCGGCAGTGGTTAGCAAAGCTCTGAGCGAGCCCATCTCATCGTTGACCTTAATTCGAATAGCCTGAAATACTTGCGCCAGATACCTGGATCGGTTACCTATCACCATTGCATCTATGCATTGCAAAAATTCTTGCACACTATTGATGGGTCGGAGAGCTCTTGCCACCACGATTGCCTTGGACAGTGATTTTGCATTCCGCACTTCTCCATACTGGCTGAAAATATCAACCAGCTCTCTATCACTTGATTTATTTATTATATCAAAAGCCGAAGTTTCGGCCGATTTGTTCATTCGCATGTCAAGTGCGACATCAGCATTAAAGGAAAAACCTTTGGATTTTTCGTCGAGTTGAAAGGAGGACACACCCAGATCAGCCAAGATACCATCAACGGCATCCACCTTGTAATAGCGCATCCACTGTTTGAGAAACCTAAAATTGCTATGGATCATGATCAGTCGCTCGTCC
This sequence comes from Saprospiraceae bacterium, assembly GCA_965223025.1. Taxonomy (GTDB): domain Bacteria; phylum Bacteroidota; class Bacteroidia; order Chitinophagales; family Saprospiraceae; genus JABDMH01. The sequence goes on from CBDCVP010000023.1 coordinate 2,376,358, forward strand.
ACAATAAGATTCTCCAATGCATCCAAATCCTGGTCGAAAGCAAACAGCTTTCCCCCTTTGCCCAAATGCTTTAAAATGGCGCTGGCATGCCCGCCACCACCAAAGGTTGCGTCCACATAAATACCGCCAGGTTTAGTGATCAGAGCGGCTACCGCTTGATCGCACATCACGGGTTGATGATATGGGTGGGCATCTGTCATGTAGCTTCCTCTATTTTTCTACCCAAGGTCTTTTCTGCCAATTCGGCAAAATCATGTGGTTCCTCGTTCAACCAGGAAGAGTAAGTCTCTTTATCCCAAAGCTCAATGCGATCCAAATACGCAAAAAGCATCAAGTCTTTTTTCAAGTCCGCATATTCGACCAAGGATTTACTGAGTAAGATCCTGTCTGCTCCATCTGTGGTCACATCACTGAGTCCTCGAAAAAAGTATCGTATGAAATTCCGATCCTCAGTACGATATACATTAAGCGCCTTGATGCGCTCAAGATTCTTCTCCCAGACTTTTTCAGGATAAATCATGAGGCATTTCTCAAATCCACGATTCACAAAAAAAGTGTGGGGACCATTTCCACCCAGCTGCCGCAACAAAGTCGATGGTACGCGCAGTCGTCCTTTTGCGTCCAACTTGCACTCATACTCACCATGCAACTGTGGTAGTTCTGCCATGTATTCGATGTCTCTAACTGATCAAAAATAGCATAATATCCACTTTCATCCACTTTTTCCCACTTTTATTCCTATAATCTGAAATTAGTACCCAAAATCTGCTCGCAGATCAAATAAGATGACATCAAAAATAGTATAAAATATAATCAAATACTTTACAGTTTAATATATAGTCAATTTTATAATGTATTTTACATTTGATATTCTGTTGTTTATACATCTATAAATTTATATATATACTGTGGTCCACTTGCCTTATCATGCGGATCAATAGTGTGTCAAAAAGTGGGAAAAATTGTCAAGATTCCTTGAATACTGCTTCGGTCAGCATGATTTGGCGCCAGTCAAGGAAGATCTGAGAATACCTATGGATTAACTGCCACTCCATATGATGTCGCCTGGTGGCGACTAATCAGGTGTGTCTTATCACATGGCACCGAAGCGCCGTTTAGTAGATTGCCGAGGAGATATGCAGGCAGTTTGAAAGTCTGGGTTTTCGCGGCGATGATCGAATCGAAGAAACAGGCGGGACTTCCAAATTGCCCGCCTTTGGATGGTTCATAGATTGGAGGACAACATCTTCATTCTTTGCAACGAAGAATTTCCCCGATTTCACTAGACCAGACTCACTCAGGAACGCCCGAAGAGCTTGCTCAGACGCATTTTGATGACTCCAAAGACCGCCTCATGAATGATCCCACTCGAAAGCTTGGAAACACCCTCCACACGATCCACAAAAGTGATGGGTACTTCTACAATCTTGAATCCCAGATTGTAAGCCGAGAACTTCATCTCGATTTGAAAGGCATAGCCAATAAACTTAATGCGATCTAGTGGAATAGCAGTAAGTACCTTATTTTTATATCCAATGAATCCAGCGGTGGGATCTCTTACCGGCATCCAGGTGATCATTCGTGTGTAAATGGAGGCACCATATGAGAGCAAGATCCGATCCCATGGCCAATTTTTGACCTTCCCCCCTTTGCAATACCGTGAACCTACCACCACATCGGCACCTTCATCCAATGCAGTACAAAGGTGTACCAAATCACTAGGATTATGTGAAAAATCGGCATCCATCTCAAACAGCTGGTCGTAACCGTGCTCTAGTCCCCACTTAAATCCAGCGATATAGGCAGTGCCTAGTCCCTGTTTTCCAGTTCGCTCCATGAGATACAAACCAGTGAAATCATCCCGTAATCCCTTAACGATCGCCGCGGTACCATCGGGCGAACCGTCGTCTACCACCAAAACGTGAAATGGGACTGTTAGATCAAAAACCGCCTGAATAATCTTAGCGATGTTTTCCTTCTCATTATAGGTGGGTATGATGACAAGATTCTTTGGCACAGGCGGAGTATGATTTACTTCTACGGCACTGCATAATAGGGATTTCTCTTCAAAAAACTAGGTAATATGGTATTTCTTGGGATCCAGCTGGCTCATCAGGTCATATATTCTCTCAAAGACATCTTCTACATTAGGTTTAGCAAAATAGTCACCATCTGAACCATAGGGTGTGCGATGTTCAGAAGCCGAGATGATCAGGGGTGCAAATTCCAAATAATCAAAGCCACCCTGTTCATTCATGACCTCGTGCATCATGTAGGCTGTCGCACCTCCAGGTACATCCTCGTCCAAAAAGACAATCCGATTGGTTTTCTTTAGGGATTCCAGTATCACGCCATGTCTGTCAAATGGTAGGAGTGTTTGCACATCAATCAATTCCACCGAGACACCAAAATCGTCCAGTCGAAGTGCTGCTTCATGGGCAATACGCACGCAGGCACCATAGGTCACAAGGGTCACATCATGCCCTTCTCTCAGGATCTCGGGTATGCCAAGTGGCACCGTATACTCACCCATGTTAACCGGCATCATTTCTTTGAAGCGATAGGCATTCAGACATTCTATCATGATCGCCGGATCTGTCGACTGCAGCATGGTATTATACATCCCTGCAGCCTGTACCATATTACGTGGTACCAAAATGTAGATCCCGCGCATGCTATGGAGCATCATTCCCATAGGTGAGCCCGTGTGCCAGATTCCTTCGAGTCGATGTCCTCGCGTACGGATGACGGCCGGTGCTCTTTGTATACCTGCCGATCGATAACTGATTGTGGCCAAGTCATCTACCAGCGGTGGCATGGCATAAATCAGATAATCGAGGTACTGTACTTCCGCAATTGGCCTCAATCCTCTTATGGCCATGCCAATGGCCTGGCCTACGATTGTCCATTCCCGGATACCAGTGTCAAACACCCTCTCTACTCCATATTTAGCTTGCATGCCCATCATCCCTTGGTTCACATCACCGAGTTTGCCCACATCTTCCCCAAAGGCAAAAAGATTTGGGTACTGCTGGAAGGCAACATCAAAGAAATGGTTGAGTATTTCAAATCCACGAAGCTCGGTCGTTTCTTCGCCAAATACTGGATCTATGACTGGCACAGCCAAAGCCGAAGATGGGCCTTCGGTATACAGATGGCGGGCATAATTGCTCTCCATTTGATCACACTCTCTGTCGATCCACCCCTTCAGTTGGTCCAACTGAGACACATGGCTACCTGCCAATCTGAAGTAGGCATCCCTGGCGAGTGCCAAAAGCTCGCTTCGCGTAGGATGGACTAGTTTTTCCAATCTCCTAATTTTCTCCAACATCGCTGGAAAAGTCTGCTCATGATGGGCAAGAACTTCGATCAGATCCTGCTTCAGCTTGCTGATGGGAGCGGTATACATCTTCCATGCCCGATTCTTACACGCCAAGGCATAGGTCTTGGCCTCCCGGCGCAGTCTCTGAAGGGTCGATATGTCGGTAAGTCTGGTCTCTAAGATCCATGTTTCGAAAGCGTCGATGCAATCCATCTCTTTCTCCCAGGCAATGCGTTCTGCGGGTTTGTAGCGCTGGTGAGATCCCGATGTGGAATGACCCGATGGTTGGGTGGTATCTTGTACGTGAAACAGGGCAGGTGTATGAGAATCCCTGATTTTGGCAACACCTCGAATAAACATGTCGCAAAGACTTGGGTAGTCCCAGGCCTTGGCGACATAAATCCGCATACCTTCTCCCCTCTCATCTACTAAAAATCCCTCAAGAGCCTTGGATATACTCTGCTTTGTAGTCTGATACTTCTTGGGCACAGAGATCGCATATCCATCGTCCCAAACGCAAAACCCTACCGGAATCTTCTGGACGGACGAAGCATTGACCGCTTCCCAAAATGCACCCTCACTGGTGCTGCCATCTCCAATCGTGCAGATCACGACCTCGTTGCCATGATCGGACAGGTCTGGATCGTACAGTGTCGACATCTCCCTATACTTCTTCGATGCCAGACCTAAGCCCACTGCCCGTCCTACCTGTCCGGCGGTGCAAGACACATCGGCAGTACTATTGAACTGAGCTGTGTGTTTGGTGAAAGACCCGTCTTCATTGACCAGCCTGCTGGCAAAGTGGGTGATCATCTGGCGTCCAGCCGAAAATGGGTCATGTTCTACATCGGCGTATAGTTGCGAAAAAAACTCCTCGACAGTCGCTTCACCCAATGCAAAAAGCAGGGTTTGATCACGATAATATCCTGCCCTGAAGTCACCATTTTTGATCGCTTTCGCCAGCGCAACCTGGGCCAGCTCTTTTCCATCGCCAGTGATGCCAAACTTGGCTTTTCCTGTGAGCACTTCCTTGCGGGCAAGAATCGATGCTTCACGACTTACACAGCATATGTAAAAATCCTTGAGCACCTCTTTGGTAAACCTCCCACCCCCTTTGACATCATCTACTTCAACATCTAGAAGGGGTTCAAAATCCATAAAGCACTATGAGGTTTAAGGAATTCTCCTGTGACCTCAAAGATAGCATCTTTCCTAAGAGTATCGAAATCTCCAGGGTCCCAGCAGTACAACCGGTGGGGCAGAAAAGATGCTCTTTGTGGAACATAAATTGGCCTGATTTTCGTTGTAATGTTGGAGAACGAAGGTGAGTACACATTTTCGGATAAGCTTACTCCTTATTGTCGAGAACCGGCACCTGCTTCGCACAATATCTTTATTTATAATCGTATATTTGCATAGAGAAAAAGTAGATTCAACATGAAAAAGATACTTCACACCCTATTACTGACTTTATTTGCTGTTACCCTAGTTGTGGGACAGTCGGCCGATCAATCAGCTACCGAGATCAAACAGCAGGCTGAGAAGACCCTAGAGAAGGTAGATCCAGCCAGTGGTCCAATGATGGAATTTGAAACCAAAGTCATTGATTATGGTGAAATCGATAAAGGCAGCGATCCACTGCGAAAATTCATGTTTACCAATATTGGTTCTGAACCTTTGGTGATCAAAAGTGCCAAGGGCAGCTGTGGCTGTACGGTACCAGACTATCCCAAGGATCCCATTATGCCGGGACAGACAGGAAGCATTGATGTTCGATATGATACCAAGAGAATTGGTCAGTTTACCAAGACTGTGACATTGACCACCAATATCGAAGAGAAGATAGTGCTTACCATAAAGGGCAAAGTGAATAATGTGGTCGAGGAAGAGAGCGTTCCCACTAAGGAGGGATCTTTGTTCTGAGGCAACAATTAAAAAATAATACTGTTTTTAGCTCTGAAGGCAACCCCTTCAGAGCTTTTTTATATCCGATAATTCACCGAAATCAAGTAAGATGATCATACTCTTATCTCCTGCTAAATCTCTCAACTTTGATCCGCTGCCTCATCTGGAAAGGTCGCAGCCGCGCTTTAAGAATGATGCCAATGAACTGGCCCTAGTTATGAAGGGGAAGAAGGCTAAGGATTTACGTGATCTGATGAAAATAAGCGAAAAACTGTCTGAGCTGAACGTAGGCCGATTCAAAAACTATTCACCCCAACACACTGTAAAAAATGCCAAGCAAGCCATGTTTGCCTTTACCGGCGATGTCTATCAAGGTTTGGATGCAGCCAGTTTTACCGAAAAACAAATTGCCTACGCACAGAAACATGTGCGCATGCTTTCAGGCCTGTACGGCCTTTTACGCCCCCTGGATGTAATACAACCTTACCGGCTGGAAATGGGCACCAAGCTAACGACCCAAAGAGGAAAATCGCTCTATGATTTTTGGGGTACAAAAATCGCAGAAACCATTAATAAAGACCTGAAGGCCACAAAAAGCCGAGCTGTCATCAACCTTGCCTCTAATGAGTACTTTAAAGCCGTAGATCAGAAAGTACTGGATGCAGACATCTATGATATAGACTTCCGTGAATTGCGAGATGGTCAATTGAAATTTATTTCATTCAGTGCCAAGCGAGCCCGTGGTTTTATGGCTCAATACATTGTAAGGAAAAGACTCACGGATCCTGAAAGAATTAAGGGTTTCAACCTGGAAGGATACATGTATCACCCAGATCTCAGTCAAGAAAAGAGATGGGTATTTACCCGATGAAGAGATCAAGACTGCTCCAGGGCGGTTCCTGGCTTCATAGTGTGCATTAGAGCTCATTTCCCCCTGAGATCTTCCACACACTACTTGTTTGAAAGAATTCATCTCTGACTCCTACTGATATTTCGTTAATCTGTGTGCCAAAAAACTGGTCGTCACGGCGCAACCTCACCCGGGCAGTACAGGCCAGGCCCATCTCTACCCTTCATTTTACATAATCTTAGATCGGCGGAAAGAACATAGCGCTCATGATTTCCCTGCCAATCCATACCTTTGCAAGCCTATGAAAAACGACATTCAGGCATTTATTTTCGATTTGGACGGTGTGATCATCGACACTGCCAAATATCACTATCTATCTTGGAAGAGACTCTGCAAAACCTTCGGATATGACTTTAAAGTAGCTGATAATGAGCCCCTCAAAGGAGCCAGTAGGATGCATTCACTGGAGATGATTCTCGACCTAGCACAGATGGAGAAGAGTCAGGAGGCAAAGGAGAAACTCTGTGCACTGAAGAACGAGTGGTATCTTGAGTCGATTCAATCGATTTCGAAGAATGATCTACTACCTGGTGTCGCGGAGTTGATGCAATCTCTACGGCGTGCTGGCATGAAGCAAGCTCTGGGATCTGCCAGTCGCAATGCCCGCAGAATTCTCGAATTGATTGGCATCGAAGATCAATTTGATGTCATCGTCGATGGCAACGACGTCGTAGCAGGTAAGCCTGATCCTGCTGTTTTCCTTTTGGCTGCAGAGCGACTTGGTATGGACCCATCGGCCTGCGTCGTCATCGAAGATGCCGCCAAAGGCGTCACGGCAGCTAAGCGTGCAGGAATGATGGCCATTGGTGTCGGAAATGCCCGGGTACTTGATGAAGCTGACCACGTTTTGGAAGACCTACGCCAAACTTCCTATCGGTCCATTTGTCATTTGCTCAACCACTGTGAGACTTCATGAGAAATTTCATCAAACATCATCCGTGGAAGATCATTGAAGATCGTTTCAACCCCGAAAATCATCAGGTCGCAGAAAGTATTTTTAGCATTGGCAATGGTCTGATGGGCCAACGTGCTAATTTTGAAGAGACCTATTCAGGCAAATCCCTGCAAGGTTCCTACCTGGCAGGGATCTATTACCCCGACAAAACTAAGGTGGGCTGGTGGAAAAACGGATATCCAACGTACTTTGCGAAAGTTCTGAACGCACCCAATTGGATCGACCTAAAGATCTATTTTGACGACTATCCGCTCGACCTGACGACCTGGCGCATCCTCGATTTTGAGCGCGTCTTAGATATGAAAAAAGGTCTTCTACATCGGCACTGCATCGTCGAACATGCCAAAGGTGTCAAGCTAGAGATTCAATCAACTCGCCTCTGCCATTATCAGCATCATGATCTGGGCATCATGCGTTACCAGATCAAAGTCCTGAATCATACAACCCAGATCAGGATAGAGTCTTCTATCGACGGTGATGTAATGAACGAAGATGCCAACTACGATGAGCAGTTCTGGCACCGATATCACACCAGCTGGCAGAAAAACTATGGACAGTTGCAAGCCACCACCAAAAAATCAGGCTTTGTCGCTCAATACACTGTAGCGCATACATGCCAGCTCAATGCAGCATACTACCAAGCAGATAAACGAACGACGCAAGAGAAAAAAGTTACTTCGCATTGGACGTTGCAGTGTAGTCCCAATGACCAGATTATCCTGGATAAATTTGTGAGCATACATACCAGCTTTACCCACCCAGATGGTGATCTTAGCATGCTTGGCCTTGCTGCGATGGACGCACACCGGGATCAGGGATACGAAGATCTCTTGGATGCTCATTGCCATCGATGGTTGGAGAAGTGGGATCAAAGTGACATTCGAATTGAGGGGGATATTTCCGCTCAACAAGGTATTAGATTCAACATCTTTCAACTCAACCAAACCTATACTGGTGAAGATGCCCGGCTCAATATTGGTCCGAAGGGCTTCACGGGTGAAAAGTATGGAGGAAGCACTTACTGGGACACCGAGGCTTATTGCCTGCCATTCTACTTAGCTACCGCACCTCCTGCGGTAGCCAAAAACTTGCTTTTATATCGCTATCGGCACCTGGCAAAAGCCATTGAGAATGCTGAAAAACTCGGATTTAAGGATGGAGCTGCCCTATACCCGATGGTGACCATGACCGGTGAAGAGTGTCACAATGAATGGGAAATCACCTTTGAAGAAATCCATCGCAACGGAGCCATAGCCCATGCCATTAAGGACTTCATCGACTATACGGGTGATGAGGAGTACATGCCACAATATGGGCTGGAGATCCTGGTTGCGATTGCTCGATTTTGGACACAACGAGCCCATTTTTCCGTGCCAAAACAACAGTATGTGATCCACGGCGTGACCGGACCCAATGAATATGAAAACAACATCAACAATAATTGGTATACTAATTACATCGCCCGGTGGTGTCTCGATTATGCACGGACCCAGTGGTTGGATGTCTCCCAAGCCACCCGGGATCGACTGCAAGAAGAACTACACCTGCACGAGGATGAACCAAGGCAATGGCAGATCGTAGCCAATCAAATCTATCTGCCAGAGGATACTGAGAGGGGTATAAAGCTTCAGCAAGAGGGATTCCTCGACAAGGAAATCAGATCCACTGACACCATCAACAAAGACGACCTACCCCTGAATCAACATTGGAGCTGGGATAGGATTCTCCGCTCTTGTTTCATCAAGCAAGCCGATGTACTGCAGGGTCTGTACCTTTTCGAGCAGGATTTTACGAAGGAGGATATCGAGCAAAATTTCGAATTCTATGAACCTATGACCGTTCATGAATCATCCCTTTCTCCCTGTGTACACGCGATTTTGGCCGCAAGCATAGGTCACACCGACAAAGCCTATCAGATGTACTTACGCACCGCAAGACTCGACCTGGATGACTATAATAATGACACGGAAGATGGGTGTCACATCACCAGTATGGCCGGTACATGGATGTCTATCATCAAAGGATTTGCTGGTCTGCGATGGTATGGTGGGCACCTTTCATTTACCCCGCAGTGCCCCAAGGAGTGGGACAGTTTTCATTTTAAGATCAACTACCAAGGCCGTCCGCTAGCAATTGAGATCAACAAATCCGAGCTTAACATCATAAATCAGGGGCCATCACTGACAGTACAGGTCAATCAAGAATTGGTTGATATCGGTCAGGGAGAATTGGCCTGCTACAAATATGCAGATCGATGAAAGGATTACTGAAGAGTTGGGCGATGGTTCCTCTATTACTGTTACTGCTCACGATGATCTCCTGCAAACGCGATGCCCCCTCAGGAGAAGACAGAAGCCAGCCGGACAAGATGTTCCAAGTGCGGAAAATGAAGGTTCCTCTCTGGCTCAAAAATGCCACCTTATACGAAGTAGATATCCGAAACTATACCAATGAGGGCACTTTTAGAGCATTCCGAAAGCACTTGTCGCGATTGCGTAAAATGGGCATCATGACCGTCATTTTTACCCCCGTCAATCCGATCGGATTTGAAAAGAGAAAGGGCACCTTGGGAAACCCTTATGCCGTTGCTGATTTCACCAAGGTCAATCCTGAATTGGGCTCCTTCGAAGATTTTCGAGACTTGACTCTCGAAATTCAAGACATGGGGATGCATGTAGTGCTGGATTGGGTGGGTAATCATACGTCATGGGATCATGCCTGGATTAATACTCAGCCCAAATGGTTTGTGCGGCGTAATGACACCATTAGTCATCCCTACTTCCAGGAGAAACCCACTGTCTGGACAGACGTGGCTGAACTCGACTATTCAGTGGAGCCCTTGCGCAGTACCATGATTGAGTCTATGAAATTTTGGCTGCGTTCTGCTGATGTCGACGGATTCAGATGTCATGCTTCACAGCAGATTCCTGATGATTTTTGGGCAGCTTGTAGGCCCGCCCTGGAGACGGTCAAACAAGTGTTTATGATCGCAGAGGCCGAGGGCACTGCCACTGATTTCGAAAACTGTTTTCAAGCCACCAATGGTTGGACACTATACCAACTTTTTCATAGCATCAAAAACGGCCAGGCTAATGGAGAAGATCTCCGTTCATATATCCGGGAAGACCGTAAGAAGTATCCAGCAGGATACTTCCATGTCAACTATACCGGATTGAGTAATCCTGGTCATCAGCCAAATCCCCCCAAACTCTATGCTCCCGAGGCCGATCTTGCCATGGCGACACTCATGATGACCATGGAGGGCATTCCCATGATACAGGGAGGACAAGAAACGGGACTCCCTGAGACATCAGCACTGTATGAAAAAGAGGAAATCATCTGGGATGAGACTCCCTTACAAGATTTCTACACTAAGTTGATCCAACTAAAAAAGTACAACAAGGCCTTGTATAATGGGATGCATGGGGGCCGAATGGAGCTGCTCGAAACGGAACCAGAAGTTTTTGCATTTCTACGCGAAAAAGATGGTCATCGAGTGGCTGTCGTGGTGAACTGTAGTGATCGATCGGTGGAGGCTCCCATCGAGATCGCAGATGGATCACTCACCGATCTTTTCACCGGTAGAGACTTTAGCACTCAGGAGAATGGTCGGGTCAAACTGGGACCCTGGCAGCACTTGGTACTGGCCAACCCTTCCATAGCTTTCGACTAATCTTGCGAAGGGCCTCCTCATGCCCGAGCAATCCATGAATTTCATATTTTCACAGTTCATCGCTTTGCTCATGCTAAAATACGGTCAGCTCATTTTATCCATAGCTCTTTTGGCCTCCTATTGTCTAGCTTTGAATGTGCCCTTCTCCACCTCTACAGGGACCTTACCCCCGTTGGGCACATTTATTAATCCATTTGTGGGATTCTGGCAAAATGCCGAATCAGTCCAATTTGAAGATGAAGAAATTTCGAAGCTTCCGTTGCACTCTGGAGTTGAGATTGTTTTTGATGACCGTTTAGTACCTCACATCTTCGGTGCCAATCAAGAAGATATACTTTTTGCGCAGGGCTATCTGCACGCAAGGTTTAGGCTTTGGCAGATGGATATTTCAACCAGAAAAGCAGCTGGGCGGTTAGCAGAAGTTTTTGGAAAACGCCTGGTGGATTTAGATCGACAGATGCGCCGGATGGGAGTTCCGATGGTGGCTCATCGATATGCTGAAGGATGGAAAAAGTGCGATTCCTATCCACTGCTGCAAGCCTATGTAGAAGGCGTCAATTTTTACATAGACCAACTCCAGACAAGCAACTTGCCTATAGAATTTAAGCTCTTTAACTATCAACCGGAGAGGTGGTCAGACTATCACACTGCCTTGATTATGATGTCGATGAACCTGGCACTATGCAGTAGAAATGAAGATATCGCCGCCAGCAATACTCGCCAGTTATTAGGAGAAGAGATGTTTGAGTTTTACTTTCCTTTTCACAATCCACATCAATCACCAGTGATCCCTACTGAAGTAACCTATGATTTTGAACCTTTGATACCATCTGTCGGCAGGGCAATCTTGAAGCAGGGAGCCATCCCAAATCGCTTCAACAATACAACTCATCGACACGTTGGCAGCAACAACTGGGCAGTATCTGGATCGCACACTGCCAGTGGTCATCCGATTTTGTGCAATGATCCTCATCTTGATCTGACTTTACCTTCGATCTGGTACGAAATGCAATTGCAGGGAGATGATCGTAACAGTTACGGGGTCACGCTGCCGGGTGTACCCCACATCATCATCGGATTTAATGAGGATGTAGCTTGGGGTCAGACAAATGTAGGCATAGACGTATCAGATCTTTATGAAATAAACTGGGTCGATAAACAGCAAGGCATCTACCGTCTGGACGACCAGGAGCTCCGAACACTAGATCAAATAGATACTATTCACGTCAAGGGAGAATCACCTATCATCGACACAATCAGGTATACCACCTGGGGCCCCATTTATATCGATGATAGTATTTCATTGGCATTGAAATGGCTACCTGCTTATCATGCTGGAAATGACTGCATCCTGAACACCTTCGCAAATCTGAACAAGGCCAAAAATGTGGAGGACTATCTCGGTGCCATCTCAGACTTTTCTAATCCCGCCCAAAATTTTGTCTTTGCCTCAAGAAGTGGTGATGTTGCCATCAGGGTTCAGGGTACCATACCAGTAAGAGATGGCGCTGGTCGATTTGTGCTAGCCGGTGATGATTCAAGAAACGACTGGCATGGATTTGTCCCCACAGGTCAAAATCCGATGGTCATCAATCCAGAGAGAGGATTTGTGTCATCTGCCAATCAACATTCCACGGACTCTACCTATCCCTATAACTATCACGGTTATTTTGATGATTATCGGGGTCGTACACTCAATCAATATCTATCAAATATGCATGATGTCACGGTGCAGGACATGAAGGCCCTGCAGTTGAATGATTTCAGTATCCTCGCTGCAGAATTGTGCCCCCTTCTGCTGAGCATGTTGGATAGCAGTACATATCACGACGATCCCTGGTACCAGACACTTTCAGGCTGGGATCATCACTTTAGGGCAGCTGCAAAGGCTCCAGTCTTCTTCGAAAAATGGCATGAGATTTTTGAAAAACTGACCTGGGATGAAATAAACACCAACAGTGATCTAGAGCTCCTGACCCCGGAAACCTGGCGATTAATAGACATCCTTGCAGAGGACCCACGCCATCCATGCTTCGACCTGCTTGGAACACCATCGCATGAGACAGCTGAGCACGTGGCAGAGAAGAGTTTTCAAAGGGCCAGACAGTACTGCGACAGCCTCGAGGTACCAGGTGTGATCATGGACTGGCAATCATACAAACGGGTGGGTGTCAATCATCTTAGTCGCATACCTGCTTTTTCCACCCAAAACATCCCAGTTGGAGGTACGGCCAGTGCTTTGAATTCGATCAAGGAAACACATGGCCCCTCATGGCGCATGGTGGTGGAGTTGGATACGGAGGAGATCAAGGCTTGGGGTATCTATCCAGGAGGCCAGTCCGGAAATCCTGGTAGTCCCTATTACAATAATATGATTCAAGATTGGGCGCTAGGAAATTACTACCCACTCCACTTTGTCCATGCCCCTGCAGATATCCGCTCGATGCAAACTTTTGCACTCAAATTATCACCATGAGAAGCATACTCACTACCCTATTTATCGTTCTCATAGGATATGTGCTGGCCTCCTATCTGCATTGGTTGGCTTCGTTTGCGGCACCATTAATTGGGATAGTGACTTGGCCTGTATCTACCAAGAAAGCCATCATTGTCGGAGCCTTGTCACTTTTTGTTCTTTGGAGTGGGTGTGCCACCCTTCTGGATATAAGTAATCAACATCTGCTTAGCAAACAAATAGGTGACCTATTTGGGGGGATGTCTCATTGGACACTAATAGTCATTACTGGCATTGTAGGAGCGATCGGTGGTGCCCTCTCTGGATGGATAGCAAGTCAAGTAATCTTGATCAAGAAATAGTGATGGTAGCGTTTCGTTAAGTCAGCCCAAGCAAACCCTCCACTAGCTGGAGCGAATTCCGCATTTTCCGGGCGAATGATATACAATGGTGCCCTTATCGGTGATAATGTCCCTGTAGTATCTGCACTACTCGATGCTCAGTCATCTCTAAGTTGGGATGACGCCACTGATAATATGCTATGTCATATCGGATATGATCGTGTTGAGAGGGGATGATTCTATACCTGTCGATGACTTCAGGGTGGTAAGGCCTCCCGGCTTCCCAGATTGCCATGCCACCACAACCACTTTGTCTGCCCGGAATGTAGAAATCACAGCGCTCGGAGGTACGAAAGTGATCTTCCCGATCAAGTATTGCTCTCACCAAAACCATGTAATGTTTAAATTGGTGGAGAAATTTGAACAAAGTAGCCGTGGATTATCGTTAGTAGAGTGGATGTGCACCTTATCCAAATGAAATATTCAAGACCTTACTATGTCGGTGGAAGAAGAAAAATATCTTAGGGCTCAACGAAGGGTCGCCAAGATGAAGAAGTTTTACAAACACCTGTCATCGTGGATGATCACGAGTATTTTTCTGATGGTGCTCTTTTTTGTCCTCCGCATGCCCCCTTGGATCACGCTGGTCGTGGTGGCAGGTTGGGGTGTGGGTATAGCAGCTGAGGCGATAGATGTGTTTGGATTTCCAGGCATGGGTCGTGATTGGGAAGAGCGAAAAATCGAAGAAGAACTGAGCAAGATGAATCACTCAGATCACAGTCAAGAACAGCGCCGTGAGCGGCAGTCTACTGACCAAGATACGCTGGACCTGCCTGAGTTGAGAAAGGTCGAAAAGAACTGGGAAGATTCGGACTTGGTCTAGCAATTTTCTTACGAAAAGGTCAGATATCCTTACTACCATGGTCGGTCGATGGGACAGATGATGTTCGCCCGAGCAACTGAACCTTGGGAAAACACAGGTAACCACCATCACCAGAACTTTGCAACTTCATACACAGCTGATCTTCAGCATGTTGACGTGAGCCATAAGACATCGTCACCATTTATGACGATGCACAAAAGACAGATCTAGACATCAACATTCTCTGCGCGGTAAAGGAACAGAACCAGTGCAACTAATGAGATCGCTGATATCTTAGGTCTGATACTGGTGAATTTTGTTGTCAAATGTGGGTTGAGAGCTGAAATTGGTTGAATTACTATACATGTTGGTTTTATTTATCTATATTTAATTTTCGAAAATATCAGGAGGGGTTTTCTGCTTATGCGAGCCAACAAAGGATTAGAGGCCATCCCAGATTACAAGATAAGGCAGGCCCCCTCCTTTTTTTCATTTCTCACTTTCATCTTTCGACTTTTCCACGTGTTTTATCAAGATTTCATCAAGGAAACGACCGCGTACACCTGCTGGTCGAATGAAGGAGTTTACGAAAGTGCTTCCCATCAATGACCGCATCAGTAAAGAAATTCGGCCGAAATAGAGAGCGGATTTACGAAATCATCTTCGAATCTGACACGCCAGCAGGTAAGTTTTTCGACGTAGCCCTTCTCATATTCATATTGGGAAGCGTAATCACGGTCATCCTTGAGAGTGTGGAATATTGGCGGGCCAACTTCCAGCACATCTTCTTATTGCTGGAATGGTTGTTTACGATTTTCTTCACCATCGAGTACATACTAAGGCTATACTGTGTGCACAAACCTTGGAAATACGCCACTAGCTTCTTTGGGATCGTAGACCTTCTGGCCATCATACCCACATACTTGATGTTTTTGATGGCTGGTGCACAATCGTTGATTGTGATTCGATCTCTGAGATTACTTCGAGTCTTTCGGATATTCAAGATTGGCACCTACATGGAGCACGGGGCAGTCATCCTCGAGTCTGTAAGAGCTAGTTGGGGTAAGATTGCTGTCTTTCTATACTTCGTCTTGCTCATGGTGGTCATTATTGGATCGGCCATGTACGTGATAGAAGGAGGTGTCAATGAGCAATTCGACAGCATTCCTACGGGGATTTATTGGGCGATCGTGACCCTCACAACGGTCGGTTATGGCGACATTTATCCGGTCACAAACTTTGGCAAATTCTTATCTGCCATCGTCATGATCACGGGTTATGCGGTGATCGCTGTACCGACAGGCATTGTCTCAGCCAGTATTATTAAGGGTAATTCAAAAGTTAATGGGCAGGCATGCCCACATTGCAGTCTGGAGGGCCATGATAACAATGCAAGCTTTTGCAAGCATTGCGGTGGAGATTTAGATGGTTAGTGCTGCATGACATCAAGTCATCCATATACCTAAATCGAATCCGGACTCGATGCGTTACCTAAATTCAGGATAACGATGATCAGCCACAGACCACCTCTGAAGCCGATCGTGCACCTATGAATGGGCTTCCCATTTGACACCGATATCACCTAAATCGTTTGGGAACCCTGGTGTTGGCCAACAGTGTCTTGATGCTGTACTTACCACTGGTATTCACCATCACCAATAGGAGCCCACCAGTGATGGCGATATTTTTCATAAAAAGAATGGCCTCCAACCTGCGCACAGGATCAGTATCATTCCAAAATGAGTGCACTATAAAGGTGACTGGCAGCCAATACAATAAGATCAAGATGGCACCAAACGACGTGCGATAACCCAACAACACAAGGGTGCCACCCAGTAGGAGCAAGAAGATAGCACCAATCAGCAACATGTCCTGCTGGAAGGTTAAGCCATATTCCGTCATCAGATCCTTGGTCTTTCGGAAGTAAAGCATGGAATCAATGGCTTCATAAATAAAAATGAAGGAAAGCAGGATTCTGCCAACAAGATCAACGACATCTTTCATAATGCTTGTATATCTGCACTGCGAAATCAGACAGCACGGCAAGGTAGCTAATTAGCCCAACTAAGCTCGTGAATCCGCTACAAATTTGCCAAGGATTGGATCACGCGTCTGCCGTCGATCGCTGCTGATATGATACCACCAGCATATCCTGCCCCCTCTCCTGTTGGATACAGACCTGAGACTGTGGTGTGCATCAGCGACTGATCGTCTCGAGGAATCCGCACTGGCGAGCTTGTTCGACTTTCCAATCCGACGACCACCGCCTCATTGGTGAGATAGCCGGGCATCTTTTTTTCAAATGCCATGATTCCGGCAACCAGCAATCGGTAGATACTTTCCGGTATCAATTCATGTACAGGGGCTAGTAGGAGACCCGGTATATAAGAAGTTGATGGTAAATCACTGGAAGGCACACCGCGCACAAAATCCATCAGGCGCTGCGCAGGTGCCCTTTGAGAGCCTTCGGCAACCGCATAAAACGTTTTTTCCAGGGCCATCTGAAAGTCAACTCCGCCAAGGACTCCGGAGAAACCCAGTTCCTTCCAATAACCCGGTGTGATGGAGACCACTAGGCCTGCATTGGCATACGGAGAATCGCGGCGCGAAAGTGACATGCCGTTAACGACCAGTTCACCAGGAGCTGTTGCAGCCGGCACGATCATTCCACCAGGACACATGCAAAAAGTGTAAACCCCGGTGCCAGCAATAGAAGTTGAAAGCCGATACGATGCTGCTGGGAGATGCTCACTTTTCGGTGTAGTGCCATACTGCAGTTTATCAATCAGACCTTGCTTATGCTCTATCCTCACTCCCAAAGCAAATGCCTTCTCTTCCATAGCTACTCCATGTCGATCCAGCATGTGATAAATATCCCTGGCTGAATGGCCGGTGGCTAAAACCACCTTGCTGCACTTGACTATCTGAACTCGGTTGATCTGCACACCTATGATCGTATTTGCCTCTATCAAGAAGTCGGTGACCAAACTGTCAAACCTGACCTCACCACCGTATTGAAGGATGGTTTCACGAATGCTTGCAATGATTGCAGGGAGCTTATTTGATCCGATATGGGGATGTGCATCGATCAGAATATCTTGATGAGCACCGTGTTCCACTAAAATCTTCAGGATCTCTTTGACATGACCTCTTTTCTTGGAGCGCGTGTATAGTTTGCCATCCGAATAGGTGCCGGCTCCACCTTCTCCAAAGCAATAGTTTGAATTGGGATTCACAATCCCTTCTTGATGAATGGCCTTGAGATCCCGTCTTCTTGTTTGGACATCTTTTCCCCTCTCGATCACTACGGGCTTAAGACCATTAGCTATGCATTCCAAGGCTGCAAAGTAGCCTGCTGGCCCTGCTCCTATGATCAGCACCTCTTCGGCCTCCGCTACATTGCGATAGGTGCTCAGTATGCTGGTTTCCTCGACTGGCCAATCGTCCCCGGTAAAAACCTCCACCGAGAGCCGATACACGGGATCCCGTCTAGCATCGATCGACTTCTTTAAGATCTGATAGGTGTTGATGTCTGTTTGCTTACATCCCGAATATTGACTTACCTTTCTGACTATGGCAGACTCATCGGAGATCATTTCTGGAGCAACTGCTATCTCAATCTTCTTTATCATGGATCGCCCTTTTGATGGCCAAACACTTATCTAAAATCTCTGGCAGTTTGTGCATGGGAAGCATATTAGCACCATCAGATAGTGCCTCTTCTGGATGTGGATGGGTCTCAATGAACAGTGCATCGACGCCGGCGGCCATACCGGCCATCGCCAAGGTCTGAATTTGTCCTGGATTGCCGCCCGTTACACCCGATGCCTGGTTGGGTCGTTGCAGCGCGTGCGTACAATCTAGTACCAATGGAGCAAATGCTCGCATCGTTGAAAATCCTCGAAAATCTACCACCAGATCTTGGTAGCCAAAGGTCGTACCTCGCTCAGTCACAAGTATGCGGTCATTCCCCGTCTCCCGTACCTTTTCCACCGCAAACTGCATACTCTCCGGAGACATAAACTGCCCCTTCTTAATATTTACCCACTTGCCCGTATTTCCAGCAGCATGCAGAAGGGATGATTGCCTGCAGAGAAAAGCTGGAATCTGGAGCATATCGACATAGTCTGCAGCGAATGTCGCTTCAACTTCTGTATGCACATCGGTCATGACAGGGATCTCCAGAGTTTGTCGTACCTCATCCAAGAGCTGCAGTGCACTTTCGTCACCAATGCCGGTAAATGAGTCATTCCTACTTCGATTAGCTTTTCTGTACGACGCTTTAAAAACAAAGGGAAGGGCGAGGGCATCGGTATACTGTCTGAGGCGACCTGCGATCTGCAGGGGCATACGGGTATTTTCGACTACGCAGGGTCCTGCAATCAATAAAAACCGATCTCTATCCCAATGCCGGAGGCCTGGAATATCTGCAATGGACGCATTCACTCATCACTTTTTTTGTACAACCAGGCTCCCTCATCAATATGCTGCCTTGCCCAGCGTAAAGTCGCCGCATAGCCACGATCACATCTGACTTTTACTCCCACCTTCTTGAGTCGTGGACCTTGGATCACCACCGACTCGTAATCACTTGATTCCAATCGATCGATCATCCTGGTTACATTTCCCTCGCGGGCAAAGGCTCCCACGACCACTACACACTCTTTGGACCCTGTGGAGACCGTCGTAAGTGCGGGATCTTCATCCCTGGATTCGGAAGCTCCACGTGGATCGACAAGATGCAGTTCTTCCACGATCAGGCTATCCTTTGACAGCAGTATGGCAGGTGGCTTGTCCATGTGGGTCTCTGGCAGCTCAGCTGGCTGGGTGCCAGGGTCTTCCCCTTGCCCATTAACCATGTGAGATTCATTTGTACCATTATTAAACCACAGTACTGCAAGCAATGTGAGTAGGAGCAACACCCCTGAAATGATGAATCCCCAGGTACGCTCTGAAGGTCTCCTCTGCAATAGTTTTGCCCGTGCCGTCTTTTCTGATACCGTCTCCTTCAAGTCAGCCAGCACTTCTTGCTCAGCATCAGAAAGTGCTTCGGGTAACTCAACTTGACCAAGGCCAAAAAAGCGTGTGACTGCAATATATTCTGCAGCTGGTTCAAAGAAAAGACTACCCCAATGATCTTGCTTGATCCATCCTATAGTTGGAAAGGTCAAAAAGCCGTTACCTCGCAGTTCTGCTTTCAGCTCCTGCATAAACGACTGCACCAATTCTGAGGCCTCATCCCTTTCAACCTTGGCGATCAACTCAACAATCTTGACTAAGATGGGATCGAGCCGATCTTCGTCACCAGGCACAAAATATATCTCCTCTCTGGGCGCTGAGAGTGAGGTAAGATTCATATCATCTTGAGCAGATCGATAGCTAATCCTGAGGGCTCCGATACCTTTCAACAGGACAATCTTATTTTCGCTTAATACTCTGGGTATATATAACTTAAGGGTATGGCTCATTCAACTATCAATCGGTCAAATAGATCGGCGCCAATATAGCCAAAACTGTAGGGCTCATTGGCATTTGTCACATTAAAGAAACTAACAATGTCAAATTTTGTTAGTAACTCAGACTTTAGGAAAAACTTTCATGAATAAAGATCATATTTCGAACGAGTTATTTACTGAGGCACTGCGGTACTTTCCCGGAGGTGTCCACTCACCGGTACGTGCCTTCAAATCTGTGGGAGGAACACCCATTTTTATGAAGAAGGGCCATGGATCAAGAATCACCTGTGTGGACAACAGGACCTATATCGACTTCTGTGGATCATGGGGACCATTGATCCTTGGTCATAATCATCCAAGGGTGCGAAAGGCGATCAATGAAAGCATCATGAATGGCTGTACATTTGGTGCACCCACCCCACTCGCTAATCGACTGGGCAAGTTTATCATAGACCGTCATCGCTACATCGAGCAGCTGCGCTTTGTCAATTCAGGTACCGAGGCCGTGATGTCCGCCATTAGATTGGCCAGAGGTTATACGGGAAAAAACAAGATTGTCAAATTTGAAGGCTGTTATCACGGTCACGTAGATTCGTTGCTGGTGAAGGCGGGATCAGGTCTTGCCACACTGGGAGAAAGCAGTTCGGCAGGAATCCCTGATTCTTTTGTGAAGGAAACCATCGTGGTATCCCTCAATGAGCTTGAGACCGTTGAGGTCTTGATGAAGAAGCATGCCATGGATATCGCTGCCATCATCATTGAGCCGGTTCCAGCTAACCATGGATTGTTGATACAAGAGCCATCATTCCTTATGGGACTGCGAAAACTATGCACTGCTCACAATGTCCTGCTCATTTTTGATGAAGTCATCTCAGGATTTAGAGTGGGATTTGATGGTGCTGCAGGATTCTATGATATCCAACCCGACATCATCACCCTTGGAAAAATCATGGGTGGCGGGATGCCGGTCGGAGCCTTTGCCTCTACCAGTGAGATTATGTCACATCTTAGTCCAGAAGGACCTGTATATCAGGCTGGCACCCTCTCTGCTAATCCCATCACTATGGCGGCTGGATATGCCACATTGCAGGAGATGGTCCGGACAGGCTTTTACTACGAATTGGAGCAGAAGACCAGCTATTTTGTGGAGCAAGTAAACCATCATGCTGACCAAAGAGGATATGAGGTTAAGGTGCGACAATTCGGCTCCATCTTTTGGATTGCCTTTTCGAGAGACCCCATGATCTCTGCCAAGGATATCGATGAGAAGAGTATGAGGTACTTCACTAAACTGCATCGTTATCTACTTCAAAATAGTATTTATCTTGGTCCATCGGGATACGAAGTTGGCTTTATTTCGGTAGCACATACCACTCAGGAATTAGATAAATCGGCCATGGTCATTAACAAAGGACTCGATGCGATCTTTTCTTAACAAAATCATACCTAGTAGTAAGACCAAAAGGCTTCGTATCCTATCTCACGTGGTAGCGGGGTACATGCTGCTGGCATTTCTATGGTGGACCATCCTGCTGTTGAAAAAAAATGATGCGGTGTATGAGGCAAGATACGCTCTTTTGCAAGTGGAGAATATCGATGATTATGGCAGCCGAGGGCAAGCTCTCAGTGATGATCATGCCAGGCAGAGGACGATGATCTTGGGAGAAGGTCTGGTATTTGTGGTAGCATTATTTTTTGGTATCTGGTTTATCAATAGAGTCTACACCAAGGAGATCGAAATTGTCAGACAAAAAAGGAATTTTCTCCTAGCCATCACCCACGAGTTAAAATCACCATTGGCCTCAATCCGTTTGATTTTTGAGACTTTCAGAAAGCGCAAATTGCCTCCCTCGGATCTCATGAAGCTGTCTGGTCATGGGATTCAGGAAGCAGAACGATTGTCAACCTTGGTGAACAACCTACTATTGTCGGCGAGACTTGATAAATCCTATGAACCCGTTTTCGAGACAGCAGACATTGGTGAAATCATTTCCAATGTGACAACCGACATCAAACATCTAGATATCAGTGCAGATGTACACCTGGTTGTCCCACAGGAGCCTGTCATGAGTCACGTAGACGTGACAGGTATGTACTCCGCGATTTACAATCTGGTCGAAAATGCCGTCAAGTACGGTGGTCATGATCACCGCGTTGAAGTGATGCTACAAGACACTCCCCATAAATATGAGATACAGGTGAAAGATAATGGTATTGGCATACCTTCATCCGAAAGATCGAAGATCTTTGAACAATTCTACCGTGCTGGACAAGAAGACATAAGACAGGCCAGGGGTACAGGAATCGGTCTCTACATCGTCGCAAAAATGGTAGAGTTGCACCAAGGCAGTATAGAAGTAAAAAACAATGAACCTCAAGGAACTATATTTGTCCTCACCTTACCAAAAGCACATATCTTGTGAGAATCTTACTAGTGGAAGACGAACAAAGCCTACAGGATGCTATAGCCATCAATCTGAGGCTGGAGGAATACGATGTGGTGACTAGTGGACATGGCAGAGAGGCACTGGACATCTACCAAAATCAACACTTCGATTTAATCCTGCTGGATGTGATGTTGCCAGGCATTGATGGTTTTGGCATTTGTGAACAGATCAGGCTACAGGACAGTAAAACACCCATCATTTTCCTGACAGCCAAGGATACCCCCATGGACCGCATACAGGGCCTCAAGATTGGTGCTGACGATTATATCAATAAGCCCTTTAATCTGGAAGAGCTGTTGCTGCGCATCCGCAACGTACTCAGGAGAACCATCCCCCAAGTAGGGGCAGCCATGCAGACATTCTCCTTCGGTGGCTATTGGGTTGATTTCAACAACTACAAAGCGCTCTCAAAAAATGGTGAAATCAGCCTGACCAAAAAGGAAACGATGCTCTTAAAGCTGCTGATAGATCGGAGAAACGATGTGGTCTCTCGGCAGGACATTCTGCAAACTGTTTGGGGATATGATGTCTTTCCATCTACACGGACTATCGACAATTTTATCCTCTCCTTTCGGAAGTATTTTGAGGAGAATCCAAAGGAACCCAAGTATTTTATATCTGTGCGCGGAGTGGGTTACAAATTTCGACTTGATGACTGATTAGCGATCACTTAGCGACTGCCCGTCTCTTCCGGCGGGTTTTAAACAACTCCAACACCTCCTTTTCTTTCATGAATCCCAAATCCTGAAAGGTTGGAATGACAAATTTCTTGATGTCCTGATAATCCTTACCTCTTTTATCAGTAAACTTCTTCAATAGTTTTCGCACATACATGATCGATTCTTCCTTCAGAGATTGATTAAACTGCTGATAATCGAATATCTCCATATAGGACACGAAAGTCTTGTTTAATTCGAAATAGTCAGGATATGCCTCCTCAGAAAGATTCTTCAAGACATGGACAAATTGCTTGAGGACTGAGAGACGCAAGCAGCTATTGATCATTGACAAACCATCATACTTGCTATAGAGTTGCCGCACTGCTTCCTTGGCATCTTCGTGTACGAATCCCTTCTTACTGACTTCTGCAAGTGCTGAGTAATATGCCAATAGGTCATCTTCAATTTTCGGATCCAATAAGGCATGCACCTTGGCATCACAGGCGGCAGAGTACGGCAATTGGGATGTCACTAAGCCATTTAAGAATACAAAATACCGATCATTAAAATCTCCTCCATTTGCTCGCAAGAGATTGATTACTTTGCCCATTCTTTTGTCACCATCTGCCTCAAAATCGATGAAATTGGCAGCTAAGCCCAAAATATAAATATACCTATCTGTGCCCTGCAGATCCTCATTTTCAAGAAAGGTCATAATCTGCTCTAAATAACTCGAGTGATCGGCCTTGGACGATATCCGGTATTCAAGAAATTTACGCAATGATCCAAACCAGGTGCTCATCTCAGCCGGCGTGGTTGGAAAATCGGTGGATTGAAAATTTGTGGTTTGAAACTGTTTTTGAAACCGTCGATAACCAGCATTACGATGCTTTAAGACCCGATACTTATCCAGCTTTTGGGTAAGGAGAAACTGCTTGATATGCTTGTTTGGAATCTCCTCCACTAGATTGGTGATCCAAATATCGCTGCTCAGGGCAAAACCGATTTGAATGGCTTGACCAATACGTTGATTCACTATGTCAAAATAAAAGGAGTTACAAATCGCCAGGAGAATTTTTTTGAAATGCTCCTGAGGTCTGACATATTTTACGTCTTCATTGGTATCGCCTCGTAGGACTGCATATCCCAGCAATCGAGGAAAAAAGAGACCTTCGAACTGAGGATCGATCAGATGATTTTCAAGATCAAACAGCTGAAGAGGGTTTTTAGCAGCGACCTCTTCATAGAGAGCATTGATCTGTTTTTCAAATTTTTCCTGCAGCTTATTATAGTCTTCCGGTTCTTCATCTGAAAGGTACGTTTCCAGCTCGGGAGATGTCTGGATCGCAGACTTGATCTCGTCCAATCTATCTTGATAATCTTTGCCTAGTGGTTTCATAAGTTCTACATGCATTTGAAAGAAAGCAAACCTCGAATCCCAACACTGAAAGATCGCCATACTCATTCCTTGTTATGTGCGATCAGGTCCATATCCTGGCGGTCTGCTAATATAAGAAAACCATAAATCTGATGTCCTTCGAATGACCCATTGAGTAGGAAATTGATGGGGATGATTTCTGAATACTGCGGCGTCCGCCTTTGTATCCATTTTGTCAAACTTTCCCACTATCCAACCAGTAAATCTAGGTGACCGGGTCAATCTTCATATGCCGGTATCAGCATACCATTTCTCTATTCTGACTTTTCCTTCGGTGCCGATTTTTCAGCAGTCGGGGGTGCGGGAGCTTCAGATGAGGGAGATGCCGCTTCTTCCTTAGCTTCATCTTGCTTCTTTTCTGCTGGTTTTTCCTCTCCCGAAATCTCCTCTCCTACAGACTCATTGGCCTCGCCCTTCGATGCCTCTTCTTTCTTATCCTTGACCTCTTTCGCTGTTGCTTCCTGCTTTTGTTCCTCCTTAGCACTTTCTGCCTTATCACTGACTTCTTCCGCCGGTACTTCCTTCTTTTGCTCTTCCTCAGCACCTTTGGCCGTCTCGACCGGTGCGGTCTCATCTTTCGGAGTTTCTCCAGCGGTATCGTCTTCAGCCGAATCTTCCTTGATGACAATTTTTGGGATTGTACCACTGATCTCCGCAAGCCTATTGCTCTTTTCCGCAGCAGTCTCTTCTCGGCGTTTCTTGATCTTTGCCTCCTTCTCCTCCATCCACAATGTCCACTTGGCCATGGCTTGCTCCTCTGTTAATGCTCCTTTTTGCACACCCCGCATCAAGTGTTTTTTGTAGAGGACACCTTTGAACTTTAGGATGGCCCGCACAGTTTCGGTAGGCTGTGCACCCTTCATCAGCCACTCATAGGCCAAATCTTGATCCAAGTCAATCGTTGCTGGCTTGGTCATGGGATCATAGATACCCACCTTCTCGATAAATCGACCGTCACGTGGTGCACGTGCATCTGCTACAACAATGTGATAAAAGGGTTTCTTTTTTCGACCTCTTCTTTGAAGTCTGATTTTGACTGACATCTATAAAATTTATTTGGTTTAACCATACCTGATTCGTTCGAGCATCGAACATCAGGCTTTTACAAGGCTGCAAATGTACACATTGTTTTTCTTTTTAGCTTACCTTAACCAAACCCTTGGCGCTGGGATGTAGTCATAGACAAATACCATGAATGCTCACAACAAAGTCGATCCGACCGGAGTCCCTTCCCTTACTAAGCCTATGCTTGTTTGGGATGGCACCTGCGGTTTTTGCAAATATTGGATCACCAGGTGGCATAAAATCACAGGTCAGGAGGTTGATTATGCACCATATCAAAAGGTGGGAAATGCGTTTCCCCAGGTGGACACCAGCCAGTTTCAGGAGGCTGTGCACCTATTCGAAGCAGATGGTGTCGTTCTTCGTGGTGCGGCTGCAGTCACCAAAACTCTGACCTATGGGCGAGGGAAATGGACTTTCCTCCATACCTGGTACCAAGGAAATCCACTTTTTCGTGGCATGTGCGACCATCTCTACACCTGGATTGCAAGACATCGAAATCCACTGTTCAAGGCCACTAAACTGATGTGGGGTCCAAATCCTGACCGAATGAAGCCATACTGGTTGGGATATGTCATCCTGGGTGGTCTGATATGGTCCTTACTGTCCGTGATGCCTCAATATTATCCTGGTTGATCGGCTGATGGAGCATTTTTTCAAAAATCCATTTTTATCCTGACGTTAATCCGTCGGGAAGTCAAGAAGTTCTTGACGGCATACTGGACATTATAAATAGACTTGATCCAAGTATTGGATGCTACATTGGCCACCTGAAGCAGGTTGAAGACCTCCACGCTCAGCCAGGTATTCTTGGTAAATCGAAGTATGTGATTGGGTCGCCTGGCAGCCCAATTCTGATTGTAGAGCAATGCAGAAAATCCGATATCCACTCTGTGGTACTCTTTGAAGCGAAATGGATTGCGGAAAATGATGTTGTTGTCCGGTACACCAAAGGGCAGTCCTGTACCGAAGGTGAAATTAAAGTGCATCTTGAGGTTCTCATTTCGACGCAAATGATCCTGAAAGAATACGGAAAGCGTCATCAGCTGATCGGTTGGTCGCGGCACATCGTCGACCTCTCTCCGTTCTTCTCCACCCTCTTCAATCTTGATGTGCTGCACGCCATTGAGCGACTCCCTAGCTTGCAGGAAGGATAAGTTCACCCATGACTCCGCTCCCTTTACAAACTCTCCATTGAGTCTGAGATCCAGCCCGGCCACATAGCCCGACGCATCGTTCTCCCCACTATACCGTATGCGTACGTTGTCGATGTCATAAGACACCAAATCAGACAATCTCTTGTAGTACGCTTCCGTAATGAGCCTAAATTTTGTGGCTCGTTGCCGCTTGCCCTGAAAATCCATCGTCATGCCCCCTACTACATGGATGGACTTCTGTGACTTGAGATCCAGATTTACCGATCCGTCTGGTCTCCGCAATTCACGATAGAATGGAGGCTGCGCATAATATCCTGCTGCCAGCCGAAAGGAAATATCTCGGTTCCAATCCAAGGGCTTATATAAAAACTGTGCGCGAGGACTAAACACGATCTCATTGTTGAGATCCCAGTATGTAAACCTCAGCCCCGTGCTCAACCTAGCTTCACTCCTACCGGGTATGATCTTGGTGAAGGTGTTTTGAAGAAAACCACTGATTCGATTGGTATTAAGATCGTTGCGAGTCTTTAGTACCCGCTTCAAACGAACTTGCTGTTCATCAAAGTTTAAGGAGTATCCAGCCGAGTCAAGCCGCTCCCACTCGTTTAGTCGATCCAAGATCTCTTCGCGCTGATACTTCACGCTCCACTCGAGAAAGTGACTGACTGATTTACTCATATCATTCTCCAACTGCATCTCGTATCCACCTCGATGTTCAATGTTGGTCACATTTGACCTCAGAAAATTTCTTGTGAAAAGATGTTGAGTCCCAGTCCCCAGAACAAATATCTCTTCTCCTGCATTGTCACTGCCCAGGCTGGTCTCTATCTGGCTGAGTCGGTAGAAACCAAGTATGTCAAATCGCTCGTTCTCCTCCGCCTGATAGGATGACGCCAACAATTTGAGGAAAAAGGGATTCTCCTTTCTGTCTGGCAGATAGGTGAGTGATACACCCCCCATTCCAGTTGTAAAATCGTCGACCTCCCCTCCATCAAACACCGAGCTTAGTTGCAGGGCAAAATCAATGAGTCCTAAGGCTGTTGATCGGCTCGTAGGTCGAAATTTATAGATACTTTGGTTGAAGTTTCCCAAAACACCGATTTGAAGGCTTCTGGTAAGATCATAGGTAAAATATCCCTGCACATCCAAGAAATTCGGGATGTACTCCCCTTTGGTGTCAAGGGATCCGAGCAAATATGCATTGGTCTTGTACCGGCTTCCCAACAGATATCGAAACTTCCGATATCCTCCACTGCCCAGAGATTTGCTGCCTTCCAGGTGGGCACTCCCTCCCAATAAACTGAGACCCAGCGAGGCCGCAGTACTGTCGGGACGTTTGTATTTCACATCCAGAACCGAAGACATTTTATCTCCATATTTTGATTGAAACCCCCCGGAAGAAAAAGAAAGACTCCGGATCAAGTCTATGTTGGGAAACGACAAACCTTCCTGCTGGCCTGCACGAATCAACTGAGGTCTATAAATCTCAAAATCATTGACATAGACAAGATTCTCATCGTAGTTGCCCCCCCTCACATTATACTGCGAACTCAGCTCTCCTCCCGTACCTCCACTGGTGCCCAAAGCAATGTGAGGTAGCACTGATTCAAGGTTACCCGTCGTACTAGGAAGCAATTTCAGCTCCTCAATTTCTTCTTTGATCAAGGCGGCATCTGCCATTTTACTCTCCCGGACAATCACCTCCATATCCATGTCATCTGGTACCAAGGCGATATCAAATCTGACAGATTCACCTATGTTGAGATTAGGTACCGCTACCGTTGTCATTTTGTAACCGATCCTAGTCATGATCAACTTTGTCTGTTCATTGGCGGGCACGTTGATTTGGAAGTAGCCCTGGTCATCCGTCTCGACCGCCCTGTTGGTACCTTCAATATATACGGTGACGACTTCAATAGGTGTCTCTGAGGTGGCATCTATCAGATAGCCAAAAGCAGTGGCTGTCTGAGCTTGGATAGACCAGGTAGGCCAAAGGAATAAACATAGAAATACGAGGTAAAAGTGTGGTCTCATTGAAGGAATGCTATCGAGTAGAAACGGCCGCTATACGATAATCGTATCTTTTCCAATACTTTTCAATCGGTGGATGTAATTCTTAGCATCTTCTGCTTTAAACACAGCACTTCCAGCAACCAACACATCCGCACCAGCTTGCAATACCCTCTCTGCATTCTGCAAGCCAATCCCTCCATCAACTTCTACAAGAACTGGTAGATTACGAGTCACGATCATGGATTTTACCTGCTCAATCTTGTGCAGAGACCGATATATGAATTTCTGTCCCCCATACCCTGGGTTGACCGACATAATGAGTACGAGATCAAGATCTTCCAGTACATCCTCGACCATGGCTGCCGGTGTGTGAGGATTGATAGCTACGCCAACCTTAGCACCATGGCTTTTTATGAGTTGAACGGTACTGTGCAAATGTAGGCAAGCTTCAGCGTGAACAGTGATGATGTGAGCTCCTGATTTCTGAAAACGATGAATGTATTTCTCCGGCTCAACGATCATCAAATGTACATCCAATGGTTTTTCACAGCTATCCTTGATCGCATCAAGTACAGGAAAGCCAAATGATATATTGGGTACAAAGCACCCGTCCATCACATCAATGTGCAACCAGTCTGCCTCACTTTCATTGATCATAGTGACCTCATCTCCGAGATTTGTAAAATCGGAGGCTAGCAACGAGGGGGCTACGAGATGTTTCATATGGCAAAGATATATATCTGTCGCAAAGCCACTATACGGAGATAATTTTATCGTGCGGAATCAGCTCTAATCCCTTCATCTTCAGAAGTACCTGCGCTACCGTCGCCACATCCTTTTCACAGTACTGAGCGATCCGCGACAAGTCTTTTTCCATCCAGTAGACCTGCCCCACCATACTTCCATCGATGTCGTCCTTAGGAGTGTCGATGTCAAAGATGGCCGCAAGGAGATCCAGTGACGTATAGTTTTTAATATCTCCAAATTTCCAAAGATGCATGGTGTCGATCAGGTGCTTAGTCTCCCAAGGTTTCTTTCCAGCCAACTGGAAAAGCTGGGGTAAAGCGAGACCATGGATGACCAAACGCCTACAGAGATATGGTATGTCAAACTCCTTAATATTGTGTCCGCAGACCAGATGCTTCGCCGGATCTTGATAGTGCTTGTTCATCAAATCCAAGAAGTCAGTGAGTAGGCGATATTCATCATCATCGTAGTACGACTTGAGCCTCAGCTCCTGAGTCTGAGCGTGGATATAGCCAATCGATATGCAGACGATCTTGCCAAACTCTGCGTAGATGCCTGCTTTCTCTTCATAAGCGGTGGCGATGGCACTTTCTTCAGGCATCTCATCGTAAGCTCGAAGAATAAATCGGCATTTCTTGCGCCAATGAGTCTGGAGACGTGCTGGCAGCTTCGCAAAATTGGCAAAACCGCTCACAGTTTCTAGGTCGATAAACAAGACCTTGGATATGGATATCTGATCCAACATGGGTAGAAGTATTGATTTTTACGGGGTAGTCAAGTGATTCCTACCTAATCTTTGCTAAAAACTGCCTGCAATACATATGGAGATAATCACCAATGTTTACTAGTCAAACAGCCATACAATGTACTTTTTTCTAATAGGACATCGCCTAAAAACATGGAAAAGGTACAATCAATCAGAATTTGTCTGCGTTATTGCAAAAAGCCTTATTAATAACTTACTATCAAAATTCTTGAAAATGAGTCAGAAAAATTCGCAAAGTCAACTGATAGCAGTTGCTTCCATCACCATCATCGCATTGCTTGGTGTGATCGGCTGGTTGTATCACCAAAATTCTCAGAAGAAGCAACTTATTGAGAAGCACACCATGGAGCTGGATGAGATCTCGCAGGTCAAAGCAGAACTGGAAAAGGAGTATTACGAAGCATTGGCCGATCTGGAAGAACTACGTGGAGACAATACTGAATTGAACGCAATGATTGAAACCCAAAAGGGGGAACTGAAAAAACAAAAGAATCAGATCAGCGGCCTGATCGGCAATAAGAAGAGCTTGGCAGCAGCACGTGAAGAAATTAAGCTTCTAAAGGAAAATGCTGAGGCCAGTTTGGCAGAATTGATGGAGCTCAGAGAGGAAAACGAAGTCCTAGTGGCAAACAATGAGCGCCTTACCGAAGAAAAGGACATTCTCACCGATGAGATTAATAAGGAGAGACAAGTCTCGGAAGATCTATTGACAGTTAAAGCGGCACTGATAGAGGAAAAGGATGATTTGACCAAGGAACGAAACATGCTGACCAAAAAGGTCAATCGGGCATCTGTGATCAACGTAACCGATATTGATGTGCAAGGATACAAACTCAAAGCAAACGGAAAAGAAGTGAAACGAGGAAGTGCCAAGAGCATAGATCTCCTCAAGATCTGCTTCAAAGCCAACGAGAATGCGGTAGCTGATCCGGGCAATGAGGCATTCTATGTGCGCATCATTGATCCCTCGGGTGTCCCCGTTGCTGTAGAGAGCATGGGATCGGGAGTTATCGAGAACGACGTAGGTGAAAAAGTGCGCTACACCAAGGCCAAGGAACTGATGTACACCGGTACGGATGCCATGAGTTGTCTCAGCTGGCAGTCTGAAACAGAAATGATGGAGGGCAACTATGCTGTTGAAATATTCAACAAGGGATACATCGCAGGTAAAGCTACCTTTAAGCTCAAATAAACCCAGCTAACCGACTAACAAATTTGGATAAAGCGTCTGCATGCATTGTGGGCGCTTTTTTCTTGATCGAAATCGATCCTAAGATCGGTAGTTGTAGGACCACCATTGGTCGAATTCTCACCATCCTCAATAAATTGCTAACCAGAAGACTGCGACAAATTCGGTTATATTTGCGTGTCCAAAATTGCTTATTGTGAGTTTTTTTTCATTCCTACTTGTTTTCTACATATTCTTGAGCCTGAGCCTCTACAAAATGTTTGAAAAGGCAGGTAGGCCAGGATGGCAGGCCCTGGTACCGGGCTATAATTTTGTGATCTGGTCGGAAATCGTAGGGAGGAAGAAGCCCTACGCAGCCTGGATGCTTTTTCCCATCGTAAATATCTTTATATATGCTGGTCTATGTATTGATCTGGTAAGGTCTTTTGGCAAGCATTCCTTTTGGCAGGCAGCACTCTCTGTTGTGGCATCACCACTTTATTTCTTTTACCTGGGTTTTAAAGAGGACGAATCCTATGACGGACCTGTCCTGCAGGCGGAAGAAGCTTTCAAGGAAAAACTAGAAATCGCCCGCAAGTCCAAAAAAACTGTGCAGTACAAGCGATTACTCGCGCAAAATCCCTATAAAAAGAGTGGCGGCCGGGAGTGGGTGGAGTCCATCATTTTTGCCGTTTTCGCTGCGGCATTCATCCGGATGTTTCTGATCGAAATGTACAAGATACCCACCTCTTCGATGGAAGGTTCACTGCTGGTGGGAGACTTTCTATGTGTGAGCAAAGCCCACTACGGCATCAGACCACCCATGACCATCGCCATGATTCCGTTACTGCACAATCGCATTCCTTTCTTGAACAAAGAATCCTATTTGGAAAAGCCCAGTCTCTCCTACCGTCGGCTGCCTGCCCTGGACGAGATCGAACACAACGATCCTGTGGTCTTCAATTATCCAGAAGGAGATAGTGTCATCATCACACCCGGCCGAACCTACAGCGTTTATGATTTCAAGAGGGGTGGCACTCCCAACACGGCGTCGATAAAGGACGAAGTCATCACCAGACCGATGGATAAGATGGATCATTATATTAAGCGTTGTATTGGCTTACCAGGAGATAGCTTGGAGATCATCGACCGGCAGGTTCACATCAATGGAACTCCAGCAGAAAACCCCGAAAAAATACAGTTTGCCTATGTGGTGCGTTCTCAGACACCTCTAAATCTTAAGAGATTGCAAGAGTGGGATGTCAACCTAGATGATAGTCGTGATCCGATATTTATGCTCAATAACGAGCAAGTCGAAAAAATTCGCGGCATGGGCAATGTATCCGTAGAATTCCTTCCTCAATCTGCCAGGCCTTTATTTCCCTACAATAATCAAGGATGGACTGTGGACAACTACGGCCCGATCTATATTCCAAAAAAGGGCATCACCGTGCCCATTTCTCAGGAGACCATTGCTCCCTACAAACGAATCATTGAAAAGTATGAAGCCAATCAACTGGACATCAAAAATGGTGCTGTGTTTATCAACGGTGAGCAGGTAAGTGAATACACATTTAAGATGGATTACTACTGGATGATGGGAGATAATCGGCACAACTCTGAAGATTCTCGGGTATGGGGATTTGTACCGGAAGATCATATTGTGGGTAAACCACTATTCATATGGTTCTCCACCAAGTATGGTGACATGAAAAATGGCATACGGTGGAATAGGCTCTTCACCGGGGCTAGAAAATTTAACTGAGATGAAATGGCTCTGGTCGCTCCTGATTCCATCCATACTTTGTGCGCAGCAATCTGACCTGTACCTTTTTGATCTGAGCAGCATAGAGGATCGGTATGAGCTGTCAAATGCACGATTTCTATCATCATTTAACAACGATGGATATACTGGTCAGCCTCATTTTGTTGACACTTACAGACTTTTGGTCATAGGTGCTTATGATAAAACAGCAGGCCCTTCCGATATTTATGAGCTCAATATTTTTGATAATACCTTAAAGCGGCTGACGAAAACCCAAGAGGCCGAATCTGCACCCAAATCCACACCAGACCGACAATACATTGCCTGTATTGTTGCCGATAGCACTCTCGGCAGAAAGGTATTATGGCGATACCCTATGGACCTAGATGGAGGAGGTAAGGCCCTGCTGACGACGACCAAAAATATCGGTCAATTCTGCTTCTTAACCGATGGCTGGACGGCTGTGTACGAACGGGGATCACCCCCACAACTGTCCCTGTATCACCCAAGTGGCGAGCGACCGGAATTTGTGAGTAATAAAGTTGGGCATTGTCTGCAACCGACTACAGATGGCTCCGTGGTGTATGTACATAAACACTCAGATAATTATTGGTTCTTGAAAAAGATTACACCAGGGGCGCGATCAGAGATCGTGAAAAAGACCATACCTGGGGCTGAAAACTTCACCATTCTGGAAAACGGCTCCATCATGATGGGTAAAGACAGCAAGCTCTTTCACCTGGATATCTCTGGAGATAATCTGTGGAAAGAGGTTGCAGATCTGAAGCGTTATGGTATTGATAATATCACTGACCTGGCCTTCAATGGCATTAATATGCTTGCGATCGTAGATGAAAATTGATGGCATCTTGAGAACTTAGCTCATGCTGTGATCGCACACTTTGATGGTCTCAAAGCATGCTTGACATGCAAACTCTTGTAAGACAAATCACGATGGGATGTTGCAACAAAAGGCCGTTGGAATGCATCATGTCAATAGAATAGCCGGACAAAAAAACAGCTATCTTTATCCTATGAGTGGATATTCATGGTACATGAGAGCTCTCAGTCTGCTGTATATGCAGATCTTGTGGACTTTTGCCGGAGCTCAGTCCCAGGATCTCCGCTATCAACCTGGAGAGCTCATCATCCGCCTGAGGCCTGGCACCTCCATCAATGCTGTAATCAACACTCATCAACGATCTGCCAGATCCACAACTAAGATCCTCTCTCGACGCACCAATGTCCACTTGTTGCGCTATCCTCATGGCTCCAACCTAAAGGAAGTGATGGATGAACTCGCAAGACATCCAGATGTAGATGATGTACAGTACAATCGAAAGATGGTAAAGAGAGGTCGCCTAGCCACACCCAATGATCCTTTTTTCTCCGCTCAATGGAATCTCGAGCGTATCGGCCTACCAGATTTATGGAACGAGACCACTGGAGGGACCACACCTTGTGGCGATACCATTGTCATAGCTGTCAATGATTTTGGCATAGATCTCGACCACGAAGATCTTCAAGGTCTCTTTTGGAAGAATCCTCAAGAAATACCCAACAATGGATTTGATGACGATGGCAATGGATATAAAGATGACCATCTAGGTCTGAACATTGAGACCGGAGATGATAAGCACATCATCGATGAAGAGGACTATCACGGCACCTCGGTGGCAAGCATCATAGCCAGTAATACCGACAACGGTTTGGGTATGGCAGGCATCAACTGGCATTTGAAGCTACTGATCATCAGCTCAGAAGACACAGACGAGGCAGCAGCCATCGAGGCATTTGAATATGCCTACGCCCTTCGCAAAAAATACAATGATACGGATGGGGCAGAAGGTGCCTATATAGTGGCACTCAACAATTCATGGGGATACGAAGGTGGATTTGAAGAAGATTTTCAGATTCTTTGCGGCATGTTTAATGACCTGGGTGAAGTAGGCATACTTACGGTGGGAGCCACAGAAAATGACCAGGTAAACACCGATGTCTTTGGCGACTTTCCGAGTGATTGTTCCAGTGACTTCCTCCTGGTAGTTACAAATTCGGATGAAGAAGACAGACTATCCGTGGCGGGTTTTGGAGCTGAAAACGTTGATCTTAGTGCTCCTGGTGAAGGCATCTATGTGGCCGACCGCAATAACGGCTATAGACCCATTGGTGGAACCAGCTATGCTACTCCACACGTGAGTGGTGCCATCGGGTTGCTTTACAGCTTGGAAGCCGCCACTTTCTGCGACGATGCGCGGTTGAGTCCCACTGAGGCTATCTTGCAGCTCAAGAGATACATCTTAGAGGGTACCACTCCTTTGCCCACTTTACAAGATAAAACGGTAAGCGGTGGTAGACTCAATCTCATGAGTACCGCTCAAATGGTTACTGGAATAAAAGACTTGGAGCCAGGATATTTTGAGTTATATCCCAATCCGACGACAGACTTCATTTTTGTCGATACACGAAACTATGGATCCCAGATAACCCTCTCAGTATTTGACTCAATGGGTAAGCGGCTGATAAAACTGCAACCTAAAAATGGGGCGAGCCGGTTGTTGATGGTGCACACTGCCTCTTGGCCCATGGGCACCTACATTGTCCAGTTGCAAGATGCTGAACAACTGGGATTGAGAAAGGTCCTGAAGTTAGGATGGTAGATGACATAGGTTACGTCTAGTGATTCTCGGATCCCTGGTTGTTATGATCGCTAGTTATTCCTGACATGAGACACTCAGCTTATTATAAGTCTTCTTCAAGGAAGGGGATTTCCTCAAGCAGGTTTACTCCAAAACTGCCCAAGGGGAGATCCACTCGATCTGCAGACCGACAACCCCTGGATTGCCGTTGACCCATCTATGGTATCGCTTAGAAACTGTCTACCAGGTGCATACCCTGTTCGACTGAATTTGGCATTTAACCCTAGGAAAAAATTGAAATTCCATATTTTGAACAATGATTAATCGGAAGTTGCCCGGTAAAGTATCGGTAAACTCCATCTTGGTGGGGAAAATCGGTCGATTTCTAAAGTCACTACTCCCCACTGCTGTGTGTCTGGCGCTATTGCTTTTGGGATGCCAACCGGCAGGAGAGAGAACCAACTTCCTAATCATTCTTATTGATGATTTAGGCTCGCAGGACTTAGGATGTTATGGACAAGCATACATCAGCACACCCAATATCGACAAGCTGGCAAGAGAAGGAATGCGGTGGACGAATGCTTATGCTGCCTGTCCCGTTTGTTCTCCATCACGAGCTGCCTTACTCACTGGAAAGAGTACCGCAAGAGTACATTTCACTGGGCACATCACAGCAATCAGGAAACATCGATATCCAGAAAATGGACGCATCATCCCACCGGATGACTTAATGTATCTACCCCATAAAGAAATGCTGATTCCCGAAGTCATTGCGCATCTAGGCTACCAGTCAATCAGTATTGGAAAATGGCATGTCGGACACGAAGGGTTTTATCCAACCGACCAAGGTTTTGACATCAATATCGCAGGCTGGACAAATGGTAGCCCTCCCAGTCACTTCTACCCCTACCAATCAAGCAAAGAATGGAATCCGTCTATCCCGACCCTGCACGGGGGAAAGGAGGGTGAGTACCTCACCGATCGCCTCACAGATGAAGCCATTCATTTCATTGAGAATAATGCGAACAAACCCTTCTTGCTATATTTGTCGCATTATGCGGTGCACACACCTCTGGAAGCACCCGCTGCCAACGTCGAAAAATACGAGTCAATCCTAAAGGGTAGCAAAATAGATCCTGTATATGCCGCCATGGTCGAAAGTGTGGACACCAATGTTGGAAGATTACTTGATCGACTGCATGAACTCGAATTAGATAAAAATACCGTGGTAGTTTTCACCTCTGATAATGGCGCGGTGGAGCATACCTCAGACAACACTCCCTTCCGCCGGGGGAAGGGACATTTGTATGAAGGTGGGATACGTGTACCCTTGATCATACGTTGGCCAGATCACATAAGTAAAGGGACTATATCGCATCGTCCTACCATTTCTCAAGATATATTTACCACCCTGGTCGACATTGCTGGTGTAAAGGATGATCTAAAGCAACCAATAGATGGGCGCTCCTTGGTCTCTGACTTTGCCGTAAACAAATCCAAAGAAATCGATTTATTCTGGTATTACCCTCACTATAGCCCTCAGGCCAATGCTCCTGGTGCTGCGGTTCGGTCGGGCAATTTCAAACTTATTCAACGTGAATAATGTTTAAGCAGCATCGAGCAATAACTGATTGCTAACCTCTTTAAGTTGTTCAAATTTGAGAGAAGGCTTTTTAGGTAAGAAGTGGTATGCGCACAGACCGGATAATAGATTGTTCATGAAACCTTGGATAGATCTGTGTCGAGTATGTTCTATGGAGCAGATGTTTTTCAACTCATCATTGACAGACTCTATGAGCGACCGTTTACGTAGCAATAACTTGTCCTCGTCTGAGAGATTTTGCTTTTTCATGTTTCTTCTTCTTTTGTAAATCAGACTAATTCCGTCGTTCCAAAGTAAGTCAGCTAATTTTGTGGATATATATCCTCGGTCACCATAAAGTTTACCAAAGATTGATTGAACTAAACTATTGATTACCTTTAAGTTGCGGTCATCGGTAGTGGCCTTAGAGAGATAAAACGAAAGCAACTCACCCTTGTCATTGATGATTAGGTGGAGCTTAAAGCCGTAAAACCAACCCATTGTACTCTTGCTTTTGGTGGCAATATTTTTGAAAACTCTATGCTGTTTTTCTCTTTTGATATGACAGACTTTTAAGGTGGTGGAATCAATAAAATTGACTCCTCTGCTATGGCCAAGACATTGTTGATTTAAGAAGAAGAAAAATGGAATAATGAGTTTTTTCTGAGACTGATTAAAACGCTCATAAGTAACCAGATTTGGAAATAGATCGATCCAATGCTTGCAGACATAGCCGTTATAGAAAGCCTTAAAATTGGTGTGATGACTCAGGTGGAAGGCAATGTAAATGGTCATCATTTCGGAGTCAGCAAGCTTGGATTTTCTGTTTCTAATCCGTTTTGAGCCGCTCTGGAGCCTCATAGAGTTGATTTGGTCGTCAAATTCTTTAAAAAAGTCATCAACTTTGACAAAAATCTCGATAAGTTTATCTATATTCATGAGAGGAGAATTGTTTATTATATGATTGGTTATCAACATTTAATATATTAAACATTCTCCTATTTTTATACTATAATCACTGCTTTTTCTTATCCATTATTCACGTTATTCAGTTTTATGATCCCCAGAAAATTGAACTATACGATCTTCAAGCCGACGTTGGTGAAACACATGACCTATCCGATGAAATGCCTCAGAAAGTAATCGAACTCTCCGAGAAACTTCAAAATTGGCTGGCTGCATCTGGGGTCATCTATCATACGATTAATCCAAATAGCCAAACAGAGGGAGGTACAAATCTACCCCGAAAACAATGACATTTGTCACGGAAATATGCCAGTTATCGATCAGCCATTACATGTGCTACTGGGTACAACTCCGACCAAAGAAGTCTGGATCCCACGGGATTACAGTACATGGAGTCAGTAACCATCGAGCAGCACTGGTATATAATCCAAATTGGAGACAAGGATACACAAAATGCAAGTTTTAGAAACCGTTTGGAAAAGAAAAAAGGGGAACTTCAACCATGAGTAAAAAACTGGAAATCAAAATTGGAATACTCTCAATCATCTCAATCGTACAATTAAGTACTCAGGTGGATCTGTGCGCAAATCAATCCCCGATAAATCGCCCCAACATTATCTTCATCATGGCCGATGACATGGGCATCGGTGATTTAGGATGTTATGGACAAAAACTGATAGCCACACCGGCGATAGACCGAATGGCCGATCAAGGTATGAGGTTCACACAAGTGTATGCTGGTTCTTCTGTATGTGCTCCGACTAGAAGCTCGATCATGACAGGTATGCACAATGGTCATAACCGGGTACGCGACAACATCCCACATGGTGTCTTTCTGCAGCCAGATGATCTCACGGTGGCAGAGGTATTAAAACGAGCAGGATATAAAACTGCTGCCATCGGCAAATGGAGTCTTGGAAATCCCGGCAGCTGGGGAACTGCCAACCAGCAAGGCTTCGATTACTTTTACGGACACCTTAACCAGGACCAGGCTCACTTCTATTACCCAGATTATCTGTGGGAAAACGACCAAATTGATTTGCTGAAGGGCAACAGGGGTGAGCGTAAGAAAGAATATACACACGATCTGTTTACTGATAAGGCACTTGCCTTTATCGATCAAAACCAACAAAACCCATTCTTTCTCTATCTGGCATACACCCTACCACATTTCTCAGATTATGACCGCAATACTGCAGAGTCTCTGATTGTTCCATCCGACACGCCCTACACCGAAAAGGAGTGGCCGCAAGTAGAAAAAAACTATGCGGCAATGATACATATGATCGATACCGACGTTGGAAAAATCATGGAAAAAATAAAAAATATCGGTCTTGACAGCCGAACGATCATTTTCTTCAGCAGTGACAATGGGCCCAATAATCGGCCGATTCATGATCCAGAATTTTTCGAAAGTAATGGTATTTACCGAGGGTATAAACGAGACATGTATGAGGGTGGCATACGGGTCCCAATGGTTGTCAGATGGCCAGGAAAAATCAAAGCAGGCACGATCAACCATACCGTCTGGGCATTCTGGGATTTTCTTCCAACAGCTGCAGATTTAGCAGGATTACCATTCAACAACATAACCGACGGGATCTCTGTACTGCCCACATTCATGGGGAAAAAACAAGAAACTCATGATTATCTCTACTGGGACTATGGCCATGTCCGCGACGAATTTTTGCAAGCAGCACGTTGGGACCAATGGAAGGGAATTATTAACAATAAAAATAAAAAAACCGAGATCTACGACCTAATGACCGATCCGGGAGAGGAAAACAACCTCGCTCCAACCCGACCCGATCTGGTTCAAAAATTCGAATCCATTATAAAGGAGGCCTATACCCCCTCAACAGATTATCCTGTATCTATGAATTAGTTGGCACTAAAAAGGAATCCCACTGCTAGTGAGCGGGATTCCAAGGGAAA
Source organism: Saprospiraceae bacterium (assembly GCA_965223025.1). Classification (GTDB taxonomy): domain Bacteria; phylum Bacteroidota; class Bacteroidia; order Chitinophagales; family Saprospiraceae; genus JABDMH01. Next base: position 2,416,581 of record CBDCVP010000023.1, read on the forward strand.
GTAATTAAATAATAAGGCTTAAAAATTTGACGATTCTGATCCGGGCTAAAGGATTTTCCTAGCTAAAGACTCACTCCAAAGGTGTATGACTCAAAATTTTCTTTTCACTGCAAGCTCTCCTCAATGCATAATAAATTTTCTCACATCCGAGCGCCCATTCATGCCCTGCAGTCGCATCACATACATCCCACCTACCAATTCCGGGATGTTGAGTAAGACCAACTCAGATGTACTGGAAAACCGAAGTTGATACAATATTCTCCCCTGCAGGTCAAAGATCTCCAACAAGGTAGGCTCCTTGACAATATCGGCAATTCGCATATGCATCTGCCTACTGCCACTTTCAATAATCAGCAGTTGTTGACCTTGGGGTGCTTGCTTGGAGGAGCATTGCACTTGACCCAACTCGATGATGGCTGAACAATCCTCTTTTTGTAGATCGCGGGCTTCAAATTCATACGGAGTTTCATCAAGTGGAAAGGGCCCTAGGCGTATCGGTGATTTAGCATACTCAAATGTGCCGTAAACCCTACCATTTCCCTTAATAGAAAACTTATCGGTATCGCCTTCGTGGACAATATCTAGTTGGAGCATAAACGAGTCTCGAATACAGAAGATGGTATCTACCTTCCAATCCAGGATTTCGCATGTCACCTCCTTGCAGACTTCTGGAAAGATCTCCTTACTGACGCAACACGTTGTATTATCACTGACACATATGGTCAGCAGATCCGGGCCACTGCCTTTCCTTTGCACATCAAGGTCCATGGGCAATGCATCTTTGGGATAAAAGCCATAGTATGCATCGTTCAGATACACATCGAAAGCCTGAAAATCTGATTCCACCGATAATATTGTGAGTACATATAGAGAGTCATCCAGGCATGCACTTACTTTGGTTTCTATGGCACCAAAATCACATTGATCGATGCAGATGACCCTACCGATCGCCGCCTCTGCCGAGCAGGCAAATAGGGAGTCATGTAATGTAAAATGATAAAAGGTTTCACCTCCAGCAAAAGGTCCAACTTCAATCGGTAGGTCTGCATACTTAAAAACGAATTTCTTTTCACACACATCGACGATAAAGGCATCGGATAAATCACCCTCTATCTCAAAATCCAACGTGAATGTGAACATTTGATCCTCATCGCAGGCATTCACCTTGGTGGTAATATCGTAAAATGCACAATCTGAGACCGCACAATTAAGCTCTCCTTCAGCCACTAGCTGACACGAGGAAAACTCTCTGTCTTGAACGATCAGTTCATAGATTCCATGCTCATCGCTCTTCAATGGTCCAACCTTAACTGGCAATGATTCATACGAGTACTTACCATACTCATGGCCATTACCCTTGACATAGAAGTACTTGCTATGATGTGCGTCGTGACGAAAGTCGATCCAGGCATAACTAGCACCTTCAGCACAATCAGTCTGATCCACTGTCAAAGAATGTAGGCCACAGTCCATCACTATACATGCGGGTGCATCGATATGGGTCTTTACATAGCATCCATCTACACCTTGAGCAATCAATTTCAACTTGTCCTCACTATATCCCGAGGCAGGAAAATCTTCCATCCTCAAAGGAAGATCGGTCACCTGGTAACTGGAGAAGAATTCATCATTGACAAAGAGGTCAAAAGCAGAGAAAGCAGTGGTCTGAAAATCGATTTCAATCACGTAGGTGCTGTCACTGGTGCAATCTCCATGAGCCACCACGAGACTATCGATCCTGCATTGGCAATCGACCGTGCCTATCTCGACAGCAGACCTGCAGTCAGAATTTTCGGCATCTACCACCACAAACTCATAGAAAATCTCATGATTTGCCTTGAGATCTTCGAGCCGAATCGGTAGGTCATGGTAACTATAGATGCCATAGTAAGTACCATTACCCTTTACTTTGAATGAATCACTCTGCATCTGGCCAGGTTTAAAATCGATCATCGCATCAAACAATCCTTCCTCACAAGAGGTCACCTCAGCTCTTAGCTTGTCCATGTTGCATGAAGCCTCACACGGGGCCTGTAAAATGGCAACACTGCTACAATGGTCATCTAGTTTATCCGTAACGACAAACTCATAGAGAAGTAATTCCTTCGAAATCTCACCAATCTTGATCGGCAAATCACGATAAGCAAACAGACCGTAGTAATTCCCATTACCCTTGACGCTGAAACTGTCAGCCAGCTCCCCTTCTCTCTCTACATCCAGGATGATCCCCAGACCAGAACTATCGCAGTATTCGACATCGATCTTGACTTCCTGCAGACAGGATGATTCACATGAAGGCATGGCTACTTCCATGATCTTGCAGCAATCACCATGATCATTGGCACAAACCTTAAAAGCTTCTTTTTTTGCTCCTGACGGGGTAATACCTTGGATGGTCAGTGGAAGCTCACTGGTATGATAATAGCCGATAGGTTCGAAGTTGTAATACAGGTCAAAATGTGTAAAACCACTATGGGAAAAGTCAATTTCCACATCATATTGACCATCCTCACGACAGGTATCAGGTCTAACAACAAGTTCAGTAATCTCGCATGACTGCTTACATGTGACTTCTCCGAGATCATACACTACTCTGCAAGTGCTATCTGAGCGATCTCTCACCACAAACTCATAGTGAGTAATGCCATCTGCAGACAAAGGGCCCAGCTTTATGGGAAGTTTGTCGTAGGAAAAAACACCATATTCTTCACCATTACCTGCTATCTCAAAACCCTCCGCAGCACCGTCCCCCACATCAAAGCTTATATATGCATAGAAGCTGGTGTCTTGGCAATGATCAACGGTGACGGTCAGCGAATCAATGCCGCATGCATTCGCTAAAACACTGGCAGCACCGAGTAAGTTGTATAGGCCTAGCACGATAAATATTCGGTTCATTGCGTTCTTTATGCTTTCCCATTTTCTTAGATACACATCTCTCTGAAAACGTAGCCTGAGCAGTACCGATTTTTAAAAAGTGCCCCTTTCATTTACCACAAAATAAATGTACCTTCGCGAGCAATTTGATTTCAGCTCATACCTTTGTGAGCAAGAATGGATGACCTAAGGTTCAGGAGCATTGAAATTAGGTGTGGCTGAAAGCAGTTGAAAACCGGCTTCGTAGCTTAACTGGATAGAGCACTTGACTACGAATCAAGAGGTTGCAGGTTCGAATCCTGCCGAGGTCACAAAGGTAATGTTGGAAATACAAGAAGCAAAGAGTTATGTCTAGAGTTTGTCAATTAACAGGAAAGAGGCCCATTAGTGGCCATACAGTTTCGCATTCAAATAGAAGGATCAAGAGAGTATTTGCTCCCAACCTTCAGAAAAAGAGATTTTATATACCAGAGGTAGATAGGTGGGTCACGATGAAAGTATCTGCACGGGCCATCAAGAACATCAATAAGCTTGGCATATACGCCTACCTGAAAAAACTGGAGCGAAAAGGCATCAAAACTGGAATAAAACTTTAGCAAGCCAAAACGCAACTCATCATGGCAAAGAAGTCGAAAGGAAATCGTATTCAAATCATCCTGGAATGCACAGAGCACAAGCAATCAGGACAACCTGGAACATCCCGGTATGTAACCCAGAAGAATAGGAAGAATACTCCGGATCGTTTAGAACTGAAGAAGTACAATCCGATCTTAAAAAAGTATACGGTTCACAAAGAAATAAAGTAATCTGACATGGCAAAAGTTAGTAAAAACGCGAGAGTTGGCCAACGAGCAGCTAATGCTGGTACCGGTAAAGACTTCGTCAAGGTGATTAAACCCATTAAGGACCCAAAAACGGGTAAGTACATGTACAAGGAGTTGATGATCCATAAAGACGAGGCCAAAGCTTTCTTTGCCAAATAGCCTTCACGTACCCTTTCTTGACGCATTGCATAGCCACTTTCAGGTAAGCTGGTGCCACCTGCCTAAACACTTCTAACCGCTAGTTTTTATGGGTTTTTTCGACAAATTCTTCAGCAAGAAACGTGAGGAGGACCTGGATAAAGGCCTGGAGAAGACCAAAACCAACATATTTACCAAGATCTCCCGTGCTGTCGCGGGAAAATCGACAGTAGACGAAGAGATCTTAGATGAACTAGAGCAGATCCTGATCTCTGCCGACATTGGTCTCGAGACCACCATAAAGATTATCGAGCGCCTGGAAGCTCGAGTGGCCAAGGACAAATATGTTTCCACGAACGAGCTCAACAACCTGCTGAAGGAAGAAATCGTTGCCCTCCTGCAAGAAAACAATACGGTTGACCTTGAGGATTTCACCTTCCCTCAAGATGAGATTCCACATGTCATGCTGGTTGTGGGAGTCAATGGTGTAGGAAAGACGACCACAATAGGAAAAATTGCCAATCAATACCATAAGAAAGGTTGGGGCGTAGTACTGGGAGCAGGCGATACTTTTCGTGCAGCGGCAGTTGATCAACTAAAGATCTGGTCCGATAGAGTGGGGTGCGATTTTTACAACAAAGGTATGAAGGCCGATCCAGCCGCTGTTGCCTACGAAACCGTGCAGCATGCCATCAATAATGACCATAAGGTAGCTATCATCGATACGGCAGGCCGATTACACACGAAGATCAATTTGATGAAGGAATTGACAAAGATTCGTAATTCCATCGGTAAAAAGATGCCTGGAGCACCTCATGAGGTATTGTTGGTGCTGGATGCAACCACCGGACAAAATGCCTTCGAACAATGCAAACGGTTTTCCGAAGCCACCGACGTCACAGCTCTTGCATTGACCAAGCTAGACGGTACCGCCAAGGGCGGTGTCGCCATAGGCATCTCAGATCAATTTAAAATTCCCATAAAGTACATTGGTGTGGGAGAAGGCATCGAGCACCTCCAGATTTTTAACAAGGAGGCATTTGTGGACTCACTCTTCAAAGGTCAGGCCACGACCGAGCATTAACTTCCCGCCATCGCATCGCCAGTCTGGCTACTACCTGCACATGCCCTGACAATGAGGGTCAAGGCACCGTTGACAGACCCCCTGTGATCGCTCGTGTAACTTGATTATCAAATATTAATAAATTAAGTATTTTTATACTATGTATATATCGCCTATACTGTCGGGTGTTGAATATTTGTATCTTTCCTTGCGAAGTAACCTATTATATAATATATTGATTTAGAATGTTTTACCAAAAAAGGTGAGATGAAGCAGTTAATTACCGTCGTGAGCCTATGCCTATCTACTCAGATTTATGCTCAACTACCAGATGGATCTTTGGCTCCTGATTTCAACTTTTGGGACATCAATGGCAGACAACATCATCTCTACAGCTATTTGAGTCAGGGTAAGACAGTGATTCTCAATTTTTCGGAAGCCTGGTGTCAGGTATGCTGGAATCACCATCAAACTGGTGTCATGCAGGACTTCTACAACCAATATGGACCCGACGGAACCGACGAAGCTATGGTGATCTTTATCGAGAAAGACTCCATCATGGGCATAGAGGACATATCCGGGAGTACAACTGCTACAGCCGGCAATTGGATCTTAAACACTCCATATCCTATCATAGATACTTCAGCGGCCAATCTCGCTTATCAACCAGAGGAACGCCCCACCATCTATGGTATTTACCCAGACAGGACTATGTTTGACCTCGGGCGGATTAATGCCGATGAGCTCTACGACTTCGTACAAGCATACAGCGGTGATATCTTGCCGTTCGATACTTTGATAAAAATCACGGTTGATGAAGCCAAGGATGTGCGCTGTAATGGATCCAGGGACGGCTCGATCGCCTTGACAGTCGATGGACCAGGCACCACCTATTCCTATGCTTGGAATTCTGGTCAGTCCACCGAAGACATCGGAGGCTTAACGGATGGTACTTATCGCTGCACAATCACAGATAATCTCAATAATCGGCACATCATTGATCCGATCGTCTTAACTCAGCCAGATCCACTCATGCTCACCTTCCTAAAAACCACCCCAACTTCTGAGACAGCCATGAATGGATCGGTGGCAGTCAGTGTGTCAGGAGGGACCCTACCCTACGACTATCTGTGGAACACAGGTGGCAATGACTTTATCCTTGAAAACTTAGGAGAAGGCAGTTACAGTGTTCAAGTCGTGGATGATAATGGTTGCCAGTTGAGTGATTCTACCACGTTGGTCATTCCTGATTGCAGCCTTGTTATCTCCATCAATGTAGAGCCTACAGCCTGCGATGAAAATCCGACAGGAGCCATAAATATCATTGTGGCTGGTGCCACAGCACCTGTCAAGTATCAATGGAGCAACGGAGATACCACCAAGAACATCACGGGTTTGAAGTCAGGAGGCTATGAACTGACGGTCACGGATGCCATGACGTGCTCTGCTACGGTTGGTGAAATCGTTGAAATCGAAGATCGTGAACCTCCCAGACCGATCATTCGCAAACCAATTACCCTCTACCTTAATGAGGCCGGTTTGGCAGAAATCAGCGCGGAAGCTGTGGATTCGGGCTCTTTTGACAACTGTGGCATACTCGATATCCAGATCGAGCAAACGGTCTTTGATTGTAGCCATATTGGTCGCAATTTTCGAGAATTTACTGTGATCGATCAGAATCTAAACATCGCTTCCCGTGACTTTGAAGTGATCGTCAGAGACACCCTCGATCCTTACTTCATATGTAGAAATGACACCACAATTAAGGCCTGCGATGGTACGGTAAACTATCTACGCCCTCAGATTGTAGACAATTGCCCAAGAGGAGCCGTTCTTACCGTAGCGGCGCTTGGCCCAGGTGCCAAGTTTCCCCTAGGTACGTCTACAGAGCTCTATACCTACATCACTGATGGAGGGTCTTTTCGCACAGAGTGCTCATTCGATGTGACCATTGAGGAGCTAATTAGTGCCGACATTACAGTCAGAGACGTATCCTGCCCGGGAGAGAACGACGGTGCGGCAACTGTCAACATTGATCAATCAGAAAGAACTTTTGGGTTTGCCTGGAACAATGGTCAGGTGACACAGACAGCTGTCAACCTATCTCCGGGAAATTACTCCGTAACGGTCACCGACACCTCAGATTGTCGTTTTGTCGAAACTGTGTTTATCGGTGAACCTGTAGACCTTGGTGTGCGAGTAGATAGCATAACGCCAGTCTCTGACAAAGTGAATATCTTTATTACGCCACTGGGTGGCACACCGCCATATAGATACGAATGGAGTCGTGGTACAGAGGTTGTCTCAGCTCTTCAAGATCCAAAATCTTTGGCCATAGGTCGCTACGAGTTAAAGCTCACCGATGCCAGGGGATGCGAGTTTAATTTTCCTCTCCAAGCCGATGATCCAACACCCACCTTCGAGACCTCACCATTACAGTTGGTCAAAATCAGTCCTAATCCCAATCATGGCAACTTTGTTTTGTCTTTTCCTGCAAACTTGAGCAAAGAAGTCGAAGTCAGTCTGGCAAATCTGACAGGAAAAAAGGTATTTGAGACCAAGGTATGGACAAGCCCACATGTTGATATCAATGCTGGTCTACTGCCAAAGGGAGTGTATCTCCTTAATATCAAGCAGTCAGGTGACCAGATCACCAAACGATTGATGATCAATTAGCTGCTCTATATAAATATGTCCTTGGGTAACTTAATCTGTGAGCTTCAGCACCTCTAAGAATGCTTTTTGGGGCACCTCTACATTACCGACCTGGCGCATCTTCTTTTTGCCCTTCTTCTGTTTCTCAAGCAATTTCCTCTTTCGAGTGATATCTCCACCATAGCACTTGGCGGTCACATCCTTGCGCAGTGCCGAGATGGTCTCCCTGGCCACAATTTTTGCCCCAATCGCTGCTTGAATGGCAATCACAAATTGCTGTCTGGGCAATAACTCTTTCAACTTCTTGCAAATTTGCCTGCCAAAAGCTGCCGCCTTATCCCGATGCACAAGGGCTGATAGTGCATCTACCAGGTCGCCATTCAATAAAATATCAAGTTTTACCAGATCTGAGGATCGATAATCCAAGGGTGTATAGTCAAAACTCGCGTAGCCTCTGGTGATGGATTTGAGCCGATCATAGAAATCAAAGACAATTTCGGCTAAGGGCAATTCAAATGTGAGTTCCACGCGCTCAGTGGTCAGGTAGTGTTGCTTGGTCAGCACACCGCGCTTATCCATGCACAATTTCATGATCGTCCCGATGTAGTCAGGCTTGCTGATAATCTGTGCCTCGATAAAGGGCTCGTCGATGTGATCGAGCAAGGTAGGATCGGGCATGTCATTGGGGGTATCTATCAAGATGCCTTCATCGGGAGCTTTCTTAAGGTAGGAGTAGTAAGAGACATTGGGTATGGTAGTAATCACTTCCTGATTAAATTCGCGCGATAGCCTTTCCTGTACAATCTCAAGGTGCAGCATACCCAAAAAACCACACCTAAATCCAAAGCCTAGGGCAACCGAAGATTCGGGTTCAAAAATCAGCGAAGCGTCGTTCAACTGAAGCTTCTCCAGGCTATCTCGCAGATCTTCGAAATCCTCATTTTCGATTGGAAAAATCCCTGCGAAAACCATCGGCTTTACATCCTCAAATCCCTGAATAGCAGCATCACAGGGTCGATCAACATGAGTAATGGTGTCTCCTACCTTGATTTCTTTGGACACTTTGATGCCCGTGATGATATAACCCACATTCCCGGCTTGCAAAACCTTCTCCGGTTTTTGTTCCAGCTGCAAGACTCCGATCTCATCTGCCTCATATTCTTTACCGGTATTGACAAACCGAACCCTGTCTCCCTTGCGGATAGTGCCATTCATGATCTTGTAATACACAATTACACCGCGGAAAGGATTAAAGACTGAGTCGAATATCAATGCTTGCAGCGGAGCCTCAGGATCACCCTCTGGTGCAGGAATTCGATCTACAATGGCCCTTAAAATGTTTGGCACCCCTTCACCAGTCTTACCACTGGCGAGCAGGATCTCCTGCCTGCTGCAGCCCAGCAAATCGACGATCTGGTCGGCCACATCATCCGTCATGGCACTTGGCATATCAATCTTATTGATGATCGGAATGATCTCGAGATCATGCTCGATGGCCAGATAAAGATTAGAGATGGTTTGAGCCTGAATGCCCTGGGTGGCATCTACCAAAAGGAGAGCCCCTTCACAGGCTGCGATCGATCTGGACACCTCATAAGAAAAATCTACATGACCAGGAGTATCGATGAGATTAAATGTAAAATCTCCTCCATTGTCATGTTTATAATAGAGCTGCACGGCATGACTCTTGATGGTGATGCCCCGCTCTCTTTCGAGATCCATATCATCGAGGGCCTGATCCTGCATGGCACGTTCAGAAACCGCATTAGTCTCTTCCAAAAGTCGGTCCGAAAGGGTACTCTTCCCATGATCTATATGGGCAATGACACAAAAATTTCTAATCTCCCGCATAAACTGCAAATATACATCCATTACCTTTAGGAGCTGAGTAATTCTCCTTCTGCCCACCAGTCGCTGCGAGTGATGGCAAGGCATCGGTGGGTTGCCGCCTTAGACACGATTTTTTTTTATCATGCTCCTGAGTAACTCCTCGGAAATAAATTGAGAAGATGGAAGTCAACCTGATGAGCGATACCGTGACCCGGCCAAGTCCTGCCATGTTGGATGCTATGATGAAAGCGAAAGTTGGAGACGACGTATTTGGGATGGATCCCACTGCCAATGCCTTGGAAGCGCTAGCCTCAGAGATTTTTGGCATGGAAAAAGCAATGTTTTGTCCCTCTGGCACGATGACCAACCAGATTGCCATCCAGATGCATTGCCCGAGCCTCAGTGAACTGATCTGTGAAGAATCATCCCATGTGTATCAATATGAGACGGGAGGTTATGCATACAATGCACGAGCCGCTGTAAATTTGATCCATGGCGCTCATGGCAAAGTGACGGCAGACCAGGTTGAGGCTGCGATCAAACCGAATCGTGGATGGTTGCCTAGAACAGCTCTTGTGGTACTGGAAAACACGTGTAATAAAGGCGGAGGAAATTTCTACACCTTAGATGAAGTCCTTCCGATTGCCAAGATTTGTCGGCAGGCGGGTCTGAAACTACACCTGGACGGAGCTCGCCTTTTTAATGCCCTCATCGAAACCGGAGAGCGTCCCTCAGGATGGGGAAGTATTTTTGACAGCATATCCATCTGTCTATCCAAAGGTCTTGGAGCGCCGGTGGGATCTCTCTTACTCGGCTCCCAAGAGTTCATAGCAGAAGCGCGGAGATATCGGAAAGTGATGGGAGGAGGCATGCGACAGGTTGGATTCTTGGCCGCTGCTGGCATCTATGCACTGAAAAACAACGTGGATCGACTCAAGGATGACCATGTCGGTGCCCGAAAACTTGCTGATGCCCTTCGGCAGAAATCATTTGTCAGCAGCATCCGACCGGTTAGAACAAACATCGTAGTATGTGAGTTAGATCCCGATGTGAAAGCGACTGCACTCGTTGGGCTTTTTGAAAATCAGGGTATCCACATCGTCGCTATGGGGAATCACTTGATACGTCTGGTGACTCACCTGGATGTCACTCGCGAAATGATTGACTACACGATACAAGTCATAGCAAGCATGACATACGATTGACCAATTTTAGAACTAACGCAGGATTACATCAATGCTGAAGCAGATCACTCCTCTCCCATCCGGAACGCATAAAAATACTCTCCTTCAAACTGGGGGTAGAATCCACCCAACTCCACGATGCCAGTACTGGCATCCTTGATGGATTTTAAGGTCTCCTCAACGGTGGTAACTTTTTTAGTGTTGACAGAAGTTATGATAAAATCAAGTTCCATATTGGTATCCATGATTTTACTATCGCGGTAGATGCTATTGACTTTAGCACCAGACTTACCAAATTTTCTCATTTCAGAATCTGATAAATCCTTCAATTCAAAACCGATCTCGACCATCATCGGATCTAATTTTCTGATGATCCGCTGCTCCAGTCTGACTTCGGCCTGGTATGGTGATCCACCTCTGAAGTAGGTGACATCAAGAACATCTCCCGGGCGTTTTCGAGCGATGATTTCTTGAAGCTCTGGAAAGGTGTTGGTGTTGGTGCCATCTATGACAGTGATCACATCACCACTACGCAGCCCTCCCTTCTTGGCCGCACTGTTGGGATTAACATAATCCAAATAGACACCTTTTACTTCTTTTAGCCCGATCTTCTTCGCCAGTTCATCGGTGATGTTTTTGATGCTCACACCTAGAATTCCTCTACGCACTTCACCAAATTCACGCAGATCCGCCACCACCTTGCGAGCAAGATTAGAGGGGATAGCAAATGAATATCCTTCGTATTTACCAGATTGGGTGATGATGGCTGCATTGATCCCTACCAACTCACCATTTGTGTTGACCAGCGCACCTCCACTATTGCCTTGATTGACGACGGCATCGGTCTGGATAAAAGACTCAACGCTAGCTTCGTTGTCCAAGATGCTTATATTTCTTGCCTTAGCACTGACAATACCCGCAGTCACTGTTGATTCCAGTCTAAAGGGATTGCCTATGGCCATGACCCACTCCCCGATCTGGAGTGAATCCGAATTTCCAAAAGCCACGAAAGGAAGGTTCTTTGCATCAATCTTAAGGAGGGCAATATCCGTAGTGGGGTCACTCCCAACCAAGACGGCCTCATATTCTCTCTTATCGTTTAGCGTAAGATGTATCTCAGATCCTTCATTGACGACGTGGTGATTAGTTACGATATACCCATCTGATGAGACGATAACACCACTACCCGATGAGGCCGTGTATTTATAGTTCCAATAACTGCGTTTGTTGGCATGCAATGTTCTGATGAAGACCACCGAGGGTGTTGCCAAAGAAGAGGCGGTCACAAAGTCTGTCGGCGCCAATATCGGTGCGGCATGGGTTGCTGACTGAGTAAAGGTAGCGCTCGTCTGCGATGTACGCTGAGATGGCATAACTTCCCTGATGATGATCTTCTCTTGCTGATCAAACAGTTTAAAAAAGCCTACAGTCATGATCGAGCTAAGCAATGCTACAATTACCAGTAAGCCGATATTCTTCATTTGCTAGTCTTTTGCATGTTCTCTTGGAAAATATCAAATAATCAAGTATCTGACAGCTCTTTCTACTCCCTTAACGCTTTAATAACTAAAACCTGTCCAAAATATGTTAAAAAGATTTTCTTGGATACGATTTGCCCCCATTACTTGATGACTTGATGGTTATCAGGACATAACAGTCACATACCGAAGATGATTTTCGACCACCAATATCTGGTACAAACATTAAACAAACGACGAGTCCATTGAAAATCGTAAAATTCGGCTCATTTTTTGCGATTGGACACGAACAAAAGGGAAATGAAATCGTTTACCAAAGACATCCCCGTTCAATCCATAGGTGTTGATAAAACAAAAGGAAGATACCAGCGAGGAAAATGCGTACATGGGTAACATATGGGGCTGGAAGATCTCGTTGATGAGTTTGGGTTTAATTCTGCTGATGCTGGCACTAATGTCTGTAAGGAAATGCCAACTAGAGAAAGAAGCCGTACTGAATAAAGACGTGATAGAATCTCAAAACTAAAATGAAAATACCTTTTTACAAGTACCAGGGTACCGGAAATGATTTTGTAATTGTAGATCAATATGAGAAAAAATGGCTGTCGACCGAGGACCAAAAAGCGGTCAGGCACCTCTGTAATCGGAGGTTTGGTATTGGGGCGGATGGTCTAATTCTTCTGGAGCCTTCCAAGAAGCATGCTTTTAAGATGATCTACTTCAATGCCGACGGGAGGGAAGGCTCCCTCTGTGGCAACGGAGCAAGGTGCGCCGTGGCCTGCAGTTATACACTGGGTCGCCTCAATAGAAGGGGAAAATTTGAAGCAGCAAATAGTGTTCATAGCGCCAAAATCATAAAAGGAGGAGGTGTACAGCTAAAGATGAAAAACCTAGAGGCTGTGGAGGTAGGTAAAGACTACTACATATTGGATACGGGATCGCCACATTATATTGCCTTTGTGGAAGACCTAAGTGACCTCGATATTGTTGCGGCCGGCCGGGCTGTTCGATATGCTGAGCGCTTTAGAGATGAAGGCATCAATGTAAACTTTGTGGAAGAAAGTGATTCGGGCATCAATGTGAGCACCTACGAACGAGGTGTAGAAGATGAAACCTTGAGTTGTGGTACGGGAGTGACAGCAGCAGCTTTAGCCTTCGCTCTCAGAAATGACCTGGATGATGGCAAGGTCAAGGTTCACACTAAGGGTGGCGACCTGTCCATCAAATACAAGCGCGGTAAGAATGGATTTCAGAATATCTGGCTATGTGGTCCCGCACATAAGGTCTATACCGGTGTGATCGAATGGGGGAAATCATGACTCCGTGGCCTGGAGTAGCTGCTTGGCTGATATGAGTTCACGCTTGGTATGTGTATCTCCCAACTTATCGGCCATCGCCAGTCCCTCATTATAGCACATGAGTGCATCGGCGTTTTGTCCTAGTGATTCCAAAAGTTTAGCCATGTGATAGTAAGTGCCGATGTACTCCTTATGATGCAACCGCAAATGCTCATAATGCACCCTGGCACGATCCCAATCCTCACGCTTCTCATATTCCTTCGCGAGGGCAAAGTTGAGAAAGGGATCATCCGGTTGCTCAGCTAACATGTCTTTGAGTTGGGAGAGTCTATTCATCTCTGCTTGCTGCGATATTGCGTTTGAAAATCGTGGATCCTTTGCTCGCAAATATAGATTTTCGCCTGCAAAAGATACTTTCTATATTTGGCAATCATTCATCCTCTACGCTTATGAAACTTCTAGTTTGTATCAGCTGTACGCCCGATACCACCGCAAAAATCGAATTTACCGACGAAAACACCCGGTTCAAAGAGGAGGATATGCAATTTATCATGAATCCCTATGATGAGTGGTATGCTCTCGTCAAAGCTCTCGAGATCAAGGAGGAACATGGAGGCTCTGTCACTGTGTGTCATGTGGGATTATCGGAGCATGACAACATCATCCGTAAAGCCCTTGCCATCGGTGCTGATAATGCTATCAGAATTAATAAGGCACCGCATGACGCCCTTGATGTGGCTACACAAATTGCTTCCATAACTCAAGGTCAAGGCTATGATTTGATATTGACAGGAAAAGAAACCATTAACTACAATGGATCTGAAGTGGGATCCATGCTGGCCGAAATGCTGACCATGCCATTTATTTCTTTTGCAAACCACCTGCAGTGCAGTAGCGACAAGGCTACAGTCAGCAGAGAAATCGAGGGTGGTGATGAAGTCATTTCACTAGCTTTTCCCTTCATCTTAAGCGCTTCAAAAGGATTGGCTGAGCAGCGGATACCTAACATGCGAGGTATCATGATGGCCAAGAGGAAACCACTGGAAGTAGTTGAGCCTCAGGAAACCCCTAAATGGTCTGAGATCACAGCTTATGCTAAACCGCAAACACGAACCGACTGTGACATGATTGATCCTGCAGAAATGGATGCACTGGTAAAGAAACTTCATGAAGAAGCTAAAGTAATCTAGTAAACCATCCCAGAATAAAATAATATGTCCGTATTAGTATTTGCTGAGAGTCCAGATAATGTGTGTAAGAAGGCTGCTTTTGCAGCAGTGACCTACGCCAAAGACACTGCTGATAAATTACAGACAAAGTGCATCGCGCTCACTTTGGGCAATCCTAGTAATGCTGCTGATTTAGGAAAATTTGGAGCCGATGAGGTGAAGAATGTGTCTAATGTACCAGAGCATGTAGACGGTAGCATCTATGCAAGTGCCATCGCAGAAGTATCCAAGATGGTGGGAGCGACCGTCATTGTGCTAAGTCATTCCAGTACTGGCAAGACACTGGCTGGTAGATTGTCCATTAAACTGCAATCAGCACTCGTGACCAATGTCAGTGCTCTACCTGATCTGGAAAATGGCTTTTCCGTGACCAGCGTGGTATTCTCGGGCAAAGCCAAAGCTCAATATGCGATCCATACCGATGTGAAAATATTATCCTTGATGAGCAATGCTTTTCCAGCCAGGGTAGTGAGTGATCCGACCGTTGTGGATGAAATTGCCATCGATGCTCCAGCTTCACCATTGCGGTTAGTAGAAGTAAGAAAACAAGAGGGATCTATTCCCTTACCCGAGGCAGAACTTGTGGTATCCGGTGGCAGGGGATTTAAGGGACCCGAAAATTGGGGAATCTTGCTCGATCTAGCAGAAGCATTAGGTGCTGCTACAGCCTGTAGCAGACCAGTAGCAGATTCGGAGTGGCGTCCGCATCATGAGCATGTGGGTCAGACCGGGGTCACGATCAGACCCAACCTCTATATTGCCATTGGTATTTCGGGAGCCATTCAGCACCTAGGCGGTGTTAACAACTCAAAGTTTATCGTGGTCATCAACAAAGACCCTGAAGCACCATTTTTTAAGGCAGCTGACTATGGTGTAATCGGTGACCTTTTTGATGTCGTACCTCGACTGACGGCAGCCATCAAGAAATTCAAGAACGAACACCAATAACACATAATCCCCTACGAGCGACATCACTCCACGAACCACCGGTGCAGTTAGGCATCATTCTGGTTTATTATATTTTGTATTACTTTCGCAATTAGCTTTATCAGGATTCTCATATGGCCGAAATGAAGAAGATTCAGTTGGACATTGTAGCTTTGTCACACAGCGTATCTCAGTCACACAACTACGCCGTGGTACTCGGAGAACAAGATGGATCAAGGAGACTTCCCATTGTGATCGGCGCTTTCGAAGCACAAGCGATTGCTGTTGCCATGGAGCGAATGACTCCCAACCGACCATTGACACATGATCTGTTCAAGAATGCCCTGGACACTTTTAACGTGGACCTTAAAGAGGTCATCATCAATGATCTATTAGATGGCATTTTTTATGCAAAACTGGTTTGTGTAAGACAGGGAGAAATCATCGAAATTGATTCTCGTACCTCTGATGCCTTAGCGATGGCTGTGCGCTTCAATTGTCCGGTATTTACCTACGAGTTTATTTTAGAGTCCGCTGGAGTCATCCTTGAGGAGGGACAAGATGAGGGAGAAGAAGAACAGGGAAAAATGGTGATGAAGGAAAAAGAGCAAGAGAAAAGACCCACCGCTCTTACCAGCTACTCATTGGACGCCCTAAAAAAAATGCTGGATGAGGTCCTCACCGAGGAAAACTATGAACGTGCTGCTCGCATTAGAGACGAGATCAATCGCCGAAGAGAAAAGTCCTAGCCCTCGGTACTTTCACGGCTCTCTGAATTGTATTGTGCCCTAAAAGAAATCAATTGATCATCAATCCATTGCTGCGCCTGCTCAGCTACTTCCAGATGATCAAAACTATGTATCGGAGGACCGAAAGATATAGTGCACCTGGTACGCAGTCGACCTACCTGTCTGATATAGTGTTTGAGCAGTGAAGTGCCGCCCCAATGATCCCTAGGATCAGCATACTCGATGGCCACGGGCACAACCGGCACTTCGTATTGACTGGCCACCTGAAAAGATCCCAGTCTAAAAGGCATGCTTGTGGGACCGGTGTTAGTAGTACCTTCTGGATAAACCAGCACACTTTCGTTTCTCTTGAAAATCTGAGCGATCTCCAGTCGCGCTCCTTTTCTACTGTTAGAATCTTCTCGCTGGACAAATAAGATGCCAGTAATGCGAGTGCCAAAGCCGATCAGTGGATAGTTGCTGACCTCGGCTTTGGCCAGGGGCCAAGCACAGACATAGTACAACGCCACCATAGGATCCAGAAAACTTCGATGGTTGCCAATAATCAGACAAGCTCCTTCCGGGACGGCACCACGCTTTTCGATTCGGATCCCCATAAACGGTGACACAAACCTTATCCAAGCTCGGCGTATCCCCATATTCCGTTGAATGTAGTCACCACCTATTGCAGCATTCACTAAACAAAAGCCGATACCAACAGCCATAGTCGCCATGAAAAAAACCAGTCTCGAAAACGCCAGGAAATATCTCATCAAGAAAGTAAACCACCCATCATTTCTGCTGAGCAAGATACACATTCAACCAGATAGGAGGTACAAAGTCTTACCAGGTAAGGCTCTCGCTACCTACAGCAACTTTTTGTAGTCTGATCTGGTTACTTTTAGGATGGTCCGACATAATCACAGACAAGACAAACCTAGCTTGGTAGATAGCACCAAGGCCCTCCGCTACCTACCGCGCTTCTTCTCCATGATTTGGCAGACAAGCTACTCCCTATTCTTGGCCAATATTATTTCTCGATTGGTAAAATCCGTGATTCCCGTCATCATGCTTTGGGTGGGCAAACTGATTATTGATGAAGTAGTAATCCAAGCCGCTTTGGTGGAAAAGAGCTACGTGCTGATCTGGTGGCTTCTAGGTTTCGAATTGGCTTTGGCTGTAGCCTCTGATGTCCTCAACCGATGCATATCACTTTTTGACGCGTTGCTAGGAGATCTCTATGCCAATCAATCTTCGGTGCAATTGATCGAGCAGGCAGCAAAAATGGATCTAGCTCAATTTGAGGATCCTGAATTCTATGATAAGCTCGAGCGGGCTCGCAGGCAAACTACCGGCAGGGTGACTTTGATGACATTGGTTCTTAGCCAAATTCAGGATATCATCACCGTCTTATCGCTGGTGACCGGTCTCATTGTTTTCGAACCCTGGCTCATTGCCCTTTTGTTGGTTGCCATCATACCATCATTCTTAAACGAGGCATATTTCAGCAGGTCCAGCTATTCGCTGGTCAAGAGCTGGACACCAGAACGTCGTAAATTGGATTATTTGAGATTCATCGGTGCGAGCGATGGCACGGCCAAGGAAGTAAAGCTCTTCGGCCTTTCCCGTTTTTTGGCCCACCGATTTCAGCATCTCGCCGATAAATTCTATCAGGCGAATCGCAAATTAGTGATCCGGAGGACCCTATGGGGAAGTGCTTTCCACATCATTGGAGATTTTGCTTACTATGGAGCTTACCTACTCATCATCGTGCGTACCGTAGGCGGATTACTTACGCTGGGTGATCTCACTTTTCTCGCAGGATCATTCAGTAGATTGCGCAATCAATTGCAAAGCATTTTTTCCAGGTTTTCCAGGATTACTGAAGATGCCCTCTACTTGCAGGATTATTTCTCTTTCATGGATATACAGCCAACAATGGGAGTAGCGACAGGCTCTATTCCGATGCCACAAGAGATCAAAGATGGATTTCGGTTTGAAAATGTGGGATTTAGGTATCCAGGATCAGACATCTGGGCCGTCAGACACATCGACCTCCATCTAAAGGCAGGTGAAAAACTAGCATTGGTGGGAGAAAATGGAGCTGGAAAGACAACGCTGGTTAAACTATTGGCTCGATTATATGATCCCAGTGAGGGGGCGATCTATCTGGATGGCATCGACATTAAGGAATACGAACTAGAAGCGTATCGACGTACGATTGGTGTCATATTCCAAGATTATGTGCGCTATTATTTTACAGCCGGTGAGAACATATCGGTCGGCGATATTTCTAAAATCGATGAACAGGATCTCATCCATGCTGCAGCTGAAAACAGCTTGGCACACCCCGTCATACAACGCCTACCCAAGAAGTATGATCAAGTCTTGGGCAAGCGCTTCTCTGAAGGCAAAGACCTTTCGGGGGGTGAATGGCAAAAAGTAGCGCTGGCACGAGCCTATATGAAAGATGCACAGCTACTCATTTTAGATGAGCCCACTGCTACGCTTGATGCTCGTGCAGAATACGAAGCCTTCGAAAGATTTGCCGAGCTGACAAATGGAAAAACTGCCGTGATCATATCGCACAGATTTAGTACAGTAAGGATGGCAGACCGCATCCTAGTGCTTAAACATGGCAGCATCCTAGAACTAGGCACTCATGAGGACTTACTAGACCTAAAGGGTCTGTATGCCGAACTTTTTCACCTGCAGGCAGCCGGATATCAGTGATCGATCTCAAATGTCTTGACATGACCTTCCTAGCTTTGGTACGCATCCAGCAGGGTAGTCTTGAGTGTTGCCTTTTCGTCTGCTGCAGCAAAGGCAGCATCGACAGCATTAAGATTGACTGCTAAAAAATCAGCTTGCTCCCACCCGAAAGTGTCTCGAAGTTGTTCGTATTCTTCGCTTAAGGTGATGTTTGAAATCGTCCTCCCATCGGTATTGATCCCGATGGACACTCCCGATCGCAAAAACTGATCGACCGGATGCTCTGAAATATCTGCGTAAATATTGGTTTGAATGTTGCTGGTCGGACAGATTTCAAGATGGATCTGGTGTTCCACCAAATGTTTGACCAACGATCTTCGATCGCTACTGCGCACCCCGTGGCCTATACGATTGGGTCTCAGTTTTTGGATCGTTTCCCACACACTGTCCGCATCACATGCCTCTCCGGCATGGGCCGTACTTTGTAAGCCACACACCCTCACATATTGGAAGGCTTTGACATGATGATCAATCGGGTATTTTGCTTCATCTGCAGCCAAATCAAGAGCCACAACATTTCGCTGACTGAACAATTGCACCAATTTGGCGGTCAGCATACTTTGATCTTCTCCAAAGTGTCTTAGAGTACATAGGATGAGCTTTGCTTTGACCCCTGTTGCCTCAATATTTCGGGATACGGCTCGGTCTACTATATCTACGACTTGAGAAGGAGTGAGTCCCGAATGGACATGAAGTAAGGGAGCAAATCTGATTTCAGCATAGGCTACGAAATCGGACTTGAGTTGTCGAAACAGATCATCTGTGACCAAATCTAGCGCACGCCGACTTTGCATCAACTCAACACAACGGGCAGCCCGAGCCAAGTACTGAGCAAGGTTGTCACATTTTCCATTTGCCCTAAAATCCTGCCGGTACTTTTCTTCTGTCACAGAGCCGTCTAGTGAATTCACAACCTCATAACTCAAACAGCAGTCAAGGTGCACATGCAATTCGATCTTAGGAAGTCGCTGTAGGTCCACTGTACAATAATAGCAAAACGAGTTTGATGCACATCTGACTACTTGTCACTTACTGACTCCTGAGCATTCAGCTCAACTTCTTTTTCCACACTCTGCTGTTCAGACCTGGTCACGAGAAATAACTTTCCGAATGGTATCGTACACCTGCATGATCAGGCTCAGTGACAATATAGGAGAAACCCTTTTGCACTGCGAATGCACCTACTTCACCACGTTTGCTCAGGGCAATAATGCCCACCTGAAAACCCTGGGCTAATGATTGATCTCTGCCGACAATGCGCTCTATGCATCTTTTACACGCCATCTGAGGAGAAAGTCCATCTCGCATATATTCTACGACCAGATGGGCACCTGCCACCCTGATGACCTCCTCGCCCTTTCCCGTGCATACTGCTGATCCCACTTCATTATCGACAAACAAAGCAGCCCCGATGATGGGTGAGTCCCCTACCCTACCGTGCATCTTAAAGGCGAGACCACTGGTTGTGCACATTCCCGAAAGGTTGCCATGTAGGTCCAATGCGATGGTGCCCATAGTATCGTGATTGAATGAGCCGTCTTTCATCCGCTTCGGAGAGCTTGCCTTTCCCGGCTTATCAGATCCTTGATTCTCCACATTAATGAGGGGTTGATAGGACGACTCTTCTAGCCATTTCTTATAGGCAGTTTGAGCCGTAGGGGAAAGTTCATCAGATGCCAATTTAAATCCTTGTGATATTGCAAATCTTTGTGCCCCTTCCCCGACTAACATAATATGAGGTGTCTCCTCCATAACTTTTCGAGCCACTGAAACAGGGTGCCGAATGCGCTGAAGAAAAGCCACAGAACCACAATTGGCCTGATGATCCATGATGCAGGCATCCAGGGTCACATGGCCATCTCGATCCGGATATGCCCCCAGACCAACACAGCATCCGACCACATCCTCGATGTCTCTACCGGCCTGTTCGACTGCATCAAGAGCACTTCCCCGTTGGTCCAACACTCTCCAAGCACCGGCATTTGCAATGGTCCCACTATCCCAGGTCGATACCACTATGGGTTTCCTGATTTGTGTCAATTGTTTGAATCTCATTCGAACAGAGAAGGGAAGAATCATCCCACTTGTTCTCAAAAAAGTTCTCCTATTTGAGGGCATATACGTCAGATTTATTCCATAAAATAACCTAGAAATGATCCTCCTAAAATTAATAAAAATCGAAGGTGGAAAAGATCGAGACTAGATGCGAAAACTATCGCTGCATTATTCTTGAAAATGTGGTACATTCCAGGTCAGAAGCTGTTGTAACCATGAAAACGAACATCAAAAACCAGGGTCAAGGTAAACTCTTCGATCATCCATTTCTAGAATTCTTCACCAAAGCACCGCCCAAGGTCAGCGCCAGCATTTATGCCTTGGTCGTACTGATCCTCCTCTATCAAGCGTATAACTTGACAGTCGTGGATCAGTTGGGGAAAGGTATCTTGATTTTTCTGGCAGCGATTTTTTCCTGGACCTTGTTTGAATACTTTGCCCATCGCTACTTGTTTCATTTAGATGTTTATTTTCCAGATTCAGATCTCGCTAAGAAGTTTGCATATCTTTTTCATGGAGTACACCATGAATATCCACTAGACCAGAATAGAATTCTAATGCCTCCGCTACCCGGCATACTGATCATCGGCATACTATTTTCCATTTTTTCGCTAATCCTGGGATCCTACGTCTATCTTTTTGTTCCAGGTTTTTTGACTGGATATTTGTGCTACACATATGTCCACTATCAGAGTCATACCGTGAAACCACCAAGCTTCCTTAGATGGCAGAAAAAACACCACGCTATCCATCACTACAAGCATCAGGACAAGGCATTTGGAGTTTCCAGCCCATTTTGGGATTGGGTCTTTGGGACAATGCCAATCAAGCAAATAGGGGCCAAAGAAAGTTAGCAGATGGTCTTACAACCAACTGTACGGGATTTACATGTTATCTCTCACCAGCTCTTCATCAGCAACCTCGAAAGCTGTCTGAGTGGCTTCGGCTATGTGCGGTTTTGTTTCTTCGATCTATCATGAAATAGTGGTCCTAAACCGTACATTCTATGTCAAGAAGAATGCACTCGATGTTGGAGTGCTTCTCGGGATGATCTTATTCCCTATCTTCACGGCGACATTAAGATGATCTGATCAACAGTTAATTATAGCAAAATCACTGTGATGTTAGGCTGAACAATACAATCTCATGCTTGGCAAGACATTATTCTTTTGTAGCATCGTCGCTGTGATTTCCTGCAGTGCATCACAGCAAGTACCAACGGATCCATCGGGCCTCCAATTCCGACTTCATACCATTAATGCCGATTCTAAATTCAGTGCGTGTGCGGTCATGGATGTCGATAAAGATGGGAAGTTGGATGTCGTCAGTGGAGGTTTCTGGTATGAGGCTCCATCCTGGAAGCAACATTTCGTACGTGAGGTCGAGGTCATCAACGGCAAACCCGATGGATACTCTCACCTGGAGCTGGATGTAGATGAGGATGGTTGGACTGATTTGGTGCATGTAAACTTCAGAAGCAAGTCGATCTACTGGCTTAAGCACCCTGGGAGTAGTTTAGGTGAATGGAGCAAACACATGGTCGCTGTGCCAGGTGCCATGGAGACCGGTAGACTTTATGATATCGATGGTGATGGCAAAGAAGACGTGTTGCCCAATGGCTGGGAGTTTGCAGCCTGGTATGAAGTCCTGTCGGCCAGTGATGAGCGATCGGGCCCCTTATGGTCGCGCCATGAGATACATCCCGAGGGAGCCGGTCACGGTTGTGGCTTTGGGGACATCGATGGTGATGGCCAGGGAGATTACATTGGAATCCATGGATGGGCTAAAGCACCTTCCAATGCTAGGAGTGGTCCATGGTTGTGGAAAAAAGAATTTGAGCTGGGAAAGACATCGATACCCATCGTTGCCGATGATGTGGATGCAGATGGCGATACAGACCTTATTTGGTCCATGGGTCATGACTATGGTACCTATTGGCTGGAGCAGAAAGAAAACAATGGTGTGCGTACCTGGCAAAAACATCTCATTGACAGCACCTGGTCTCAGGGCCACAGCCCACTATGGGTGGACCTGGATCAAAACGGTATCAAGGAATTTGTGAATGGAAAGCGATTTTGGTCCCACGATGGCAAAGACCCGGGGGCATTGGATCCGCTCGTCATATATCGATATGAATTCGACCAAACGAAAAAAGCATTCATCAGATACACGATCCAATCAAATGGTCCTGCTGGAGTCGGACTCGACCCTAAGGCCGCTGACTTGGATCAAGACGGTGACCTGGACCTCATCTTACCGGGAAGGAGTGGACTATATTGGTATGAAAATCTGCTTCGCCACCACTGAATCATGCTTGATGGTCGCATCTAAATCAGTCGAGAACCTAAGACCACTTGTTTCTATTATCATGGCAGCCAAGGACACGGAGCTCTATTTGGAGGCTTGTCTTGATTCCATCATGGCACAGACCTATACCCACTGGGAACTGGTGGCCGTCAATGATCACTCTTCCGATCGCACATCCGAAATCCTGCAAGCCTATGCCCTGCGAGATCCCCGTATCAGAGTTTTTCAAAGTAAGGGCCAAAAACTGATTCCGGCCCTGCAAACAGGGTACGAGAAGAGCCGTGGTATGCTCATCAACCGAATGGATAGTGACGACATCATGCCGAAAGACAAGATCGAGATCTTGGTCCAAACATGGATGCGATATGGCAGAGGAACAGTGATCGCAGGTGGAACCCAACATTTCGTGGATCAAGGTGAGGTTGGTGATGGATTCCTTCGTTATGAGAGGTGGCTGAACAAGGTTGCTAGGGAACATCGCCACTATCAAGAGATTTATAGGGAATGCGTCATACCTTCACATTGCTGGATCATCCATAGGACAGACTTTGATCAGGTAGGTGCCTTTGATCCCCTCATTTACCCAGAAGACTACGATCTGTGTTTTAGATTCTATGAGCAAAAGCTGAAAGTCGTGGGGCTGGACAAGATATTACACCATTGGCGGGACCGCAGTGATCGCATATCACGTACTTGGGATTGCTATCAAGACAATCGTTACTTCGATCTCAAAGTCAAATATTTCTATCGAATAGATCGAGATATACAGCGACCTTTGGTACTGTGGGGAGCAGGAAGAAATGGAAAAGATATGGCCCGCCACTTGCTACCCAAGGAGAATGACCTTGTTTGGGTCTGTGACAACGAAAGAAAAATCGGAAAAGAAATCTATGGTGTCACCCTACAACATTATGACGGCATTGGCTCGATTATACATCCACAGATCATTATTGTGGTGGCCTCTCCCAAGGGGAAGCAAGAGATACAACAGCTACTCACCACCTGGAATAAAATCCCAGTCGAGGACTATTGGTTTTTTAATTAACATCACACCGTCGAGTGAGGTGGGCCTAGGGCAACAAGAGCGGAGGTGACCCTTGATAGTTGCCCTGGGATCGTCGTGCACCAGCAATCGACCTATTTCAAGTGATAAAAAGCAGCCAAGCTTGTACAGGTACTCAGGTTACTATTTTATAAATTCTTTAGGCTTTACTGCTACACACACAGTTTATCACAAACAAACTGTACATCGTCTTTGTCGGGATAAATACTTTTGAGACGTGCCACCTCACTGCGTAAAGCCAGCGGATTAAGCGGCTTGGGCGTCTTTCCAATGTATTGGATAAAATTATCACACGTTATCTTCTGAAAACTTTCGCGAGAGAGATTGATCCCTGAAATCGGAGCCCGGCGATCAGGCCACATGACACGGTCAGTATGTGGTGGATCAAACACATCATCCGTTGATAGAAATCGTGTGATCATCTCCGCCCTGGGCTTAGCAGGCATCTCTGCTATACCACGGTCGGTGCCAAAGAGAATCCTCTCACTAAAGGTTTCAAAAAAGTCTCTAGTTCTAATGGGATCTACCGAAAAGCCAAAAAACATCTCAACTCCAGGGGCTAGGTCGAACAAGATATTGGTATGTTCTTTCAAGATCTTTTCGGCTTTGTCGAGCTCGTACCCCAAGAAGAAGAAATGAGGTAAAATGATGCGCAACTCAGGATTTTGAGCAGCCATCTTCAAAGCATCCTGACGTAATAATGACAAAGTCGGTACCTGGTCGTCATACAGCCATTCTTCAAAGGCCCATTGTGGCAATTTTTCTTTATCCCAGAATTCGATCGGGTCACCAACATGAATGAGTAGTGGCAGTCCATGGTCTGTGAGGGCTGTGAGAAAACCCCGATAGAAAGAGCTACTAAGGTCATATTTATGAAAGGCTGGCTTACCCTCAAGACATTTCCAACCATCCACACCAATATCCGCATAGATTTCCACCTGTTCCTCAAGCGACACACTATTGGCACAGCGAAAGTCCTCCGAATCGAAGCTATATTCACACCCAGGAAAAAGAAAGACCTTCTCCGGAAATCTTTGCTTCAGATAGAGCCCAACGGCATTGTCATTCACATCGGCCTGAAAAGGATCACTGACGCACAGCATAGAGACTTTATCAATGCCAGCATTTTCAAAATCTTGCCAATACTCACTGAAATCAACATGGACATTAAATAAGTGGGTGTGATTGTCGATCATTATGTCAAGATATCCAAATCAATGACTATGTCCTGCACCTTCCTCACCTTTTTTAGATTGTGCCATGATGAAGAAGGCACCATCGATGACTACATCGGCACTCTCTGGTAGGTCATCAATGGGCAAGACCTCTACATATCCTAAATCGCTTACACCGAGTGCAATCTGTATTTGTTGAAAGTGGATGGCATCGGTTTCAGCTCCAGTCACAGCAAAAATATAGTGCAGCCCTTTATCGTAGGTGACTGCACCGCTGGGTAGTGTATTCACTTCCATCTCATGATCGATGACCCTAGCTTCTACAAACTCTCCTGGTGATAGGCTTGAGATATCTCCCCTGATCTCAGCATGCACGTCATAACTATTATTTTCTTCATTGACCATTTCATTAATCCAGAAGATTTCTGCCTGTTTGATTTGGTCGGGTCTCGACTGCACATAAAAATTCAACTCTTGATCTTTTTCCAATGATCTCACCTGCTCACCATAGGCCAGCAAGTGGAGATGAAGGTTTTTATTATTGATGATGTCAGCCAGGGGTGTTGCAGTAGTAATAAACTCTCCCTTGCTCACCATAAGATGTTGAATGGTGCCAGCGGAGGGAGCAAGCGCATAGAAACTCGACTGGTATGATCCCTCATCCTTCACCTCAATGCCAATCGCCATCAATTTGCTTTCCACGGCCTTGACCTTAGCTTCCATCTGTTGTTTTTTTGCAAGGGCCAATTCATAACTCTTTTTGGGCGCCAGGTCCTGCTCGCTCAATTGCTTCTGCCGCGCAAGATTCCCTCGCAGATATACTAATTCTGCATGTGCTTCAGACCATTGCTGTTGCCAATCGATGATCTCCAAATTCTGCAGGGCAAAAAGTCTCTGTCCTGCACGCACATACTCGCCTGCCTTGACATACACACTTTGTATTTTACCCTCAAGAGGACTGCCCACCACCGACTTGCCAGAAGGAGGTAATTCTATTCTACCTGTCAGCTTGACCGTAGATCGAATTTTTCTCGGCGTGATTTTTCCATATTTCAATCCGATATTACTTATCTGAGTCTGCGTGAGCTCAATGTGGTCATCTTCAGGCATCGACGTTGTCATGGCCTTGTGGTCATGGTCATGTGCATCCTCTTCATGATGAGCGTCCTTACAGGCAGCAAGTAAAATCAGTAAACCAAGTGATAATATATAGTTTTGCATTTGTATCAATTTGTATAGTGAATAAAATCATTCAGATTCAACAAGTGTTCCTTCAGTAATTTCAATTGTTCATTGCGTAAATCATAGTAAGATTGATAACTGACTACCATGTCGGTATAATTCACCTCACCCATGCGATACGCGGTTTTGACATCCGCAGTGAGTGCTTCATGCTCAATCAAATGCATGTTGATCCTTTCCAATCTCTCCATGAGTATACGTTGCTCCTCAAACAGCAGCTTTTGTGCACGCATTATTTGTGTGCGCTCCCAAGAACGTTTGGCCGATAGTGCACTGATTTCTGCCACATTTGCATCTCTCTGATGTTTCTGATAGGCTCTGCTAAATGGCACACTCACACCGACCTGATATCCGAAAAAGAGATACTGGCCGTTGAGGCTTTGTAAGCGTCCACCAATCATCGGTCGTGGTTTGGCCAAGGCCTGCTTTATGCGTAAGCCGGCTTCTAATTGGTCCTGCCGAATATCCAAATTATACAACATCGGGTGCTCATCATGATTGATCTGATCAGCGGTGAGAGATACTTGATCTAAAGCAGGGACGGCATAGCTACTATCTCTCAACCAACTATGCAAAATGGACAACTGCAGGTCTCTTTTTCCTTCTGTCTGTCGCAACATCATCTCGATATCTTCTAATTCTAATCTTGCCCGGCGTGCAGGAATACCAGATGTCTCTCCGGCTTCAGAGCGTGCCTGAGCAATCTCCACAAACTCCTCATAGGTCTGGTAGTGATCTTGCTCGATCGCGGCCAGTGATTTCAAATACGAAGTTTCCAGATAAATCTTTGTCAGTTGTTTTTTCAAATGCAACAGATCTAGGTCAAACGCATTATCAATCGCTTTCTTCTGAATAGCGTAGTATTCTCCGTAGGATCGATTCACCTGTCTAGGCACGAAGCTCCGTTGAAAATTGATCGATTGCACTCCAGACCGGTCGTTAAAATTAAACTCTTCGCCGCTCAGTGAAAAATTCCAAGCACCGGGTAAAATCGGAGCTTCGGCCCTAAGATCCAAAGCTGATTGTCGGAGCTCTGCTGCGTGAGAGAGCCGGTCTTCCTCTTGTTCAAATATTTGTAGGGCCCGGTTTAATGAAATCGACTCCTGTGCTGGTACCGTGTTGACCACAAAGAGCACTGGTAGCAACACAGCCAATAGGGTTTTGCGCCTGGCAGTCCACTTCTCCACCAGATAGTACAATATCGGTAAAATAATCAGCGTGAGAAACGTGGCTGTGATCAAGCCTCCGATCACGACTGTGGCTAGAGGTCTTTGGACCTCAGCCCCAGCACTGGCACTGAGCGCCATGGGCAAGAACCCTAAGGATGCCACCGCAGCTGTCATGACGACCGGTCTTAAACGGACACGAGTACCAATAATTAAAATTTGCTGCAAGTCAGTTTCGCCCTCTCTCCTCAAACGATTGAAATAGGCCACGAGCACAATTCCATTGAGTACTGCCACTCCAAATAGAGCGATGAATCCCACTCCAGCGGAAATACTAAAAGGCATGTCGCGTAAATAAAGGGCCCAGATTCCCCCAATCGCTGATAGAGGAATTGCTGTAAAAATCAAGAGGGCATATTTCATAGAATGAAAGGTGAAAAACAGCAATAAGAAAATGAGTAATAGTGCCAATGGTACTACAATGGATAATCGCTGCTGAGCACGTTCTAGATTTTCAAACTGGCCACCGTAGCGTACATAGTACGCTGCTGGCAACTCGAGTCTCTCAGCGAAAGAATCTTTAATATCTCCAATTAGGGAGGCAATGTCGCGATTGCGTGCATTTACACCGATGACGATCCGCCGCTTGGTATCATCGCGTGATATTTGAGTAGGCCCTTCTTCAAAAGAAATCTCAGCCAACTCCGACATCGGTACAAATCCTCCATCCGGCAAGTCAACATGCAACGTCTGTAGACTCTCGATACTGCGTCGTTCCTCCTCCCTCAATCTAACTACAACATCGAACTTCCGTTCACCCTCATAAAATTTTCCGGCTAATTTGCCAGCGAAAGACGCTCTGACAATGTTGTTGAGCTGAGCGATGGATACACCGTATTTAGCCATTCTCGCCCGGTCATAATCAACAACCATCTGTTGCAGGCCAGCAGTTGGCTCCACCTGCACATCCCCCACCCCCTCAATGCTCGAGAGAATATCTTCCGCTTCATGTGCTTTTTCTACCAGAAGTCCCAAATCCTCCCCATAAATCTTAATGGCAATGTCCTGACGTACTCCCGTCATCAGTTCATTAAACCGCATCTGTATCGGTTGCGTGAATTCATAGATCACTCCAGGAAATTGATCGAGTTCCTCCTCCATTTTTTCAAACATTTCTTCACGAGTACTGGCGGAAACCCATTGATCTTTTGGTTTCATGATGACAAAAATATCGCCTGCCTCCAGTGGCATGAGATCCGTTGGGATTTCCGCTGTACCTATTTTTGTTACGACTTTCTCCACTTCGGGAAACTTGGATGTCAGAATATCTTGCAGTGCTGCAGATACTTCCACTCCCTTTTTTATCGAACTACCGGGCGGCAAAATCTGATGTAGGGCAAAGTCTCCTTCTTCAAGGGTGGGAATGAATTCACTACCCATTCTGGTGAAGACCCAGATACTCAAAACAAAAATGAGGACCGTTGCCAGAAGTACTGCGACTTTGTGCCGCAGTGCATGGTCTCGCAATGGTGCATACATGTTGTACAAACGACGCATGATGCGATCTGATAAACTATGGTCTTTTAACCTTGCATTCTTGAGGAAGAGAGCGGACATCATCGGTACATATGTCAGAGAAAGGACTAGTGCTCCCAGTATAGCAAAACTCACCGTCTGTGCCATGGGAATAAACATCTTGCCTTCCACGCCCTGCAAGAAGAAAATTGGCAAATAAACAATGAGGATGATGATCTCACCAAAAGCAACAGAAGTCCGAATATTCGAGGCAGCGAGGTACACTTCTTGTTCCTTTTCCGACTCTGTCATCTCACCATAAGTCTTCTTGCTATGGATCTTCTGTAAGATGGCCTCGACCATAATCACCGCACCATCCACTATTAGTCCAAAGTCGATGGCTCCCAAGCTCATCAAGTTAGCCGAAACACCAAAGAACCGCATACAGCTGACTGCAAACAGCATGCTGATGGGTATGACCGATGCTACAATCAGACCTGCCTTGAAATTTCCCAGCAGTAGGACCAAAATAAAAATGACGATCAGGGCTCCCTCTATCAGGTTCTTGGCCACAGTATGGGTAGTCCGATCCACTAGTTTTGATCGATCTAAATACGGTTCCATGACCACTCCGTGGGGTAGATTTTCTTTGATCTCCTCAATCCTTTCTTTGACTGATTTAGTGACCTCCATGGAGTTCTCCCCTTTCAACATCATGACTTGTCCAGCAACAACCTCCCCTTGTCCATTCATTGTTACAGCACCAAATCGTGGTGCATGATCAATCGTGATGCTAGCAACGTGGCGGAGTAAAATTGGCGAGCCATCTGAAATGGTCACTACGATATTCTCCAAATCCTGAATGGACTCAACCATACCTTCTCCACGGATAAAGAAGGTTTGATCTTCCTTTTCAATGTAGGACCCTCCTGAGTTGGCGTTGTTGTCTGCGACAGCCTCGAAGATATCATGCAGAGACAGTCCAAAAGCCTTGAGCTTACCTTGATTAAGGGATATCTCATACTGCTTCAGGTGCCCACCAGAACTATTGACCTCGACGACCCCTGGCACACCAATCAGTTGTCTACGAATGATCCAATCCTGTATGCTACGTAGCTCAATAGGTCCGTATTGATCTTGGAATCCTGGAGCAGCATGGACTACATATTGATAGATTTCTCCCAGCCCAGTAGAAATGGGCCCCATCTCGGGCACACCCATTCCTGAAGGTATCTCCGCCTTTGCTTGCTGAATGCGTTGATTGATTTGTTCTCGAGCCCAGTAAATATCGACGTGCTCCTTAAACACAATCGTGATCACAGACAAACCAAACCTGGAAATCGAACGAATCTCATCGAGATCAGGGATGTTGCCCATCTCCATTTCCAGCGGATAGGTAATCAACCGTTCCACCTCTTGAGCCGACAGATCAGGAGAAGATGTGATGATCTGTACCTGATTGTCTGTGATATCCGGCACTGCATCCAGTGGTAAGTGATTGAGTGAGTATACGCCAAACCCAATCAGGATACCAATAAATATGCTTATAACCAGCTTATTATGTATAGAAAAATATACGATACGATCGAACATCGCATAAAGATTATGTGGTCAAGAAAAAAATGCAAAAAATCGTGAGCCGGTTGGCTCCTCTAGCAGGTCAGGGAAGGTGGTCGATCGATGTCCAGTCGAAAATCACCAGCATCCAGGGCAGTGTAAAAACCTATTTCTTGCCATGTCGGTGCTTCAGGTGAAGTGATGGGCAATCGATGTACCTCTGCAGGGACAAGTAAGATGGTCTCATGCAAATGCATCAGCGGCAGACCATCATGCTCATGTGGGTCCTCACCATCATGATGATGACCATTTGGTATTAAATAATGGGATTCTAAAAAAGTCAAAATGGTACATCTTTCTCCTTGGAGTCTAGCTTCTGTCTTATGCTTTTTGAAATGGGCGATGGCTTCAGGAATATGAGTCAGTTGCTCAAAATCCACCTGTGGAAAAAAGCTTCCAATAAAGAAATAAATACTAAAGAAGACTGAGAAAGAAAGTTTCACTCCCTAAAGATAAGGTATTAATCAGCAATACCATATCGTATGCCCACCTGACATCCCCCTAGTTCTGCAATTTGCATTTGCTCTAACCTGAGCCGTGGGTCCCAGGAAATCTCACGGATTAGATCTCTTATATTTCCTCCAGATCTTTCGGAAAGCAGCAGCCATCGATTTTGAGGTTTGTTCGTCGAAACGGATCACATCCTTGCCGTCGACCATTCCGGGTGCTGCGCAGGCGATGCAACTACCAGAGGCATCGTATATGGCGCTTTCCGTAATAAAGGGATTAAATTCAGATTCTGGCAAGAAAAGAAAATTAGTGGCAATATCGGTATCGGTGGCGTCATATAGCTTCTTATACACCTTTAAGTTTCTCTCGATTTGTCGAGTGGCAGGTACGATGTAACGGTACTTGGTTTTCTCACCAAGGTTGACGCTTACCAGCTCCGAAAACTCTTTGTTTTCAGTATCCCAATGTAGGCCAGGGCTGATGACCCATACTTCCCGGGCTTTATCCTCAAGTTTGATAAGTTGCTTTATGGTCATAGCTGAATGTATATGTTCGGCAAGATAAGTAATTGCGAAGACAACTGTCTTGTGGTATGTAATTCACAGTGCTCAATGGGTCATGGTGGTTTCAAAGACCTTTAGCCACGCTTCTTTCATCAGGTGGGCGCCGGCAATAGACGGATGGACTCCGTCGGGACACCAGTAAGCAGCTGGAGCATGCGCCAGAGCGTCTTCAAATAGGGAATGGTAGGGCACGAATCCCGCCTCAAACTCGGTAGCCAGTAACCTGGCCGTCGCACGATAATCTCCAAAGGCCGACCATTGCTCGTCGATGGCTGTACCACCCCGCACAGCAAAGGGCTCCCCAATGATCAATTTGACGTTGGGCAGTGCATCCTTGGTACGTTGCAAAAGTTGACGAAAATCCCGGGCATAGATCTCAGCTGTACCGTCGTATTTATCTCCGATCATATGCCAATAATCGTTGACTCCAATTAAGATACTGAGTACGTCTGGATGCAATGCCAGACAATCTAAATCCCAGCGATCTGCCAGCTGAAAGACCTTATTACCACTGATGCCCCGATTAAAGCACTGAATATTCGCCGTAGCATGACTACCTAGTAAGTCGGCGACGATTTGGTACACATATCCTCCACCCATGCCATTTCCAGCATTGGCATAGTAGTTTCCACGACTTCTGCCAGCATCGGTGATCGAATCACCCTGAAATACAATGCGTAAACCATTGGGTAGTGATGGTGCAGGCGAGTCATTCAACCTGGAGAACACGGAAGCGGTGCCCATCACCGCCATCGTAAGCGCACCCGATTTTGTCATAAAATCTCTTCTCTTCATGCGGTAAAAGTATGATTTCCTGTCGGCAAAATACCAAGAGAACAAGTTTCGATCCGATAATGCTCAAAGTCTCAGGGCCAGATCGCATCCCAAATTTGATAACAATTTCCTCAACATAGTTTTTAAACTTCGACGTATAAGCCACCGTGATCAGATGAAATGGTCTTCTCCTCACTTTTGAGGAAAAGACCTTTGGTGTAACGCTTTTTGGTTTAATCCTTATGACATCTTCCATTGCTACCCAGGACCTCCCTATTGGAGAGATATCATTTTTCTGGTGGCCACCACCTCTCCGGCCTGTAATTGAACGTATTTGATTCCTGGTCCACCTATTTCCTTATTTCCTAACATTACACGATTTTGGCCTTTGACAAAACCGCCTTGTACCTGATATACTATCTGACCTGTTATATCAAGGATGGTGAGATAGGCATCCGTATCCTCAGGCAGGAAAAATTCAACCGTGGTATGATCTCTAAACGGATTGGGATAATTGTAAACCCTACCGATCTCTCCTTTCAGGTCATTATCAGATGCATCTCCAGGTACATTAAATGCAATGATCCGAATGGGAATTTCTGGTCTACGCACTGGATGCTGCGAGATGCGATTGCCCGCATCAAAGTGCTTTGGCAAGTTTTCTACTGGCTCATCAATCGAGCATCCTACTCCATTATTTTGCACTATCACACTGACATCGCAATAGTCATAGGTGCCACTAGGATGACTGATCACCCACATGCGAATGCGATTATTACCTTGATGCTCGCAACCAAAATTTAGACTATCTCCTTCACCACCCAATACATCATCCTCAATGCCATCCAGGTGCTCAAGTCGCAGTTCAATGGCCGTATCGCCACAGATCCAGCTGCTGCTTTGGTCGACCTCTGCGGCCCAGATGGTAGCTATGGAGGTATCGACCAGACCATCTTGATCCAGATCTATCGGACTCAAGACGGCGGTGATCAGCGTAAGACAGATGGCACTGGGCTTTTTGGTACCCTTCACAGTAAAGAAGTATGTACAGGTTCCCTCGTTGTTACACGCATCGACAACTTCTACTTTCAGTTTGTAGTCTCCTGGCAGCAAATCGTCTGAGCTGATGCTGCCCTTCAAGGAATCTATGTATCCACTTCCTACATCCAATAGCAGCGGATCACCTACTTCGGTAATATCAAGTAACTGCCATGTGTAGGAGGTCACACCGCACACATCGCTGACTGAGAGGTCCGCTTCAAAATCATAGGTGCAGGCACCAGCCTCGATGGTGCCTCCATCCTCCACCGGACCATTGATTTGGCACAGTGGTGGAACCGTATCATATAACAATATGAGCTGCTCGCAGCTATCGATATCGAGCGAATAGTCCTTATACCAGTAGACATCGGCAGGCTGTCCCTCACACCAATCCATAAAATACCAGGTGCGTTTGATCTTGTAGCACCCTGCGTCGCCACCGACCACTTTATATACTTGGTCATCATATGCGATTCCGACCAATCGACAATCATCATCGAAACGGTAACTCATCCAGCCAGTTTGATCAGGGTGAGCAGCGCCAGCGACTTTGCCACTTCCATCGACATTGTATTCGATTCCACAGACCTGTAGCTCAACATCCTTGGGCACTTTAAAGAACTGTTTCTCCAAAGCACATTCATTGTATATTTTGATTCTTTGTTTACGCACTATTGTATCTGGAATGTGTGCTTGTTTGAGTGAGTCAGAGACTTGGTCGTCATAATAAAAATGTGGTGGACATCCTTGCCATATTTTGAATTCCCGGTAAAGGTAACCCTCACCACAGTGGTCGATATCACACCAGATACGCTGTGAACAATCGACTAGACCAGCACAATTTGCCAGAACCAATCCCTGATTGAAAGTGTCCAGCACTTCTTCATAGCCGCATTCATACACGGAGTCTAACTTCCAATACGAAGTGCCAAGATGATCGTCATAGGTGTAGGTACGCGTCACACTGTCAAAACGACAATAACAACTAGAGTCGACAAAGGGAATCTCTGTCATCACATGATTACTAGCTGTATCATAATACTGATCGTATGGGCCTTCCCAAACTTTTTGATAGCCACCGAATATAGCATCTAAAGCCTTGAAAGCATTGTCGTCTTTTTCTTTAGCCAGGTCGACAATAGACGCTATACTCAGTGGATGACTTGTACCTTCGAGAAGGTATTTTGGTGTCCTATAAATCTTACACGTAATCTCAATATCTTCGACATCTTTGATCACCTTGGCAGGTGTTTTGTCCTCGACCCATACATTTGTCCATGCTTTAGACCAATTACACCAATAGTCCATAACCAAGACCTCCACCGTAACTGCACTACATGCATCATCACAGTCAAATGGCACTGCATCGCTCCAGCCGCCTCCGATCTGCTGATATACGTCAAAAAGACGTCGATCAAATTTAAAGTCATTCTCAGGTGCTACCGTGTCCGATAACTTATAAGGATCCGGATGCAAAATCACCGGTTGGAAGTAATCTTCCACAGCCTCACTGCAACTCTGAATAAATTTCATGACTTCCTCCTCACTCTGGTGATAAGCCGTGTCGCATCGAAATGTGCCGTGCTTTATCAAATCATACATCCAGGCATTGTACAGCAAGTTGGCACATGGGCGGTTGTCTTCACGCCAATCCCAAAGTTGTTGATTGTAATGAGCCTCTGCTTCATTCTTATCCTTATCCGTTTGCAAAATGGCTTTCCAGAGGGTGTCGCCATGTTCATTAATGCACACGGGTTCCCGATCATCACATAGGTCAACACAGGCCTCATACCAATCAGCTCGCCTCGCTACCAATATGTTTAGATCACAATTGTCAGAACTTCCTTCATTTAGGGTCAAGGCATCCATCCATACTTTCTTACCAGACAAGGTGACTGATACCCCTTTGTCGATCACAGCAGTGGGTCTAGTGCGATCTTTGACCAACAAATAACAGGTATCTAGGATCGTATTGTGACAGCTATCGGAGGCCTCATAGTAGATCTTATACGCATCGGCGCTGTGTGGCAACGCAATGCGTTCGTGAGATTCGTAACATTCTTTTTCAGCACTATAGGTAAGGACGAAAGTTCCATATCCCAGCACCGTTGCTTTCACAGTCTTTATTCCTGACCAGTCATCTGTGACATTCACATCCGGTACGTAGGTGTGAGCCACACAACTTTCCCCAGAGGTGGTGACGATGGTCAAAGGCTTGATGGTGGTTACAGCCCTCCCAAATATGCCATCGGTGGAGCGCTGCGAAAAACAAAATGTATCACCTGCTCTAAGTTCCACAATGCTATATCCATCCTGATTTACAGGCCCATCCTCGACATCAATTTCACCCTTAGTCAACCGATAAAAAGTACCATTGTGTACATATCCAAAAGGATCATAAGCGGCATCGGCATTCTCTGAGTGGTACTCCCAGGCAAAGGCAATAACGGTATCACGACTTAGTGTTAGGCAAACCTCCGCCACAGAATCTGTCCCACCTGCATCATTGCTGCCTAGGACCAAGTGGTATGGGTCCCATTCGTAATCTATAAAGGCATCACCCTCGGTCGTATCTACCCAATTAGCCAGGTCAAACTCTCCGCTGAAAAGCACGGGGTCTTTGCAATGCAGGGTTGGGGGTAAGGTATCCAAATCACGGATCCAAAACACACAACGCCAGTACCCGGGTACGACATTCTCCATCACATTTGGACTGGTGCCAGCTGGCACAGGTACCGAGCAAGAGGTTTGAGCTGCTCCATAGCAACTTTGTTTGACATCTATCGTGATACGATACTGAATCTCACAATCCACATCAAAGCGCTCGGTATCCACATGTATATCCAGACCACATTTTTCATCAAATACCACTCGGGTTATTTCTAGTACGCCATCTTCATCTGCATCTGAGAAATCGATCAACGGTATATCCAGACAAGTACCTCCGACGTCTAAAGGAATCTCAGGAATACTGATATATGGGCCTACCAAGCTGTCCAGGTTACTGCAGTAGATGGTGTCGCCCTCACCACAATAGATATTGTTCGTCACAATTTGGGGAATCTTATACACAACGATCGTGTCGAATCCGGTACTCCGATGACCATCTTTGTCATAAAGTTCCCACTCCCGCAAAATAAGCTTTGCTGTATCTTGAATTCCCTGAACACACTCATACGGATAGATCCAATCTGCTACATACTGCGGTAAAACACTAGATGGATCGCAGACATTAATCACGGTTGGTGGCGCGTCGGGCATTTTAGCCAGTGAGTCATAGCAGTACACATTGAAAGTGCGCCCTTCGATCACCGGCCCAGCGTCCTTTTTGAACGTGAGTTGTGACCAACACCCCCCAAAGTCAGTGCTAACGAACGCTTTAAGAGATCTGTCGATATACTTACAGGCTGTGATTTCTACCTGATCGATGATGGCCACACGCTCTGGCCCCCATACCGTATGATCCAGTGAGTTGCGTAGTTGCAGATCGACACTGTCAAAACCGGCAGTAACATTGGTGATCAAATCCTCCGGTGCAAATGTGCCCAGACCAAATGCATCTACACTCACATTGATATCTCGACAATTGGGAGCACTCTGCGCCCGTATGAAGGGCATGGTGGTAATGATCAGCAGCAGTGAAAGTAAAATCTTAAGCATAGCGTTGCATTTTGCGACATCAGATCAAGAACAAAAACAATACCAATGTTATACACATGCATGTTTTTTAACATATATAAATATCTCATTTTGTATATATTGCAAAACACATTAAGATAATATGCTATTCGTAACATGAAACTCCTCTCCCGGTCACCTGAAGATCAGGAGTTCACCCTGGCCAAAACCCAAGGTTGTCTGAAGTTTTGATGAATGATCCATCGAACCTCGCGATGTCATGCAGACTCTGTAGATCCCTTTAGGGCATCTAGGTCCCGCCAGCCAGTAACTCCATACATCATCGTGCCCTGCGAAGGGAGCCATCTTCACTGAATGCGCTATGT
This sequence comes from Saprospiraceae bacterium, assembly GCA_965223025.1. Lineage (GTDB taxonomy): Bacteria > Bacteroidota > Bacteroidia > Chitinophagales > Saprospiraceae > JABDMH01. The sequence goes on from CBDCVP010000023.1 coordinate 2,454,556, forward strand.
AGGATGAGATTTTGATTTTCGGTGGAAAGGGATGAATCCTCGGAGGGCTACGGATCCCTTCTTTGCCATCGATAGACAAAACTTTTCGATCTTTAGCGTCCATGTACAGCCACAGATCAATCCTACTTTGCTTATCGCTGCTCTACGCTAATGCATGTGCGCAGGAAGCCCCCTCATTTCCTCTTTCCCAGTACGAAACATATAAAGAGCCGACCCTGGTAGATCGTAGATTTAAGCATGCTGACATCGTACCGCTGATCCGAAATCTACCGGGATCCTCGATCAAAAAAAATATTGTAGGCACTTCCATCGAAGGCCGAGACATTTACTTGATAAAAGTCGGTAGGGGCAGCACGACCCTACTTCTGTGGTCTCAGATGCACGGCAATGAGCCGACCGCCACCATGGCCATTTTCGATCTGCTGAATTTCTTTGCGGCAGGAGATTCCCTTGATGATCTGCGAAACACCATATTGGATCAGCTCACCTTGTACTTTATACCGATGCTCAATCCTGATGGTGCCGAACGATATCAGCGCCGCAATGCCCTCGACGTCGATCTCAATCGAGATGCATTGCGACTACAATGTCCCGAATCCAGAATACTAAAAACTGCAGTGGAAGAATTGAGTCCAGATTGGGGTTTCAACCTGCATGATCAAAATCGATATTCTTCGGCCGGCAAGACGCCTAATCCTGCCAGTCTATCATTCCTAGCTCCAGCTTATGATGAGGGAAAGTCATGGAATAAAAAACGAACAGAAGCCATGCAACTGATCGTCGAAATGAACGCTCTGTTGCAACAAGTCATTCCAGACCAAGTAGGACGCTATTCCGATGAATTTGAGCCCAGAGCATTTGGGGATAACATTCAAAAATGGGGTGTCCGCACCATTTTAATCGAAACTGGTGCGATGGCTGGTGATCCGGAAAAACAATATCTGCGTAAACTAAATTTCGCGGCGATGATGAGGGCGTTTCAAAGCATCATTGATAAAAGTTATATGGATCATTCCTTAGATGAGTACGAGAAAATACCGGTAAATCATGGTGTGCTGCACGATTTAATCATCCGCAATGGGACAGTACTGAAAGATGGTAATCCATACATATTAGATATTGGATTTCGCAAACAGGAGATCAACGCGAGAGACCATAGGCACTTCCAATCCCTTTATAGCATCGCTGATCTCGGCGATTTACACACCTATCATGCCTATGAGGAAATTGATGCTGAGGGACTTACCATAAGTATTGGAAGGACGCATACCAACGAATTCACACACATAAATCAAATAACTAAGGACCAGATTTCAGCGATGCTAAAAAAAGGCATCACCACCGTTAGAATAACTCAACCTGTTTCACTGATCCAAAAATTAGCTTTTCCATTACAGATTTTAGGTTCAAACGCTAAGAACACGCCAGACATCAAAATTGGAGATCAGCCAGCACTTCTTCTCAGTAGCAATACCCATGCTAAATATGCTATTATAAACGGTCAAATTTATAATCTTGAAGAAGGTGACCAATCTGAAAAGCAAGGTAGGTGATCGGGTATGCATTCCTTGCCTCTTAATTCAAATTAATTGCTTTGGGAAAAATTATCTTTAATCTGAGTTACACATTTCTTTGTGGCATGCTCCTGCTGGATTTCTCGACTCTCTCGGGCCAAAACATCTTACCCCCTCCTCAGTCGATGGAAATGCTGCCTGATACTTTTTATTTTTCATCTGCCACTAGGCTTGCCGTGCAGCATCAAAAAGAATTAGCTGCTCATCCAGTGGGCGAGACAGCAATTCAACTTCTGGAACATTGCGGTATGGTTTTATTCGACACTACAGGGAAGGTGGAAATTCGAAGAGTCATCCTTCGACTTAGTGATCGCAATAGCCATCACAACCTCAAGTCAGAAGGTTATTTACTACTGATAAAACCCAAGGAAATCCAAATCACGGCTTTGGACCACGCTGGATTACTATACGGCGTACAGACTTTGTGTCAATTGCTTTATACGCATGAAGACCGGGGATGGATGCCATGTTTGAAAATTATTGACTATCCTGCATTTTCCTTTCGAGGTGTCATGGATGATATCAGCAGAGGACCATTACCCAACATGGATTTTCTGAAAAAACAAATCAGGAGACTTTCTCAACTTAAGATTAATGTCTTCAGTTTTTATATCGAACATGTGCTAAGGACGCGGAGTCATCCTGATATTGCACCCGATGACGGATTGACTATTGATCAACTCAAAGAATTGTCCGAATACGCACAGGGCTACAATATAAAGATCCTGGGGTCTTTTCAGTCACTGGGTCATTTTCGCAATATCCTGAGTCATCCCAAGTATGCACACCTAGGGGTAAGCGATCGAATGCTGCATCCAGGAGATTCTCTCTCCCTGGCATTTCTCCGAGATATTTATGATGAAATAATCCCTGTCACTGAGCATGAAATATTTAACGTCAATTGTGATGAGACTTACGATTTGGCCAGAGGACACGATCTGAAGACTCTTGCTGACTCCATTGGTGAGGGTGGCGTTTATAGTCAGCATGTCGTGCCTCTGCTCAAATATGTGCAAAGTAGAAACAAGCGGCCTGCGATGTGGGGGGATGTACTCTTACAATATCCACGGATATTTGATCAGTTACCAAGTGAAACAGTGATATTGCCCTGGGACTACAGTGATCGCCGAAATTTTGATGAGCTGATTGATCCCATCATAGATCGCGGATTCGACTTTGTTGCTTGTCCAGGTATTGTCAATTCCTACCGACTGTGGCCAGATCTTTTGGAGGCACATAATAATATTAAATATTTCTCCCTGGCAGCAGCTAAGAAAAAAGGTCTTGGCACCCTTACAACCGTATGGGATGACGGGGGTAGGCATTTCTTTGCCACGGATTGGTATGGCGTCGCGTTGGCTGGAACCTGCAGCTGGAATCCAGGGGTGGCAGATCAGAATTTCTCTGAATTGTTTTCCAGCATATTTCTAAGAACCCGGGTCAATGCAATCAAACCCTTCCTTTACACTCTGCAAAAACTCCAATCTACCGATCGCTTGACAAAACTATCCAACACACTGATCGAAACCGAGTATCCTCTTGCCTCGCGCGACACCGTCTATCTGGACACGACCGAACTCACGACCATCTTGCACTTGCTACTTGATGCCCAGGAATATTTGAGAGAGATGGATATGTTTGGTGATGACAAGCAGTTTAATTGGTCTGAGGACCTGATTTATTGGGATTTTAAGCTAACGGAGATGATCCATGCGGTCCAGATGCCCTACCAACTCCTAGAGTTTACTGCTGATATCGATGAATTGCGGACTAGTGGTAATGAGACCAAACGTACCGAGTTACTCATCACCTTGAAATCAAAGGCCATGTCTCTACTTGCTTTCGCACTTCAACTGCGGGATCATTTTACACGACTCTGGTATCGTGAGAATCGTCGTCATTGGTATGCGGAGGCCATTGAAATATACGATGCCAGGATCAAGACATGGCAGAATATGTTGAATCTCCTTTCTCGGTTGGCAAATTCTGATCGCATCCAAGAATCTGATAAACCCCGACAATCCTTGATGTTCCGTTCATCTGCAGGCACCTACATCACCTACTGGCTGGGTGCTGGCCCGTTTGACACCATGAGTAACCATCCGATCGACTTCGACCATTTTAATAGAGAGGAAGGGGAGGCTGCATTGAGACCAGGAGCGGTAGATTATTTTCTAAACCAAGAGGACAGGTACCAGGGCTGGAAAAAGATCATTTCGAGGCATCCGTGCCGTTTAGATTTTCATGACTTTTATAACACTCCACGGCAAGACCTTGCCTACGCTAGTTGCCAGATCGTATCTGCCGACACAGATAAAGTCAACTACGAATTGCGGTGCACAGGTGATTTTAAATTGTATTTAAATGGAAAGATGGTGACCGGTACCACCAGTGGAGAAAATCGATTTCTGGGTTCACTGGATTTACAACCTGGCAAAAACTATCTTCTGTTCAAATCATTGGAGACTCGATCCGCTCCCTGGGACTTTTCTTTTCGCATCCTGGACAGGCAGGTGCAGCAGAATAAATACAGATATACATTGCTGCAGGGGTTCTGAGTGCTAACCTGATAGACAGATCATGTCACAATAGACTCACTCGCTCATAGAGCTGCATCTTATAACGCCTGGAGATCGGCAACTCTTCACCGTTACTCATGATTACGATGTTTACATCCTTGTTCTTATGCACTGCGACGTGTTGCAGATTGACCAAGTGAGATTGGTGAATTCTGACAAACTTCGATGCTGGCAGTTCTGTCTGAATGGTAAGCAACGATTTGGAAGAAATAGCCTTTCCACCATCGGTAAAATAGATAATGCAACCGTCACCATTGGCGACGCAATAAAGAATGTCACTTACTTGTACCATAAGATATTTACTGCTGTTTTTTTGACGAATGGCATACCGTGTTGGTCTAAACGTGGACATAATAAGTAGAGGTTATGTCACAAAGTTAAGCTGTAACTCCGGCTGAATAAATAGTTAATATTGATGATTCTTGAACGTTCATTTCTGGGCCATTCACATTAAATACTCCATTGATAATCAACTATATATGATTGATAGCAATTATTCTACACATCAACCTCAAATATCCCAGACTATCATCATTTTTAACAGGTATGACTAAATCATCTTCCGGTCTAACTTCACATCATCAGCTAGCCAACCAGCATATCGTCAACGGGATGCGAAAAAAGCCCCCTCAGGACACAACCTGAGAGGGCATTCAATTGCTGAGATAAACTAATCACTGAACTTGTGCATGCTATTCGATAGCTATGAACAAATACTTAAAAGCTACTTTGTATCCTCACTAATCTGAGTTCGTACAACGGTATCTCCTATTGTGGTCCATCAAAAATGCAGCTTATGCCAATGGAATACTATAGTTAATATTGACTAAAATGGGTGAACACGTAGTTTATTTGTCGCGTGGCTAGATGGTATATAGGACGGGGCTTCTATACGGGCTGTGGTTGTGAACCATCGGAAACATGCTATCATCAATATTGGGGATGTGGTCAGAATATGGTGATTTTCACAGGCTTTGAGGCTGCTCAATTCTCACTCCGTAAGAGGCAGACAGATAGTCCTAAGAAGATGCCAAACCAATACATCTTTGAAGCATTGATTCGCACTTTCAACTCCCGTTATCAAATTGCAGAATACTGCGAGAATTTTGTGATCTTTAGTGGGTTCTTCGCCCATCCACGATCCTGAGGTGTGCAACCGATAGATCGTACGCAGCCAGATAATCAGATCATGACTTTATATAGAAAAATGCGAATTGCCATTGCAGACGATCATCCGGTCGTGCTACAGGGCCTGTCGATGAGTCTGCTCCGACATGCAGAATTTTCCATCGAAACAACCTTCTCTGATCCCCAGGACTTGCTGTCCAATATAAATGGCTTATCGTGCGACATCCTGATTCTAGATCTGAACATGGGTATGGATGCAGAAAGAATGATTGAGGAGATCCTCATCAATCGATCTGATATTTCCATCATTGCATTCACCAGTTATGCCATGCCTTCACTGGTAAAAACAGTGATGGAAAAAGGTGTGAGAGCGTATATCCTAAAACATAGCCCTGAGTCAGAAATGCTCAAAGCGATTGACCTAGTAGCCGCCGGACATACGTACACGGACAGTAACTTGCAGTTGATGGAGACACAATCATCCCATGAATTGGAGGATGATTTTACTAAGACCCAAAAAATCACTCCAAGGGAGCAAGAAATCCTGGCATTAATTACTGAAGGTTTGACCAGCAAAGAAATCGCCACCAAATTGTTCTTGAGCCATTCGACCATAGAATCCCACAAGAAGAACATCATGAAAAAGATCGGAGCAAAAAATATCGCTGATATGATTCGATTTGGGATCGAAAACAATATTTAGGCGCAACTCAGAGCACTTGGGCAAGCGCCATCGTGATAAAATGCGGCGATTTTGGGAGAGATTTGCATTTTTTAAAGATGTTGATGGATCGATTGGATCGCCAAAAGAACCATTTTTGACTTGGCATCTTTTGGGAGCGGGCTTACTAATCTGATGCTTGGGTGGGAAGCTGCTAGCTGATTTTCGTCGATGATGCTTCTAAGAAGTGAGTTAGAGGTAAGGTAATGCAAATTTGGCAGCCAGCTCCTTCTCGTGACTTGATCTCGACATCTCCGCCTAAATAGCGTATCCTGGATTTGATGTGGGTCAAGCCAAAGTTTTGCTTTCGAGCGAGATCTTCGACTTCAAAACCTACTCCATCGTCGATTGCCCACACGGCCAGTTGCTCCTTCTCTTGCTTAATACTCAGAGCAAAGGATCTAGCAGAGGCATGTTTCAAGGTATTGTTGGCCAATTCCTGAATGATCCGAAATAAGGTCAGCTCATTGGATCGATTGTTCAATAGCAGCGTTTTATCATAATCAAACGAGATTTCTAACCCAACCGGATCCATCTTTTGGAAATACTCGGTACAGGCTGCGAAAAGGCCCAATTGCCAGAGGGTTAATGCAGTGAGATTATGAGAAATCTTTCTAGTCGATTCCGCTGCCTCTCTAATGAGGTCCAAACATTGTGCATACTGCGCATCGTAGGCAGGTGGTGGATCATGTTGCAGACGCTCAAGCATCATTTTAGCTCCAGATAGTAAACTAGCCACACTGCTATGGAGGTCTTCAGCTATCTTCTGTCGTTCACTCTCCTCCCCATCGATCCTAGCGTTTATACTTCGTATCTCGGACTTTTGTTGTAGGTCTTTAATCTTCTGTTGCTGCAACTCATATTGCACTTCAGCCAATTCACTCTTTAAGGCTGCCTGGGCCATAATGACGGCGTTTTGCTTCTCCAACTCGTTCTTCTGACCTTCAATCTCCTGGGTACGAGCCTGCACTTTTTTCTCCAGATGTTGTACTATCATCATGTTGTACATAGAGACTGCGATTTGCCCAGATATGATTTTGATCAATCGCATGCTTTCATCGGTAAATGCTCCCTGTACCTGCCAGTTTTCGAGGTAGAGCACACATACCAACTCGTCCTTAAAAAAAATGGGGCTGCAAATCCAAGAAGGGACCTTATGGTCGGGATTAAGAATTCTCTCTACAGTCTGAGAATCAATAGCTTGGCGTTCTGTCATCACCTGACGGATTGCACTATTCACCGAAAGATCATTCGTGCTGACCAGGCTATCCAATGTGGTCTCGATTTGGTGGGTCCGTACTGTACTTCTTACATGATAGGTTGGCCTTGCTCCCTCTAAGATCACAAGCTGACCGGCATTCGCCCCAGAATACTTCAATACAAGATCCATCAGACTTCTGGTAAATTCCTCGATCTTCAAATTCTGACTTAGCACCTTGGTGGCCTCGGTAATGCTGCTGATGGAAATGACCTCAGGTGATAGATCTTCAGTTTTGGATTCATTAAAATGAGAAGAGGGAAGTCCAAAAGTCCCCTTAAGACGTTGGATCACTGCCGAGGCTCCCCATTGCTCATAAGCAAATATTGCATTGCTCAAATACTTCTGGAAGAGATGGTAATCTCCATTCTTGAGCTGTAGACGTAGTGCAATCTCACTATAAAGACCGACATATTGATAAAGTTTATTTGCTTTCGCTTCGTCAATCGCATCATCAAAAAGTTGACTTATCTGTCTCTTTGGTCCAGGATCAGCCGTTACAGCTTCCAGCATAAGATTAAAATGTCGGACATTAGTGGCACAATACTCTTCGGCACGACGAAGCTTACTCCTCAGTCTGCGATGCCCTTTAAGGTAAAGCCGGTTACCAGTTTGCTCAAACAGAAAATGACCACAGAGTACCTTGAAGAAATAGTATAGACAGAGTTCAAAATACCCCATGTTGTTTTGCAAAGTGCTTTCAATATTGAGCAACTCTTGCCATGCTTTTTCCAAATCAAACTGGAACATGTGGACAAAGCACCGGGAAAAAGATATCCGCGACTCGTGTGTTCTCGAGTCAAGACCCTCTAATGCCGAATCAAAATAAGCATCTTCATAGGGTAAATCGCCATCTCCATTGTGGAGTAATATCACGGACTGATAAAGTGCCTGAACCGGTAGTATGCTGGATCTATCGCGCATAAACTGAAGTTTTTTAATCAACAACTCCGCTTGTCGGGCAAGATCTGGAAGGTCATAACCAGCTATAAATTTTTTCCAATACTGAAAGTTGAGTGCCAACCCCGCAAAAACCAATTCACCTGAGTGAATGCACTTTTGGTGTGCGTCGTACAGTGGTCCAATGCTATCGACTATGGGATGATGCCAGTGATGAATAAATGCGTAATATGAAAAGTCGATTTTTGCTCCGATGGTCTGTGATCCACTATTTTCAGCTATAAGTCTCGCCAACTCACCATACTTTAGCTGTCGTCGGTAATCTTGTATGAAAAACTGATGCAACATGGCTAAAGCAACATAAGCGATGGATGAAGATGCGGTATTGCCCCGATCGAGAGAGCGACCTATGATGTCGCATATTGCAATGGCAAAATAATTGGCATCCTGTGTATAGCCATAGGTGGCGATCTCTAACAGGGCTGCTTGCAAGAGTTCAAGTTCGGCATCATCGCTAAACCTATTGATTTTATGGTCTCCCGATATCCTCAAACTCATGATGGTCTTGAGAAGTAGAAATCGAGCCTTGATTTTCCTCAAGAACGGATTTTTAGGGAATCTTACACCGTAATGGGCTACTCCCTTGGTGCCAATCTCCAAGGCACTCTTCATCTCCAAATTTCTCTCTGCTAGTGCAGCCATTGTCTTGTTGATCGAGAGTAGCTGCTGGCTTGAATTTGATTGCGATTTAGCCCTTTCAAAATAGGTCAGAGCACTCTCCTCACGGTACTGCAGTGCCTCAAATTGACCAAGTGTGGCATTGATGGTGGATATCTCTTCCTCCTTCACATCCACGCCAGATTCATGTAGTCGAAGAGCGGTCTTAAGGTACGTAGCAGCAGCAGCATATTGCATAGATTTTGCAGCATACTCGGCACCTCTGATGAGGAAATGGTAATAGGTGGATTTCTGATGAAATGTCAGATCGTCCTCAACCTTGGTATAGTGATCAAGCAAGGTGGGTAGGTCTTCATCCCTAACTGAGGCGGGGGTAAAAGATGCTATGTACGATAGGTGTATCTCCGTACGATGAGATGCCGAAATGATGTGGTAGGCAGCTTCCTGAATTTTATCATGACCGAAAGTGAATTTCGCTCTGGAGCTTAGCAGGGAGGATTTCGCTGACCGAGCAGATTCATTGTACTCACGACCCTGAACTCGCAGATAGCCCATTCTTGTCAGACCTAGTAATGCGTCCTGATAATCCTCGATCGGTTTTCCTACAACTCTTTCTAGATCAGAAGATGCTACTGGGTTTCCCAGGCAGGCAATCATACCCAAAAGTGTTTGCTGATCTTTGGGTATGTTTGACATTTCATCTTCGAGGATTTGCAGCAGGTTTCGCGACACTGGGTAGTACTCCGTCTTCTCATGGACAAATACCCAACTTGCGTTGACTGTTTGATAATCGATCAGATCCTTCGCATGCAAATCCTTGATCAATCTCAGTGAATAAAAGGGATTTCCAATGGTACGCAAGTACAAAAAGTCTGACAGTGTGACCACATCATTCAAAGCGGGGTGGAAGCAATTTTGCACCAATGTGTGATGGTCATCTTTACTCAAGGGGCTTAAGGGAATAGTCTGATGGTCAATCTTGCTTGTCAGCCAATAGTATCTATGATCATCAGCCACTTCATCACTGCGACAAGCTAAACAAACTTTTAGTTGATTGATCTCCGGGTGACTTAGCAAGTCCAAAATCAACTGATACGAATCCGGATCTAGCCACTGTGCATCGTCGAGGAACAGAATCAAAGGATAAAAAGTGCTGGTCAAGAGTTGGACCAACTGGTTGAAAGCAGCTTTAAATCTTTCCTGAGTAGCCCGCGTACTAAGTGCTGGTGGATCGCTGAGATCACCCACCAACCATTCTAGTTCAGGAATGACTTCCTTGAGGACTTCCCAGTGACGACCAACTTGCGCATTGAGTTTTTCTACCCAAAAATCCCGTACTTCTTGAGGACCATCAATGATGTCCTGCAGCCAAGCACTAAAAGATTTCTTTATGCCATAAAACGGCACGCTCTGTTGATACTGATCACTCTTACCACTCAATGTCAAGGAGGAAGTAGTTGTGACCAAGCCAAATGCATGTCTGATCAACGTAGTTTTTCCCACACCTGCTGCACCTTCCACTAGACATAGTTGAGGGGTGTCTTGTAAAATCCACTCCTGCAATATTCCCTTCTCCTCAGCTCGCCCAAACAACCTCGTATGATCTTGCAACACCAACTTGATATCTCCACTGCCAATCCTGATATCCGTGACTTCCCCCTTTTCGCTCTTCTGATCCCGGTACAAACATAAATCGTGCAGCACTCCTCTGGCTGATTGGTACCTTTTAGATGGCTCTTTACACATTTGACGATGCACAATTTGCTCGACAAATGGGCAATCAAGGACTCTCAAACTTCTGACAATTGACCCGCTTACGATTTCGTGAATAATATCGATGTGCTCATACGATCTGATGGGCGACTGCTCTGTGAAAACATAGTAAAGTACGGCTCCCAGACTATAAATATCCGACCGATGATCAATGGATAGATCGAGAAATCCAGTACGTTCTGGCGACATATAAATCAGGTCACCATAGGGCGTCTGAGCCTTGATTCTCCTGCCTTTTCCCTCCAATTCCCTAGCGAATCCAAAATCGATAAAAAACACTTCACCACCATAAACAAGAATATTCTCCGGATTGATATCGGCGTGAATGATGCCGGCATCGTGAACATTACTCAGCTTTTCACATATTTTGATCGCAAGATCAATTTTATCATCGAGAGAGAAGTCGTTAGATTTGACCGTCTGCAGTAAATTTTCACCTAAATACGGCATCACCAAATGACAGTTATCCTCCGTGGTGATGAGATCCACGGCTGACGATGTGATATCTTGAGCACTCCGTTTCAAGAAACCACATTCTCGTTCCAGACCATTGATAAATTTTGCATCTGGGTATGGTCTGGCTGAACTTTTTGAGACATACAGGCCCTCCCGGGGGAAACCTTTTAGAAAGCCGACCACAGATGATTCACTCCGATAAAGTTCTTGGTCGACCTCATATGTTCCTAGCATCCGGAAATTATTCGAAAAAATGCCAAAATCTTGCACGCAAGCTCATGTATGGTGCACGCAGGGCAATAATTAAATATCAACCATGCCAAAGCAATCACAATCACGGTTATCAAGATCAAGATATAAATAATGAGCAATCCTAAGCCAAGACCTGCCAGCCATCTGAATTTTCCTGATGGAGCAATGCGAAAAATACCTATTGCAGCTGGGACGGACGTAATATAATTGATAGGATTTTTACTGATCCCCCATAGTAAGGACAGAATACCTGGTCGTTGATACGGCAAGCCTCTATCGTGACGCTCCCTATCTCTTCGCCGCACTCGCCGGAAGATGGGGGATCTTTCCAATTTATGCACTTTGCAATAATTCCCTTTGTAATCCTCCCTATCTAATATGGCATTGACCGCCCGCTTCCCCGATTCACAAGCACTTTCCATGGTGGCCAAGTTGGTATTGGTACGTATGTAATCCCCTGCCAGAAACATATTACTAATCCTGGTGCGAGCTGTGGGACGCAGATTAGTCAAGCCCCGAAGATTGATAAACAGAGGTTCATCATTTTGCCATTCATCTTTGGCATCATCCCATAGCAAGCCATCAAGGACAAAACCCATGACCTGGTCTTCATCAATGGGAGTCATTTTCATTTCGTCCTCACTTTGATGAATGCAGATATTGATTTGCCTTAGCACCTCTTTGTACAAGGTCGGCTTATCACAGTTCTTCGCTGGTTTGATGCATCCCTTTCCTTGACACTCTTGATCAAAGTGGCGACAAGGTTTCTTTGCTTCTGCACAAACCGGTGTATTCCAATCACAAATGATCAGCGAAACGATGGATTCGATCCCTGAGTTGGCTTTGATTTCATTGTTAAACCTATCCTCCCAAAACTGGTTTTGATGCAGTAAGGTGATGGCCCAAGGGGAATCTGCAATAATAATATGGCCTTTGCAAAAATCAAGCTTCTGCTTGGAGTATATCTGCATTCCCACCATCCAGTCTACACTCAGGTCCTTTTCCTTATTGGAATATCGTGCCTTTATGCCTTCATAGAGTGTAATGATATTGGCCAATGCCGGATCTTCGGTCAGTAAATCATCTACGAATGAGTCCCTATCTCTCTGATCCATTTGGTCCCTTGCATCCTGATGTGATCCTCCCAGTAAGCAGTACATTTTCTCCAATGGCAATGCCATCAGAAAATGATCTGCATCCACCTTAAAATCCCCGAGACCATTTGCACATACCACGCTTTTGAGGCTAATCCTATCGGCACCTTGACCGGCATTTGTGTCATCCCCACCCACGCTCGAAATAAATCCCACTACTTCACTACCAGTGATGAATCGAACCCCTTTACTGCGCAAGTATTCGATCCAAGGATCGATCCAGACTGAGCTAGTGGGTCCATCGAGCACTCGATCAGCGCTGTTGCGGTATAAAATATCGTAGAATAATTGCTCAAGGATCTGCGCTCCCGTTCTCGTATTCATGGTCCTTGGATTGGCAGCGACCAACCCTCTGCTGAGCCCCCTGGCCAGTACATCCTGAAACCCCTTACCGCTCGACTCAGCCTCCAGGTATTCCCACCAGTCAAGATTATCAAACTCCTCTTTAAATCTCTCTTCGGAACTCAATAATATCTGGATCACCCGGTTGATAAAATACTTTTGATGTGAATCTGTTATTCCATACTCTTCCACTACTGCACTCCTTGTCTTCTTAGAAGCAAAGATGTAATCGAAGTTGTGTAATCTCAGCGGCAGATCGAAGCAAGGCGCTTTCATCAAAAAAACACGCACCACATCCATCGGCCTGAAATGCTTGGTGACATCCTTGCCATTGTATTCAACATCTTTCATGATCCCATCCAAGTGCTTATAGAAGCTTGGAAAAAACCTAAATCCATGCTCGGCGGGCACAGATACCTTTATACCGTTCTTTTCAATAATACGATCAAAACTTCTGGCCTTGCCCCCTAGCAAATTCCTCTTCTCGTACACCGTCACATCAAATTCTGTAGTATTGATTAGTTCGTGGGCGGCGGTTAGTCCGGCAATGCCACCACCGAAGATGGCTACTTTCTTTTTGCTTTGCATTTCATTTTATTGCTGTAACGATGCCATAAAACCAAAGTCCTCTTTTCAAAGCCCGGAAATGGGCAATGGAGGCCACATGATTGCCATGTTGGACATCGCTCCGTTTGTTGATCAATTTTAAGAACACACCAATGGGCAGCAGTGCAAGGCAGATACGATATAACCTGCGTATGGATCGAAAACTCAAATGGGTATACTCCTCCAAAGTTGTGTGGGAAAAGCCTGCGGCACTGCTCTTCTGCAGATGCTCTATGTGGGTGTGCAGTGAAGGCATTGCCCAGCCTTTTAGCCACGTGCTTAGCAATGCTTCATCGTCCCTAGTCCTCTTTTTTTCTGAGAGAATAAAATCAGCAATCACCAATCTGCCACCTGGTTTCAATAGACGATGAGCCTCGCGGTAAAAATCACCTTTATTCACCGCATGACACATGCTTTCGCAAGCTATGACTGCATCAAAACTTGATGATGCCAAACCAGTATTCAGATAATCTCTGGGCTCGAATGAAACGAGATCCTCGACATTCAATGTCTTGGCAAGTTTTCTCCCCTTTTCTAATTGAAATGGGACCGGATTGATTCCCACTACTCGAGCGTGGATATGCTTAGCAATCCAGCATGAAGTACCACCTCGGCCACATCCTGCGTCGATCACGTGGTCTCCTGGTCTGATGGATGCCAACTGAGAGAGGACTCGGTTGGTATTCGAAAGGGCCTCTGCATGAGTCCTTATGCCCGGTGTGTAGTATCCGAAGTGGGCAGCCTGGTTGATTTTATTGGCCCATAACAATCGGTAGTCCCAGATGGTCTGGTTATAGTAATCGACAACCTGGTCAATCTGACTGATTTCTTGAGTGTGAGACATGACTAGAACGCTGAAAAAAAGAATTTGAGTTAACTGCACTTGAGTGTTGTGAGCACTAATTTCTACGGGATCATGTTTTACAGAATTTGAGTGTTATATAATTAGGGTCTTGCAAGGTTGAAGTCTTGCAGCTTGACAAGACCTAGTGCCCTGCTTCAACAGTTTTTATGGCTATTGCTAGATAAGCTTATAGTGAGCGAATAGCGCCTGCTTGCGCCGCCGACTTATGGGAAAGCACTGGCCATCCTTCATCGTTATACACAATTTGACACCGCTCTGAAATTCTTTAATGTAGTCTATGCCGACCAGGTAGGAATTGTGAATTCGCACAAAACCTGAATCCGGAAGAGATTCCCGAACCTTCTTCAGTCCCTTAGAGCTGGTCAAAACCTTACCACTACGCAGATAGATCGATGTATAGCTCCCTTGGGCCATGCAATACATCACCTCGCTCACGGGTACAAATGTCGTTCCGCTGCCATTTGATACACCCACCAGATGATTCATCGTGTGCTGTTTATTGCTCCTTATGAAGATAGTCAGTCATGGGTCAATCACAGGCATGCATTCTTAATACCGGTTAAAATTGACCATTATCCGGTCAAATTTCTTTGTAGTTGACTCTTTTTGAGCGTTGTTAGCGCGCTAATTCATCCCATTCTGTATCAACATCAGTGACGAACATACCGCTCCAATTGAACACTTGTAACTGCTAAAAGTAATATAAGGACTTATTTTTTTGTCCTTGTGACCCCTCGCTTTCCATACATCTTGAATGATTGAGTTTAATGGTACATACGAGATCAGCGCAATATCGATAGAAAGTCACCGATGAATCTTAAAAACTAACTGGTTACAGGCTTACGGCATTTGCAGCGTCCTAGAGAGAGCTGATCTTCTTTTTGGAGATAGGTGGAAGGTTTTTTTCTTCCAGAAAAACATCGAATCGATCATCTTGTCTCAAGGTCTCAAAATCCGGCCATGTCCGTACCCAAGGCACCCACGTATCCGGGGGCTGGTGGTTGAGCCATTGAAATGCATCATCCACCTCTCCAAGTGTAGTATGAATCATTGCTAGGCCAAATGCGATTCTGGGCGTAATTGTGTCAGACTTCAGATCTCGTAAAATCTCACGTGCTGCTGATTCTCGTCCGGCCAAGACATAGGTATTGCACAGTGCCCATTTCCAAACAGGATTGATTTGCATCGCTCGCTGGTGAGCGGTTATGGCCTCCTCAAACATATCCTTCTTTGCATATGCATTGCCGAGGCTCCACCAAGCATGGCCAAAGTCGGGATCCAGTTCAAGGGCTTGCTTTATTTCTATAATGGCCGCCTCAAATTGACCTGTCCAGCAATATAGACTACCCAAGTCTGCAGTATTAATAACAGTCAATGGATCTAATTCTTTTGCCAGGTGATGCTCTATGACGGCTTCTTCCATCTTTCCAAACAACACAAGATACCATGCGTAGTGAAAGTGATTCATGGCCAAAGATGGATTGATGGCATTGGCCCTTTTAAAGGCGAGTTCCGCACCTTTCCAGTCACCTTCAAAATAGGTTTTAATAAATGCAAGGGCAGCATGTGCTTCTGCTAATGAAGAGTCAAGTTTTATTGCCCTCAGAGCAGCAGCTCTGCCTCTCTGCCACGTGAGTGCGGGCGGATCTGGTCCATGCCCCAAAACAGTATATCCCAGTGCCAATCCAGCATAGGCCATGGCATCCCCGGGATCATGCTCGATCGCCTCTTGTAGATAGTCCATTCCCTTATGAAAATCTTCAGGTGTGGATTTATTAAGGTAGTACATCCCTCTCAAATAGGCCCTGTAGGTTTCTGTATTCACAGATCGGATGGAGGCCAGTCGGGATTCCTCCTCTCCTGTTACCTCAAGATTGATTTCCTGTGCAACATCGGTCACCACTTGACCGTGCATCTTGAGGACATTGCCCATCGCTTGATGATACTCTTTGGCCCACAGATGCGTCTCTTCAGGCAGGGCTTTGATCAACTGCAACTGGATACGCACGCTATCTTCATAGCCATAAACTGAGCCTTCTATAACTAACTGCACTCCAAGCTCCTTTGCAATTGACTTAATACTTCTTTCCTCCGTCTCAAACGGCAATGTCGATGTCCTGGAAATGACCCTCAATCCCTCCAGTTTGCCCAGGGCACCAATGAGTGCATCGTGCATTCCTTCGGCAAAATACTCGTTCTCCTCATGTGCAGATAGGTTATCCAAGGGCAAGACCGCAAGCGATACCGGTGGTGACACAGGAGAATGGGAGATTTGCAATAACAGTAAGGCGGCAAGGAAAAATACCCCAATCAGAATGAGGGCTTGCCCATAGCTATGATATTGGCTAGGCCGACTGACTGTTTTGTCTTGTGAGCTGTTCTTCTCTGTCAGTCGTGTAGTGCGTCCACCGCCTTCTTTTACCCGCTTTCTCACTTCTCCAGGTGTGCACCCATATCGCTGATGGAAGCACTTGTTGAAATAGGCCGCACTGCCAAATCCGACCTGGAAGGCAATTTCTGATACAGTACCAGTATCATTCTGAAGCAGTATCATGGCCTCCTCAAGTCTTATATCCCGGATAAAGTGACTGGCAGATTTTTTTACAAGCACCTTCAGCTTGCGATGAAGTTGAGACCGACTATAACCAGCTTGATGACATAGATCAGAGACACCAAATTGCTCATTCTGAAGATTTCCAATGACAATTCGTCTAAGATCCTGAATAAAAACCTCATCCCGGGAAGGTGGATTAGACATGCCCTGGTCTGCCATTGGACGGGTTATTTGTGAATACTGAAAATAAGAAAAAGCCTCCGAATATTTCATGATCATCAACTGGTAGTGACTCATGATTCTAAGACCACCACACACATAGCGTCATATACGAACAAAATGGAATATGAGGGAGAGAAAAGTTCTCGTGTTTCCCAACCTGCAAACAGTGCAGCCGACCGATGGTGGCAATCTTGCCAGGGCAAGCAAATTACAAAATGACAGCAGGGAGAGAGGAGGTCAACTACTTACTTATCCACCGCCTCGATTACCAGACTTTAAGCGGCAGATGATGAGAAATCTGAAATATCCATCCCTTTTAAATGCTTTCGATTCGTGCATTTGCCTCACATTGGAAATGTTGACTGATATCAGCAAAAAAAAACGATCGGCACGGAACCTCTTTGAAAAAGCCCCTATCATGCAAGTCGACAATGTGGTTCTGCAGGACGCGGAGAAGATTGGGTTATGGAATACCACCATTGATTCGCATGACTATACCCAAGACTCATAGCAGCCCTCATCCATTGAACGATCACCCTAATTCACGATCTTCTTCCAAAGAATAAACATGGTCAATACAGGGTAGATCCGGCTACTTTCCACGTGAATAAGAACTTTTTTCCGCTTTCTCCTTGCAGAACCTTCTGAGGTTCTCACACCTTTATCCCACACCACCTACAAGATTTCACAGTACTCCCTAGGATCGGAACTGGTGAACAAATGTCGTGTCCAATTGTATAGTAGCCGAGTCTTGGAAATCCACATGTGCACATGAACCCAATAAAAATATTAAAAGGCCTGATGTTGGTTTTACTCACTACCATATTGCTTTGTATAATCACCGTGGTTTTATTCATCAATCTGAGTCCGGTGTTTGGTGGTTCTGCATCGAGCGAGCAGAAGGCAACGTACTTATCTTCTGAAAACTATCAAGATGGTAAGTTTGTCAACTCAGAGCCAGTGGATTTTAGTATGGATTTCAAAGATGTGATAAGATTGCTCGGAGCCTACGTTAGTCCACCTCCTCTGACCATTCCGACTAAAAGCCTGCCTATGGAGTCTGCGGATTCCGTGGACATTGCTCAATATCATGGGGGCTCACGATTGCTTTGGTTCGGCCACTCCACCTTCTTACTACAACTAAATGGTAAAAACATCCTACTGGATCCTATGTTGGGGCGAGTTCCTGCACCACATCCCTGGTTGGGGAGCAATCGTTTTACTAATGCGCTCCCTATTGACATAGAAAAACTTCCATCGATGGATGCGGTGATTATTTCTCATGATCATTATGACCATTTGGACTACAGCACAATCATCAGCCTGAAGGATCGTGTCCGGAGGTTTTATGTGCCCTTGGGTGTCGGCGTCCATCTTGTAAAATGGGGTGTAAAAGAATCTAAGATTACCGAGCTAGATTGGTGGCAGGAAACAGAATTCTCCGACCTCACTCTTGTTTGCACTCCAGCCAGGCACTTCTCAGGCAGAAAACTAAACACGAGAAGCACCACGCTTTGGAGTTCCTGGATTATTACATCAGCAGAGGAAAATATTTTCGTTAGTGGGGACAGCGGTTATGGTCCACACTTTGTAGAAATCGGAAATAAATATGGTCCATTCGATTTTGCTATGTTGGAATGTGGACAGTACAATGAACTATGGCCAGACGTGCACATGTTTCCGGAAGAAACAGCACAAGCTGGCATTGATCTCAGAGCTCAGGCCATAATGCCCATTCATTGGGGAGCTTTTAAACTATCTACCCATCCTTGGAACGAGCCGATCGAGCGAGTGACAAGAAAAGCCAAAAAACTAAATATCAAAGTGGCATCACCAAGGATCGGTGAATTTATTTTGCTAAATAGTTTAAAACCCACTGCAGATCAATGGTGGAAATTGTAGTACTGGCTTTTACAATCTGAGTTTCAATAAGCCCCTACTCACTCATCGCAAAGACGATCGAATGGACCTGTTTCTTCCTTCGAACCTCACTACCACATGCCACTGCGGTCCACCACAATGTGGCCGGTACAATTCGACAATAATCCATCTATTGTTTGTCAGCGAAACAAGTACGTGAGATTAGCGACGATCCATCGTCACGGGAATCCCGATAAATGACATGGTAATCTTATCACATGTGCTCTCAGTCACATCCAACTCAACCGATATAAACTGGCCACCACCAGATTCCTCAGCTCTTATGGTCAGCTGCATTCCATCTACCTTATACGTTTTATCCGTTAAGTCGGATCCATTGGCTTCACCTCCGATTAGTGACTCATTGGGATCAATCACAGTCCCATCTGATTTAAATTCCACGATCGAATTATCAAAACTCATTTCCCATTTTCCAACAATATTGCTTGATAGGTTATCACAAGAATCCTCGTCCTTACTGCAACCAAATAACAAAAAAATAAGGCTGATCATGAATGTGGGAATCAACTTGTCCATGACTATTTAGTTTGGTGATTACAAATAGATAATCAAAGATTGTGCCGACATCGTAACATAAAACATCCATGGTTGCTGTTCGATATGAGATTATGGATGGACGACCATTTCAGACCGCTATGGATCCCAGGAGTTGAGGAGCTTTAAACCGCTAAAGATCAGTCGGTGCAAGGAGGTATTTTTCTAGAAAATAAAGATGAGGATCTTCAAACTACTCACTCCGTATACTTTCGATGGGATCGGCCAGGGCCGATCTAAGCCCTTGCACCCCTACAGTCAACATTGCTATGGCAATCGCAATCAAAGATGTCAGGACAAACATCCACCATTCGAAATGGATGTTGTAGGCAAATTGATCCAGCCACTTCTGCATCATGTACCAGCCTATGGGCATGGCGATGATCAAAGCCAAAACCACTAAGATTAAGAACTCACGACTTATCAGCTGGATGATGTTTGAAATGGTAGCTCCCAGAATTTTTCTGATCCCGATCTCCCTGCGTCTGCGCTCAGCAGAATAAATCGCCAATCCCAATAAACCAAGACATGAAATAATGATGGCTATGCATCCAAAGATATTGGCAATGCTCGCCGTGAGGGTTTCATTGTGGTATTGCTTTTCAAAAGCTTCATCAGCAAAAGTATATTCAAAGGGATATTTGGGATTCATTTCTTTAGTTACTTTCTGCACATGAGCAATGGCCTCTGATGTTCTTCCAAATGCTGGTCGAATCCAGGCAATCCAATTATCTGGTACGTAGGTGAGGACCAATGGTCGAATTGGCACGTGAAGTGACTCCAGATGATAATCTTTAAGCACACCAATAATTTTACCCTTTCCGTTCCAAAATTCTATCTCAGCTCCTATCGGATCCTCAATTCCGATGGCTTTCACTGCATTTTCATTGAGAATATAGTTGGTAGAGTCTGATCCAAATTCACTAGAAAAATCACGACCCGCAATCAGTTCAAGTGCCATGGTTTTGACGAAATCATTTCCCACTTGTAAGGGTGCCACCAAAACCATCTCGTCGGGATCTTTGCCGGGCCATACCAAATCGCCCGAGGACCCGTCGAGGTTCATAGGATTGTCACCCGTGATCGTCATCGACGCGATGGCAGGAGACGATGATACTCTCTCGCGAAAAATCTGTGCTTGGTCAGGACTAATATATGTATAGAAGAGATGTTGACGGTCAAGTCCCAGATTTTTGTGCTTGATGAAATGAATCTGATTATTGATAACCAGCGTCGCGATAATTAACAGTGCAGAAATCGCAAACTGAAATATGACCAAACCTTTTCGGAGCAAGATTGTCCGATCACTATTTTTGAGGACCTCTCCCTTCAACACAGCATTTGGTCTGAGACCTGACAGGAAAAATGCCGGATAACTCCCTGCAAGCAATCCGGTGACCAATACCAGTACTCCTGCAGAGGCATAGAACAACGGATTGCCATATGGGATCTCAATTTCTTTCTCGAACATTTGATTGAACCACGACAATGCACCCTGGGTAATCAAGATGGCTAGTACCATCGAAATCAAAGAAACAAGTATTGCTTCTCCCATAAATTGTCGCACTAATGCGTTCCTCGAAGCTCCGACAGATTTTCTGATGCCGATCTCCTTGGCCCGGGTACTGGATCGTGCGCTAGACATATTCATAAAGTTGATGCACGCAATGACCAATAGGAAAATAGCTATGATTGAGAACAACCGCACATATTCTATCCTGCCTCCAGCCTGCCTTCCTGCCTCATATTTACCATATAGGTATCGATCTTGCATCGGCTGTCCAAAAAACTCTAGAGCATGCTCTTCGGCATTGCCGATGTGCGCAATTTTTCTATTGACCTCATCGATGCTAGCTTCAGGTCGCAATTGCAAATACGTGGCGAAAGAAACATTACCCCAGGTCGTAGACCAAGCTCTCTCCTTCTCAAATACCTGCCATGGACGCAGCCAATCAAACTGAATTTCGGAGTGGTTAGGCACATCCTCCAGCACGGCCCCGACTGTGCAAGTCATTTCTTGGTCGATGGTGATTTCCTGACCAATGGGATCTTGAGACCCAAAGAACCTATCAGAAACTGATTTGGTCAGCACAATCTGGGTAGGGGCAGCAAGGGCCGTTCTTACATCACCAGCAATAGTCGGAAAAGAAAACATGAGTAAGAAATCTGGATCGACATACAGGCCATGGAGTTTTCTGCTGTCCTTTCCCATACTTAACAGGTGATCATTTCCTCCCGACATCCTAGTAGCGGCCTTCACTTCTGGCACCTCCTTCACTATGGCATCTCGTAGTGGACCAGGAGTAGTAGAAAAAGTCTTCAGACCATCCCATACTGCATTGGTCCTGACAAAAAACAGGTCATCCAGATGCTGATGAAAACGATTGTAGCTCCATTCATCATGCACCCATAAACCAATCAGCAGCGTAAAGACGATGCCCAATGTAAGACTGGCTATATTGAGTCCTGAGAAGATCTTATACCGCTTAATGTTGCGCCAGGAAACCTTTAGGTGATGAACAATCATGAGGCTTTTACTTTCTTCTTAGGGATGACAGGCATTATCTGCTTCCATTCACACCATCCAGATGAAAAGACGTGCCAAAAACATACTCGACCGATAATCAAGTACTTGTAAAAAATTCTCACGGGGAGTCGTACGTTTTCGCACACTCAATGTTCGAAATCGCACAGTCCTATTCGTCGCCTCTTGCCGCATGTAATCGCCACATCCAAATAATCAGCACCACGATCCAAATGCGCAAGCTTCTGCCACAGTCTTCATACTCGAATCATTTGATGGCAGCAGGTGAATTGGTTTTTCCATTCATTGTAGCTGCGCCAGAGCCCAAGTAGCGAATGTCAGTGTCAGAAAAAACCCTGCCATATCTGTCACGGTAGTAAGGATGGGGCCCGATGCCAAAGCCGGATCTACACCCTTTTTCTTCAAAAGCAGGGGAACTGTACCACCCAACGAAACAGCCAGCATCGTATTGAGGCAAAGGGCTCCTCCAACAACCACTCCCAGCATGACATTGCCTCGCCAGAGATAGGCTCCCAAACCCAGGAGAATACCCAATGCACATCCGTTGATGAGCCCCACCGAGAGTTCTTGCATCCATACCCTCATTACCTCCCTGGGCTTCACTACACCAATGGAAAGCTCACGCATGCTCACCGCCACGGCCTGGTTGCCAGAGCAACCACTCATGTCTGAAATAATAGGAAGGAAGACTGCCAAAGCGATCACAGCACTCAGGGTATCCTGATGAAATGCGATTACGCTCGCAGCAACCATGTTTAAGATAATGTTGATCGACAACCAAGACAGCCGACGTCTCGCCCTGGTCCAAATCGGCATGGTTCGCAATTCCTCACCACCTACAATACCTTGACTTTCCAGGTGCTCCGCACTCAACTGTTCAGTTGCCTCCTCTAAGACATCCTTTCTTAGTACAACTCCCAGCAGAAATCCCTGATCACCCAGAACTGGTACCCCATAAAAATCATGTGTGTGGAAAAAATCAATCAGTTCGTTTAAGGGTGTGAGATGGCCTACACTGAGCACATCAGGTATCAAAATGTCTTTGATGCTCTTATGAGGCTCCGCAAAAACCAAATCCTGCATTCGTAGCACGCCGGCAAATTTGCCGTCATCACTCACACTGTATAGATACTTAATGTGCATCTGTTCATAATCCTCCCTGCGTACTTTCAGTTCTTCTACGATGCTAATCACCGATCTGGAATCCATAAAAACCAAAAACTCAGTGATCATCAGTCCTCCCGCAGTATCGCCGTCATATTTGATCAGCTTACGCACATCTTCTGCTTCCTCGGGCTTCATCAGGGAGATGATCTCACGCGCATTCTCATCACCTACTTCTGATAAGATATCTACCTGCTCATCACTGGGCAACTCATTTAAGATGTCGGCCGCATCCTGGATACCGAGATCTGCCACAATGCGTGCAGCCTGGGATTCAGGTATTTCTTCCATCACGGCAGCAGCATCGGTGGGTGCCAAATGGGTAAACAAAGTCAAATGCTCGTCTCGAGTGAGGTGACTCATCAGAAAGGCGACATCGTGAGCTTGCTTGTCGGCAAAGAAATCTGTGAGTAGTTCACGATTAGGTTGCGTGAGTAGGGACCTCAGATCATCTAATGGCTCGACCATCTCCGTCATGGTAAGGTTTTTTCATCCTTTGTGCCGGTCAAAGATAACCGATATGCTTTATGTTGGTTGGTCACACCATGGGTTCACGCTTTTGGACTCTTTCGCACTCAACTACATTGAGATCATCTCTTTACGAAGCAAAATCATCCTGCAGTCCCAATGAGACATGAGACACCAAGGACAGACTCAAACATTTTGATCTATCCATACTCAATCAAATACCCAATGGATAAACCGGGTTTAACAATTTCTTAAATGAAAATGACTTAACTTCTGCGTCATAATAAAGCAACACAACTGCTTCTGATGAAAAAACATCTACTGCTGTATTCGCTGCTGGTCCTCTTTTCTGCACCTATTTGGGCTTCCATCACCGATGACCTTAGGGATCAGATCAATCGTATGCGAGATGGTGAAACCATCACCCTCGATTATGGATTCGAAGGGTGCTACGGTCCTTATCATCAAGGACAGATCGAAATCACCCTGGCTGACAACATTTTCCATTACAAAAATCATAGCTATGCTGATAAAGAAGCAGAAGCATTCACTCAGTCAGGACAGTACCAACGTCGTGTATTAATGCAAAAGCTGGCTCAGGCAGATCATAAAATGTCAAGTACCGTTTATGGCAATCGGCTCAACTATCAGATAAAATCGCAAAACAACTCAGTCACGGGAAGTGACCGTATCGAACGCAGACACTTCATTGACATCTTCCACCCTTTTCCCACTTTCATGGAGGAAAATAAGCAAGAAGTGATTCCTCAGCTCAAGACCGGTGGCTTCGTGCGATAGCGAGATCCGGCTCTCTCTGTAAGACTCACCTGTGGCAAATCCACCAAGAGGTTTGCACTATTAGACCGACACTTCTCTGTTCACTCCCGGATAAATCACTCAACTATGACTATATTTCATGATTGATGCACATCACGAGAAGACAGTATACGAGACTGCTTTGGACTATGGCTCTCGGAGCTTGCACGCCGCTAAAATCACTGGGCACCAACGAGTGGAAGGTCGTCTTGAAAGAAGCGGGAAACTCAAGCGCTGACGAGGAGCGATACCAGATGCTTACGGACTTATTGGATGCCAAAGTGATGGATCCCGCTGAGCAGAAAGCATTGGCATCCTTAGTTATGCTGATCGACAGCTGGGTGAATGGCCGGGAGAAATATGCTGGAGATTTTGAGGGCTCTGGGATCCGTGATGCCTACTTATGTGGCTTTTTTACTGGTCAGCTTTCGCCAGATAAATGGCTCTTACCAAAGGTCGGAAACGACTCGCCATTGTACCCCCTCGTGGCTTTTTATCGGGCTCGGATGCTGATAGCGGAGGTGATCGAAAGGGGTGAATTGAGTAAAGTGCCTTCAACCAGAGCCCGGTATTATGGGGAAGCAAGAAAGTTATTGGCAGTCGCCGCAGAAGCTTATCCAAAAAACGCAATTATTGGCATGTATTTAGGCCGGCCCATTCCCTGGACATTGGATCTTGGCCAGGTACCTTCTGCTCCCCAATGGGCACAACATCAGAGAGAAGCATTGACCAGGCTCCAGAACATATTGGTGTGGTGGGTGAGAAATCGCCAAACCTCAGACGGGCAGTTTGGTGGAGGATGGGGAGACGATGTCGAAATGTGGCGTAAATGGATGACTCTGTTATTGGCATTTGAAGAGCCTATTCTAGAGGAAAGTCAAGCCAGATTAAGTGAAGGGCTATTCTCCACTGACCGTATCAAGAATGGATACTCCAGTAAGCTGACGGATGTGGAGCACACGGCTGAAGACACGGCAGACTCCGTCACTTCCATGATGCACATCGCTCCCCACGATCGAATTTGGGAGCATCGGGCACGGCAATTGATCGAGCTCATGAAGAATAAATGGACTGGGATTAATCGGCGCGGTTTTCTCCAGTTTAAAGGTACCTACTTTACTGCCGATGAAATCGACCCCTCGCCGAGGAAAGCATGTGACTCGGTCTATCATCCCAGGGTCATTCAACCCGCCCTCCTGCTCTGGCAACGCACTGGGGATCCAAGCATTGGCAAGATCGTCATTCCTTGGATGGATACCTGGGTGGATGCTGCCCAACGTGCATCGAAAGGCAAACCTGCTGGTATCTTACCATCGGCCATCCACTGGCCGGACGGTGAGGTAGGTGGCATTACAGATACCTGGTGGAAACCGGGAAATCATACAGCCGATCCCCTTTATGTGTGGCCAAGTGCCATGCCGATGATGCTGGACACCCTGCTGTTGACCTGGCATCAGACCAAAGACCAGAAGTATTTGCAGCCACTGATCTCCATGCTTGAGCATTTCAGGGCACGCACAAATCTTGCGTCCGACGGAGCATCTCCTGGAACGCTGGACTGGTGTGTGCATCGGATGGAGACTTTTCTGCCAGGAGCTTTGGCCAAGTACCGATTTCTATCCGGCGACTCATCATATGATGATTTGTTGCGTAAGTATGCCAATGGCTATCTCACATTCCGAATGAATGGTGATCGCACGAAGCTAAATGAGCAACTGGGTGAACAGGCACGCGCATTCGCATTCAACGAAACCGCCTTTAAAGAAGAGGTGAGATGGACCGACAGGGTATTTAGATATCATCAAGCTTATTACAACGATTTTGCATCCACTCCGATTCCCTCTTTTGATCCGACCTTTCTCTTCCAGTGTGTCAGTGGTAACATAGGCTCAGCCCTCTACTTCCCGATCAATGCAGTCAAATGGAAGACTCATAGTAGGGAGATAGCGGTGTTAGTCACAAATGCTACACCGGAGAATTTTAGGGCAGAAATCTTTCACTTCGGCAGAAGTCCCCGGAAGATGGGAGCAGTCCTTTATAGCTTAAACCTCGGCAGTTATCAGTTGAAAATCAGCGTGAATGGCAGGCCGATTTCCGTCTCAGATCTGCGATGTACCACAGAGAACAGGGAGGCGACATTCACCATTCCGAACCAAGAGCTGGTTACATTAGCCATTTCAGCGAAATAACGCCATATGCATCGCACGACGTGGAGATCCGAGATGTGAAATAGCCAGATTAGCTGCCCACAGGCCCCAACTCAACACCTTCAGAATAAGCTACCTGGATACCCTCTTGATGAAATGCGCCCTTTATTCTTTTCAATGCCTCAAAAGTAGCTTCCCAATAATTATCTGGGTGGATGTAGGGCCTAACACTTATCACGACACTATGCGTGTCAAATGATTCGATGCCTATCAAAGGAGCTGGATCCTCCAGAATCAACGGAAAATCCTTCAATGAATTCTTAATGACTTCTTTAACCTTTGGAAAGCTTTCAGCATAGGGCATCGATACTTCCAATTCTAAGCGCATACGACCCCTGGTAGAAAAATTGGTGATGATATTATCGGTAATCTGACCATTGGGGATGATCAAGGTTTTATCACCGGGAGTGACCAAAGTGGTATTAAAAATGTGTATGCTCTCCACCCGACCAAACATATCCGATATCTGTACCCAGTCTCCCACTTGATAAGGTTTAAAGAAGATGATGGTGATTCCTGCCGCAAAATTTCCCAGGAATCCCTGTAATGCCAGACCGATGGCGAAGACAATTCCGGCGAGAATACCAAGCAATGAAGAAATGTGAAAACCAATGGTACCAGCGGCACACAGTAAGACCACAAACTTGAGCACGATGGATGTAAGGGACATAAAGAAGCCGGACAATTCAGCTCCGGCTCCACCGCGTTCCAACATGTGGTGAAACATATTCAAGATCCTCTTTACCAACCACAGACCTATGATAAGGATTAAGATGGCTAATAGGAATCTGGGGGCAAAATCGATCATCCATGCCTGGATATCCTCACTGTATTTTCCGATGACTGTCAAGTCCATGACATCTGCTATTTGATGCTAAAATAATAAAGAAGATCTGTTCCCATGCGTGATCACCGCACTAGAAGCTGATTGTTTCGCCACACGTCGCATGCACATGCTGACAGATCTTCTTTACCAACACTGCGCACAAGATGTCATGCCGTTTGGGAACGGCTAGTGATCCTTTGTCAACGTTTCAGCACCCAGCAGCACCAGGACTTCCTGGAGAATCACGGTGCACAGCATACCACATTTACCGGCTTTGAGAGCGGTAAGAAGCCACCTGTTTACTATCTTTCTCGCCTAATTATTCAGTACTTTCGACACATGGGATATTGGGACAGTTTAACAAACTGGTACACGCTTAAGGGTTCCTATCTCAGTGTGCGAAATGCCATCATTTTCCTACTGGTAGCCCTTGCAATCAGCATTAGTGGGTACATGATCATAGAGGGATATTCCTTCCCTGAAGCTCTCTACATGACTTCTCTCACCATTTCTACCGTGGGATTTTCTGAAGTCCGCCCACTTTCGAATCATGGTCAGATGTTCACTACAGCGCTGATCTTTCTAAATTTCGGAGTCGTGGCATATTCCCTTTCCGTCTTTACCGGTTTAGTGATCGAGGGACAATTGTTTAAGGACTTTCACCTTCAGGCTATTACTAAAGAAATCAAAAAAATGAAAAATCACATTATTGTATGTGGATATGGTCGCTACGGCCGGCAGGTTGTCGAACATATGATATCGCACGACATACCTTTTATCCTGATTGATCGCAACCAGAGAAAAATTGAAGAGATCCAGAAAAATGAGAATAAGATACTATACGTCCACGACGATGCCACCCACGATCAAGCATTGGAGGCAGCTAAGATCAGCTACGCAAGGGCCTTAATCACCACATTTCCGGATGATACCGACAACCTTTTTACAGTGCTCTCTGCGAGACAAATGAATCCAAAGATTCAAATCATTTCTGCGGCTCAAGGCCAACGCACAGAGGAAAAGTTAAAAATGGCAGGAGCGAACCAAGTCATCCTGCCAGACAAGTTGGGTGGATTTTTCATGGCGACCATCATATCTAAGCCCCATGCAGTCGAATTCTTTTCTCTCATCTCTGAAGAGAAGAACTCGAACTTCTTGTTTGAAGAAATCAATTATCGTGATCTCGACAGTGAATTTCAAGGCAAGTCTATCAGAGAACTGTCTATTCGGGAAAAAACTGGAGCTACGATCATTGGCTACAAGGATCCAAATGGCATTTTTACCATTAATCCCCATCCCGACACCATGCTGGAGTCAAAATGCAGCTACATTGTTCTCGGCGATGTGGACCAACTGACCTCCCTGAGAAAGTACCTAGCCTACCAGTAGCCCGTTCACCGCACAACCATGCTTTTGCCACAGGGTTCCTCCGCAGCGATTTCAGTTTTTTTCATCATATGAAATATAACCCAAAAAGGTGATTTTATAACTTGAGGATTTTTTTTAACTTTGAGTCAAATTTGAGAGTATTGTAAGATGCTCTGATTGTGAGAATTTAGACACCATGACACTCTAATCAATCCTCCACTACCCTGGCTAGGTGAGGATTATTATGGAATGAGGGATGCACCATGCATCTCTTTTTTTTTGTCTGAAAGGGCGCAACCCGACAAAACGCTGACCAGCCGGAACCTCCTATGATCCAAGTCTTGAGGACTGAGGGGTCACAGACACCAGCAGCTAGATTTGCCCATCAATGCGTGGTCCAAAAAAGCTTTAGGAGAGCGCAGAGACAGATGAGTGCAAGAAGCCATAACATCGGCTGCTCAACAAGTGACAGAAAACAGTGGTGAAAAGCTTGACCCAGGGTTGACACTATTGAGGAGATACCGATGCAGCTGAACGCCTCAGTAGGGATCATTACCAGAACATGACGGACTTTCATTATGATCTCACATCATAGCGACACACGATTCATGATACCCTTTTTATTGAAGCTAGCCACTGCAGTAATGTATGCCCTGGAAGACTCTTCGCAGGGACACAGTGATCATCGTAGGTAGTCCCGATGGGATAAATCCATTGTCCATTTTTTCGAGATGCTCACTTTCACCGATAAATGACCTCCTTCATACCAGAAGTCGTTGTATGCCCTGTGCGAGTCTTATCCACTGACCCTTGGAGTGTTCTTTTGCAAGTCAAATATGGGTTGTTGAAGCATCTGTATCTTTGACCCTTAGTTCCTCAGTGCCAAACACTTACTCAGGGCATGGATAAAATCACAACTGACAAAATTGCACGGATGTTTTCTTTCATATGTCATTTTGTCATCATGTTTTGATCTCAACCGTCGAATTGTCACGAAAGAATCACTTGGTACCATGATTGATGCCTACATATCGGACGTTAGATCAAAAAAAAAACAGATTATGAATCAACTCACCATAAAATCACAGGAGGTCATTCAGCGGGCACAACAGATCGCCGCTGAATACGGTCATCAAGCCATCGACACGGGACATCTGCTCAAAAGTCTCTTGTCTGTCGATGAGCATGTCATATCATTTTTGCTGAAGAAAACCGCCATAGATCCGACTCAGACAGAGGGCGAGGTGGACAAGATCTTGCAGGGCTATGCCAAGGTAAAAGGGGGCAATCCCTACCTGACCAGGGAAGCCAATGCTGTTTTGCAGAAAGCCAATACCTATATGAAGAAGATGGGCGACGAATTCGTCTCGCTCGAGCATCTGCTTCAGGCATTGCTGGACGGTAAAGATGCGATTGGTCAACTTCTTCGAAATCAGGGACTAAACCAAAAAGACCTCGAAAAAGCCATATCAGAGCTGAGAAAGGGCTCCAAAGTCACCTCGCAAAGTGCGGAAGAAACCTACCAGGCACTGAGCAAATATGCCATTCATCTCAATGAAAGGGCAGCTCAGGGCAAACTGGATCCAGTAATTGGTCGGGATGAAGAGATCAGGAGGGTATTGCATATTCTTGCCAGACGTACTAAGAATAATCCTATCCTTATCGGCGAGCCTGGAGTCGGAAAAACAGCCATTATTGAAGGTTTGGCTCATCGCATCATCAATGGCGATGTCCCGGATGATCTCCACGATAAACATATTTATTCCCTAGATATGGGGGCCTTAATCGCGGGAGCCAAGTACAAAGGCGAATTTGAGGAAAGACTCAAGGCCGTGGTGGAGGAGGTCACCGGTGCTGAGGGCGACATTGTTCTCTTCATTGATGAAATTCACACATTGGTGGGAGCTGGAGGTGGCCAAGGAGCTATGGATGCTGCCAACATCCTAAAACCTGCCTTGGCAAGAGGAGACCTACGTGCCATCGGGGCAACTACTTTGAATGAGTATCAAAAATATTTTGAAAAAGACAAGGCTCTTGAGAGGCGATTTCAAATAGTCATGGTTGAGGAACCCAGTGAAGAGGATGCTATTTCGATTCTGAGGGGACTAAAAGAGCGATATGAAACCCACCATAAAATCAATATCAAGGATGAGGCAATCGTTGCCTCTGTACAGTTATCACATCGCTACATCACTGATCGATTCTTGCCCGATAAGGCCATCGATCTCATTGATGAAGCGGCTGCCAGATTGCGGTTAGAAATGAATTCGATGCCTGAAGAACTTGATGAGACGGAACGAAAGATCCGGCAACTTGAGATTGAAAGGGAAGCGATGAAGCGAGAAAAAGACACGGCAAAAATCAAGACCATCAATGCAGATCTTGCCAACCTCGAAGAAAAGAAGACCGAGCTGCGGGCTCAATGGGAGCATGAGCGAGAGGTAGTTCTAGGCATACAGAAAGCTAAGGAGGACATCGAGGCACTGAAGCTTAAAGCCAGGCAGTTGGAGCGCGAAGGCAGATTCAGTGAAGTGGCTGAGATACAATATGGTCAGATCCCAAAGGTAGAAGGGACCTTGGCCGTCCACAATGCCAGTCTTCACTCCATGCAGGAGAAGGGTGGACAGCTGGTGAAAGAAGAAGTGGATGCGGAAGACGTCGCCGCCATCGTGAGTAAGTGGACAGGCATACCGGTGGTCAAAATGGTGCAGAGTGAGCGAGAAAAACTGCTGGAATTAGAGAAGCAAATTCATAGGAGACTCGTGGGACAGGATGAAGCGGTTGCAGCTGTGGCCGACGCGATCAGGAGAAACAGGACCGGGTTAGGAGATGAAAAAAGACCCATTGGTTCTTTTCTCTTTCTCGGCACTACCGGTGTAGGAAAAACTGAGTTGGCTAAATCTTTGGCAGAATTCTTATTTGATGACGAGAACATGTTGACGCGCATCGACATGAGTGAATACCAGGAGCGACATGCGGTAAGCAGGTTGGTTGGCGCACCTCCTGGATATATCGGTTATGAGGAGGGCGGACAGCTGACTGAAGCTGTAAGGCGTAAACCTTACTCCGTGATTTTACTCGATGAGATCGAAAAAGCACATCCTGATGTCTTCAATGTTTTACTCCAGGTGCTTGACGATGGTAGGCTCACTGATAACAAAGGGCGGATGGCCAATTTTAAAAATGCCATCATCATCATGACCTCCAACATCGGCTCTGACATCATCCAAGAGCAATTTGCCACGATCTCAGACTCAAACAAAGAGGCAGTCCTTGAAAAAACAGAAACGCTGCTCCATGAGCGTTTAAAACAATCAGTTCGGCCAGAGTTTCTCAACCGGATTGATGATGTGGTGATGTTCCAACCTTTGAATCAACAGCACATCCATGCCATTGTCAAGATTCAGCTGGGGCTGCTACAAGATACCCTGTCAAAGCAAGGCATTACACTAAAAGCCACTCCTCAGGCCATCCAGTTTATCTCAGAACAGGGATTTGATGCGCAATTTGGCGCCCGGCCAGTGAAACGCTTTATTCAGAAAAAAGTGTTAAACAAACTATCCAAAGCTCTCTTGGAACAAGAAATAAAACCAAACAGCACGGTCGTTCTAGATGCCTTTGATAGTGGTCTGGTCTTTCGAGGTCCTTTGAAGGTGGAAGAAGATAGGGCAGCGTAATGGCTATAGTATAAGCTCATGGCACTCTGATAGCACCAATTACTCCCCACATTTGCTAGCCAGAGCTACTATTCACCAACTGTTGTTACATTTACGGCAAAAACCGCATGGCAGATAAAAGCAAGTGGAATAGCATTGTTGGGATGACTTGTCCGAAATGCAGGAAAGGTCACCTGTTCGCGCAACCATTCTCTGTGTCCAATGCCTACAAAATGCACGAAAGATGTCCCATATGTCATCAAAATTTTGAGCCAGAGCCGGGATATTACTATGGTGCTATGTTTATATCCTATATCCTTACTGGTTGGTTGTTCATCATCATTGGTCTGACTCTGGTCTTTTGGCTATCGTGGTCGGCCACAGCAACGATTTTGACTGTGGCAATTTTCGCAATCCTCAGTCATAACCTTTTTTTTCGATTCAGCAGATCCCTATGGATACATGTGTTTATCAAATACGATCCCAGCAAGACTGATGTGACGAACTCGAGTTTAACCTAGACGATCTTTATACTTTGTCTCAAGGTTCTTTCAGCGAAATGATGCAAGTCATAGGTTTCCTCGGCACCCAATTTCTGTCCAAGCTGACTGATAAAATATAATCCGAAAGCTACGGCAGCCAAGATGGGCAGGCTCCACAAGATTTGAGACGACATGCCCAGACTCATTCTCGAAAATCCGATGATGCCAATAAACAGAGTGATCACACCGATGGCCAAGTAACAAAGTACAAACAACGTCCAAACATTGTGGTGGGGTTGAAATCTTCCTCGAACGATGGTCTGAGTTTCGTCGGATTCAAATTTCATGTTGAGTTGAGGTGACCAGTAATGCTGATCAGCCTCCTTGATTTTGAGAATTAGGTGGCCTGGAATCTCCACCAAATCAAAAGGATGATCTTCGTCGATCAGTGCTTTTTTGAGTCCAGCTGTCACTTCTTCCACACTCTGATCCATGTGAATCTCAAACTTGGGTCTGATTCTGAAGCTGGTCATATCACACTTAATCTCGTATATCCACAATATAACGATATTTGCTTTATTAAATAATTCGGGAATATTGCCCTGCCTAAAATGCATACTCTAATGAGTGATCGACTATTTTGTATTTCCCAAGTGATCCTTTGGAGAGACCAGCATTGTACTTGACATGGCAAAGTCCTCTGACATCCTTGCACCCTCTACCACGTCTTGCTACCACTGCGGTGAATCGTGCAATCAGGGTGTTGTAAAATCGGACAATAAATCATTTTGTTGCGAGGGCTGCAAAACCGTTTTCCAAATCTTAGCAGATAACAATCTGTGCAACTACTATGAGCTCAACCAGGCAGCCGGGATTAGTTTCAAAAGCAGATCCATAGAAAAATATGAATACCTGGAAGATAGCCATGTCATCGGCAGCATCATCGATTTTTCAGACGACAAGCAATCGCTCGTTCATTTTTATTTGCCACAAATTCATTGTTCCTCTTGCCTCTGGCTACTGGAAAATCTACCAAGGTTAGCTCCGGGAATACATAGGAGTCGAGTGAATTTTCTCAAGAAAGAAGTGAACATACAATTTGGCACCTCAGAGATTTCTCTCCGGAAGATTGTCGAGTTGCTAGCATCTCTTGGCTACGCTCCAGTCCTCAATCTCGATAAGTTGCAAGATGATCGTCCGCAGGTCAGCGATCGGCCTCTTTTTTACAAATTAGGACTGGCTGGATTTGCATTCGGAAATATCATGCTGCTCAGCTTTCCCGAATACTTGGGTTTGGATCCGGCAGTCGATGGGGAGTTTGTCCGGTTTTTCGGCTATCTGAATCTTCTTCTGATCCTGCCGGTGATCTTTTATAGTGCCCAGGATTACCTGCAGTCTGCCTGGCAGGGATTAAAACACAGACATCTGAATATAGATGTGCCGGTGTCATTGGGCATCCTTGCTCTATTCGGACGTAGTGCCTTTGAAATCGTCTCTCAGACCGGTGCAGGCTATTTGGATACACTAGCTGGTCTCATCTTCTTTCTGTTGGTGGGTAAGTGGTTTCAACAAAAGACCTATCACAAAATCTCATTTGATCGCAATTATAAGTCATATTTTCCGATGGCCACGAATCTACTCCTGGAGGGTAAAGAAAGAGCTGTCAGCATTGATCAATTGCGAGAAGGAGATTCTATCTTGGTGAGACATGGTGAGTTGATCCCTGCGGATGCCATTTTGCTACGGGGAGAGGCAAACATTGACTATAGTTTTGTCACAGGAGAATCAACCACAGCTCCCAAGCAAAGTGGTGACAAGGTTTACGCTGGAGGTCGTCAAATGGGGGGAGTGCTTGTCCTTGAGGTAGTAGAGCCGGTCAATCAAAGCTACCTCACCTCACTTTGGAATGATGCGGCCTTTGCCAAAGATGGTAGCCCAGGCACGGCGAGTAATCTAGCAGACAAGGTCGCGACTTACTTTACTATGATCATTCTGGCGGTGGCAGCGATCACTTTTATCTATTGGATACAGTACAACATCGGTACTGCGATAAATGCAGTCACAGCCGTATTGATCATAGCCTGTCCCTGTGCAGTAGCACTGTCTATTCCTTTCACCTTTGGTAACATAATGCGCCTACTTGCCAAGCACGATTTCTATATTAAGAATACTGATGTAATAGAAGTTGCAGCTAAAATCGATGAGATAATTTTGGATAAGACAGGTACCATTACCGAAGGGGATCATCAGTCGATTGAGTTTGTAGGTAGGGCACTCACAGAAAGGCAGAAGAGCTGGATCAGATCCCTCACTCATCAATCCTCCCATCCTCGTAGCAGGCAGATCGAAACATCTCTACTGGATCACAAGTTGTATCCAGTACATCGCTTTCAGGCCGACATCGGTCAAGGGATCCGAGGTCAAGTGGAAGGGCACTTGATCAGCATTGGATCACCAGGATTTATTGGGGTGGAAGTGGAAGACTTCGTTTCTACTGCAGGTGGTACATATGTAAAAATCGACGGTGACCTAGTCGGAAGATATGTGACAAGCCCTCGATTCAGAAAAGGATTGTCCTCTGTGGTCCAAACCCTGCATCGGGATGCTGAAATATCAGTATTGACGGGTGATGACAATCATCAACAGACCGACCTCGAAGCTCTTTTTGGAAAAAACACAACCATGCGATTTGATCAGAGTCCAAGTGATAAACTAGACTATGTCAAGCAGGCACAGAGTGGTGGAAAAAAAGTGATGATGATTGGTGATGGTCTCAACGACGCTGGTGCATTAAAACAGAGCGATTTGGGGGTGGTCATCACAGAACACATCAGCAATTTTGTACCCGCTTGTGATGCCATCCTCGATGCGAGCCAATTTGAAAGACTACCCGCTTTCATGACTTTCATGCAGTGGGGTGTGAAGCTGGTATTTGTTGCTTATTGTATTGCACTGACCTACAATGTCGTGGGACTCACCTATGCGGTCCAAGGATTACTTTCTCCAGTGATTGCAGCGGTATTAATGCCACTGAGCTCCATCACCATCGTACTATTTGGGATTGGGTCTAGCACGTTACTGGCTCGATTTTCCATCGATAGGATTTGATATTCACCGGTTCCTTTACCATCTTTGCCGCGCGAATGCACGATAGAACACAGCAGTCCAAGTCAATATGATGCGCATCATCAAAACATCCGATAAATATCATGATGAAAGTCATGCTCAACGGGTGAGGAGCATCATCCAGTAAAGTTTCCTACTGTCCTATTTTGCAGGCGATTTTATTTGATAAACTATGTCTATCATTTTCGTGCTTATTATCATCAGTCTCCTGATTGCTGTGGCCTTTTTGGGGGCTTTTTTTTGGGCAGTCAAGTCAGGTCAATATGAAGACGGCTATACGCCTTCCATCCGTATTCTACTGGATGACCGGCCTGAACTACGAGATGGATCGATCGGCATGACAAATCAAAATTCTAACCAGTCTTAAATTACTACTTGATGTCAAAGATTGAACATTTTAGTTATGACAATGCCATCGTAAGAAAATTTGCGATCGCCAGCGTGATTTTTGGTATTGTCGGTATGTTAGTTGGACTCATCATTGCCCTGCAGTTAGTCTTTCCGGCACTGAATTTTGAAGTTCCTTGGCTCACCTATGGTAGGCTGAGACCCTTGCATACCAACGCCGTTATCTTCGCCTTTGTGGGCAATGGAATCTTCATGGGCGTCTACTATGCACTCCAACGACTGCTGAAGGCTCCAATGTATAGTAAAGCGTTGAGCAACATCCATTTTTGGGGTTGGCAACTGATCATTGTGGCGGCAGCCATTTCATTGCCCTTGGGATACACCAGTGCTCATGAGTATGCCGAGTTGGAATGGCCCATTGATATTGCCATTGCACTGATCTGGGTCGTATTTGGAATCAACATGTTTGGTACCATCCTAAAGAGACGTGAAACGCACCTGTACGTGGCTATTTGGTTTTTTATCGCAACCTGGGTCACGGTCACGATTCTCCACATATTCAACAATCTGGAGCTGCCGGTATCATTAATGAAGAGCTATCCGGTCTTTGCAGGTGTTCAAGATGCCTTGGTACAGTGGTGGTATGGACACAATGCGGTAGCGTTCTTTCTTACTACACCGTATTTAGGGCTGATGTATTACTTCTTGCCAAAAGCCGCAAATAGGCCCATTTTTTCCTATCGCTTGTCGATTGTCCACTTCTGGGCTCTGATCTTCATCTATATCTGGGCTGGACCACACCATTTATTATACACTTCCTTACCCGATTGGGCACAGTCTATCGGCATGGCCTTTTCTTTGATGTTGATCGCACCTTCCTGGGGTGGTATGCTGAATGGTCTTTTGACTTTGCGGGGTGCTTGGGACCGGGTTAGAAATGATCCCATTCTAAAATTTATGGTGGTCGCTGTCACGGCATATGGTATGTCGACCTTTGAAGGGCCTATGATGTCGATCAAGTCCTTTAACGCCATCACACATTATACGGACTGGACCATCGGCCACGTGCATATTGGCGCTCTTGGCTGGAATGGTATGTTGACATTTGGCGTCCTGTACTGGCTGATTCCACGCATCTATCGAACCACCTTGCACAGTGTAAAACTGGCCAACATCCACTTCTGGTTAGGCACACTAGGTATCGTGTTCTACGCTATACCATTGTACTGGGCGGGAGTAACCCAGCAACTCATGTGGAAACAATTCACACCAGATGGTTTTCTGCAATATGGCAACTTCCTCGAGACCGTGACCCAGATTATTCCCATGTATGGCATTCGCATTGTCGGTGGGACTTTGTTCATCATAGGTCTGCTGGTCATGGTTTACAATCTGGTGAAGACTGTCAAAGCAGGTTCCTTTGAAGCCTTTGAGGCTGCTGAAGCTCCTGCCAGAGAGGTGCACATACCCCACAAAGGGGAATACTGGCATAGATGGTTTGAGCGAAGATCGGTGCTCTTTACCCTGCTCGCACTAGTCGCTGTGGCCATTGGAGGTCTAGTAGAATTGGTGCCAATGATGATGGTAGACTCTAACGTGCCAAAAATTGAATCGGTCAAACCATATACAGCCCTCGAAGTAGAGGGTAGGGATATCTACATACGTGAGGGTTGCCTGGGTTGTCATTCTCAAATGATTCGACCCTTTAGATCTGAGACAGAGCGTTATGGTGAGTTTTCAAAATCGGGCGAGTACATCTACGATCGGCCATTTTTATGGGGATCGAAGAGAACCGGCCCGGATCTACATCGTGTGGGTGGTAAATATCCGGATTCCTGGCACTATAATCATATGCTAGATCCTGAGAGTATGTCACCGGGATCCATCATGCCACCATATCCTTGGTTGATAACAGATGACCTGGATGTCTCATCCACGGCGGCAAAGATCAACGCCCTAGCTACATTAGGAACTCCCTACCCCGACAACTACGCCAGCAATGCCGTAGCTGATCTTGGGAAGCAGGCAAAAGGTATTGCTGACAATCTCAAAAGAGATGGTGTCAACATTGATAATTTGGAGCAAAAGGAGATTGTTGCGTTGATCTCTTACCTACAGAGGTTGGGTACCGACATTAAAAAAACCAATACTGTTTCTAATTAGCGTTAAGGAGCATGTACAAATACATCTTACAATCGGTAGAAAACATCAATTGGCTGGCCATTGGCCCCTTGGTACTTTTCTTTGTTTTTTTTGTGGTGATCGTCTTGATGGCCATCATGAAGAACAAAGCATTTATCGAAAAGATGGGCAATCTACCACTGGAAGAAGAATAAGAAAAATAATAATCACTTCGTCTAACCTTTTATGTGATATACAATGATAAAGATAATATTGACCTCCGCCATTCTGATATCTAG
Organism: Saprospiraceae bacterium; assembly: GCA_965223025.1. Taxonomy (GTDB): domain Bacteria; phylum Bacteroidota; class Bacteroidia; order Chitinophagales; family Saprospiraceae; genus JABDMH01. Next base: position 2,493,519 of record CBDCVP010000023.1, read on the forward strand.
TACAGCATTGCTGTCGGCAGCACCTTTGATAGCAGCTGCTTCTTATGGCAATCTCGGTTTATACCTGTTGGGAGGGGTGGCCCTGATCGTCACCGTCTTTGCTGGTCTGACTGTGGTGAAACTCCTTGATGCAGTGGTGCGCAATCGTGAGCTGGAAATCTATGAAAAACACGGTCTCGACGATTTTTTGGAAGCAAAAAAACGCCAGGATCCGTTTTGGAAGCGTCTCTATAAGGAGGCCACCAAGGTAGTGCCTGTGTCGCGTGAAAAGGAGATTTTGCTCGATCACAATTATGATGGTATCAGAGAGCTTGATAATAATTTGCCCCCATGGTGGTTGGCGATGTTTTACATCACTATCGTATGGGGTGTACTGTACGTCGGATACTATCACTTATCTGGATATGGCATGAGTTCTGAGGAGGCTTACCATGCCGAGATGGCCCAGGCTGCCGAGGAGGTAGAGGCTTTCAGGGCGACTCAGACCAGCTTGGTTGATGAAACCAATGTAGAAATATTGACAGGTGATCAGGACCTGGCTGAAGGTAAGCAAATCTATGATGTGAATTGCGTCGTCTGCCATCTCGACAGTGGTGGAGGTTTGGTGGGACCGAACCTTACCGATGAATACTGGATCCATGGAGGCTCCATCAAAGACATATTCTCCACCATCAAGTACGGGGTACCTGAGAAAGGAATGATCGCCTGGAGTTCTCAATTAAAACCGGACGCAATACAAAAGGTGTCCAGCTATATTTTGACCATGCAGGGTACCAATCCTCCAAACGCAAAGGCTCCTGAGGGCGATAAGTATGTACCAGAAGGCGCCGAGCCAGCAACACCAACGGAGCTTGAGGAAGAAGCAGCCACCGAAAACATCTAGCACATATTTGCTGTTAGATGAGGTAGTGAAAAAGTAGTGTATGGAAAATAAAGAGGCAGCACCTCCAGAGTCGATACCTGATACAGAGAGCTTCCGCGACCATATCAGCACCGTTGATGAGCAGGGAAAACGCATCTGGATTTATCCAAAGAAGCCTCATGGCCAGTACTACAACCTCCGTACATATGTCAGCTGGGCTTTATTAGCTCTCCTTTTTGGAATGCCTTTCATCAAAGTGAATGGCGATCCGCTCTTTCTATTTAACATTCTGGAGCGCCGTTTCATACTTTTTGGTGTGGTTTTTACACCCCAGGACATGCATTTATTTGCCCTGGCAATGATCACCTTAGTAGTGTTTATTGTACTCTTTACGGTAGTATTTGGAAGGTTGTTTTGTGGCTGGGTATGCCCACAGACCATATTTATGGAGATGGTATTTCGGAAAATCGAATATGCGATCGAAGGTGATGCCAATAAGCAAAGGAAGCTGAATCAAGCACCATGGACCAATGAAAAGGTCTTTAAAAAAGTCACAAAGCATGCCATATTTTACCTAATTGCTGTGCTCATCGCCAATACATTTCTGGCTTATATCATCGGTATTGACGAGCTTTTCAAAATCATAAGCGAACCCATTTCCCAGCACCTTGGCGGATTGATATCATTATTGATTTTCTCAGCGATTTTCTACTACGTTTTTGCAAGATTCAGAGAACAGGTATGTATAGCGGTATGTCCTTATGGAAGACTACAGAGTGTCATGCTTGTCAAAGAGTCTATTGTGGTGGCCTATGACTGGATCAGAGGTGAGCCAAGGGGTAAAATGCGCCGAAAGAAAGCTGGCCAAGCACAAAATGGCGAAGGGCCCGCACTCGGAGACTGCATCGATTGTAAGCTTTGCGTACAAGTCTGCCCTACCGGTATAGATATCAAAAATGGTACTCAGCTAGAATGCGTAAATTGTACTGCCTGCATGGATGCGTGCGATGAGGTGATGGAAAAAATTGGTCGCCCAAAAAAATTAATTCGATACGATTCGATCAGTGGCATTGAGCAAGGGAAAAAGCAAATATTCAACACTCGGGTAAAAGCATACTCGGTGGTTCTACTTCTCCTTGTAGGATTGCAGATCTATCTATTTTCTATTAGAAGCGATGTGGAAGCAGTCGTGCTCCGCACTCCCGGCATGCTATATCAAGAAGTTGATGATCAGTACATAAGCAACCTTTATAACTACCAGCTGATCAATAAAACAACAAAAGACATTCAGAACATTTCGTTTAGATTAAGGTCTGATGCTGGAAGAATTAAAATCGTGGGCAGTACACCTCCGGCACCTAAAGAATCCATGGCGGAAGGAGCTTTCTTTATCGAAATGGAAAAGGAAAAACTAAAAGGGAGAAAAACCAGATTACTCATCGATGTATATTCGGGGGAAGAAAAGATCGATGATGTAAAAACCAATTTCCTGGGTCCACCAAAATAAATCCATTGTGAAAATTAATTGGGGAACCGGCATTGCGATTTTTTATACCGGTTTTGTCGTGGTCATGATTGCCATGGTGGTGCAATCTTCGAAGAAAGACCTAAACATGGTGCAGGAAAACTACTACGACAAAGACCTCAATTATGAAGCATTTAGGCAGAGCAGGATCAATGGAACGGCCATGGAAAAATCGATCCGGATTGACTATAATACCGGAAAGAATATAACCATAACTTTTCCACCAGGACTCTCCATTGACCGAGGTCTGATCACTCTTTATCGACCTTCAGATCAGCATCTGGATAGAAAATATGAAATCAAGCTCGATGAAAATAATCAGATGCAGATTACTACAACCAGCTTGTTGCGTGGATCTTGGCGTATTCTGCTTGATTGGGAAAATGACGGTAGGTCGTTCTACCATGAAAAAAATATAGTCCTATAGTATGTATCTCTGGACTGCCTTTTCCATAGGTGTATTGGGCAGCCTTCACTGCGTGGGTATGTGCGGACCGTTAGCGCTCGCACTCCCTTATCAGACCACGAATAGATGGAGCCTAATACAACACGCATTCACCTACAATCTGGGTCGGGTATCTACGTACGCTTTGATCGGCCTGCTGCCTGGACTAATGGGACAAGGTCTGTCGATGGCCGGATTTCAAAAAAGCACCGCAGTGGTCCTCGGTATCGTCTTTGTCGTCATGGCCATATTCTCCTATAGCATTAGTGCCTCGTCATTTGACATCCCATTCTTGAGCAAGATTACAAACTGGGCACAACTGAAAATGGGAAGCCTCCTGAAAGACCAGGGCAACCCGGGCTTCTATGCAATAGGTCTTGTTAATGGACTGCTCCCCTGTGGTCTTGTATATATGGCACTTGCGGGTGCTCTTACACAAACCACTGCAAGGGCTGGTGCAGGATATATGGTACTATTTGGCCTCGGAACCATGCCACTGATGTTAGCAGTAGGATTGACCAAGTTGTTCGTGAGTGTCCGACTTCGTAATATTTTCAGACGACTGGCCCCGGTAGTGATGGCATTAATTGGAATATTGCTGATCTTTCGTGGACTTAATGTCACCATACCCGGACACCTGGGCACCTTGATAGAACTGGGAGTCACCACCATGTGCCACTGATCATCCGACCTCTTTATTGAGAATTATTTTTCGAGTCAAAGCGAAATCAAAGCATGGTCAAGGCTCGGGATAAGCAACGGCAAAAACCGTTTCACCTTGCATCTCCAAGGTCTGATCATTTCGAGCAGCAAATAGGAGGGCTGAAAAATTCAACTTTATTTTCTTAGTAGGTTGACCCAAGTTGTTGGCTTTAAAATCTTCGACGGAACTTATCTCGAAAATTGATGTAGTGGGCTGCTGTAGATAGTTACTGGTAAATACTACTCCATCCTCACTAACATAATCTATGGTTACTTTGCCCAATTGAAAGTGATCTCGATTGACTATGCGCTCTGTCTCATAGGTGAAATCAGCGATGCAATATTGATCTTTGGATAGGCTATTGAATCCTATTTCAGACTCACTCACACAACCTCGTGCATCGGTGACTCGCACCCAGATGTTCTCCCTCATGTTGGCCGTGGCCGGCCTAAGCTGGAAAACTGAATCCTTACTCTGGTTCATCCAGTTGTAGGTCAAAGGTGGAGTACCATTAGATCGAACACTCAACAAGTTGTTGCTATTGATCTTAATCTTTGACCGACATCCTCCTTCTGGAAGACGAATGGTCTGTACCTGCCTACTCGTACATCCCCGCTGATTTATCTGCAGTCCCACTCTGTAATCTCGATCGCGTATCATCTTGGTCGTCAGCAAAGGTTTGGTGCTCCCAGTCAGCTGATCGAGACTCCACGACAGTTTTTGAGCTGCATCTGTGGAGGGATTGGCAATGGTAAATCTTACCAGGGCACTATCGCTCCTGAACTTGTAAGCAAAATCTACCGTCTTAGGCTGGAGGGAGGCACCCACATCTATACCACTGTGATCAAATCGATCTACATGTCTGATCCCGATGCGTAGGCTACCCGGACACAATCGAGTGATGCAGTCTTTCGGACGCAAGATTCCAACGAAATCAATGGTGCCACTGTCCTGGACAAAAGTCGCATCCATAAAATAGTCCCCTTCGCCCGCTACCAAATCTATGGGATCACCACCGACTTGGAGCTTCGAAAAAAACACTGGCCGCTCATCCTCTGGCTCAGGTACATCGACTTTCTCACAGGCACCTACCATGAATGCCAGTGTAGTGACCAGAAAGAGATATTGCTGATATATTTTCATCACTTCAGATAATATAACGCCGACAGACCCAAAGACCATCTACTTTCTAAATCTTTGGCTTGTTGACTTGGTAAACCAGGATATAGCTTGCCCAGTTGATAGTGCGCATCAATGCCGATCTGCATCTCTTTAATCAGCGCAAATCTATATCCCGCATAAATTCGAGCATTTATTTTCTTGATCTCGCCTGTCTCTATCCATCCCTTCGAGAGTACCTTGACTGTCTTATACTGGTCATCAGCCAGCTCGATTTCTTCCAGCTGTCCTCGGGCAGCGATCAAATATTCGGGTGCAATTCCCATTTCAAGGGAGTGTCGTAGGTCCGTGTAACCAAGGCAGAGAGGAATTCTGCCAAAAAGAAGAGATTCGGCTTGTAGTCCATAGGTCGTTTCACTCGATTCAAAGCTATATGAAACGGAACTCTGAAATTTAGCAAATCCTCCCTGGCCAGTCTTCATATGTAGCATAGGCCTGATTCCCATGTACCACCGGTGCGACAAAAACCGGTCAATCCCTAATCCCAGGGAAATCGCTCGAAGGATCGACTCATCTTCTGGAGATTGACTTACTTCGACGGCTCCCAACATTCCAAATCTACGTGGGTACCGCTCTGCTTCTATCGGTGCAGCAGCGACCAGGGAACTGTTTATAATTAGGGGCTCTTCTGGACGTTTAAGGGGCTGCGATACATCGGCAATCCTTTGAAGGCTCAACCTCTTGATTCCTAAAAATCGATGGGTGGTCAGCCTGTGGTCACTCAAATCGACATGGGTACTCTGCGAAAACTGCGGCGCACTTACTGACATCACTCCTTGCTGGTCAGAACTCAGGCTGTGCTGTTTTGGTGATTCTCCGTCACCTACTGAAGCGACAAGTTGATTGCTCTCCTGACCATCCATAACTGAGGCCAGTTCACGAGTTCCTGGTAAAGTTTCTGAGGTATTTGCCAAATCAGCTCCCCTATCGCCTCCGATGTCTTGTTCAATGACAGCCCTGGTCCCCAGGGCTGTCGTACTTCCCTTTGGGCTTGTTTGCTTGGGACTTGCGGAATAGCTACGCTCATCGACCAGCAGCAAATCCGCCATCGGCCCTTGCTGGGTACCTTCTGATTTGCTCCTTAGATGGCCATTAAGCAGCACCGACAAAACGACCAACAACAATAGTATGCTCATGAGCCCAATCACTCGCCGCCCTCTACCAGACCCTTGTTGAAGCATTCGCCTCGCGTCTTGCCAATGGTCGTCGTTGAAAACTGGATCGACTTGCCCTTCGAGCTTTTTTCTAAAAAATTCGTCTAGTTTATGTGAACCCATCCTGTTCAAATTTTATAAAATCTCCTTTCGGTGGTCTTTCTTCTCATCAAAATAGACTGTTCGCTTTTCATGTCACTTTCCAACTGTATTTTTAGTTGCTTTCTGGCTTCCGATAGATGCCATTTTGAGGTGCCGATGCTGATACTCAACATTGTTCCCACCTCCCGGTGAGAAAAGCCATCAATGGCAAACAGGTTGAACACTTTTTGTGTCATCGGAGGCAAATTCCTGATCAATTGTAGCAGTTGGTCGGCATCGAACATCAAATCAGCTTTGTTATAATCCACATGTATTTCGACATGATTACTCTTCCCAGGATCTGGGTAGCTGATAGCTTCTTTGTACTTCTTCTCCTTTCTGTGACTGTCGATGGCAGTATTGATGGCAATCCTTCGAATCCAGGCCGAAAAAGGCAAACTTTCATCATATCGATAGTTGGGCAATCCTCTGATAATTTTCAAATAGGAACTGTTTAGCAACACACTTATCTGGTCTTCGTCATTGGCATATCTCTGACATACTTTATACAGTACGGCATAGCACTTCTTATAAAGGTCAAATTGAGACTTTTCATCCCCCTGCACACAGCCCTCAAGTAACTCTGAATCAATATGCATCTCTGAATTTACCAACGAGTAGTAGTTATCCTGAAGATGATACTACAATAATCGTGCACAGGTCCTTGTCTGATCAGCTGCAATATAACAGACGAAGCCCTGTGCATCGACTATGATTAGGGATAACTCCATGTTCTCCGGGGTTAAACGATGGTGTATTTAATATTTAATCATCTTCTTAGTTTTATTGATATGCGCTCCACGAATTCCAAGGATGTAGATGCCCGACGACAGATCATGAAGATCCATGGATAATGAATGACTCCCCTCACTGAGAAGATACTTTGCTGCCCAAACTTCCCGACCAGTCACCTCATGCACAGATACATGGACCGGGCCTGCCATATCTAAAGATAAGTCCAAATGGAGGAGATGGAAAAATGGGTTGGGGTATGCACGCTCGAGATGTCCTGGTATCCCGGTTTGAGGATCTCCCATTGTGCTGCCAAATATCGATGCTCTGGGGAGGTCAATGCAGGACATCGCCTGACAGTGATCTGCCGAGCTCACAGTCACACAGTATGCCCCAGCGGAATCGACAATGACATACCTAGAAGTATCGCCGGTGTTCCACTCGTACCGCGGCTTCCCATGACCTCGAGTAGCTGCAATCAATAGAGTACCCTCATCAATCCTTCTACTGAGTATTTTGACTTTACATAAACTATCATCCACGATGGGAATCGTGATACAAGCGGATGTCACACAGTCAAAGACATTAGTGACATCCACACAATATGTACCAGATGAATCTACCAAGATACGACGGGTGGTATCCCCGGTACTCCAAAGAACAGAACTAGTGTAAGGAAACCGCGTTGCCACGACTAGGAAACCACTTCGTTGGGGGCGGATGATCGCTGTGCAAGAGTCTACCAGGGTACTTAAGTCAAGACAGGTTTCTACCTCACAACCTGTAGCATCTGTCACTGTCACACAATACTTTCGGTGATCACCGATGTCAATTCTCTGGATCGTGTCACCCGTCGACCAGAGATAACGGAATGGAGCCGTTCCCCGGGACCTGACTGAAAGTCCGGTCGCGCCACTGATGGCATCGGTCAGTGAATGAGCCGGCGAAATAATGATTTTGGCGGTACATGGTGAAAAATTTACTTCCGTACAAACAGTAGATTCGCACCCGGTCGCATCGACAACTTTTGCACAGTAAGTTCCTGCACTATCTACCTCGATGCACTGGGAAGTATCACCTGTGGACCAATTGTAGGAAATGGGATTAAGCCCTTCATTGAAAGCACAAAGCACCTTCCTTCCAGCCTTGGCCGGGTCCGATACCGCTGGTTTGGACTTAATCAAGGTACCACATTCTTGGTTACCTACGGAGACACAAGTCGTTGCCGTGCAACCAAAGGTATCCGCAACCGAAACACAGTACGATGTGCTATCACTCACTTGAATGGACTGAGTGGTTTCACCTGTCGACCATACATATTTAAGGGGTGAGGCACCTACCGAATGTGCTGTTAGTTTCCAAACCTGGTCTGATGTTGCACTATCTGCTCGTGACACTAAAATCCTGGCCACGCATCGATCCCTGGGGAACTGCCAGCAATCTGTAGAAGAACATCCCTCATAGTCGGTGACAGTCAGACAATAGCTACCTGGACTTTGTACTGCAATCTGGGCGGTGGTATCTCCTTTAGACCACTTGAAGGTAAATGGAGCCACACCTTTAGTACGGGCGATAAGTATATTACCAACATTGAGATCCGGAGAAAGAGAGCTCACCGCGATCTCCGTCCTACAAGATGGATGACCGATGACAACACAGTCACTGGCTTCACATCCCATGGCATCGCGAGTCTGAATACAATAGCTGCCTGCCCTAGAAGTGCTGATGCTCGATGTTGTGTCACCGGTCGACCAGGTATAGACTATGTCCGCCTGTCCTTTTGCCTGGGCATGTAGAGTGGTGCCCATGCTATCAGATGAAACCACCTTAATTGCTACACCACATCGATCATACTGCCATTTACAATGCGTGACCAAAACTTTAAAGTCGGTCTCACCTTCATGATACCGGATCATCCGGGGCTCCAATATGCCATGGTTCACACTCAGAATCAAAGTGCCACCAGCCACATCGTCTGGTATGGTCAAACTGATATCAAACTGACTGATATTATTGGTCCAAACGGTTGTATCAATCTGAAAAACATCATTTGGAGAAGATTGTACACGGATAGCCTGATGAGAAACAGCATGACATGGCCTTTCAATAAGTGCACCGCCGATATTTACCGTATAGGCAAACATCGGGATGCACAATAGAGAGATTAGCATCAGGGTGATAATAAAGGCGAATAAGGCTTGTCTCTTCATGGCTTTGAGGTTGCCCCCATATCATGTTATAATAGCACACGAAAGAAATGATCAAATGGTTGGGTCATTATCCAGAATGTCACACTGGGATGTACTAGTTCATACTCAAAGGTATCTGCCATCTGGTCGCCTTCGTATGAAAGAATCATCGATAGACTAGGACATTTGACTGTCCTTAGGACACTGATAGATGACAGCAGCTTACAGAGAAACAGAGAAATCAAGCAAGATGAGAGTAGAATTTACCAACCATGCTGAAGCCATCTTATGGATTGCTAGTAATGCACAGTCAGAATACCATTTTAAGATACTCAGGGAAGATCTTGAAATGAACCACTTCTACACAGGTCAATATTCCATCCACCATCTATTAGCCACAATGGCCATCTTCTCTGATAGGCCGAGTCTAGGTCGCACAGCTTAGCTAGCACTGAGCTACAGTAATTCAGCAGACGATACATTACTCATGTGAGTTCTGAAGTCTGCCACTGACTGGTTTATAGCAGCTAAGAAATCACTTACTAAACACCGAGAAGGAAGTGGCCATAGCAGAAAGCCTAGTCCATATGCTTCCAAGGGGACAAAACTGTAAGCCATTGACTCAATAAATGGACTAATCCCTGGACACCCAGATGTATGACTACCGGTCGTTTCTTTGGCCGGCACCTCATCACCAAAAAACGGTACCGACAGCAATCTCTTGACGGGTTTCGCTTCTACAATCGCTTGTGATACATCAAAGAGGTCCATCTGTCGTCACATAACCCCGACGCTTAAACGCACACTCAGCGGATGCAACGCTAGCTACTTGTAGTGGCAATCGCATAACTCACTTCCAAAAGATCAATAAAAAAAAGTCCAGAAACAATGTTGTTGAATTCGAGATCCATCTTGAGGATATTGAGGTGAGCATCGTTTCGTGCTTGTGCGGCAATCCACCTTAAAGCATCTTGCTGATTTATAAATTCTACTTTCATCATTTACATTTTTAGTTATCATTGACATTCATACTAATGTGTATTGCGTGAAGGGAAATGTCCCCTGTATCCGGGAAAAACCATGCTCTGTCACCCGGTGTGTAACTGCAGGGATCCACGAAAGATGGCCACACAGCCCTTATTTCAATACCTACAAGTTTCCGGTTCTCAGAATTTTCCTTTACTTGGACCATGAAAGATAACTTATTAGGCGTATGAGAATATTGATCTTAACAGCTGCCTGGCTTTTGATTGCCGCATGCTTCATTGATGCCCAGGATTTCACTGGGGGGTTTAATTTTTATCTTCCTCCTGATGATGGTGATGATCAGATTTTTCTACCTTCTTTCCCTGCCGAAAATATTGCCCATTTCATAGGGATTAGTGCCGATGGACATTTTGAGCAAAATGGATCTCCCATTAGGTTCTGGGGAGTCAATCTATCCACTAATGCATGCTTTCCCCTTAAGACAAAAGTCCATTTGTGGCAAAGAGAATGCGCAAGATGGGTATCAATTTGATTCGGTTTCACCATATGGACAATGGCTGGTCAGGAAACGATGGCACGATCTTCCTTCGTAGCTCCAGTGGCACCCGAACACTGGATCCAATGGCCTTAGATCGACTGCACTTTTTATTGTCAGAAATGAAGAAGAATGCCATCTATGCAAACATCAACCTGCACGTATCAAGGACGTTTACTGAGGCGGATGGTGTAGCAGGGGCTGACTCCATATGGCAATTTGCGAAAGGGAATAACCTACTTCGATCCACATTTGATCAAACTGCAGAAAGACCAATGATGGGGTAATTACTTGGGTCAGTTTGAATGAAAAGAATTTGACCGATGCGGAGCTAAGTCTACTATCCATCAACAGCAGAATCAAAAACACAGGTATGGTCTGGGATGGTGAGGTCAGCGTCCATGATCGGTGGGGTACCGCTCCCACCTTGATCCAGCCACTGGTGGTAAGGTTAACACTTTCGATCCAAGCGGATTCCATCCACGTTTTTCCACTGAATGAGTGTGGAAAAGAGGACCAACACTTCACTCTGGTTGCTGGCTCCGATGGCAGGTTTGATCTTGTGATAGATCAAGAGGTCTTTGGCACACCCTGGTTTGGGATCAAGGCCTTTGCCAAATCGACATCCCATGATGAAGTGGAAGATCAACTCTCTTTTTCTCTGCATCCCAATCCACAGATCAGAATGTATTCCTGTCATTCTCTGATGAATCAAGTGGCCAGATAAAGTTGAGCCTTTTCAACCAGAACGGCAAGGTGGTCCGAACCTGGACAAAGCATCGGCTAATACCTGGTTCCAGCAGCATCCAACTGTCATTATCGGGTATCCCTAGCGGACTGTATACCATTCAAGTAGTGTCCAAGCAGAAAAAATGGCAAGGTACTCTGGTTAAGCTGTAGTGCCTCCACCCACGAATGCTACCGGTATTACCTACAGGGAAGTCACTATATCAGCTAGCGAGTGCAAAACTAGCTTCCAAGGTTTCCAGGTAGAAATAACCTGCACACACAAAGTTGAAATTGAGTTCCATCAACAGGACCTCGGAATGAGCATCGTTCATGGCTTGGCTAGAGATCCAGTCGATTGCTTCTTTTCGGTTTAAGAATTCGATTCTCATGACATCAAGTTTTAGTGATTTGGTAATAATGATCACCTATATGTGTACCTGACATCACAAGATGTCCTACCTATATGGCATTTATTTTGGATAAAACGCGCTCACTGTAATGCTGGTACAGCAGTCACAATGAGTTGATCAGATGGGCATCACTCTCCTGATCGACAAAGCTCCGGGTCACAGACAAAGTCGAACTCAGGGTTCCTCTACCTCAGGTCTATTATCGAGCACGTCATCATCATAGATGGTCAGGGAGGAACCACATCCATGAGTCGGCATCTCGAGACATTTGGGGACAATCCGAATCGCTACCTGCCTTGCTTTGATGGATGCTGCGCCTGTAATGCTCAAAAGTGCAAGTAAAAAATGCTGAAAAATCACAGGGCGGCATTGGATACAGCTCACAGCCACAGCAAAATGGCGCCTACCACCTCTGAAATGAATGAGTTCCCAGTCCTTCTGGATGTTCGGCGGTCAGGGCTATATCATATCCATTCTTTGGCTCGGTGACTGTCAAAGATGGCATCAATCACCTTCATATTGTTGACAGCATCGGTCAAAGGTGTTGGTACTTCTGTATCATCCAGTATCGCCCTACAAAATACGTCATTGAGCAATTCATACTGATCCGCACGATCGAAACGAAGGGTCTCTCTGCTGTCTTTAGTGGTGAAAATGGCCTGGGTTTCTTCTCCGATCGGAGCATTGACAGGTATATCTATCTCCACATATCCATCTGTTCCTACCACAAGACATCGTTGATAGGGCATAAGCTGAGTTGAGCAAGTGAAAGAGGAAGATCTGCCATCTGCATATTCCAAAATGGCAGATGCTCTACGGTCCGTTTTTAACAATGGATCGTAGTCAACCAACCCAACAACCTTACTAGGCTCTGCTTCAAAGAGAAATCTGGAAAAGGATATGCAATAGCAGCCAATGTCCATCAAGCCCCCACCACCAATGTCCGGCATATTCCGAATGTTATTGGGATCCACATTGTGGTAGGAAAAGAATGACTGGATTTCCTTTACTTCACCCAGCTGTCCCGACCTCACCAATTCCTTGACTTTGATCCACTGCGGATGAAAACGATACATAAATGCTTCCATCACTTTTACCCTCGGATACTGTTGTGCCGTATCCAGGAGTTGCTGTGCCTGCAGTGCATCCATGGCAATCGGCTTTTCACAGAGCACATGCTTGCCCGCCTGCATGGCCTTGATCGTCCAAGGCACGTGCAGGTGATTGGGTAAGGGATTGTACACCGCATCAATGTCAGGATCTTGCAACATCTCCGCATAAGATCCGTATGACTTTGATATGCCCAATTGTTCCGCTGTCTCAACGGCCTTCCGATGATCACGAGAACTGATAGCCAGCACCTCGCAAAGAGTGCTCTTCTGCATCCCGGGTATGACTTTCTCACGACCGATCTTGGCCGTACTAAGGATGCCCCATTTAATTTTTTTTGACTTCATCTATTTTGTTGACATTCAAAATACCAGAATTTTCGTTTGGCGCACAGGTCATACATCAGATCATATAATCCATCACATGAGTACGCCATTTTTAGCCTCGATATTGGGAGGAAGGTCTGTCTCACCTAGCATCTCTCGAAGATCAATCTCTATCACACGACAGAGCGAAAGCATGGGTATGTCGTTTCCCATTCCTTGAAAAGGATTCTCGGAGTAATCACCCACCAGCTCCATCATCAGATATACCCAACCGACCAGTACCACAAACGGGATGGAGAGATATACTCCATAGTCCCCAAGCTTACTAAACTCAGATACCATTCCAAAAGGCAGTAAAAAAATAAAAATGGCCACGAAAATCAGGCTCATACTTCCGTACTGACGAGGAAGGGGAAATTTCTTGATCCGCTCCGCCTTTCCCTGATGAATGTAAAAATCGTATAGAATCTTCTGCAACTCCATGTGTCGGAAATCTTCAATAATCCCTTGCTCCCTAAGCACTGCCAGTTCCTCAGATTGTGTATCGATGATTTGAGTGGCCGTATTTCTATAGTTTATCAATCGCTCGTACTCATCACCCGACAAGAGCTGTTTCAGATGGACCTTTGTCACATCATCATCTATGAGGCCGACACCAAACTGTTTTCTATACGACTGCGCCCGCCTTCCTACATGCCCTTTAAGATTGGCATGCTCCCATGGTGCAACAACCAATAACTGACTTCTCAAAGCATACAGCCAGGCGATGTGACGATAGATCAATCTTTGCTTGACATCCCTGATATGGTGTTCTGGAAGGGGATGATCGTTGAATTGATTGCTTACAAAACCCTTGACAGCACTTCCCCAGGCTCGACTACTATTCACGATAGCACCCCAGATCTTTCGCGCTTCCCACATACGATCATATGAACTATTGCTCTTGAAACCAACGTAAAAAGCAACAGCAGTACCAATCACAGATAGCGGTAACCAGGGTATGGTAAACCATCCTAAGTGAGCATATTTATAAAGGAAGACAACGAATCCAGCCCAGAGGGTGAGCCAAATGATGTGGCCACCAGAGAACTGTAAGATCCTTTTTATGTTGAAATTCTTATCAATAAACATAGTGGGACTGAAATATTTGGAATATCATCAAAGATGATCAATTCTTTTCATAGCGATTCAGTGACACAAAATAAGGCGCAGAGCTAAGATTTTCCTCCTGGGACGCATACATGCATTTCTGACAGAAGCTGAGTGATCCTGTAGGATTAAAAATCGTCAAACTCACCAAGCTATCCCTATTTTAGGTAGGGACCTGCTTCATCGCCCAGGTAATTTCTAAGCAACTCATTGTAATGTTGAGCGTACCCCGATGCATCATCGTACATCTCCCTATCTCTTCTTTGTCTAAAGGCCTCATATAAGACGACTGCACAGGCGACAGAAATATTCAAACTGTCTACCATTCCTACCTGAGGTATATGCATGGTGCCATCTGCCACTGCCGTAAATGCTGCACTGACGCCATCGTGCTCATTGCCAAAAACCAGGGCGGTGGAAGTCGTGAGGTCATAAGCATATAAGTCTCTGGCTGCCACCCCCAAATGAGTAACCAAAATGCGATGATACCTCTTCCTCAGTTCTTTCACACATTGATCTAGGTCTAAATACCGATGAATCTTGACCCATTTCTTACTCCCGCTGGAAGTCCGCTTTCCGGGCTTATATCTCCTACGCTGCAGTTTAGGATCCGTGTAAAGTATATGTAGCTCACCAACACCCACTGCATCGCAAGTCCTGAGCACTGCACTAATGTTATGGGGATCATGCACATTCTCCAACACCACTGTAAGGTCATGTTGTCTTTTCTCAACTAGAGAAAGGATCTTCTGTAAGCGTTCTGGACGCAACATGTGAAGTCAGAATTTTTGGACTGGCCGAAACTTATAGTCCTTAAAACGGAGGATCTGAAGGTATCTATTTTCATAATAATCGATGGTTTCTCCATCACCGCCATAGACCGCTCCAATCTCGAACTGTTGTGTGGTGAGACCGGCTTGGCTGTTTGTAAATCCCTCTGTGATGATCGTGCCATGATGTTGGAGCAATGACGCTAGCCATACCATGAGATCCTTGCCATAATAAACTTCTGTTCCAGGAATGCTCCCGAGTCTTTCAAAATAATATGCTCGAAGTCTCCGATCATCAGGACGGTCATACACCGCCGGTTTGGCACTTGAAACATGAACATTCAGATTTTCGTAGTAATCGTAGTCCATCTTCTTCATCTCCATCCATTGTGGAAGCCCAAAGACGGTGAGATCTTGATCGGCTTTTGCGTAATTTAATTTGGCGAGGGCAGCAATCACAAAGGGCTCATCCGACCAGATGGGAATGATAAAACTGCGAATGCTGTCTTCAAGCATGATGGTGGTGATGTGCTCAGAAAGCGATGGATCAGCGATGTCATCGACTAGTAGCTCACGCAGCTTCACCAAAACCGATTCGTCGACCATCCGGTTGGTTTGTTGAAAATACTTTAAGATCGCTGTGTCACGCTTCTCATTCTTAGTGAGTAGCATCAATTTCTCGGATGGAAATCTCGATCTGGCAAAAGTAGTCAATGCTTGGGCATGCAGCTGCAATGATGGTCTCATCTGCACGTAAAATGGATTATCTCGCACAAAAGGTGTGGTATTCCAAGGTGAAAGCAATACCTTTCCCTCCCGCGCTGCGAAGTTTGACAGCGCCTCGACATTTTCTGTAAAGTATGGTCCAATGATGATATCCGCCTGTGCTATCTTCGGATGATCCGCAAAATCCCGATCGAAGAACGGTTGGCTCTCTGTATCGATCACTGAAAAATCTATGGATACATCGTGTATCAGAAAGTCCAAAGCATATTTTGTGCCTACATAAAATTCAAGCATTCGCAGCATTCGACCGTTGAGTCTATCACTGGTTGATCTAAAGTCGCTGGCGTCGAAAGGTGCTAATAAAACTACATGATAGGTTGACTTGACCACGGATTTCGATGATGGCCTGCGTGAAGTAATGGGAGGCACTTCGGCTTCACTAATGTGGGTCCACTCAATCGTGTCGATGTGCGCATCTTCCACCTCGTCCTCATCATTCTCTACATGTTTGGCCTCGGTACTTGGTTGCTTCTTGGCAGGACCAAATATTCCGCAGCTTACCAATGTACTGCATGCTAACAGACATACCACAGTACTCACCTTAGCAATGCTTGGAAGTTCCAATGCAAGTCTAGCTCTCATCATGTGAGATTTCTCATGCCGATAAAAGCGTCCGTCTAAAAGAAATCGCACCGATCTTATATCACCCAGAGGGCAGCCGCAACTCCGAAAGGTTTTGGTGATGATCTCGAAAGTTATCGTGAGATGAATAAGGAGCCGAGCCATAATTATGCTGTATTTGGGAGAAGCTATCCTAGATTACTCCCATTCGATGGTGGCGGGAGGCTTTGTGCTGATGTCATAAACTACCCGATTTATTCCTTTGACCTGATTGATTATCTCACTAGAAATCTTTGACAAAAGGGTATGGGGTATGTCACTCCAATCGGCCGTCATACCATCCCTTGAGTTTACGGCACGCAGTGCGACAACCTGTTCATAGGTGCGTTCATCTCCCATCACGCCCACACTCTGAATGGGTAACAGGATGGTGCCAGCCTGCCAAATCTTGTCGTAGTATCCACTCTCCTTAAGATTCTTGATAAATATGTAATCGGCCTCCTGCAAGAGTGCAACCCGCTCTGGAGTCACCTCTCCTAGAATCCGGATGCCAAGGCCCGGACCGGGAAATGGATGACGGTCCAATATATGATCTGGCACACCTATCTCCCTCCCTACCCTTCGCACTTCATCTTTAAAAAGCATATTGAGTGGCTCTACAACCTCTAAATTCAGGTTATCTGGAAGGCCTCCCACATTGTGATGCGACTTGATGGTGACCGACGGACCGTGTACCGACACAGATTCAATCACATCCGGGTAGATCGTACCTTGTCCTAACCACTTTATATTATCCAACTTCTCTGCTTGCTCCTGGAAGACTTCGACAAAAGAGCGACCAATGGCTTTGCGCTTACTTTCGGGCTCTGTGATGCCGTCGAGCGCATCCCAAAATCGCTGTCGAGCGTCTATCCCAACAATATTGAGGCCCAGATCCCGATAGGAGTGCATGACCTCCTCATACTCGTCTTTCCTCAATAATCCATTGTCAATAAAGAAGCAGATGAGCTGCGAGCCAATGGCTTTCTGGAGAATAGTGGCTGCCACCGATGAGTCTACTCCACCTGATAAACCCAGTAGTACACCGTCGCTACCTATGCGACTCCTAAGTTTTTCAATCGAATCCTCTACAAATGAGGCCGGGGACCAGTCTCCGTGACATCCCGCAATTTCGTACAGAAAGTTCTTGAGGATTTGGCTTCCGTCGGTGGTATGGGTTACTTCTGGATGAAATTGGAGTCCATATACCGGTGCAGGAAACGCCCCATTCTTGCCGCGATAAATGGCTGTGTCGATGTGTCCGGTCCCAGCAATGAGCTGAAATTGATCTGGGATCTTGGCTATGGTATCTGCATGAGACATCCATACCTGACTGCCAGCCTCTACACCTTCCAAAATAGGATCAATGGTATAAATATTCTTTAGGTTGGCTTTCCCATATTCTCGCTTGTCTGACCGATTCACATGCCCCCCATAGTACTGTACCATGAGTTGTGCACCATAGCAAATACCAAGTACGGGGACGACACCGAGGAGCCGATCAAGATCTATGTGAGGGGATCCATCGTCCGCCACCGAGCATGGGCTCCCACTCAGGATGAGCGCCTTTACGTCATCCGCGATGCTGGTCACTTTACTGTACGGGAAAATCTCACAGTACACGCCAAGTTCTCGGACTCTTCTGGCAATGAGTTGTGTATACTGAGATCCAAAATCAAGAATAACAACACTTTCCTTCATACCATATTCATTCGGCAAGGCCGCGACCGGTCTTCTCTATCATTTTCTTTTCATTCAAATCATTGAGCAACTTATCCAAAATCCCATTTACAAACTCCTTGCTCTTATCCGTACTGTAGAGCTTAGCCAACTCTACATACTCATTCAACGTGACCTTGGTAGGTATCGTAGGAAATTTTAAAAATTCGCACAGCGCCATCTTCAAGAAAATCATATCAATGTTCGCCACACGATCGAGATCCCAATTTTCCAAGGCAGGCTCGATCAATTTCTCAAACTCATCTCCCTCTCCAGCTACGATGGCCAAGAGATTTTCCCCAAATTCTACCGCAGCTTCGTAATCCGGTCTAAAAGTCCGGTACAGTTCCGGAGTATCCGGAAGTGATTTAATCGTTTTCTTCATGGCCCCCACAATTAGAGACTTATCATCCTCCCAAGTGGCAAAGTGATCGTCCATCGTTTCGGTGTACAAATCTTCCTTATTTAGATACTTGTAAAGTTCTAAGAGAATCTTCCGGTCGTAGGTATCCCCTTCTTCGGATAGTACATAAGTACGATAGGCATCGGTTTTGGCAAATCCCTTGTAATATTTTCTAAGATTATCTTCCTCCACTAACCGCTTGAGATCCTTTTTCAAGAAGATGGCTTCTAAATCTTCTTCTGCCAACAACGCTTGTACAGACCTATTTTCATACAATTTTGCAGAGAATTTCTTATCCTCCTCACTCGGCAAATATTTAGAGTGCTTACGCTCCGTATCCTCTACGGCAAATTCTGTAGTCTTGATCAGGTTGAAGAGGTTAAAAAGGTATAGATCCCTGGAATTCTCCAAGCGCTCACGATAAAACTCTAGAGCGGCCTCGTCATCCACCATGGGATCGCGTCCCATCATATAGAGTGCCTGGAGTACTTTGATGCGTATGTTCCTTCTACTTAGCATGGTATTTCAATCAGGTGCGCATGATCAATTTCAAAACAAGGTGCAAATAAACGACTTTTTACAAGCACGCCGTCCATCGTTCTACTCTAAATATTTTGTCTTGATATCGGTAAATTCTGGCACGTCTCTATAATGCCATTTGCCAAGAATCCTACCATTTTGCATCAGTACGATTCCAGGATTTGACCTAACGATCGTTTTAAGTAAGATATCATCGGCAGTAACCACCGAAAAATCTAAGCCCGCATCCCTTTTGAAGTCAGCAATCATCGACTTGTCTGCTCCTCCTACCACTAGCAAACTTTTCACTTGGTCTGCGGCAGCTGACCTGGCCAAGGGTACTATGACATTATGGAAGCGCGCCAAGAAGCGCTCATTCCATTCGAAATCTGTCTCCTTCACCTCCCTGGTTTGTGCAACTTTGTCATAGATAAATGCGGTGTCCGGACCATTATAGACTGTGTCCACAAGGGCCACAACGCTGTCGGTCACTGTCTTAGTAGTTTCCTCTTTATCCTCGTAGTACAGTTTGTGGCTGACAAACATAAAGAAAGGCTCAGTCTTACTTAAAATGCTCTCTGTCACATCATTATCATCTGGTCCATATAAGAGAAAGTCTGAGATTTTGGTTTCCTTAACTGCCGGTTCCGTTAGATTCTGGGTAATCTCCCAGTCCGTCTGCGGGTAAGATTTATACTCTTTCATGTACTGTGCATAGGGCAATTCCACATGTTTACCCGTCAAGATGTTCTTCAATGTGAAGCTGACGATCTCCACATCAGCCTGAGCTTGTTCCTCCAGGGACTTTTGCTCAGCGATATCGACACCTACTTTGAAGGGTCGAAAATCGGTATGGGGGAGTGCCCACACAGAATTCCATACGCAGTAAAGCGTCAGCGCGACAATCAGTCCACCCACGATAATCTGTCTTGTGCTGCGGCCAAACAATTGGTGCATAGTCTTGTAGCGAAAAAGGAAAAAGAAGGCAGGTACTAAGAGTACGACGTCCTTTAAAAAAGACACTTTTGGCTCCAATTTGATAAAATCACCGAAACACCCACAATCGGTGACCTTCATCTGCAAGGCATCGTATTTGCCCCATCCATCAAAATCAAAAAAATTGACATCTGTAGGAACATACCCAGTGAGATAGGTGAAACCGGTGAGGAATGTAAAAAACACCACCAAGAGCATGAATGCCCACGAAGTAAATTTGCGTCTACTGCCCAAAATCAGCATCACTCCCAATATAATTTCGAAGACAATCATGACGATTGAGCACAATAACGATTGGGAAGATAGTGCAGGAAAGAGAGGAGCAATGAAAGAAAAGGCTGTCTCACTGAAGGTACTCTGGAATTCAGCAAAATATTGTTCCATCTTATAGGCTAGACCCAATGGATCAATGGCTTTGACAATACCTGATATGATAAACAAGACACCGGTCCAATTCTGCAAGAAGGTCATCAACCAGCTTTTGTGTCTTCCATACAGAGCTCCGACCACCAAGGTGAGAAAAAAGGCGATCGCGGTAATGATGATTACTAAGGTGCCTAAATTCATGTGGTGCTTAGTTTCCCGGCTTCTTTCATCTTAATCAACGCAAAGATGGCATAATTGATCATATCCATAAAGTTAGCATCTGGTCCTTCGGATATTAACGTCTTTCCCTCGTTGTTAATGATTTGCTTCAGTCGATAAATCTTCATTAAGATCATATCAGTGAGGGATGAAGGGCTCATCAGGCGCCAGGCCTCACCATAGTCATGATTCTTTGCCACCATCAGGCTGCGGGTTGCTTTCAAGTAACCATCATACTTTTCCAGCACGAAGGAGGGATCTACCTCCAAATCCTCCTGCGCATGACCCAACTCCAGTTGAATCAATGCCATCAGGCAATAATTGACAATACCTATATATTCCGATTCGATGGAGTCCTCAATCTGTTGCTGGCCCTCTTCCTCCAAAGTGCGAATGCGATTTGCTTTGATCAACAGTTGATCCACCAGGGATGATAACCTCAGAACCCGCCAAGCAGTACCATAGTCCTGCATCTTTTTGGCGAATAGAGCGCGACACTCTGTGCTTACTTTATCATATTGATGGTTTGTGTCTGCCAACAGGGTGATATTAGGTTTTTACAAATATAATTGAAATAGGTGCGGACAAAAAGTAAGCGATACTTTTTATTGAAATATTCTAGGAGTAACAGCGTTCGGCCGAAACCCTAACCACCTTCCTATGCCGGGTTTAGCACAATACTCAGCTTGTCGAATTCCCTTTGATCTGCCACCATTTCCAAAGGCAAAGATAGGGTATGGGCTATTATTCTATCCAAAATCGCCTCCACATCTTGCGCAGGGACCTCCATTACAATGTAGGGTGCAGCATCAAAAGACCGCCTAACAACCGCCACTTTTGACTTTGTGATGGCATCCATCAAGGTTCCCATGACAGCGTAGTCAAACTTGATCGTATAGCTCAGCGTCACACACTTGATGATCACCTCAGCTTTTTGCAGGGCATCCCTACTGCTTTCACGGTATGCGTTGATCAGTCCAGGAACTCCAAGCAACTTTCCTCCAAAGTACCGGATGACCACGACCAATGTGTTTGTCAGGCCCAGGGTCTGGATCTGACCAAGAATGGGACGACCTGCTGTACCAGTTGGCTCACCAGCGTCGTTGGATCTTGACAATTCGCCAGACGGCGTCAGTCTGTATGCATAGCAGCGATGCCGAGCCTTGGGATGCGCTTGCTTCAAGGCTCCAAGTAAGCGATGCACCTGATCCTCTGTGCTCACAGGATAGGCGTAACTTATGAACTTGGATCCGCACTCTTTGTATAATCCCTCTGAGGCACCTTTGAGTGTTTTGTATTCAAACGACATCCGGCTATATGGTACTAATTAACAATATCGACGCCATAGCCATCACCATGCCGATTAGGTTGAAGGTGCTAAAACGCTCGGAAAAGATCAATAGACCTAACAATGCTGAAAGTAAGATGATGCCCACATTGTTTATGGGTACCACCACACTTCCCTCACCGGATCCAAGGGCCCGAAGAAAGAAATAAATCGAAAAGAAATTTGGTATTCCCAGAGCAATGCCTCCCCATAGATCGCGGATCTTAACCCTGATCCCTCTATGGAAAATCTGCCATAAAAGTATGACCAAACCCAAAGATCCAGCAGTATAAAAGAGGGTACTAATGAAAAAGAAATCAGCGGTCGATGCTAGCTGTATCTGCTCCACATAAAATAGTGAGGTGTCGATGAGGGCATTAAAAGCGAACGTGAAGAATGGCAACATTACGATCCACAGTTTGCGATCTCCAAACAGTCTCTGTCCTGATTTAGTACGTATCAGGTAGATGGAGAGTACTGCCATAGGAATGCCCACCCATTTGCCCAGCGTCAGTGGCTCATCAAAAAAGAGAATGGCAAAGACAGCAGTGACAACTAATGATATCTTCTGAAAAACGCTGGTGATGCCCAATCCATGATGTTGAACAGTGTAAGAGAGTACCCAAAATCCGAAGGTAAACATCGCGCCAAGCACTAGTGCAAAAGAGAGCCATGGAGCTGGCGTGCTTAAATGCTCCCAAGGATAATGTCCTCCAGCCCAAGCTGCTATGCTGCCACAAACGGCATAATTGACGACGATGGCAGGCAGGTTCTGTATCCTAAAAACTCCAAAATACCTAAACACCAATCCAATGACGACGTTAAAGACGATTGAAAGGACAACGAATACCATGCTTGCAAGATAGGGATGACATCAGACATGTCCCTTCACCTAATAAATCAGGTTGACAGCCAGTGTTAAGGTTGACTCTTAATGTGAGATCTGACTATCAGGATTACTATCTTGACCTGATACGTGCTTCAACATCCTAGCATGATATATAAATTGAAAACACTGTTATGCACGATTACTTTGACGGGTGTTTGGTTTGGACTTACCCTGACTCAAACACCATCCATTGAATGGGCTCCCATTGGAGCCAAATGGTGGTACGGCACATTGTTGAGGTGCATTCCTCTTTGCATGGATGGAAGTAGTGTGAGTTACACGACTTTCGAAGTGAT
Source organism: Saprospiraceae bacterium (assembly GCA_965223025.1). Taxonomy (GTDB): domain Bacteria; phylum Bacteroidota; class Bacteroidia; order Chitinophagales; family Saprospiraceae; genus JABDMH01. The sequence goes on from CBDCVP010000023.1 coordinate 2,516,585, forward strand.
GGGTGATACGATCATCGATGGTAAGGTTGTCAAGCAAATGATGGTGGCGGTAGGACCCCGTATAGATTCTACTGAGATCTTTCGTAAAAGTAAGTTCTTGGTGAGACAAGAGGATCGAAAATTACTCATCTATGATCGCGATAGTTTTCGGATCGTCTACGATTTTTCTCTCCAGGTCGGCGACACCATGAAATCAGCATTTGCAAAAGATCTTTTACCCCCTCTCTTTGGTGTAGATTCAACAAGAACAAACGATGTGATCAGTGTGATAGAGGATTTGCAAACCATCGACATCGATGGAGTACGGCGAAATAAAATGATCGTCCGACAAATTGATGGTATCTCCAATGTAGGTAGTGAGATTATTGAAGGCATTGGGAGCCTTGATTGGTTTCTACCTCATCAACTGGAACCTTTTGACGTACTTGACTTCGTTGCCCACCAGTCACTGAGATGTTATCAAGATAAAGACCTACATTATCAACCTGATCGCACACCATGCGACTCTGTGACCATGCTAACCCGCACTGGGAATATCCATAAGTCATTCCCAAAGCTCTACCCCAATCCATCAAAGGGATTGGTCACCATCCAAATACCCAATCAAAAGATTTTCCTGGATCACATGTCCATTGTAGATCTATCCGGCAAGAAAATTAATCTCGAAACGGTCAGTCAACAGACTTCAAATGAGTTCAACATCCTGCTGCCCGGGAGTGGAGTCTATTTCATCACCTATCGAGATCTTCCCGAAAATATTTATTGCGGAAAAATCATTATTGTAGAATAGCTGCCCTGCAGGTCGGGGTAAAGAACATGCTGGGTATGGTTACTATTTCTTTTCTTCAAATTTCAGTGACACCGAATTAATGCAGTAACGCAATCCTGTAGGCTTTGGTCCATCTTTAAAAACGTGGCCCAAGTGGCCACCACAGCGGGCACAAAGTACTTCTGTCCTCATCATTCCAAAGGTCTTATCCGACTCTTCCGCAACCGTATTACTATACATCGGCACATAGAAGCTCGGCCAACCAGTACCACTTTTAAACTTTGTTGTCGATTCAAATAACGGGAGCTCACATCCACCACATGTATAGATGCCATCCTTCTTATTATTCCAATACTCGCCCGTAAATGGGCGTTCAGTGCCTTTCTTTCTCAATACATAATATGCCTGTTCGTCCAACTCCCGTTGCCATACTAAGTCGTCACGGTCCATTTTTTGAAATTCAAATGCTGGCAAGGTCTGCAAGTGCGTATTCTCAGTGGAGGTGCTTTGAGAAATCCCGGTACAAGCTGTCAGACTCAATATCAGCAAGAGTCCCACAAAGTGTACCACGAAATGTAGACCCATTCTCTGAATTGACTTATGGTGATTCATCTCAACATGTTTTTTTTTAAAACTCTACCTATTGTCCGGGTCCTGCCTTTGAGCATACTCAATTATTTTTCGCATGAAAAATACAATCGTGAGAAATACGAAGAAAGAAAAAGTAATTAGGCTATAAATCAAGCGCATGGAGTCAAAACCACCCTCAACACCAAGGGAAAATGCATAGGCCAGACCTCCCCCCAACAAGAGAACGATGACATAGCCCGCTACAGATTGTATAAGGTATGCATTGATATCTCTGGTCTTCAAAAGCATGATGGCACTAAAGAAGGCGTACAGCAGTGTAAAAGCACCAGATATAATCCAGGGTACCAATGCTACTTCTGCAGATGTGTTGTTGTAAATCAAAAATGCCAACATCTGGAGCAGCAAGCAGCTGAGCACCAAGACGATCGCTTGAAATATTGGTTTGTCTATCTTGCCCCTGATGATTTCAGTATTCATGATTGTATGAGACTGCCACACCATATAAATCGTATTCTGATACATCCTGAATGCTCACCATGGCATAATTCCCGATCTTCACTTCGCATGTTCCAGACGTAAAGACCACTTCATTGTCGACCTCGGGAGAATCATGCTCAGTACGACCGTAAAAATATCCACCTTCTTCTCTATCTACCAACACCTTTTGTACAGAACCCAATTTAAGCTGATTATGTTGCAGGGAAATAGATTTTTGAATCTCCATAATTTTGCCAGCTCTTTGCGCCTTAACTTCTGCTGGCACATCGTCTGTCAAACCAAAGGCCGCTGTTCCCTCTTCATGAGCATATTCAAATACCCCTAGTCGGTCGAACTTGACATGCTCAACAAATCCACATAAGTTTTCAAAAGCCGCCTCAGTCTCACCTGGAAAGCCCACCATCATAGTGGTACGAAAACAGATGTCAGGCACCGTGGCTCTCGCCTCTTTGATCAAAGCTAGGGTCTCTTCCTGCGTAATCTGTCGATGCATGCTCGCCAGCACTTCATTATCGGCATGCTGCAGAGGCATGTCAATATAGTTGCAAATATTGGTATGTTGGGCCATGACCTCAAAAATCTCCAAGGGAAATTTAGAGGGATAGGCATAATGCAGTCTGATCCATTTCAGACCTGTGATGGCTGCTAATCCTCGCAGCAATTCGGCCAATTTTCTTTCCCGGTAGATATCCAATCCGTAATAGGTCAATTCCTGCGCGATCAATATCACTTCCTTGACTCCCCTGCGCACCAGTGATTGGGCCTCAGCAACAATATGCTCCATGGGTCGGCTCGCATGCTTTCCCCGCATCAAAGGAATGGCACAAAATGAACAAGACCGGTTGCAACCCTCCGAAATCTTGATATATGCAAAGTGTGATGGCGTCCAAATCGACCGTTCCCCAAGCAGTCGATGGCGAAAATCTGCATCAAATCTCTCTAAGAGTGCAGGCATCTCCATCGTACCAAAAAATGCATCCACTTCTGGAATTTCCCTCTGAAGATCCTCCCGGTAACGCTCAGAGAGACATCCTGTGACGTAGAGCTTTTCAATGTCACCCTCCTCCCTCATGGCTGCGTAATGTAAGATGGTGTCGATGGACTCTTGTTTTGCAGCCTCAATAAAACCACAAGTATTCACAATGATCACATCGGCGGTGTCAGATCCATTCTGGTGATCGGCATCTACTTCGTTCGCCAGCAATTGTGTGACTAGATTCTCTGAGTCTACCAGGTTTTTAGAGCATCCTAGGGTGACCACCTTCACCTTGCCATGACCGTGTTTCGTCTTCAATTCTTCCAGACTTTCAATGAGTGTCTCATCCACAAAACTATAAAACCAACCGTTGAAAGATCAAAGATACATACCTCATGAGATGGTGGCCTGATTTTAGCAGCTAATGCATGAGAATAACCGTCGTTGATCTGCCGTTTAGTTTGACGATACCTCTAGGAGTAATACATCATATGAAACATCTGTTGGTCATTCTAGTGTTGATCGCCCAAATGCCATATACGGCATCCGCTCAATTTGGTGTGAGAGCACAGGTGGTACGAGCGGACATTACCGCTCCCCAACATAGGAGTATGGTCAATCAAGATGCAGGTACTGATCAGTGGGGATATGATATAGGTGCCCACTATTGGTTACGCATGAAAAATCACCGTATAGAGTTCTTTCCCGAAGTTTCCATAGCACAGTTTAGAGGCACTGCACCAATCAATGGAAGAGACTTGACACTGGATATGGACAGGTATGGCATCAGTCTTCCCGTCAGCGTTTATCCACTAGATCTAAAAGGGGATTGTGATTGCCCAACTTTTTCGAAGCAAAGTCAGTGGCTGAAAAAGGGCCTGTTTCTCCAGGTAGTACCCGCTTTTTACCAAGTGCACGCATCCTTCTCCGATCAAATGGCTTCCAAAACCTGGAATAGCCAAGTAGGCCTCGCCGCTGGAGTTGGAATAGATATCGGACTGTCAGATCTAATCACCATCACTCCACTCATTCATTACTTTGACCAATTCTACCATAGCAATGATGAAGGGCCACTCGGTGGTGATGAGGTGCGATTTGGCGTGCGACTTGCCCTTCGTCCAGATTATCTTTGACCGATATGCTTGTTCGGTAAGGATCTGCTTCCCAAAAGGCTCTCGGCTATCGGGAATGTACTTGTCAACAGGATTTTTCCACGATGTTCCATTCAATCATCCTCCACCTAGTTCTCGTAAATGTTTTTGACGTAAATCACTGATATCCAAATTTTTGCATTTATTACCAGTTTTATGCGAATTGTAATTAGAAGATAAATTGAGGATGGGTAAACGTGATGATTAAAATACCTTTAAAGGATGTCTCTAAACAAATACAGTAAGAGGGTTACTCAAGATGAAACCCAGCCTGGAGCCCAGGCCATGCTGCACGCAGCGGGCCTTAGCCCTGATGATCTACACAAACCTCAGATAGGGATAGCGAGTACGGGCTGGGAAGGAAATCCCTGCAATATGCACCTAAACGCCCTCGCTGCCAAAGTAAAGGCTGAAGTGCAAAAACAGGACCTCATCGGCTTGGTGTTTCACACCATAGGAGTGAGCGATGGCATTTCTATGGGCACCGCGGGGATGCGGTATTCGTTACCGTCTCGCGACATTATAGCTGACTCGATTGAAACGGTAGTTGGTGCACAATGGTACGATGGCATCATCAGCGTGGTCGGCTGCGATAAAAATATGCCTGGAGCGTTGATGGGCATGGCTAGGCTCAATCGTCCTGGCATTTTGGTCTATGGAGGGACGATAGCCCCTGGCCATCACAATGGTACTAAGCTAGATATTGTCAGCGCTTTTGAAGCACTGGGAGAACGTCTATCCGAAAAAATCGATGAAAACACCTTTCATGAAATCATAAGAAAAGCATGTCCTGGCCCCGGTGCTTGTGGTGGTATGTACACGGCCAACACCATGGCTTCGGCAGCTGAAGCGATGGGCATGAGTTTGCCTTACAATGCTTCCAATCCCGCCAACAGCCAAGATAAACAAGATGAGGTAGCAGGGATTGCAGCGGCGATGAAGACGATTCTTGAAAAGGATATCAAACCGAGAGACATCATGACTCGTGAGGCTTTTGAGAATGCCATCACGCTGATCATGGTTTTGGGCGGCTCGACCAATGCGGTTCTTCATCTGGTGGCAGTGGCAAAAGCCGCTGGTGTTTCGCTGACCATAGATGATTTCCAGATCATCAGTGATCGCACGCCTCTGCTGGCTGATCTGAAGCCGAGTGGAAAATATGTTATGGAAGATCTCCATCAAATAGGAGGTGTCCAAGGTGTGTTGCGCATCCTGCTCCGTGAAGGCCGTCTCCATCCAGACTGCTTGACAGTCACAGGGCAGACCCTAAGAGAAAATTTAGAGCAAGCCGAAGACCTTCAAAAGGACCAGGAGATCATCAAACCCATGGATCATCCCCTGAAGGATACGGGGCATCTGCAAATATTGAAAGGTAATCTCGCCACAGAAGGTGCCGTGGCAAAGATTACCGGTAAGGAGGGAGAGCGTTTTCAGGGGCCAGCGAGAATCTATGGTAGTGAACAGGCAGCCAATGACGGGATCTCCAAAGGCGAAGTCAAGGCCGGGGATGTAGTGGTGATTCGCTATAGTGGTCCAAAGGGTGGACCAGGGATGCCAGAGATGCTAAAACCCACCTCACTGATTATGGGGGCGGGTCTGGGTAAGCGGGTAGCCCTCATCACCGATGGACGCTTTTCCGGAGGCACACATGGTTTTGTGGTTGGGCATATCACTCCGGAGGCACAACAGGGAGGAGCCATCGCACTGATAGAGCATGGAGACATCATCACCATTGATGCCACCCGAAATCTGATTGAAGTAGATTTGACCCCAGCTCAACTCCAAGAGCGAAAAGCTAAGTGGAGCGCACCTCCACTCCCTGTCAAACATGGAGCACTGCTCAAGTACGCCAAATGTGTCTCTACTGCCAGTGAAGGATGTGTAACGGATGATTTGTAAAAAATTTTGAATCTCAAGACTATGTCGACCAAAACTGAACCCAGGGTTGCTAAAGCCCCTCAAGTTAGCACAGATCGCATATCAGGTGCCGAAGCAGTATTGAGGTGCCTTCTTGAAGAGGGTGTGGACACGATATTCGGATATCCGGGTGGTGCCATCATGCCCGTTTATGATGCTTTATTTCATTACCAGGACCGACTCCGCCACATACTGCCCAGGCATGAGCAGGGTGGCATTCATGCTGCCCAGGGTTACGCAAGAGTCACGCGGCGTACCGGAGTAGCAATGGCTACCTCCGGTCCTGGAGCTACCAACCTAGTTACAGGTCTGGGAGATGCCATTCTAGATTCCACACCGATCGTATGCATCACTGGCCAAGTATTTAGCCATTTGCTGGGTTCTGATGCCTTTCAGGAGACAGATGTGATTGGCTGTACCATGACCGTGACCAAATGGAACTACCAGATCACAAAACCGGAGGAAATACCGGAGGTCTTTGCCAAAGCATTTTATGTGGCCAATTCGGGACGACCAGGTCCCGTGCTCATAGATATTACCAAGGATGCTCAGATTCAGGAACTGGCCTTCCACTATGAGAAAACCCCAAAGATCAGAAGTTATCACCCCTTGCCCAAAGTACCAGAGGATCAGATAAAGGCTGCCGCTAACCTGATCAATCAAGCAGAAAGACCTATGATCCTCGCCGGTCATGGCATTCAGATCGCCGGAGCACAGGAGGTATTTAGGGCCTTGGTCGAAAAGGCAGGTATTCCAGTGGGTTGTACCATCCATGGACTTTCGTCCCTTCCGCATGGGCATGAACTCAATGTAGGTATGCTGGGCATGCATGGCAACTATGGACCTAATCTACTCTCAGGATCTTGCGATGTACTGATAGCTATTGGGATGCGCTTTGATGATCGGGTAACTGGTAAGGCGGATACCTACGCAAAACAGGCAAAAGTGATCCACATTGAGATTGACCCTTCTGAGATCAACAAGAATGTGCAGGCAGATGTGCCCATTCTTGCCGATGCAAAATTGGCTTTGGAGGCACTGCTGCCGTTGGTCGAGAAAAAAAACTATCCTTCCTGGTTGGACAGATTTAGAAAATGTGAGGCCATAGAATACGAAAAGGTGATCAAAAATGATCTTACACCTGAGAAGGGAGATAGCATTAAAATGGCCATGATGGTCAAGGAAGTCAGCCGACAGACAGACGGTCAGGCGATCGTGGTCACCGATGTCGGCCAGCACCAAATGGTCGCGGCCCGCTACTACGAATATAAAGACACCAACCAGTGGGTCTCTTCCGGTGGAGCAGGTACGATGGGCTATGGTTTACCCGCTGCTTTTGGTGCCAAATTAGCCAGACCTGATAAAACAGTGATCGCCGTCATTGGCGATGGAGGATTTCAAATGACCTTGCAGGAATTGGGCATGCTCAGTCAATGGGATGTAGCTGTCAAAATCCTCTTGCTGGATAACGAATTTTTAGGTATGGTCAGACAATGGCAGGAATTATTTTTCGATCACAGGTACTCATCTGTCGCGTTAAAGAACCCTGACTTCGTCTCTATAGCTAAGGGATTTGGTGTGACCGGCAGAAAACTAGAGGAGAAAAAAGAAATCAAGGAAGCTGTATCTGAGATGCTCGCCTATGATGGTCCTTATCTTCTTCATGTTATGGTTGAAAAAGAAGAAAATATTTTTCCAATGGTTCCATCGGGATATGCAGTAACAGATATTGTATTAGAACGACAATAATTATGGCAGAGAAAATCCGAGAATTTACGATCACCGTTTTTACAGAGAACCATGCTGGACTGCTGCAAAGAGTGGTCACTGTTTTTACCAGAAGGCACATCAACATCGACAGCCTGACAACATCGAGCAGTTCTGATGAGTCCATTTACCGCTTCACCATTGTAGTACATGCGGGAGAAGTACAGATTCGCAAGTTGGTAGCATCTATTGAGAAGCAGGTGGATGTCATCAAAGCTTTTTACTATGAAACTGCCGAGATCGTACATCAAGAAATTGCCCTCTATAAGATTCCCACTGAAATATTCATGAATGGGGATGAGACCGAGGCACTGGTCAGGTCACACAATGCCAGAATTTTGAGCATCGAGCCCGACTATATTGTGGTTGAAAAAACTGGTCATCACAGTGCCACAGAAGCGTTGTTGCAAGACCTAAAGAAAAAGGGTATTTATGAATTTGTTCGCTCGGGCAGGGTGGCTATTCCCAAGACAATGGAACCATTAAATAAATATTTGGCTTCCATGGAAACTGTATTTGAAGAATAATTTTTATTTAATAAATGACAATAACAAAATGGCAATAATGAATTTTGGCGGCATTGAAGAAAAAGTCGTCACAAGAGAAGAGTTTTCCTTGGAAAAGGCAAGGGAAGTGCTGAAAGATGAGACCATAGCAATCATCGGATATGGTGTACAAGGTCCGGGACAAGCCCTAAACCTCCGTGACAATGGTTTTAATGTGATCGTCGGTCAGCGGAGCCCCTCTAAGTCTTATGACAAGGCTGTGTCGGATGGATTTGTTCCAGGAGAAACGCTATTTTCGGTGGAGGAAGCAGCTGAAAAAGGGACCATCATACAATACTTGCTATCCGACGCAGCGCAAATTGACTTATGGCCAACCTTAAAGGAAAGACTCACCCCGGGTAAGGCATTGTATTTTTCACATGGATTTGCCATCACCTATAAGGATCGCACGGGCATCATAGCGCCAGATGACATCGATGTGATTTTGGTGGCACCCAAGGGATCTGGAACGTCGCTGCGCCGCATGTTCTTGGCTGGTCGTGGTTTAAACTCCAGCTATGCCATACATCAGGACGCAACTGGAAACGCCTTTGATCGAGTGGTTGCTCTGGGTATCGGCATTGGATCGGGGTACCTGTTTGAGACCACCTTCAAGCGAGAAGTATACAGTGACTTGACAGGAGAACGCGGTACTTTGATGGGAGCCATCCAGGGTATTTTTTCAGCTCAATATGCTGTATTGAGGAAACATGGTCATACACCTTCAGAGGCATTTAACGAGACGGTAGAAGAGCTGACTCAATCTCTGATGCCATTGGTCGCAGAAAATGGCATGGATTGGATGTATGCCAATTGTTCGACCACTGCGCAAAGAGGAGCTTTGGATTGGAAGGACAAATTTAGGGATGCTGTGCTTCCCGTATTCGAAGAATTGTACGACAGTGTGGCCAGTGGAAACGAAGCACAAAAATCAATAGACTCAAACAGCCAAAATGATTACCGCGATAAGCTGGAAATCGAGCTAAAAGAACTCGCCGATTCAGAAATGTGGCGGGCAGGGAAAGTGGTCAGATCGCTTCGACCTGAAAACAATTAAGCAAGGAACGTGCATTTTAAGATGCACCAAAATAAGTAAAGGGGAATTGCCACAGCAACTCCCCTTTTTACTTAACGGTAATTACAAGACAGATTATTGAATAATCATTTTCTTACTAATTTTCGAACCATCAGCGTTCAGCTCATAGTACAGCATTCCCTTGACAGAAAGTTCTTCCGCATCATACTGTACTTTGTTCAGTCCTTTACTGAAATCTCCTGAGATTTCCTTCAACATTTTGCCTGAGACATCGTATATCTTCAACGAAGCATGCATGGCCTGAGGCAAGTTAAATCGAATGGTGGTAGATTCAGTAAATGGATTGGGCTCGTTCTGGAAAAGTTCCAGGCTGTTTTTGCCCACAGCATCTGTGAAGTTTAAAGCAATACCTTGACTTGGCCTTGATGCTGGATATGAGATGGCTTCAGTCACTACGCCATTCATACTCACGACGTCTCTCAGCCTGCCGTTGGATTTCACATCTAATACAATGGCAAACACAGTTTCATCCATAAGATCCGTAGCAAAATCAGTATGCCAACTCAGGGTTACCGTCCCCTCTTTCTCACGCTTCAATCCAAAATTGGAAGCGTCCAAGTTTAGCTGCTGATTGCCGATCACATCTGAAATCGAAACCACCTGCGATGCGATATCCAAGGTAAACTGGAATCCCTCATACGATTGAGACTGATCCACTTTAAAGGGCACGATGATTTGCTCACCCTTGACTAGGTCTCTGTCTTCTGTATGGAAAACCAACTGATTGGCAGAGCGTGCAGATCGTTTGGCAGGATCACTATCCAGATCGAGGTCACCGATCTTTATTCCTAGGAAGTCGCGCTTCATTTGAGGCTGATCAACGCTGATAACTAATCTCTCTGGAAATAGCTCTGATTGGGGATTCTCTGTTTCGAACTCAAAGTCCTTAAGAAGAAACCTCCAAGATGTGTTATTCTGATACATGGATATCTCACCAAGTATGAGTTTCCTCATTTCCAAAAGATCCAGTGCATTGATGAAGCCATCTTTATTTACGTCGGCAGCGATCAGCTTGTAAGGAGAATCCATGGTCTCCATACCCACGATATGCTTCTGTAGTAGTATGAGATCCATCGTCGATACTCCATTGGTGTGAGCAATGTCTTTGGTCGGTGTGATCGTGGTGAGCATCCCCATTGGAATCTGAAAATCATATAATCCATCAGCTCCGGTAACCAAACTGGCGACTAGATTTTCACCAGTGGCAGACACATCGACTTGTTCGATCATACTTCCGTTTTCGTTGATAATGTTCCCTAGCAGACGACCTTTATCGGTGTCATCAATATCAGGACATCCACCCATGTTGTTTTGTACCACTAGGAGTACATCACAGTAGTCAAATGAGCCTCGCTCATCAATGACCCATAGACGGATGGTCTGTGTGCCTACATGTTCACAACCTACATTGATGCTATCGGCATCCTCTTCCCAGGTGTCGTCATCTTCGCCATCCAGGATCTCGATGCGGAAGGAGATTTCTCCCTCACTGCCGCATGCTGGCGCACTGCTGCGATCAAACTCGTCGGCCCACACGGTGACCACCGCTGTATCTATCTCTCCATCCTGATCTACATCCCAGGGTGTCAGCTCGGCTGTCAAACTGGTGATACAGATCGCTGCTGGCTTCTTGCCTGTCACTATATCAAAGTAATCGATGCAGTACGATTCGTTCTGGCACTCGTCCGTCACCCGTACCTTCAGCTGATAGCTGCCGGTCGTCAGATCGGGTATGACCACATGGAAGCTCGTCTCTGTGCCTTCCAGATCATCGCCTCCGCTATCCACACTCTCCTTCTCTTCTTTGATGATCTCAAAGAGCTCATAGTGGTAGGATAGCGCTCCACACGCATCCGTGACCGTGACTTCCTGATCAAGGGTATACGCACAGCCTGCTGCTTCTACCACATCCAACTCCTCGGTAAAGGTGCATACAGGTTCTAATGTATCCTGTACTATGATCTTCTGCTCCCAGGTGATCGTATGTCCTGCATACTGTGGATCTAACCACCAGTAGGAGGCATTGTCTGGCTTGCCACCTAGGTAGCACCAGTCCATGAAATACCAGGTCCTCACTACTTTGTAGCACGCCTCGTCTCCTCCTACTATCTTAAATACTTTGTCCGAGTGTGAGATGCCTACTATGCGACAGTCATCGTCAAACAGGTACTCGGGTTGGCCCACCACCTCGGGAGATAGCGCACCCACTGCATTGCCGGCTTCATCGTACTCTATGCCACAGGTATATACCGTAGTCTCGTGTGGCTTGTAGAACATGCCTTTCTCCAACTCACAGTTGTTGCCTACCCAGATCAGCTGCTTGCGTGTCACGGTATCCCGACGGTGACCTTGGTCGTAATGACCTTCTCCCGGAGGACATCCTGGCACCAGCTTCCATTTGCGATAGATGTATCCCTGACCACAGTGGTCAAACTCACACCATACTTCCTGGTGACACTCGATTGCCTTGGCACAGTTGGCCACTACCTGACCATTGTACGCATGGATCGTGTCATAATAGGTCCAGCAGGTGTCGTAGCTGATCGTCTTCCAGACATAGCCCAGATGTGGATCATGCTCTTTTACCTTCTTCTCAATCGTTTCACAGGTGCAATGCTCATCTAAGTAATATCCATAGGTAGCATCGGGTATGTTGCCATACTCATCCTTCCATACTTTCTCATATCCACCAAAGCGCTCATCCAAGGCTGCCAAGGCATCCGCATCCCCCGTCTTGGCCTGCTCCACGATGTACTCGATGGATACTGGATGGGGCTCGTCTCCATAATAGTACTTTGACTTCTTATAAGCTGCACAGGTGATTTCCTGATCCGCTACTTCGTGTGCTATGGTCACTGGCGTCTTGTCTTCTACTTTCACCCAGGTCCAACACTTGCTCCAGTTGCACCAGTAATCCATCACTAGCAGCTCTACCATCACCTCTTCGCAGGCATCTTCGCAATCGAAAGGTACCGCATCGCTCCAGCCACCTCCGATCTGCTCGTACAGATCCATCTCTGACTGGATCTCTGCATCACTCCACCCATATACACCTGGCAACTGCTTGAACTCATCAAAACAGTATTTTACTGCATCTGAATCATCGATATCATTGTATTCAAGTATATGCTCATATCCTTCTACATTGCCTATCTCAGGACCTAGGCCCCCTACTCTACTGTAGCCATACGCACTGCGATAACCTCTGTAGCATTCTTTAAACAACTGTTTGAAATAGTGATCATCCACTTCGTATGGGTGATCTACACACTTCAGCGTCGCATGCTTCATCAATGCATACTGCCATGAATTGTAGATGATCTCTCCACACTCCACATAATCATTGCACAACCATTCCAGATACTTGGCATAATGTGCCTCCACTTCGTCTACATGTTTGTCCTTCTCCAGCTTCGCACAATGAAGTGTGTCGTAGTGCTCATTGGTGCAGCACCATACCGTCTTGTCACATAGATCTACACAGGACTCATACCAGTTGGCTCGCCTGGCCAACAGCAAGTTCACCTCGCAGTTGTCCCAGCTACCTTCGTCAAATACTTCTGCATCTACCCATACTTTCTTGCCACTTAAGCCTACGGTCACTCCCTTATCACAGATCGCTACTGGCTTGGTGTAGTCTTTTACCTTCACCCAGCATGTATCATAGCCCAGGTTGTGACAACTGTCGTAGGCCTCGTAGTAGATCGGGGTGGCATCGTTGCCATGCGGTATCTTCACCTGCTTATGGCTTTCATACAGATAGTGATCTTCCTCCGATTGCTCCAAAACCAAGGTCGCAATACCTGGAACTATCGCCTTGACATATTTTACTCCACTCCAATCGTCATGTACATATACTGGTGGAATGTAGCTATGTGAGGCACAATCGTGCGAGCTCGCTGGTATAAACAGCGTATCATCGTGTATCAAATCTTCGTTGGCTTTGGCATCCAGCGCGCACTCCACGATCGGTGGTAATGTATCCAGGTCTACTACCCAGAACTCACATCTCCAATAGCCTGGGGCTATCGAATCCAGCGGTGCAGCTACTGCTGTCTCCATCCAACCATCTATGAAGGCCGTAATCCCTCCTAGCGTACCACGGTCTTCGAAGCAAAACTCATCGCAAGCCTCCAGTGCCAAGGTCGTAGAAAATCCAGCTGGTACCGCTACGAAATCTCCGTTTAAGCGATATCCCGCATTGACACCATCTGATCCACTGATGGTAAAGCTCAAGTCGCCATCTTGCGGAATGTTTACACACATGCGTGCATATTCATTCTCGTCATAACTGCGCAAAAATGCCGATGATGCGCCGGTTGCACCGATCTGCTTAAGGGCAGGATTTGGTAGATCCGTCCCACCGTAAAAGGCTGATACATCAATGCCACCAGTATCTACAGTGATATCGGCAGATGACGTACTTCTGCTATAATACCAGTGCTTGGGATGGTAGGTATTGACAAAATCTGCTGTCACATCCGATCTGCCGATTGCATCGTACAAGCCGGGTGTGCCATAGCAGCTTTGCTTAATCTCTACATTCACCTTGTACTGGCTGGAGCATTCGCTCAGGCCTACCGGCCATGCATCTACATGCACGCTCACTCCGCACTTTGGATCAAACTCGTTGGGATAAAACTCCAATAAGCCCGTCTCCTTATTGTACTCCGTCTTGATGAAGGCGATCGCTTGAAAGCGCTCGATCGAATCGGCTGCTCCATAATTGAATGCACGACCGGCTACCATGTAAGGGCCTAACTTCCCTCCGGTACCGCAGTACACCGTGTCTTTCTCCGGGCAGAACGCATTGTCTACCGTAATCTGGGGCAAGCGTAGCACATATATCGTATCATATCCTGCTCCGCGTCGTCCTTCTTTGTCGAAAGCCTCATACTCCCGCAAAATGATCTTTGCAGTATCATTCGCGGCCGTACCTAATGAATCGGCATCGCAGTGCTTGGCTGTGATCCAATCCGCCACAAAAGTCGCATCTTCTGATCCGCGACATGGTACCGTCGCCTGTGGTGGCACATCGTGGATGTGGCCGCCATGTACCAGAGGATCAAAGCAATATACCGTCTTAGAGCGACCTAAAATCACCGGACCGTTGCCTTGCTTGAAGGTCAAATAACTCCAACATGAGCCACCTCCGCCTGTGATCGATACATTTACTTTTAACTGCCTGCCTATATAGGGGCACGCATACAACATAATCTCATACATACCGCCTACATTCTGTACATAGAATATACGCTGCCCGTAGGAGCCAACTATCTCCACATCTACGCTATCGCCCTGCGCAGCTAGTGTCGCTATGTTGGTTACTAACTCGTGCACCATAATGCTGGCGCTGTCATTAACACCTATCGAGGCATTAATGTGCGTACAGTTGGGTCCGATTTGGGCTTGTGAGACGTTGATTGCCCACAAGCCCAGGAATAGAAAGATATACTTCAATCGGTCTCTGCTCGCTCTCCACAAATAAAATAACTTGTTCCCTCTACCGGGTGTAAGGTCGATCTCTTGCATGGTGTTTGTTTCAGATTAACTATCCACCACACATATTCAAAAATGATACCAATTATTTTTTTAGCCCATATGTTGCCTGTTCGCTCATAGTCACAAACACATCTCTTTCAGGGAGATGTGGGAAATCACGACGCTGAATATCCAAGTCAGATTGATGAGCTGGAAGCTAAGATTCTGCCAGAAACCAGCTCCCATTTTGCTAACAAACAAACTGATCATATGGGTTGAAGATCTCCACATACTGTGGATTAATTTCATTGCCCCATTACACTGGATTTGAGATATTTTAGGGCGTAGCAGAGACAATCGAGTAGGAAGCAAAGGTAGGATATTACTCCTAGCTTTGCTGTCCTCTCACACCACCCTGCGTACGCCTCTCGTACAGGGCGGTTTCTTCAACTTTTAACCGTAGTTTGCTATCATACTGTATAAACCTATCTTCCTGAACCATTTTAGATTCATTCCTTCATGAGCTGCGTGGGTCATTGATAATCTGTGCCATCCTTTGGTACTGCCGGCTGTTGTCCAGCTTCGGTTCCATGGGACTCCCAGTTTATGCAGAAACCTCGCTATGCCCAATGCCCGTTTACATTGCTTGAGCCTAAAGCATCTTATCCTGCGATTGAGCCAACCCTCTATGCGCCTCAGACGACTTTTCATCTTTGCATATCTAAAGTAATTGAGCCATCCTCGTAGTACAGGGTTTAGTTCCCTGACCATTTGTTCAAGGCTAATGCCTCTACTGCGTTTGGTCATCTGGCGTAGCTTGGCTTTTAAGCGGTTCTCGCTTGAAGCCCTAATTCCCCGTCCTTTAAAATGCTGTGTCCCAAAAAATTGAGCTGGTCAGGGCGTACTATCTTCGTCTTCTCTCTATTTACCTTCAAGCGTAGCCGCCCTTCGATAAATACAGTAATACTCGATAGTACTCGTTTGGCTGATGCTTCGCTGCCTACCAGTATGATTAGGTCGTCTGCATAGCGTACAAACTTGTGTCCTCGCCTCTCTAATTCCTTGTCTAACTCATCTAATACTATGTTGGACAATAGAGGTGATAATGGACTGCCTTGTGGTGTGCCTTTTATCCGCTGGCTACTCATCCCCTCTCTTAGCATTCCTGCTTTCAAAAATCGATTGATGAGCCGTAGAAGATTCCTGTCTCCTATGCGGTTACCCAGCATCCACAACAGACGGTCGTGGTTTACTTCGTCAAAGAATTTTGCCATGTCCATATCTACAACCCAGTCTTTCCCTTTGGCTACGTAGTCGCCCGCTTGCTTTAACGCTTGGTGGGCATTACGCTTCGGTCTAAATCCATAGCTGTATTCTGAAAATATGGGTTCGTAACGCTTTGATAAGACTTGACTGATGGCTTGTTGTACCATCCTATCTTTGACGGTGGGTATGCCTAACTTACGTTCTCCGCCTTTCGGCTTCGGTATGCACACCTCTTTGACTGCACTAACTCGGTAGGTGCCCTTGCCTAGCTGGTCTTGGAGCTCCTGCCGGTGGGTGGAAAACCACTCCTTTAGCTCTGTTACTCCCATCCCATCTATGCCTGCACTCCCTCCGTTAGTCACTACTTGCCGCAGTGCGGCAGTTAGGTTCGATAGCTCCGTTAATTCTGCCATCATTCCTTGCGTTAAGGCTCGTTCTTCTTTACAGCTTGACAACCACTCCTGTCTCACCCGGCCGCTCTTGGTACAGTATACGTCTGTACCTTTCACTACGGGTGTGCATCCCCATTCGTCCGCTCCTGGCAAACTCATCTGGAAACCTTCTCGTTTTTTCTGACTTCTTAATGATCGTTCCATTCTGTAAAGCAACTGCTCCTTAGTTGAAAATTTGACCCTTCCCTAAAATGGCATTACCCATCCCTTTTAACGGTACTATGGTCGCTGCTGACTTCTCAATCTCCTCTCGGACACTGAGACCTCCCACGTTAAGGTATCATTACTCCCATTGATGCTACTGCATTTACTACCCAACTTTACGTCTAGTCTTATGGTCTTCGGTGTCTATTGCCACCTTTACCAGTTGGTAAGCCTCCTATGCAGTTCCTGTCTGTTAGCACCTATGTTTGTTTTAGGCTTCCTTCGGATTCCACCTCACGATGGACACCCTTGCCCTCAACTTATGGTTCGTACTAGCTCGCCCATTAGGGACTTTAACCCTTGATAATGATACCATGCATGGCAAACAAAAAAGCCGTCCTCTTTAGGACGGCTTTTTTACTAGAACTCATGTATAGTAACTAACTCAAGGATAAACTTTTTTCTGATTGGGATTTGGAGAGCCAACGCGGCTCTCCTTTTTCCCAATCGGATTATCTCACGATCTATTCAATGATTACCATTTTTCGAGTTGCAGTATAGGTGTCGCTATCAAGTTGATAGTACAAGACACCGGTTGCATTTAGATCGTTCTTCTTCATCGTTACTTCATTGTAACCCTTCTGGAATTCACCAGTGACTACTTTCAGTACTTTTCCAGTCACATCATAGACTGTCAATGTCGTGGCAGCCGTTTCAGGCAACCTAAATCCAATAGCAGTTGTTTCCTTAAATGGATTCGGCCGGTTTTGATACAGGGTGAAACTTGCATCAAGGCTTTCTTCATTCAAGAACTCAAGCGCTACTCCCAACAATTCGTTGGAACTGCTGTAGGCTTCAGCGTCGGTGATCTTATCATTCACCGTAAGAACCTCACTGAGCATTCCATCCACTTTGGCATCAAATACGAGTGTAAAGAGTACTTCATCACTTGCTATCTCCACAGCCTCAGCACTATGCCAGCTGGTGGCAATCATGCCCTCTGCTACCGCATTGAAAGCGAAGTTCTCTTCATCCAGATCTAATCCCTCAGCAATATCGACGTCTACTAATTTCAATGACTGTGCATCAAAATTCAAAGTGTATTGGTAACCTTCGATGTCCCTGAAGTTTCCAGCAGTGATATCCACTTTGTATTGATTACCTGCAGTCAGTGTTTGGTCCATAGTCTGAAGAACCAGATTCTTAGCAGATCTTGCACTTCGGCTAGGATCGTTATCTACGTTGACATCTCCCTTCTTGACTCCGACAAAATCAACCGCCATCGATCCACTTACACCTCTTAAGGTATAGGTATCTTGACCATCCACACTGTTAGCGAAAGTCCAAGAATTCGAATTCGGGAATCGGCTGGTCTTACCAAGTATCAGTCTTCTGATGTCCAGTAGATCCAGTGCCGTAATCTTTCCATCGTTATTTACGTCAGCTGCCATCAGACGATATTCATTCTTGAGATTAGATCGTCCGAGAATATGCTTCTGGATCTGAATCATATCCGCTGTGCTGATGCCGTTGTCATGCTCAATATCCTTTACAGGCTCAATGGTAACATCAACACCTAATGTGCTGGCAAATCCGTAAGCTCCACTGCTCGTCGTCAAGAAATCGAGGTCAGTGCCGTCCGACAGGCTGGCTTTCACGTTCACCTGCTCAACACTCTCATTCAATTCTGTTGCTATAGATCCTGTCACACTACCTTGCGCACTGATGCCACCACATCCGCCCATATTATTCTGGACGATTAGCAATACATCGCAGTAATCAGCACTTCCAGTTGGACTCAATACCCACATACGGACCTGACGAGCACCTACATGCTCACAACCCACGTTTAAGCTATCTAGATCATCATCCAGATCCAAGGTAGCTGAATCAGCGTCGGTGTTAAATTCAATGTAGAATTCAAGATCATCGTCGTCAAAGCCACATGGTGCTGAACTGCTAGAGTTAAACTCTTTTGCCCAAACTGTCGCTGCAGCCGTATCGATGGTTCCATCACCATTGGTATCCCAAGGTGTGAGCTCTACCGTAATGCTCGAGATACAGATCGGTGAAGGTTTCTTGCCAGTCTCTACTGTAAACACATAGGTACAGATGCTCTCGTTTTGGCAATCGTCGGTGACGATGGCAGTCAAACGGTAGTCACCAGCCGTCAATCCAGCTGCATTGAGTATTGCATTGCCGGTACCTGTTGACAAGTCTCCTTCCCAACGCTCAACTTCCTCATCACCCTTGGTGATGTTTTCTAGTATGGCCTCGTAGGATACCAAGCCACAGTCATCCTGTACATCTAGGGTTGCGCTGAAGTCGTAATCACAACCACCTGCTTCGATGGTACCTCCATCAGCAACAGGACCAGTGATCGTACACATTGGACCAACAGTATCTCGCACTATGATCTTCTGCTCATACTCAAACTGCTTTCCACGTCTACCCTCCACACCTGGACCAATTGGACCAACTACATCAATAAGTGGCTCTACCGGACCAAACATCCAGCTGTCTCCTTCAGGTTTTCCTACACCACACCAATCGGCGAAACACCAGGTTCTTACGATTTTATAGCATGCTTCATCTCCTCCCACTACTCTGTAAACTTTGTCATAGTGCCCAATACCCACCAATCTGCAATCGTCATCGAAGTTGTACTTTGGTGCTCCAATGTTGGCAGGATCTGCAGCACCCACTACATTACCGCTACCAAGCGGATCAAACTCAATACCGCATAGATCGAGAATGGTGTCGTTAGGATAGGAGAACATACCCCTATCTAGTGGACACTCATTACCTACCCAGATCTGCTGGATACGGAAAATGGTATCTCCACCGTGACCTGCATGTGCCGTCGGGGAAGTACCGGTTGTGGGACAGCCTTTGTAAATCTTAAACTTACGGTAGATATAACCCTGGCCACATTCATCCAATGAATACCAGACTTTTTGCTCACACTGTACACCTTTGCCGCAATTTACGGTCACCACTCCATGCGTTAGTGGTTCAACAACCTCTTCATAGAAGCACTCTCTCACTGGCTTCCTGACATAGGTAGTCGTACCTGAATGCTCATCAACCTCGGGCATTGTCACCGTTTTCGTGGTGCAATCACATGTACTATCAATCAAGGTGATGTCACAGTCGAGTGGGTCACCTTCCTCATCTACAAAATTGCCATATGGATCCGTCCACGCTTTCTGGTATCCACCAAAAATAGCATTCAAGCTATCCAGGGCTTCAGCATCGTCCTGGCTGGCCGCATCTACCAAATCAGAAATGCTCGCAACCTCGCCACCCAAACTGTAACTATTGGCACGATATGTCTTGCAGGTGATTTCTACTGACAATTCAACATCTTTTCCAACAGCAATGGGAGTCTTGTCTTCTACCCATACATCTGTCCAGCACTTGCTCCAGTTGCACCAGTAGTCCATGACCAGCAGCTCCACACTGACAGGGCCGCCACAGGCATCGTCACAGGTAAACAACACCTCAGGAGCCCAGCCGCCACCGATCTGGCTAGCTATTTCGAAGTACTCTGACCCGTGGGCTTCTAAGAATGCATCGTCAAACTCCTTCTCGGTCAACTGCTTCTTACATTCGACAGTAGCATATTTGATCAGATCATATTCCCATCCAGCTGCTACTCTTTCTCCACACTCATCTCCATCACCAGCCAGCCATTCTATGGCCTTAGCATAATGGGCTTCTACTGGATCTTCCAACTTGTCTTCACTCAGCACCACATTAAAGGTAGTGTCGTCGTAATGCGAAATCGAATGCACACTGAGACTATCGCACAAGTCTACACAGGCTGTCTGCCAATCCCATCTTCTACCCAGCATCAGGTGGATGCCACAATTATCCCAGCTGCCTTCATCAAACGTAGAGGCGTCCACCCATACTTTCTTATCGGTCAGGGAAACATTGACACCTTTGTCACATACGGCCACCGGTTTAGTACGGTCCTTTATGCGTATGTAGCAAGTATCAGTGCCCACGTTCCAGCATTCGTCATAGGCTTCATAAACCACCTCTATGGCGGATTCTGTAAACGGTATTTTCACCGTTGAATTTGACACCCATTGTGTACCATTATAGCTGTATTCAAAACTGCCGTATCCTTCGATCATGGCCTTCACCATGACCACGTCGTTGCATGAATCTTTGGCAAAAGCAGGTGGCAACGCAATGTGCGCAGCACAATCGTGTGAGCCCGTGGGTATCAGGATGGTATCGCCATCCAGCTCCCGGAAATGGCTGGTATCGCAGTAGACCGTAGGTCCTAAGGTGTCCAGGTCCATCAGCCAAAACTCACATCTCAGATAACCTGCGATGGCATCATCAAGCACATTACCACCAACATCTTGGCTGGCACAAGCGCTTGCCTCCCCATAGCAAGTCTGCTTGATCTCCAGCGTATATTTCAAGGTTGAGGTGCATTCCTGACCAAAGGTATCGACCTTCAGTGCAGTGGAAATGCCACATTTGGGATCGAATTCATGCAAGGACCCGTCTGGATCAATAAACCAGATGGTATCGCATTCGGTTGATCCTACTTCCTCAGGCACCAGCATGAATGGGCCAAACCTACCACTTGGTCCATCATCTTCACAATAAGTGGTATCTCTCTCAGCACAATAGGCACTTTCCCGTGATATCTCAGGAAGAGGATAAACATAGATCGAGTCTTTACCAGTCCCCCTGGCCCCAAACTTATCAACTGCCGCGTATTCACGCACAATCAGTTTAATGGGATCGGGACTTCCCAATACGCATTCATAGACCTCTATCCAGTCGGCCACAAATTCAGCATCTATAGGTTCACCACAAGGCACTGATGCTAGTGGGGGACTACCCCCAATGTGCTGACCGGGTGCAATCAAGGGATCACCGCAAAAGACGGAAGTATCTCTCTCCTCGATAATTGGCCCAGCATCGGTCTTGAAAGTGATCATGGTCATACATGGCCCACCTGCATTCTGCGCCTGCATCATGATCCCTCGGGACAAATGCGAACAAACGGGAATAGTCACATCAGGTGTCACCTGAGCATCATCAACCGTAGTAATTACTCCACCATAGGAATTGAGTATTGAGATGGCAACAGGTCCGTCCGCCGTGGCCAAATTGGGAATCAGGTATGCAAAAGTAATCGTCGCTGAACCGTCGGCATCCACCGGCAGATTCATCTCCCCTGCACAGTTAGGCCCGACCTGCCCATAAGCAGCGACCCCCAAGCAGAGGGAAAAAGTCATAAATAGAATTCGTAAAGTATTTTTCATGGTGTCAAATTTTGGTAACCAGGACAAATATATATATAAATAACACATATATAATAGCGCTTTGAGGTTTTTTTTTCTCATGCTGAGGCAGTTGTGCATCGACATATATTATATATGACCAAATGACTATGCATAAGAAGGGTATATGCTCAGTCATGATTTAAGTCTCAATAGTTGACTTATCTATCTATAAATAGCCATTTTATATATATTAAATTAATGTAATGTGACTCATTAGAAGTCACTTACACTTGAAGAAAAGCATCGATGTGTTGAATGGTTGTTATCTGCTGTTTATAGATATCTTTTTTTTGCGATATCAGCCTGAAATGGCTCCTGAGGACGCAGACTGCCATGATTGCCTTTCATTACACAGGATCCGGCATACTCAAAATAGGGCTATCTTGACCTGGTGTCCATCCCTTCTGGACTTGCTTTCACAGCCTCCAGGAGGTTGCGCAGAGAAATCGCTCTTAACGGAGCAAATCGAGAGAAATTCAGATCTTGTCCATAGCCTAATATCTTACCTTTGCAACTTTCACAACATCCATCAGCATGACTATTCGCCTTAGCAAGATCCTTCTTCTGACATTCGGTCTTGCCTTCTGTCATCAACCCGATCAATCCATGCATCTGACACCCATTGCCGACGCACAAGATGTGCACTCCTTTGCCCAACCTGATACAGCGGTAGTAAAACACATGACACTGGCGTTGACCGTTGACTTTGGGGAAAAATCGTTATCCGGCTATGCTGAACACTTTTTGATGGTCGATAGCACTGCCCAAGAGGTCATCTTTGACATCAATGGAATCAACATCGACAGTGTTTGGGTCCTGGGTAAAGGCTTTGAAGATCCTGCACATTATAGGATCGGCGACCGCCAGCCATTTCTCGGAGCACCCCTCACCGTCACGATCCCCAAGGGCACAGAACGTGTCCGAATATATTATAAAACCGGCCCTGATTGTCTGGCGCTGCAGTGGCTGGGACCACAACAAACACATGATAAGAGACATCCATTCCTATTTACCCAGGGGCAGGCCATCTTGACGCGCACCTGGATTCCTTGTCAAGACAGTCCCGGTATCCGATTTACTTACGATGCCACCATCACGGTACCTGCTGATCTGATGGCCATCATGAGTGCACGAAATCCACAGACAAAGAATGCATCCGGTGTTTATTCATTTGAAATGACTCAGCCTATCCCAGCCTACCTGCTGGCATTGGCGGTGGGTGACATTGCCTTTGATTCGATATCTCACAGAACCGGTGTCTATGCAGAACCCGGTATGCTGGAGGCAGCCGCCTACGAAATGGCAGACCTGGAAAAAATGGTCACTGCCACCGAAGCTTTGTATGGTCCTTATCAATGGGAGCGATTTGACTTGATTATCCTCCCGCCCAGCTTTCCATTTGGAGGGATGGAAAATCCGCGACTCACTTTCGCCACACCCACAATTATTGCCGGAGATCGTTCGCTCATCGCTCTGGTTGCTCATGAGCTAGCTCACTCTTGGTCGGGTAATCTGGTCACCAATGC
This sequence comes from Saprospiraceae bacterium, assembly GCA_965223025.1. Taxonomy (GTDB): domain Bacteria; phylum Bacteroidota; class Bacteroidia; order Chitinophagales; family Saprospiraceae; genus JABDMH01. Next base: position 2,540,082 of record CBDCVP010000023.1, read on the forward strand.
TACCTGGGACGACTTCTGGCTGAACGAAGGTCACACGGTGTATCTTGAAAGGCGCATCATGGAAGCACTCTATGGCAAAGACTATACGAATATGCTCACCCTACTGGGATATCAGGACCTGCAAGCCACGGTGGCCGACCTGGGCCCCCAGAGCACAGACACCCATCTCAAACTAGCCCTCCAGGACAGAGATCCAGATGACGGCATGACCGACATCGCGTACGAGAAAGGCTTCCTGCTGCTGAAAACCCTCGAAGATAAAGTCGGTCGTCCTACCTTCGATGAGTATCTCAAGGAGTATTTTGACGATCATGCATTTCAATCCCTGTCAACAGAGCAATGGGTCGCTTATCTGAAAAATCGACTGCTGATATCAAATAATCTCGATTTCCCGATTGAGCAATGGGTATATCAGCCTGGCATTCCCGAAGAACACTCCATCATAGAATCCCATCGTTTTGAGAGAGTGGATGCCCGTGTGAGAGAATATGCACGAATCGGACGCCTGGACAGATCAGACACCAAAGGATGGTCTACCCATGAATGGCTTCATTTTGTCAGGCATCTTCCAGCAGACCTACATACGAGTTTCTACGAGAAACTTGATGAAGTCTATCAGCTCTCAGAATCGGGAAATGCCGAAATCCTCGCGGCTTGGTTTGAACTTTCAATAAAAAGCGGTTATATGCCCGATCATAATCAAACCCAACTCGAAGCCTTTCTGATCTCCGTAGGTCGTAGAAAGTTTCTCACACCTCTATACAAAGCCCTTATCGAAGCAGATAAATCCGAGTTGGCAAAATCCATTTTTTCGAAGGCACGCAAAAACTACCATTCCGTTTCTGAACATTCCATTGCTGAACTCTTAAAAGAGGGTGCCGAAGTAGGTTAACTATTTTTTTCACTCATTCCTTTTCCATTACCTGATAAATGATTCTTCCATGCTTAATGCCATCACACCCATCGACGGTCGCTACCGAAATAAAACAAAAGATTTGGCTCCCTATTTTTCAGAATATGGACTCATTAAATACAGGGTTTTTGTAGAGATAGAATATTTTCTTGCCTTGCTTCCCTTGGCATTAAAACCCCTGAAAGGTTTTCCATCCGATAAAGCTTCGGAAATTAGAGACATTTATACCAACTTCGACATAAAAGATGCAGAAAAAATAAAGGAGATTGAAGCCATCACCAATCACGATGTCAAGGCCGTTGAATATTTTTTGCGTGAGAAATTCAAATCCCTCGACCTAGAAAAATACGGTGAAATGATTCACTTTGGTTTAACCTCTCAAGACATCAATAACACTGCTGTGCCTATCTCCCTAAAGAAGGCATCAGAGCAAATCTACCTACCCACACTTTTGGACTGTCACCAAAAATTAATCGAACTTGCCACGACATGGGCACCTATCTCGATGCTTGCCCGGACCCATGGGCAACCAGCATCTCCCACTTCCTTGGGAAAGGAGCTCTTTGTATTTGCCAATCGCTTGGAACTGCAAATCTCTGAATTAAGTCATCAAGATTACTTTGCCAAATTTGGTGGTGCCGTGGGAAATTTAAATGCCCATCTGGTCACATTCCCTGATTGTGATTGGGTTGATTTTGCCGAAAACTTCATCGCATCCCTGGGTCTCCAAAGATTGCCCTACACTACCCAAATAGATCACTACGACAAGATGGCCGGGTTTTTTCAAAATATTATTCGAGTCAACAGTATTCTGATGGACCTGTGCCGAGATATCTGGTCATATATTTCTATGAATTATTTCTCACAGAAAGTAAATGAAAAAGAAGTGGGATCATCGACCATGCCTCACAAGGTGAATCCTATAGATTTTGAGAACGCTGAAGGCAACTTGGGTATAGCCAATGCACTGCTCAGTCACCTATCGCAGAAGCTACCTGTTTCCAGACTGCAAAGAGACCTCACAGACAGCACGGTGCTGCGCAATATTGGCGTACCATTGGCACACTCACTGATTGCTTTGAAATCAATCAAAAAAGGGCTGGGGAAACTCACTGTCAATCGAGAGAAAATCGCTGCAGATTTAGAACAAAATTGGGCAGTTGTCGCTGAAGCATACCAAAGTATTTTGCGAAGAGAAGGTATTGCCGCACCCTATGAACTATTAAAGACATTCACAAGAGGAAAGTCTGCGCTGGATCGTCGGGCCATGCACGATTTTATCGATTCCTTGCCCATCAGCGATCAGGTGAAACAAGAAATGAGACTTATCACTCCGGCGAATTATACTGGAGATACTTCTTTCCCTTGATACTTTGTTTTTAGGTGCTGGTCCAACGTCAAGATTAAAAGCACCGGTATAGTAAATAGACCCAGCACTCGAAACAAGGGACTGACCAGGACCGCAGTGATCAAATTTGCTGCTTGGGTCACCAGCGTCCCTTCTGAGTCACCACCTGTATGGGTTGCTAAATAGACGATAGATCCAATGACCAAAACGATATTAAAGACCATATAAATCCAAGGGATGCCATGGTTGGTATCAAAAGATGCAGCCCAGCGCTTCTGGTGAGCTACTTTATTCATCACTAAATCCTCTATCGGAGCTTCCGAATGCTGCCATGTTAAATGAGCCAACTGCCCGTCCATTTGTTTGATCTCCTCAAAATAATCCGCCAAACTTTGATCGCCATTGAGGCGGTTTTCAAAGGCAACCTTCTTATCGGGATCGAGTGTGCCATCTAAATAGCTCCATGCCCATCGCTTGTCTTTTTCACTAATCATAATGTCTGATTTTTGAACTTCTCAAGATTTTCCGTAGGTTTTCTCTGGCTCTAAAAAGTTGTATCTTCACCTTAGATGTGGACCACCCTGTAACGGCTACGATTTCTTGCACGCTTTTTTCCTCCATATAAAACAACGTGACGGTCAAAGATTGTTCCGCATTCAGTTGATCAAGACCGCGGTGCAACCATTCATTTCGCTGACTTTTTTCCAGGATGGCCTGTTGATTAAGTGAGCTATCTGCCCGTTCTTTCGTCATACTACCTTGATCATAATCAGCGAGATGCACCACCTTTCTCTGATGATCAATGGCCGTGCGATAGGCTATCTGATAAAGCCAAGTCTTGATGGATGATTTTCCCTTGAAGGAACCTAACTTCTTGAAGGCCTTAACGAATGCCTCCTGGGTGGCATCTTCAGCTTTAGGCGCATCCTTCAGCACTTTCAAGCAGATGGTGTAGATCATTGGCTGAAATGCCTCAACGATGGGTTTGAATGCTTTGGTATTGCCATTCAGTACCTCCTGAATATGTTGGTGAGCCTTTTCCACGGTATGGCCTTAGACGAAGTCTAGCGCTCTGTGGTTACACCTTCAATTTTTTTCTCCAATAGTGTAACTACTTTCACTTCAACTACGTCAAAGTGTCAAAATAAGTTATTCACAAGCATTTTTCTCTTAACATATCTAATTCAATCAGCCATGAAAGAAATAATTCCAATTGTAGCCATCCTCAGCGTATTCAGCACCGTTAGCTTTATTGCGTACCTTTTTTTAACAAGCCGAAATAAAGAGCGCATGGCCCTAATCGAGTCTGATCGAGATGCATCCATTTTCAGCAAAGAACATGATCTGCGCACCAATCTTAAATGGGGCTATGTGGCGCTGGCTATTGGAGTCGCCCTGTTTATAGGTCACTTTGTAGAGGAGCTCACTACCATGGATGACGGCGCAGGATATTTTCCACTAATTTTCATCTTCGGAGGCATCGCCCTCTTATACTACTACAAAAAAGCCAGCGAATACTCTGGTATTGATTAGTCGAGGGCGGCCATTCAATAGTGAAACTTGCCATAGCCCGAGGCTATGGTCACTTGAGCACCCACCGAGTCTTCCACATGTCCGATCACCTGTGCAGCCACATTAAATGATTGAGCTATTTGTACAATTTCGTCTGCCAGATGTTCAGGAAGGTAGATCTCCATGCGATGACCCATATTGAACACCTGGTACATTTCTTTCCAAGAAGTCTCTGATGCACGTTGAATCAACTCAAAGAGTGGTGGGGTCGTAAAAAGTTGGTTCTTGATCACGTGCTTATTCATTATAAATTTCTTCACCTTAGTCTGCCCCCCACCCGTGCAATGTATCACACCATGCACGTCCGCTCGATGAAGGGCAAAGATCTTCTTCAAGATAGGAAGGTAAGTCCGCGTGGGAGATAAAAGGGCTTGCCCGATATTCAGGTTTTCGATTCCGGAATCTTCAGTCAATGTGTATGGACCGGTAAACACCACCGCCTCATTGGTATTGGGATCAAAGCAATCAGGAAATCGTGGGGCATATTGCTTCGACAGTACATCGTGGCGTGCGGCTGTCAAGCCATTGCTCCCTATCCCAGAATTAGGGAGCGACTCATAACTCGACTGGCCATCCGACGCCAGGCCGACGATGACATCTCCGGCTTGGATGTTATTGACCACTAGCCGGGGTCGCATCAGACGAGCAAAAGTCGTAAAACCAACATCGATCGTACGCACAATGTCACCTACATCAGCTGTCTCTCCCCCTGCCAATACTATGTCGATATCATGATCTCGCATCGAATCAATGAAAGCGGTCGTGCCGTCGATCAACTCCTTGATTACATCACCTGGGATCAGATTCTTGTTTCGCCCAATCGTCGAAGAAAGGATGATTCGATCCGTGCAGCCAACACAGGCCATGTCATCCACATTCATCACGATGGCGTCTTGAGCAATCCCCTGCCAGATCTTCAAATCACCCAATTCATGCCAATACATGTAGGCCAGGCTGGTCTTAGTACCTGCGGTATCAGCATGCATCACATTGCAGTATGCTTCATCACCACCGACCAGATCAGGAAGGATCTTACAGAATGCTAGTGGGTAGAGCCCTTTGTCCAGATCTTTGATCGCTGCATGCACTTCATCCTTAGTTGCAGAAACCCCTCGCTGTTCGTACTTCGATTTCTCATCCATGTGAGTGCAAAAGTAACAAAGAAACGATCCATACACCAATTCTGCAGGGCTTTGCCGATATGGAGGATTTATCAGCATAAATGAAGTCGGTTACTGTCTTGAGCTGTATCTTCGATGCTCACAAACCGCGTGTGAATGGATCTTCTTATTTTTAACGTTATTTATATTTAGTCTAATTTAGCTTTGTGAACCAGAAGACAAAGGTAGTGGTGGCAGATGCTGAGGTCTTGTGCCGAGTGGGTATGTGTGGTCTTTTGGAAAGCCTAGAGGACCTGGTGGTCATAGGCCAGGCTGCCAACACAAAATCCCTTTTAGCATTGGTGCACAAGGAGACAGTTGATCTGGTCGTGGTCGACTATAATCAGCCTAACTTCTTTGATCCTTCCATCGCGAGAAAGATTAAGAAGGTCTCACCTTCGACCAAGATCCTGGTCATTAGCAGTGATAATCGACGTGACCGTATTTATCAGGTACTGGAAGATGGAGTGCACAGTTTTCTCACTAAGCAATGCGACGAAGGTGAAATCCTGGACGCTCTGAGGGCAACTGCCAAGGGAGAAAAATTCTATTGCCACAAGATTTTGGATATGATTATTGAGCGGTCTTTTCCTTCCAAGGAGGTAGACTGCAGTGCAACCTCTCTTACACCGCGCGAAAAAGAGATTCTAACATTAGTGGCGCAGGGAATGGTGGCCAAAGAAATCGCTGCTGATTTGCACATCAGTCCACATACGATCTATACACACCGCAAAAATATTCTGAGAAAACTCAAACTTACCTCACCCACCGAAATGATCGTATATGCCTTAGAGCATGGCCTCATTGACCTCAATTCCCATCCACAATGATGATTGGGAGAGAATGGCGTGTGTCATGTCTTTGGATTGACACTGGCTCTGGCGCTATATGCAGCGAAATACGCAGCACCCATCAAGGCCGTCTTATCGTTTAGGATGATCTGCAAGGTCACATCTTTGAGAAGCCTTCCCATTCGTCCTGCTTCCAGAAAATAATGCACAAAATCATCTTGTTCCAATAAGTGCAAATTCTTTGGAAGAATACCACCACCAATAAAAAGACCGCCAAATGCATTTAGTTTCATGACGACGTTGGCAGCCTCATTGGCTAGGTTGCGCAAGAACATCTGCATGGTCTCTTTTGCGATGGGATCGTTGTCGGTAGCTGCCTGACTAATGATGGCAGCCGATGGGGTTTTACCAAGTTTTTCCTGAATTTCCTCGGGCATCGGTTGTTGACGAAACTTGTGAAGGAAGGAGTAGATCTCCAAAATGCCTCGACCAGAAACTACCCGTTCCCAACTCACGTGACCATATTTTTTTTGCAAGTAGCGGAGCAATCCGATATCACTCTCTGTTTCAGGTGCATAATCCGTGTGTCCTCCTTCGCTCGAAAATGGGTGATAAGCTTTCCCATCCCAAAACATGCCAGCCTCTCCAAGTCCCGTACCAGGCGAGATGAGCGCTGCATTGCCGCGAAGTGTCGGACTACCTGGATGCAACATCATCAGGTCATCTTCAGCAAGTGAAGCCAAGCCATAGGCATTGGCCACCAGGTCATTGATGAGATAGACGTGAGATGTTTGGGTCTGCTCAGCGATCTCACTCACCGAAATCTCGTACGGCAAATTAGTAATGTTCACAGCTCCATGGACAACTGGTCCTGCGACACCCAGTCCCATCACATCCACTGATTTTGTGCGTTTTTGAAAATCCACCAATATCTCCTCCAGGGACTCATATGTTTGTGAGGAGTAGATCTCTTCCTCCCTAACCGCAAAGCTGGTGCCCTGGACCTCCAACAAAGTCAGGCGTGCATTTGTACCGCCGATATCACCCGCCAATAGCAACATTCTGGGAAGCGGTGCAACACCGTTGGGAAAGGCAATCGAAATCATAATGCTCTAGATTCAGATAATGTGTTAGGTTAAGTATCTCTTAAAATTAAGACCCTGCAATATCGTAAAGACTAACCTAAATCATCTCCGATGATGATCAAAATTAGTGCAACATCCCTTGGTTTATTTGATATTATAGCAGTGACAAGTGACTTGAGAATTGACCATCGCTAGCATTTTCTAAATGCTCTTCGATGGATCTGGCAATATTATTACAGAAACCACAGACGTTTGAAGGAAAGTTAGCGTTTAATCATTATTAGTTCATCACCTAAATACCCTTACTATGGTGGAGCAAAAGCAAGATTTTTCAGCAGTCTCTCTGCAGCATTCTAATCTGCAGTCTTTCCCCAAGATACCTAGAAGTAGTGATAAGAAGGGCATTGACCAATGGTTACGTTCTGTCGACAAGTGGAGGGCTATCATGTCACTTTGGAAGAAAGAGAGTGCACTCTTACAAAAACTAGTCACACTCAGCCTCACAGGACGTCAAGCTGATCCGATGGAGAAGATGCGTGGTCTGAGTAATGACATGAGAGAACTCATTTCTGAAGTTCAGCTTTTTGAAAAGGACTTATTGCAGTTTAGAGAGCAAGTCCCTTTGATGCACCGCAATATCTTGTTTTACCACAATCGGTATCTAGAAGCCAAGCAAACGATTAAAGCTGTGGCGTCTCGATACGACAGGATGAAAACTGCTCTTTTAGAAGAACTTGCCTCCTCCTTCCCTATCAGTATATTCTAGAAAATATGTCGGTCAAGTGAAGCAGCCCCCTTTCAAGGCATGATCGCCTCCATTCTCACACTCCTATACATACTCTTGACTTTAGGCCTGATCATTACTCTTCTATTGTCAGGTGTCAGACCCACCAAAACACTGTCGTGGATCATGGTCATCATTTTCGTACCCGTCCTGGGTACAATACTCTATTTGTCTTTGGGCCGGAATCGAAGGAAGAACAAATTTTTTAGAGTGAAGAGAACACGGGAAGTGCAAGCATACCTTGAATCTGTACATGACTACTATCAAAGTATGGAGGATGAACCTCCGCCCCAAATTTCCTCCGACAACCTTGATCTGGTACGACTGATCATAAAAAACTCTCATTTTCTACCTACTATTGGCAATCGGGTGCAAATTTTGGTAGACGGACCGGACACCTTCAGAGCCATTTTTGATGCCCTTGCACAAGCAAAATCCTTCATTGATATACAGTATTACATTCTTGAGAATGGCGACCTAGCCGATCGATTTGCTCGCATATGCAGGCAAAAGGTCGCAGAAGGTGTAGAAGTAAGAGTACTCTACGACGGGGTTGGTAGCAGATACCTTAGCGCTCAGTATATCACAGATCTAAGAAAAGGAGGTGTTCAGATCCATGGCTTCATGCCCCTTAGAATTTGGGCAACTACCGTCTGGATCAATTATCGAAATCACCGCAAGATTGTTGTAGTTGATGGCAAAGTGGCCTTCCTAGGTGGCATCAACGTCACAGACAAATATATCAAGGGTGATTCCCATCTGGGAAAATGGCACGATCACCATTTACGCCTAGAGGGTCCCGCTGTAGACAGTCTTCACTCGGTGTTTGCCATAGACTGGAATTTCGTCACAGGCTCTGACGAAATGTTGAAACCCCGATACTACAACCATTACGCTGTAGACGGCAGTAAGGTGGTGCAGATTGTCTCTAGTGGACCAGATTCAGACTTTGCTTCCATCAAGCAGCAATACTTTAAAATGATCAATAGTGCGGAATCCTACATCTACATGGCTAATTCTTACCTGATTCCCGGTCAGTCCATTGTAGACGCACTTCAGACAGCTGCGCTGAGTGGCAATGATGTGAGAATCATGGTACCTGAAAAATCTGATAACGTAGTCGTTAAGTGGAGCATCCGATCCTATTTTGAGATCTTGCTGGAAGCCGGTGTCAAGATCTATCTCTATCAAGAGGGATTTCTGCACAGTAAGATTATGGTAGCCGATGATCAGGTGTTTTCGTTGGGTACAGCAAATCTTGACAACAGGAGTTTCGAACAAAACTTCGAGGTGAATGCCGTAGTCTACGATCGTGAATTGGCCATGGAGTTGAGAGATGGTTTTCTCAACGATTGCAAGAAATGCGTCCAGTTGGACCTCGACACCTACCGAAAACGACCAGTGACCGATCGACTCAAGGAAGGCCTTGCAAAAGTTTGGAGCCCGATATTGTAGTGCAGGACAAATCCCATGTTTTCAACCAGAGATGACCGTTACAAGCTGATTCACCCTCTACTATATGATCAGGTTTCGGCTCCGACCTCGGTTGATGATCTATGCCGACGAGAGAGATATGATGGAACCATTACCAATACCAAGGAAATTTTCAATCCACTTGATCATCCTCCAGTTTTCGAGCTATACGATTTGGTCAACGATCCCTATGAACTCGATGATCTTTTCCCATGACCCTGCTATGTCTCACCAAATGAATAAGCTCGAATCTAGTTCATAAAATGGCGTCAAGATATTACAGATCCCTTCCCACAACAAAACGATCTTCTGGAGACATCCGGAAAGAACCAGAAAGGACCAATCCACCCAGTCCGGAATAAGGGATTAGATCATCGGCCTGTTTATGGATATCTCGCGTAATCTTTGAACGATGCTCAACTGATTTGATGTCCAAACAAGGTCGTCCGCAGGAGCTATCCTCGTCTAAATGACTGTGGAATCACCAAGTACAAATCGAAAAGAGATCTGTATAATCTCAATTAGATTTCAGCTGCGACCTAGAACGAGATGTGGACCATACCCGTTAGATAATGTCCACATCTTGGTCAAATAGGTGCCTCGCTTGGTGCTCTTCCCGAAAATCCCTGAGCTGCTCCACAATCTCACTCCCTGCAACCAGAGCGGAGGTGCCGCCCATCATAAGGACGACTTCGATCGACTCGATAATCTCTTGGTCGGATGCTCCACTGTTGATCACCTCTTGTAGCTGTAAAGTTGCTGCAGAACTTGAGCCACTACTTACCGCTAGGCTCAGTGCAATCAGCTCCTTGGTCTTGGCAGAAAGGGCTCCTTTAGATGACTTGTTGCGTTGAAACTTTTCAAATGCATCAAAGGTATCAGGCATGTGCTTTTCAAGACCACGAATCATCCTTCGTAGGCGCAAATATTTGTTGACATTCTTTTTCATGATAGGATGTTTTCGGTGTCAAAACTTCAGATTTATTAAAGTTATGTCCTTTGCAGTTGAGATGCCCAAATAAATTGATGACAGTGATCACTCTTTTATACCCAATGATAGGTGATTACCCACTCGTCTAGAAAATCGTCGGGATGTGGAAACCGTCTTCAGCTGTGAACAGACATTTGACCTCTGGCCATTGATCTCTCAGTTAGACCAAGCACGGTTGCAGTGTTTTCTTTCGCTGTGATATGATGTCGAGCCTATTTTTTGTCAGATCAAATAGTCACGGGGTGGAACGAAAGCCAAGCGTAGTCATTGCCATGTGAGTCTTCTAGCTAATGGCATCAGGAGTGAAAAAGATCCAAGCACCTGGTATGTAGGAAACGCTCAAGGCGCCCGTCGAAGCGTGAAACTCCAACCCGATACCAAAAGCAGAATAAATCCAGACAAGAAAAACATGCTGCTGTACGACCAGCCACCATCCAATAGGAGGCCGAAGCACAGCGGCCCCATTGATGTGCTAAAAACCATAACCATGGCAAACAGGCTCCGCACGGTACCGATCTTCTCAGCACCAAATACCTCAGCGAACAGGGCATTCATGATCGTACTGCCTGCTCCATTGGACATGGCTATAAAGACCAGTGCCACCGGATATCCAATTGGATGCTGGGCGACAGCCAGAATGGAGATTCCGAGTAAGAATGGGATCAGAATGTAAGGAAAAAGTCGTCGGGCAGTCAAACGGTCTACCAAAGAGCCTGATCCCATCATCGAAAGAGCACTCACCAGGGCATAGACAGACAATGATCCTGCAACCCATGTCGGATCCCACCCTCGGCTATTCCCAAGTTTTATCTGGTAGAAAAAAATCGCCGTACTGAAAAAACCCAACTTGAATAGCGCCGGAGCAATGATCCAAAACTGATAGTCACGCGCTACTCGCAGTGGATTTAAGTGCTTGCGATCTGCGGTAGAAGTCATAAGTCGTGGCATTAAGACTTCTTTTGATTGAGCGCTTAATAAATAGTATGTCAAGGGAACCACCAAAATCATCAGCACTAATGCCGAAACCTGTAGGGTTGACCGCCAACCTATGGCAGTAATCCCAACGGTCACCAACAAGGGTAGCAATGCCTCCCCACCTGGATGCCCCAGACTTGCGATGCTGATTGCCTTGCCCCGATTTTGTACAAATGATCTGGCCATAGTTGATACAGAGGTATGACTGAGTAATCCCTGGCCAAAAAGACGCAAACCAAAGAAACCCAGTAGTACTAGAGCGGGGTGAAAAGCCAAGGACAAAATCAAGCACGCCAACGTGCATCCAAGTAAAATCCCAAGGGTGAACCTCGTCAGATGGATCGTATCTACCAGCCGGCCTATCCATGGTAAGGCAAATGCCGAAGCCATCGTTGCCCCAGCATACAGACTGCTCAGTCCTGTATTGGTAAATCCAAAAACAGACTCAATCTGAGGAATGTATAAGGAAATTAAGAAGGTTTGGCCAAAACTTGAGAAAAAGGCCAGGACGAGACCAAAAGCTAAGAGCCGACTATTAGCCTGTATGAACGAGATAAATCCTTGCATAGCCAGCTTGCATTTTAGGACCGACAAATGTATGTGATTGGTTTGTATCCTCCTACCTCTGAGCAACCGAAGTCATCTAAATCTTCAACCTAGAAACACCATCTTTGGACTATGTTGAGCCAAAGACCAGTGCGAAAGGAGATCTCCAGATGAAAAGTTAGTACTTTGATGGAACCAAATGACGCAGATAAACTTTCTAACCAGTGATGTAAGTTGAATTTTATGAGTCAGAGAATCTTACCAGTGCTTGTTATGCTAGCTGTCGCTATCACTTGCACGGCACAGGTGCTGTACTACGGCAAACATCAGCCGATAGAGGGGAAGCACTACCGGTTTCCTGAATTCAGGGAAGGGACGATCCTTATGAAGTCCGGTCAATCCATCCAGACCACTCTCGACTATAATTTGATCACCCAGGAGATCGTGATTGATCTCGGTCACACCAAGACTCCCTATCCCAGTCTGGAAGAAGTGACTTCAATTAGTATTGATGGCATTGAGTTCATACCCATGGATGGCGTGATCTACGAATTACTCTTGGATGGTGATATCCAATTACTAGTGCACCGGAGACAAAAAGTAAGCAGAGATGGCCAAGCAATCCAAGGGTACGGACAGAGTGCCTCCACATCTTCATCTTCACTACCGCCGAGCCTTCACGACAAAGCACTTATTTACGGTTTGAGCCTTCCAGGTGACTATCAACTTGAAGATGTAAAAAACTACTTTCTTAGACGGGAAGGCGAGCTTATTTCACTCACCAAACTAAAAAAACTCGAGCGGACCTTTCCATCCATCAAAGACGATTTAAAAACATTCATCAAAAAGGAAAAAACCAAACTGGAATCTGAAGAGGACCTTATTAAGTTGATTGAATTTTGTAATAATCGATTGGAGATCGAGTAACTGGCCAAGTTATTATGGTATTACTTTTTTTTAACATCCTACCCCTTGACAGATCGCTAAAAAGGGGATAAATTATTGAGCAAAATACAATGATGCGCCTTTTGCTAATCATTTTTTCTGTTGTCCTTTCATCCTCCTTGCTGGCTCAATCCTTAGACACACCTGATGAGGATCAGTTGGAACCGGGAAGACACTATCGTTTTCCCGCTTTCGAAGCTGGTCAATTGTTTCTTACAAATGGGGAGGCAGTTTCGACACAACTAAATTACAACCTCGTTACCGAAGAGATCGTTGTTGAACTCGATGAGGTGAGAGCCCCTTACCCGACGATCGAAATTGTGAAGAAGATCGCCATTGGCATGAAGGAGTTTTCTGTAATCAACAAGAAGATCTATGAAGTACTCCTGAGTGGAGGAACAACCCTACTCGTCCATCGCAAACAAACGGTGATCCATTTGGGTCAGCAAACAGGACTTGGTCGAACCAGCAATCAATCAGATTTTAATCAAACCTCACAAGTGCGATTGCAGGACACACCCACTGTCTATGAGCTCATGCTACCAAAGGAATATCAACTAAGAGACGTGAACACGTATTTTCTTCAAAAAGATGAAAAATTAGTACCCATCAGGAGCCAAAAGAAGTTGCTAAAAAACTTTCCTGAAATTTCTGAATTAAAATCTTTTTTGAAATCTGAGCGTATCAACTTTGATTCAGAAGAAGACCTCATCAAGACTATTGAGTTTTGCAATCGGCTCCACAAGTAATGAGACACTTGGACACGAGTTTTAATGTCGACCCCTACAGCTTTTTTCTGGGTCTAAAGAGTAGAACATCGCTATCTTACTGAATAGGATAATCACCCAGAAAATCGCCTGGCCGCCTCCAGTCAGATCGGCCAGGTGATCAAAATTCATCCCATAAATTCCTGACATAAAGGTATGCGGAACAAAAATAGTGACTACAATGGTCGGCTCCCAAAGCCAGAAGCTATAGCAAGTAGGTCATTGTCACTATCCAATTCAAAAACCAATCGATCTCCCAAATCGATGGCGAGCGATCTCCTCACGAAAATGGGATTCACAAAAGTATATCCACTTTTAAAAGTACCTTCGTACATTTTTACCTACTTTTCATATGACATTTTCAGATCTTGGCATTATTCCACCCATTCTAAAAGCTCTGCAGGCACAGGGATATTCACACCCAACACCGATCCAAACCAAGGCCGTACCCCTTCTACTCGCCGGTAAGGATCTCCTGGGTTGCGCTCAAACAGGTACAGGTAAGACTGCCGCCTTTGCTATTCCTATCATTCAGAAGATTCATCTAGATCGACAGAAGGGTCCGAGGAAAATCAGGGCACTAGTGGTGACCCCTACTAGGGAGTTGGCCCTTCAAATAGGTGAGAGCTTTAGTCAGTATGGCAAGTTCACCAGTGTACGAAATACGGTCGTCTTTGGCGGTGTGAAGCAAGGTAGTCAGACCAAAGCCTTACAGCGGGGGATTGATGTATTGATCGCCACACCTGGTAGATTACTTGACCTTATTGGCCAGGGCTTCATCAGTCTTACGCATATTCAGTATGCAGTGCTGGATGAAGCGGATCACATGCTGGATATGGGATTTATTCATGATATCCGCAAAATTGTGGCCTTACTTCCATCACCGAGGCAATCTCTATTTTTTTCAGCAACCATGCCTCCCGAAATCGTGAAGTTATCTGGTAAGATTCTAGGTAATCCAGAAAAAATCACCATCCGGCCTCAACAAACCACTGCCGAGCTAGTAGACCAAGCCATGTTTTTTGTGGCCAAGAAAGACAAGTCCCGACTACTTACGCACATACTCAAATCAGAGAAACACGATTCTGTCCTGGTGTTTTCTCGCACCAAGCACGGAGCCAACAAAATTGTCAAGGTCCTCAGCAAACATCACATCGCAGCAAGAGCCATTCACGGCAACAAATCCCAGGCAGCCCGACAAAGAGCCCTGGCAAGCTTCAAAGATCGTGAAACTCATGTGCTGGTGGCTACCGACATAGCCGCACGTGGGATCGACGTTGACAAACTCGCTCTGGTAGTAAACTACGATCTTCCAAATGTACCAGAGACCTACGTACATCGAATCGGTAGAACCGGACGTGCCCAGGAAAGTGGCATCGCCCTCTCATTCTGCAGTCCAGAGGAACGCATATGTCTGCGTGATATTCAAAAATTGCTAAAAGAGGATATTAGAGTCATCGAGAATCATCCCTTTGTAGATAAAGGCGAAGATAAGAATAGTGATGCTTCGTCAGAGGGTGGTCGGCGAAAGCATTCAACACAGCCGAGGCAAGGATACCAGGTGAGGGGCAATCAAAAAAACAAAAGACGTCATCACGGTCGTAGAAGAAATGCTGGTAGACACGACTAGTGAGCCCACTCCGGAAAGTGCCATCTTCATAAAATGTGCCGATTTTGGATGAGATTTTCACTTTTTCGAGATTGGGTGATGCCTGATTATCAGCCGATTGAGAAAAATGGAAAGATCGCCGAAAGAGCCATTTTTGATTTGGTGATCTTTTCGCAGTGGGCTCACTAGTGAGCGCACTCCGAAAAGTCTTGATGAAAGGCGGTCAAGTGAGATACATTTCGTATTTTCCTAATATGTTTAAAAGTAGTAAACCAGCGAGCGATCAAACGCTCTTTTCGGGGATAAACCAGCATCTTGGGGAAAAGAAATTGTGTAAGCTCACAGATACGAAATCATGGTATAACATGTTTTTCCAGGAGATAACAAGCCAGATAAAGGAGGATCTATTTCGACCGTTGTTTTCTAAAGGTAAGGGTCGACCCAACGCATCGATACGCAGACTGTTGGCTATGATCATTTTGAAAGAAGGACAAGACTGGACTGATGAGCAGCTATATGAGAACTGCCACTTCAATATGGTAGTGATGAAGGCCTTAGGCTTAAGCAATGTTGAGGATGAGGTTCCGGTGGAAAGCACCTACTACGACTTTAAAGCAAAATTAGTGAGACACCACCGGGATACGGGAGAAAACCTGTTTGAGACTTTATTTCAGCAAATTACGGGTGCTCAAATCAAGAAGTTCCATGTGAATGGTAAGATCATTAGAATGGATAGCAAATTAATCCAATCAAATATCAAAACAGGATGCCAATTACACAAAGTACTAGAGGCCATACAATTCTATTTGCGCACCCTTACTAAAGGCTGGGACAAACAGATAAGGAAGAAAAATGATCGGGAGTTCATCGAAGAAATAATGAGCAAGCCTGTGACAAATCATTTGTATGGTATGACCAAAGATGAGAAGTCAACTTGGCTGCGTAGACTAGGATTCCTAATCCGCAAGGTGCTGAATATCTTTCAAGGAGAAGATAGTGAGCAGTATAATCGGCTAAGCCGCATATATGAAGAACACTATATGGAGACAGAAGATAAAGGCAACGCGCCTCGCCCAAAAGAGAAAGAAGAAATGAAGGCTGATGGTATTCAATCGGTACATGATCCCGATGCGGCGTATCGGTGTAAAGGTCAGGGAAACAGCAGACAACAGGTAAGTGGTTATAGCGCCAATATTACCGAGACTGCCGATGGTGACCTAAGGTTGATAACAGATGTTCAAGTAGAAAAAGCGACAAAGAGCGACAGCAGTTATTTAGAAAGTGCAGCAAAAAAAACAGCCGAGTTGACTGAACAACCTATTGAGCAGCTTCACACCGATGGCGGATATGATAGCATTGAAAATCGCACTCGCTTTGCAGATCATATTGGCTTAGAATGGCACCTCGCAAAACGTACCGGTGGCAAGAATCAATATCAATTCAAACAGAAGGAAGATGGAACAATAATGATTTTTGACCCCACCACCAATTCATGGATGGAAGCACAGAGATCACGAGGTGGAAGATATCGTATACCTACCCCCAACAAGCGAACTAAATACAGGTACTTTAGGGTAGAACAAGTCAAGGCAGGAATTGCACTATCAAAGGTCAGACCCCAACAAATCAACAAAGGGATTAGGGCAAATGTAGAATCAACGATCTATCAAGTATTCCATACCCTGAATGGAGGTAAAAGTAAATATCGAGGTCTCCTTCAACATAAAATATTCGCGATATCCCGGGCACTTTGGGTTAATTGCAAGAGAATAATGGTCAGAACAGATCAAAAATCGATTCTGAGATCACTTTTCCCCCAATTTCAGACCCTGCAATACCATTTCTATCTATTCAATTTAGCCACTATTCTTCCAACACAGTCCTCCAACCAACTACATCCCACATAGGTATGGCTATCATAAGGCTTAAATCAACCATTTGTGCACTTTCCGGAGTGCGCTCACTAGTAGAGCGGAATACATGATGGACCTTTCACCCTATGGTACAATCCACTGTGGCCTTAGTCCATCGTATTCACTCCATCCAGCTTAACTCAGGCCATTTATCGGGCCCGTCATTTTTTTGGATCGCTCCTGGTGTACTGCGTCCCTCCACGATGTACTTGATCAATCGAGATTTCAGCAATGCCATAACTTCCGGATGGGAAGAGATTACATTGTTTTCTTCTGCAGGATCAATCCCTAGATCAAACAGCTGCATGTCTGGAGATCCATGGGGCACCTCAGCCGGTCTAGGATAACTCCAACCACCAGATCCAGAGCACATGATCAGCTTCCAGTTTCCTTGACGTATGGCAAAACTCCCATTGATGGAATGATGGATGGTGGCCTCGCGTAAGGGCTTACTCCGGTCTTCACCCATCAACATAGGAAGGAAACTATAGCTGTCTTCACTGGCGTAATCGGGTAGAGAAACATCGACTATATCTGCCACTGTAGCCATAAAATCAACGGTAGATATGATTTCATCCGAAGACACACCAGCAAGGATCCTCTTTGGCCAACTCACCACAAAGGGCACTCGATGTCCTCCCTCGTAAATATCTGCCTTATGCCCTCGGTAAATATGACTTGGATCGTGATCAACCTTTGCAAGTTCATCAAAATCAGCCCGGGGAGAACATCCATTATCACTGGTAAAAATGATGAGGGTATTTTCCCTTACATTATTCCTTTCTAAAGCTGTCATAATTTGCCCCACCACATCATCGACCTGCAAGACAAAATCACCATAGAAATTGGTATTGCTGCTACCGAGAAACTCCGATGTAGGCAAGATGGGTGTATGGGGTGCCGGTAAAGGAAAATATAGGAAAAAGGGCTCACCCTGCTGCGCTCGCTCATCGATGTAGCTCGTGGCTTTTTCGGTGAGATGTGGTAGGACCTGAGTATGATTAAAATCAGGGCTGGTCAACCCCTTTCTCCAAAAACCCTTTTCATCGGTACAAACAGTATAAGTAGTAGGTATAGTAGTAGCATAGCCATTTTCAACATAGACATATGGAGGCATATCAAGCGATCCACTAAATCCATAGGAATAGGAAAATCCACGTGATTTAGGTCCATTCTTGATCGGTAGTCTAAAATCCACCACCGGCCTAGATGCAAGGTTATTTATGGTGTCACTGACCATTTCTTTGAATTGCCAATCCCATCCTAGGTGCCATTTACCGACGTAACCGGTATGATACCCTTGTGACTGCAACATTTTACCCACGGTGAGCCTATCTGGCTCGATGAGTGCTTTCGAATAGCCACTGAGTACACCTTTCTTAAGTCTGGACCTCCAATTATAACGTCCTGTCAGAATACCATACCTGGTCGGGGTGCATACTGCCGAAGTTGTATGTGCATCTGTAAATCTGATGCCCTCCTCTGCCAATCTATCAATGTGTCTGGTATAGAGTTTAGAATTTTCATTAAAAGAAGATATATCGCCGTATCCAAGGTCATCAGCCAGAATAAAGACTAGGTTGGGACGGTCCATAGCTTTCTGTGCATAAATGATGCTGCTGCTCAACACCGCCATTAAACCGCAAAAACCTAATATCCATGATCCCTTCAAGTGAATTTTCATTTTGTACTTTATCTTTACTAATGTGTAAGAAATATCGTCATTTTCTGGAGAAGATTCTAAACGGGCGCCAGAAACAGGAGATGAAGGTGGCTTTCTGCGCATTTGGTTGAGGAATCCCTCTTCTGGCCAAGAAATCAGGACAAAACTGGATATGTCACAGACCAAGGAATTTCACTTGGTTCTTTTTTTTCTAATTTTACCTGACTAGTGATATTCCATCACAGGCGAATAGCGATTTAGACGTTCCACTCGAGACAAGAACTGTTGACATTTCATCTTCCATCGTTCTGAAAATGAGATATCTTGTCCTCTTCTTATTTTATCACACCTGGGTTGTTGGTCAATCGCCCCACCAATGGGTTCGGACCAATCCTGGAGGTGGAGGTGCATTTAGCACGATCGAAGCGGGTCCAACTGGCCAGATCATTGCCGGAAGTGATCTCAGCGGAGCTTACTACAGTTGGGATTTTGGCCAGACGTGGGACGTCTACGGCCAAGAACGTGGTCTGGAGGTGACACACGTCTCCGGCCTGGGCTTTCATCCCACCGAGGAGGATACATTTTTTATTGGTACCGAGGCCGGAATCTATAAGAGCGCAGATGGGGGAGGATTCCTATATGAAGTATTAGACCATGGCTACATCACCGACATTGCTGTGGCTCCTTCAGATACTAGAACAATCTACGCTACCTATCATGCTACCTATAACGCTTCTGGTGGATCCATCTATAAGTCAATCGATGGTGGAGAGCATTTTTCGCAAGTCAGCATAGACCTACCTGCAGGACATCGACTGCTCGAATTGCATGTATCTCCAACCGATCACAATTTCGTACTGGTACTTAGCGGTAAGGGTCGTTTTCATTGTGGTCCGGCATCCCTGTTTAAGAGCATTAATGGTGGAGTGAATTGGACGCAAAAGGCTACCGGTTTAGGAGCCATCATGGACCTTGCCATGCATCCGAGCAGTGAAGACACTTTATATCTTTCAACCATGACGGTAGACTGCTCTACCGAGCTGTACTATACCTCACTAGATGGAGATCTTCATCGGAGTGTAGATGGTGGTGAGAACTGGAATCTGCGCACATCAGATCGGCCTGGCATCATCTGGATTAAACGCGATGCGCCCAACATTATCCGAATGATAGATCCCAGGGAGCCATGGCCGTGGATCCCCACAGGCGGCACCTGGCGCAGTACCAATGCCGGTCTCTCATGGACACAAACGGCTTCCGGAAATTGGGACGGAGGTTATCAGAGCTCCCTGGCATGGGCATATGGCAGCAGCTACAATGGCTTTTGTAAAACTTTGGGAGAAAGCCTGGAAAATCCAGATGTATTGCTGTGGACCAACGCACAATGGGTGTTTGGCACCTCAGATGAGGGAGTAAGCTTTGATAACATGCACACCAATGAGGTCACTCCGGGCTGGTGGCAGTCCCGTGGTTTTGACAATGTAGTCATGAATGAAATAGCTGTGAGTCCCACCGATCCCAATGTCCTCTACGTGGCCTTTGCTGACCTTGGTCTCTGGCGCAGTATAGATCGGGGAACCAGCTGGCAGTCGGCCAATGTAGATACTTATACCGGTAATTGGGAGGGTTTCGGTGGCAACAGCCTAACAGTCATGGTCGATCCCCACCGCTCCAATGTAGTCTGGTCTGGGATGCAAGGAGATTTTACTGAACCCGCATATCTAGTTAAGAGTGTGCAACATGGATTGAGCTCAAGTTGGTCGTCTGCCACTGGATTAGGCACGCCCACTCGCATCAGTGGACTGTCGGTAGATCCCCAAAGTAATGTGAGTAACCGCACTTTGTTTGTGACGGCTGACGGTCATGTTTACCGTAGCACCGACGACGGTGCCACATGGTCCTCGAGTCTAATAAATGGTGGCCTACACTTTACAGCTGTAGATCACCTCAATGGTCAAACCGTCTATGCTGGAGGTCGCAGCGGTATCTATAGGAGTACAAATGGTGGTGCCAACTGGACCGATGTCGGTCTTCCTGCCATGCAAGGCCAAGAAGTAGTCGATTTCTTTGATTTTGACTATGAGGGAGTGACGGATATTAGTACTGATCCCATACAAACCGGATGGGTATATGTCACTGTAAAAGGGGATCAGGGAGGCCTGTATCGTTCAAAAAACAGCGGCACTCAGTGGGAAAATCTGTACTCCAATGTCTACATGCGTGCTGTGGCGATCAATCCTTCCAACAATCAACAGATATACCTCGGCTCTTCTAGCGCCTATTATGCGGGTGGTTATAATAGCCAATCGCTGGGGGTATTATATTCTGAAAATCAGGGTTTAAATTGGTCTGCCGCCAATGGTGAAATGGCATGGCCTTTTGCAAACAGTATGGCTATCGATCAATCTGTGCCACCACGGATCTACCTGGGCTCTCCCGGCACAGGCGTTCAGTACGCTTATGTGGGTGGCTCTGTGTGCCAGCAAAATCTGACCATTTCTGCACCAACCATCAATGGCACTTATCAAGCAGGTGAAACTCTAACAACCATGGGAAATATCGAAGTGCAAAATCATGCCCTCTTTAAGGCCAACCATGCAGTGGAATTGAATCAGGGTTTTACCGTTCCCGAAGCAGCACAATTGGATATCACCATGGAAGGATGCGAATAATTTTCCGCATCACAACCTTGCTATTTAAATCCCAAGATTTTCCTTTTGGTACTTGCCGGGGATAGAAATTGGTGGGCGTGAGGGAAAGGAATTTTTACATAATCTGTCACCGGTTTCGAACTACACTTGGTGGAGTATGGTCTATTTCTATTGAATAGATATGGTCGAAAATCAACGGTGTCCATATCTAATTTATCGAGATACTCAATAGCCATAGGAAACCATTTGAAAAGTAAGGACGATTCCTGCCACCCATTGAGTTTGAAGTTGAGAAGGTATCGAGTTTGTTAAAAGATGTGTTGTCCTGACCAAAAGCTCTTTTCTTGCACCTGGTTTTCAATATTCGGCATAAATTGATCCCACCGACCTGGATCCACAAACGTTCTAAGATCCAATATACATTGCCTCCCTTCTTGTCCATCTCTGAATATTTCGGCACATACTCAATCTTACTCTTTGATTCTTAAAAAGGTCAGTATGAAAGATGGACATTCCTGGGAATGCAAGGCCTTGATCTTTACGGCAAAAAGTAGCATCATGAGAATCTCGGCACCACCAGAATTGAACACTTTGCAACTTCTAGTGTTTGAGCACAGCACTGATAACTAATCCATTGAACTTGATCGAGCCAAAATAAAGGTGTATGTATACTAGGAAAGTCTTCCGCATTAAGGACATGATTAAATGGACGCGCTTTGAAACTACACTCTTCTTTGCAGTAGGTATTACTTACACTGTCCTATACGATGTGCTGGGCTTTCACTGGATGAAGATCCCATGGACCCCAATCGCCTTGATCGGTACTGCTGTTGCCTTTGTCATCGGTTTCCAGAACAATTCGGCTTATGGTAGAATCTGGGAAGCCCGTAAGATTTGGGGCGGTATTGTGAATACGAGTAGAACGCTGGGCATGTTTCTACAAGACATGATTACGAATGAATATTCAGACACTACTGCTCCTCCCGAGGAGATAAAAAAAGAGGTTCGTGATCTCACATATCGGCATATTGCCTGGATGACAGCCCTCAGACATTCCATGAGACAGCCCAAGCCGTGGGAGACTGGAGGTGAAGAAAGAGCTACGAAAGAGTGGAAAGAGTTTGTCAAGACTCCTGAAAGCCTGACCTCGCTGGAAGATGATTTACGTCCATATGTATCAGACGAAGACCTTCGTTACACTCTCTCTAAAAGCAATAAGCAGACGGCATTGCTTTTCCTGCAATCTCACCACTTACGAAAATTAAAGGAGCGAAAAATACTATGGGAATTTTCCTTTTTAGAATTAGAGGGTCTCCTGCAGGAATTATTTAATCTGCAAGGAAAATCTGAGCGAATTAAGAACTTTCCCTATCCAAGGCAATTTGCCTCCTTAAATCACTACTTCATGTGGATTTTTGTGCTTCTACTTCCTCTCGGGATGATACCTCAGTTCGCCGAACTTGGAAAAACTATCGCTACCGAAGCCCCCCTCTTAAGTCAGTTTGCTGCATGGTTTGCCATTCCTTTTTACGCAATGGTTGCTTGGGTTTTTCATACCATGGAACGCATTGGTCGGATCGGAGAAAACCCGTTCGAGGGTTTGGCAAATGATGTGCCAATATCGACAATTTCTAGGGGTATTGAAATTGATTTGCGACAGAATCTGGGCGAGTCCAACGAAGAAATCCCAGATCAGTTTTCAGTCATGTACGATACGCAGATGTAGTACGTCTGCTTTCGACATCCTATATAATACCGGACCATGCCCTCCCTAGCTTTTCTTCACTCTCGAGCACCTACTGTTTTGGTAGCCTCACAGACCGGTGTAGACGAGCCCAAAAATTTGCGGTGGTCTGGTCCGATCTACCCAAATAAATCCGACTGGGACTGTAGCAAACTTTCAGACAATGTAATCTCTGACATGGGAAAGAGGAGAGAAGTTATACTGGATGTCCCCAAGGAGCAGATGACTTCTCAGCAATTGGCAGAGAAGTATAGGATTCATCCAAAGCTGATTACCAAGTGAAAGCGAGACTTTTAAGATTGTGAGTGTATGGAATTTGCAAGGGGTCTCAAGTCTGGGACGTCCAATCAAGAAGTTGAGCAAGTTAATGTATGTCAGATCATTGTACAGCTATTAATATTAGAAGGTCTTAGCTAATTTAGTACCTTGTCTGCACAGTTTAATGTGCTCTATGAAACGAAGAAAGTTCACCAAATTGGCAGGAAGCACCCTGTCCGCTTTCACCATTGTACCAAGACATAGTTTAGGTGGAAAGGGCTACATCCCACCGAGTGATAAATTGCAGATAGCTGCCATCGGCATAGGAGGAAAAGGCTGGGTAAACATTACCAATGCCCACAATGAAGGCAGCGATGATATCGTAGCACTCTGCGACGTTGATGATCGCCGGGCGGAAAAGACCAGAAAAGCATTTCCGAAAGCGCCCTACTACCGGGATTTTCGTGAGATGCTAGATCGCGAGGGTGCCCATATTGATGCCGTGATGGTAAGTAGTCCTGATCACATGCATGCAGTGCAGGCCCTGGAGTGTATGAGGCGGGGTAAGCATGTTTACTGTGAAAAACCCTTGACCCACGACATTTATGAAGCAAGGATCCTGACCCGGGCTGCGAAAAAATACAAATTGGTGACACAAATGGGCAATCAGGGCAGCAGTGGTGATGATACCCGGTATGTCGAAAGTTGGATCCAAAATGGATTGATCGGTGATGTCGGAAAAGTACACGTCTGGACCAACCGTCCGGGATGGCCTCAAGGCATACCTAAGCCAGCCCAGAGTAATCCCATTCCTCCAGAAGTAGATTGGGATCTATGGCTCGGCACGGCTCCATTTACAGAATACTATGAAGGCTACTTACCTGGCAAGTGGCGTGGCTGGGTGGATTACGGTACGGGAGCTTTGGGTGACATGGGTTGTCACTTTATAGATGTACCTTATAGAGCACTTAAACTCGGATATCCCACCTCTGTATATTGCAGTGCTGCGGCCAACTGGACGGGATATTTTGAAGCCGCACATTACAACCACAGTTATCCAGTTGCCAGCAAGATACATATCGACTTCCCCGCCCGCGGTGAGATGCCTGCGGTCCAAATGGTATGGTATGATGGAGGTATCCAACCTGAAAGGCCCAGAGAACTCCTGCCAGAAGAACCTTTTGGAGAATGGAACGGCGGTATTCTCTTCGAAGGAACAAGTGGAAAACTCATGGCAGGTCTGTTTGGAGGCAATCCCACCATTTTGCCTACTTCCGAGATGAAAGATGTACCTCTACCCAGACCGTCTTCTCCCTTGGTGGAAAATGGTTCAGACGGTCATCAACAACAGTGGGTAAGGGCATGCAAACAGGGATATGGCACGTATACAAGTTCTTCTTTTGCAGATTCAGGACCACTGACCGAGACCGTTCTGATGGGTAACCTGGCAGTGCTAAGTCACAACT
Source organism: Saprospiraceae bacterium (assembly GCA_965223025.1). Lineage (GTDB taxonomy): Bacteria > Bacteroidota > Bacteroidia > Chitinophagales > Saprospiraceae > JABDMH01. The sequence goes on from CBDCVP010000023.1 coordinate 2,564,736, forward strand.
TGGCGGAGAAAGGGGAAAATGGCAGAAGAGAAACTTATCCGGGAAGGAAGCAATTGTTATGGAATGGGGAAGAAATGAGAATAACAAATTTTGATCCAGCCAACCAATTTGTCAGGAGAAACTATCGGGGAAATTGGGATTTTAAGGTCTAGATGATTTGGTTTGCAGGTAGGAACAATGGCAGTAGTGAGACGGCTAGTTGGACGAAAATGCCTCCGGTGGATGATCGCACCGACTGATCTTATCGGAATGTTATCTGCTTTGTTGCTGATCGCTGGTTGTGGTTCTTCAGAGTCCAAGCAGTCGAAAAACCGAGTGCAAGATCAAGATCATCTACAGCCAAATATTATCTACATACTTGCTGATGATTTGGGGTATGGCGACCTCAGCTGCTATGGCCAATCTCAAATAAGGACTCCACACATAGATCAGATCGCCCATGAAGGCATCAGATTTTTACAACATTACGCGGGAGCAACTGTATGTGCTCCTTCCAGGGCTAGCCTTCTCACCGGCAAACATACCGGTCATACCTCAGTAAGAGGTAATTCTCCGGCTGGCCAATTGATTCAAGAGATAGAGCTCACACTTGCGGATGTTGTCAATGTGGCAGGATACACCAGCGCCATCATTGGGAAATGGGGAGTGGGCAATCCTCCGGAACCAGACGATCCCCTGGTGAATGGATTTGATGAAGCCTTCGGATATATCAATATGTGGCATGCACATAATTTCTATCCAGAGTTCCTGTACAAGCAAGCGAAAAAGGTCACTCTGCCAGGCAACAAGACGGATTGGCAATATCCCTATCGACCCGATATGCCAGAAGGCACCGGAGTGGCCAAGGAAAAGGAAACCTACGTCCTCCATGAATTTGAAAGAGATGCCTTGACATTTATTGATCGAAATAAAGATCAACCTTTCCTTCTATACCTGGCTTTAAATATGCCTCATGCCAACAACGAAGCTGGACGATTTACCGGTAATGGTATGGAAGTACCAATGAAACTGGTTGATGGCACATCGGTAGCCAATTACGGATCATACCAGGATCGAGATTGGCCAGATCCAGAAAAAGGATTTGCCCAAATGATGACCTTGATTGATCAGACCGTAGGAAGGATCGATGAATACCTCAAAAAGTTGGGTCTGTCGGAACAAACCATCCTGATTTTCAGTAGTGATAATGGGCCTCATCAAGAAGGGGGCCACAAAGTAGATTTCTTTGACTCCAATGGTAATCTTCGAGGTCATAAGCGCGACCTGTACGAAGGTGGTATTCGGGTACCTATGATTGTCAAGTGGCCGGCACACATTATGGCTGGACGCACCACAGATCACCAAAGTGCATTTTGGGATGTGCTTCCTACACTTTGCGATATTGTGGGTGCAGGTACTCCCGAAAATATTGATGGGATCTCATTCTTGCCCACGCTGTTGAATCATCCCAAACTCCAGAAGAAGCATGAGTATCTTTATTGGGAATTTTATGAACAAGGTGGTAAACAAGCCATTCGAAAAGGTGATTGGAAATACGTGAAATTGCATGTGCGTGATTCTTCGCAATCGGTACAGGCAGAACTTTACGATCTCGCACAAGATATTTCCGAGGAAAACAATATCATCGCTGAACATCCAACGGTAGGCCAAGAATTGAATAAACTCATGGAGGAAGCGCATAGTCCACACACTCTTTTATCGCTTTTTGAACAGGCACCATAAATGGTATCCCAATGTCAGCGCTTATCTACTACCTTGCTCTTCCCCTAGTCTATCTTCTTTCCTTATTACCATTCAGGGCACTACATATCTTGTCAGACTTGCTTTACCTACTACTATACAAGATTATGGCGTACCGAAGAACAGTCGTGCGAGAAAACCTGCAAAAATCATTTCCGGAAAAGTCAGCTCAAGAGCTACAACTGATTGAAAAGAAGTTTTATCAATACTTCTGTGATCTAATTCTTGAAACCACAAAAACACTGACCATCAGACCCAGCACAGTCCTTCGCAGGGTCAGCATGAAAAATCCAGAAGTGTACAAGCCCTTTTTTGAGCAAGGTCAAAGTGTGGTGATTGTCATGGGCCATTTTGGAAACTGGGAGCTTGCAGGGGCTCGATTTAGTCAAGAACCGTATCATCAGCTGTATGTGATTTATCATCCTATGCGCAATAAGTATTTTGATCAGCTTCTCTATCGTATGCGGACCAGGCTCGGCAACAAGCTCTACCCCATGAGAGATACTTTCAAAGGCATGGTGCAAAACAGAAAAGACATCACCGCAACGGCGTTTATAGCTGACCAGACTCCATCACCACATCATGCATATTGGACTACATTTCTAGCGCAGGACACACCGATTTTTACTGGCACAGCCAAGATCTCTCGAAAATTGGGGTATCCGATCATTTATGTTTCGATCAAAAGATCGCGACGAGGCTACTATGATATTCATTCCGAGCTTCTGGTCGAAAAACCACAGAAAATGGCTGAAGATGCAATCTCTGAGCTACATACCAGGAGACTAGAAAAGGACATCCAGAGACATCCACATCTCTGGCTCTGGACACATCGTCGCTGGAAACACAGGAAACCTCACGAGAACTCTTTGACCAACACATCCTCTTAGTTGCTTCATTTTACCAATCCCCCCTTTCTGGTATCTTTGCAAAATGTTAGAAGGCAAGGCTTTGATACTGGCTACTAAGGCATACGCAATGGAAGACCGCTCCAGAAGCTGGCGCTTAACCATTAGCACCTTGATGCTATTCTTGGCAGCGTACGGCGGTGCCATCTTCAATGTCCATATCATACCACAAATACTCTGCTCCATCCTTGCAGGACTAATGTCTGTACGGTTGTTCATCATTTACCATGACTATCTACATAAAGCCATTCTCCAGAACTCATTTATTGCTAAAGTTGTATTTGCACTATTTGGCATGTTTATCCTAGCACCATTCAGTATTTGGAGGCGTTCGCACGACTATCATCACGCACATAATTCGAAATTATACACGAGTAGTATTGGGTCATTCCCCCTGGTGACAAAAAGGGATTTTCTCACATCGACCAACAGAGAAAGGGGCATCTACTTATTTATCAGACACCCTTTGACCATTTTGTTTGGGTACTTTTTTGTTTTTATATGGGGTATGTGTCTCCGGACTTTGATGGTCAATGCTAAAAAACATTGGGACTGTCTGTTTGCACTACTATTTCATGTAAGCCTGGGAGCGGTCATCTTCTATTTTTCTGGTTGGCAAGGACTGGTCTTAGGCTTCTTCATACCTGCCCTAATCAGTAATGCCATGGGAGCCTATCTTTTTTATGCTCAGCACAATTTTCCCGACGCCATCTACAAGCCTAAGGAGGAATGGACATATTCCTTTGCTGCTTTACATTCTTCGAGCTATATGAAAATGCCTGCAATCATGCATTGGTTTACAGGCAATATCGGATATCATCATATTCACCACATGAATCCCCGTATTCCATTTTACAAATTACCGACTGTTTATCACGCGATGAAAGAATTTCAACGACCAGGTACCACCTCCCTATCTCCAGGAGATATTTTTGCTTGCCTTAGATTAAAAGCTTGGGATCCCGACCTCAATAAAATGATCGGGTTGAAAGAAATCTATGCCAAATGATAATCACAAATGCCATTTTACCTGTTTCTTGTAGCGTAGTATGAAAAATAAACAAAAAGTGAGGAGCACCCGCATCACCACTCTTCCTTACTAATACCAGTGTGGCCATACAGAAATACATCCGGATAATCCAATCCATTAGAATGATACACAAGCTTCAAGAAAGGTCGTTGAGAGACGCCCATCCAGTGGCCTCATTCAAGGTGATCGCTTAAGATCTCCATGGTTCTCTCTTGTTTCTTCAGTACCCATTGACAACCCTGGGTTTTCTTGTCCGATGAGCATCCAGCTCGGCACCAAGGTGAAAATCTGGGTTGATCCACCATATTTACCGATCACAGTTTGATTAAATCTTTCTTTACTTTTGGGACGCTACTGTCATTTGTAAATATATACATCATGCGATATCTCATCATTGCAGGGCTAGTCCTCAGCTTAGCGGCCTGTCAAAGCGACTCACCGGAAGGATCTTCGATTGATTTTGCCAGTTTACCGGAGATAGAAAAACGCAATGTAAAAAGTGCACCAGCCAGTTTCAAACTCCATAGCGGAGTAGACATACAAACCTTCGCCCATGAACCTATGTTGATCAACCCGACCAACATCGACATTGATGCCAGAGGTCGAGTATGGGTTTGTGAAGCACAAAATTATCGCGGATTTCGCAATGACCATCCCCAGCGACCAGAAGGTGATCGGATTTTGATATTGGAAGATACAGATCATGACGGCATCGCAGATCATCAAAAGGTTTTCTACCAGGGCACGGACGTCAACGCGGCTTTGGGCATAGCAAAATTGGGAGACAAAGTATACGTGGCTGCCAGCCCAAGCATGCTGGTCTTCACCGATACAGATGGTGACGATGTGCCCGAAAAAAAAGACACCCTGTTCACAGGTCTATCTGGTGTGGACCACGATCATGGAGTGCATGCGGTGGTGTTTGGTCCTGAAGGCAAATTGTACTTCAATTTTGGCAATGCTGGAGAGCGACTGAGACTTAAATCTGGTGAGCTTGCCAAAACAAGGCAAGGAGAACCTGTGGAAATGGGAAAGACTTTTCGTCAAGGTATGGTTTTTCGCTGCAATCCTGATGGGTCTGACATCGAGATACTGGGAAACAACTTTCGCAACAACTATGAGCTAGCTGTCGATCCATACGGTGCCTTGTGGCAAAGCGATAACGATGATGACGGCAATCGGGGGACCCGAATTAATTTTGTCATGGAGTTTGGCAACTATGGTTTTAGGGATCAAGTCACTGGCGCGGCATGGCGCACTCCGCGCATCGGCATGCATGAGGATATTCCGAAGCGACATTGGCATCTCAATGATCCGGGTGTCGTACCCAACCTGTTGCAGACTGGAGCAGGATCTCCCACCGGAATCCTAGTCTATGAGGGAGATCAACTGCCGTTAGCCTTCCGGCACCAGATGTTGCACTGTGAACCTGGCAAGAACGTTGTCAGATCCTATCCAGTCAAGAGTAATGGTGCTGGTTACAGTGCTGAGATATTGCCCTTGGTTGAATCCATCGACGATTGGTTTAGACCAAGTGATGTCTGCGTCGCCCCTGACGGGTCGGTGATGATTGCCGATTGGTACGACGCTGGAGTAGGTGGTCACCTGATGGCGGACATTGATAGAGGACGCATCTATAGGGTGCATGCAGAAGGTGAAGCACGGTACGCTCCCAGGACGGCAGATCTCAGCAGTGTTAAAAAAGCTGTGCTGCATCTAAATCATCCCAACCAAGAAAGCCGTTATCTTGCCTTTAGCTCGGTAACTGGTGCAGGCAAAGCAGGAATTGATGCCCTCCAAGATCTCATCAACAAGACCACAGACCGACGACTTCAGGCCCGAGCGTACTGGTGCCTGGCAACCATGAGTGATGATGCAAAAACCATCGCCCTGCAGGCCATATCCGAAGAAGATGCAAACCTCCAAATGACCGGTCTACGAATAGCCCGACAGTTTTTAACTCCAGTCGACCTGCTGGCCGTCAATGCAAAGGTGTTAAGCAGTACGAATGCGCAAGTTTTACGTGAAGCTGCCGTCTCGCTGCGCTTTATTGGCGGAGCTGAGGCTGATGCTCAATGGGTGTCGTTGGCCAAGAAGTACGATGGTCAAGACCGGTGGTATTTAGAAGCATTGGGCATCGGTGCCGATTTACATGCCGATAGTCGCACCTCAGCTTACTTAAGAGCCCTAGATCAAAGTGATTTACCGGGATCCAACGACATCATTTGGAGGAGCAGAAGCAACCTGGTACTCCCGCACCTATATGACCTGATCAAGCAATCTAAGTCATCCCATGAGATGGTGCGCTACTTCCGTGCCATGCATTTTTTATCACCTGAAAAGACGGATCGCTATCTGCTTATGGCCCTTTCTGAAAAGAACCATCCTCGGCAAAAAGCCATGGCCCGCTATGCTCTCGGCAGTATATCACCAGAGCTTTTGCAAAAGAGCAATGGCATCAGGCGCAGGGTGGATCAAATCCTTCCCGACCTGCGCGGATCTGATATGTGGACCATGGTGATTCGCAATGCAAACCTCAAAAGTGAACTACCCGTATTACTGGATAGTGCACTCGTCAGTAAAGACCAGAGTTTTCGTAGCGAAGCTAGTAATCTGATTGTACAGGTTGGAGACCACAGCATGTTGGTACAAGCGTATCAAAAAGCCCCGGATATGGATAAATTAAATATCCTCGATCTGGCTTCAGGAATTCGCAGTGAATCCAATCGGACCTGGCTATTTAGCTTGCTTGAAAACATGGACTCAGCAGTATCTATACGAAGAGCTGCCGCCAAAGCCCTGGCCCGGGACTGGAATGGTCAGGGTATACTGGCTGATAGGCTCGAGGATAGTAAGTTTACGGGTACCGAGGCAGAGACCATCGCCTCATTCCTCACTCAAGCAGGACGAAATGACGTGCGTCAGCGAGCAATAGCGTGGTTGGCTGAGAAAAAAGGAAGTACTCCCATCGATTTGGTTTCTTTGGCAGAAAGATCTGGTGATGCCTCTCAAGGAAAATCCGTCTTTGACCAATATTGTCTGGCATGTCATCTGGTGAATGGCCAGGGAGTAGATTTCGGTCCCGACCTCTCTCAAATTGGCGATAAATTGGGTGTTCAAGGATTATTATCATCCATTGTCTATCCAAGCCAAGGAATTGGGTTTGGTTATGAGGGATTCAACATCCAGACAAAAAACGGCACACGATACAGTGGTTTTATTGAGAGTCAGACTGAGCTTGATCTAACCCTGAGGATGATGGGTGGCATCAGCCAGACCATCCCCCTAAACAGCATTGTCGAACAACAACCAATGGAGGAGTCATTGATGACTGCCAACTTGCATCAACTAATGGATGAAAGTAAGTTAATCGACCTAATCACTTATCTGAGCACATTAAAGGCGGAAGAATTATAGCCTGACCTCCTCCGTCGATCCATCATCGAATTTTAGTCCGATCGTAGTCTCCATTCGTCGATTTGTGGGTTAATTCCTGGCAGAGCTGTAACCAAAAAGGGGGGATAGTACGTCCAACCTCATATACACGACAAATATTTTCTCACGACAATCATTTAGTCAAGACAAGTTATTGTGTTGGACGAAAACCTGCCTATTATGAAAATCATTTTATCCGCCGTACTTCTGATATGGGCCCATCTTTCTTTCGGCCACGATGCGCTGATTACAGGCAAGGTGGTTGATGAAAATGAAAAGGGAGTTCTTTACTCGACCATTGCGCTGTACCACACCAGCGACACTACAATGGTGAAGGCTGCTGCCACTGATGAACTGGGGAAGTATTTCTTCTCAGACATTCCCGTCGGCACCTATTTTGTCTTTGCCAGTTATATGGGATGTGAAGAGGTAAGGACAGCCTCCTTTCATTTCTCTACTTCCGAAAACTTTGAGGTCCCCACCATAAGGATGATTGCCCGAGCTGAGGATCTGGCAGAAATTGTCGTCAAGTCTAGTAGGCCAATTGTGGAAGTGCACCCGGATAAAACTGTTTTTAATGTAGATGGTTCGATCAATGCCGTGGGTAATACAGCTTTAGAGCTGTTGCGAAAATCACCAGGTGTGGTAGTCGACAATAATGACAACCTACTACTGCAAGGTAAAAATGGTGTACAGGTTTATATCAACGGTAAAGTCTCTCCACTAAGTGGTGAGGATCTAGCCAATTATCTTAAATCTATGCAGTCCTCAGAAATAGATGCGATAGAAATCATTACCAATCCATCGGCGAAATACGATGCAGAGGGGAATGCCGGAATCATCAACATAAGACTTAAGAAAAATCAAAATCTGGGATTTAATGGTACTGCAAATCTCGGCTTTGGACAAGCCAATAATTCGATCTATAATGGATCAATCAATTTCAACTACCGAAACAAACTGTTCAATACATTCGGTTCTTACAGTCACCAGAACAGGACTACGGTCAGTGACTTTTTTCTATATCGAGAGCAAGGGGGCAATATTTATGACCAAAATAATCACGATTATTTTTCTGGACTCCATCAGAATTTTCGGCTGGGAACAGATTTTTTCATCGATAAGAAAAACACCCTGGGTATCCTTATCAACGGCTCGACAAACGACGCAGATAAGCGCTCGGATAGTCACACTGAGATTTCAAATCTGTCAGATGGCAAACTTGATAGTTTTTTGATCGCCTCCAATACAATGGTCGAAAATCACGACAACCTAAATATTAATGTCAATTACGCCTACAATGCAGGTGGCGAAAAAACACTCAATATTGATCTGGACTATGGAATGTATCGCAATACTGGCACATCCTTTCAACCCAATCGATACCTGGAAACCGACGGGGAAACCATATTATTCGAACGGATTTTCAGCAATGTAACTCCAACAAATATTGACATTTACACGGCTAAGATCGATTTTGAAAGTAATCTCCTTGGAGGTAGGTTTGGCTTAGGGGCCAAGACATCGCTGGTCACTACCGATAATACCTTCGACAATTTTGACATCATCGAAGATGTACGTAAAAAAAATCTAGACCGCAGTAATAACTTTATTTATGAAGAATCCATTAATGCGGCTTATTCAAGCTGGCAGAGGAAATTTGGTGAAAAATTTAATATCATGCTAGGGCTCCGGATGGAATATACCGACAGCAAGGGAGATCTTACCAGCAACCAAAACCAAAATGACCAGGTCGTATCTCGAGCTTATCTCGATTTTTTCCCTTCCGGTGGCCTCACCATGCAAGCCAACGGTGATCACAGTTTTAGGATCAATTACTCACGACGCATCGACCGCCCCAATTACCAAAGCCTAAATCCCTTCGAATATAAACTTGATGAGCTTACGTTTAAAAGGGGAAATCCCTTCTTAAATCCACAATATTCCAACAGTTATTCATTTACGCACACCTACAAGCAGAAGTTGAATAGTACACTTAGTTATACGATCATCAATGATGTGTTTACAAACATTACCGACGCAGTGGACGAGCGAGCTGCCACACTGACCTTCGTCAATCTGGCTCAACAAACCAACCTCGCCATGACTGTGAGCTATCCGTGGAGTGTGGCTAAATGGTGGAACATGTATACCACTGCCACCGCCTATCGCCTGCACAATGATGCTAATATTGATGGCAAAATCATTGACCTCGCAGTGAATGCCTTTAGATTCTATGGTCAGAATACATTCCTCTTACCTCGTGGTTACAAATTGGAATTATCTGGTTGGTACAATGCACCGACTCTGTGGGGCAATTGGGTGACGGGCTCACAATACGATGTGTCTGTCGGTGCCTCCAAGAGTCTGTGGCAGGAAAAAGCCACGCTGAAAATCTCTGTCGCCGATCTTTTTCACACCAACGGCTGGGGAGGAGAAAGTCAGTTTGGCAGTCTGCACATGAAGGGTGGTGGTCAATGGGAAAGTCGGAGGATCTCACTAAACTTCACTTACTTATTTGGCAATAAGCAAGTGCAAGGTACGAGGAAACGAAATACTGGCCTTGAAGATGAGCAACGCCGAATTTGACAGCGCCACAACGCAATATGAGTTATCTCCCATCACCGGTATAGATGATCTTTCCATCCTTTGGAGCCTGAGGCCAGGGCGTTGCACCCTCAGGCCATGTACTCGGCTGAGTCGATCTAATGGCCTGCACATGCTGCTTGACCCAATCTGGTACTTGGGCATTTTCCAATGCTCCATAGACCCAGGGCAGCGCTGGGTTCATCAAGCGACTGACATCCGGCAGAGCAGGTCGCTGGTTTCCCATGATTGCCAATCGTCTTTTTAGATCCTCGACCAAAAGGGGAAATTTCTCGGCCACATCGATGCGTTCCTGTGGATCATCTTGGAGGTTGTAAAGCTCGTTGCCAATCAACTTATAGTCTCCCTTTCTAATACAGGGTGGCCGCACACTGCCAGAAACTTCAAACACAATTTCCTCGCGACTACTTTTGCTCCCAGAAAGGATGACCTCTGCCATATCAAAGCCATCGGGGGCCCTGTCTTGCCGATGCTCAGCTCCACCAAAGCTTATAAAAGTCGGGTAAAGATCAGTGATATGCATCAAAGCCGCATTTTCACTACCCGCCGCAATCCTTCCTGGCCAACGCATCACACAGGGTACCAGCACGCCTCCTTCATAGTTTGTGTTTTTGGTGCCACGGTAGGGAGCATTCATGTGTTCTCTAATTCCTCCATTGTCATTGGCAAAAACGACCAAAGTATTAGGGCCAAAACCATATTGATCTATAGCCCCAACAATACGACCCACCGCGTCGTCAAGACACTTCAAGGCAGCACGACGTTTCCCCAAAGCATCGACATACCTGGGAATCTCCTCCAGCGGGCCATGCACGGCATTGAATGGTATGTAGTAAAAAAAAGGCCGTTCACCATAGTCTTGACGATGTTGCGACACCAATCGGACTACTTCATTGGCGATGAGATCGGTAGTGTAGCCATGCTCGGCCAGAGGTTCCTGGTTTCGATGCCAGTCATACACTGCATAGCGAGCGGGTGCGTTGTGCGGTATGGTATAATTGGTATAGTCAATACCCCAGGCATAATGCCCATATTGGTGCATGAACCCTTGTTCCATTGGCAGGTGCTCGGGCAACCATTCACCACAATGCCACTTGCCAGTAATGGCCGTAAAATAACCAGCTTCCATCAGGGCCTCAGCAATGGTTCTCTCCTCCGTGTCCAATCCGTGAATCCTTCTAGTCTTGTCACCCTCATTATTTGTGGCAAGTGTCAAATCCAACATCTCAAGGTAGCTGGGCTTACCAAAATCTTCCGATCTCCAGTCACTCCAGGTACGAAAGGGATAGCGTCCCGTCAAGAATGCAGCGCGAGTCGGGGCACATACGGCATGTGCGTAAAACTGGGTCAGATTGACCCCTTCCTCACGCAATCTGTCGATGTGCGGTGTGTATTTATTAGTGTCGCTATTGAATCCCACCTCATTCCAGCCCAGGTCATCCGCCAAGATGAATACAATGTTCGGTGCAGTACGGACCTCATCATCACCTGGACCCTGCGCAAAATGGGGTCCGGGAGACAACAAACATAACATCCAAACAAGTGTGGAAAAAATAAATGGAAAACACGGACGGTTTTCATAGGGATTTCGAAAATACTGATGAGACATCATTCGATCGTTTCTGCCAACCAATTGAAAAATTCCCTTTGCCAGATGATGCCATTCTGAGGGGTTAAAATCCAATGGTTCTCATCTGGAAAATATAGTAGTTTACTCTTCAGTCCATGCATTTTTGCTGCCTGAAATGCCTCCAAGCCCTGGCCAATCGGTACTCGATAATCCTTACCTCCTTGAATAATCATGATGGGTGTGTCCCAACTACTGACTCTGTAAATGGGGTTGAATTCATAATATCCCCTCGGAAAAGGTGAATCCCAGTAGTTGCCATCCAGATCCTTAAGGACAAAAAACAATTCTTCGGTCGTACCAAACATGCTGAGTGTATTAAATACCCCATCATGGGCAATGAATGTCTTAAATCTCTTCTCATGAATACCCGCTAAATAAAACACCGAGTAACCTCCATAGCTGGCACCCACACAACCAAGACGATTTTGATCGACATAGGACTCCGAACTCAGTACATCGATCGCCGATAAATAGTCCTGCATATTCTGGCCACCCCAGTCTCCACTGATCTGCTCGTTCCACGCTACTCCATGTCCAGGCATGCCCCTTCGATTGGGTGCTACGACAATGTAACCATGAGCTGCCATGAGTTGAAAATTCCACCGAATCGAGTAAAATTGTGACAGCGCAGATTGAGGTCCTCCCTGGCAGTAAAGCAGGGTTGGATACTTCTTGGTCGGGTCAAAATCAGGTGGATATATCACCCAGGTGAGCATTTCTTTTCCGTCGGTGGTAGGTATCAATCGCTTCTCCACTTTACTCAATTTGATCTGGGCATAGGCAGCGTCGTTTACATGTGACAGTTGCTCCATCTCCCCATTTCGAAGGTTGACTCGATAGATTTCTGCTGCATGATTCATGTCGGTGCGGGTCACAATCATATCAGATCCTACCTGTCCCACCAACCCAGTAATATCAAATATGCCGTCGGTAATCTTTGCCACCTCCGAGGATCCATATTTGGGAATCCCCACCTTAAAGAGTTGGCGGGTACCATCAACAGGTGCCACAAAATAGATTGATTGACCATCGTTACTCCATAGATAGCTGTTGACCGTGCCATCCCAGTGCTCGGTAAGGTTGGTCTTCGTGCCACCATCCAGAATAACGATGTCGTTCTTATCGGCTTCATATCCAGGTTCATCCATCTGGAGCCATGCAATCAGACCTTCTTCGGAAGTGCTCGGTTGTGTATCATAACCTCTGTTGTCCTTGCTTAAATTGACCGTAGTCTGGGTAGCTATATCATAGGACAAAATGTCTGTATTAGTGCTGAGGACATAGTCCTTGCCGTAGGCCTCTTTAGTTACATACAGTACTCTGGTGCCATCGTGATTCCATGCATAATCTTCCGCGCCACCAAAGGGCTTCATGGGTGTCTCGTAAGGCTGGCCTTCCATGATATCCACCGGCTTTACTGTGGTGTCCCTTAAGTCCTTAACAAATAAATGGCTGAAGGTACCTTCCTTCCACACATCCCAATGCCGGTAATGTAGGTCATCGATGATGTACACATTAGATTTCTCTAATTCGGGATAGTAATCTGTACCCAAGACTGACTTAATCTTCACATCTTTGGTAATCAATTGATACTTATCCGTGGGTGAGATACTGGGATCCTGCCACAGGTTGTCGTATTGCTCAATCGCTTCTGCCTTACCACCTCGAATCGGAATGACAAAAAGTTGAGATGACTTATCGTTGGTCGCTACGTCATAAGTGGTGACTTCATAGATAACCTTCTGGCGATCTGTCGTCAATCCAATGGCCGAAACACGGCCTAACTCCCACAGAATCTCCGGCGTCATTCTTTGAGCAAGAGATTGCTGAAAGGTCATACTAAGCACGGTCCATAGCAATATTTTCTTCATCTAGCTTGAATTTTTATGAGTTATGCATCCCTCAAATTGGTGTGGATCGAAACAGTGATGATATCTCGACCCTAAATATATCGCAATTATCAATGACCATGCTGAATAGTTGAGATGCCCAGATTCTTTCTTGTGGGCATCCTCGTAGTGGACGCAGGTAAAAATTTGTACCTTGAAGAGTACCTAGAACTGAATGATCATAGATGTACAAGTAGGATGGATCGACGCACCTTTCTTGAAAACAGCATTGCACTGCCGATGGTGCCAGGGACCTTGCCTAGGCGCACCTTTGTCAATGATGAAGACCTAATCATCGAAAAATCACAGTCTGGCAAACCTTATGCTGGCAAAGTACTTGCTGCCATCCAACCACATTCAGATGACATTCCTCTTTTTGCCGCTGGCACGGTGGCCAAGCTCATCTCAGAGGGATATACGGGTTACCTCATCAGGTTGAGCAACGACGATCATGCGGGCAGGGGTGAGACAGTCGGTGAGGTCATCCATAACAATGAAATCGACAACGAAAATGTGGCTAAGGCTCTGCGGCTTACCAAGACGTATGATCTTGGGTACCGCAACCATCGTATGGACAATGTCAGTGTGGTGGAGTTGAGAGCCAGACTGATCTTCTTGATCCGACTGCTCAAAATCGATACCGTGATTAGCTATGATCCATGGGGGCACTATGAAGAAAATCCTGATCATTACTTCACTGCCCGCGCTGTAGAGGCTGCCTGCTGGATGGCTGGAGGCCGGCTTGATTATCCAGAACATATGGATGCTGGATTACAGCCTCATGCCGTTAAGGAGAAATACTATTTTGCTCGTGGTCCGCAGCTAGTGAACCGGATCGTGGACATATCTGACCACCTGGAAACAAAGATCGAGGCTAACCTGGCCAATATCACCCAGGGACCAGCAGGGGAGCAAGGATCAAGACTCATGGCCCGTTTGAAAAAGGAAGGCAAGTCATTGCCCATATTAGGATCTGACGCAGCTTCGGCCAACCGAAATTTTATAAAACACTTTGTCTTGGATATGGATTCTAAGAACCTCCGTGGCATACCGTCTGATCGCTCATTGATGGAAGAGTACAATCTTGCCTGGGCAGAATGCTTCCATCACGTAGCTCAACATCCATCTATGCTTGAAAAATACATCCAGAAACATGCAAAATGACTGGAGACTTGTAGTGGAAAATGATCCCACATCGTCAACCTAAATCAATGCTAGGCAATATCCTGCAAGGGCACCCCCCAATACAATAAAGGCACTATTCAATTTCGTACAAAGAAAAACGCAAACCAGACTACCTAAGGCGATCAGGATCGATCTCCAGTCGGTCAATGTATCTTGGCCCATCTTTATACATATGGCCAATATCAAACCAACAGCGGCCACATTGACAGCATCAAGGAAAGCACCCATCATTTTTGATCCGCGCAGTCTGGGTATCAGTGGATTTAGGATCAATACAAAGATAAATGATGGAAGGAAAATACCGATTGTAGCAGCCAGAGCTCCGGCCAACCCATGCAATTGCCATCCGATAAAGGTAGCTGTTGACAGAACAGGACCAGGAGTCATTTGACCAACGGCTACTGCATCTAATAATTCCTGCCTCGACAAAATGCCGTTGACTACCAGTTCTGAATCGAGAAATGCAAACAAAACATATCCACTGCCATATAAAATCGCACCGACTTTTAGAAATACTAAAAAGACCTTGATAGTGCTGACAGACCAAGGTGTAGCCACCTGAAAAAGAATGGGGAAAATAAAGGAATATATCTCATTGCGCTTGACCCTGGCCAGGTGGATGATCAGTCCCACGGCACCGCAACCAAAAAGTATGCTGATTTCATTCACTCCCACTAAACTCACAACGACCGTTGCTACCCCCAGAAATATTAGCATCGTGTTTTTTACGGCTTTTTTCCCCAGACGAAAGCCGGCCATCAATATGATGGAGATGACCGCCGGTTTGATTCCATAGATAAAGGGTGCCACCTCTGGTAGGGTGCCGTAGGACTGATACAACCACGCTAGGACAGAGGTGAGCATTACTGCGGGAGTAATAAAGCTCAACCCGGCGACTACAAGACCTCTCCATCCTGCTCTTTCATGACCACAGTGCATGGTCATCTCGGTTGAATTCGGACCAGGAATTAAATTGGTAGCACCAACGAGGTCCAGAAAATGCTCCGGCGTCATCCATTTTCTCTTCCTCACAACCTCATCTTCCATCATGGCGATGTGAGCTGCAGGACCACCGAAGGCGATCGTCCCTAGTTTGAAAAACAATCTTGCAATTTCTACGAGTTTAGATTTAGGCTGATCCTTGCAAATTGCACCCATACTCTACGTCCAGATTCTAACGAGTCTCCCCTATCTCTTCGTACGTCAACAGCAAGAGGTGCTGTCTAGCTCCCATTACGACTGTGGTCATTTCTTTTGCTTGGTTGGTTTTGGTTTTAGAGACTTCACATACTCAAAGCTTTGTCTGAAATATATCTCCAGTGTCCGGGTATCTTCGAGAAGAGTCTGAGGAACTACTACATACTCTTTCATCGTCCGACCGTGTTGCTCCATCAGACAGCTATCGAATTCACCTATAAAATGCTCCCTTTCTTGGGTAGAGAGTCTCAGACCCATGCTTCCAACCTTATCTAAGAATGAAAACATATGACCATTTAAGGAAGTATACGGCATGGTCTTACCCTTGCGAGTGACTTCGGGAATCGTGGCCACCACATCCTCATAAAACTGAAGGTTCTCCATCGTTCCATTTGATTCAAATATAATCAATCATTGAGCTCCATGCTTACTTCCAACGATCTACAAATGAAGGCACACCAACCTCGACAGATACTCACCCTATTTATTCTCTATCAATAGGTGCTACACAAGTCGCAAGTGATCAGTGAGAGGAAAGATCTGAACTAATTCAGTGAAAATAAAAATAACGTGAGCGCGAACTCCTAATTAATGGGGTAATCTGGTCTTCAGCACTCCATACAGGAACGTGCCAAAGACTGCACTGACGATAATGATCAACACGGCCCAAATACCGTGCCCCAGCAAAGTAAATAGGGGACCTGGACATGCACCGGTCATCGCCCATCCAAGGCCAAATAGAATGCCGCCAAATAGATATCTAGGCACACTAATGTCTTTGGGATCGAACACTATTTGTTTACCCAATATATTTTTCATTCTTGACCGTTTGAGAAAGGCGGTCATGATGGCACCCAAGATGACTGCGGTGCCAATAATACCATACATATGAAAGCTCTCAAAACGAAACATCTCTTGTATTCGAAACCAAGAAATGGCTTCAGATTTAGTCATAATTACTCCAAATAATATACCGACCAACAAATAATTAACAAGCTTCATGACTGATAAATTAAAGTGCAAGAATAAGTGGGAGTATCAAGAAAGTCATCAGCAGCCCTCCAATAAAAAAACCAACCACGGCAATCAATGAGGGCAGCTGAAGGTTGGAAAGACCACTGATGGCATGGCCAGAAGTACAACCTCCGGCCCAACGTGTACCAAAACCGATCAACAGCCCACCGAGAATGAGAATAATGAGGCTTGAGGGAGTTCCTAGATTTCCGAGATCAAAGATTTCTCTAGGCACATATCCAGTACCATCAGCCAAAGTCACCGGTGCCTCAATACCGATCGAAGCTAAATAGGTCACAGTAGATGGAGAAATAGTGACAGGATCATTGCTAGCCAAAAACCTGGATCCAATAAAACCACCGATGACAGCTCCACCGATAAACACCAGGTTCCAAAGTTGAGACCGCCAATTAAAATCAAAAAAGGGGATGTGTTTACCAGCACCACCGATGGCACAAAGCGTACGCAAATTGGAAGAAACACCAAATTCTCCGCCCAACCACAGCAGTAAGAACATCACTACCACGATCATCACACCAGAAATAGACCAATGCCAAGGCTGTGAAATAAAATCAATCAATGCGCTCATAATTAATTATTGAAAAAACTCTTCTAACAAAAATCATACATTAGGACCACTAGATTAATCACAAAAGACCGGGCAAAAGTGCCCGGCCCCCAATTAAACAATGTCAACTCTTACATAAATATACTGCTCCTACACCGTCGTAGGGCACACGTACTCCGAAACAGGAATTCTTTGATCTTCCTTGATCGCTTCAAAGCCTCCATTTACATCTACCAAATTATGATATCCCCTTGACTTCAAAATAGATCCTGCGATCACAGACCTATACCCACTGACGCAATAGAGGAAAAAAGTCTTCTCTCTGGGAAGTTCAGCAAGATGATTATTCAATGTGGATAAGGGAATATTCACTGCTCCCAGCACGTGCTCCGATTTATATTCCGTCTCCTTACGCACATCAAATATGTGTGCATGATCTTTCTCCGCTTCCAGATGGCCTGCCAGATCTTTACTATCAATTAATCGTACTTGATCCACCTCTTTTCCAGCATTACTCCATGCTTCCATCCCACCTTCTAGATACCCCAAGGTATTGTCAAATCCCACTCTGGCCAGGCGTGTCACTGCTTCCTCTTCCTGACCTGGATCGGTTACCAACAATATAGGAGTCTTTGTATCCTGGATCAAGGCACCTACCCAAGGTGCAAACTCACCATCCAAACCTATATATATGGAGCGCGGAATAAATCCTCCAGCAAAATCCTCGCGATTTCTGACATCTAAGATCAGCGCCTCCCTTGTTTCAGCCTCTAACTGAAAGGCATTGGGTTCCAGGGGCCTTAATCCATGGTCAAGTACTTTATCAATGCTCTCATAACCCTCTTTATTCATCCTAACATTCTCAGGAAAATATGCAGGTGGTGACAACAAGCCCTCAGTAACCTCCTTGACAAATTCATCCTTGGTCATATCAGCCCGCAATGCATAGTTTACCTTCTTCTGATTACCCAATGTATCAACCGTTTCTTTCATCATATTCTTACCGCAGGCCGAGCCAGCGCCATGGGCTGGGTAGATAATCACATCATCGGCCAGGGGCATCACCTTGGCCCGGAGACTTTGATACAGTAATCCCGCCAATTCCTCTTGGGTCATGTGTGCTGCCTTTTGTGCCAAGTCAGGTCGACCCACATCGCCGAGAAATAGAGTGTCGCCCGAAAACAACGCATGCTCTTTGCCTGCTTCATCGATCAGTAGAAAACAAGATGACTCCAATGTGTGTCCCGGCGTATGCAAAACCTTGATAGATACCTTGCCCAATGGTAGTATCTCGCCATCCTCAGCCAAATGAGCCTCGAAAGCTGGTTTGGCAGTAGGCCCGTATACAATCGTAGCGCCTGTTTTCTCTGCCAGGGTCACGTGTCCGCTGACAAAGTCCGCATGGAAATGCGTTTCTAAAATATACCTGACTTGTGCATTATTTTCCCCAGCCTTTGCCAGGTAAGGTTCAACCTCTCGCAAGGGATCTATGATTGCCACCTCTCCATCACTTTCAATATAATAGGCTCCCTGAGCCAAACATCCTGTATAGATTTGTTCAATAATCATATTATCTATTATTTGATTTATTCGTCCTAAAACATAATGATTGTCATCGATCAGATTCCTATTGGGCACTGGAAATCACTTGCTCAAGCTGTTGCGCCGATACCATTCCCGATTGCCTCCACAGCACCTTTCCCTCCTTGTACAAGATGAAGGTAGGTACACCCATAATCTTCAATCTCGATGACAGAGCTCGATTTTTGTCGATATCAATCTTGATGATTCTTGCAGTCTTACCCACGTTTTTTGCCACTTGCTTCAACACTGGTGCCATAGCTTTGCAAGGTCCACACCACTCTGCAGAAAAATCTACTAGAACAGGTGTATCACTGCTGATAAGTTCTTCAAATTTCATTTTCTTTTTCATGATTGTCATCATTAAGATCCTTTACCAAGTACTATTCATCCGCTGCCTAATCTTTAACCATCTTGCAGATGCCTCTCATCCTCGGCACTAGAATCAATGTAAAAATGATTAATCTGTCATTTTTGTTCAGTGACATTTATCACATTTGTATCTTGTCCGACATCAGACCATGGGTTTTCGATCGGGTCCCTAACTTCATTTTGTGTATTGAGGTCGAAGAGGTATTAGGTCACGCTCCGTCCAGTTTCTGGATCATCAGTGCCAGGACCATAGCTAGTCCTATGCATACTAAGCAGACCATCACCAATTTTATCCAAAGCGGTTTATCTTTCATGGTCACACAAATATACAGATAGCCGATGCCAATGAATGCACAAGCAACTACCCTCCCTCTCATGGAGATGCCGCTCTCCATATTTTTGGTGATGGAGGGATCACCATTCCTTCGGATCTGCTGTTGGTATGGATGAGTAAGAATTTTTTTCACATTTTGTGCTACACTAGGAATCAGTCATTCAACGATATGTCGGTATTGATCAAGTCTCTCATCCGTATCTTCTGGACTGTGCTCTTCTTAATGCATTGTGGATCACTGCTCCCCCAAGATCCGGCGCCGATTCCTCCGCTTCCATCTCAGCGACAATTAGATTGGCACCAGTTGGAGTACTATGCATTCATCCATTTTAATATGAACACTTTCACCAATATGGAGTGGGGGTTGGGTGGAGAATCTCCCGATGACTTTAATCCGGAGCGGTTGGATGCTGTGCAATGGGTGACAGTGGCTAAAGAGGCGGGAATGAAAGGCATTATACTGACCGCAAAGCATCACGATGGTTTTTGTCTGTGGCCCACTGCCACCACCAAGCACTCGGTCAAATATTCCAAATGGAGGGATGGTCAAGGGGATGTCCTCAAAGCTTTATCAGAGGCTTGTAGAGAGCAGGGACTCAAATTTGGCGTGTATCTTTCACCGTGGGATAGAAACAATGCCTACTATGGTCAACCAACTTATGTGTCGATATTTCATACTCAGCTGCGTGAACTGCTCACCAACTATGGGGAGATCTTCGAAGTTTGGTTTGATGGCGCCAATGGTGGCTCAGGATACTATGGAGGTGCGAATGAAACCAGGAAAATCGATAACAAGACCTATTATCAATGGGACACGGTGGTGACATTGGTCAGGACTCTTCAGCCCAAGGCCGTCATTTTCAGTGATGGCGGACCAGATGTTCGTTGGGTGGGAAATGAACAGGGCTGGGCCCATGAGACGAATTGGAGCATCATGCGCAGAGATGAGATTTACCCTGGTTGGCCAAGATATCAGGAACTTAGGTCAGGCCATGAAGATGGTACCCATTGGCTTCCGGCTGAGGCTGATGTGTCGATTAGACCTGGATGGTACTATCATGCGGCTGAAGATCACCAGGTCAAATCCCTGCCAGAATTACTCGATATCTATTACCATTCTGTGGGGCGCAATGCATCACTTCTGCTCAATCTTCCAGTAGATCGTCGTGGCCTTGTACATGAAAATGATATCGGACAATTACAGGCACTTCGAGAACAACTAGACAGAGACTTCGCAAAAGATCTAGCAAAGGCAGCATCCGTTGTCGCTAGTAACCAGCGAAAAGATCCCGCATATCACGCTGAGAAATCAATCGACGGAGATGATAACACTTGCTGGGCAACCGAATCAAATGTGACTTCTGCAGATATTACTTTCTCGTTTTCAAAACCAACGGATATCAACCGGATTGTCCTGCAAGAAGACATACGGCTCGGTCAGCGCGTCCTGGACTTCACTGTCGAGGCTAGGGTAAATGGTCATTGGACGCCAGTCGACCGTCAAACCACAATTGGTTACAAACGAATATTGAGATTTGAGCGCGTAAAAACCACCGACCTGAGGCTCCGATTCAATCGGGCCAAAGGTGCGATTTTAATCAACAATGTGGAGATGTATAATGCACCTCGATTGGTGGTTCCACCTAGCATCGAAAGAGATTCTCGAGGGATGGTCTCTTTGAAAGTGCCCGATCCGCATGTGGCCATATTTTATACAACTGATGGCAGCCTGCCGAGTGGGAAGAGCCATAGATTTCTACAACCTTTTGCAGTAGACACTCCAACCCTACTACGCACAGTCGCCCTCAATCTTGAAAATCAGACCGTTAGCGAGGTCAAGACCAGAAGGTTTGATATATCTAAGAAGGATTGGAAGATTGTATCTGTCTCATCGGGCCATTCAGCCGACGCCCGCAAAATGATTGATGACAATCCACAGACTTACTGGGCTGGTACCAATAAGGATCCTCAGAGTGCAGAAGTCATTATTGACTTGGGTAGAATATACACACTCCATGGTTTTACCTATTGGCCTGTGCAGATCAGGTATCCATTTGGCATCATCACACATTATGGTTTTATGGTGAGCAAAGATGGCCACAGCTGGACGACCACTTCTGAAGGAGAATTTGGAAATGTAGCCAATAATCGAATCCAGCAGCAGATTTATTTCAAACCTGCTGAAGCACGATTCATAAAGCTGGTCGGTTTACAGCTAGCTGGAACAGATGTGCGAGCCACCATTGCCGACCTTGGCGTCCTCACAATACCTAAGTGATCCGCCTATTTGATCACCAGGGGAGCTGGATTGCAGACAATGGACAATTAATTATTTGCTTGTGAGGTATACCTACTTTCCGGATCTAAGGTATGCGACCGACCGTGATCAATAAAATCTACTGCAGATTGCACATCCATAAAAAACTGATCTGACCCCAGTTGATCGCGGATTCCATTTCGTGCCATAGCATCTCTGACCGGGCCTTTCACATCGGCAAAGAATAAATCAATGCCACGAGCTTTCAGATCGCTGATCAGTTCTGCCAGCACCTGCATGGCACTGCTGTCTACATGGTTGATGCTTTGCGCGTCTAAGATTATGTATCGGAGGCCAGCACCCTTTCTCTCCATCATCATGTCAATGGCATCCTTAAAGACATGGATGTTGGCAAAATACAGCTGAGCATCAAATCGCAGCATCAAAATGTCAGTCCGCTCTTCCAGGTTTGTAAAACGATCTATATTGCGATAGGTGCGGGTGCCTGGCACCTTACCTAGGTGGGCAATATGTGGTTTGGTACTTCGATAGATCACCATCACCAAAGATATTAGTACACCCACAGCAATGCCTTCCTCGATCCCAAATGCAAGTGTGGTAGCAAAAGTCACCATTAACATCCAAAAGTCATTGCGGTTGGTGCGCCATAAATGTCTGGCCTCCTTCAGATCTATTAGACCTGAGATGGCTACGATGATGATGGCAGCAAGGACAGCCAGAGGAAGGTAGTAGAAAAGACGAGTCAGGAATAGGAGGGTGAGAATGACCAGCGCAGCACTTATCATCGAGGCCATACCCGTTTTGGCTCCTGCCTGGTTGTTGACCGCAGTACGGGAAAATCCACCAGTCACGGGAAATGACTGAAAGACAGAGCCTATTAAATTGGCTAAACCCAGAGCCAACAATTCTTGATTGGGATAAATCGTGTAGTTTCTATGCTTTGCCTGAATGGCCTTTCCAATGGCATAGCTCTCCATAAAACCAATGAGGGCAATCGCAACCGCAGCTGGCAACAAAGCGCGCGCTTGGTCCAAATCAAAATCAACCCAGCTCATAGACGGCAGTCCCCGAGGGATCTCTCCCACGATGCCAACTCCAGTTTCCTGGAGCTCAAAGAGCCAAACTACGACCACTCCCAGCAAAACGACGATCAGTTGACCGGGGATCATGCGATTGATCTTTTTGAAGGTTATTATTAAGGAGATGGCACCAAGGCCGATCAAAACAGTTTCAACATGAATTGTCGAAAGATGCTGAGAAACATGGCTGAGAATCTGAATAATGTCATGAGTCCGTACCATGGCCATACCCAGTAGATGCTTCAATTGTCCAACACCAATGATGATGGCCGCAGCCGATGTAAAGCCGCTGATGACTGGATGCGACAAGAAGTTCACGAGAAAGCCAAGTCTGAACAATCCCAGTCCGAATTGCAGGATTCCAACCATCAATGCCAGCATAAGTACCAACTCAATGTATGCAGATGATCCTGGCTCTGCCAAGGTGCTCACGCCCGCTATGGTAAGCAGCGCCATGAGTGCCGTAGGACCTACGGCCAATTGTCTCGAGCTGCCAAATATGGCATAAATCATCAGTGGAATGGTACTGGCGTATAAGCCGTATATGGGGGGCATGCCCGCCACCATCGCATAAGCCATGCCTTGGGCCACCAACAGTACACCTACGGTTATGCCAGCCGACAAATCTCCATGAAGGTCATCTCTGCTGTAAACTTTCAGCCATTTGCTGGCAGGAATGATGTCAGACATACTCATTTGACCACTACAGATTGTCCAAAACTAAAAACGTAAAAAAGATCTGATATCGCTTGACATTTCTCATCAACATAGGTTCTGAATCACAAATGTAGGGGCAACAACACGAAACCAAAGTGATGATCATCACATCGCCTTAGGTGCAGCAACTCACTGTTCTATCCTAATATTTTGATTTTATTACGGCCGAGAGCGACCTTACCCTGATTCTCTAATTTCTTTAGGAGTCTGGACACGGCCTCTCTTGAGACATTGAGATCCGACGCAATTTCCTGATGTGACACTTGGATTAGTGCAGCACTATCCCCCAGAACAGCCCGTTCCATTAGGTAGTCCCATAGTTTTTCGTCCAACTTGGCAAACGCCAATTTGTCTACCGTATCTATCAGGGCAAATAATCTCTCATCATAGCTATTCATGATAAAATTTCGCCAAACAGCATATCGGGAGAGCCAGTCATCTGCGGAGGCAAGGGGTATTGTGATGATGGTGCAATCGGTCTCCGCCACCGCCTTGATCTCACTGCGTTTGCGTACCATACAACAACTGAAACTTGCAGCACAAGTGTGTCCATCTGAGAGAAAGTATAGCAATAATTCCTTGCCTGCATCATTCTCTCTAACGATCTTAATGGTACCTCTGACTACGAGAGGAATAAACTGAATATATGATCCATAGTCAATGATCACCGCATCTTTATCAATTTTCCTGACAGATGCGCCTTCAACTAGTTCCTCAAGAAGGTGCTGGTCACAGGCAAGATCTGGAAACTTGTCCACCAAAAACTGTCTCATCGCATAGTTTCAATGCATCCGAATCTACCGAACGCGTGGTGGAAACTAGCAAATTTTAGGCAATTTCTACAGGACCCTGCTGCCCACCCGCATGACGACAGGTGCATGGAGAAAAAGGATGAAGGTAGGCCTCTTATCCTAACCGGCCTGCTCCCTTGGGCAAGTGGAAAGACCCACAATTTTATAAAGCGGGCAGAAGCTGATGAATGATGTCAGCACAAACACAACTGCCAAAATCAATAAGACGATGCCCAATGTGCCGACCACCGTTCCAGAAAAATATAGATACAAAAAAACTGCAGCTAAGATATAACGAATGATCTTGTCAGTACTTCCCATATTCTTTTTCATAATAGTCTGTTTGTGGTTTAAAAAAGCCGATAAGTATTCAGCGGTGAAATATACGACATGTCTCCTTAAAGTTAAATGATTTGGATCACCTTGATCTGTTTAAGATTTGAAACCCAACGATAACATCATATACCTGAGATGTGCTACACTCCACTTGGTTGCAAAACAGCGCATCTTCCATTGGGCGGTGTGGTAACTCTCGTAAAGTCCAGTATAACATAGATGGTCTTTGATCGTTAGTATTCGGTCACATCACGACACACCAGCACTGAGATAAGCGTGCACCGTTTCCTAGTCGATTCACGACACACCAGCACACTATTTCGGTCACATTTTTGCTAACGTTTAGATAAGTGAGATTAATATTCTTATTCGGATTGTTGGTGCTCGATACCTACACAGCATGGCCTCACGGAGATCTCCATGAGCAGATCATTCAGATCAGTGCTAAAATCAAGGAGTCGCCGCAAGATCATAGGCTCTTTCAAAAGCGAGGTGAGCTCTACTTGCAGCATGAAGAATATGCTAAGGCTCTTCATGATTTTCGACATTGTGAGAGATCCGGTCTCATTTCAGATAGGCTGCGCTATTGTCTTGCCAGTACTTACTTTCACATGGGTTCTTACAGAAGGAGCCTGAGACATCTTACATCCATCAAGCAAGACAGCTGTCTGGACATCAAGACCTCACGACTCATTGCAAGAGCTTATGCAGCCTTAGGCAAAATAGGCCATGCTACGGCTTGGTATGATCTCATCCTGCGGCACGCGGTCAGAACCCGACCTGAAAACTATCTTGAGTTGGCTAAATTGTGGGGCGATCAACAAGACAATGTGGCTGCCATAGCAGTACTACAGTCGGGAATAGAGAATCTCGGCTATGTGCCCAGCCTCACCAAGCCGTTGCTCGCATATTATAAGAAATCAGGGCGGTACACAGAGGCCATACATCTTCAAACCAGGACTCTTGCATACCGGGCTCGACCAGAATTTGATCTACATGAAAGGGCACTACTACATCAACTGCTGGGACACCAAGAGGCCTATAGATCGGACCTTTTGGCGTGCAAGGAGGCTATAAATATCAGACCCTCACACATCAAGTCTCAAACAGCCACTGTGATACTGATTCAGGATCTGGATCGCAGATTGGCAGTACTTAATATCCTAACCGATGACTAGGTACTTTGGGACAATCCTTATGGTGCTGCTGACTTTTGGTACACACAAGGCAGTCAAGAGCCAATCTACATTAATCCCCTTCGGAGCATCTTGGCACTATTCTGATGTTGGCCATAAACCAGATACACAGAATCTTCTGGCCTGGTACGAGATTGGTTACCATGATACTGCCTGGAGTGAAGGCTCAGCACAACTTGGGTACGGAGATGATGATGAAGCCACAGTCATCGGAGACTCCGTCATCACTGCCTATTTTCGCCAACGGTTTACAGTCGCTGATGCCGCTATCTTCAGCGATCTGGATCTCAATCTCATCTATGACGACGGTGCTGTGGTATACCTAAATGGTTCGGAGATTTGGCGCGTGAATATGCCGGCAGGGCCCATTGACTATGGCACCTTCTCCTCATCAGGTAGCTCAGATAATGCCACCGCTACAACTTATGTAGGTAATCAGCTCGTCGATGGAGAAAACGTGCTAGCTGTGGAAGTGCACCAACGCAGTGCTGGAAGCTCTGATATTAGCTTCGATTTTCGACTACGGGCCAATCCATTGGGTCTTGTGCGCGTCATCAGAGGACCTTATCTGCAAAAGATGTCCTCGAATTCTGTAATTGTCAAATGGCGAACTTCTGTCCCATCCAAATCTGTGGTCAACTTTGGTACAGCAATCGATCCATTAAATCAAAGCATTAGTGATGAGTCGATGAAGAGCGATCACGAGTTGGAGATCCAAAATCTACAGGCAAATACAAAATACTCCTACGAAATAGCCGATGGAGACCATGTATTGGTTCCGGCACATCTGGACATGTACATCATGACCGCTCCAAGCCAAGGATCACGAGATCCAGTGACCGCCTGGATTTTGGGTGACTGTGGTACTGGTAATCACAACGCACGTGCGGTTCGAGATGCTTACTACCAACATATGGGATCCCATCATACCGATCTCATGCTCTTCCTTGGAGACAACGCCTATAACGATGGTACCGATGAAGAATATCAAACTGCCCTGTTTGAAAACATGTATGAAGAGCAGTTGAGACGCACTCCTTCCTGGTCCTGCCTGGGCAATCACGATGGTCATTCTGCCAACTCCAGTGATCAATCGGGACCCTATTTTGAGATCTTCTGCCACCCCACTCAAGGTGAAAACGGTGGTATTATGTCTGGTACGGAAGCCTATTATTCTTTTGACTATGCCAACATTCATTTCATTGCGTTGGACTCCTATGAATCAGATCGTGAGATAGATGGAGATATGTTCCTTTGGTGTCAAGCTGATTTGCAAAACACCATGTCAGATTGGATCATCGCATTCTGGCATCATCCACCATACAGTAAGGGCTCACATGATTCTGATGCTGAGACTGCACTCATAGATATGCGTGTAAATTTTCTTCCCTTGCTGGAGTCTTTCGGCGTCGACCTCGTATTGTCAGGTCACAGTCATTCCTATGAGCGTTCCTACTTCATCAACCAGCACTATGGCTCTTCAGACTCATTCAATCCGATGGTGCATACTGTGGGAGCTACAGGTGATGGAAATGGACAAACATCTGGTGATGGTGCCTACACGAAGGATTATCAGCAGTCCGCGGGGGCTGTATACATTACTGGAGGATCCTCAGGAAGGGTCAAGGACACCACTCTAGACCACAAAGCCATGCACTATTCGGTCGCAGAGCTGGGATCCTGCATACTAGAAGTACATGGTGGGGAGCTGACGGTAAACTTTCTACGAGAAAATGGTAGCATTGAAGACCACTTCACTATATATAAGGATCTGAACTGTCTAGAAAATACACCCTGTGATGATGGTGATTTTTGTACAACGGGGGATTCGATCAATGAGCATTGTCAATGCGTGGGTACCCGTATTTCAGATCCTCCGGCTCATATTCTGATAGATGCTCCAGCAGCTCCGCTGGATGATACCTTCAAAGCATCAGCGTCGATCACTGTGATGAATGGCGTATCGACCTTGGCAAACAGCACTACCACACTCATTGCGCCAGAAGTCACATTAGATCCAGAAATTGACGTGCCTCTGTTCTCCACCTTTCAAATCCTACAGACCGGCTGCGACTAATTTGTGCCGAGCTCCCCCACCACCCAGATCACACTTCGGAAACAGCCGTTCGCTCAGAATCCTTCGCCAGACTCGACATTGTAAAAACGCAGTGTAAATGCTCCATCCTCTCTTTTTTTGGTGGGAATGTTCCAAAATCCCTGGTAACTTATTCTTGCCGGCAAGTAAAGTTCATCAACCCTGGTCAATTCGATCTGCATCGACACATCAAAATTGTACAAGATGGTGTGGTGTGCCAATCGATAAGACCTGCCTAAAACCTGAAAGTCATTTTTACCAAAATAAGTTGTCAGTTGCTTCACGACCGTTTGGTTATTCTTATCACTAGCAAGGGGATCTTTCAGTCTGACTTCAAAAACATATGCTTGGGTGTGGTTATTAAAGGAATCAGAGTGAATATAAAAGTCGTAGTAGTCAGACATTTTTTCAGAGAAGATCTCGGACTTCTTCCCAATCAAAGGCACATCGGATGATGAACCCGGAGAGAAGATTAGGCGTTTTAATTCCTGGATGTGCCCTTGCATGCCCCTAGATGCTGCTTCCACCTGTAGGGATCCCTGCTCCCCTTCACATTTAATCCCCTCGTATAGAAACAGCTGCTTGAACATTGTGGCCGTGTAATATCGATACTTATCTCTGCGTCTCTTCCTGATCCTGCCACTCCAACTCTCTGTAATAGGAATCATTTGGCGACAGGAATCCTTCAGCACCTGTCGATGTCTGGCCTGGTAAGATCCTACTGGTCGACCAGTCCGAGTGAAGAATGTCATTTCTGTGTCAAAAGTATAGCCCACATCCTTCAAGTTTCGAAAGGCTTCAAGAAATGAATCATCATCCTGTACCAGACCAATAAAATCAACCACAGAAAAGTCACTGTGTAATGCTCTGACCACGATCGAATCTAGATAGACGATGTCTGCTAATGCTGCAGAACTCAATGGTTTTTGGCCATGCACAATGCAGGAAACTCCAACCCACATCGCTATCGGCAAACAAATACGGACAAATGGCTCTGAATAATTGCGGAATCGACTACCAATCAATTGATAAATAAATTACATTGTAGACTTAGGATCAATGGTAAAACGAAATGCTTTTGCCAATGTTTTTCTCGAGCACTAAATGTGGGTTATGAAAAAAATCGCTGTGATTGGTGCGGGCACTATGGGTAATGGAATCGCCCATGTGTTTGGACTTCATGATTATCATGTAAATCTTGTGGATATTTCAGCAAAACAGCTGGAAAAGGGTCTAGCTACCATCAGTACGAATCTGGATAGGATGGTTCAAAAAAATAAGATAAGCACCGATGAGAAAGTAAAAGCTCTGGTCAATATCCATACCTCTCCTGATTTAGCAGAAGCAGTTAGCGATGCAGACCTGGTGATAGAGGCGATCACTGAAAGTGAGGATTCGAAGCTCAAAGTATTCAAAGAAATGGACCGCCATGCGCCCAAAACCTGTTTACTTGCATCCAATACTTCTTCCATTTCCATCACGAAAATTGCTGGATATATCCAAGCCTCGGAGAGAGTGATCGGTATGCACTTCATGAATCCGGTACCTATCATGTCTTTGGTAGAGGTGATCAGAGGATATCAAACCAGCGATGCAGTGTGTAAGGCGGCTCTTGATCTGGTGAAAGCCATAGGTAAAACACCTGTAGTAGTCAATGATTATCCAGGATTCGTGACAAATCGCATCCTGATGCCCATGATTAATGAGGCCATGTATGCTCTTTCCGAAGGGGTGGCAGGTGTAGCTGCTATTGATAAGATTTTACGACTTGGCATGGCGCATCCTATGGGACCTCTTCAACTCGCAGACTTCATCGGGCTGGATGTCTGTCTATCCATTTTGGACGTCCTATACGAGGGCTTTGGAAATCCTAAATATGCGCCCTGTCCTTTGTTGATCAATATGGTAAATGCTGGAAGATTAGGCAAGAAAGTCGGAGTGGGCTTCTATACTTATCATCCTGATGGTAAAATTACGGTCACAGACAGAGTATCCAAAATCTAAACTGGGATGATTCTAGCGAAGCTCTTGGTCACATTTCTTAGCCTCCTTTCCACGGAGCTGACTTTAGTAAAAATCAAGCTTTCTCTAATGTAAACCCAAAGGTAGATCCAAGTCCGGGTGAGCTGCGCACATTGATCGTTTGATTGTGAGCCTCAATGATGTGCTTGACGATGGAAAGACCCAATCCAGATCCTCCTACCTCTCGAGAGCGACTCTTATCTACTCGATAAAAACGATCAAAGACATGTTTTAAGTGCTTCTCCTCTATACCACTTCCATTATCAGCGACTTCTATCAGTACATTCCTGTCCATATCATAGAATGCCACCTTACTGACTCCATTCATCGCACCATAATTGATGGAATTTATCACCAGATTGTCAAGTGCTTGTCGAATATATTCGCGGTCAGCATTGACCATAAAAGACTGGTTAGCTCCCTCCTTAAAAATCAGTTTGATTCCTTTGCTGGCAGCTTTAAGCTCATGCATTTCAAAAACTTCGGCAGCCAATTCTCTAATATCAAAATACTCCAATTCCAGCACCATTTGACCTGATTCCAATTTTGAAATCGTTTCCAAATCATCCACAATGGTAATGAGGCGATCCACATTTTTGGCTGTACGATCCAGATATCTCTCATTCACAGTCTGATCGTGGAGTCCCCCATCGATCAGGGTATGTACATATCCCTGGATATTAAATATTGGGGTTTTGAGCTCATGAGACACATTGCCCAGATATTCCCTCCGGTAGTTCTCCAAGCTCTTTAATTGATCGATCTCCCTCTGATGATAGTCAGCCCATTCTGCCACTTCTTGCTCTACTTCCTCGATAATATTATCGTCGCTATCCACATTCTTCAATTTTCGAGCAGGGTCCAGTTTCAACCGGTGTATGGTCTTATAAATCAGTTTTATTTTTCGAAAAATGTACTTTTTAAGAAAATATAAATTGACAAAATAGGCAGTGACCAAGACGATAAAAACCGAAAGAATCAATTCGAAAAATTCGGAAGAACGCACCTGCCTACCCAAAGAAATAAAAACAACCAAATAGATGATCGTGATCACGATTGAGGAATAAATGGCAATTTGCCGGGGCGTCAGATTCTTAAACATCTAGTCCTCAATTTTGTACCCAACTCCCTTTAATGTCTTTATATATTCACTACCAATCTTCTCTCGTATTCTTCGTACATGTACATCAATGGTGCGCTCTCCCACAATGATATCAGCACCCCAGACTTTTCGAAATATTTCTTCTCGCGAAAACACTTTTCCTGGCGATGTCATCAATAATTCCAATATCTTAAATTCCTTCTTAGCAAAATCAATGGACTTGCCATTTTTCATCACCCTATACTCCTCTCTATTGACTACCACATCCCCCAAGGTCAAAATATGGTTATCTCGTGAAGGTTGTCTTCCACTTCTCCTGACTAGTGCATTAATTCTACTTTTGAGGACACTCGGTTTGATGGGCTTTACAATAAAATCATCACCTCCGTAGTCGAGGGCTGCCACCTGCGTATAATCTTCACCTCTCGCTGTGAGAAAGGCAATGATGGTTTGGTCAAAGGTCGTATCACTTCTCAGCTGCCTACACACTTCAATACCGTCTAAGTCGGGCATCATCACATCCAACAAGATCACATCCGGTAAGAATGATCTGGCTCTGGTGATACCCTCCATACCGGTTGAGGCAGTTTTTACACGATACCCCTCTCGCTTCAGATTATAGGTTATAAAATCAAGTACATCATTCTCATCATCGATAACCAACACCTTGGTGTCCATTGTGTAGTCTTATTTGTCAGGCATTTGTGCCGATGCACGGCTAATCTTGTTTTCGAGATTGCTGGCTCTATCAAGTATTTTGGCATAGATGGAGTCCAGCTTTCCTGGATGCGCATCCAGCCATCTCATATTATCGTCATATACTTCTTTAGAAATGTCGTACTTCTGCAAGAGCTGCTGGGTATATACTTCACTCATACTATCCCGCACAGCACCAAAAGTCTGCCGAAAGGCTGACTGAAGTATGAAAGCATCGGTCATAAGCAGTACCAAGGTACTATCGTCCAACCTCGTCGCGGGCTCAAGAAGGGCCCTTTCCTTGCAAGCATGCAACAATAATATCCCAACCAAAGCTATCGAAAGAGCTCGTCCGATCATGCATTTAATAATTTGGGATAGTAGAAATCCAGCATAGTTGTGCTTTCTACCGTCCAATCACACCACTGATCAATGTCGGCCTGGAGCTTAACCACACCACATGTAGGCACATTGTCAATTCTATCATCACTTATAAGGTTAGCCAGGTCTGTCGTACCAGGGTTGTGACCAAAAATGGCCACTTTGGCATAGTTTTCAGGGATTTCTCTGATGACAGTGATGATCTCCTGAGGTGTTGCCAGATAAAGTCGCACATCTTTCCAAAGATTGTCCTTGCTCATCCTGAAGGCGCTCCGAAAATGCTTAGCAGTCCTGTAGGCTCTTTTGGCATGACTACTGATCAGCAGATCAAGTGTCCCTTCTCGATACTGTGCGATAGATGCCATGTAAGGTGCATCCCTCCGGCCCCTGGCATTCAGCGGTCGCTTGTGGTCTGGAAGACTTAAATCCGCCCAACTCGATTTGGCATGCCGTACTAATAGAATGGTTTTCATTACGGCCATAAAATTAACAAAAATCAGAGGTGATGGCACGGTAGCAATGTGCATAAAGTTGCCCAGTGGCTCAGACCGTGGTGGACCCCAGTCTCCGCAAAAAGTCCCACATCCTCTTCCCATGCCACTTCCTCGACTTCACAGACATCCGCAAGCTTTCACTATATTTGAGGGTTAGGCAAGTCCATACTACATGCAAAAGCGCTCTTTTCCCATTGACAACTATTTCATGTACATCGCTGAGCGATACTTGGATCGGGCCAGGGTATTGATCGACACCAAAGCCATTAGGCAGCAAAACTTGTTAAAAGACGGATGTCACATCTTTGATGTAGATGACGTGGAGTCGTATGAAGTAGAAGTACTGGTGGGTAGAAAGAGCGTAAAGTCATACTCCTGCGATTGCCATCACTTTCAGAATCACCAGATCTGCAGCCATATTGGCGCAGCCATCATCCTTATCGCCGAAGGTCGACGGCTAGAAAAGAAAAAGACGCAAAACAAAAGGAAGAAATCTGCTGTAAGCAGTCTCCATGTGCATCAGTTGATCGACCACCTAAGTGAGCGAGATCTCAAAGATTTTGTCAGTAAATATGCTACCGCAGACACAGCCTTTTCTCTAAAATTGCGATCCCAATTTGCTCATCTTATCGAAGTAAAAAACAACAGGTTTAAGTACCTTGATATTATTAAAAAATACGAGCGACACACTGTCAAAGAGAAGCTGAATCGACCGAAATTTAGAAAAATCAGAAATTTCATCGCCGATTTACTAGCGTTGTCTGATGATCTGGTTGTTCAGGAAAACTTCCGGGAGGCCTATAATATCATCCTCGGCAGCATTTATTTCTTAGTACTCAGACAACCAACTTTTGCTACATACGATGTCATTCACATAAATCTACTCGCACATCAGAAACTCTCAGACATCCTTGCTGCAAGCATCGCTCCACAACTGCGCAATAAAGCTTTTTCGGATTTTCGACGTCTGTACACTGAAAACAAATATGTCGTTGAGGATAGCACACTGAACTTGTACTATATTCTATTCGATGCACTGGTGCAACCGGAGAGTCACGTGGTCGTCAATGACTTAGAAAATGCACTTGCCATCAATAGAGGAAGTGACCGTATGGGAAAGTTGTCCTTGTTAAGAATGTATGTGAAATCAAACGACCAGAGATCTATCAAACATCTGATTTTGCATGGCAATGAAAACCTGGATCTTTTGGTGAGCATGTTAGCCGTATTGAAAGAGCACCCAGACGAAGACTTAATCTTGGACACATGTAAAAAGCTGTACGAAGCTGCACCCGGGAAGCGCCATCGAATTCTTGCAATAAACCAATTGGCAGATATCGGAGCTGATGACCACTTGCTGCATAGCCTCTATCTGGATTGCTTCCTTCTTGATCACGACTCGGATGCTCTAGGAAAGTTGCGTGAAATGCCAAACTGGAGGGATACCAGGACTTTAATTACAACACAATTGGAATCTAATGACAACTTTTCAATGCTGGCAAAAATTTATCGGGCAGAAAACCTCCGTGAAGAATTAAAAAACACATTGCTTGAGAGCAGATCATTGGCACTGGTATTGGAACACGCCAATTATCTTTATAAAAATGAAGCAAAATGGTTGAAAAGATTCTTTTTAAACGAGATGACCAAACATCTCGATCAACATCTAGGCTATCAAAGTGTTGCCTATGTAGATGCGATATTAAAATCTCTTCGCAAAAGACAGTTGGGTCGCCTGGCACGTGACATCAAAGGAGATTTGATCAACAGATTTTCCGAAAGATCATTCTTCACCAAAGCCTTGAAGGAGGTCTAAGTATGAAAATAGAAGTATGGTGGACTGGAAAAACCTCCGTTGCTAATCTGGAGACATTGATTTCTGATTACTCAAAGAGAATCAAGCGATTTCATCCTCTGGAGATCAGGGTGCTACCATCGGCCAAGAAGAACAAAAGATCCCAGGCTCTAGACGAAAGTAAGAGCATACTTAAGCACATTAAGAAAACGGACCATATTATTCTGTTGGATGAGAAGGGTACTCCGTACACTTCCACTGGTTTCGCCACCTACATCAATCATAAATCAATGTCTGTATCTCACCGATTAATATTTATAATCGGGGGTGCCTATGGTTTTTCAGACGATGTCTATGCACGTGCAGATGGTTTATTCTCCCTTTCCCAAATGACATTCACACACGACATGGCCAGAGTGATCTTTCTCGAACAATTATATAGAGCCTTTACGATCCTAAGAAATCAGCCCTACCACCATGCCTAGCAAAAAAAAGACCAAATCGACCTATCTGGATTGAATTTTTTATCTGTGGTTCCGCATCTATAAATAAGAACATTTTTTCTGTTGAAATGATTTGGAAACGAACTCAAAAACAATCTGACAAAAAAATGGGAAGAATTGGCTCATTTCAAAAACATCAAACGCTAAGATCAGCATTTCTTTACACTGAATTCTAACGTACACTCATGTCGATTACGATCATTATTGTGGCCATCACTTGTCTTATTTCATACTACGCATTCAATCATTCGAATGTCTTTTATGCATTAGCTCATTGGCCTATGAAAGAGTACTCAAGTAAGGAGTACTATAGATTACTCACTTCAGGATTTGTACATGGGGGTTGGGTGCATCTGCTCATCAACATGTTTGTACTCTATAGCTTTGGCGAATACATAGAATTGCACTTCGTCCAATTTTTTGGCCCTACCCTGGGTTTGACATTATATGTGACGGTCTATTTACTAACCATTGTTTGCGCTTCGCTGCCATCCTACTTTAAGAAGCACAATCAGGAGAGCTACATGGCTGTCGGTGCCTCCGGTGGTGTGGCCGGTATTGTATTTATTTTTATACTCCTTTATCCTTGGCAATATCTCTACCTCTACGCAGTCCTACCTATTCCTGCCATAGTTGGAGGGATACTGTATCTCTGGTATTCATCCTATGCTAGTAAAAATGTACAGGACCGCATCGATCATGAGGCACATTTTTACGGTTCGCTGTTTGGTGTATTATTTATGCTCCTTCTCAAACCTTCATTGGCCATTTCATTCGTTAAAAGCCTGGTGAATGATTTTCCACTTTAATGACCACCAATGTGTCAAAACTAGTGTGAAGTTCATCCTCCTTTGATAAGCTGCACCAGAATCACCGTAATGCCCCATTTGTATTACCTTTGCCTCTGTTTTCAAAACTATGGGCATTCAGGCAATCAATTGGCCTACTAGTACAGATAAATGATGAGAGCGCTGGTCATATCAGGAGGTGGTGCAAAAGGAGCCTATGCTGGTGGTGTAGCCGAGTATTTAATAAAAGAATGCGGTCTCCAGTACGATCTTTTTGCGGGATCTTCTACTGGCGCTTTGTTAGCACCCCTTCTGGCTGCGGGAGAAATTGATCGAGCACGCGATGTCTATACAAATGTGTGCCAGGATGATATTTTTTCTAGTCATCCCTTTATTATCAGAAAGAAGAAAGGCATATACCGTACGAAGATCAACCACCTCGGAGTCCTAAAGATGTTTTTGAAAGGAAAAAAAACATTTGGGGAAACCCATGCTCTCCGAAGGCTCATCAGAAGGACCTTTACTCAAGAGCACTTTGATCGCGTAAAAGAAGCACCTCAAAAAGTGGTGATTGCCGTATCAAACTTTTCCTGTAATGTGGTAGAGCATAAATATCTGTCAGATTGCCGCTACGAAGATTTTGTAGACTGGATTTGGATTAGCGCTAATTTTATTCCCTTTATGAGTTTGGTCGTCAAAGATGGTCAAGAATACGCCGATGGCGGATTTGGCAATTTTATTCCTATTGTGGAGGCCATTGACGCTGGAGCAAAGGAGATCGACGTAATCATATTGACTCCCCGCCGTAAGAGTTTAAAAAAATTGCCAAGTAGAAATGCTTTTTCACTCTTGATGAATGCCTTAGACTTCATGCTCTCCCAAATTGCTCGCGATGAAAAATACATCGGACTGCTGGAAAGTATGCACCACGATATTAAAATAAGATATTTTCACACTCCGAGAGTCATGACAGATAACAGTCTGATCTTCGATCCCGATCAGATGCGCCTCTGGTGGGAAGAAGGTAAGGCCTTTGCGCGCAAGCAAGTAGAATCATCCATTCCAAGTTTTAACCGCACTCGATAAAGGTATACGCTACAGTTTCAAAGCATCATCAAAGTGAGACTGCAAACTCTTTAACTCAGCGAGCAGAGCCTTTCTCTTTTCAGCATGCGTAGGATTCTCTGCCAAATTGTTGAGCTCCTCAGGATCACTTTCCAAATCAAACAACTCTATTTCACCGGCCCTTGGATAAACAATCAGTTTGTGATGATCTTTGCGGATCATGCGCTGCCAATCGATGTAGGCACCGTAGATGGCATCATAGTTACTTACTGTCTGGGCACCTTCGATTAATGGAATCAGAGAATTAAACTCTACGTATTCAGGCTTTTCAATGGAGGCCACATCGAGGGCCGTGGCCATGATGTCTTGCAGGTACACATCTGCCTCAAGAACCTGTCCAGAAGGAACATTGGGACCCTGCACCAGTAACGGTACTCTAATGCTGTGCTCATACATATTCTGTTTGCCAAGGAGCCCGTGCCTACCCACCGCTAGTCCGTGATCAGCGGTGAAGAAAACATAGGTGTTCTCAACCTTACCACTTGATTCCAGGGCATCCAAGATCCTTCCTATTTGGTCGTCCAGGTGGGAAATGATGGCATAGTACTCCTGTACATGTTTTTTTACTGCATAGGCTGTGCGCGGAAATGGTGCCAGTGCCTCATCCCTAAGACCAGGGCCACAACCCATACTATCGGCAAATGGATGCAAAGCCTGAAAATTGACCGGTAGCTCCACCTCCCCGATGGGATATCGATCGATATATGATTGGGGAGCCTGCCTCGGATCATGGGGGGCATTAAATGCCACATACATCATGAAGGGATCATCTTGTCCCTTGGCGTGATCCAGAAACGACAAAGCATCCTCAGCCACGACCTCACTCCAATGTTTGCCACCCTGCCAAAAACCACCTCTACTGGTATCTGTGGGCGACCACGAGTGGTCTAGTTCATTATTTGGGCGATGATAACCCACCGGCATGATTTCTCGCAGAGATCGGTACTTGCCGGTAGCTAGATCCCTTAGTTTTTGACCCACTTTGGCAGCAGGCCAAGTATCTGGAGGCATACCTGGACGGATGTGTGTTGCTTTCTGAAAGACTTGATCTGCTGGCGCAGCGACGTGCCACTTTCCCGTCATATAAGTATTGTACCCTGCACTTTCCATCAACTTACCCCAGGTCTTATCCATCTCCTCACCTTTCCGCCAGAACTCCTTAAAAGTATTAGCTCGCCAAAGACTACGGCCAGAGATCATCATAGATCTGGATGCCGTGCAGATGGCGCCATTCCATCCACCCATATTATAGGCATGCGAAAACGTGGTTCCACCCCTGGCAATGCGATCGATATTTGGTGTCTGGATTATCCGATTACCCAGCGACTGCACTGCCCGATAGGTCAGGTCATCTGCAAAAATCAGTAGTATATTGGGTTTGGATGTTTCTACCCCCGTTGTCCTATCGACACAGGCCAGAGGGAGGACAAACAAGGTAAGTAATATGATATGTCTCATATGATTCTGTGGTAATTGAGCATGAGTAAATCTTTTTCAAACGACCCTTCGAGTAATGTGCCCTGAAAATAGTGTCTTTTGGTTAGACATCGCTTAATTATCCTATTAGAAACTTTAAATTCGATTTTTAGACC
Source organism: Saprospiraceae bacterium (assembly GCA_965223025.1). Classification (GTDB taxonomy): domain Bacteria; phylum Bacteroidota; class Bacteroidia; order Chitinophagales; family Saprospiraceae; genus JABDMH01. The sequence continues at coordinate 2,603,216 of CBDCVP010000023.1, forward strand.
GAGGCTTTTTGACATACCTGAATCCAGGGTCAGCGCGCGGAGGAGCCGCAGACTGAACTTCCATATGGTTCCATCACGAGATTCATGACATCGGAGCTCTCGTCAGATTTTGCCGTGGTGTGAGCAATACCCGGTATTCCCTCCGCCGTAAGTACTCTGGCTATGATAAAAAATCACTAATATCGTGTAGAGCCATGGAAGCGGAAGGGCTGCTTTGGCGTATTAAATGATCTCTTGGGAGCTAGAGATCATCATAATTGAAAAAACACCATGTTGCACAGACTTTCTTTCTTACTATGTACACTGATGCTCACCAATGGAGTCCAGTCACAGACTTCAACGGGAGGAGCCTCTTTGAAAACTGCCCTGACTTTCTGCACTACCTTCGAGCACGGGTTGAAAGCAGATTTTGCTAAAGGTGACGATCAGTTATATTTAGCTCCCAACTATGACCAGGTGACAGACGTGAGCCCTGATCAACTTCCAAAGGAAGTCTTTATAGAGGATCAAGGGGGAAAGTTTGGTCAGGCATTGTCTTTTACAGCAAAGGGCAAACCGGTCATTTTCTACCAAGCGGCAAATAACATCCATTACTCTGAAAGCAACTGGTCAGGCACCATTTCCCTTTGGCTCAGCCTTGATCCCGAGCAAGATTTAGCCCCCGGCTATACCGACCCTATACAAATCACCGATGCGGGCTATGACGATGCGGCATTGTGGGTGGATTTCTCAGATAAAAATCCCAGAGATTTTCGAATGGGTGTTTTTGGGGATGTCACGATCTGGAATCCAGATAAGAAATCCCCTGACCAGAATCCAGACTTTCAAAATCGACTGGTCAAAGCCAAGGGACATCCTTTTGGAAAGGGCCAATGGACCCATGTAGTGATGACATTCAAAGGATTAAATACTGACCGTGGCAGAGCTACTTTTTATATCAACGGTAAGAAGCAAGGCAAGCGGAAAATTCACGAGCCCTTCACATGGCAGAAAGAAAATGCCAAAATATTTCTCGGCTTAAACTACATCGGACTGCTGGATGAAGTGAGTATTTTCGATCGAGCATTAAATAGTAAGGCCATTCGCACGCTTTATCGATTGCCTGGAGGTGTGTCCGATCTAGTGAATTAGGTCAGGATTTCAGGGCCCGGTCATTCATGCGTGTGGTTAGCCCACACACTTCCACTGCCAAGTATTTTTGCGCGCTCGTCAAGAAATTGTGGCTGGGTCCAAGCAAAAAAACTTTCCCAGGTACCATCAGACCTTTTTCTTGAATAGCTGATTTTAGCTCGCACGTAGCCGTCTACAGAAGATATCTTGTAAGTGGATTCTATACCCTCGTCACGATGCAAAATCATACCGTTTTTCCCAATAAAAGATGTGACAAAACCCTCTTTGCCCTGATCTTCAATTTTGCCTGTCACGTAGGGTGACCCGAGCTCAGCCAATGTACTTGAAGTATCAATGACAATGTGATACGCTGAAGAGTCGTGATCAATCTCGGAAAGTACAACCCCATTGGTGGCATAAAAACGCCCCTTTGACATGGCCGCTGTGATGGAGTTGGCTGTCAGCACCCCATTACTATTGACCATCACCCATCCTCTCCCAGGATTTGAGGTCTCGGTCGTCCAGGCTTTGAAGTGATGAGCATCGTCTGATGAAATGCCCAACACCAACATCCCAGCGGTCAGCAAGCTGTCCCATTTTTCCTCTACCGACCGGTGCATATCATTGCCCCAATTGTGTACATCTGGATGTCCGTTATATAACTCCAGCATGTGCAAATGTTGCACTGGAAGTATGTCTCTTGGTTGAGCCCCAGATTGATAATTGGGATGATTTAAGATCGGGAGACCACCAGACTCCAAGACACTATTGGTATGTCGTTGTATGATCTCTGTTTTGGATTGTGCAATGGGTTGACGGAGTATGGCCACCGCTTGTCTCAGCTGGTCTATCGGAGTCGCTTCCTTATCCACCATCTTGAGATATTCCTCTTCAATATACCCATCAATATTCATGGCCGTAGTATGAATCGACTTGTGGCCGGTGATCTCTTCGCCAGGTATCAGTATAAAATCAGACCGTCTATCTGTGGGTAGTTGCACACTATCTGGATCGATGAAGTGATTGTGCTCACTCAAAATCAGAAAGTGGTATCCACGATCCAAGTACCATACGGCAACACTGTCAGGATCTGTGTCCGCATGTCCACATAAGGTGGTATGCGCATGGGTGTTTCCCTTAAACCAGGTCGGAGGGCTATGATGTCTTGCACATGAAATCCATGGTCCGGCCAAAAGTGATAGCAGAAAAAACTTTCTAAGACTTGATATGACAGGTACAAACTTCATTCGCAGTTATGATCGCGTAAAATGGTGGGCCGTATCCACTGCCGTACGTACTTTCTTCCAATTCACATCTCCCAGCAGTGCACATTCTGCACCTAAGATAAATCGCTCGGGAGCCCCTTTGAGCACCCTTTCGACCTCGGCAGTGATTTCTTGCTCGGTGCCGGTTAGAATAACACCCTTTTTCTCGAGACCTCCCATGATTGGGCGCTGTCCAAACATCTTATACAGATCCTTTAGGGGAACACGCTCTCCAGCTACCATATCGCTCAAATTGACGATATCTCCTGGATAATCGAGAAATGGGCTTACATCGTCATAGGCACCATCATAGTCACATATGTGTAGGACGTTGCAGATACATGAAGCATTGATCTCATTCATGTATATTAGATCACTGGGCTTGATATAATCTCTAAATATACTAGGGTCGTCAAATCTAAAACCTTCACCGCCTTGCGTCGGTGCCAGAAATCCATCTACCCCAAGCCTGATGCATTCTTTCACAAATATCATGACACTATCTGTAATGATGTCCAAGCCTTTCTTTGTCAGCTCTGGATCCTCTTTGAGGTGTTGGGTAAGCAGTGGAGCGGTGATAGAATGCCCAGCACACATAAATGGTGAATAAACAGTAGCGATGACGGGAGCCCTCTTCTTACCCTTTTTAACCAATTTCTTTACCACGTACAACTGGTCGCGATAAAAATCCTTTTTATAGAAAGGCATATTGACCCAATCCTTAGGTCGTTTGATCGTGTCTAAAGCGGGAAAAACCGATTCGTACTGTATCTTGATGAAGTCCATATCAATGGTTTCAAAATACTGTAGGTGTCTTTCCACGGCAGCATCGCTCCACTGATACCCCTTGCCAAAATGCACAAAAAAACCGGTTGGGATGTAATCTTGTGGCCCTGCCGATGTCAGCATCTTGAGCACTGCTTCCCGCTTATCAATGACTGGGTTTGCCTTCGCTACACCGGGAGTTATAGCATGTGCACCTGTAGTAAGGGTCGCCGCTGTCAACAATCCCAAGGATCGCACAAAATCTCTACGCCTAATCATATTGAAGTCATCTTGCTGTTTTTCCCGATCAATATTGATGGAAACTGAAGGTACAAATTAATCGAAATGATACTAGTAACCAAGGAGACAGCAATCTGGCCTAAGTACAGCTCGTTCCTTTTGCCACTTGGCAGCACGGCCAGAAATCGAAAAAATGACATCCAATGTCAGAAAAGACAGCATCTTGAGTTATATTAAAGGTTTTTTAGCAATCATGAAAAAGCAATGAAAATGGGTTCAAATAGAAGGGAATTTATCAAGAAAGTATCTACAGGAGCAGGTGGACTAGCCATCGGTGTCCAGGCTACCAGCATGTCTGCCCGCAGCTATAAAAAAATCATGGGTGCTAACGACCGCCTAAACATCGGGATCATGGGTTTGGGCAGGAGGTTGAAGGCTTACTTCCCACCAATTGCAGCCAAGGAATGCAATGTAGAACTGCGATACCTTTGCGATGTGATGAAAAGCCAGCGTGACAAGGCTGCCAAAGCGATTGCCTCACAAATCGACTATGCTCCCAAATTGGAAAACGATTTTCGCAAAGTGTTCGACGATCGGGAGATCGACATCATTATCAATGCGACACCTGATCATTGGCATACGCCAGGTACCATCTTGGCACTTAAAGCAGGAAAACATGTCTATGTAGAGAAACCATGTAGCCATAATATGTTCGAAAACAAACTGATCGTGGCTGCTCAGGAAAAATACGATCGCGTGGTACAGATGGGAGTACAGCAACGTTCGTCAGATCACACGATAGAGATCATCAAGAAGATCCATGCTGGAACCATTGGTACTCCTTATAAGGCGCTGGCATTTTATACGAGCAGCCGGGGAGAAGTGCCGGTGCAAAAGATGAGCCCCGTACGTGATGGTTTGGATTGGGAGCTGTTTCAGGGACCGGCTCCTCGGAGGTCATACACCGAAGAGACTTGGGATTACAATTGGCATTGGTATGGCTGGGACTATGGCACCGGAGAATCTGGCAACAATGGTACCCACGAATTTGATGTCGCTCGCTGGGCCTTGCAAGTGGATCTCCCCATGAGGGTAGATGTAGAAGCCGCCAAACGCCACTTCATCAACGACGGATGGGAAATGTACGATACGATGGAAGCGACCTTTGGGTTTGCCGGTGACAAAATCATCCAGTGGGATGGGAAGAGCCGCAGTGGGCACAGCACATATGGAGGGGGGCGTGGCACCATCATCTATGGAAGTGAGGGCTCCGTGATGGTCAACCGCAACAAGTACATCTTATACGATCGCAAAGGAAAGGTGATCAAGACTAATGAATCTGCCTCAAAAGAAGCCGGCACAGCCTTGGGTGGAGGTGGTGATATGTCTACTGCGCATGTGATCAATTTTTTCGATGCGATCCGTGGAAAAGGGACATTGAATGCACCGATCTCAGACGGTACCATCACCCAAGCCATGGTGCATTATTCAAACATAGCCTATAAAATAGGTAGGGGATTCGACATCGATGACATGAGTGGCACCATGTACGATCGCGATGCCATGAAATTATGGGGTCGAACCTATGAGCCGGGCTGGGAACCTACATTGTAACGGTACTGGTACCATCTTCGAAAATGTATCACTCTTCTACATTAAGTGACACCCAAGATTTGGAGGTCTGACATAACACCCCGCTCATTGTGCCCCCCCTGACAAGGATGGCGCCAGAATGGTGGTGGCAATTCGATCATGCCAATGTTTCATCAATGATCTTGGTGTGACCTAAAACATTTCAGCCATTCCATGACATACTGCACGTCTTGCGTTGATTCCAATCATGTAATCCATTGACATTCCTCATCTTCCGCTGGGGACGACCTTAGTATTTTGCGGCAAATATGTGCTTCATTGCAATCGTGCCGATATATCAACAAAGAGAAAGCTACTGTGCCAAAAGAATGGATACAACTGATGTTAATGTTGCACACCTCCCACCACCCCGGATGCATCTCATAGCACTCTATAACCAACAGCACTACTGTCCCAGGAGCAAACCCTGTAAGAGGAATTTTCCGATATTGTATCCTGGTGAAATGGCAAGTTCAAAGGACGATATGAATGAACAGAAGCCACCTAAACTATAGGCGAATAATAAGATTACCATCATATTCTATTCACATTACTAAACCAATAACACTGCACAAAAGAAGCTGTTATGAACAAAGAATCAAAAAAGGTCAAGTATCCTGGTAGACGAGTAGCCATGGATGGCAACACAGCCGCCATCATGTGTGAACGTGAATCTACCGATGCGGCAGGTGCATATCCAATCACACCCTCCACTCAAATGGGTGAGTATTGGGCAGAAGAGACGGCCAAAGGTCATTTAAACATTTCTGATAGACCCCTCATATTTATCGAACCTGAAGGAGAACACGCTGCTGCCGCAGTCACAGCAGGCCTCTCTATGACCGGATTGAGAGCTGCCAATTTCTCCTCCGGACAAGGGATAGCCTATATGCATGAATCTCTATATGCTGCCGTGGGCAAACGATTGACCTATGTCCTGAATATTGGAGCCAGGGCTATGACTAAGTCAACACTCAACGTGCACGCCGGTCATGATGACTACCACGCCATCGACGATACAGGGTTCTTTCAGCTCTTTGCAAATCGTGCACAGCATGTAGCTGACCTGAACATCATCGCACACCGCATCGCAGAACTAGCCCTAACCCCAGGTATCGTAGCGCAAGATGGGTTCTTGACCACCCACCTGATCGAATCATTTTTACTACCAGAACGAGACTTAATCAAGGAATATTTGGGAAGACCGGATGACATTATTGATACGCCAACTCCGGCTCAAAAAATCATCTACGGTGATACTCGTCGTCGCATACCAGAACTATGGGATGTGGATAATCCCGTCATGGCTGGTATCGTACAGAACCAGGATTCCTACATGCAAAGTGTAGCTGCGCAAAGACCCTTCTTCTTCGACCACATCAAGGAACTGACCGAACAGGCTTTTGAGGAGTACGCAGCCTTAACCGGTCGAAGGTATGACCGCGTCATGTCGTATCGAGCGGAGGATGCAGATTACCTCATCCTTGGACAAGGCAGTGTTGTGTCTAGTGCACAGGCGGTGGTTGACTACCTCCGCGAGACTAGGGGGGTAAAAGTCGGTGTCGTAGACCTGGTGATGTTCAGACCTTTTCCATCAGATATGATTGGTCAGGTGCTGAAGGGAAAAAAAGGTGTGACCATTCTGGAACGGCTGGATCAACCCTTGGCAGTCGACCCGCCCATTGCACGGGAGATCAGATCCGCCCTTTCCAAATGCCTGGAAAATGGCACCAATCCCAAGCACCAGCCCTACCCTCAACTACCAAGTTATAGAGCATCTGATATGCCGGCTTTATTCTCTGGCTCCTTTGGAATGGGAAGCCGTGATTTGCAACCTGAGGGGATCATCGGTGCTGTGGAAAACATGCTGCCCGACGGCAAGCGTAAAAAGCAGTTCTATCTCTCGATCGACTTCATCCGAGATGTGCCCTATACACCTAAGCAGCGAGTTTATCAGGAGACCGTGCAGGATGCCTATCCACATGTGAAAGAGCTCGCCATACGAGGGTCTGAAAACCCAAATCTAATGCCCGAGGGCGCCATCACCGTCAGATTTCACTCTGTGGGTGGCTGGGGAGCCATCACGACTGGTAAGAACCTGGCCATGACACTTTACGAATTGCTCGGATTTGATATCAAAGCCAATCCCAAATACGGCTCAGAGAAAAAAGGTCAGCCGACCACGTATTATCTGGCAGCCGCGCCAGAGCCGATCCGTATCAATTGCGAATACTTCTTTGTCGACGTGGTCCTCTCACCCGATCCCAATGTCTTTAAGCATACCAACGCACTGGCAGGGCTTAAGAAGGGAGGATCCTTCATCATTCAAAGCGACAAAAGTAAACCTGAAGAGGTGTGGGCAGACATACCTCTACCCTACCAAAAGGTGATCATCGATAATGACATCCATGTGTTCTATATAGATGGCTTCAAGATCGCAAGAGAGGAAGCCACTAATCCTGAATTACAATTGAGGATGCAGGGTATCGCTTTTCAAGGGGCATTCTTTGCCGCTTCACCATTGATGGAAAAAGCAAACCTGACAGAAGAAACACTCCTGAGCGCCATCAAAGACCAGTTGCAGCACAAATTTGGTGCAAAAGGTCAACGTGTAGTCGATGACAACGTACGCGTGGTAAGACGCGGTTTTGATGAAGTACACGAAATCAAAAATAAAGTCCTGGGAGAGGGAGAAGAGAAGAAAGAAAATGGACTGACCACCCTGGCCATACCTTCTATGATGAAGGGGATTCCCAAGAGTGAATCAAACATGAGTGACATACACCGTTTCTGGGAACAGACGGGTAATTTTTACCTGCGGGGTATGGGGAACGACAACATCACTGATCCATTCATTGGCTTAAGTGTCATGCCCGCAGTCACTTCTCTTTTCCGAGACATGACCGGCATACGGTTTGAGCACCCGGAATGGATCCCAAACAATTGTACGGCCTGCGGCGACTGTTACACAGCTTGTCCAGATACCGCCATTCCAGGACTGGTCAGTGAATTGTCGGACGTGTTGGAAACGGTCGTCAACCGGGTAAAGAAAAACTACGGGAAAGTGGAGTTGCTCCCAAAGGCTGTCCGTACCATGGAAAGCAAGATCCGTGCACTGATGAACGAATCGGACGGCAGCACTGTCAACGATAACATCTACGAGGCGATTGATCAAACCATCGCTGAAAGCAATGGTGAAAAAGCAGATTTATCGAAGGAGTTTGATTGGTTTAAAGAAGAGTTGGGTGATTTCAAATTTGCCTTGACTCGTCCTTACTATGACTTACATGAGAAAAATGAACCCAATAGTGGTGGCCTTTTCAGCATTACCATCAACCCAACCACCTGCAAGGGCTGCATGGAATGCGTGGAAGTTTGTAGCGACGACGCATTAATATCGGTCACTCAGACCGAAGAATCCATTGCCCGTCTAAATAAGGAGTGGGATTTCTGGTCCGATCTTCCCAACACACCTCCCAAGTACAATAGGATCGATGACCTGGAGGAAAAAATCGGCCCACTCGAAACAATATTGCTTAATAAAGAGGCGTATCTGAGTTTCGCCAGTGGCGATGGTGCCTGCTTGGGCTGCTCAGAAAAATCTGTCGTTCACCTATTTACCGCAACGGTGGAGTCACTGATGCAACCGCGCATCGAAAAGCATGTGGCTCACTTAGATGATCTATGTGGTAAGTTGGAAAATCACATTCAGCAGAAATTGATGCAACCAGTTGATCTCGGTGATGCGGAGATGATGTCGAGAATCGTCTCCGAGACACAGGATGCAGATCTCACGATGGCTGGCATCGCTAGCAAAATAGAGTCGGCTCGAGGGACCGAACCGATAGACCAAGAATGGTTGAGGGAAGTGACTCAATTGCTTGCTAAGCTGAAGAAACTGAGATGGAAATATACCAATGGCACTACCGGGAAAGGGCGATCTACCATGGGAATGTGCAACTCCACAGGCTGTACCTCTGTATGGGGAAGCACCTGGCCATTTAATCCCTACCCTTTCCCATGGGCCAACCATCTATTCCAAGACTCTGCTTCGATGGCAATGGGCATTTTCGAAGGCCACATGGCAAAAATGGCTGATGGATTTAGGACAATTCGGAAAGCCGAGCTCGAGCTCAGTGGCGATTATGATGCAGATACCCACGATGATTTTTTCACGTACTTCAATTGGCAACAGTTTTCTGACGAAGAGTGGTTGCTGTGTCCACCAGTGGTCACCCTGGGTGGTGATGGCGCCATGTACGATATCGGATTTCAGAACTTGTCACGGATGATGGCCTCGGGCAAGCCCATTAAGGTGATTGTAGTTGATACTCAAGTCTACTCCAACACGGGTGGTCAGGCTTGTACTTCCGGCTTCATCGGTCAAGTATCAGATATGGCCCAGTTTGGTAAGGTGGGCAAGGGTAAGGCAGAACCACGCAAGGAGATCGGTATGATAGCCATGGCACACCGAAACACCTATGTGTTGCAGGGTGCACTGGCCAACACCAGTCAAATGATCGAGGGTTTTATCGATGGTCTAATGACGAAGCGACCAGCGATATTCAATCTTTACACTACCTGTCAACCCGAGCATGGTGTGGGTGATGACCTAGGGGTACATCAAGCCAAACTGGCGGTGGAGTCCAGGGCATATCCCATTTTCAAATACAATCCGGATCATGGAATTAAAGTGAAAGATGCATTCGATTTGGATGGAAATCCTGCCATGGATGAGATCTGGCCTACCTATCAATTGAAATATAAGGAAAATGGTCGTGAGAAGAATATGGAGGTTGCTATGACATTTGCCGATTTTGCCTTGACAGAAGGTCGGTTTAGAAAACACTTCCGTCGGGTACCAAGGGATGCCTGGAACGACAATATGGTCCCATTGGTTGATTTTCTTGATCTGGATGAAGAGGATCGCGAAGGCAAATTCCCATTCATCTGGGCGGTCGATAGAAAACAGCATCTAAATCGCGTATTGGTCGCCAAGGCGATTGTGTCATCATGTGAGGAAAGGAGGGATTTTTGGATCATGTTGCGCGCCATGGCTGGCATCGATACAGAAATGAAAGAAGAAGTTGACATGGAAGGCAAGATCCGCGCCGAAGTCGTTGGAAAAATTGCCCAGGGCTTGATGAAAATGGCCAGTGGCGATGGAAATGACATCGTGGATCTGGCATTAGCAGATGGAGATCAAGGCTCCGCAGAGGTGGCAGGTCCTGAGAGCAATGGTGAATACATGGCTCCATGGCTGGAAACGGATGAGTGCACATCCTGTGATGAATGTACTAAGCTCAACTCCAACATATTTGCCTACAACAGCGACAAGAAAGCATTTATCAAAAATCCAGACGGAGGGCCTTATCAGGACCTGGTCAAGGCTGCTGAGAAATGTACGGCCAGAGTAATTCATCCGGGGCTCCCAGCCGATAGATCAGAGAAGGATATTGATAAATGGATAGCCCGTGGTGAGAAATTTAATTAACTCTCATTAGTAAATTTATAAATAGTGCAATGAGCGCCCGATTCAAGCATATTGAGGGGAATCGTAAAGCACAACCTGTTTGATGGGATTGTTAAATACTCAGCATAACACGTTCAAGCACGGTATACATCCACCGGAGCATAAAAGTGAAACCAATGATCTACCGATCAGGCAGTTTCCCTTTGCTCCCCTGATCATATTGCCGATGGCGCAGCATATTGGTGCCCCATCAGCAATTGTGGTGCGAGAAGGACAGGAAGTAACGAGAGGTCAAGTGCTGGCCAAAGCCACGGGGTATGTGTCGGTACCCATCCACTCCCCGGTATCTGGGACGGTCAGGAAAATAAGAAATGTACCCACTATTTCTGGCAAGATGGTCCCAGGGATCTACTTGGAGGCATTTCACTCTTCCAGTCAGGAGGTCATGGAAGGGACACCTGTGGACCTAGAGACGGCCACCCCTAATGAGATCCTGCAGGGGGTGCAAGACGCTGGGATCGTAGGACTGGGTGGTGCTGCTTTTCCCACCCACGTAAAGCTAAAAGTGCCAGATGGGAAGCATTGCGATGTGCTACTGGTCAACGGCATAGAATGTGAACCTTACTTGACCACCGATCATCGGGTGATGTTGGAGCAGGCGGAAGATATATTCATGGGCATCAAGTATTTACTGAAATCGACGGGGGCAGAAAAAGCGATCATAGGCATCGAAGCCAATAAGCAAGATGCAGCAGACCACTTGGAGAAATTGATTCCAGCCGGAGAGCCAGTATCGGTCAGGGTGGTTCCTGTCAAATATCCGCAAGGCTCCGAAAAAATGCTGATTACCTCCGTCCTGGGTTATGAGGTGCCATCTGGAGGATTGCCCATAGACGTCGGTGTGGTGGCTGTCAATGTGGCCACCGTGGCTGAAATCGGACGCCTACTCCCATACGGAAGAGGTATTCAGGAGCGGGTGATCACCATCACCGGACCAGGTGTCAAGAAAAAGGGCAATTACTTGATTCCCATTGGGACACCTCTCCGATATGTGCTGGACCAGGTGGAGGTATCTGAGAACATTCGGGAAGTTTATATGGGGGGACCGATGATGGGTGTCGCAGTGTCCAACCTCGACATATCCATTGTTAAAGGCACTTCCGGTATTCTCGTCTTTACCGAGGATGATGTAAAAGGCTCACCAAAAATCTATCCTTGCATCAAATGTGGAGCCTGCGTCGATGCATGCCCACTGTCATTAAATCCTTCAAGGCTTGGCATTCTAGCAAAATTCGAGGCTTATGACCTCATGGCGGAGGAGCACAATTTGATGGATTGCTTTGAGTGTGGTTCGTGTTCCTATGTATGCCCATCTCACATCCCTCTGGTCCAGTATTTCAGATTATCTAAATCTATCGTCAGAAAGCGCAAAACCGCAAAACAGGTAGCTGAGCATGCTAAATAAGACCCTACATATCAGCACTTCTCCCCATATTGTGAAGGGTATCAGCACCGATGCCATCATGCAAAATGTGGTATGGGCACTCCTACCGGCATCAGCCTTTGCGGTGTATTCCTTTGGACTGAGTGCACTCTTAGTATTGGTTACTTCCACGACTGCTTGCGTCCTGACTGAGCATTTCTTATGCAGACTATCGCACAAAGAAAGCACGGTCTCAGATTGGTCGGCAGTCATTACGGGACTGTTGCTGGGTCTCACACTTCCGCCGAGTTTTCCATTGTGGATGGTATTTTTTGGAGGCGTGATCGCCATCGCCATGGGTAAATTTATTTTTGGAGGTCTGGGATACAATGTATTCAATCCCGCCTTGGTGGGAAGAGCAGTGCTGCAAGCTGCCTTTCCCGTAGCGATTACCACCTGGTACCCGGCTTTTGTGGAGGGCCGGTTTTCAAGCCTGGCATCATCGACCTTGACATTCCCCTTTATGCAACCCACGGTCGATGGATTGACAGGTGCGACCCCACTAGCAGCCTTTAAATTTGACCAAATCACGACCGACACTCAGGATCTGGCCTTAGGTATTGTGAGTGGATCTACTGGGGAGACATGTGCATTGCTCTTGATATTAGGTGGTGCATATCTGGTGGCAAGAAATATGATGAATTGGCGAATACCCATCTCGATCTTTACCACTGTTTTTGTACTTAGCGGCATTCTGTATTTGATCGATGCGCAAGCTTATCCTTCTCCCATCTTTATGTTATTCTCTGGTGGCCTCATGTTGGGTGCCATCTTCATGGCCACCGATATGGTCGCTTCACCAATCACGCCTGTCGGAGTCTGGATCTATGGCGCCATCATAGGACTTCTGGTTGTTGTGATCAGGCTATGGGGTGGTTTGCCGGAAGGAGTCATGTATGCCATACTGCTAGCCAATGCCATCTCGCCACATATTGATAACCTGATCAGGCCCAGGGTCTATGGCACATCAAAACGTCTCACACAATCATGAGTGATACCAATCCATCCACCACCACAACACCTGCTGCTAGCATGAAAATGCTAAAGGCCATGGTGGGCATTGGTATTGCCTGTGCGTTGATGATCGTATTGACCTTTGAGGGGACCCTACCAAGAATCAAAAAGAACAGGGCAGAGGCTCTAGAAAAAGCCATTTTTAAGGTAATTCCTGGCATTACAAAAAAACAAGCCTATATATTGGATGAAGCAAATACTTTCCTACCCATGAACAGCGATGAGGAAATAGACCAAAGGGTTTATGCTGGATACGACGAAAACAATCAGCTGATAGGCATTGCTGTAGAAGCTGAAGGAATGGGGTTTGCTGACATATTGCGGATTTTATATGGATATGATCCAGAAAAACAACAAGTCGTGGGATTTCATGTATTGGAGAGTAAAGAAACACCGGGTCTCGGAGATAAAATCGAGAAGGATGCTGATTTTCTCGCCAACTTTAAGGCACTGGATGTATCACTAACCGATGATTTTAGCCAGGTGAAAAACACCGTCGTACCTGTCAAACATGGTGCAAAAGAAAATCCCTGGGAGGTGGACGGAATCACTGGAGCGACCATTTCGTCGCGAGCCATTGGTAAGATCCTCGGCACCAGCACCCAACAATGGGTTCCCCTGATTTACAAACAAAAGGATTCTTTTATGGATGCTAAACCGATGGAAAGATAGAAACGAAAGGTCATCATGCAAGTCAAAGAAAGTACGAGTTTCATAGACACGCTTAAGGCAAATCCGACAACCGATGAATTTGTCAAGGGATTGTGGCGTGATAATCCAGTTTTTGTGCAAGTGCTGGGAATGTGCCCGGTGCTGGCTGTTTCTAATACAGCAGAAAATGCACTGGCCATGGGTCTGGCTACTGCCTTTGTCTTATTGATGTCCAATATTCTGGTTTCTTCCTTGCGAAGTTTTATTCCTAAGCAGGTCCGAATTGCCTCCTACATCCTGATTATCGCCACTTTTGTCACCATCACAGACTATGCGATCCAGGCCATCAGTGTAGAGCTGCACAAAAGCTTGGGTGCCTTTATTTCATTGATTGTAGTAAACTGTTTAATTCTCAGTCGAGCAGAAGCTTTTGCTTCAAAGAATACGATTGGAAAATCAATTATGGATGCTCTGGGGATGGGCATCGGATTTACCTTCGCTCTACTGTGTCTGGGTGCGGTGAGGGAGATACTGGGCAATGGCAGCCTTTTTGGCCTCGCCTTGTTTCCAGATACATTTCAGGAGTGGATCGTCATGATCTTGCCCGCAGGAGGATTTTTCACCTTGGCCATCTGGTTACTCATTTTTAATGCAGCACAAGAAAAAAGATCAAAGGCATGAATGCGGAATCACATTGGTATATTTTTGTTAATGCCTGCCTCATCAATAATTTTGTGTTGGCATATTTTCTAGGTATTTGCCCATTTCTTGGAGTTTCCGGAAAAATGGAAACAGCTACCAAAATGGGTGGCGCGGTGACTTTTGTCATGCTGATTAGTTCTCTATGCGCCTATGGCATTCATGCTCTTCTCATAGCTGTCAATGCACCCTTTCTTCAATTAATCAGTTACATCGTGGTCATTGCATCGACGGTCCAATTGGTAGAGATGTTTGTCAAGAAAATGAGTCCTGCTTTATTTAAAGCACTGGGCATATTTCTTCCGTTGATTACCACGAATTGTGCCATTTTGGGTTTGGCACTTTTCCAGACCAATAAAGGATACGATCTTTTGCAGAGCTTCGTGTATGCACTTGGTGCTGGCACAGGATTTACTCTGGCACTGGTCTTGATCGCCGGCCTTCGCGAGCAACTCAATTTTGCTGATGTGCCCAGTGTCGCCAAAGGCACGGCGCTCACTTTGTTGATTGCAGGTATACTTTCGCTATCGTTTATGGGATTTGCAGGGTTGGGTACTCAATAATTAATTACTGAATAATGCAGTTTGGTTGCACTGTAAGGTACTTACTTAGAGGCAAAAAGAAAATGGAAACTGAAAGAATGTTTAAAGGAGTCAGTATTTTTGAATTTAGTAGTCGATTTACGTGTAAAGCGGATTGTCTGGATTACTTGAGTGAAATCAAGTGGAGCAGTGGATATTCATGTCGCAAATGTGGTAATGGGAAATATTGTGGGACAGCTCGATACGGAGAAAGACGATGTACCAAATGTCGTTCTGTGGAATCCCCTACTGCCCATACCCTTTTTCATAAAGTAAAATTTCCGTTGCACAAGGCATTCTACATTATTTTCTATCTAAGCACCTCGACAAAAGGAATGTCAACCTATGAATTAGCTCGAAAGTTGGACATGAATCAACCGGTAGTGTGGCGCTTTAAAACGAAGGTCATGTTAGCAATGAAATCAAGTGGGAAATATCCGATTGATGGTGCGGTGGCTGTAGATGAAACGATGATCGGGGGCAAGGTGAAAAAGCAGCGCGGCCGAAGTCAATCGACTAAAAAACAGGTAGTTGTTGCTATCCAGAAACACCCTGGAGGTGGAATCAGCAGGGCATATGCAAAGGTTATTCCCAATGCTGGCAGCAAACAGCTAGAGCCATTCTTTGACCAACATATTGACCCAGATGCAATCGTAACGACCGATAAATGGAGAGGTTACTCCCCCATTGCTCGAAAAGGAAAATATCATGTTGACCAGATCCACTCTAAAAAAGGAGAGAATTTTCCTTTGATGCATCGGTTTATTATGGGGCTCAAATCTTGGTTGAGAGGTATTCATCATCAAGTAAAATATCTACAAAAGTATCTCAATGAGTATACCTACAGGTTCAATAGGCACCTGTATAAAGACATTCTATTTCATAATCTTACCAATAGATTAATGCTTCATCCACCATGCACGATTCCAGATTTGAAATTTGTAACGTAAATGAATTATTCAGATTAATTAATATAAAAATGATCGGATCATTGATATGGGGAATTGGAGGAATCATCATACTTATGGTAGGCTGGATGCTGATTCAGCAATCCTGGGGCAAGATGTTTTCCGAACAATTAACAGATGAAGACGTGCTGGCAGGAAGAAGCAGTTGTGGCAATTGTGGCTGCACTGCCATTTGCAAAGAAAAAAAATAGTCGACTTCAACAAACAGAAATACATTAAAAAATAAGCATACAGTTATGGCATATTTAGCAGATTTAAGTACAGAAAACAGGTTCAAGGCTGTCATTAAGAAGACTGAATTGTTGACACCCAAAAACACGGACGAAATCAGAGAAATATCAATCGAGGTCAAGCAACCTGGATTTGACTGTGAAGTAGATCAGAGTTTTGGGGTGCTGGTAAAATCAAAAGATGATTTTGGAAATTCCCTTCACCATCGCCTTTACAGCGTGGCAGACTTACCTACCAAGAAAGGTGGAAAACCACAAATCAAAATGTTGGTTAAAAGGTGTTCCTATGTCGATGAATTTAGTGGAGAACTCTTTCAGGGGGTCGCATCCAACTACCTCTGCAATCGCAAAGTTGGTGACGAAATCACTATTACTGGTCCACACAGTTTGCCCTTTGTAGTGCCAGAGGATAAGAACTCTAATCTCATCTTAGTAGGCATGGGGACTGGCATTGCTCCCTTTCGCGCATTTATTAAACACATTTATAAGAATGTAAAAGACTGGAAGGGCAAAGTTCGGCTGTTTTATGGCGCGCGAAGCGGACTAGAATTGCTCTATCTCAATGACAAAGATGGAGACCTGACCAACTACTACGACGAGGAGACCTTTGAAGCCTTTCATGCCATCAGTCCTAGACCTCACTGGGCAGATCCCATCGCTCTGGATAGCGCTATTGAAGGGAGGGCGGAAGAGATTCGCGAGATGTTGTCACATTCGAACACCCACATGTATGTGGCAGGGTACGAGGCTGTCAATAGCATGCTAAATAAAGCCATGTCAAAAATCATGGGCTCTAAAGAAAAATGGGAAACGAGGAAAGCTGAGTTGGTGGCTGGAAAAAAATGGGCTGAGGTCATCTATTAACATGGATAACATCATAACAAATAAAATAATGAAAATACTACCTGTCTAATATGTCGATCTTTATTGCGCTTGCTGCTCTGGGTGGATTGACTTTGATATTGGCATTGATGCTTATTTGGGCCAATAGGAAGCTGTATGTCTATGAAGATCCGCGGATCGATTCCGTGGAAGATATGTTGCCACATGCCAACTGTGGTGCGTGTGGATTTCCAGGTTGCCGACCTTTTGCCGAAGCCCTGGTATCCGGGCAAATTCTGCCAGGAAAGTGTACTGTGAGTTCTGACGATGGGCGCGCTGCTATTGCTGATTTTTTAGGCGTGTCCTTGGGAGAGGAAGAAAAAAGAGTGGCGAGACTAGCTTGTGCTGGGGGAACAAACGTGGCTGTCAATCGGGCGCAGTATCAGGGGATTTCTACATGTCGTGCTGCATCGCTGGTTTCGGGTGGTGGCAAGGGCTGTTTCTGGGGGTGTTTGGGACACGGAGATTGTGAAGTGGTTTGCGATTTTGATGCAATCACCATGGATGAATACTCGATTCCAGTCGTTGATGTTGACAAGTGCACCGCCTGTGGTGACTGTGTAGAAGTCTGTCCGAAAGATCTTTTTTCTCTCCAACCGATCAGCAACAGACTTTGGGTCAACTGCAAAAACCTCGAAGCGGGAGACGATATTCTTGATGAGTGCCAGGTAGGTTGCACAGCTTGCGGCAAATGTGCGATGGATGCGGGCCAAGATCTGATCACAATGGAACATAATTTACCAGTAGTCAACTATGCAGGCGACCATCATACGCAAGCACCGATTCAGCGGTGCCCGACTGGTGCCATTGTGTGGTTGGATGATAAAATTGGTGCCATCAAAGGGAAAGAAAGCAAAAAAATTGTCAGAAAAGGCCGGCGGCGGGCTGGTTTCACCTAGGGTTGTCAAACAATAATTCGCCCGTTGACGCACCGTTATTCTTGGGAGTTGGCAAGGCAGAAAAACCAGCAACATAGGGCTATTTGAATTTTTTCTAATCAAGCATACACTCATAAGAATAGGCATAAATGAGAAGGTTATGTCGAAATAGATGATCGATAAATGGTAAGACATCTACGAGTAATAATGCTTACAATGATCTCATACCCTTCACTGGCACAATTCTATGATATAACGGGTTTCATTGTAGATTCTTTGGGAAATTCCATTTCTTTTGCCACTATTGAAGTAATCAAAGATCATAATGGAATTGGGGTTGTTGCAAATGAAAATGGTGAGTTCCAACTGACCATTCCACAAGATTTTACTGATGACACATTAACTGTTAGCGCACTGGGATATTATACTCAGAAGTTTGCAATTGCAGGAATCAGCAATCGAATGTCAATGAACTTTGAACTTCATGAAAAGACATACGACTTATCCGAAATAGTCATCCTACCTGGCCCAACCACATTGTGCGAGTACGGAAATTCTAAACTGTCTAAATGGACAGGTGGTATGTTGACTGAAAATCTAACTCAGATTGCCGTATACATTAAAAATCGAAAAAGTGAAAAAGGAACCCTAAAAGACATAAGTTTTTTCATTACCCGGAGTGGAAAGCCTAAGGCACCTGTGAGGATAAGAATCTACGACTTTAATACAGAAGATGACCCGATAGGCTCTGATCTCCTACAAGAGACGGTTATCTTTAAGCCAAATAAAAAATTTGGTTGGAACGCGGTTGATTTGTCATCTCACAATATAGAATTCCCCGAAGACGGGCTATTCGTAGCCATTGAGTCGATAGTGACAAAGAAGAAGTATCGGTACAAAACCAAGATTCAAGGTCAGAATTACGATCATTACGGAATAGTCATAGGCAACACATGGCAGTATGAAGTAGCCAATACGTACAAAAAACGACTGGGGTATGGATGGACTAAAGTGAAAAATACTTCAATAGAAAACAAGCCAAGAAATGCATTGATCAAAGCCACCTTTAAACTTCTCAGTAATTGAATAAAGCACATAATACATGTCCTTGATGGCAGCTCTCCTTCGTCGAGCTGATCATATCGTTATTACACAACGAAAGTCGACTATCCTCTGAGTCCTGGCACACACAATCTTTTCCTTCTAATTTTGAGCTGATCCCCTCTTTTGCCGACAAGCTGATAGGCTCCCCAAAACGAGCATTAGAGGCACATCAAATATTCTGTGAGTGCATTCTTCTCATCCTTGGCTAACTGGAGATCCAAGATCAAGTTGAAAAATTCAACGGCATCGCCCAAGGTCGGCAACCGATCATCGTGCAAATAAGGTGGCGAATCCTTGATGCCTCTAAGTGGAAAATTCTTGATTGGCCCTTCCGGTCGACCTTGATAAAATCGCTCCACTTGTAGATCATACATTTGATCATCAACGAAGGCGGGTCCGTAGTGACAACTACTGCATTTGGCCTTGCCCCAAAACAGCGCTTCCCCCTTTAATTCTCTGGATGTAGCTTTTTCCGGAATAAGTCGTCCTAATGGGTCCAACTTTGGAGCCGGTGGGAAATCAAGCATGGCGTTGAAATCACCCATTCGGTTGGCCACGGACTTTTGGTGCGCTCGCGGTCCTATATGTTGCATCATACCCGGATCACCATCAAAATATTCTTCGATCTCAGCAAAGTGATCCATACTCCTAATGGAACGTTTGGATGCCAACTGCATCAGATTATAATTACCTCTCATAGAAGGAGTCCCCACCCGCAATCTGGCCAGGTGCGGCCGGCTGTCCGGCGCCAGCTCAAATGCACCGTTGGTATGTCCATTGACATGACAGGAAAAACAAGCCACACCAGTGCTGGGTGCCAGGGTAACTCGGTGTGTCGTGTGATTAAACCAGGTGGTGGGGGTAGGTCTGACCAACTCCTTAAGACCTTCCATCTGCTCTGGCGAAAGCAACCCGTCAAATATCTCATAGTAATTGCTCAAGGTCACCTCCCTTCCCTTGGTCACATCTCCCATTTCCTTGTGATTGGTCAAAAACATGGGTGGTGGAAATTCAGGTAAGTACTCGTCGGGATAGTCGTGATCCACATCAATTCTCCTGTGCTCGGGATGAGCGAGATTCCAACTATCGGGAAATACCATATGTGCTGTGGATGCCAATGGATGGGCCAAGGGTTTAAAAGGAAATAAATCCCTTTGCTTAATCTCCTCAGCGGAAAGTTTAGCTAAATCCTCGTAGGATTTAATACCCATAGGCAATCTCGAAACCGGTCCCTGCATGATCGGTTTTCTACCTCCCGACATAAACTTGTTGGGATAAGACTTACCATCGAAACGATATCGAGATTTCATATAGGCTCTCACATCATTCATTAACTCCGGCTTCTGCTTTGCATGAAATTGCAACCAATCCTCCCAGCTCATAGGTAGATTAGGATCCATAAACGATGAGCCAGCCCTACCGGCATATCTCCAGAGATCAAGGGGAGTCCTCTCACCTTTCTCGACCATGGGATAGCGCAAAAGGGAGTCCACATGCCCAGAACCTAAACCATAGTCAGGTTCAATGAAGTTTTCAATGACTGCCCCAGGTGATTGCAATAAATGGCCATCAAACTGATCTGCTACTTGAAATCCAGCCAGCGCCAATGTAGCTGTAAACACCAATCCAATAATGATCTTTTTCATGACAATAAGATTTTTGACATCCAAGGCTCATTCGCGACGCGGTTTTACACACCATATGAGGCTCTTGCAGCTTTTACCCGCTGTTCCAATGTCGTTTCTGGGTACAGTAGGTAGCTGGGAGCAATGATTGATTTAGCTGTCTCCATCGACACCTCAATGATGCTCGCAAAGGGATATTTTCCCTTGGTGATATCCAAGAGCACCGCTTCTCTTTCGAGAAACTCGGGTTGGTTGTCACGGATGATCTGTGCGCTGCCCTTTATCTGAAATCCCTTCTGAACAAAGATGTCGATAAAGCTCACACAAACGTATTTATTTTGGGTGATATTCCTCACCGACTGAGGGGAAGCTATATTCGCAATGATGATTTTATTTACTCCATAGCAAGCAAAAACTTCTTTCGGTGACACGTTGGGAAAGTTGTCTGATGAAGCCGTGGCCAACCAACAAAGTACACAATGATCAACAGCTCGTCGTATTTCTGTAGTGAGGTTCATGGATCCAGCTTAGCGGCACCCAGTCATAGATCTCTGATGAGCTCTATAGCAGAAGCGGAGGGTGCCAAATAAACTAAAAGTAGACAAATAATTGTAGGATAGTAGAGTTGTGATGCTAATTTACCGGGAAAGAGAAATGCCACTTTGCGCTCGCTTTATTTTTCGTAAAAGTACTTTTATCAACGCTCTGCATAAGGAATATTCTGTTTTGTAAACCATCCTATTTTCGGATTATTGAATGATTCTTTGCAGATGGCCATTTGCACCCGTAATATGGTACTTCTGAGCTTACTGGATATGGCTACCAGTAACACACAGCGTCATCGAATCCAAAAGTATTCAAAGCATTATGGTTGTCTTTGATGTTTAAGAAAATCGAATGCTAAGCAGACCCAGTATTGGTAAATAGACAGAACATCAATGATCAAGCGACATTTTCGAATGCTCAACGGCTGCGCAAATAGTTCGATCTCGAAGCAAAATGCCTGCATGCGGTGTCCACATCCGCACATACGCTGTCCGAAATCGCACACAATCCTGAGTTAACCAAAAAATGATAATGTATAAATATTTGAAACATAAGGCATTACTGCTACTGGCACGACTTTCGTCTTAATATAGCATGGCACTTGATCCGGATCTTAAGAATACAGTATTCTCTGAGCTAAATACTGAGGATACGCTTGGAACTATATCTTTGCTTTTCTCGTCAACGTACTGACCATGATTAGAAATCACTTAAAGACAGGATGGCGGGTCATCTCTAAGGACATACCCTTTACGACCATAAATGTCATCGGTCTGTCCACCGGTCTCGCCATTGCTTTACTGATCATACTTTATGGCCGCTTCGAGCTCAGCTATGAAGACGCTAATCCATTGGCCGATCGTGTGGCTCGCATTACCATGGATTATCTCGATGGTCAGACGGTGGTAGATCAAGATGCGGAGACCTACCCTCCACTGGGGCCGAGGGTGAAAAATGAATTCAGTGACGTACTGGAATATACCAGAGCCCAGGACCTTAATGAGAGCACACTGGAGGTTGACCATAAGACCTTCAGAGCCGAAAAAATATATGCGGTTGATCCAGCATTTTTCGAGCTGATGAATTATCCGCTTCTGTCTGGACAGCCAAAAGGCCTATTTGAAGGCCCATATCAGGCTGTCGTATCGACAGATTTTGCCCAAAAACATTTCCCGGGAAGAAATGCGATTGGAGAGACCTTTCAGATCCATGGCTACGCTCAACCGTTTATCATTAAAGGTCTTATTAGCAAGAGTCCAGCCAATACCCATCTAAAGTTTAATCTGCTCATTTCATATCCGACACTGACCAAAGGAAAGGACCAGGATGACAAATCGTGGAATAGCAATAACCTTTTCACCTACCTTCTTCTAAACGAGGGGGCTTCAATAGATCATCTCAATCAGAATCTATCCACGCTCAGTGAACGATTGATGGCCGAAGAAAAAATCATTGGAGAACGCGTGATCGCTCAGCCCATCGAAGACATTCACCTTCATTCAAAGAAATCCTATGAACCGGAAGCGGGTGGCGATGCTGAATCTGTGTACATGCTACTGGGCGTAGCCTTACTCGTCATGCTGATTGCCATTGTTAATTACATCAACTTATCGACATCAAAGTCACTTGATCGAGCCAGGGAGGTGGGCATACGAAAAGTCATTGGATCATCATTAAGTCAACTCAGGCTTCAGTTCTTCACGGAGTCCATGCTAATAAATGTATTCGCAGGGATCTGCGCCATTACCTGGATGGCACTTGGCATATCCAGATTCAAGACATTAGCAGACCTTCCCGAAGACTTCGAGTTCTTTAATGAGCCATTTTTCTGGTCAGCACTTCTAGGTGTCCTGCTGATTAGCACTATCCTATCAGGTCTTTTCCCTGCGCTCATCCTATCATCATTTAAACCCATTACCGTGCTGAGGGGAAAATTCTCTCGTGCTGCATATGGAGTTACCTTGCGCAAGGGGCTGGTGATTTTTCAATTTGCGATCACCACCTTTTTGCTTGTTCAGACCTTGACGGTCACCAGGCAGCTGGATTATATGAGATCGATGGACCTGGGAGTCAATATTGACCAAACCCTGGTGGTTCATGCCCCAGAACAAGATTCGTTGGTAAAGAATTTCCCACGTTTCAAAGAACAGTTGCTGGATCAAACGGACATTGAAGCTGTGGCACTATCGACCACCGTACCTGGTCTGCCATCACACCAAATGGGTAGTAGGACCGGCGTCAACCTGGTGAATGCCATCGACAATCACAACTTCAACTTCTACATCTATTGGATCGATGCCGACTTTGTTCCTACACTTCAGATGAAGGTGCTGGCTGGACAGAATTTCCAAGAAGGGCAAAGCCACACCAACCAGGTCATCGTCAATGAAGAGTCCATTAGACTATGGGGGATACCAGATGCTGAATCAGCCATTGGTCAAAAGATTGATTTATGGGGCGAGGCAAGAACCATCATTGCGGTAGTACAAAACTTTAACCAGATCAGTGCCAAATCAGCTTTTATTCCCCTCATCTTTCACTATGGTCCCAGTTGGGGGAGCTACGCCAGCATTCGCCTAAAACCAGGCAATTTATCAGGCCAGATACAATTGGTTGAGCAAATTCATCGAGCCAATTTTGCTTCCAACCCCTTTGACTTCTTCTTCCTTGACGAAGAATTTGACAAGCAGTATCGCAGTGACCAGCAATTTCAAGCGGTCTTTAAACTACTATCCGGTTTTGCCCTGCTAATTGCTTGCCTCGGCCTGTTTGGATTAGTCTCTTTCACCATTGCTCGAAGAAGTAAGGAAATTGGCATTCGCAAAGTGCTTGGTGCAAACCTAAGTCAAGTCACTACCCTCCTGGCCAGCGATTTTGTTTGGTTGATACTCATCTCGATAGCCATCGCCTTGCCGATCACCTTTTTCATCATCGAGCGTTGGCTGGTTCAATATCCCTTCCGCATTGAGCTCAATGCTGCCTTGTTTTTAGCGCCCGTGATGCTGCTCATTTCCATCGCTTTGGGAACGATCTTATTCAAGATTGTTCAGTTTTCATTGGCTACACCAGCAGCCTCCCTACGCGATGAATAGGGTAAACCAATTATGCTAGAGTATTTCCAGTCATCTTACCCAAGTCACAAAGAATTATGTAATAATTAGAATTAAATTACTGAATAATTCATTTACGTTACAAATTTCAAATCTGGAATCGTGCATGGTGGATGAAGCATTAATCTATTGGTAAGATTATGAAATAGAATGTCTTTATACAGGTGCCTATTGAACCTGTAGGTATACTCATTGAGATACTTTTGTAGATATTTTACTTGATGATGAATACCTCTCAACCAAGATTTGAGCCCCATAATAAACCGATGCATCAAAGGAAAATTCTCTCCTTTTTTAGAGTGGATCTGGTCAACATGATATTTTCCTTTTCGAGCAATGGGGGAGTAACCTCTCCATTTATCGGTCGTTACGATTGCATCTGGGTCAATATGTTGGTCAAAGAATGGCTCTAGCTGTTTGCTGCCAGCATTGGGAATAACCTTTGCATATGCCCTGCTGATTCCACCGCCAGGGTGTTTCTGGATAGCCACAACTACCTGTTTTTTAGTCGATTGACTTCGGCCGCGCTGCTTTTTCACCTTGCCCCCGATCATCGTTTCATCTACAGCCACCGCACCATCAATCGGATATTTCCCACTTGATTTCATTGCTAACATGACCTTCGTTTTAAAGCGCCACACTACCGGTTGATTCATGTCCAACTTTCGAGCTAATTCATAGGTTGACATTCCTTTTGTCGAGGTGCTTAGATAGAAAATAATGTAGAATGCCTTGTGCAACGGAAATTTTACTTTATGAAAAAGGGTATGGGCAGTAGGGGATTCCACAGAACGACATTTGGTACATCGTCTTTCTCCGTATCGAGCTGTCCCACAATATTTCCCATTACCACATTTGCGACATGAATATCCACTGCTCCACTTGATTTCACTCAAGTAATCCAGACAATCCGCTTTACACGTAAATCGACTACTAAATTCAAAAATACTGACTCCTTTAAACATTCTTTCAGTTTCCATTTTCTTTTTGCCTCTAAGTAAGTACCTTACCGTGCAACCAAACTGCATTATTCAGTTAAATTAATTTCTGGTCACCATTCCTAAATCCTTCAATAAGGGCCAAAGGTGCTTTGTGGGGTCTGCCGGCAGCCTTATTAAACTGTGAATCTACATTAAAAGCACCTATACTGATTCCTTCATAAATACCTGCTATTACTGTTCCGATAAAATCTCCCAATGCCTCTTTTCTTTCCTTCTCATAGGCTTCGCCGGATACAGGTCGATAAATCAGATGGGTATCATATACCTTATTGATTAACTCCGCCAAATGTGCTTGGGATATGCCTTCACCGACCAGATTGTAAACCTTTCCGTCATGATCTTTATGAAGTAGCATTTGCGCGTAGGCATGACCAAGCTCTCCCCTGCTGGTATAAGCACATTTTCCATTTCCTGCACAATTGCTGATTTCACCCGCCTTCACATAATGGTCGATGTATTCTAGGTCTGGCTCAATATAGATGCCATTCCTACCGATGGCCCATTGCAGGCCCGAATCCTGAATGTCTTTTTCCGTTTGGCGATTACTGCGCACTATCGGACTAAAGGCCGTCTTTTGTGTGTCTCCTACTATACTTGTATATACGATTTTTTGTACACCATTTGACTTGGCGGCTGCAATCACATTCCTATGTTGTTGAATGCGTTTTTCAGGTACATCCATTCCAGAAATCAACAGCACCGCCTCAACGCCAAACAATGCTTCGTCTAATTCCTGGCGGTTATTGTAGTCACCTTTTCTGATGTCAACATCCAAGTGACTGGCTTTTTCAGGTGTGCGAGCTATGCCAATGACCTGGTCTTTGCCCAGTTCCTGGATCAGTTGTTTGACAACTGCTGAACCCAATTGACCGCTTGCGGAGGTTACTGCTACTTTCATTTCTGCTAAAATAGTGTTTTTAGTCTTCTATCAATTTGACTGCCTTCCCCTGGGTGAGCACCCTGACTTGTCTTCTCATTCCTGCCTCATGGATCGAATTACTGTCCCTTCATCGGAGTCAGAAATTCACTACATTAATGATAACATGGAAGGATCATCTTGATGACTGATCAAAATGCAAACAGTATCACGCATCTGAATTTCCAGGAGGGTATAAACTAGATCTATCGATGTATCGAGTGATATGCTTGGGATTATTGTTTTTTTTCTTGGGTTCTTGTGCAAAGAACTCCAGTGTAGCACCATTCTGCGTTGGTGACTTGTTGATAGACAGCACTGATAAAAACATATCTATACGAACATTTAATCCCATTCTAGAACTTCATCTATGGAATAAGATGGATTCAATAGACTTAAATAGCGATGGTCAGGCCGACATTGAGCTGTCGCTATTCCACAGTGCTTTTCATGGTGGCCTATTATTGGCAAAGTCGCTCATTGAAATCCAAACATTACATAATAAGGTCCAGGTCTTATCGGATTCGAGCTACGTGCGAAGATTGGTTGAAGGAGATGTAATTTTAGGTACAGAATCTTGGCAGAGTGGTAAGTTAATACTTGTTGGTGCATGGGATGGTTTTCCGCCACCGGGTGGCAGTCGCCATTACCATGGCGCTTGGTCAGAAGAAAACGAGGGATATATTGCGATCAAGATGATGGGATGCCTAGGCTGGATAAGTGCAAAAGCCAATCGTGGAGTAAATCTTCAGATATCTAAAGTGGGCATTCAGACATTACCTTAGTAAGCACGCTGGTGTCTACTTTAGATGGCAGCAGATTTTAGAATGCCTACCACCGTCATGGAAAATCTTGGCCGGGCATGAGGAGTTAACTGAAACGATCGAAACATTCACTCATGCCGCAATGATTCGATGGGATTTGCGATGGCTGCTTTTAAAGATTGAAAACCTGAGGTACCCCAGGCCAAGATCATAGCCAGTACGCCACCCGCAATAAATGGCAACCAGCCGATTTCGACACGGAAGATAAAGTTCTCCAACCAATCATCAAGCAACCAGTAACTGATTGGGGCAGCGATGCCAAATCCAATCCATACCAATGTGGAAAATTCTCTGGTAAGTAAGAACACGAGGTTTGCGACGGACGCTCCAAATACTTTGCGTACACCTATCTCCTTGGTACGCTGTTGTGCCAAAAAAGCTGATAATCCAAGTATTCCTAGATTGGCAATGATGATGGCGATGATGCTGAAAAAGGTGAAAATCTTAAAAAAACGTTCCTCTGCACGATACATTTGGTTTATGCGGTCGTCCATGAACTGATAATCATACAATTCTGCTGGTGCAAACTGGGTCCATTTCTCCTTAATCGATTCCATAGTTGCTTTGAACTGATAATCATACAATTCTGCTGGTGCAAACTGGGTCCATTTCTCCTTAATCGATTCCATAGTTGCTTTAAGATTGCTTCCTGATAGACGGATGGTCATCCAGTTTATCCATCCTTTTGACACATAGTAGACAGCCGGTTCGATGGCATTGTGCAGAGACTCGTGGTGATAATTCTCTATCACTCCAATGACCTTTCCTCTTCTAGTCACCCAGGATCCATTAGAGAATTCGCTGGTCTCAAACCATTTGCCCATTGGTGCATCCCAACCAATCATATCAACAGCTGCTTGATTAAGTACGAAAGCACTGGTGTCGTCACTGCCAAAATCACGAGAGAAGTCTCGCCCTTCACTAAATTCAACTTGCAATGTCCTAAGAAAATCATGATCGGATGTAACCACTTTGATAGAATTGCCGATTTGTGGGTCGGGATCGAACTGCTCCGCTTTAAAGCCCAAATTGCTACTCAATCGGTCGGAAAGCCGTTTATTGGAAGCTCCTACACTTATGACAGCAGGTTCGTCTATCAACTGGGCTTTTAGTACCTGATATTTTGACTGGTCAGGGATAGGGATCATCACTAAATTTTCGGCATTGATACCCAAATCCGTCTGCTTCATGAACGTCCATTGCTTGAACATCACCATCGTAGCAATCATGAGTGTGATGGAGATGGCAAATTGAAAAACCACTAAAGCGCTACGAAGCATACCGCCAGAACCACTTTTAGATGACTTTCTGAATACGCGAATGGTTGGCAATGAAGACAGATAAAAAGCGGGATAAAACCCTGCCAAGAGTCCCACAACGAGCGTAATTCCAATAGTCAAGGCGAAGGCATCAGGGTGCAGAAATGGATTGATGTTAAGATCTTTGTTGACAAAAGCACTGAACGGACGAATGGCAATTGCAGCCAGTCCGACACTAACCGCAAGTGCAAGAAATGCAACAACCACTGATTCCGTTAGGAACTGCCTTGCCAGTGACGCTCGGGGTGCTCCTAAAGTCTTACGTACACCAATTTCCATAGCTCTCTTCACCGATCGCGCCGTCACCAAATTCATGTAATTGATGCATGCGATCAAAATGATGAACAGTGCTATGGCTAATGAGATATAAATGTAGCGTACATCACTATTGGGTTGAATTTCTCCCCTCAGATTAGAATGCAGGTGAATGTCAGTCATCTTCTGCAACGCGACACCTAGATCGGCAGAGCGTCCTTCACCTATATTCTTCTCAATAAATGCGGGAAAACGTTCCTCGATGGTTTCTTTATTGACCTCCTCGGGCAACAGCAGGTAAGTATAACAACTTCCTTCGCCCCAATTATTCAATATCAATTGGTTAAAAGTCTGCTTTCCAGTTTCCATAGAAATAAATACATCTGCGGACAAATGTGAATTGGCATTTAATTCCTTGAAAATCCCTGTTACCTTAAGTTCATAGTCGGTATTATAGTGTAATACCTTGCCCAGGGGATCTTCTGAACCAAAAATCTTCTGTGCTGTATGCTCTGAGAGCATGACTGAAAATGGATCTAGGAGTGCAGTAGTTGCATCACCAGATACTATCTGGTAATCAAATACTTCAAAGATCTCGGGATCAACCAGGAAGGTCCGTCTTTCCACAAAGTCAGTGTTTTCAAAAGTCAGCAATGCGCCATAGTTGGCGAATCGAACCACGTGCTCTAATTCCGGAAAATCTAGTTTAAGAGCGGGCTGAAGTCTATAAGGATTAATGGGAAATGGTGCCGGATCATCTTCTTGATTCCCCCAGATCATTAAGGCTCGATAAATCCTATCTGCCTTTGTGTAGTGCTGGTCAAAACTCCATTCATCCTTAACAAAGACGATGATCAATATGCAAATAGTCAGCCCGACGGCCAGTCCCAGGATATTAATCAAAGAATAGAATTTCTGCCGGAAAAGACTGCGCAGGGCAACCTTGAGATGATTGTAGAACATACTTTGCTTTAGGTAAAGACGAGGAAATCGAAGCTTAGGTTGCAGCTTGGTCAGAATTCTTATTTGGATGGTACAGTAGTGATCGAAATTATTGCGTTAATCAAGGGATGATCATCTTCCACCCTGGCATTATAAGGCATTGCCAACCATCCCGGTAAGAGGCGATGGTTGATCCACTTACTCTTGTGTGTAACTCCCGGCACTATATTCTGTGATCGCATCTACTTTCTAAACACGCTTTATCACCTAACCCACACATATTTCTGCAATTTCCGAGCTCCGGGTCTCCATCATGGATGTTTCCGTAGGTATCTACGGCTACAAGGTCAGCTCCGCTGATCTTGATGTTGAATGGATCTCCCGTTGGCGACTAAACCCATCCCAAATGAGAGTCTATGGAGATAGTCTTTGCCTAATCCAGGTATTATCTGTTGTCAATGAATATTGAATTCGGTCATGGAGTCTATTTGCTCTACCTTGCCAGAATTCGACACGCACTGGCGACAAACAGTATCCTCCCCAGTTGTCAGGTCTCGGAACCGCTTTGTCTTTGTATTGCCCTTCGAATTCACGGAATCTTCTTTCCAATTCTCTTCGGTCTGCAATGGGTTGGCTTTGGGATGAGACACATGCACTGATCTGACTACCTCTTGGTCTACTGTTGAAATAGTCATCAGATTCAATCGCTGAAATTGGTGATACATTTCCCTCTATTCTGACCTGTCGATATAATTCCATCCACAGGAAGGTAATGGCGGCAGAGCTGTTCTCTGCCAACTCTTTTCCCTTCCGGCTGTCATAATTCGTAAAGAAGATAAAACCCCTTTCATCAAAGCCCTTTAGCAGCATTGTCCTATTTGAAGGTTTTCCCTCGGCATTTGCAGTGGAAAGGTGCATGAAATTAGGCTCCACCAATTTATTATTCACCGCCTCGGTAAACCAAACATCAAACTGCTCCATTGGATTGCTCTGTAAGTCGGCGATGGTGATGCCCTTAGAGATGTATTCGGTCCTAAAATTAGCCACCAGTTGTCGAAAGGATTTCTTCTGCAGGTGGTTGGTAATGGTTTTAATGATATTCATTTACTAAGGATAGGTGGCTATTTACATTGTTTTTATCGATCGTTCTATCACTCATCGCCATTTCTTCTGCCGCCAGCACCATGATCTGTCAAAAATCTGACTGTGCTGAATGCGACCAAATCAATTCGATTGCTGGGTAGTTCGAATGCTAAAGATCCAAAGTTTTTGACATCTCGACGAAACACTTCCACCCTGTCATTAGCTCGGGGATCAAAATCAAAACTGGAACAGTCTTACTTCACGCACGGAATGCCCCCAATATGAAGTCACCTTAGCTATTTCGACTGGAGTTCATTATCTGCGAATGCTGCACCTCATTATCCGAAATCGAGTAGATTCTTCTCATGGTTTGGGTTTCGCAGACATGCAAGAATTGCAGTTTTCTTTTTGTATTTCTCGGGATTCCGAAAACACCAAGGCGCCCACGAAGTCCCATTCGGTGGCACAATTCTCCTACGATGACTTCAGTGTGACTAACATTTTCCCCACATAAGCAAGTCGAAGAAATCATTGACCTTTCATTCCTTGGCCCTGGATACCATATGATAACAGCCACTCTTCGAATAGTCCTAATTATCCTGGTCGTTTATTATAGTTTAGTGGTCTGTGTGAAGACCATTTTATCGGCGAAGTTGCACCAATGCAATGCAACGAATAAAAGGCGCCTAAAAGTCAGGAGCTCAGACATTGTACTTGTGACCCCAGCAGGACTTCGTCTGGCTTCGCCAGGCCTCGCTTGGGGTAAACTGCCTGGGTCTTGTAGTTTGTGATCGCGCCAGGATTCGAACCTGGGACCGTCTGCTTAGAAGGCAGATGCTCTATCCAGCTGAGCTACGCGACCATCTAAAAATAAAAAGCACAAATTTACTCGATTTCCCAAAAAGCACAAAGATGTATCTGTGAATCGCTATATTTAGTCAATCCTTAAGCACTATGGCCACCGAAGTTCAGATCGAAGCGAGTTGGAAGAACATACTGGCAGATGAATTTGAGCAACCATATTTTGGAGACATGCGTGCATTCTTACATAAAGAACTGCGGGCTGGCAAGACCATTTATCCCCCCGGGTCCCTGATCTTTAATGCCTTTAATACCACGCCATTTGAGGAGGTGCGTGTGGTGATCTTAGGGCAGGATCCCTATCATGGACCTGGACAAGCTATGGGACTTTCCTTCAGCGTACCCATGGGCGTAAGACGTCCACCGTCTCTCCTCAACATCTACAAGGAACTCCAGCAAGATCTGCAAGTACCCATTGCTGACCATGGCGATCTAACAGACTGGGCCAGACAGGGAGTTTTTCTACTCAATGCTATGCTCACGGTAGAGAAAGGTAGCGCTGGATCCCATAAAAACATTGGTTGGCAAAGCTTCACAGATGCGGTCATCCAAAAGCTTTCCGATGAAAGAGATGGCCTCGTATTTTTATTATGGGGAAGATTTGCGCAGGGTAAATCAGAGCTCATTGACCAAACCAAACATCATGTGCTGACCAGTGCACACCCATCTCCGCTTGCCAGGGGTGGATTTTTCGGCTGTAGACACTTTAGCCGTACCAATGAAATCCTGCTAGGACAGGGCTACCGACCCATCGACTGGAATCTCACAGGCTCTTCCCAATTGCCTTCTTTGTCGTGATTTCGATCACACCATCTTGCCCACGAGCACCGTATTTTCCTGCCCTAGGAGGAGTTATCACCATCACTCTTTCAATATTGAAAATATCGACCGAACTAACTGCTTCCCGATATGAATTACCAACGATTACACCATCCACCACATAAATGGGTTCGTTTTCCCCTGAAAATGATTTTGCACCTCGAATTACAGCTATGGGATTAGAGGCTCCACCACGAACTTCGACACCGGGCTGCACTCTGATGTAATCGATTAGTTGTCGCATTCCTTGAACATTGGCATCCACCATATTCTCATCTTTATCATTCTGAATGGCCTTTTCCGATGTGTAACATGATGACACCAAAAGCATGCAAGCGATGGCGAAGAGTGAAGTTTTTAGATGTGAAATGTTCATAATCAGTAGATTTCATGGGAAGTTATGACAATTCTGATCAGGATGCCAAAAAAAAGGAGCGACGAGCACTCCTTTTTTTGTGTCAAGATGTGAAAACGGAACTACATGCTCCACTTCTTAATCGAGGCTTCATTCATACGGATATAATCCTTGTTGCCAGCCTTCTTGGCCAATTCCAGTGACTTCTTGGCACTTGTAATGGCATCCGCCTTCTTACCCAATTTGGCTTCGATCAGAGACTTTTGCCTCAGCACCCAAAATCTCTCGTTGCCCATATCAATCGACTTATTCATCCAGGCTAAGGCTTGCTCTAGGTTTTTACCTTCGGAAGCATAGTAGGCAGCTGCATTAAAGTAGTCGCCAGCGCTTGGCCCAGCCATCACCTGCTCTATGTTCTTCTCAACTGCTTTTGCAGTGTGTACTTTGAGATCGACAATGGCAAAAGTATGATCCCAACCGAACCAAATCGATGCGCCATTGCTCGTAATATTGTCTATGGCGATCATGAAGTTTTGAATCTGTGCCCCTTTCAGGTTACTGACTTCTGCCATTACCTTGATGGGCTCTGTGTCCCCCTGTAGATAGCTGCCAAAATTGCCAGATGAATATGGATACAGCATCAAAGTCCAATTACTCATACCTGGTTTTGCCAGCACTGCATATGCACCAGCTTTCACATCCTTCCCTCCCAACACGACATCTTCACTGAAAGTAAACTTGGTTGCGGAGTTTGCTCCTAGGCGCCATACTTCATCGTATGGTACTAGGCCACCATAGATATCTCTTCCCTTCTTACCAGGACGAGAGTACTCAATGGTCACATCCGTCAATCCCACTGTCTGCTTCAGAGTGGAAGAAGGACTGGGCGCTGGAGTTCTGATCTGCGCTGAAAGATCCATGACCAAGCAAGTCAAAGCCAGCGCAACACAGCTCAATAAAGCTTTCTTCATAACGTATACATTTTTTGATTTTAGAAAAAAGAATAAACCTTTGGTCTGGGGATGGGCAAAAATAAGGTTTTTGTCATATACCTGCTCGAAAGGAAGAACGATGGTTCTCTTGCCAGCCGTGATGTGGTGGGTTGATCAAGGAGTGAAGTGCAAGGGCATTGTGCACAAATCAATGAGCGAACCCCTTCACTGGTAGATCATACACCCTGATCCCAGTGGCATTAAAGATGGCATTAGTGATCGCAGCCGCAGTGGGTACCGTAGCTAACTCTCCACCTCCCAGTGCCGGTTCACTTGGTCGAGGCAACAGGATGACTTCGGTAGCTGGTACTTCATCAAACCTCAGCATAGGGTAACTCGCCCAGTTTTGAGCAGTAATATGATGCCCTTCAAATGTTACCGCTTCCAATAGTGTCCAGCTACTTGCCTGAATCATCGCTCCCTCTATTTGATTGGACAATCCATCTGGGTTCATAATTTCACCTGCATCGACGGTTGCCCACAGTTTAAGGAGTCTTACCTTCCCTCCTTGCCCAACCTGTACATGTGCTCCCATGGCACAGTAAGCATCTGTATTCTTGTATCTGGCAAATGCAAATCCCAGACCTTCTGGTCTGCCCACCGTAATCCCATTGGTGATCTCTTTCAATTTCTCCAGCACAGCAATGGCGCGAGGGTCTTCGCTAATTCCAATTCGAAAATCCAATGGATGCGCTTTGCGATGCACACACATCATATCTATTATACTTTCAATGGCAAAAACGTTGGCGAAAGCACCCAAACTCCTCAAAGAAGACACTCTCAATGGGCCCTCATAATAGTGCGCATCAATGTTCTTAGCTCCTATCTTATAGTAAGGTTCTGCATTGCGGTATCCACCTCTCACATAGCCACGACCCTGCATCGGCATACGGTGCTCAAGAAACCTGGCAGTCAACAAGGTGCCTGGATCTTTATTCGGACGCGTGCTATGTGAATCGGTATATACATCTGATTTCCAAAAGCTGATTTCACCAGAATGGGTGAGCCCGGCTTTAACATCCACCCTCATGGCGCAACCAAGTGGCTCCCATCGATGTTCTTGCTGACGAGTCCACTGGACCTTGATATATCTACCATGATATCGCATTGCCAGGATAGCAGCATCTGCGGCAGCATCATCGGCGGTGCTGTGACCAAAACAACCCGCACCTGGCACACCTACGACGGTGATGTCATCCTCTGCTTTCTTCAGGAGCGCAGCTAAGGCTGACCGTAAGGGAAATACACCCTGGCTATGTGTCCAGATGGTCAAGTGATCATTTTCGGTGTGTGCAATGGCACAGGCTGGGCCCATAGAGCCATGCATCGTATAAGGTTTGTAAAACGATCCTGAAAATTGAATCGCAGAACGCAGATGTGGTGAGATGTCATCCCCGAGTACCTGTTCATGCTCCGTTGCCATCTGCACCAAACTGTCCTTGAAGTTAACATGGGTATGACTACCGTGCTGCTCAGGCCAGGTTGTGTGACGTTCTAGCTGACTCAAAGCTCTGACCACTTCATATTCGTGCGGACCTACCAGGCCAAGCATATGACCATCCGTTACTAGATCTACCTGACCGGGGATGTGCTTCTTTAGGTCCTCTGGATCAAAAGAACTAGGCTCAAACTTCTCCGTTGAGGGTCTATGAATCCGAGCATGCAACATACCGGGAAATTCCAGATCATGGACAAAATATGACGTTCCCGCAACGAGTTTCTCAATACTTTCACCAACAATCGACTTACCAACGTACCGATACTCATCTTTCGGAAGCGTGACGACAGGCAACTCCACTTCGACGTTCCAATGTCGGCCTTCCAGCAGGTCATCTATGGTCAGGGACCTTTCCTTCTTTGGATCATGAATAGCTCCATCTTTAAGGTACAGATGGGAATGCTTGACAC
Organism: Saprospiraceae bacterium; assembly: GCA_965223025.1. Taxonomy (GTDB): domain Bacteria; phylum Bacteroidota; class Bacteroidia; order Chitinophagales; family Saprospiraceae; genus JABDMH01. The sequence continues at coordinate 2,638,747 of CBDCVP010000023.1, forward strand.
CCCATCGATCAGCCGCCATACGGCAAAGGTGTTCCCTGGCAAAGGCAGCTGCATATCTAACCGACATTGCACTTCCCTTAACCGATCCACTGCCTGCCGTATATCTTTCGTTGGGTGTCTTCTTTGTATTTGCCATGACAACCTCTACCCGACCTATCAGCATACACAGCTCATCCGCAGCTACCTGTCTGATCACGGTAGTGATCCCCTGACCCAGTTCGATTTTCCCTGTAAAAACTCGGACACGATTGTCACCTAGGACCTCCAACCATTGATCCAATCTTCGATGCCTGGCCAAGCTGGATGGCAGTTTATCACTCGTGGCATGATTACTCCGATGTACATCAATTTGGCCGACGAAAGGCCATCCTATGACAAGACTTCCGAAGGCCCGGGTAAAATCCCTCCTACCGGCATCCGTCTTCTTCTCTTGTATCGGCATCATTTCATCTTTTGGCTGGCTAAAGTGACGGCACGCATCACCCTTGAGTGACTACCACATCGGCACAGATTTCCTCGAAATGCCTTCCGAATATCTTCGTCAGAAGGCTGCTTGTTGTCCTGTAGCAGTGCCACCGTGGTGATCACCATACCATTAGTGCAGTAACCGCATTGAGAAGCTTGCACCTCGATGAAAGCCTCTTGCACAGGGTGCAGAGCACCTGATCCACCAGATAAACCTTCAAGCGTGGTGATCTTCTTGTTGCTAAGTCCTGAGATAGGTAGCATACAACTCCAAGCAGGCTTGTCATCGATGAGTACTGCACAAGCTCCACACTGGCCCAATCCACATCCGTATTTGGGTGCAAAAAGCTTAAACTCATTGCGTAAAACATAGAGCAGAGGTGTGTCGCGACTTGCGGTAGTAACGCATGCTCTGCCATTAATCACTAAGCTAATCTGATCTGTCATACATGGCAATTTTACAACTAACTTGTTCCTCTCGGCCAACCGCGAACCTTCTACAACTCAGCTACCCTCAACATGGCATCTTCAACCTCTCGAACCAATGATTCGTACTTTGGATCACGTTTAATGACAGCATTTCTCTCCAGGGGTAGATCTACGTGAATATGCTCAGCAAAAAAGGAGGGAGCTGACTTGAGAATGTAGATTTCATCCCCTAAAAATACGGCCTCTCTAATATCATGAGTGACAAAAATGATTGTGCTGTGAAAACGGTGCCAAATGTCGACCAACAGTGCTTGCATTTGTAATCTGGTGCGGATGTCTAATGCCCCAAAGGGCTCATCCATCAGTAATATTTTTGGATTGGCAAGCAAGCTTCTGGCAATCGCGACTCGCTGTAATTGTCCTCCTGAAAGTGTCGGATACTGCGCATATTTTGCTTCGTGACCAGCCAGTCCGACCATTTCGATCAGTTCCATGGCTTGCTCATTTCGTGTTTTTCGATCTATACCTTTATATCGGAGTCCCAGTGCCACATTGTCCAACACCGTCATCCAAGGCAGAGATGAGTATTGCTGAAATACCATACTTACCCGGTTATTAGCACCTACCGGCTTCCCCTCGATCAATACTTCTCCGTTGGTGGGGGTCTGTAGGCCAGCGATGTATCGCAGAAGAGTGGACTTTCCACTGCCAGACATACCAAGCACCACCGCAAACTGACCTTGCTCGGGCTTATCTTCGATCAACAGGTTGAGTCCATTGATGATGTATGTTTTACCTCCGTCATAGCTCTGCTGAATATTCCGCAGCTCAATGATATTGGCTCTGTCCGTATCTACCTGCTTGACACTCATGTCGGTTTCACTCCTTTTTGTCGTCTTCTCCAAAAAGTATAACCTTGATATCCTATGATTGACCACATAATAAAGTGAATCGCCAAGGTTGTATCTGCGAATAGGTACGATAGGATCGATTCGGACGACAGCAGAGGGGCAAAGCTGTCAATCAGCAAGAGCAGGTATACCCCAATCAACAGCCAGATTCCGATGCTACTGATGAAGCCCCAGACTAGGTCTAAACTTGACTTTTTATCATCTTGGACCTGGTAATGTTCCCTTTTACCCTGATACTTATGGGGGAAGAAGACCTTGTCAAGGTACACGAAAATCCTATCTTGAATCATCCCAATCACCATGATGACAATCAGCATGGCAAAGACTTTATCCACCCTACCCTGCCGTATTCCAGCCCTCCAGATCAAAGCTCCGATCCCTCCAGTACTTCCGATGCCTTCCGCTACAATGATGTACGTCCAGGAGATGGCAGTCAGCACCCTGATATCGTCTGTGATGCGTGACAGTACCGAGGGTATGTAGACTGTCTTGATCGTTTGCCAGGTATCTGCGCCAAGTGTATAGACCGTTTTCAGGTAAACATCCGAGACTTCTTTGACCCTAACGATGACTACTGGTAAAAGATAGATGAGAATACCAAAAGCCAGGAAATGAACCTTCATCGCAGTCCCTGTACCAAACCAGACAATAAATAGACCTGTGACTGCGGTGAGTGGAATATATCGGATGGCATCAACTTGTCTTTGCGCCAGCCCCTGAAAAAACGGAAAGAGACCGATGACGAAACCCACGGGCAAGGATATGAGAATGGCCTCAATATATCCTGAAAGGTTTAGTCCGATACTAAGACAAGTATTTCTAATGATGTCGTTGTCTGAATAGAGTGAGCCGAAGGATGAGAGTACCTTCCATGGCTTGGGTAAAATATAAGACGGAAATATCGGGTTTTGTCCCAGGGTCACAAGGATCCAAACCAAGAGTACCAAAAAAAGGCCAGCCAAGCCCAGCACCCAGCGCTGTTGCGATGTCAACCTTCCTTTGAGCGTAAACAAAGACATGTAGTCTCCTGCTATTGCAGCTCTGATGACGCGATCAACTGAAACTCGGTGCGTCGATTTTTATCCCTACATGCCTTAGTCGCATTAGATTCACAGCCAGGTACGGGTTTATCGGGCCCATTGCCAACGATCACAAATCGATTTCTATCCATCTTGTATGTCGAAACCAAGTAGTCAGCCACCGATTGTGCCCGTTTTCTAGATAAATCCATGTTGATAGCTCGTGAGCCACTGCTATCTGTGTTGCCTTCGATCCGGACTCGCAAATTGGCAAAAGACTTGGCAATGTCTGCCAGCTGTAAGTCTATCAGCGTCTTGGCGTTCTCCGTCAAGCGAAACTCATTCGTATTAAAATTAATGGTAATGGGTTTCACGGCTAAGGCCGGAGCTGATTTTTCTGAGGCAGACGGAGCTGAGAAGTCAGGCTGGCTTTCGGCTGCATACCCTGGACCTAACAGCCTTCCATTAGCAGCTGAAATGGCGGATGAGTTGGTCACGTTGCGCCAGGGAGGAGCTACACGCTCAGCCTGTTCCAATCGATGAAAGGTCTTTGCCATCTTACTGTAGAGGTCTTCGCCTTTCATACCGCGATAATTAGGATTGAGGCCAAAGAAATTCATGTTGTCCCCATGTGTGGCCCAGCGCACGTCGGCCATCGCTCCCATGGCATCCTCGACCGGAAATGAAAGGAACTCTCCTAGGATCTTAGCTGCTTTTTGACGGTTGGCTTCTGAGGAGTTAATCTCAGCGATGGCCTTCATCCAGCCTTCGTAAAATCCATTGATCTTCTCCCTATTTTGCTGGATATAAGACTCTTTGGCAAACATAATGTCACCAATAATATGTGATTGCTCGCGAGTAGACACCAATACTTTTGATCCTGCAATGTCTCGCAAGGCTTCCAGATGAAAGGGACTCCATACAACAGCTGCATCGACATCGGGACCTTTGAAAGTGGTAGCCGCGACGACCGGATCCGGAGAAGCGACTATCTGCACATCGCTATATTTCAATCCGGCAGCTTCCAGGGCAGTAATCAATAAAGTCTGTGAGGGCGATGGCTCAGCTACTGCAACTCTTTTACCTCGAAGGTCGTTGATAGAATTGATACCACGCTTGGCAATGATCACATCACCTCCGCGCGACCAATCCACCTGCATGAATGCTTTAGGCCGGTAATTGTTGATTTCAGTGGGAGCTGTATATAAAGGATATGCATCGGCTGTCTGTACGAGTACATCGTATTCATCTGCTATCCAGGCATTCAGAGCGGTCTCTAGATTGTCATTGAGAATAAACTCAACTTTCACGCCATAGTCCTTATAGAACCTCGATCGTCTGGATGCCTGCGAGCCCTCATTGAAGTACAGTCCGGGAGCGTATCCACCCCAAGTCACCAGCTGTACCGTGAGGACATCGTCGTCGTCGGAAGGAGCTGCGGGAGCTGCGGGCGAACCTCCATCACCGCTATTTTCGATGCTGGCTTCACTTTGTTGTTTGAGCTGGTCCCCCAGACTGGTCTCGTTGAGCACAAACCGGATCAGGAAAAAGAGACCGAGGATGATGATCATCACGATCAAGAATTTGGAAAAAGTTGTTAGCCTTCGTGCCATTTTAATATAGTTTTGTTAAAGGATGCTTTTTGTACTCGATATCATCTGAATGTGCGCCACACTATTCAAAGAAATCATCGTATTGATTGTCATGATTGGCCACGCGGATCGGCTTCTTGATGGGAGCGTTGAGGTCAAGGACATTTTGTTCATCGGCTGCTTCGAGTATCAGAGTGTCTTTTTCGGCCCCCAGGAGCAGTGAAGGACCTTCCTTTTCCCATCTCTCCAACATCTTCAAACCCTCTTCTTCAAAGACACCATTCTGCAGATCCACAGAAGACATGAAGCTTTCCGACATTTCCATGAACCGCTCCATCTCCCCTACCTTACTACTGACATCGTCTGCGATGGCCTCGAGTGCCTGATCAAACACTGCCCTTTTGTCCGCATCTCCACTGATGACATTCATGGCTGATTTCATGGCCGAGTTACTGGCATGAATGGCTTTTCGTTCCTGCTCTTTGACCATCACCTGATCCTGTATGTCCTCCAGCATAATCTCCGAGTTCTCATACATTTTTCTCAACACCCGGTACAGGACCTCCATTTTTTGATAAAGGTCTTCCAGTTTCATGTTTGATTCTCTGAGCCTTCCTGCCTTTCTAGACTTCAGTATCATCACCGACTGCTTATTCTTCTGCTTGGCCTTACTCGCAAGGTCAAGATTGCTCTTAATCGCTTTTCGATTGTTGAGGATCATCTCTTGCAACTTATGCATTTGTCCACGCAGCTGACTGATCTGCCGATTCATCTTCCTCAAGTTATCTTTGAGGTCATCGACATAGCTTTTGAGGATCCCAATGGGGTCAATTTGTACAAATAGTCCAGTGATCCAGCGCATCACACTTTTGTACATGTACCAGACCAAGTTGCGCATCCTCGGATCCAGTACCATATAAATGATGGCACCCAGCACTAACAGCATTCCCGCTAGGTACAGAGTATTGGATGCCAACGCCACCAAAATGGGCAGTGCCTGAGCTACCAAGTATACACCACCGACTAACAAACCTCCGAGAACGATGGCCCCGGTTACTCCTTCAGGTCTTTTCCAAAAGTTTTTCTTGCCTGCCATTTATTTATCTCTTTAATGCTTAATACAACAACCTTTGACGGAATTATCTCAAATATTTGTCAATATTATCGATATCCTGTTGAATTTGTTGGACCAAATCGGTGTAGCTCGCCACAAAATTTTTACTGGTGATTTCTACTTTTCGTGTTGCCTGATCAATATTTGCTTTTAGTTTTTCCAGGCCATCCTGCTGCAACTTGATCTCATCCCTCAATTTTTCGATCTGTTGCTCTTTCTGTACAATGGAGGCCTCTGCTTCTTTCAGTTCACTGTGGCGACTCTCTATTTGTTTACTTCGTTGTTTTTCCAGGGCTACCTTGAACTTGTCTTCCTCAGCCTTCAGTACGGAGACATATCCCTTGGCAGAGCTAACCAATGTGTCGGGAGTTGCACCCATAGTCTGTGCAGTGGCGTAGGCACTTCGATACACGGTGGCTTCCTCCATCTCCATTTTCTGAAGGTTCTTTACCGCTCGCTTAAACTCTAGGTAGTCAAATCCCTCCCGGTTGTTGGCCTCAATCGCTTTCATCAGGATATCTGTAAACTTCTGATTAATTACACCCTCAATCTGATCACCAACCGGGATACTCTCCACATTAGAACTTGAGGAATGATCAACGGATGCGTCCCGGGATTCCTGTGAGGGCGAGCCATCTTGTTGCTTCTCTACTGATCCATCGGCACTTTCAATGATGAATGCCGACTTGATTTTCTTGAAAATACTACTCATGTTACCTGGAGATAAGGTACAAAGTAAAGCATTGAACCCGAATTATGCACCAGAACTTCCTATTGAGCCCATAAAGAACGCAACGAAGGGCCGCCTTAGCCATACTTCTTCCGCACGCAATCTCTCACATATCTCATCCGAGTTCGATCATCTCTATCCCCAACAAAATACGAATTATAGCACTATTTTGGGTAGTCTAATCCACTCACAAGGAATATGCCGATCCGGCTCCACTTAAGTAGCTGTTCTTAGAATGATGGACATGCCGCTCATTGATGCAGCGAGGCATGTATGCTGCCCTCTTTTAACTAACTTTGAGTACTACACCATCTGTGACATCGCTAATGAAAGGTCAAAGTATACCTGATATCTACGTAAGTTCCGAAATCTCACAGTTATCAGGAGTGATCGTACATCGACCTGAGGGAGGCATTGCAAGGGTGAGCCCCAAACGCTCGGATGAATTTCTCTTCGACGACATCGTTTATCTACCGCAAATAGAAAAGGAACACGACCTATTCGTCGAGGTTCTTAAAAAGTGTTGCGGCAGGAAGAACGTCTTTTACATTCACGACCTATTAATCGAAGCTCTCGATACCGACCAATCTGCCCAGGAAGACATCATTGCGCGTATCATAGACTTTGAGGAACTACCTTCAAAGTACATTAGGACATTGAGTGATCTCGATAATCGAACTCTGGCTATCGTACTAATCAGTGGTTACTTAGCTGAACAAGATCTGATCCTATTCGACCCCATACCAAATTTTATATTTACCCGCGATATTGCAGTAACGGCCAAAGATCATGTCATCATAACTCGGGCTGCCAAGAATGCCAGACATCGTGAGAATTTTCTCACGCAGTTCATATTCTCAACACATCCTATGTTTGCTGATCTTAGAAGTCGGGGTCAGCTGATCAATATGAACGATGTCGAACAATTTCCACCATCGAGGCGGGGTGAGTCTGTGTCGATCGAGGGTGGCGACATGATGCTTTTTGCCGAAAACCACTTTCTTATTGGCTGTAGTGAGCGCACGACGGAGCATGCCGTCCATTGTCTTCGGGATGTGCTTTTCGAGAAAAATATTGTAAACAATGTCGTGCAGGTCAACATACCCAATGACCGGGCATATATGCATATAGACACGGTTTTCACCCGGATCAGTCAGGATCATATCGTGTGCTACCGGCCATTGGTGTATGATGGATTGAGCTCTTTTGTCACCGTTTATCGGAGAAATGGGAGCCAGGTGAAATATCATTCTGTCAGGGAATTTGTGGAGGGTGAAATCAACGCGCAAATGACATTCATCTTTGCCGGCGGTGGCATTTCCCCCTACCAGGAAAGGGAACAGTGGACGGATGGATGCAATTTGGTGGCCATAAAGCCCGGTGTGGCCATCACTTACGATCGCAATCTGAGGACACTCCAGGCTCTGGAAGCAGAAGGATTTAAAATCATTTCTGCCAGCGACTTCTTGAGCCAACGGGTGAACATAAAAAAGCTGACTGATACGATTATTACCATTCCCTCAAGTGAATTGTCAAGAGCTCGTGGTGGCTCTCACTGTTTGACCTGTCCGATAAGACGCTTACCCACCCAGTAATTAAAATTCCATCACCTTCGAAGATCCGACACCCACTCCAATGATCGTACGCATGGCATCATCTGTCCTTACTTTTTCGTCCATATGTGTGACCTGAGCCTTGGTGACATGAAAAATAAATCCATTGGTGGGATTGGGTCCGGTGGGAACAAAGACGGTGAGATTTCCACTCGGATGCTCATCTGTTATAAAACCTGTCATACGGGTACCATTACCAAATACATCTATCAACACCACATCGGTGAAGGGCATTTTTTTGGCTCCGGTAAACTGCTGCACGGTTTCCTTTATCACACCATAGAAAGGCAACTTGAGCAAGTAAGTGCGTTCAAAATATCTAAGCGTACTCAGGCCGATTTGCGTACGGATAAATAATCCGATCATAAAACAAACAAAGATGACGATGGCAAAGGCAATGATGCCGATCAAGATATCCGGCACTTGCAGGTCAAGCTCATTCTTGATCAGGTTTGAAATGGGAGCCAGCAGGCCAGCTACCAAGTTGATGATAATTTTGATGATTAGCACGAAAATGGCCAGAGGCAGCAGCACTACAAACCCCCCAATTAAAGTGGTGATAATGAATGTTCGAATTCGACCCATATCCTTGGATTATTGACTAGAGATTAGAAAAAAAATTCTGGAACGTGGCAAATGCCAACCCAACGAATCATACAAATATCTAAGAAAAATGTTGGCCGTTTTCTAAATTTCGCATGCTGTCATAAATCGAAGATTCCAATCAAGAATATCCCCATGTTTGGGCCTGCATCAAAAAGTGCGAAAGAAGAAGTGTTTCTGTTGTGGTAGGTTCATTTTCCTCGATTAGCTGATATTCCAGCGTCCTCTTAAAGGACAAGTGAGCCATGCCAAATCCATTCGCTCTTAGTGACCAAGCCGCGGAAACAATGAGCCACTATGAGCAAAACCAATGGGCTCTCCTACCGGCTAGCCCGATAGATTGGTCATATCTTAGTATCTTGACACCGGTTAAATCCCGGTTAAGAACTACAATATCACTCCAGATGAAATTTGGACATGTCTCCTCCGAAGAAATTGACTCGGTCAATTTTTACCTTCCCGATGACCATATTGGTTCCCAGGTACTGACCAAGAAAAGTCAGGACTTTTCCATCAGTGTTGGTTGCGGCAAATGGGGTATTCCAGCCTGGGTTGGTCCACTGTACCCTGAGAAAACGAGACAGAAGGATTTTCTCCAAGCTTACATTCACCATTTTAACAGCATTGAGCTCAATGGCACCTTTTACCGACTAAGCCGAAGCAGCATCGAAAAATGGGCAGAGGCAGCAGCAGGTACAGATTTTCTCTTTTGCCCAAAATGGTCCCAGAGGATTTCTCATTTTAAACGTTTGAAAGATGTCGAGGAGAACGTACAGTATTTCATGGACTCCATGGCCATGCTTAATGCCAACTTAGGCGCAACTTTCCTGACGTTACCTCCCAATTTTGGCCCCAAGCATGAGGAAAGAGTACATGCTTTCCTAGAGTTGGTGCCAGAGCATTATCCCTTCCACCTCGAATTTCGCCATAAGGAATGGTTTGAGGAGCCGGTACATACGCGGATGATGCAAAAATTAGAAGCTAAGGGATTTGGAGCCGTGGTAACCGATGTGGCGCTAAGGCGAGATGCGTTGCATATGTATCTGACTTCGAAGCACATTTTCATTCGATTTAATGGGTATGGACTCCACAAATCAGACTTCTCCAGACTGGACCATTGGGTGGAGCGACTAGGCACTTGGAAAGCAACCGGAGTGGAGCATGTATACTTTTTTATGCATCAGGCCAACGAAGAGCACACCATTGTCTTATGTGACTATTTCATTAAGCAGGTCAATGAATCGTTGCAATTGCGTCTTCGACCTCTCGATCTCAAATAGAGTGCATGGGGCTCGCCATGATATGAATTCTGTTCAAAATTCTGGCTCCTATCAAACCTATTGGGTTATAAATATGACATGAGCTTGCAAGAGATTCATTATCTTACCATATCTTCTCGGGTAAAGGATCTGCATATGAGAAACATATTGATTCTTGCGTTTTTATTGCATGCATATTGGACAGTTTGTGCCCAGGAATCGCAGCTTACAGCTTTTGATGGATCCTTTGCAGACCTTTATGGTTTTGCCGTCGCTATTGACGGTGACTATGCGGTAGTAGGGGCACCCCTTCAGGGAGATTTTGGTACCAATAACGCCGGTGCTGCCTACGTCTATCAAAATATGGCAGGTAGCTGGACTTACGTAAAAAAATTGGTGCCGCCTTGGGGCGGCATGCCGGGTGATCAATTTGGATATAGTGTAGGAATTGAGGTGAATCAGATCATCATTGGTGCACCATCGACCGACCACTACAATCTCGCCGATGTGGGCTCAGCCTATGTATTTAGAGGTACTGGTACTACGTGGACCCAGGAAGCACATCTGTTTCCGACCGATGGTGCTGCAGGTGATCGGTTTGCCAATGCTGTGGACATATCAGGGGATCACGCAGTGGTAGGATCCGCTGGAGATGATGATCACGGTAGTGCCTCGGGATCCGTCTATATTTTTGGATACCACAACTATAATTGGAGTTTTGAGGAAAAAATTCATAGCTCAGATGCAGCAACAGGAGATGTCTTTGGCACAGATGTCTCCATAGATGGGACCAATGTTCTGGTGGGTGCTCCTGGCAATATTGGAGCCAATGACAAACATTCAGGTGCCATATACATTTTTCATCCCTATACTGGTGGATGGCACCAGGCAGCTAGATTGACACACAACAATCCCGACTTCTTTGATCACTTTGGTGAAAGTGTCGACATCGAAGGAGATTATCTCATAGCTGGGGCGCCCTTTGCCAATGACAAAGCTGGTGAAGCCTACATTTTCACGGGATCTGGATACAACTGGAGCCAGGCAGCACAGCTCACTGCATCAGAAGGAGCACCACATGACAAATTTGGTATCAGTGTCGGCATCACCAATGGATATGCAGCGATAGGGGCACATCTGGATGATGATCTTGGTACAGAATCAGGATCGATGTACATTTTTGTGCAAAGTGGTAACCTGTGGAATGAAACCGACAAACACACTGCTTCTGATGGCAATGCGTACGATAAATTTGGCCAATCCGTTGATATCGACGGGGACCATGCCATTGCGGGAGCGCAAAATCAAGATGTAGTGGCGACCGATGCTGGTGCTGCCTACATATACGGCCCCGCTGCAGCTCCCACCTGCGATCCCAGTATGTACCTAAGTGGTACGATCATCGGTGGGACTTACCTGACCAGTGATCACATACAGTTGGATGGCATCATTATGCAACCTTCCTCCGTAACCGTTGGAGCACCCAATTTTGTAGAGCTAATGCCAAGCTTTGGAGTAGCTCAGGGAGCGACATTCGTGATAAGAATGGATGGGTGCACTGAGTGAGAATCCCTTGACCAACAGCGTATTTGATCACGTCAGTATTCATAATCAAGTCTCCAATGGGACTCATGTCCTATGATCTTTAATCGGCAATTTTCTTGATTCCCTGAGCTAAATGAAGATTTCCAAAGGTGCAGTGATCTCGATTTAAGAAGAATTTAACGACCGCAGTCGAACAAATCGATACTATGCCACGTTTTTGGCTATGTGGAAAAAGTCAGCAATGACTCAACTACCATTTCTCAACTAAAACGATTAACTATGTTGTCAATGACCAGCATTTTGAAAAGTACCTTACTCCTGGGAATCATGACCCTAATGTTCACCGGAGTGTCTGCACAAGAAGACAAATCGAAGCGCAAGAGCCCACCCATGGAATCGGTAGCAACGGTGGATGATGTCACGGTTACGATCAAATACAGCGCACCATTTGTCAAGGGAAGGACCATCTTTGGTGACCTTGAAGAATGGGGAGAAGTGTGGAGGACAGGCGCGAATGAGGCTACGACTTTAGAGGTTAGCAAGGATGTGCTGATCGAAGGAAAACCCCTCCCAGCTGGAAAATATGCACTCTTTACCATCCCTAACGAATCACAGTGGACGATCATCTTGAATAAGGTGCATGATCAATGGGGCGACTATGACTATGATGAGGCCAAAGATGCTTTGCGTGCCGAGGTCATACCCACCACAACTGACGGTGTCGTTGAGCAGCTGAACATCTCCGTAGAGGAAATGAATGGAAAATCATACGTGACGATCAGTTGGGATCATACCAAAGTTGCCTTTGAAATTGCCACGAGCTAGGCTGACTCATCCAAAGATATTTCGCCGCATTTGACCAGATTAAGTGCGGCTTTTTTTTTAGCCCGCGAAATCATCATGGGGTTGACTCTCCAGACATCATTCCTGGATCAACTGTTGTAGAAACCATTATATTGGCGGTCCGTAAGTGCTACCAGCTCAGTGCCTCTCCAGGAGCGTTGAGGTAGGTGGATGCTGCTTTTTCATAACCGATCAAACTTTGTGCTATGAGACGTCTTCATTTCATGTCATTTCTGCTTTGCTTCTGCTTGGTGCAACCTGTACCGGGTCAGACCAGTTGGATTCACCTCTCCCCTACCGATCTTGCGACTGAATGGTCTATCAAAGGCAAAGCATGGGTAATGACCGAGGGTAACCACCTCGTGTTGCAATCTAAGAACTCCGAAAGTGCGTGGATGATTTCGCGGGCCTCGTATCAGGATTTTCGGCTACAGCTTGATTTTAAATTGGAGGAAGGAGCGGAGGGAAAAGTCGTCTTCAGGTATGCGGACAGCCATGGGGCTGATCCAATCGTTAATGGCTATCCCGTACAATTAAGCAATCACCCAGACCAACAAAATCCAACTGGCTCTATCGTAAATTTGGCTCGCGCCACTTGGCTAGAGGATCTGGACAAAGATGGTTGGAATACGCTGGACATCATGGCTATCGGTGATCACCTCAAAGTGCTGATTAATGGCCACAAAGTAGCTGAGACGCACAGTAGAAGGAGTCGATCCGGTCATATTGGTTTATCTGCAGACGATTCAAAGGCTGTGCGATATCGCAACATTCGTCTTAAGACCTTTTCACCCGTCACAGGTCATGGACCGATGATAGAAGATCGTCTTCGCAGCCATCCAAATAGGTACGAAGAGATTTTTGATGGAAAGTCAATGGAGGGATGGACAAAGACCGGTACATCCACCTGGGATATCAAGGACGGTGTCCTGCACGGGTATTCTGGCAAAGAGGGAGGATTCCTATGTCATCACAAAGCCTATCATAATTTTCACATGAAAGCAAAATTCAAGATCATTAAAGAAGACAATAGCGGAATTTTCATCAGAAAGCCCTTGGACTCGACCAATGTCAGCACCGCCACAGGCAACAGCATTGAGTGCAACATCTATGACCATAATGGTTTTGAGCACGCATACTCTACAGGATCGCTGGCCCCTCATGCGCGAGCCTGGAGCAATATCACGGATTATGAGGACTGGAATCTTGCCGACATCTACGCGGTCAATGATCAGATAGTGATGTACATCAATGGCATGAAGGCTGCGGAGGCACACATTCCAGCTTTCAATCATACGGGACAGATCTGTCTGCAGGCAGGCATCAAAGTATTTGCTCCAGACAAAGGTCCCTCAGATATCTATTTTAAGGATCTTTTTGTCAAAGCCATCGATTAATCCATGTATGGGTTTAGGGATTTGATGCTGTTGATTTTACTGCTAAGTTCATCATCTGCATTCGCACAAACTGGCAAGACCGGGGTCGCCAATGGATCTTCGCTCAGAGATGGTCTTGCCCGTTTGCTCGACCATGAAGAAGGTCGACCTCAGATCATCGATCACCTCCAGACCAAAATATCAGAGCAGCAGGGTTACACCCTTCATCGTATTGAACTGACCCTATGGGATGGTGATGGCATTCCTACCTATCTTCTCATTCCAAATGACGGACAACCACCACATCCGGTGATGATCTGCCTGCAAGGTCACGCTCCAGGCATGTATATCAGCATCGGAGAAACTCGCAACGATCGTGATAAAAAACTGATCGCTGGCGGTCGTGACCTCGCTCTCCAGGCCATCGCTCACGGTTGGGCTGCCTTGACCGTCGAGCAACGTGGATTTGGAGAACAAGCGTCGGGCCAGCTTACATGCAATCACTTAGCACTCAATCATTTCATGCAGGGTGAATCCTTGTTAGGTAAGCGTGTCCAGGACATTTCGATCGTCGTTGATTTCATCGAGTCTCGAGAAGACCTAGACCATCATAATATCGGCATCATGGGCAACTCATCTGGGGGCACCACAAGCTATTTTGCGGCCTGTATGGAGACACGAATTGATCTGGCCGTGGTATCCAGTGCCTTCAGCACCTATGCCCACTCATGGCTTAAGCATCCACACTGTGCCTGCGGTTATGTGCCCGGCTTGTTGACCTTAGCAGATATGCCAGATTTGGCAGCCCTGATCGCACCGAGGCACCTCCTGATTATAGCGGGCAAAGAAGACTACCTAGCCGACATTGAAGGTGTTCGAGCAGGATATAAAATCGCTCAGTCGCACTATCGAGAGAAAGAAAATATTTTGCTTGTGGAAGGTGAAGGTGGCCATCAGTTTTACCCCAAACCAGCCTGGCCAATCATTGATCACTTTTTAGCAGATCAATCATTTCCATAATTAAAACTACCCGGCACAAACCGGAGATTTTCTAGCCACCAAGAAAGTAAGTCCATGAAAATGATCAGGTTTTACGACGCAATCATCCTTATTCTCACCTTTTCCTCCATAGCTCTCCATGGACAAACACCAAAATATCAGACAGGAGATAAAGTTCCTGGATATAAGGGCATCTGGTTTACTTTGGGCCAGGTGTCAGACTATGGAGATAAATATTCTGGTGGATTAGGCACCTATACCGCTAAACATGTGCCGCTGTCTATCTATGCACCACAGGTAGATAAAACCTTTTTTGTTTATGGAGGTACAACCGGGGCCCAAGATCGATATCTACTCTGTATGATTGGTTGCTTCGATCACCAATCAAGACGGCTTTCACAACCCACGGTCGTCCATGATAAACTCGGCGTTGATGATCCACACGATGATCCAAGTATCATGATCGACGATGATGGATTTATCTGGGTATTTGTCAGTGGTCGTGGACGTAAGAGAATGGGATTTAAGTACAAAAGCACTCAGCCGTATTCGATCGATGCTTTTGAGTTGATTTCCACAGAAGAAATGACCTATCCGCAACCTTGGTATATTCCGGGACAAGGTTACTTTCATTTTTTCACCAAGTATACCGGTGTCAGGGAACTGTACTTCGAAACCAGTAAAGACGGAAAAGACTGGACCGATGATCGCAAGTTATCGTCCATCAAAGGACCTGATATGCAAAAAAGCGGTCACTACCAAGTAAGCAATCATCTGGGTAGTAAATTGGGTACTTTTTTTAATTGGCACCCCAATGGAATTGTCGATAAACGTACCAATTTATACTACTTGCAGTCCGAAGATTTTGGAAGAACCTGGACTAGTGTGGATGGCCAGAAACTGCCGGTACCACTCACGGACCTGGATGTGGCAGCTCGCGTGGTTAACCATTTCACTCAGGACAAAAAGAATGTCTATCTGAAAGACATGCAATTTGATCGACATGGCTATCCCGTATGTCTATACATCACCAGTGGAGGGCATGAACCCGGCCCAGCTAATAATCCCCGCGAATGGCGAGTTACTGCCTGGAAAGGGAATTCTTGGAAAACAAGCATCATCACCACCTCTGATCACAATTACGATATGGGTAGCCTCTGGATTGATGGCGATCGTTGGATGGTGATTGGGCCAACTCAAGATGGCCCACAACTGCACGGCGGTGGTGGAGAGGTGGTGCAGTGGCTGAGTAAAGATGGTGGCCTTTCATGGAAGGAAAAAAAGAAAGTGACCAGAAAAAGCAACCTGAATCATAACTATGTGCGAAGAGTCGTCAATGGCAATAAGCGTTTTCAATATTTTTGGGCCGATGGCAATCCGGACTCGCTGAGTATTTCACATATTTATTTTGGCAACCATCGCGGCAACTTTTGGCAACTACCCTACCAAATGAACGAAAAACAAGCTAAAGCGATCCGACAGTAGAAATTGAGGGTAGACAATATATGCATCGCAGACAATTGCTGACACTCCTATCAAAGTGATCGACATGGCGACATCTACTTCTCATGTCTATCACGAATCTTCACATATCTTAAATAAATGCCCCATGCTTGACCTGCAGCAATACAAAACCCACGCCAGCCATCCAATAAACCCAATCTAAATAAATAACCCAACAGGAATTTATAACATGGTTTTAAATAGATTTGAAAAAAATTAGGGTGCACATTTTTTCCCATTAACACATTGGCCTGAATGGAGCTAAATTTATTTATCTGACCTATATATTCTCCCACATGATTTACCGTATAGTGTAAAAGATCTCCGGGCAACCTATGGACCACGGCCCCAGGATGCAGCATCACTTTATCATGTGGATTATTTCCTCCCCACCGACCTGATCTGCGATCCCACAACCGCACTTTACGATCAGGATACCACAATCCATGCTTAATCCATTTTCCACAAAAATTATTGAGGCGATTAAATATATATGCATCCGCCCTAAAATCAAGCTTTACCTGGGCAATGGATCTTATCAATTCGATCGATAGTAATTCGTCGGCGTCCAACGATATGACATAGTCATAAGTAGCATGATCTAGGGCAACATTCTTCTGCTCAATGTGTCCATCAAAATCATGTAAGAGGATTTTGGCACCAAAAGATCTCACAATCTCCAACGTGCGATCGGTGGAATGAGAGTCAACGACCAGAATTTCGTCTGCTACCTCTTCCAGAGACTCAAGACACCTGGCAATGTTTTTTTCTTCATTGTAGGTGATAATGATTGCCGATATTTTTACAGCATTAGCCATTCCCTAAAGACCCGTGTCCAACCCAATTGTGGTACTGGGCTTCAGCCCATAATCAACCCTCCTCGTGAGCGAATATTGTGCTAGAAGAGACAGTGATTGACCTCTGCGGTCTCGACTAAACAACCTGACAAATGACGATGATAGGCGCTTCAACCAGATGGCATTAAGATTCTTAGGTTGCATAAATGAATATCTTCTTGAATTTTCTCTAATTTGGGAAAAATAAACCATTTCGGAAATTTCCCATGCTGCCATATCACTTCTGGATAGCGATCTTATTCACCTGCATCACGACCATCTGCTCTTCATGCGGAGTGAAGTCAATCCCAGAAGGCACTGATCAAGATGCCGGTCCTCCCAACATCGTGATCATTTTCACAGATGATCAGGGCTATCAGGATCTAGGTTGCTTCGGTTCGCCTGACATACGTACTCCAAATATCGACAGGATGGCGAAAGAAGGTGCGCGACTCACCAACTTTTACGTATCCCAACCCGTTTGCTCTGCATCAAGGTCATCACTGCTCACCGGTTGCTATGCTACCAGGCTGGGAATCCATGGTGCCTACTCGCCCTATGTGGGGAAAGGGCTGCACCCAGATGAGCAAACCATTGCCGAACTACTAAAACCGTTGGGTTATGCCACGGCAATCTATGGCAAATGGCATCTGGGTTCAGAACCCGAGCTTCTACCTACTCGCCAGGGATTTGATGAGTACTTTGGCATACCATATTCCAATGATATGTGGCCACATCATCCCTGGCAAGGATCCCACTTCAAGTTTCCAGACCTACCCCTCCTCGACAATGAGACCGTAGTTGATACGCTGGAAGACCAATCGATGATCACCACCTGGTACACAGAACGCGCAGTGTCCTTCATCGAAAAGAATCAGGATCAGCCATTTTTCCTCTATCTGCCACACAGCATGCCGCATGTACCCTTGTTCGTATCAGATAAGTTTAAAGGCAAGTCCGCAGCTGGCCTTTACGGTGATGTCATCGAAGAGATTGACTGGTCTGTGGGTCAGATTCTAGAGACCTTGGAAAAGTACGGACTGACCGAAAACACCATGGTCATCTTTACATCCGACAATGGCCCCTGGTTATCCTATGGTACTCATTCTGGTCGAGCCCTACCTCTTCGTGAGGGGAAAGGAACAATCTGGGAGGGTGGCGTCCGGGTGCCCTGTGTCATCAGATGGCCAGGTCATATAGCTCCTAATCAGACCATCACTAAACCGGCGATGACCATCGACATTTTACCTACTATTTGTGAGATCACCGGCGCAGACCTGCCACTAAGAAAGATTGATGGCCATGACATGTCTAACCTCTTGCTACATCCAGCGCAATATGAGCAACACCATCAGGCCTATTGGTTCTATTATAAGAAGCATGAGTTGCACGCTGTAATGAGTGGTGATGGCAGATGGAAACTGTATTTGCCACATAGTTACAGATCATTGAATGGCCGTATTGGCACCGATGATGGCTTGCCTATCGACTATGATCAAAACAAGGTGCTGAAGCCGGAGCTGTATGACCTAAACCAGGACATCAGCGAAAGAAAGAACATCATTGATGAGCAACCTGAGATTGCATCGGCTCTGATGCAAGAGGTGGAACTCGCCAGGCAGACACTCGGCGATCAGCTTACCGCACGAATAGGTGCTGAGATGCGACCTTTGGGCATCATCGAGAGCGCCGACAATAACTAAAGCGAAAAATCACAAGGATATGAAGTACTTCTACTATTTACTAGCCGTCTTATGTTGGCACACAACCTTCGCCCAACCAAATGATACCATTCGAGTGATTGTGGTTGGTGCCCACCCAGATGATTGCGACATCAAGGCTGGTGGTACTGCAGCCCTATACGCAAGGATGGGTCATGCCGTAAAGTTTCTCTCCCTCACCAACGGTGATGCAGGTCATCAAGAAGAGGGTGGCGGTGCCTTAGCCAAGCGCCGCAGAAACGAAGCACGCCTTTCCGGTGAAAAGTTGGGGGTGGTCTATGAAACCCTGGACAATCACGATGCTGAGTTACTTCCCACCTTGGAGGTCCGTCATCAGCTGATCCGCCATATTAGAAATTGGAATGCTGATGTGGTGATTGGTCATCGTCCCAATGACTATCACCCCGATCACCGCAACGCAGGAAAGCTGGTTCAGGATGCCGCCTTTCTGGTCATCGTACCCAATGTTTGTTCCGACACTCCACCATTGGAAAAAAATCCTCTCTTTCTGTACATGGAAGACCACTTCAAACGACCCAATCCCTTTTCTCCAGATATCGTGGTCGACATCGGATCCAGCATCGACACTAAGATCGAAGCACTGAATGCCCATGCTTCACAGATGTATGAGTGGCTGCCCTGGATCAATGACCGTACACTCAAGCAGGTACCAAAAAATCTAGGCGAACGAAAGCAATGGCTCGCCGAGAAAACACGAAGAAGGTCTGGTGGTATGAATCCTGCTAAAAGATCGGCCCTGGAGAAGTGGTACGGGGCAGGCAAGGGTGCTGCCATAGAATATACCGAGGCTTTCGAGATCGCTGAGTATGGCCTACAACCGGATGATGAAATGATCAGAACCTTATTCCCGATGCTTGTGCCTTGAGAAAACCCAGTGATTTCGATTTGTGGGACTGGTGGTCTTCTTTGCTGTAGTATACCTATGTCATAGCTAACCCGCAAGTCATACGGGTCTCTGCCTTTTCAATCCCTTTGGGATGGTCGTAAAAATCGATGTCATAGGGCTTTAGTCGTTGATATTTCTACGTCCAGATGGAGTGGTCCGGCACCACTGGTCGACCCTTTCTACGCAAGACAACTATATACCCTAAATATCCTCTTCCTGTTCACGCTTATTTTCTTGTTCCTGCCACCGATGAAATCGACGAATATCCTGTTCTCTGACAGTACTGGATTCATTGCCAAAACTCTGCCTGATGTAACTGATAATCTGAGCAACGGTGGCATCATCTAGGTGTCTGTTGGGAGGCATGATTCCATTGTACCTCTTACCATTCACCGTTAGATCCTGGTCTTCAGGTACGCCATTGATCACAATATCTATGAGGGTCCTTAGGTCTCCATTGACCCACTCAGATTCAGCCAAAGGAGGAAATCGATTTCCATCGCCAAGTCCATTGCGCTGATGACAAGCTCCACAGTGGGTGTTGTACAGTTTCTCTCCAGCGGCTACCGATCCTCGATCCAGATTATCTGCAACGATGTCAGGAGTCTTGATATGAGGGAGGCGTTTGCGAGCTTCCATGGCCAACAGATGCGATTCACCAAATTGATCCCGATCACCTTTGTACAGAATCCTCCAGATCTTTCCATACTCACTTTCGCTGATATACAGCGACCCATCAGGTCCTTCAGCAAGTCCCATTGGCCTATATCCGGCATCACTCGTATTATAAATGGTGTCAACAAAAGAGAAGCCATCGGCAAAAACCTCCCAGGGGCCGGAGGGCAGACCATCTTTAAAGGGCATGAATGCAACGAAATAGCCAGATTGAGAATAGGGTGCTCGGATGGTTGATCCATGAAAGGCAATAAAGGCACCTTGCTGGTATCGACTTGGAAACTGATCACCCTGATAAAACAACAGATCATTGGGCGCCCAATGTCCTGGAAAGCCATAGATGGGCTGGGTCATGGTATCACCACCCGCGACCATCTTGCCATCTCCACCATACTCAGGACTCAATATGCGTTTGCCCTGCATCTGATCATAGTAGTAATAGGGCCATCCTGCATCGGTACCATCCTCTATCCTGAGAAATTCTTCTGAAGGGAGCAGAGCACTCTGCCAGGCATTGTACAACTTGGGCCAGCTGCGATCAAAATTATCGCGCCCATGTTGTAAGGCGTACAACGCATTTACCTGCGGATTCCAAGCCATAGCTACTATACTCCGAATACCCGTAGCATACCGATAACCGTCTTCCTGGGTCTGCAACTTCTTGTCGGCATCAAATCGCCAGACGCCGGCATGTCGCTCCAGCTCGGGGCAAGGATCTTTCCCCACAGCTCCTGCCTGTCTTCTGGTGGTCCTACAGACATCGCTTGGAGCGCCAAACGGCACATACATGTGACCGTCACGATCGAAGGCTAGGGGCTTGGCAATATGAGAAAACCCCCATTCTCCGCTGCGATAGTCATCGGTCAAAATTACTTCAGCCTCTCCTTCCGGCACCAATTTACCCGGAGTCAGCTTATTCCGGTACACCACGCCTGCCGTACTGAAATATAGATAATCACCATATATCCTCATCCCACAACCATAGGATCCCTCACCTTCAAATTCTCCCCATTTCTTGACGACATCAGCTTTGCCATCACCATCCGTATCCCGCAGTGCCAGATTTTCACCAGCTGGATCTTGCATCCTCATCTTGACATAAATATCGCCATTGTCTCTTACAGTAAGATGCCGGGCCTTGCCGGTACTATCGATCACGGAAAGAACTTCAAAACCATCGGGGACAAAAAGGCCTGCATTGTCAGGATCTCCAGAGGGTAGGATTTGCCCACAACCGATGATGATCATCGCGCTGGCCACACAGCTGAGCCAAAAGGTAAAACTCATACACTCTCGAAATTACTCTTGAAAATAAACGCATCTTTCATCTGTAGCCAGTATTTAGGTATCTCATCGGTCAAAATGACTGATGTCAATAACTCATGAATATAATACACTCAATTCTACCTCTGAAGCCCACAGGCTATTTTCCTGGTAAGATGTCGTCCGAAAGGCTAAGCAGTAAATATTGATCATGCAAAGTGTGATGAATATTCCTCCCTGGAAAAGTAGGAAGCAATGTCAGAATGACTATCTTCGCGCTCCTTAGAATCGATCGCAATATTCACCAAAAAACAATAAAAATTCATGAAGCCGATTGTTCAGATCTCATTAGACATCACAGATATTGACGAGGCACTAGAGACGGCTGCCATGGCCATGAGGGCTGGTGTCGACTGGCTGGAAGCTGGAACCCCCCTGATCCTTGCTGAAGGACAGAATGGCGTAAGAAAACTCAGAGAGGCTTTCCCCGAAACACCAATCGTAGCCGATTTAAAGATTATGGATGGAGGCTATCTTGAGACTGAGCTGATGGCCGAAGCCGGAGCCAATTATGTGGTTGTGATGGCCCGTGCACATGAAGAGACCATAAAATGTGTGGTCCAGGCTGGAGAGGACTTTGGTGTAGGAATCATGGGAGACAATTTAGGATGCCCAGACATGGTGGAAGCCGCACGGTGGTTGGAAAATCTCGGATGTGGTTATGTGATTCATCACATCGGTTACGATGAGCGAAGGGGAATAGCTGCCAAAGGGCAGCGGATGCCTAGTCCGCTGGACCAACTACGAGAAATCACCTCAGCGGTCAATGTACCGGTACAAGCTGTCGGAGGATTGTCGCTGGAACAGGCAATCGCCTGCCCTTCTTATGGAGCTCCACTGGTGGTCTTGGGGGCTCCATTGACCATTGATGCGGATGCTTTTAAGACGGCGTCCGGAGACTTAGAGAGCTCACTGAGACTCATATGCGAACAAGTCCATGCTTTTAGCAAAGACCATGATAACTGATAGATATGTCTGAAAAAATAGCTGCTGTAGTAAACTTTGCCCCAGAAAGGGGTTCGGTAGAGTTGAGGGAGATGGCCCAGCCCACCATAGGGCCAGATGATGTTTTGCTCCAGGTAGAGAATGTTGGTGTATGCGGCAGTGATCTGCATCAATGGACTGCTGATCATAGTTGGCCGGTAAACTACCCCGTGGTCCTTGGCCATGAATTTGGTGGGCACATTGCTGCCCTTGGCAGTGCCGTATCGGGATGGCGTGAAGGAGACCGGGTCGTGAGTGAAACTGCTGCGGTGATAGATCTTCACAATCCCATGTCTCGACAGAGTCTCTATAATCTCGATCCCACCAGAAAGGGATTCGGTTATGGTGTCAATGGTGCCATGACACGCCATGTCCGTGTGCCTGCGCGATGTCTACATCGATTGCCAGATAACCTCCCCTTTCAGGAGGCATGTCTCACCGAGCCATGCTGTGTAGCCTATAACGCGGTAGTAGAGAACATCCGGATCAAACCAGGTGACCGCGTAGTCGTGATCGGTCCAGGCACCATTGGAATACTCTGCGCTGCGATGGCAAAGCTCTGTGGTGCAGAAGTCCTACTGCTTGGCCTGGAGAAGGATGCAGTACGCCTCCATGTTGCAGAGCAATATGGATGCGAAACGATGACCGGTGATGCTACAGAATGGGCCATGCAAAGAGACAAACTCGGTGCCGATGTGATCATTGATGCTGCGGGCATTAGTGGTACGCTAAAAATTGCGCTGGGCTTGGTTCGACCCAAAGGTCAAATCAGCAAAGTGGGTTGGGGTAAGGATCCACTTAACTTCTCACTGGATCCGATGGTCCAAAAAAATGTGACATTGCAAGGAAGCTTCAGCCATAATTGGCCAATCTGGGAGAGAGTCATCGCTCTGCTTGGGAGTGGGAAGCTGGATGTAAAGCCGATCATCGGTGGGATCTGGCCCATTGATGAATGGCACGAAGCTTTTGAAAAGATGCATGGTGGTGAGGTCGTGAAAAGTGTGCTTAGACCGATCTGATTCCAACTTCTAATTTTCTTAATCAAAAACGCACTCCTCTATGCCAAGACTGGCCGTATTTCCCAAAGCTTATATGCACGCTCTTTGCAAGGACGGCAGTATGAAGGTTGCCGACTGGATTGATCTCGCTGCCACCCTAGATATTGATGGTTTGGAATGGTATGCCGGTTTTCTGGAGATGGAAGATCGGTCCAACTGGCCAGTGTTTAGAAGACAGGTAGAAGACCATGGCCTACAGATTCCGATGATGTGTTGCAGTCCTGACTTTACCCATCCCGATGCCAAATTTAGGGCGTCGGAGATTGCGAAGCAAAAAGGTTGGATCGACATGACCCATGCTCTGGGTGGCTCATACTGTAGAGTCTTATCAGGTCAGCGCAGGCCCGAGTTATCTATAGAGGAGGGTATTGATTTTGCTGTGGAGTGCATCGAGGCATGCATACCCTATGCGGTCGATCGAGGCATAACGCTGATCATCGAAAACCACTATAAGGACGACTTTTGGACTTATCCCGAATTCGCACAGAAAATGGAGGTGTTTTGCTCGTTGGTGGATCGTATTCATCATCCCAATTTTGGTGTAAACTATGACCCCAGTAATACTTACTTAGCTGCAGAAGATCCTCTCGAGCTACTGCAGCGGGTAGCCGACCGAGTAGTGACCATGCATGCCAGTGATCGCTTTCTACTGGAGGGAACCCTGGAGGATCTTCGCAAGGAGGAATCCGGAGCTGAGGGCTATGCAAAACGGCTGAGCCATGGAGAAATCGGTGAAGGTCTCAATGATTACGATGCCATCTTCACCATACTAAAGCAAGCTGGATTCGATGGGTGGATCAGCATAGAAGACGGTGTAGATGGCTTTGATCAATTGGAACGCAGTGTTGCTTTCTTAGAGAAAAAAATTGGTTCCTACTGGCCTTGATTTGCTTCAGTTATGGCAAAGGTCGAACCATCACATCCTTGTAATACACTTTGCTTTTCGGGTCATGAGCCTGAAAGGCAAAGGTGCCAGAGGATATTTTTCTCTGTTCAGAACCTTCCTCTCTCTTTAGCTCTGCAGGCTCGGTATAATCGACCATGACCCGGTCATTGACTTTGGTGATCACTCGCTTTCCTTCGACCTTGATATATTCAGTAAACCACACATTGTCCTCAACAACGACCTCTTTCACATCTTCGATTGCATATAGACTTCCTGTTCGTCGCCAATCTCCCTGCGAATTATTCACCTGCACTTCATACCCAATTTTTGGCCATCCCTCGGGCTGAAAAGCAGTATGAAAATAAATCCCAGAATTGGATCCTGGTGTGGTCATTACCTGTGCTTTGAACTCAAAATTCTTGAAATCATGATTGTGTGCATCACCCATGTAAAAAAGATGTGCTCGAGGGCCATCTGCTACGATGGCACCATCTTCCACGTAAAAAGATGCTGGATTATCACTGGCCCTCCATCCGTCCAATGTCTTGCCGTCGAACAACGAAATCCACTCACTAGATGCAGGCGGCGGTGTTTCTGCTTTTTCTTCTGTCTCAGCCGATGGATTAGCACAGCCTATGAAAAGGTAAATAAGCACGAGTATTGAAGCGACCGTATTACTGTGATGAGTCATAGTTAGGTATTCTTTTGATTGTGAACCTTGGAAAAGTAATGTAAAAATAACTACTCTTTTAAGGGTGCAAAATCTAAATTCAATATCTCACCCTTTTTATTGACTCGGTACCCACTCACCAGTTGCATATCTGTGTAAGTCAGTTCTGGCAGCCATTGCCTCAGTACCTCTCGGTGCTGGTCCCTAATGGCAACCATATCCCTCTTATAGGCGATATTATTCACCTCGTCAGGATCTTTTCGGTGATCGTAGAGTTCTTCAAGACCGATTTCTGGATAGTAGATGTAGCGAAAATGTCTACTGCGAACAGCATGACCACTAACCTTACTTCGACCAAACCGATAGCTACTTACCACCGGTGTCGTTGGTTGGTGAGGATCAGCAAGCTGAGGTAACAAGGACTGGCCATCTAGATGGGGAGGAGCCTCAAATCCTGCCAGTGCAGCCAAGGTGGGGTAAAGATCCATCAAACTTACAGGTTCTTCACAAGTACTTCCAGCACCCTCCATGCCGGGTTTATGTATGATGAGTGGTACTCTTGTAGAGCGCTCCCAGAGTGTAAACTTTTCGATGTTGTCTTTTTCGCCCATATGCATACCATGGTCAGCCCATAAGACCACAATCGTATTGTGCGCATAAATGGATGTTTTTAGTTGATCCAACAACCTACCTACCATCGCATCGGCAAATGAAATAGAAGCCGCATAGGATTGTACCACTTTCTTCCATTGATGGTTATCGATGACCCACTGGTGGATCTTTCGGCGGCCATGATCGAAGGCGTCCTTCAAGTCATCATTATGGTAGTGAGGAAGGGCAACCTGATCCATCGGATACATATCAAAGTACTTTTGGGGTACCTCCCAGGGATCATGTGGTTTCCACGTACCCACCGCCAGAAAGAAAGGACGGTCGTGGTTTTGCCGCAATTGGTGAGATGCCCAATCGACAATATGAAAATCTGCCATCTTCTCGTCACCCACTTCTTGAGGCCCCCAGGTCCACCAACCACCACCAGGTCTGGTGCTGTTGTCCACATCGTTGGGAAAAATGACTTCATGAGGTGCCCTGATCTGGTAGGGATGCGAGATATATGGGCTAGGATAGTAAAAATCCCAATTTGCCGGTTCCACCTGGCTGGTGGGTGTCCAAGGTGGTGCTTGACTATGGTAGATCTTGCCTGCACCCAGAGTCTCATAGCCTTTCCCCCGAAAAAACTGTTCGATCGTGGGCACATCGCGCAGAGCTTCAAAATTTCGCCAGAGTGGTCTGTCACCCCAATGAACATTTTCCACTCCCGATCGGATGTGGTGTACACCTGTGAGGATAGCTGCCCTCGCTGGAGCACATGCGGGGGAAGGTGTATGGGCATTGGTGAAGACCATGGATCGAGCTGCTAACCGATCAATATTGGGGGTATGAATCTTCATACCGGGATGGCCATCCATAAAACCAACCCAATCATTCATGTCATCGACCGCGATGAATAAGATATTCGGTGGCTTGCCATCTTGGCTCACAGCCTGGTTGACAGGAATGCAGAGTAAAAAGACTACTGCATATATCAGTTTCCTTTCAAGGTTCATAGTGCCAAATTGACTCGGAAATAATTCATGGATAAAATAAGAAATATACCCATGAGTTTGCAATAGACTTTCTACCACCTGGCACTATGGCTGCCAGTCGAACCCTGAGGTCGCGAGAACCTCGTCGGTTGGCTCGACATCTTTCTGAATGAACTTGTAGATGCGCGGTTGTCAGTATATCTAATTCAAGATACGACCAGTGCTCGTAAAGTCGAGGACAGTTGGCTATGGTCGAAAATTGGATACTAGTGTGCCCACTCCGAAAAGGTTACCAAACCAAAAATGGCTCTTTTGGCGATCTTTACATTTTTCTCAATCGGCTGATACTCAGGCATCACCCAATTTCGAAAAAGTGAAAATCTCATCCAAAATCGACTCATTTTATGAAGATGGCACTTTCCGGAGTAGGCACACTAGTGGATACGTGGATTTTTTTAGTAAAGTAGGCGTAACCTATATCAGGGGAATCTGGAATATGCGGCTGCAGAACGTCCGCACCGCACGACTATCCATGGCGTCAGTATATTCATCAGGATGGTCATAATGATTTTCTATCAGGACAGACAAGTTTGGAGGAGATGCACTTGTTACCTCAGGAATGACGGACTAAAAACTTTGCTCGATCATATGCGATCGGTTTTACCTAGCGGGCAAGACCTCTCCCCCTTGACATGGATTCTGATGGCGATCAAGACAAGTTAAATGCTGGGACCTCAGGTAGATTGCAGTGGGTTAAAAACCTGCTTGACGGTGGGGCCGTTAATAACTTAGACAAGGATCTCGCAGTCTGGAAGTGCTTTCTTGACTTCCTCCAGCATTTCGGAGTTTGCCAACTGTTTAGCCACTAAGTTTTCGCGAAGGTCCAGCACTTTCAGACTGACCACTCGCTTGAGAGTCGAAGGAAAAGTATCAAAGGCATTTCGCTTCAGGTCCAAGTACTCTAATTTGGTCATTTCTTCGATGGACTTCGGTATGGATTTCGAAAAATTAAAGGAAAGATCTAATCTAAGGAGATCAGCGAATTTTCCAATTCTGGTGGGCAAAGAACTAAACTTACAATTGTGAAAATCCGCACTTTCAATCAAGGGGACATGCTTCACCACATCCATAGGAAATCTAGCCTCAGCCTTCATCCCGTAGAGCACGACTTCGTCAGGATGAGCACCTCTCCAGTTTCTAAAACCCACCCCCCGACTGAAATTAAAATGTGTGCCTTCCATCATGGCTTGCAACGCCATCGTACGCTCAGGACATTCACTCTTAAAATGATACAATACATAACGAAGACCCTTATTGAAACGCTTGTGAAAAAGTAACGCCAACTTTACGGCCAACTTTGGTGACGTGCTCTTAGCCAACTTTGTCAACTTCTTATTTATTTCCTGGGCTCGAACATGTCCATGCAAATTTGTGAATCTCATGGCATCGCTAATAAGCGGTCTGTAGGTGGCCGGTGCATTTTCGAGTAGCAGTTTTTTGGCGAGCGATCTAACCTTGCTGTCCGAGCAGGTTTTGTAGACCAGTAATATGGGGTCTACAAAATCTGAGGGAACGCCCCCATTTTTGAGCATTTCAATTCCGATTTTCACATTACTGGTTTCATCGCTGTAAAGAAGTGCAAGCAAACCATCCGATAGATTCTCGTCGCCCGTAGCCACAGCTTCTTCAATGTATCCCGGTGCATCTTCTTTAAATAATCCGTAGAGATTTTCTTCGGAGACAAACTTGACGTCCTCCAATCGTAAATCTCTATATTCCTTAGGACCTTTGCAGATGACCAGATGAGTATATGGATCATGGACATCTGAACTCAGCTCTACATGTAAGGCCTTTAACCCGCTCCTAATTTTTGTGCGGCTTTTTGATGGTTTTCCGGCTATATACACGAGAGATTTTTCACGGATCACCAACCTTCCATCGGACTGCTGACATAATTCTTTCAGTCTGGCACCAAGTACTTTCCGCAGGGGTCGATAAGAGACATTGAGGAGTGCAATGCAGGCTCTGGTAGACACCTGAATATCTCCCAAGTCAGACACTTTGAGCAAGTCCCAAAAATACCGTTCACGCTCGTCTTGAGTGAGACATGCTTTTGCCAAAGCCGTGGCTAATTTCAGCAGTTCCTCACTCACTTTTAAGGTACCGTCGTGCCATTGCACTTTGTCTGCATCCCGTTCAAAAACCAGGCGTCCTACAAGCGGGACTTTTTTGGGTCTCATCAACAACATGGGACTTTCGATCCTATGCGAGCCGATGCTAACTGCTTTAATTTTCGGCAGAGTATCCAAAAAGGAAAAATCGCGAAACACAAAACCCTCTCCCATAAAAGAGAGCTTCTCCAATGACTGTAGTGCAGACCAATCATCTGGCAAACTCATACCTTGTTGTAAAGGCATCGTCAATTGCTTGCTAGCGGCGAACCGAAAAATAGAAGTGGGGAAGTCTTGTCCGAGAGTGCCAGAAATACGCACCTCTTTATAATCCTTGGTGAAAAGCACATTTGGCAACTCATAGCTGCGTAAATCGTATAGATGCAGCTGATATAGTGTACGAATTCCCACTGCTGGTAAATGCTTCTCGAGATAGGCTTGTATTTCATCCCTATAAAGGCCACGAAGCACAAGACTATGATGCAAATGAGTGGTCTCTTCAAGAAAGTTACCGAACACCTCATCCTTATAAGGGTCTCGCTGGTCGCCCATCCATAGATAATCAGCTGAGCCGGTCCCGGTTCGCCTCCAATGTAGGAATGCAACCTCCTTAGCTTGGTCGGAATCAAAATATGGGACTAATGTGCTGCCGCGAAAAAAGCGCGATGATTCTCCTTCGATGTGGCGCTCAAGAAACCGCTGTTCACCCTCACCAAGTTGTGGTTTCAAATATGTCAAAATCTTTCTGGCGAAATCCAGATCGTCGGTCGCGCATAAGATGTAGAGCAAATGTGAAAAATAGGACTTCTTAAAGAAATCATTCTTAACTATTTCGAAAAACAGTTTATCATTTACTGTCGTATTACTTAGAAACAACTCAAGACATCTGTCTGGATCCATTCTGCTAAATATTTACCAGGGGCAACTTTCCTCTAAAATCTTCCACATTCTCAAACGAGCGGTACACCATTAATTTTTTTAGATGTTTTAGAGCTACTAAATCTGAAGGCATATGAACCGGTCCATCAAAATGTATCAGAAGCTCCCTAAGCCGATCGAGTGCCCCCAATCCCATAGGTAAACCATCTGTTCCTTCCCCCCTCAAATTCAACACATTTAGTTTGTAAAAACGATATAGTTCATGAAGGGGAAATTCGGGTCCAATCGTAATTTGCATGATCTTGATGGTGTCGATATGTTCAAATAGCATCTCTGGTATTTCGCGGCACCGGCTTAAATTGATTACCACTCGACGGATTTTGCCCTGGAAGCCGTGATGGCTAAAAACCTCATTCCACTCCTCTCGGGTAAGTCTTTGCTGTTGATTCAAGTATTTTGTATTTGTCAAAAACCCGGGAAGCAGCGCTTCAAATATTTCGCGCCGGCCATAGTGATCTGGTGCTGCTATATTCAAAAATGCCAAAGGGGGGCGACCAGTACGGCGGAAATCTGTATAGTGCATATTTGCCAGAGACTGTGCTGGCAATATGCTCGCCAATTTTTGAATAGCAAATGGCGAACCACTATGGGCAAGTGCCTTTTGCCTTGATTCATCCAGTTTTGATCGAAGAAAAGACCTCACCCTGCTCTTGACATTCTTGTCCTTACAGGTTTTGGCTACCAGCAAAAAGTCATCCTGCAGGTTGGATGGTAAACCATGGTTCTTGACGATTTCCAGTGCCACTGCTACATTATCGGGATCGGCCGACCACAGTAAGTGTTGAAGGTTCGAAATAATATCGTCTCCTGCATCTTTCTTCTGAAGTAGTCCAGGATTCTTCTCTGCGCTTAGTGTTTCAAGCAATTGTTGATTTGTAAAGAGCACATCGTGTTCATGCAATCCCTCAGGAACCGTTGCTTTCTTCCCAAGCACGATCACATCAACATCCTCAGCAAACTTTGCTTTTAGGGTAGGACCAAGATCTACAAGTTTGCTTTTGAAAGCGTTCTTGCCTCCCTCTATTTGTCCGTTAATCCAGACCGTAGTACTTTCAGACTCAATCTGGCCAGGATTCCACATGCGTTGATCTCGATTCAGAAAATGTACATTACTGAGAATATGCAAATGAAGGTTCTTCACAGGCAAGCTTAGCAGGCCAATGGAGTTGGTGCGCATCTCGGATGTCATGGGTAGGTGTCTCACTCCATTACCAGTCCAAAAAATAATGGCTCGGCGTAATGCCATACTTTCCACTTTCGAGAAATCTTTAAAAGCATCTGCTGGCGACAGGACATGGCCCGGATCATCCACGTAGGAAGCTCTGAAGGAAAAGCGAGTAAGATTCGTAAGCCCGCCAATGGATTCGGGCAAATAGGCTAATGATGGGGCAGATATGTCGAGTACTCGCAGATTACAAAGCTTCTCCATGTCAGGAGGCAGTTGAGAAATTCCCACCTGCTGGATCTTTAGACTTTCCAATAAAGGGACATCTACTAAAGAATCTGGGAGAGCCTTGAGCTTGGGCATTCGACTCATTTCTATACCAGATAATGAACCATTTTCAGTGCCGAAGGGAGGCAACTGTTCGAGAGATGTCAGACCATTGATATGTATGGTTTGAATATGCTCATTTCTGGCCAGGGAAGCATCTATATGCTGTAGGTTAGATAGCCCTTTCAACCACAACGTACGCAAGTTAAGCAGTCTGTGGAATGCCAAATCAATGATCTCTAGCTCGGGGAGGTTTTCCAAAGTCAGTTGTTCCAAAGCCGGCATGGCTTCTATGGACTTGGGCAGCATTTGTAAGTCTAGGCAAGAAGAAATCCTCAGCTGACTCAAAAGTATCAGCTTGTCAAAAACCTCAGGCAATGCTTGGATTTGCAGCCTTTCGATCACCAACTCTTGCAATCTGCTAAGATGAGAGATCGTATCCGGAATGTGATGAAAAGGGACATGTCTCAGCTGCAATTTCCTTAATTGTCTGGATCTGTAAAGATCCATGGGAAATGACAGTTTTTCCGGTCCGGACCCGACACCTGAGATGGAAAGCTCTTCAAGGGACTTCAAGGATCGAAAGGGCAAGGAAATACTTTCCAATTTCGGGAGTGCGTACAAACTGATTCGCTGAATTCTCTTCCCTTTCCTAACCTCCGGTAGGCTGGCAAGGTTAGGCATGTGAGACATCGACAGTTCCTCTAATTGTGGCAGCGTCAGTCTGGATTCTTCCATCTCCTCACACTCCATAGATTGAAAAATCACCTTTTGCAATCTTCGGCAAGCGGACAAACCAGCCAAACCTCTCATCTTCTTACAGCTGACTGACTCGAGCTTTCGCAACCTCGGAAATGTCGGACCAAAATCAAACTCTTCACCGATCAACTCCATTTCAACGAGATCACTATATCGATGTAGGGATGCACTTAGATATACCAACTTCGGGCACCCACTAATCTTTAAATATTGCAATGGCATTCGAAAAAGATCATCCGGCAAAGACTCCAACTGATCAGAACCATTTATGGACAATCGAGTGATGCGAACATTCTCAAGGACGGACTTGATTTGGTCAAAATGCACAAAACCTTTCTTCTTCCTATAAGCGGATTTTCGAAAATCAAATGCAATCGAATGCAATTTTGGGATCTGTCGAATATACTCCAATAGTGATGTTGGATGTTCCACGCGAAGGTGCTCCACTTCTCCACCGTCGTTGCGGAAATAGTAGCCCGTACTTGCTGTTTTCTGATAGTCAATTGGTTCCAACACGCCTCTTTACATCTTTTGTAATAACATCATGGCCACTGCAGGGTCTTTCATGACTGCACTTAGAGATTTGTTCGATGAACTTACCAGATCCTGCAAAAGAGACAATCTCAGATCATTGGGTAGTATGTCCATCTTGACAAATGACTGTATGTTCTCCACTCCACGTTTGTCCAATTTAATCTCGTTCAGCGTCAGGTGATTTACGAGTCTAGTGCAAAGGGTTGCTACTATATCTACCCTTAGGACATCTTGTTGCACCAGGTTCTTAATCTGGTGATATATTTCTGACTTAAAATTCTTGCTTTCCAAAATTTGTTCTGGTGTCACCAACTCTGATAAATTCTGTTGTACAAATGACACGAACGAGGTCACCGTTTCTTCGTCGAGACAAGAGGATCCCAGCATATGTATCAAAGGGAGCTCTCCTGAAAAGTCTTCGATGGCCTCAATGCATTGAAAAAACTGCACCAATGATCTTGGGGTTGTACGATCCCCTTGCGCGATCTCTGGATAGGTCAAAACAAAATTGATACACCGAGAATCAACTTGGGCCTTTTCCGCCCAAATTGCCCAGGCTTTGGCATCAAAATTCATGGTGATATGCATCATACGAGTCAGCATGGCCCCATCCATGGGTGTGACTGAATAGTCTCCACCGTCGGGATTGGCCGTCAGTACGATCTGCCAAAGTGGTGGGAGTTTCCAGCTGACTAATTCATAGTTTTGTAATAATTGCATAATGCCTCGCAGAATTCGGTCATCAGCACGATTTACGTCGTCGATCAGCAAAACACCTGGCCCCTCCTCCACCGGCACCCAATCTGGACTCGAAAAAACAGTCCTGCCCTCGACAATGGCGGGCATGCCCACCAGGTCTCCCATCTCCTCAAACTGAGCTGGTGCAATGTAAGACCATTTATAATTCAGATGATGTGCCATTTGTTCCACCAGCTCAGTCTTTCCGATACCATGCGTACGCCAAATACAAATTGGTGTTTTGCGACCTCCCTTTTTCTCAGCCTCAATATTGGAAGCAATGATATGCTCCGTAAAATCACGCACAGCCACTGCATTGGATTCTACACCATAAAATATGTAGTCGTATTCTTTTTTATTTTCCATTACTCCTCTAGGTTTAATACCATTTCTTCAAGACATCTTCAATTTCCTCCCAGGCAGATCATCCCAAGATCCCTGCCCCTGGGCAATACCTCCAGATGTAATAACCCATAAAACAGGATACCTTGGCATTTGTCTTGGTGCCGGTGCATATCCATCCGTAAAATAAATAAGTGCATCGGGCCAGTACTCCTTATTGGCGTAGTTGATCGGCGCTTCAAATGATGTGCCGCCCCTTCCTTTAATCTCTTGAGGGATCTTACCCCGATATTTATAAATATTCTGAATCTGAGTATCGCACTCGACAACTTCGATCTCGCTCCCCTGCTTCCAAATGAAAAACATTTCAGCAAAAAAGTCGATAAAATCCTTTGAATCAACACTACCCGAAGTATCGATAGCCAACAGAAGCTTGTTGCGTCGCCTCAATTTGATCCCGGGCACTGTTCCGTAGCGCTTTGAGGCCCGCCGAATGGTATTTTTCAGAAAGGTAGAATTGCTCGAGGTTGCAAATAACCGCAGCATTCTTTTCCAATTAAATTTAGGTTTCAGTGCCTTTAGAATATCTTCCAACTTTTCTACGAGGCCTAGAGGTAAGTTTCCAAAATTATTATACTTATGGCGTACTCGACTGCTCGTGGCTTTGATCACCCGATTTACCTGAATTTCTGCTAGTTTAGACTCTCCCTCACTCAGCGTTTCTACCTCTTTCCAAAACGAGTGTCGCGCCATTTCCGGATGGTCTTCAGAAAGCAATTCATCCAAGCCAGTCTGTCTGTGTCCGCCTCCCTCTAACTGAGACACTCGTCCCATCGCAGTCGCAAATGGAACCAATGCCTTCTCTTTCAGTACCCGATTTAGTTTTTCGTAATAGTAACCCACGTCCATATCTCGATCCAACTGGATGCCATACATGGGCTTTAGGTAGGCAAACTGCTCCATCACGATGCCACCTTCAGGAAGCTGCTTTTTATCGATGTATTGATTCACAACTAAGTCAGCAGCGATGTTGTATAGCTGCTTGTTCGAGAACTTTCGAAACGTAAATAAATGCTTCAGGACGATATGCAAAACTTCATGCTTAATCAATCCGTACCGATGATCATCAGATAGTGATTCCCAAAAGGAAGCGTTGACGATTAGCTTAACCGATTGACGATGCATTAAGGCTACCGCTGCGGTAGGTGTCTCACTCGAGATTTCCTTGGGTATGCCCATGAGGAAATGCCCATAAAATGGTTCTTTTAGGAGTAACTTAACGCCAATCTTACTAATCGAATCAACGGAAACCATGCTTTTTCTCATTAAGAAAAATCCTGAATCGGTTCTTCACTGGGTATCTCCAGAAAACCTCTTCTGATTTAATTCAAGCATAGTGCCAGATTTTGTGGACTCCTCTCCCGGTAGCAGACACTTGTTGCATACAGATCATGAGTTTGCCAGTTGAAAAATCCCATCATGGACTCCCTGTTAATAGCTGCGACGCTACCACCTCGTAGCCTCAAAAGTCCAATCAGGATGCACATTGCGCATCTCCACCTGATCATCCCGCTTCGTAAGACCGCAATCCAAGTAGTTTTGGTGCAGCACTGCCAGGGCATCATGGTCCAACTCCACGCCTAAACCAGGACCATCAGGCACCATGACCGCGCCATCCACAAAAGGTATGCGACCTCCTTTAATGATCTCTTCAGACTGCCAGGGGTAGTGTGTATCCAATGCATAGGTGAAATTAGGAAGTGCCGCGCCCAGGTGAACCATAGCAGCCAGTGAAATGCCCAGATGGCTGTTAGAGTGCATGGATAAATCTCGGCCAAATGTTTCACAGATTTTAGCTAAATGCATAGATGCCGTGAGGCCTCCCCAGAAATGATGGTCGCTCAAGATGATATCCTCTGAGTGCAATTCGATGCTGGCTGGGATGTCAGAGAAAGAAGTAGTGCACATGTTAGTGGCGAAAGGAATCTCAAAGTGCTTCCATAATGCTGCCATATTTTCCTGCCCTCTTACTGGATCTTCCCAGTATTCCAATACATGTTCCATCTTCTTTCCATAGACCAGCGCTGTTTCTCCTTTCCAGATGGCATTGGGATCATGCCGTAATGGTATTTCAGGTCCAAAAGCTTCCCTCAGGGCTAGCATGGCATCTACTTCTTCCTGGGGTGGAAATGCTCCCCCTTTCAACTTAATCGATTTGAAACCAAATTCCGCACACATGGCTTTGGCCTGGGCTACCACCCCGTCAGGATCAATGGCTGCTTCCTGACGAGATGCATCCCAACCCATGGCTTCGGGATCTTTGGCAAAGGCCCACTTTCCTCCAGCCCCCTCATATTTGTAAAACAGGTATGCTGCAAAGGGCACCCTATCGCGCATCTTACCTCCCAGCAGATCCACCACCGGTCGATCCATTGACTTGCCGATGATATCGAGACATGCCACCTCCAAGGCACTATAAATGTGCACCACTTTTCGCTGATCCCAGGGAGCGTCACCTCGTGCATCTTCCTCTCTACCAAACGTTTCGAAAATCATGTTACGCATGGCTCCCAACTGAAAAGGATCCCAACCAACAATGCGATGCCCAACTTCCTCAAGAGCGACATTTACCTCCGCGGTCCCCGGGATTTCACTGATGCCGGTGATGCCTTTATTGGTCTTTACTTCCAACACAGTACGCAAAGCATAGGGTGCATGAAGGCCGGCTGCATTGAGCAATGGTGGATCGGTGATGGCAATAGGGGTGACGATCAACTTTTCGATCTTGAGGTCAGCGGTCTTTGACATATAACTATTCGTATTTGACATATTCAAAGTAACACATTCTAGCCCAGTACTTTCTGAAATAGACAGGCCCTACAAAGACTGCAGGGCCTGATAATCATTCTAATTTGTTAGGATCGCCGAATGGATCAACTCCAAAGTCGGTCCCATGCACGAATTTCATTCCACTCTGGAGTCGGAGCAAACATTTTCTCACCTTTCACCAAGTATTTCTCTACTACCTCTTCGTTCAATTCAACTCCAATGCCCGGTTTATCAGGCACTGTCACATAGCCATCTTGTACAATCGGGCCATCGAATCCAGTCACTAGGTTCTCCCAATCTTTCTTGTCGACGGCATGGTGTTCTAGCCACATGAAATTTTCGGTGGCCGCAGCGCTGTGTACTGATCCCAAGAATGAAACCGGTCCTGCAGCGTGATGGTGCATAAATCCGATGCCGTGCTTGGTAGCATAATCTCCAATACGCTTAGTCTCCAATATCCCTCCGGCTGTATTTGGATCAGGATGAACGATATCTACAGCATGTGTATCAATCAGATCTTCAAAACCTCCCTCCAGTTTGTAGATATCCTCACCCGTCTGCGTAGGTGTGGTAGAGGCCTGAGTGATTTCTCTCCATTGTTCGGTAAAGTGCCAAGGGATGATATCTTCGACATAAGCTAAGTTGTATGGTTCGCATGCCTGTACAATCTTGATGGCTTCGTTCACGCCAAAATGCCCCCAGTGGTCCGTACCCATTGGGATTTCATAGCCGATTTTCTCCCTCATAATATGGAGATACTCCATTAATTTTTCCAGACCCTTTTGTGTGATTTGTACCCTGGTGAAAGGGTGCTGAGTCCTTCTGTAGGCTCTGTACTCATTCTTGTAGGGACTGTAAGGACCGTTGGGTCCATTGACGATGGCACCTGGCACATCTCTGAGCAAATTGATACCAATATCCATTTTTAATGCGGTATATCCCTGATCTACGCGTTTCTGCATCCGCCGGGCATACTCATGAGGATCTCTAGATACCGTCGTATCACAATACACCCTGACCTTATCACGGTACTTGCCTCCTAACATTTGATATACGGGCACTCCAAAGGCCTTGCCAGCCAGATCCCAAAGGGCCATCTCGACACCCGAAACTCCCCCACCCTGACGGGCGTGATGGCCAAATTGACTGATCATCTTGAAAAGTCGCTCGACATTACATGGGTTTTCACCCAACAACCGGCTCTTTAAAAACAACGCATATTCCTTGGCAGCTCCATCCCGTACATCTCCGTGACCCACAATGCCTTGATTGGTGTAGATCCGAACAATCGGCGTCCTAAAAACGACATCTCCTCCAATCTCTGCAATACGCATATCAGTGATCTTGAGCTCACTGGGCTTTGAATTCTTGTTTACATTCTGTGTCAGGTAAGACACCTGCTCACGAACCTCCTTGGTAGGAAACGCCGCCAAGCTGAGTCCTCCCAATGAAGCCTTTTGTAAAAAAGAGCGTCTACCTTGCGCCTTTTTTGATTTTCCCTTACTAGTACTTCCATACTCAAAAAGACGTCTTAACTTTTCATTCTTCAAATTCATCTAGCTGTGATTAACTGGTTATAAAATTAAGGCTCAGGAGGCTGCAGTGCACCTTTGATCGGCCTCTTTCATCGCAAAATTAGGGCTGCAAAAGATAGTACTTTTTCTCTTATTAGTTGCCTAGCGGACACTTATGAGTGAGCTGATCTGAGATCGAGCGCTCCAGTCCGCTAAGGAATTCACATGTAGACCTCGGTATGTGAAGAGTCGATACCAGGAAAAAATGGTAATCTTGTTCATTTGTGATGAATCATGCAGCACAAGATCAGTTATTCTAAGGTCATCTATCTGCTTATCATACTGGGTTGCGCTATTCATCTGGCAGGTCAGGAGATCGAAGTACGCGGTCTTGTCCTTGATGCTGATAGTGGGGAAGCCATTGAATATGCTAGCATCGCCTTCTACTCATCTGCTGATTCGAGCTTACAGGCAGGCTCCATCAGTGATGAGAGTGGACACTTTAGCATTGCTGTGGCAAGCAGTAACCCGATGTACTACATGGTGCAATTTATGGGCTATAAGACTCACTATTCATCTGTGCAGACTTTCACACGCAACACAGATGTGGGAATTTTCCGACTGTCGATCAATGCGTCCACATTAAGCGAAATCACGGTCACTGGTCGTGAAGTTTCGACGCAGCATCGTCTCGATAAACAGGTTTTCGATGGCAAGCAATTCATGAATGCACAGGGAGGGAATGCCACCGACCTCTTGTCTAACCTCCCCTCTATCGCCATCAGTGCCAACGGAGAACTGACTGTGCGGGGAGTATCAGGTTTTACCTTGATGGTAGATGGTAAGCCCATACAGGCTGACCCAGCAGTGTTACTCAATCAACTGCCTGCCAATGCCATTGATGACATAGAAATCGTCACCGCTCCCTCGGCAAAATACGATCCTGATGGGAAGGCAGGAATCATAAACATTAAGACGAAAAAAGGGAAGGTCGATGGCGTCTTTCTTGTAGCTAATACCCAGGTAGGACTTCCCAGCATCGAAGACTATGACAATGCTGAGAAGGCATCCAGGTATGGTGCTGATCTGACTTTCAATTATGTGAAAGATCGCTGGGATCTATCCTTAGGACTGGACTATAAGCGGGATGATGTATCTGGAAGGAGGGTCGGATATGTAAACACCTACCGAAATGACGTACTGACTGAATTTCCCTCATACGGTGAGCGAAGCTTCGATCGCGAAAGCTACACTGGTAGGATCACACTGGCTTACCACCCCACCCGGGACCAGACGATTTCCACGGCTTTCTATGCAGGCAAAAGATCTCAATTCCGGACTGCCGATATATTGTACGATTATCAGAGAAGAGCTAGGCTGACACCAAACCAATTTCGCAATCCCACCGCCTATTGGGATGATTATGACCTGCGTGGACGAGTATCCACCTCTGGAATTGGGATAGATTCTCTCCAGTATTTTAATACAAACCTGAGGGTACGCCGAGGTGATTTTCTGCTGGGTCAAATCGGCTATGATCTGAACTTGGGCAACGACTATAAACTTGAGATGTCTGCCTTATACGAAAGGACTATTCTTGGTGGTCCCACAGACAATTCAAATCTGAATTACCCAAACATCACTGATACTTTGCAATTTCAGTTTAACGACAATGACAATCCGCTGGATGGCATTCGTCTCCAGGTCGACCTGACCAAGGAATTTGGTGATCATTCCTGGCAATCAGGATATCAATTCAGACACTTAAAGCATCCCGGGGATTTTGTTTATCTCGACCGTAACCTCTTCACCAACGAGTGGGTGGTCAATCCAACGTTCACTAATCGAATTGACCTACGCCGTTCCATTCATTCCATATACAGTCAGCTATCAGGCACCTTGGGCAAACTCGCTTACACCGCTGGTCTGAGACTAGAAGCTTTTGATCGAAAAGTGACCTTGGCCACACCCGACAGCACCTATCGACTCCAACAATTCAATCCATTCCCATCTGTGAATCTTTTATACCCAATCAGTGAATCGCTCTCACTCAAAGCAGCCTACAGCCGACGCATTGCGCGCACTACCACCTTCAAAATGACCCCATTTCCTGAGCGGGAGCATTCCGAAACGTTGGAGCAAGGAGACGCAGAGCTAAAACCTGAGTTTGTAGATCTGGTTGAAGTGGGTCTGGTAAATTCATGGAAAGACAATCAGTTTTACGCCACAGGTTATTGGCGTAACACAGCCGATGTAGTAAACCGTGTGAATACGATCTACAATGACTCCATTTTGAATCGAATCTATACCAATGCCGGTCAAGCAACTGCTTTCGGTTTCGAGGCAGGTCTCACCCTATACCCACTGAAATGGTGCCGACTTTTTATGGGTGTAAACATCTTCAACTATCGCATTAAGGGAAATCTCTTCGGAGAGAAAATCAATACTTCCAGTACCATGTATTCGCACAACTCGAATGTACGGTTCACGATTTCGCCCACCGTTAAGGCCAATGTGGCGCTCAACTATTTATCCCGAAGAATCACTGCTCAAGGTGAGGATTCAAGATTTTATAATCCCAGCTTCACCCTTACTAAAAGCTTTCTGGATGATCAATTGCAAGTCAATTTACAATGGCTAAATATCGACATGGGATTGCTCAACAGCAATGAACAAAGGATCACCACCGTCAGAAGTAATTTCTACACGACCACTAATTACATCTATGAGGTGGATGTCATCATACTGGGTGTCACATACCATTTAAATAATCCATCCAAGCAATCAAAGCTGTTAAAAAGTGAGTTTGGTGATAAGGAGTTTTGAGGTATAAAAGGGTAGCAGAGGTATAAAGGGTAGCAAAAGTAGCAGGTGTCCTTCTAGGCCCTGACTATCCGGATCAAAGATGAGATGCTAAAAAAAACTCGATACCGCTAACAGAGAGAAAAGAAGTAGCCCGCATGTATATTGATCAGGGAAATAAGGTAAGGGTTTGTCTGAAGGCGACCAATGTATGTCGCAGTAGCTACTACTATGTTAGGCGCAATCGAGGTAGAGGGAAGAAGGCCAGTGAGTATACCATGAAATCAAATGGGAAGTTCGTTCCAAACGCGGATGTTGTTGCTGAAATCAAAGAACTTTTGGAGCACGAGTTTGTGGATTATGGCTACATAAAAGTAACGCACTGGCTGTGCAAACGAAGAGGTTACTTGATTAACAAGAAGAAAGTGTATCGTTTAATGAAGGAGCATAAGTTATTGAATAGTAGTCGATTAATTCAGAGGCAGCCCAGATTATGGGTGCAGGAACTTGTGCCGCAACCAGATGGAATATTTGAGCATCTCGAGATCGATATCAAGTATATCCATATTGCTGGAACACGACAAAATATGATGCAATTGACAGTGCTGGATGTGAAGTCTAGGTATGTTTTAGGTTATACACTGTGCAAGCGGATAGGACATCGAGATGTGATAGCCTTATTTGAAAAGATATTTTCAATCATTAAATTTCCAGTGAGTTTTTACGTCCGCTGTGACAATGGCAGCCAATTTGTAGCTCATCAGGTGAGGTCATTTTTTGATCAAAAGAGCGGTGCGAAGCAAGAATTTACACGCCCAAGCACTCCAGAACAGAACGGTCACATTGAAGCATTTCATTCCATTATTGAACGCACTATTAGTCGACGATTTGAATTTGAAAATGAAAAAGATCTAAGGGAAACGATGAAAAGATTTATAGCATTTTACAATACGGATCGCATTCACTCAGGTGTAGACTATGAATGTCCCTTGTTTGAAATCCATAAACATCGGCCAGATTTTGAGCCAGTGTGGGTTGCAGACTATTCCGGTGGTAATCCCCTCTTAAGCCACCAATCCGAGGGGTTGCCACAGGAAGAGTCTGCGGCGGGTGGCCAAATTGCTTTAATAAATTAATTAAGAGAATTCTTAGTCCAGTTTATAGGGGGTTAGACCAGTGTGAAAAAGATAGCAAAGGTGAAAGAGGTTAAAGAGTAGCAGGGGCATGAAAAGCAGGGGCATGGAGCACAGAGGAGTCAAGTGACCTTGTAAAAAGGGTAGAAAGGGATTCGCTCTCAACTATATCGAGCGGATTAATGCCAATGATTGAGACATCTTTGACTTTATTCCTTGACGGCAATCCCGGAGGGATTGAATATGTATGGCCCCGTATGAAATGAGGGTTAGGTATGACCGAAATCAGTGACAAAGGTAAAAGGGTAGCAGAGGTATAAAAAGGGTAAAAGAGGTAGCAGGAGTGAAAAAGATAGCAAATGTGAAAGAGGTATAAAGAGTAGCAGGTGTATGAAAAGCGGAGGGCATGGAGCAGAGAGGAGTCAAGTGACCTTGCTTAAAATCGGTTGGTACTCACCCCAAAAGGTAAAAAGGGTAGCAAGGGTTTCGCTCTCGATTATAATCGAGCGGACTAATGCCAATGGTTAGGACATCTTTGACTTTGTTACTTGACGACAATCCCGGAGGGATTGAATATGTATAGCCCCGTATGAAATGCGGGGTTAGGTATGACCGAAATCAGTGACAAATGTAAAAGGGTAGCAGAGGTATAAAAAGGGTAAAAGAGGTAGCAGGAGTGAAAGTGGTATAAAGAGTAGCAGGGGTATGAAAAGCAGAGGGCATGGAGCAGAGAGGAGTCAAGTGACCTTGCTCAAAATCGGTCGGTACTCACCCCAAAAGGTAAAAAGGGTAGAAAGGATTTCGCTCTCAACTATATCGAGCGGATTAATGCCAATGGTTGAGACATCTTTGGACTTTATTCCTTGACGGCAATCCCGGAGGGATTGAATATGCATAGCCCCGTATGAAATGCGGGGGTATGCATGACCGAAATCAGTGACAAAGGTAAAAGGGTAGCAGGTGTGAAAAAGATAGCAAAGGTGAAAGTGGTATAAAGAGTAGCAGGGGTATGAAAAGCAGAGGGCATGGAGCAGAGAGGAGTCAAGTGACCTTGCTTAGAATCGGTCGGTACTCACCCCAAAAGGTAAAAAGGGTAGCAAGGGTTTCACTCTCAACTATATCGAGCGGATTAATGCCAATGGTTGAGACATTTTTGACTTTATTACTTGACGACAATCCCGGAGGGATTGAATATGCATAGCGCCGTATGTAATGCGGGGGTATGCATGACCGATCCTCGCAACCACGGAGTGGTTGAATAGGCTACCACCCTTCTGAGGTAAGGGGCTCCTGCCGTCCTGCTATCATTCAAAGGAGTGGGCCTTCAACCACATTCTTATGGCCGCTTGATTATGGTCATGACCGTGAGTCTGATCCCTAGCTAGCACTCTCAGCCGAAACGGCCTGGATCAGGCCAATGATGTACCCATAAGCAAAGGAAAAAGCCTGGTCTCTTCTGGGATCATCATCGTGACTGGGCACATGGTCGGGCATGACCATGCCGTCAAAGCCTACGTCACGTAGAGCTCTAATGACTTGCAGAAAGTCCATGTCTCCATTGTCCGGATAGACCTCCATGAAGTCATTCCACCCACCCTTGATGTTGCGAAGATGAATATTAAATATTTGCTTTCTGGCACCCACCCACTCGATGATTGGAATGATCTCATTTTTCGGGTCTTTGAGACCCTCAGCTATGGAGCCAATGCAAAAATTAAATCCGTGGTAAGGATTGTCATAAAGCTTTGCAAATCGCTTGATGCCCTCGAATACATCTGGACTATTCCATCTCGTGATGCCCCGGTGACCGACTGGTGTCGGTGGATCAGCGATGTGATTGCCGAGTTTTACCTTATACTCCTCCGCCACCGGCAAAATTCTATCCAGCACGTAAGTGATTCTTTCAAACATATCATCTATGGAGACATCGCC
The DNA here is from genome assembly GCA_965223025.1 of Saprospiraceae bacterium. Classification (GTDB taxonomy): domain Bacteria; phylum Bacteroidota; class Bacteroidia; order Chitinophagales; family Saprospiraceae; genus JABDMH01. The sequence continues at coordinate 2,682,579 of CBDCVP010000023.1, forward strand.
GGCGATGGTCTTCGACATGTCTTGGGTCAGTGATGTCTCGTAGTGCCAGGTGCTATAGGAGGCGTTTCCTCTCTTTGGATCGACCGTCCTTCCAGTACGAAGCACACGGTGAATGGTGGTATTGTAATTCAGAAGATGTACTCCTGTCTTTGCCGCCACCTGGATCATTTGCTGAATGATCTCGATTTCGCGATCTCGCTCAGGACTTTTCCCCAACATCATATTCGGGTACTTTACTCGTGTGATGCCTGCAGAGGTGAGGGGTAAATGGTAAGCGTCAAGGCTAATGCCATATTTCTCACATGCATCGCGTTTGCGCAGAGAGTCCTCAAGATCCCATCCTACACCTTCAATTATTTTTGGAGCACCTCCATCAATGTTGTATACACCATGTCTAGCCTTCAACTCAAGGTTGTAGGTGGACGTTCCACCGGATTGACATCCCACTTTCATGAGGACTTCTCGCTTGGCATTTTCAGGTTTATCTTTCTTACCGATCGCTTCGTGGCCCAGCGCCGCTGTTCCCAATGATCCTGCAGTCAGTCCCTTAACAAAATTTCTCCTTTTCATAATGATGTTTTAACTCCACAAATTATTCCACTAGAAAGTTACGACATTTCTCAGACGTGGCCAAGAATCGGACCTAAGCTCATGTCGCTAAATGAGTGGCAGCACCCTGGCAGCGATAAGGATGACTATCAGTCCCACTATGCCCATGATCGTCAGCAGTGGAGAGAAGGTCTTGAGTGCCTCCTTTTCTGTCAGATTACTCATCTTACACACGATCCAAAAGCCACTGTCGTTCATCCATGGTATCAGCTTGGATCCACACGCGATGGCCAGGCCCAGATACAACTGGTGATAATCCAATTGCGCTTCGTTTGCCATCCCTGCCAAGATGCCCGAGGCAGTTATCATTGCTACGGTGGCCGATCCTTGGGCAGTACGAACCACCGCCGTGATGAGGAAGGCTAATGGGATCAATGCCATCTGGTATCCCTCGGTCAGTACTGCGATGCGGGCACTGATGCCAGTCTGCTGAAGCATCCCCCCGAAAGCGCCTCCCGCAGCGGTAATCAATATGATCACACCACCACTCATCAGTGCAGCCTGCACGGACTCAATCAGATCATTCTTGTTTTCAACTTTTTGCAGGACCAGCAAAATCAGCGCTGCCAATGCCCCGGCAACCAGGGCTAGATTTTTCTCTCCAAGAAAGTCAATAACTCCACGAAACATCATTTCTGCTGTCGACAAGGTTGCCACATCTGTTACTGGCCACAAGGACTGCATAGCCGCACGGGCAGTGATAAATCCTAGTGGAATGAGAATCGGCATCACCGACCATAGCAAACCGGGTAGGTTGGAAGTGTCCTGCGCTGCCAAAGACTTAATATGCTCGATCGGAGCATCTATCGAATCTCGCAGTGGAATGGGCCACTTGCGATTTGCCCAAGCGGCAAATAAATATCCTGCCACAATCGTAAAAAGTCCTACTAAGAAACCTCCAATCATCATCATCCCAATCGGAATATTCATCTCACTGATCAAAAAAAGTGGACCAGGAGTCGGTGGCACCAAGCTGTTGGCCATCGCAGCACCAGCAGTAATGCAAAGAATCAACAACAGATAGTTTTTGCCCAAACGCACCGCCATAGCTTTGGCCAAGGGCACCATTAAGTAAAAAACCGTATCAAAAAACACCGGTATTCCCAAGAAAAAACTGCTGCCAAGGAAGGTGACTGGTGCCCGATTTTCACCAGTGACATGCAAAGTTGATCTGACTATCTTTTCAGCTGCTCCGCTCTCCAACATGCATTTTCCGATGATAGCGGCCATGGCGATCAATATGCCGATCTTGCCTGCAGTGGCACCAAAGGCAGTGGCGATACGTTGACCTACTGGCTGACCGGCAAGGCTGGTAGCAACCTCTGCTGACATCCCCTTGCTTAGCGCATAGAGCTCGATTGATGCCACGGGAGTGAGTATAGCTACCATAAAAGCTCCGACCAACAAGGCTAGAAAAGCATGTAGACGCAGTCCGATAATGCCACCTACGACTACTAGAATTCCGATAAGCAAAAGAACAAGAGGGTCCATATTTAGTCGAATTGTTTTTTGTGTCAGTTCAAAATCAGAAGCGATGCTTTTGGCCAGTCTCTCAATGCATTCCCAGTAATTTATTTAAGAATCTGTGCTCATGGGTTCCAGATTCCGCCAACATAACTTCGACCAACTGTCGAAGATTCTTGTCGTATTGTGAAGCCAGCATAATCGTATAAAGACTTTCTTTGCGATCCCAGAGTTTACCCGGTTGGTAAAAGGGATCTTGTGATTGAGCGCGCCTTTGATCAAATTCCACTTGACTCCCAATCCATTCCTCATGCGATACTTCGCCGCTGGCATAGGGTAGCATAAAGTCGACACTTGTCTTCAGCGAGCCACCATCCGCAGTTTGCCATGTATAGATCTCAGAAAGCCAGGGATCGATCAAATGAGCGACTTCCAGAAGCAATTGTAGACAATTTATGTTGTAGTGCATCGATTTCCTCCTCTCCAAATCCGTAGTTTGACCACCCGGCAGGAGGCAAGTAGTCAGAAGCTCTTGATAAGCTATCACTGCAAAATTTATCAAGCGTTTATTTTCCAAACATTTTCCAGCCATCAGGACGAGTTTGACCCTTTTAGCCTGGCGATTGCTAGATCCAACATTTGGATTCCACAGTGCAATATGCCGCTCAGCGATCGATTTCATCCAGATCGACACCTGTGTACGAAGGTCTCGATGGAGGAGGGGATAAAAGACCTGATATGCTAGAAAGATGGCGTCGAGCTTGTTTTCATTAACGTCATTACCAGTGGGCCGATAAGCTGATGTCCAAGCCTCCAGATACCTGATTCCTTGTTGCGCGAAATCATCACTTCCAGTGATCACAAAACTCCAGGCTAAGGCCCTCAACACCTTCATATCCTGAAGGTGGTCAACACTTTGGTGACGCAGGAGATCATTACTTAAATGGCCTTCATAGTGAATGGAATCAATCGGATCAGGAGCTAAGAGCAATCCCTTTTCTGCCAGCCTTTTCACAGCTATAAAGGACGAATCTTTCAACCAGTCTGCGAGACCACCCACCGATGTTTCATCAGGCCACACCATGGGAGGGGGATCAAACTCAATATATCGACTGCTGCTTAGCGCCTGTCCTTGTAAGTTGCTAACCATGCAGTGAAGCATGACACCTAGGACCATTATCTGCCATTTAATTGGGACCATCCCGGTCAACATACTGAAATATTTGTTGAACACTTCAAGTCAATGCAATATTAGTCATGCACTACAGGGGGTAAAAGGTAATAATACAGGATGAACGTTGTTGACCTCAAGGAAGTCCGGCGACCAGTACAACTAGGCCATGCTCTGCAAGTATGTGATGCAATTATGCGCATTATTTACAGTTTTCGAACAAAAGTTGGAAAATTTGGGATAAAAAAGTGGTGTTATTGGCTTCCTGATGTATCTTAATCAGCACAAGTAAGCCATAGAATTTTTTCAGCCGAATCGACGGTTTTTGGTTTTTATGGCTGGATCAATTTTTTAAAGTAATCTTTACAATCGACCATTATGAAAGATAAGAGACCCATTTCAAGCACATCCTCTCGAAGAACATTTATAAAACATGGAGCGATGGCATCTTCCTTTTTTATTGTACCGCGGCATGTACTTGGTGGTGCAGGTTTTATGGCTCCCAGTGATCAACTCAATCTAGCGGCCATAGGAGCTGGTGGTAAAGGAAGGAGCGATATTCGCAATGCCTCTGTAGATGGTCGAGAAAGAGTAGCAGCACTTTGTGACGTCGACTTTTCTGGATCAGCAGCGAGCTCTGTTGAAGCATTTCCAGATGCAAAGATTTATCATGATTATCGGAAAATGTTGGATGCCGAAAAGGATATCGATGCAGTGACCATTTCAACCCCAGATCATATACATGGTCCGGCAGCCAAATATGCTATGGAAAGAGGCATACATGTGTATGTCCAGAAACCAATGACCCATAACATTAGAGAAGCACGGATGCTGACTCAATTGGCGAGAAAAAATAAGATTGTGTCACAGATGGGCAACCAGGGCGGTTCAAATCCACTCTTGGGCATGGTGCAAAGATGGGTGGACTCCAAGGTAATCGGTAAGATATCCAAGGTGCAAATCTGGACCAATCGGCCTGTGTGGCCGCAGGGTTTTGCCATGCCAAAACCTGACCCAAGTCAAAAGCCCAAAGACCTATATTGGGACTTGTGGTTGGGGCCAGCCAAGAGCATGCCTTATACTCCAAATCTGCATCCGTTCAGCTGGCGAGGTTGGTGGGATTATGGCACTGGAGCATTGGGCGACGTGGGATGCCACCTCATCGACATACCTTTTAGGACCTTGGGCTTAAAATATCCAACAGATGCAGAGTGTAGTGTGGGCGCCATCTACTCTCAAATGTGGAATGCCAACCACAATCCAGAAGGATGTCCCGCCTCCTCTTTCATCACCCTGCATTTTGCGGCCACAAAAAAGAGCAGATCTCCGATCGAAATGACCTGGAGCGATGGAGGGATAAAACCTTCTCATCCCGAAATCATTCCTGCCGACCATGACATTGGGGGAAGTGGAAGTCGAAACGGTGTGATGATTATTGGGAGCAAAGGCATCATCTCTACCAATATCAATGATAGTTCACCATTGATGCCCAAACTGTACCTGAAGAATGGAAAAACAGAGTTTGGCCCTGAGGTGGAGAAAGGTGATGAACCCGAATATGGTCATCAACGCAAGTGGGTGGATGCCTGCAAAGCTGGTTTCAACAGTTCAGAGCATCGGGCATTGACCTCCTCATTCGACTATGCCGGTCCCATGACTGAGACGGTCCTGATGGGCAATCTGGCCATCAGAAGCTATATGCTCAGCAAAAAGAATAGCAAGGGTAAACTGGAGTTCTACGGTCGAAAGAAACTGCTGTGGGATGGAGATAAAATGCGGATCACCAACTTCGAGGAAGCCAACCAATTTGTAGGTAGGACATATCGAAAGGGATGGGAAGTGTAATGGTCGACCACGTATCAAGTCGGGTTGATGTCACCATATGAAACGTACACACTATCCCATGGATCACCCTGAGTGCAACGAAGTGAAGCCAAGGTAGACCTCGCTGCGTCATGCTACCGACACTGACCTTTCTACATTGCTGTTTATCATTGAGTTAGCCTTACTTTAGAAATGCTAAGACTAAAATAAACGACAGGTGCCAGAGCACGGATCACCAGTTTAAGTCAGTAGGGTACGGCAGTGATCCAGACATCTACTCACTTCAGCTACTGCATCTGATCCATCTGGAATGGGGTATTCGAGTTCAATACTGCAAGGGATGGGATATTTGTTGATTCGAATATGCTGCAAAATCTCACCGATGGGTGTATCTCCTTGTCCCCACGGCATATTATCTTGACCATTCTCTTTGTTTTTCCTATCCTTCAAGTGTAAGCTCTTGATCCTTGCATGTTTATCCTGCAAAAGCCGAATGGAATCTCGATGACCCGCTGCCACATAATGTCCAAAGTCAGGATTCATAGCATTATAGGTAGATTGGCTTAGCGCTACATCCCATATGGTTGGGGTCTGCTGCAAATGACCGTGGTAGGCGATATAAACCTTGTGCTTAGAAGCAATGCGTGCGAGGCGTGCTGTATGCTGGCTATCTCTTGGAATCTCAACCGTGAGATGGCTGGCTCCCAGAGCTTTTGCCGCTCGGCAAGCATAATCAATTTCACCATCTGAATTGTTTTTACCCAGTGCACTGGGTTTAAAACCATAGATCTTGACACCGGCCTTCTTATACAACTTTCTAAGACGCTCATACCTGGACATTGACAATCCAGTCCTCCAGGAGGCAACTTCATCGGCATGGGCTCGCATGGCAGCTTTCATTTCGTTCCATTCCTTCTGCTGGTCTACAGTCAGATTTTTACTACGACTGAACTTTCTAGCTCGTTGGAGGCTGGCCTTGTCTAGATGACTCGGGGGGATCCCAGCATATTCCTCGGCGGGACCTCCCATCAACTCGATGGCATTGATGCCACTATCCACCACATACTTCAGGACTGCCTCGGCACTTTGGTCAGGCATACTTCTATAGGAGTAGGTGATGACCCCAACCTGCACACCGGCGATCTTGGACTTGGGCTTTCGTCCTTGCCTCATGATATGGAATGGGTGAATGACCTGAGGCACTAATAGTGCTAGCGTCGCTGTCTTTGTTGCCACACCGAGAAAACGGCGTCGAGATGTGTCAGAAATGGAATGATTCATTTTCGGTGATCAATTTTCACGTACAATATACCACGCATAGTGCAAATAAACCGCTTGCTTGCAAATAGCACAGGCCATGTATGACAAACCTGGTTTTTCAAAGCGGTTCTAAGGTCTGTAATTTAGGTTACATTATGAGAGTGAGCTCATCTTTTAGATCAGTGAAATTCAGAAATTGATTCAAATACGATTAGTCAATGAGCAGTCTTGAGGAGAGACCAAGTCACGAACGGATTGTATTTTGGTGCCTGGCAAACGAAGAGAGCATATCTGAGTAGACGGCTTCTCCTGACCTAGTTGATATCACTCACAACATTCAAAAAGCAAAATCCATGAGCAGTTTGATCATCCGAGATTCCTTAGCTACTGAATATGCAGATATTTATACGCCAGATGCATTGCACGCCTTAAGAGAACTGGCACCATTCAATCAACGCATCCACACTTTGATGGACCAACGCATGGATCGACGTGACCATCGCATCAAACACAATGAGCACTTAGATTTTCTTTCGCCAGATAGCACGATTGAAGGAACCAACCTGAATGTCGCTGATATCCGTGCTGGCAAGTTTGAAGGATCGGTGATCCCTGCGGATCTGCAATGTCAATGGATTCAGGGCACCGGACCGGCGGCAAGACCACATGCATCTTTAGAAGTCAATCTTAGGAATGTGGCTTATGCCCTTCTCTCCGGTGCCGATGGATGGATGTTTGACTGTGAGGATGCCTTGGGCCAAGTCAGCACGATGTCGTTGTCACATCAACGTAGTTTAAAGACGGCCATTGCGCGCGATAAAATTTTTATGGAAGTGGCTGAATCTGTGTCGCATGAAATGAATCAGTGGGCACACAGTTTCTTCGGGAAAAACATCATTGAAGACTGGAGAAAACAATTGGACTTTACCACCATCATTTGCCGGGCCAGAGGATTGCACCTCGACGACCGGCATATTAAATTGCAGGACGGTACACCGATGGCTTCATCCATAGTCGATACTACCTTATTTGTAGTCAACAACCATGCAAATTTGATGCGAGACGGTAGATCGATTGTGCTGTACCTACCCAAAATTCAAACGGCAGAAGAAGCTGCCTGCTGGAATCAGCTATTGTCCTCACTCGAACATCTTCTGTCTCTCGATGAAGGGACCATTAAGGTATATGTGCTGGTTGAGCAGCTGGAGGCCACCTATCAGTTGATGGAGATACGAGGGGTCCTTGGAAAGCATTTTGTGGGATTCAACACTGGAAGGTGGGACTACATCAATAGTGTCTCTGATGCTTTGGCCGGAGATGCTGGTTTTATCAATCCAAACATTGAAGAAATTGGCATGACATACGGTTATATGCGCAACTACGAGAACCGGGTGCGGGAGGTTGTCAACACACCTGATCAGAACGGCCATTTTGCGCTATGGCAGGGTGGCATGGAGCCCAATATCCCGGTTGGCTCCCAAGTCGGCGTAGAAGCAAGCATGAAAAAGGTGGTGGTGGGAGCGCAGAGAGAGTTCGAGGCTGGGGCAAGTGGCAAATGGGTGGCACATTGGAAAATGGTACACATCGTGAGACCGGTCTGGGAGCAGGGCAAAGCATTGAATCAGTTAGGTCGATCATTCCCACGGCCAGGTTATAAATTGGAGCAGCGCGATGCCTTGATTCAGCTGGAACTGGCGGCACGGACCATTAGAGGTGCTCGAAATCTTCTCAGTGTGGCGCTGCAATACGGCAATGCTTTTGGTCAGGGATATCAGGCGGCTGCGCTCAAGGCTGCAGATTTTTTTGGCGATGACGATGTACTCTATTTGATGGAGGATATGGCTACCGGAGAAATCAGGGTGAGTATCTTATGGGAATGGGTGCATAAGGGAGCTCAACTGACCGCCGATGATCCCGAAACCGGTCTAAAAAAGGATGACATATTCTCCCCAAAAGTCTTCGACAGGCTGCTAGAAGAAGAATATATCAAGCTGCAGAATGCTAGCAATCGGGATGTACATGATCACAGCAAGACGACCACCTTGCCCATTGCCAGGGAAATTGTCCGGGTCTATGTCACTAGTCCTACGAAGCTTCCGTGGTACATAGATTTACTAAACTTAAACATCAACAACAGTGATCTAACTGTAGCGAAAGCACGCATCGATCAATATATGCAAAAATTGAAAGCACAAAATAGAAGGATCACCAAAAATCTTGATTTTTGAAAAGAGTGCTGATTCTTGGATGCTGTGGTGCTGGTAAAACTCAATTTGCCTGCAAACTTGCTTCGATTATCGAGTTGCCCATCATTCATTTAGATCAGCTGTACTGGCAAAAGGGCTGGCAGGAGCCCAACAGAGATATCTGGATTGAAAAGGTGATGGAGGCAACAGCGCAAAATCGTTGGATCATCGATGGCAACTACTATTCCACACTTGATATGAGATTGCAAGCAGCCGACACGGCTATATATTTGGACTATTCGACCTGGACTTGCCTTCACCGAGTTTTTGTACGCACATGGACCTACTGGAGAAGAGTGCGACCTGACATAGCAGATGGCTGTCCCGAAAGATGGAGCCTAAGTTTTTTGTACTATGTCCTGACTTATCGCCGTGGAAAACGCAAAAAGATGCTGGCGACCTTACATCATGAGCGAAAGGCAAAACGTACCAAAATTCATATCTTCAAGAATGATGAGGATGCTGTTTTTTTCTTAAGATCCTTGTCAAAGAAGTCGATGACTGCACTAGATAATTGACAAAATTTGTTGACCATAAATCCTTTTGTAAATGAATCTCCTCCTATTTCTTCTGGGATTATTCGTGACCGCTCCTTTAGAAACTCCGCATCCAGCTCCGATCAACCATTTTGATCTTCGAGCTAATGAGCAGGCTGTGCTTGATGCCGAGAGAACCAGGTTCGCCGCCATGGTGGCCAAAGATTTTGCCATCCTGGATCACGTCATTCATGAAGACTTGTATTACATTCATTCAAACGGCAGCGTCGATACCAAACAAAGTTTTATCAATGCCCTCAAGGATGGTAAACGTTTCTATGATGATATTACCATCGATGAGTCTCAGGTGCGCACCTATGGAAAGGTCGGGATTATCAATGCAAAATGTACCTATCACCGTACCAGCCGTAAGGGACAAAAGAATAATCTGAGATTGCACTACACATCTGTCTATGCCAAGGAAAAAGGCCGTTGGCAGCACGTCTCATGGCAATCTTTTAAGATCACCGACTAATGTTTTCTCTTCAAAACCCATCGCAACTGATGCAATATTCCCACACCTAAATTATCAAGTCATGAGGTATCTCCTTAATTTCTCTCTGTTCGTTTGCACCACTGCGTTGATTCAGATTGCCGCAAGTGCTCAGCATAATTGGGAATGGGTAAAACCTGCCCACGATGAAAACAGCGTCAGCATTCTCCTGATGGGTGACATGAACATTCAACACCGTAGAGATCCAGCATCGGGTTTCAAACACATCATGCCAACACTGAACCAAGGGGATGTGCTGTTTTGCAATCTTGAAGGTCCGTTTGCCGGCACATCTCCTGGCACACCAGATATACCTCACAAGAAATCCTGGACGCACTCAGATCCACTCATGGTGGAAGGCTTGGTTGCTGCTGGGTTTGATGCGGTCGGAGTAGCGAATAATGTCACCTATCCCTACCAGGCCCTTATGCGCAGTCTCGAAGTTTTAGACAAAGCCGGCATAAGACATACCGGTGGTGGTGAAAATATGAAGGAAGCCACCAAGCCGGTAATCATCACCAAAAAGGGTGTGAAAATTGGTTTTGTCCAATATGCTACCACGGTCTTCCCTTTCAACCACGCTGCTTCTGCCACTCAACCTGGCATCGCTGAAATGAAAGTCCTGACATCCTATCAACCACCCCCTAATCTCGATAAACCTGCCCAGCCCCCCATCGTACATGCCGTTCCAGACCCGATGTATTTGGAGGACATGAAAGCCAATCTCAACTCACTAAAGGAAAAAGTTGATATCGTAGTGGCTTCGTTTCATTGGGGAGTGTCAGGGGTGACAGAACCTCACGAATATCAACGCATCATCGGCCATGCAGCTGTCGAGGCAGGTGCCGACATCGTATTTGGCCATGGAGCACATAAATTACAAACCATAGAAATGTGGCAAGATCGACCGATCTTCTATTGTGTGGGCAATGCGGTTTTTGATTGGTGGAAAGTGCGCTCCAGCCTCAATGGTCTACTCATCAGGGCAGTGGTAGAGGATAAAAAGTTATCGCAAGTGTCCTTTGTCCCACTTCAGCGTGATCAGGACAATGCACCCATTTTATATGATCCCAAATCGGAAATGGGAAAAAAGCTGCTCACCAGAATTGATGGGAAAGGGGGCATTTATCGAGCAAGGCTAGAAGTGCATGGGAATGAAGTTGTCGTTTTCGATGCTGAGGCAAAAGAAAAAGTACCAACCCTGGAAAGGGTATGGCGATCTGACGGTTTCTCCTTCCCGGAGTGTGCGGTATACGACCAGAAGAGGGACAGACTATTTGTAGGAAATATGGGTAATGCTGAACCCGGAGACGGCTATATCTCTACCATCGGCCTTGACGGCTCAGTGCAGAAAATGCTTTGGCTCACAGGTCTTAATGATCCCAAAGGGATGGACATGCAGGAGGATACACTTTGGGTAAACGACATTGATCACATCTTGAAAATCGACGTCATCCAAGCCAAAATCATTGTCAAGATCCCGGCCCCTGGTGTAGTAGCACTCAACGATCTGGCTGTATCTCGCGAGGATGGATATGTATTTTCCAATGATGCGGATGGTCATAAAATGTATCGCATCAAACACAATGAAGCGCAGCTCTATTGGCGGGATTTAGAGCGAGGAAGACCCAATGGAGTTTGGGCAGAAAAAGACAGATTACTGGTGGCTACCTCAAATTCACATAAGCTACTTTCTATCTCCAGGCAGGATCGCAAATCTACCCTCCTAAGCCATGGATTGGGAAGGGGTGATGGCATTGAAGCCCTAGACAATGGTGGATATCTCCTGACTGATTACAGCGGAAGAATATTTTATTTTTCTCCTCAGGAGTTTCTACATACGCTGCATGATAGTCGAGGAAAGATCCATACCGCGGACTTAGAATTTATTGCTTCGCAAAATCTCCTGGTAGTTCCAGGTCACCGTAATAATGTAGTGCAGGCATTTAAACTGAGGTGGTAGCGTGGTTTGGCGATGGCCCGGGAAAGTTGTTCGGTGATGGAAAGTCCCGATAAACAGTGCCAACGCGGGACCTGTCAACGGAGCCTGGATTTTTCTACGTAGGTCCGAAGTCAGCTAAATACCCTACTCATGGTGTCTTGGCATTCACACATGCAGATCACTTCAAGGCGTTGCCTGGTAACCGAAGAGGAGCTACTTTCTGCCAATCGGTATGCTCCTGCTGCAAGGCTAGAAGGCGAGTCAGCCACTCCCTAATGTCCCTATCAGCGCATCTCTGGAAACTTTACCAGACACAAAAGAATACCAATCACCTAAACGCAACATACATTGACGCAGCACCTGGGCATAGGTAGATTGACTGCCAGCTTCAGAAATCGAATCAGGTAAGCCGAGGGTCAACTCGGTAACGCTCATCTGCACACCCCTGGCCAATTGAATAATGGGATCCTCTCGATCATAGAAAGTATTCATATCCCGAGTAATCCCAGTACTGGTGGGATGGCAATACACCCTGGCGTATCGTACATTCTCATCTTCCAGCATATGTTGCAAACTAAGGACTTGCTCAAGCCAGGTCTCCACGTCGGCAAATTCGGGTCTGATGGTATGCATTCGGATGAGATTGCGCTGCCTCACTAAATGAAAAAGCTCCGCCACATCTCCAGTATCAACCTCTATCGGCTCATTCATAGGTACAGATCGGCCTGATGGGTCAGCATTCTGCATTTCTTTCATCACCCAAACATCGTGGTAAATCTGTTCATCGGTGAGCGTAGGAACGACACTCGCTAGATCACTAGAAGCTATTGGGATATGATCGTCAATAATGGGATAAAGTGAAGCACCGGCTAGCAAGGCTAGGAGGGTCTGTGCATCATCCATAGTACCCTCTCCACCCCAGGTGTTTTTGACCTTGTCCACCAATTTCCTCCATTCGCTGTCGGGTAGTCTAAACGCAGCACCCCGATGGAATAGCTGCTGATTAATCTGCAAAGCCGCCACAAAGTCATCCGAAAAGTCGGACAGATGCACCAACCGCAGCACGTCTTCTAACATGAATGACGGTACCAAACTTCGTCTAAGTAATCCTTCATCGGCGGCAGCATGGGCAAACAATTGACTTGTCATGGCCTCAACTTGGTCCAACGTTAAATAGCCCACACTGGCGATACCAGCTTGCTTGAGAAATTCTCTTCTATCGGCCATAATAATATTTTAGGGAGTTACTTTGCATGGCCAGATTCTTTTTCTTTCTCAGCCTGTTCAACATAGTAGCTCAATGGTTCCTTGTGGGCTTCGAAAGTCCTTGACCTTTTCATGGCCTCTTCTTTGGAGATCTTCTTGTGAAAAAAATCACTCGCGGCCAGGTAAAATTGGTGGCCTAGCGCCAGGGCCTGAGCATACAAACTCTGCTTTGTGCTAGCATCCAAGGCATCACGCAACGAAATATCCGGCATTGCCCCCATCTTCATGCTCTTGGCAATGCGAATAATCTCGTCAGACCGATCATAGAAATTTGGCTCGAGGATATACTTACGCATACGAGCCATATCAATATTGCAATAGGCTGCACTATACCGGTCCATGTCGATGTAGAACTTTTGTGTCTCAGCATCTGCGTTTTCCAGGAAAGTCTTCTCCTGGTTTCGGTCGGCTGTCAGAAATCTTTTGAACTGAGCCAGATCATTGCCAAAGGTCATGGCAAATGCATTCTCAATTTTGTTGACGGGCACCACCTCAGCTGCAGGATGACCTTTGAGCATCGGATTCAGTATGGTGGGATGAAAAGGAGCACGGTGTCCATCGCTGAATGCCTCATGCATCATCACGGCATCGTGATAAATAGAAGCATGCGATGGACCAGGATACCCACGCACATAGTAGGCCAAATCTGTGATCCGAAAAACCGGTTTAAAGGTACGGTCTCCTGCCAGATGGCCTGCCCATCCAATAATGTATGCCAACTTCTCCTGCTCTTCCGGAGTATTCTGCCAGTTTTCTCTCCACTTCTCGATGAGAGGTAGGATAAAGGTGTCGCCAGATCTACTTGTACTGCCCCAACGTAACGCGTTGGGAAAGCGCTCAATGCACTCCCGAAAGATGGGACTGAAATCGGGATCATAAGAGGCTACTCTAGCACTATCTTCGGCGACTGCAATATGTGTGACGTGTTCTGACATAATATTCTTTTACCTTGATCTAGCGATGGCTTAGCTTGAAGTAGTATGGATCGGTGAAGGCTTAGCACTGGTTGTGCGACGTTGGTGCTTCAGCTGAAAAACCACTAAACCATGGCGTAAGGACCACCAAGCCATGTACCCCTTTTTTCCCCTCACGGTAATTCCAATAATTCATGTTTCTCAATAAAATCCGGATCAATGTCCACCCCTAGACCTGCACCCGTTGGTACTTTTACCACCCCGTTCTCACTGCTTAAAGTCGAAGTTTTGCATTCCAGTGGTATCTCTACATTAAATCCCTTGAATTCATGGTAGGGGCCGGCATTTTCTACAGCAGAAACAAAATGCATCATATACAGGTATCCCAGTCCCGACCCTGAAATATGGGGTACACAGGTTTTTCCTTTGGCTGCTGCCAGTCTAGCTACACGCATGGCTCGAATCATACCACCGAAGTAAAAAATATCGGGTTGCACAATATCCAAGGCATCGTTTGCAATCAGCCACCGAAAATTACGCATACTGGGTTCTTGCTCGCCACCGGCTATGGGCACCGATAATGCATCGGTCACTTCCTTAGTCTCCTCATACCAGTCAAAAGGAACTGGCTCCTCATAAAAATCAAATTTGTATTCCTCAATCAATCGACCTATTCGAATGGCCTCGGCTGCATCATAGGAGCCATTTGAATCCGTATAAATGGTCATATCATCTCCAAAAGCCTTGCGTACGAGCGGGATCAGTTTTTCAGACCTACCTGGTGGATTGTCTGCATTTTTACTCATCCGACCACCAATCTTAAATTTCAGGGCCTTCGCTCTGGTTTCTGCCACCTGTCGTTTTATTTCTTCAATAGATTCTTCAGCAGTTTTGCCACGGAAATTATTGGCTTGATATACCGCAATCTTTTTATGATGAATATCACCTATCAAGGCACCTATAGGTTTGTTCGCGATCTTTCCCAACATGTCAAGTATGGCAAACTCCAAGGTGGCCAGAGGCACCCATAGAGCCAAACTCTGAAGCTTGTAATTACTCTTGTACACATAGACGTCCTCAAGTAGTTGCTCCAAGTCACGTACATCCTTGCCGATAAAAAAGGGTTGTAGCCGGCCCAAGAAAATCGGGTATAAATACCTCAGCTGCATGTTATTGCCCACGGAAATGCCTTCGGCTCCATCGGCAGATCGTACTCGGCAAATATAATTCTCTTGATATCGCAGCAATTCTACAGACTCGATGATTACCTTTTCCGGAAAATATGATCGATTGAGTATTGGTTTTGCCAAAACATCGTCGAGATCAGGCCCGATCGCACCATGTACGTGCTCTCGTTGTCTAATGCACGCAATGTTGGCAGCACCCGTGCCTAGTAATGATGTATGGATGAAATCTCTTCTTCGCATGTCGATCCTTGATACTTGTTGACAAAATAAGGAAGAAACGGCTTATACGCACAAACCGATAAGCACTGTATCACCCATTGTCAAGATCACGATTGCTCTATGGCTCATCTGTTGTGCAGTGATAGTAGTCATTTATGGCTGTACATCTGACAAAAACATAGGCACACGCACCAATCCTATGCACGCCCGGGAAATACCAGGGATATAATTTATGGATACCTTTAGCAACAGTCGAAATGGCCATCCTTGACATGCTCGGGAGAATCGCCCATAAAAGTATGGGCATGCTTATTGGAGACATTCACAACACCAAAATCTCCATTTATCAGGCCAACAATCGGGGGAAGTCAGACTTTATTGGCAAGCATCGGATTTTAAAAGTGTAGTCTTTCACTTTCCCGAAGTATATCTCCTTGCCGTCCCTCACATGGAGGGTACTTTGGAATGCAAAGCAAAGAACTAATTCACAACCAAATCACGATATATACGGTCCCAGGGAGCTCGCATCTGTCGGGACAACATGCCATTGGCCTGTTCGTCGTGGAGAAATCTTTCCACAGCCGGGTCCCACTCCAGATTTCTGCCCAATTGCATGGCAATATTGCCCAGATGAGCCAAGGTGATTGATCGATGTGCTACTTCTACTGGTGCGATGGGCTGTTTTCGAGAGACGACACAATCGATAAAATTGTGATAGTGATTGTCGCTTTTATAAAGATGTATTTCCTGCTCACCAATGTTCGATTGGATCAGTGTCTTGGGATCCGAATCTGAATCACTACGATTGGCCCAGATCTTTCCCTCAGATCCAAAAAATGTCACCCCATGTGGTGCATCATCAGTGATGACCAAGGTGACACCATTACCATATAAACACTCGAAATAAAACGCTGTGGCGGTATTCCAAACGGGATGAGCTGCCCAGGTGACCTTGGGATTGAGTATTTTGACTGGACCCGTTTCTTCAGTATCCATGCCCCATTGAGCAATATCGGGATGATGTCCGCCCCAATCGGTGACCATGCCCCCGGAATAATCCAAAATCCATCGAAAATTGACGTGGGTCCTTGCCGGACAGTAGGGGACTTCGGGGGCGGGACCCAACCAAAGGTCATAGTTGAAGTCTTTCGGAATTGGAATCTCCTGCGTCAAATGACCTGTTTTGCCAAAATCTGGTGTTCCACCTGGCAATCCACATACTACTTTTTCTAACTTTCCCAATCGTCCATTTCGCACTAATTCACATACGTGCCTAAAATGATGATTTGATCTCTGCTGACTACCCGTCTGAAAAATCACCTCTTTTTTCTTCACGGACTCGACCATATCTCTACCCTCCTGAATGGTTAAGGAGAGTGGTTTTTGACAATAAATATCTTTTCTCGACTGTGCGGCCATCATCACAGGTATGGCATGCCAATGGTCTGGTGTAACAATTTCCACGGCATCAATATCCGCCATCTGTAACACTTCCCGAAAATCCTCCACCTGCCTGACTCCTACAAAAGTCTTCTCTCTTTCTTTCGCATAGTGTTCTTCCACCAGGTTGGAGATATAGGCTCTACCTCCCATCTTGCCATTCCAATATCCGGTACTCCGCTTATTGACATCGCAGATGGTGGTCACCTGGACACGGTCGTCTCTCAAAAAACCCTTCACATCATTTTCGGCCTGATTTCCCGCACCTATAAAAGCCAGATTAATTCGATCCGAGGGAGGAACAAATCCATTGCGGCCCAAGGCAGATGCTGGGACAATGGTGGGCATACAGATCCCAGCCGTGGCAGCTAGACCCATCTGTCTAATAAATCTCCTGCGATTTATGTTGATTCTCATTTCTAAGTAATTTAAAATCTATTAAGGCCAGTTTAACTCCACTCCCTGTAGCTGAATGAGTGACTGAAAATCATGCAATTTTCTCTTACTCTTGTAAATTTCCAGAGGCAATATTTTTTTTGCTATTGACTGCACAACTAGTAATCCCACCGCTTCGCCGATGCTCCACTCCACGGGATGTAAACGATAGCACCCATTGGTGATGTGGGTGGTCCCAATGTTTTTATTTGCAGGCAGTATGTTTTGCATTCTTTTTGGAATCAAAGCTCCCAGTGGTATTTGGAAGGGTAGCGATGAGAAATCTATGTAGTTATCACCCCCGGAGCTGGGGTGGAGATCAATGTGATAATATCCGATTCCCACCGAGTCATAAAAATCGGCAGCTTGATCCTTTCCAGACACCAACTTTCGATTTTGTTTTCCCACATGTTCCTCTTTGATCGTAAACATCGCTTTAATCCTCCTCGATTCTCGAATGTACGGATACTTCGCCATGCCATCGGAGGTGCCCATGACATCTCCTCTTAACCTTAGCCCAGGCCATCCCTGTCCTCCATCTGCCCTGGGTGCCTCGGTCTGCAACCAATAGAACAATGACAGACTTAATTGTTTAGATCGCTCCAGATGCCTGTTAAACTTCGTCTCCCCATCGGTTAAGTTGCCAAAAAAATAATCATTCTGTGGCCAATTGACGATGGTAATGTCTCCACCGTAAGTGCCTGGTATAAAATTGTCCCTATGTATGATGCGTCGATAATTCCAAAGATTCAACTGATCTCCCGTTGGGATACCCAATGGATGAAAACCAAGTTTTTTGGAAACCAATGTCTTGGGATCTGAATAATTTAAGTCTATCAATGTATCGGCCCATGGTGGATTGAGATCGGGTGTCAGGGTACTCCAAAAATCATAATCTCTGGGACGCTCAATGGTTAGATCGGCACCGGGCACATGATCCATGGCAAAGCACATAGTGAAAGCCTGATGATTATGGGGATCTGCCACTTCAGGAGCATGCAGCTCTCCAGTTTCTCCTTTTGATTCCGCCCCAGTCACAAATTCAGTATGGGTGATCGGAAGAAGGTCGCCAAGTTCCGTGGCATCGATGAAATAGGGCGCTTCTAAAGTTATACTTGTCCCGGTATGCTGGTTTTGTACTGCCAGTGATCTCACACTATCGCCCTCAGTATCTGCGCCAATTACCCTATGATTGGTCAATAGCCTAAGCTGGCCATTGCTTAGGTAGGGAGCCAGTGATTGTACTAACACAAGATGTGCCACACGGGGTTCACCACAAAGGCGTGAGACTGCTCCGTTTCCCGGATTGAGATAAGGCATTCTTCTGGCCACTGAGGTAAGTGGATAGTGATGGCGGTAAAAGTCGCGTATGTCATTCCTAAACTGTCGATACGATGTTGGAGCTCCGTGTGTTTCGATCCATTGATGCTCATCGGGAGGCACACCCTGCTGACTGATCTGCCCGCCCAGCCAATCGGTTTCTTCGGTCAGAATCACCTGTAAGCCATTGCGCAAGGCTGCCAGTGTAGCAGCTACACCACCTAAACCTCCTCCTGCAATCACAAGATCTGAGTGTCGACCAGTTGTCCATTCTCGAAATACCGGAATGGCACTGAGCCCTGTCATTCCCGAACTCACACCACAGATCTTGACAAACTCCCTACGATTCATGCTCGAATTTGATTCTAAGATAAGAAAGAGGTAGCAAGGGGAGAAAGGGCAAGGAGCTGAGAGCAGAGAGCATGGAGCAGAGGGCTGAGAAAAGTGTAAAAAGGGTGGCAGGAGTAAGAAGGGTAGCAGGGGTAGAAGCATGGGGCAAGGAGCATAGAGATTTCGGCAATCCCGAAGGGATTGAATATGCATAGCCCTGCATGAAAATGCGGGGTTTGGTGTGACATGCCCTCACAACCATGGAGTGGTTGAATGGATGGCTTTCCTCAAAAAGTGACCTTCCATGCACCCCGGAAATCTCCCAGTTTGTAATTTCTGGCAAGGTCTTTCGGATACAATTGGTCGATTTTTTCCAGCGTGGCAGGATCTATGTCTTGCCTTGGATCTCCATGACATTTGAGACAGGTAGGCAATGCTACTTTTATCGGGGCATAATAGGTAACCGTACCATCCTTCCCTCGCCGAACCATCGGATTGATTTGCTCTCCACGACTGGAGGACGCCTCATACTGAGCCAATGTTTCAGCGTCAAGATCAGTGGAAGGGGCATCGTTCCTGTTTCGATATTTGTTGGTGATTCGCACGATCGCTGTTTTATCATCTAAGATCATGCTATCGATCATGGGAAGTGCGTGTAGATGGCAATATCCGATGGCATGGGCCGTACCTTCCTTTTGAATTATCGAGGATAACCTCTTGAGTAAGGTAGCTTGTACTTTGCCGGTAAGCTCGGCACCTTTTGCAAGAAATTCACTTGTATCGATCGTGTCTGCATGGATTTGTGTTTGAGTGGTACGCTCTTTTTCTTGACAGGAAAAGAAAACAAACAGTGCTAATAATGCGATGGTACTGATTCTAAGCATACGATGCTGAGTTTAATACAAAGGTGCATCAGCTTGGGTCAAAGTTTTGTAATCACCATCACGTAGGGACTGCCGAAAATAATAAATTTCAAATATTTGAGTGCGTTATAATATTTACCACAACTTCACTGGCCAGAATGTAGGATGAATCCTGAGTATCAGCCAATTGAGAAAATGGAAAATTCACCGAAGGGGTCTGTTTCTTGATTTAGTGTCCCTTTTAGGGCATCCATCCTACAGCACATGGCAAATAATTAGTGGGCAGAGTATTATCTTTTGTGCCTAAAAATTGGACTCATGGACAGTAAAAAGTATAGGATGGCCATCGTCGGCACAGGATCTATCTCACATCATTTTGCCAAGAGCATCCGAGACCTTGACCAGGCGGAGCTGGTGGCGATATGCAGCTCCACTCCGCAGCGAGCTAGGGAGGCCGAAAATTCTTTTGGAGTAACTGGTTATGCCTCGATGGATGATATGCTCCGCAAAGAGGAGATTGATGTAGTGTGCATCTGTACAGCAAGCGGTCATCATCTTGAACCCGCCTTAAGATCGGCCAGGGAGGGCAAGCATGTCATTTGTGAAAAACCGCTCGAAATCAACGTGGCCAGAGCTCAGCAGATGATCGACACTTGCCGCTCCTCAGGAGTCAAGCTGTCCTGCATTTTTCAAAATCGATTTGCAGAAGACTATCTTGAGTTGAAAGCCGCCGTGCAAGCTGGTGAGTTGGGCAAGCTCTTAGTGGGCAATGCCTACATCAAATGGTATCGCGATGATGAGTATTATGCCAACAGCGGTTGGAGGGGTACCCTCAGTGGTGATGGGGGGGCTGCTTTGATCAATCAGGGCATTCACACCATTGACTTACTGCTAAACATCATGGGAGAGGTACAGGGTGTTTATGCCAAAGTGAAGACCATGACCCATGATATTGAGGGTGAAGATGTGGCCTTGGCTATGCTCACCTTTAGATCTGGGGCACTGGGTGCTATCCAGGCAAGCACCTCCATGTGGCCCGGATATCCCGAAAGACTGGAGGTCTACGGTGAGAAAGGCAGTGTGATCTTGGAGGGAGGTAAGATCATAGCCTGGAACATCCAAGGAAGTGATCGCCATGTAAAACCAATGGCAAGCAGTAAGTCAACAGGCGCCTCAGATCCTATGGCGATCTCCTATCATCTGCATCGCACGCAAATCGACGGTATTTTGCGCAGCATTGATCGCAGTGAAGAACCTGAAGTCAGTGGCGTCGAGGGGTTGAAGGCCATCAGATTGTTGGAGAGTATCTACCAATCATCTCGGGAAAATATGCCCATCCAACTCAAATAGTGTCGGCATCAGCTAACACAGGTGCCACTAGCGAGGAAGGGCATCTTGGAAGATCGAATCTCCCATGCCTAGCATCGCGTCGATAGAAACAAGCGGTGCTTGGGCTTACATTTTAATCATGGTCTTCACACAGAGCGACTGGCTGCTGGCATGACTGATCTCGATAAAGTACAGCCCTTGACCCAAAATAGATAGATCGATGGTCTGATGGTTTCCCACATTTTCAACTTCTTCAATCAGCGTGCCCTCCGCATCCAATATCCGTAAATGGTATTCTCCAAGGCTACCTGAAAGTGTGATGAACTGATTGGTCGGATTCGGATGTATTTCGATGGCGTCAGGGCTGAGCACGAAGGAGAGGTCGGATAGGAGATCAAAGTCAGGTCCATATCTTGGTACCGGAGCTCCATACTCTCGAGCACCAATATCCGGCATGCCATCAGCCACATACTTTCGGTTGAGGTGATCTAATAGTCCTCCATTGTTGATGAGTACAGACCCTGAGGCTATGGAGAGATCATGATTCATCGGCTGATAGCTGGTACCATAGCTCGAAGGGACACTCGTATTGATCAAATCAGACGGAGTGATCATCAGGCCGTTGGTCTCTAAAGATGTACCCATCTGCAGATCTGCCACATTGCTGTAGCGTACATTATCCCATTTAAACCATTCGTTACCAGCAGTTGCCGACCGGCTTGAATAATAGGCATTATGATCCCAATCATCTATACTACCATTCACCACACCAAATTCCTCAAAACAATATCGACTGCCCATGAGGATGTTATTTCTGAAGTAGGTGTTTTGAAAACCGGGGCTGGATGACATCCCATTTCCTGCCTTAACAGCCGTGTTGTGGCAGATGACCAGGCCAGCAGGTCCACGGTTTAGCTTATAAGCAGAAGTTTCCATGTTATAGAATTCATTGCGAAAGACATAACATGGACCTCCGAGAATCGGGGCAAGGCTGACACCCATCCGACCGTTGAAGCCTCTGTTGCGGTACACGTGTGTATTGGATACCGTACCATCTACTTCGATCAGATCATCGACCACATTAATGATGTCGTTATGATGAATGTCTAGAAGATAACAGACTCCATAGGGTGGACCATCGGTAGAAATTCCGTCTCCAAAATTTGTCAAGTAATTATAGCTAATTGTGTGATTGTTACCTCTGATGTCTATGCCTCGCTCACCTGGAATACCACCGTTGAGTTGTGGCCAAGAAGTGCGCCCAGTAAATGAATTGTTCGTAATGTATTGGTCGTGCTCCCAGCCATTTGCACGACGATTCACATAACCATAGTCGACGGCTTCGATTCGGTTATTCCTAATGGTAACAAACTGAGTGTTTTGTGCATCGATACCCCATCTTCCATTTCTAATCAAAAACCCGTCTACAATGACGTACCGAAGACTATCATCAAAAGTGCCCAGTGTGATGATCCCTCGATCGGTGTTGCCTCCATCAATAATGGCCTGATGTAAATTTTGAGCGCGGAAAACGATGGGATTCTGCGCTGAGCCACTGGTCATGATTTCGAATGGCTCATAGGTGCCATCCATGACAACAATGACCTCATCAGCTTGCACCTGGTCAGCTGCCGCTTGCAGTCCCAGGAATGGATCTTGCTCAGTGCCAGTACCGCCTCCATTGCCAGGGATGACATATCTCATGGTGCTGGAGCCGCTGGGGACAGGTATGGGTTTGGTTTGCACGACCAAGTTTTGACTATTAGATCCCCCATCTGGATCGTCAAGTACTATTTGAAGTTCATAGCTATGGCCGGGTTGTAAGAAAAGTATGCTGCCAGCGTGGAAATTTCAGATTGATAGCATTTCCGTCAACAATCATATTGGGATGTGTCCGCATAGTCTTGGCAGATGGCTCAAAAGCATCACTAGATCCTGCTACACGATATCTAAGTGTCAAAGTGCTGTTTAGATTGACATCGCCAAGCACCGCATAATTCACTGCAATACTTTGGAAAGAAGCATCCACACGCAGGTATCCTGGAGTGAGTGCATTTTGTGCATCGACGCAAAAGACTGAGCAAAGAGCTAGCAGGTAATAGATGGTTTTCATAGCCACGCAGGTTTAACGTTGAATTGGAAAATCTCGAAAAAGTAAGGGTGTGCTCAAGATGCAGTTCCAGCTATGGGAATCCGGGCATACATTAAGATTGTTAACTGGATCAGTAAATAGAACGATAGAAAGCCAATCATAGTACGGGTTCCTAACACTTTTTTTTCGGATGATTGCTGTGGCTCGAGAAAAAAAGCTAAGCAAACACAAGGCTTGCTTAGCTACAAAAATCATCGGGGCAAACGGTCAAAAGGATTCTAGGATGTGCTGAACTACTGGCTAGAGTTGCATGGCCTATTTTATGTTGGTCGTAGACGAGACAAACCTACCAGTGAGCGAATCCAAGTTAGTTTTTCAAGATCCTCCTAGATTAATTTTACTGAATAATTCATTTACGTTACAAATTTCAAATCTGGAATCGTGCATGGTGGATGAAGCATTAATCTATTGGTAAGATTATGAAATAGAATGTCTTTATACAGGTGCCTATTGAACCTGTAGGTATACTCATTGAGATACTTTTGTAGATATTTTACTTGATGATGAATACCTCTCAACCAAGATTTGAGCCCCATAATAAACCGATGCATCAAAGGAAAATTCTCTCCTTTTTTAGAGTGGATCTGGTCAACATGATATTTTCCTTTTCGAGCAATGGGGGAGTAACCTCTCCATTTATCGGTCGTTACGATTGCATCTGGGTCAATATGTTGGTCAAAGAATGGCTCTAGCTGTTTGCTGCCAGCATTGGGAATAACCTTTGCATATGCCCTGCTGATTCCACCTCCAGGGTGTTTCTGGATAGCCACAACTACCTGTTTTTTAGTCGATTGACTTCGGCCGCGCTGCTTTTTCACCTTGCCCCCGATCATCGTTTCATCTACAGCCACCGCACCATCAATCGGATATTTCCCACTTGATTTCATTGCTAACATGACCTTCGTTTTAAAGCGCCACACTACCGGTTGATTCATGTCCAACTTTCGAGCTAATTCATAGGTTGACATTCCTTTTGTCGAGGTGCTTAGATAGAAAATAATGTAGAATGCCTTGTGCAACGGAAATTTTACTTTATGAAAAAGGGTATGGGCAGTAGGGGATTCCACAGAACGACATTTGGTACATCGTCTTTCTCCGTATCGAGCTGTCCCACAATATTTCCCATTACCACATTTGCGACATGAATATCCACTGCTCCACTTGATTTCACTCAAGTAATCCAGACAATCCGCTTTACACGTAAATCGACTACTAAATTCAAAAATACTGACTCCTTTAAACATTCTTTCAGTTTCCATTTTCTTTTTGCCTCTAAGTAAGTACCTTACCGTGCAACCAAACTGCATTATTCAGTAATTTTATTCACATTTTAAAGAACTTCTTATGACCAATCTGATGATCTGTGCGGATGGACAAAGTATAAAGACCATCTATCATTGAGGATGGCAGATCCACAGAAAAAATATTTGTTCCGTTCGACAATGTCATGGACTTCTTTAGAAGCAATCTACCTTGTACATCGTGCACATTGATCTCGCACTGCTGATGTGCTTGTGCAGGTATTTTAATATGAAGGTATTCATGTACAGGATTTGGATACAGTGCAAATGCTATGTCTTGATCCGCCGATGCTATGGCGGTGGTGACAAGCGATTGTGCCATAAACACTTCTTCTTGCATGATAGTAATATGAGTGTTGCGTTCAATGACATCAGCGAGCTTGGTCTCTTTAATCCAGACCTTTTCTTCCTGCGAGATGGTGGGATCGTTTTCGTAGTAAAACCGGTCTCCATCTCCTCAGTGCCATAAACTGCTGCTCTACGATGGTCATAGCGGTCTGTCCAAACAATGCATCAGGCATGTGATTTTCTGCCAACATACCTACCCATGGATCGATGCCATTGATGTCGCCATAGGTAAACTCAAGGGCCTGATTCATCAGTGGATCAACTGTCATCCCCTGAAAAGTGCTGATGGGATCCAAGCCAAAATCAGTACGGACAGTATTATAGTCTGGAAGCCCCCTCTCTCGTCCACGACTGATATTCAGTACCGCTAAATCCAAGCCGCCTGCCCCCGGAGGTCCAAAGAGGAAATTACGTAAATCGTCCACAATCTTGCAGTCAAAGTCTTGCTGGACTACGGTGGCCATCCCAATAAGATAGGGCTCGATGCCACCAATGCCATAGGTAGCATCTGGATTGAAATATGCATCACGAAGCAATATGTCGCCACTAGAAATGGTGTTGCCCTCATTATCCATACGCACCAACAGACTGTTGATCGTGGTGTGACCATAGCGGTAGGCCGCGGCCGAAAAGACGTTCATGATTCCCGGGTTAATAGATACGTCGTAGCCGTTATACGTGGGTAGCTTCATCCCCATGACGGGCAACCATTCCTCATAGACGATAGCTTGCATTTGTCCGCCGACTAGTTTTCGTGCATGCTGGTACAATTGCTCATCTCCCCAATCTGGATGCTCTATCTTTAACTCGTCACAGAGCCGGTTGTGCTCGCGAATAAATAGGGTGTGCATGCCGGTTAGAGAGGGATTTTCATTGGCTCTCACATCCCCGGCCACAAACCATCTAGTCACATGAGGCAAGGGCATCGCCATTTCAGGGGCTTGTGGGTCGAGGGGAGACTCAAATTCTCCGGATAATGTATTCCACGGCAGCAAGTTTCCTTGAGAAACCCTCAATTTGCCCTCAGAGAAAGAACGCAGCCAAGCCGCCCTTTCCTCATCAGAACCGTAGACTGCAGATGCATCGATAAAAGCCGTAAAAGAGTTGACAAAGTCCGAGGATTGGTGGTGTCCAATCCCGAAGCCGGATCATAGTTAGATCTGGACATCGAGATGCTAACAGCACCAGTACCATGTGGGTCAAAATAGACATCCCCTGCTGGAATTGGAATCTCCATCTTTTCATCGTGAATTTCATTGACCAAGGTGATGTCGTGATCGATGAATTGACCCCAGGCCCAACAAAATGCGCTGAGTCCACGTGGATCGTCAATCAGGGTGTTTTGGCTAAATAGATTATTGCTAATCATTCGGGCGTTAGGCCGGTCTAGTCCAGCCGGGTTCGAAATGCCATCCGAAAACCCACAGGTGTTTTGATCAAGTTGATTACTGCCTAAGGCTCCCCAAAGAGGATTGGTACTGTTGTTTCCATACCCATCTATACTTCGATTGGTCTGCGTGAAGACCGACGGTGGAACAGATGCATAGAGCATCAGGGTTATAAGGCAAACAGTAAAAATTTTCATAGTTAAGAGCTTAAGGGAATAAAAATGTAAGAGTACGAATAAGTTTTAAGAATTAGGAGTCTTATATCTTAAATCGTGCCAAATTTTTTTGCCTCCTCAACCACTCAATCGAAGGCGCTCCGCATTTATTCTACTCCCCAATGCAGCCAAAGAAGTTGTCGAAAACTCATCTTGGAGCTGGGTCCTAGTATTCTCCCAAAAGTCATGGACTGGACAAGGATCAAAATCACCGCATCCTTCCAATCCTAACAGACAAGATGTAAAAATGCCATCTCCTTCAAGGATGCAAACAATCTCATACAGAAATACTTCCTCCGGTGGCACGTCCAATGCGATTCCACCATTCGGACCACGATACGACCGAAGGATTCCCTTCTGAGTCAGCACCTGCAAGATTTTCGTGAGAAAGTGAAAGGAAATATCCAACTCCTGAGACATCTCTTGGATGCGAACGTATTCTTCATCACTTTGTTGAGCAGTGATGTAGAGCAAGGCTCTAATGCCATAAACACTTGCTTTCGAGAGTACTTTCAAAGCCAGATGCTAGTTTTGAGTCGATTTGGTCCAAGATAGGGCCAAATAGGTTGCACTGCCAAGTAAATCATTGTTTTTTTGGCGACATACCTGATCCCTACCAAAAACTTGACGTTTTTAGGGCTTGATCCAGTGGCAATCTTCTCCCCTGGTTTGAAGGGATCAGGCTTGCGATTGTCACCGAAATTGCTTATATTATCTGTGGACACATGCAGACTGATTGGGTATTCTTAACTTTTAAAATTAGTCAATATGGAAAATACGTCTACTCCTCATTCAAGTATGGATTATTTGGAACAAAAGAAGCGCGAAGATGCACGGCTCATCACCATCATCGCAGTGGTGGTCATGATCGGCTTCCTCAGTTTATTGAGTTTCCTGTTTTTCGGCAGCCATTAGTGAGTACACAATAAGGATTACAGTCTTATCTTCTTGTTGCTCTACTTCCTTCGATTTGATCCAAAGGAATTGTTCTTCCCCGCAGGCCTGACTTTGCCTTGAGTCTGGTTTTTACGATATTTAGACAACAAAGTCTTTTGAGATCCATGCAGGGAAGGCTGTCGCGGTGTATGTACGAACGATTTCTATTACCTGGCCTGGGTTGGGTAATTGCTTGTATCTGTATGGTCCTAACCAGCTCTTGTGTCGATACAGCAGAATCCCCGGACCTACCTGATCATGTCGATTTCAACTTCCATGTCCGTCCCATCCTTTCCAACCATTGCTTTCTATGCCATGGCCCCGATGTAAGCAGCAGGGAAGCTGATCTGAGATTGGACCTAGAAGGTCCAGCTACTGCTTTCCGTGAAGATGGAATCAGAGCCATTGTGCCCGGTAATGCTAAAGCAAGCGAGATGATAAAACGGTTGCTTAGCGATGATCCAGCATATAAAATGCCGCCACCTAGTACCAATAAGGTACTTTCCGCCAGAGAAATAGGCATTTTACGAAAATGGATCGATCAAGGTGCAGAGTGGAAGCCTTATTGGGCATTTGTAGCTCCAGAAGAACTGGTCTTACCTGAGGATCACGAATTACATCCAATCGACTATTTCATCCAACAGTCCAAACATGAAAAGGGAATACTATCGGCATCGCCAGCAAGCGCTCATAGCCTAATTAGAAGGTTGTCGTACTTACTCAGAGGACTGCCGCCATCCATCGAAGATTTGGAAGATTTTAAAGATAGTGACGAGGGCTATCACAACCTAGTGGACAAGTATCTTGCCTCGCCACAGTTTGGAGAGCGATGGGCACGCCATTGGATGGATCTGGCTAGGTATGCTGAGGGCAAAGGTCATGAATTTGACTATCCCATTATCGGTGCGTGGAGGTATCGTGACTATCTCATCAGGGCTTTCAATGAGGATGTGCCGTATGATCGGTTTATCCAAGAACAACTGGCGGGTGATCTCCTGGACTCAGTACGATATCACCCTGACTTGGGCACCAACGAGTCAGCGCTCGGAACGGCTTTTCTGATGATGGCCGAAGGGAAGCACAGTCCCGTAGATATCAAAGAGGAAGAGAAGATCATGATTGACAATATGATCGATGTGACCAGCAAAACCTTCCTGGGTCTTACCGTCGCTTGTGCCCGTTGCCACGATCACAAATTTGATGATATTCCCACTACAGATTACTATGCACTCTATGGAATATTTGAAAGCATGCGGCACCACATCGTACCTGCCAGCACCACACTGGAACAGACCGTTTGCAGCGACAGTATTGATGCACTTAAGAATGCGATAAAAGGACTACTTGTCAGTAACATCACCGATAGGGATTTGGGTGCAAAGGCTACTCAAATTGCACACCATCGTACTCAGGATGGACCCGTGCCAGGACACAGGATGATCGGAGATTTTACCGGGGGATCTCTGGATGGTTGGCACTCTGATGGGCTGGCATTTGGCAACCGCAATCAACTTGGTCAACCCTATCTTGAAGATAACGGGAGATTGACTTTTCCACATCGGGGTTTTGTATCGAGTCGACATTATAGACCTGGTCTCCAAGGAGCTTTTCGATCCCCAACTTTTACTATTGACAAACGCTATCTGCGGGTCAAAGCGGCAGGAAAACACTCCATGATCAGAGTCATTGTTGATAATTTCCAACTGATCCAGGCACCCATTTACGACAGTTTGGATGTCATGGTGAATAGCAAACTACCTATCGAATATGAGTTGGACTTGCGTATGGTCATGGGGCATAAAGCTTACGTGGAGGTGCTGGCAGGAAGGTATACCAAAGTGAAAGGAAAATACCATCACTATGGGATTCCTCCGGATGCCTGGATAGAAGCCTACTATGCCGTACTATACGATCAATATCCCGCGACTCTTTCAGCGACACATACTGGATCTACAGATACACCCTCTTCAGTTGCATTGGATGCCTGGGTAGCGGGAAGGGCGACTCCTGACCAAATTCATTCCATTCTGCCACTGGTCAAAAATGCCCAACCAGATCAGACCATCTCGGAAGATCTGCAGGCCGAGATCCGTCGTCTGGCGTCGACCCTTTATGACTCTACCTTTATAATCGGAGCGGTTGACGGTGATCAAGTACTTAGTCCTGTCTTTGTCAGCGGTG
Organism: Saprospiraceae bacterium; assembly: GCA_965223025.1. Lineage (GTDB taxonomy): Bacteria > Bacteroidota > Bacteroidia > Chitinophagales > Saprospiraceae > JABDMH01. The sequence continues at coordinate 2,711,948 of CBDCVP010000023.1, forward strand.
ATCATTTTCAGGTTTCAGACGATCCAGTGCCTCATCGATTTTTGACGGCACTTGATTCGTCGCGTACGATATTTACCCGGACAGCTTCAGGAAGGCTTGAATTGGCCGAAGCGATCTCATCCCCGGATAATCCATTGACATCCAGGGTCATGGTCAATCGCATCTGGCACCACTTGTTTGGTCAAGGGCTGGTCAAGACGGTCGACAATTTTGGTTTACAGGGTTCTATTCCTACGCATCCGGCCTTGCTAGACCACTTGGCAGTCGAGTTTATACGAGAAGGATGGTCGGTAAAAAGTCTCATCAAGTACATCGTCACTTCAGAAGTTTTTAGGCAATCGACGCTGGTAGATCCTCACAATCATGATATCGATCCTACGAACAAATATTTACATCACTTCCCAGTGAGGAGACTCGAAGCGGAAACCATCCGTGATGCCATTTTGGCGACCTCTGGACGGCTCAACCTTGAGATGTTTGGGCCATCCATACCTATATACCTCACGGATTTCTTAAATGGTCGCGGAAAACCCCCGGAATCCGGTCCTCTGGATGGATATGGAAGACGCAGTATTTATCAAGCCATCTGGCGCAATTTTCTTCCACCTATGATGCTGACTTTCGATATGCCGATACCGTTTAGTACTTTCGGAGCGCGCAGTGTCACCAATGTTCCAGCTCAATCCCTGACTATGCTCAACGATCCCTTAATCCTGGATCAGGCTGCCATCTGGTCTACGGAGATCAATGATGGAGCGCCCACCTTTGAGAAAAAATTGGATCAGGTCTACTTAAGAGCTTTTTCAAGAAAACCCACTACCACCGAACTTGAAGATGCCAGACTATTCTTTGACGAACAGGGTGATAACTATGGAATCACAGCCGCTGATCGTTTGACAGATGACAAGCTATGGAGGGACTATTGTCATGCGATATTCAATATGAAGGAATTTATATTCCTATTGTAATTAACATCCTCCTTTGAAATTTTATTAGGTTGATGAGAAACTTTGAATCAGATAATTGCGGATGACGAGAAGAGAAATTTTAGGAATATGTAAAAATGGCTTCGGAGGTGTGGCATTGATGGGTATGTTGGGATCACCGGGCTGCATGAGACCACCAAGGTCATTGGTACTCGATGAGAAGGTCAAAAAATTGACAGGTTTATCTCATTTTCCTCCTAGGGCCAAAAGTATCATCTTTCTCTACATGGATGGAGGTGTATCCCAGGTCGATTCCTTTGATCCCAAGCCACGACTAGACAGAGAAAACGGTCAAGATCCATATAGTAAATTCAAGGTGGATGCTACGCAATTTAACGATATCGGTAAAATCTTAAAGAGCCCATGGTCCTTTAAACAGTACGGAGATGCTGGCATGTGGGTGAGCGAGTTGTTTCCGCACATTGCCACTTGTGTGGACGATATAGCTATGATTAGATCCATGGTTTCAGATTTTCCTGAGCACACCAATGCCAACTATTTCTTACATACCGGTCATGGATTGCAGGGGAGGCCAAGCATGGGATCCTGGATGACTTATGGACTTGGATCCGAAAATGAAAATCTGCCGGGGTATGTAGTGCTGGATGGAGGATTGATTCCCCCGGGTGGTCTAGACAATTTCAAGAGCGGATTCCTACCAGCGAGCTACCAAGCCTCCATATTAAAGGCTCAAGATGTGCCGCTGGCCAATATTAATCCTCGGGAACCTCATGACGAACTCCAGCGTGCAAAACTACAATTTGCGCGTAAGATAGATCGCACCCTCTTAGGGAAGTTGGGTCACAGTGATCAAATCGAATCCGCTATTGAGAATTATGAATTGGCCTATCAAATGCAGTCCTCTGTACCAGAACTTAGCGACTTGACGGGTGAAACTAAAGCCACCAAAAAGCTCTATGGCATGGATAGTACAGATCCACACACTCAAGGTTATGCAGCACAATGTCTGATGGCCCGAAGGATGGTGGAACGCGGGGTTAGGTTTATAGAATTGACCTGTCCAAAAGTGAAGGCTGACCGTTGGGATCAGCACAGCAATCTGAAAGATGGCCACGAAAGAAACGCTCATGCCGTGGATCAACCGATTGCCGGACTGCTTAAAGACCTCAAGAGCCGTGGCCTCTTAGAGACCACCCTAGTAGTCTTTGCAGGTGAGTTTGGACGTACTCCTTTCGCACAGCGCAAGGATGGTAGAGATCACAACCCCTCCGCATTTTCTATTTGGCTCGCCGGTGCCGGTATCAGAAAGGGCACCGTCTTTGGCACTACCGATGATTATGGCTATCGTGTGATAGAACACCCCACAACCATACATGATTTACATGCGACCATGCTGCATCTGTTGGGTGTAGATCATGAGCGCCTCACTTATCGATTCAGTGGAAGAGACATTCGGTTGACGGATGTGGGAGGACGGGTGGTTCATGAGATTCTTGTCTGAATCAGGAATTTTAATGTGCTGCGATGAAAATGCCTTTCATCTCATAGACGAAAGAAATCATGTGGTTGAAAATGCAAAACTCGGGATAGATATGATATTTTTTTTTAATGGTAACAGAGCTCTAAAATGACTGGAATTTCTCACGTGAATTTTTTACATCCTTTATTGATTTTGATCATTTTTTTCACCGCTTATGCCTGCCAGGATAAGGGACTGAATTCATCTCAAGCGCCACTGTCGAAGCAGGATACACTGCTGAATTCGGTATATCATGTCCCTACACGGTTTATCACCAAGGGACCCGCAAAGCATTGGTTTGGATATTATGACAAATTACAACTGGATCCAACTGGTCGATTTGCACTGAGTATGCAGACTGACTTTGAGAATCGCCAGCCCAAACCAGATGATATCATTAAGGTGGGGATCATTGATTTGGAGCAAAATAATCAGTGGACGGAATTGGGAGAATCCAGAGCCTGGAGTTGGCAACAAGGTTGTATGCTACAGTTCATTCCGAAGTCAGATAGCAAGATTATTTGGAACGATCGTGAGGGCGATCAATTCGTGAGTCATGTACTGGATATTCACACCATGGAGAAGCGCACACTTCCTTTCGCTATTTATACCCTAAGTCCAGATGGCCGTACAGCAATGAGTGTAGACTTCGAACGAATCAATGATTTACGCAGAGGCTACGGATACGCTGGCATTCCTGATCCCAATGGAGCATTGATCGCACCGACCATAGCTGGCATCTATCGCTGCGATTTAGAGACAGGTGTAAAGACCTTGGTCATATCTCTGGCGGATATGATGTATGAAGACCTTCCGGATAGCGATGATCCTGCATACACCGAAGATTATCATGAACAAAAACACTGGTTCAACCATCTGCTGTTTAATACCGATGGTACTCGATTTATATTTCTGCATCGATGGAAAGTTTCCAATCGCGGGGCCATCCGGAACTTTGGCACCTTTATGTACACCGCCAATCCAGACGGTACAGAGAGGAGATTAGTAGATCCTTCTGGTTTTACTTCCCATTTTATCTGGAGAGATCCTTCCACCATTTTGGCCTGGTCACATCACGATTCACATGGTCATGCATTTTATCTCTATGATGACCGGCCATATGATGAACCCGAGGGCGTAGGAATCGACATCATGACCCATAATGGACACTGCACCTATCTCCCTGGCAATAGATATATATTAAATGACACCTATCCTGATAAAGAAAATCGGCAGCAGCACGTTTATTTATTTGATACAAAGACTGAAAATCGTATTCCGCTTGGAAGTTTTTATCTGCCACCCGAATATAAAGGTGAATGGCGTACAGACACGCATCCTCGTTTTAGCCCCGATGGAAAAAAAATAATTATTGATTGTCCCGATGGGCAAACGGGTCGGCAATTGTTGCTGATGGATATCAGTACGGTCGTCCATTAATTCCTTAACCTAGGGAAATATTTCCCTTCTAACAAGTAAATCGTTTTGGCTACTCAATATCCAACTAGATATCTACTCAAGATGATACTCATGTTGTTTGCAGGGGTACCCATTGGCCAGGGAGCAGTAGTAGCTCAAGAAAAACCGAATATTGTTTTTCTCTTGGCCGATGACCTTGGTTATGGTGATCTATCTTCTTATGGAAGTCAATCCATGCACACTCCCAATATAGATCACCTTGCTGCAAATGGCCTCAAGTTTACCCGTTTTTATGCCGGATCAGCTGTATGCTCACCATCCAGGGCTTCTATGCTGACTGGTCGTTTCCCACTTCGATTTAGTATCGAGAAGCATTTCAAGGATGATGATGTACACCTTCCCAGAGAAGCCATTACGATTCCAGCATTGCTCAAAGAGGTGGGGTACTACACGGCGCATATCGGCAAATGGCATTTGGGGGGCGTGCGAGGCTCTGATATTGAAAAAAGGCAGAAAGGTGAGAAGACGATCGCCGGACCAGCTGACCACGGATTTGACTACTACCTTGTAAGCCGTGAAGACTCTGTGCGCTCGAGACTTTTGCGCAGTAGGCGATTGTACCGCGACGGAGGCTCACACCTCATCGAAAATGATGCTTGGAAGGAGCCCATCAAGGAGCATTGGACGACCATAAAGATTGATGCAGCCATTGATCAGATCAGGTATGCCAGGAGTATCGGCAACCCCTTTTACATAAATTTATGGTTTGATGTACCGCATACCCCCTATGAGCCAGCGCCAGAACCGCACTACCATCAGTATATCGAACTCGGGGCCGCGGGAGACCAGGCATGTTTTCGCTCCATGGTATCGCATCTAGATGCCGAGATCGGCCGGCTCGTCCGTTACCTGGATGACGAGAAAATACTCGAGAAAACCCTGATCGTTTTTACTTTAGATAATGGTCCTGCTTATCAGGGTAGCCCCGGACCATTTAAGGGTGGTAAAACCGACTTGCACGAAGGAGGCATAAGAGTACCCATGATCATGGTATGGAAAGACCAGATTCAGCCCCAGGACTATTCTTTTCAGATGGCTCACATGGTAGATTTTCTTCCCACCTTCTGTCAATTAGCAGGAGTCAAGCCACCCTTCACCAACCTTCTTGATGGAGCATCACTGGTGCCATTGATGATGGGTAACAAAACCATTGAACGCAACCACCTCTGCTGGCAAATGGGATTGTATAAACACTATCAAAATCAAGGGCCGAAGCCAGAACCGTACATTACTACGGTCATTACCCAGGGTAAATGGAAGTTAACGGGAGATGGAAAAGAAGCCCTGGAGTTATTTGACCTTGAAAATGATCATCGTGAACTAAGTAATCTTCAGCAAGATCGTCCAGAAAAACGTAACGAATTGCAGAAATTACTGAATGCTTTCATCGATGCCCCACGAATACCGGTGGCCGAGGAAATTGATTGAGGTCACCATTGATTTTGAATAATATGCCGATTTTTTTTTCAATTAGTAATTATGGAGAATTTTCTTATTTGCGAAGTAGTTTTAGTCCTGATCTCAGGCTTTTTACCAATGACTGGATCATATGGCCAGAAGTCGATGGATCATCACGACGGTTGGAAATTTCATTGCCAAAGAAATGTCCTTGCCCCCATCCACTCTGTTATGCAGCAGGATGACAAGCACTATCAGCTCATCTTAGAAGGCGGTAACAAGGCACATGCGAATGGCAGCTGGGTCAAGAATTTTTCTGCAAATGGAGCCACGTTTGTACGTTTCAGCACTGAAGCTAACTTTAGCGATGTCGATGAACCGTCGCACACGATTTTATCCAGCATAGTATGGCGAAATGATGAGGGAAAAAAAGTGGGTCCAACCGAATATCCAAAACCCACCGAATTAAATATGGGTCATATGCTCATGAAGCAGGTATACCGGGTGCCCACGGACGCATCCCAGGCTGAGGTCTCGCTGATCTATCGCTGGGATGAAGATGGGAAGGTGGTCTTCACTCCCGCTCGCATGGAGCCTGTCTCAGATATGCCTAAGCGGTTGGTGAAATTGGCAGCAGTCCATCATCGTCCAAGGAATTCCAGCACAGAGGAGAATCTGAAGGCCTTCAGTGCCTATGCTGCAAAAGCAGGCGAACAGGGGGCAGATATTGTCTGTCTTCCCGAAGCCATCACCTTGGTAGGCACCGGACAGGTCTATACGGATGTGGCAGAGTCGATTCCTGGGCCAACCAGTAAACACCTCGGGCAGGTAGCCCAAGAACATGAGATGTATATTGCCGCAGGAATTCTTGAAAGGGATGGTGATGTGGTGTATAATACGGCCATTTTATTGGATCGATCGGGTCGACTGGCAGGCAAATATCGCAAAGTGGCGTTACCCAGGGAAGAAATCGAAGGGGGCGTTACACCAGGCAATGAATTTCCAGTCTTTGAGACAGATTTTGGAACGGTCGGGATGATGATCTGCTGGGACGTGGCTTTCCCGGAGCCCGCCAGGCAGTTGGCACTGCAAGGGGCAGAAGTGATTTTACTACCGATCTGGGGCGGCAATATCAATCTGGCCAAAGCAAGAGCCATTGAGAATCAGGTGTACCTGGTGTCCTCTACCTATGACATGAGGACCGGAGTTTTCGATCTAGAAGGTGATCTCATCGTGGAGGGTACGGACGACCATCCCGTGTCAATCGTGGAAGTGGACCTTGATGCTCAGAAGCTATGGCCCTGGTTAGGTGAATTCAAGAATCGCATCCGCCGGGAAATGCCTCCCAAGGAGGCGCTTGCTCACTAATAAGCGGCAGTGAACTAGGTTCTTTCCAAGGTTAAACCATATTTTTTTTTAATTCTTAGATTACAATTGTTCTCCTTTTAGATCTCTCGATTATGAATAGAAGATATGTGTGTGCGGGAATACTGGTTTTTGCCTTTTTATGCACCCCCAAGTCATCCATGGCGCAAGTGCATTATCCCGATGCTACCCTACGTTTATTTCCAGTCTGGTCGAGGGTAGCAGATGTCCTGGGCGAATTGGGAAGCATCGAGAGTGCCGAGTTTTCACCAGATGGTCGTCACATTGTCAGTGGAAGCAAGTTTGATAATTCCATTGTCATGTGGCGCACTTCTGATGGTGCCGAGGTATGGCGCACTTATGCTGAGCAGGAAATCGAACGGGTGGCATGGTCATCAGACAATCAATATGTGGCTTCGTGTAGTGAAGATTTCTTGGTGCAAGTGTGGGATAGTCAAACTGGAAAATTAATAAAAGTCCTTCCACATGATCAGGGGATCGATGGATTGGCCTGGTCCAATACCGGACTGTACCTCGTATCTGGTGAAGAAGCGAGGGATGTGCAGATCGATGGGAAAACCGAGAAACAAGCCAAAGTGAGGATTTTTCAGTTTCCTGCTGGAGAACAGATCGATGAGATTACAGTAGAGGGTACAGTCAACGAAATCATGTTTTCTAGCGACGACCAATATTTTTTGGCGGCAGGGCATAACTTTGTCAAGGTTTTCAGTGTTGACGGATTTCGGGTACTTCAGGAATTAATACCCGAGGAACTATTCAAATTCACGACAGCTGATTTTACGCCCGACGGAAAGTACATTGCCGCCTCAGGTTTTGGCGGATTAATCTATGTGTGGGATTGGCAAGCTGGAAAACTCATTAAGCGATTTAACTATCGAGGGAGAAAGGTGGAGTCCATTTGTTGGCATCCCAACGGCGACTATCTAGTGACCTCCGGTCATGGTCCTTACATCAATATATTTCGCAAATCTGAAATTCTTCAAGCACCTAAAGAGGTCCAAGCCGCTGCACAAGTTTTTGCCAATGATGGGGCAGAATACATTGACTTCAATAAGGATGGTAGTTTTTTGGTGTCGGCACACCAAGATGGCATCATTCGATTGTGGGTGTGGAAAGGGGAAAATCACATGCTTAACGAGCAGCGACATCGATGGGTTTCAGAGCAGCAGAAGGAGGCCAACAAAATGAGGTGATCTCTATCCCGTACAGCCTATTCTACCACTCCGTGGTTGCATTGATCGGTCATACCTTGCCCCGCATTTCATACGGGGCTATGCATATTCAATCCCTTCGGGATTGCGGTAAAAACAAAGGTCATTGAGGCTCTAGCCATTAGTATTAATCGGCTCGATTAGCGGAACTGAACCTTTGTCTACTTTTTTTCCACCTGCTGCCTTTTCTCACCTATCTGCTCCATGCCTCTCCTTTTTATACTCTTGCTACCTTTGCTACTCCTGTTACTTTTTATACCCTTTACCCTTTACCCCAGGTACCTTTTTTACCTCTGCTACTCTTGCTACCACATTTACCCTTTTCTCAGCCCTCTGCTTTTTAAACCCTTTTTACCTTTCGCTACTGATTTGTTTTCGAATAATCCCGTGCAGCCTATTCAACCACTCCGTGGTTGCATGAGCGGTCATACCTAACCCCTCATTTCATACGGGGCTATACATATTCAATCCCTCCAGGATTGCCGTCAAGGAATAAAGTCCAAAGATGTCTCAACCATTGGCATTAATCCGCTCGATATAGTTGAGAGCGAAACCCTTGCTACCCTTTTTACCTTTTGGGGTGAGTACCGACCGATTTTAAGCAAGGTCACTTGACTCCTCTCTGCTCCATGCCCCTGCTTTTCATACCCCTGCTACTCTTTATACCTCTTTCACCCTTACTACCTTTTTCACCTCTGCCACCTCTGCTACCCTTTTTACCCTTTCACCTTTGGTTCGGATCCGGGGCATTTTCAATTAATTGCAGAGCATGATCGATAAAGATTTCACCAGTCATCTCACCCAGAGAAGTGGTGGAAATATATTCATACCGTTTGAAACTGTCGAAATCCACTTCCGTCAAGATGTAACCAAAGGCGTCGTTGGTTAGCCCCAGAAGGAAGTTGTCCTTGCCCTTCATCTTCCGCTTGAGATAATACCCAATGTTGGGTAAAGCCTCACCTGGAATGGTGAGCATCTGTGCAGCACCCAGATTGACCAGATTGACCATGGTAGAGATGCTATCCAAAGTTATGGATTCGTTGAGCAGTGGAGAGGTGCTAAGCACCAGCTTAATCAGGGGTGAAGTGATGGGAAAGGTGAGTGTAGATGACTCAATATGTAACTGTGGATCTTCTTCAAAGGGCTGGCTCTTCACGATGCGTATGGCCTCATCAGCCAGCGACTTACCAATGCGTAGACACTCTTGCCATGTCCGGTCCTCCTTGCTGTCCTCCCGCCGATTATCAGCAGTGATCATACCACCTTGTGCGCCATTTATAAAAATGGCTACGCCTCCTAATTGATCCTCCAGACGATCATAGAGAGGACCACAAAGGTCAGGACTCAGAATGCCTTGATCAGATCCGATCACTTCAGGATGGATGGCATAATTGATCAGCGTACCAATGGTGTGTTCCCGGCCCTTGTCATCTATCGATACTGCCTGTATCACACCGCACCGCGGATCATACAATTGTTCTGCATAATAGTTGTAGGCAATCTTGCCCTCTGCTTCACCCGTGGCGATACGCAGTCGTGCAGGCTTGAGACTAGTAGCGGCTTGATCAATCGTTTTTGCCATCGTGAGGATACAGCGCCGGAGATAGGCAGTATCGGCATAAGACCGCCCAGATTGATCGGCAAAGCCATAGGCGTCGGGAGCACTGTGGGTGTGGGTAGCACCGATCAGGATGTTTGCGGCAGGCACATGTTTCACCAGAGCTCGAGATCGGTCGCCTAAGACTGCTGGCCAACCCAGGTTATCTATACCCACAAATGCTACCTTGGTGCCATGCTGCTCAATAACCATAACACGGACATAGAGATCTCCTTGCGCAATGCTAGCTGGAGTGGGTGTGCCGATGCCCCCAGACACGGGCAGTAAGGGATGGGGAGTAATGATTGCTTTGGCGGCTCCGACTTGGAGTCCCTGAGCTATTGTCTGGATGATGCTGAGGTAGAGGAGGCAGGAAAACAAAACAAATCTCATAGGCTGGTTATTAGTTGACTCACCACAAAATAGGAAAGGCGATGAAATTCAGACTTCACTTATAACAAAAAAAAGGCCGGACACAAAGTTCCGGCCCCATACTTATCCTTAAATGGTGATTTAATCCAACACCATCAATGCTCGTCTTCCTGAAAGCCCGTTCTGCGATAACCCTCCACATGATAAACATTGCCAGGATCATCAGAAAACTCAATGTCAAACGAGATTCCATCGGTGATATTACCACCCGATGTTTCCGTATCATTCTTCGTGATCTGGCCATTAGATACCAAGGCTTTCACTCCAAAATAGAGTTCAGGAATGCTATCATTTCCAGCGAAAGTCCTGGAATCAAAGTTAATAGGCACTCTGAGCTTATAACCCCAGGTATGCTTGATATCGTCCAACCACATTTCATTGGTGGCATTATTAGCTGTATTATAGGTGGTAATCATGGCATATCCAATGCCATAAATATCTTCGCCACCTAGTGTGAATGTTGTCCACCACTCACCGGTCATTTCTTGTATGGCCACACCTTCTATCTGAGGTTCCTCACCTAGATCACATGAACTAAGTAATCCCACAGCCATAAGGCATACTAGTAAATATCTAAGTTGCATCATTTTACTCATTTTTTAATTGTCAATTTGAGTTAAATTCACGGTAAACTCTCCATTACCGAAGTTACCTGTACCCAAGAAAGAGATGGTCTTGGCAGCAGCATCAACTGTAAAATCAGAGATCTGAACAACATTGCCCCAGATCGGGAATACACCATTGTCAACAGCTGCAAAATCATTAGCGGCTATGTCATTGGCCTTTACGGTAGCACCATAGGAAGCATAACCAGCTCCAAAGCCACGACCGTAATCATAGTAGCCTCCCACAGCGTGAGATATGCCATAGATGTCGTCTCCAAGGTCTGCGATATAAATGGGCTGCAGATCAACATAACGTTCATCAAATGTACCACCTCTCAATACAGTGGCTTTGTAGGTGCCCTCGATACTGGTTACTAAGTCCCCGTTGCAAGGTTGCACATTTACCCGTCTAGCGGAACTTCCGGGAAATCCATCTTTGTTAGTGGCAGAATATGTCACTGAATATACGTCGGGTATGTCCAAGTTGACTTTAGTGCCACCATCGGTTTTGTTGAAAAATAATCCTGAGATGGAAGTTTCAAACGGTATTTCCACTCCCTCCTCTTCAACTCGAACTCCGGGAACTGTGAAGTCTTGCCCGCAAGCAATATCGTAGCTGGGATCACCGTCCATGATAAAATCTGGAAAATACGTGACTCTTGACAATGGAGCGATGTCATCATCATCATTGCAGGCACTAAAACCTAGAGCCAACATCACAGCGGCTAGCACTACTGCGATATATCCTGGATTGAACTTTATTTTTGTCATCATTGCATTCAATTTTTATGATTTTAATTAGCCCACCAAACAGGTGTGGTCAATGGCACTTCTGCAGGCGTATTGGTGTTTGTCCTCCTTGAATAATCGGGGAATAACAATCGCTTGGGAAATGCTCCTCCCGTCACCCCGGTAATGGAATAGGTCAACTCACCAGCCACATAACTTTCGTCATCAGAGTCTACCGGTGAGATTGCTGGAATACCCGTGCGGTTTTGGTCGAAGAAAGACTCATAACCTCTATCCACCATAGATGCCCACTTTTGAGTTATAATGGCTTTCAGGTTCTCATCGAAGTTCGTATCTGGATAAGCATATGCACCTTCCATCATGGCAGAACAATCTGCACCAACTCTTGCACAAGCATTGGTGACAGCTGCCTCATAGAAGGCTTTTGCTTGCGCAGCATCACCATATCTAAGATGCGATTCAGCAAGCATGAACTCAACTTCATCCTTTGAAAAGAAGTAAAATGGCCGATCTGGCGCAAAATTAGCCACGTCCACCAATGCACCATCTAAGACACTACCAGGTATATTAATATCTCCCTGTCGAAGACCAAAGTGACCATCTGTTCCTGCCGTAAAATATATGTCTATTCTCGGATCGTTGTTTGCTTGCAGCCAAGATATGAAGGTCCGACTACCTCGCAAATTCGTACCGACATTCAGCTGCCGAATATTTGTCTCATAGAGTGGGTAAGACTGATCGGGCTGATCTATAAAAGTGCTCACCTTTGCATCATCAACCAGGAAATTATTCTCCGCCAATAAAGCACTGATGCCAGCACTTGCCCCTCCATCATTCACCTTGGTCTGTCGCAACCACATCTTTAACATTAGCGTATTGACAAATTGCACCCAAGATCTGCTCTGGTTGAAGAGTCCCCCAGATCCAAAGACAAAATCTGTCTGAATCCAGGTATTGCCACCTCCGGATAGATCTAGCGATTTCGCATCGTTAAGCTCATTCATGAGCCCGGCATATATCGCATCACCATTGTCAAAAATCGGTTGCGTAACTCCAGTCTCAGCAGATAAAGCCTCAGAATAGGGTGCCTTATCATAGAAATCTACCAGCATCTGATAGGTGTAAGCCCTCAATGCAACAGTCATCAAAACAAGGTTGTGGTTTCCTGCTTCCCGACCTTCTTCCTCCACACGTTTCAAATCTACTAAGGCATCAGAAAACAACTCCCGCCATGGAATGCCATAATCACCATCGGCGGCAGTGAGCGAATAGCGATCCTCATCTCTGTATTGAGAGGCCACATGGCTTTGCGTCCAATGTTGGGACCAAATACCACCGACGATACCAAAGTAACCATTCACACTGCCCACCACATGCATCTGCGCCGATGGATAGACTAAACTTCCAACGACCTCGCTGGGAGAATTAGGGCTGTCATTGATATCTAGGACATCCGAACAGCTACTGAACACCAAGATGGCCAGTACCTGTACTGCAATGATCTTATATTTATTCATTTTCATTGTATGCTTCTTTTTTTGCTTATAAACCAAACTTCAAACTCATACCGTAGCTGGCATTGGTCGGAATGGCTGAAAATTCACCCAGTTGAGATGACAATCCAGTACCAAAGGTCGAACCCTCAGGATCTACAAAATGGTTTTCTTCCGGTGTCCATAGCACCAAGTTCCTACCAAAAACGGATAAGCTGGTGTTAGATAAATGTATTTTATTGGACCACTCTTCAGGTATATTGTAAGATAAAACCACCTCACGCAACTTGAAGAAAGTCTTAGGGATGATGTGGTTCTGCTCGTGTGTCGGCGAGTTGGATCCCCAATAAGTGAAAATATCAGATCGATCTATTTGTCTTGTATTCTCAGAATACGTGCCATCACCATTATCCACTACCGATCCTGGTATGATAAATGGTTCACGGTCATTGAACTGCGTATTCCAGGCATTACCCACAAAGTAGTTCAACCTAGCTGTATAGGAGAACATCACCCCACCTTTGCGATAGTCTGCGTTGGCACTCAAACGAAGTCCCTTATACGAGATGCCAGAACCAAATCCCATCGTAAAGTCAGGATTGATTGACCCCCTATATTCAAGATCAGTGGCACCTTGTGGAAGACCATTCGAAGGGTTGACAATAATCGAACCATCAGGAGTCTTGGCTGAAGCTGGTGCATAGATAGCTCCCAAAGGCTTACCTACTTCAGCACGCATTTCAATATTGTATGCTGAGTTAAGTACTAATTGAGTCTGGTCAGTTTCTCCCAGCGACAAAACCTCATTTTCATTCTTATTATAATTGAAACTGATGTCCCATGTGAAATCTCTTGTTCGTACCGGTACTACTCCAACCAGCAACTCTATACCCTTGTTTTCTACCTCACCCAAGTTGGTCGTTTGTGAAGTGAAACCAGAGGTCGGATCCAATGGTACCTGAATAATCTGATCAGCTGTGTTACGAGTATAGTAAGCAATGTCAAAGTTGAGTCGCTCTTTGAATAACCTGATATCCGCCCCAAACTCAAGCTCAGTCGTAATCTCAGGTTGCAGCCTGTCATTTCCTAGTAGATCACCCACCTCAAAAGCGTTGATGCCGCCAATGGGGAACTTGATGCTACCAAATCCACCAGACCTCGCATCACCTGCTGTATACACTGGATTAACACGATATGCTGGGGCGTCATTACCGGCTTGTGCGTAAGAAGCCCTTAACTTGATCAATGAAAAGGTAGCCTGATTCAAATCTAGAAGGTCAGACAATACAGCTGACAAAGTCACTGCGGGATAAAAGAAAGAGTTATTGTCCTTGGGCAACGTAGAAGACCAGTCATTTCTTGCGGTCACCGATGCGTACAACCAGTTGTCCCAGCTCAAATTGGCGATTCCGAATGCCCCAAAGAGCCTTCGCAGTGTGGTTCTCCCAGTAGAAGTTGGGGGTTGAGAAGAGTTATTAAGGTTATAAAAACCAGGGATGGTCAAGTCGGTCACATAACTGGATGTAAATTTGGTATAGCGTTCATTGGCATTACCACCTACACTCAGGTCCAGGTTGAACCTGGATGATAGATCCCGATTATAATTTAATATCACATCTGCATTAAGCTGCCGTCGATTGACCTGCGCCTCGGATACTCTACCTACTACATCATTTGATGAGGCATTCGGTGCTCCTGGAGTAATTCTCGCAGAGTTACCATAATCAAAAATGTTACCACCTGAAACATCTGCACCGCCTCTCGCTGTCAATTTCAGATTCGGAGTAAAGTTCAGATTAGCCCAAGTGGATGCTCTGATCCTATTCTCTTCAAACTCCCCTCCTTGCTCATGTAAGCTGAAGTACGGATTCTGTGCATAAGGAGTATAGAAATTGTCGATGTTATAGAATGGGTCTTTATAATTGCGATAATCGACAATCTGATGATCGCGAGGCACTTGGATGATTTCTTGAAACAGCACTTTTCCAGCACCAGCATCATCTCCCTGTCCAGTAGCTAAGGCTTGCTGTCGCTTATTAATATAATCCAGGCTTGCTCCCACATTCAGGATGTCATTTCCCATATCTCCCTTCAGTGAAAAGGTGTTTCTTTTGTAGTTGTCGTTATCGGAAGGCACCACGCCATCTTCCTGTGTGTTAGAGTACGACATTCTGAAGCTGGCATTTTCAGATCCACCAGTGACACTCACAGAATTTGTGTAGGAAGTTCCTGTTTCATAAAAGTCACGGAGATTATCTTCAATAATGTTGAATGGCTTCAATAGCTGAGAGTTATTGACTGCATTACCCCAAAGTCTCTCCTTACCATCTGCCTTTGGCCCCCAAGAACCATTCTCATCTAATGCGTGCAATCCAGACCATCCCTGACCATATGTGTTCTGAAGATGTGGGAGTCTGTTAACATTCGAGAGTGCAAACGACCCTGTGTAATTGATGGACAACTTCTGATTTCTTGAACCAGACTTAGTAGTAATGATAATCGCTCCGTTGGCAGCCCTATTGCCATAGAGAGCTGTGGCTGCAGCACCCTTTAAAACCGAGATACTCTCAATATCGTCTGGATTGATATCGTTTCCCTGATTACCAAAGTCCTGAGACCTATTGAAATCATCATTCGCATTGTTAAAATTGGTAACGGAAACATTCCCACCATTATTAACGGGCACGCCATCGACGATGATCAATGCCGTATTGGCACCAGTAGCTGATCCATAGCCCCGTAGAACTATCTCTGTACTACCGCCCGCCTGGCCATTGGTACTTACTTGAAGTCCGGCAACTTTGCCCGCAAGGGAGGAGAGCGGACTTGCATTTCGCGCCTCCGTGATCTCGTCCGAACTAATCTGGGTAAAGCCGTAGCCAAGAGATTTCTCTTCGCGTTCGAGACCTAAGGCAGTCACTACCGCTTCAGAAAGGGTCAATCCCTCCGATAGTGTGACATTCACTGTACTAGATGTACCCAGCGTAACCTCCTGAGAGCCATATCCTGTATAACTGACTACAAGAACTTCGGCATCATCAGGGACGGATAGTTCATAAGTACCGTCAAAATCAGTAGCGGTACCAATGGTAGTACCTTTAACAATAACATTGGCGCCAATAAGTGGCTCGCCATCGACATCTATGATCGTACCACTGATGGATCGCTGAGCCCAAGAAGACCCGACAAACAGCAAAAGCGATACAATGACGTACAAGTATCGTTTCATAGAAAAGATTTTTTGATTACTAAATATGTTCTTAAATATTCGTACTTCTAGGCGCAAAGGTACGTATCCTTATTTACTTGAAGAACTTAAATTACATACGTGGCAGTGCAACAATAAGCTGTTATGGGTTTCTTAAGATGATGTGAAATACATTAAATCTGATGTGAACACACCTATTTTTGATGTGTATTTTTATTAAAAACTTGACTTAAAGTCAAATTTGCAGGATTAACGATCTGATAACATAACTTCCCCAATGTTTACAAACTCGCAAGATGATGCCGATATAATTTGCATTTCATCATTCCGGTATCACTATTGTTCACTTTTCAACAAATCGCCTTGCGCCGGCCTTAACAAAAAAAGCCCGTACACTTGTCGACATAGGTACCAGCTGGATTCACGCCACATATAATAAGATATACGGATATCGGCTTAAATTTTTATTCGTATAATGGGTGAGATGATAGCATATCATTTCTTAAATTACATCGAATTACTAACTAAAATCATTTAATTATGAGCTTATTACCACTCATTATTCAGCTACTCAGCGGTGCCGCTGGGGGTAATCTGGCTGGTTCACTTATGAAAAATCTTTCACTTGGTACGCTCGGCAATTCGCTCGCCGGCATCCTGGGTGGCGGACTTGGAGGTCAAATCTTAGGCATGCTGGGCATGGCCATGGGTGATGGAGGAATGGATATCGGCAGCATCATCGGCAGTATCGCTGGTGGAGGTGTTGGTGGTGGCGTTCTGATGGCCATCGTCGGTCTCATCAAAAATGCGATGGGCAGCAAGTAAACATAAGGGTACCTCCGTAAACTCGTTTGCAGACTCGGCAAGATTTCTATCGATTTGGACTGCTTTATCTAAATCGAAAATTGATGATTTTGAGCATCATTCGGAGTTCAAGGAGGTACCCATGAGACTTTTAGAAGCATTGGCTTCTGCAGCTGTAGCGGTTCTGCTATTCTAACAGATGACCAGATATCTGCATTAGCCCCAACTCGATGATTTTCGCATCGTATTTTGCATTGATGTAACTGGTTTTGGCATTGAGTAAGTTAAGTTGAGCTTGTCTAAACTCTACCGACGTCACCTGGCCCACGTTGAATTGTTCCACTGTTCGATCAAAATTCTTTTCACTGGTAGACAGACTAATGGCCTCCGAATGGAGGACAAATAAGGCATTCTGGTAATTGGACCAAGCATTGGTCAGATCTCGCGTCACCTCTTGTTCTACTTGGTCTTTTTGCAATAATTGCGTTTGCAATGCGATTTGAGTGTTCTGAGTGCGTAGTTTACGAAGTCCACCATCATAGATCGGTACTGCAGCATTTAGCCCCAAGTTTAGGCCACGACTGTTAGAAAATGTGATGAATGCACCGGGAGGTGAGTCATTAAAACTGAAATTATACGCACCTGTGGCTGATAAAGTTGGTCTTTTCTCTGCGTCGATCAATTGCAAATCAAACGCTGTAACATCGTAGTCCTTTTTGACCAGTAACAAATTGACATTGTCTGCCAGAGCTTGTGATTGCAAGTCCTGAAAAGAAAAATCTCTGTATTTGATTGAAGTATCTATCATGAATGACCGGTCAATGTCCATGCCCATTAGTACATTGATATTGCGCATCGAATTTTCCAACAGTTGCAACGTATTAAAATAATTAATGCTGTCACGCTGCACATCTACTTTGGCGTTGAGCACATCCAATGCCACTCCCTGGCCATAGTCATATTGATAAGTGACCCTCTCTAATCGTTTGTTGGACACCTCCATTGCTTCTTCTAATGCAGAGACATTGGCAGACAATTTTGCGATGTCGTAATATAGACTAGCTACTTGCAGCACATTGGTTTCAATAATCTGGCGCAACTGAAGATCCACAAAATTCAAATTCTCCCTTAATTGGTCCAGACTAATAGACCGGGTTTGGTCATAAATCATATAATTTGCCGATACTCCCGCATTACCTCCATAGGATGCTGCACTGGTCACAATGTTCTCGTTGCCATTGCTAAACTGCTGTTTAGAACCACCCACCTGAAAATTAGAGCCTGCCGTGGCGTTTACAGTGGGGTTGTATCCGACAGCAATCCTCGATGCATTATTGGCTGCCATGGCCCTATTCTTCTCCGCAATCTGAATGCCATAATTTTGCTCGATGGTCGTCTGGATCACCTCCTCCAGCGACACTATTTCCCCTTGCTGACCAGTCAGCATATTAATGATTCCTATCAAGGAGATCAGTATTCCAACACATCCTTTCACCATCATAAATAATTCATCTGTCGTTAATGCAATTAATTGTTTAGCCGATATTCCATGACAACTTCAATTTCTCATAAGGTCAAAGAAGTCTCATTCAGCAAAATTCTTATTCTGTCATTGTCACCTACTTCAGTGATACCATCCATCTTTTCTTTCCAAAATTGAGAGGGTTAATTGTGGTCCGCCGAATTACCTAGATCACTTCCAATTCAGCTTCTTCTTGACGCACCTCTTGTACAGCTCTCTCCACATCCTCACGCGAAGGTTTTTCCCCGGTAATCAACCATCGCCTGCCTACTTTCCAGTAATTATTGACGGAGAGCAAAAGTGGCAAGAGAAAAAGTGTGAGTAAGGTCGCAACCGCAATGCCATACGCGATAGAAATCGCCATCGGGATGAGAAACTGCGCCTGCCGGCTGGTTTCGAAAATCAGCGGTGCTAATCCTGCTATGGTGGTCATTGATGTTAGAAAAATCGGACGGAAACGCGATCGCCCTGCTTCATGAAGGGCATCTTCAAAAGCCAATCCTTCCCGGAGAAATAAATTGAACTTACCAATGAGGACCAGGCCATCATTCACCATGATGCCTATCAAGGCAATAATACCCAGCCAGGATAACATATTAATAGGGAACCCATGCACCCAGTGACCAAATGCCACACCAATCATACTAAAGGGCACCATGAGAAATAGCAATATCGGTTGGCTATACGACCTAAAAGTGAAGGCAATAATCGCATAAATCAAAAATAGTACGGCTGGTACCACCGTCCATACCGAGGCAGTTAGTTTACCAGCCTCGCGATTCTGCCCCTCATACAAAGGCGTGACGGTGGGATATCGAGCCAGAATCTCCGGCATAATATTCTGCCGAATGCCTTCCTGAATATCCGTGGCACTCGCTTTTTGATCCTTCAGATTCGCATCGACAATAATGACTCTTTTACCATCTAAATGATTGATGGCGACATCTCCGCGAGCAATACTATAATGTGCGATCTCTGAGAGCGGTACTCGGGATCCACTTGGGGTCACAATCCACATCTCGTCAAGATTCTTTATAGAGGATCTGTTTTTTCGATCGTACCGCACCCACACCCTTATCTCATCTCTGCCTCTCTGAAATCGTTGCACTGAAGCACCGAAGAAACCACTGCGCACCTGACGCATGACATCATTGTTGGTCAGACCAAGTAGGTAGGCATTTTCTTTGAGTTCTAGATCAATCTCCTTGATCCCTGCAGGATCATTGTCGGAGATATCTTTCAGTTGTGGGAGGTCTCGTAGCTTCCTTTTCAGATCATCTTTGGCTCCCTTTAGGTCCGCGATGTTGTTGCCGACAAAGGAAATAGACACGGGTTTTCCACCAAAGTTACTACCAGATCCATACTCGATACTCTCTATCCCATAGATTGGCCCCACTTCCTTTTCTACCGCATTGGCCAAAGCAAGGGCCGGAAAATCTCTTTCTTCACCGGGTAGCAGATTCATTTCCAAGGTAGCGTTGGCGGTACCCGGTCCAATCCGCTTGATGGTGTTCTCTACCACCTGCTTGCTACCAGATTGCCTTGCGGTAAAATCATCGTTGACCACCCAGGCAGCTCGCTCTATCACCGTGATGATTGAGTCCGTAATCTCCTCGCTGGTTCCTTGTGGCATTTTAAGGGTGATGAGCACTCGGTCACTGGCGATCCGCGGAAAAAATGTCACCTTTACCAATCCACCTCCGATCGCTCCAATACTAATGACAAGAAATGCAATGGGTAAGGCAAATCCCAGCAACTTATTTTGCATGAAAAACCTTAGGAGGGGAGCGTAGACCTTATCCCGTAAATATGTCATCACCCCGTCACCAATTCGGTTAATCCAAAATCGCTGCCCTCCCTTTTTCATAGCGTTGGAATGTGCAATATGAGAAGGTAAGATGACCAAGGCCTCAAGCAGTGAAACACCCAGAGTTAAGATGACCACAATAGAAACCTCAGAGAAGAATTCACCGATGCGCCCATCCAAAAAGAAAAATGTGGAGAAGGCTACCATTGTGGTCAAAATGGCCGAAACAATCGGTGGAGTCACTTCTAGTGTACCATCTATAGCAGCTTTGATGGGAGATTTACCACGCTCGTAGTGCTGATAAATATTCTCCCCAATCACAATGCCGTCATCTACTAAAATCCCGATCACGATGATCATACCAAACAGCGATAGCACATTGATGGTGATCATCGTCGGAGCAAACATAAACATGCCAAAAAACGAAATCGGCAAACCTATGGCCACCCAGAATGCAAGACTTGGCCGTAGAAAAATCGACAGAAGAATGAGCACCAACAAAATCCCCAATCCGCCATTCTCCATCAACAATTGTGTCCGTTGTTTGAGGGTGACAGAAGCGTCCCTCGTGACATTTAATTGTACATTATCGTGCTGCCGATTGAATTCTTCTAAGTAAACATTTACCTGGTCAGCATTAGAGATCAAATCCTCATTTTCAGTAGCTGAGACTCTAATCTGAATAGCAGGATTACCATTAAAGTATAAGCGGTCAGGATTCTCAGCCCATCGATCGCGAACAGATGCTACATCTCTTAATCTCACTACATCTCCAGACGCATTGGCTCTGACCACAATGAAATCGAGTTCGTCTCCATAATAAGCCCTACTATTGGCTCTAATCAGGTACTCTTCTGTATCCGTTTTAATATTCCCTCCAGTTGTTAGAATATTCGAATTGGATACAGCCAGCGCCACCTCACTGAAAGTGAGACCGTAAGCACGCAAGTCTTTCTCGCGTACTGCGATTTCTATTTCCTCTAGAGGATATCCATTGACCACGACCTGACTCACTCCCTCCATCGCTCGAAAATCTGTTTCGATGTCCCGAGCGATCTGTTTTAACGTCTTCAAATCAATACCTTGACCGCTCACCGTCAGACTAATCGCCTCATTCCTAATTTCCTGTTTGGCGATAACTGGGGGTTCCATACCTGATGGAAAAGTCGGCACCCTGTCTACAGCATTCTTCACATCCTGCAACACGACATCGATATCATAATCGTCAAGGGTCTCAACGGTGATCATTGCTGTATTTTCAGAAGAGGTGGAGGTGACCCGATCGATGCCTACCAATCCACGGAGGTTGTCTTCAATCTTCAGTACCACACCCTCCTCCATCTCTTCTGGAGAAGCACCCGGGTAAGCCACCTGGATGTTGATGATCTTCGATTCGTTGAGTGGGAAAAACGAGGATTTGGTAGCTAGTATCCCGGCAATCCCAAACAAAACCAATGCTATCATCAACACATTGACAGCCACCGGATATTTGATAAAATAGGCTAAGGTCTTTCTCATGGGCTAGCTTTTACTTAATTACTCTGCGTGATATCCTCTAGTACCTGTACCAACATACCGGGGTACGCTCCCGGAACCGCTTTTGATAGGATCTTGGTACCATCGGTTAAACCCTTAACAACTACTGACCTTTCTTTATAAAACACTGGCTCCACTCCCATCACATCTAACACGGTATCTCGTACAAAAAATACCTGATGATCGTTGATCAATAATTTGCGATCAATTTCGACAGCATCACTGATTTCCTTAGCCTCTAAATCCGCTTCGAGGTATGCATTTTCCCGCAAATCCTTGCCCTTGACCAAAATATAAACCTGAATAGTTTGAGTAGATTGATCTACTATGCTATTAATGCGGATCACTTTCCCACTGTAGTGCTTAGTGCGCTCCAAATTATGCAGTTCAACACGTTGGCCAGGTTTTATCATATCGGCAAAACTGGTATTGATGGGCACTTCCAACTCATAGGTATTAGGATTAATAAACTCGCCCAGTTTCTGCCCCGCCCTAATCAGGGCTCCCGGTGTGACAGCCGCCTGCGTTAAAACACCATAGTAAGGTGCGCGAATGACGTACTTGGTTAACCTTTCTTCTAAATTACTGGCGGCATAATATGCAGACAATATATTTCGACCCGTAATAAACAATTTCTCTTTTGCAGAAGAAGGTGTCGGTAGTGGTTCTAATTCACCCTCCAAATCAAAATCATTGACGTACGCTTCCCATTTCGCAAATGCATCAGGAAAATCCAGGCGCAAATCCGGAAGCAGCAACACCACCTGATTATATAAATTACTTTTCTGAGATCGTAACGAAGCCCGATGTTCATCACTGTTGATCTCAATCAAGGTGCTGCCTTTAGCATATCGCTCACCTGGCTTAAACTCACCTGCACCTTTTAAGAAAACACCTTGTACCTCGCTAAAAAGCTCCAGTCGATACTTCGCCTTCAAGGTGCCATTGGTCGAAATGGTCACCGGAATATTGCCATTTTTCACAGCTTGGGTAAAAACAGAGGTCACTACCTTTCTCTCCCTGGGCTTGGGTACCTTTCTCCCTGCTATCATGTTTTGTGCTACTGTGTACGCACCCACCAATATGGCAACGCCTACCAAAGCCAATAAAATCTTTCGCATTCAATATCTATTTTGATTCTTTCTTATCCTCCGATTTTCTGATGTTTTCTATGACTCTTCCCATGGTCTCAACCATCAGATCTAATTCATGTTCTTTGATGCCAACTTGCAGTTCCTCAAAAGCGCTGGCAACGGTAGGTAAGGCAGATTGGAACAGACTGCGACCGAAGTCAGTCAGGTAAATTCTGTTCACTCTGCGGTCGTCAATGTCTTGCCTTCTCTCCACCAGACCCTTGCGCTCCATGGTATGGATAAGGCGAACCAAAGAAGCTTTATTTCTTTCCGTCAACAATGCCAAATCATGTTGTGGACGCCCATCTTCAATCGTCAATATGCGCAGCAAAATCCATTGTTTAGTCGTCAAATCAACATCCGCTTCCTTCAACTTCTGCCCGATAAAGACCGATATAAATTTTGCCGTCCTACCTATCCATGGGACCAGTGACTTCCCAAAAACCTGATGAATGCTGCTGTCTTTAATCGCCGACACAATAGCAAAGTAACGCATGTTTTTAAAAATAGTTGCAATTGCAACTATTTTTTTACCAACTTATACCGGGTGCATCTCTTGGATAATCGTACTCAGTGTAATCAACTGTCCAAAGGATCCTGTAAAATACGTCATCATTAAGCCCTGGCTGACTTTGATAAACCACCCTGATGAATACCCTAAATCCTTTGGGCAAGCCGGGCATTTTCATTAATTTAAAGCAGTTTCCACACCAAAATACTTAGGATGAAATATTCGCTCATTACCTTCGCACTATGTTGGCACTCATGCTTATTGATGGCGCAGCATCATCACCACAGCGTCATCGAGAATGTGGAACCTCAACCCTTACTCGCCCATAGCATGAGGATTGCAGATGGCCTGACATTCGTTGGCAGTCCACTACCCACAGAAATATACGGGGCACTTCAGAAGCTCACCTTGCAGCGACATAACAAGCACACTGTCAGCACCATACAAGAGAAACTAGATCCCCTCTGCCTTGCGACCATCCACATCAACCCCGAGTCAAGAGTGAAGGTACAGCGCGGAGCAGTCCAACCGATCATGATGCAGCGAGGGTGGACGACCTTTCTGATTAAGGTGCACAATGAAGCTGGTATCACCGCTGTACTACAACCTGAAAGCAGTAATGCCTTGCCATTATTGCATAAATCTACCTCAGCTCATCGTATGAAGGAGGAAAATCGCTTGACTCCGGGAGAGATCGATGATCACTTTCTCGATCTTAGCATCTATGCTGGCAGGCCCCTGAGCGACCGGCTTTCGGGACTAGCTGTCGAATACTTCTTACTCCAACTCTACTCGAAAGACGCCGGACAACGCGAAGTCAACCTCAGCTTTAATGTGGGCCAAGGCACCCAGGATATCGGATTCAGAAACGCCATTAGCGTGCTTTTCAATATCAGACCTGCCGTCAAGGTTTACTTGGACGTCATGGATCACGACGGGAAGCCCGCCATGGCTTCTTTCATCTTCAATGACGGCATTGATAGATTTCAGGATGCCAGCCATGTGGACTACCGGAATACCATAGCGCTCTCGACACATTGGATCGAAGGAATGGACCGGAAAGAAAGAGCTCATCAAAATCAATTAGTAGGCATTTATCCGCTGCCTGCGCGAAGACTAGCCTCCAAGGATGAGTTTCCGGATTTCTTCTTTCAACCCCAGATCTATCGCGCTGATGGAGAATACGTCTATTTGCCACCAGGAAGCTATCATGTGACCTATGGTCGAGGTCCAGAATATCTATCCTCCTACCAGGAAGTAGACATCCCAGATGTTGAATCCACTAGGTTGTCCTTTAAACTAGAGCGCTGGATCCATATGGCTGACCTGGGATGGTATAGCGCCGATCACCATATCCATGCCGCCGGATGCTCGCACTATGAGAGCCCAGAAGAAGGGGTCAATCCTGAAGACATGTGGCGCCAGGTGCAAGGAGAAGATCTCAATATGGGAAACAACCTCACATGGGGTCCCAGCTGGTATCATCAGAAGCAGTTTTTTACAGGATCCAATCACGAGTTGTCAGATGAAAAAAATATTCTGCGCTACGACGTAGAAGTGTCGGGATTTCCATCTTCTCATGCCGGTCACCTGGTACTTCTCAATTTACGCGAAGACGACTATCCAGGCACTACCTTAATAGAAGAGTGGCCCTCCTGGACACTACCGATATTGCAGTGGGCCAAGGATCAGGGTGGGATCACTGGATATGCGCATTCGGGCTGGGGATTGGCACCTGAGGAGCCGACTTTAGAACTACCCAATTACTCCACACCCAAAATGGACGGTATTGGTGCCAATGAATATGTGGTCACTGCAACTCATCAGGTCATAGATTTTTATTCTGCTGGTGATACTCCTTTGCCCGCCGAAATGAATATGTGGTACCATACCTTGAATTGTGGGTTGAGAATTCCAATTAGCGGTGAAACCGATTTCCCTTGTATTTCGGATGAACGAGTGGGAAGGGCTCGCATTTACGCTCAGCTTGATCAGGGGCTGGATTTTGATGATTACATGGATGCCTTGCTAAAAGGGCGTAGTTATGTCAGTGAAGGGCATGCACACCTGATTGATTTCAAGGTCAATGAGATACCACTGGGACAGTCTAGTGCCTCTTTATCGATGCATGCACCGCAATCTGTGACGGTTGAGGTACGCGCAGCAGCCTACCTATCTGAGGTACAAGATCGCACGGGTGCCATCATCGCCGGATCGGATGCTTATCGGTCTCCGTACTGGCACATTGAGCGTGCCAGGATCGGTGCTACACGTAAGGTACCTGTCGAACTGCTGGTCAACGGAGTTAAGGTGCAAGAAAAGATGGTGGTAGCCGATGGTACCTGGAGCGATTTGAGTTTTGAGCAAACCATTGATCGATCAAGCTGGCTGGCCATCAGAATACCTGCTAGTGCACATACTAATCCCATATATGTGACGATCGATGATAGGCCTGTGCAAATCAAAGAGAGTGCCGTATGGTGCCGATCAGCTGTCGATCAGTGCTGGAAGATGAAAGAGGGAAAAATCCGGGCATCCGAAAAGGAAGCTGCGCAGGCAGCCTATGAATCTGCACGCCGCTTTTATGACCGGATTATTGACTCGGAATAGGATCATCAAAGTCAACCGCATAGATTCCAAATTTTGTATTAGTTTCAACCCCCAACTGAATATCTATCTCTATGAAAGTATGTCAGATCCTACTATGTCTCATCCTTACCGCGAGTTTAACCTATGGACAGGATTTGAAGACCACCGAATTCGAATTGCATCCGGTACCAGGTTTTCTTAAAACTCCAGCCAATGGTAATTTTATTCAACCGACCGGAGTAGCACTGAATTCTAAAGGACATGTTTTTGTATTCAACAAAGGCAACAAACAATTGATGGAATTTGATGCGGATGGTGAGTATGTCCGATCTCTGGGTGCTGGGATCTTTAAAGATCCTCACGGATTGCGCATTGATAAAGATGATAAGATCTGGGTTACAGATCTTGTGTCGCACATGGTACTTAAGTTGAGCCCCGAAGGGCAGGTGGAAATGGTGCTGGGACAAAATGGCACCCAGGGTCTTTATGACGAAGGTCGCGATATGATCCTATTTTTCAAGCCTGCCGACATCACCTTTGCCCCGAATGGAGACATCTATGTGGCCGATGGATATGGCAATCACCGCATCGTGCACCTAGACAAATACGGGAAGTTTATTCGCACTTGGGGTGAGCAAGGTCCGGAAGCAGGTAATTTTGACAATCCCCACAACATCGTCTACTACCGAAACAAACTGTTTGTTGCTGACCGTTACAATAGCCGGATTCAAGTGTTCGACTTGGAGGGGAAGCACCTCACCTCCTGGACCAATGTAGGAAAACCCTGGGGACTGGCAGTAAGCCCTGAGGGAAATATCTACATGACGGAGGGTGATGCAGAGCAAATTCTGAAGTTGGATGAGGATGGAAACATATTAGGCACTTATGAAGCTGGTCCTGGATCAAAGCCCGGTCAATTGCGAGCGGCACATGGCATCGCGGT
Organism: Saprospiraceae bacterium; assembly: GCA_965223025.1. GTDB lineage: Bacteria > Bacteroidota > Bacteroidia > Chitinophagales > Saprospiraceae > JABDMH01. The sequence continues at coordinate 2,738,818 of CBDCVP010000023.1, forward strand.
GGGACCAAATGAAGAGCTGTACGTCACAGAAGTACTTAATTGGCGAGTACAGCGATACGACCAGCACTGGCACCGTGGATCCTGGCACCGTGTGCAGGCCAAAGGGTGTGCGCACTATCGCCATGAATCTGCCTTTGCTGAGGTCAACGGAAAGTTTTATGCACTGGGTGGACGTAATACCCATGCATTAGACATTTATGATCCCAAGACCCAAACCTGGTCCACTGGTGCCGACACGCCACTGGAAATGCATCATTTCCAGTCCGTCGTGCTAAATGATGAGATCTGGGTCGTCGGTGCTTTTACTGGGCCTTATCCGAAGGAAGAGCCCATCGCATTTTTGCACGTGTACAACCCTGATACCGACACTTGGCGGACAGAGGGGAAATTACCCGATGGTCGTCATCGCGGGTCAGCGGGAGCTTTAGCACATAAAGGAAAAATCTACTTACTATGCGGAAATCAGGAGGGACACTACACCGGTCACAACACCTGGTTTGATGTTTTTGATCCTTCCTCTGGAGAATGGACATCACTTCCGGATGCACCCCATACTCGAGATCATTTCCAGATGGCCATCATCGACGAAAAACTCTATGCCGCTGGGGGCCGAAATACATCACAGAAGACCAATCACGTGATGGATCAAACCATCAGTGAAGTAGATGTCTATGATTTCCGTAGTGGAACGTGGAGCACACTGCCACCGGATCAACATCTGCCCACTCAAAGAGCTGGCACCACCGTGGTGACTTTGGGTGATCGGTTGGTGGTGATGGGTGGTGAAAGCGGAGATCAAGTGAGCGCACATGATGAAGTAGAGGCCTTCGATGTGCATAAGCGAACCTGGAGCGTCATGCCGCCAATGCTGCAGGGAAGACATGGAATGCAGGCGATCAACTACCATGGTAAGGTGTACATTGCTGGAGGTAGCTCCAACCGAGGAGGGGGTCCTGAAATGAAGAGCATCGATTGTTGGAGGCTTAAGTAATCCCGAGGATGACCGAGCCCACCGATCCGACCAAACTAAAGCGAACCCTTGGCCCTCTAATGTTGTGGGGATTGGGTGTGGGATATGTGATTTCGGGGATGTACTTTGGTTGGAATCTGGGTCTCGAAAAAGGTGGCACCCTGGGTATGGCCCTTGCTACCCTGTTTATCATCATCCTCTATCTGACTTTCACTTTTAGCTATACGGAGCTGGCTTGTGCCATTCCGAGGGCAGGTGGTGCATTTGATTATGCGATACAAGCTTTTGGTAAAAACTGGGGATTCCTTGGTGGTATGGCACAGAATATCGAATTTATTTTTGCACCGCCAGCCATCGCCTTGGCCATTGGCGCTTACCTGCATTTGTTCTTCCCTTTCCTAAGTGTCATACCCATTGCCATCGCTGCGTATCTGATTTTTACGGCGCTGAATATTTATGGTGTACAGGCAGCTGCCTCTTTGGAATTAATAATTACTTGTGTTGCCGTATTGGGATTGATCATCTTCGCGATGGTAGCTTTCCCGAGTGTCACCTACGAAAAACTCGCTGAAAACCCCCTACCCCATGGTTGGGGCGGTGCCTTTGCCTCCCTACCCTTTGCCATCTGGTTTTTTCTAGCCATTGAGGGGGTAGCCAATGTTGCTGAAGAAACCATCAACCCACAACGGAATGTACTGATCGGCTTTGGTTCGGCAATCTTGACCTTAGTCTTCCTTTGCGTGCTTACCTTTACTACTTCCGTCGGTGTAGCTGGATGGGAAAGCATAGTATTTGAAGACGGCAGTAACACCTCATCGGATTCCCCTTTGCCACTTGCACTGGCACATGCAGTTGGCACCGGGCATTTTGCCTATAAACTGATTATCATCATTGGTATATTTGGATTGGTGGCCTCTTTTCATGGCATTATTCTGGCTGCAGGTAGAGCCACTTTTGAATTTGGCAGGGTGGGTTACGCTCCCTCTTTCCTCGGAAAGATTCACCAACGGTTCAGAACTCCTGCACATGCCTTAATATTTAATATGCTCGTGGGAATTGTAGCACTATTTACTGGTAAAACAAATGAAATCATCACCATCGCTTGCTTCGGTGCTTTGAGCCTATACATCATTTCTATGTTGTCTCTGATCAAGTTGCGAAGAACTCAACCGAACCTGGACCGGCCGTTCTCTGTGCCGTTTTATCCCTTCACACCCATGATTGCACTGGTGATAGCAACCATTGCATTCATAGCCATCACCTTTTATAATCCTTTCCTCGCATTGGTCTACATACTTATCATCGCCATATCCTTTATATGGTTTAAAATATTTCACCAGAAAAAAGAATCAATTTCCCCAGCTGATTAATGCCCGCAATTCATTTTCATGACAATCCTCTGACAACAGTAAATCACCATTTTTCGAGTGGCTTGTGCTACTATGCTGTTTGAATTCTATGGTGCAAAAACTAATTAATATGAAAGCTACAGGTAAAATCGATCTAGCATCTTTAGTAGACCTCGTGGAGGGAAATAAGATCGAAACCGTGATCCTTGGTTTTACCGATCATTATGGACGGATGATGGGCAAGAGATTTGATGCTGGTTTTTTCACAGAACAGGGTTTTTCTTCCGGCACGCACGCCTGCAACTATCTCCTCACCACCGACATCGATATGGAACCCATACAGGGATATAGGATGGCCAACTGGAACTCGGGGTACGGTGATTTTCAGCTAGTACCCGACATGGACACCCTAAGGGTAATCAGTTGGCAGAAAAAAACAGCGATGGTCACTTGCGATGTGATCCATGAAAAAACCAAGAACCTTCAGCAAGAAGCTCCCCGATCTATCCTAAAAGTTCAACTGGAGAAGTGCTTGGATTATGGCTACCTTGCCATGGGAGCAACAGAATTGGAGTATTATTTATTCGAAGACAGTTTTCGAAAAGGTCACGAACAAAATTATCAGGGATTAAAACCTGTTGGCTGGTACCTGGAGGACTATAATCTGTTGCAAGGTTCCCGTACGGAGTTTTTTCACCGTGCAGCCAGGCGCCATCTAACAAAATCAGGTATTCCTGTGGAAAACAGTAAGGGTGAGTGGGGCTTGGGCCAACATGAATTAAACGTGAGATATGCAGAGGTGTTAGAAATGGCTGATCGGCATGTCATTTTTAAACAATGTCTGAAAGAACTCGCCGACCGTAAGGGGATTTCAGTGACCTTCATGGCCAAGTATCATGAAGACAGAGCTGGCTCTAGCTGCCATATCCACCTGAGCCTGTGGAAGGACGAAGAAAATGCATTTATCGGGGATAGTGAGATCGGACCCATCAAGGCTTCCGATGAGTTTCGTTGGTTCTTGGGGGGATGGATGCAACATGTTCCCGAATTTATGCCTTTTTACGCCCCCACCATCAATGCCTACAAGAGATATGTAGATGCGTCGTGGGCACCGACGAGACTCGCATGGAGCTATGACAACCGCACTGCAGGTTTTAGAGTGGTAGGCCATGGCAAAGCCCTTCGTATTGAATGCAGGGTGCCCGGTGCTGATTGCAATCCCTATCTGGCTTTTGCTGCGGCGTTGGCCTCCGGCTTGGATGGTATAGAGCAACAGATAGAACCACCTGAAATGTTTGACGGCGATGCCTACAATGCTCAGACAGTGCCACGTGTTCCACAATCCTTAGCAGAGGCTAATCAACTATTTACAAATAGCAAGTTTGTGAGAAAAGCGCTTGGCTCCGACGTGGTGGATCACTTTGGTCATTTTTTTAGTGAAGAGGTTAAAGCCTATTATAGATCGGTGACTGACTGGGAAAGAAAAAGATATTTTGAACAAATCTGACAAGCAAAATGCGACTAAAGAATAAGGTAGCCATTATCACGGGAGGAGGAAATGGCATTGGTAGAGCATCTGCCATACTTTTTGCTGCGGAAGGCGCCAAGGTCTTGGTTGTGGATAAAAATATTTCTGCAGCTGAAAATACGGTCGATGAGATCTTGAAAAATAATGGTACCGCCCAAAGTCTTCAGGCAGATGTTTCACAAAACGATGACTGTAAAATGATGGTCGAGGTGACCGACAAAAATTACGGTGGATTGCACATTCTATTTAATAATGCTGGTATCATGCACAGTCAGGATTCGGATGCTGTAAACACTCCTGAAGACGTTTTTGATCTCACTCTACAAATAAACGTAAAGAGCATTTTATTAGGATGCAAGTATGGGATCCCTTTGATGAAAAAATCCGGTGGTGGATCGATCATAAATACGGCATCATTTGTCGCCAGACTCGGCGCAGCTGCACCTCAGCTTGCCTATACGGCTAGCAAGGGAGCGGTGCTGTCTATGACACGCGAGATGGCTGTCATCCATGCAAGAGAGGGGATAAGGGTCAATGCCCTAAGCCCTGGACCATTGCGTACCGACTTGCTCATGGATTTTCTCAACACCGATGAAAAGCGAGAAAGAAGGCTTGTACATGTACCCATGGGACGCTTTGGGGAAGCCAAGGAAATGGCATATGCTGCTCTTTACCTCGCCTCCGATGAATCGTCCTACACGACCGGATCTGAATTCTTGGTAGATGGTGGAATTACTGCTGCATACGTTACTCCAGAGTAATCCATGAATGTGGAAGGACATAAAATGTGATTAAGCAGCTGATACCCATTCTAGCCTTCCTGTGCGAATGTGGGCTGCCATACCAGATAAACACCAGTCACTTTCACATCAGATCGTCGTGGCTTAATCTCATACGTGGTGAGTTGATCAGGAATCTCCGCCCACATTTGACTGATCTCAGATAGTTTTTCGTCCAGTTCTGCTCTAAGTTCCTCTCTCTGTTCCAACAGCGCATCGATATCAGACTGAGTGGCTTCTAATCTATGTCGGGCCTGACGACGCATACGGCTTTTGGTGGTAGCTCCACTTAATGATCGCCGGCGACCTGAGAAGACGGAGAATATCGTTTCCGCTACCCCCACCCATTCTGCTGTCCTGCGCTGGTTGAGGTCTGCCGCCTGCTCCGATTCTTTGTATTCCTTCTTCCGCAACCTCTCTTCGATGCGATCTATTTTTACCGCATATCGCTCCTGTAATTCATCCAACTCCGCATCCCTTTTTTCTCGCATGGCCAAATTAACTCGCATCTGAAAAGCCTCTACACTCTCGTCCTCTGCTTGGTGCAGTTTTAGCTTTGCCTGCTCGGCAAGTTCAAACCTTTGCTCATAGTACAGCCAATCAGCGTACTCTTTTTCGACTTGCTTCATCTCCCTACCGGATGTGAGCGTCGATGCTACTTCTTCAAACTGGACCTCTTGGTTGGGTGCATGGTCTGGTTTTGAGACCACACTGTGTGTCCAATCTTCCAGTTCTTGCGCCTCCACCCAGCGTACACGACCAAACTCATCCGGCAGTACGGCCAATAGGGCAAGATGCCTGGCTACATCAATATCTCTTGAGGCATTGTAGAACCGGACCTTACCCACGGCCAAAATTCTTGGCTGATAAACTATTGTAGGTCCATCTGCCTGATGATGATCGGCCCAATTGATGCGCAGGTACCTTTGATCGATCGATGGATCTAATGATGGAGGAACCGATGATCCTGACTTAATCTCTTTTGTTCCCGAGGCTGATTCTTGCCTGATAGAAGCACCATCTTCTTTGGCAGTCTTCTGAGGCACCAATCTTTTTATCTGGGTACGTGTCAACGGTCCTCGAAGATATGACATAGCCCATCGCGTGTGAAAAACTACCGGTGCCTCGTCGTGCACATTATGCATCAAGAAAACACGCGAACTCAAAGCTGATAACTTGCTGGAAAAATCCATGGCGGCATCGGCCCCAGCTTCATTAATGGCCCCCTGTAGGCCCTCCAACACCTTTTCCTTGTCTCGATCCGTTTGCAACTTTCCAATAAACCAGGTACCTGCATTTGAGAGCCCCTTATAATCCAGATCGCCTGGATTCTGGGTCACCAATACGGCACCCAATCCAAAAGTCCTGGCTTGTTTGAGAATGGTCAGCAAAGGCCTCTTTGATGGCGGCTGTGACACTGGAGGGAAGTAGCCGAACACTTCATCGAAATATACCAAGCTGCGCAGACTAGTTGTGCCAGATTGCTTACGCATCCAAGTCACTAAACTGTTTAGTAACAAGGTGACAAAAAACATGCGCTCGCTGTCGGATAAATGCGCTAAATAGAAGATGCTGTGTCTCGGTTGACCATCGGCAGTGAAGTAGATCTTATCGATATCTAGTGGTTCACCTTTGAGCCAATTAGAAAATTGGGGGGATGCGACCAGAGTATTAAATTGCATGGCCAAATCAAAGCGCTCCTGCTCAGGAAAAAAAGTATCCACGTCAAAAACCCCCAATTTTTGTACAGGTGGTTTTTGAATGGACATGATGATGGTGGCCAAATCCAGTCCACGATTTTTGCGCCAATGATGCTCAAAGATTGTGGCTAGCAAGATCCCTTCCCGACTTCTAATCGGATCGGCTTTGCTATGGATCATACTCAATAGTGCAGCCACCGTGCCTTGAATGCGCTCACGCAAGACCTCGGCTTCCGCATCAAAATCCACTTGGGGTGCAGCAAAGGAACCTAAGATATTGATGGGAATTCCCGCATCAGACCCTGGAGTAAAGATGGTATAGTTGACTGCTTGTTTCAGTGCTCGAATGCGCTCTGGACCCTGTCCCCAGGAGGCCAGCCCATCCCGCCATTTTTTCGCCGTGCTTATTGCATACTCATCCACACTAAGCCCTTTACGGGCCGCATCATCAGGATTTATCCAAGGTTTAAAGGCCTCAGCTTCGAGGTTGTCAAACTGGAGCATGAGATTGGTCATATCTCCTTTGGGATCTACAATGATGGCAGGCACTTTGTCCAGAGCGGCTTCCTCCAATAGATCAATACAGAGACCCGTCTTGCCACTGCCAGTCATGCCTACACAAACCGCATGAGTGGTGAGGTCTCTCGCATCGTAATGGAGGATCTCCTCTCTGATTTCCTGAGCTTCAAGATCATAGCTCGCGCCGAGATAGAAAGAACCCATTTTCTCTGGAGGTGGCTGGATCATATTGTGGATAGTTAAGTTTGGATGGGGAATTTAGATAATTTGTGACAGGTGTCCAAAATGCTATCCTCGCCACCAAGAGCGATGTGGAATTCTGTCATGTGTCTACATGGTACCTCGCCATCTTTCCCCAATTCGTAGTACGACATACCTTTGCTTCTTTCGTTCAGCTGCATCCACAAATGTCTGAGGATCGGCCGTATTAAACCTAAACATGTCGTAGTGACAGGGTATGACTGTCTTGGCGCCAATAGTATGAGCCATCTCAGCTGCCTCATGGGCATTCAAATTGCCAGCCACCCGACGTTCTGGTTTATTGCCATTGATCGGAAGTATCGCCAAATCGATGTCGAATGGCTTTAGTGCTTCGATGATATCCTGATGCCACAGGGTATCGCCACTGTGGTAGATCGCAAACGGACCTGCCTTTATCACATATCCCATATATCTGCATCTACCTAGGGTATCTCTTGCCAACTCATTGTGAGCAGCAGGTATTCCATGAAAAACAAACTGTTGAACAGCCACAGATTCACCCTCATTCAAACCGATCGGAAACGACCGTTTTGACTGGATACGATCGCACACGAAATCTCTATTGGCTTCAGGGATGATCATCTGAAGGTTTGGATTCACCTCTCTCAATGGGATGATTGTCTCCGCATCCAGATGGTCTGTGTGATTATGGCTGGAGGTTACGACATCGATGAAGTTAAGATCGCGAGGAGATATTGCCATCTCACTCATACGTACATGCGGCTTGTCGGTATCAGCATACTTCTTTGTCAGAGAGTCTGAAAGATAAGGATCGATCAACAGGTGCCGACCGAGGTACTTCACCAGAAATCCACTTTGGCCCAGCCACCAGACATCGAGTTGATCTGCATTCCCTTGGATCGTGTATATAGAATCCAGCAGCTTTTTGTCTTGTAAATATGGTTTTATCATTGATTCACGACTTGGCTAGATGCTCTTTCTCACATGTTGGGCACCAGCCACCATGTTGACTAATTTCTTCTTGGCTGCCCACCGAGCAGTTTGGCTCAACCCACAATCTGGTGCCACAGACAATCTATCGGGCGACACATACTCAAGACAAGCATGAATCCGATCTGCGACATCATCCACTGTCTCGATGTAGTAGCTCTTCACATCAATGATGCCCACAGCTACATCCATCCTCTGACCAATGTCGGCTATAAGCTCTAGCTCAGCAAATTCTCGATTGGCCATCTCTACGTGCATCTCATCCACTTTGAAATCCAGAAAAGACGGAAACATCGGTGCCAGTTTTCGAAATCCCACTGCATGACCCTTATAATTGCCGAAACACAGATGAGTGGACAAGCGACAGCGCCCGACCACGGACTCCACCGTACGGTTAAAAATGTCGACGAAGCGATTCGTATCCTCCTTGTATGCATAGCAGCTCATCGAAGGCTCATCTACGGTAATTTCACGACACCCAGCCGACACCAGATCCTCCAATTCTTTGCGTACAATAGGCAACAAAGTTTCGCAAATGGAATATCGATCAGGATACTGTTTGTTAGGAGCCAGCCTACCGCTCATCGTAAAAGGTCCAGGAATGCTTGCCTTCAAGGTAGGTCCCTCAGGAGCTAACCTTTGCAATCTTTGAAATTCTTCTACCGCTCCCAGACCCTTTGGAGCGCGCAACTCTCCCGTGATAAAATGTTTACCTCTTTGATCATGGGCTGGTGGTCCCCATTTTCGATGCACCACACTGTTGGCTTCAATGCCCTCAATAAAACCATAGAAGGATAGATTAAAGTCATACCGGGTTTGCTCACCATCGGTGATCACATCTAGGCCGGCCTCCATCTGGTCATGTATGGCAGCTACTACTGCATCATCCTGCATTTCCTTGATGTCCTCCAAGCCAAATTGATCCAAGTGCTCACTGGCATACTCCAACCAAGCTGGAAAGGGATAACTACCAATCACTGTGGTACGTATGGGATTGCTATTCATGTGGGTAAAATCTTACTATCGTCCTACATCCTGATAAAGACCAGCCAAGCGATGTGCATGTTCATCATAGGCGGATTCAAATAGTTCCGCCGCTTTCTCAGTACCTATGATGGCACCTGCAGTTAACACTTTTGGTGGGGTGCCAGCTTGGGTTAGCAAATGCGCGGTCTCAGCTTTTAAACAATTGATGATCATAGCTCCACCCACGGAAGAACCCGGTGATACGGGAGTCTCCAGGTCGGCTAAGTGCACCATTGCATCTCCAAGGGGAGCTCCGGTGTCCAGCACTAGATCGGCATAATCCATCAGCTTCTCACCATTGCGCTGTCTGCTTGTACTACCCTCAGCATGCGCCTTAGTCACCAGTGCCACCACCCGCATGCCCGCAGCCTTAAAACCTGCTGCCATTTCTATCGGTACCACATTGCAACCACTTGAGGATATCACCAGCGCAGTATCTGTTGACTGTAAATCAAAATTACGCAAAATACGATCTGCAAATCCCGATACATTCTCCAAATACATCGCTTGTCGTTGGCCGTTAGAGCCGACTACAGGATTGTGAAAAGTAAGCGATAGTTCTACAATCGGATGAAATCCGGGAAAGGAGCCATATCTAGGCCACATTTCCTCCACCAACATTCGACTGTGGCCCGATCCGAAGACATGGACCATCCTACCTGCCAAAATGGTCTCAGCAAACCATCCAGCGGCAGTTACCAGCTGTGGATGCTGATTTTCAACACATGCAAGCATCTGCTGGCATTGTGCTAAATAATCCTGTGAAGGGCTCATAGTTTACGCTGTTCAAATGCAAAAATCGCAGCTCCCACTGCACCAGCAAATTGACTGTACTCTGCTCTGACGATGGGTGTGCTGATCCCACTGGGTCGCCATTCATAGATCGCCATCCTGTCCGCGAGGGGTCCGAATAAATCCTGGTCTGCCAGCACAATGCCTCCACCCAGGACAATGATTTGCGGCGAAATTACATTAATCAAAGAACATAGGCCAATAGCCAGCCGCTCGATCGATTCCAACCATACCTCACGTGCATAGGCATCACCACTGCGATAGGCGGCCAGCAGATCCCTTGTTGATTTAAACACACCTTCGCTGCGATCTGACACCGTGGCATTGCCTGTAAAATATTCAAGCGTACCTGGCAGATTTAAGATTCCTCTGGGCGCTGATTTGTCCATCGATATATGACCAATATGGCCGGCTCGATGCAAAAAACCCTCGTAGATCTCACCATTGATGAGCAGGCCGCCACCTACCCCGGTACCCAGGGTCATCAAGAGCACATCTTTGTATCCTTTTGCAGCTCCAAATCTACTTTCAGCCAGGAGAGCAGATTTGGCATCGTTGATCACTGACACTCGATCCACCTCCAGGTAATGTGACCAAACGCAGCCCTCTAGTCCTTGCAGGCGACCTGGCATATATGAAATGCAGCGATGTTGCGGATCAGTGAGACCGGGTGCAGAGAGTCCGATGGGTATGTCCCTACCTACCATGTCTATCAAAGGGGCAGCAGCTTCTCGCACATTATTCTTCCAATTTTCAGAAATACCCTCTGGATCGTCCTGAGTGTGCACTTGAACCCGCTCGTGGATTTCCCCTGATCTGGTCATCAAAACGCTTTTGATGGTCGTCCCGCCTAGGTCAATGCCGATTGCATGCTCTTTCATAGATCAAAGTTTTTTTGACGGTACAAGATAAAGGTAGCCTGAGATATCGTTGTTGCCAACTTACAGAGGAGATGCAATTCCGACCTTGGGATCGGTAAGCCCGACTTTCATTTAACACCTTGGAGCATCTGCAAAACTACATGATGAATAATGACTATAAGGGCAAGCCATGACCAAGGGATTGCCGAGCCCTTACTAAAAAACGAAAACCCAACGGCTTCGAATGGCATCTTTCAAAAACTAAACAATGGATAATGACTATAAGGCAAGACATGACCAAGGGATTGCCGAGCCCTTACTCGGCAATTCCGACCTTGGGATCGGTAAGCCCGTCTACCATTGTAACACCTTGAAGCATCCTTCAAAAAACTAAACAATGGATAATGACTATAAGGGTAAGCAATGACCAAGGGATTGCCGAGCCCTTACTAAAAAACGAAACCCCTTACATCCTCGAATGGCTCGGCAATTCCGACCTTGGGATCGGTAAGCCCGTCTTCCATTTAACACCTTGAAGCATCTGCAAAACTACATGATGAATAATACTAAAAGGGTTTTCTGGACCAAGGGATTGCCGAGCCCTTACAAAAAACGAAACCCCAACGTCTTCGAATGGCTCTGCAATTCCGACCTTGGGATCGGTAAGCCCGTCTTCCATTGTAACACCTTGGAGGACCTTCAAAAAACTAATCAATGGATAATGACTATAAGGGCAAGACATGACTTAGGGATTGCCGAGCCCTTACTAAAAAACGAAACCCCTTACATCCTCGAATGGCTCGGCAATTCCGACCTTGGGATCGGTAAGCCCGACTTCCATTGTAACACCTTGGAGCATCTGCAAAACTACATGATGAATAATACTAAAAGGGTTCTCTGGACCAAGGGATTGCCGAGCCCTTACTAAAAAACGAAACCCCTTACGGCTTCGAATGGCTCGGCAATTCCTAGTGCAAAAATCAACCGCAGCACGCCGCATTAATACTCTCCTGAACGTCTCATGCCTTCACATCAGCACTCTATCTGGGTATCTCTGCCAAATAAATATCGGCATTGCCTTCATGTGAGGAATAATAGGACATCAATATCCTATGTGGTTCGACTAGAAAAGAGGGATAACTGCAATCCCCTCCAGATGGCAGCATCCACAGGTCCGGAAACACTCCATTTTTTGTTCCCCTAAGGATACCTACTCCATTTCCACCTTCACGATAAATTCTGCTACCTACCAGCACATCATCATTGGGTAAAATGACAAAATCCGGCCCACCAATTCGGTGCTTCATCTGTTTCCACGTCCAATTTTTGAATGGTGGACGACTCGATCCCCAATATCCCATTTGATCGTCGTCATCTCTTCTGTGAAGGATGTACATGGTACCCATTTCATCAAATCGCACCCGTGCCTCATTGGGTCTCCCGTCGAGATCCAGCTCGCAAATGAATTCATAATGGATGCCATCACTTGATCTCACTAGCTTCGTTCTTTTACCCCGATACTGATAAACCACTCCATAGGCCATCCCTTCATACCAGGTAATCGCCCACAACCAATCGTAATCGGACCTGATGGTTGGGTCCAGGGAGATGGGTTGAGGCTTGGAAAAATTGAGGCCTGAAAGATCAGAAAAGGAAACCTGGGTATGCATGCCAAGCAACTCTTTACCTCGATAAATAGATCCGCCCACCAGTGCTATGATTCTTCCATCTGGGGCAATGGACAATTTGGGATCTCTCAAATCAACACCGGTTTTTTTCAGCGTCGCCACCTCCTTCCAATGCTTCTTGTCAGGTGAAGCCAATATCTTGGACACTCCATCAGCGCCATATACATGATGTTCGCCTGAGCGAAAGGCACAATAATATTTTTCTTGAAATTTTATCAATGATGTAAAAGCATCATGCTGGTCACTCTCATAGATTTTGGTGACATTAATTTCAGGATTCTGCGTAAAAGATATGGAGGTGCAAAAACAAAGAATCACCCAAATTGTAAAAAATCTCATGTGCCAATTATTTAATTCTATGAAACATCAATAACCGAAGGTCCATGACCTTTTCACCCGGTATTTTCTTCGCTTTTATTCTAAGGGTTTGCACACCTTGCTGGAGAGTGATCACTCCCACTTTCAATGGTCGAAAATCCTTAACATAAGACTCCTGTCTTGGGTGCCGATCGTGCTCCATACCCGTCAATGGCGGATCATGACCTTCTGTGATCTCCCCATGAAGGATGGCATCACCTACCCTAATCTCGAAGGTGCTGCCCACATCCTTGGTAGAACATGTATAGTAAATCTCTACCTCAAAGGTACCCCCTTTCATCACTTCTACCTCCCAGGTAATGCTATCATTGATGGAGGTCCAATTTCTGAAGAAAGTATTATTTGGAAACCGATTAGATCGCTCGACATGGCCATGTGCGATCCCATCACGGGCAGGAATCTGAGTGTGGGTAAAATCAGGATGGCCCAAAGGAAAAGTCCGCTCATCCTTCTCCGGGAGCTCTGCCATCACCTCGTTTTCCCATTTTGCTTTTGCTTTAGAGAGTGTCCGGGCTATGTCTACCTGTTCCTCTGAAAGGTCTTCATGTTGTCCAGGATCGTTCAGCATATCAAAAAGTTGTCCTTGATGTCCCAGGCGGTACTGCTGACTACGCACACTGGTGCGACCACGCCAGTGATTGAAAATAAATCGGTCCGGCCAGGCCGCTTCGCCGTCGAGCAGCAGAGGTTTTAGACTCATCCCATCAAGTGGTTTAACCACCTCCATTGGTATGCCCGACAGATCCGCTAAGGTGGGTAAGAAATCAATGGCTGAAGCAATCTCATGAATATTTTTTCCTGCTTCGATATGACCAGGCCACTTGATAAACATCGGCGATCTCACACCACCTTCATCCGTGCTCCCCTTCCTCCCCTTCATCCCACCGTTCCAACGATGACCATTCGGTCCATTATCTGACAAATAAATAAATATGGTTTCCTCCTCCAACTTTAATTCAGCGAGTTTATCCTTTAGACGGCCCACATTCCAGTCTATGTTTTCACACATCGCCAATGCAGCACGCGTATGGACCAGATCTTCTTTATCTGGTTCCCTATGCAGCAAACCCAATTCTTTATCTTTAAACTCGTCCCACCAACGATCTGGCACCTGCATCGGACTATGTGGCGTGTTGAAAGGGAGGTAGACAAAAAATGGCTGATCCCGATGTCCTTCCATAAACCTCATGGCCTGTTGAGTAAAGTCATCAATCACAAAACCGTCGCCTTTGACCAGCTCTCCATTGTGCTCCAACATGGGGCCGAAATAGTTTCCCCAGTGCCCCGAACAAAATCCATAGTACTCATCAAATCCACGGCCATTGGGATGATAAGGATACTGCATACCGTTGTGCCACTTGCCAAAAGCCGCGGTATGGTAACCTGCCGCTTTAAAAACTTCAGCAATGGTGCGCTCATCAAGATCCAGACGCTCACCACCGGCCGATGTGGAGTAAACCCCTCCCCTTAGATGATACCTACCTGTCAAGATCTCTGCTCTGGTTGGCGAACATACCGGACAAACATAAAATCGATCAAAAGTAGCCCCTTCGGCAGCTAGGGCGTCGATGTTTGGAGTGCTCAAATTGGTATTGCCACTGATGCTGAGATCACCCCAACCCTGATCATCTGTCAGCACCATGACGATGTTGGGCAGCCTACTGGCTTCCGTATTGGGTACTTTCTTAGATTGACAGGCAAGAAGCGCAGCCACCAAGATCCAGCACATAGATATCCTCATTGGGGTTATCATTTCTTAAAGATAGGGAGATAATGATGATCCCGGATCACGGTCACCTTTTGATTGTGCTTTTGTTCATATCATCGTGCTCATATTCGTCGGAATATCAGCAATCTAAAATCCATCAGGTTGTTGCCTGGTATATCCACAGGGCAAATGGACAGGCACTGTTGGCCAGGTTCCAACTGTATGTCTCCCAGTACCAGCTGTTGCCAGTCCTTCACGTAGGAATTACCCCGGGGATGACGATCATGCTCCATACCCCGGAGTGGTGGATCGTAGTATTGAATAATTTTTCCATTCATAGCACTGCTGCCGCAACGCAGCTGGAACGTACCACCTACATCTTCTTCAGGGCAAGTATAGTAGAGTACCACTTCAAATTCGCCGGGAGCAAGGACCTCCACATTCCAGGTTATGCTGTCGGCAAGACTGCTCCAGTCGGTAAAAAAAGAACAGTTTGGAGAAGGGTTCGAGCGCCGTATACCTCCGTGACTGATCCCATCCCTGGCAGGTATCTGCGTGAATTCGACATCTGGATGTCCCAGGGGGAAGGGCCTTGTATCCTCCTTCGGCAGCTCTACTAAAACCTCATCTTGCCAAGACTTTTTGGCTTGTAAGAGCTGATGCTTGCGATCCGGCAGAGCAGCTGAGAGGTCGATATCTTGCCTTGGATCCTTCAATAGATCAAACAGCTTACCCTCATGATCCAGGAGATGAGTTTGATCCCGGACGCTCATCCTCCCTTTCCAATAGCTGAAGATCTGCCGTTCCGGCCATATGGCTTGATCCCTCAACGCAGTGAGTAGTAGTGGCTTGAGGCTTACGCCATCCAGTCGACTTCTGCCACGATCATTTATGCCAGCAAGGTCAACCAGGGTTGGAAACAAATCAATGGCAGCCGTGACCTCTGGGATTTTGTGATTTGCCTTAATCGTCCCCTTCCATTGGATCAGTAAAGGTGATCGCACACCACCTTCATCAGTGGATCCCTTCCTCCCCTTCATCCCACCGTTCCAGCGCCATCCATTGGGTCCATTATCTGATGCGTAGATGATGATCGTGTTCTCTTCCAGGCCTAGATTCGCAATGTTATCCACGATCCTGCCAACGTTCCAATCAATATTCTCACACATGGCCAGAGCTGCCCGGGTATGCAGTAAATCCTCTTTATTGGGATCCCGGTGTAAAGAATCTAGTGGAAGATCTTTAAACTTGTTCCACCATCGATCTGGCACTTGCATGGGTCGATGTGGAGTGTTGTACGGTAAATAGACAAAAAAAGGAGCATCCCTGTGATCTTTGATAAAATCGATGGCCTTGGATGTAAAATCATCAATCACGTATCCCTCTCCTACCGTGATTTTTCCGTTGTGCTCAAGCATAGGGCTAAAGTAATCGCCCCAGTGACCGGAGCAAAAACCGTAGAACTCATCAAAACCACGGCCATTGGGATGATAGGGGTACTGCATGCCGTTGTGCCACTTTCCAAAGGCCGCAGTGTGGTATCCAGCCGCTTTGAATACTTCCGCGATGGTGGTTTCGTCCAAATCCAAACGCTCTTGACCCAATGAGGTCCCGGATACACCACAGCGCGGATGATACCTGCCCGTCAATATTTCTGCACGGGTGGGCGAACAAACCGGTGAAACATAAAAGCGCTCAAAGGAAGCACCCTGATGAGCTATTGCATCTACATGGGGTGTCTGCAGATTTGGGTTCCCATGAATACTGAGATCACCCCAGCCTTGATCATCCGTCAGGATCAAGAGGACGTTCGGCGGCTGAGGTCTGGACTCGATGGGCACTCTGCACGCCATGGCGGCACAACAGAGCAGCAACAGTGCGCTCGTCGGATACATCACATGCACTTTGTCATACCATGGTTTTGGCCATCCAATCATGTCTATCCTTTTGCCGAGATGCCACCATCGATCGTAAATGAAGAACCCGTTATCCAGGAAGAAGCATCACTGATCAAAAACAAAGCGAGCCCGGCGATATCTTCAGGCCTGCCCAGGCGTTTCATCAGGGTAGCATCGGCAGCATCCTGCACAGCACGCTTGGGATCCGGAAAGGCTTGTGCAGAATTCCAGATAAGGGGTGTATCAACTGGTCCGGGACAAATCGTATTGACACGAATTTCAGGACCGTGCTGTACTGCCACTTGTTTGGCCAATGCCACCAGGCCTGCTTTGGATGCACAGTAGGCTGGATGATTGGGAAATGATTTCCAAGCCGCAATGGAGGCATTGATGACCACGGCCCCTCTCCCCCGTTCTTTCATCACAGGTATTGCGTACTTCAGCAGAAAGTACACCGCATCCAGATTGGTCGCAAAGGTGTCCCTCCATTTCTTCACGGGCAAAACAGTGATGTCATCTAAACCTAGCATACCTGCATTGGTCACAATCCCATCAAGTGCCCCAAAAGAGGTCACTGCCTCCTTGACCAAAAGTTGATTGTAAGCGACTTCCCTAACATCACCTGGCACAAAGAGGGCGCTGCCCAAACCAAGATTGATGCTATTTTCTACCTGTCGTCCACGCTCCAGGTCTCGGCCGCTGACAATAATCTTTGCTCCCTCGGCGCCAAAACGCTCGGCCATGGATCTGCCCATGCCACTGGTGGCACCAGTGATGATGTAAGTTTTATCTTTCAATGTGCCGTTCACTTCGTTTTCAATCTTTATCTCATTAAAAATACATGAATCGATTTTGGCAATCAGCCAGGTCGTTCACACCTCTAAGGTAAGTTTTAGGTTCGGGACTGACATATGGAAAATATGCTGTCCAACAATATCGTTGTTATCCTAGAGAACACGGCTCAAGTAGGGCATTTGGATCCCTTCCATTACTATTGATTTGTCAGGTGTTTTGAGAAAATCGATGATGCTTCGAACCGTGTTTCCTTTTTGCATACTCCCTGTTATCGGCTTCATGGTATTTTCCAGCTTTGATGATCCCTCCGCCGTGGCTGCGTCTGCAGATCTAGTCCCGGGGTCCATGACCACCTATGCTACCACAAAGTGCATTGGCATCGAATGGGATATTACGGGTGATCCAAATCACACTGCGGTCTGCACAGTGCGCTACCGACCTGAGGGTAGCAGCATCTACGAAGATTCTACGAGACTCTATCGCGTCGATTTTCAGGGTGACAACATGCTTGCCGGTAGTATACTTTTTCTTGAACCGGGCACTAACTATGCTCTCGAATTGACGATGTCTGATCCAGATGGTGGCCAATGGATAGAGCAAGCTCAAGTGGCAACTCTAGAAGTACCCAGCATGCCGACAGGTGGTCAGGTCCATCATGTGATACCCGGTAATGGTGGTGGCACGGGGTCATCGGGAGATCCATTTCTAGGGGTGGAAGCAGCGGAAGCAAATGTGCAGCCCGGAGATATTTGCCTTTTACATGGGGGCAATTATGGTGGCACAATCTTTTTTAACTCGGGTGGTCTAATCAATAGTCCAATTGTTTGGAAAGCTGCCGGAGATGGAGATCCCATATTCGAGGGTATACGGGTGGAAGCGGATTATCTTTGGTTTGAGGGACTCAAGATCATCAATCAAATGTACGGTATGCGCACCTCTCCACCAGGCCCCAAAGGCATTGTGGTATCCAGGTGCTTCTTTGACAACAATCATTACGGCATCTTCCTCAATGATGGTGGAGAAGGATGGTATATCGCTGACAATACGATCATCGGTGACAATATTCCCAATACTTCAAACTTCTCAGGTGAGGGCATAGAGCTTCAACATACCGATGGCCATACGGTAGTCCATAATACCATCTCGAGGGTTGCCGATGGAATATCCTATCCCGGTCGCAATGTCGATATATATGGCAACGATATATTGGATACCTCCGACGACGGCATAGAGTTTGATTATGGCAGAGCCAATAATAGAGCTTGGTCAAATCGGATCACCAACTTATATAATAATGGCATCAGTTTTCAACCCATGGATGGAGCTCCTTATTACGTGCTTTACAATCAGGTAGCCGTATTGAATAATCAGAGTGTACTCAAACTGAGAACGCGCTCTGACCGTGCCCTGATCGCCCATAATACTTTTATCATCAACAGTGGTCCCATGGCCTCAGGATCACAATTTCTCAATAATTTTGAAATAAAGAATAATCTTTGGATCAGCATCAATGACCGATATGCCTGGGAGAATGGTGTCACTACCACGACCAATTGGAAAACGGATTTCGACCACAATGGTTTTGACTGGGGAAACTACGAGTATGCCTTTAAGTGGAGTGATGTGAGGCTTAGGGACATCCCTGCTTTTCATGCCCAAACCGGACAAGAGACAAATGGCATTCGCATTGATCATACCACGTGTTTTGAGAATCTCCATTATACCACCACCAATGGTATGGTTGACTCATTTCACCTGGAGTATCATACGCTTTCTGCAGCTTGCCCAGCCATAGACCACGGCATCGTGATTATGGGTATCAATGAAGATTTTAATGGACTCGCTCCAGATCTCGGTGCCTACGAATATGGTAGACCGTTGCCCGTTTATGGGGTCCGTCAAACCTGCGAGACACCATCGGTCAATCAATGGGTGGGACCGATGTCTGGAGATTGGCATGCCAGCCCTGCCTATTGGAGTCTTGGGAGAATCCCTACAGTCTGCGATCATGTCTTGATTGACGGAGGTAAACAGGTCACCATCAATGCGGGTCTTGGCGCTATGGGCTATAGCCTGGAAATTGGATCGGGTGCGATGCTCGAGACAGAAGCAGGTGCCACGTTGACTATTGTTTCAACGTATGCTACCCACACATATTAGAAATCTGGATACTGAATACTAGTTTTTCGGCTATAGATCAAAGACAGTATGACGAGAGCTCAACTGCAATTGTGAATGTGAGCATGGTAGGTGATCATCAAAACGGTAGCCAGAGTCATTAACCTAAAGCATTAGGAGGTTATTCGGGGAATGTTGACCCCTCACTATCAGTAAAGGGCAAGACCCGACATTTCCGGCATGTTGACGCCTTGCGGTCGCAGAACTTCTTAGTAAAAAGTCAATCCCTAGACTGAGTCATTTCGTAATATTAAGACGAGTAAAACGGGCCGTGATAAATCCTTTTTGGCATATGCGCTCGGCCACCAGCTTGTTTACTGGGTTTTGCTGGCAAAAGAACTCTGTCTTCAATTTAAATGGATTAGATGAAGAAATCACACGAACCAAAACAGATGGAAACTAATAACATGGCAGAACCGATTAAAAAAAAGCAAAAAGGCGTCTGAATGCACTGTTCTTCTCTCTGACAGTCACCATTTGGAAATATGTGGCATTCTTGAAGAATAGAACTCAAATCAAAAAAAACCGGAGCATAAGCACTCCGGTCTCTGTTCAAGATTGCGTTAGTCTAAGTGTTCATTCATGCATATGAGGCATGATCTAATGCTTATAAATACCTTTGACAGCCTTTCTCTCCTGATTAGAAATTAGCAATTGATAATTCCCCGTGGGCAAGGTAGAAAGGTTAAAACGTGCCGCTGCACCGAAAAACAAACGATCATACATCAAACGACCCTGCATACTAAATACTTCTAGTTTTCCTTGATGGTTATTCCACGGTGCCTCTATCTGTACCGTATGCATGACGGGATTAGGAAACACATTGGTCTCTTGAGAAACATCCTGCCTATCATCCGTAGCCACCGAGATCGAGGTGTTTTCGAGAAACAAGGCCATTTCCAAATCATTGCCTACAATCGCATCTAAGTCTCCATCACCATCGATATCGCTGCAGGCAAAAATGGCGTCGTCGTGAAACTGTAGGTCACCAAATGGATTATCGTCTCCCACCAACTGCACAAACTCTCCGTTCTCATTTTCAAATGCCATCACCAGTCCATCACCCCCCCCTAAAAACAGATCCAGATCTCCATCACCATCGCTATCCTTGAGCTCAGGAGTGGAATAACCGTCTGCCTCAATGCCTGAAAAAGGACTCTCTTCCATGAGTTCATAAACGCCGTCATTGTTGACAAAATATTCCAGGGTGCCAAGTTTATTACCCAAGAGTAAATCCATATCCCCGTCCCCATCTGTATCGGCAAGAGCTGGTGCTTGATTGACCTGATCACTTAATCCAAAGAAAGGATTGGCAGTGCTATCAACCTGCATATAGCTACCATCTTCATTAGTGTACAAAATCAAGGGATCTCCGTAACTCCCCACCAGAAGGTCCATATCACCATCGGTATCGAGGTCTGCAAAAGCTGGTATCGAAGAACTAATGCTGTCAAAAAGCTCTGGAAATCGCTCACCATTGAGCATAAAATCACCTTCCCGATTCTCGTAGTAAACCAGTGACCCCGCCGAAACACCAAAAAAGAGATCTTCATCCCCATCTCCATCAAAATCCACAAATTCAGGGGCTAAGCCAGAAAAGGGTAGTATGATGTCAAGCGTATTGTAGGGCATCTCCTCGTAGTCCCCTCCATCGCGACTGTACACACCAAGATTCCCATTGGAAGTGCCGAAAACAAAATCTTCGTCGCCATCAAAATCTACATCTGCAAAAGCAAGGCGGTCGTATCCATCCAGTACGATGGAGGTCAGGAAGTGGTCTTTCTGTGTCAACGTACCATCATTATTTTCAAAGTAGTACATATCTCCATACTTATTGCCAGTGAGGAGATCAAGATCTCCGTCGTCATCGATATCATATAATAAAGGTGATGCATAGGAATCATTGCCATCGATAGAGAGTTTACCCATATCAGTAAGTACACCTTCATCATTGAGAAAGTATTGTAACCCTGTCGAACTACCAAGAATAGCATCGACATCACCGTCTCCATCAATATCTCCAAAGGCCGGCACTACATTGTAATCAAAGTTGAGGGTATCAAATGGATCTCCATCTCCGATGACCGCTTCGTACACACCATCCGTGTTTCTGAGATATCTTAGGTCCAAGTCGGTACCGATAAATACGTCTAGATCTCCATCTCCATCAAAGTCTACAAAATTGCCTGTGAACTCCTCAAATGCAACGGTAGTGTCCAGGAGTTCTGTATACCCAAGATCGCTAGGAAACTGTGCTACGCTGCCTTCGATGAATCCACTCCCCGTGTTCTCAAAATACTGCACAGCTTCATCGCGAGCATCCGCCGCCGTAGCGGCATCTGAAAATAGAAATAGATCTTTGTCGCCATCACCGTCGTAATCAACGAACGTTGGAGCGGCTTGCTCATTCGGCACGACCAAATTGATAAAGGGATGATCGCTCCTTAAAGCAAATTGCTGAGCTGAAGAAATGAGTGGGATCGCACCGAGTCCTGCAGACACCAGGGCGGCTCTCTTAAACATAGCCCCCCTTGTCAGATAGTGTTCGATGCGTGATCTCAGCTTTTGCATTCTCTTCTCAATCCATGCCCTCTTTTGCTGTCTACGCCGGTCACCTGTGCTTAATCGCATCAATTTGCGACTATAATGCTGGTATTGGTTCACCAGCCTACGGAAAGTAGGTAGATTGTTCTTCATATTTTCTATTTGACATTTGCAATAGTAGAACAACTAAATGGTGCTATTCTACTGCTCTGCGGCTATACATGCCAATATAGTGCCATACTTCACCATCGACACTTTTAGAATGTGCTGGTCTCAAGGCAATTGCTTATCTTGACCAACACAAGTGAGCTCACCCCGCAAGATAACCAAATCAAAAATGGCTCTTTGGCAATCTTTACATTTTCCTCCATCGGCTGATACACTGGAATCACCCAATCTCGAAAAAGTGAAAACCTCATCCAAAATAGTTCAATTTATGAACTGGACACTTTCCGGAGTGAGCCCGCTACTTTACCTTGATGATCCGATCGCCACTCATTGATTTGGTCATATCAGGGGATGCCACAACTCAGTGATCAACGCAGATTTAAATCATGTCATGATAAGTTTGTCCAGGAATAGCTTCTTCATATCCATCATACTCTTAGGCAGCATAGGTGCATGCATGGGACCTGGGAAGGAAAAGCAGGTTATCCAAGTTGAACCTCAGGCCAAAACAGCTACAGCTAGATTCGTGGCCAATCCTCAGTTTGTAGAGAAACAGGATGTCCAGCCACTGGCCATTGGGGCCCAAGCCCCAGATTTTTCGCTGCCTGGCGTGGATGGAGTATTCCATAGCTTGAGCGAATATAATCACTCAGACGTGTTGGTTATCTTGTTTACCTGCAATCATTGTCCGACCGCCCAGGCATACGAAGAACGAATAATAGGCTTGGTCAACGACTATAAAGACAAGAGCTTTCAATTGGTGGCCATTTCTCCCAACAGCCCGCTGGGATTGCTTTATCAAGAGCTTGGTTACAGCGATCTCAACGACGATTACGATGCCATGGTCCTTAGATCAGAGTATGCTGGTTTCAACTTTCCCTATCTATATGATGGAGACGATGAAAAAGTTTCCTTACTGTATGGCCCCGTAGCAACACCACATGCCTTTGTTTTTGACAAAAAACGGAGACTACAATATCAAGGTCGGATCGATAAGGATGAGAAATCAGGCACCCTGAATGCTGCCGATCTGCGTGCTGCCATAGATGCAGTTTTGACAGGCAAACCGATCGCTGAACCCACCACCAAAGTTTTTGGATGCTCTACAAAGTGGGGATGGAAAACTGAGTACAAAGATAAAGTGGATAAGGAATGGAAGGAGAAACGAGTGACCTTGGAAATGGCAGATGTGTCCGAGATTCAGCAAATCATGAAAAACAAGGATTCCGGTAAACTTCGATTGGTTAATGTGTGGGCTACCTGGTGCGGACCCTGCATCGTGGAATATCCTGATTTCGTCGTCATTCAACGCATGTACGGGGGAAGGGATTTTGAATTTGTGTCCCTTTCTGCTGACAAACCAAAAGACTTTGATAAAGCCCTTAAATTCTTACAAGAAAAAAACTCAGCTGTGAAAAACTTTTTGTTTGCACAAGATGATAAATATGCATTGATCGAAGCGGTTGATAAGGATTGGAATGGTGCCTTGCCATATAGTGTACTGATCGACACCAGTGGCCATAAGGTTTGGTCGCATCAAGGACAAATTGATTTTCTGGAATTAAAGAGAAAAATCGTAGAACATCCGATGATCGGCAGAGTATATTAATGGGTGGCTGCCTCCAAGGAGATCTTACCGATCGTCTACCTAAAGTAATAACATTGATCTAAAAGTATCTTTGATAAAAAATCAAATTACTATTTCCTCACCAAACAATTTAATTGAATGCATTTAGTTCGCATCCCAGGAATTTCGTTGCTATTGATTGGACTCTTTTTCAACACCTATTCACAACAGTTCAATGTGTTACTATTTACCAAGACGGCTGGTTTTCACCATCCATCGATCAATGAAGGAGTTGATGCCATGAGAAAACTAGCTGAAAAACATCAGTTTTCTCTCGATTGGCAGGAATCCAGCGATGTATTTAATGACAGGCGTCTGCAGGGTTATGCGGTCATTATTTTCTTAAACACCACTGAGGATGTGCTCAATGATGAGCAACAAGGCGCCATGGAGCGCTTTGTTCGTTCTGGAAAGGGATTCGTGGGCATTCATAGTGCGGCGGATACCGAATATGATTGGCCATGGTATACCAAGATGGTAGGTCATATGTTTAAAATACATCCGGCCATCCAGACGGCCAAATTGCGAGTAGTGGACAGCAACTTTCCAGGAATGGAAACCATGCCAGCCTCCAGAGTCTGGACAGATGAATGGTACGAATATAGTCCCGCGACCATCGACGATCTCAATTATTTGATCACGGTAGATGAAGATACTTTTGACCCCTATGCCAAATGGGACGATAATGAAGGAAAAGGCATGGGTGACTTTCATCCCATTTCCTGGTATCATGAATACGACGGTGGTCGAGCTTTCTACACTGGCATGGGCCATGTTCCTGGTACATTTAAAGACCCTGTTTTCCTCGATCATTTGTATGGTGCCATCTGGTGGGCAGCCACCGGCAAGGGCATCGATTATTGATCCACTCATTTCAAGACCAAAAATGGAATTGTGAAAAGAAGAGATGCCATTCAACAATTGGCTTTGGCTGCGGCCAGTTTTACCCTTTTTCCCGGATGTGATTTTGAAGAGATTCCAACGTATACTCGCATCCCTATAGAGAAAGATCAATACCGACTTATCAGACAATTGGCAGATTACATCTTACCTCTTGGAGATCTACAAACTGGGGCACCAGAGTCTACCGTAGACTACATTTTGACGATCATCAATGATTGTTATTCCGATGAGGCACTCGCCAAATACTTGGAAGGCCTCAACGAATTTGAGTTATACCTAATTGAAGACGTTGGAGGCAAGTTCGAAAAATTAGAGCATGAAGAAAAGAATGCCACTTTAGTCTATTTATCTGAATATGCTGATCGAACAAAATCGATGCTCGGTTTTTATGAATCGACCAAACAACTTACCGTTGAGCACTTTACTTCTTCACCATACTTCCTAAAGAATCATTTGGATTTCGAATTTGCCCCTGGACGATATTTGGGGTGTGTCCCGATTTAAGTTTTCAACAATAAATAGAATAATAATCATGTCGGATAAAGATCATCAATATGATGTCATAGTCATCGGTGCAGGCATGACAGGAGCCTGGGCCGCCAAAGACTTTTGCGAGGCTGGCCTCAAAACATTATTGCTGGAAAGAGGACGAGATGTCAAACATCTTCGTGATTATCCCACAACCCACTTACAACCATGGGAATTTAAGCACCGGGGACGAATTCCCGACCATAAGAAAGACAAAAATCCCGTAGTAAAACGCTGTTATGCATATCGTGAGGATGCTCAGCATTTTTTCGTAAAAGATGAAGACCATCCATACGTACAGGACAAGCCATTCGATTGGATCAGGGGATATCAGGTGGGTGGCAGGTCCCTTATGTGGGCGAGACAGACACAGCGATGGAGTGATTTTGATTTTGAAGGACCAGCTAGAGACGGCTTTGCTGTCGATTGGCCGATCCGCTACAAAGATATAGATCCCTGGTACACCAAAGTCGAGCGATTTATTGGAGTCTCAGGCAACAAGGACAACCTAGACACGCTCCCCGATGGTGATTTTCTAAAACCTTGGGATCTCAACTGTGTAGAGAAGCACTTTCAGACATCCGTCAAAGAAAACTATCGAGATCGGCACATCATCTACGGCAGATGTGCGCATCTCACCGAGATGAAGGAGATTTTTAAACAGCAAGGTAGAGTATTATGTCAGAGCCGCAACATATGTCAAAGAGGTTGTCCCTATGGTGGATACTTCAGTGCCAATTCGACACTCATACCTTGGGCAGAAAAAACGGGTAACCTAACCCTGAAAGCGAATACGGTGGTTCACTCCATCATCTTTGACAAACAAGAAAACAGAGCTGCAGGTGTCAGGATCATCGATGCCGACACCATGGAAAGTTCAGAATATTCTGCAAAAATAATTTTTGTAAATGCCGGAACATTAAATTCTAACCTCATCCTGCTGAATTCCAAATCTGATAGATTTCCCGATGGTCTGGGAAATGACAGTGGACTGCTGGGCAAATTTGTGGCTTTTCATAACTATCGGGCAAAAATATCTGCTGAGTATGACAGTAAACGTGACCTTAAGACTGAAGGTAAACGACCCACTAGTGCCTATGTACCCCGATTCAGAAATATATACCGACAGCAAACCGATTTCCTCAGGGGATATGCGTGTACCTTTGGTGCGAGCAGAGGACGAAAGGTAGAGCAAAAGGGATTTGGAGATAAGCTTAGTGGCCATCTTTTTGCCACCAAGGCGTTTGGTCCCTGGCGGGTTGGTTCTGGTATGATGGGTGAAACGATTCCCAAAGAAGATAGCCAAGTGTCTTTGCACAGCAGCAAAACGGACCCCTGGGGCATTCCTCAATTAAGCATATCGATGTATCATGATGACAACGATGAAAAAATGATCCAAGACTTCTTTGAGCAGTTTACAGATATGTTTGAGAAAGCCGGATTCACAAACATAAGAACTCGAGATACTGGCCAAGCACCTGGTCTGGACATTCATGAAATGGGAGGTGTACGCATGGGGTATGATCCGAGAACTTCGTTGCTCAACAGATGGAATCAAATGCACGCTTGTAAGAATGTCTTTGTGACCGACGGAGCATGCATGACTTCGGTTTCTACTCAAAATCCTTCCCTCACCTTTTTGGCTTTGACGGCTCGAGCTACCGATCATGCCATTAATCAACTAAAAAAACACGAGATATAGCCAGTGGGGTTAGATGGTGGACTCCTATCCACTACCTCTAAATCAAATATTGCTCATCCTTGTCTGATATTTCATTTGTGCCTGACTTGTTTCGCCTTGCCAGAATATCATGACTGATGGATTAATGCTCGATATTGAAACTTCCGCCGGTTCAACTAAGGATCTCTTCAATCCTACTGAGTTCTTCGCTCTCAAAGGACAGTTTTTCTAGTGCTTGAACATTTTCAAGCAGCTGAGCACTCCGGCTTACGCCAACCAACACTGATGAGACACGTACATCCTTGAGCAACCAGGCTATCGCCATTTGCGCCAAGGTCTGACCCCTTGCTTCAGCTATTGCATTTAGCTTTCGCACCTTCTCAATGATTTCGGAGGTAATTTGATCTTTACTCAGATACCTGCCGTCCTTGACCGCTCGAGAGTCATCCGGAAAGCCCTTCAGATATTTAGCGGTCAGCACCCCTTGCTCCAATGGAGAAAATGCAATAGCCCCTGTGCCCTGTTTCTCTAGTTCATCCAGCAATCCATTTTCCACCCATCGGTCAAACATACTGTAACGCGGCTGATGAATAAATAGCTTCGTACCGAGATTCGACAAGATTTCTGCCGCCCGTGCGGTGTCTTCTACATCATATTGAGATATACCAACATAGAGTGCCTTGCCCTGACTAACTATATCATGTAGGGTCCCGATGGTTTCCTCCAAGGGTGTATCAGGATCTCGTCTATGTGAGTAAAAAACATCTACATAGTCAAGCCCCATACGTTGGAGACTCTGATCCAGACTTGCGATCAGATATTTACGTGAGCCAAGATTTCCATAGGGCCCTGGCCACATATCCCATCCTGCTTTGGTCGAAATGATTAGCTCATCCCTGTAGCTCCGAAAATCCTTCTTGAAGATCTTGCCGAAGTTCTCCTCTGCAGCACCATAAGGAGGTCCGTAGTTGTTGGCCAGGTCAAAATGCGTGATCCCATAGTCAAAAGCAGTACGCAACAGCTTTCTACCATTGCTTAGTGAATCTTCGTGCCCAAAATTATGCCATAGGCCCAAAGATATCATGGGGAGTAGAATGCCACTTCGACCACATCTACGGTATTGCATGCGGTCGTACCGATAGCCATCGGCATGGTAAGTAGAAAGCGCTCCTGCGTCATTTATTTTCATAATCCAATGGGTTTAACTGTAGCTTGGAAGAAGCTGCAAAAATAAACATCTTATGGTGGGTCAAACTGATCAATGTTTTGGGAAGTGATTTTCAGCAGACCAGTATTGACCGAGTACGGAATGTTGGTGATGCCTGCAGCAACATCATCCTGAGACAACCTATTGGTCTTGTGTACCATATCGTAAAGAAATTGAGCTCCATACCAAGTGAAGAGCTCTCTCTTTTGCCCGATTAAGACCTGTATCACACCTTCTCTCACCAATCGCAAATGTTCAGGCTCCCAATCAACGGTCGTAATCTTGACCTCTCCCACCTTATCAGCTTCCTTCACAGCCAGCGCCAAACCCGGTCCGGTAGTAGCATCAAAGCCACATAGTCCAGCTAGATCCGGTTGGGCACTTATCAAATCTGAGGCAACCTTGGCAGCCTCTTCGGTGCTACCTTTGCTGTCGTACTTACCTAACACTTCGATACCAGGATACTTCTCGAGCACATCCAGTAGTCCTCGATAACCGTTCTCCATATTGGTCTGGCCGATCAATCCCACATAGGCGATCTTTCCTTGCCCACCGATCAACTCCACCATGGCTTCTCCCTGAAGGCGCCCTATCTCATACCAATCCGTGCCAAGAAATGCATGTCGTTTACTCCCTACAATATCCGAGTCATAGACAACGGTTGGAATACCCGCCTCTACTGCCTTGTTGATAGCACCTGCGATGGCCGGATCCGTTCCATTAATCAGTAAGCCAGTGGGTCTGGATGGGATCACCTGCTCGATGAAGGCAATTTGCTGTACGACATCCCATTCACTTGGCCCCAAAACAGTTGTCTTCACACCTCGTTGCGCACCCCAGCGCAGGAAAGCCTCCTGGTCGTGATTCACATACATGGGAAAGTTGACAAAGGTGGTGACCATGACATACTCTTCCTCAGCGAAGTCGGTCTTCTGAGCCTGCTGGTCTTCATGTCGGTCCTTCGTGTATGCACCTTTGCTAGGATCACAACTGACCATCAGTACCACCATAAGGCACATGACCAAGGTAGGCAGGATCCACTTGTCTGTAAAGATCATCTCGTGGAATTTTTTTTCCAAAAACTCGGCAGCGGCATTCCCTCCCTGTTTTTCATCATAATATCAGTGGTTACTGCAAGGATCAAAATAATGCCCAAAATGATCTGTTGCCAATATCCCGATACTCGAGCCAGGATCATAATATTGGCCACCAAGCCCATAAAGACGGTACCCAACAGGGCCCCCATGATCTTGCCCTGACCACCCAACAAACTTGCTCCACCTAAGATTACTGCAGTAATTACTCTTAGCTCCATACCTTGCCCCGCTGTAGGCATGGCTGCCCCCAACCTTGCCGACAACACAATGCCCGCCAGCCCTGATAGACAGGCCACCAACACAAAAGAATACACCTTCATATGTTTGACCTGAATACCTGATAGTGCAGCCGCCTGCTCATTGCCCCCAATATAGTAGTACTTTCGAAAAAAGATAGTCCTCCTCACGAGAAACGAAAAAATGGCAACCACGATCAACATGATCCATACAGGGGTCTGAAATCCCAAGAAGTGTGACTGGCCTATAGCATTAAAGGTATCAGGCAAGTTTTGAATGCCCGATCCGCTGACCATCAGGGCTAAACCTCTGACAATGCCCATCATCGCCAGTGTCTGAATGAGGGGATTGATACCCACGTAGGCTACTAAAACACCATTGACCAAACCGACAAGTAAGCATGCCAACAATGCTACCACGATAGCGACCGGAACAAATACGCCCCAGTAGTACATCAGATAAGCCGCCATCCCACCGGCAAAAGCCACTACCGATCCCACCGAAAGATCAAAGGATCCCGAAATCAACAAGATCATCATACCCACCGCCACAATGGCATCGATTGATAGATTTAGGAGGACCAGGGACAGATTATCAAAATTGGCAAACTTACCTTGCCAAATGATGGTGCTAATCACAACCAAAACCAAAATGGTCAGTGCCAGAGTAAATACCCGGTCTTGCAATAAGCGTTTGTCGAATTTCATTCTTCACAGCGTTATATATCCAAACTACCTGGCCGGAACATGTTCTTGATCCCAGACGAATATTGCATGATCTCCTCTTCTGAAAATTCATGTCGATCTAATATGGCCGTCATTTCTCCTTGACACATCACCAATATCCTATCACAAATGCCGATGAGTTCTGTCAATTCCGAGGAGATTATCAGCAAGGATGTTCCACCTTTTGTCAACTGGTTAAAAAGCTTATATATCTCTGACTTTGCTCCCACATCAATACCTTGCGTGGGTTCGTCCACCATCAATACCCTGGGATTGAGCAACAACCACTTGGCCAACACAATTTTCTGCTGGTTGCCTCCACTGAGATTGATCGCTTTCTGCTGTAGATCCGGTGTACGGATGTCCAAGCGATCTACGTAGTGCGTGGATACCGCATGGATCAAATCCGGTTGGATCCACCAACTTTTTGATTGACCTGCATTGAGATCTGTCGCCACCAGATTTTCTTGTACCGTCATCTCCAAAAAAAGTCCCTGTTCTTTCCGGTGCTCTGGCAGATAACCTATGCTGAATCTGATGGCATCCTGGGGATGATCAATGGATACCTTCCGTCCATCCACACTTATGCTTCCAGTCCATTTGCGATCGATGCCAAAAATCACCCTTGCCATCTCAGTTCTACCTGCGCCCACCAGACCCGCCAGACCCAAGATCTCTCCTTCCACCAGCGAAAAACTGACATCCCGAAAACTTGACCCACTTAAGCCGTTTATCTCCAGCACTGTGGCTGATCGGCAATGGTTCTGATAGTCCAGGTGCTGTAGATCACGTCCTACCATCATCTTTATCACAGCATCAATGTTCGTCTCACTTGTCTGTAGGGTACCTTGTCCTTGTCCATCTTTTAGGACGCTGATCCTATCGGAAATATCAAATATCTCAGACATTCTATGAGAGATATAGATGATGCCTGTGCCCTTCTTTTTCAGATCTTTAAGAATGCCGAATAATAGATGGGCATCGCTTTCAGAAATCGAGGCCGTCGGTTCGTCGAGAATCAAGATTTCAGGAGATCTCGCAAGCGCCTTAGCTATTTCTATCATCTGCTGTTTTCCAGGAGATAGCCCAGACACCAGCTCTTGAGGAGAGATAGATGCCATACCCAGACCGGTCAATAGTTGTACCGTCCTGCGATACAGGGCCTTGCGATCCACCAATCCCCAGCGTCCAGCTGGTTGATTTCCAGCGAAAATGTTGTCCGCTACCGACAGCTCGTTAATCAGACTTTTCTCCTGATAAACAATGCCTATACCCAATTCCTGCGCATGCTTCTGATTACTGATTTTAATCGCCTTTCCACGCAATTCAATCGTGCCTTCATTTGGGGCCTGATTACCCGATAGGATATTCATTAGCGTCGACTTGCCCGCTCCATTTTCTCCACAAAGTGCATGGATCTCTCCAGCCTTCAGATCAAAGTTCACCTGATCCAAGGCTACCACGCCGGGGAATCTCTTAGTAATCTTTCTTAGCTCCAGTATGATCGGTCCCACACTAGGTATCTATTTCAACACCACCTGAATTTTCGCTAGCGAACCAGCACCCAAAGTCACATGCAAATGTTCTCTTGAGCTCCTTTTTAAATCCGATGCTTTAGCATCCTTAAATGGATCGCTGTCTGCTGAAGATACTGATTCCTGAGAATAGTATCCTACGTCGCAGGCTGATGTTGCCAATTCGACAGTGACTTCTTTAGCTTCCTCGTGGAGATTAGCTATCAGCAAGGTGGCTTCCATCCCTTTCTTAAACATAATCCCCTTTATCGCCAGTGTGTCAGAGCTCTCCAGAGGAATCCACTCGCTGTTTCGCTCAGCCATAACCTGTCGGAGCAGATGATAAATCGGAAACAACATATTCCTCTGAGCAGGAAAACGCATGGGCATCTGCACTTGCCTATCGCCCTGCATCACACCCCTCCAGCCTACAGTTTCAAAATAGGTGATACAGGCCGTTTCGGATTGTGCCAGATGACGCAGGCTTCCCAGGGTCCAACAAGCAGCATAAAGTGTCGGCTGTCTGCGATCAACTTCCGGAGGTAACTCATGCTCATCTATCTGTGGTGTAGGACCAGTGGCATTGGGGTTAAATCTGGGCTTTAATGTCACGGGGCTCACATAAATGGGTAGATCTTTGGCAATGGCCTTGGCACTTTCTACAGTATATTTTTGGGCCTCACATGTCTCGGTCAGAGATGCCCTGTCAAAAGCATGTACTTGAGGATTCACAGAATAGCAGACGAAGTCAGCCTGTGAGAAATCTGGTGTTTCTCGATTAAATTCGGTAAAGTATGCGTTGGTACCGACACCAAGGCGAAGCTTCTGATGCGTGGCATCTCTCACACGCAGAGCTTGTTCAATGAGATCAGAGGGCGTGGTCTTATATCTCTCGTGAAGAAGCAGAAGATGCCAATCGCCATCAAAATCCATGGTGTTTAAGATCTTTGACAGTTTGATCAGTTCATTCTTATGATCCGGAGTAAAGGATAATGCAAGCAGCAGATCGACTCCAAGATTCTGTGCCTCAGAGCAGTAATGTCTGAGATCTTGTTTCCATCGACCATCGGCAAGCTTAATGTCAGCCCTTAGGTGATCCAGGTGCAGCGCCTTCAGCTGAGCTAATTCACTGGGATGCAGATGATAAAAAGAGCTGGAAACGCCCAATCCAATTCTAGGGCGCTGCGCCAACTTCTTTGCCGGAGAAAGCACCACAGTTCTAGCTGTGGGAATGGAAGCCTCTGTTTTCAAGGGATCGAACGCTAGGGTGATCTTTTGATGGACCTGATCTCCCCTTTCCAGAGCGACTGGAAATGGGAGGGAAAGCGGGGTGCAGTAGGTTTTATATGAATCGTCTGTCCAATTCCGTTGATCTTCGGTCTCAAAAACATCCCCCTCAAAGGAGAGTAAGGCTGCACCTTGGCTTTCCACCGTCCAGCGCATAGCTCTGACATCTAAAAAGGGCTGCTGTGGGCTAATCAACTGTGGAAACACCGCTTCCTTCCAGTCACCGTTTGAGTCCAATATCTGACAAGCTTGACCCGCACACTCCTTGATGGGATGGAGGACACAAAACCCAGTGCGATTCTTCCGTATTTTGGCCAGTGCCTCCCCCTTGATCGAGAAGATAATTGTGTGATCTACGCTGCCAGATATCTGCACATACCATTTAAATGGAAAGGACAGCTCTGTACTAGACCAAACGTAGGAAATCTCGAATGACTGCTCATTCACCTTGAGTTCCTCCTGCTGAATCACACCAGCCATCGTGTCCCAATTATGATCTCTGAGTGCGAAATAAATCATACGTAAGATCTCGCCCTTCCCACAAGAAATATACCTTAGA
The DNA here is from genome assembly GCA_965223025.1 of Saprospiraceae bacterium. Lineage (GTDB taxonomy): Bacteria > Bacteroidota > Bacteroidia > Chitinophagales > Saprospiraceae > JABDMH01. The sequence goes on from CBDCVP010000023.1 coordinate 2,772,275, forward strand.
AAACCTCGGTCATATTTCATTAAGAGTTCTCCGGCTCTTAAATCCTTCATATCTTTTCCCTTGTGATCAATGATACAAACCTGATTTATCTGAAAGGAAGCGTCGTGCATGTGCGGGCCATCATGGACGTAGCTCTGGACACGTGAATGCTGACAATCTCTAAGGTAGGGAATTTTGGAATGTGTCCCTAAACTGGCGACGTACGGCCCCATGATGAACCCTTCATCTGGAGAGTTCTCCATGGACAAGATTTTGGTGCCTTACTCGGAGATATCGATCACTAAGCATCACTCCGGGTAAGATTGTGCAACGACAGGATAGTTTTAACGTCCATGATACATTTAGAACTTACCTCACATTATTCAAATGGACATTGATACATTTAGAACTTACCTCACATTATTCAAATGGACATTGTCATGAACAAACTAACATGGCTCTTGGGTGGTTTTTTCCTACTACAATTTTCCTATTCCCAGGAGCTTGGGATCATCAACAACGCGAAAACACCGCATATGAAGTTAAAATGCATCGACATCGATGACTGTCGATGGACAGAAGGCTTTTGGGCAGAAAAATTGAAAGTGGCCCATGAGATGATGATTCCAAATCTGGGTAGATTGATGGAAGACCCTGAGATCATCCATGCCTATGAAAACTTTCAAGTGGCGGCAGGATTGAAGGATGGGGTGTTTAAAGGTTGGTCCTTTCACGATGGCGACTTCTACAAATATGTGGAGTCCCTGGCTTATGCCTTTGCGGTGACAAAGGATGAAACGATCGATCAAAAGATGGACGACCTTATTGAAGTCATTTCCCAAGCACAGCGCTCCGATGGCTATATCTGCACATACATCCAAATCGGGCATGGCATTAAAGGTTTTCATCACGAATCTGAACATCACTTTGACAATGCTCCTGCACCCTACACCCATGGGCCGGCTCACGAGCTTTACAATCTCGGTCATCTGATGACAGCAGCCTGTATCCACTATCGCCTTACAGGCAAAGAGAACTTTTTAAAGATTGCCATCCAGGCAAGTGACCATCTTTACCGTCATTTCAAAGAACCTTCGCCTGAGCTGGCCCGAGTAGATTGGAATCCTCCTCACTATATGGGCTTGGTTGAAATGTATCGCACTACCAGGGACAGAAAATACCTGGAACTGGCTGAGACTTTTATAAATATGCTGGGAACAGCCAAAGCACAAAGAACCGACCACCGTGGCTTGGACCACAGTCAACGTCGTACTCCCATCCGGGAAGTGAGCGAGGCAGTTGGACATGCCGGCCATGCCAATTACCTATATGCTGGTGTCGCCGATCTTTACTCTGAAACGGGAGACACGACCCTCCTTAAAGCCCTAGAACGGGTCTGGTCAAATATCACTCAGCGAAAGATGTACCTCACCGGTGCCACCGGCCCTCATCACTTTGGCATCTCCAATCGTGCTATGGTGGCAGAAGCATATGGTATGGAGTATGAGCTTCCCAATCTTAAAGCCTATAATGAAACCTGTGCAAATATTGGTCACGCCATGTTCAACTGGCGCATGTTTCTAGTGGAGGGCGAGGCTCAATATGCCGATATTATGGAGCTTGTCTTTCACAATAGTGCTATCTCAGGTATTTCGCTTGATGGAACTGAATTCTTCTACACAAATCCCCTTAGATTCATTGAAGGTCATCCTCAGAACACAAAAGATGAAGGCAAGCGCAATCCCTTTATGTCTGTCTTTTGCTGCCCACCCAACATCGTCCGCACTATTGCTAAGATGCATACCTATGCCTACTGCACATCGGAGAAAGGCATCTGGGTGAATTTGTATGGAAGCAATACACTCGCTACCGAGCTCGATGATGAGACACGATTAAAACTAACCCAAGTATCTGAGTACCCCTGGGAAGGCAGTGTGCAACTGAAGATAGATGAAGCAAGTGGAAAAGAATTCTCGATGATGCTACGCATTCCGGGTTGGGCAACGGGAGCTAGCGTGAAGGTCAATGGAGCAGAGGTACGGGACTCTTTACACCCTGGGACTTACTTTGACTTGAGTAGAAACTGGAAAGAGGGTGATGTGGTAGAACTAGATCTCCCTATGACTGCCAGCTTGATCACTGCACATCCCAAGGTGGAAGAAACGATGAATCAGGTGGCGATTAAACGTGGTCCAGTGGTGTACTGTCTTGAATCAGTGGATCTTCCAGAAGGGGTGAACATTACCCAAGTTGTCATTCCACAGAATATCCAATTAAAACCAAAATTTGTTGGAGATCTCCTTAAAGGAGTCGTCATACTCGAGGGGCAGGCCGCTATCATCCATCAGGAGAATCGGAACCAGCAACTGTACCGGACTCTATCACTGCGTCAGCCAGAGCGAGTTATCATCAAAATGGTTCCATATTTTGCCTGGAGCAATCGAGGTGTCTCGGATATGACAGTATGGATGCCGCTTAAGTTCTGATTGTTTTTATCTACTTTGGAGTACGAAGATTTTTTCCATATAGAGTTCCCGATCATAAAGGGGCACATCCTACCCTACCCCCAACATCGACCAGAACGAATAAAAAACCAGAAACTGTGCTTTCACTAATGAGGTAGGAATCTATTCATTACCGCCGATGATGACCTCTTAGGGTTAACTTGAGGTCCTAGGTTTTAGTATTTCATTACATTGCGTTTAGCTGCTTTGCTCCAGCCAGAAGGAGTTTGTATCTACATATTTGATGCATCGAAGAATTATTTGCTCCACCTAACTTACAGTTTGACTGTGTTGTAAAGATATTAACCGAATCACCATGACTAAAATGCCTTTTACCTCCCTAGTTGTCCTCCTTTCACTCCTTCTTGCCTGTGACACTCAAAGGGAGCCACATGACGAGGTTCCTGCACGACCCAACATACTGTGGATTGTCGCTGAAAACTTCAAACTCGATTTCGGCTGCTATGGGGCCGAGCACGTACTGACGCCCAATATCGATGGATTGGCAGCGCAAGGTTTGCGGTATACTCGAGTTTTCTCGACCTCACCGGTATGCGCACCCAGCCGCTCAGCTTTTATGGTAGGTCACTACCAGACCAGCACTGGCACTCATCATATGCGCTCTCATCGGGAGGATGATTTTCGACTACCTGAGGGCATTCGGCCAATTACTCATTGGTTGCAGGACGCAGGATACTTTACCGCCAACATTTCCCACATTGGTGATCGAGAAGTCGGAACTGCAAAGCTGGATCTCAATTTTGTAAATGAGGGCCCCATCTATCAGTCCAGTGATTGGTCAGCATTGAAAAGCAATCAACCATTCTTTGCACAAATCAACACTCCTGAGGCAGAATATGACATTTATGACCGAAAATCGGCGGCCAAGTCTCGAGTGAAGTGGGTTGGAGAAGATTGGCATCCCAAGATTGCCACATCGGAAAATGTGACTCCCCCACCCTATTATCCAGACCACGAAATCACCAGGCAAGAATGGGCCAGATATCTTAACTCTGCCTCAGGTATGGATGTCCGTGTGGGATGGATTCTTGACCAGCTGAAAAAGGATAACCTGGCCGAAACCACCGTCATCATCTTCTTTGCTGACAACGGCCGCATGGAAGCACGTGGCATTCACTGGGCCTGGGATAGTGGTCTACAGGTACCGATGATTATTCATTGGCCCGGTGCCATTCCAGCTCCACCACAATTCAAACCTGGCTCTGTGATAGAGGATGTGATCAGCTTGCTTGATATCACCGCAACCACACTTGAGATCGCTGGTATTGACAAACCTACTGGTATGCAAAGCAAAATATTCCTCGGTTCAAATCCAGATCCACCGAGAGAATACGCTTTTAGCGCACGAGATCGCATCGATGAGACGGTCAATCGCATACGATCCGTGCGTGGAAAACGCTTTCACTATTTGCGAAATTATATGCCCGAACAAGGTCTTAAATCACTCAATCGGTACAAGGAAAAATGCTTCTTGGTGATGCCTCTCTTGCGAACATTGAATGCGGAGGGAAAACTGAATGAGGCTGCTGCAGAACTTTTGCAACCCTTACCGCCCGAACAACTTTACGACACAGAAACTGATCCTCACGAGATTCACAACTTGGTCGATTCAGAAAATCCAACACACCAGGCAGCGTTGTCGAGGCTCCGGGGGGAACTAGATCGATGGATGAAAGAGACCAAAGATCTGGGGGAAGTACCAGAACCTGACAGCATTGTCGCGCCTTTTGAAAAAGAAATGCACGACTGGTTTGGTACGCCCTCATGGTATCATTACCAAGTGCCGGCGGAATGAATAAAAATATCACTTGCCATCTAAATCATCGTGACTGGACTTAGAAGTCCAATTACTCCAATAAGAGGCTAATAGGGATGAGGTAAAACCCATGATGGGACCACACACTGCAGGAGCTAATCCAACTGTCGCAATTTTTCCCATCACCTTGGCAATGCCCGAAACTAGTCCTGCATTTTGCATTCCCGTGGATATCGCTATTGCGCGATAGTCCCGCTCCTCCAGATTAAACAGCCGACCAGTCCAATAACCAAAAATATAGCCCAATACATTGTGTAACATGACGGCAAGCAGCAGTAAGAATCCAATATTCAATAAACTATCCCTTCCCGCAGCAATAATAATGGCAACGATGACTGCAACTCCAAGCATGGATACCATCGGCATCGCATCATCCAGCCACTTCGACCTACCACTTAAGAAATGGTTAAATAAGAGCCCTGCTCCAATTGGGAGGATGACGATCTGTATCATGCCCCACATCATCGCTAGCACATCAACCTCGATAAATCCACCAGCGAACAATTTCATCAGTAAGGGAAGTAGGAATGGTGCTAATAAGGTGGTAATCGCTGTGATGGCAATCGCTAATGCTACGTTTGCTTTTGCCAAGTAGCAAAATAAGCTGGCCGTTACCGAAGTCGGCGCAGAACCCAATAATATCAATCCTGCGGAAATCTCAGCGGGAAAACTATTAAATATGGCCAAGGTAAATCCAACAAGGGGCATAATCGTAAATTGGGCTACCACGCCAACCAGTACAGATTTGGGCCGTCTTGACAATTCAATAAAGTCCTTTAAACCCATTGAAGACCCCATACCAAACATTATGATCTGTATCAAGGGTGTAATAAGTATGGCCAGTTCAAATCCATTAATTTCATCAAAAAGATAAGGATAGTACAAGGCTGCAGTAACCACAGCTAAGATCGAAATGGTGAAGGACAATCCTCTGAATAATTTAGAGCCTCGCACCCCATAGGCCAGGCTAAAAAAGAATAGAATTAAGAATGGACCCGCTTCACTAATCGTCCTGCTGAATCCAATATATATTGATAAGAGCAACGCCAACGCAGAAATACGCAAAGCCCACCTGTAAACGTCAATACTCATTCCTCAAACTTTCCTGTCGTAAACTCCGACTTTGCCATGCGAAAGAAATTGGGCACGTACCCAAACTTACTGCAATACTTCGAACAGATTTTCGACGTCACCTGAAAACCCATTCTTTCATACAATCTTAAAGCGCGAGGGTTATCTTCTGAAACATCCAATACAAAAACACATGGACTACCTTCCATCTGGCGCATCATGAACTTAATCAACTTCTGGCCGTACCCCCGATTTCTTTCATCTTCTGCTACGGCAATATGCCCTAAATACATTTCATTCTCCTTTGGAGGTTTAAGGATCCTCTCAATACGCAGACCCCTGATCACAACAGAGGCGGCCTGCCCTTTATAGAATTGGACAATATTTACAAATTCTCTTAAAACAAATCGCCTAGCCTGTGATGCAGAAAACAGCGCTCCGATTCCGATCAGTCTCCCCCTCCGGATCAAGGCATAATGATTGTCATAACTGAATTCTCCACCCGCACGCTGAAATGCGAAATGTAAGAAGTGAATGGCCAACACCCTCTTATTCCGAAAAACATAGTCAAAGGAAGGAGGCCCAGATGAATAAATCAGTGGTACAGCATCATCCACATCTTCGGGCAGACACGGCCTAATCTCAAGTTCCTCCATCTTAACCTTATAAGAGATTCTGTCTAGGTCGAATATAGGGTTTATGGAAGATAAATTGTGTCCAACCGCACTTATCCACCCTTGAAACCGACTGGAAGACCTTATCCCTCTAGCGCCAATATGTACTCTGCTACTGCCATTTTCGCATCATCAGACAGATAGTCCTGTGGAGGCATTTCCGGATAATCTTCACGCAGATTCTTGGGATTGCTGATATAGTCAACGATTCCTTGAGGATTGCCTACATGAATGGCCTGTATGATCTCAGTAGGTGGCCCTATTAATCTCGTTCCAAATGCATGACATCCTGCACATACTCCATAATACGTAAGTTCACCAAGTTCCTCCTTCGACACAGATCTAGGTGGAACGGGTGATGGTGTCCTATAGGTCGACACATGACTTGTATTGGTAATCTGTGCAGCTCCATAGCCATCCAAGCCAAATGTTCGATATCTATTCTTGTCTCTGATGGTACTGCCCGTCCCACCTCCGTAAGCGAAAATATCAGGTCCCTTAGTATCCAATTGGCTAAGCATAATGGCTTTTATTTCGCCCATGGGATCATTTCCATTTTCGAACATAATATTATCCAAAATCACAACTCTGTCTGGATTTCCCTCAGAGCTTGGATCGTTGGCCCTGGGAGCTCCATTAGCCAGGTCGACAATGGTAATGCCCGTGTTGTTGTTTCCGGTAATGATGTTGTTTTCGATGATCACATCGTCGGCAGCCATAATAAGGATACCAGTTCCAGCAGGAATTCCAGCAACTGTAGATCCTGGTGCTCCAAAATTGGGGGTGTTGTTATTGATCACGAAATTATTTCTTAAGATAACATCAAAAGTGGTCTTAATGGGTAAACCCGGAGTCACAAAGGCTAAAAGACCACCTGTGTTATCATGAGCATAATTATTTTCTACTAGACAATGCCTGGAATTTTCGATCTCAATACCGGCCACATTATCGAAGACTTCATTGTGTAATACATCAACATGATCACACATGCCAACATAAATGGCTGCATCTTCAATTTTGCTCAATACATTATGTTCAACAAGTCCATTTTTACCATACTGTGGAAAAATACCATACACCCCAGTATCTATGATCCAATTATTTCGAATGACAAAATTATTTCCAGCCTGCCCCATAACTCCATTTCCCTTATAATTAATGATTTTGAAATTTTCGATTAATATGCCATTACCGGAGTATAAAAAAGCATCGTTGATTTCCTTTTTTCCATCTAGGGTGGGCCATTCCCCTTTTATGATAACACCTTGTAGACTGATGTCATCTTTGTCGATGTAGACATTCTCAGAATATGTACCGGGAAACACCCGTATGAGATCACCTGGTTGTGCTTTTTCTACGGCTTCTTGTATCGAACCACCATTCTTTACTTCTATGATCTCTCCCTCAAATGTTTCAGCATGAGCCACTTCGGTGGCATCACCTGAGTGGCCAACGTTTCTAGGTGTCATAGTCGAGGGCATGGGCACGGTGCTTGGCGAAGGAGCTGAGAAGAATGATCTTCCTAAGAACACCCCAATCACCAACAAGATGATTCCAGTGATAATTTTAGACAGTGTTGATTTCATTTTCAAGTAATTAATCATTAAAATCTGCTAATAGTAGGTTTTAGACCAGATGGCAGTGTCTCTGGTATAACTGGTGTAAAAGTTTCATCGGTCAACGTCTCCAGGAAATCCACTAGCCGATCCAACTCATAGTCGCTTAAGTTGGGTTCCCAAATATGCCAATGGATCAGGAGGTCTTCATCGCTTGGCACAGCATGGCCTCGACCCTTGGTATAGAATGCTACCGCTTCCCTCAGGGTAGTGAATCTTCCAGAATGCATGTACGGAGCAGTCCTCGCAATATTCCTAAGGCTGGGTACTTTAAAAGCTCCCCGAAGGGATTTGTCATTAAAAGGCACCTGAGCACCCGGATCGAATGGCAGGCCATCAGGCTCGGGTGTACCAATAGCGGCAAATTGCTGGTTGGTAAATAGAGGAGGGGTATGGCATTCAGCACAACGTGCTACAAAAGAACGGAATACATTAAGACCCTCAATTTCGCATTGATTCAGGGCTTTGTGATGGCCATGTGCATATTGATCATACTTGCTGTTCAGAGAGATGAGGGATGATTGAAAAGCTGCAATAGCCCGGTAGATTTCATTGAGTTCAATCAGTGCATCTTTCTCCCTTAAGGGAAACGCCTCTGCGAATAACTCCCGATATTCATCCACAGAATTGAGCGCCTTCAGCAGACCTTCGGGAGTATTGTTCATTTCTTCTTTCGCAAACAAAGGTCCCTGCATCTGTTCTTCCAGCGAAGCTGCCCGTCCGTCCCAAAACAGCTTTCGTAAATGGGCCACATTCCAGAGCGAAGGTGCCGAACGCCTCAACCTCTGACTGTCCTGACCGACACTTCTTGCTAAGCCGTCGCTGAATCCTTTTTGGGGATCATGACAACTTGCACAAGACATTGTCCCATCACCCGAAATCACCGGATCAAAAAACAAATACCTCCCCAAATCTATTTCTTGTGGTGAAAAACCATCGCGGATTTTCGGAAGTCCAGTTCGCAATCCACCAACCCCTATGTCGTTTGGAGAATCGTACTGCATATATAAATTTTGTGCAATGCATTCATTATCAGCGTTCCGCTTAAACCCGGGAGGACAATGAGCACTTAATTTTGGAACAGATTCGTAATTGGCCATGCGGGACTTTGGAAGCAATAACACTATGACAGTCGCCAGTAAGAGTCCGGAGATGCAGAGTTTTATGGTAGTGTCACTTATAGTCATTCCTCTGAAATCAAGATTACCTATTTCAATAAACTCAAATACGAATCTCGTATGTCAATAAATCTGAAAAAACTAACCTAAAAACGGGAAGTGAGATCTTTCCCATGAATTCAGCATTTCTGATATGGATCTCCAATTCGGCAAAAGTACTAAAGTACACAGATCTTGTACGATAATCCCTTCAGATTCATCACTTAGCTCGAACTCTCCACCGTGTCAGAAAATTTATCAATGCAGCAGGATCATCTGTCTGGATGCCATCGGCTCCTGCCTCCAGTAGTGTGGACCATTCCTCCTCAGTACCGAGGTCCTCATCCACAATCACTTTGACTCCCACAGAGTGAGCTTCTGCGACATAGGTCGCACTAAAATCTTTCATCACTGGAGCTAGAACCTGTGGTTGCACCTCCATGACCACAGTGGATACATTGCGCTCATGCCCTACGTCCGGCATGGGAAAGCATTTAGGACAGCATCTCTGTAGCTCCCTAATGGCACGCATATTTGAAGCCGGAATGCACCAGATGATGTCGCGCTCCATTTTGTACTGTTTTACCAACTTTACCAATTCGGGAACCAAATCTTCCTTCAGATCAAGGTAGATACCGATTTTTCCTCGACATAGTTGAAGAATTTCCTCGAAAGTAGGGATCCTTGTGCCCTCCCATGCTGGTCCCAAACGGACTCCGATATCCAGGGCTTTCAGCTGAGTCAGTGTAAGATTGCCCACTTTCCCCTTAACTCCCACCATATAGGCATCGATTGTACTGTTGTGTATACTGACCATCTTACCGTCTTTGGTGCTCCGCACATCTATTTCCACAAAATCACAACCCAGATCAATGGCCCTCTGATAGGCCGCTAAAGTGTTCTCCGGAATTCCACTGTGCGCACCCCGGTGAGCGACTACATAAATACTTCCATTTTTGGGCGTGGGGAAGTCGGATGAATGAGGGACCGAAAAACTCGGCATTCCTGGATTAACATCACTCATAGTATGCAAACTCTTACTGCGCGATTGACAAGAGCTGCTACACAATACCGCAAGTAATATTCCAAATATGGCAATTGGGGAGATCTCAAGCATATTTTTTGTCTTTGGATTTAAACTTTATGAAGGCAAGAATAATAGAGACCACATGGGGGTGATATTTCATAAGTAAACGATCAATCTTCCACTAAAAATTTTATTGCCTGCGGAATCCATCCACTATTCCATCTGTGTTTTCGCTTTGTTTCAAAAAGGTACCGGTGCGGAATCTCCAATGCCAACATCAGGCGATGCATTTCCAGGCCAGCGGACGCTCTAACACCCCCTGTATTATAGTAAAACAACCGCTCTTCAGGCCCCAGTAGATCTCCCTGTGTTTTCAATAGCGTTGAGATTCGATATTTTTCAAAATTAGTTGCCCCGCCAAATATTTCAAGTATGCGTTCGTGTCTAGTACGTTTGTCCATCGGTCCCAAATCAACTCGGGCACCAATATCCCATCCGGCTGCTTTCTCAAATACTAGCGGATGTCTTAGCAACAAGGTGAATGCTCCCCACCCGGATTTACTAAAACCAATGAGCAAGCGCCCCTCTTTAGTAGGCATTGCTGAAAAATGGTCCTCAATAAAAGGCAAGACGGTTTGAAGGAAATGATCCTCATCCTGTCGGCTACTATCACTTGGATGGTTTACATACCAAGGTAGTGTGGTAAATTCTGGAGCGACACAGATTAATTCGTGTCTATTATGGAAATCGTATTTTCTGATCTCCTCTAGGCCATCTCCATACTTATGATCATTATTTTCCTTGACCGGCAGTACATAAAGAACTCTGAATAATCTGTCCACATCATAGTTATCTGGTAGCAGGACACGAACGGTGGTACTATCGGCTTGAAAAGGTGAATGAATGCGATAACTACGAATTCCATGTGCGCGGTTTTGAGCAAAGGCATCAAAACAACCGTGCCCCAAAAACAGCAATACTAGCATGAGCAGGCTGCCAATAGATGATACGCTGTATTTCATAATCTTTGCGCTGACAGAAGGACAGATCTTTTCGGTACACCCTGATCCAAGCCATCGACCTGCCAAGATCAGTTGTTTACATTTTCGAGGCAGAAGCAGGAAGGGCCTCCACAGAGCTACCTAGCACCTTATTTGGCTTGCTCCCCATATCGAGCTTAAGATTACCACCATTGGTGATGTCTTGGTGGTTGATCCATACTTTATTCAACGCTTCACCATTCAACTGAACCGATTGTACATATCGGTGTGCTTCAGCATTGTTGGTAGCCTCGATCACAAACTCACCACCTGGATAGTAGTCAGGGTTTAGATGTACGGTAACCTTGTCGAAGATTGGGCTTCCGATCTGGACTTCTGGTTTCTGACCAGCGCCCCCACGAATTTCGAAGATGCCCATCTTCATCAATACACAAAGCGCCCCCATCAAGCCCTGGTCTTCATCACCGTTATACCCATGTAGCGGATCCAGATCACTGTATATTCGCTCTACCACTTCACGGGTCCAATATTGGGTGAGCCAGGGTTGTCCTGTATAATTAAATATAAATCCCACCTGCATCGAAGGCTGATTTCCATAATTTAGATAGGTATTGTGACGTGCCCGATCCACAATCCGATCCGCTTTAAATGATCTGGAAATAAAGTCATGCATATCGGCAATCTGAAATTGCTGATTCAATTTAGTGGCAGCCTTTTCCGCTCCACCCATCAGATCAAATAGACCCTGCATATCGTGTGGTACAAACCAAGTTGATTGTGTGGCTGTACTCTCCACAAACCCGTGATGACTCTCGATCGGATTAAAGGGTTCGATCCAGCTGCCGTCCAACTGCTTGGGACGCATCCAACCGGAGGTTTTATCCCAGACATTCCTGTAATTCTGCGCTCTGCTGGCGAATAGTTTAGCATCATCAGCTTGACCCAGGGCCGATGCCATTTGTGATAAACACCAATCCTGATAGGCGTACTCCAGGGTTTGACCAGCTCCCTCATTATGATATCCTGTTGCGATCTGGATTGGGATAGGGCACGTAACCATTGCTGATATAGTATTGCAATCCACCTCCCACGTCGGTAGTATGTTCATACCCAGCTTTAGCCATTATTCCGCCCGGCATGGCATTCTTTCGTATCCCTGCATAAGCTTTCTCGACATCATATCCTCGAATACCTTTCATGTAAGCACTGACAATAAAAGGTGTGGAGGAGGCACCGGTCATGACATAGGTATAGTTGCCACCTGAAGGGCCTCGCGGTATCAGCCCACCATCATCATACATCATTAGCATGGAGTTGATGAATTGCTCAGAGACTTCCGGATAGACCAGGTGCCAAAGGGTATTCAATGTCCATTGCGCACCCCAAAAAGAATCCGAGTTGTAGTGATTAAATCTGGGTTTTCCGGAATGATCCAAGGGGATCTGCCCTATGCGGGGTTTTTCTCCAGTCATGTCACAATACTTGCCATTGTAGTCACTAATAATCCGCCGTCCCTGCAGTGCATGCCAGAGGTCCGTATAGAATCTAGACCGCTGTTTTTCTGATCCCCCTTCTATCTCGATACGACCGAGCCAATCATTCCATTCTTCTAGAGATTCCCGACGTACTTTGTCAAAATCCCAGTGGTCTAGCTCCGCATCAATATTTCGACCAGCCTGTTCAGTGCTTACATAGGAAATGCCTACTTTCATCTGGACGGTCTGAGCTCCATCACCACTGAAATCGACGTAAACACCTCCGTTTTCTCCGGCGAATTCTTCCTGAATGTCCAGCAATTTCTGGTCCTGCCATGCATGCATGTTCTTGAATGGCACATCGAAACGCATGACAAAATATACATAGGTATCCTTTGGTCTCCTTCTGGTGGCTTCCATGAGTGCATAGCCTGCTATCTCTTGATGACCGACTTTCTTGGCAAGACCTCTCTTGGTGCCACTCGGACCCAGCATGGTACCTAAGTCCAACAGTACATACTTCTCCTCCTCGGCTGGAAAAGTGTAACGGTGAAATCCCACCCTCGTAGTGGATGTCAGTTCCGCCTGCACCCCATAGGTTTCTAATTCCACCAAATGATATCCAGCCTGAACTGTCTCTCGATCGTGTGAATAGGCAGATCCATAGTTTTGGGGCCCCAAGTGTCCTTTAAATGGTCCGGTGACTGGCAATACCGGTATGCCCGAAAGCTGCCAGGCGTGTATATGACTGAAAAAATTGATGGTGTCGCGATGGTAGCGATATCCTGAATCCCAGGCCCCACCGACACCCATATCAGGGCTGAGATTGACCATACCAAAAGGCCTGGTTGCCGATGAGAAAAAGAACCATCGTGAATTTGCTGCGTCCAACAGCGGATATACGAGCTCGGCCGGTCTCTTGGGTTCAGGTCTAACCATTCCAGATCCAGTGACCACTATCACCAGCAGTAATAAGAAACTGTGTCTATTAAAAAATGTCTTCATACTTATGCCATCCCTTTTATTAGCCTCCTTCTGCACGCTGTCCAAATGAACACGCTATAGGCGGTAGACAGCAAAGTAAGGAGTATCGATCGAAACCTCAAAGTCAAAGCCTAAAAAGTGGCTCGAGTAGTGCGAAACATGCAGCCTAGTCAAAGCAGCACACAAGGAAATGTCGGGATAGAATTACTAGGATCTAACTCAACCACAGAAATCACCGTCAAACTAGACATCGACATTATATCTTACGGACACTGAGGAACAACCCTACAACCATCATCCATTCTCTTCATCTACGGATCCAGCTTACAACTCAGGTGACCCTTGGCTTTGTAGGTACGTTTCCATATGGATCGGCAATTTCTTCAGCAAAGTCAGATGCTGACCCACGATCGCAAAGGAGTTAGGGAGTCATTCATGAGAATGAGCAATAATTAGTACGGGATACCTATATTTATCCCCAACAAACTAGAATGACTATGCTCAGGTATTCCCTCCTCACGTACATTGCAATCATATTTGCAACTTTCGTTGGCATCCATCTCCATGCCCAAACCCATCACGAACATGGACATGGACACAGCCATGCGCACCGAGCACATGGCCCTCAGGCCGATATGATACCGTTGCAAAGTAAGTTAGTGACAGGTCAGGGATCATATGTCTTTTCATGGGATCAGGAACTAACCGCTGCTTTCCCAGACGACGCCGAAGAATTTGAGTCCGCCATGCATGGAGGATTCAATGAGGATCCGGAGACAGGAATTATCTATACCGGTATTCCAGGCTATGGTCTTTGTTCCATCAGCGCCGATTTGACGGAGTGGAAAAAGCTGGGTAGCGACCCGCGCCTCAAGGACAACATCCATGGCATTGTCTTCTTTGTGCACAGAGGTGAAAAGCATCTTGCGGTGGCACAGGAAGGTAAGCGAGTGTTGGTCCTAAATGTAGATGGCACCATCGTCAGTGATATTCTAAAACCAAAGGGCATCGAATTCGACTATCCTTTGGCAAATTACTTTTTCTCGTCAGAGCACAGCAATTTTGGAGTAACTGATGTGACATACCTTGATTCGATCATTTATGTGGCACATGGATACTCGAAAGGTGATTTTGTCTTGACCATTACTGAAAATAACGGTTCCTGGGATTGGGGAAAACTGGCATGGGGTGGCAAAGGCAACCAACCCGGTCAATTTCAAACTGCCCACGGTATTTATGCACACGATGGGCACATTTATGTGGCTAGTCGGGCAGCTGGGCAGGTCGTCAAATTTACTCCTCAGGGAGAATTCGTGGATATGTTTACTGATATTCCCGAGAAAAGCCTTGTATGCAATGTTTCCTATAAAGATGAGCACTATTTCTTCAACGCCTTATCGGCGATCGACAATCAGAAATCTGCACCCATTTATGCGCATACCGGAAAAGAATTAGTGTCCACCATCATCCCGGGAGATTTGAATATTCCCGTTATCACCAACATTCACCACGTCTGGCCACATTATGTCAAGCTGTCTGACGGAACCAAGCAACTGTACTTATTGGTACATGCTTGGAATAAGGGAAAATATGCAGTACTTAAATTAGAACGATAGTGCAATGCCCACATCTGGGATCGGTAAGCCCATCTTCTATGTAAAACCCTGGTAGCCCTTCAAAAAAATGTACAATGGATAATGACCAGGGGGCAATCTCTGACCAAGGGATTGCCGAGCCCTTTGCAGTAACGAAACATCTGGGATCGGTAAGCCCATCTACTATGTAGCATCCTGGGAGCCCTTCAAAGAAAATGAACGATGGATAATGACCAGAGGGCAATCTCTGACCAAGGGATTGCCGAGCCCTTTGCAGTAACGAAACATCTGGGATCGGTAAGCCCATCCTCTATGTAAAACCCTGGGAGCTTCTTCAAAGAAAATGTACGATGGATATTGACCAGAGGGGCAATCTCTGACCAAGGGATTGCCGAGCCCTTTACATAAACGAAACATCTGGGATCGGTAAGCCCATCTTCTATGTAATATTCTGGGAGCCCCTTAAAAAATGGACGATGGATATTGACCAGAGGGGCAATCTCTAACCAAGGGATTGCCGAGCCCTTTGCAGTAACGAAACATCTGGGATCGGTAAGCCCATCTTCTATGTAATATCCTGGGAGCCCCTCAAAAAATGAACGATGGATATTGACCAGAGGGGCAATCTCTGACCAAGGGATTGCCGAGCCCTTTGCAGTAAACGAAACATCTGGGATCGGTAAGCACATCCTCTATGTAGCACCCTGGGAGCTTTTCAAAAAAAAGGACGATGGATATTGACCAGGGGACAATCTCAGACCAAGGGATTGCCGAGCCTTTTACATAAACGAAACATCTGGGATCGGTAAGCCCATCCCCTATGTAGCACCCTGGGAGCTTTTCAAAAAATGGACGATGGATAATGACCAGAGGGGCAATCTCTAACCAAGGGATTGCCAAGCCCTTTACATAAACCAAACATCTGGGATCGGTAAGCCCATCTTCTATGTAATATCCTGGGAGCCCCTCAAAAAATGAACGATGGATATTGACCAGAGGGGCAATCTCTAACCAAGAGATTGCCGAGCCCTTTACATAAACGAAACATCTGGGATCGGTAAGCCCATCTTCTATGTAATATCCTGGGAGCACTACAAAGAAATGGACGATGGATATTGTCCAGAGGGGCAATCTCTAACCAAGTGATTGCCGAGCCCTTTACATAAACGAAACATCTGGGATCGGTAAGCCCATCTTCTATGTAATATCCTGGGAGCCCTTCAAAAAAATGGACGATGGATATTGACCGGAAGGGCAATCTCTAACCAAGGGATTGCCGAGCCCTTTACATAAACGAAACATCTGGGATCTCATTACTAAATTTGCTATTTTGGAAAGAAAGCAATCACATCCATCATGAGAAGACCAGTTGTCGCAAAAAGCAATGTACCTTCCAGGACTCCTTTACCTTCCGAAAATCGATTTCCCATTGTTTTATTGATATATTTCCTTTCAACTTTACTCCTACTGGCACCTAGCTACGGACAACTTACGAAGACTGGGGCAGTCGACGAAAAAGCACAAGAAATCTCAGAGGAAATAGCTGTGTGGGCAGTACCTGCAGAACAGAAAGTTCGTCCAAATCACCACACAGAAGAAACCAATGTAATCTGGTCAAAGGCAGAGAAAAAAATCAGTGTAGCTGGAGCCATTAATGAACACATACCCTTCCAGGTTGTGATTAGTACTCCTGTCCCCAAAGGTCGCAGACCCAAGGCGATGGACGGTCTATTTATCGAAACTTCTGATTTAAGATCTGAGGGCGGAGACATCATTTCTCAAGACCAGATAAAGTGCTTTCTACAGCATTACATCATGCTCTATGCTCAATCTAGCCCAGTGGGAGCTACAGGATACTGGCCCGACGCCCTGGTACCCATCGAAATACCTTTTAGTATGGATGCCCAGTATGCAGTGGTAAAAAATCGTCCGATCTGGATAGATGTTTATACTCCTGCAAATACACGGGCTGGAATGTATACGGGAACCATTAAGATTAGTCACCATGGTGAAATAGTGGACATACTGCAACTACAATTAGAGGTATATCGATTCACTCTGCCAGAAAAAACAGATCTGATTACATACATGAATGTATCAAAAGGCCAATTGGCTCGATTTTATAACTTATCGTCTCATAGCTGGGAGATTGATCAACTTACACAGACATATTATGAATTTCTCTATGAGCATCGCATGGAGCCATGGTTTAACGATCAGTTAGAGCCAGAAATCGTCCTCCACGATGCCAACATAGAAGTGGCATTCAATGCTCCTCGATATCATTACTATATGGACAACCTAAAAACCAAGAGGGTACTCCTGGAAGCATTTCCCTCCGGTCTCAGAAATCTGATCAAGTCCGAAAAGTTTTCCAGCACCTTCAACCAAAAGGTCGTGGATTATCTATCGCAAGTAGAAGCTTACTTCACTGCTCATGGGTGGAAAGAACGGCTGGTTTTTAATAGCCCAATTGATGAACCCAACACCAAACTGGATTTTGAAGAAACTCGGCAATGGGCGCAGTTGGTGCATGAAGCCACTAATGAGGTCCCCTTTTTATCTACCAAGACGCCCCTACCCAGTAAATCGCACCCGGATTGGGGCACACTGCGAGGACATGTCGATCATTTTTCCATTCACGGCAATCACCTTAACAATCCGGAGATCAAACAAGCCATCATCGACGAGCAGGCCAAAGGAGGAGAAATGACCTGGTACATTTCCTGCGATCAGGTCTACCCTCAGCCAAATTATTTCATTGATGCTCCAGCCATGGATCTGGTGATGGTCCCTTGGATTACTGACCGGTATCAGATGGATGGCATCCTCTACTGGGCTTGTAACTTCTGGTCCCAAACTCCCAATCCATGGTTAGATGCGGTGACCTTTATCTCAGGGTTCGTTTGCAGTGATGGTCATGTATTGAATGGTGAAGGATCATTGCTCTATCCGGGAGATTTTGCACAGACCTATACCGGGCAACCCAATGTTGATGGCCCGGTTTCCTCCATTCGATTTGAGTTGCTGCGAGAAGGGATCGAGGATCATGTATACTTGAGCATGCTCAAGGAGTCGGGAGATCGCGAATTTGCCAACGCAACGATAAATAATATGGTCGTGGATGTACGTGCTTTTTCACGAAATGTGGTAGATCTATATTCCGCTCGCAAAGCGATGGCACGAAGACTCGAGAACTAAATCGATAGACCATACGATTGATTTTTCAAAAGCCCGTGGGTATCGAAGCGGTCAGGACTCCCAAACCCAATAAGCATCTTGGATGGCAGTCTAAATATGACGAATCACTGAGCTGTCAATACGAGTACAAAGTCTTGTTGAGCGGGAGGTATGGCATTCACAAAACCTGCTTCATACACCAGATCAGCATCAGCCATGGTATCTTGCACTGGGTCAAACCATTGACCGCGATATCGGTGACCTAGTGGATTGCGTAACTTGATTTCTTGCTTAATAGGTGTATAGGCCAACACAGTTTCCAGGTCTTCATCACCTGCCACTGAGATGAAATGATTGTAAACTGTCCTGGCTTTGACACGATTTTGAGATAAGTATCTGTAAATCAGCATAATAGTATTTCGTTAGTCTTACGACAACGACAATAGAAGGCCAGCCAATTAAGTTGATTATTTTAGATAAGAATGGATAGTATCGGGATGGAGGTAGTTCGGTAAAGGCTTGATTTTTAGGAGTTTATTAATTTTTTTAACCAGTTCTTGTGATTTAGATCTCATGTAGAGCTGGTTATCTTGGTTGACCTTGACCAGACTTACTTGCATTCTTCCAATGGTGGAGCGCAATTCATCTTCAGAGGTCATGGTCCCGTTTTGTGACAGTTTGAGCTGTAAGTGGTTTAGCAAGGTATAGGCAATGAAGGCCATACAGATATGCCCTTTAATTCTGGAGTTAGTCCAATGAAAGATCGGTCGAATGGCTAAATGGTGTTTAAAGGTTCTGAATGTTTTCTCGATCTTGAATAGTTGAGTGTATTGATTAATTACTTCATCTGCCTGAAGGTAAGATGCGGTGGTACTTATGGCAACAAAACCATCAAATTTTTCAGCTCTCTTGATTTTTTGTTCATCCAATTCAAATTGTTGTTCACCCTTGTTTTTGAGATAATGTCTGGTGGCCTTGCTTTTGATTTTGGACGGTTTTTTAAGCAACTCTTTGGCCCTGGCCACTTTTTTATCTCGATCGTGCTTGTCTTTTCTTGCCCTTTTATCACTGTAAGTGCCAATAATAGTGCGATCGCCATACTCAAGCTGAGTATACAAGAATCGATCGCTCTGGGAATTGGCTTTATCTGGACCAAATGCCTTGTACTGTTTGATATCGGTCAGCACCTCGATCATTTGCTTTGGTAAATTCTTTAATCTTTCTCCAATAATGAATTCAAACCCACTAGCAGATATCTTCTCTAGATTATCTCGACTGAGCATGCCGCGATCGGCTACGAGAATAATATTGTTAATCCGGTATTTGTGCTGGAGTCGATGCAGTGCATCCACTAAGGTGTGTCCTTCATATTTATTACCCTCAAAGATCTCATAGCCGACAGGTTGTTGATTTTTATCAATGAGTAAACTGAATACTATTTGAGTGTCTCCAACTTTCCCATCTTTACCAAATCCTTTCTGGCGGAGCGACTCAGGATCTTCCCTCTGCGATTCAAAATATAGGGTTGTCACGTCATAAAACACTACATCCAGATCAAGATTGAAAAGATCACGCCCTTTTGTAAATATCTGTTTCTGAATAATATCACTGTATTTATCCAGCAAATCCAAACTACGATATAGATGATGTAGCTCGATTTGTTGGGCGAAACCTAGATATTCTTGCTGGTTAAAATAATTTCTTCTTTTGCTGGCAGGCTCATTCAACCTCTCGATCAACATCAAAACAACGACTTGGGTCAGATCATAACTCAATTTATGACTGCGGGCGAATCGATTGAGTAATCCATCAAGACCATAGGAACCCAGTATCCTCGAATAGATTTGATAGAATCCATAGTTGTACCGGCCAAGTTCCTCCAATTCGGGTTCGGCCAAGTCCTTTAAATTGCCTCCACCCAACTCATAGAGGCTTCTGGCGATGTTCCTCAGGCTTTCCTCGCTGTAGTTATTGATATTTCCAAGATTGGCCAACCTCCTCTGCTGTGCCTTGCCCTCCTTATCCCTGTAGGCCTCCACCAAGGATATGTAAGTACCGTACTTTTTGATCTCCTTCCGTAAATAAGCCATCAAATTTGTCTTACGACATTTGAAAGCTAATTTACTAGAATAATATCACAAAGTCAATATTTGTTCTTACGACACATTTTCTCAACTTCTCTGCCTTCATCCCCATAAACATTGACTTGTAGAGGCTGTCTGCTTCAAACCCTGTCAAACCCAGGAAGACTCGAGAACTAAATCGATAGACCATACGATTGATTTTTCAAAAGCCCGTGGGTATCGAAGCGGTCAGGACTCCCAAACCCAATAAGCATCTTGGATGGCAGTCTAAATATGACGAATCACTGAGCTGTCAATACGAGTACAAAGTCTTGTTGAGCGGGAGGTATGGCATTCACAAAACCTGCTTCATACACCAGATCAGCATCAGCCATGGTATCTTGCACTGGGTCAAACCATTGACCGCGATATCGGTGACCTAGTGGATTGCGTAACTTGATTTCTTGCTTAATAGGTGTATAGGCCAACACAGTTTCCAGGTCTTCATCACCTGCCACTGAGATGAAATGATTGTAAACTGTCTCTCCCGGTTGCTCAAATAATAAGCTTCCCTGTGGCTTCATTTTCCACCAATCTATGCGCTGGATAAAGGAGGACAGGTAACCAATCTGAATACTTCCAGGAAAATCAATGGCTTTGTCCCAAGTAGATGGGGTCTTGTCACCGGGACGTCCATGGTTTTCCACTGGTTCACCCTCCTTTTGTATCCATGGCCATATCCCGTTGTGTCCGTATGTAATGCCACCAATCGGTGTAGCAAATATGCTCCAATAAGAGGCATTTCTTACGTCCGTGTCCACAAATTTATAGCGAATTTCCTCATAGTTTGGCTCCATATTGATAATGGGTCTTGCGGGCAATTTGTCCCAAGATTTAGCCATGGGTCCTTTATTGATCCAGTTGACCACGCGTTCACTATTGTTGTGGCTTGATTGGTAGCCCAGAATATCCAGCCAAGACTCGTCCTTGTACTCTTCCCCAATCCATAGACTTCCATGCGGATGCTGAGCCACGACACCAGGTGGATCATCACCAAATACTCCGCGTCCTATGTTTTTCCAGCGTTGTTCATACTCTCTGGTATAACGGCCATCACCTCCTAAGATCCAAATCACCTGATTGGCACCAAACCTTGCCACCATATAACGAGCCAGTGCGATGGCCTCTTCTTGCGGCAAATAGTAGCCAGGGCTAAACTCCCTACCAGTACTCTGAGGCAATGCCCAAAGCAGTACCGGTGCTGCTACCAATCCGTGAGCATTGATGCGATCTATCTTTGCATCCATCCTCTTGAAGAAATCCGTATTTAGCTCGATCCTTCCACTCCCAGTAAACGCGACCTCCCCGCGACTGTCTTTTTCACATCCTCGCCATTGAGTGGTGACAAACTGGATAACTGAGTAGTGATTCTTGACTCGATGCGTGAGATACTTTTCCCACTCAGCTTCGGTAGATTTCAAAGCACCATTCCAGGCGGTACACGCGGCAAAGAAAAACGGAGTGCCATCTGAATAAGTGAGATGATAATCACCAATAGACCTTTTAATACTACCTCTTTTGTAGATGAGAAGATCACTTGTACTCGCCACGCATTCAAAAGTGCCTTCAAGATTGCCCAAACCACTATTGTCAACCGAACAGGTGGTCTGATAGCTCCACCTTCCCACCTCCGTCGGTGCAAATCTTATTTTATACTCCTGCCCCCCATCCCAAAATCCGTTGATGCGATGTTGTACCCCGGTGGGAGAAGTGAATATGGCATAAAACTCCTTCATCTCATATAGGGGATTATCGAAGGATATCTCGCTCCTGAAAGAGAGCTCCTTCTTTTGCCAAATCTCTGTTTGAGATTGGGTAATGACCTGCAAAAAGATCAAGAAAACGATCAAAGAAAAGATGGACTTAATCATGTTTGAAATAAAATGTTATTCATTGAAAAAGCAATTCTAGACGGTATTAAGGGGATAGCAAGAAAAGAAGGTCACCATCGCTAGGTGATGGCTTCAATTTGTGCCTTCACGCTCTGCGGCTCAAAAACGTCTTTCCAATTTTCTTTAAAAATTAGGGGCTTGCCCAATTCGATGGCCTTCAGAGCTGCATCAGAAAATTGGCCACCTTTCAATTGACCGAATAACAAGGCCAGCTCGATATTGATATGCCCTAGGAAGAAGTCATAGGCTGCCTCCTTAGGTACTCCTAACTCCACAACTCGATCCACACCTTCTTTGAGCACCGACACGACGGCTGCAGCAAAAGTCTCAGAGAGCGCAGGTTCTAGTATACCCATCTGCTCAATAGTGATTCTGTGTGCTACAGTCACAGGTGCATAAATTCTTTTGGCAAGTTGTTCACCCTCAGCATAGACATGATCTGGCCCTTGAATCAGTGCACAGACGATTGATTGCTTGGCAGCGATACCCCCAAAATAATCATAATGAGCTTCTCGAGCTGGCTCCCAATTGAATACGGAGGGGTGAGAAGGGTGAGCTGCAAAATAGTGTATGTCACTGCGTGGATACAGATGTCCTGCCAGTGGTGCGGCAGGATCCAATGTCATGCCAACAGCTCCAGACCTCATCTTGGGTACCAGATCCTCTGTCACCTGCTTAATAGCCACATCCGGAACAGCAAAAATCACCCAATCTGCCTCAGGAACGACTGCATCGACTTGGGAGGGATAGACATCCCGGCGACGCATTCTTTCGATTCCTTCTTGGCTCACCTCAAGATAGGACACCCCATAATCCGTGTTTATTAAATTATCAGTTAGGCGACAACCCATTTTTCCACCCGCACCTACCAACACTACTTTTACCATGATGATCTTTTTTGTTCAGCTAATTGAGGCGACATGCTCAGTTGGATTAAGTACGCAATTAAAGTAATCATAATTTCCATTTTGCCCCCCTTTCAGAGCGATTTCCAATCCGTCATAACGCGGATCTCTGGCATGAGCTGCACATAGAGGAGCTCCTGGTGCGATGGGACATATCATCTCCAAAGCGTAGATCTTGAGTGATCTGGTGACATACCCTGAAGTATCTCCACCGGCTACTACTAGACGTACCCCACTGAAGCTTTCCAACGTCATCTTGACAATCTCAGCTAGCAGGTGACCAATCACTTGGATGGATTCGTCACCAATGTATTCTTGCACTTCTTTTATGGTTGGGTCCTGTGGACCATCGGCAGTATATACCACCACATGTCGACCGTTGGTCATTTCCTTCAGGACGATCGTTTCGATCCTGGTCAATTCACTTTGAGGGTCCTCGATTAATTCAGCTATCTGCGCTTTGATCAAAGTGAATCCATGAGATTCAGCATATCGGACTTGTTCAGCAGTTACAGGTGAGCAGCTTCCCGCCACAACCAGCAGATGTGTTGCTGCATCGGGATAGTGGATCTGAGGAATAGATTGGTAAATCTCATTTGCATGCACGTACCTGGCTAATCCATAGGTTAACCCCGAAGACGCTACAAGCAACTGAGTATTTCCACTCCAACTCTCATACACCAGCCTTGCCGCTGTTTCCAGATCCTGGTAAGACAAAGTATCAAACAGTACAAAGGAACCATCTGTCATCTCACCAGCGGCGTACATCTGCTGGAGTTCATCATACTCAAGCTGCAGTGCATGAAGGTCAATTAGTTGAAATACTCTGGAGGTCTGATGACCTATGTGTACTCTTATATCGCTTTCCTTCATGGGGGTGGCGGGATGATGGGCCATCACCGGGTGACGATCGAGACGATAGGTCAAATCATTGATTCTCGCAAATAAGTTTCCAAAAACAACAAAGCGGTTGAGAAAAGGTGCACCGATGAGCATGGGTATGCGAGGTGAAGGAAAATATTGAGAGGCGATGTCTGTGGCCACACCAATATTGCCCAAGGTGGGTGAAGAATCCAGGGTGGAACAAACTTTATATTGCATATAGTCGGTGGGAATCTGGCTCATCGCAGAAAAAATGGGTGGCAGTTCCTGTTTCATTCCTTCAGGAGAGAGACTACGCGCAATACCGGCTACACCAAAAGCTCTAATCGTTTCTCCGCCTACTCCGCGCTTTAAAGTGAATTGATGGACTTCCTCCCTGGTGGGCACTGATAAAAACAATGCAGTGGGCATCCCATTTAGGGCCAGGGTTTCCATCACATCGGTGGAACCGGTAAAATCGTCTCCGTAAAAACTTAAGAAGAGTTTATTCCTCGCTAGAGTCATAACTTATTGCTAAAATATGTCAATGCCTCTGCAAGCTCGACATGATCCTCAGCGTACTCCAGTAGAGTTTTGCCCCTCAATGCAGCTTCCCACCCCTGAATGATGCTCCTCACACCTGCAGTGATTCCACTGGGATGCGCCACGATCCCACCCCCACAAAGGTACATCAGGTCCACGCTTTTGATGGCTTCATAGGTATCCACGGTTTGTCCGGCCCACTGACCGGATGAGAGCACAGGCATAGGACTTCGCAAATCAATAAAAGGTGCCAGGCAAGATCGAATGGACTGAACGACGGAAGCATCGCTCTCACAAAACTTATTACGCAATCCATTAGTATGCATGTGATCTACTCCCGCCAACCTCCAGATTTTCTGATACGCTGGAAACTCCATACCCAAAGCGTCACATCGTGAAAGCATCCCCCAGCCATTGCGGTGGCCATGCACTGGGAGTGTACTATAAGAACAAAAGTATTCCACGGCACTGATGCCTACAGGATTGATGTTAACCATACAACAAGTAGCCCCTTTCTCAACCAGAAAATCATGCCGGTGCAGCATCTCATCTAGGTCTCCACTTAGGTTAAAGGCATACATAGGTTTCTTCCCCGTCCTTTGTGCATAATGGTCAATGACGTCCATGACCTTGCTGACTCGATCGACAAATAGTGAATGAGGAGGATCTCCCATCAGTTCATCATCCTTGATAAAGTCCAATCCTGCCTCAATCAAAGTCTTTGTCTGGGCGGCTGTTTGTTCAGGCGTCAGTCCAACGCTTGGTTTAATGATCGTACCAATAATCGGACGATCGAACACCTCCACCAAAGCTCTGGTGCCGTCGATGCCAAATGCTGGACCTTCATAGTTGTCGGCAAAGGCAGGCGGCACGTCAAAGTCTATCAGTTTTAATCCTGAAAAAGCGGCAAGTTCAAAGAGATTACCTGCAATGGTAGCCACTAGGTTGGGTAGATTGTAGCCGACATTTTCGATGGGCCAAGACAATTGTACCAAGGCCCTCTGCACAGGTGCATTGGGACCAAACCGCCTCGCACCGGGGAGTGTCGGAGAGGGTACTTCAGCAAGGATCTCCACGGATTCCACCGAAGCACGATGTCTTTCTCTCAAAATGTCTGACTCTCCAGGAGTTTTCACAAAAGTGCCGCAGGATTGCTCACCAGCCATGATCTCTGCTGCCTCACCAGGTGGATAGGTAGTTTCGATTAGGTATTTTGCCTTGATCAGATACACTTCCATCACTGGTGATCTGCTAATGTCCTTAAATATTCCATGCTTTCGCGCACCCATCGATCTTCTTTCTGTACTGTTGCGGCAATATCCTCCTCGGGAGCAGGCCACAACTCCAAAATGGCACTTTGACACCGGCCTAACTTCTCAAGCCGCTCTAGTAAGGAGGGTATGGGCAACATTCCCTGACCCGCAGGTGTACCCGTCACCTCAAATCCCATATGATGCGAAACCCTGCGAATCTGAAAATCTTTCACATGCAAATTAATCGTATGCGGCAATAGAATCTCTGATGTCTCGGCAAAACACTCTCCGCACCCAAAGGAATTCACTGAGTCCAGGCAAATGCCAACCCACTCGGGATCTGTCTGCATTACAATTTTCCTGAAAGCTCTCGCAGTGAGTCGGTCGTGATTTTCGATGGCCAGTTTTACCCTCAAACTTCTTAATGCACTTAGATGTGACCTGATGATGGTGCAAACTTCCTCTACTGATGGAATAAATCCGGGGGCGTCCAAAATGACCCTCAAAATAGGAGATTGAAAAAAATGGGCCATGCGCAGGAAGTGACCAAGTTGCTCAGGAATGACACCCCTCATGCCAATTTCCACGGGCATCTCCAATCGCAGTGCATGCTCTTTAATTTTCTTAAGCGTACTGTGGGAGTATTTCTCCAATGGGAAATTATCAGCCAATTGCACGCATTCAGCACCCAAATCATAAGCTCGATCCAAAAAGGTGTGCACAGACATAGGATGTGCCGGCTCTTGACCTGACACGCCAATTGACCAAGTATACGCATAAGAACCGATTCCAATCCTCATTCTTCTTTATCCTTCGAGACAAAGCCCTCTGTTATGTCGCTAAACTATGAATAATGCTTCATTCTGCCCGTATTCGAACATTGATATGCGTCGAAAACCAATTGCAGTGTCTTGAGATTATCGCTACCTGTCGTTTCCACCGCACCTTTCCCTTCCAGGCCAGACAGCAAGTTTTTATTGCAAGAATAAATGCTAGCATGAATCAAGGCATAGTCCGGATCTGCCCAATCGAAGGACTGCAATGAAATATACTCAGTTGTAGTACCCTCTTTGGTGGTCGTCCTAATCTCGTACCCGGGCCCTAGCGAAAGTGAACCCCCATCTCCTTCGACAAGAATAAATGTCTGGGGAAACCTTTCATGCTCCAAGATCGAAGCGTATGACATCTCAGCATAACAATGTACTCCTCTTCCCATGACCATAAAAACATTGGCAACATCTTCCCCCTTGATGTTTGGATTGATCTGATGTGTTTGACAGGTAAGCATGGATGCCTCTCCAAATAAGAACCGCGCCACATCCAAAATATGCGTTCCAACATCTGTCAAAATAAATTGATCTAACTCAGCTAGGAATGGCTGGTTTTCGAAAACAGGAAAGCTGCTGCAAAATTTGATATGTGCTTTAAAGGGTTTTCCAATGATGCCGAGGTCCAGTTTTCTTTTGAGTGCTCGAATCGGTGTCTGCCAACGGAAATTTTCATGGACGTAGAATGACACTCCCCTTCCCTCAGCATGTCTTATCATTCTCTGTGCAGATGGCAGATCTCCTGACATTGGTTTTTGACAGATGATGCTCACACCCTGGTTTGCTGCGAGAAAGCTCAACCTGGAGTGACTATCCACATCCGAAATGATATCCACCACATCTAGACGGTGATTGGTAAAGAGCACTTCCGCATCTTGATACGCATGTTGTATATTAAACTTTTGGGCGAGTGTATGCGCTTTGCTGATATCTGGATCACAGCACGCCACCAAGTCCACTCGATCCGAAAATTCTCTCCAGGCCGCCGTTTGGAATCCAGACCAGAAACCACAACCAAGTATGGCCATCTTTATTTTCATAACTGCCAATATCTGAACTTTTGCTCAAATCAAGATTTTCAGAAAGCTGGTGAGTATAATTAGACTCTTTAATACGGACCTGATATAATCTTCGTGCAAAGGGCGGTCCCATCTCAAACGGACCAACTAAAGAGGCCACTTCATCTAAATCTTTTCCTCTTTTCCAAAGGTCGGCTCCTAATTGCGGCGTTCGTTTGGATTGGTAAAGAAACATGGCATTCCCATGGAGACAAATCAGGTCAGAAGTAAGGTTATTAACCACCCCCATTTAGGGCCGTCGGGAATCCTTGAGAACACTACTGTGATACTCACTCAGATTTCCCACTTCTGGATACATCTAAAGCATAGCTAATAAAGGGAATGAGTCCGTTTTGAAATTGACGACGCTGTGTCCTGGAAATTTGATCATAGTATGTCGAAAGGACATTGAATCTGTTGGTGACATTTTGAATGTCAATGCTGAAGGTATGCGTCGTGTTTTTGGCATTGAATCTAAGTGAGACACTCAAGTCAAGGCGAAAATACGGTTGCACCCTATCGACATATCCTTTTTGGGTGAAGTAGACTGGCTCATTCTGGTCTATAGAAGCCTGAACATCGACCGGAAAAATACGATTGCCACCTGAATAGGAGATTCTCCCATTTACATCCAGAAAACTCGCTCCTTTCTTTCCAATGCGCCATTCTTTACCACCCAGAAGATTTGCAAGCACATTATTGGCTGTACGTGCTGGGAGCCAATTGCCTGTCAGAGTCTTGTAATTTGCATCGTAAAGCGACAGAGTACCCAAGTAATAAAATCCATCTTGAAAAGGCCTTTCGAAAGTGAATTCAATCCCAACATTACGTCCAAACCCGGCACCTACCAACGTGCTACCAATGCTGTCATTTCCAAAAATGATGTCGAATATATCCCTGGAATTAATCACTGAGTAAGTGCTGGTGGAATTTCCCGATACTGGAATATTGAATAAGTGTTGGAAATATGCTTCTCCCTTAAAACGTGCTTTCCCTCTTAGGGATGTCTGATAACCCGCAACCAAATGGAGCGATCGAGAAAAGGGCAATGATTTATTGGGCGGATCGATATCTTTACTGAGTTTGTTCCTCCTAATGAAATAAGTCGACGGGTGCTCCGCCTTACTATATAGTCCTGCAGCCAGCGATAAAGTTTGATTTTCCTTAAAGTCCCAATCCAAGGAAACTCTTGGATCGATGGCAAAAGTGTGGTTCAGAAATAAATAGGAAAAATTAATCCCAGAATTCAACCTCCACTTTTCTTTGAAGAGATATCTCCATTGAATAAATTGTTGCCATAAATCGACCTTGCCTCCGTTGTCCAAGAAATAAAACCAACGATTGTCATTGTCTCGGGTCTGATAGTCATAGGCAAACCACTTTCGATTTAATGAAACCCCTAATTTCAGCAGATGCATACTGTTCCATTTATGCGTCAATGACACTGCACCCACCAAGTCCACATTTTCGAAGACAGACTTATCCACTGTCGTTGATCTGAGATCCCTGGATCTCACAGCTTCCGTCAGATCATTAAAACCATATCCTGACAGCGCCAAGGATGTTAGTACATAAGTGTCATTCGACAGCAGATATCGATGAGTCAGACCAAGTACACCCAATTGCTGATTCTCCTCAAAATCTAAACTATCGGCTGCATAGGTCCAGGTAGATGCATCTCGATCAGCCATAGAAAATCGTGAATTTTTACCTCCCAGCCCAAAGATTGAAAATCTGCCAAGACGGGAAGTGGGAATATTTATTTTAAATGACACATCTTGGTATGATGGTTCGAGCGTGCCGATCGAAACGAGATACTTATCAATCAGCCCCAGTGTGGAATAACGATAGTGCAGGAGATAGGAGGCATCACTCCGCTTACTAAAATATCCTTCGGTAGAGGCATCCAGACCGAGATTGCCAATACCTATATGCTGTTCCCTGCTATCCTTATTGCCATTGCGCAGACGTAGATCAAACACGCCGCTGAGGGCATTCCCAAATTCAGCAGGAAAAGCGCCAGTATAAAAATCTGATGTAGTCAAAGTACTTGAACTCAGCATTGAGATCGCTCCACCTCCTGCACCCAATCCCCCGAAATGATTGGGACTTGGTATTTCCACACCTTCTAGGCGCCATAACATGCCCCGAGCTGAGTTACCCCTGATTATGATCTCATTGGAAAGGTCTTCCCCACCACTGGATACCCCAGCATATGATTGTACCATTCGGGCCGGATCCGATATAGCAGCAGCGTAACGCTTTGTTTCTTCCACAGAAAAGGATCGTGCAGTAGAAGAAGCCATCTCATTTAGCGATCTAGGCGGGCTCTCATCTACCTCTACGATCACCTCACTGAGAGAAATCGTTGAGCTAGCCATCTCGATCTCGTGAAAGACCTCCCTTCCAGTGGAAACCAGTACCTGGTCGAGAGCCACAGATTGATAGCCCAAGTAATCGATCTGGAGATCATGTCTGCCCACCAAAAGTAAAGGCAATTTAAAGTAACCTTGTTGGTCCGTAGAAGTACCGATTAAGGTCTCACCCGAGACCACAGCAATCGTGGCACCTACCAGGGGCGATTTGGTATCTTCATCTCTAACGATTCCTTTCACCGCCTTCCCCAACGGAACATTTTTTCGCAATACAATATTTCCAGCGATGTGCTTATAGGTAAGTCCTGCTTTTTCGAAAAGCAATTGGAGGCCAGTGCCGAGTTTTCCCTGAAAGTGAAAATTCAACCTCCTGGATAAAATGATATCACCATAGGAAAATCGGAGACTATACCGACCTGATAGATCCTCAAGAATGGCAGGTAGTACCTCGCCTTGATAATCCATATGCACATGTCTGGCAGAATCCAGCTGCCCAAATGCCACCTGCTGGATCAGCATTAAGATTAAACAAAATATCCCAATTCTTCCTAGCACCATATGTACAAGATCACCAACAAATGCCATCTTTCACGACGAACTGATTATAACTCTGTGATCACTCAATATTATTGCAGAGTCAAAAATTTATACATAGATAGCACTGCAAACAGCACAATGCTCCCAGTGAGCAGGATGCTTGTGCAGACACCATTCCCCCATTGCCCCAATTGGTTCTTTCTATTCAAAAGAAGCAATGTGATCGCTAGTCCCGATACAAAAATGGCACTAACCACAGCATAGTGCACGACATTCTCAAGGGCTTCGATATAAATCGTCAGTAACATGGGGGCTAATGTGATAAATCCCAAATAGTAGCGATATCGTCTACTGGAGCTGGATGGTGGCTCGTTGTCACCAAAGGTCTGATTCCAGAAATCGCAAAACAAGTATGGCACGCCGCTCCAGACACTTACTAATGATGAGAACACCACACCCCAAAAGCAGATTCTGAACAAGAAATCACCTCCTGGGCCCATGGTTTCCCTCAATACCTCGGCCATTGCCAAGATCATTGCCACGCCCCCATGATGGCTGAGGTCAGCAGATGAGGATATCACCATAAGTGCCAACACAAAAACTGCAGTGAGCCCGTAACTAACACGCAGATCTAATCGTACTTTGGGCAGGACATCCGTAGACTTCCAATCTCTTTCTCGTATCCAATATCCATAGCTGAGCATGGTTACACTGCCTCCAATCCCTCCTGCAATCGCAAAAATTAAGGTGTGATGCTGAAAATCTCCAGCGTAGTTGCTGGAAAAATCTGTATGTCCTCCAAGCAGTTGATAGATGGCTGTACCCACCACGATCACAATCAAAAGGAAGATTAGGCTCATCGAGAAGTGCTCCAAAAATCTATATCGGCCAAAAATGACGATCAAAAAGGAAACCAACGCATGAAGAATGCCCCAGAGGGCAACATTGCCTACAGATATCACTGAAAATGCCGCTATTCCGCAGGCAGACATGAGCGCAGCAGCCACCATAATGGACCATAGGAGAAAGAAAGCAAAGAACATATATTTTACAACCGCTGGAAACTTGGCTCCCCAAGCTTCGATGACGGAGGACCCAGTGACAAGTTGGTAGCGAGCCAAGCCTTCAGTGAGCACATACTTCACCAAGCAGATCATCAGTACCGCAATGATAAATGAGGATCGGAAATCCAGTCCCAGCTGAATGCCGATCACCATATCTCCAGCACCGATACCAGCAGCAGCCACCATCAAGCCAGGCCCGATGGACTTATAGGTGCTCGTGATCTTCTTTAACAGTGACAGGATCTTTCTGAAGCTTGAAGGAATCTGAATAAAGATAGTACTTCACAGAGACTGACCATGCACAAATGAGCCCACTAATGAATGTGCCATCTCTACAAAATGCTCCATCCTAGATGAGATTTTCACTTTCTCGAGATTGAGTGCTGCCTGAGTATCAGTCGATTGAGAAAAATGGAAGGACCACCTGAGCCTTTTGGGATTTTGGTGATCTCTTAGAGGTGAACGTACGCCAGGAGTATTAGTCCCATCAATCCCCTGAAAGGCTGTTCTTCTTCACTTCCATTGACTGAAACCTGGCTTCTGTCTCTAGGATGCGAAAGGTCTTTTGCATGACTACCGTATTTGAAATGGAAAAAATGCGACCATCGCTATCTCTGACATAGAGGAAAAACAGACTGATGTCCACGACCTCCCCCTCTATGGGAAAGTCCTTATCCAGAATGGAAATAAAATCTCCGATCCTGAGAGGATGATTGAAAAACAAGATGAGTCCTGAGGTGATGTTGGAGAGCAATGACCATTGCGCAAAAAAACCGATGCCCAAGATTGTCAAAGTTGTCGTAACGAAAGCAAGTACCTGTGTACCTTCCAGACCCCATATCCCTGCTAAAATAATGACCAGCACTACCAAATATATGATCTTCAGCAGTCTGGAGACCACCTTCTGCCTCATAAGCCCAAATCGCGCATTGATCAGTCGCCTCGCAACGATGCTGGCTATCACTTTCCGGACAATCACCAGAAGTCCGATGGCCACCAATGTCTCAATAGTTTTGATGTAGATGGGATCCATGATCTTGATTTCGAGGTGATTGAGAAGATGTGGAGCAATGAACTGATAGATTCTATGCTACCTTGTGGCAGGGTGTCACCACCACACAGTTGTCAAATGATGGAGTCTAGGGCTACAATCAAGGTGTAGTGCTTGCTTCTTTTCCCCTACCAGCTGCATTGGCCTTGGCAATCATTTGATCTACACCAGATGTAAACTCCTCAACGGTAGGACGATAGCCAGTTTTGCCGAGTGCCTTGATAGAGTACTGGCCTGAGTTTTGATCTTTGTCTAGGTCAAATACCCAGATGGTAGGAAAACCCCTTACCTTAAAGGCCTGCTGTAATCCGGCATTTTGCCGATGAAGTACATCTGGCAACTTGGTACGACGAGGATAGTCCAGCTCCAGCAGTACGACATTTTCTTCAGCCCAGCTCTTAAATTCATCCTTTTCAAAAACGGCAGATGTCAATCGTTTGCACCAACCGCACCACTTCTTGCCAGTGAAATTGGCCATAATCGGCCTACCTGTCTCCTTTGACTCAGCAAAAGCTTTATCAACCAACACATGCCAGCCTTCAGAAGCATACTGACTCAAGTCCTCGGTAGAAGGTGCTTGTCCCAGGGCAAATAAGCTAGCACCCAGAAAAACCAAAACGAAAGCAAATTTTTTCATACTTGTAATTTATTGTCATTGAGCAAGAATCACACCATTTGAGGTCGTTCAAGCACAAAGACTAGTAAATTTATGAATTTAACGGGGACACTGACAACTTATTTCGTTGATTAAGATAGCCTTAACGATCACCAGTAGGCTTCGCGACATTCCTGTCGACCAGGAAGTTTTCCAGTTTTTTCATGGCTATCATCATGTCTTCATGGTTCACTAAAGTGTGTACGATTCGAAAGGCTCCTTCGTAGTTATGGCCAAAGCCCGATCCTGGAGTCAATAAAATACCGGTACTCCGGTAGATATCCATCCAAATCTGCTCCTCCGGCTCACCCTTTTTGAGGTAAGCAGAAAAATCGGCCCAGACAAATAGACTACCCCTGGCTGGCACGTAGGGTATCCGCAGTTTTCGCAGGGTCCTGATGACCAGTAGATAAGAAGCTGTCAGGTGTTTTTGATTGGCTTCTACATACTTTTGAACAAAATCGTGATCCGCGATGATCCATTGCAAAATCCATTGGGTATGATTGGATACACAGCGTCCCAACGCCAGGTTATTGTAAGCCTTCAAGAGATCCTCATTAAACGAATACAGCATGCCAACTCTAAATCCTGAAATGCCAAAATCCTTGGAAAAAGCGTACCAATAGTGCAAATAATCACTGGGCAATTCTTCCATAATTCGGGCAAAAGAGAAGAAAGTAGATTCCCCCATATAGTCTTGCACTAACTCTGGATGATTTACATTAACCAATGAAAGGGCATAGATCTCATTCACTACCAGATGGACCTGTTGCTCGATACACCATGCTGCTATTCGCCTCAAATCTTCTGGGCTGTAGATCAGGCCCGTTGGATTATCGGGTTGGGTAAGTACCAACATCGACCATGTCCCACCCGCCTTCCGGATATCAACCCATATGTCATCTAGCATCTTGTTGGTGATGTGAGGTCCTGTTTGTATGTCAATCAGACTGTCATGCGTTGGTAAGTCAAGTCGCCGCAAGCCGGCAAGGCTGCCTACATCTTGCTTATATACTGGATATGCGGGAGCAGGAAATACGACTATTTCACCGGGATTGCCCAAAATGAATGCAGTCATCTCGATCACACTCGTTGCTCCTGCCGAAAGTGCCAGGCGATTTGGATCAACGGGACACTTCGTAATAAACACTTCCAGGAAGTGAGCAATAGATTGCCTCACCATTGGTGCTCCACCGACTGCCGTATATCCAGCGACCCAATCGGGAATATCCCGACTACTGCAGTTTTTTCTGATCTGATCTCGCAGCATCTTCCAGCAGTGTCGATTTTCGGCCATATTGAGAAGAAAGGCACCCCCCGGATTCCGATTGGGATCATAGGTGTTTTGAGAAGCTTCAAAAAACACGTCGAGATCCACCCTAGGTGTTCCTCTGCTGGCTTCTTCACCTCTCTTCGACAGGGTTGATTTTTCCATATCTGCTATCTAACCCAGCCCATACCATAAAAGTTGTCATACGGACCGTTGGCACAAAACATCATGCCGTGTGGACGGTCGGTGCTGGATCCTTCAATCGGACAATGTCGTCCCTGTACATCACTGACTATGACTAGTAGCTGATTTTTTATTACTAGTCCATGGTCACCTTGCTGCCCCACCACTCATTTCCTGGATCGAAGTCTTGTGCCAAGAAATCCATGCGCTGCTGCTCCAATTTTGGCCAACGAACCTTGACAATCTGGTCTAGGAAAGCCTTTTCTTTAGCCTCATCATAGGCAGGGTCTGGCTCAGGAAAAAGTGCTCCAGCCTCCTTCAGAAAATCAAATAGTGCATTGCTCATTTCCTTCACCTTATCAGGATGTTGTGCGGCAAGATCGACTTGCTCCTCTAAGTCCGATTTCAAATTGTACAATACCTCACTTTCGTCCTCATAATAGTGGATCAGTTTCCAGTCTCCTCGACGTATGATGCCAGATGGTCTTCCACCCTGATTGCCATAATGGGGATAGTGCCAGACCAGGGACCGTTCTGGCATTGTTTGGCCGTTCATGGCCGGCAGCAGGCTCATACCATCTTCATGCTCTTGGGGTTTTTGCTGCGCACCCACTAAATCCAAGATAGTTGGATAAAAATCGGCACCTGTGGCCGGAGTATCATTCCTCTTTCCTGCAATGTCGAGCATAGGAGCCTTTATAAAATAGGGTTCTCTAATCCCACCTTCATACTGATACCCTTTACCTCCCCGAAGAGGTAGATTGGAAGTCGCAAAAGCATCGCCAGCAGACACTCCACCATTATCAGAAGTAAATATGACGATGGTATTTTCTGCAAGTCCCAATTCATCGAGTGTATTCAGGACAATGCCTACAGCGTCATCCATAGTTTCTAGAAGTCCTGCATAGACAGGATTATCTTGTACTTGTCTAATGGGCAAAAAATGTCCCATTTTAAATCCACTCTGGGCAATGCCCCTGGCTTCAGCCTTTGCCCGGTATCTAGCCCACTTTTCTTCGGTGGTTTGGATGGGTGCATGTACGGCATAGAAGGAGAGATAGGCAAAAAATGAAGTATCTCGATGAGCTCGTATAAATGCTGCTGTTTCATTGGCAAGTCTGATGGATAAATTCTCGCCATCTTTCCCAGGTGGTAAATTGGGATTTTGCCACGGTGCAAAAAAGCCACCTCTCGGGCTACCTACATCCCATCCACCCTTGTTGATATCAAACCCATGATCCGTTGGCCAGGATCCTTCTGAACCCAAGTGCCATTTTCCGGCAAAAAATGTCTTGTATCCCGCTTCCTTCATCGCTTCTGGAAGGACGACATATTCAGCCGGTAAATTGTGCACGTTGGATGGTGGAAGTAGTTTATTATGTCTGCCGGCCTTACGCCAATCCTCACCCGTTTTTGCTCCTATCCAATCCGTAATCCCATGTCGGGCGGGTACTTTACCCGACATAATGCTGGCTCGACTCGGGCTGCACACCTGACAGGTGGCATAGCCATTAGTAAAGATCATGCCTTCTTTAGCAATTCGATCGATGTGTGGCGTTTCATAGTATGTACTCCCCATCACACTCAAATCATGATAACCCAAATCATCAGCTAAGATGAACAACACATTAGGTGAACTTTTCTCCTCCTCAACAGGTGGATCGCTACAACTGAATGCAAAAACGAATAGTATTAGTAGAACACAGATATTAATATGCATGGCATCGATTGTCTAACTGGTGAAAAGTTATCATGACCGAACTAAAAAATCAATCGCGGATCATTACTGGATTATAAGCTAGAAGTCTAAACTCTTCTCCCCGATAGTGGAGTGTCACACTGCGATCGACCTCAACGGCCATCACCTGATCACCTTCCAGCTGTACCATGAATCGACACCAACCATCAAATTGAAGATCGGTGGTTCCATCTTGATTAAGATCGAGTCGATCACCTTCGCCTCCTGCCGCATCACGACCAAGATAAAGGTTCTGCTTAATAACATGTAGCATTGAGCTGAAATCATCTCCGTCACAACGAAAACTTTTCTGCACCGCTTCAGCACTGGGCTTCTCCCCCATTTTCTGAGGGTAGATAAAATGGAGGATGGTATCAGATGTGGATAAAAAATTAGCAGAGCGCAACCAACCATAGGTACTTTGCAAAGAATCTTCACTCAGAGATATTTCCACATTTGAATTTAGGCCTATGAAATTCTGATGGTCATGGTCTTTTTCATGGAAAACACTTGCGATCCCATGTCCGATCTCTATCTCCAATGGTCGACCATCATTAACAAGCAATGGCACCGATAGACCAAAATCGGTTGGCTGCAAAGCATACAGTTTGGTCAATATGCCATCGGGTGTCACCGTAAAGTCTTGTTTAAAATAAGGCCCTCCACTTCCAGTCACATAGTGGTAGCTGAGCGAGAACCGTACCAGCAGAGGATGCACAAAATGTACCGTTGGCGTAATGCGGTAGTCCTTTGGCCGATCAGCTAGATGGATCCATTTGGCACCTTCCCTCCAGATCGGTCCAAAGGTCAGTCCCTTTTCGTGCTGCTCGACTTTTGAGGCCGGGATATGCTGACCATCCGAAGGACCCAAACGATCATCCCAACCACTTTTGCTAAACCTTACTACACCCAGAGGCGTCCATGATAGCCCATATTTTGGCACGGAAGCACCTCGCAAATTCACAAATATCTGCATCCCCCCGGCATTGGCGACGAAGGTCGAAAATGCTGCATCAGTAGTCAATGCATATCCACCAATTTCGACGGTGCTGGGTTTTTCCTCAACGGAGGTAAGAGCGGCATGATATGCTTCCGCCAGATGAAACATCATCGCTCCAGAATAATTGCCCCATTGGCTAGCGGGCTGATATCCGATTCTTTCTGCTGGGTCGAAATGATTTTTGGTAATGTAAAATGATCCGTCCCAATTTGCGTCGTGGCGTCGCCAGCGCTGTATGCTCTGGAAGGCCAAGTTTGCAGCCCTCACATATTGACCTGCTAATCTGCGATCTCCAAGCGACAGAGCATCGCGACTCATGGCATGGAATATCGCCATATATAAAATATCATTGAACACATGATTGTCTGTTCTCCCGTTTGGAGGACATTGACCCGATGGACTTTGTAGCAGAAGCGATGTTCGGCTTCCCCTCCTTACGATTTCTTCGATTTCTTTGGATGAGGGGCCAGTATAATGCCCACTGTGCAAGCTTACTAGATTACCGCGACCCACTGCTTCCACCGCATGAGACTGAGGATCACTGCTCCAGTCCTGATACAAATTCCACTTGTCCAGCAGAATTCTTTCTCGCTGGGTCCCCCTTAACCATCCCCTTTCAATAAACATGATGGCAGAATCTACAGGTATCAGACCTTTCTGACCCCTTTGCCATTCCCCTTTCATCGCGTAGGTTCTCCAATTATTTAATCTACCATGCATGTTGCTCAAGATTCTATGCAAGGGTGTGCTCATGCGATCCCTCCAAAGCTCGTACGTAGGTTTATCGACAAGGTGTTGGTACAGATCCAGCGCTTCAGTCAGAGGACTGATAAAAAACTCTCCATGAGCATCGGGAATGCGCTCATATCCATTGGCAAAACACTGGGTGGCATGCTCCATCGCCTTTAATCCCGATGGCAAAAGGTCTAAAGCTGTGTTGGTGGCCAATAGAGTGGCTACTGCATGCGCATAATATGGCGTCGAGTACTGATGCTCTCGAAGAAGAAAGGGGTCAATAATGGCTCCATGCTCGTCCTGAAATTGTTGAGCTATGCGACACATACCCTCAATCGACTTCAAATAGTCGGTGGGAACAATGCCAGTGGGTTGCCATGGCTGAGCAGTGAGATGGAAATCTATCCTTGGCAAACTAGTGGGCATATCCTGCGCAATGGCCCTTGTACATAAAAAGAAACCTATCAAGAAAGAAGCGATCCTACTCATGATGGAAAGTAACAAATTTGGAACTGAATGGCCGTAGCGCAGATGAAATCCTTGCAACTATCCAATAGGGACCCACTTCAATGACCTGCAGGGACCTTCTTTGACATGAGAGCAATCTTCACGTATAGGGTATTGGAGGTTCGTGCCATTCTGCCTGTATACCCCGAGTAGACCTGCAGGGTCTCGTGGTTAATGCTGATGGCAAGGCAAGATGTCGATCATCAGAGAGAAATTAGGTAGTACCGTAAAATTGGGTAAGAGGTTAATTTCTCTTTCAGCGCGAAAAACCACATTGTGTTGATTGACTTCAGCATCTGAGTCAATGCGGGCCGCATCGTCATAGGTCTGTCCAATAATAGGGTCATGTATCAGTAATAATTGGGTACCACAGTCACTACTTGATCCATCTTCTTCATAACAACCAATGTCGTATGTTAAACCTCCAGGCCTGGCGTTGCCGTCAAGATCATGGGATACAAGGTTGCTAACCAGGTTTGTGCCCATATCAGTCGCTTGCGAAGGATCTGACAGGTGGTAATCTTCCCCCAAGTAGTCGGCAAAAACCTGTGAAACCGGCGCTATGATTTTGGAATTCAGATCCTGACTAGTTTGAGACTGCCACTGGGCGAGTGTGATGGCATTGGCGGGATTATCATCGATGGCATTCATGACGTCTGTCACCAAATTATAATCACTGATGAAATTATGGGTAGACGTGGTAGCAATAGCACCTCGACTGGCATGCTCGGTCATTATGATGTTATTGTAAACGACAGCACCATCGTGGGACCCATCCCTAAAAAGTATGCCCCATCGCCCATCATCCGGCACGATGATCGTGTTGTTGAAAATGCTGGCACCGGTGCTGGGTACTGCGCCATCGATCTGAAACAAAGCAATGCCCTGTGCCATGTGATTGTTGTAAATCAAATTATTAAATACCTGGGCATTCCTGATGCCATCCATATTAATCCCAGCAGCCTTGTTATTCTGAAATAGAATATTGCCGTAGATCTTGAAGTCATCGCTGATACCATCACCCCCTGAGCTCAGATCAGCATTGCAGTGAATCCCGATGGCATTGTTGTCATGGCATATATTATACCTAATAATAGCTCTGTCGGAACTATTGGAAACATAGATACCGTGCTCATCAATCGAGTTTGAGCAAACATTGTATTCGATGATGACATCGTTGGTAAAACCTGTAAAGATGCCTCGCTCAGCATTATATCTCGTGGTACAACGACGCACCACGCAATGATCTGCCAGCACCAATCTAATGCCATTTCCACTGCCAGTCATATGGTTACTTGTAAAACCATCGACCACATTGTAGTCAACATTCTCAAGATTGATGCCATCATCACGGACTCCGCCTGGTCCGGTGATGATGCAATTACTTCCCATGGCTATAAATACCAATGGACTTCCGGCGGTACCGGAAGCAGACCGATTATCAAATCCTACATATTGACCATCTGCCACAAAAACCGTATCACCTGCTGATAGCAGTCCCTGATCAATGGGGTATTGAATGGTCTCGAAGGCATTGGCCAGTGATAGGCCATCATTGGAGTCACTACCTGCATTTGACACATAATAATTCGTGGCATGAAGGATCAAGAAGTGAAAGATGAACGATGTGAAAAAGACAATCCTTAAGGTCATATACTGCGATTTGGTCTGACCGAGATGATGTCCGTTTTGACTGTGGGTTGAACACAGCGGTTATCAAGACAAACGTGAAATCTGTAGATTAATTTCCTATGGCTTTTTGAGTTGGTCTCGAGCTCCATCATTTGCCCAGGCTGGGATCCATACTTTGTAGAGAGCCCGATGATATGTTCCGTAGGTGTAATGCGGCGTGTTGCGTCTGATTTTGGTATAGTAGTGCCATTCGAAGACGCAGGACGTTTCGTTTCTGTATAGGGCTCGGCAATCCCTTGGTCATACCTTGCCCTTGTAGCAATATTCATGGTTTTAGTCGTTGAAGAAGCTCCAAGGCGTTACATGGGAGACGGGCTTACCGATCCCACATGTTTCGTTTTTTAGCAAGGGCTCGGCAATCCCTAAGTCATACCTTGCCCTTGTAGCAATATTCATGGTTTTAGTCGTTGAAGAAGCTCCAAGGCGTTACATGGGAGACGGGCTTACCGATCCCACATGTTTTGTTTTTTAGCAAGGGCTCGGCAATCCCTAAGTCATACCTTGCCCTTGTAGCAATATTCATGGTTTTAGTCGTTGAAGAAGCTCCAAGGCGTTACATGGGAGACGGGCTTACCGATCCCACATGTTTTGTTTTTTAGCAAGGGCTCGGCAATCCCTATCCCTAAGTCATACCTTGCCCTTGTAGCCAATATTCATGGTTTTAGTCGTTGAAGAAGCTCCAAGGTGTTACATGGGAGACGGGCTTACCGATCCCACATGTTTCGTTTTTTAGCAAGGGCTCGGCAATCCCTAAGTCATACCTTGCCCTTGTAGCAATATTCATGGTTTTAGTCGTTGAAGAAGCTCCAAGGCGTTACATGGGAGACGGGCTTACCGATCCCACATGTTTCGTTTTTTAGCAAGGGCTCGGCAATCCCTAAGTCATACCTTGCCCTTGTAGCAATATTCATGGTTTTAGTCGTTGAAGAAGCTCCAAGGCGTTACATGGGAGACGGGCTTACCGATCCCACATGTTTCGTTTTTTAGCAAGGGCTCGGCAATCCCTTAGTTATACCTTGCCCTTGTAGCAATATTCATGGTTTTAGTCGTTGAAGAAGCTCCAAGGTGTTACATGGGAGACGGGCTTACCGATCCCACATGTTTCGTTTTTTAGCAAGGGCTCGGCAATCCCTAAGTCATACCTTGCCCTTGTAGCAATATTCATGGTTTTAGTCGTTGAAGAAGCTCCAAGGCGTTACATGGGAGACGGGCTTACCGATCCCACATGTTTTGTTTTTTAGCAAGGGCTCGGCAATCCCTAAGTTGTACCTTGCCCTTGTAGCCAATATTCATGGTTTTAGTCGTTGAAGAAGCTCCAAGGTGTTACATGGGAGACGGGCTTACCGATCCCAAGGTTGGAATTAACGGGCCATTCGAAGACGATTCAAACAATTGGTTATCTTAAATTCCAAAGACCATCGGAAGAGTTATGGATGCACCTATGGCAGGAATCAGAAATCAACCAAAGAGACCATCAAAATATGCCTTGATCCTTTGTTTGGTGTCATGGCTCACCAGCACATTTCTGCTGGCACAGCCCAAGCCACGCATCATCGTAACCACAGATATTACCAATGAGCCCGATGATCAAGAGTCACTGGTCAGGTTGCTGACCTATGCCAATGACTACGATATTGAAGGACTTATTGGGTCGACCGGCATCTGGAAGCTTTGTGACCCGGCCACCCACGTCATACATGAGTGCATCGACGCGTACGCCAAAGTCCACGACAACTTACTGTTGCACGATTCAGACTATCCAAGTCCAGCATACCTACATTCTGTGACGGTGACTGGAAACAATGGATATGGGATGAGCGCAGTGGGTTTTCGACCATCCAAAGGTGCTAGATTGATCATCGATGCTGTAGACAAGGAGGATGGTAGGCCCCTGTGGTGTCTAGTGTGGGGAGGAGCCAACACCGTTGCTCAAGCGATCTGGACGGTGAGGCAGGAAAGAAGTGATGCTGCACTACAAGAGTTCCTTGCCAAAATGCGTGTCTACGACTTAGCTGCACAGGACGATGCCGGTGCTTGGATGGCCA
Source organism: Saprospiraceae bacterium (assembly GCA_965223025.1). GTDB lineage: Bacteria > Bacteroidota > Bacteroidia > Chitinophagales > Saprospiraceae > JABDMH01. Next base: position 2,814,689 of record CBDCVP010000023.1, read on the forward strand.
AGACTTTCCCCGATCTTTTCATCATCAGAAATGTTGTGGCCTACAAGGGCATGTCCAATAGATTCAGTGCTACAGAATGGGACCACACCAGAGGCGGCGATGAAACAGTCGTGACCAAAGCGTGGGTTAAAGAAAATATTCAGGAAGGGCATGGTCCGCTAGGGCAAGTGTATCCGCAGGCACTTCATATCTGGGAGGGCGACACACCTACATACTTCTATCTTATGCCCAATGGCCTAAATGATCCCGAAAAACAGTGGCAGGGGAGTTGGGGTGGAAGATTTTCGAGGGAGAAAGAAAAAAACGTAAACCTAGTCGCGGAGCAATATGCTGGAGCCTACAACCGAAAAGGTGGAGCATGGGTGAATGAACTGCCCTATCTCGACTACTTTCTGTATGCCGATGCCAAGGACAAATGGTCGTACAAGGGTGAAATCTACCACAATCAATGGGCGCCAATTTTTCGGTGGCGGACTGACTTTCAACATGATTTTGCAGCCAGGATGGATCGATGCATCAAACCATACGACGAGGTTAATCACAATCCCATCGCAGTCCTTAATGGTGATCAATCTAAGAGGGTCCTCTATCAAAATATTAGCGTGGGCTCGATCCTTGTGCTGGATGCTGGAGGTTCAAGTGATCCGGATCAGGACAAGCTTCAGTACTCTTGGTGGGTCTATCCAGAGGCTGGAACCTATGATCAACCGGTGAAGATCATGCACGCTGATCAGGTCTCGACTGAGATCCGGATACCGCAAGACGCCCTTGATAAAACGATGCACTTCATGCTGACATTGAGAGACGACGGCATTCCGTCCTTGACGAGCTACCGTAGACTGGTGGTGACCGGTATCAGGTAGAAAGGGACAGCGGCATGCCAAGCATAGTTACGCTCGCTGTAGCGAAGCGGAGTGGCATCTAACCCGGATTATTGATTAGGGTTTGGTGAACTCGACAGTGGAGTAAGACTCAAAGCAACCCGCCATCGCTATATAAGCCGTTTTAATCGCTTTCTATCTTTGCTACCCTCTCTACCTTTGTTACCCTAATCTCCACCCACTCTTTTGGACTCATCTTCCATCCCGGTCTTTCGGTTTCTAGATTTGATATTCTGATTCCCGAAAAGATAACTTACGCTTAGGCTAACACGACGGCTATCCCAATTTCCAGATCCTGTTGACCTCAACCCATTGAATTCTGAGATTCCTTCCCAGCCACTCTCGTAGAAGATATCTTGGGCGCTCAATTTCATATTCATTTTATTCTTAAACAATTTCTTTTGCAGACCCAAATTAAGGCTCCAACTGTGGTTGTATAAGAACACTCCTCCCCAGACACCAGGTCCCGAATACCATCCGGATATTTCACCAGTAAATCCCTCAGCTAGTTTGATGGTATGCTGTTGGAAAACACTATAGCTCCAGGCTTGTACGTCGACAATCGCCCCACCACCGTAGTCAGCCTGATTGTTGAGGTGTGATCCAGAAAGGTTGACATAGGCACTCCAGGCTTCCATGATCTGTAAAGGTGCACTTACATTGGCACTGTAGATGGTCTGGCTAGCTAAATTATCCCAGGTGATAAAATTGGCCCGCACATCTTCTTCGCTGGGTCCGATCAAGCGAGTAATCTGATCGATGGTTCGGCTGTAGGCCAGCTTGAAATTGTACATGTGCTTTAATGTGTAACCCAACTCAAGGTTATTGACAATTTCTGGTTGCAAAAAAGCATTTCCCTTCTCAAAAGAAATCTCACTCAGCTGGTTGCGAAACGGATTGAGTACATTATAATCTGGCCGATTGATTCTGCGGCCATAGTTAAGTGATAAAGTATGATTCTGGGCTAGCCGATAAGTCAATCCTGCGGAGGGAAACCAGCTTAAGTAATTAAAATCTACTGGTGCCTCCTGCAGTTCTGGCAAGAAGGCCTGCAGATCTCCGGTGGCATCGGTTTGCTCTGCCCTCAGGCCAGCAGATAAACTCCACTTTTCACCCAAAGATGTGGAATAGGTGAAATAAGCGGCATATACAGATTCATCATAGACAAACCGGTTAGATCGCCGAGTATTAAATTCATCCAGTCCATTGATCCGGTCAAACAAAGAAAATGTATTGTCGGTAGAAACCTTGCTTAATTTAGTGCCCAGACCCAACTTACCCTTGCCCAATGGTCGCTCGTAGTCAATTTTGAACGTGTATATATCAATATCTCTGGGTGTATCGAAAGTATTGACCAATTCCTTTAGTACAATCTCCTCAGACGGATCATAATATTTATTGGGCTGTACTCTCGTACTGGTATTTCTAAACCGCCCATAATCAGCATCGATGTTCAACGTCCTATGATCCTTGTCATAGCGATAATTCAAATTATAGGTATACTGCTTGCTGCCATCCTGAGCATGATTGTTGGCCACCAAAATACTGTCAATCGCTGTCTGAAATGATTCTGGGGAAATTTCAATCCTATTGGTGGACCGGTTGCTGCGTTCGGAAGATCTGCCTCCCACCATAAATCCAAGGGTATGGTTTTTATTAATAAAAAAGTCCGTCCCCAGACGATAATCGAACGCATCCCATTGCCATTTAAACCGATTGTACTCATCCAAAAAAATTCCATTCTGATAACTGTCAAAAACGATCGTATTAAAAGCTTGGCCCCCATTGTAACCCAGGTTGCCAAACACGTTCATATGTTTATTTCGATAGTTGCCGTTAAAATTTACATTCCCCTTGGCATATTCACCCTGGCTAAAATTAGTACTGACCATTCCATTGGCGCCAGAATTCTTGTCTTTCTTCAGTCGGATATCGATGATGCCTGCATTTCCTTCCGCTTCATATTTTGCCCCTGGATTAGAGATGATGTCAATTCTGTCAATTTGCTCTGCGGTCAGATTTTGTAGGTAATTGCTGAGGTCTTGTCCAGACAGTGGCAATCGTTTTCCATCGATGTACACCATAACTCCCGACCGGCTTAGGACGCTGATGTTGTCATTATTGTCGACCAAAACACCGGGTGCCTTCCGCAGCAGTTCGATGGCATTTTCTCCGGCACTGTTGATGGTTCCTTGGACATTAAACACGGTGCGATCTGCCTTGACCTCTAAGATGGATCGCTGTGCTGTCACAGTAGCCACATCCAATTCAACTGCATCCTTCTGAAAAGTAAGTTTCTCTAGAACCAATGCCTGATTTTCGGCGAGATCCAGGTCTCGAATGTGCAAATCGGCATATCCTACATAACTGGCCTTAAGGAAATAGTTGCCATGACTTAAATTTTGTAGGGAAAACTGACCGTGCTCATCCGATGGAGCTACCTTTACCAGGGCGCTGTCCTGACTTTGATACAAAGCCACATTGGCAAAGATGATTGCCGCACCTTCTGAGTCTTCCAACTGACCTGAGATCATGGCTGTCTGTGCCAGAGCCGTCGAATACATAAGCATGCCTATGAGAAAATGCACGGTGTGATTGAAGTATCTGTTCATGCTGCAAATAACTAGCTAATGAGCTAAATAGGGTGGAATATTTCGATGAATGAACTAAAAGACTCTTCATACAGCAGAAAGGTTGCGCCTAAAGGGCTAATCGGCTACCTAGACTCATAAAACGACCGCTTCAAAGGTGAAAAGCGGTAATATAGCGTTGATAAACTACTAACCGATGACTCACTCTAGAATGGCAAATATGCCGTGGTATCTGATACTCTTGAGCTGCTGCACCCTGGGTTGCCAAAAACAGCATGTTAAGCAAAAACCCAATATTCTGTTCATCATGACCGATCAGCATCCAGTAAGTTGCGTGGGTGCCTATGGCAATCCTGTGATAAAGACCCCAAATTTGGACCAACTTGCATCTACCGGATTTCTCCTCGAAAACTTCTACATCGCTGCCTTTGCCTGCAGTCCCTCACGGGCAAGCATCTTGACGGGACGATATTTGCACCATCACAACGTCTTTTCCAACAATGTCAAGTTAGATCCCAAAATTCCCGTCATGGGTTCTATACTAAAAGATGCTGGCTACCGAACCGGCTACTTTGGCAAAGCTCATCTGAACGGTAATATGTACGTGGGTAGATCTACCTATGCGGGTACGGACTATATGCATCCACCAGGATCTCCCAAAGATCCCCTGGGAGATGAGATTGTGGATTATTGGTATTTCGAGCGCAGGGAAACGGTCAAAGGTTGGATTCCCGAAAAAAGGCCTGGGGGACTTGGTGAAGATTCTAGTCAGATGGGCTTTGATACATGGAGGGGAGGCTGGCGACAGTACAAAGATTGGTTGGTCGATCAGGGTCGCATGGATCTGGCTCACCATGCGGGCAACCACGATGTCTTCCAATCCGCTGAAGAAGGTAATCACATGTACTCGATGCTGGGAGAGGATTTACATATGGCCACCTATTTCACCAATGAAGTCAACACATTCATTGCGGAGAAACCACATCAAGAAGTGCCATGGGCAGCTGTTCTCTCTTACTTTGGCCCACACCTGCCAGTTGCTCCACCACAACCCTGGGACACCATGTACAGCATGGACCAGATAGAGCTTCCAGATAATCTATACGACTATTTGGAGGGCAAGCCCAGCACCCAAAAGCTCACTAACCTACAATATGTACTCGGTCAATGGGATGAATCCCAATACAAGGACTACATCCGGCGTTACTGGGGATACAGCTCGTTTATTGACCAACAGATAGGCAGAGTTTTTCAACTTTTGCAGAACACAAACCAATGGGAGAACACCATCGTTGTATTTACCACCGACCATGGAGACATGGTGGGAAGTCACGGCATGATCTACAAACTTGGTAGCAATGCCTACGAAGAGCTTTTTCATGTCCCTGCCATTCTACGCATCCCTTCGTTGGGTACGGCAAATCATAGCATCGAGCAACTGTCATCTTCGATAGACTTACTCCCAACGATTTTGGATGCAGCACGTATTTCCATACCTAACGGAGTCGATGGAAAGAGCTTACTTCCGCTACTTTCAGGTAAATCAGCGGAGCACCGTTCCCAGATTTTTTCAGAAATTCATCCCATGGGTGCAAACAAAATCATCATGTGCCGGAAGGGAGATTACAAATTTGTTTATCACTGGGGCAGCGAAGAAGTGGATGAATTGTACGATCTGAAAAACGATCCTGGAGAATTGGACAACTTGATGCTCGATGAGGATTACCGTGCTCTGGCTCAAGAACTCAGTCAAGATATCCTCCATTGGGCTGACAGTACGAATCACAGATATGCAAGAGCCATGGCTGTAAAAGCTAATTTGTGATCCTTGATCTAAGTCTGGCCAATGCTGCTAGTAATTTTTCTCCACTTTATTAGGCTCAAAAAAAGGATTTCGATTGGGATGTAACGACACTCTTGGCCTGCCATGCTATCACTGTCTACAAAAACTATGGTCACATCGCCCTCCTACAGCTCCCCGTCCCCTTTGGCAACTTCCAGCCAACTTCTAGTAACCTCGTTTAACTTCTTCACTTTATATTCAAAATCACCCTTGAGTTGATCCCTCACTGCCTCCAAACTGTCTAGCAATTGCTGCATATCTTCAGCTTCGGGCAATGCCTCCGTCAAATATTCACGCATCCGTTTGGACAATGTCGGTGATTTTCCATTGGTCGAAATGGCAATCTTCAGATCACCCTTCTTCACAATCGACCCAAGATAGCAGTCGCATAGTTCAGGTGTATCAGCAACATTGATTATCTTGTTGCTTGCACGGGCAAGCTCCCTAATTTGTTCGTGTAGGTTCCGGTCGTCCGTAGCACAAATCACCAAATCCTTTCCCTCAAGATCCGAAGATTCGAAAGGCTTCTCTGTCACTATCAGGCCCTCAAAACGTTTTTCTAGGTTCCAGATTTCAGCACTGCGCACTTCACCAGCCACCATCGTGATCTTTGCTCGTGGACTGCTTTTCAGCAGCGATTCCAGTTTCTCCAGCCCGACATTTCCTCCCCCCACTACTAGGGTGTGCAGCTGGTGCAATTTCAAAAAAATCGGATACAGCTCATTACCCGGCGCTTCCCTAGTCATATACAAAGTGTCTAGAATCATCGAATGGTGACATAGCTACATTTCCTAACCTGAAATAAATTTGGAATTAGATCACGCTCTGATACAAAGTTAAGGCCATTTTGCACAAGTTCATTAAGGAACTATAGTCCATTTCTTACCAGCAGTCTGTGCCATGCGAGCAGTCGGCCTGGCAGAAGGTCATCTATAAAATTCCGGTCGATGCCCATTTTATAAATTCTTCCTACTTTTTCATAGATGAGAAAGAAAGGACAACACTTGCCTCCAATCATTAGTCTTGTGAGTACATGCCACGATTGACCTAAGGCAGTCCTTTGGAGGCGATCTTTGCATGGATCTCGTTGACTTTCAACAAAGCCGCGCTTCCATACCATGGTACCAATTCCATTTCTAGCGAACCCGCTTTAATGGCAGGATCGGTCTTTGTCAAATCTTCAGCTTCCTCAAGGGTGGTTACATCAAACACATAGATACCCCGCAAAGGTCCATCATGTATAAATGGACCGGCCAAAACCAGCTTTCCCTCTTTGGCGAGTCGACCGATGTTTTCCAAATGTGCAGATTGCAACTTCGAACTAGCCAGAGAATCAAGACTTCGATTTGGGCCAGCTCTCAGCAAGGCCATCACGTACTGCTTCATGCCATATTCGTCTGCACCCAACTCCTTAGCCAATACACTGTCATATGTTGACTCCGCCGCAATCGAGACGACCGATGGGCCACTTGTGTGACAAGTCCAACACAAACTACAGGATCCGATCAACAGCGTGCACAGTAAATATTGCTTTAATGCCACCATCAAATGTCAGTTTTAAGTAATTTCAAAAGTATCATGGGTATGCAGAGCTTGATGTACGACACACTATGCTCCACATCGAAATACATATCTCCATGGGATGTCATCTCCACAGCCCGATGATGGCACCCATCAGAGTCAACGCGATGAGCAGGTAGCCTCCATTGATCAAAATGTATCGTGTACTTTTTTGTTCAAACAAGGCCACGATGGCTATACCCGCGAACACCCAAACACCAGCCAAAAAACCAGCTATGGCTCCCCATGAAATATCGGTACGCTGCCCGCATTCGATGGGACATGAGGCTGGTGTATCGGCCAAGAACATACCCAGGTTTGCAGCCATCACCAGGGATAAGATGAAAGCCCATCCAAAAATCTTTGCGGAATTACCATCCTTTACATCTTTCTCCGTCAGCTTATTTTCCGACATCCAGGCCCTGCCAAATAATGCTGGAGAATACCAAACACCTCCTAAGACAAAAGCCGAAATACCAGCCACCAAAATAGCCAGCCAGTTCACAGTGATTGCATCCATGCTCGTATGTGCTTTTTAAGTTACAAATGTGGTTTCAAACATTTTCAAGATAATTGGCTAATTTTCACTGGCAAAACTACACCCGACCAACTTGGAATACACAGTGATAAAACCTGAAGAAATCGCGACTAAGCCGGCCGCAAAACCCATCAAATTAAACGATGTAGGATTTCGCTTGATCCTGATTCCATTTTTTGGCATTGCCATTCCACTCATCACAGCCATGTTAGATCACACGAAATACAGTTTGTGGTCTATCAAACTCAGTTATCTGTATACCATTGGACTGGCCTGGATCGTATGGGAAGGCAATAGATTCCTACTATTTACCCTTCGCAATTACTTCGATTGGTTTGACAGGCCTTTGCGTAAAGTAATCGTGCTTCTGCTGGTCATACCGTTCTATACCATTCCCATTACCATACTCCTCCTGGTTGGCTGGTACAATATATTCAAAGGTGGGACCATGGATTGGTCCACCATAAAACTGACGACGTCCATCGTAATGATCTGTGTTTTATTTATAGTACATGTCTATGAGACTGTCTTTCTGGTCAAAGAGGCAGAGTCAGAGAAGATCATTAGAGCCAATATCGAGAAAGCCAAACTAGAAGTAGAAATCGAAGCGCTCAAAATGCAGATCGATCCTCATTTCGTTTTCAACTCTCTAAACACTTTGTCGCACTTTATCGAAGAAAATCCCGAGAAAGCTAAGATCTTTAATGAGCACCTCAGTGAAGTGTACCGATATCTTCTACACCACAAGAACATAGAATTTGTCTGGCTCTGGGAAGAAATAAAATTTTTGGAAAAATATTTCTCCTTATTGAAGCTTAGATTTGAGGATGCGGTCAAGCTGGATATCGTCCTTGACGACCAAGACCTTAAGCAATACCTGATCCCCCCGATATCCCTACAGACACTAATAGAAAATGCCATTAAGCATAATAAATTTTCAGATCAGCATCCCATGCAAATCAGGATCGACAGAAATGCGGATGTCTTAGAAATCATCAACACCAGGATGCCAAAAAATACCAAGGCACATTCTACGGGGATCGGTATCGAAAACTTGCGATCTCGATACAAAATCCTAACTGGAAGAAGTATCGATATTTTACCAAAGAGCAAATACTTCATGGTTAGAATCCCCCTCATTAAAGCCTAGCCCATGATAAAATCAAACCGCTTGAAGATCGCAATCATTGAAGATGAAAAACCAGCTGCAGAAAAATTAGCCCACGCCATTTTAACACTCCGACCTGATTGCAGTATCGAAGCAATTCTGCACAACTGCTCAGATGCCATTGAATGGCTGACATCACAACATAGACCCGACCTAATATTTATGGATATAGAATTGACCGATGGTCTATCGTTTGAAATACTCCGTCAAACTAATATCGACTGTCCCGTTGTTTTTGTGACAGCTTATGATCACTATTGGCAGAAAGCATTTGCCTACAATGGTATAGACTATTTGCTCAAACCATTTCAAACGGAAAGCATTGCGGCGTCGCTGAAAAAGTATGATCAGATCAGGGAGCACTTCACCACCAACATTAAAAACCTACTAGGTTGGATAGGAGAATCGGGCAAGGAGCCGCCCACTGAAACTAAGTCCAGATTCTTACTAAAAAGAGGTATGGAATATGTCAAAGTTGACACCAAAGACATAGCCTATCTTTATGCCACTCAAAAATTAGTGTGTCTTGTATCTGTTGATCAAGGTAAATTCATTCTTGATAAATCCCTCACAGAATTGATGTTGGTACTGGATCGACAAGCATTCTATCGAATTAATCGGAAGTTTATCGTTAATCAAAGTGCCATCAAAACGATGAAAATATTGTCAAAAAGCAAACTTAAGGTGGAGCTGATTCCTCCCTTCGAAGAAGATGTGATCATTAGTCAGGATCAAGTTGCCAATTTCAAGAAATGGCTCATTCAGTAATGGCTCATTCAAGACCTTGCTGAGCCACTGCAATCATCATTGTGACAGGCTATTCCAAGAGATTTTAGGTATTTTCGATCGAATAATTACCTGGGAAATTCCCAAATAACATGCATAGGCCAAATAAAAGCTCTTGGCCATATTTAGTGGGTTCTGGTCAAAGAACCCCGGGTGGGTGAATTAACAGGCTATCGTGTTTAAGGAGTGGTAGAATGTTTCTAGAGCGAGGGTTAGTGCTGTATTCAATCTGCCTTCTATGGATTGATATACGCATAAGATCTTTGTGTCAAGACAAAAGGACATCAATTAACCACTTAGCATCAATGAGCCATGAGCGATGGATTGACTATTATCATAATTCTATAGCTGATTGATAAAAAGGGATTTTTCAAAAGATGTTCAACTAAAATCGGAAAAAACCCACTAAATACGTCTAAGTGCCCAAATAAAAGCCACCTGGCATTATTCAAAGATCCCAGTTCTTCCCTTGTCAAATTGAGCGGTAAGCTCACTTACTAGATTGGCATTTTTTGCGGCGATGTTCACCTTTTCATATCGACGGCGAGCGTGATCATAAAGCTCTACGGTAGGCTCTTCGTCGCGATAGTATTTGGTAAGTCGATATTTGGGTGTGCGCATACTGATGCCCTGCCGGAAATAACTAAATGCTGCATTCCGCCAACCATCGTCGGTGCCCGATGCCATCAATTTTTCCAGACTAGTTCCATCTCCCAGATATGGCATCCTGATTTCGCACAGTCCCATTAGTGTGGGATATATATCCACCGTACTCACCACTTCTTCGACTATCTGTTGTGAGGCGTCCGGTGACTTGATGATCAGCGTACTTTTCAAGGCTCGCTCAAACACGGTGTGTTTTCCCCAGATGCGATGATCACCCAGGTGCCAACCATGATCACCCCAGATGACAATGACGGTGTTTTCGGCCAAGCCAAGATCCTCCAATGCTGTAAGCACTCGACCCACTTGTGCATCTGTGTAACTAATGCAAGCATAATATCCATGTACCAGCTTACGAGCATAATCTTTGGAGAGATCACTATCCAACGTTGCTTGTTCATCACCCAATTGGTAGTTATTAAATTCACCATTGCGGTGTAGACTGGCACGATTCACGTGTTTGGGTATGCCCGGCGTAGGTGAAATCGGCAGCTTCTCACGGTCGTACAAATCCCAATACCTTTTTGGGGCATTAAAGGGCAGGTGTGGTTTAAAAAAACCTACACCTAAGAAAAAAGGCTGGTCTCTTTCCGCCAGTTCCTCAAGCTTCTGAATGGCAATCTCCGTGGTCAATCCATCCGGATAACCATCGTCCCCTACTTCGCCGGCCTCGTAAGGCCGGACCTGCTTCTTCATGCTTTGCCGGTTGCTGCCATCTGCATATCCAAAAAAAGCATTCCATCCTGTACCCCACTTTCCACTGTCGAATAAGCGCTCATCCCAGCTGTGCGGCAATTCCCACTGCTTGGAGGGGGCATCTTCATATCCATAGACCAGGCCATCGGCAGAATGACTGATCTTACCGATACCCACAGTATAGTATCCCGATCGCCTTAGGTGATGTACAAAAGATTCAGGGCGGTCTTGTTCAGAACGGATAGACACTTCCTTCGCCATGATGTGATTGGAGAGCTCGGCTTTGCGCCTTGGCAACATGCCCGTGAGCAGACCATACCGCGAAGCTCCACAGGTGGGCACAGTGACGTAATGGTTCAAGAATACAGTACCTGCGTCAGCTACCCGGTCTATGTTTGGTGATTTAACCAAGTCATTGCCGTAGCAACCCAATTCAGGTCGCAGGTCGTCAATGCAGATGAAGAGAATATTTGGAGACTGGGCTGGACAGATCCGGCAGAGACAGGGATGGCAAAACACCAAGCAAAAGAGCGATAGGAATCTCATCTTTTAATATTATGTGGTCAAATATACGACCCTGGGGTGATAGATCACGGCAACCATTCATCGCTTCCCTGTCCATCAAGTATTTCATTCAGTTTATAATTTTCTAACGGATTTCCGAATCTGTTTATTAACGGCTTATTCCTTAAGTCCATCTGTTTGTGCCTCATCGATCCCGAGAAGACAGATTGAATGCATCCACTATTGATGGCATAGTGCCAAAAAACACTTGGAGCACCCATCTTTATGGCAGCCTTGACCCTCCAGACAAAACCCTAATGAATAATCAGGGTTCAAGGGTAATGCGTTCTCGGGAAATCTTCAGCTTTCACCTCCACTGAAAAATACTTCGCCGATACCATCCGATTCCATAGTCATACAGTTCTTCCGGCACATGCGCCTTTATGTACCACATACTCTTGCCATTCAAGCTGTCCGGCAGCAACTCCGTTCGCCTTCACGACACATAACAATGCCTGACAGGCTACCAAGACGTCCTATTGACCAGGGTAGATTGGAAACTGATAATTTGCATTAAATTCGTTAAATTGAGAATCTAACGAGAAGTTGATCGGTGGTAGACTCCCATCCCATATAGGCCCTTGTGGCCGGAGTGTCACCTGGGAGCCAAGTGCATTTGGTAGATATTGCAAGCGATTAATAAAGACAAAATAAAACGACATGAACAATTCAAACAATTCGCTAACCGTGCTTGTGGCTGGTGCTACAGGATTTTTAGGCAGTGAGATTTGCCGTCAATTATCAGAAAACAATATTAAAGTAAAAGGATTGGTACGCGCAACCTCAGATGCCAATAAAGTCAATCAATTGAAAAAATTAGGGATTGAAATTGTAGAAGGTGATCTGAAAGATAAGCCCTCATTAGAAAATGCTTTGAGTGGAGATTCATCAATTATTTCCACCGTTTCCTCAACGCTTTCGAGGCAGGAGGGCGATTCCATTCAAACCGTTGATGATGAAGGACAAAGTAACCTGATTGATGCTGCTGTTGCTTCGGGCGCTAGTCAGTTTGTTTATGTTTCATTTTGCCAAATGCCGGGGCAGTTCCCTTTGCAAACTGCTAAACGCAAAGTAGAAAAACATCTAGCCGGAAGCGGTTTGAACTATACCATTTTGCAACCCACATATTTTATGGAAGTGTGGTTAAGTCCAGTGCTAGGTTTCGATTATCCTAATGCTAAAGCCACCATTTATGGAGAAGGAAAGAACAAAATTTCCTGGATTGCCATTAAAGATGTAGCGGCATTTGCTGTCGCAGCACTAGATAACCCTGCTGCTAAAAATGCGGTTATTGAGCTCGGTGGACCGGAGGCCTTAAATCCCCTTGACGTTGTGAATATTTTCGAGACAGCCAAGGAGAAAAAGTTGGAGCTTCAATTTGTACCGGAAGAAGCAATTATAGCACAAAGAGACGGAGCTCAAGATCCATTGAGTGAATCTTTTGCCGCATTAACACTAGGAGTTGTGAAGGGAAGTGAAATTGATATGGAAAATACGTTAAATGATTTTCCATTTCAATTAACCACCGTAAATGACTATGCTAATAGGTGAGTGTAGATTTAGTATTTATTAATTTTGTTGATCGATTGGAAAGTGGCATTTTGGCGTTGTTAGCCGTAAATAAAAAACGGCGAAGTTAATTCGCCGTTACTCTTGTTGGATTCCTGTAGTCGAACAAAAATTTGTTCTCCTACTTTTGCTACGACTCCTAAGAAATCTTGATTGTTCTTACTGGTTTCTTCTTAGCTTGATCTTTCTTAGGCAAATCAATCAACAGTATACCGTCTTTGTACATAGCAGAAATTTTTTCAGCCGCTACGGTCTCAGGGAGCGTAAACGTCCTCCTAAAAGAAGTGTAGCTAAACTCTCTACGAGTGAACTTCTCATCGTCTTTGTGCTCACTGGTATGCTCTCGCTCACTGGATATGGTCAAGAGGTTATTATCTAAGCTGATGTCAAAATCACTTTTCTCCATACCAGGAGCAGCCACCTCTACCAGATAGTTCTCACCGGTCTCCTTAATGTTGACAGCAGGCATACTAACTCCCGTGTTCATATTACTAAAAAGGGAACCAGGCATGTCTTTTCCAAACCAATCTTCAATCCAGCTAGACAAAGCAGGTACGGTCTTGGGGCCATTATTAAACTTCACTAAAGATGTCATAACTTTACTGTTTTTTGGTTAAAAAATCGGATTTATCATATCTGTAGGCATCTGACCTACAACAGCATACGATCAAATGCTGTGCCATTAGGGCAAAAGGGACATTTTGTCATTTTTATGGAATCTCCCGGTGGTGCTGACTGAAAAAAAGTCAGCGATCATCGTCCAGACATTGACAAAATTTCAGGATTTTCATGGACTCACCCCCATTCGTGTACTTGACCAGGAAAACTCAGGACAAATTCATATATTAAGGCCTCTTACCAAAAAAATGAAGACAAGCATGAGTCAATTAAATGTACTGGTCGTGGGTTGTGGACACATGGGCATTTCTCACGCTCGTGCCTACCATAAGATTCCCGATTTCAATATCGTGGGACTAGTGAGTCGCGGACCAGAAAGTCGCAATAAACTCTCTGAAGAATTGGGAGGTCTCCCGACCTTTGGAGACTTTAATGAAGCCCTGCAAGCTACCAATCCGGATGTTGTTTCGATCAATACTTATCCAGAAACTCATGCTGCCTATGCAGAGGCAAGCCTGAATGCGGGAGCCCATGTTTTCATCGAAAAACCCCTTGCCCTCACCGTAGAGGACGCACAGAGACTGGTGGATCTTGCGATGTCCAAAAACCTAAAAATGGTGGTGGGATACATACTACGTGTACACCCGGCATGGACAAAGTTCATCAAGCTATCACAAACACTGGGAAAACCTCTGGTGATGCGCATGAACCTAAATCAGCAGAGCGACAGCAGCATGTGGGAAACGCATAAATCCCTGATGAATTCCATGTCCCCCATCGTGGATTGCGGCGTACATTATGTGGATGTGATGTGTCTGATGACCGGAGCCAAACCCATCAGGGTCAGTGCCATCGGTGCCCGCCTTAGTGACGAGGTAGCAGACGATATGTACAATTATGGTCAACTACAGGTCACTTTCGACGATGGATCTGTGGGGTGGTACGAAGCGGGCTGGGGCCCGATGATGAGCGAAACGGCATTTTTCGTCAAAGATGTGGTGGGACCCAAGGGTTCGGTCAGCATCAAAGATGCCTCCGGGGGTGAACGCACCGACGATTCGCAAGATATTGAAGGTCATACCAAGACAGGTGGTATTCTGGTGCATCATGGTCTGCTGGATGCAGATCGAAAATTCGCCAAGAAAGACGAGTTCTTTCCCACTTCCGATGAGCCCAGTCACGATGAGTTATGTCACCTCGAACAAGAATTTCTCCTGGATGCCATTAGACAGGATAAAGATTTAAGCGATCACCTCAACGACGCTGTCAACAGCCTCAGAATCGTCCTGGCTGCCGACAAGTCCTTTAAAACGGGGCAGACCGTGGAATTATGACCTTTTGCCATACTAGCCAGATACACGATGAACATGGTTTAGAATGTGCTATGGCTTAACTCCCGATCGCTGTACGGAGCGAGAAGAGCGAAACAGTTTTAACTCACCAATGGACCTGGTATACCGCTTCAAGTACCAGATGCTGATCAGCGCTGCAAAACAGTCTGCAATTGGAAACGAGATCCATACACCCATGAGTCCGAAGAAAAGTGGTAAAATCAGAATTAGTGGGATCAAGAAAATACCCTGTTTGGTCAAGGCTAGAAAAAGGGCCGGCATGGCTTTACCGATGGACTGGAGATAGGCAGATCCTATCAATTGTATGGCGATCAATGGTGTAGCCATGAATACGATGCGAAGGTTATCAGGTGTCTCTCCAATCAAAGATTCATCCAAGGTAAAGAGCTTGACGAATGCCGGTGCAAAAATCATGATGATGATGAAAAGTGCCAGTGAAATGAGGGTACCATATTTAATGGCTGACTCGATCACCCTCATCACCCGGTCCCACAATTTGGCCCCGTAGTTGTAACCCGCGATGGGCACAAAACCTTGTGTGATACCCAGCACGGGAAAGTTGGCAAAAGACATGATCCGATTGATGATTCCCCACATAGAAATGCTCAATTCACCACCATACTTGAACAGGGTATTGTTTAAGACGATGTACAGCACACTGATGGTACCCTGGCGCGCTAAAGTGACCATCCCTATCGCAGAAATCTCCCTTACGATGGCATGATCCAAGATAAGGTCCCGCCACTTCACACGGAGTTCTGATTTCCCAAATATGAAATAGTAGAAGGTGTAAATCGCGCTGGCCATAAACCCCCAGGCTGTGGCCCAGGCGGCACCGACTATTCCCCAGTCAAGCCACACGATCAAGATGGGATCCAGAATGAGATTGGCCACAGCCGGCACCACCAAGGTGTACATGCCCACCTTGGGAAATCCTTCTGCACGGATCACATTATTTGACATCATAGCCCAGGCCAAGAAAGGAATACCAATCAGGGTGATCTGAAAGTACGTTCTAGCAGGTTCCAGAATATCGCCCCTGCCGCCAAATAGTTTTAAAATATCGTCGGCGAAGTATGCTCCCAGGAGAGAAAATACGATGCCCAGGATCACGGTCATCACCATCTGGTTGCCAAAGACGTGATAGGCCTTGCTGCGATCACCAGCACCTAAGGCTCTGGATATCATCGAAGCACCCCCTACACCGATCGACATACCGAGTGCACCGATTAGGAAGGTTATCGGCATCACCACCGTGATGGCTGCAATGCCCATCGATCCAACCCAGCGTCCCACAAAAATGGTGTCGATGATGCCATATACCGACATCACCAGAATGCCTACCGAAGCTGGAATGGACTGTTTGCGCAGTAGGCTGCCAATCGACTCTGTACCAAAACTAGCTGATTGGGACATGTCTACAACTTAGGCAAAATTTGATCCAGAATCAAAGGGTGATCCCATATTGGCATCGTGCTGGAATGGTCGACCTGCATGGAAACTAAACAAACAACACAGAGACTCTAGTGTATCGCCTGCGAATAACTATACAGATTTAGACATGCTCTTTACCACCAGCTGTTCATCACCAACCCCGAAAGCTTCCGGTGTACTTAGCTACAGCTATGTCCTTTGTGCTTCTTCGACCAGACAACAAATAGCTGCTCAAACTGTCCATTTACATACACCTACCAGGGAATGCACCAGAGCACACTCTCTGGGAAATGTCATCTTCATAAAATGTACTGACTCCGGATGAGAATCTCACTTTTTCGAAACTAGTTATTGCGCGATTGAGCTCGTTGAAGACACCAACTCCGTAGCAATGATATACTGGCCAACAACCAAATCCTAGTTTCACCCTCTGCAGGTGCCATGATAATCTGGATTCAACTGAAATATCTGCTGTTCGAGCCTTATATTCGAGGACAGGATCTAACTGCTGAAAACAAGAACTCCAATTACTTTGATGAAAGCAGACCATACACCGCTCATTGCAATATACGATGCACACCTAAAGACATTTCGGGAAGGCATCCAGTCGCTGAGAAAACGCGTCAGTCGAAAGCGCGTTGATAGATTTCAGCGGGCAATGGAAGAATTTCGCACGGTAAAAATGGCCGTAGAGTCTCTCACCGACAAAAGTGTCGTTTCGACTAGACAGGCATCCATCTTTGAAAAGGTCCTTGGCATATGCGGTAGATTGGTCGAAGCCCACACCAATCGCCAACTGATCAGCAGGTACGTCGAGAAACACAATATTGGAATCGAGCTGTACGATCGATACCAGAAGATAAACATCGATATGCTCCAGCAAAAATTGAGAAAGAGCATTAAATCATTGAAGTGGAAAACTTTTCGGCTCACCTTTGACCATCACAACCTGCTGAGCATCAAGTTTAGGCTCAAGGAGACCCGAAAACATTTGGTGAAACTGAAAAAAAGCTGCAGGACAAACATTAAGCAGTACGCAAGAAATAGAGAACAGCATAACCTAGCACATATCTATACCGAACTTAAGACCTTACGTACCTTAGCCACCATCGCCCAGGCCTTCAAAGAGAAGACGCGTACCCACCAATTTCTGGTATGGGCGCGGACCATCGAATCTGCTCTACAAAGGTGGCAGGACCTTTTTAACCTCTACCACTCTATCAAAGAGTTTAGAGCAGACACCGCTCAATCTACCATCATCAATTTCTCTATGGCACACCTACTCAACGAAATGCAGGTCGATCTGTCACTAAGATCGGAGAAGATCTGGGATCATCTGCAGCAGATGGATTTGACTTGACATATGGCTCTGCATCAGATTCTAGTCGATGCGGGAGAGACCCCACAAATAGTAAACTCCTAAAACCACAATGCTGGAGCATGTTTTATCCCACCTCGATAGTCGATCAGAATTTCACCTTCAGCCTCGATACTTGCGATGCACTTGATGGTCAGCGTCGCATCACCCAGGTCGAAGCGTACTTCTGCATTAGGCCGTGCATCGTGGTTGTACAGTGATCCGTAACCCAGGGCGATACACGCTTCAGCCTCTTCTCCAGGCCATAGAAAGTAGTAGTCGTGGATGATGGTCTGATTAATAAGGGGCAGCTCTGCCTTGGAAATGAATACAATGGGACATATCTCGATGATGTCGCCGATGCTAATCGACACCGCTGTAAAAACTCCCCTCCCCCTATCTAAGGTTTCCACAATATAAAGACCGGGAACATGCAACACGATGAATAATATCTTTGTTAAAAAACCACAAGAAGATACGTATATCTACCTCAACCACCATGGCTGGTACTATAGACTTCAATACTCTTTGGATTGGTGATCCGCTGAAGATCATCTCCACAGGTGCCACGGGCACCTTTGAAGGATTAGATCAAAAAGGAGTGAGAGTTAAGGTGATGCGAGACGTCATATACGCCGATCCATCCGACCTCACCCTCCATCTTCCATCGGAGTCGATCGATCATCACGATGAGTGGTCCAGCGGAGAGACAACCCTACCTGAAGATCCGATGCCAACCACCATCGACCTTCATCTGGAAAAATGGCCCGATTTCCGAGCCAGTCAATGGCATACTCCTATGGATTTTCAGGTCAAACAGTGCAAGGCTTTCATGGCTAAGGCCATCTCACAGCGCGTCCCGAGTGTGGTCATCATTCATGGCAAAGGAGTGGGAACGCTTAAGCAACAAGTGCATCATTTGCTGGCATCGTATGCCGAGGTTTTTCAGGTCCACGAGATTAATCAGGGAGGAGCACTCGAAGTTATGTTTAATTACCGGAAAATGTAGGGCAATTTACTCTATGCTCAATGGCCTCTGAACCACCTCGTTTTAAACTTTTTTCCTGCCACATCTTTTGCTTTTGCTTTCTTACTGATCTGTCTACGGGTATTCTTAGCAGACTATTCAACCACTCTGTGGTTGTGATGATCTGTCACACCTACCCCGCATTTCATGCGGGGCTAAGCATATTAAATCCCTTCGGGATTGCTCATGAGAATAAGGTCACAGAGGCCATCACCTGCTTTTCTACCCCTGCTACCTCTTTTACCCTTTCTCACCTCTCTGCCCTATGCCCTCGGCTTTTCCACCGCTGCTACCCATCTACTTTCTTTTCGCTTCTTCCACCCCCCCCCGTAGTCAATTTTAGTATGTCTGCTGCAGGACACATGCTCGTTTATTCCCCTAAAAACCAACCCACTAGGTCAGAAATCTGCCAGCCAACGAAAACTGAACTTTGCTGAGAAAATCCCCAAAATTGACTATTCCAAAAATGAGGTGAGATGACTAACTTTAATACAAGGCTAAAGAAGCATGATTGTGGAAGGCAAAACAAACCAAAAAGGGATCCATTTATCGGCTAAATGCAACAAATAGGCCATTTTTTGGAACATTTGGGCAAGAAAGTATGCTACAAACACATTAACTTACAATCCCTCTCATACCGTGTCATTACCCGTGCTGCAAATGTGATGGGTAAATGTCATGAGCACTATAGAGAGCGACTACAGGATCGGAAGAATTGGCTACAGCATCATCCCCATGACCACCAAATACCGATTCATCTCCAAATAAGGTAACGTTTGGAGGCTCTGGACACACTCACTTAATAGAACGCTGGACCACCAGGGTGGCACCGTAGTACCCAGGTCTAGATTGTGTGAATCTTGTTGATAGAACCTAACTTATGGAAACGAAAACAATCCTGGTAGACCCCGATGTACAATTCATGGAACAGTTGGCGCAGGCGCTGACGGATGCATTCCCCACCATCCAGATCTTGGACACCTACCAACATTACGACAAGCTTCCACCTAGCCAATCGCAAAAAGCAGATCTGCTCGTGATCAATATCCCGGACCGTGATTTTCTCACGAACCTGGTTCAATCAAATGCCTATCCCTGTGATATGATCTTTACGGCCCCAACCTATGAGTATGCCTCTGCAGCCATCAGTATTGGAGCCGCAGGATATATCTCTAAACCGCTCAAGCAAGGCGAAGTAATCAACACGATGACCCACTACATCAACCAAAGGTACCAAGACAGTCATACGACGACTCAAGCTCAGGATGCCACGGGGCAACCACCACTGACCAGTCTCATATGCGTGCCCACCATACAGGGAGCCGAATTTTTTCGAGCCAGGGAGATCATCCGATGTGAAGGGCTGCAGAAGTGCACCAGGATCGTAGCTCATCAAAGATCCGACGTAGTCAGCTCTTACCACATCGGAGTATTTAGAGAACTATTGGGTGGAGAAAATTTCGTGCAACCCCATAAATCCCACATCATCAACCTGAATTACATCCGAAAATATCATCGAGAAGGCACCATCCATATGAGTGATGGATCCACTGTGCCATTATCTCGACGACGCAAAGCCGATTTTTTTAATCGCATGCGCACTCCTCACCGTCTGCCAGGTACTTCTTAGGTTATACTTCCCGGCGCGGTTAAATATCAAAAAAATCTCCCGGCTGAAGTTCATCGGCAATCCATCTTGGGTTCTCTAGTCATCAGGCATCGACGTGACCACATACCACACAAAGGACTACTTTGGCACCTGGCCGTTCTCGGGTCCTCAAGGATCATAAGTAAGCGTATGACCATTAATCCGACAAATGAATACGATGGTCAGATGGTATGATCCTCATGTCAAACCATCTAGGTATTCTCGAAGATTAAATCCGACCTTAAGGATATCAATGAATAGTGCACCTAGATCATGAAACATGCCATTGCCCAGATTACGATCAGATCAGATCAAAAGATGGTAGCCATCACCACTACTGATAGTGCGTCGAGCGATGTGGCAAAAGACAAACCGGGCCTGGATGTCATCGTGCAACTTAGCGACGGATCTAAGTACATCGCGGCTTTCTTTCTGTACGAGAGACTGATCGATGAGATGCAGACCCCAAGCTCCAGATACGACCGCAATCATCAGCGGTACTTCTGGCGCAAAAATATGGTCATGGTCAACGATTTTAGATCGGAGACCATCGAACAGACCATTTATGACCTGATGGACGAGGGTGACTTTATGCAGGCCTTCGAAAAAATACATACCATCACACCCTCGGGAGGCAAGGAGACCTGGGGCATTGCATAAAAAGGGTCTTCATTGAGAGATCCAGCTGACCTGAGTCAGGGCGCCGATTTACTCCTGTGCTATGTGACTCAGCTGGGCGAAGCCGTACCACGCTTCAACATAAAAACAGAGAATGGAAAACAATCAGGCACTTACCAATCATTGGAACGTGCTCTACGTATACAGTCGTTGTGAAAAAAAAGTGAGCCACTGCCTCACCGAAATGGGCTTTACCACCCTGGTACCTACCCAAATACAGAGAAAACGCTGGAGTGACCGCTGGAAAAAACAAGAAGTCGTCCTCTTTAAAAACTACGTTTTTGTCAAGACCAACCGTCGTAATAAGAATCGGGTCTTCCATGCTGGTTCCATCTACCGCTACGTACAATTCGAAGGGCAACCTGCCACGGTTTCACCCCGTGAGATCCAGCTCATCCAAAACATAGGTAAAGCCAACCAACCCGTAGAAATCACCTGCGAATCTTTCCACGTCGGCGAACAGGTGGAGATCACCACGGGCCCCCTGGCCGGACATCAAGCCACCATCACTCGGTGCAGTGGATCACGCAAACTACTGTTGCACCTACCCAATCTCCACTGTTTTGCCAAGGTGGAGTTGGCCGATGTGCAGGTGAAGAGGGTGTGAAGGCAGTGATGGGTAATCTGCCAGCCTCAAACCATTCGAACACATAAACTGATAAACAAAGATATTTTCGATTATTTGATGTGATATGACTAAGAAGCGCCATGGTACTACAATTCATTGAGCAACTTGTGTTAACACCTTAATTGAGTCACGGCACTCCACGATGCCAGTGAAAGTCAAGATATCCTAGCCCGTTACTATCTGTATGAAATCTATTGTCACTTCTCGAGAATATAAAGTGATGCTCCGGCACGATTGGTTTGCAGGTTCGGAACCAGATCTTCTTGCCCGCTGCAAAGAATTCTGGCAAGATTTTCAGGAATTGATTAAGGATCTTAACCTCAGTTGCAATGGAAAGTTTGATACTGTGAAAATAAATCGGCAAATCACCTTCTTTGACACCAAAGAGCACTTTCTCAATAAGAACTCATACGTCCTTCGCGAACGGATTGATCTGGATAAGAAAGGACGGGAAATAACCCTAAAATTCAGGCACAGAGATAGATATATTTCCCAAGAACGAGACATGGCCACCTCTCTGGTCGAAGGAAAGAAGGCAAAAACTAAGTTTGAGGAAGATCTGAAACTGCCCTTAGGCTCCTTATACAGTTTTTCTACTACAAAAGAAATTGATGAATATCAAGCCTTTGATAACATCAAGAAACTTGACTCGGCATTCCCCGGCTTGGAAGATGGTATCGGCACTAAGGGTGTAAGAAGAAAGAAACTTAAACTGTAAGTAAATTTAGTGCCAGAGAGAAGGTGATTGTAGGACCCGAGATTCTTCTCAGCAATGATCCGACGGTAGAAGCTGAATGCGCCCTCATCATCTGGTATGATTATTTCGATCCCGAAGATCAGCCGGTGGTTGGCGAATTTAGCTTCCGGTTTAAAGACAAAGAGGGAAATTTTAATCGATCAGAATCAGAGGCCGCCCATCAGATTATGGATGCATTGGCAACCATGGGGAAGTGGATTGATGCGACGGGGATGACGAAGACGAGGTTTGTTTATGATAATTTTTTAAGAACAAAATAAACCCAACTATGAAATCCCTAGTATGTTGGAAGACATCTTTTTTTGTCCTAATATGTCTAATTATAGGATCTTGCTGCACATGCCCAAAAGATTGCACATACCAAGTACAATTCGACTCGCTAATAATAGGTCAGCGGTATTTCAATAGTGATATCATTAGGGGGAATGGTATGGAATTCAAAGTGGTAGCATTTACCTCATCCAGTGGTAGCAGTACCACTGATGGTTGGGCTGTGTCCAGGACAAAAGGCAGGCTGGTGGGTCAGGTAATGAAATCTGGGCCAACAACGCAAATATTGATTTTAAGCTAACTAACCCAGCTAAGAAAATCACATTGAAGACGGGATTCTTTGGAGGTAATATGAATCTATCTATTAATGGTGATCTAAAAAATTTTACCAGAGTGGGTGCAATCAACGGTGTAACCATCGGTGGAGTGAATGTGACTGTTAGCGGAGGCAATAACACGACTGGCACTTGGGAGGTGGAAGGTGCCATCCAATCAATCTATGTTGGAGGTCAAGAATTTGCAATTGATGATGTGTGTGTGCAAGAATGAAGCAATTCATGCCGAGAACGTTTATCTGCCGTGTACCTTGGTCCTGCACAAATCAAATTCTAGGATTGCCCAATAACTTTAAGAGATAAGATAATATTTTCAATATTGGGTCAAGTTGCTGCAGGGGCTCGTCAAAACTGCCAGGTTGGATTTTGGAAAAAAATGATGTTATCTCGTTAATTGACCAATTTAAAAGTAGTGGTACATCAAAAATTCTAATTCAAAAGAGACAATAGCCTGTCTACAACCCTATGTATGTGAAAGGCGTTTATCTGCTAAACCAAGACTACAATCAAATCGACCATAAATTCATTAAAGCACATGAGTACAACTAATCCCGTCACAAATACTGCTTGGATATTCGTCATCCTTCTGATGTCATGTCAACATAGCATTATGATCGATCAGGATGCCACTTCAAAAATATTTTCGGTGGACAATGAGAAAGTATTCTTTAGCATACCAACATCGATGGATATGAATAAAGGCATGGACTTTTCAGCAGTCCTAGCTAAAATTGGTGAGAGAGAAGAAATTGGAATATTTCGATTTGATGCTGCCACTAATCAATATAT
The DNA here is from genome assembly GCA_965223025.1 of Saprospiraceae bacterium. Lineage (GTDB taxonomy): Bacteria > Bacteroidota > Bacteroidia > Chitinophagales > Saprospiraceae > JABDMH01. Next base: position 2,838,441 of record CBDCVP010000023.1, read on the forward strand.
GCTTATTGATACCGAAGTCGATCAAGTGGCCAAAACACTGAAGGGATCCTTTAATCCAAGTGTAAGTTATCTAGCCGTGGGTAATCTGAAAAGAGAAGCATTAAATAGACAAAGATTACTTTATGCGATCGATCGCCAGGCAGAGGTCGATCTAACTCCAGAACTTTGCAAGAGAATCCTTTGTTCGGGTGACTTCAAACTTGGAGAACTATTCGTAGACTATCCCTCCCTTAATCACCAAGCATTTCCCTTTAGAAATGAAAATTTAGAATTTCCAAGGATTCCGAATATTCCTATGGGTGGACTCAGTGACTGCGATCAATGTACAGCTACAAAATTACAAAGACTTGATGATCCACTAGTATTTATACAGACATTTGATTTTTGTCAATTAAACCCATGGTTACTATCAAATCAGAATATCAGAAATAAGATTATTTGGAGAAAAAGAAGAGCTTATGCTTATGATGATTGGTCAGAGGCTAAGAAAGCCGATTTAGCAAATGCTTTTGACAAAATAAAAAATGGGGAAAACCTGAACATCCCATCTGAGCCACCGCATTCTAACCATCTAAATGCTAGTGGTGAGTTATTTTCTACGGAACTCAATGAAGTGGATGCATGGAATTATTTTATTCATTACCTGGCTCATACTCTCTTCATTGAAATCTGCAATAAGGTAACTTGGTCACTAACTGGAATGACCGAAGATCAGTTAGAGTTACTTCTCGATAGTGAGACCATGTTCCACTATGTTTCAGCGAGAGACAAATGGGCCGTTCTTCGAGATCACAATACTTTATTCGCCCATGGGGCAGCCATGCCTGGAAGCCCTTATCGAATCTTTAAATTTCTAAGTGATGAGCAAATTATCAAGGGAGATCAACTGGCAACAACTGAGGCCCTGATCGAGTGGTCACGCGACAACATGGCACATTTCTTTGGAAGATGGAATCCACAAAACATGACAACGCATTGGGGCTATGATGGCTGGCCACCTGTGGAGAGTATACTAGAAGGTACGACTCATCCTACGGAAGGACTTCATCACTGGACCGCAGGCTGCTGGGGGACGAATGGATTTCTCAGATATGTAATGCGAGCCACTAATATTCCTGTAACCCTAAATGTGGTTTGCGGTCATGCGCTACCAGGATTTCCAACCATCGATAGATATTTATCCCATGGAGACGATCCCTACAACAAAAACACCAAAGACGCCAATGCGTCAGGGGCAGACATCTTAATTAATGGAAGTACTTTCATGGAGTGGTTTGGCAATGTCCAAGACAGTTGTCACAATGTTGGAAGAAAATCGCGTGAATTTGCGAATAATTAGACGTATACGCTCAACCAATTAACTTAATCCCAACTTATTAATAGACATTATTCACAATATTATATGTTGGGTCCTTCCTGGCACTATTTGACACATTAAAAGTGAAACTGGTCTATAGAGGAGAAGAATCCAACAACTCCATATTTCAATAATCATAAAACATATTATTATGTCAAAAAATACCTACAGCAACAAGAAAGGGAAAAATAGCAAATCTGTAAACCATCGCTTCTGTTCCATGCCTGTAGTCCAAGAAAGACCTCATCGGCCTGGACATCTGCCGGCTGCGGAGGAAATGATAATTTCCCTGGCCAAAAAATGGGTCAATGGGACGAATCTAACCTTCAACTTCATGGGTGGATCACAAGCTGAAAAAGATGCAGTTCGAGCTGGTTTCGAAACTTGGAAAAATGTAGGTATTGGAATAACTTTTGAGGAAAAAGCAGATCCTGAAGATGCTCTAATTCGAATAGGGTTTGTACAGAACAATCGTTCATGGTCCTTTGTAGGTCGCGATGTTTGGCACCAACCTAAAAGTGAGACCACGATGAATTTTGGATGGGATATCAGAAATGACCCAGACACCATTTTGCATGAAATTGGTCATTCTTTAGGCTTCCCTCATGAACATCAAAATCCGAATGCTGGCATCGTTTGGGATGAGCAGCAAGTCATTGCTGATCTTAGCGGCCCACCCAATAATTGGCCTACCTCAACCATACGTCACAATGTGCTTGATGCCAAGGCAGCAGACGAGATTCAAGGATCTGAATTGGATGAAGACTCGATCATGATGTATCCAATGCCGGGATCATGGATCGTAGCCCCACCTGAATTGACAGATGGAATCGATCCTGCGCCAGGCCTTTCGGCAAGAGATATAGAATGGGTCAAAAAATTCTATCCTCCTCAGGTAGACGATAATACTGAAGCACTGCAATTATATAGAACTGAGATGATTCACATCGATCCAGGAGAACAAGTAAACTTTACTTTTAAAGCACCTTGGACCGGAGATTTTGAATTTCGAACCTTTGGCCAGATGGATACGGTCATGGTCCTATTTGAAGTAGATGGGGCCAATGAATTATACTTGTCTGGTGATGATGACAGCGGCACAGACTTCAATTCCTACATAAAAATTAAATTGGTTAAGGACCGAGAGTATTTAGTTCGATTGAGATTGTATACCAGATCGGGTACGGGCAATACTTCGATTATGGTGTATTAGATTTAATGCAAAATTGTGAAAGGAGAAAGTATTTATGCCCTGAATTCGCAAGTGACAAGTGTGCTCTGATCAAATGTTACCGAAATGCGCAAACCCTAGATCATTTCACAGGGTAAACAAGTAGGGATGAAGAATGCTATCAAACTGATATAATTTTTTTAAGCCAGCCTTATTGCATTAAAATTTAGGAAGATAATATCTACATGATTATTATTAAGATCCTTTAAATCCATATAAAACAGATAATAATGGACAATTTAAAAGAAAAATTTGAAAACATGCATCTCCTTGACAGAGATGATAGAAGAAGACTATTACGAATCCTGGAGATGCAAAAATTTGACTTTTTGGATGATCGTTTTCGCAGACCCTGTTTTGGAGGTTGTACAGTGAAAGTCTTAATTGTATGTGACGGTGGTTTAAATTTTAATACCGGAGCATTTGGCCTCTCCGAATTTCTAACCACTTTCAATGAACTTCAGGCCTCTACCTGTAATGACTATGAAGTCACAGTAGCGCATAGGGGATCGGTGAGTCTTAGTCCTCCCAATCCTATCGTGGCCAATCAGATCTCTGGTTTTAATTTCGCCACTAGTATGGACTTGACTGATTTCGATCAGATGTGGTTATTTGCCATCCAATCGAGAGAATCCGATAATATAACAACCGCGGAAAAGAATGCCATTGCAACGTATATGAATAGTGGTAGAGGTTTATTCGCTACCGGTGATCATGGCCAGTTAGGAAGAAGTATGTGTGGTGACATTCTTAGGGTGAAAGATATGCGCTATTGGTCAGACACAACCAACGACAACGATACGAATGAAGTAAGCATGACCGGAAGACGCAGGAATGACACGAATAGACCTACTCATGGGGATGCCCGGTCACAATATTTTGATAATCAATCAGATGATATTCCGCAAGAGATTGCGGTAAGGACTTTTGGTCAAGGAATGCCTCACCCGCTACTATCCATCAAGACTTCGCTTAGAGCTTCTGGTATTATTGACATCATGCCAGATCATCCGCATGAAGGAGAATGTGCACCCGAGACTTCCTTCAGAGTGAATGGGACAAGGGTGGCGACTCAGATTATCGCCACCTCATTTGTATTAGGCGGGAGTACGACTCAGTTTGTAGGGAAAATTGGAACAGTCCCACACTGTTTCCCATCTATTGCCGTATGGGATGGTCGCAGAGCAGGTGTAGGTAGAATTGTAGTGGATTCAACCTGGCATCACTTTGTCAATACCAATTTGAATGGCGCTGGATCCGGTATCGACCATGGGGCTCAGCCAGGCTTGAGCAATGCTGACCATAGAGTCGTTCAACAATACTACATGAATATTGCCCTTTGGATGACCCATCGAAGGAATTGCTTTCCAGAAGTAGTTGTTGCCGAGCTTTTGCGCAATTCTCAACTTATTGAGGCTAATTTAAATAATCCGAATCTGAAGCTTGAGGAAATTCCTATCGCGGATTTAAATAGCATCGGTGCCCTGGCTGAAGAAATTCTTGGATCGAGGCATAACCCTGCATTTGCTCGTGATTTCTTATTGGAATTAATAAGAGAACAAAACAGCGATCTCGTTGAAGCCTTGGATATTTGGAACGAAGACGTCAAGGAATCCTGGGGAGACCACTATTATCATGATTGGCTTAATCTGGATTTGATTCTATGGACCTCTATCGGCACTGGATTTATTGCCTTAAGAAATGATACAAGATTCAATTCAGATGAGGCAATTGAGGAGTATCGTGAAGCAATATTAGACACCTTTACGAAGGGAGTAGATTATGGCTTTAATCTGTCTATGGAGAACCTTCAAAGGAACGTCAATGATATGATTGAGAAATTAAGACGCTAAGTACGTTGCTGAACAGAACTTGGAATGGACTTTCATTGAGATATTCTGATTTTTGAGAAGTTGACATGCCGCATAAGTCAATCTAAAAATAGTAACATGATCAAACATGGAATAAGATCAAACAAAAGCGCCAATGGAGCGACCGCATGAAGACCGTAGAAGTACCCCTATTACCTGGTTACCTTTTTGTCCATATTACCACCAAGCAATTACCCGACATGTATTACTTCCCCTGAATGGTCAATTTTGTCCAAAGCCAGGGAAAGCCCGCCATCATCCGACCCGAAGAAATATCGATATTGGAATACACGATCAATAATAAATTAAAAATACATCCCATTACTGCTAATAACTTCTGTCAAACGAGCAAGTCAAAAGGAAAATCGGAAACTCTTGTGTAAGGTGGAGGCAGCTAGCTGAAATAAATGATTATATATATAATTTATTAAGACAGGTCATATCTATTTATTAATCCAAATAATTATCGCATGAGCCAAAACAATAATTTCATTATAGTTTTTGGAGGCATAATTGCGTACATACTACTTATTCTGTATGCTAGCCTTGTAGTATACATGATTTGGGAAGATGGTACCTTCAAAGCCGAAGACGAGAAAGGCATCACCTTCATAGTAACCACAATCGGTGGACTGGTCTCGGCTTTGGTTATTTCGCAATTGGCTTTGGCAAAGCCAGGAGAAGCGCTGGGGGCAAACCACTTAATCAACTTATACGAGGGTAAACAGAAGAAAACAATTGAAGCACTTGCCAAGGCATATCTTGTTGTTTGGATGGCTATCGGCCTTGCAGCATTGTATTGGGGATCCATAAAACCCTCAGACAACTTGATATTGAGTGGTATAGGAACGGCTTGGATCGGGCTGGCAGACAGTTCTGCCTTCGCATATCTTGGAGTGGACCCAACAGGTTCTGCTAGGAAGATTTCGGAGCTAGAAGCCGAAGTAGAAAACTATCGAAGAATAATGAAAGAAAAAGGAATTACAACCTAAGATCTGTCAAGGAAGTAATAAGCCTAACGCGTGCATTAATAAGATCATCCAAGGGGGCTCCTACATCTAATTTACAGTAATCACAGATACCATTAATAGATAATTCATGGCATTAGCATTGACTGACCTCATATCTCCTAGACTACTGACGGGATTTAGTTACCCCGATCAGGTGGCTCAAATACTGGATGCACTTGAGGCACAAAATGTGACGACCTTTATTGATGAGCAGGCAGTGGTATACTATGGCAAAGCAGTAGTATCAGAAGAAAACCTTGGAAAGTTCACCGGCGTAATCGATTTGGGCGATGCCGCGGCCCTTGAATTTCCAGTTGGATTTGACTTCAGACTAACTGTTCCCAGAGATGGTTCGGATCTGATAAAAGACGTGGTAGATCCTATAGCTTCAGTACGAAAACCACTGCAAGATCTGTTGGCGGACCTCGGACAAACTAATCTTAGTGATGGAGATGTCGTAATACCAACGGAGTATCCTGGATTCCAATTTAAACTGGAATTGGTCTTTAGTAGCATTTCTCTTGTACTTAAAGAATGGCATCCTGGCATTCTGGATGAAGCCACGGGAAAAATTCGTCGAGCTACAGCCGCTGATGCATCAAAGTTTCCAAATAATAAATTTCCCTCCAAAGTTCAAATTTCACTGCCCCAATTTCTAGTTAGTTATACGCAAAGTGATGACTTTCAAAAAGGGGTGCAGTTTGAACTCGAATCTTGGGGATTTGGAGGCTTCCATGCCCCTTCAGATTTGGACATGGGTGAGTTGATTCGCATGGAACCATCTATTGCCATCGACAATACCGGTAGGTATGGTTTTGGATTTGATAAATTACTACTGGACCTAAGTGAAGAAAGTACTCCGCCAGAATTATTAGCCAAATTTGCGATAGATGAAGCCTTTAAGGGCATATATATTCAAGATGCTCACTTCTTTTATCATGATAGAGACAAAAATTTTGAACTCACCATAGGTCTTACGGACCTGATGATCGATTTCAGCGGCTATGTTTCCTTTTTGTTAGAAGCCGACTTTTTTGGGAATGACAGTTTGAGCCTACAAGTTAATTTGTACGATAGTGAGCGAAAGAGAATTAAATATTCGAATCAGGAAGTTGAAACAACGGACAAAGATGGGTATAGCAGTCTAACCAAGTATTCAGGTGGAAAGCCGACTTTTCCAGACGATGGACTTATCGAGGTGATCTCTCTGGGAGGCACACTTCCGTATGAAATTGTTACAGCAAAATATGAAGAAGAGCCTTTAGGTGTTCCAGAAGGAGAAACCAATACAGATAGCCTCCGACGGACCTATAAACTTCCCGGCACCTCTACCGAATCCAATAACGGTACGATATTGATAGAACTAATTGATAATAAACTTAGTGCGAAAAAGACAAAAAGAAACAAATTTTCGCAACGTATAGATATCATAAGAGTTCCGAAAATACGTGAAACTAATACCTCAGATGATGGACTTGAGGAGGATGGTAAAGTAGCAGCATCCGATAGGCCGATTCTCAAAATGGATTCAGAGATACATCCTCAGTACAAATTGAAGCTGAAATTGACAAGCAGCGGTAAGCGAGGAGTGGTAAAACTGGAAGGGACCACGGATGAAAATGTTACGCTAACAATAGGTACTGAAAAATATAAAAACATAATCCAGAGTCCTGAGTTAGAAATTACGGAAAACCTTAAGATCAGTGCGCAAATCATCCCTCCAGATTCGATCACCCTTCATTTTCCCTATGATCATCCATATAGAGACAAACCGCTAAAGGAGAATAAACCGCCAACCGTAGAGAACTACAAAAATCTGGAAAAAGTATCCGCAGAATTCAAAGAAAAACTTAGTAGTGTACAAGAGTTTGTTGACAACATAGATCCCAACATAGATCCCTATGAAGTCACTCTTGTGGGACGGGCCAGTCTACCTGGAACACTGGAATATAATAAGGGATTGGCACAGAGGCGAATCGAGGTAGGTATGCACCTGATCAAGTTTCCTGCTGGTTTAGATGTCAAGAAGGATGTTGTAGGAGAAACTGGATCGACCGACCCTGAAAGATATCCTGAGTTTCAGAGTGTAGTATTCACAGCAGAACAAAAAGATATTAAACTCAACGCCAAGATTGTGACCGGGCCTCCTCCGGATGCAACAAGAAACACCACGGAGATTTCTACCAAAATGCCGGATCCCCCAGATGTGATCAGGCAGCTTGGTATAAAATTCAAGATGATTCGCAATGTACCAACTCTAATTGAATTGCATGGCAAACTTGATTTTGGTAAAAAGTTGGTAGAAAACCTGGACAAAGAAAAAACTGGGGAGGTCGAAATAGATAAATCAGGATGTGGAACAGACTTTCTCGAAGAAGGAAGGGTAGACTTTAAGCTAGCCGTGACCCATAACATCAGCCCACCCAGATGGGAAGAATATCTACAACTTAGTAGTGGACAAAATACCACGGAAGGCATTCTCAAATACGAATGCAAAGAAAATAATTCAGAACTGCTTAATATCATTGGTGCATTATTAGTTGCTGCACCGATTATTGGAGAAGTTGCTAAAGATTTCGACTCAGATGACGGTGGCGATTGGGTTGCCCTAGGAATAAGCTTGGCCGTCCCTGTCCTGCTCGGTGGTTTGAGTGTTGTTAAAGTCACAAAGATTGTATTGCATGGAGGTGAAATAGTGTTTATGCAAGACACACCCTCTAATGCCGGTGACACATTCTCTCGCCTTGGTCTTGCACTAGACTATGCCGTCGCCTTTAATATTGATATTGTTCCGGAGGGTACTAAAATACTGAGAACAACCCAACCTATCAAGGTCCGATACAAGGCCATTGGCTTCGAATTGAATTTTAAGAAAAGTCAATACCGGCCCATATTCGACACCAGCAAGGGCTACGAATTAGATATATCTGATCCAGGGCTTTTTGCACTGATCGGGCCGCTGAACGATCTGCTACAAATTCAAAGCACCAAGCTTCAGAAGGTAAATCCTCTCTTTCTGGAATTTGATCTGGGTATTAAGGTTGATTTAGGCTTCATATCTGTTGACAAATTTAAGATCAAATGGGAATTGCCCACCTCAGCAGGCCAGGAAATTAAAGCCCCGATCATCATTCCCTCTGGAGTATCTGTAGATTTGGAAGGTGTTCTAACCGGATCAGGTTATGTAAATATCGAGAATCATCCAGCAGGTAAAACGATTGAGGGGGCGTTGGATGTCACATTAACCAGCATTAAGTTGCGAATCGCTGCAGATTTAAAAGTGCAGCCGATTGAGGACGGAAACAGGAAAGCCACGGCTGTGTATGCTTCACTGCTGGTGGAGTTTCCAGCAGCGATTGTATTGGGCACTACTGGTCTAGGGATATTCGGTATTGTCGGCATTTTTGCCATGCATTTCAAAAGAGATGAGACTGATAGAGTACCTGGCGAGTCAGTGGGGCCCGCATTAAAATGGTTGGCTCGAGCAAAAGGAGAACCAAACACTCTGCTTGATGAGAGCGGAGGATCACTGTGGGTATCAGAATTTGACAGATGGAGTTTTGGGGTCGGGATCAAATTAGGTACGCTTGAAGGAGGTACCTTAATCAACCTTTGGGGTACTTTCATGCTGGAGTTACCAGGACCGCGGATTATTATTTTTATTAAGATCAACATTATATCTGAGCTCCCGAGTAAAGAAGATGCCAAGGATCTGACAGTTGGAATCCTTGGAGTTCTGGATCTGGATTTTCAAAGAGGCCATATTACTGTTGGGGTCATTGTGGACTTTGAAATTGAGGAATTAATAAAAATCCAACTTCCAGTAGAGTTATTCTTTGATCTCAACAATGCTCGAAATTGGCATCTTTATCTTGGCACCCACAAGCAAATGGCCGGAGCTGACATACTAGGTATTGTCAAAGGCTATTCCTATTTCATGATCGAGGGAAATGAAATCGTTGACTATCCACCAATGGGCAATGGTAATTTTCCCGGCATTGCATTGGCATTTGGCTTAGAAGCGGCAATATTCTATGGGTATCCAGCAATTAATCTATACCTGAAAGTAGCAGCCGGAGCTCACATAGCCATGTCTTTCTATCCACGAATAGGCTTTTTCGGTCAGGTCTTCATCGAGGGAGAACTCATGCTTATAATAGTTGGAGTGGGAGTGAGAGCAAGTTTAACTGCGTATTATCTTCAAAAAGAAAAGGAGGGAGAGCAAGACGAACTGTTCATCGAAGGAAAAGTTTGTGGAAGAGTCAGTTTCCTTTTCTTTACTATAGAAGAATGTATATCGATCAAATTTGGCAACACAGATCAGATACCTGAAAATAAAACCCCTCCACAGCTTATCAGTAATGTCTTCTTGCAAAGTTACGCACCGGTACTAACCTCGGGGCAAGGAGGAGATCGACCCATAGATGGTAGCCTTGGTGATGCGGTTCTTGATATAAATGAAACGATGCCCGTGGTGCCGATAGACAGCAATATTATCATCCAAATGGTTGCTCCCCCGGTGGTCGACAACGCTATTGTTCTTGGAAGCCCTTTCCACATCCATCCACCCAATTTTAGAGATGATGGATGGGTCAGTATAGGAGCTGGGAAGAAAGTCAAATATGAACTTTCTTCAATCGAGCTTTCACCAACAATTAGCGGCGATAATGTGGTAGTCCCATCTTCAAAGGTATGGCGGAAGGACCTCCCCCAAGGTCTTGACCAACAATCTAATCCTCCCAACAAGAATAGCAATACAGGCATTGACTTAGCCCTGCTCACCAGAACCCCTTCCAATTCTGGATGGGCCCTAGAGCGCTCCTCATCTTTAGAGACTACAGTGAAATTGCAATGGCAAGATTTATGTGTTGAGGACGCACCACCGGCCTGCGTCCTCTTTCCACTTTGCCAACAATTTGAGGATGCCACAGCTCAGAGTTGGATGCTACATGGGATCGCATACCCAGATCCACCGGGTCTTAGAAGAACTACCGATGTTAAAAAGTCAATGCTGGTTGAAGCACCATCATTGACAACAGAGGATGGGATATCAGATAGTGAAATAGCACAGGAACACGGAATTTATGAGTTTCCTGCTCGCATTATAAGTCACCCTGAGAGGGACTGCAAGCAAGTTCTGGAATTACCGACGGCCCTACATATCCCCAGAAATACATTTTTTAACCTGCCAGAAGAGAGAAAGGAAAAACATGCATTGCTATTTCACACCGGAAAATGCCAAAAGGTTGCTTTCTTTTTGGCCATAAAGAACGCTCAACTTGAGATCGTAGAATACACCGCCAATAGACAACGGATCCGTTCCTTTATTCCCAATTTTCCAAACCCAACTCCACCAACTGTAAACTATAGAGCATGGAAAATCAACAAATTGACCGACCTACCGCTTACGTGGCATCAGACAGAAAGCCCTTGGAGTGGTGTAGTAAATGATGCATACTCCTTCTTAGGTAATCCACTACTTGATGATGCAACTAATGTGCGAAAGAGCCACTCTTTTGAGCCTCTCTTTCTTGAATTTGCCCCCACTGAGCATACAGAAATTGTTGAAATACGGTTGCACCAGCCCGATGGCTATCAGTTTTATCCCAGAGTACTGGTGTTGGATATCGAGCTTTGTTCTACAAGTGAATTCTTGCGTCTGCAGGAAGTAAAGAAAATTACAGAATCCAGACGAAAAATGCTGAAAGATTTCATGGAGAAAGGCACTGAAAAGGGGAAAGAAGATCTGCTTGAACCGGACACAATTTATACGCTTACTATAAAGTATAAAGCAAGGATTTCCGATGAGGAAGGAAAGGTAGTTGATCTCCCTGAGGAAAGCATTAAGTATTTCTTCAAGACAGATAATAAACCGCCAGGTATCGCGGGTATTGATCCTTCAGATAAAGTGACTTCTCAACTGAGTTCCTACATCCTTGGAACTACTCCTGATGATAATGATAGTTATCACTTTTACGAAGACCCAATTGAGATAGCCTTTAATGGACCTACAATTTTCGAAATCATTAGAAAGTACAAGAAATCTCTGCGTTTTGAATTTCGCAGAGCAGATGGAAAATCGATCAAGGATGGAGTATCTACTAACCCGCCACCAGAGGTGACATATCTAGACTATAATTCTCCTTATTGGGACACACTTGCGCAAAGGATTGCACAAGGTAAATTGCCCTGTACAGATGAGTTGGTACCTCCTAGCAAGAGAGGAATTCCCTTACCTGCAACTCTTCAACCACAGGTTGAATATATACTGGAAATCCACTATGGTGATGTCATGGAAGGGAGTTCAATTAGTGTATTTCCAACACCATCAGACAGTAATTTAGAACCACCACTTTTCCGTAGAAACTTCAGGACTTCAAAATATAAAGACATTGTAGAAATCGCCGACTCCTTTGCTTCGTCCAAGATTGAATATAGCGTACTCGAAAATCCGGATGCGCTGAAGGTAACTACAACTGAAGATGTGACAAGAATAAGTGACGATGAAATGCAACAGCTCCTTCTTAATACGGGAGAGGAAGCGCCACCACCTGCCACCTCCAATATTGTCAAATTACTGTGGAAAACATCTAACGTTGCAGCATCTGAGTTAGTTGGCATTCTAATCGACAGCGAAGAACCTATATGGAAATGGCGGGAAGAGCCCAAACTCACGCCGGTGAAATCTGAAGATAATGATCCAAAATTTCAAGTGCTCAAATTACAACAAGTTCCTTCTCTTGGTTTGGTAGAGGTTGGGCCCAATGATAACATCTGCAAATTTATTGTGTCACATGGAGGAACGAGGACTCTAATTATCTTGCAAGGAATTATCCGTGACTTGACAATCTGTATCAGACAATATCATTCCTCTCTATTTAGCAAGATTAAAGATAGAAAGATGCCTTTAATAACATTACCTAACCTTACTGCCCCGTGGGACTATGATTCATAACTGCAATAAATTCTTCTTAGCTGCACACGAAATTTCGGCAGGTGAGGTCACAGATTTAAGGACAAGGCTTGATGATGCATTAGCTGTACGGGATAATTATGGTTCACAGCCGCTGCCTGTGGGATACGCACAAAGGGCTGTGTTACTAAGATGGGCGTTGGACCCACACTTATTTAATCTACTTAAGACACCATTTGAGCTCTACCGTCAAGTGGAGTCACCTCGTTTTGACCCAGTAGATCTTCTGCAAGATCAAACTGACCTAACGGATAGTTTGATCAAGATCAATTGGTGGGACCGGGGACCAATGTACTCCATCAAAGTCACTGTTGTTGTCAAGGGAGAATTGAATGAGTATTTGAGTATAACTCCTGTGATTTTAGGCGAAAAACTTGTACCAAATCAAACCATTATAGTTAAAAAAGCCAACTCGAATGCGCAGTATATCTGTTTCAAGATACCCTGCCTATCAGGAATCTTGGTATCAGGGACTGGTCAAGTAGAGAAAATAGAAGGAATTAGCCATGAAGACTACATAAAACATACAGAGTGGGAACACGTGCAAACAGTTGGTTTGCCGTTTAAGAAAGGTGAAACTCCTTCGCCGGATTATGATTCTACTTTATTCCAGGGATATCTGGGGCAGCAACTAGCTGGTGCAGAAGCAGCTCTGATGCGATTGGAGATGTCAAGTCTTTTTGAGTTTCCAATACCAAGTCCACCGGTTATTCGGGATTTTTCCGTCAAAAATAATGATATCAGCAAATTACTTGGGTACGTCAAGGCTAAAATTGTAGACGATTTAATAAAGAAATTATACTCGGGAGAAAAACATATCGAAAAAAGGCTATTTCACGCCCGAAATCCAGCGATACTCACCATTCCTATTGCCGAGCAAGTACTCTATTCACTTGTGCACGATGGCTTGGTAGCAACAGCCTTGGGTTTTGGCACGGTGGCTTTTTTACGCAATCAAACACAGATTGACCGCGACTGCATAGCACCAAAAGGTACCATTCTCGATGGATGCTTTATGCTGAAAAATAGGTTCAAAGGAAAAGAGTATGTCACATTATCTCAGTCTTTCCCCTTGCCCGATCCTGCCACCGATTTTAGTCTGACGAAAACAATAGATGAACGACCAGATAAGCTTGACGCTAAAGGAAAAGTCTCGATTCAATTATCTTGGAATTTTCCCAAGGAAGAGCACCCTCAATCCTACCTTATCCTAAATCAAAACATGACGCCTAATATTATTAATAGATCACGAAACAATGATAAGGACCTTGGCTACGCTGCCATTACAGCAGACAAACCAGATCCAACTAAGTTTGAAAATTATCGACGGCAGACTGGAGGCTTTCCACCAAATTTTGACAAAGCTATTTTTACACATACAAATGTGGAGCGACCGTTAGTAGGTAATAAGAAGGCTAAATATTTGATCAATAGCTATGATTGGTTTGGGAGATGGTCCTCGTGGCAAAGCAGTGAGGTCACAATTCATGCTTATCCACCACAGAAAATTGGCGTTAAACATCTAGATATTGAGCTACTTACCGACATTAACCCGTCTGGGATAATCAAGGGTAAAATGTACATAGAGATAGCTTGGGATTGGGCCGATCGCTCTCCTGATAGGGTAGAACTATACGGCTTGTTCATCCCTCCCCAAAGTTCTGGCGACATGGGAAACATACCCGCTCAAGCTCCTGATGGATTCCAGCTGTCAAACAAAGTCAGTTCATCAGATGCAAAATTAATCGTAACGTTTGACAAGGCTACTAAGAAAGCCAACATCTCTTCTGGTCATATTGGCACTATTGCCGAAATAGAGCAACCTAAGGAAGATGCCGACGGTAATCTTATTGAAGTGAAGGATACCTCAGTAATGCAATATCGAATAGAGTTAGAATCAATTGAGTGTGACTTTTCAATTCACTCCTCATTGACCTACGCAGTCTATGCTCGATCTTTTGAAAGTGTCCAGCCAACTCTGGAAACCAAGGTAACGTACACTGATCCAAGCGATGGAAGAGAAAAGGAGAAAGCAAAAACCACGACCGTTTACGATCCGACGCCACCAGAGACTCCCACAGGGTTTAACGCGAAAATTAATTGGACGGCTTTACCCGATAGCACAGGAAAAGCGAGAGCACTATTAAAATGGGAGGCAGTTCCGAATGCAAAAGGCTATTATATTTGGCAGGCGACTGAAGCGGCCTTACTACATTTTCTCAGTAATGAGGAGGTCGATGTTTCAGGACAACCCGCACTAACAGAATTACCACAAAACCTAACAACACAAGAGAGGGCCAATTATCTAAGGATACTTCTTGAAGGGGGACATCTAATCTATCAAGAAAACGGAGGTCATGAAGGGGGAAGTTTAGAAATAGGAAAGATCGGTGGAGACTCAGCTACCAAAAGGAGGTACGATAAAAGTCTGCAAGCTTTCTCAAAGCTAAATCAAGATCTAGTAGTCAAGACGGAGTACGAAGTTGAGCTGCCGGCTAGTGCCGATTCAATTTACGCTTTCCGGGTCAGCGCCATCAATCAGAATAACGTATCATCGATTCTTAAATCAAGAGCTGTATTCTATGGTGTGCCTCAACGTTTAGTTCCTGGTAGTCCGCAAGTACTTGTAAAACAAGCTGTCTTGCCCTCTGGCCAGTCTGGATACTGGCTCTTGGCACTTCCTGGTAATACGCCTTATCCTATTGGATACAGAATATACGCTACAGAACAGGAATTTCTTTCTTTTGAATTGGGTACAATGGGATCTCCCGTTGTCAAGGAAGATGATCCAAATTGGTACAGTCTCATATCAATTGAATCTGACAACAACCCCAATCTAAAGATTGCCAAAGGACTGATAGCGAGTGCGATAAATGGAGCAGAATCCATTGACGGTGAAACAATTTTAGACATGAGGAGACGATTTGGCAAGGTTATCTTTGTTAATGCGGCACCTGATTGGAGACCCACATACCTAAAAGTCATTGCATTAGGTGAAAATAATCTCCCAGCTGGGAAGATTCAAGGTAGATCGCTTCCCTGCGCTACTCAGAAAATCACCTTATATCCCAAAACATCTCCAAAACTGGACAAGTTTGAGATATACAAAGAATCAAGAATAGAGTCTATTGGAACTAATAGATATCGTACTTTACTTTTAAATGCCCTTTATTTATCCCCTTCTTCTAATCTGATCTATATCCAAGATCAAATGTCGGGCGCTATTCGTTGGGTTGAAGCACAAACGCAAGATTTCCACAGAGCTCACCTTCCGATTTCAGACTCTATCGTGTCGCTAGCCGTAAAATCGAAGCGTACAATATTTGTCGCATTGAGAAAAAATCACGACATATTGGTGATAAGAGAGGGACTTCCTAGCATACTACATAAAATTAATATTGCCCCAGAGTATCCCTCACACATCTTCTTTGGTAGTGTACTTAACCGCCTCATTGTTATTCATAGAAAGAGTGGTTTGATATCCATCATTAGAGACAAGACATTTGACACCGAAAAACAATTTTCGGTAGGCACTACCTATCAAGATTATGCATTTGTGAACAAAGGGTCAGGTCTTCTATTAGGTATGGATCGAAAAAATAAAGAAATTTGCTTCATTCACATTTTAAGTGAACATTACAATTGCGAGAGACTCTCCTTTGACCCAGGAGTCTTCCTCCACACTTACGATTCGGAATGGGCTATTGAAGATAAGAGGGACAATAGATTACTGTTTTATGATAAGACCGACTTGGTGTCCACTGATGAAATTCCCTTGAGCGGTTCAATAGTAGCACACTTTATAAGCGTTAAAAAGAATCTCCTGTTTCTGGCACTAGAAACTGATGAAATAATTGTTGTTGATGTTCGAAATAAAAAAACGCTTGATATTATGCCTTATCCAGGCACCATTTCGAGCCTGGTTTATAGTTACTCCAGCAAGCGCTTGGTTATTGGTGACAACATAAAGAAGGTATTGCACTTTATGGAGTACGATCCTCACGGTGGTAGGGATGTAACAAATATAGTTCTTGAATTTCAATCTAACTTATTCGATAAATATACTCCCGCGGGCTCCTCCTCTATGACAGTTGATGTATATCATGGTGATAAATCCCTACCTGGTGCAGATAAGTACCCCATCAGAATTAAACCAACGAAAATTACTCGGAAACCGCTGTTAAGGCCAATCTCTAACCCAACTATCGAACAAAGGCAGAGCATGCCGGAATATGCAAAAAGCGCAGTGAGTGAAAATGGGATGATTACTTACTCGATACGGCTTGAGCTGGTGGAGTATATAAAAGATAAGCTATTTATTGTCGTCAATGAAGATCCACTGGGCCGGATTACTCAGAAAATCATTAAAGGTTAATGCCATGCCACTAAAAGAAATTCTTGAAGCATCAGGAATCGAAGTCTTTGGAGATTCTATGCCCATTTTATCTCCGGATTGGACCGACTCAACAGAGATAACGTTTGAGCTCAATAAACTATTAATTAAAAATGTGGTTGGTACCTGGAAGGCACCTCTATCAGGTATAGGACATGAACTAAGTGATTCGAGCACGTTCCCTTTCAAAAAATCACTTTTTCTACTTGATGGGACCCCCGTTACAGCCAGTGACAATTCATTGGTTTTGGAATTATTCCCAGAAGCCTATCTTCGATTGAGCAGACTCTATAGGGCATTGTTTGAGGCCAATTCAACAGAAACCACCTTAAGTAGAGCTTATGATCTTGGGCTGACTGTAAGACCAGTACCAAGATATTTCCTTTATTCTTCTGGCAAGCTGATCAACGCTGGTGGTGCAACAACGGTTGGTGACGGAAAAATAAAATCTGGTGAGGCCATCTATACAGAAGGCGAATTAAGGTGTTTTGACACTAATGGTTTTCAAATGGATCCCTTGTCTATTGCAGCCGCCTTTGTAAAGATATTAGGTAAGTACGAAATTTTAAAAAATGGAGAATCGGTTGCAGAGCCACTTACTGATATTATTAAGTTAGAGCAAGATGGAGATAAGACAATCATATACTTGGTACAGCCGAATGGGGCTCCATACACAGAAGGGGTAGGCAAAATAGACAAATTGATAGCTATCAATTCAGATAATGGCCTGTACAAACTCGAAGCAGGCTCAAGCATTAGTGTTAAGGATGTGGGTGATCGTATGTTTTTAATCGGGCCGACCACAAACGGCATTCTGTCTCCTCAATTCACAATTCCAAGTTATCCCGATAGTGCAAATATGCTCCTGCGGGATTTCTTTAGTCTTACTGTAATTAGTGACTTGGAGAGCTACCTAAGTGGAAATCCAGCCTATCCAGACAAACCAGACGATCCAGACTGGCCTGATTTGAGAATAAAACCAAGTATTCGAACAAATGAAAATCTGCAATTACTGCTAGATGGAAATGATATGCTTGCCGCAGCCAACCATTGCATCGACGGAGCAAAAATTTCTTTTGCAGTTTCACCCGAGATTCATGGTAATTTTGAAGTACCTACTTCCATAGGTGATGATGCCCATTTCCCAAATTTCCCAGAAAGTGATGTAGCGAGTGAGGTGACTGACCTTGCTATTTCACTTAAGGAAACACTTGAGGTCTCCGTTGAGGTCTTCGGGACTCAGGATTTGATTCTTACGCTGAAGAAACTTCCTCCATCAGCCGCAGTGAGGATATATAATCGTCTCTTCACTGAGGATGCAATAGAAAAAAGAGGCGACGGTGGAGGAGGAATTGTTGATGGTGATGGTGAAATGTCTATCTATCTGAAGAACCCTTTTGGTCTACTGAAAGATGAGTCAATTCCGGAAGGCAGCAATCTGATTTTTGACCTAGCTGTTGTTTTGCGAAATAAGAAAGCTCGGATATATGGAAATCTAAGTGTCTTGGTGGATAATCGAAGTACAACCACGACAAAACCACAAACAGGAAACAATAATTTTAGTGCCGCGACCTACAAATCTGTATGCACTGCGGCTATTCTTGGTCTAGGGGATCAAAAGACAGATCCAACGAGCTTTAAAGACCATTATACATTGCTCAAATCATTTGAATCGATAACACCAGATAACATTCGAGAGAGCCCGCGCTACCCAACCATGGTGAGGAGGGACCTACTGGCAGCCGGGATATTTGAAAATGAACCCGAAAAGGTATATAAGGGCATGATCGGGGCTGGCCGACTAGCACCAGACCTGCACAACGCAGATGCTCGAATAGGAGCACCAGGTAGTTTGGGTGGCCGTGAAACGCAAGCCTCGGGTGTCTACTCAGAGGGAGGTCGTATAACCTTTGATATAACCATGGCAGCCCTACGTCGATGTCGATCGCTCACTGACAGGATAGCTTTGCTAAAGGATGAAAGTGACTGGAAGTTACCACCCATAGTGAACAATCAGGGAACAGAGGCCCCACCTTATGCAGCTGCTATTCTGCAGACCGTTGCCAAGAATTGTGAAACACCAGATCTTGGTCTCTTACAAGATTTCAAACCAACCACCTCAACTAGTGTCACTCCTCCTTGGGCCAAATCATTTCCACTGGACTTCGATGGCTTATCAACTTGGATAAACTACATTAAAGGAGAGGGCGCAGAATATCCTCACAAGGAGGAACTAAATGGGTATTTAGTTTCATTGGAAAACGTACTTAAAAGTGGCATAACAGCTGATAACAAAGAAGCCATCTTTCAAGAGATCAAACGTGAAATTTTCACATCAGTATTTGGAGCTAGGGACGCTCAGTGGGCAATTCAACAAGCAATAGAAAATGCTCGAAGTTTCATTTATATAGAAGGCCCATCCTTTTCAGACACGAACGGCACCTCTGCACCAGAAGGCAGGGCAAAGTACGCTCTTGATCTACACAAAACGATCGCATCGCGAATAAAAATAATTCCTAACCTCAAGGTAATGGTATGCACACCTCGGCAGCTTGATTACGATCCAATTAAATTCGGTAGTTTCTTGCAATATGAAGAAAATAGAAGATACACATTGTACACAGAAACTACTCAGCCAAAAAATATTGTTGCATTTCATCCAGTTGGTTTTCCTGGAAGAGACAGTTATCTGGAAAGTACTACAATAATCGTTGATGATGTTTGGATGATGATCGGCTCAAGTTCTTTCAGGAGAAGAGGACTCACCTTCGATGGAGGGTCAGATATTGTTTTAACGGATTTTAGGCGTCTAAATGGAGTTTCTCCTGCAATTTCTGACTTTAGGCGGAAGCTCATGGCCTTACGACTTGGAATAAGGAAGGCAAATAGTAATGCGCAGGGAGATTTTGCTAATCCTAGTTATGTGCGGCTGAGACATGGAGCAGATGCTTTTAGCTTGATTCGTGAACAGCTCGTCGCTGGGGGACAGGGTTACATTAGCAGAATGAAAAAAGTAGATCCACCAAGTCCAATTGTCCCACCGAAAGATGACATTGATATCATGAATCCTGATGGTAATGAAATGCCAGCAAATTATCCCGTCGACGGGGATGAAGTAATAAAGGATCTATTGAAAGACTTGGGAATAATTTAGCACTTAGAGTATTCATCCTAAATCTGACCATGATAGAAATCGTTGAAAAACATATTTGTGCTTCTCCGATCCAAAGCAGACAAAATTTGGTATCATGGATTTATAAGAACCTTGAAAAAATTTCTCATAAACTTATTTCACGATCATTTTTTGCAAAATAGGGTACCTCCGGAAACTAAAATAATCTATGTAATTTGTAAGGAATTAAAAAAAGGCAATGAGTTTGTTTGATGAGCAATTTCGACTGGAACAAATATCAGAGATGGGAGACCCATTGGAGCGTTTAAACACTAATATAGATTTTGAGTCATATCGAGCTTTATTGGAAGGGTGTTATGAAGAAGTTGATCGTAGCAAGGGAGGAAGGAAGCCATTCGATAGAGTAATGATGTTCAAATGTTTAGTGCTCAAGTCGATGTTTAATTTATCATTTGAGAAATTGGAATACCAGATTAAGGATAGACTAAGTTTTCAACGCTTTGTTGGGATGACATTATCCCATAAAGTTCCAGATGCGAATACATTTTGGGATTTTAATGAGGCCTTGACACAAAAAGGAGTTATAGACGATATATTTGTAAAGCTGACGGATGATTTGCGCGATCAGGGTTTAATAGTAAATAAGGGGTCAATAATAGATGCAAGCATAGTAGATGCGCCTATCCAGCGTAATACCCGTCAGGAGAATGCCAAGATTAAGGAAGGGCATCAACCAAAAGACTGGTCCCCTGACAAGGCAAAACAAAAGGACACAGATGCTGATTGGACTACTAAGAATGGCAAAAGTCGTTTCGGTTATAAGAATCATATTAAGGTAGACAAGGGGAGTAAACTAATCACAAACTTTGAAGTAACAAGTTCAAGTGTACATGATTCTCAGATGATAGAATCTCTGCTGGAACAAACCGATAGTCACCATGAGCTGTATGGAGATTCAGCTTATAGAAGCGAACAAATCGAACAACGATTTAAAAGAGCGAAAGATCAAGAGTCGAATTCATAAGAAGGGCTACCGCAACAAACCACTTAAAGAAGTCGACCAAAAAATAAATACAAACAAATCAAAAATTAGAGCAAGAGTGGAACATGTATTCGGCGATATGCATCAGACCATGGGCAGAGTAATAGTACGTCAAATAGGAATGGCCCGCAATGTGGCGGCAATTACAATGATGAATATTGCCTATAATATGAGACGATCAACTTATTTAAAAGTAAGTATGTACAAACAATAAAATTGCCGCAAAATGGCAATTAAAGCGTGAAAAAATCAAAGAAACAAGTCAAATATTGATCTCTATCTCAGTGAGAATCCAAGGCGATGCACACTGGGAAAACCCAACTATCCAAAATAAATAAGGGCGTAAAATGAAAAATCCAATGTGCCCCCCAAAAAATGAGGTTATCGGAGGTGCCCAATAGTAATTAAATATATGATATATCTCGATGCGGGCCACGGTAGTATGATTGGAGGCCACTACGACACTGCACCTGAAAAAATGTTTCCTCCAAGTGGCACCTCCAACACCGAATTCATTTATGAAGGCGAATTTAACCATGCAGTGGTTGCCAGAATCGCGGAACGATTAACTCTTTTTAAACATATACCATATTATCATGTATCTCCTGAGCATAGGGATGTAACCTTAGAAACTCGAGTCCGGCGCGCAAACACTCATTACATTGATCACGGAAAACCCAGGTCCATTTTTCTATCCATTCATGCGAATGCAAGTGGGCCCGGCATTACCAGCTTTAGTCCTCGAAATGGTCAAGGTGCTGAAGTCTATACCTACCCTATCCAAAACGAGGCAGACCTTTACGCAGATATTCTGATTAAAAAAATAGAGCGGACTGAAACCATCCGCCGGGACCGTTCTGACGGGGATGATGACAAGGAGGAACCCTTTTATGTCTTGCGAAAAACACTGATGCCAGCGGTTTTAATCGAGTGCGCATTTATGGATCATAGGTCTGATTTTATTAAATTGAGAGATCCCTCCTGGCGGGATACTATGGCCATGCACATTACCGAAGGACTTACTACGATTTATCGTACTTATCTAAATTTTACGACGTAAGTCAGATGGGCTTCCAAGGGCTAACCGGAACTCAGGGCCAAAAACGGTCAAGGGGTCTTACAGTACCTCAGAGACCTAAGATCTCTTCATATCTTGCCAAGGCGAATTATTCGACATGACTCCATCAAAGACAATTCACTGTTGACCCAGACAGTACCTCGATCTTTCTGATCAACTTCCATAAATAATGAGGTAAAAAACAGCCTCCCGAAAGCTAAAATCGAATTCCATATTTGGATGAAACTATTCCAATCACTTGAAAATAAATTCATTTCTTCATTAAAAACAAAGTCAAATGCCAGGACCTGCACTACATCATCTAATTGCAGAAAGACTAAAATCTTTAATAAGTCAGAATCAAGGGCTGGGAGCAAGCTTCTCAGCCTCTGAATATGCTCAACTCCAAGCAATGCTGGCAGATCCCCAAAAACTACCCTACTTGTTCTTAGGATGCCAAGGGCCGGATTTCTTATTTTTCAATCTAAAGGATCTTGACCCTACCTTAGGCAAGTTTGTCAACTTTTACTTAGAAGTCTCCGATTTCTTCGAAAAGTTTAAAAGGGACCTGCTAAAAGTTGTACCCCAACCTGTCTTGGATGCCCTGGCGGCGTTTGATGAGGCAGCCAATGAGGTAATCACTGACTCTGCCCTACTTAGTGAATTGAAACAAACATTTGAAGACATCAATAGACTCCTGGATTCACTTCTTCCGACCCTAATAGAGATGGTTAAGAAGTATCTTACTGAATTCAACCTCTTCGAACTCATTAGTCATCCTTATCGAGACGGCGTCAAAGAGGGAGAATGGTGGTGGTTCGATGTCTTGCACTACCGAAAAACTGGGAAATTCGTCAAGGCCTTACTAGACAATACGGCTCCTGGCTCACCGGAGCACCTATACGCACTTGGTTATCTCACTCATTTCACCGGTGACACAGTGGGTCATCCTTATGTCAATATCATGTCTGGGGGTCCATACCGGGCACACGCACAACGACATAAAACTGCTGAAAACTATCAGGATGTCTTTAACTTCTTAGGTGAGACTGGCCAGGATTTTAATCGGAGCAAATTTCATGCATTCTACAATTTTAACTTTAATGGGGCAATTAACGATTCGGAACCTGACACGTTCACGAACCTTCCTGGAGATCTCGCAATATTGATTGCCAATACGATAACTCAGGTATATAGATCAAATGAGGCAAGTGGAGAAAAATATGGTAGGAGCATTTCTCCAGACGAGGTAAATGATGCATATAAGCTTTACTATAAATGGTTTAAAAATTCCACAGATAGTGGTACACTGCCCTATCCTGTCCCCTACTCGCTTTCAGCTGAACTGAGGGAAGTCTGGGAAAAGGCAATGAATAACCTTGGTGCCGCAGGTGACTTCTTAGAAAACGCCACCAATGAAGCGGGAAACTGGGGCTTCCTCAGTATCTTCATCATCCTAGCTGCATTGATAATCTCGGCAATAATGGCTGCAACCGCTCTAGCCGATGCCATTGCAGGATCTATTGCAACATTAGGCACCTCTACTATACGATACGCTGCATGTCTGATCTATGAGCAAGTGTACAATGCCTTTCAAAATTTTAGGCTTGGTACGTCACTTAATGGCCTCGCTTTTCCGATGATTGAGCACTTGACTGAACCTCGTCTTAGACAGTTTCAATCTCCCAATATTCCAGACCCAACAGGAGCTATAGCAAGTCACTACATGTCAACACACCCTCGCTTTAAGTTTGTGACTGATCCTATTGCAAATCCACTGGCCACCTTGTTCCACCAAGAAAGGCATCTAATCTACCCATTTACAGGCTGCGAGCAAAAGTCAGTAATGGGCGCACCTCAAGATTATTATACTGCCTTGTCCACACATTACGCTTATGGGACGATCCCAATAAGTGACAGCTTTATAGATGAATTAGTTAATCTTTCAAACGACATAAATCCGGCAAATAATGACGATGGAGAGCTGCATGGGGCAATCCTAGATAATCGAGAGAATCGTTTAGGAAGTGGGATAGATCTGGCAGAAAACATATATGATCGGTGGAGGATCAACCGACCGATACCAGATTTCAACCTAGATGGAGATCGTGGATATGGATACCTATGCTGGAGTCAAATGGAAGAGTTACCTCCTCCCGATGTTGAAGAATCTGACTCGCCTCAAAAGCTGAGAGCTGAAGACGACCCGTCTTCGAACCTACCTTGCGAGAATCAGGATGAAGTGAAATTAAGATTTATACAATAGTAGAATTCAAATTATCAAACGAAAACTGACACCATGTCATCAATAAATATCGAGAACGCAAATAATTTCATTGCTCACCTATCCTCAACACTAAAAGAGTACAAAGTATTCACGGCGAACGAGGTAGTGCCGCAATTCAAAAAACGGCAAGAAGACAGGGAGCCACCTGATCATTTTGTTGACAGCTCATTTCTTCATATAAGATCTTATGTCGATGATATTGGGCAGCGACCATTTACGAACGTTCCATTTTGGAATTCTCCTGATATTCTATTGACACCTATAGATGGCCTTGAAGCCTATACAAGAGAACTGGACGCTGGCACAACATATCGAATAAGCTGCAAGATTTGGAACCGGGGTGATCTAGTCGTCCCTTCCGCAAAGGTTGAGTTCTTTATTTGTGATCCAACACTTGGCTTCGACACTAGATTTGCCTCTAAAATTGGTGTAGTAGCTGGTTGGGTAAATCCATATGGTAATACTGAGGTGACCATGCAGTATCCTGTACCAAGCAATCTCAGTGGTCACAAATGCCTCTTTGCAAGAACCTTTTCGTTTTCTCCCGTTGATCTACCGATTGCCGATTTTCAATTGGATCCCAGACTAGATAGACATGTAGCACAATTAAACCTAAATATATTAGCACAAGAAAGTAGCTTCTCTTTCAACCTCGTACATCTTCCGAATACCATCGAGATGATCACTGTGCTACCGATTTCCATGGATGAGATTATTGCAACCAGACATCCAATGTTATCAACACATAAACTTTCAACACGTCAGACCGACAATCTAATCAATAAGATTAGGATACAACTTCTAAAGAATGACATTGATACCCAAATAGAAAAACAGGTCGAAGGGGCGGGAGCCAACATTGTTTTTCATAGCAGTAAGGACGATTCTATTTCGATAATGGATCAAAGAGAACTTACACGAGATTTGGAAAGTGCCCTGCATTCAATCGCAGAAGGTGAATATGCCCATGATGAAATCAAAGGCGTATTTGGAGCCTTCAGGAAAATGAACAAAGAAATGACTCAAAGTCAATTTGAAATGGATGTTCCTTCAATTAATTTGAGAGATGATGAATTCATGGCTTTAAGAATCGTAGCATCTAGCAGAATTAGCGGTAAAGTAAAAGGTGGAATTACACTATTCATTACTGGTTAACACTAACAACATTGTCCAGCAAGCAAGTCCATCCGGACCATATAATCATTTATCATAAAT
Source organism: Saprospiraceae bacterium (assembly GCA_965223025.1). Lineage (GTDB taxonomy): Bacteria > Bacteroidota > Bacteroidia > Chitinophagales > Saprospiraceae > JABDMH01. The sequence goes on from CBDCVP010000023.1 coordinate 2,864,010, forward strand.
CGCAGTCCGAAATTTTCTAGGTATCACACTTTATTTACATAAATAAAAATGAAAGCATTTCTATCAGTTTTTATTACCTCACTCCTCTTTGGTTGTCAGTGTAATAACGAAACGACCAGGAGTGATCATCCATCTACTGATCTCAATGGGGATCCAGAGCTAAGCATAGAAAGTTCCACCACACGGGCCGAAAGTAGCATTGATTCATCGGACCTTGTAAAAGTTCTTCGACTTCTTGATAAAACTTTATTTAAAAGCCGGTACATGGAGCAAAATTGTCAGGACTTTACTTACCCGGACTGGGAGGGATTTCCAACAAAAAAATGTACGTATTCCGTTAAGGATTCAAATGGCACCATCAAGACCGCCGAGGTAGTTATGCTAAATCCTTCGGAGGAAAAATTAGCCCGTTGGATCATTACCACTTGCAAGATGGTCAAGGGTCAGGTTAAAGATCAAGATGTCAAAAAATTGGTAGACAAAGTAATCCATCAATCTGGAGGCCAATTTCCAGTGGCTGGGATCGTGTATGAGGATATTGGCCCAAACAATATACCCGATGGAGAGAAGAAAGTTTATTGTTTCCGAAATGGAGTAACCGTGAGCGTAAATGACATCTCCAATGGAAGTGCCAATCAACCCAATAAAGCTCAGATTGATAGCAGTCTATATGGTGAAGTTATTAAGGTCCATAAATATGGGAGGATTATCAGTACAACCAGAGAGCAATATCTAAATAATGGAGGATCAGAAGAAGTGACCGGAACCTACGACAACAACTGGATGAATGTGGTAAGAGATCTTTACAAAAAAGCTTGGCATAGCGACACCAATGAGCTAATGGTGGCCTGGGCTAGAGATCGGTTGTGAGGACTTTTTGGCTCTTAGCCATTTACAGTGGGTTTCAGGTGAAGACCACCTAAATGGAAGTAGATCATAATTCGGAAATTATCAAGGTTTCTAAATCCCTTAGCAACCCTTTTTATTTCCTGTATTTTTAGATTTATTCGCTCTGCAATGGCATTGGTTTTTAGTTTGTAGAAATACATTTTTACTCCATACCAATGTCTGTGCAGCATTTCTACAAAAGCGCGGATGGGTGCTAAACCACTATTCCAGGCTTCGTTTATCCAGTTGTTTAAAGGAGTCACCTTACGTTTCACACAGGCATCATCCAGGACTAATTTCAGCATTTCTTTGAGCCTGTAGGCTTCTCCAATATTGGGGCAGGTATTTGATAGATCTTCCAATCGTTCTAACTGCTTTGCAGAAAGCTTGGACTTATTTTTTAGCCACAAATAGCGACTTCCTTTTAATTCGGAATAGGAGCGTCTATCCGCTTTTCTTATTTTATCTACTGCTTCATTCATCTGTTTGATAATATGGAACCGATCAAATACGATATCTGCATTCTGCAGGTACTGTGCTGCAGCACTGATGTAGGAGCGTGACATATCCATGGTTACGGTGCGCACATATTCCGGAGGTGCTCCTCTAACCTCCATGTCCGTTAAGGCCTGGGCACAGGCTTGCTTGTCTTTACCCTCGCTTACTCCCACCACTTTCTTTGCATCATGGTCTGCTAGGATGGTGAAGTAGTTGTGTCCTTTTCTTGTACTGGTTTCATCAACAGAGAGGTTCTTGATTGGAGCTATCGATTGTGTTGCCAATGCATTGGTAACATAAGTGCGTAGTATTCTAAATACCCGCCTGGCACCGATCTGCATTTGACGCCCAGCAGCACTTGCACTCATCCCTTCTCGTACCAAGTCCATCACTTGCAGATCAAATAGAAGTGTAAAGGAACTCCCTGGCTTGGCCCATGGTACTTGCACCAACTTAACTTCTCCTCCTGGTAGTTTTACCCTCGGTACACGCGCATGCAAATAACATTCATGTTGAAAAAAGTTTAGATGACGCCATGTCCTTTCATGATGGTCATACACACTATAGGATTCTCCCTCATACTCAAATTTAACTGCTCTCCTATGTGATATGTTCACGTGCAATATGAAGTCTTGGTCCCCTTTTTCCATGTATACGTCCTCGACATACCATGGCTCTGGAAGGTCTAATCCCAGTCGACATAGTTCTTTTGAATCCATACCACAAAGTACCAAACCCACTATATTTGACCAAGAACCGACTTTTTTGCAGTTTTCACTCAGGCTGGGTAGCATGTTTAATTATCAATACATTCATAGGGAGCATATCAATTCCCTACTATAGTGACAAAATTCAAATGAAATATCTCAAACTACTCAACAAATGGTTTATCATTGGCTCAATAGCTCTTCTATTTTTAGCAATCGTTCAATTTTACATTTTTGGGAAAGCCGATGACGTAGAGTTTTATAAAGCCTTTGTGGGTCTAGTGAAAATAATAATTGTTGGATTTTTAATTGGCATTTTAGGCATATCAATACCACAATTATTACCGAATAAGAAGTATGATTTTGAAATCAGAAAGGAAGCCAGGGAAAAATATAGTGAAGCAAAGACTGAAATTGACAACTTACCCAATACATTGCAATTTATCGAGTCACCCAAGATTGCACAAGAAATCGTCAAGAAAATCCATACACAAAAACATCTTGCAGAATGTTACGCCGAATTTCTTCCTGAAAGAAATCCAAATGGAAAGGATAGTGCAGAAAAAATTTGGCATAAAGGATATTTGCCTTACAAAAGAATCGATGCATGCAGAAATACCATTCAAGATAATATTGGTCAATGGGAGCAGTTCCCGTCGACAGAGAGATATGTCAAATTGAATAAAAGAATAAAAGAGGAACTGGAAGGGAAAGTAGATAAACCTTTACAAACGAGCCCATCGCCTCAAGACGCTAAATCCACTCATGGCAAACAAATCCGGCATAGCAGAACAAATCATTAGCCTACCCAAGGGAGGGGGTGAATTGAAAGGGCTCGGTGAGACCTTCAGTCCCGACCTGCATACCGGTACGGGTAATTTTAGTGTGCCCATCGCTATGCCACCCGGAAGGAATGGACTACAGCCCGAGGTCAACTTAGTATACAGTACGGGTAATGGAAATACCTGCTTTGGTATGGGCTGGCAGTTGAGCATTCCGGGCGTGAGTCGGAAGGCGTCCAAGGGAATTCCCAGGTATTTGGATGAGATGCCTCAGGGTAATGCATTTAAACCCAGCCAAACACAGGATACTTTTCTGCTCTCCGGAGCCGAGGACTTAGTTCCCGTAGATGTCGTGGATGGCAACATCAGGTACCGGCCCCGAACCGAAGGATTATTTGCACTCATCGATCACGTCAGAAGCCAAGAAGATAATTATTGGCGAGTCAAAACCAAGGATGGATTAGTCAGCTATTATGGTATGCCCACAGAAGCGGGACTGTCAGTGGCTACAGAATCGGATAAAGCAGTGGCGGTAAATTTCAATCCGGAAAATCCGGAGATGATATTTTCCTGGAAATTAGCGCGTACAGAAGATCCACTGGGAAACCATATTATTTATGAATATGAGAGAGACCTACAAAATAATTCTGACGATTCTCATGTATACAACCAATTATTCTTAAAACGCATAAAATACATCGACTATCAAGATGCGACGAATGCTACCCAGTATCTCGCACAGGTAGAATTTATTTATGAGGACCGGCCCGACCCCTTTTCGGTGTATACATCGGGATATGAAATACGCACGATTCGCCGTTGTCGTTTTATTCGTATTTATTCACATCCTCAAGATGTCGAGCCCATACTATCCAAATCCTATGAGCTGCGTTATGAAGAAACACCTTTCAGCAGAACTTCTCTCCTTTCTCAAGTCATTGTCACCGGACATGATGGCAATGCCACCGAACGGATGCCGCCCCTGGAATTTGGCTATACGGCATTCACACCAGAGAATGCACCATTTGAACCTGTGGAAGGAAGGGACTTCGTAACCAATTCTCTGGATGATGCCAACACAGAATTGGTTGACCTTTTTGGCAATGGTTTGCCAGATATTATCCAGATGAATGGCGTGGTGCGCTATTGGAAGAATAGGGGCCAAGGACAATTCGATCTGCCGCGGACCATGAATGAGGCCCCAACTATTTCTCTGGCTGATCCTGATGTCCAACTTATAGATGCCAACGGGGAGGGTACGACCGATTTATTGGTGAATAGAAATGGATTATCAGGCTACTTCCCACTAGATAGAAAGGGCGGTTGGAACCATAAATCATTTCGCAAATTAGAAGTCGCACCCAGTGTCTTATTTCAGGATCCGGAATCAAGATTGGTGGATCTGACCGGTGATGGGGTTTCTGATTTATTGCGAAGTGGAAATCGTTTGGAATGCTTTATCAATGATCCCGACGAAGGCTGGACCGAAATCATCACCCGAGAAAGACAAGGTCTCCAGCAATTTCCCAATATCAATTTATCCGATCCACGGGTTCGCCTAGCAGATATGACCGGGGATGGGCTGCAGGACATTGTTATCATCCATGATCGCAATGTGGAATATTGGCCCAACAAGGGATATGGACAATGGGGTAAGCGCATCCAAATGAGAAATGCTCCAGTCCTACCGTAGGGCTACGACCCCCAAAGAATTATTGTGGGTGATATTGCTGGCGATGGACCCCATGATATTATCTATGTAGATCACTGTGAGATAAAAATCTGGATCAATCAAAATGGAAATGCCTTTGCCGATGCGCTGATTATCGATGGCACCCCACCAATGACCAATGCCGATGGGGTGCGCATGGTGGACCTACACGGCACCGGCATCAATGGTCTGCTCTGGTCGGGAGACTTGCGGGTAGACGGAAGACCGTATTATTTCTATTTGGATCTCTGCAGTGGGACTAAGCCTCATATTCTTTCTGAGATGAATAATAACATGGGAGCGATTACCAAAGTCACCTATAAGCCCTCCACCCTTTATTATCTGGAAGATGAAAAGTCACGAGACACTCGCTGGAAGACCAGGTTGCCCTTTCCAGTGCAATGTGTCGCCTGTGTAGAGGTGTGGGACACCATCAATAAAAATAAATTGGTCACGGAATACAAGTATCGCCATGGATATTACGATGGCGCCGAAAGAGAATTCCGTGGCTTTGGCCGGGTAGAACAAATCGATACGCAAACTTTTGAAGTTTATCAGGAAAACCCGGACACATTGCAAGGGTATCAGATCGAACCTCAGCATTACACCCCTCCTACCAAAACCATTACCTGGTTTCATCAGGGGCCGGTCGGACCCGGCGAAGGCGATTGGGTTGTACCGGACTATAGTGACGAATATTGGCAAGGAGATCAAAACCACCTGGATCCATTCTCTGAGCTTGATACCTTCCTTGACGATTATGCTGATCGTAGACAAAGACGAGACGCTCACCGGGTTTTAAGGGGCTCCGTACTAAGAACTGAACTGTACGCGCTGGATCAGGAGTTGGCAGGAGATCAGGCCAGCCGACCTTATACCGTTAGTGAATCTGTCTATAAGGTCAGAGAAGTACCGGTCACGAATGATCATATAGATGTCCCCCTAAAAGGTATCTCGGGAGCTATCTTTTTCCCTATGCCAAGTGCCCAGCGAACTACACAATGGGAGCGTGGGAATGATCCCATGAGCCAATTTAGCCTTTCAGATGACTATGACGAATATGGCCAGGCCAGAAAACAATATTCCATTGCTTGTCCTCGAGGCTGGCGAAATATGAATGATGTGTTTTCTGGAGATACAGAGGAGGCATTCCTCAGCACACTATCCTTCACCGATTTTGTAGACATACATGATGAAAGTGTTTATATAAAAGATCGGAGCTGGCGAAACTCTGGGTATGAAATTGTACATACCGACAGTCAGAGTCTCCTGGATATTATCGAGGCTGCAAAAAATAACAATCAATTAAATATTATTTCTCAATCCATCACCAAATATGATGGAGCAGCCTTTGAGGGTGCCGAGTATGGAGTCATCGAATCATATGGCTTACCGGTCAGAAGCGAACAATTAATCATAACCGATGAGATACTCGAGGAAGCTTATCGTGATGAAAATCGCAATCCAGATATTCCGGAATATTTCAAAGAAAGTTTCTCCTGGCCATCTTATTATCCCCAATCTTTTCGAGATCAATTGGCGGAGAAAGCCGGCTACTTTGTCCCGGACGGCAATCTTCACCATCCAGGGTATTGGTCCATAACTTCTCAAACTAGATTTGATTTTCACGACAATCCAAATACCGGCAAAGGACTGCCGCTTACGCAACGTGATGCACTGGACAGGGACAGTCATATCGAGTATGATAACTATCAGTTCCTTCCCATAAAAGTGGCCGATGCGATCGGATTGGAAAGCCGTGCCGAGTATGACTACCGATTGTATCAACCCAATCATTCTGTGGATCCCAATGACAACGTCACCAAATATCGATTTACCCCGCTGGGATTTCCCCGGGCTGTTTTCGTCTTAGGTAAAGAAAATGTAGCTGAAGGAGATGGATGGGATCTGAATGACCTGGATAGTCCCTCATTACAGTATGCATACGATTGGCTGGCACATGTCAATCAGCCCGGCCAACCCATTTCGGTCAAAACCATTGCTCGGGAATATCATAAAACGGATACAGATGTGCCTTCTGAAAAAAAAGATGACACCATTTGTACGATAGAATATTCTGATGGCTTTGGTAGAATGGTGCAAACACGAACCCAGGCTGAAGATCATATGTTGCAAATTGATTCAGACTTTGGGAATGGAACCATCAGCCCAGACGCTAGTGTATTGGGAAACAACACCACCCCCAGCTTTGTCAAAAGACAAGATATCGATCCCCTCAATGTGGTCGTATCCGGCTGGCAGGTGTACAACAACAAGGGAAAAGTAGTGGTTAAATATGAGCCCTTTTTTGACCGTGGCTTCGAATTTGCTGAAGTAGCCGATCATCAAATAGGACAAGCAGTAGAACAATTCTATGATCCGGTGGGAAGGGTAATTCGCACCCTGAATCCGGACTTATCGGAGCAGCGGGTGATCTATGGAGATATTCCCGATATTAATGATCCGGATGATTTTGCTCCAACTCCCTGGATCGCCTTTACCTATGATGAGAATGACAATGCCGGCCGAACCCACCCCACAACCATGTCAGCCGTGGAACATCATTGGAATACACCCTCACACATTGAGGTTGATGGATTGGGTCGAACCATTCGATCCGTGCAACGAAATAAAAATCCCGATCAAAATGGGAACAATTGGGGACCCATCGATGAATACATCACCGCAAGTGCGTACGATATCAGAGGGAATCTGCTCACGGTGACCGACCCACAGGGAAGGATTGCCTTCCGCTATACCTATGATCTGACTTTTGATGAAGAAGAGGGTTCTCAGATTTGGAGAAATGAAAGCATCGATGCCGGACTTAGGCGCATCGTTTTTGATGTGTTGGGATTGGAAATCGAGCGCCGTGACAGTAAAGGCAGTATTACCCTGCAAGCCTACGATGACATCAACCGACATACCCACTTGTGGGCGAGAGATCAATTTACTCTACCAATCACCTTGCGACAAAATCTAATCTTCGGAGATCAGATCGATGCAGGAACTAGTGGGGGCAGTATGGCCGATCGTCAAGAGAGGAACCTGCTAGGCCAACTCTACCAACACTACGACGAAGCCGGCCTGGTCGAAGTCGTCTCCTACGACTTCAAAGGCAATCCTTCTCGTACCACTCGCCGGGTGATCAGTAACGATGTCTTTAGTGGACTCCTTGGACAAAATCAATTTCAACACTGGCAAGTGGACTGGGAGTCCATGGATGAAAGCATTCTTGAGATCAAACCCAACAGCGATCCACGTATCCATCAAAGCGACACCACCTATGACGCGCTGAACCGACCCAAATCCATCACTTATCCGGAAGATATTGCTGGCCATCGAGCTGAGGTCATACCCAGCTATAATAGAGCCGGTGCCTTGGAAACCATTAAGCTGCAAAGCTCATCAAGCTCCCACGACATCGGAGCTTCCCACATCTTCTACAACGCCAAAGGACAACGAACCCTCATCGCTTATGAAAACGGCTTGATGACTCGCTATGCCTACGATCCCCAACGCTTTTGGTTAAGACGGCTGCATACCCAAAGATTCAACCTTGATGAACAAGATGATCTCCTACGCTTCGTTCCGCAAAACGGCAGCCGTCTACAGGATTTAAATTACAGCTACGATCTGGTAGGAAATATCTTAAATATTCTGGATCAAAGTAGACAGGCCGGTGTTGGCGGCTCGGAAAGCTTGGATCGCAGGTTTGGATATGATCCCATCTATCGACTCATTTCAGCAACCGGTCGAGAGCACGTCTCTCGCATTCCAAGTCACAACCAGCCCTGGTTGCAAGACATGATGCCTACACCCAATGATCCCAATGCCAGTCGGGCCTACACACAGCAGTATCGATACGACCGGTCTGGCAACATGGAAGTGCTCAAACATCTAGCTCAAGGCGCAGCCTTCAATCGCAACTTCCTCCATGAGACCGACACCAATAGACTGCGATCTTATGAGCAGGGCAGCACCCATTGGAATACTGCATATGATGTCAATGGCAATATGTTTCGCGAAGCCACCTCGAGAGCCTATTATTGGAATCAAAGTGATCAGCTGCACAGTTTTCGCACTGAAGCATCCCAGGGTGGTAACGTAAGCCTCGAGGCCAGGTATCTTTATGGTGCCGATGGCATCAGAGTGAAGAAAATAGTCTGGACGCAAGGCGGTAATATCCACAGTTCCTCTTATATCGGTGATGTATTTGAATGTCAGGAATGGAATAGTGGTGAGAACAATCTCTTACATCTGATGCCTGTCGGCCAAATAGGCGGAAATCATCAAAACCGCATGGCCTTATTGCATATCGGAGATTATCGCACGTCTAACACGACCGATTTAGATAAAATCCAATATCAGCTGGCCGATCACCTGGGATCGGCACATTTTATTTGTAATGCTTCGGGCTCAGAAACAGCCAGAGAAGAACATTATCCCTATGGAGGTACTTCTTTTGGTGGTCATGTTCAGAAAAAATATCGGTATACCACGAAAGAAAGAGATGAGGAAAGTGGATTGAATTATCATGAGGCGAGATATTATAACATTGCCATTATGAAGTGGGCAAGTTGTGATCCTTTGGGCCACTTGGATTCATACAATTTATTTTCGACATTAAATGGAAATCCAATAAAATACTCGGACCCAAATGGCAAGACAACTGGTTCTCAACAAGAAGTGCTACATATCTCATATGGAGCTGACTTGGGCACGCTGCCCGAAGATTTAGGTAAAGTTAAAAAAATTATAACAGATAAGGATTTAGATAAAAATCTGAAGGAAGCAAATATTTTAATAATAACTGGACATCATTGGTCTAACAACGAAGGAAAAATCGGGGACTTTGGCAAAACACTTGAGGACGGTAAAAAATTTGGTAAGGTATTAAGGAATCTGAATCGAAACTACAATAACATTCAGTTAGTTGTATTCACTGGTTGCTATACTTTACAGGACCCTACATCCATTGAATTCTTTCGTAAAATTTTCCCCAATGCCGTAATTTTTGGATATGGTGGCAGTGCACCACTCTTCGGAAGTTGGACTATCCTTGAGCAAGTCACCAGAAGACTGCGAAGCCACAGGAATTATGCCCTTGCTTTCAAAGAAGCGTTTAAGGAAGTAGTGAATGCCATGGAATCCCCAGAGAAAGAAATATATAAGAATGCAAGATTTAACAAACTGTTAAAGCAAGCAATGGAACGAAAGCCTGCGGTATTTATCCCCGATGAAAATAAACTCTATAGAGTTTTGAAAGATAACAAATTCGAAATAAAAGAATCAAAAGGTTTCAAATCAAAACTTCTTTATCAGATTTAAAATGTCCAGCCATTGCCAATTTCAAATTTGCAGTATACAATCCTTTACACCAAATCAGCTGAAATTCCATCTTTTGTAAAAAGGATAAGATCGTTGGCCGTGTTGTTCGGAATAATATTCGGGATTATATTATTACGATGTCTGGTAATGTCAGTCATGTAAACTATAGTGAGAATTAAAAAGACCCTAAAATTAATGCTCACTGATATACCAAAAAATCTAACAGGTGAACCTTTTGAACACTCTGGTTCAATTGGTCATAAATACTTCTCTCGCAATTCGAAATTTGATTTTGCAAACCATAAGGATATTTCTTAAAAATGCAACTCAAGAACTTAAGATATTCTGATTAAATAATATTGAATAATGATCGCAATCACCATTCACACCATAAGTCCGCAAGAAGGCGTCACCTTTCGATTATTTAGGCTCCAAAACAACGATGAAATTTTACTTGATGAAGGATTGACCGGCCCTGAAGGTGAGGCCCGGATTGAAATTGAATCAGAGGATAGGGAGCCGCTTCATATACAACTGCGGGTCTTTACCTTTGAAGGCATACTCCTAGGTGAATCGCCGATTGTATATGATGTCAAACGAAGTCGATCGATACGGGTTAACATCGAAAAGTCACCGGTCATCTCTGAGTTCGAAAAAATACAAGCAACGCTTGATTTTATCATTCCTGACAATGATTGGCAGAACTGGACCGAAAGAGACATTCAGTTTAATGTAAAAACAAAGTCGGAATATGCAGGTCGTGTTCCTGAGGGTCATCTGGATATTTTTCAGGTCCCCTTGGTCATATTATATATTGAGTCCGTCAGGCAAGCTGCCATCACCGGATTGCCAACCACGTTTCAGTATGGATTGGGCAGAATTAGGGGCCAGGGAAAATCGCTGGAAGAAATATTACCTCTCTCCAATGATGAGATAGAGAAAATATTTACTGAGTTGCAGCGCGACCAAATCCTCCCTGAGATTGACTGGGAAGCCGTGTGGCCGATACTCGACCAATGGCGTGACACAGAACGAAACTACCAAATGATCTCCTTCTCGGGTTTCGTGATAGACAGAGAATCGGAATCAGCCTTAACGGGTCTGGAGATACGAATCTTTCGAAAAGGAAAGCGTGAAGTCCTGGATCAGGATATCACCAATCAGGAGGGTGCTTACATCATATCCTTTCAGCAGGAGCAAGAAAGTGGCATTTCCTATCGGGCAGAAATCTGGCGTGGAAACGAGCAACTTCATAAAGAACAGTTTGAATGGGAGGAAGATACTTCCTTAAATATTAGGATGAAAAGTCCGCCACCTATCGACCGTACGCCGAACATTGTACAACTAGCCAATGATCTCCAAATCGATTTGCCTGCTGGATTCAAACGCGCATTAACTGGAAGGGGCGTCAAGACACTCTCAGATATACGAAGGAATCGAGGCATCTCGGTACAAAACCACGAAGTACTTAGTAAACGCCTTACCACCTGGGCTGCCATGCAAGCCATTGGGATACCTGTACAACGAGCCAATCAGATTTTTGATCAAGGCTATGACTCGGTAGGTAAATTACTTACTACCTCAAGAGCGGTCGTAAAAAATGATCTCAAAGACACGATGTCTGATAGCGAGTTAGACACCTTCACCACAGAACTGGGTAATTTCGTAAATCTTTTCAATGGACACTTAGCCAGTGTGCACCTCAATCAGCGCTGGGAATTGACCGATCCCTTTGGCGGAGGTGGAAGTAATGGGGGTGGGACCGATGGGGATGGAACCGATGACGATGATAGTACGGATGATGGTGACGCATCTTATGACTTGAGTGAGTTTTTTCCAGATGCTTGTGGTTGTGACCACTGTCAAAATGGGGTCAGCTGGGCGGCCTATTTAGCTGACCTCATTGATTATGCTCTCAAGCAGTTAAGCAAAGAAAATGCCGTAGTCACCCTTCAAGATGTAGAGGTGGTGCTACACCAACCTATTGGTACCCTTCCGGCTGGATGTAGTCAAATGGATCAATTGGTGCCCACCATCCGGCAAACGCTGGAGGTTGTGCAGCGTTATTTGGAGCAGGAAAATTTACCTCAGGATGCCATAGCTGAGACCCGATGGGAGGATGCACGACAGCGATATATACAAAATGTGCATACCGATTTGTTACTAGCAGCCAATACAACCCTAGAAGATATCCGTGGCATTCGGCAAGGCACCATTGTCCAGGCAGATGTGGCCTCCGCCATGGGCATTAAGGATGGTCAGGTCGATGATTTTAAGCTAGAAATAGATAACCTCACCGAAGAAAATTTGGAAGTGCTGTTTGGATACCGGTTGCTTTCGCGTGACATCCTCTCCGAGACTTTGAAAGGGGCATACCTCACCCATCGGGAGGCCCATCTGAAAAATACCTGGATGACTCAGGATGCTGAAAGAAATATCCCAATTATTGATCCCGACCTGATTCATCCATTGGACATGGTGGATCCCATTGGGAGTGCGGTAGCTCAGATGAGAGAAGATCGCCGACTGGATCTGGAGAACCTGTGGAACACCTATTTCACTACCAAGGAATCGGAAGTGCAAAATGGAGACCTGGCAGCCTGGGATGTTTTGCTGCCTGATCCTGCGGTGCTCGATGAGATCCGACAAGTACAATCAGAAGCCGGCACTCGATTGGACCAAATTAAGTCGCTGATTGACAGTGGAGAAGGCATCCTGGAGCGTGAGTGGGATGAAGTGATCCACATACTCGTACAGCACTACAAGCGATCTCAATATCAAACCTGGAAGGACGAAGAAGCTACCGGTGAAATCTGCATCAGTCCGGAATTTTTCAAAGAGCGTGCCTTCACTTTAGGCGATATCATAACTAACTCTTTTGATGAGATACTACCCTGGCGAGGATCAGCTCAAGACAAAAGAGTCTTCGATCTAACCCTGGAGCAGCGCACGCAAACCTGGAATGAGCTGCACTTAGGCTGGCGTGAAGCCCTTCGAGAGGTAGAAGATCGGCACCTCCCCGAACTGAGACGAGCGATGATCAATGCCACCGAAATCACCGGCAACACTCCCACTGAAAGAAGCCGAAATTTGTCTTCTTTCTTATTTCTGGATTTAGAGATAGCTCCTTGTGACCGCATGAGTCGCATGCAGTTTGCGGCATTATCGCTACAGCGATTTATCAATGGCATACGAAACGGTTTGGTACAGGATGACCATCCCGGCTGGGCCATCGAAGATCCGCATTTTGACAAAAAATGGAAATGGCTGGGCAACCATCAAACCTGGCGCTCGGCCATGTTGTCTTCTTCTTTCCGGAAAATCTCCTTGACCCAAGACTGCGGCGTCATCAGAGCCCCGGGTTTAAGCAGCTGGTAGAAGACCTGAGGGGAAGTAGAATTACACTGGATGGTGTTTGTCAGGCGGTAGGGAGGTACAATGAATATAATGACGATTTAATTAATCTCATACCAATTGGAAATGTAGTGGCATCTACAGAGTATAGTCAAAATAACTGTCAAAGCAATCAGCAAAATCAGACTTCAAGAGAAGTGTTCCTGGCTGCATACTCCCATTCTAGTGGCAATATGTATTGGACAAGATACCAGGCTTCCATAAATAAAGAAATTGATCTCTCTTTTTGGCAAAAGGTACCTATTCCAACATCGGTCCTTGAAGGAATTGGCATCATTGAATATTCAGTTCCCAATGTTCAATCTCATCTCTACCTCTTTTATAAAACTAAATCCAATTTTAATTATGAATTTAGGTACATCCGGTTTAACCTGTTGATTGGTCAATGGGAAGAGGCAGAGTACAGACTTGATATTGGTCATAGTGGAAATTTTTGGGCCAAGATAAAAGCTGGAAATAGGGCAAATAGGGTTCCAGAGATTCTGTACAGTACCGCCAATGGCGACTGGTTTAAGAATACACTGAATATAGAAGGTGTAGACTGGAGTGACCGTGACCCGGATTTCGTACAGTGGGGCAGGGCACTGGGAAGCTATGAAATTCAGACCTATTCGCAAGCTGGACAAAGACAGGTATTCACTATCAGAAATAGTATTGGTCAGTTGCTGTATCGTGCTTTGGATGATGGGGATGATGGCAAATGGATTTTGATAGGAACAAAATACTCTGCACTAGCGACCGAAGGCTTAGATATCGACCGTCTATTGATCCTAGCTAGGAAAGATGATCTTCCTAAACCACATCAATTAATTTGGCACTCAAATAATTCATTAGTCCATGGCACACCTTTACAGATAAGTTCGATTTCAGATCTCAATAATTGGATTAATGCAGTTGCTGGTTTTGGATTTGACGGATTGAGTTATGGCGAACCGGGAGCAGAGAGGAACTTGATGGATATATTTAATGATCCCAATGAAAGCAAATCAAGAAAAATAGAAATTTCGAGGCATTTTAGTTCTGACTCCATAAGTAGATTTCAATATGCTTGGGTTGAAGTTGGTAAATTATGTATCCGACTATTTAAAAACTATGCGTATCAAAGTATTTCTTTAGATCAAGTCATGAAAAGGCTGATTGAAGGAAATCCATCGGATGTTCGTATATATCGCAGAAACATTTCTTCTGAAATTTCCTACAGTGGGGAATTCCCCACAAATAATTTGTCCAAATTTTTTATACATAGGGAGTGGATTAGTGGGACAGACTACTACTTTCTATACTACAGTCGTTTATCGCGGTTCTCTGACCTCGAAATAGGAGATGGAAATGCACCCGAAGCTATTGCATTTGGAGGTGACCATAGCAGCTTTAGTACCGATAAAAATTTAGGGGTATTTACCAACTTAGCAACGGATGATAACCTGGCTCTGCATATTGTTGCCGAGAAAGAAACAAGAGTTAGACCTCCAAGATTGGGATATGTTTCGTCAAATTACTTGGCACTTCATATTCATCAGAAATTTATCCCAAGACAAGTCTATCAGGGCTATAATGTAGTGATGCCATTGAGAGAGTATCGGGATGAAGCATTGCATTTCGTCCCACTCTTGGTAGCCAATCAACTCAGGGACAAGGGCTACTTTAGTGAAGCGCTTTTGATCTATGAAGGGTTATTCAACTATAGAGCCATAACGGATGTAACTTATATCAATTCATTCCTTAGAAACAGTCAAGACACATCAGATCTATATGAGAGATCTCTTAGCTGGCTTTTGGACCCTTTGAATCCATTTAATATCGCTGAAGGTAGATCCGCAGCACATATAGTCTATGTTTTGATTCAGATCAGTACCTGCTATCTAAACTACGCTGAGAGAGAATTCACAAAAGACGACATTGAGGCAAGAAGTTTTGCGAGAGATCTGTATCAAAAAGCCATACAATTGTTCGATGCAATGCCTGCAAATGCTTGTGATACCGAAAAAGACCAAATAATATCTTCCATTTCTGACATAGTTCCGGTTCCGATTGCAGCACTCTTCGAACATACCTTGAGATCAGTTCCACTTGCTAAAGTAGGCATCATTGGGTCAGACCTATCGGATCACCTCGATAGAGATGATAGCACTCATACAGCACTTCAGAAAATCGATAAACTTATTACTGAGAAGCTATCACCGAAGGATTCCAGTTCATTATATGAGCACGCAGATAAAAAGAAGGTGGCGTATCAACAAATGATTGAGACGCATATAATGAATGGTGGCATCGTTTCCGAGATGCAGTCTGATAGCTTGCTCATTACAATGAGTGAAGATGCAGACTTCACCCCAACTAATTATGGTTTCTGTATCCCTGAGAACCCACTTCCAGCGGCCCTAAAGTTGCAAGCGGAAGTCAATCTCTACAAGCTTAATCATTGTTTGACCATTGCAGGTCACGAGCGACCAGATGAAATATTCGATGATTCGATTTCTGCATCCGACCTACCCACTATCACGGGCAATGGATCAATTAATTTGCCCCAACAATTTATCTTGAATCCTACCAACTATCGGTTTGAATTCCTAGTTGAAAAAGCTAAGCAATACGTACAGATTGCCCAACAAATCGAAGGTGCTTTTTTGTCTGCACTAGAAAAACGAGATGCCGAAGCATATCAACTGATGAAAGCTAGACAAGAGGTGCAATTGTCTAACAAATCTTTGAGGCTACAGCGTCTAAGGGTGAACGAGGCAAAGGATGGGGTAAAGTTGAGTGAATTGCAGCGGGATCGATCATCAATTCAAGAGATCCACTATGAGGATCAAATTAATAATGGTCTAAACATCTATGAGCAAAGAGGTATTCATTTACTTGCCACTGCAAGTACAGCCTATACCCTAGCAACTGCATCAGGATCTTGGAAGTTCTGGAAACCAGAGAATACGATTTCAAGACTTGGACAAGCGCTCTCTTCTTGGTCATCATTTATGATGCAAGTGGCAAATTTTGAAAGACGGGAACAGGAGTGGAAGTTTCAGAAAAAGCTGGCGCAACAAGATATCCGTATTGGAAACCAACAAATAAGAATTTCCCAAGATCGCCTGGCCATCACCAACCAGGAATATAGTATAGCGCAAACCCAGCAAGACTTTGCCAGAGAGACTTTGGAATATTTATCCAATAAATTTACCAATGTAGAACTCTACGATTGGATGAGTAATGTCCTGGAAGGTGTCTACTCCTGGTTTTTGTCACAAGCCACAGCCACGGCACAATTGGCCCAACAGCAGTATGAGTTTCAGAAACGGGAGCAGACCAACATTATTCAGGCGGATTATTGGGAGGCATTGAGCCAAAACGATTACTCCCTGGATGACCAGCAAGTGAGCGATCGAAGAGGCCTTACAGGTTCTGCCAGGTTATTACAGGATGTTTATGAATTGGAGCAAAGAGCACTAGAAAGCAATGCTAGAGAACAACAATTGACCAAGGTGATCTCGCTGGCTCAATCTGCTCCCACAGAGTTTCAAATGTTCCGGGAATCTGGTACCATGCAGTTTGACACGATGATGGAGTGGTTTGATCGCGATTTTCCAGGTCACTATCTGCGTCAGATCAAGCGAGTTCGTATTTCGGTGATTGCTTTAGTCAATCCCACCGATGGCATTAAAGCTACTCTTAGCAACAAGGGCCTGTCACGAATTGTACATGGATCTGATCAGCTTTTCCAGAAATCAGTCTTAGTTGCTCAACCAGAAATTATTGCATACACGACTCCAGTCAATGCCACTGGTCAATTTGATTTTGAACTACAACAGCAAAATGAAATGCTGCGACCCTTTGAAGGTCTCGGTGTGGAAACCAGCTGGACATTTGAAATGTCTAAAGCCAGTAATAATATCGATTACACCACTATTGCCGATGTCTTGCTCACCATCGACTATTCCGCTTTACATTCCGAAGTCTACAAAGAACAGATAATTCAGAATTTAGGTACCGACTTTTCTGCCGATCGGGTCTTTAGCTTGCGCAATGACTTCCCAGACCAATGGTACGACCTCAACCATCCGGAGTTAGTAGCCGACGATGTAAAGATGAAGGTAACCTTAACTGTCACCCGACAAGACTTTCCAGCGAATCTTAATTCAATCAATCTTGTGCATATCAAAATGTTTTTTATTACTGCTGATGGATTCGAAGAAAGTATCGGCGAGGTTGGTTTGATGTTCAACGGGGTTACAGGCCAATCTTCACCTGTGAACAATATTATTTCTACGGCTTCCAATGCCACTGATACAGGCTCTTGGGCTAATTTAATTGATGGACATCCCGATCCAACCGGAGCCTGGACATTGGCATTTCCTTTTGACGCGGATCCGGGCACCACCAACTAAATGCGAGACTGGCTGAGAAATGAGGATATTAAAGATATATTTTTGGTGATGTCGTATAGTGGCGAGATGGAGGGTTGGGGTGGCAGTTAGATTTCAACCATTTGATATTGGAGGCGCGATGTCTGTCAATAAAAAATATTTATCAGACCGAGGACAATGACCCAACAGGGTGCATTAGAAAATGTCGCAACTAAGTTATATATTAGTAAAAAACCTAATATATTATGGACAAGGCTGATCTATCAGAACAATTCAGCCAACTCAAGAAAGAATTTACCGAAAAAGCAGCAGATCCAAAGATGAGTTTTTATGACCATGAATCCCAATTTGTAGAGCAATGGATGGAATTGGGCAGGAAGTTGTATGAGGAATGCATGGATGTAAGAACAAAAGACCGCCGTAAAAAAAAAACATTGCCACACGGGTAGGAAAGATTGAGTTAGAGAAAGAGCACCATTTTACCCAGCAATTGAAAGGGAGTAAAATTAGCCCAAAACTAGAGGACGTATTGACCTATGTTGGCAAGGAGGAGAGATACAGTTTCGGGGTTGAACTACTAAGAATGCTTGGGATAAAAACGAATGAATTCATGCTACATCAGTTGACCAATCGGAACGGGTCGATAGCCGAACAGTGGTTGACAAGTGAGCAGCTATGGAAAAAGGATGAAAGTAGATCAGAAGAAGTAGTTTATTGTGAGGTAGACGGTTCAATGATATTGACGCGGGAAGATAAATGGAAAGAAGTAAAACTGGGTCGTGTTTTCAGATCTGGATCAATTTTACCAGAAGCTACTGATCGTCAATGGATTAAGGAATCAGAATACATTGCACATTTGGGGAATCATGAAGAATTTGAAGAAAAGATGTCCGTTTTACTTGATCGATATGAAAAGAAAGATGAAAGTCTAGTGTTCGTAACGGATGGAGCTAAATGGATTGATCAATGGATAAAAGCCTGCTATCCCACAGCAACAACGATTCTGGATTACTACCATGCCGCAGAACACATTGGAGAATTTGCCAACAAATTTTTCGATGATGATAAAAAGTCAAAGAAATGGACCAAGCGGATGAACACTAAGTTAATAAACCAAGGTGGAAACTATGTGATCAAAAGAATCCAAAGTCTTTCAAATACCGACGAAGAAAAAGAAGAAGTCAAGCAAGACTTACTAACATACTTAAAGAATAATGCTCATAGAATGAATTATCCCAAATACAAAAAAGGAGGTTTACTCATTGGATCTGGAGCAACCGAGGCTGCACATCGTACCGTAATACAAAAGCGACTTAAATTATCAGGACAACGATGGTCTAAACCAGGAGCACAAAATGTTCTTAACTTGAGAACTCTTCACATGAGTGGCCATTGGTCCCATTTTCAACGCTATCTTGGTGCAGCTGCATAAACGACAAAATCTAATGCACCCATCCAACAAACTCAGATGATCTAGATATTTAATTGACAAAAGTAAATACCGATGGCAACCGAAGCAGAATTTGAGCACTTTATCGATCAGTTACCAATCGAATGGTTTGAGGGCTGGGAATTGACCCAGGTGATCCCGGAAGATAATGACATTCCTCCTGAAAGAATCTGGGGTAACATTGTGCCCACCCTCATTATTTAAGATGTCCTCAGAGTGGAAACTGATGTCCCCATTAGAATTAACTCTACTTTCCGCACCGAATCGCACAATAAGGTCAAAGGCGTACAAGCCTCCGTCAACACGTTGCCTTTACCGCGGTTGATTTCTCAGTTATAAGTGGAGGCATAACTCCCAGTGCCATTGAAATGATATTGCTGTCTTGGAGAAAAGGCCAGATGTTTTTTCCATGCAACAACCCATGCGTAGAGAGGTTGTTCAAATCACAGCAGGTACGATTGGTCAGGAGCCTTAGACGGTAGGTATTGATCCAGTGATTGGTCGATACTTTCATTTTGACGGTGGGATCGGCGTCTATCCTGGTCACGTTCACTTAGATACCAGAGGCACTAATCATAGGTGGTGAATTTCGCATCAAATGGAAATACCTAACCACTATTATAACAACGAGTAAAAACATGATTCGGACACCTGCATGTTTTTTAGAGACCTCACCAATCACATGCCTACCACATTTACATTTGGCATGAGGATGGATATCTTTGCAATCACAACATGCGATTTTCTCTAAAGGAGAAATAGGTCCCCTCCTCATCTTCCAAGAATCCATGGACAACGATCGTAAAATCTAGCAAGTCAACTCCACTCTCCTCCAACACAGATTTGAGCTTATTGCATCCCTCAATATCTAGCTGTGAAAAATTAGCACTCTCTCTATCTGGATGATTATGGGTTGCAATTACTGCAGTTGCACCTAGGTCCTTCACGTCTTGACGCAATTTTGTGAGATCAGAGTGGACGAAGTCCATTAGATTTAAGGTCTCCCGGATTCTAGTTAAACTCTATCCGTGTTTATCATAGAGAACATTGAACATTTGCTCAACCCCATTAATGTCGAAATCTAGCCAAACCCTTCTGACTATTGCTCGGATATTATCAGATATTTCATCCATATTTTTTCGGATCAATTAATACATTTGGCGCCTTGCTATAGCGCATACAACTGTATGCTTTCTAGTTCTGGCACTTGTCCGCGACCACCTAAACCCCCTGACTTAACCTATAAAAACACAGATGCCTGCTCTGATCATCGAATGTGCATTCATGGATCATCTAGGCGATTTCACTAAATTACGTAATCCAACCTGGAGAAATCAAATGGCTGACTATATTACGAAAGAATTGGTGTAGATTTATTCACGTACTTTTTGGGACTTTCATGGTAATACTTGACGCAGCTGCCATGATTTGCCAATAACTGACTACGCATAAATAATAGTCAATGGAAGAACTTGTGAGATTAAGCAAAAACACTGAAGCAATATACATAACCTATCTACTAGGTGCTGGTGCCAGCGCCCTAGCCATTCCCGTTGTCCATAAAATGAAAGATGGTTTTGAGGAATATATGAAGATACTAAGTGCCGCAGATAGCCACAAAACCAAATATCTTGGAAACGACCTTGTCATAAAAAATACGGCCCGACAACTCATTGATCAGATGGATTATCATGCATCCGTTGATACATTGGCAAAGAAATATTGGCTAAAGCGCGACTATGAGCAATTATCAAAATTAAAGTGGCTTTTATGTAGTTATTTCCTCTTTGAAGAATGTCGACAATCTGTTTGTAAGCGCATTTTCGATCAGAGATACGACAGCCTACTTGCTTCAATCCTTCAATCAAGAGATGATGAACTACACCTGCCTAAAAACATCAATATCATCAGCTGGAACTATGATTCCCAATTAGAAATTGCATTCAAAAAATTCACAGATTTGCCACTAAATCAAGTGTTTGATCACCTTGATATTGCATCGACCATTGATGAAGATGATAAGGCCAAGACTAGCAGATCAAGGATTATCAAATTAAATGGTTCGGCAAGGTTTACCAAAGGCAAAGAAGGGGCTTACCAAGAATTTCAGGACTTCTGCGAAAAATCAGTTAACCCTCTACATGCTATCTACTACACCGCAGGCCAGATGCGGGCGGGATCGGAATCTCACCAACCCGGCATTTCATTTGCCTGGGAAAAAGAATTGGACAATGAGGTGCTCCTACTAGCCCAACAGCTAATTGAACAGAGCAAAATCGTGGTCATAATCGGCTATAGTTTCCCCATTTTTAATCGACGCATCGACAAATCAATTTTCAAAAAACTGGATGCGGAGAAAATCACTATACAAGCTCCCATAGATGATCTGGAAGGAATTAAGACCAGGTTCTTACAGACGATTGGTGGTCATTCAAAAAATCGAATTCATTTGGAGTCAGATACGGATCTCTTTTACATTCCTTTTGAAATGGATCTGCCACATTAAGAAAATTATCA
The DNA here is from genome assembly GCA_965223025.1 of Saprospiraceae bacterium. Lineage (GTDB taxonomy): Bacteria > Bacteroidota > Bacteroidia > Chitinophagales > Saprospiraceae > JABDMH01. Next base: position 2,885,669 of record CBDCVP010000023.1, read on the forward strand.
CCGGACAAATGTCACCAGACCCGAACTCAGACACCCGATTCACCAAAAGATTTGTCGTATTTCTAGACATCTTAGGCTTCAAAACTCATGTGGATAGAACAGGAAGAGATCCAGACCATTTTGATTTGATCTTCGGCGTCTTGAATAACCTTAATGATAATTTAGATGCTCAGTTGTGGAGACATCCTGGCCTCAACAGGGAGATCACTCAATTCTCTGATTCGATGGTCATCTCCTGGGATTTCAAGGATACAACTGCGATGATTCACACCTTTGAAGATCTCAAAAACCTAATCAATCATTTAATCAGGTTTCAAATTCTAGTGAGGGGAGGAATCAGCATGGGAAACTTAGTGCATACCGAAAAGGTCCTATTTGGCCCAGCAATGATTGATGCGTATGAACTTGAAAGTAAGAGCGCCATCTATCCCAGAGTGATTTTTGATATGAGTAATTCTGGAGAAAGTCAATCGGAGGCCTTTCAAGAGGCCATTCAAGAGCTTCTAGATCGACGTATTATCAGTATGGATATCGACGGTTTTTATTATGTGGATTTTTTCTACAATATCCACGATCACTACGCAATCGCTGACCAAAGTAATCGATTGCGTAATCATCTTGCAATTCTAGCTAGACTGATACAAAACGGCTTAGCAGCACCTGCAGCTAGCATTCGTAAGAAATATGAATGGATGCGAACGAAGTACAATGATATGTTGGCTTATTATCATATTACAGAAGGAAACATTACTACTCGTGAAGCTCAACATTCTGGTGGCTTGTATTTTGAATTTCAGCCAATCTAAGGCCGTGGATAAATAGAAGGCCAAATGATCCAGTGATTCCTTTTCTGGACAATATCTGAACTCTTTGGCCTAGAGGCTCTAACTTTGCCACTACATCAAACTACACTAGGCAACGATGGACATCGCAGTGGTACCACCTTATGAAGAGCTTTTCGATGGTGAAAGACCAACCATTAAGGAAGTGCTAGCTGATATACCCTCAAAAGCGACGATCGTCACCTGCTCTTATATTAACCACATGTTGCTTCGAAATGGGATATTTGTCGAGAGCAATCATCGTGAAATCTTATCCTTCCTGTTAAACGGGATAGATGAAGATCTAAGAAGAAGATTTATACAAGGGTACAGTGCTTTTTATAAGAGGCACAATGGGAAAATCCTAGTTTTTTCCATCTGGTATTCTTGCGAGTTGATCACATGGGAACTCGCTAATTTTCGCGAAATCAAATTCGAGGATACCACACCAGAGCATCATCTTCAAGTCCTCAAAGCGTATATTGTACTCTCCACGGAACTCTTAGAGAGGCATACCCATATTGTCAAGGAAGTAAATCAAACCGACTTTCCGTATCAAAGGGCTACTTGACCGACTGGAATCGCGCAGTTTGAACTTACGAATGTCATTAATCCAGCCATTCAGCTCGTGATTTCTTCATTATTTCTTAAACATTTTCTGAATTCAGATAAGTATAAACAGTATGCCCAAACATCTTAGAAGACAAAGGGCTTTCTTCGGTCGAGGAATATGTGGGCAAACTTATCAATATGATATCGGCCAGCATTCCGACACCTTTCAGAAAATTGCCTGATGATTTCAACAGTTTTGCTGAATCGATGACGATTAGACCTCCAATCAAGGTAAACAAAACAGGAAGGTCAGATTTCAGAGAAATTAAAGAAAGACCAATTCTTCACTTCAGAGATAGCACTTGGTGCGCTTTGAATAAGAATTTTCTGTATTCAAAGGTCTATTATGGCTTGACGTTTAGTTTTTATCATGATACCAGTATAAAAGAGGTCTTTCCATCATTTCCTAATTATCGCAATTACATTGCTACGCATATATCAGAAATAAAGATCTTTCTCAAACCTATGGCATTTATTTTCAAAAAGAAAAAACGGGCAATATGCCTAACCGATGAAAATTCAAAAGAAGCATTTAATCTTCTGTTTTAGATGGGGTCCTTCTAAAGTATGGGCTAACCTCCAAGATCATACTCAGAGTTCAAATGCTATTTATCCATAATAAAATCAGGTAAATTAAGTCTCGAAGAACTTCACTTAGGATAATCCAGTAATATCAAGCCATGCAAATTAAAAATCATCGTCTCCTCACAGACAACAGCCATCCCGTTCGCTTTGAAACCACAAGTAATAAACGTACAGGCCAATTGGATCAGAAATTTCTGATTATTCATTACACTGCTGGAGGGGGTCTTGAAAGCACTGTGGAATGGTTCAAGAATCCAGATGCTCAGGCTTCAGCACATATTGTAATCGGCAGAGATGGAGAGATCGTGCAGATGGTGCCCTTCAATCAGATCGCCTGGCATGCAGGTAGAAGCAGTTGGAACGGTATGTATGGTCTTAATGAGCACAGCATTAGCATTGAGTTAGATAATGGTGGTCAGTTAAAGGGGGTCCCAGGATTTTGGTTTACCTGGTTTGACTTGCTTATTGAAGACAGTGAGGTACTTCAGGCCACGCACCGAAATGAGATGCTACAGACGGCTTGGCACAAATTTACGAAAGTCCAAATTGATAAACTTATTGAAGTAGCCACCGCAATTGTCAATAAATATGACATCAAGCAGGTATTGGGTCACGATGATATATCGCCATATCGCAAAGTTGACCCGGGACCAGCATTCCCCATGGCAAATTTTAGGGCTAAGGTACTAGGTCGAGCAGATGACAGTCCTTTGATATTAAAAACCACCGCAGAATTGAATATTCGGTTAGGGCCTGGAGTAGATTATGATAAATTACCTGAAGGTCCACTCCCAAAAAATACTAAAGTTGATATTTTAAGCAGCCAAGCATCTTGGCGCTTTGTTGATGTACTTGATCCCATCAATGGTGTTGCGGGATTGCAAGGTTGGGTTCATGGAAATTATTTAGTGGAGAGTTGAAAAATTCAATTCGTGGTCAAAGTTATTCGATAAGTCATTCATATCCATTACATCAGTCATGCAAAATATGAGATATGAAATCCTCTTGAAGGAGCTCGGCACCATCCATAGCACCATTAAAAATTTGGATGATATCATCTTCAAGAACAAGAACTTTGCCATGGCATTCTGGGGTGGAGGTCTGTACTTACTAGCGCAGCATGTAGAGATGGCACCAATCTACAAAGTGTGGTTGATTGCTGGCACAGCCTTCATTCCCATCATATTTTGGTGCATGGATTATCAGTGGCGAAAACATTTGCGTTTTGCAGCTATGCGTGAAAAAATCATCTCCTTGTTCATCAATAGTCCACAATTTGAAAAGTGGTTAAAAAGGAAAAAAATTGAACATACTGAGGATGATGAAGTGGCTGGACAACAAAATGTGGCTGTTCGATTTCCCGTCCACGATCCGGTGGGCTGGATATATATCACAGGAGATGAAGATATTCACCATCCTCGACGCCAAGAAGTCCACAAATTTAAACCAGAGTATTCCGTAGATAGAGCTATCTATAAGTGTTGGGACATCCTCTTTTTCAAAGATGCATGGTACTATTTTTCTGCCATGATCATGGCATCCCTGATCTTTGCCTTGATCTATAGTTGTGCAAATGCTTTATGCATAGGTATCGCAATAGGCCATTTTATGGCAATAGTCCTGACATTGATCTTCTGCATCTACGGGTGGTATAGATCTAGTAAACATTTTAGTAATAAGGATAAAATGGGTCTACCCCAAGACTCTAATAAGAACAAAACCCAATAATTAAATGTAGCGGCCGAACAGATACTTTTTAATCCTGCAACAATTGTCTCTGACTAAAAATCCGACATTTCGTAATGGGCCGTTCCAATCGGACTGGAAAAGCGCAGGAGTCAATTCTCTTACGGCAAAAAAAAGCGAATCTTGATCATGGATAAAAAGTTACTATATACGCAAGCCCAAGAGAACCTACGAGCAACCGACGAAATGAGTTTTAAACTCATTGGCCTGGTACCTCTGGGTACACTTTTAGCCTTCATTGGGACTTTTTTCAAAGAAATAAAAGAATGGAATGATTGGTTCTATCTGATAGGTGTCTTTGGATCGCTTGTTGTCTTTGGTATTTACAGGTGGGAGTTGAGAAATATTCAAAACTGTTACAAATACTGCGACATTATTGAAGCTCTTGACTTGGAGTCTACCATAAAAGACGTAGGAAAGTATCAAAAACCCCAGTTTTTCAATAAGATGAATGTTGGAAAAACTCAGTCGGAAAAGCTGATTTATTCTGTATTGATTATAAGTTGGTTGGTACTTCCGTTTATGCTACGTGCTTCTACCACGAATTCGTCCACAGGAGTGGTATTGCTGGTCTGCTATCTCGTTTTTTGCGTATTGATGATCGCAGCTTTGGCGGATTCTGCATTTCGAAAGATCAAATGTTTAGTTGAGAAAAAACAAACGGAATCATCCGCAAAACAAGGGAAGTAGGTATGTTTCGGAAGCCCCGAGATAAGCACTCATAAAGAAATTTACATGGGAGCGCTAAGATGAGGTAGCAGCAAGCACTGAAGCAATGCTTACCCGATGACCCAAAACGAAATGAGTAGAAAATGATACTTTTTACAAGAGGAGAAATCGTGTCTACAAATTCGCCACAGTGAGAAAAATCGTAGTCGAAAAGTCAGTAATACCCACCAGATTAAGGAAGAGCTTGAGCGTATCAATACCCTGGATGAAGATACATGAGTGCAATGGATGCATTGTCTAGCGTTCCCACACCCAATTGAACAAATACTTTCATCTATTAACATTCAATGGTGAACTCACCTGGCGGCACATTGCGAACCATCTAGACTGGCACAGATTCGGCCAAATTACAACCAGCTAGTCGTGGCCCTAACAACACTTTCAAATTAGAAAATCATGAAAATTCCATGCTTAAACCATCTCGTTTCCTTCATTGCCTTTCTGCACTTCAGTATGCCAGCTTCCAGTCAGAATGCACTATCCATCGACAGCTGCTTCTGTGAAAAGGACAAATACAATGCTGATTTGCATGCCCATGTGAGTTTGCACAGTTATAATATCGACGGCATGCGCTATAGCAAGCTCGACACGGAAGATTATTCTCATCAAGATTCGGTGGCGATGTTTCAGGCTTCGACTAAAGGACTGGAAACTTTGCTTCCAAAGGATACTCGTGGAATGGCCAGAGTAGTAGCTAGAAAAAGGCATAAGAACTCCCACTTTAAGAATTTCTCACAGACTACGCTACAAAACTTGAGAGAGGGTAATGTCAGGCTAGCTATTACATCCTTTGCTCCTCTGGAAAATCCGCTTTCCAATAAGGGAATGACCAGATTATTTAATTCGTGGTTTAAAAGCAAGGCAAACCTAAAATGGCTAAAACAGGTGGGTACTTGGGACTCCATTACTCATCATAAAAATTATCTAAAAGAGTATGCTTTCTTTAGTGCTCAGAAGAGACATTACGAAGACTTCAAGTGGAAATTTCTCGAAGAAGGTAAAGACCTCGATGATAAATCAGTAGATCTTCTCATCGTTAATTCCTTAGAAGGAGGTCATACCTTCATGGATGACGAATTTGATCCCAAATGGAGACACGCTAGCGACATCGAAAACTATGATTCCGTCAGAACATTAAAATCAGTAGGCATTACCAGTAAGGGAATAATCGCTGCAAAAAAATCCAGAGGACAAGATTCCGTGCTGCTAAAGCTCCATCAGATCAAAGAGGAGCTTTATGCAAGTATTGCTAGAATCAAAGATACGACTTCATTCAAGATTATGTTTTTTGTCGGTCCGGGGCACCTTGTTTACAATGGAATGGTCGGTAGTGCGCTTTCGATAGACGACTACAAATTACGATGGGCGGTCAGACGAGTTTTCCGGGCAAGAGTTTCCAATGATCCTGGCATCAAATATGCCTGGAATAACTTCTTCTACAATCGAGCTGGGGTGAATTGGCTCGGTAGAAGAATGATCGACCAGTTGCTGTTGGAAGGCAGTTATCCAGTCCTAATCGATCTCAAACATAGCGACTATATCGCTAGACAAGTGATTATAAAACTTCTGGAGGACCGGGATCTACCTATTGTGTGTTCCCATTGCCCGGCGAATGGCCTTAGCGAAGTATCCTACAGTCCCGATGTGGATGAATATTCTGATCCAAACAAATTCGATATATTGTATCCCTTTGCCTTGAATCTATTTGATGAGGAAGTAAAACGTATCCACGATTCTGACGGAATTATGGGCATACCCATGGAGGAGCGAGTACTAGGTGCCTATGTAAATCCCAAAAGGAGAAAGATCCGACTTAAAAAGTCCTTGAAGAAACTTACAGGGAAGGATTCAAAATATCTACAATCATTAATATTGAAATATAGGTCCGACTATGGACTAACCAAAGAAGAGGCCGAGAAAGTAATGTTCGAAGATTATTATGAGTCCGAGCCCTTCCTCCACAATCTCTTCCACATGGTAGATCAATGCTCCGACGGCCATGAAAATCTTCTTGGTACTTCAGCTCCCTGGACATCCGTCTGTATTGGCTCGGACTTTGATGGGTCCATCGATCCGATTGACATTTGCCCCACTGCTAGCCAGTACCCGTATTTTAGAGTCCGCCTTTGTCAATTTATCCCACTCTTCCTGGCAATAGATAAAGATCGCGACTACAGGATGTATTTCAATAAAAATTTTACGGTTTCCAATGCCCTTGAAATGGTGTTTTACGAGAATTTAAAAAGATTTACTCAAGAAAACTTTATCAAATGAGGAATTTTGCAATGATCATATGCTGGCTTCTTATGCCGTGGTTTGCAGCCTGTCAACGATCAGCACTTGGTCCATTTCCAATTTTTGTCGAAGCTTATCTGGGATCCGAAAACATTAAAGTGGATCGTGAAAGTCAAATCGATCTAAAGCCGCTGCGGGGATATGGACTTACCGCTGGTTTCGCAGTTACGCAGTTATATCTAAAAACCTCTTTCCATAGCCATAAGCAAAAGCATTTTCAAGATGTCCTTCAGAAAGCGGAAAGAAATTCCTTTATTCTCTCTATAGGGACCAGATACGCGAAGTTATATCCTCTATCTTTTAATATTTGGGTGGACTCTGAATGGGGTCGTGAATCTTATGATTTTAAAGATCAAAATCATAATATACCGAACAGAACATACCAGGAATTTTCTGGTGGCGCTAGGGTAATGCTTTTTGATCCCATCGGTACCGGAGGTGGCCTGGGTGTCTTTTTCGAATCCGTGATATCAAGGAGCCGCTACCTTCAAGAGAACGACTATTTCTTCTCTCTAAGTTTTCGAGCTGGTCTGACAGCACCGCTGGCCTTACGATTCTAACCTTTTGACGAATGAAACTATTCCTCTTCTCTTCAATGACCTTCCTTTTTTTACTCGCAAATATTGAGATGCATCAGCCTAGGTCCTACCAAGGAGACAGCAGTTCAATCCCTATTGACACCGTCGAATTCGCATGCCTTTCTCATGGAGGGCCGCTGTGCAACCAGGAAAACACATACTATTTTCAGGCATATTCTGCAAATGGATATCTCCCCACATTAATTCAGAAACAATTCAATATTCACGATGGAGATTCCATCTGTATCAAAAAGAATGGATTCCCTATTTTCCAAGGTGCACTTCCCGATAGTATGATTATGTTTAAGACCAATCTGAATAAGATATCTATTGATTCATTAGGAATCCATATTCAGGAGCCAAGACCTATCTACTACCAGAAGAATTAATATGATTATGACCTACAAGGATATCACGCCTCCTTCGTAGGCTTTCCTAGGTATACTTCATGCACGATTGAGAAAATTTCGAATCCCAATCCTACAATCGAATATCTAATTCCTACAGGATCTACACACTCAGCAAGCTACTCTGCTGAAAGGCTCGTAAACCTTCACTTAAGACGGTAACATTTCTGATGTCTAATGGTACTCTATAGGTGTAAAGTATATTCCTTCATCAAAAAATCAAAATACTATGTCAACGAAAAGATCCCCCTACTGCTTTCAGTATGCAGCGAAATTTATTTGCACATCCATTGACCAGGGAAATACACATCCTGCTGGTTCTTTATTGCCAGGGAACTATCGAACAGCGGTCAACATCCACAACCCCCATGAGCACAAATTTGAAATTAGGATGAAAATCGCTTCGCCAGATGGCATATCTCGCTGGGAACCCGATGGTCTTCGGCCTGACGGTGTACTTAGAATTAGTTGCCGAGAAATCGAAAGATTTGGTGTATCTCCAAATGATGCTTTTGAAGGATTTCTTGTCATTGAAAGCCCTTGCAGCCTAGACGTCACTGCAGTATATACCGCAGGAAACAAAGAAGCCGTGGTTAGCATTTATGTAGAAAGCATAAAAGAACGATTGCTATGCGCATAGGATTAAAGTTCGAGTAACCCGTCCTACACTCAGTAGAGAAAAACATTAATTACTAACCTTAAATTTCCACACTATGCCACATCACGCACAAGGAACCACAGGCTGGACAAAGCTAAAAGGATATCAAGCTGTCTGGGATCCCAAAATTGATCTTGGGAAGTTTTATTTCACCACCTTCCAGGGTGAGCGTCAAGAGACACCTTATATGACCGCAGAAAACTTTGCCAGAGTCATTGACATTCTAAGAAATGAAGACCCCGTGTATGGTAATGCCAGTACCGGATCCGTTACTACACAAGGTGAGGAGATCGGCGAAGGAGAGAGTTAAGTAGGTTGATAAGAAGTTTTCTTTCAGGCCGTCAATAATATATCTATGTCAGATCCCGCGGCGCCGTGAGATTTGGCTTCATTTACAAGTACTCATAGTTAATACATGTCATACGAAGCATTTTGGAACGGTCGTGGCTACCCCTGGGAACACGATCCCGGACCACCTAAAAACCTGAGCTGGGCAAGGCTATTTTCGGAGACACCTAATTACCGAGGCATCGGTGCCAAATTATTCTCCAAGGAAAAATTCCGCTGGCATTTTGGACCTATGTACTATCGTGGTCGACTGGGCAAGAATCAAGTAAAAGTGTTGATCATTGGTCAAGAGGGTGCGATGGACGAATCTCTATCCCATCGCTCCTTTACCGGTGGCACTGGTGGCAGAATGCAGCATTTTCTCAATTTCTTAGGGATAAATCATCGCTATCTATTTCTTAACACATTCGTGTATCCCATTTTTGGCCAGTACAGCTCCAAGAAGCTGAAATGGTTGGCACAGGATCCTCAGTCTCCAATCGCCAAACAACGATTTGAGATTTTCGATTATGTGCTCAAGAAGAATGATGTCAAACTTGTCGTGGCCGTGGGCACTGCCGCCAAGGAAACTGTGCAAAACTGGATCATCAGCAGGGGTGGTAATTGTCCGGATGGCATTGCTGATCTTAGCACGGCAACCGGGGATTTCCTCGATCCTAGGACAAGGGTCGTCGGCCTAATACATCCTGGTGCCGGCCGGACCGTGGAGGCTCGTGAGAAAATACTGAAAGACTTTCAAAGGGTGATCGATCGGATAAATACCTGGATTCAACAAGATCCGGGCTGGCTTCCGGTAGATCGGGGTAACACACGAGATCTTAACATCTCTTACAAATACGAGAAAGCTCCAATACCATTTCGAGACCTACCCCTTGGTACCTGTTGGCGGCTTGGTAATGGTGCCTCTACAAGCCGAAGGACGCAAGATCAAAGAGGTATTCAGATAAACGCCAAAAGTAAACGCATCGAAGATCTAACCTATAAGGGGATATCAAAAGGCTCTAATGCTGGCTACTCCCAAGGACTTGGAGACTACCCTTATGAACCACCTGTGGAGGCCTATAAGGCTTTTGATGCTGGCCCGACAGCCGCCTTTACCAAACTAATGATGGGTGGACTCAAGGGGTTTCATTGGCCAGACTTTTCCCTATTAGGTGTTACCCCGAATAAATCCTTCGGATGGACTTGCATGTACAGAGGCAGGCCCCAGAAGTCCACGGTGCTCATCTTGGCAGACCAACAATCGCATGATGACATCTTTACCATGCGTGCTTTAACCGGCAATTCAGGGCAAAGGCTGCAAGGATTTCTGCAAGCTGCTGGTATAGACCATAGTTATTGCATCATTCGCTCTCTTCCCGTGGATGTGATGGATTTACCTTTGTCAAAAAGAAAAAAAGTGGTGGATGATCCTCAAGTACATAAAACGATGAAAGCGATCATTAACAAGGTGCTGAGCTACAAGGACACCAAACTCATCCTAACGTTTGGTGAGCTATCCAAGCATAGCTGGAATTTATTCAACCTGGGTGTTCACCTCCCTGTCTTGCACCTAAAAAGTTGGCATCAAAAAAATGCACTCATCGATTGGCAAAGTGCATTGAAAAAAATGAGGCAACGAAGTTTTCCTAAGGATATGACTCCTACCTGGATCTTTGATGGAGCACCCGTACAAATACCTCGACAAGACCTGCCCTACGGAACACTGCGCTGGCAAGGCAGCTCAGGTGATAGAAGTCAGCGCGCCAAGGAAAAAAGCGGAGCATGGAGTCCAAATCATTATATGTGGTACATGCCTGATTGGGTCTTTACGTTGCCCCCAGAACCACTTAGCCAAAGGGAACTGGATGAACTAAAACCAATTCTACCTTAAAAAAATGAGATGCCAGGATTAAAATGGAGTCCCACTACCAAATATGCCATCAGTGGGAGGGTTGTCACACTGAACGGTGACAGTGATATATATGAAAACGGTATCGTCTACATCGAAGGTGATACCATCAGCGATGTTAGAAAGGTCCATGAATCAGCTCCTCCGGGATGGAGAAAATCGGACGCCATCCGCAGCGGAGGCACACTTTATCCTGGTATGATCGAATTGCACAACCACCTGGCCTACAACATCGTACCCATGTGGGATGTGCCTAGAACCTTCCCACACAGGGGTATCTGGAGAAGCCATCCCGATTACAAAAAGAAAATGACCGGGCCGCTTCGCATTCTTGGCAAAACCAAGGGGTACCTAGAGGCCATTGTACGATATACAGAATGTAAATTACTATTCTCAGGAGTAACTTCCTCTCAGGGAATCACCCTGGGGTGTATGACAATTTGCAGTTATGCGGCTAACCGAGCCAAATCTTCAATAATAGTCCAAGCATTACTTTTATTGAGGCACCTGAGATTCGCGATAGCATTAGCACCTTTTATGGACCACTTTTGACCAGATAACTTCAATCTTTGCTGAATAACATTGCGATGACCAGCTTCGATCGGTCCCGATCCTATCAGTAGTCCTTGATTTTTAAACGTTTTATACATCATTCGATCGGCATGTTCAACATAGTAGCGTATTGCGATATCCTTTGCTTCTGAAGCCTGTGTATTTTTGGATTTAAGTTTTTTCAGTTTTGAGATGACTTGTTCAACTCCATCATCAAGCAGTAGTTTTTTATTGTCTTCAAGCCAGTCTTTCCTCTCCGATTCCTCACGAAATTGTCTTCGTGCAAACTCTGCAATTTTTTCTATCGCATGATAGTAATCCAAGATCTGCACAGCACCCGGATAATTATCTTCAACCCAATTCCAAATGTATTTAGCCCCATCGCAGACAAATACTTTAGGATTCTTAACCAAGGTCAGATGACGTTCCAATTTTGTGAAAAACTTATCTTTTGGTCCCAAGTGACTTACATATATTGAGTCGACAATCTCTTTTCTATTTCGCTGTATATCAACGTTTTGCCTTTCGTGAAAAAACCGTGCTAATTTCATTTCCTTCCAGCCATCTTCACGAGTAAATAGCATAGATCCATCTACCATCACATAAGTATTTTCATTTTCATTTCCCAGATTTGCCAACTGCGGGATGTATTCTACCTGATTAGCTTCAACAATCGGATCAATTTGTCTGCCATACCATTCACTTACTCGTTGGATTTGCTTTGCACTCAGATCTAAACCTAGAATTTGGTCTAATATTTCGGATGCACTTTCAAACACGGTGTGTTGTCCCAAAAAACATATGAGCGTTTGCAAATAAACCGTGATTTTAAATGATACTCCCCTTGGACAAAGAAGATGTCCTTTACTCAGGTGTATCCTTCCAAAAACTGTCAAAATTCGTTTTTTTTATTCCGATCTACACTAATCTGACCTTGTCCCATTTCTACTAAAGCTCTACCCATTTTAAGCGTTCTTGATAATGCCTGGCGCTCATAATGAATCGGATCTGTAATATCTTTCTCTTCAGCTAGCCAAGCATCTACCTCTTCGCCAATTGCATCCATAATAGTGGATCGTAGTTCATTCTTATTCATGATTGTCATTTTATTGATTATCATAAAGATACACATTACTGCGTTTTGTCATACACCCATCACCCTGGCAAGCAATCAAGGTATCAGGACATTATATAAGGGTCTGGTAAGAAATGTGGAGCAAGCCATAGAGCCTGAATTACCAAGTGCCAAAACCAAAATAGCTGACGTTTCGGAGGCCTCCCAACTACTAAAACAGCTTCAGAAAGAGAAAACCTACTTACTTCACCTGGCAGAGGGCACGCAAGAATCAGCCAACAAACATTTTCGAGCACTGCAATTGGCTGATAAGAGCTGGGCCATTACTGGCCACTTAGCTGGAATACATGCGACAGGCTTATTGCCAGCCGACATGAAAATAATGGCAAAGCACGGGGGTAAAATCATCTGGAGCCCTATGTCAAATCTGCTATTGTACGGAGTCACCACAGATGTTCAGTCGGCCAAGGACGAGGGCATACTACTCTCACTAGGATCAGACTGGAGTGCCAGTGGCAGCAAGAATTTGCTTAACGAATTAAAAGTGGCCAAGCTCTTTAGCGACGCAAAAGGTGGCATCTTCACCGATGAAGAATTAGTGCGAATGGTGACGGTAAATCCCGCCATTACACTGCAATGGGAAAATCATTGTGGCTCGATCGAGTCTGGCAAGAAAGCGGACTTGCTGATTCTGAAAGGCCAAACAAAGGAGGCCTACAGGCATTTTATTTCTGCTCGTGAGAAAGATGTAAGCTGGGTAATCATCGATGGCATACCCAGATTTGGCACGACCCGATTGATGAAAAAATTTCTGAATAGGAAAGAGAAAATTCTTCTCAATGGGTCGGAACGTCTTTTATATCTTGGCTTATCTGGTCAAATCAACCCCATTGATCTCAAGATAAACTATAAGCAAGCCAAGAAGCTTTTGACGAAGGGCCTGAGGGATCTGCCAACCTTGGCCACAGCTGTAGAAAGCCGAGATTCAGCCTTTGCACTTGGATCTTCCAGCAATCCTGCATCAGGCTTCGATCTCGACAGTAAGTGGATCATTGAAGCCGATCATTCCGATCACGGAGATGTTTGTGGCCGCCACCATATTCGTCTTAATGGAGAAAGAACCACCATAGAAGATGGATATGTGGAAGCGGCCGATCCACTGTCAGAGATTCTTGAACCGATGTTACTGGATGAAAGTAATGTGGAAGACGACAAATGGTATTTTAAAAGGCTGGCTACCCAAATCAATTTGCCAGAGTATTTAAAACTGGAATTACCGACCTTCTATGGACAAACAATCAGTTTAAGCGATAGCGAAAACTATCGCGCCAAAATATTGCAGGAACAAGCGTCCGAGCTGAAGCAAATTCGAAAATTGCCTTCTTTCTTGAATGCACCAGGATATTTAACGCTCCACGAGAAAATTAGCATTATAGATCAAGCGGAGGTGATCCTCGACAAAGCCTATGTGCATCTTATTCAAAAAAATGCTTTGTATGGCTCAAATCCAGTAGACAAGTTGCGTGTCCTGAGAAATGAGTTATTAAACAATGAGGAGCAACGACCAGAAATTGCCTTTCATCGCAACATCATAGAAATCTTCAATAGTCTGAGAGATCTGCACACCGTGTACCAACTGCCGGATCCATATGCGAGCAAAGTTGCCTTTCTTCCATTCTTTATAGAAAAGTATTTTGAGGAAAATATTCCCCGATTTGTGGTCTCAAAGATCATTGGCAAACAGCCCAGTAGAAGTTTTACGAAAGGAGTCGAGGTGACACATTGGAATGGCACTCCCATCCAGAATGCGATTGCCATCAATGGCCGTAAATACTCGGGCAGTAACGAAATTGCCAGATTGGCACGAGGTCTCGACTCACTTACGTTTAGACCACTCTCAGTGATGTTGCCACCTGAAGAAGAATGGATCACTATAACCTACCACACGACCAATGGAAAGGTACTAAACAAAAGATTTCCCTGGAGGGTAGGATCCATGGCTTATCTACTCAAAGAACGGGCAGAACTGCAACAAGCAGAAGGAAGTGTGATGGATTATGCCCATGGATATGACTACCTATCGGAAGTGGTGCAGGGGATGAAGAAAACATTCTTTGCTCGAGCTGTCTCTCCTCGGGAGGCAGCACTACACAAGAAAGGCTACAAAAGACCTGGCAAAGACTTTTTACCCACCACACTGCCTTTTCTCTTTAAAGCCAAAAAGTTGAAGCGAAAAAAAAATCGCGTAGGCTATATAAGAATATACTCATTTAAACATAGCAGCGCAGAAGAAATGGCCACGGAATTCCAGCGCCTCCTGAGCACCTTTGGAACAAATAACATTATTGTGGACATTCGAAATAATCCCGGTGGAAGTATTCTGGCAGCTGAATTCATCTTACAGACATTGACCAAAAAGGATATCACGCCCCAAAGTGCACAATTTGTGAACTCAGATCTCACAAACTATGTCTGTGATAATCACTCACCTTCACAGGTATTTGAAGGTCTCGATCTGAGTCGATGGGCTAGAGCCTTAAGATCAATCAGGAACACTGGCGCCGAATATTCGGTGGCGTATCCGATCACACCTAAAAAGATAATGAAGACATTTAAGTCAGGGAAAGACTATCGATGTATTTTGATCACCGATGCGCTGTGCTATAGTGCAAGCGACATCTTTGCCGCGGGCTTCCAGGACTATGGCGTAGGACGGATTCTAGGTATAGATGAAAACACGGGTGCTGGGGGAGCCAATGTCTGGTCCTTATCGCAGTTGTATGGTTTGACCAAGGACCCAGAAGGCCAGTCCCAATTTTTTAAACCCCTACCCTATGGCGCTGATTTTCGTGTGGCCATCAGAAGAACACTTCGCTCGGGGACAAATGCTGGTATCCCACTAGAGGATCTTGGAGTCATCCCCGATGAATCCCATCTACTCACAAAAGATGATTTGCTACATCAGAACGTACATCTGATAGAGAAGGCCATGGCGATGTTGGAAAGTGATTGAGGCCGAACCACTTGATACTTGAGAAATACTGACATTTCAAGTATCTCATATTCAAACACTTATAGGTTTGCGTTTTCCTGTCATTGCCCAAAAGGGCACAGGCACAAGCGATGATGGGTTTGTCCGTCAGACGCGGTTAGCAACCACGATGTTTTGGTAGGAAGGCGGTCTAAAACCTAGACGGAAATATAACCTATCGGAAAAATTCAACCTCTTTGATCGCCACTACATTTCCTGAATCATACCCAAGTTGCAAGGCAACATCCTTTGCATTCAACCACGCTGTGGTTGCGGTTTTCCAATTATTTCTCCATGAGTTTGCACCCATGGCTAATCATATTGAATCCCTTCCTGGGATTATTTTGGAAGAAGACACAAGTCAACCCGTCATCGCTTTGTAAGTCTTTGCCAGAGACCAAAGATTCGGTTTTTGCCTAACTTAATTACAGGCACAAGCGATGACGGATTTGTCCATCAGACGCGGTTAGTAACCACGATGTTTTGGTAGGAAGGCGGTCAAAAACCTAGACGGAAATATAACCTATCGGAAAATTCAACCTCTTTGATCGCCACTACATTTCCTGAATCATACCCCAAGTTGCTAGCTAACACCCTCTGCATTCAACCACGCTGTGGTTGCGGTTTTCCAATTATTTCTCCATGAGTTTGCACCCATGGCTAATCATATTGAATCCCTTCCTGGGATTATTTTGGAAGAAGACACAAGTCAACCCGTCATCGCTTTGTAAGTCTTTGCCAGAGACCAAAGATTTGGTTTTTGCCTAACTTAATTACAGGCACAAGCGATGACGGATTTGTCCATCAGACGCGGTTAGTAACCACGATGTTTTGGTAGGAAGGCGGTCAAAAACCTAGACGGAAATATAACCTATCGGAAAATTCAACCTCTTTGATCGCCACTACATTTCCTGAATCATACCCCAAGTTGCTAGCTAACACCCTCTGCATTCAACCACTCTGTGGTTGTGGCTTTCCAATTATAATAATTCTCCATGAGTTTGCACCCATGGCTAATCATATTGAATCCCTACCTGGGATTCTTTTGGAAGAAGACCCAAGTCAACCCGTCATCGCTTTGCAAGTCTTTGCCAGAGACCAAAGATTTGGTTTTTGCCTAACTTAACTACGGGCAGAAGCGATGATGGGTTTGTCCGACAGATGTGTTTATCCACCAGGATGTTTTAGTCGGAAGGCGGCTAGAAACCTGTCATCGCATAGACTAGTATACAACCTAGCGAACAAATCAACACCTTTGCTCTGTCTAGAAACCTGCAGCGATGACAGGTTAGCGAAAAGATAACCCGTCATCGCTTTGTAAGCCTCAGCCATAGACTAAAGGTTCATACATTACCACACGCTGATTATGAGCAAGAGCGATGATGGGTTTTCTCCGAAGACGCTAATAAACCTCTGACGCAGGTCTGATTTATAATGACCAGCATAAAACCTGTCATCGCGAAGACTTGGAATATACCTATTTGCCAATTTCAACGTCTTTTCTGCATCGAGGTCAGCAGCGATGACGGGTTGGCGGATTGATTAACCCGTCATCGTGTTCAGGACGCAAGGCAACCCGTCATCGCTTTGTGAGTCCTGGTTAAGGACCTCGTTTTAGCTTTTTACTGAACATTCTTTACCAGCAAGTGCGATGATGGGTTTCTCCGACAGACGCGTTTATCAACCAGAATGTTTTAGTCGGAAGGTGACTAGAAACCTGTCATCGCAAAGACTGGGTATATTCTATTTGACAGTTCAACGACTTTGCACCGCATAGAAACCAGCAGCGATGACAGGTTAGCGAAAAGATAACCCGTCATCGCTTTCTAAGTCTTAGCAATAGACCCAAGATTCAGTGTTTGCGTACTTTAACTACCAGCAAGAGCGATGATGGGTTTGTCCGACAGACGGGTTTAAGCACCAGGCTTTGTTTGAGTTAAAGACGGTTCGCGCTAAGGCAATATTACTCGCAACAATAAAAATGACCATATGCCAACAAAACTTCAAGAACCACTAAAAGGTCAGATCAAGCACTTCTGCAAATCAATGTCCACACTTTACTTATTACTGGCTCTCAATTCGCTCTCAGCACAAGTATTTGACATCAATCAAAGCATTCTGCTAAATAGTGAACGATCTTATATCACACCTACGGCAGGGATAGGAAATAACCACCTTTCTGGGGAGCGCCAAAGACTCGAAAAGCTGATATTCGAGGCGAAGATTTCACCGAACTACTATATTCGGATTGGCAAGAAGGATCGATTAGGACTGGAATTAACTCCGAGCGTTTTAATTCGAATGTTCAACATAAAAAGTCTTCCCATACTGACTCCCTCTTTTATTCCCACGCTGAAGGTCTATCATCGAACAAATTGGCTCAATAAGCTGCTGGACATTGCCTTACCCTCTTTGCGAAGGACGTATTTTTTTCAAACTTACCGATTAAGCCATCACTCCAATGGTCAAGAAGGTGATTACTTTTCTCAGCTAGACCAGGACGTCAATTTGAAAGACGGTAATTTCTCTACCGATTTTATTGAAGTGGGTTTTCACACCACAAATCATCAAAGGATTGAAGAGACGGTGAAATCTGAACCAACACCCGTGAAAAACTATGCCATCAGAAGTACCAGTCTATTCCTGCAGAGGCACTTAGAAGGTCTCAGTCGTGACACAAACTTGGTAGGCATGTATTTCCTAAACAAGATTGAGGTCCGAAACTCGTTCCTGCTGCATCGACAGTCCGGCAGACAACGAAGAATTCTTCTCAGCCAATCGTGGTCCATCATGTGGGGCAACAACGGATACGGCACCCGGTGGAGTTTGAACTTTCTAGCGGGGATAAAATTTGGTCACGAATCCGACTTTTTCCTCTTCACACGGTACTATCGCGGACCAGATTACTATAACCTCAGACATTTTTATCGACGATCGGCGTTGACATTTGGGATCTTGACCGACCCCATTAATCTGGAAATATTTAAGAATGGCACTGACCATTAAAACGAGACAGTGATCTTCCGTCTGCTAAATATTGGCTTGGCTTTAGAATAGAAACAAGGATTTCAATAAAATGGTCAACATTTGGTTTTTATCATGAAAAATGGGGTGGTGCTGACCACGATCCTATGCCACAATCACACATGTTTTTCCAGATCAGCAGAAGACCTAGCCTCCACTAACTAACTGAGGAATAACGAAGTATAAATCATAAAGAATGATCTAGAAATCTCGACCGAAACTTTGCTGAGCCCGTGAACGGGTTTTCGGAGGCACCCTACATCAGGTTGGGAGGTTCGGTAGCTAAAGGACTGTGATAATAAGTTGCTCGTTTGGGCGATGCTATTTTGAATCCAGCATAGCCTGCCACGCCACCAGCGTGGGCAGGAAAAATATGCATAGTGGGGCTATTCGAATTTTTTCTAACGCAGCATGGGTTCAAAAGAACAAGTCGAAGTGGGTAAGTTATTCTTAGACAGTTCCTAACCCTCTCTTCCTAGTGGCTGCTCTAAGGTGCCTTAATTATACCGATTTCCATTAAAGGGCCAGGACTCATCATCATCTTCCTCCAACACCCTTTTATGATCATGTAAAGTTTGCAGAGACCAGGCAACACATTTTGGATTTTGCTCGAGAAACAGGGTCAGAAGAGGCAACACCATGATCGCTTCCTCAGCACTACCGATCCGGTAAGTATCGGGAGCTTCTGGTTGGTGTACCGTTCCCACTAATATCTTAAAAGGATAGGTGTTGCGATCGAAAGCCGTTAAAAGGGCTCTCTTAGTTTTTGATTTCCTACCCAAAGTCAGGTAGAGATACATGAATTTAACGTAAATAAATACAATACTGTCTTCGTCTGGGAATGCCTTGAACACATGTCTTACCAGCGGCCATTTTTTTTGCACCACGCCATACTCGAGGACAAAATAACGGACACCGAGATTGTCATCAGGATTCATGTCGAGTAAATCCAGCAGAATGTCCTCACCTTCGGAAAATTGTCCTTCTGCAACATATTCAATTCCCAGGAAATAGAGGGCACGTAGATAGGGTCGAGTATGATGGTCCTTCCACCAAGTGCCTCTGCCTTCTATCTCATCAACATTCAAGATGGTTTCAGCAGCTTCGATCGCACTTTTGAGGTGGTGTATACGTCCTGCCGCTTCACTTTGCCATCCAGCTAAACAGATATGAGCCTCCACACAGTTTGGAAATTCCTTAAGGATGGATGCTACCTCCACCAGAGATACTTCCTTGGGCAGGAGAAATGCATCAAGGGCTTCGATTTGGGCTGCGGCCTCGAGAGTCATTGGGTTTTCTTCCCTCAATTCACCCACTGTCTTACCAAGCACCCGATCTTGCAATATTTGATTCAGGTCCTCTAGGCTGTCAGCCTCCAGGTCATCCAGGTTAAGGACCTCATGATGCTCCATGAAGTTTCGATAATGGGAACTGGGTTTGAAAAGATTGGTCTCCTTCTCCTCTTCATCCCCTTCCACCCAGCTGAAGCCCAAGTGCTCTAAGATAGAATCTGCATAAATGCGGTCAAAATGATAACCCTCTACAACAAGGTGCAATCGCTCCTCCTTCACTTTGCAGTGATGAATCCGCGCAACACGCCCAGAATCTACGGTGTCGCGATGGGCCAGATTTTGCGTTAATATGCTCTCTACATAAGGTCCGTGATCCTCCTTAAGATTCCCATCAAATTTATAGAAATCTGTGTCTGTAAGCCATTCGGAATCAGTAGGAATATTCTCCATATCTTCTCTCAAGTAGTCAAACCGAATCACACGATATGCGTCTGTTGACTTGACTTCCCCTTCTAGGAATGAACATATTCTTTGTGTTTGTAGGCGGACTTGCTCAGCATCGATCGCAAAAAATGAGGAAACCTTATCCAGGCTGAGTGGCAACAGACTTTCATGACTTTCCAAATTCTGATATCGAATCACGGTGGCCAAAACAGAACAGGTCCATAATCTAAGATCTTCAACCTCCACATCAACCATTATTGGCTGGATGTCATCGATGACACGAGCACATGCCTCAAACAAATAAAAGTACTGGAAATCCAGTAGGCAATCAGAAGCGAGCTGACACATCTTATCAATCCTGATATTCTCCGCTTTTTGCTTATGTAAAGTCACCCAACTAATTGTTCTGCCATATATACCATTAAATGCAATAATATATCTAATCTATAAGAATTACAAGTATTTGACATCAATCAAAGCATTCATATGTATGGTGAACAATCTTATCACACTTTCTTCTGGGATCGGAAACAATGCTATCTCATAGATCCCTGGCATCAGCCGATTGAGACGAAAGAAAAGATCGCCAAAGAACCGTTTTTATAATTATGATCCGAATGCTCACTTAGTAAAGGACTGTCTGATAATCAATTGCTCGTTTGGGCGATGCTATTTTGAATCCAGCATAGCCTGCCACGCCACCAGCGTGGGCAGGAAAAATAAGCATAGTGGGGCTATTCGTATGTTTTCTAACGCAGCATGGGTTCAAAAGAACAAGTCGAAATGCGTAAGTTATTCTTGGACAGTTCCTAAGCAGATGGCTACCTGGAGATGCGGATCATCTCTTCCATGACTCCACTTCCAACTCTTCAAAACGCAAAAAGTGATCAACGTTACCGGTAATCAGTTTTTGGCACTTTGAGATGGCCGTGGAGGCAATCAATATATCAGCGTCGGGAAGGATTCGTCCTGTGTTGACCAGGTTTGCCTTCAGTGATCCAAATTTTGACATGATTTCGTGATCGGAATGTATAACGTTGGCAATTCTAATGAATTCATCGACCCTGTTCAGATTCTGAATTCGATACTTCGATCTGAAGGCACCATAGTACAACTCACCTACCGTCATAAAAGAGATCGCAATTGTGCTCATCGAAGCCATATGCATCTGCATCACCAATTTGTTGCCTCTTAGGATCTCGATGCAGGTATCTGTATCATAGAGGATCATAGTTCGATCTCCCGGCCCAATGTTCTGTGGCGATATATGTCCTCTATGATCTCTTCTGTAGATCTGTTGTCTCTCCACGAACCCGCTAGTGCCTGCATTCGACTTTTTTGGGCTTCGAGTGACATGGCTTCATCCTCTTGCATGTCTTGTACACCGACTTCGAGTCGATATAAAATTTCGCTGTTCAGGCTGCGCCGCGCCTGCTTAGCCAGTGCCCTAAGCTTAGCTACCAATTCTTCAGACAGATTTCTGAGCGTAATGTCCATGCACTATTTTGTAACTAAAATATCACTATTTTGTAACTAAAGCAAATACTTTGATGGTGACTCACACAGCATAAGGCATTGTCAGCCTATGGCAACTCGTCATCACTTTTTATGTCTCAGCTAGTGACCATAGATTCATTCTTTACCACAGTCATAATTAGCAAGAGCGATGATGGGTTTGTCCAACAGACGCGATTAAGCACCAGCCTGTTTTTAGTCGGTACGTGTCTAAAACCTGTCATCGGGAAGACTGGTATATTACCTAGCAGACAAGACGACCCTCTTACCTCTTCAGAGAAAGCAGCAGCGATGAGAGGTTCCTTACCCCCTCACACTAGCCTCGGGAATTCTTTTTTGAAGATCGTAAAACTCCTCCACCGTCTCCTGACCGATGGTGAAGCAATCGATGAATTCGTGGGCAAGTTGAAATTGCAGGCACTCATCGATGCGGTCGGCCAAGGAACCAGCGCCTAGTACTTTCATACCAATGATGCCCTTACCATTGGCCTTCATCTTTTGCAAGACTTTGCGCACCACCGGCATCTCGGCATCCATGCGCGCACCAGCCGGGTTGAACCGCGCCAAATCGACCTGTACCCAATCCGTCTCCGCTGCAGTCTCAAGGGCGGCAAGGGAGTGACATGAAATGCCATGGGCGCGAATAATGCCATCTTCACGAGCTCGGCTCATCACATCCATCGCAGGTGCTTTCTTTTCTGGCCAATTTCCATCCTTGATGGCATGGAGTAAAACCATATCCAGATAATCGGTGCCGATTTCCTGGCGAAAGCGGTCCAGATCGGCCTTCATCTGTTTTTCGGTGGTGGCATGAGTCTTTGTAAGAATGGTGACCTTTTCCCTTGGTACCCTCTTCAAAGCCTCCTTCAGGTGGGGGTGCGTACCGTACTGATCGGCAGAATCCCAAAATAAGATGCCATTGTCATAAGCGAAATGCAGAAAATCCCCCAGACCTTTGATGCCCATCCTGCGAGTTTGATTGGAGGCTCCATTAACACCTCGGGTACCAGTACCCATGGCAAGTCGGGTTAGTTTAATGCCCGTATTTCCCAACTCCACTACGTCGGTGGCAAATTTCTTCTTGTCGCTGACAAAGGCATGATATGGAAATGGAGTCAATGATAATGCCCCAGCATAGGACATCGATTGAGAAATAAAATGGCGACGTTTCATGCATTAAAGTTTTACCTAAGTTAAGATGTTATAGGCAGAGACACAAATGCTGAAATGAGTTGGATGCAAGTATAGGTGTGGACCATAAGGTAGTCGTCTGATCTGAAGACAGCTAAAAACCTGACAACGCAAGGACTGGCCAATGACCTGGCAGACCATTCAATCCCTTTTCTGTGCCTTGAAATCAGCAGTACCAACAGCTTCACCGCTTCTTAGCCAACACCTGATTGAGACAATACGGAGTCGAGGGCATGGCCAAAGGATAAATCAGTCGCGCTCTCCGAAATATTATGTACATTTGCATCAACCATTTGGTTAAACCATCTGTTTAAACCATATAGTTGACTACTATGAGCGAAGACCTAACGACCGAAGAGAAGATCAAGCAGGCAGCCAAGAAGATCTTTATGCACAAAGGACTGGCCGGTGCACGCATGCAAGACATTGCCGATGAAGCAGAGATCAATAAGGCCATGCTGCACTATTACTTTCGCAGCAAAAGGCAGCTTTTTGACATCATTTTTGAAGAAAAGCTAGCCCAACTCTTTTCTACCCTGGGCGAGATCTTCCTGGATAACTCACCTCTGGAAGATAAAATCAGGCAGTTTGTCAAAAAGCAAAGCACCATCATCGCAGATTTTCCCTCCCTGCCCATCTTCGTACTCAATGAAATCTGGCAAAACCCAACGCTGGCAGAAGAAAAACTCAGAGATAAACCACTGCATCTGATCAGAGAAAAATTTCGAGCAGCCTATAATCAATCGCTGTCAGACCCAGTCCGCGAGCAATTGCCCTTCGAACAATTTATGCTAAACATGATCTCACTGATCATCTACCCCTACATTGCCAGGCCCATATTTAAAAGCATGATCGGACTCGAGGATGCCGGTTATGACCAATTACTTAGTGATCGAAAGCAACAAGTGACCAATCTCCTTTTGCAGAGCATTAAACTGGAACCATAATATGAAGAACTTCCATCAAATTATTGCCCTGGCAGGTGTTCTGATCTTGACGACCATGACAAGCACCGCCCAAGTCTCGCTGGATCAGCTCATCGCTGCAGGGCTTGAAAATGCCCCGATCAAAAGCATCAAACTCATCACGGCCGACGAAGACGCCCTGACACAAAAAAATATCCAAGCCATGTATTTACCCCAGATTACTCTGGGAGGTCAGGCTACCTATCAATCTGAGGTTACTGAAATCAATATCCCTATTCCCGGTGTCGACATAGACCCACTCTCGCTGGACCAATACAAGTTGTCTGCAGAAGTCAATCAAATGATCTATGACGGTGGGCTCACCAAGCAAAAGGGCAAGGTACAGCAGACTGCCAGTAATCTGGCACAAATGCAGGTGGACCTGGAGCTGGAAAGGCTGAGAAAACAAATCATCGAATTGTACTTTGCGATACTCGCCATCGACCGAAAAGATGATATCCTCTCCCTAAAAGAAGACAATCTCCTTGCCAATCTGGAGGTAGTCAAAGAAGCGCATGAGCAGGGAGCCGTTCTAGCATCAGAAGTGCTGGTCATCGAAGCAGCTCATCTGCGCTTGCAACAGCAGCAGCAATCCCTCCAGAGAGACAAATCGTCCCTGATCCAAACACTGAGTATCATCACAAAAACGCCCAATTCAGACCTGGAATCACTCGTAGAGCCGGTTGCTAGGGCCCTTTCTTATACCGTACAGCCAGATAACTACTCAGATAGAATATTCGACCTGCAAGCTTCTGCCGTTGAACAGCAATATGATCTCCAACTGGCTGCACATCGGCCAAAGTTGAATCTGTTTCTACAAGGTGGATATGGCAAACCAGGGCTCAATTTTCTCAAAAATCAATTTGATGCCTTCTACATCATGGGCCTTCGGGCAAACTGGAATCTAGGATCACTATACACCAAAGCAAACGATCGGGAGATCACCATGCTGAAGAAGGAAAAAATTAATGCCCGGCGTGCAGCTTATCTCGATCAAACCCATGTACAAATCGCACAACATGAAGCCGCCATCGAAGCTACGCGTGAAAATATCAAGCGAGATGAATTATTGGTAGACCTCTATCGAGACATCAGACAAACCGCAGAGATACAAATCAGAAATGGTGCCATCACGTCTACGGAGCTATTGGAGAAGATCAACGATGAGCATGAAGCAAGCATCCATAAGGCCCTACACGAACTCGATCTCATTAAATCTTCCTATATCCTGCAACATGTGACAGGAAATTATCTAGTCAAATAAAGCACCAATCATATGACCTACCTTATTAAATATTTCATCACCATCCTGTCCTTGATCATAGGTGTCATCAGCTGTACACCAGACATTAGAAGATTTGACGCTACCGGTACTTTCGAAGCCACAGAAATCATCATCAGTGCTGAAACCAACGGCACCATCGTAGCCTTCGATGCAGATGAGGGAGATGTGGTGACAAGTGGAAATAGTGTGGTCAAAATAAATGCCAGTAATCTTGCCTTACAAAAATCTCAAGTGGCCGCTACGATCGAAGCAGTGCAAGAAAAGCAAGGTGATCCGGAGCCTCAAGTCCAAATACTGCAGGAGAGAATGCTTGCTGCCAATGCACAGGTGCAAACATTGGAGACCCAACTTACATCCCTGCTTAAGGAGCAAAAGCGCATCGAGCGGATGTACCGTGCAGAAGCTGCCACCGAGCAGCAGTACGATCAAGTGAATGGCCAGGTAGACGTATTGAACAAACAGATCGAAACAGCAAAAATCCAAACCCAAATATTAACGACTCAAATCAAATCTGCTCAGCGATCGGTGGCCATCCAAAACCGGGGTATCACCAGCGAAATCAAACCCCTCGAGAAAAAGATGGATGTCATCGATGATCAACTCGCTAAGTCAAACGTGGTCAATCCCATCACAGGGATCTTACTGACTAAATATGCTTATAAAGGAGAATTTGTTTCAGTGGGCAAACCACTGTATAAAATCGCTGATTTAAGCACCATGCACTTAAGGGCATATATTGACGGATCACAGTTGAATCAAATCAAACTCGGTGATCCAGTGACTGTCTACATAGACCAAGATGACGACTACAAGCCCTATGAAGGGAAAATCACCTGGATTTCGGATCAGGCAGAATTTACTCCAAAAACCATCCAGACGAAAGATGAGCGTGCCAACCTTGTCTATGCCATCAAAGTAGAAGTACTCAATGATGGATTCCTAAAAATTGGCATGTACGGAGAAGTGTCCTTACCTCAATCTGATGCAAACGATCACCAATGAGCATCATCATCGATCACCTATCTAAGTCCTTTGGAGATCAGGATAAAGTCTTAGCACTGCACGAGATCAACCTGGCCGTAAATCCCGGTGAGCTGTTTGGGTTGATTGGACCCGATGGAGCCGGAAAAACGACGCTATTTAGAATCCTGACCACCCTACTCCTCCCTGATTCCGGCAAAGCATCCATCGAGGGCAAAGATGTTCAGGAGGCTTATAAAGAGATCCGGAAAATGGTAGGATATATGCCCGGAAAATTTTCATTGTACCAAGACCTAAGTGTCGAAGAAAACCTCCGCTTCTTTGCCACCATCTTCCATACGACCATCGCTGAAAATTATCAGTTGATCAAGGACATCTACGTGCAGATCGAGCCGTTCAGGCGCCGGAGAGCTGGGGACCTCTCAGGGGGAATGAAACAAAAGCTCGCCCTCTGCTGTGCACTGATCCATCGTCCCAATGTGTTATTTCTCGATGAGCCCACCACAGGCGTAGATGCGGTATCACGCAAAGAATTTTGGGATATGCTTCAGCAACTTAAGAAGCAAGGCATGACCATCTTCGTCTCTACTCCCTATATGGATGAAGCCACTCTTTGTGATCGAATTGCGCTCATCCAAAAGGGTAAAATCTTATCGGTTGAAACCCCTGAAAATCTAGTAAATAATTATCGGGGTGACCTTTGGGGAATTCGTACGGATCATATGTACCAGGCCTTTCTAGACCTAAATAATTTTCCACCGGTGGACGAATGCTACACTTTTGGTGCCATGCATCACACCCAGGTTACCGGACTGCAGATGCCCATGGAGCTACAAGCTTACCTTGCAAGCAAAAACCATCAAAATATCACGGTGAAAAAAGTCAAGCCAACGGTGGAAGATTGCTTCATGCAACTCATGCAAATAGAAGAAATACAAGCGAGTCTGTAAAAATGGAAAAATCACACTCCATCATAGCAGAATCCCTCACCAAAACTTTTGGTGCATTCACTGCTGTAGATGCCATCAGTTTCAAGGTGTCTGCCGGTGAAATCTTTGGATTTCTAGGCGCCAACGGAGCAGGTAAGACGACGGCGATGCGCATGCTTTGTGGATTGAGTAAACCCTCAGCTGGACACGCTACCGTGGCAGGATATGATATCGATAAGAATTCTGAACAAATCAAGGAGAACATCGGCTATATGAGTCAGAAGTTTTCTTTGTATCAAGATCTCACAGTGATCGAAAACATTGAGTTTTATGGTGGTATTTATGGCCTGAACAAGCGAGACCTGGCACAAAGTGCCAACCAACTACTAAATCGATTAGATCTACAGAGAGAGTCGGACACCCTGGTCCATGACTTACCCCTTGGATGGAAACAAAAACTTTCCTTTTCGATCGCGATCATGCACAAACCCAGCATCGTCTTCCTGGACGAACCCACAGGAGGAGTAGATCCAGTGACGCGCAGGCAATTTTGGCAAATGATCTACGAGGCTGCTGCGCAGGGCATCACCATTTTCGTCACCACCCACTATATGGATGAAGCCGAATATTGTGACCGGGTGGCGATCATGGTGGACGGTAAAATCGAAGCCCTCGACAGTCCTGGGGCCATGAAGAAAAAAATGGATGCGCAAGATATGAATGAGGTTTTTTACCGACTGGCACGCAAAGCCACCAGAGCCAGTGCATAACCCCATGCTATGAAACAATTTTTTGCTTTTGTCAGGAAAGAAATGCTGCACATATTGCGTGATCGGCGTTCTCTGCTGGTCATATTTGGTATGCCCATAGCGCAAATTCTCATCTTTGGTTTTG
The DNA here is from genome assembly GCA_965223025.1 of Saprospiraceae bacterium. Lineage (GTDB taxonomy): Bacteria > Bacteroidota > Bacteroidia > Chitinophagales > Saprospiraceae > JABDMH01. The sequence continues at coordinate 2,913,517 of CBDCVP010000023.1, forward strand.
CCCTATCAAATGAGGTGAAAAACACCCACATTGGTGTGCTGGATCTTGCCAAAGATGAACAGAGCATCCGCTTCCACCAAAAAATTGAAGAGAGCCAATACTTTGAAACGGTGCAATCGCTCACAGCTGCCGAAGAAATTGACCAAATGTTGCGTGCTGGAAAGGTGCAAATGGTTTTAGCCATCCCTAGAGGGTTTAGCGATGATCTGGCTCACATTAATCAAACCCAAGTACAAGTCATCACCGACGGCACCAATCCCAACTTGGCCACCACATTGTACAACTACGTGTTTAGCATCACGCGTGATTTTCAACGATCCCTCATGTCTCGAAAAGAACTGCCATACACGATTCATGTGTCGACCAGAATGCTCTATAATCCCCAGATGAAAGGTGAGTACAACTTTGTACCCGGGGTGATTGCCCTGGTCCTGATGTTGATATGTACGATGATGACTTCAGTCTCAATCGTCAAAGAAAAAGAATTAGGCAACATGGAGATCTTATTGGTGTCTCCCATGAATCCACTTACCATCGTAGTTTCCAAGGCGATACCGTATATTTTTATGGGTTTGTTGATTCTCACTATTGTTCTGATTTTGAGCGTCACTGTCCTGCATGTACCCATTCAAGGGAGCCTCCTATTGCTCTACGGCGTCAGTCTGATCTTTATCTTTTCTGCGTTAGCCCTGGGCCTACTGATTTCTTCCTTCACCAATTCGCAGCAAATGGCGATGATGATCTCCTTGATGGGCCTGATGTTGCCGACAGTCATGTTCAGTGGTTTTATGTTTCCCATCGAAAGTATGCCTGTTGCCCTACAGTTTATTTCAAACCTAGTGCCGGCCAAGTGGTATTTCTATAGCATTCAGGGAATCATGATTAAGGGATTGGGTGCCAGGGCCATATTAAAGGAAATACTTATTCTAGTGGGCTTTGCCATTATTTTCATCGGACTCAGTGTGAAAAAGTTTCAAATTCGACTGGCATGAACAAGATGAAATATATCCTGCGGAAAGAATTCAAACAGATTTTTCGTGATCCAGCCATCCTGCGATTAATCTTTCTTATGCCTGCTATACAGTTGTTGATATTGCCTTTTGCCGCCGATTACGAAATCAAGAATATTAATGTGGGCATTATCGATCATGACCACAGCAGTTATTCGCGCGGGCTGATTCAAAAAATTGAATTTTCAGACTATTTCAATTTAACGGAATATTCCGATTCATACCAGGAGGGTTTGCAATGGATAGAAAATGAAACTGCCGACCTGATTATCGAAATACCTGTCCGATTCGAAAGCAGACTGGTGCGTGAGTCTGAAGCCACCCTGCTAATGGCAGTCAATGCCGTCAACGGACCAAAAGGCAACCTGGGAGCTGCCTACGCCAATGGCATCATCAGGACATACAACCGGGGTATCCGCAGTCAATGGTTGCATTGGCCACGTATGAATCCAGAACCGCAAATAGAAGTAGTGGCTAGTCATTGGTATAATCCCACGAGCAATTATCAGGTTTTCATGGTACCTGGCATCCTGGCCGTACTGCTAACGATGGTGGGTGGTTTTCTCTCTGCATTAAATATTGTACGTGAAAAAGAAATTGGCACCATCGAGCAATTAAATGTTTCTCCCATCAAGAAATACCAATTTATTCTGGGAAAGCTAGTTCCCTTTTGGTTGCTGGGATTTGTGGTGTTGACAATTGGCTTGGTGATCAGTTATGTAGTACATGGCTTTTTGCCAGGCACAAACTTGGGCACACTTTATCTATTTTCAGGCGTCTATCTACTGGCCATCCTCGGCTTTGGACTGCTGGTATCCAATTTTACGGAAACGCAGCAACAGGCCCTTATGGTGGCATTCTTCTTTATGCTCATTTTCATTCTACTCAGTGGGCTGTATACACCAATTGAGAGCATGCCCAGGTGGGCACAAATCCTAGCCTGGATCAATCCAGTCACCTATATGGTTGACGTATGCAGGATGGTCCTACTGAAAGGCAGTCACATTGGCGATATGACTTTTCATCTGCTAGCGATTGGAGGAGGAGGACTATTGTTGAATGTGCTGGCCATCTGGACTTATGCCAAGCGGACGTGAAAGTCGTCGCATTTCCTACTCAGCTTACTTTAAGGGTACCTCAGAAAACCCGTTCCCGGACTCAGCGAAATATCGGTCGAAATTTCTAAATGAATCTTTCTGATTTACACATCGTTATTTCGGTACTATGCCATAAATAGTGGGTTCTGCATTTATTTGCACTAGCGATGCATTAGCGGATTGTTTTTTTTAGCGACATAATCGCATGCTGTGTAACTTGAGAGTCTGCGGGTGCATTCAAACTGTCTTCTCAGGATCGATGAGGCACATAAGACCTTTGACAAAAGGTCTAGTGCTGCATCCGCTAAGTAAGTGCTATTAGTGATGAGTTTATTTTTTGACAGATCAAAGAAACAAAACTGAGTATAGCCATAGCTCTGTGAGGCTTTTGATGATGATGAGTTGTCGGAAAAGAAGCCATCAATAATGGCACTAATTTGGTAGATGCAGCACAAACGGATGGCCTTAAGGAATAAGCCGTTAAGAAACAGCTTCGGATATCCGTCAAAAATTATAAACTGTATGAGTCCAACCCAAAAACAAATGCAAAACCCTGATATTCAAGGACATCAAGGGCGAAGAAACTACCTCCAGGACGAGTTTTTAGAATTTAGGATATCCGAATCTGTTTTAGGCTTAGGCCTTACAGCCTTGACTTTTTAGTCCTTTTGTGTCAAGACAAAAGGACAACACATATCAATTAAGGTAGGCAATGGGCAATGAGCGATGGATTGATAGTTACCATATTTCAATAATGCAAAACTGAGATTTCTAGATGGGAACTTTTTTATACGCTGTTTCAAGGGAAATCAGGAGACACCCACTAAATACGGCTAAGAGCCGTTATTTCTCAGTCAGCTCCTTCGAAATGCCTCGTCTAAATCGAAAACATCTCATTTTGAGCCTAGTTCAGAGTTTCCGAAGGTACCTTTAAAGTATTACGACCTACTGTATAAAGGTCTTGATCCTAATATCCCGGATTTTGCACTAAAAACCCTTCCACATTTGATGCACCATCGATGGCACTTTGTGGAATTGGGAACAATCGGTTATTGGGATCAGTGCTGGTTTTCTCCGTCCAGGCATCCTCAAATTTTCCAAATCGAATCTGATCCCCTCGACGAAATCCTTCCCAATATAGTTCAAAGCCGCGCTCCCGAAACAAGATATCTAAGTCCAATGCATCCAAGGTGGGAGGAGTCTGTTCCGGTCTAGCAGTACGAGAAGTGCGCACCGTGTTTACATCAGCCAACGCAGCAGCAGCATCCCCATTCCTCAATTTAGCTTCGGCGCGCATAAGGTATATTTCCCCCAATCTCATCAACACTAAATCCACACTACTAAAATTATTTCCATTCGGAGAAGTGCGACTAAATTGATATTTGGACACACGATAACCTTTGTGGTGCAGCCTACCCTCATTGGTGAAATCCACTTGCAAGACTAGGTCAACATAACCTACATCCCTATCGGGTCCATTGCCCTTTATCTGCATCACTGGATAAATTCTAACACCACCATCGCAAGTAATGAATTGACGATCTGCGTCTTTTCTCGGACCCCATGGTATACCTCTTAATATTCCTCTATCGATCTCGAATTCTTCAGGTACGACACAGAAAAAATTGGCCTCATCATTCTGAGGAGATAGGCCTGTTAAGTCCTGAATCTCTGGTGGAATATTGACATTCTTCTGATAGAATCGAGCATCTGCTTCTGCTGGATCTGTGTCACCATAAGCGTCCACCCAAGTCTGATAAAAGTCGGTCGTAATGGCTGGGCCATCTGTACCATCCGCACTGGGATGTTCAGGTCGAGGAAACAAAGAACCCGGCAAAGACCAATATGCCCAGCGACTATGTTCTCTACGCAGCACACCACGCTGATCCAAGGCAAAAATTAGTTCAGGATTCGAGTTGTTCTCATCATTAAACAAATCAAAATATTCAGGTGACAAAGCAAACTGGCCCGAGCCAATGATATTGTCGGTATACTCTATCACCTTGTTCATATCTTCTTGGCTGAAGTTTGGTGTACCATAAGGATCGCGGTAGACCGCAGCATTCAAATGCAATCTGGCCAAGAACCCCCAAACTGCAGCCTTGGTGATGCGACCTGGTCCCTTATCCGTATTAATGAGGTCAACCACCGAGAGTAACTCCTCCCTAATGTATGCGATAGCGTCCTCTCCCCTCAAAACTTCAGAAAGCTCGTCAGAAGTCTCCTTATTGAACACCAACCCCCAACTTTCGAGGGTCAACATATTTAAATACGCTCGCAGAGCCCTCATTTCATACAAGGCGCCTGTTGCCTCTATGTCACCACTTTCCGATAAGGGAGTCAAAACTTCGATGGCAGAAATGGCTCTGGAAATATTTTTAGTAAGCTCATTCCAGGAACTTCCTACCAAGTCATTTCCAGGTGTGATGGAATGTCGATGAACATCCAAAAATTTACCCCCATCAAACCAATCCGTTCCACCTCGATATGGAAGGATTGCCTCATCAGCTGCAATTAACTGCAATCCATAGTAGTTGGTGTGCCTCCATGTCCAAGATACTTGTCCATAGGCCGGTGCAATGGAACCGCTGACAGTTTCAGCCAACCCGGAACCCGACAAAGATTCATCAAGCACTATTTCTTCAAGATCTGTGCAGGTCCAAAATAGTAAAGAGCAAACTCCTAGGTAGATTATAGATCTGAATTTCTTTCTCATTTTCTCTTTTTTAGAATGTCACATTTAATCCCAGTAATATAGTCCGTGCCAATGGATAGGTAAAACGATCTATACCAAAAGTCTGAATACCACTGATCGAACTGCCCGTATTCACCTCTGGATTGAATCCCGAGTAGTCAGTAATGGTAAATAAATTCTGACCTGTCAATGAGACTCTAACACTGGAAAACCATTTGCCTGAACCCATCTGTGGAGGTAAGAGTAAGTAAGATAGGGTAGCGTTATTCAACCTTAAAAAACTCCCATCCTCCAGATAGCGAGTTGATACCTCATTAGAATTGGTGATGGCTTCATTATCAAATTCAACAGCAAAATCTGTAGTATTAAAAGATGAAGCCAAATTACCACGATTAAATAAAGACATGGTGGTATGGTTGTATATCTCGTTACCTGAGACTCCATTGAAATTTAATTGTAGGTCGAACTTCTTATATCCAAGATTAAAGTAAAATCCATACAATAAGTCTGGCAGTGCACTCCCAACTACCAGACGGTCATTCTCAAGTACTTGGCCATCTCCATTTTGATCTTTGAATCGGTTTAAGCCATCCTCACCTATCCCGGCAAATTCTTTCATAAAAAATGCACCTATCGCCTCACCATTGAGATATCCATTTATTGTGGCACCCGTCTGACCAGCACCTGAGGCTGCTCCAGTAGTTAATACCGCAAACGGAGAATTCTCCACCTTATTTTTTGTGTATGTTAGATTACCACCGATGCTATAAGACAAATTAGATTGATCTCCACTGGAATACTCCAAGCTTAATTCAAATCCAGAATTCTCAATCACCATATCTGGAACGTTAGTCCAGAAAGTGGCAGTTGGTTGGATTGGATCAGCGGGCACTACCTCGAGGAGTACATTTTCGGATTGTTTGTTAAAATAATCCAAGGTGCCGGTCAGATGATAATCAAAAAGACCAAAATCAATACCGATATTGGTCTGAGTGGATACCTCCCATTGAATATCTGGATTGGCCAATCTTGTGAAAATCGATCCAAATGGATAGTCATCCAAGGTAGTCGCATTGGGATTCAGCGGGTAGGTATCGTTATTTGATTTACTCTCGATAAAACTGGCCTGGGTAATCTTGGAAGGAATTTCCTGATTACCGGTTTGCCCCCAACTGGCACGCAACTTTAAATTGTCAAAACCCGATCCTGTCATAAAGTCCTCATTAATAATATTCCAACCAAGCGCTACCGAAGGGAAATAACCATACTTATTATTATCACCAAATTTTGAAGACCCATCTGCCCGCAAGGTCGCTGTGACCATAAATCTATCGTCATAGCCGTAGTTCACTCTTCCGAAAAAAGACTGCAATTCATTTTCAATGGCTGATGTAGTAAACTCAGTGGGTTGATCGGTAGTACTGATCTGATCTTGGTAAACAGGCTCAATGCCATTATTGGGAAAACCAGTTAATGTAAATTGTCTCCGATGTTCAAAGGTTTTTTGATACGAATGACCTGCCAAGAAAATAAAACTATGAACATCTCGATCAAGTTTATAAGTAAGGGTGTTTTCGACCAAACGGTTGCTATTTCTTGCCGTGATGGATGTGAGCTCTCCCAATTCCAAGCCTTCTAAGAAAGCATAGGGATTAAGCTGTATAATACGATCAGTTGTTGAGTAGTCTACACCAAAATTTAATCTGTATGTCAGTCCTTCGACAATCTCAAATGAAGGCGCAATACTGGCTAAGATCCGATTATTGACTGCTTCATCTTTTTGAATTTGATTTCGTGCGGTTGGATTCAATATACCATCTAACAAGGTGAGATCACCATTCGTTGTTGTCGGGATGGTTGGATTTAATCGCAACATATCTTGAACAGTGGCACCGGCATCAGGTCGGGCATTAAAGGTACGTGCACCAGTAAGATTATAGTCAACCTTCAACCTGCCATTGAAAGCAGTTTGATTGAGATTGACGCGGCCGGAAGTACGTTCCAAATTACTGTTGGCGAAAATCCCCTCCTGATTGTCATAACCAGCAGAAATAAAGTAAGAGAATTGGTCACTTACTGCACCACTCATTGATAGATGCACTCTATTAGATATTCCGGTTTCTGTCAATTCGTCTTGCCAATCTGTGGTACCACCCAAATCGTCCAAAGTGCCTCCTGCAGCAGGTACTTGACGACGGAATTCATCAGCCGTGAAAACATCAATTTTTTTAGCCAGCGAAGAAAAGGCCGTGGACACATTTAGGTTTATTTCTGTCTTACCGGCCTGACCTTTTTTAGTAGTGATGACTACAACTCCGTTTGCGGCGCGCGCACCATACAAGGCAGTCGCTGAAGCATCCTTCAACACACTCATTGATAAGATATCATTGGGATTAATGAAATTCAGTGGGTTCGTGGCTACTCCAGTCGAAGCATTGTCAATGACAAAACCATCAATTACATAAAGTGGAGTAGTTCCCGATCGCAAGCTTCCCACTCCACGAATGATGACGTTTTGCGCAGCACCCGGCTCTCCACTGGATGCTGTTACATTCACACCAGCAACCTTTCCCTGGAGAAGCTGTCCAGGATTGACAACCACTCCCTGGTTGAAATCTTCATTTTTCAATGATCCAATAGCACCTGTGACATCCTGTCTCTTCTGTGCACCGTAAGCCACCACAAGAACATCTTCCAATTCTGTTGCATCCGATCTCATCTGCACCTGCACAGTTGCAGCACTACCAATCACAACCTCCTGGGTTACATACCCCAGATAGGATACGATCAAAATATCTCCTTCTTCACCAGCAAGGCTAAATCTTCCTTCCGCATCAGTGGTTGTACCAACTGTTGTTCCTTTTATCTGTACGGTGGCACCAATGAGTGGTTGTCCACCCTCATCAGTAATGGTTCCATCAATAGGTTTTTCCAGACCATTGATCCTGTCCTCGAGAGATGTAAGGTCTTCACCGTTCACATTTGGTACCAAGGATCCTGATAGAGCACATATTATCCAGAAGTACCGCAGTACTAATCCGTTTCGTATTTTATTCATAAGGTTTTTTTTAAAACATTTGACATCTCAACCAGTTCATCAGCCATACCTTCCGACAAGACAAGATAAAATAATATACTTCAACTTCTAATCAATCCATTATAAACAGATCGCTTGTCATAACAGGAATGCTGCCCAGGTACCGAATAACTTTGTGCTATCATCTGCACAATTTATTTCCGACATAATTGCTCATGGATTTCTCAGCCACTTTTGAGCCAATGCCTACCACATAGTAAAGGGTTCAATACAGGAAGTCAATTCCAATGCCTCAAAGGACTGTCTATGAAGTCCCATAGTTGACATGCAGGTGAAGTGCAGGAAACTTTTGCTAGAAAAGAACCGTTGATCTTCGGTAAAGAGGAAATTATTTGCATCTTCAAGTCTTGCCTAATGGTATGATAACCTACGTAATGAGCTATCTTACCACACTGGCACTCAAGTTATTCTTCGGACAAAATTCGAGCATGTTCAGAAGCGGCTATATCTACCTTTATATCTTCACATGGATTGTGTTTCCGCAAGCCACTGCCCAGCCAGAGGCTCCATACAATCCTATTCCACTTATGGATTCGATAGATTTTGACGAGAAGAAGGGTTACCACTTTTTGGTTTTTGGCGATTCGAAGCACAGTAAACACCTACAGTCTGTATTGCGTCGAGCCGATAAGTTAGAACCGGATTTTTGTCTGACCACCGCCGATCTCGTGGATAAAGGTGCCGGAGAAAGAGGTATTCTGGAGTATCAAATGCTCGAAGATACCGCAGGATGGTTTTTTAGGAAATATGCGACCTGGACCACGCTGGGCAACCACGAAATCTACGACAGTAACAAGCACGCCAACTATCAGAGCGGAGCACAAAATTTCGCGGATTTCTTTGGCCTATCCGATCCGACCTACAGCTTTGACTTTGCCAATGCTCGTTTTATCGCCATGGATTGGCCAGAAGTGGATAAAGACCCTGCCAAGCTGGTTTGGTTAGAAAATGAACTCCAGTCTGCACAGGGCAAGCATATTTTTGTTTTCCGGCATCGCCCTTTCTACACTGTGGGTACCAAAAGTCACTATGAGATCGATGGCAAGTCAACCCTGAGTACTAAACTGTTTAAAAAGTACAATGTGTCCGCTGTCTTTTCAGGACATGATCACATCTACTATCGCACCTATCGCGAACAGGTACATTATGTGATATCTGCAGGGGCCGGTGCATTCATCTATCCGCTGGATCGTGAAGCTGAGGCCATTTCAGGCGATGTTTATTATGGACGCATGGCTGGAAGAAGTGAGCAGGGCAAGCTTTTCAATAGCTTTAAATTTCGGCATGTGAGTGGACATGAGACCTTCCTCGACCGTGCCCTTTACTACCTGGTATCGGTCAGAGTAAAACGCAACCGGGTGAAGATCAGGATGATAGACTCGGATGGAAAGATCTGGGATTCCTTTACCTTCAAAAATCGAAGTGTCGATGACGTACACTGGAAGCCCTCTTTTCGATTTTATGAAGATCCCGAAAAGGTTGATGAAGTCAATTGACGTGGGACTCCAATAGATGACAAGACCCCCCCCACGTATGGGCGACACCCTACTAGAAGTACCGTCGAGAAGATGGCCAAATCAAAAACAGCTCTTTTGACAATCTGCTCATTTTCTCCATCAGTTGGCACTCATTGATCATACCATCTCGAAAAAAGCGAAAAATCTCATCCAAAATCGGCACATTTCATGAGGAGGCCACTTTCGGAAGCGGGCTCCCCAGTGATCAGCATTTTTCTTAACTTTCAAGCAATCAAACAGCACGCGAAATGAGTGCCCGAAAACGACTAATCCTGTATCTGCCTTTTCTGATCGTCTTGACCATTGGTACCGCATTTGCTTTTCGACAAATGGCCGATGATGCGATGGTCAGAGCCGCCAATGACCTTGTCGAAGCACTTTCTCCAGCACAGCATGATCAGGCCGTGTTTGAATTTTCCGATTCAGCCCGAAGCATCTGGCATTTCCTTCCTTTGGCCAGCTTTGGTAGATATGGCATTCCGCTCAGTGACCTGTCCGACCAGCAAGATGAGCTCGTATTCGAGCTCATGCGCTCAGCACTAAGCAAAAAAGGATTTAGTAAAGCCGAAACGATCATCGCACTGGAAGATATTTTAAAACAGTTGGAAGACAACAGTCCGACCAGAGATCGAGAACAGTACCACATCGCCATCTACGGTGATCCCTCCAAAGAGGGCACTTGGGCCTGGGGCATCAGTGGCCACCACCTGTCGTTGCACTTCACCATGATCGATGGAAAAATGTCGACAACCCCAACCTTCATGGGCTCAAATCCTGCTGAAGTGAAATCCGGGCCAAAGAAGGGATTGAGGGTACTCAAAGCTGAAGAGGATCTCGGATTTAAACTCATCACTGCTTTGCCGGCTGATCTCCAGGACCAGGCCATCTTTCTCAAAGATGCACCTCGAGAGATATTTACTGCTGCAGAAAGCATGGTCGAGCCACTAGAAAAGGCTGGTATCAGATTTTCGGATATGCAAAGAACCCATCAGAAAATGCTGTATGATATCATTTGGGAGTATGCCAGTACGATGCCAGCAGAACTGGCCCAACAGCGAATGGACAAAATCCATAAAGCCGGTTGGGATGACATTCAATTTGCATGGGCCGGTGTCACTGATCGCAGTGGTGGTCACTACTACCGCATTCAAGGGCCTACTTTTTTAATAGAATTTGACAATACTCAAAACAATGCAAATCACATTCACTCTGTATGGCGAGACTTCGACGGTGATTTTGGCCGTGACCTATTAAAGGACCACTATCACGATGCTCAGGGACATCACCATCACTGATGGCTCAACTACCTATTCAAAAAAAAAACACAAATCAGCACCATCATCAGTCATCGATATATCCTACACCTGATCTTCCTACTGATTTTCGTCACAACGATCTGGGGATGCAGCAAGAAGGCAACGCAGACCAATGCTCAATCAATAACTGGTCCCAACGTCATCCTGATCATGGCAGATGACATGGGCTACGAATGTCTGAGCGCCAATGGATCTACCGAATATCGGACACCAGTGCTGGACCGACTGGCACAAAATGGAATGCGATTTACTAATTGCATATCACAGCCGTTGTGCACCCCATCGCGGGTAAAGATAATGACGGGCTTCTACAACTACCGCAACTACACGCATTTTGGATACCTGGGATCGGATCAACAAACCATCGGTCATGTGATGAAGGATGCCGGATACCAAACCTGCGTCGTCGGCAAATGGCAGCTCAATGGATTGTCGTATGACCTTGATGGCAAAACCGATGATCAGCGACCAGTGCACTTTGGATTTGATGAATATGCTCTCTGGCAGCTGACCAAACCACGCAGCGAGGGAGAGCGTTTTTCAAATGCCCTTATCGAACAAAATGGACAAGTCCTTCCCCGAGATCCGGATGTCTACGGTCCAGATGTCTTTTGCAACTATGCCCTCGATTTTATGGAGCGGCATCAGAAAAAGCCTTTTTTCATCTACTACCCCATGGTCTTGGTGCACGATCCCTTTGTGCCCACACCAGATACTGATGCATGGAAGGATCCAGCGAGGCGCTATGAAAAAGATACAGCCTATTATGCTGAAATGATCTCGTATACAGATAAGATCGTAGGTCGGATTGAAGAAAAACTGAAAATCCTGGGCTTAGCCGATAACACCCTTCTCATTTTCACCGCCGACAATGGCAGTCATCCATCGATCGTCAACCAGACCAGCGAAGGCCATTGGCAGGGCGCCAAGGGTAATACGATTCGGACTGGAACGCACGTGCCGCTCGTCGCTAGCTGGCCTGCTACCATGAGGAAAGGTCGAGTCTATGAGGGCCTGATTGAGTTTAGTGACTTTTTCCCCACTTTGATCGAGCTAGTGGGACAAACCAGTAAGGTGGATGGTGTAAGCTTCCTTTCCATCTTAAAAGGTGACGAGACTCCTACCCGGCAAACAGTCTTTGTACATTACGACCCAAAATGGGGTGATCGAGTAAACCAGTATCGCAACCAATTTGTGCAGGATAAGGACTATAAACTCTACCAGGACGGCACTTTGTTTCACATTGGCAGAGATCCACTAGAAAAAACACCTCTCAAAGATGATCAGATCACTCGTCCCGTGAGAGACAAATTGGCTGCATCCTTGTCTCATGCTCCTTCTTGGCACTCTGCTCCCTCAACTACCAATTGAGTACTCTTCTGGGTCGGGATGTATGATTGAAGTGACAAAATTTTTTCATGTATCGAACTGTTTGGTGAAGGTCTGCGTTAAGCTTTCTGACACCGGGAACGACGACCCTTCCTAAGGATATGATACTGATTATAAGTCGCTTAAATGCAGTTTGGGCCTTCCATGCTCCGAGCAAAACGAACTTTTTTAGTATTTTCGTCAACCTGAATTGTTTAACATCCACTTAAAAAAGAATGATTTTGATATGAAGACGTTTCACACTTTACTGTTTTTACTGATGGGTTTTTGTCTGGCAAATGCACAAGAAGCGGCCACTGAGACTGCTGCCGGATTGTACAATGATGGCCTGGCAAAACTCAAAGCCAAAGAATATCCAGCTGCCGTAGAGCTGATGACCAAGGCCATTGAGATAGCCGATCCCACTGAAGATGCTAAAGTTGTGCGCTTGGCGAAAGGCAATGGAGCCATTGGGGCGTACTATGTAGGATCTGGCCTTCTCAAACAGGAGAAGTTTGATGAAGCAACGGCCAGCTTTGAAAAAGGTTTGGCTTGGAATCCCAAGTCTTATACATGTGCCTATGGCATAGCCAAGTCTTTCGACGAGCAGGATCAGACTGCCAAAGCTGTAGAAGCCTATTTGAATGCAGCCGAAATAGCTACGACAGCAGGAAAGGCCGATCGGGCTGAGAAATATACCAAGCGAGCTGGCAATATCGTAGGTCTTGCCTATGGAGATAAAAAATACGACGATGCTATTGCTGCTGGAGAGCTCTTTGTGCTGGCCCAGGATGATGCAGATGTGCGTTATTACATAGCCAAGTCATTGGCCGCCAAAGGTAAACCCTCAGATGCATTGGAGCATGCCAATAAAGCCAAAGAACTTGGTGGCATGGAAGATGAGGGTAAGTATCAGATGCTCGTAGCGGAGACCTTGGAGGCAACCGGCAATAAAAGCGCTGCTGCATCGGCTTACAAAAATGTACCCGCTAGTGGAAAATATGCGAAGGTAGCCAAGTACAAAGCCGATGAGCTAGCCAAGTAAACGTTAGATGCTCGGATCACTAAGGAGAGGGTTCAAATGACCAACCATCAATAGTTTGACCTGTTTTGACCGCACCGATGGTTGGTCAAAGGAGAAAAATAAAGCTCAGTCGTTCTTGACCGGGCTTTTTTTTATCCATAGTGAGCTTACGATGCCTTCAATGACGCGCCTATTCTCCTTCCCCTCAACCCTCTGTATTAGACATGATGCAACTGATTAGTTTTTTAATATTTACTGGGCTGGTAGCAGCATATGCCACCTGGCAATTGCGCAAGGACAGGCTCAATACGTCCGATGGATATTTCCTGGGGGGTAGAAGTTTGACTGGAATTGTCATTGCAGGCTCTATGTTGCTCACCAATATATCGACTGAGCACCTGGTGGGCATGAATGGCTCAGCCTATAAAAATGGTGCGATCATCATTGCCTGGGAAGTTACATCAGCACTGGCATTGATTGCAGCTGCGCTCTACTTTGTACCGCGATATCTCAAGATGGGATTGACTACCATTCCCGAATTTTTAGAGCGTCGATTTGATGGCATGACACGCACCATCATTGCTTTCTTACTCATTGTCTCTTTCGTATCGACCCTCTTGCCGATTGTCTTGTACACCGGAGCCATCAATATTGAAAGTATTTTTGACATCTCTCAAGTACTTGGAGTTAGCAAAGATCAGGGACTTTGGATCACTGTGCTGGTCGTGGGCACGGTGGGAGCTGTGTATGCCATTTTTGGGGGATTGAAAATGGTGGCCCATACCGACACCATCAATGGCTATGGTCTATTGCTTGCTGGTTTGGCGATACCTTTCATTGCCCTTTATGGCATTGGAGACGGCAACATTCTTACTGGCCTGAGTAAGGTGTACCATCATGCGCCAGAAAAATTCAACGTTATCAGCTTTGAGCCCAGTGTTGGCCCAGGTAGCCGCACTGCCATTTTGCCGTATCAAGTGCTGTTCACCGGTCTGATCATCAATCAGTTGTACTTCTGGACCATGCACCAATCCATCATTCAACGTGCACTTGGTGCCGTCAGTCTTAAAGAGGCTCAAAAAGGTCTGCTCCTCACGGGAGCACTGAAGATTCTCATTCCTCTTGTCATTGTTCTTCCTGGAATCATCGGATTCTACTATTTCGGCGATAGCCTCTATGATCAACAGGATACGGTTTATCCATCCCTAGTTAAAAAGCTATTGCCGACCTGGATGACCGGTTTTTTTGTAGCGGTGGTCATGGGTGCCATCCTCAGTACTTTCAACAGCGCACTGAATAGTGCTGCTACCATTTTTAGTCTGGGTATCTACAAACGCTACCTGAATCCGCAATCTACCGAAAGAAAACTTGTCAACATAGGAAAAATGACTTCGGCCTTATTGGCGGTTTTTGCCATCGGCGTTGCACCCATGGTAGCTCATGCATCTGAGGGCTTATTTCAGCTGCTACAAAAATTGAATGGAGTCTTCTTTATCCCCATAGCTACGGTCATATTAGCAGGTTTCTTCCTTCCATCTGTCTCTGCCACAGGAGCAAAAGTGGGACTACTCTTTGGACTGTCCTTTTATGTGCTATTATACTTTATCTTAGGGGTAGATCTGCACTTTGTCCACATTTGGGGCATCGAATTTGTGCTGAATCTGGTCGTCATGCAGCTGGTATCAATGAAATATCCCAACAAGAGTGCATTTAAAATTGAAGATGTGGGTGCCGTAGACCTAACCAGGTGGAAATATGCCAAAGCGGTAAGCGTGGTACTTGTGTTAGTAACCCTTGCCATATATCTTGGCTTAGGATGGTAGGTAGTCCTCATATTGGCTATCTACCAGGTATGTGCATCCCATTTTCATCACTGGAACAACACTTCTCTCTGTCAACCGTTACTAGTCTGACCTAAACTATTACTATTTTTGAATAAATAAATATTCTAAGAATGACCGGATCTAAATACTCTTTGATCATCGCATTTTGCCTATGTATCGGTCTAGTGATCGCGTCATGTGGCGGTCAAGCAACTCATGAGCATAACGAAGAGCACCTAGAGCAGCCGCAAGACAAAGCCTACACTGCGGCTTATGTATGCCCTATGCATTGCGAAGGTAGTGGCAGCGACAAACCAGGTACTTGTCCTGTATGCGACATGGCCTATGTGGAAAACAAAGACCATGGACATGATCACGATGGGCATGATCACGATGGGCATGATCACGATGGGCATGATCACTAGTTAGACCATGGTGGATCTGACCGAGGCTTTAATCATCCGGTCCCCCAATATTAATAGGTCGAGCCTGATATCGTGGTTTTCCACCGGCAAGGTATCACATAGTTGCCCTGGGTATCCCACACCAATCTTGAGAGCCCTAGGCTGCTCACTCAGGAAAACATCATAATATCCACCTCCATATCCCAACCTGTATAGATTCTTGGAAAATCCAAGACCGGGTACAAGGATGATGTCGTAGGGCCCATTATGCTCCTGATTTCCAATGGCATGGTAGGTATGGAAAAGTCCTGGTTCCAGGTGATCGAGGTCTGTCGTTCGTAGATGCATTAGTTGTCGATCCTCCAAGGTTTTGGGTGTAACCAGTATATGTCCCATCTCTATCCAGTTGTGCAGGAAAGGTAAAGTATTTACTTCACTACCCATGGGGATGAACGCATGCATAACCAAATGTTTGTTGGAAGTAGACAAGTCCTCCAACTGTCGGACCACCGCATGGGAATGCTTCGTGCGCTCTTTCGGGGGCATCTGATTCCTGAGCTGTAACAGCTTCTGGCGCAGCGTTCTCTTTAGGTTCTGTTTAGTTTGAGGATTGGTGATGGCCGATATTTTTGCTTGGGATCGATGTATCTAACATCCCATTATTCACAAAAGTTTTGCAAGGCCACCAAGATCGCACTGGTCTTCGGGGAATCCAAAACCTGACATCAAGAAATAGCGTCTTCGCACAAACCCATCATTGCTCATATAATGAATGTTCAGAAACCAAGGAGCTTTGGCATTCCTTTGAGACTTAGCAGACGAATGACGAATTGCCTTACTTCTTCTGGAGCCATAGTGGGAGGCTTTTGTGTCTGCAAGCCATGTCGTTCCCTTAAAATCACTATCTTTTCAACCATCATTATTTCTGTACCATGCTCACTCGAATCTTGATTCTTTGCACTTCCTTGTTTTTGGTAATCCGGTCAATGCAGTCGCAAGACGGGCAAGTCATCGATGAAAGTCACCTTCAATCAAAGTTGATCAAGAGCATTTTGATTGATTCTGTTTGGTCAGGTCATCCGGTGCGTTTTGACCTTCTTACTCACGATAACCGACAATATATAGCCTATTACAATGCCGACCGAGTCATCACGGCGGGCCAACGTGACCTCAATACTGACCAATTTGAACTACACACTCTGCCAGTAAAAAGAAGATCGTCGAAAAGTGGTACCAGTACGGTAGTTGGCTGGGACAGCCACAACTCTCTGCATCTGGCGACAGACAAAGATGGATACATCCATATGTCTGGCAACATGCATGTCAATGGGCTTACCTATTTTAGGAGCACTGTGCCAGCAGATATCTCCACTATTGTCCAGGTTCACAGCATGACTGGAAGCCAGGAAGACCGATGTACCTATCCACGATTCGTCACCACCACCGAGGGAGACCTCGTCTTCCATTACCGGGATGGTGGCAGTGGCAATGGCAATGAAATATATAATATCTATGACTGTACTTCTCAAAGTTGGAGCCGCCTGCTCGATGTACCATTGACCGACGGTCAAGGGCTCATGAACGCATATGCATCTGGCCCTCGACTAGGACCAACTGGTTGGTACCATCTCTATTGGGTGTGGCGCGACACCCCAGATTGCTCTACCAATCATGACCTCTCCTACATGAAAAGCAAGGACTTGAAGCACTGGCAAGATGTGCATGGTCAACCGGTCACACTACCGGCAACGATCGAGAAAAAATCGCTCATTGTAGACCCCATACCCGCAAAAGGAGGGATCATCAATTTAGCTGCCAGACTTTGTTTTGATCAGGAGCTAAACCCAATTTTTGTGTACCACAAATATGATGCTGCCGGCAATTTGCAATTATTTATTGCTCACTACACTCAACGACGGTGGAAAATCAAACAGCTTACTCAGTGGGATTATCGCTGGGAATTCTCTGGGAATGGTAGTATAAATCGAGAGTTTATATTACAGGATTTCAGCCGCAGGGATGATGGGCATTATCAAGTGGAATATTGGCACATAAAATTCGGCGATGGCACCCTCTTGCTTTCGGAAGATCTGGTCCCAATCGGTCGAGTCATTAAATCCCCCGAACCAGAAATTATGCAAAAACCGGTGGGAAAATTCCCTGGTCTCCAAGTGCAGACCGCTTCTGACCGCGGTAGTGTCAGAGATGGTTTTCATCACACCTTGAAGTGGGAGACTTTAGACCGCAACCGCGATAAACCAAGATCGAAACCATGGCCACCATCTTCTGCATTATACCTACTAGAGTTTCAAAAAACACATGACTAGCAGAATCCCAGCTCTGATCTACGATTGATGAACACTGTTGATCTCCCTCTCGAGAAAGACCACCCTAGATTTTTCCTGCAACCTGCACCAGAAAATGCTTAGCCCATGGATCTGCTGGATTTAATCTTGTACTTTCTTTCAAGTGCCCCATGGCATCCTTGAAGGCTGATCTTCCCATATCTGCCAATCCCAGCAAATAATGGGCTCTTGCTTGTCGAGCCTTTACGGTCATCCCACCTCCAAATTTTGAAAAGAAGTCCACTTCCTCTCCTTGGTGCAGCATTCCTTGTCCAGCCTCAGCGATCTCGTTGAAAATTTGCACGGCCTTCTCGTGCCGATCCATTTTCAGGTGGGTCAGAGCCTGGTAGTATTTGTACTGTGGGCTCCTAACCTTCACCATGCTCGCTCTCTCAAACAGTTCTTTTGCTTTAGTTTGCACACCCAATTCTTCTTGTGCTAGTCCCTGTAGGTAGTAGATCTGCACTCTGCGTTCAGAGTCGGCATTTCGCCCTATCTGATGGTTCTCAGGATAGGTGTCAGCTTGTCTAAAGTCTTGTAAAGCAAGGTCGGCTTTCCCCATCGCCAACATTTTCTTACCTCGGAGTAAAAGGGCATCTTCGTAAGTTCCATGCAAATTTCTCCCTCCCTCCCTACTCTTAAAGTAGGTCGTGGATAAGTATTCTATTGCCTGATCGTATGAGCCTGTGCCGATCAACACCTCGATCTCTCTAATGAGCGCATCATTTCTCTTCTTCACAAACTCATGGTTACCAACCAACAATTTTTTTCGTCTCTCTAGCGATGCACCCTTCTGCTCATAAAGTAAATCGAGCTCGTAATAATATCTCGCCTGGGTTTTATCCTTTTCAATGGCCCTTTCGTAAGATACTATTGCCTTGTCTAAGGCTCGATGAGTTTGCTGGTATGCCCAACCCAGGTTACGATGAGCTATAGCCATATTGGGATCGGACTTGGTGCTCTGCTCCCAATAGTGTATAGCCTTTTCCGGCTGTTTGTCATAAAGTAGATTACCCAGATAGTAACTTGCCTTGGCATCGTGAGGATCATAGGCCAGTGCTGTTTTGTACACCTCCATCGATTCCAATCGGTGCGGAAAACAATAGTCGGTAGTCAATCGCTTCCCCGCATCAAAGTAGGACTTTGCCTTGGTCCTTTTTCCCTCCATGTGATGAATATATCCAAGGTAATAGTGGAGTGTCGGATATTCAGACAATGAAGGATTATGAGAAGTAGCGGCGGAGGTCAATATTTCTTGAGCATTGTCACGAAATCCCGATTTCAAAGATGCAACTGCCAGTTCGAGATAAGACTGTGGATTGTCACGCAATAAATCCGTAAACTTTTTCCTGTGTTCTGCAGTAGGCTCAAGCTGGTATTTTTCATGAAATGCCCAGAAGTTCAGTGGATCCAGGTTCAGCGCTCGATCTACCAATTTCATGGCACGATCAGACTTTCCCATTTTCCGCAATACGGTAGTCTGTAGATTGATGGCAGGAAGGTGGGCGGAATTATTACGTAGACATGATTCCAGCTCCACCAGTGCTTGCGAGTAATCTTGACGTTGACATGAGATCTGAGCCAGGTGGTAATAAGCTGGAGCAGCAAAGGCATGATCCCAGGCCGCGCGATACAAGGTATCATAAGCAGCATCCAGTTTTCCCTGCTCCTGAAGTATCACTCCTAAGTGATATAGGGCTTCACAATTGCGAGGTCTTGTATAGTTTGCGGTGAGCCTAACTAAGGCCCTTCTATAGCACTGAGCGGCCAGATCGTAGGCTCCTCTTTCTTGATGATGGATGCCCTTCTGTGTATTGCAACGAGTATCGAGAGAATCCCTGCTAAGTGCTTCGAGAAAGTAATCAGTTGGATCAAGCACCGCATGATGAAATTGCTTAATGCGCAATCCCGTAAGATAAAGTTCCTCGATGCTTGAGATATCCGTGGGTTTTCCAGGAGGAGTCACCGTTGCGGGTAATGGCTTGTTAGACTCTTTCTTAATAGGCTGGTATGAGATCATTGACGCACCCTTCTGATCGAGCAACGTTAGCCTCAGGTTTTCCATATTAATTAGGCCATCCTTGATCCATGTCCCGACATAAGGCATGGCAGGTGAAATATCGATGGTGCGTTCCATGACTATTTTGTCACGGTCTCTTAGTCGGATAACGGCATCCTCAAACAATGTAGTTGTATTTGCAGTCAGCAGTAGACTATCTCCGAGATCGAGGAGGTTCAGCAGACCATTTAAATTGGCGGATTTTGCGCCCTGCGATCGACGCATAGGATACCAATATTGTTTGAAGGTTTTTAGCTCGTAGGGTTTTAGCCAGCTGTAATCTGGCTGATTATCTGAATAAGCCCCCGACATCACTTCCGCATAGGGTCCGTCTGAGTCAGTAAGCACCTTGGTATCCCACATGGATCCCTCAGGGCCCGGTCCCCATTCCCAGAGCTTAGCTCCTTTGACAATATGAGGATTGCCCACGAGCATCGTGCCGGCTTCTTTACCATGATCATACCCAGCTAAAAAACCCTCTTTTATGTTATGGGCAAAAAATGAAATCGGCTTGGGATGATTTTTCCACCAACTGGCGTCTATTCCATTCTTATAATGGTCGTGGCCGTTGTAAGTCTCGTGGGTCACCGGCCAATGACTAAAACTATTCTTTGCATGATATACCGCAAAGTCGGTGCTCGGCGGAAAAAACACTTGATAATCATCATTGACGTGGGTAGCTACGTTGGCCCAATACAATATGGAGTTTGGATTTGCCGTCGGATTTATCAAGCGCCCATCCAACTCAATGTATGATTTGCCGGGGTGGAGGGTGATGCCAAAGGTCCACTTCATCCTATGCCGCAACTCGGTTTCTCCAATCCACAGTGTCGCACTGCCATCTTCATTCTGTTGAAGCCGGTAATCCACTGGCATATTGGTGGTTGCCCTATGATGATGAAAAACACAAAACTCAATACCGCCGGAGATCCAGGCACCCAACATCCCAATGTGTGCGGGCTTGATCACATGCTGCCGATAGAAAATCTCATAATTATTGGTTTTATCAGTAGCATAAAATAATCGCCCACCAATCTCGGGAAGGATGCAAACCTTTAAATACTCATTTTCGATATATACCGCCCGATAAGTTTTATTTTCCTTGTCTCCTGTTATGTTATCCTCTAGAGGATAGGGATATATGACTCTGCTAGCACCCTGGTAAGATTGATTTCTAAAAAACATGGGATTTTTATCTGGAGCTTCCACACGATAGGTCGGCAATGTTAAATCCTCCTCCCAAATATTAACCATTATAGATTCTTGTGCAGGTGTGAGTGATATATTGCACAGAAATATCACAGCAGCCAGCATCGATTTAAGAAAATTCATCGACATTCGTTTAGTTAGTTTTATTCCGGTAATTCTCATGTTCATGATATTCTATAAGGACTCTTAAATTCATTGCAAACTAAGGTCGACCATACTTTAGAAAATCCTCACATACGCCTTCTTCATACCAGCGGTCACTCGTTTCTCTTAAGCGCAAGGCAAGCTCCATACGGTGTTTCGTTCGAAGATCTGGATCCATCTGATCATAGGGTATTCTATGTAATTGGTACGGATCGGTCTCGTTATTGTAATAAAATGCTCGATCCAATTTGCCATCTTTTTCCATGACCACAAACATATATTTGCCGGTGTACAGACCTCGGCTTTTGCCCTGAATAAATAGGGCAGCAGATGGCCTTTCCTGCTTTGCTTCATTGGGGTGCTTCAATATGTCTGAATGATTTACTCCTTGAACATCCTTAGGGATGTGCTCTGCCAGACCTGCCAATCCCAGTAAGGTAGGCATCACATCCGGTACACTTAGGATCAAGTCTTCGATGCGATGTTTGAGCTCTGCACTCCATCTGATGATAAAAGGAATGGCGAAGGACTCGATTTCCGGTACGTTCTTTCCTCTCAGTCCATGGCTACCTAGCATCTCCCCGTGATCCGAGGAAAATACTACCATGGTATTCTTATCTAAATTAAGTTCGGCTAGCTTGTCCAGCACCAGACCAATAAAAAAGTCCACTGCGCTCACATTGGCAAAATAGTAGGGTGCGTAGTGACCAATCGACGAATCTGCATTCTCACGTGCTAAAAGTGTATCTAGAATAATTGTGCCTGATTGAGTATACTGATCAAAATACTGCATGTAGGTACTCTCTTCGGTCCAGGGATTATGAGGAGGATTGAGTGACCACATCAAGAAAAAAGGTTTATCGCTATCTCGTTGCTCATGCTCATTTGCTAGATATTTGACAATGGCATCGGCCTCCACCTCAGAAGAAAACTTGCCAGGACGGTAGATCTCGCCATCTTCTTGTCCATTGACTAACCTGGGATCACTGGCGTAGCATTTGGGATTGAAATGATTGTCGTTTAACAATTGAAAAAAATAGTCAATGTTATGGCGATCCGGTCCTGGAGGGATATAAGTGTCGTAGTTATTTACATAATGACCTCCAGGTGGATCTGTGCTTCCAACGTAATTGCCATTCTCATCAAATAAAGGTACGGTCGTTACCCAATGGCACTTGCCAAAGTAAGCCACCTCATATCCGGATGCTGAAAACACATCCGTCATGCACATCGCATCGGATCTGAGACCAACATCACTCCTATCTTTTCTGCAATTATTGGTCAGCCCATTGCGATTGGGATACATGCCACTGAGGAGCATCCCCCGATATGGACTACATAAGGGAAAATTACTCACTGCCCGACTGAAGACAATACCCTCATTTGCCAACTTATCCAGATTGGGAGTGATGACCGGATCTGGGTTTCCCTGAATAAACTTCTTGTGATCAGCTTGGGACCAGAATCCTAAGCTAAACTGACGAAACTGGTCGGGGAAAATATAAATGACATTGGGCGGTTTTGTGGTCCCAGTATTCGCTTTGTCATGCAATGCTCCACAGGCCATCATGCCCATTGAGAAGCTTAGTACCAGCAAAATTTTTCCACTGCCTCGGCCCGTATTCATGTCACTCTAGTTTAAGTCACCCCCACATCCATCGACTTATCAATGAGGTTCATTTTATTGATTCAAATCACGACTGTTTACATGAAATAGCTCATGGGTATCGTTATTTTTGATGACAATGATTGCATGCCGAGTCTGATCGGAAACAGTTGCGAGATGCCTGATATCCCCACTGGTGAAAAATCCAGATTCAAGGTGCGAAATAAACTCGAATTTTCCAGTCTCAGTTCCCCGGAGAAAACAGCCGATACCGGCATCTGCCCTAGTGGTTTCGATCTCAGACATATGATTATTTCCAGCCATGAGTAGATCCTGGATCCCATCGTTATCAAAATCGTCATATAATATACTATTGATCAAGGATTGTTGTACATGGTTGTCAAATGGCCTAAAGGTAAACTTCCCGGATCCCTCGTTGATGAATATTCCCGATCTAAGCTCGGTGACGGTGTAATGCAAGGCCGATTTTATCCCTGGCCCCAGAATGCCACCCAGATCTAAGGATGCAAATTCTTCATAAGTTGGTATTTTCTTTGCTAGATGTGGCAATTGCTGCGTGGAGCAACTCTTGCCCCTGACTGGCACCTGATCACCTTGGTAGTACTTTGCCAAGAACACATCTACGCTACCGTTGTAATCGAAGTCATTGGTATAAACGTGCAGTGGTTTTTCTGGTGTGGCATGAAGTTTATAATTTAATCCCAAGTTTCCAGCGGCAATATCCATATCCCCATCCAGATCGATGTCCTCAACCAGAAGCGTATTCCACCAACCCGCATGGCTAGCTAGCCCAGAGTAGAGGCTATCTCTTCTCAGTCTTCCGTCCTCATTTACGAGGACTTCAATACCCATCCATTCGCCGGTCAGCACCAGATCGAGATCCTCATCCATATCAATGTCTGACCAGCAAGCATCGGTCACCATACCTATTTGTGCCAGTTGAGGGGCTAGCTCATCGGTCACGGCACGAAATCTCCCAGATTCATTCAGCAACAGGTAGCTGGTCGGAGGGACAGGGTACTGAGCTGGAACCACTCTTCCACCCACGAACAAGTCCATATCACCATCCTGGTCAAAATCGGCAGCCTTCACCACCTTGCCAGCTGAACCGATGGGAGGTAAGCTGTTCAATGATTTAGAAAAATGGCCGCGACCATCATTGAGGTACAATCTGTCCAGTTGCAATCTGGAGTGTAGCGGAAACTCATAGCTTCCACTCACTACATACAGATCGGGATCACCATCACCATCCGCATCCACAAAGCAAGCTCCCACATCCTCACTTTGCTTATCTCGAATAAAATCTGCCACCTCCTGGTGCGTAAAACCTCCGGCAACATCGCCGAGAAACAATTGCCCAGCTTGGGTGTGACCTCCACCAATAAACAGATCTTCATGCCCGTCCATATTGACGTCAGTTACTGCTACCGCCGGTCCTATCTGCGACAATTTGTGTGGCAGCAGTAATTGATTTTGATAATCATTGTAACTCGGATCAATGTGCTTAGCAGCCCAATTCATTTTAACAAAGAGTGGTGCTTCCGGATCCTCTACCCGTGACTTTGGAACGACAGCATCGTCGTAGCTTAGTGTCATAAAATGACCAACTGGTACATCTTTGATTTCCTGACACCTTCCATCTGGCCATCGTATTTCGAGGCTGGTGATGACATCATCACGAGCTAAACCAAAATGCATGGTATTCGAGACGGATGACAAAAAACCCCTATTGTTAATTTGCTGACGTGTAAGCACAGATCCATCTGCTAGCTCAATCCTTACTGTCGAGCCAATGCCCTTGGTATTATTGAGGGGGCCATCCAAGGTCACTTGCAGATAACTTCCCAAACTTTTTTCAACCGCATGGTTTCTAAGCAGCGTGGCCTCTTCGTTGATGTTACTAACCACTACATCTAGATCCCCGTCATTATCCAGGTCTGCATATACTGCGCCATTAGAAAATGTGGGCATTGAGTCGATCCAGGCAGTTGACACATCCGCGAAAGTCAGATCTCCATTATTCTTGAAAAAATAATTATTCAGTTTCTGTTGCGGCAACATCCGGGTAAATGCCAGAAAGTCTTCATCAGTGGGTTTCCTTTGGTTGTCTCGTAGTATTTGAAGTATCTCATTATTTGCATCTCGATCTATGACATCCCTAAACACCCCATTGGTCACAAAAAGATCGTTGTACCCGTCTAAATCAAAATCAGCCAACAGACTAGACCAACTCCAGTCTGTATTGGCAACTCCAGCCATATTGGCAATTTCACGAAAAGTGCCATTGCCATTATTGATCTGCAGCATATTATGCATATACTGATGGTGATAGTTTTTCGCCACCATTTCCTCAAATCTCTCCACCGGCGTCATAGCCATGGTGGTTTTAGCCCGCACGTAATCCTCTGGATTCATATCCAACGTAAAGACATCCATTAGCCCATCGTTATTCACATCGCCGATATCACTACCCATGCTGTTGAAAGACATGTGCCTCAACACTTCATTCCTACCATCGCGAAAGGTTCCATCCTGATTGTTTATATAGACAAAATCGGGAATCCGAAAATCATTACAGATATAGATATCCATCCAGCCATCTTGATTGAGATCTCCGACCTGTGGATTTAGCCCAAAGCCAATATCCGGCAAAATTCCGGATGCCTCAGAGGCGTCGGTAAAATGACCGGAACCGTCATTCTCATATAATTTATCACTCCCTTTTTTAGCTAAGGTCATGGCATCATCCTGGATGTCGATCAGATCCACCACCTCGGCTGCCTTATCCTCAAAATCAGGACTATTCGAGATGTAGACATCCAAGTCGCCGTCGTTATCGTAGTCGAAAAAAGTAGCGCAAATGCCCCGGTTGCTGTCAGCTAAGCCATATTCAGCTGCCCGCTCTGTAAAAGTCATATCCCCATTGTTGACATAGAGCATGTTGGCAAACCGATTGTCATCCTGGATCCAACCACCCCTGGTGATGTAGATATCCAAGTATCCATCGCTATTGATATCCACCACCGAAACGCCTACATCAAATCCCGGTCTTTTCTGGATGCCCGATTGTTCAGTAACATCCATGAAGCTAAAACCTCTCATTCCCTCCTGATGATCACCCTGATTCAGGTATAATTTATTGTCGAAAGTGTTGGAAATAAAAAATAGGTCAATCCAACCATCGTTATTGAAGTCGGCCGATGCCACGCCTCCACCGATGTACGTATACATGTATTGGTAGTAGTTGGATGATAAGGTTTCCTCCAATCTGTTGATAAATGTGATTCCGGATGTTGATGAAGCAACTGCGCTGAATAGATTGGGGAATCCATCTTCGCTTACGGTGTCCTCTTGACTTGTCTCCGACGTAGTGCAGGAGGAGACCATGAAAAACAACATAATCCCCAAGGATACGAAGATCTCTAAAACAAATATGGGGTTCCGATGGTCTGACATTAGTAACTGAAAAAATTCTGATGATTTTCGTGACAAAAATACGATGTATTTACTCTGGAAGACGTCTATCGGCAGGTTAGTTTAGGGATAAATCTCGCTATAAAAGCACAGCGGTAAGATCAATCTGATCCTACCGCTGCATCATTCATATAAGTTTAATATTTCAGCTCCTAGCGCCCACTCAGATTTGGAAATTGACCCAGATGCAATCGTAACGACCGATAAATGGAGAGGTTACTCCCCCATTGCTCGAAAAGGAAAATATCATGTTGACCAGATCCACTCTAAAAAAGGAGAGAATTTTCCTTTGATGCATCGGTTTATTATGGGGCTCAAATCTTGGTTGAGAGGTATTCATCATCAAGTAAAATATCTACAAAAGTATCTCAATGAGTATACCTACAGGTTCAATAGGCACCTGTATAAAGACATTCTATTTCATAATCTTACCAATAGATTAATGCTTCATCCACCATGCACGATTCCAGATTTGAAATTTGTAACGTAAATGAATTATTCAGTAAGTTTAATATTTCAGCTCCTAGCGCCCACTCAGATTTGGAAGCTGAGCGACTTCATCCGGAGGCAGCGGATGGAAGTAGTTGTCCGTACCCAAGGATCCTAAAATCGGATTGGAAGCTTCTGTCAGCGGTTTGGGGGATGGGTTTCCATCTGAATCAAATGCTGTGCCTACCGACACCTGTGGATTCCTATTACCCAAAGCCTCCTCGACTCTTTCCATGCGTACCAGATCCGGCCATCTCTGATATTCACCGGCAAACTCCCACTTCCTCTCAGTGTAAGCCAACTCAGCGATGTCTCCATCGGTCAGATCCACGCTTGGATCGGGCGTGTCAACTGGCAGTCCGTTTGCTCTCCTGCGAACCATGTTCATTGCCTCCCAGGCATCAGGAGAGACAGATCCAGACCTTCCTGCTGCTTCTGCATAGATCAAAAGCACCTCAGCATACCTCATGTAATAGTCGCTGCGTGAATTTTGAAAACCATTAAAAATATTGTCTTCAAAAGGACCTGTGATCTTCCGAAACACTGGATTTTGCTGGTCCTTAAATTCAGTCCAAGGTATGAAGCTGGCAGCATTGGCCACATCTGGGGTTACCTTTCCGTTGGCATCAAGGGGTATCGCTGTATGATACGTGGCGTCTTTTCTCGGCCCTTCGGGGAAATCTTCAAAAAATCGAATTTCGGCAAAAGACTCCTGCCAGCCACCAAAATCACCTGGCAGCCCCAATTTGCCTGTCTTCCGATTGGCCAAGCCACAGGGCTGACAATAGGCAATAGTAAATACACCCTCCGAGTTGGCGGATCCGTCCAGGGTATAGAGGGTAGCCATATCAGGTACCAAGGCGAATCCATGATTGTCCGCATTATCTATCACTTGCTTAGCACTTGAGGCAGCATCGGCATATTTAGAATTATCTTTCATCGGAAATCCTGCCCAGTCCAAATACAATCTAGCCAAGAAGGCTCTGGCACTACCGGCATTTGGCCTGGTGGCTCCTAAGTTACTTTTAGCAGGGAGCATGGATTCGGCTTTCAATAAATCGCTCTCAATCTGTCGATAAATCTCATCTTGAGTAGCCAATCCTATTTCCAGGTCAGGTACGATATCCAATGGCAGCGGGATCCTTCCATGTATGCGTGTCATGTGATGAAAAAATATGGCCCTTAGAAAGTGAGCCTCCCCTACAAGTTGATCTTGGGCGACCCGATCAGCTAAGTTGGTTTCTGCAGCATTCACCAAAACATTGTTGGTAGCCCTGATGGCTCGATACACCGCAAACCATGTATTTCGAGTACGTGCATTGCCTAGACTCACAGCCCGTTGATCATACTCACGAAAGTCGGCTTTGTTGCTGGCCCTATGAGTGGTAAGATCATCACCTGCCCAACCATACACAAATGCAGTAGTCATCCAAAAGGCGCGCTGCATCCGGCCATAGATGCCCGTCACCCCCAATTCAAGTTCTGCTAAGCTTTCATAAGGCAATACAGCAAGCCGGGAATCCCCAGGCTCCTCTTCCAAATCAAATTGCTCGCAATTCATGTTGGTCAGGCCCAGGATCCCAATCGCCAGCAGTGCAATGATTGCTTTCCCTGTTTGATATATATTTCTCTTCATCTTGCTTCTTTTCTTTTTTATGAAATGATGATTTAGAATCCCAGTTTTGCACCAATCGTGAAAGTACGGGGATTGGGATACGCACCTATGTTGATGCCCGGAGCTACATCTTCCGTGCCTTGATTGCCCTTTCTAGAAGACAATTCTGGATCATAACCGGTATAATCTGTAATTAAAAACAAGTTCTGACCACCTGCATAGATTTTGAGCGTGGTATCATTTGACTTTGAAAGATTCCTAATCGTATAGCCAATATTCAAATTGCTCAATCTGATGAAGTCTCCCTTCTCGATATAGCGGGACGAATTGTAGAACTGTACGGTCGCAGGAATATCTGTCTCGTTGGTTGGCGTCCACTGATTAATTTGATCAGCAGCTAAGAAACTCCTAGAATCTCCAGCTCCACCAGTAATCATCGCTTGCTGAATATTAAACACATCAAAACCATGCATCCCTTGTATAAATATATTCAGGTCGAAGTTTCGATAAGTGATTCCATTATTAAAACCCCAAACCAGTTCTGGTGTCCCATTGCCAATGGCACCAAAAACGATCTCACCATCGGCGTCTCGTAAATACCTTGCATCCCCAGGCTTCTTACCAAATTCCTCCGCTTGTGCGGCTTCGGAAGACTTCCATGTACCTAAGAAGGTAGCCCCTTGAAATTGACCTAATGGTTGACCCAACTCGATGATATTAAGCACACGACTCTGGCCGCCAGGAGAAGTATAAGCTCCATTGATCCTCTCCAAATCGTTGTAAAGTTTGGTTACCTCATTCCTCACATATGATAGGGATAGATTGGCATCCCAATCTAAATTGGCCGTATTGATGATCGTATACCCCAGGCCTAGGTCCACACCGGTATTCTGAACTTCTCCTACATTCTGATTGATGACACCTCCTCCAAAAGTTGTGGGAACGGGCACTGCCAGGAGGAGATCAGTAGTGTTTTTCTTAAAAAATTCCAAGGTCACATTCCCCCTGCCTTGTAAAATGCCCAGATCGATACCAAAATTAGTCTGACTGGTGGTTTCCCAAGTTAGGTTGGCGTTCTCATAACTCGTTAAAATGGTGCCTGGAGAAGCAGAGGCAAAGTCGAACGCAAAGGAATTGAAGCCGAGACCTCCAAAGGTGCTGTAGGGCCCGACATTCTGGTTACCTACCTGACCCCATCCTACCCGCAGCTTCAGATTACTGAGCAGATCAGATGTCTCCACGAGGTTATTCAAACTGTAGGCCACTGCTATGGATGGAAAAAAGCCCCAGCGATTATCCTTCCTGAAAACTGAAGTGCCATCATAGCGGCCGGTAGCCGTCACATATAAATTTTGATCAAAAATGTATTCCGCTCTCAGCATAAAAGATGATAGCTCTCTTTCCCAAAAGTTATTGGTGATGGTCTGCCCTGCATTTGGAGCCAGTTCTCCAAAGAAAAATCCCTTGGGAAGACTCAGATCGTTGGCATTATACCCATTGACTATATTTTTTCCATTGGAGTACTCCTGCACTCCAGTCAATTTGACATCATGTATGCCAAACTCCTTGTGCCAGGTCAAAATATTACTCAACTGATAGGAAGTAAACTTGTTATTGCGAAACGACGTGTGTGGTAGAAAATCATCTCCCACTTCCACGTCATAAACCTGATTGTTGAAATTGTTCAACTGAGTACCCGCCGTCAAGGTGTAGGTGAGGTTGTTGGAGATGTTCCAATTTACATTAAGTGCACTGCTCAACTTCTCATCAATGCCTCTAGCATCGCTTTCATTTAGAGTGCGGAGGACATTATCATTGAGGGAGGCGATGCCCTTGATCGATCTGCGGTTGTATTCACCGCTTTCGTCAAAAATCGGTGTGGTGGGATCCCAGGTCAGGGCCTTCGCGACCAAACTTCCCTGACCATTGCCAGCAAAGGAAAAATCATTCTTTCTCTCACCTCTCGTGGCGTAGATATTCAATCCGACTTTGACCTTATCAGTGACCTGTGCATCCAGATTGGACCGCAATGACAGCTGCTTATATCCAGTGTTAATCACGATACCCTCTTGATTGCGGTAATTGCCTGATAAGAAGTAGTTTAACTTACCCTCCGAACCACTGGCAGATATCTGCAGGTTGTTGCTGATCCCGGTCCGAAAGATCTCGCGTTGATAGTTGGTCCCACCGTTCGCTTCTAAAGCAGAAATTTCCGCGTCGGTAAAATTGGGGTTGCCCCCCGTATTTATTCTCCGAATGTTTTCGAGCCGGGCGAAGTCCGCCGGGTTGTCCTGCAAAGTGGGTAAGAACTCAGGTACTTTGGAAAAAGTGGTAAAATAGTCCACGTCAATTCTGCCCTCACCGGATCCACCTTTTGTGGTAATGATGATGACACCATTGGAACCGCGTACTCCGTAGATGGCCGTAGCCGAAGCATCTTTCAGGACATCGATGGTCTCAATGTCGTTGGGATTGATCGTACTAAGATCTCCTCCCTGAACACCATCTACCACTACGAGTGGACTGTTATTACCCGTGATGGAGTTTACTCCCCTAATCCGCACCTTAAAGTTGGATCCAGGTTGTCCATTGGCCTTTGCCACTGTCACACCGGCAGCTCTCCCCTGTAAGGCATCTTCCACTCTGGTCAATGGTTGATTTTCGAAGGAGGCGGCCGAGACGGTGGAGACTGATCCGGTCAGGTCACTTTTTTTCACTGTTCCGTACCCAATGACCACAACTTGGTCCAGCAGCGTAGATGCGGTCGCCAAAGAAATATTAATATTTCCCTGAGTACCCACTGGTATCTCCTGAGGTGCATAACCAGTGTAGGAGAATACAAGAATGGAATTTGCATCTGGGACTTGCAGTGAATACCCTCCATCTAAATCAGTAGTGGTACCGACGGTAGTACCCTTTACCACCACATTGACCCCAATCAGAGCAGATCCATCTTCTGCATCGGTTACTACGCCCGATACACTCTGCTGACCGAAGGCTAGATTTAATGACAACAAGCAAATCGATGTAAGCCACCATTGCCCGGTTAATTGTAAGCATCTTTTCATTTGCACCTTGTTTTATGGTTAAATCAGTAACGCTCCATACCACGCTCCCCACTGACCACAAACTGCCAGCAGTCCTCTCGTCCAGCGTTAGGCCAAATGTAGCATTGACAAAAAGTCTCCTATGCAACAAATGGTTAAACAAATACAACAAATGATTTTCCTCACTAAGATGTTTGCTTCACGACACTTAACACTTGAATATGGTATAGGTCCTCCTTTCGAGATGGCATGCAAAAAAAAACTACATGTGGCTCAAAATCCTTAGCTTCATTGTCCTCTCACATGACAAAATGGATGCGATGACTACACAGATTAGGTTAAGGCGAGGGTGCTACCTGTTGATTTTATCTCTGGTGGCCCTCTGCCTTGGAGCTCAATCGGAAAAGAGGCTAGTCACGGGTGAGCATGAAATCTTCAAGGTGTCGAAAGCACAAAGCTCTGTTTTGGTAGATGGAAAATTGGACGAAGAAGACTGGAAACTTACTGAAGTCCGCTCTTTTGACCATTTCTACCGGGTCGAAACGCCAAGTGACCGGCAGCAAACCAAATTTCGAATGCTTTGGGATGAGAAGAATCTGTATGTCTTCTTTGAATGCCAGGATCAATTCCTGACTGCCAGAGAGACAGAGCGCGACGGACAACCCTACTTTGATGATTGTGCTGAAATCTTTTTGATACCAGCTCCGGATAGTCTGATGATGCATTATGGCTTCGAACTCAATCTATACAAAGCCTCTAACGATTTCGTTTTTCTAAACAGCATCTATCAGGAGAAAAGCGGATTGGTACGCGCTTTTAATCCTGATTTTGAAGTCGAAGTGATGATTGACGGTACAATCAATGACCAGGGCGATTTGGACCAGGGATGGAATATGGAGATGGCCATCCCCATCAAACTGTTTCACGGGATGGACCAATTTAGCCCTGTAAAAAAGGGCAACCGTTGGGCATTTCAAGCTGTCAGACAAGAGCGCAACGATGCGGAGGGAAATCGTCGCTCCACTTCCACGATTTTCCCCATCTACGACATCAGCAAAAATGTACATCAACCCAATAGGTTTGGCCTCCTGGAATTTGTCGATTAGGATTCTCCACCATCAGAATGGCCATCAATCCCATGCATTTCGAGTAGCCTCTCTGCTATGTTCGCCAAAGTCCACCTCAAAGACAAAAGCATGGTCTCCTGGTTTGCTGGCAGGAATATGAATGGTCAATGCCTCTTTGTCTTGATGCCACTCCAACTCATCATCTAGTCCCAGTAGTCGGATCTCCTTTATTTGCCACGGACAGTTTTCACTTCCATGTGCCAGGGACTTTATGTTCATGGTCCCTTCCGTGCTCCAATCCATGGCTATAGCATAGAGCTTATCTCCGTTGGTGGTGAAGCGGAAATCTTGAGCGGTGAAATCCTTATTCTTACCCTCAGAGTGATGCCCCACAGCTACGGCAGTGGGTCCTTCTCCAAAAATGCGCCAAGGTCGACTACCATAGATGGCGCCCCCATTCACTTTTAGCCAGGCACCGATCTCCAACAACACTTCCTGTTGATCAACCGGAATCGTACCATCAGCTTTAGGGCCCACATTAAGTAAGAGGCAACCGTTCTTACTAACAATATCTACTAAATCATCGATCAGTTTGTTGGGGGTCTTAGAAATCCAGTTCGACACATAACCCCATGAGTTGGCGCCAATGGAGGTGTCGGTTTGCCACGGCTCCTTCTTGATATCCGATAGCTTACCCCTTTCTAAATCATATAGAAAAGTGCCGTCCGGAAAGCTTTCAAAACCACCAAAATTCTTTCCTTGAAGAACTACACCCTTCTTCCATCTTATCCCCTGGTTGTAATAATATGCAGCCAGCTTCTTATGGTATGGCCTAAAGACCTCCTTGTCCCAATAAAAATCAAACCATAAGATATCTGGCTCATATTGATCGATGATATCGGTAGTGCGGTTCCACCATCGACTTAGATGGGCTTCGTCCATGTGGTCATTTTTTTCACGATTATATCCATAGAGATCATCGTGCTGATGATCCCAATTGTCAAAAGTGGGCTTTCGTTGAAAATAGGACCAATTGAAGGCATAGTGCGATGAAGCTCCAACTTTGAGTCCCCGCTGCCTGCCAGCTTCAAAGAGCTCACCAAGCACGTCGCGTTTGGGGCCCATCTCGACGGCATTCCAACGAGTATGCTGAGAATGATACATGGCAAATGCATCATGGTGTTCTGCCACGGGCACCACATACTTGGCACCTGCTTGCACAAAGAGATCCATCCATCGTGCTGCGTCAAAGTGCTCACCCTTAAACATGGGGATGAAATCCTTGTACCCAAACTCGGCCAATGATCCATACTTCTCGATATGATGCAAATATTCTCTGGACGGCGTATGGGAGGTCATCTCAAACTCTGCATTGTACACATGCTCATCCATATACATATTGCGTGGATACCACTCCGAACCATAGGCAGGGACGGAATATGCTCCCCAATGGATGAAGATACCCAGCTTAGCATCTCTAAACCAGTCCGGCACCGAATATCGCTTCAGAGACTCCCAATCTGCCTGGTATGGTACTGTCACAGTATTCATTTGACTATTCACCCTTGATGTAGTACCTGTGCAGCCGCCAAGTACCAGAAAAAAAAGCGTAAGTACGATCCATCTAGCGATCAGACATTGACTATCCATTCCATTAGTTACTAATAAGCTTACATTCTTCATATTCTTCATTAATATAGGTGGACCAAAATAGCGATCATAGCATATCCATCAGCAACACAATTGACCAGAACTGTGACACAAATGATTAAAGAGAGGAGGAATATCATCTCGACTCGATGTTTATCCAGCGGGGCCAATAACTATTTATGGAAATGAGACTTGATCTGCCAACCTCAAGGAAGAGTGCCTGACCATTTTCAACAAATCAGTTACTGAACCAGTCCTTTTAAGGAAGAATGGGCATGGGTGTGCATGTGGGATATGAGCGTGCATCTTTTAAATCGACGATCCTTCGATACACTGAAGGTCCAGGACACTACAATTCAACACTTTTTCTTTGCTGCTTTAAATACTCGCTTGGGACCACGCCAAATTGCTTCTTAAAACACTTAGAAAAATAGGATGCAGAATTAAATCCCGTCATAAACATGACTTCCTTAATGGAAAAATCACTCTGCACCAGTAATTGAATCGCTCGCTTGAGCCTGACGGTCCGAATAAATTCACTAGATGACTGGCCAGTCAGCGCTTTCAGCTTTAGATAAATCTTACTTCTGCTGATATGCATCTCCTTGACCAAAGCCTCCACATTAAATTCTGAGTCACCCATATGCTCTTCAATGATTGCCATGGCCTTTTGCAAAAATTCCTCGTCAGCTGAGGTCACCGTTACATCGGCTGGTTCGGTGATCACCTCATTGCGAAAACGCTTTTTGAGGCTTTCACGCTGCAAGTGGATATTGAGAAGCTGAGCTTTGAGTACATGCAGTTTAAATGGCTTGACCACATAGGCATCGGCTCCTGTTTCAAATCCTTCAATCTCATCTTTGTCGGATGTTTTTGCTGTAAGTAAAATAATCGGAATGTGGCTCGTGAATGGATTTGACTTTAATGCGTGGCACAACTCAAAACCATTCATTTCTGGCATCATCACATCACTGACTATAATGTCAGGAAGGGATGAAAGGGCAAGCTCATACCCACTCTTACCATCTTCGGCATCGATGATCCGAAAATCGCTGGCCAAGCCATCTCTAATAAATCTTCTAATATCCGTGTGATCGTCTACACACAACAAAAGGGGTAGAAGTTCCTCCACGTCACCCGATCCACCTTCAATCGAAGCCGGTACAATAGGCTCAACCACCATATAATCCAGGGGATCTGAACTCAATTGGAAGTACGCCATCTGATCGCGAACAATCTCTGATTTTAAATAAGCAGATCTACTCTTAGGTAACCATACGCGAAAATGAGCACCACCCTCCCTAATATTCTCAACCTGAATCGAGCCGCGATGTAACTCGATTAAACTTTTAGTGTAAGACAAACCAATTCCAGCCCCATCTTTATTCTCTGCCCTTGAGCCATCCTTATAAAACCGCTCAAATATCTTCCTCAACTTTGTTCGGGAAATACCGGGCCCGCTATCTTGCACAGAAATCTCAAGTAATGGAGATGTAGATCTCTGACGTCGAGTACCCGTTGCAGTGTCCTTTACTTCCAGGACAACCTCACCTCCGGAAGGAGTGAACTTAAATGCATTGGATAGAAGATTATATAAAATCTTTTCTAAAACCTCCGGATCAAAATACGCATCAAAATGCCGATCATAGACCACCCTAAATACGATATTCTTTTTATTGGCTACAAACTGAAAGGGTTCGGTAGTTTCTAGAATAAAATCAATGACATCTGCTTCACCTACTCGAATAGTCAGCGAACCCTGATCGAGTTTTCTGAAATCCAGCAGCTGATTCACAAGTCTTAGCAAGTATTTGCTGTTTTTGTACATATAATGATAATGCTGCAGAAGTTTATCGGGTGTGATGCTTTTTCCCTTAGTCAGGATATGCTCCAGTGGAGAAATAATCAGTGTCAAAGGTGTACGTAGTTCATGTGAAATGTTAGTGAAAAATCTGAGTTTCATCTGATTTAGCTCTTCCAACTTCTCTCTCTCCATACGCTCCATCATCAATTCGTGCTTCTCATGCACACCGATGATGGTATATCTGCGATAGAGCAACAGACCGAATATCACCAACAGGGCGTAAAACAGATAGGCATACCAAGTCAGCCAGGGAGGAGGTTTGATCGTGATGGCCAGCTGGGTTGGTTGGGCACTCCACACGTTATTTCGGGCACAAGACTTTACAGACAAGATATACTCGCCGTGCGAGAGATTTGTAAAAGTTGCGTGACGTTGATCCGCATCCTCTTCTACCCACTGATCATGATACCCTTCCAGAAAAAAGGCATAGCGATAATGGCTTGATCCCGTATAGGCCAGCGCTGAAAATTCAACCGAAAAATCATTCTGATTATATCTTAATTCAATCTCCTTGGTGACACTCAAAGGTTTTGATAAGATCACCTTATGATTGACCAGTTCTGAAGGACCCACTGCTCGATTATTGACGTATAGTTTGGTTAGTGTAACACTGGGAGCTGTCCGATCATCGGCGATCTGTTGAGGATAAAATACATTAAACCCATTTACTCCCCCAAATAGCAAAGTGCCATCAGATGTCTTACAACTGGCCCCCTCTAGAAATTCATGTCCTTGTAGTCCATCATTGACCAGATAATTCTGAAAAATAACTCGCTGTGGATCAAACTTGGTCAGTCCTCTATTGGTACCGATCCATAAATTTCCATCGATATCCTCCTCAATACTTTTTACCGAATTATCACCTAGACCATCTTCTTCCATATATCTGATGAAGTAAGCCTTCTTATCGGGGCCTCTAAACTCCACTTTATTAAGACCACCTCCAAAGGTTGCAATCCATATCTGCCCGCTGGTGCTTTCATAGATATCAAAAATATAGTTGTGACTGAGGCTATTACGATCATCCTTGATATGCCTAAATACCCTAAACGTGGGTTGAGGCTCGCCGACCTGATCAGCCTCAATCATGTTGAGGCCATCTCCCGTGGCAATCCAAATATTGCCTTTTCTGTCTTGCATTAATTTGCGAATAATATTATTACTCAAACCACCACTTTCTCCGGTTGCTTCAAAAACTACTTCGCTATAAGCGTCCTTTCCAGGATCGTACCTCCAGCGTAACAGTCCCCTGTTATAAGTACCTATCCAGAGATCTTGCTGAGCATCTTGCAGGAGCGCAAAAATCGAACCCCGATCGGTAGCAACCGGAATGGCCGACTGAATCATTCCTGCAGTCACCTTCAACTTTCGTAAAAATGGGCGGTCACCCGATCCTACAAACAGGTACTTCTCCCCTCGCTGCACGACCTCTTCAATCGCGAAGACATTCTTGGAACTCTCGGCTTGCTGAAACTCCTGATATTCCGTGGAAAATTGGGACCTCCCAAACAAACCTCCACCTTCCGTTCCAATCCAGAGGTTTCTATCGCTATCTTCAAAAATCGATCTGATTTTTCGATAATTTCTACCATTGCGATTCAGATTCAAACCATAGTGCATGAACTTCTTGCGTGAAGGATCAAAATTGTTGACTCCTCCCCCATTGGTTCCTATCCAAATGATTCCAGCATTGTCTTTGAAAAGTGATTTAACCACATTGTGATTTAGACTGTATGGATTCTCCACTTTAGAAGTAAATATCCCTTTGGGCACCAGTGGTGAATTCCGTCTCGGTTGCTCGAATGACAGTAAGCCCTCATTTGTGCCGCTCCAGATCACTCCGTGATCGTCACCGATCAAGGCTCTGTGGTCAGGTGTATTGCTCACCCTCTTAAAACTATGGAGGTCACCTGGTGTAGTCTGATGGTACAGTCCCTCGTAGGTACCCACTACCAGCCCACCTTGTGAGTCAAGGATAATGCATGTCACTTCCTGAGGATCAACATCGTCCGTGATTCGCACGCGAGTGATGTCAAATTCATGATCGCTGTGCTCAACACATTGAAATAAACCAAATCCAGTGCCAATCCAGATGGCTCCTCTCCGGTCCTCGGCAATATTGTACACGATATTGGGGCTCATGAACCCTAGTTTCAATCTGAGAAAGGTAAGAGCATCGGCCTTCTTAGCACCGGGTTGCAACAAGGTCAGACCATCTAGGGAACCGATCCAAACCCGTCCTTTCGAATCCTTAAAAAGGTGCATGATATGGTCATCGGTCAGCGTTGTACTATCGTCTGGGACATGGCGATACTCGGTGAATTTCTCTGTTTCTGGATCAAAACAATTGAGACCTGATCCGGTAGTTCCTATCCAGATGTTACCATGCAAGTCCTCGGTCACACTAAAAATGATGTTACTGTTGATCGCATTGGAATCATCTGGCGAAGGCTGAAACTGGGTGAATGTATAACCATCATACCTGTTCAGACCATCGTCTGTACCAAACCACATAAATCCCCTCCGATCCTGATAAATGCAGTTGACCACATCTTCAGATAAACCCTGGGCAGTAGTGATGTGCTCGAAACGCACCTGATCCTCCTGGGCGTGGAGACCCATTGCCAGGTAGACCGTCAAGAAGATCATTGTGCTACGCAGCATCCATGTCATAATATGAAAATCGTCTTTTTTCACCACATTCTGTTCACTTTCGTCTCAAAGTTTGTGGTCAGATCGAGTGCTACCTGAGTCCACTTAGGTAGTAACCAAGCCAAATGTGGGCGACCACAATGAGGCAAGAATCCGCTGCCTACCAGGTGATTTCTACTACAGAAGCTACCGTGTTGGCAATGGCATCTTTCACACTTTCTCTCAAGTCATACATCCCATCATCTCACGATTTCATTTGTTATAGGTGATAAGCCAACAAGGATTTTTCTGTACTTTGCATTTCCAATCAGCGAGCAATTTCCTAACCGGTGTAAAACCAGCGGATTCGAGAATAGCACCAAAACACTTCATCGATAATAATTATGAAAATAGCATCTACTTTCCTCCACCTTGTTCTTCCCCTGCTTTGTTCTGCTGGAATCAAAGTGACAAATCTCACCTGTGAGTACCACAATAATCCCATCGGCATTGATGTGAAACAACCCAGGCTCAGTTGGCAGATAGAGAGTGAAGGATTTAATGTAACACAAACGGCCTATGAAATCAAGGTGGCTGACACACCGAAAAATTTATCGATCAGCGGCAAACAGATTTGGACTTCTGGTAAAATTTCATCTGACCAATCGATCCACATAGTCTATGCAGGTCCAGCGCTGAAATCCGGGCAGCGAGTTTACTGGCAGGTAAGGATTTGGGATAATGGCCAGCATGAATCTGAATGGAGTGAGGTAGCATTCTGGGAAATGGGTATCTTGAACGATGCACTTTGGGAGGCTTCCTGGATCACGATGAAGGGGGAGAAAAAAAGTGATCAATCTCTGCCTAGTCAGTATTATCGTACTACATTTTCGACGCTCAAAGATGTGCGCTCGGCAAGAATATATGCGACCTCACTTGGTCTTTATCAATTATTTCTAAACGGCCGGAAAGTAGGAGACCAATTATTCACGCCTGGTTTTACCAGCTATCACAAACGCCTGCAATATCAAACCTACGATGTGACCGATCTACTACAAAAAGATAATGTACTTGGGGCTATGGTGGGTGATGGCTGGTATCGTGGATATCTTGGGTGGAATGGATTGCGCAGCTACTATGGAGACCATCTGGCTCTATTTGCGCAACTGGAGATAAAATATACCGATGGTAGTACTCAAACAGTCACGTCGGATGAAAACTGGAAATCATCGTATGGTGCCATTGTCGCATCAGACATCTATAATGGTGAAAGATATGATGCACGCCGGGAAATGGATGGCTGGGCAAGGGCCGGATTCAATGACGCCACCTGGACGGCCGTGGATGTACTCAATCCTCCAGGAGGAAAACTCGTTGCCTCGAATGGTCCACCTGTCCGTGCCATGGAAGAAATAAAACCCGAGAAAATGATCCGGACGCCTAAAGGTGAATTGGTTTTCGACCTGGGTCAAAACATTGTGGGTTGGGCACGCCTGCGTGTCAGCGGGAAAACGGGTGACGTGGTAACGCTGAAGTTTGCTGAAGCACTGGATAAAGAGGGAAATTTTTTCACTAAGAATCTTCGTGCGGCAAAGGCTACCGATACCTATATTTTGAGAGGTGCCGGAGAAGAAATATTTGAGCCACATTTCACCTTCCATGGCTTTCGATACATCAAGGTAGAGGGATATCCAGGCACACCAACCATCCAGGATATTACTGGAATTGTCATCCATTCTGATATGACAAAAACCGGTACTTTCTCTTGCTCTGATTCTTTGATTAATCAATTGCAGAGTAATATTCAATGGAGTCAGAGGGATAATTTTCTAGATATTCCTACCGATTGCCCACAACGTGATGAAAGAGTAGGGTGGACTGGAGATGCACAGGTATTTAGCAAGACGGCTGCATTTAATTTCGAGGTGGCTTCCTTTTATACCAAATGGCTGAAGGACTTAGCGGCAGATCAGCTTCCCGATGGCATGGTACCCCATGTGATTCCCGATATGTGGGGTGGCAAGGGTGGTGCTACCGCTTGGGGAGACGCTGCAGTCATAGTACCCTGGACGGTATACCTGGCCTATGGCGACCAAAGAGTTTTGGCAGAGCAATATGAGAGCATGAGTGGCTGGGTATCGTATATGATGGAAAGAGCTGGTGATGATTACTTATGGAATAATGCAAAAGACTGGCATTGGGGTGATTGGTTGGCCTATAGTTCTGATAAACCGGATTATCCTGGGGCTACCACAGAAAAAGACCTCATTGCCACAGCGTATTTCTTTCACTCCACACAAATTCTTGGCAAGGTAGCTCAGATTTTAAATAAAAAAGAGGATGCAGAGCGATGCCAGGAGCTGGCAGACAAAATCAAAAAAGCTTTCATCCATGAATTTACCACCGCTAGTGGCCGGCTAGTCTCGCACACACAAACAGCCTATGCCCTGGCACTATCATTCGATTTATTGCCAGAGGAGATAATAGCGCATTCAGCCCACTACTTTTCGGGCGAGGTGGAAAAGTTTGGTCATCTGACAACGGGATTCGTCGGAACACCCCTGCTCTGTCCGACCCTTTCTAAGATTGGACGGGAGGATCTGGCATTTATGCTTTTAAATCGCAAGGAGTATCCTTCTTGGCTTTATCCAGTGACACAAGGAGCCACAACTATATGGGAAAGGTGGGATACTCAGAAGCCTGATGGCACCATTATAGATGGGATGAACAGTTTTAATCACTATGCCTATGGGGCCATCGGTGAATGGTTGTACCAGCATGTTGCCGGTATAAAAATGGATCCCGAGCAGCCTGGATATAAACACATCTTACTCAGTCCTCATCCTGGAGGGGGATTGACGGCTGTCAAGGCAGAGCATAGGTCTATGTATGGACTGATCAGGTCCTCCTGGGCAATACAGGATGATCGCTTTATCTATCATGTTTCTATACCTGCAAACACCACGGCATCCATTACATTACCCAAAACAAACTCTCCAACAGTCGAGGTAACAACCGATAAGACCGTGGCAAACATCGTGATAAATTCCGAGGAAAGAGGAGAATTGAGGTTGGGTTCGGGCACTTACCAATTGGTGACCGATCTGGCTGACTGACCAAGGTCTTGGTCGTATTCGAAAGACGCAGTTGATTTCTCACCCGGAGAATCAAGGTTGTCCGGAAGAATTCAGTGGGGGTTTCCTCATCAAGTCCTCAATAATGTCTGACAGGATCTTTGGATGGACCTGCAAATTAACATATTGTTGCAAGCCAGCACCTTTGGTCCACTGAGTGTGTCCATCGGAATAAACAATAATTCGCCCCGGCTCCGAGACACTCCAGATTGGATTGTCTGGTCCACGTACGGCCAACATCACTGTTGCCTGATCATAACTCGGCTTACCGTGGTCAATAGCAAATCCCCCTCTGAAAGGACGCAGTTCAAAAGCACGTCTGACAGGATTTACCGTGGGGGTTTCACTAAGCCCGGCACCAGTGTATATCACAGCTCCCACCTCAAAGCCCTGCCAGTAGATCCATCCGGGCCAGTGGCCACCGACATATATGGCCGCACCTGGGTCTAGTCTTACATTTGTCTCTGGCCTGGAAGTCCTGGGAAAACCACCACCCATGATCACAGTGTATTTTACCTTTCTTTGAATCAATTCTGATCCATTAAGCGGACTATATTCATCACCTTTAGATCGAAGGAGGTCTTCCAGATTACTCAACAAGCCCACACTGCAAATCACTACAGAGCTGTCCTTTTGTGCAGCAAGGGTCCTACGATAGATGGTTAGTGCATCTGGAAGCAATTCATCCGCGGGTGAATCATGTACAAACTCATCTCGAAGTGCTGGTGTGTAAGGACTGGGTCGTGGTTTCCCAATCCCCCCGTCTTTATCCGTGCCAATTGGAATATTTGGCCTACCGTAGAACGAGTTGATGGCATCTACAGCTGCACCTGAGGCATTGGCCGGATCGTTCCTATTCGTAAGCACCGCCAAGATCTCCACTTCTCCCAAATCTGCCAAAGCGTGCAAAACAGCCAGTGCCCCCGCATCATCACAGTCATTGGCCATGTCCGTATCAAATATGAGTAAAGTGGGTGCCTGACTTACTACATGCAACCAGGACATGCACGCAGCAACCATCAAAAAAACAATACGTCGAACTGAAAATATCGTCGTCATAACGAAAATTGCCTTTGAGGAAAGTACGGGTAGTCAACATTTGCTGTTTGAGCAAACAAGAACAAGACATGATTTCGAATGTTCCATATATTTTCAGACGGCTAGTTGATATTCTTTCATTAGAGAGTTTTAAATTTAGTGGTTTAGTAATTGTCAATGTCCACAGGGTATTCCTCAGGATTATTCATGATTCTAATCACACTTTATGTCACCGTCCTTTCACGTTCCATATTTCAGAGTTCTTTGACCTACGACCGGCTGTTTCAGCTAAAACCAGATT
This sequence comes from Saprospiraceae bacterium, assembly GCA_965223025.1. Lineage (GTDB taxonomy): Bacteria > Bacteroidota > Bacteroidia > Chitinophagales > Saprospiraceae > JABDMH01. The sequence continues at coordinate 2,956,562 of CBDCVP010000023.1, forward strand.
CATCATGTCATTATTCTCCTTTTTTTTAAACTTCAAAACTCCCATCGATCAGGAACTGGCAAATCCTCTCAGTTTCCAAATCCTAATTGCCGATCAACATAACGAGCAATTCAACCTCCTCACAAGATTTCTCCGGAGATAGACGTCAAAAACCTTTTCTAAGGTTAGAAGTCCTTTTTCTAAATGTCCAAGTCAAGTTATTAAAAGCTAGCATCTGCTATAAAAATACTTGTCCAAAACTCTCCCCATATTAAATTCGCCCAAATTATCAGGCTTCGTAGGGCAGAGACCTCAGACCCCTTGTCCCATGTCTGGTCTATTTTCCCTCTTTAGACCATTTCTCCATTAATGAAATATTGTTTTCCAGGATTTTCAAGCGCTCGGGAAAGCGGCCTTTCAATCTGTTTCGATACAATGCCATATCACTCTCATACATCACTTCTGACTCTGACTGTCTTCCCTTGTCACCTGAGGTTTCCATCCAACTATCGAGTCGTTTTCGCATCTCGTCAAGCTGCGATGAATACACTGGATCATCTGCGAGGTTTAGGATCTCATGGGGATCTGCCTGAAGGTCATAGAGTTCTTCAGCAGGCCGACGATCTCGGAAAAGCAGTGACTGGACTTGATCTAGTTCTCCCCTGGCATGGCATTTTCGCAGTGCCATGAGAATAGCCTTAGCATCTTTATAGGCATTTGGCTGAAGGTATGGACGCTCAGGTAAGAAATTTCGAATATATTTAAACTCGTGGGTACGCACAGATCGTATGTGATCAACGGTCTCATCACAGCGGTCGCGGGCGGCAAATACCGCCTCTCGGGCTATATAGTCCTCGGCCAGAATATCCTTCGCCTGCATCACCTGCGGGAGATCAATTCCAGCGGCTCCCAAAGACAAGGCGGCGATATCGATATGCTCAACCAAATCATTCCTGACCGATCCGGCCTCTATCCCAGGTCCTGCAATAATCAGCGGCACATGCAGACCTTCATCATAGAGAAACTGCTTACCTCGGGCATGGCTAATGCCATGATCGGTCATAAATACCACCAGGGTTTGATCTAATATTTCTTCGGCCTCCAGTCGCTGAATCACTTCGCCAACCATCGCATCCGTGAGTCGCACTGACTCAAGATAGGCCAGCCAATCTTTAAGAATACTTGAATCTTCGGGATAATAGGGAGGTAGCTCCACCACATCTAATGAAGTCCTGCTACCCAGCTTTTGTGCAGCTTGATTAGTCACATTTTCCCAACTGTCGGGATGTGCACCCCGAAGCTTCCCACCTCGGGTTTGAATCTGCGCAAAAAAGGGCTGGCCCTCCTTTCGCCCGGACCAATCACTGCCGTGGTATACGGAGGTGTCCCACACAAAATTGTAGTCCGTCTTTCCCAATTTACCATTCATAGGCCAGCCGGTGAGGCAAGTGTAATATCCAGCCTCCCGGAATAACTCCGGCACCAATCTTACGTCCTTGGGTAGATGAATCTTTTTCTCACCACGACCACTGCGATGATGGTGTGATCCAATACTGGTCTGGTACATTCCGGTGATAAACGCTGAGCGACACGGTGAACAAACCGGCGCCGTGACGTAGGCATCAGTAAACTTCACGCCCCTGGCTGCCAACTGGTCTACATGGGGTGTTTGGATGGCAGTTTCACCATAACAACCAAAGTTGGCAGACATATCATCGGGAATGATCCAGACAACATTCGGTGTAGTTGATTCATTCACTTCATGGACTGCCCTGCAACCCAGCAGCAAACAGCTCCAGAGAAGACAGCATATTGTGCAGTAGGTACTTACATATCCGCTTGGAAATCTAGGATCATTCGCATTTTCAGTGAAATCATTCCTCCGAAAACAGTAGCCACGGGTATGATGTGCGAATATACTCAGACCTGCCAGCCTTTCAATCATGGTGTCATCTCTCATTATTATCACTTTCAAAATTTATACTACAAGCTAAGAAATCCCTCCTTCAATCCTTTTCTTTTCCGAGAAAAACGATCACCTACCAAGATCTCACTCCTGCGGACCACAGGGAGCCCATAATGGGATACGCAATGAAGTGTCTTGGAAAAAAAGCCAGCCTCTAGCCGTCCCTGAAAAGAAAAGTTTCTCCTCCCTTTACACCTGTTTCAAAGGCAAACACGCCTCCACTTTGGGGATAAGCTTCCAACTGATCTTGGTCCAGGCCCTGCCTGGCGGAAGTAATGTATAGGGTGGAATGCTGTTCACCACCAAAAGTACATGATGTGACATGCGGTGCGGGCACTTTGACTTTCTGCAGACAACTCCCTGTTAGGGGATCATATCTATGAACAGCCGCAGCTCCCCATAGGGCCACCCAAATGTGATCGTGCTCATCGATGGTCATGCCATCTGGAGATCCCAGAGTCTCGGGAATAGTTATGGCAGTTCTTTTCATCTCGATACTTCCAGTTGCCTCATCGTAGTCATAGGCTACAATCTGTTGCGTCGGTGAATCTATATAGTACATCGTGGACCGGTCTCTTGACCAACATAGACCATTGCTGATCGTCGTGGCCCTGACTTTGGTTTCGACAGAATCGGCTGTCACCATATATAAATTCCCAGCTCCAGGAACAGCCGCTTTTGCCATAGATCCTATCCAAAATCTACCCGCTGGATCGCACTTTCCATCGTTCATGCGGTTGCCTAAAATATCATACTCCAATTGATTTATATAGCTCAGCGACCTATTGTCAAGATCATAATGTGCAATTCCATCTTCAAGAGCGACCAAGATACCACCTTGGTCAGTGAGCACTGCCGCTCCAATCTTTTTCGCCACATTAAAAACTACATTGCTCCCAGAGAACACGTCCAATTGATGGAGCCTGCAATTTTCAATATCGACCCACCAAAGACATTTTCTACCTGGATCCCAAACAGGACCTTCTCCCAATTCCGCTTTAGCGTTATATACAAGTTTCGCTTCATCCATCTTCATAAATTGATTATTTAAATCTAGAACCCTGCGGTGTTCTCCCCATAGCTCTACGAACCACATATTAAGACTTATTGCTTCATCTAGCAAATCAAAGGATTAATCAACCAATTCACACACTGGGAACACCAGATATCATCGTACCATAGATACGCCCGAAACCATAGTCCAATTGCCAGTAAATATGGTCTTTCTGCCCAGAAATATCCTATATTGGCAACCATCAAATGGTCGAGCATACGATTTGGATCTTTTGGGATGTCTTCAAACGGTTGCGCATGTGGTGAACCAACTAGTATGACTATCTCCCATTGTTTGACAAGATCATGACTACTAAATACGCTAAGAAATGAAAATAGCCATGCTGGGCTCGGGATTTATCGCCCGCTTTTATGCAACCTCCCTGCATGCTCAGAGAAGAAAAGATCGCGTGGTTTCTGTGTACTCTAGAAACCTGGCCCACGCTGAGCGATTTGCTCACGACTACGGTCTCAGGCATTTTACGGATCGAATGGACGTGGCCATCCAGCACCCCGAAGTAGATGTAGTGCTGATATCACTGCCCAACCATCTGCATGAGCAAGCGGTCGAGGCATGTACCAAGGCTGTGAAGCATGTATTATGCACTAAGCCCCTTGGTAGAAATGCGATCGAGGCAAAGAGGATGCTAGATCTAGTTGAAGAGGCCGGAATTTTTGCCGGTTATCTAGAGGATTTATGTTACACACCGAAATTCCTAAAATCGGTGGCAAGTGTGCGTAAAGGGGATGTGGGAAAGGTGCTGTGGACTAAATCCCGCGAAACCCATCCGGGTCCGCACAGCGATTGGTTTTGGGACAAGGAAAAGTCCGGAGGTGGCGCCATCATTGATCTCGCCTGCCACTGTGTAGAGATCAGCCGAAACTTTATCGGCAAGAATGTGAAGCCACTGGAGGTCATGTGTTGGGCAGATACACAGGTTCATCCTATAGATGCCGAAGATCATGCCATTGGCCTGGTGAAATTTGCCAATGGAGCCATTGGTCAATTTGAGGTCAGTTGGACTTTTCGGGGGGGGATGGACCTGAGGGATGAAGTGATGGGCACCAAAGGCACGATATGGATCAACAGTTTTCTGAGGACTGGCTTTGAGATGTTCACCGTTGGAAATGAAGACAGCTATGTGGCCGAAAAAGCCGAGGTCAATGAAGGTTGGTTATTTCCGGTCGGTGACGAGGCACATGAGCTGGGCTACCCCAATATGTTTACCGATATGTTTGAAGCGATAGAGGAGGGACGCAAACCATTAGAAACCTTCTATGATGGCTATGTCGTGAACTGCATACTGGATGCTGCATTCAAGTCTGCCAAAACTAAACAATGGGAGCCTGTGATCTTGGAAGAATGGAGAGGAGATGAAGTGGCAGAGAGATTGGAGGAAAAAATCTCATACGATGAAGACCACTACCTGATAAAAGAAGAGACTTTACCCAACGGTGATACAAAGATCATACTGAAAAACAAACAAACGGGTGAGGTCATACAAAAAGTCAATTGAAAGAGTTTGGTTTCCGAGTGTGAGAAGATGGAGGCCCAACCCCAAAATCATCTGCCTCGACGTTCTAGCAATCAGGGATAACTCCACATCGCGATCTAATACCATGTCATGAATTTCAGAGATACTTCATATATCATCGTCGGTGGCACCACAGGCCTTGGTCTGGCTGGAGCTCTTTCCTTAAGAAACCAGGGGGCCGACGTACTGGTGATCGGTCGAAATTCAGAGAGCTGTGTCAAGGCTAAAAACTTACTTGGGGGTCGCAGCCTGGCATTAAGTGGTGATGCGACTGATCCCAAAACCATAGAATTAGCTATTGATGCAGCTCACGCAGCCTTTGGTCGCATCACAGGCCTGTATCATGTAGCTGGTGGAAGTGGACGTCGATATGGGGATGGACCATTAGACCAAATGACACTGGAAGGATGGAATAAAACATTGGAACAGAATCTCACTTCCCTCATGTTGTCAAACCGGGGTATCGTCAACTATTTTTTAAAGCACAAAACACCGGGTGTGATATTAAATATGGGGTCGGTCCTCGGATATTCTCCCTCCCCAAAGTACTTTGTGACGCACGCATATGCCGCGGCAAAATCAGCCATCATCGGTTTTTCTAAATCGATTGCTGCGTATTATACTTCTCAGGGTATTAGAATTAATGTCATTGCCCCAAGTCTTTTTGTCACACCCATGGCACAGAGGGCTACGACCAACGATGTCATTCTTTCTTTTATTAAGACCAAACAACCTCTGGACGGAGGCCGGCCGGGAAATCCTGAGGATCTCAATGAGGCTGTGTTGATGTTTCTAAACCCGAGTTCAAAATTTATGACTGGTCAAGTGCTGGCAGTGGACGGTGGTTGGACCGTCAGTGAGGGACAGTACAGCTGATGCCCGGGGCCAGTATTGCATTGGGTTTTTTGTGGTGAGAGGCAAAAGACCCATAAGGTCGAGCCCAAATTCCAGGAGGTGCTTGTGTTTGTAAATACGTTGGCTTGCCCAGGATTCCAATGAAAAATACACCGGATTTCACATCACCATCCTGCCCTGATGCCCAGAGTGAAACTTCGCCCCGGCATGCGGTAACGTTCAAGTTCTTCGTACTGCGTATTGGTAAAATTGTCGGAGGCCAAATAAATCTGATAATCGTCGGCCCAATCATAGGCCATTCTGGCGCTCATCAAACTGTATCTTGAAGGCTCACTACCTGGATAAATAAACACCTCTTTGATGGCACTTCTATATCTGCCACTGACAGTGAGCGAAAGGTTTTTATATATGCCAGTCAAAGAACTGTTCACCGAATGCTTGACTTTGTAAGCTAGGTGATCATTCAAGCGATTATCCGATGCATCGCGCGCATCGAGATAAGTATAGCCGATATTAAATGATATTCGATCAGGTATGCGGGCATTGAAATTAATTTCCGCACCCTGCATGATCGCCTTATTTAGATTAACGACTCGATACACCAGTGCACCTGCCGGATGGGGAACTTGCTGAAATGAAATTAAATCTCGATAATGATTATAGAAAAGAGCTGCATCCAATGAAAAATGCTGATCGAACAAATACTTTCCACCCAATTCTGATGAGAATGTCAGTTTTTCAGCTCGCAAGGTAGGATTGGGTTCAAAACGCAGCCCCCCGCCCTGTTCAAATTTGATAAAACGTTCTGCTATCGAAGGATTTCGAAAAGCCTGAGCAAACAACAGGCGGGTAGAAAATCGATCCGTTATTTTATAGACTGAAGCAATTTTGGGAGAAAAATTTGACTCCACCAACGCACTCTTCAAGTTGAAATAATCATATCGCAAGCCCAAAGTAGTGATCCAACGATCACTTATGGCGATTTCATCCTGTAGGTATATGCCAGCGGAAAATGCCTTGTGTGCACCGTACAGCACGGTATCTGGTCGACCATCTACCTGATCATATTTCACGTCCAATCCTCCGATCAAATAGTGCTTTCCCATTTCGATGTCAACCTGATTGGCAAAACCAATTCGATCGGTGCTTACGGATGATTCATTGATTGACAATTTTCCAAAATTGATGTTGGTGTCCGTCTTGTCATCAGGATCCCCATTGAAAACATAGCGAGAAGCATTGTTGTAATAGTAGGTTCGCGCAAAATACTTGTAGCCAGCATGCCGTATGGTCTCATAGCTCAAGTCAAAATTGTACTCTCGTCGTGACTGCGTATCGTCTTTGCGATGGGAGGCAACGTGATAAGGTTGAAGGAAGCTAATCCAGGTAGCTGGTGCATCATTCTGGATTTTATTATAATTGGCAGTAAAAGTCAACTTTTTGCCAAGAGTTGGCTGATAGCGCATTTTCCCAAATGCATTGTACAAATCAAAGGCTGATTTTTCTCTATGCCCCTGATTCGATTTCTTTCCTAAATCCACCAGGTAGCTCCATTTTCCACTGCTGCCACCGTGACTGGCTTCAAGGGTGTGAAAGCTGCCGATCTTTGAATACCCTGTGAAACTAGGAGCCCGGTCGTAAAGCCCAAAGTTAGTGTGCACTCTTGTCTGTGACCGACTTGGCATTTTAGTCAGTACGTTGATCACACCACCCATGGCACTGGATCCAAACAAAGATGAATAGGCACCCTTAACCACCTCAATCCGTTCTATGGATTGTAATGGGACGAGATTCCAAAGGGCACCACCTGATTCTGGGCTGAGTGAGGGTCTACCATCAATCAGTAGCATCACGCGATTGCCAATTCCACCACCAGCTACCTCAGAGGCACCTCTGATGGATAGTGCCTGGACATTGGCACCACTGCTTCGTGTGACATTTACACCAGACATGCCGTCGAATGCCTGATCGAAGGTCTGCAGATTCTTGCGTACTATCTCTTGCCTAGTTACTAGACCGATGCTTACCGGAGCAAGGTTAATCGATTGCTGCCTCCTGGCTGCAGTTACAACTACAGCATCGGTAATGAATGTCATGGGCCTAAGGTCAACCTGCCACTGCACATTTTCATCTAATGCAATCGTGTCCCACTGTTCCTGGTAGCCAAGATAGGAGGCCTTCAGGTGATATTGACCTGGGGGTAAATCTCGAAAGGAGAAGCGGCCCAGCTTATCGGAAACCATTCCAAGCTCACCAGGTACCAACTCCAAGTTGACTAAGGGCAATTTCTCTCCAGTTTCAGCATCGATTACAGTGCCATTGATGGCCATTGAAGTGGGTTCAACATACGACTCCAATGAGGCAGACTGAGCGCTGACCAGGTAGTGAACGGCAAGACAGAGACACCACAGAAGTGTAATCCTATATCTTTGACTTGCCATCATTACTCCTACTTTTGGTGCTACCTAAACCATACTGGTAAGAAGGAGAAGTCCGCAACAAAATTGATTTCTCGCTCGTCACCAGCTGCTACAGTAATGGCAGCAGGGGGAGGATAGTCAAGGACAGTCATGAAAGTTCCTCCAGCATCCACCCTGATTTGGACACCGTGACTGACCTGAGATGGATTGCCATGATGTACTCCCAGTGTGGCCGTACGACGCGATGCATCTGTCAAGGATAGGTGTCTGAATCCCACAGCCAGAGCCGAATAAGTACCTGGTTCCACCTCTATGTCAACACTGAACGATGCCAGGTTGTCTTGATAGTCGACGACGATGGGGTTTTGAGCGTTATAGGGTGCTCCCAGTGCAAAAACTCCTCCCGGAACTCCAGGACCAAAAAACTCATCTGGCACCTCTCCCCATCCAGCGGGTGGATCAAGTGAGTACATGGGGAACAATGTCAGCTGCACCTCTCCGCTATCTTGCCATTCTTCCCATACATCGGTATTTTCGAGGGAAACGGTTACTTTTAGAGTGGCCGTGGTTGGCTTAGGATCATCGTCTTTCTTACACGAAATGGTCAGTACCACTGCAGCTAAGCACAGTGATGTGATTATGGACTTGTTGATCATTTTCATCAGATATGAACTTGTTTGATTTTAGCAATGCAAACCTATGTGTATTCCCATCGCTAATGTCAAAATCCACCTCAAAATCGAGTTTTATGACACTTTTTTGACACGGTCAACATCGCCACCTGGCTGACGATAAACTTATGGCAGAAAACAAGTACTTTTAGATCCAATCCAAACCATTTATTTGCGATGAGAATAGCAGTTGCGCTGCTGGTGTTGAGTTCACTTACTCTGCACACCAAGATTGGCATCAGCCAGGTACTTTTATGGGCAAAAGATGCCCATGGTATAGCCCTACTTGAGGATGGGGAGAAAATATTTTACTACCAAAAAACATCGAAATCAGCTGGTGGAAAGTTCGTCAGGGCCAACTATATGCATCCCCTATATGGTCTACACGGTGAAGTACTGACAGAGGATTTTCCGGCAGATCACTTACACCATCGAGGTGTATTTTGGGCCTGGCACCAACTTTACATTGAAGGTCAGCAGGTAGGGGATGGTTGGATTTGTGAGGATCTCGCCTGGGAAGTACAGAAAATCAAAACCAACATCGGACTCGGTCATGCTTCCCTAACAACTAAAGTCTGGTGGATGGGCAAGAAATCAGGAGGAAAAGAAGCCGAAAAATTGATGCGTGAGGAAACCACCATCTCTTACCAACCAATCGAGGGCGGAAGATGGATCGATTTTGACATCTCACTGACTGCCTTACATCGAGGCACCGCTATTGGAGGCTCTGAGGATAAAAAAGGGTACAGCGGATTTTCGGCTCGGACCGTCTTGCCTGAGGATGTGACTTTCCGATCTCACACTGGTGAAATCACTCCACAAACTACGGCCCTTGATGCGGGTGGCTGGGTCGACATCCTAGCCAATTTCGATACTGTTGACCAGCAACGAAGTGGGATTACCATCATGAACCACCCAAGTAATCCACAACCCTTTGCCGGTTGGATTTTAAGAAGTAAAAAAAGTATGCAGAATGCTGCCTTCCCCGGTCGAGAGCCCTTTGCTATCAGAAAGGGTAAAACCATCCATCTTCGCTACCGCATCTTAATCCACCCAGCAGATTGGACATTAGATGAGATCAATGTGCTTTACCATGCTTATCAGAAAATGTAACACCCTGACGATAAGATACCATACACGTCTGACCCTTTGCTGCCTTTCCGGACCTCTGATACGCTCTACCCTTGGTACCTTCTACCCTATGGTTACCTTGCTCCTACTGCCTAGCCATTTTGTACCCTTCAGTAGTGGTATAATACTTAGCTAGCATATTGGGCACCTCCCAAGCTGGCAACTTCCCTGACTCCAGATACTCTAGATACCTTTCAGTAACCTGGGCGAAGTGTGCTTCGTGTCCGACCTTGTAGACAGAAGGAATTTTGATCTCCCAGCCATCGCTTGTCTCCACGTACGACAAATTGGTGAAGTCCGCTGATAATCTTTTGATGGCATCGTCCAGGGCCGGCTTTAAGGATGCTTTGTCCTCATGAGGTTCTACGTATAGTGTGGCCTTGTAACCCTGATCCTTGCCCTGTCTGATGACCAAATCTGCCTTGGTACCTCGCATGATGGAATAGTGAGTGTCTTTGGCCCCAGCGGGTGCCTCATAATTCCAGATGACCGATACTTTTGCATAGGTGTCTTTCACCTTAAATACAATTTCGCCATTGGCAAAAACTGCCAATAGGGAGTCCTGTTTTACATAATCCTGTAAGTAGTCGGGATATGACGAGAGCTGTGTGACCTTCTCAAATTGAGCAGGGCTAATTTCTGTGGGCCATCTTCTGGCAGCTGCGATAGAGATATCTTTTTTGTAATCCAACACTACCGACGGATAGCACTCCCAAAATACCAAATCAACCAGGTGCGTAGTTACGTCGACAATGCCTTCCCCTTGCTGTTCCACATCAAAAAACCATGCTGGCCGCTTTAATGGCTTTCCCGACACAATTTTCGAATAATGATGTACACTCTCCTTGGTGATGGCAGGAGCTTCTGGAGATCCTTGCTCCAGTTTGCCAAAGACTTCGGGCATCTGAGACAGTGCTCTCTGGAGGCCTGTGGTCACCTCAAAGCGTTCGGTCATAATATCGTACAAAAGGACACCCCTCTCCTCAGCAATTCTAAAGGCATCCTCCAGTGTAGCAAATTCCTCTGGCCGGATGACCATTGGTTTGTCTGCCAGCACATTGACTCCTGCGCTGACTGCTTTGTGAATATATGTCGCCTTTTTCGCATTGTTGCCCGACACCACCATCACATTGCCGGGTTTGTCAGTGAGCATTTTTTCAAAGAAATCGTCTCCCAGATAAACATTTTCGTCCCAGCTGGTGGGTCGTTCAGATCTGCCATTGTAGGCTTCAATAGCACTGAGATAATTCTTAACCTCAGGGCCGTCAGGAGCAAAAACATACACTTGCTCATTGACATCTTCATACATATCCTTCTGCACCAGGGCTGCATGAAAATGTCCAGGATCGACATTCATTAGTGTAACAGGTTTCTTTTTCATCTGATCTTTTTCCTTTTCACTTGCTCCACAGGAAAGCAGCATGGAGAACATTGCAAAGTAACACGATAAGGTAGCGATGTTAACAGTATATCTCATTTTAGAAACAATTTTTTTCAGATTGAGTACAACTCCGCAAACTCGTACAAGCTCAGCAAAATTTCCATGGGGAACCTTAAATGGCTCTTTTCGTTTTGTATGCCCTTGATCCCCAGTTACTTACATTAGTGCAAGCTTCTTCGGACCGCCTTATCTACATCGAAAATCAATCATTTTGGGCATCATTCAGCGTTCCCGCAGCCATCCTCAAGATCTTCTCGTTTAATGCTGACAATAAGCCAAAGGTATACATCTACTTTTCAATCATCCCAATCTAGCAAAAGGCTCTGCTTCAACAGCCGATAATTCACATCAGAGCTGACTCTCGGATGTGCCTTTTCCAGTCGCTCCAACTTTTCCATATCCTGGTCGAGGATGGCCTGTCTCCACGAGGTCTGTAGTGAGCTTGACAAAATATCACTCCTACTGATTTTCCTTGCCAAAGTCTCTCGCATGTGTTCGGATGAAACTGGGTTTTCCGATCCATCGACCATTTTTTCTCCATAAGACCGACTTCGACTCTTGTCATCCAGCTTATGGTAACAGTAGGCCATCAGATAATCTGCATGTATTTCGTCGGGACTATATGGCTTGCCCACACCAAGATTTTCCGGCCAGTGTTTGCTCGCCCGGATCAGAGGCAAGGCCTGCTGAGGAGCAGCAGCGGTAAGGTGGTCCAGGGCTGCCCCAAGGTGCGCCTTTTCCCAAAGGGCCCTACCCTCGCTTGCTCCTTCAAACGGCAATACAGAGAGTCCCTCAAGTATGTCTATGGCGTTTTCATATTTCAGATTGTAAATCTGTGCCTTACTGTGCAGCATGCCAATGGAGTAATTGTTTGGTAGCCGCTCATAAGCTTCGGTACTGGCTACCAGCATGGCCTCCATGTCACCTTTCTCAAAATGATGATCAATCAACTGCATCCAGGGTCGCCATGCAGATTTATCCAACTCAAGTGCATGCTGCAGATCTGGAAATGGATCCCCACCCCCCATTTTTGTAAGTGCTGCACGGCTCAAGTAAAAAGGTGGAAAAGCGATGTCGGTGTCTTCGATATCTTGAAACATTTTCATCGCCTCCGTTTTCCTACCTAAAGCCCAATGGTTGAGTGCCAAATAATACTTGATCTTCCAATGATCTACGCTCTTGTCAGCCCAACTTAGCATCCCTACACTCTCTCGACGATAGGGAAAAACCCAATCTGGGGCTTCCATTACGGCCTTATTCAGCATCCTTTGGGAGATAGACGGATGATGATCGGAATGCAAATAGCTCATCCATAAATTTATCAGGGGATGGTCGGGAGCCATCTCCAGCACCTTCAGTGCCTCATCTCTTCTCTCCAACCTGAGATAGTGCATGGTCAGTTCGAGAAAGGTCTGGTAAGCCAGTTCACTGCGATGCGAACCTACAGCAGCCAGGCTATCCTCGGGTGATCTCGAGAGGAGAAATTGCTCCATGCCGCCCAGATGGTTGAGTGGATCTATGGCCATCAAGGTCTCGATTTGCCGGACTGCTGCCATCTGGTTCCCAGAAATGCGACTGGCGATGGTTAGAACGGATCTAGCCCCAATGTGAAAACGATTAAAATCCAATGCATTTCTAGCGTAATTCACTGCATTTTGGAGTTCACCGATCTTTAAGTACACCTCCGACATCCGTGCGTACCCATCGGCTCTAAATTGCAGAGACCTCGCTGCCCATCCATAGGCTTCCAACGCATCAAGGAGCAGACCGAGCTCCTCATAGATCTTGCCCGCCACATAGTTTGCCTCCGGTGCATAGGTATCGATCCTCAGTGCAGCATGGATGGATTCCTTTGCCTCTCGGTAACGGGCGGATCTAAACCGTAAATCTGCGTCCATGATCAACGCTCCCAGATGATGGGGATCCAGGTCCAGACATCTTTGCACATTGATCATCGCTTGCTCGTAAAGACGCATATTGACCTGTTCCTTAGCTATGCCATAAAGCTTGTCGGTGGTAATCTCGCTGGCAGTTTCGAGATATGACGGGGCCGGCTCAAATGGCCTTTCAATCTCTAGAGACACATCCGATTCGTACTGGAGGCGCATCCCAGGCACTTCAATGGTATAGGCATTTACAGGTCGTGCGATGGTGATGAAATGAACATCCATGGGCGCCATCTCGATGTTTGATCCATGTATCTGTTCCTTACCATCGTAAACCATCAATGGTCCTTCACAGTGGGCCAAAGCATTGAGACCAATCCTCAGACTATCTCCCTCCTCTACAATGTGCAACACCCCTTTGGTAGAAACCGATGTAAGACCTCCAATTTCCTTTACAGGAAACCATATTTCCCGCCATATGTCGGTGGCACCTGGCTCAAAACCCACTTTACTGATAGGATTTACCAAGGAGCCATGACTGAATTGATTCAACTGCCGACCAGCCTGAAACTCAATATATTGTCCATCCGTATCGGTCAGCAGATCTTCCCAGATGCCCCCGGATCTGCTTAGTGCCCACAACCAGAGCTTCTGGCCGGGCATGGATTCGTAGGGGGACCAATGTCCAAATCCGAATGCACGGTTCTTGTAATATCCGCCGAAGAAATCATCATATACTCCCACAACATGGTAAGATTTACTGCCTCCAAAATCATTACTCCTGTACTCGCTAAGATCTCTACCCTCATCATCTATGGGCCAGCTATGGACTCCTCCCGGGTGGTCTAGGTATGCATCACCCGGGCAGTAAAATGTCAAATCATCAGCTGCCAAGGCCGCACCCGTCATCCAATTGTAGTACGCTTGGGTGGAGGATGTTGGATTATACCATATTACTCTGGTTTCAAAAAAGGCTTTATCTGGTGCCAATAGTATTTCCACTCTCCACTGTGTACGCGATGGAAGATCTATATTGCCCACAGTGCAGCTCACACTCCCGTCCTGATTTTCATGCAAATCATAATCTACGGGAGTTGCCGTGGAAGGATGGTGACCGATCACACCAAAATTGAATTCTATCCCTCCCGATGTCCAGGGGCCCCTCATCGAAATATTGCGAAACTTCATGACCTCATTCAAATAGATAAATTCCTCACCTGTAGCCTTTTCTACGGCGCCCCACACTTTACCACCTACCTGCGGCAGCACATACACCTCGATATATTCATTCTCAAGTTTGACGACCTTCCAGACGCTGTCTGTAGCCGTCTTGCTGTAGCCTTCAAATTTATGGTAAGGATAGATCTTGCTGTTTGAAACCAGTATCGGTAGAGGATCTGGATCACTAAACCCGTAGGTCTTTAGCGTCGTCTCGGTTTCTGAGATCATTGCTCGACTAGATTGGGCGAGTAGATCCCAAGATGCATATAGACCAACAATAAGGATGATTAGGCTTCTCACTGAATTCATAGGTCATGTTTTTTTCCGTTCACCGTGAAAGTATGGAATTACTTGGCAGATTTGACGGCCTCACGTACAAAGGTTCCCCAAGACAAATTCATAGTTCCGGGTTCCTGCTGCCGAGCTCGCTCAATAGCCATTCTAGCGGCATGCTCCACGACCCATTCAAAATTCTCCTCACCCACAGACGTAATCTCAGCATCGGGAGCAGGGTTACAAAAATCTATGGCATAAGGTTCTCCATCTCTCACTGCAAATTCGACCGTATTGAAATCATATCCCAAAACAGTATTTATTTTCAATACTAAATGCTCAATTCTCTCCAGCAGACCTGAGGGATATACAGGATCATTCTTGAGATATCGATGATGGTGAGGGTTTCTAGGTTCATAGGGCATGATGCGGATGAACTGCCTCCCCAAAGCATAGCACCTGAAATAAAACTGATAGTCAATGTTCTCCTGCAACATCATCACCAATTTTCCCGTCTCTGCATAAGCAGAAAACAGCTCTTCGAAGCTATCGACCTTGTACACATTTTTCCAACCACCCCCGGTATGTGGTTTCATGTAGAGTGGAAAACCACCTACGTAATGGACCATCTCCTCCCACTCCAATGGATACTTTAGGTTTCTAAATGAATGGGCATTGGTGTCATCAGGCATTTCCTTTGATGGCAGTAGTACGGTCTTCGGTACAGGAACTCCGACCTGATCAGCAATCACATTATTGAAGAACTTCTCATCCGCACTCCACCAAAATGGATTATTGATCACGGCGGTACCACATGCTGCTGCATTTTTCAGATAGGATCGATAGAAGGGGACATCCTGAGAGATGCGATCTATCAAAACCGAATATCCTGTAGGAATGGCTTGCTTCACCTCTGACACCCTAGCCAATTCTGCTTCGACACCGTTGGTACTGAGTTGATTGACCCGGTCGACGAAAGCGCCGGGGAAAGAAGACTCTTGACCAAAAAGGATACCTATTTTTTTCATATGAAGGAATTCATGATGTGCTGTGCAAGCCCTTTGGTGAAAAATGAAATGCCATTTGTGTAAGTCAGAGGCAAATGAGAAATGCCAAAACTTGCACTATCTTAAAAATAAACTATCTTGACTCAATGGCAAACAAAGTTATCCCACACTCCCTTTTTTCTGATTTTGACATCTCACTATTTCAGACTGGAAAGCACTTCCGGCTGTACGAAAAATTCGGTGCGCATCCCCTATCTCTAGATGGCATCGATGGCACCTACTTTGCCGTGTATGCTCCGACCGCATCTAATGTTCAAGTGGTGGGCGACTTTAATCAATGGAATGGTGAAGATCACGATCTGCTAGCTCGCTGGGATTCTTCTGGCATATGGGAGGGCTTCGTACCAAATGTGAAAACAGGCGACTTGTACAAGTTTCAAGTGACCACGGCAGACAAACAACGCGTTTTGGTCAAAACGGATCCTTTTGGGTTTTATCAAGAGGAAGCTCCCAAAACTGCCAGCATCGTATGGCAGCATGATTTCAAATGGAAGGACAAGGTGTGGATGAAAAACAGGAAAAAACACAATAACCTAAGCGCTCCTTTTGCCATCTATGAGGTACATCCTACCTCGTGGAAGATTCATCCCGACGGCAGGCTATATAGTTACGACGATCTGATTGAGCACCTGGTGCCTTATGTGGCAGAAATGGGCTTCACTCATGTGGAATTGATGCCAGTGATGGAGCACCCTTTTGGTGGATCCTGGGGCTATCAAGTGACGGGCTTCTTCGCTCCCACCAGTCGACAGGGTGCGCCAGATGGCCTGCAGAGATTGGTCAATGCATTTCACCGGCACAATATTGGTGTGATCCTGGATTGGGTGCCTTCTCATTTTCCTGCAGATGGTCATGGACTAGCTACTTTTGATGGCAGTTGTGTCTACGAACACCCAGATCCACAAAAAGGATATCATCCGGACTGGAAGAGTCACGTCTTCAACTATGAAAGACCAGAGGTCCGTGCATTCCTAATTTCCAGCGCACTATTTTGGTTAGACTATTTTCATATTGATGGCTTGCGAGTAGATGCCGTAGCTTCCATCATCCACCTCGACTATTCTAGAGAAGAGGGAGAATGGACACCCAATCAATACGGCGGAAATTACTACTTGGAAGCCATTGACTTTGTCAAAGATTTCAATGCTGCAGTATATGCAGATTACCCCGACACTCAAACCATAGCTGAAGAGTCAACCACCTTTCCCATGGTCACACAACCTGTTCATTTGGGAGGCTTGGGCTTTGGCATGAAGTGGATGATGGGTTGGATGAATGACACCCTGGAGTACTTTAAAGTTGATCCCTTTTTTAGAAGATATGAGCATGGTAAACTCAGCTTCAGCATCGTATATGTCTATTCTGAAAATTATGTCTTACCCCTATCGCACGATGAAATTGTGCATGGAAAATCACCTATGCTTTACAAGATGCCTGGTGATGAATGGCAGAAATTCGCCAATGTCCGACTACTTTATGGATACATGTATACTCATCCCGGTAACAAACTGCTCTTCATGGGCAACGAATTCGGACAGACGAACGAGTGGAACTATGAACAGGAACTAGCCTGGGGATTACTGCAGTACGACTTTCATGATAACCTGCGTGGATATGTGAAAGATCTAAATCAATTCTTTAGAGATCAGAAAGCTCTGTACGAAAAGCAGTATGATACTGAGGGGTTTGAATGGATAGATCAACTCGACGATGTACAGTCCGTCCTCATCTACTTGCGCAAGGGAAAGAAAAGAAAGGATCAGATCCTGGTTATCTGCAATTTCACTCCCGAGACGAGAGAGAAATATCGCATGGGAATACCTGAAAAAGGCAAGTGGAAAATCGTCATGAACAGCGACGACAAAATCTATGGAGGTTCCAGTTATTTGAAAGGAAAAACTTTTAAAACCTCCAATAAGTCCTGCCACGGCCGGGATCAATCATTGATCCTTAACCTACCTCCGCTGGCTATGGTTGCCCTTAAATATCAAGGTTGACTTTGCAGGAGGCAAGTAGGGAGTGACAAAAATCCCCATCAAGGCATTCTAAGTTAGGTTTGTCGAAGGATTTTCTCCTCTGGATCAAAGGGTTTTAGACCTCTACTACGGAGTTTTCCTCCAAGCTCACCCCAGTAGGAACATAACTATCTGCCGCATCATCATTGACCCAGGTCTTGTTATCTAGCTGATAACGAAACTCATATGACCTTCCCGTTTCTAAATCTACGGTGGTTGTAAAACTTCCATCCTTCAATTTCTTCATCTTTGCTTTCTTTGGATTCCACCCATTGAAATCGCCCACGAGGGAAGCAGCCTTTGCTTTTTTGGCTGGATCTGAAACCAGCCGAAAAGTTACTTTACAAACGGGTTTAGATTTCAGAAATTTTTTCTTAAGGCTCATAGTTGATTGATTATAGCATATTTAAATATGAATGACTCTGGTCATTTTGGCGGCAAAAGTAATCAAAAAACTGTCGCGACAAAATGTGAGGGCATTTTTGTCACGCCAATCCGCGTACTTCAGCGATTGCGACCAGAAATCCTTTTAAAATGAACGACCTGACAGATGTACAAAGTTCACCATAGGTGCATTTTTCTACTCGATGTGGTGATCTACCCTACCTACCTTATCAACAAGGGAGCTCTCATGAATAAATCCACTTTCCGCAAGCTCTTTAATCCGCTTCATACCAACTTGCAAGTTGCGCTTCATAATAGATTTGAAAAGCAATTGAGCTCCCCAGAACTTAGGTACAAAGTGAAGCTCCGTACGTAAGCGAGCGCCTCTGTCATTTCCTTTCACAATGAAGTACTGAAGCAGTTCTTTTTGCCATGGGAAATCAGCGGTCCGTTCTCCATAGACAAAATGATTGCCTTCTACATCAGTATATAGTGTTTCAAAAACCAGCAAACGATTAGACACGAGGCATTCATGCTTATCACCAGCCCTGTTTAACCGGCTTTCATCATAGCGGATATCTGCTTCTATGTTCCAGTATTTTCGATATTTCAGATTGCTGATGATTTCAAACACGTCGGCTGGATCGCATTCAATATCCAACTCGAAAATCAGTGGATTCTTGGTTGGAGTTGTCCGGGGAATCTCCTCTAGTGGCTCGAGTTTTTCTTTCAACTCGACAATTGGAGCATAGTAATAAGAAATTTCACCGGCGTCGTAGGTTCCTGATAGTGCTTCAAATCGCAACGGTGTAGATAGATCTAAGTCGCCAATGATGGCACTCGCCCGTTGAGTAATCAGGAAGTACTCGTCCAATGGTACTTCATTTTTTAACAGTCTGTGTACTATGATCACATCTTTGCCAAAGGGTTTCTTAGCACCTTTCACTTCAATAAACTGGGATTGACCAGCATGGGCTACAAATTTCAACTGTAGGTTGATCGCGGTCCGACAAGCCCCACAATCACAAATGCGCTGATTTTCATAGCGACGAAGATGCTGATGAAAGGCCAAATATATTTGCTGCATTTGAGCGATGATCTCGGCTCCACTCGGTATCGCCCCTTCTTTGTAGAAAAATAGAGCATCTCCCTCTATTTCGGCCAGTTGGAGATCTATCAAATTGGCGTCAATCATCTGCTCGAGTAATTCACTGATGATGTGTTGGCTGTGCTGCGCCTCAGTGCTGTTTACAAAATCTGTGAAGCCACTGATGTCTGGAACAAAATATAATGCATTCGACATATCCTCTATTTACTGCATGCTTTTCAGCATCCACATGATCAACAATGTTACACCGGCAAAGTTCTCACCGGTCCATCGCCCGACGCATTCTTAGATTGGTTTAGATGCACTCTCTGGGATTCATGGTCAAGACCCTCTTTTTTCAGATATTGCAGACCTCATACCAATGTGATGATTGATCAGACAGACACGATCGTAGCCATAGCTACCCCTCCGGGCAAAGGAGCCCTAGGGATCATCAGATTATCTGGCAGTCGGAGTGTCCCCATTGCTGATCAGATCTTTCATGGTGTTCAGCTATCGAGTGCCGACTCACATACCATTCACTATGGGGAGATTAGAAGTGGGGACGGGAAGACCATTGACCAAGTGGTCGCTTTAATTTTTGTAGGCCCCAATTCATACACAGGTGAAGATGTCATTGAAATCTCATGTCACGGATCAGACTATATCCTACAGGAGGTGCTGAGCTTGTGTCTCAAAGGTGGTGCACGTCTTGCGCAGCCAGGAGAGTTTACCATGCGTGCCTTCCTGCATGGAAAAATGGATCTTTCTCAGGCCGAGGCTGTGGGTGACTTGATTGCTTCACGATCTCGAGCCTCCCACGACCTGGCTATGTCCCAAATGCGGGGAGGTATATCTCAAAAGATTGGGACCTTACGCCAGCAATTGATTCATTTTGCCAGCATGATCGAGCTCGAACTTGACTTTGCTGAAGAAGATGTGGAATTTGCCAATAGGGAGGATTTGCAAGCACTCATCCTTGAGTCTGTGGCTGTGATCAAAGATCTCCAAGATACATTTCGCTTGGGCAATGCCATTAGGAATGGGGTCAATACTGTCATTGCCGGCAGACCCAATGCCGGTAAGTCCACCCTACTCAATCGGCTGCTGGAAGAGGATCGAGCCATCGTCTCAGACATTGCAGGCACCACCCGCGATACCATAGAAGAAATGCTCAACATCAGCGGTATCGACTTCCGGCTCATTGATACCGCTGGCATTCATGAGGCCAGAGATCACATAGAAATGCTTGGAGTCAAGAAAACCATGGAGAAAATTCAGGAGGCTACCATTCTTCTTTACGTTTTTGATGCCTCCACAACCTCAAGAGATGATCTATCTCATGATCTGGCCTCACTACAGGTGGAGCATATGCAACTCCTCGCTGTTGCCAACAAAATGGATCTCAATCCCCATGCAGTGGCAAATGACTTTGGCAGTTCATTTCTTCAGGCACATCAATTTGTGCCGATTAGTGCACTTAAAAATAAGAACATCGAATTGCTCAAAGAACGTATCTACCAGTCAGCGACTGGTTGTGCACAACCCACAGCTGATGTCATCGTTGCCAATGTCCGTCATGCCCAAGCACTTCAAAAAACGCTTAACAGTCTCACCAGTGCGCTGTATGGTTTTTCACAGAACGTCACCAGCGATTTCATTGCCATGGACATCCGTCGGGCTACCCATCATCTCGGTGAAATCACCGGGGAGATCAGTACCGATGATTTACTTAGTCATATCTTTAGCAGCTTCTGTATCGGGAAGTAGTTTTGTTTCTCTTGATTCAGAAGTGCCTAAAAAAGTAATCGATCATTTTCTTCCTTTTAAGTCTTCTAGGGTTAGTTTCAGTTTTCGGCAGGTCACTTTTTACACAAGATCAACAAAGACTCACGGCCGCTCTAGAGGCCATTGAAGTGGTGGAATACCTCATCATCCGTGATGACCACTAATAAGTCCATACGGGATTGCAACAAATATTTTGTAACTATGAGTGTGGGAAGGTCTTGAGTTGGGAGCGAACAAGGATCGCTCAAGAAATTGAAGAATCTCTGCGCGAGCAGCACGAAATGCTGAGACAGAGCATCGCAGAGAAAGAGCTTGAAAGGAATCTTAGGCTTGAGTTGCTAATAAAAATAGATACGACCGTGGGAGAAAAAAGGCCATAGCCAAAGCATTCATAGGCCAAGGGCTACGCACACCCCACATGCTAAGTACTAACCCTCGTCTATTTCAAGACATTTCCCGAAAGCAAACTTAAAACTCAAGGTAGCCCTCACTAGGAACAACTGTTGTTATTTAAGTAGGTGTAATAAGCGCTTTTTTTTTAACCATATATCATGACAATGAAAACCATTATAGTTCTTTTTTTGACCTCTGTCGCTTTCAGTTCTATATCCGCCCAGGAAAAGCAACCCGAACATTTATTGGATGGAACTTCAATGAAATATTACTACCAAACGGGTATGGCAATACATCTTGAATTATATGAAGGTATGCTCAAGTATCGATGGATTGCAGGGCCACGAAAAGGAAAAGGCAATCAGGACTTGCCTTATAGTTCGAGGAAAATCGGAGACAAAATGTATGTAATTAGCTGGCTGGAAGGGTCCCACCCAGATTATCTGACTTTGATTTTTAATTTTAATAATAACGTCATGTACTCTTCAGGAATATTACGCTTTGGCACGCCAGACCAATTCACTGTTTTTGATGGAGGCATTATCGAAGATCTAACTTTAGTAGAAAAATAGATTAAATAATGAGTCGAAAACTAGAAAATGCAAAAAAGCTCTATCTCGAAGGAATAAGAGATGGAAAAATGGAAGTGATAGACCAATACTCTGGCGACCGGTACACACAACATAGTACTGGAGTTGCTGACGGAGCGCAAGGATTTAAAGATTTCTTCAAAGGTTTCTTAGAGAGAACTAGGGACAGAGATATTCGAATTATCAGGGCTATTGAAGATGGTACCTTTGTATTTGTACATGTTTATCAAGACATAGATAATGGAGCAGCCAAGTGGATTACTACTGACATGTTCGACACCGATGAAAACGACAAGCTAATTGAACACTGGGATGTCATTGCCCCATATCAGGAACCCGACAAAAATGTGGGTGGCACGAATATGGTTTTGGGTAATTTTGAACTAAATGATTTAGACAAAACCGAAGAAAACAAAGCCCTAATCAGAAGCTTTTTTGTGGATGTATTCCAAAACAGAAATCACGATAACGTGGCTGATTATATATCCACACAGCAATACATTAATAGGAATCCGCACGTACCTAATGGAATTGAAGCCGTTAAGCAATTTTTGGCGACTCAAGACTTTAATTATGACTTTATATTTAAAGTAATCGGTCAAGGTAATCACGTAGTGAGTTACTCAAAAGCAACATTGGACGGAACCGATCTTGCAGTATTCGATATCTTTAGAATTGAAAATGGAAAAATTGTCGAACATTGGGATAATATGGAACCAATACCGCCAAGAACAGAATGGGCAAATACAGGGAAATTTTAAATCTACAATGCAATTAGATGACAATTTCTTGAATCCAGTAATCAAACCTATCCACTGTACAATCAGGTCTAATGAAGTGTGCAATCCCGCAAGTGCTTCAGCATTCACGAACACCTGCTAAAATAGAAGGATAGGGGAATACTGATTGATGGCATTGGGGTCCAGGGCCATTTGCATTCGGAAACTTTTGATCCTGACTCTCTGAGATTCGCCCTCGATTTACTCGCACAATTCAACCTACCTATTCGTATTACAGAGTTCAATATGCCCGGCCAACGTTCCAAATATCTTCCACGAAGAACCCGTGAGACACCTAAAGTGACTCCAGAGGAGGAAAAGAAAAATGTCCAGCACCTAGTAGATTACTATCGCATTTGTTTTGCTCATCCGGCGGTGGATGGGATCCTGATGTAGGGTTTCTGGCAGGATGCCAACTGGATACCTGCTTCATCTCTCTACAAAAAGGACTGGAGCCCAACGTTGGCAGCCAAGGCATATCAAGCACTTATTTTCAACGAGTGGTGGACAGATTTCGAAGGTACTGCCGACGATCAGGGTGTTTGTCATGTTAGTACTTTTTATGGCACACACCAGGTTGTGGTCAACGGAGTGGAAAGGACGGTGAACCTTGCTAAAGAAAGGGGAACGGCCTACCTAGAGATTGGCACTACCAAATGAAGATGGTATGTACTATGTTCCCAAGCATGCAGTGAGTAGTTTGCCACGCTAAAGAGTCTTATCCTCCTTCTCTGGATCAGGAATTCCCAAAACACAGAAGCCCAGGTAATGCTCAAGGATGATGTAGGCATAGAGTGGCATGAGCTCGCTCCGGATCCGACCGTACACATATTTATCCAAGACTCAATTTTTCGACTATATTTGATGCAAATTGATACAATGGCAAGTAAAAAGCAGATTCTCAACAAGTTGCGCATTCTGATCACTCAGAAGTTTGATGATCCTGAACAGGCTTTTCAATTCTTCGATAAGAACAGTGACGGTAAACTCAGTGCCTCTGAGCTAAAGAAACTGATCTCCACTGCCGAAGTTAGTCGTTTTCTTTCGAGCATCGTCGCCAACAAATTACTGAATGAATTGGATGCGGATCAAGATCGGAGGTTTGATTGGCAGGAGTTTCGCAAAGCAGTCAAGAAACTGATGAGCGAAACCGAGGAGTTGGCTTGATTGGTTGACAACGAGTTCTTTGACTGGGATAGGAACAGGACAATCTGCTAAGGGACTGTCTGATAATAAGTTGCCCGTTTGGGCGATGCTATTTTGAATCCAAGCAAGGCAGGAAAAATAAGCATAGTGGGGCTATTCGAATTTTTTCTAACGCAGCATGGGTTCAAAAGAACCAGTCGAAATGGGTAAGTTATTATCAGACAGTTCCTAAGCAACTATTCCGCTGAATTCGACGTGGTACCCTTGCCATTCATTAATCCAGTTCTGAGCTGGAGGCAAAAAGTCTGACACTTCTGGCGATCCAATATTTGTGAATATTTGAAAACTTGATGATCAGAGCTTAGGGTAAACTGATGGGGATCCCTTGCGAAGCAAACTCCTTGATTGGTGACATTCATGGTGGATGTCCCATTTTCATCGTAATATTGCAATGTAACAATAGGAATCATGGGAGTAACCAAAACAGCATTGTTCTCAAAAGCTCAGAATGAGATGGCCTCCGCCGCCAAAGCACTGGCACATCCTGCCCGAGTGGCCATCATCCAACATCTATTAAGCACCAATTCCTGCATCAACAGTGACTTGGTTCAAGAATTGGGACTAGCGCAGGCAACGGTCAGTCAACATCTCAGAGAACTTAGAGATATCGGAATTATTCAAGGTCGTATTGAGGGTGCTCGTCGAAACTACTTCATTAATCCCACTAGGTGGACCGAGATCCGGGTGCTGTTCTCTGATGTATTTGACCGTTTTGAGCCTCCATCACCTGGTGATTGTTGTTAAAAACATGCACAGACTATGCTTATCGCTCTTATCCAACACCAATGAGACCTTCAAATACTCTTCAACGATGACCAACCGAGACCAAGAGCTGCTGCCAGATCTCCGTGCATCGGTACCAAAAGCACCGGAGTTCGATATTTCTGACCAAAGGAAAACAGTGCTTCAAGTGCTTATCGATTACGTCCAAGGCAAAGTAGAAAAAAACTTGGCACCCTACTTAAACTTCATCTGCACCCATAACTCGCGCAGAAGTCAGTTTGCCCAGATCTGGGCCCAGACGGCCGCATATTATTATGGGATACCTACTCATTGTTTTTCCGGAGGTGTCGAACTGACAGCATTCAATGAGCGTGCCGTTGAGTCCATGAAAAGGAGCGGCTTTTGCATTGTGTCAGATGGAGGAACCAATCCTGTTTACCAAGTCTATTATTCTGATGCAGCAGCACCCGTCGAGGCTTTCTCCAAGTTGTATAACGATCCCTCCAACAACAGTCCGGAATTTGCAGCAATTATGACTTGTGCACATGCAGATGAAAACTGCCCCTTTATCCCTGGTGCTGAAAAGCGGATCGTGGTTCGCTATGAAGATCCTAAGGAGTTTGATGGCACAGCACAAGAGGCAGGAAAATATGATGAACGTTCCCTGCAAATAGCTACTGAGATGTTTTACGTTTTCTCTCAAATCAGAAAAAGCCCCTAAAAAATGTCTGCTAAGAAACTGAGCTTCCTAGACAGCTATCTCACGCTGTGGATATTTCTCGCGATGGCTATTGGTATTGGGGTGGGTTATTTATTTCCTTCGAGCTCTTCCATTATTGATTTTTTCAGCAGTGGCACGACCAATATACCCATAGCTGTAGGATTGATATTGATGATGTATCCACCATTGGCCAAAGTGGATTACAAGTTGTTACCGAAAGTATTTCGGAACCTAAGAATTCTCTCTATTTCATTAGTACTCAACTGGATCATCGGACCTGTGCTGATGTTTGTTCTGGCACTCACATTCCTGCGAGACCATCCCGAATACATGGTAGGTTTGATCCTAATCGGCCTTGCTCGATGTATAGCCATGGTACTGGTGTGGAACGACTTAGCCGAAGGAAGCAACGAATACGGAGCAGGACTGGTAGCACTAAACAGCATATTTCAGGTATTTGCATATAGTTTTTATGCCTGGATATTTATCACGGTTCTGCCTCCCTACTTCGGGTTTGAAGGAGCTATCGTAGACATCTCGATTGCCACCATTGCGAAGAGCGTCGCCATCTATCTAGGCATCCCTTTTTTAGCTGGAATGCTCAGTAGGGTCCTCTTCGTAAAAATAAAAGGTGAGGTCTGGTACAGAAATAAATTCCTTCCCATGATTTCTCCCATCACGCTCATAGCCTTGCTCTTTACGATTATCCTCATGTTTTCACTCAAAGGTGAATTGATTGTACAAATTCCCATGGATGTGATCAGAATTGCCGTTCCACTTCTCGTGTACTTCTCCCTGATGTTTCTCATAGGCTTTTTCATCAGCAAAGCTATGGGAGCCGAATATGATACGAATGCATCCATATCATTTACCGCAGCTGGTAACAATTTTGAATTGGCCATAGCAGTGGCGATAGCTGTTTTTGGTCTCAATTCAGGCCAGGCCTTTGCTGGTGTGATCGGCCCACTGGTTGAAGTACCTGCTTTGATCTTATTAGTAAAAGTAGCTTTTTGGTTAAGAAAAAAATACTACAAGTAATCGATGTAGTCGCATCAATAAAACAGACGAAATATGGATTTTTCTGGCAAATGCTCGTAATTATGCCTGGATTTCCTCCAGCTCAGTACATGGCCTAATATCACCAACCGCTAATATGAAATACCACACTATTATCGGAGATGTGAAAATACGCCAGGCCCAAAATGAATTGGGTGAAAGAATTTGGCCGCTGTATATCTACCGAGATCCCTATATTGTAAAATACTGGCACCTACTCTATACCGACTTCTTACATTGCCAGTTTGCGCTCTATTCGGATGGATCTCTCATAGGCACAGGGAATTCCATTCCCGTGAACTGGCAAGGGTCTTTGTTCGACTTGCCAGAACAAGGCTTCGATTGGGCATTAGAAAAAGCTGCCACGGACCTGGGGAGCAAGTTGCAGCCGAACCTACTGGTAGGATTGCAGATTCTCATCGAACCCAACTTACGTAGCAAAGGACTCAGTTATGTTTTTCTTGAAACCATGAAGCAGATTGCCAAATCCAACGGATTTAGGGCAGTAGCTGTCCCTGTTAGGCCGACTCAAAAATCTGAATATCCCCTGATCTCTATGGAAGATTACATTCACTGGAAAGACGATTCTGGTAAGCCTTTCGATCCATGGATACGGGTACACACAAATGCTGGTGGTCAGATTGTAGGAGTATGCCATGAATCTATGCATATCCCCGGAACCGTTACTGAGTGGGAAAGGTGGTCTGGCCTGACGTTTAGAAGTTCTGGCGCGTACATCGACCACAAAGGGCTTACTCCAATCCAGGTAAATTTGTCGAAAAACACTGGTGTGTATCTTGAACCTAATGTCTGGATCATACACCATATTGATCCAGAAACCTCCAATGGGGTTGTCGGTTAAGTATTTGTGAAGAAAGCGAAGTCTCCTTTCTTACTAGGTAAGTGTCCGGTCATACCAGCCTCACCTCTCTAGAAACACCGTGCAAATCCATTTCAAATATTAAACCCTCAATCGGAGGATCACTATAATACCAGCGAATTCCATGACGGGCTGCAGATGATGTCTGCCCCAAAATGATATCAACCAACATCTCCTGTAATGGACAAGTAGTGTACACATTGATCGTTGTTACAGCTGACCAATCTGCACCTAATCCATGCAGTCGTGACCTCATCACCTCCATCACAGCCGCTGCTTTTTGTCGAATGGCGGATCTACTGTTTTCACGTGGCCGAATAATCGAACTGGGATCTAGTTGAGATTGATCGTGTAGATCTCCTGCACCGGCCACAATGAACGACAGATTCTGATGTGCGCTCTCGACTGGCATCGTATAGGAAAAACCATATAACACTGGGGTTTCCGGTTGCTGAATGCTAGGAGCTACATTGGTTCTTGCCAAGGGATTCACTGATCCCAACAGCAAGTCATGTTCCTGAAGGAGACCACGATAGGAAGCATTGAAATCAGCGAAACCAGTAAAAGAAAATGCTCTGGGGATTCTAAGCTCCATACCACAAAGGGCCTGACTAGGTCTATTTATTTTGTCCAAATATCTGATTATCCGTGGCAATCCAGTCTGAAGTGGTATCCAGGTAGAAAACACTACATGTACAATTTCATAGCCCGGCAAGGCTACAACACCACTAGAATAGGGGGCAATGCCTTGGAGGAAGCGATAGCCTCCCACTGTATGGTCTGAAATTACCAAACCTTTCATCTAATTCCGATTCAAATTAAAGAGTACCTCCGAAACAGTCTCGCGTTTGAGTAGTCCCGGATCTTCAAAACTTGCAGTTTAGCATTGACTGCTTGTTCTATATTCATAATTTTGCTCATCATTTAAACCCCTTCCACTTATACACAATGCTGTAGGCCGGCTCTCTATTTTCAAAAATCTCTTTTTCTTACAGCAATTATAGAAACAAGGTTTAGCTATCATCTATATTTTTGTTTTTAATAAGCATCTCTCCGCAAGGAATTTCCAAGGGACCATGGGGTCCCATGGAAATCCTATAGAAAAGTTCTTTTTCTTTCAGGATCATTGCTGATCTCGCGGGTCCTCCAGCCTGATAAGAGAGCGTTACTATATAGAAAATATGCTCCTCATTGGGTTCCATTGTTTTCTGCAATACGGTTGCATTGTGAAAATTAGTATCCAAGAACGATTTCATCCCGGTTAAACCGTAGCTATACAGCGGTAGTTTATCCAATGTCATTGTATCAGGTGGTATAAACAATCTCAAGTATGAGTCAGATGGAGGAGAAAGAGGAAATGAATCGGCGGGAAAATTGACTTTAAACTCCAAGGTGGCATTGGTTTGATTTATGATGCGAGTCCAGAATCCCGCAAAGAAATACTCTTTTCCGGTCGAATCAGTATATGGTGTTCCAGGTGCAATGTTTCCACCTTTTGGAAAACTGTTTTGTATGGTTATCCCTTTACCGGTAGAAGTCGCATAGGTAGTGTCTGTGTAAACGTATAAGTGGCCGCTGGAGCTTTCCAAGTCATGGATTAGTGATGCTTGTCTTTCGCCAGTCATGGCAACCTTGTCCGCACTAAAATTACTTCTTCTCGTACAGGAACAAAGCCATGCAACTACCAAAACAAATATTATCGACCTACTTCTATTCATCCACTTGCTCACAAATCTTTCAGGGGCCCAATAAAATTCCTCTCGAAATCCTTAAAAACTCTTTCCGATTCATACTTCGTTAGTCAGGGTTCCCGGTAATACCCCAAAGTTATTAGGCCTGGAATCCGAGATGTGTGAAAAGGCTACCGACTTCAGGAATATGAGTTTTGGGAATCTGCTCCCCAATATCTGTCATATTCCCACTCATTTTGTCATTACTCTTTGCCAGGTGCAAAGCAAGATCTCCCAGCCGTGCAGTTGGCGGGAGCTACAAGACCATTATCTGGACCGGCACCCCCAGCCGACTTAACGCACCAACAGATGGTATTTGCTTCATCCAATAAAAACCATGGCTCCTCACCTCCTTCGGTGAGGCCGTAAGGGCTCTTAGCTTTGAGATATCTGCAGTATTTATTTTTGATTGGTGTGATTTCCATAATTATCCAATTTCAAGCAATGCACTTTTTATTGTTGACTCAAACAAGGGTATTTTATATCCATTCATGCTCAGAGGACGAGCCATCTTCATAGCAGTCTCAGCAGCCAACTTGGCATTGACTAGATTGATAGATTTGTTGACCAAGACTTTCTCGGCCTCATATGCCCGAATAGGTGTGGGTGCTGCTGCTCCCAGGGCGATGGCAATTTTTCGACATGTACTACCAGACATTTCTGCTACAATGGCTACATCAGCTAAAGACCAGTCATAGGACTCCCGGGCCACTTGTTTTGTGTAGGCGGTCTTGGTATTGGGTGCTGGACTAGGTAGTCGAACCTCAGTAATCAGATCTCCGGGATCCAGAATATTCTCTCGAGAAACATCGACCGCCGGTGACACAAAGAAGTCCTCAATCGGAACCTCTTTTGTCTCGCCTGCCTGGTTTACATATACCACCGTGGCCTGATATGCTACCAGAGCGGTGGCAATAGACGAGGAATGCAGACTCACACAAGATCCATTGTCCAAAATCGCGTGATTCACATTCTGACCCGCCTTCTTACTGCGGGCGTAGCAGCGATCTCCACCCTTGCGAAAACAAGGATGGTCTGATGATCGAAAATACCAACACCTTGTTCGCTGTGCCAAATTACCTGCCATCGTAGACATGTTGCGTATTGCAGGTGTGGCCGCATGAGCTATGGCCTGTTGCAAAGCAGTAAAATACTGCCTTACCTCGGCATGAGCTTCGATGTCACTCAGGGTACTGTTTGCACCAATAGTGAGGCCCTTGCCTTGAGTAAAACTAATCTGGTCCAATCCCTGAATGTTGCGCACATTCACGACCTTCTTCGGCTCAATCAATCCTTCTCTGACCAAATCCCAAAGGTCAACACCTCCGGATTTAAACAGAGCAGCTTCACCAGTAGGTGCATATAGTTCTTCTCCGACGGTAGAATTTGCCTGCTTGATAGCATCTTCTACTGATTTGGCTTCATACCAACTAAATTTATTCATGGCTTTCCACTTTATTCGTAAACTTTATTTAGTGCTTTTAAGATGCTGGCTGGAGTAATCGGTATTTCGTACAGACGCACTCCAATGGCATTGTACACTGCATTGGCAATGGCTACCGCGGTGGCAATATTCGCTGGTTCTCCGATGCCATAGGCATCTGTAGATGAAAGAGCTCCATACTCTTCGACTAGTATCACATCTATATCAGGAATTTCCATAGAATAGGGGACTTTATACTGATCCACATTGGCATTCATGAAATGACCTGTACTTTTATCCATGACTCTGTTTTCATACAAAGCATACGAGACACCCTGAATCACTCCCCCGTTGATCTGGCTTTCTAACTGACCGATGTTGAGCGGCCGCCCACAACTATGCGCCGCCACGATGCGATCAACCTTGACAAAGCCAGTATCGGTATTCACCGAAACCTCGGCAAACTGTACCGATCCCAGATCTCCATATGCCAAACCCCAGGGTTGCTGAAAACCACCGTAATCATCGGATCGGCTGGCAGTCACTGAAATCTGAGACGTGCGCATACCTCTTAAGGCTTCCTTAAAGGACACTTTTTTGGCATCATCCTCAGCATGAATGATCTGGCCATCCATGGCAGTCAACATGGAAGCTTCTGTCTCCCATTTGGCAGCCAACTGGTCAAACAACTTCATTTTTACCTCATAGGCTGCATTTCTTGCAGCAGGTGTGATCGAACCCGTTACGACACTTCCTCCACTTCCTGGTCCGTCTGGAAATAGTGTATCGCCAATACGCACATTGATCTCCTCTGTTTTTAGTCCAAGCTCCTCGGCGACAACCTGAGCGAGGATGGTCTTTGTACCGGTACCAATATCCTGGACACTTGATCTGATCTCTACGGAGCCATCATTCTGGATGACCACCTGCACGGTCGAGTTGACACGTACAAATCGCGGCCAACAAGACTGAGCAACGCCCATGCCCTTTTTCACCACTCCAGTGTCAGATCCGGCTTTCTTTCTCCCAGACCAGCCAAAGCGTTCAGCACCTCTGGCGCGCTCCACCTTTCTCACTTCACTCTTATCGATCTTATCGCGAAAGGCCAAGGGATCCATATCCAACTTCTCAGCCAACTCATCGATGGCTTGCTCTAATCCAAAAGCTCCTTGTACATTTCCCGGAGCTCTCCAAGCTGCACCCGGACCCGCATGCGTCAGTACATCGTATTGCTCCGTCTTAAAATTTGGGCATTCATAAAGTATCTGAGCGACTCTGCCCACACCGGCTCCCAGACCTACACCGGCAGTGCCATGAGATTTCTGATCAATAGCAGTAAGGGTACCATCTTTCTTCGCTCCAATTTTCAATGTTTGCTTTGAACTGGGTCGGTTGCCTTCTGCCAAGTGCTCTTCTTTGCGATCAATCATTAGCCAGACCGGCTTACCTGTTTTCTTGGATAGGCGAGCAGCCATGGGGCCGAAACTTCCAGCGCTGTGCTTGGCTCCGAATCCTCCACCCATGAATTGACAAATGACGCGTACTTTGTTCTTTGGTAGGTCAAAATGGTTGGCCAATTCATTCCGAACACCTGCTGTATTCTGGGTCGAGGCATACACCAACATTTCATCTGGCTTCCAATCGATGACTACCCCGTGAGTCTCTAATGGGAGATGCGTGTGCACCTGAGTGCGGTAGGTGTGTTCTACAATCACATCCGCCTCTGCAAATCCCTTATCCAGGTCACCCCTGGGACCACCATAAAAACTGCTGGTGCTAGGACCTCTGAGGTTGCCCTGACCTTTACTGCCATCATGTACCACCCCCACATCACCACCATCCTCCTGTTTCTTTACTGGTTCGTCATACACAAGGGGAGCGTCTGGTTCCATCGCCTCCTCCATGTCGATCACAAAAGATCGCAAATCGTAATTCACTTTGATCTTAGAAGCGGCTTCCCTAGCTATATCTAAGGTATCAGCGGCCACTGCTGCTATGGGCTGACCAACATATTTGACATCAGGAAATACATTGGCAGCCTTCCCATCTTTTGCCTCTGTCTTAATGATATCAATGGCATGTACACCTGGCATTTTCTCTGCATCACTGATGTCGATCGACCTAATCACTGCACTAGGTACGTTTGACCTCAGGAATTTAGCATACAGCATTCCAGGCAGTTGGATGTCTGAAGTGTATTTGGCTTTCCCCGTCACCTTGGCTTGGGCATCAATTCTTTTTACGCGTTTGCCGACCTCCTTAAGTTTCTCATTGATCGGCCAAGCTGGTGGCTCGCTGGCGGGAATCTCTCGTTCTTTCTCAGTGAGGTTATGCCCTGTTATTCCAAACGGAAATTTTTCTTTTCTTTTTTCCATTCTATTTCATTTTTTCTGCCGCAGCAAGTGCAGCTTTAAACACGTGAGGATGAGTTCCACATCGACAAAGGTTGCCACGAGTGGCATGCTTGACATCGTCTATGGTGGGGTTAGCGTTATTTTCAACAAGATCAACACATGACATCACCATACCTGATGTGCAGTACCCGCACTGAGTGGCATCGTGGTCGATAAAGGCTTCCTGGACAGGATGCAATGTCCCGTCCTTAGCAATGCCTTCTATGG
The DNA here is from genome assembly GCA_965223025.1 of Saprospiraceae bacterium. Classification (GTDB taxonomy): domain Bacteria; phylum Bacteroidota; class Bacteroidia; order Chitinophagales; family Saprospiraceae; genus JABDMH01. The sequence continues at coordinate 2,989,456 of CBDCVP010000023.1, forward strand.
TGGTCACCTCTTGAGTACCCACATCCAGAGCCATGGTGATGCATGAGTTCACTAGTTTACCATCGAGAAAAACCGCACAGGCCGCACAGGCGCCCTGCTCACACACTACTTTCGCACCTGTCAGTCCCAAATGATCCCTGAGTGCTGTGGCCAATGAGGTGCGTGGCTCTACTGTCAATTTGTGCAGCTGGCCATTGACCTTCATGTCAATCTCTGCACCCTCCACTCCTATCTCGCTGCCTTTCGCATAGGAAGGTTGCTCCTCAAATGCACCTACCCCGGTGCGCAGCACCACCGTGCCTGCAGTCGTCAGGCCAGCACCTCTGATAAATCCTCTTCGACTAAGACCACGCCTTTCAGGGTTAGCATCCGGTCTATTCTTATTCTTTTCCATGTAAATCTCTTATAATTAGAAAAATGGGTAGGGTAAAGTTAAGACTTTCTGCTGCTTTTGTAAAGCTCGACACATGAATAACTTCTGTTAAATGTTGTCCTTTCCTTCCCACATTGCTCCCCCTACTTCTAATGATGGAATATCAGCACCACCTCACCATAATTGTCCTGCAACCAACTGCTACATCAATGGAATGCGCAGCAATTGAAAAGCAGAGATTTAGAGGGATTGGGGCAGACTTTCCGGGCTTACAGAACTATGTGTATCAAGCATGCGATCATTAAAAAATATCACCTCGCATCAGGTCCTTCTGGTTTCGATCACGGGAAAATCTGACCGCAACGCTGCGTCTACTGCCATCCGGACTATACCACCGCTGACTCGACTAAAGCAATTGCCTTTCCCAATACCTGTGGTTGTATATACAACTATTTTGTACTTTGTGGTAAAATTCTATGTGGAAAATTTTAAACCTCAAGATTGCATAGTGGGGAAGTTCTCACGACTGCAAAGACGCATCTCCCGCATCTTTCGCAGACATATTCGACCATATGGTGTGACCAATAGCCAACTAGGCCTCTTGTTTGTCCTATCTAAATGCGAGTCATGTTCTCAAAAAGAACTGTCAGAGATCGCAGTACTTGAGAAATCAACTCTTAAGAGAAATATTGATCTGATTGTTCGGAATGAATGGGCCTTCCAGGATGCGGCAAAACAAATATCAATCACAGGAAAGGGGCGTTCCATGGTGCAGCACATACTTCCATCATGGAAGCTTGCCATGGAGGAGGTCAAAACCATATTAGGAGCAGATGGTATAAATGCACTCCAAATCTTGGAAGACAAATTCTAATCCACAGCTCAAAATGTACAATATGACACTCGAATACGCCTACCTCTTCCTTGCCATCCTGGTGACCATCATTCTTACTTATTTTGGATTCACCGCCATCAACGGGTCAAAATCGGATGGGGATTCAACCATGCGAAGAAAAAAAACCATACTTATACTGTCCTTGATTGGATGGCACTTGTACATCTATATCATGTCCACCCTTGATGTTTTCAAAGACCTGTCTTTTCCGCCCAAATTTGTCCTTCTGCTAATTTTACCTGCCTTTGTCTTTACAGGATTCTTCTTATTTCGACACCGAAACGAAGCATGGATCCAAAGGATTCCACCTAGCTCCCTCATTTTTTATCAATCCTTTCGGATTTTAATCGAAGGGCTTTTCGTCTTGAGTGTAGGCCAGGGGATTCTACATCCCAACGTCACCATAGAGGGATACAACTATGATATGGTCTTTGCATTCACATCCTTGATCATGGGTGGATTATATGTTGGCCATCCACACAAATGGCGCAGTGCAGTAAAAGCATGGAATATGGTGGGGCTACTTGTCATAATGTTCATCATTTTCCTCTTTATGACCACCTTACTTTCCCGATTTATATGGGCCTGATCTCGATCCCTTTCCTGCAGATAGATCTGTGTCGAGTATGTTCTATGGAGCAGATGTTTTTCAACTCATCATTGACAGACTCTATGAGCGACCGTTTACGTAGCAATAACTTGTCCTCGTCTGAGAGATTTTGCTTTTTCATGTTTCTTCTTCTTTTGTAAATCAGACTAATTCCGTCGTTCCAAAGTAAGTCAGCTAATTTTGTGGATATATATCCTCGGTCACCATAAAGTTTACCAAAGATTGATTGAACTAAACTATTGATTACCTTTAAGTTGCGGTCATCGGTAGTGGCCTTAGAGAGATAAAACGAAAGCAACTCACCCTTGTCATTGATGATTAGGTGGAGCTTAAAGCCGTAAAACCAACCCATTGTACTCTTGCTTTTGGTGGCAATATTTTTGAAAACTCTATGCTGTTTTTCCTTTTGATATGACAGACTTTTAAGGTGGTGGAATCAATAAAATTGACTCCTCTGCTATGGCCAAGACTGCAGAGTTTGCCGAGTATCCCTACATTTTGGTTGCCGGTTTTCTGATGCCTTCCGCGGTGTTCATACATCTGCTATCTTATCTTCAAATGACTTCATTAGATTCCTGAAATGATTGACATCGATTAGCACATCAACGGAAAATCGCACCCATGATCACCTCCTCGACCTGAGGCATTTTATCTCAGTTGAAGTCGTTTAGGAATCTTAGGTTAGGACCTTTTTCTTTTGATTTCAACCATGTTAAATCTTTTTGAGCCTCGATGCTAAATCAGGTATGTCTTTAAGACCGGAACATTCAACATAGTGATCGGTCCAGACCATGGAGGCCCAATCAAAAATTTCATCGGAATTGCATAGTCCAATTGCACCGCGAACTACAAGAGAAGGCATCTTAAGCTTTTTTTATATTCATGTCATGGAAAACAGCAGTAGCTATCAGCTCTCGCCTATTGACCTAATAATCCAAGAGATGAGAAGAAGAAATTTTGTACATCAAGCTTCGGTGCCGACACAGATTTCTTGGCTAGCACCTGTATCTGGGTGTAAATACTCATCTTCCAGTCAACTAAGCGACCGGTGTAAAAACTTGCTGCTCTACTTCTCTTGGCAAACCATCAACACGGTGACATTGCGCGTGTTTGGGGTGTCATCGCCATGTGCAAAAAACACTTTCCTGAGATGAAGTCGCGATGTAGCCTTCGTATGTGGGGTGTGGAGTCTGTGAGATGTCGCAACTACCAACAAAGCTCGCTTTAAATGTAGAATTCAAAATCAGTCATCATGGTTCGTCGATACCCAACTACTATTCTGATCTATTTGCTTCTCGGTCTTTTACTTGTTGCCTGTGGCAAGAGCACCAAAATAATCTATGTGGTAGACCATACAAAAGACCAGCATGATGGCAACAAGGGGCATCTCGTGTCCACGATCCAAAGTGCTATAGCAGAAGCTCAAGAGCTGCTGGCCAGAGATCAATATAGGGAAGTAGTGGTTCAGTTGCCACCCGGGATACACAAGATCGAGTCACCCCTTAAATTCCCATCGGATCAATTTAACTTGCTTGGTAAGAAGTTTATCCTGAGAGGTGATCCTCACGCACCTTCCATCATTTCTGGTGGGATAGAGATCAATCAGTGGAAAAAGTCTGATGATGGTCTGTGGTGGGCGGAGGTGCCAAAGCATGTGAAGGATGTTCGTGAACTATTTATTGATGACCACAGGGCCACCAGAGCCAGGCATCCCAATCATGCATATTTACGCACAGCAAAGGTTGGAGCCGATAAACGCACACATTTTTTCTTTGAATCAGGTGATTTTCCGATTCCAGAAAATGAAAGGCAAACGGAGTTGATCCTATTGCACGATTGGTCTATCTCGAGAATACCCATCAGAGAAATCGACCTTAAAGAATCCAAACTCACAGCGGTAGACTCCATTGGAGCTAAAGTACTTGATTTCTTCACTTTGGATCACTGGGAGCAGCAACCAAGGTATTTCCTCGAAAACGACCGCGCATTTCTCGATCAAGACTACGAATGGTTTTTTGACCGGATGCAACACAAAGTTGCGATCAAAATTGCACAGGGCTCGTCCATCGATGACCATGAAGTGATCATTCCTCAATCTGAAGGACTCATTTCTCTCCATGGTTTATCGCAGCAAATGATAAAGAATATACACTTTGAAAACATCCACTTCCAACACAGTGCCTGGCACATACCAGCGCTAGGTTACGGTGGTGTTCAGGCTACCCATTTTGATCCACGGCCGAACTTCTCACATGGATGGTCGGTCGTACCTGCAGCGGTGCAGGCCACCTATGCCGACAGCTGTACTTTCGCAGGATGCTCGTTTGAGCATCTAGGTGGCGGGGGACTCTGGTTGGGTCAAGGATGTCGCAATAATATCATCTCTCATTGCACCCTGAGTGATATATCTGGTAATGGCATCATGATTGGTGAAGGTCGCGATCGCACGATCAACGGACAACCATGGTGGAAGCATTCTCCCGATCAAGCAGCTCAAAGCAATCAGATCATAAATTCTAACATCTCACATTGTGGCCAGCAGTTTTTTGGTGCTGTGGGCATATGGTGTGGATTGACCAGAAATACAAAAATATTGGACAACGAAATTCACGATCTTCCTTATACCGGAGTTTCGATAGGCTGGATGTGGAATCCCACTCCTACACCTGCAAGAGAAAACATAGTAGCTCATAACCATATCCACCATATCATGAATGAACTGAGCGACGGAGGTGGGATTTATATGCTAGGACTGCAACCTGGGAGCAAACTCATGAACAACCTCATTCATGACGTAACCATCAATGTGGGTAGGGCCGATAGCAATGGCATGTTTCTCGATGAAGGCATTACGGATATTCTTGTGGCCGAGAACATTATTTACAACATTGCTAAATCACCGATCAGATTTCACAAGGCTACCACTAATACCGTACGAAACAATTATCTCTTTTGCGGTGAAGACACACCACCTTTCCGATATAATCGGACGGATTCAAACCAAATAAATAAAATCGAAAATCAAATTTATCATCTTGCAAATCCATCCTACCACACTACCCTGGACTCATTAGTGCTTCAGTTTCGTATGAAATAATGCCTAGCACAAAAGTATTGCTTCTGAATATCATATGGTCGCCAGGCAGGCCCCTACTCCACATCGTCCTTCGCAACAAACTTAAGCCCATTCATCATACCTGGCAACACAATGGTAAAGTGATTTAAATCGTCTCTCCGTTCCATTTCCCATCTGAAATCATCGCTTTCACATTGCGAAAAAGCATCCGATAATTTGGCCATGCCCCTATCCATCCTCTCACCTTCGGAGCCGACTATCATGTAGATGTTGTTTTCTAAATTCTTACTGGAGGTCATTATATTTGATAGCTTGGGATAGAGGGTATTTGCACGACCTTCAATGGATGGGCTGAGCAAGACATAATCTTCAAAGAGTCCTGCTTGCTCTGTCAATGCATAAATGCCAAACATGCCACCGAGGGAGTGACCCATGAATAATCGATGTTCAGAGGTGCGATAGGTCGACTCCACGTATGGCATCAATTGCTGGTTGATGAAATCTAAAAACACCTCAGCTCCACCACTATCATTTCTCCCTGCAATTTGCTCTGGTGTCAGATCCTTCCACCAATTGATGTTGGTGATACCTACGACAATCATATCTGGTATCTCTTCAAAATCCTCCAATAATCCCACGATCCCACTAGCTGCATGAAACATGTGATCCCATCCGATGAAGAGGTAGAGTACAGGATACTGCTGGTCAGGGATCTCCTTTTCTGTACCATATTTAATGGGCAGATAAACAGACACGTTATATGTATAGTCCGAGAATTGTGACTTGATCTCGACACGATTTCCGATGACTACCTCACCGGCAGAAGTCTGAGCATCAGCAGCATCAAAAAGAAAAATGAGCGCACACACAATAATAATGAAACGGTTTGCATGCATCAGGTAATATTTTAGTGTTTATAGATTCGGTTATGTATCTATCACTCGAATATACCCTTATTTAAAATGCACATAAAATTGACCGATGCAGCGGCATCTCACCATCACCACTTCTTCTTCCAGTCTTATAATGTTTCTAGAACAATAAATATTGCGATATCACCCTAATTAGTGGAATGACTTAGCACCCCAGCCACTTCTCAGTGTAGCAAAATGTTTCTTTTCCCGTATCAACGACCGCAAAATTCACACTATTGATGATCCGTCCTTTCTTAGCTTTTCATGGCAATCACCCTTGTCATGATATCATCAAGCCTAACCGATCTGATAACACGACCACCTATTTTGCTCTAATCCGCCTCTTCCAGCTTTCACATTTTTCTACACACACTCATCGATCTCTTTCCAGTCGGGCCTATCTCAGTGATCATTTGCACTCCTTTAAAGCCAGATGAAGGCAGGATTGTCTGAGCATCTGCTGTGGAAGCATCTATTTTGCGGGTGCTTACTCGATGTGATGGACTTCGAAGGTGAAGACAGAGCAGGGATGAGCCACGATGAATTGTATGAAGCAGCACACAACGCGTGACTAGATAGCCCAGTCAACTGGTGTATTTACCACTTCTGGACGACTTCATTTCATCGGTGCGATGTCGAGATCTAGATCACGATGAAAAGCCCGATGTTGCGGTGATCAAATCTGCTAGGAAAAATCAGATAAACAAGGTCAACTTTCAGGCATTGAGGTCGATGTGCGAGCAGGTCATTAATCCGAAGTTCCACAGGAGACCTCTGCAAAAAGGATGGCACAATCTACAGCTTCACCAACAGCCCTATCTATGACTCTTCCATATTGATTGCTGAGTACCTATTTAAGTCACAGAGCCCAAAGACATTTTCTAGTGGTAGCGTAGTATCGTGTACCACTAGATGATCATCTGACACTTTTGTCAGCAAAGTTTTTACGGATCATAGACTTTTGCGATAATTTCGTTTATTTACGTGAAAGATCTATTCCATGAGAGCAGCATTTTGTCAGCCCAACCAATCAATCCTTTTCTTGATATTCTTCCTTACATTTCTTGCCTCATTTAGCCCTGTGATGATGGGGCAGGAGAAGAAGAATCCCTCCGAACAGAATCAGGATTCCGCAGCCGAAAAGGTAAAGACTTTCCGTGATTTTATCACGAATGACAGTAAAAGCATGTACGGAATGATCCATGTACACCAGGTGGATGATAAGTACTACTTGGAGATACCAGATTCGATTTTTGGTCGAGATATCATGTCGATTACACGTATGGCTAAAACCCCCTCCGGGGCTGGTTACGGAGGTGAACTCGCCAATCGTCAAGTGATACGTTTTGAAAGAGGTCCCCGCAAGAAGATTTTTATACGAGTGGTTAATTTTATCAATATGAGTACCGACAGTACGCAGACCATCCACACTGCGGTCACGAATTCGAACCTTCATCCGATTGCAGCTGCATTTAACATCGAGGCCACACGGCCAGACACTTCGGTCCTCATCAATGTCACAAAATTTTTCGAGGGAGAAAACCAGGCATTTGTGGTGAACCCGATATTTAAGCAACGCTACAAACTGACCAAGTTGGAGAAGGACCGATCCTATATTGAGCGCATGTTGACTTTCCCTATCAATACGGAGATTCGTACCGTAAAAACATATGCAGTCAAGCCACCTGCCCTGCGTTCACCACGACCTTCGCCGGGACCACGGACCATTGATTTGCCGGCTGGAGTAAATGCTGGAGTCCTGACATTCGAACTGAATACCTCCATGATTCTGCTCCCCAAAACACCTCGCAAACGACGCCTCTTTGACCAAAGGGTAGGTCTTTTTGCTAATTCCTACACCGTATTTGACGATGAGCAGCAACGAAGTGAACAGCAGGTATTCACCGTACGTTGGCCCCTAGATCCGAAGACCGATGTCGATGCTCGCAAGCAAAGAGAGGGTCAAATAATCGAACCTGTGAAACCCATCGTGTTTTATATCGATCCGGCCACACCCACTAAGTGGAGAAAAGCACTAAAAATGGGTGTTGAAGATTGGCAGCCGGCATTTGAGCAGGCGGGATGGAAGAATGCCATCCAAGCAAAGGACTGGCCCGAAACAGACACAACCATGAGTCTGGAGGATGCTCGATATTCGGTCATTAGATATTTTGCATCTAATGTTCAAAATGCCTATGGTCCCAATATACATGATCCCCGCAGTGGGGAAATTCTAGAAAGCCATATCGGCTGGTACCACAATGTCATGCGTCTACTCAAGAATTGGTACACCACCCAAACAGCTGCTGTAGACGAAAGGGCAAGGACGAACACCTTTACTGATTCTCTCATGAGCCAACTGATCCGATTTGTTGCAGCGCATGAGGTGGGACACACTCTGGGACTTAGACATAATTTCGGTGCGAGTTTTGCCACGCCGGTAGAGAAGCTGCGAGATCCAGACTGGCTCTCTGAGAATGGCCATACACCTTCCATCATGGACTATGCACGCTTCAACTACGTGGCACAACCCGAAGACGGTGTAACAAATCTATTTCCCGTGGTGGGAGCCTACGACAGATGGGCGATAGAATGGAACTACAAGCCCATTTATAACACAAAATCTATCGAGGAAGATCAGAAGGTCCTAAATCGATGGTATCTTGAAAAAGCAGAAAAAAATCCCGCCCTGCATTTTCTGACCGAAGTGAGTCAGTATGATCCCAGAGCCCAGTCTGAGGACTTGGGCAATAATTCGATGACGGCCTCAACCTACGGCATCGCCAATTTGAAACGCATTATACCCCATGTCGTTGACTGGACTGAAGAAGAGGCTAAGGATTTTGAGCGTGCGGAAGAACTTTACGACCAGATTTTCGGTCAATATAGACGTTATATGGGTCACGTCGCGAAGTGGATCGGTGGGATATTTGACTCGCCCAAAACCAATGACCAGGAGGGATCTGTATTTACTCCTGCTCCCAAAGAGATGCAAAAAGATGCCGTCAAGTTCTTACATAAAGAATTATTTCGTACACCGCAATGGTTGCTCCACAAAGAAATACTCGAGAAATTTAAAGCAGAATACGGGGTAAAACGCATCTCTGACCTTCAACAGAATGTGCTTAATAACCTCTATACTTCCAGCCGGCTGCAGAGACTCATTGATGCACAAGCGATGAATCCCAAACACTATGGCCTGGAGGAGTTCTTCAGCGATATGCAAGGAGATATTTGGAGCGAAATATATCGCCAGGATTCCCCCGATGTATTCCGTCGAAATTTGCAGAAAATGCACCTAAAAAAGTTGATTTCCCTACTAAATCCCAGCAAACCTCAGACAGGTAGGATTACTACTTATTACCGGAGCACCTCTTCTGTCGACCAGACACTCACTGATATTAGATCACTTGCACTTGGCTCTTTGGAAGAGCTCAGCAAGCTGATGCAGAAGAGAGTGAAGAGGACCAACGATCGAATGACCAAGTTTCATTATGTTGATTGCATCCACCGCATTGGTGAGGCACTGGACAAGGAATCACGATAGGCCAATCGACGGAAGAAGAAGACTGGCAACGCCGTAGGCTGCAGGTACTAGTATGTTTAACTAATCACCAGTACGACCAATGAAACTCGAGATTATTGCGGTCAGCTGTTTGTATCTATTTTCTATAGCATGTCATCCTAAGCAAGATAAACTGCCCAATATACTCTGGATCACCTGTGAGGACAATAGCCCAGCCTGGGGGTGCTACGGAGATGAGCAAGCTACCACACCCAATATTGATCGGATCGCTCAGGAGGGTTATGTTTTTACGCAGGCTTTTTCTCATGCTCCTATTTGTGCTCCTGCCCGATCCACCCTGATCACGGGCATGTATGCTACCACACTAGGTACGCAAAACCTGAGATCAGAAATACCCGTTCCTTCCGATTTAAAGATTCTACCTGAACTGCTTAGCGATCATGGCTATTACACAACTAACAATGCCAAGACAGACTATAACTTCAGTGCGGAGGGAAGATGGGATGAGAATAGCAAAGATGCTCATTGGAGAAATCGCAAACGTGGGAGTCCCTTTTTCAGTGTATTTAATTTTGGGATCACACATGAGGGCCATGCTAATTCCGATAGAAAGGAAGATACACAAAGCCTGGATGTACTTCACGACCCAAATCAAGTAGAGCTCCCTCCCTACTTCCCGGACACAGAAGAGTTTCGTAGTATCATGGCACACCAATACGATTTGATCACTGTTTTTGACCAGGAGGTAGGAAAACTCTTGGATCAGCTCGATCAAGATGGCCTCAGTGAGAACACGGTGGTCTTCATTTTCTCCGACCATGGTTATGGTCTACCACGATACAAGCGATGGCTTTATGATACGGGACTTCGTGTTCCGTTTGTGCTGTATATCCCTGATCAATTTCGCCGGCAATTTCGTCAGCTCAATCCTAAAGTCGATGACCTCATCGGTTTCATCGATTTTGCACCGACTGTCCTCGACATCGTTGGTATGGAAAAGCCTACACGCATGCAAGGTCACGGTTTTTTAGCCAGATCATCTAGCCCCAGTGATCAAGTTTTTGGCTATCGCGATAGAGCCGATGACGTCTACGATATGAGCAGATCTGTCTATGATGGACGCTACCTTTATATTCGTCACTTCATGCCGCATAGGCCTTACATTGACAACGCAGTCATCTTTAACAAAGGCAAACGATCCTTTGATGAGTTGTTTAGGTTGCGTGATTTAGATATGCTGGACGAGTATCCAGAGACTCAAAAAATGTTTTCACCCAAGCCTGCCGAAGAATTGTATGATTTGCGGAAAGACCCAGCAGAACTCGAGAATATTATTCATGATTCGTCGCATCAAAAAACAGTCTTTAAACTCCGCATCAAACTGCGGGACCATATACTGGAGACGTACGATACCGGACTGTTAAATGAGGGCGATATGATGGAACGAGTGGGTGAGATCTCGGTCTATGAAATGATGCGAAGTGCTCAAGGCCCCCACTTGGAGTCGGTATTGGAAGCGGCTGATCTAGTGGGCAAAGTCCCACCAGACTCATTGATCGAGCACCTGAATCATAGAGAAGCTGCCATACGCTTCTGGGCACTCACCGCCCTTGATGCCTTCGAGGGCACCCTGGATCCATGGAAAAAAATGGTTGTAGACATGCTCAATGATCCATCACAACCCAATCGAGTACTGGCCGCTGAGATATTATTGAAACGGGGAGCCTCAAAAGATGCGGTAGAAACCCTTAGTCAAGCATTGAAAACTGGGCCGGGACCTATGCTTCTACAGACCGCAATAGCGATCCGGCACATCGGCGCTCAGGCCAGACCATTGGCATCACAGATCAAATCAGAGGTGTATCCCAAAATTGCGGGAGAGATCTGGGGTAAATACAAAAGTTGGATGTATCCTATGTTTATCGGTATGGCATTGGATCAAACCTTAGAGAATTGTGAGTAAAAATCGATAGCAGGCCAGGCTATTGATTGGTGTAAAGGCTCACGATTTTTCCAGCAGGTGCACTCAACATTTCTTGCTCTTCAATGAATCGACCGCCCACCCATACTGATCGCCGTCATCTACGTAAAGAAGATGTTTCTACGCTGGGAGTATGATAATTCGATGCACTAGACCCCAGAAAGCTCACTGAGATGGCTCTAGATTGCTAGCCACGAGTCAGAAACCATCCCAACCAGGCTCCTACCAGCCCCCAACCCACGATCGCATCAATCAGATAACCGATGGTATCTGTTTCATACCAGATGTGGTTTAAATACGGTATGGTAAAATATCCGATAAAACCTATCGCTATAGAGGCGAGCAAGGTGGTCTTGAAATCAAGGGAGCCAATCTTCATTAGCACCCAACACAGTAAGAGTGCTGCCAGGAGATCCATGACAAATCCCCGGAATAAATTCACACCCATATTCATTTCGAAAGAGGGATGATAATTGATCATAGCCCAGGGTTTATCCGTCATGGCCTCCATAATTTCCGGATCCATCATTTGGTCTTTTCCGGTCCCCTCGGGCACCGTCACCAGCATGTATTGTCCTTCCTGTAAGTGTTCCGCCAGCACTGGTAAAATTTTCTGTTGATCCATAGTATGCTGTGCCTCAGCGGCGTGTAGAGATAGACCCTGCCATGACAGAAACTGCCAAATAAACAGGATGATGGCAGCTACCAGAGCTCCGATAATGAGTTTTTTCATCTGTTTTGCTTTTTACTTTTGAGAAATAAGATAGGACTTTTCTTGGAACATATTTTTAAGGACAAATTCAACCCGGTGAAATACAGATTGAACTTTTAAATTTGGCAGGAAGGCGCAGACCTTTGCTACCTTTTTACCCTTTGCTACCTTTTTACCCTTTTTACCCTTTTTAAGTCTAGCTTTAGCCACTCAACCTCAACCATGAAATCAGCAGTTCGGCCAAGTTCACCACCGGGGATGATTGTTAGGCAGCTCCGGGCACTAAGACTAGCCTTATGTTTTCTAGTGCTAGGCCTTACCAGGTTCTTGCCTGCTCAGGATTTGCAGATCAAGAGAGCATCGTCGTCCATCAAAATCGATGGCGTCATGGATGAACAAGCCTGGATCGAAGCAGATGTGGCTGACGATTTTAATCAGTACTTCCCCTTCGACACCTCTCTCGCCACAGCACAGACTGAAGTGCGCATGACCTATGATGACCCGAAATTTGTCGTAATAGGTATCATGCACAATTTGGGCCCCCGGGACTATGTCGTTCGTTCACTAAAACGGGACTTCCGTGGCAGGGGTTACGACAGCTTTTCCGTAGTCCTGGATACTTACAAGGACAAAACAAACGCTTTCGTATTCGGCATTAATCCCTATGGTGTGCAAAGAGAGGGCCTGATCTCCAATGGTGGCATAGCCACGAGGACCCAAGGCTCAAGTAGCTCAAACAATGCTTTCTCACTAACCTGGGATAATAAATGGGAGTCTCAAACCCGCATATTAGACAGCTGTTGGATCGCAGAGTTGGCCATACCATTCAATTCGATACGTTTCAACGAAGGTGTAGACACCTGGTTCGTTAATTTCTTTCGCATTGATAGCGAGTATTCAGAGCTTTCCACATGGTCCCATATCCCACGAAATTTTAGTACGGTCAAATATTGGCTTTAACAAGGAAGTGCGCTGGGATCATCCTCCGGCAAATAATGGTAAAAACATTTCACTCATTCCCTACACAGGTTTCAGGACCACTAGGAATTTTGATGAAAACACGCCGACGAAAAACGAATTTACCGTGGGTGGTGATGCGAAGGTTGCGTTGTCATCCGCTCTCAATCTCGATCTTACGGTTAATCCAGATTTTTCACAGGTCGAAGCCGACGAACAGGTTACCAATCTTGATCGCTTTGAGATCCTTTTTCGCGAGCAAAGACAATTTTTTCTGGAAAATGCCGACTTATTTGGCAATTTCGGATCGGATGGAGCCCGCCCCTTTTTCTCGAGGCGCATTGGCATCGTCACTGATACGGCCACCGGCACCAACAGTACCAATCCACTTCTTTTTGGCGCAAGAATGACCGGAAATCTCGACCGCAAATGGCGCATTGGAGTAATGACCGTTCAAGCAGCTAAGGAAAGAGAACTCGATATCCCGTTCATCAATTATACAGTGGCCTCGGTGCAGCACCGCATAGGGCAGCGGTCCAATATCGCAGCCATCTTAATCAGCAAGCAGGCGTTCCAGGATTCCATGGATCGATCGTTCACCTTACAACCGTCGATCTGGATCGGATGTTCGGCATCGATCTCAACCTGGCCACGCCGGACAATCGTTGGAATGGAAAGGGATATTACCATAAGTCCCTCGACCCCTTTTCACTAGATTCAACCTTTTCTACAGGCTTTGAAGTGAATTATGAAACGTTCCGTTGGGAAATTAGATCTGACCTTAGATCTGTAGGTGCCCACTTCAATCCAGATGTGGGCTTTGTCAGAAGGACCCATTTCTCGCAATTGCGTACTCCCACTTATCGCAACTACTATCCTGCAAGTAGAACCATTCAATCTCATGCACCCGGATTCGGACTCGACTTCCTCAGGCATGCAATACTCTGGCTCACGGACTGGGAAGCCAATATCCTTTACCGTATTGAGTTTAAAAACAATGCCCGTTTTAAAATGAAACTTAGCAGCCCATATACCTTTCTAACGGAATCTTTTGACCCAAGTGGAACAGATGGGCTCGAACTGCCAGCGTTGTCCGACTACACCTATAATTATATGATGGCAAATTACTCTTCCGATCAACGAAGATCCTTTTTTTATAAACTGGGCACCACGAGTGGTGCATATTTTAATGGTTCCCTAGTAAATGTGGAAGGCTATGAATTTTGCCTACAATCGCATTCGTTTGCCTGGTGCTTATCGGGATGCTGATCTAGTATTGATTGGGCCAAGAGTAGACCTGACCTTCAGCAGAGCCTTATTCTGGACTACTTTCATTCAGTATAATGACCAAATAAATAATGTGAATGTCAATACGAGATTGCAGTGGAGGTTTAAACCGGCTTCCGATCTTTTTATCGTCTATGCGGATAATTATTTGGCTGCAGAAGAAAATAGACTAATTGATTTTGCCAGGCCCAAATCTAGGGCATTGGTGGTTAAGCTTAACTACTGGATTAATTTATAGCAGGTGTTGTAAAGATAAGCTTACCACTTGCCAGCCTTAAATCGACGGGAATTTGGATGAAGAGCGTCATGTCCTCCAGACGTACTGGCAAGCAGGTGAAATCGGCCATCTCACCAGCTTGATAACGGTAAATGGAAGGCTATGACTGGCGAAATGTAAGGCTAAGTATCTGTTTTTCGCCAAATAAAATATCTTAATTGGCGTAATAGCGTATATTTATATAGATTTCGCCAAATATAACAATATGATAGGCAGGTACAGAGAAGTGGAAATACTGAAGAAACTCTTAAGCAGCAAGGAACCTGAGTTCCTTGCGGTAGTTGGACGAAGGCGCGTTGGTAAAACCTACCTCATCCGTGAAACATATCGAAAGGAAATCGTCTTTGAAGTGACTGGCATAATGGATGGATCGAAACAAGAGCAGCTGACAAATTTCCACTTCAGTTTCCTAAGATCTTTTGACCAGGAAAAAGCCCGAAAGGTTCCAACAGATTGGCTTGATGCATTTCGCATGCTCATTGTAAAACTAGAGGACCAATCCACCAAGAGAAAGCAGGTAGTCTTTTATTGATGAACTCCCCTGGATAGCAAGCAAACGATCAGGATTTATCAAGGGATTGAGCTTCTTTTGGAACAGTTGGGCATCTAAAAACAATATTGTATTGGGAGTCTGTGGATCAGCAGCATCGTGGATGAACCAAAACATCATGCTCAATAGGGGAGGACTTCATAATCGGGTGACTCGCCAAATCTATTTAAGTGCGTTTACCCTCACAGAAGCAAGCATCTATCTTAGAAGCAGAAATATTGCCTTAGATCTTTTTCAGTTATCACAACTATATATGACTTTGGGAGGTATACCATATTATCTCCGATTGGTCTCCCGAGGAAGGAGTGTTTCACAAATCGTGGACTCTTTGCTATTTGCTAAAAATGCTCCATTGCGTCATGAATTTGAAAACCTATACCAGGCACTTTTCGATGACTATGAAAAATACATTCTCATTGTCAAAGCATGCTATTCAAAATGGAAAGGTTTAACTCACCAAGAAATTGTAGATCTCACTAAGCTTCCATCTGGTGGATCCCTAACTCGCAAGCTAAAAGATTTGGAAAAATCCGGTTTCATCACTTCGTACCAGCCATTTGGAAAAAAGAAGAAGGACACTCTCCTCCGACTAACCGATGAATTCTCTATTTTTTATCTCAAATTCGTGTCCGATAAAAGAGTTACAGGTTGGACTTCCATTTCACAATCTCAGACCTTTAGATCTTGGCTCGGATTTGCCTTTGAAAATCTATGTCACAAACATCTATTTGGAATCAAGAAAAAGCTCGGCATAAGTGGTGTTGAGGCCAACGCCTTTTCATTCTATGTTAAAGGCACAGAATCCACCGGTGGCACTCAGATCGATCTTGTCATCGACCGAAAAGATCATGTCATAAATATTTGTGAAATTAAATATCACGATAGACCCTTCATCATTACTAAAGCTTATAAAAATAAGCTGCGGGAAAAAATCGAAATCTTCAGAGCGACAACTCAAACCTCGAAAACGATCCATTTGACAATGATCACCTGCAAAGGTGTAAAAGAGAATCTGCACCGCAATGAAATTGTGGACAGTGAGATTGTATTGAGCGATTTGTTTGAGGACGGCCCCTGATGGTTGCTTCAAGACTATGTTGGACCATCGGCACATTAGGTTTCTTCCAAAGCCTCCTTAACCCTTTGGGCTACCGCCCTCTCCTGCCCTGGCTCCATCATCCAAGTAGTGATCTGCATGTCGGTATCGTGCGGCCAAATCTCAATTGAAGGATGTCCGAATCTCAACCGTTTGCGAACTTCAGCATATGTTGCTTTTCCGCTCTCCTGATCCCAGGTGACACGAAGGGTAGGCACCTCATTGGCAATTTCTGGGAGATAGATCTCTGAGGTAACTCCCTCTACCGAATCAACAGCTTTTTGAATATGCTTTATCTGATCTTCCCACATCTTCCATTCCTGCTCGTGATCTTTGGCCAGGTATATTTCAAGGGCTACCAGCATGCCCACGATTTCCTCCTTATTTACTTTCATACCCCTGCCTATGTTTACGCTGGGAGGTGCATTCAATTTGGCAGCATCGATGTATTTCTTCTTTCCGAATAACAATCCTGCACTTTGGGGGCCCCGCAGTCCTTTACCTCCTGAAAAAGCCACCAAATCAAATCCCATCCTCGTATACTTGAATAGATTATCCACTGGAGGAACATCCGAGGCACAATCATTGAAAGTTGGGATGTCGTGTTTTTTTCCCAAGGCTACCCACTCCTCGTCATTGATCTCCCCTTTTTTATTGGCCTTATTGAGAAACCAAAGCATGGCGGTCCGTTCACTGATGGCTCGATCTAACTCCTCAGCGTTATTGACAGTAATAAGTTTTGCCCCCACATTGGTCAGTGCCTTTGTATACCCTCCCTTATGAGATTCCTGCACGATGATCTCATTCTTCAAACCCTCTGTGTCAGGAAGTTGCTGCACGAGTTCACGATCCATACCAGTCATCACACCGGCAACACCAATGCTCATAGCTCCAAAACAACCAGATGACACAATGGCTGCTTCGCAATCCAGCAGTTCTGCAATTCGGTCGCCGACCTTATCCTGCAAGACGCTCAAGTCGACATAATCTTGCCCCGTCTTCCTGATAGCATCTAATACTTCATCGGGCATTAAGCAGCCAGTCATCGACGTGAATGGCCCGGCGCAATTGATAAAGGTGCGCAAACCCAACTCCTTAAACAGCTCCCTCTCATGACCTACTGCAGCTTGGGTCAAAGTGCTTTTTTGATCTAATAAAGTAGATCCTACTCCAGCCATACCTCCTAAAAACGGAAGGCTAGAAAGTACTTTCAATAGTCTCCTTCTTTGTATCATGATCCACTGCTTTAGTTCGAATATCGAATTCTTCCATCGGAGAAATCCTCCTAATCCAATATGTGATGTGATCTAAAGATAATACTTAAGCTGTTTAGAGGCTCAAAGGACCAACCATTGGTAAAAACTCCTAGGGGAGCATTTGATTGAAGGACAGAGTCTACTGATGTTAATGGTCTTTAAGAGCCTGGGCACCATCCAACCAAAACCCTGATTGCGGACTGTCTAATGGATTTCTACTCCTTCTCACCATCAATCTTCAAGACTTCTCTGGCGGGTAATGTCGGAAAGGATCCATGGGGTTCAGCTTGATACCAATAGGCAACTGAGGCCATATCATCTTTCAGAGGCAGGTACAGACCACCTTCTTTCCATCCCAAGCATTGAATGGTAACTTTGAGATCGCGCTCGAATCTCACTGGATCTGGGATATGCCAACGATATTGACCAATTCTACTTAGATGATGGGCTCCTTTGGGAACCTCAACTGAATGAAAACCACTGTAGGGAGAACTGAAAGATGTATATACATCTTTACCTTCGTCTTTTCCAGTTCCCTTCCTCATTTCATAGCCATATGACCCACCAAAATAATCCTCTTCTCCTGTACCGCAGATGGTCGGAAACTCGGTATCCCCATCAATGAAGAACTTAACTTCTCCTTCACCCCACCAGCCTGGGCTGTAGGCACCATGGGCGATATAAGTGCCCACATAATGGCCCTTCCCTGTTATTCCATCCACAATAATGTGGTCCGTTTTATCTGGGAGAGGATTGGCCCTTCGAAACTGAGCATGGAAGTAGGCCGCATCATCTTCTACCGTGGTCAATGCATAATCAATCTGATAATAAAGCCGTAGATCCTTTTCATCCAGATTTTCCATGACGATCTTACACTTCTTTCTAAATGGCATCTGCCAGTAAGCATTCATGCCACTTCTTGCATTAACACAAACTGCCAGGGACTGTATGGCGGGTTCATACCCGCGCCCCCAACCTGCTGCAAAGAAGTCACCGACAGGCACTTCCACGGAAGGTTCGGTTTCATCATCCCAGTAAAATTTTAAAATATTGAGTCTATAGTCGCCTGAGGGTGTCATCCATATGTGTTGAATCACACCGGGTCCTTCAATCTCGGCGAGTGTAAAAGACTGACCGGGGTGCACAAAGATGTAGGGGTTGACTTTCCATTTTTGACCCAACTCTGACGCTGCTTTAGCTGCATTCCCGTCTTCCAAAGTGGCCATTCCTCCTTTTCCCTTTTCCCCGGAGAAATTTTCCGGACTGATGGATCGCGACTTTGCGTCAGAAAGCCGGTACAGATCTCCCATCCCAAGATTCACACCATTAGAGCGAGGTTGCATAAAACCATCCAAAGGCCAACATGTGAGGAGCATCAAACAAATAGATATCGCAATTCTCATGATTCACTGAAGTTTTTTTCTTGACATTTTAAATATAGTGATTAGGTGCATATCAAGTACGGATTGATACAGCTTTACCGTGGATTCTGGCAGCATTCGATGGTGCAATCCACAAGAATAGTGGTGTCACAGTATTTTCCTCATTGGCAAGGGATTCATGACCTGGATAGCAACTTGCAACCTAGGTCTACCCACGCCAGGTGTGAAAGATCTTTTATTACTTTTGGGCAGACCTTAGGCAGGATCTCTTACCGCTTTGAGCTCAACAATTTTGAAAAAGGTTTTCATCACCGGAATCAGTGGCCTGCTTGGCTCGAATCTGTCCAGACAACTCTTAGGAGACAATTACCATGTAAAAGCAATCATCAGAAATCCTGCGACCTACAGCGGCCCTCAATCCCCGCACCTCGAACTGATTACCATGGATCTCTGGGGAGATTATGGGCCACATTTGGGGGATGTCCAGACCGTGGTACACATGGCTGCCGAAACAGCGACGAACCTATTAGACTGTCATGAATATGATCTTGTAAATACTCAAGCAACGATCAGACTCTACGAAATCTCGAAAAAACAAGGTGTAAGACAGTTCATCTTTGTTAGTACTGCCAATACCATTGGTTTCGGCAGTCTTACATCTTTAGGTGCAGAAACTCAAAGCATCAAGAAGCCCTTTTCAAAATTGTGTTACGCTCAAAGTAAATGGAAAGCAGAGGAATATCTGTTAAGACACCGTCATGAGGTAGACATAAGAATATTAAATCCCACTTTCATGATCGGACCGTATGACACTAAACCGAGTTCTGGAAAAATCATCCGCACGGCACTGGGTAAGAAAGTAGTTTTCTATCCTCCAGGTGGAAAAAACTTTGTACCGGTAAAAGATGTAGCAAAGGCCATAGTTCAGAGCTTCAAATTTGGAAGCTCAGGCGAAAAATATTTAATAGCCGGAGAAAACCTCACATATGGGGCATTTTTCAGAAGACTGCGAAAGGTCAGCAGAGACAGACAGTGGCTGATTCCCATACCGCACGTTCTCTTATTGTTGATGGGTATCTTTGGTGATTTAATCCGGTCTCTTAACATAAGATCTAGTCTTTCTTCAGTGCATATGCGTATTCTATGTACAAAAAACTTTTACGCCAATCAAAAATCCCTGGATGACTTGAGCATGACCTATACTTCTTTGGATGGTGCACTGAAAGAAGCCATCGATTATTTCAAGGGTTAAACTACCCATTGTATATTGCCGTTATGAGAAAAATCAGACTTCTTTTACTAGCTGTGGTATTCCTACCTGTTACCGTCAGCACACAAGGCCAAACCATAGAAATCTCTCAAGAAGAACTTCGCGACAAAATACGAGGAGGATTACTTGGTCAGATACTGGGTAACCTTAACGGAATTCCCCATGAAATGAACTACATCCACGAGCCCGGCTCAGTAGATGGGTATATTCCATCACTCCCCGAAGGAGCACATACAGATGATGACACGGATTTTGAGTGGGTTTATATCGTCGAAATGCAGACACGCAACAAACTATTCCTCACTCCGTCAGAAATCTCCGATTTATGGCAAGAAAGGATCAATCGCCGCATTTGGTGCTCCAACCAATACGCTCGCCAGCTGATGGACCTGGGAATAGAACCACCTCTGACCGGCAATCTATTGCTAAATCCATGGGCAGAATTTAATATTTCGGGACAGTTCCTATGCGAAACATTTGGACTATTGGGCCCTGCCATGCCTCAGTCCGCTGCTAGACTCGGCCTCAATTATACACGTGTAGCTATTGATGGAGAGCCCGCCCAAGCGACTCAACTGTTCAACTCCATGATTGCCACAGCTTTTATAGAAGACGACATCGAAGCGATCATCGAGGCCGGCTTGGCAGCCACTGACCCCAAGAGTGCCTTGGTCAGCATCGTCCAAGACGTCCGGGCCTGGCATCGCGCACATCCCCATGATTGGAAAAAAAGCCGTCGGATGCTCAAAGAGAAATACAGCCAGGTCAACGGTGCAATGCGCGACCGCAATGGCTACGAACTCAATACAGGTGCTACCATAGCCGCTTTACTGTATGGTCAGTGTGATTTTGCCTTGACCCTGCAAACTGCCTTCAATTTTGGTTGGGATTGTGACAACACTGCTGCGACAGCCGGTACGATTCTTGGTGCATCTAAGGGCTACCGCTGGATGATGGCACAAGGGTGGCAAATAGTAGACAGATATAAGAATACCACACGTCATAATATGCCCGAGGATGAGACCATTACCAGTTTTGCAGACAGGTTGGTTGACCTAGCTGAAAAGGTCATTATAAACCAGGGTGGATCAAAGTCAGTCCATCACGGGCAACTCACCTATCGAATTCAAAAGGAATCTCCTGCAAATGTGGCAGAATTGGTAGAAAATCACAATCTTCTAAAGGAAATGCAAGAGGAATACAAATTGTCCATTCTGAAAAACATAGGTAGCAAAAACTCTAGACTGAGGGCATGCGCGGCATATATGGCCATCTGCCTGGATTTGAACCAAACCATTCGAACGGATTTTCCCAATGACTGGAAGAGTGCCTTGCAGAGCCTTCAGGAAACAGAGCAAGTCATTCAGGTCTTGTTTCATCATTCTCCAGTACCCGCTGCTTATCCAATGAAAGATAAGTTCTTAGCCGCGGGAATCACTAAGCCACATGAAAAGAAAAAGTTATGGGAATGATGCCGGATCTGAGATCAATTCGTTCTTCGCAAAGGTATTATAGATTAATCCAATGGATGACAAAATGCAAAAAGCTATGCAAATTCTCCAGATGAAAGCCCTGGCGATCGTCATAACATTGTCATTAATGGTTTTGGGAGTACATTGTTCCTCTTTAAATCATCCCACCACATTGACTCAGAGTGTAGAGGGAACTCATCGGATGGGGCCAAATAAGATCTGGCTATCCCATGAACATATCCTGGTTGATTTTATCGGGGCTGACCACATCCAATCATCCGATTGGAATCATGACACGGTGATTACTACCGTACTACCCTATCTCAATGAATTGCATAAACATGGCGTTGATTTTTTTGTGGATGCCACACCCAACTACCTTGGCAGGGATGTGCTTCTTCTTGAAAAACTCGCACAGAGATCTGGTATTGAAATCATCACCAACACTGGCCTCTACGGTGCTCGCAACAATCAATTCATCCCAATGTATGCTAAAGGCATCAGTGCTGAACACCTGGCTGAGATGTGGATACATGAATTTGAAAATGGGATTGAAGGTACCTCGATCAAACCCGGGTTCATCAAAATTGGTATTGATAATTCAGACACCCTATCGGACCTACATCAAAAACTAGTCCGAGCTGCAGCGCTCACTCACTTAGGGACCGGTCTAGTCATAGCCTCTCATACCGGGAAGGGAGCAGGTATGTGGCCACAATTGGATATTTTAAAAAGCATGGGTGTCTCGCCCCAGGCCTTTATCTGGGTCCATGCCCAAAATGAAACCGACAATAAGTCCTATCTTGCTGCGGCAAGAATGGGATGCTGGATTAGTCTTGATGGAGTGGGTGGATCCTTGAATAAACACATTGATAAAATCTTGTATGCCAAAACAAATGGATTTTTGGATAAAGTTTTGATTTCACACGATGCGGGTTGGTACGATCCGCAAAAGGAAAAACAGGCGATAAAACCTTACACAGCCATTTTTGAACATTTATATCCAGCACTAAAAAATCGTGGATTTTCGGAGGATGATTTCAACTTGCTGATTTCCATTAATCCATCACAAGCCTTCTCCATTAAAATCAGAAGGCTAGCGGACACAGGATAAATAAACCATTTGAAGAGATGATAACTTCACTCTTCAATTGACAACGTCATGTTTGGTCCTACTTCGTTGTGGTCCCTCACTTATGGAAGGAAAGCAAGTGACCCAAGGTATCACCACACGATTGATCATCATACAGTTGAGAAAAATGAATACAATGAAAATTTTTAAGACATTCACTTTCGATTCAGCTCATTTCTTACCCAATGTTCCTGAGGGTCATAAATGCAAAAATGTCCATGGTCACACTTATCGGCTGACGGTGTTCTTTGAGGGTGAGTTAGTGAAAGATCTTGATTGGGTAGTGGATTTTGCCGATATAAAAAAAGTGGTGGGTCCCATTATTGACCAGATTGATCACAAATTATTGAATGATATTGAGGGCTTGGAAAACCCGACCTGTGAAATCATTGCCAAGTGGCTGTGGAATAAAATCGTCTTCAAAATGCCCTCGATCGCCAAGATTGAGTTGTATGAAAACACTACCTCCGGAGCAATCTACGAGGGCCGATAGACGCATGGGACTCCGACATGACATTGACCAGGAATAATAAGTACTATCATGAGTTTTCGGTTTTCACACCTAAAAAATCTACTCAGAGAAGCTATGAGACAGAAGAATCCCAGCATTCGCGCAGTACCATCGGTCTGTGTGGTGGATCAAGATGGAGGTCTGGTAGATTACCTGAATAGTACCGGGCAGGCAGAGATCAACAATTGTTGGGCTTGCCACCATACCAAACTCTACAACTTGCTGCTAAAAGGTATTGAATTTACTGTCTTAGGCTGCGCCGTGGGATCATTGTCTGCAGTAGCCGCCACTACAGAAAATCCATTAATGCACAAAAAATGAATCTATGAAAACCAACTTCCTTCTACTGTTTGTTTTAGCGAGCCTGCATCTGTACTCTCAGGACATCAAACCCAATATTTTGATCATCTCGGCAGATGAGATGGTTCCTATGCTGCTGGGTGCTTATGGACATCCTGTGGTAAAAACACCACATCTGGATCAGCTGGTAAAACAAGGTGTAAGATTTGATGCCTGCTATGCCAATAATCCACTTTGTGCACCAGCCAGGGCGGTGATGCTCACAGGAATGTATTCTTCAAATATTCGGGTTTATGACAATGCTTCACCGTTGGCCTCGGAAATCCCAACAATCAATCACTATCTGGTCGAGAACGATTATGAAACCGTCTTATGTGGTAAAGTACATTTTGTAGGGCCAGATCAGCTGCATGGATTCGAAAAAAGGCTGATAGAGAGCCACTACCCTACCGATTATCGTTGGGTCAAATCACGAGATGAGAAGATTCCTCGACCACACGTGAATAATTATGTGTCCAGCCGTTTGAAGATTGATCACCCAAGTCAGAATCTGAAACTTGATGAACTTGCTCATACGAAAGCCATTGAGTATTTACAAGACAATGATGGAACGAAACCATTCTTCTTGTTTGTCTCTTATAATTTTCCTCATGAGCCCTTCTGGCCTCCGCAGAAATACTGGGACATGTACGCAGATGCTGAAATCCAATTGCCCGAGTTTCCCGAAGATTGGCAGGATAAACTCAGTATTATGGACAAATGGCTGCGACGTCATTCCAGCACCGATGTCACAGATGTGACGATTCCGAAAAGCATTAGGGAAGTACGGCGTGCATACTACGCCCTGTATACCTACATCGATGACAAGGTAGGCGAAATATTGTCCGTGCTAAATGAAAAAGGACTGCAGGAAAATACCATTGTTGTTTTTACCAGTGATCATGGAGACATGGTAGGAGAAAAAGGGATGGTGCAAAAGCGAAGTTTTAACGAATGGTCGGCTCGTGTACCGTTGATTGTAAAATATCCAGACCGACGTTTTGCGGGCACTGAGCAAACCACTCCGGTATCATTAGTAGATGTCATGCCCACGATGTTAGACTGGGCAGGTATTCCCAATGATCAACGACTTGAGTGTGATGGAGCCAGTTTGATGCCACTGATGGACGGCACGAAGGACGACGACCGATTTGCCATCATAGAGAATCACTCAGAGGGTGTATACACCACCTGTTTTAGTGTGGTGAAAAGTGGATATAAATACAATTGGTTTACCGGATATGGAGCCCAATTGATTGACCTGGAAGCAGATCCTGGTGAATGGAACAATCTAAGTGGCCAACGTGAATATGCAAGGTTGGAGCATGATTTAAGAAAA
Organism: Saprospiraceae bacterium; assembly: GCA_965223025.1. Lineage (GTDB taxonomy): Bacteria > Bacteroidota > Bacteroidia > Chitinophagales > Saprospiraceae > JABDMH01. Next base: position 3,014,411 of record CBDCVP010000023.1, read on the forward strand.
CTGATTTTAGATCGCTTTGATCCACGTCAATTGGAAAAGGAGGTGAGACACAGTATCCGAAGTAGAATGATGATTCAATCGGTATTGGAGAAACAAGGTATCGACTGGAAATATTATCCAGATCATTGAACATTGATTCCATCTATGCAGTGCCGAAGGGCAACCATGGAGTGATGCCTGTAAGAAGATGGTCGGAGAAGATATATGAAATGGTTCGATGATCTGACCCTGCAATAATTAGTAAACGCTTGGATATTTTTGAGCCCGCTAGGGCTACAGCATTCACCGAGACGGACACCAAGAAATTCCTTCATCGTAGATCACAGCATTTTGTTCGAATCATCTCCTGGAAATTCAGTTGGAAAAATGGAATGCATCAGCATTTTTGACATGCTCAAGATCGGTGTGGGACCTTCGAGCTCTCACACCTTGGGCCCCTGGCGCGCTGCTGAGCGCTGGATTTCAGCATTGACATCTGGTGACCATTTTGATCATGTGATCCGGGTAAAGGCTCACCTATATGGCTCGCTATCCCTGACCGGAAAAGGACACGCCACCGACCGTGCCATCATCTTGGGTCTATCAGGCGCCAACCCAGTGACTGTAACTGCAGGTGACATTCAAGGCATTGTAGAGAAGGTAAAGCAAACACGCACCTTACTTCTAGGCAAAAGGAGAGAAGTTGTTTTTGATCCAACCGTTGATATTTTATTTCATCAGAAATTTCTACCCTTCCATGCCAACGGTCTTAAGTTTGAAGCCATTCTAACCTCAGGAAGTAGGAAGACAAAAACCTATTATTCCATCGGCGGGGGGTTTGTCGTAACTAAGGAGCGCAATAATGCCAAGAAGAATATGGAAGAGTTCAGGACCTTTCCATTCCCCATTACGCAAGGCCATGAGCTCCTCACTTACTGTAAAAAAACTCGCAAGTCCATTTCCGAAATAGTGCTGACTAATGAGCGTTCGTTGCGAAGCGATGCTGAAATCGACCAGGGGATAAGAGACATTTGGGAAACTATGCTTGAAAGTATCTATCTAGGATGTCATAGTGTAGGCAAATTGCCAGGTGGACTCAATGTCAGGCGACGCGCATCTGAAATGCATAGAAAACTAATCGGGGATCAACAGTACAGATCATCTCAAGCATGGTTAGAAGTATTGCGCGATGGCAGGGTCGGCTTCCGACAGATCCTAAATTGGGTCAGTTGTTTTGCCCTAGCCGTTAATGAGGTCAATGCCTCTTTAGGTCGTGTGGTAACTGCCCCAACGAATGGCAGTGCCGGGGTCATTCCGGCTGTCATCATGTATTATCTTATCATAGAAAAAGAAGCTTCGGGATTCGACCAAATCAAAAGATTCCTGCTAGTAGCTAGTGAAATCGGAAGCATCTTTAAAAAAGGTGCAACCATCTCTGCAGCCATGGGTGGATGCCAAGCTGAGATCGGCGTATCGGCTGCTATGGCCGCTGGAGGCCTAACTGAACTTTTGGGAGGCACCCCTGCGCAAGTGCTGATGGCGGCTGAAATCGCCATGGAGCATCACTTGGGACTGACCTGTGACCCCGTGGCAGGTCTTGTGCAGATACCTTGCATCGAAAGAAACTCTATGGGTGCTATAAAAGCAATCAATGCAGCTGAGTTGGCAGTAGGTTCTGACCCTGATGAAGCAAAAATATCGCTCGATAAAGTTGTCCAGACCATGTGGGAAACCGCCAAAGATATGAATGTCAAGTACAAAGAAACCTCGAAAGGCGGTCTAGCAGTTGGCGTATTTTTGAGTGACTGTTGAGTCAGAGAGTTAGCATGTATCATCAGACATCTCCGACGATGGACGAGTTCTCAGAAAATGATCTGAGTGCTTGTGTGAGTGTTACACTGGACCCCTTGAAAATAAAATCGAAAGGGTCAAGATCAGTCTTTCAGTCACTAATGACTAATTCATCATCATGATCTCGAATACGGCACCAGCCTGGACTTCAACGCCAACACCCAGCGTCACTTGGGTCGCCTCAAAAGTGATGTCGCCAGTGATTAAGACATTTGGATCAGCAATAATTTCACAATCTGTATAGGTATGGGTACCGCTCAATGTCTCGTTACTAAAGGTCATGGGGGATGGACATTCCATTCCATCAAGTATGATCTCATCGCTGGATGTTTTGACAGATCCAGCGGCGTTTCGGATCTGGACAAACACCGTTTTAGTCCCATTCCCTGGGCTAAGTTCCCAGGTTTTGTCTGGACTATATGTCTCCCAGGCAGACCAGTTTTGATTGTCATTGCTGAATCGCATAGAAACAGCCGTATAAGATTCGTAAGGTGAGACCGGAGTGCCATAAACGTATAAGGCCACTGTACGGCTATCACTTTCTACTTCCTCTCTGTTGATCACTAAGGGGTAGATATTATTCCTCCGACCAAAATTTTGTGTCCAATAGTGATAATAGGGACCACTGGCAGCATCCTGGACACAGTTACGGTCATCGTCCAATCGATCTGACGGAGTACTGCTCCCATCGTAAGCATAACCTGCACCCATGGCCCGATAGGAACTGGATAAAATGTTATTGCGATGGCCAGAACTGCCCATCCACTGAGCCATCGCATCAGCTGCTGTATTACTCCCGGCTGCAATGTTCTCTGCCACAGCATTCCAGTAGTAGCCAGTACTTGTGACTCGATCTCCAGGACTGGTACCTGAATCAAGGTCACAATGTGCAAAGAAATCATCATTTGCCATCTCCCAGGTATGCCCCTGGGCAGCAGAATGGATCAGATCATTGTTTTTAAGGGGTGGTTTCATTCCGTTGTCCCATCGTTCGATATTAGTCAAGCGGACGATCTCGGCCTGCTCCGTACTGATGGCTCTCTTCTGGGATGGATTGGTTGGTCCAATATGTATGTCAGGAACCTTGAAGATCGGAGGTGGGTTGCGATCGACTTCTTCCACTACACCTTTTTTCCCTAGCCCATATATAGAAACAATTTCGTAAACACCATCGGAGTTCCTGACAAACACCTGCCATCTCTGATCTTGGAATTTCTTGATCATTCTCCTTAAGTGGATCTTGCTTTCAGGTAACTTCAGTAGTAATTGCGTCTTAATAGCATGGTGGTCTTCAGCTTCAAACTCCATACTATTTGGGGTTGGAAATGATAGAATGACACCTTCAAATATGGTATAGAGGTCATGAGTCTGAGCAAAAGATAAGGATGCCGTCAAAGTGCAGACAAATACTAGGGGGAGTAGTAGTTGCTTCATAAATGTAGAGTCAGCAAAAATCGAACCAAATCTAAGGTAATGTAAGGCAATAGTATGTCCGTGGGGAATGTGCCCTATAAAAAGATATCTAGTGATAACTCCAGAATGGCCACAATATTGTGTCCTGATATGGTAAAACATCTTGAAGGCAGAGTATTGTGCGACCAGATCAACAAGTGATCGTTCTCATGCCATTTAGAGTGGACTCCCTTCACCTGCATCCATGAATCCGAAATGATGTACCTGTCGACAATCGTCGGCTGAAGGATCTATTCAAATTTGCATTACTCACACCCGTCAATCTCAAATGTTAGAACATCTCCCAGCCCCACTTCCAATCCTGGATCCGCACAGATATGGTCTCCTGCTCGCAAAGAAAGGCTGCTGTTTATCAATGCGCTCCCCACTGTAATAGAATGACTGGCTTGCAAGTCGACTTCGGTATCCAGAATCGGAGCCCCCAGGGCCAATGTATCCGGGCAATAGCAGCTACTGGCTTGGATGCTGAGGTCATCTAGATATATCTTTTGCACCGCATCATTGCCAAGATTAAAGCTAAAAACTGAGTTGATATCCGTCGGCTTCTCCATGGCAAAATCAAATGAATAGTTGGTGGCGGTTGTCGTAATCGGTTGAAGGTGATAAGCGTAGCCCGTGCTGCCAGACAGATTATTAAGAATGACAGAGAGGGAGTGATCAGTCTGGTTTGTCCAAGCTGAGAAAGTAACACGAAAAGACTTTCCCATCTGTAAGTTGACCCCCTTCTGCCGAAGGTTGACATGCCAACGATACATCCCAACTGCGCTGATGTCCACCTCGGCCACTCCCTGGCTCACATCAAATTGCCCCGCACCGGTGCCGGCAGTAAAAAGATACCAACCATGATCCAGACCTTGATCGAAAGTTGTATTAATGGCCTTCTCACAATCTTGGCAGGCACCATCGATGTACGGGCTCAGGTCCAAATAAAACATCTTGGGATTGTAGTTAGGATTGTCATCTGCACCTTCTTTAGAAATATAGACCTCATGATTGTTCTTGAATGCAATGCCCTCGTACTGTCGGGGCTGAATAGAAAAATAATGGGTAGTACCGGAAAAAAAATCACTACCCTGGAAGCAAGAGAACACCCAGATGCGACTGTATCCTAATAAAGTCAATACTTTTTTGTCGGGTGATATATCTGCCCCGGTGATTCGAACCTCCCCGGGTACCGGATCTCCTGGAAGCAAGGTTTGCAGCGAATCATGAAGTATCGCTACATGTTCACCACCTCCCACGTGAGGGTGGTCCGGAATACGATACACGTAGGTTACCCCTTCGGTCAGATCGGGATCATTATGGATGTTTTTGATGATGATGTACAATGAATCTTGAAAATAGAACATCGCTTCAGATTCCAAATTTCCGACGGCGGGGACAGTAAATTTGATCGTCTCTGTAGCTGGGAAGTGGGTTGAATACCCGTTTGGATCGGCAATCTTGATGATCTGGTCCTCAGCAGCAGGTGTCCAATTGCCGAAGTCACCAATATATAGATTCCCTTGATCATCCCTGGTCATGTCTTCCCAATCATAGTAAGGAACATCCAGGTCCAGGTATCTTGAAAACGTATCCAGATCATCCAACCGGATGCTGTAAATAGAATCTGGGTATTTATGATCGTTATGTGCCCAGATTTCAAAATGGTGGTTGCCGGTATTATAGTGCATGGCCAAGCCAGATGGTTCGGAAATGGCATCATTCATAAAACCCAAATCCATTGGTTGCACTTGAGCTCCCAAGGCAAGGGGCACTAAGATGTAAATAACTGCAACCAGTTGTAAGAAACTCTTGTTTGAAGACGGCATTACAGAGACTATGTATTAGATGTGAGGATTTAACAAGTCAGGAATGCGTCCTTCACAAATATACAATCTTAGTCCGGGAAAGTGAGTACCTATTTAAACCCTCATAAATTGTTTTTATGCCTTGATGTTCCTCATATGGTCATCGACTTTAGTGAAAACGATCACATCATCGAGTACAGCGGAGTATCCCTTTTCTATTTTCCGTTTCCCATTCCTTGGATTTCTGTGTGAATCCTGTTTTGGCATTTTCGATTTATCTCCCTTTTGCATTTTGACTTCAGCATTTTTTGGTTTTACCTTTTTTCCGATTTCTATCCGCATTGTCCCCTTTCGGCATTTGGCCTTTTTCTACTTACTTGAGAGAAGCCATAAAACTCATTGAAATTTTATATGATTTTTCAACTAGTTCTCGTAAAAGATCCCTTCCTTTAGGTCAACAATGTCTAGAGGTCACCACCAAATCCTGCTGCATGTCTCCTTTAAGATTCTTATCTGTTTCGATATTCATTTCTTACCTCAATGTCTCGCTGATTGCTCAAGATCAGCCCCGACTTGTGCTAGGCATCATGGTCGATCAAATGCGGTATGATTATCTCTATCGATATTGGAATGACTACGGGGAAAAGGGCTTTAAGAAACTGCTTAAGGCGGGATATGTAGCTCACGACGGGCAGTACCAATATGCCCCTACTTTTACGGGACCTGGCCATGCAAGTGTATATACAGGGGCAAGTCCCAATGTGCATGGCATCATCGGCAATGACTGGTACGACCGATCAGAAAAAATGCAAGTCAATTGCGTAGGAGATCTCGATGCCAATACGATAGGTGCGCAGTCACGCGAAGGTCATATGTCTCCACATAGACTATTGTCTACAACCCTTGGTGATCAGATGAAACTGGCCAGCAACCACCGTTCAAAAGTGTATTCGATTTCCATCAAGAACCGAGGAGCTATCTTACCAGCTGGTCATCTGGCTGATGGAGCATTTTGGTATGACAAATCCAATGGAAAGTTCATCACCAGTGATTACTACATGCAGGTTCTGCCTCCGTGGCTTGGTCATTTTAACGCCCGTAAACTAGTGGACCAATACATGAGCGGTTCCTGGGAGACCCTTCTGCCATTGGAAAATTATGAAGAGAGTCTACCAGATGGAAAAACACATGAAAAACCATTTCCTAATACCGAGTCAGCTCAATTTCCATATGATCTAAAAAAAATTAGCAGTTCACGGAGGTTTGGAGTAGGGCATACACGATACACCCTTCTTCCAGCGACACCCTTTGGAAACACAATTCTAGTCGATTTGGCTAAAACCCTGATAGAAAATGAGGCCATAGGGACCGACACCATTGCTGACTTGCTGGCAGTCAGTTTTTCCTCAACTGATTATGCTGGACACCAATTCGGAAGCCATTCAGTCGAAGTACAAGACATCTATCTCAGACTGGATCAATTGCTTGCCGAGTTCTTAGACTATCTCGACCAATCGATCGGCTTGAGCAATATTCTACTATTCCTCACTGCGGATCACGCTGCAGCAGATGAACCTGCGTACGCCCCTCCGGCGGGTTACTTCAAAGGAGGGGACTTCGGTGAAGACCTCCGAAAACACTTGATGACTGAAGAAGACTTAGATGTCATCGAAGCCATCATTAATCAACAAATCTACTTCAAGCAAAATGACCTTGCGGATCGAGCCAAGTGGGAAGAGGCAGTTCGCTCGTTTGCACTATCCTACCCTGGCGTACATGATGTGGTTGCACTGCACGATTTTTCAAAATGCATCGCTGACCAAGATATCTGCCAAAAGATCCGTGAGGGAATCATGCCTGCTAGAAGCGGCGATCTCTACATTCAACTGCATCCGGGTTGGATAAGTGAGTCTTATGAGAGAGGAGGTACAACTCATGGCTCAACCTATATATATGATACCCACATCCCCATCATTTTCTACGGATGGAAAATCAGGAACACCAACGACTTTCGAAGAATTTGGATTAAAGACATTGTTCCTACCTTATCGGCTCTCATGAAAATATCAAGGCCATCAGGATGCACCGGTTCACCGATTGCAGATCTGTTACATAAAAGCGAGTGAAATCCGAATGAGGTTCAAGAATCTTCCACCTAAATGGATAAGATAACACCAAGCACTGGTACAATTAGAATTGATCACTACAGGCCCAGTGCCTTGGCCTTTTTGGACGACTTATAAGGATTCCAATTGTCGTCATAGGATTTCTTGAATAGGAGCTCTTCTAGTTGCGCAACCGTTCTAACGAACCTCAAAAAAAATCCCATATATAGCACCATGATTGGAGCATACCAGAGAAATTTAGCTTTGGCCTTCTTGTCTTCGACGAAGAGTACGATCACAAACATCTGAATAAAATTAGCAATGGCGTACATCAATAGGTTCGTGGGTACAATGTACATCAACATGCCGCCAAAATTGGCCGCGACATCCAATATATAGATGTACCATTTCACATTCAAAATGACATTGTAAAAGATATTCTCAGCGCTTGATAACATATTGCTCCAGGAGAAATTGGCATCAACCCTAAACACATTAAGATGCTTCCTCATTCGAAAACGGACGATGGACTTGTTCCATCTTCGCCGTTGCTTTGCCAGCTTTCGGAAGGAATCCGGCACCGAAGTCAGTCCCAGTGCGGTGGGCTCGAAATGAACCTTGTAGCCCAATTTTCGAAATTTCATCGTAATATCTCCGTCTAAACCAGGACCGATATCCCAGCCACCCAGTCTTTTTAGTTTCTCAATTTCAAAGGCGCCGAAAGCGCCTGAAATGATTCGGTAGAATCCCAGATAAGAGGATGCAATCCTTCCAATCAGGATGCTTTTTAAGTATTCAATGGCTTGCAACTTTGTGGCTAAACTATCTTCTGAGTTTCTCACCTCGAGATTGCCCCCCACGGCTGCAATGCTGGCATCATAGTAAAACGGCACCAGTATTTTTTCAAATGCATCGTAGTTGAAGGAGCAATCGGCGTCCAAGTGAATCACATATTTACCCTTACAAAAGTGCAATGCCGTATTGGCGCCCGATGCCTTGCCACCTCTCACATCGTTTCTAATGAACAAGTCGATCAGACCATTCTTCTCCAGATCCCTCCCAATGATCTTTGTCTGATCATCAGAGCCATCATCCACGACAATCAATTCCAAATGCTGATACGATTGCTCTTTGATGGACCTGGTGAGCTTGTAAAGGTGTTTGCCCTCATTTTTTCCCGGTACGATCACGGAAATCAAAGGATGCTCCGCCCAGAGTGCTGCCTTCGCCAGTTCAAAGTCTTTCTTACGTCGCCTCCTTTCTCTGATATAATGTGATAGGGCAAAGAAATCTATGAGGATGTAGCGAAAGAAATCTATGGCGAAGAAATACCAAAATACCCGAAAGAATTTCGACCAGCCTACTGAACTCCAATATTGATAAATTTCATCTAGTGACTCCATCGATCCCTTTTCAATAGTGCTTTGCTCATATCACTGACTGATGGCTGCAGTGGCAGCAACTCGTACCGATGGAATGAATTCGATAGAGAAATTCTGGTTGGCATGTACAAGGTTTTTTACGAGATGACTGGTGTACCTCATAATTTGGTCTGCCATTTCAGAGGTCCGATGCCGTTGAGAAAAAGTGAAGGACGGAGCATGCCACTCGACAAAATCATCGGAGGTTATCGAGGCTCTTATCACTTCAGTGATCTCCAAAATCATCTCATCGGTCCTTTTCTTTCCCAAGATATTGACCACTTCACCTAGATTCTCTATTGTCAACGAATATATTCTTTCCTCTATCTGGTTGCCATTCGATGCTCCGGTAGAAGTTATAGTTGGCCGATGAGCTGTGCTTGCCTCATGCCCATTAGCCATACCCAATCCTTGCACAGATCCAGTATTCGGTCGATGTGTCTGGCTCAAAAACCGGCAAAATTCTTCAGCAGATACCAATAGACGGTATTGCATAATCGTCCTTTTCTGAAGGAGGTCCACGCCAGACTCCGAGTCACAATGGCAGCACCGAGCCAGCATGTAGCTTTGCTGAAATTGCGACTGACAATCTCCACAGACAAAAATTTCAGATGGCTTGTCGTAATCTACACCTATGTGTTTGAGGTTCTTATTACATTTTGGACATTCCAACCGACGATCTAAGACTTCATTTCTCAAAAAGTTGCCAATGGGGGCGACATGCGCACAAGAAAAATGATGAACCAATTCTTGAGACTGGATTCGCAAAGATTTGCACTTTGGACAAGACTCCCTGATTAATAGGTGAGCGTGCTGACATTCAGGACAGATATAAACCTGATCCTTAAACTCTGGTCGTACGATTTCATTCCTGACTAAGTTATCAAAAGCTTCCACCTGGATGATGCGTTCGTGGAACGGCATCAACTTGTCTATCATAGGCATGAAGTAACCATCATGCTGTGTCGGTGACTTCATCAATGATGTCAACATACGCCCTCGTGTGACAAAGTACAGCAGATTCCGGTAAGTGTTGGCTGTACCGATGTCTGTGAAAACTGACCAGCCCAGATCCAATCGTCTAACTCTACGCCCAATTTCCTGCATTCTCTTCTGATCCTGAAGAGTAAAGCGGCCAAATGATAGGACTCCGTCTACCAAGCTACTTATCGTCTCCGAATCAACACCATTTGATAAGAAGATGGGAATCAATGCAACTCGCATATCCCGATGGTGTCTGATGGTATCAAGGGTTCGCCTGACCGCTAATTCATCCATGTACTCAATCAGCACTCCATGGCACTTCCGAAGACGGTTCAGTCGTTTTTTAGGAACCTGCCTCATGATCATGATCTCAAGTTTGCCATGACGGACTATCTCGTTCTTGATCTTCATCTCTGCCATACGAGATTTACTCTTTTTGCCTTTCCTCTTTCTCCCTTTCTTTGCCATCTCGATTACCAACTATTTTCTAATTAAAAACTCCACTTCCGTCTTGAGATATCCACATTCAGCTTATAAAAGGCTTTCCAGTGATCTAAATCATCCTGTAATATGGGAATGATGTCGGCAGCGATGCTCCGGGTTACCGGTTCGTATCGATTTTGAAATTCCTGTGGCAAACGATAGGTTGCAAAATAAAACCTCGCAATTTGACCCTTAGATTCCGTCCCATCCGGAAATTCCACCTTCACAATATCTCCTTCACTCAAGTTTTTTAATACCTTTTGGGGGTAGAAGGCCTTGATGTAAAGATTGTCTGGTTTGTGTATGCTCATCACAATCTGAGATTCCAGAGCCACTTCGTAGTTTTCCTTATTAATCTTGGTTATGGTCCCGTCAATAGGACTGGTATAAGCGTATGTGGCCATTGAAGAGTGCTGATCTACATACTTTCTTTTTTTGTGATAAGGATTGGGGATTCTAAGGTCTTGCAGATGGCTTTGGTAGTAACTCAGTTCACTCCTTGCTGTAGCGAGATCGGTTTCACGGCTACTGATGACCAGTGCGGCTTTTCTCAGGTCCTCTTTTACCTTTAGATCCAGGATGACTGCCTGTTCCAAGATATCATAGTCTTTGCGCAGAATCCCTATCTCCTTTTCTAATTCTCGAATTTCAATCTTCAGTAAGTTTACATTCTTTTGGGTACTGTTTTTCTCTCGGTAATACCAATTAATCTGCTCATGATTAGGATTAAGTACATTTTCCTCCATCTCTTTGTCAATATCGATATACATGGTTCGTTCATCATTATAGGTAAACAAAGTATCACCCACCCGAACAATATCTCCTTCTCGCTTTAATATCTGATCGATTTTGACGTCACCTGGAAACTGAATATCGAGTTTCTTGAAAAGTACCTGCCCCTGTCCTTCAATGATACATAACTTGTGGTAAATAATTTTTCCAATGTAAAATGTGGCAACGGCCACCAGCAATGCGTAAAACAGCTGACCCGAAAAAATAGATTTCTTTTTTGGACGCGAGACTTCATCCAAAAAATTGATCAAATTGGTGCGATTTTGAAAATCAGAATGCTGCATAGTCAGTACTTATAGTTTTCTTTTCTATCCAGTTCGATCAGATTACCCAAGTCGCTGCCAATAATTCCGATTGTGTGGGCTTTTGATTTAATGGTTCTTGCATAGGTCATCATATCATACCTCGAAGTAAACTGTGATAGATCTATAAGAATATGGACGGGCACCTGATTTATATGTGAGGGAATACGGGTTAACTCGCCCAAATCACTCATTTTCAACACAAAAGCATCTGGGGTAAAATCACATTCGTGCAGTGCATCAATTTGATCAACCGAGGCTGTGATGGCAATCTGGTCCATCGTCCTCATGTTCTTCGGCACCACGATATTGCGATCGAAATGGGGGTCGCTGAAATCAATGGCAGCAATCATACTGTGTTTTTTAGTCACAGCGGAAGCACCATCCGTTAGAAATGATAGTTTGACATCCTGATTAACCAGTTTGGACATAACTTCATCCATTTCACGATCACTCTGGACCCAAACTAGTAACTCAGAAATGTGATTCTTCAATAAATAGCTAGAAATAAAATTGGGTGGATAATCGATGATGTCTGACGCCTCAGCTACGACTAAATCAACCAGGCTGGACTGGCTTTCATACAAGGGTACAAGCTTTAGATAATTAGTGATGGAGTCATTGACCATGTATCGGTCCATCTGCAATAGACGCACATATGATCTCTTCTTTAGGTCCAGCAACTCAATCTGTACCTCCATTAAAGCCTCATAAACTTGGAGCAAATGGTACATGTGGTTGATTTGGTCAAATTTTGATTGAACCATCGCAAACCTTAATTTACCTTTCAATTTCACCTGATCTATCTCCAATTTTCTGAACTGTTTTAGCAGCATCTGCAATTCGCTGTACAGCGACAAGATTTCGTTCCAACGAGATGAGAGGGCAAGATGGGCTTGCTCAGTTTGATTCACAGCATACTGCTCCTGGTAATCCGATTTACTCATGGTAGATCTTGCCAATGGAATGCGCAATTGAACTCCGGCATCCATGACACCTCTAGCTGGCACTCCAAACAAACTTGCAGCGGGCAGGCCATATCGGATATAGGGTTTTAACGTGTAGTTTCCATACCACGGATACTTTTCATGCAGGGACCGTGTAGATAACTGGGCGATTGCATGGTCGTTAGAGATTCCCGACAGGCTGTCTTTCAATTTTACTACGTCTACATCCAGCAATGGCAATTGCTGCATATCCATCGATAGGAATTCAACAGTATCTGTGAATGTACCCTGAATAAAATGATGTGTGGCTTCAAGCATCCGCAGTGTCTCATCCCTTCTTCTCACATAGTCTAGATGCTCATCGTAATCGGTACTTCTTACAAATGCTCGCTCTTCACTCTTAACAACCAGGTATTCTAAATATTCTAGTCTCTTTTTCAGCAATGGTCTCAGACCAAAGCTGTAACCTGCTACGATTCGATTGTACAGGTATTTAAACTGCTGATTCTTAATGGCCTCCTGCTTTTCCAAATCCTTGATCTCAGCTCGGGTCATCTCCGCTTTTGCACTCCTCCGATGCGTCAATAAGCCCTCCCTTAACAGGTTCCATCCCAACTGTACATAAGATCGTGGTCCTTGATCAAAGTCTGGATCATAAATACCCCCACTGGAGGACCACCGGTAGTTGGCTGATAATTCCAATCCTATGTTCTTGCGGGAATCATGAGCTAAATACCTGTGTAGGTTCCCCCGATCAATGGCCATGCCACCGCTATAGACAGGATTCTCCGGTCCAAAAAGTATATAAGTTGCTTCCCCCAGATCAGAGGATACTTTCACGGATTCCAATGACAGATAAGTTTGAACCTCCTGAAACATGCTGTGCTCTATGGCACTTGTGTTGCTCACGAGGATCGCGTCTTGAGCAGCAAGGCTATAAGTCACGAGTACACAGAGAAGTCCTCCTAAGATTTGTGATGGTTTGGTCAACATCCGACTAACAGATTTCAGTGTGATCATGTAAGATTCAAAGCTTGTGCCGAAATGCCCTCAATAAATTGATCAGGAAGATCATCCAATTATAATAGGCTGTTTTGCAATGTTTTACACCTCAATACTATAGTTTTTTAATTGGTAAAAAAATGTAATTCATTACCTAAAACAAGACTGAAGTCATTTCGGAAATGCAGTGAAAGTAAAAGCCTGGTGAACATCCACACATGCAAATATTAGGGCCCAGCCGCGATCGCTTGTAAAATCCAGATATGCCGAGCTAAGAGCCAACTCCGAGGGCAATACTTTCGACTTCTTTCGTACTGATGTGCAGGATGCCGGAGCCCGTCAGACGGGGTCTTTGCTACACGGCACGCGCCTACTCAGTTTTGAGTGATCACGAATATCTTTCCTTACTTTACACGATGCCACATCTGCACCATTCGTTCTATCAGGACCTAGCCGTCTCCCGTTCGCCGCTAAGCCAGTTGGTAGCAGATCCCACTTGTTTTCGTATAGTCCCTGAAAATTGGCATGTGGTGATCACCGATGTGGTTAATTCTACTGAGGGAATTGAGCGAGGTCTTCATCAAGAGATCAACTTAATTGCGACGGGATGCATCATCGCAGTTCTCAACATAGCGGAGAGGGCTCAAACGATCATTCCGTTCTTCTTCGGGGGCGATGGAGCTACCTTTCTTCTTCCACCAAACCTGCTGACAAGGTGTCTAGATGCCCTAATCATCCATCGGGAAAATAGCCTAAGAAACTTCAATCTAGACCTGAGAGTAGGATCTATCCAGGTGAAACAAGTAGAAAACCACACACATGAATTTAGGATTGCCAAATTTCAGATCAACAAATACCTGACTGTGCCGATCTTCCTGGGCTCGGGATTACAAAAAGTGGAAGCACTGATCAAGAAATCCGGCAACATAGATCCAAAACCCCAGGCAGATGTGGTCCTGGATCTTTCTGGCATGGAATGTAAATGGGATATGATTCAACCTCCCGAAGCCAAGGAAGAAATAGTAGCGTTATTGATTGATGTCGTCGATCCCTATGCCCAAGGCAGCATATTAGGTGAAGCCCTCAGTCATATTGAACGAATCTATGGACCCATTGAAACCCGACATCCGATTTCTCCTGCCAAACTCAATTTAAAAGCAACATTACGTAAAATAAATACCGAGATGACCGTTAAGCTTGGGCGGTTTAGCTTGTTCTATTTGCTGAAAAATTGGATCTACCTTCTTGTGGGTAAAATGTATTTTGGCAAGGAAACTACCAGTAGAAAATACATTGAGGACATGGCTTTGCTGTCTGACACCCTTGTGATAGATGGGCGGATCAATACGGTGATTTCAGGCAAGCAATCACAGAGAATAACCCTGGTCAACGAGTTGTCAAATATGGAGCAGGCCGGTCAAATACTATTTGGGTTTCATCCGAGTTCAGCCAGCATCATTTCTTGTTATGTCCGCAATCGGGTTGACCAACACATACATTTTGTGGATGGGGCCAACGGCGGGTACACCCAAGCAGCCAAGATGCTAAAGATGAAACGCAGTGGTAGATGATAACCGTCCAGAATCAGCGCTGGAAAAAGTTTACTGCAAATACCTAAAGCGTATCATCTAGAAGTTTTTACATCCTATTCCCGTCGTCGTTGTACCCGAGTATCTGTAGCATTTCATCGACAGAGTGCCCATTGTCATGCACTTGACTGACGCAATCCCCCCCCATGTCACGATCTATGATGATCGTTTTAGGAGAAGGAATCAAGCAGTGTTTGATACCGCCGTATCCACTGACAGCATCTTGATATGCCCCCGTGTGAAAAAAGCCGATATAAAGGGGTCCATCACCGGCATTGTACGCAGGCAAATAGATCTGCTGATTCATCTGCTCAGAATTATAATAGTCTGAATGATCACAGCTTATCCCGCCGATATTTACTCTCCTATATTCGGCATGCCAATTATTGATGGGAAGCAGAATAAATTTTTCGAGCATCAACCATGCATCTGGTATGGTATTTAAAAGGCTATTATTAACGATATACCAGAGCTCACTATCATTTTGATGTTTTTGCTCCACCACCGAAAAAACGACTGCGCCACTTTCACCAACAGTAAATTTCCCAAACTCTGTGAAGATGTCTGGCTCCATCACCTTGGCATCCTGGCAAGCCACCTGTATATTTTTGACAATTTCGTCAATGATGTATTCATAGTCATAGTCAAAACCCAGGTGGTCCTTCACGGGAAATCCTCCTCCGATATTAATGGCTTTCATGTCTTTGGCAAGCTCCTTCAATTGCACAAACAGATTCAATGCTTTCTTAAATTCACCCCAGTAATATAGATTGTCTTTAATACCTGAATCAACAAAAAAATGCATCATCTGCAATGAGAGATAATCATCCTTGGCAATGTCTTCTTCATAGCATTGAATCACCTGACTTGGTCGAATACCTAATCGAGAAGTATGGTAGGATGACTGAGGTTCTTCATCAATCGCCATCCGAATCCCAACTTTGATTTTTTGCTCTGCAGCTCTTGTGAGATGCTTGACGCGATGAACCTCAGCTCGCGAATCAAGCACTAATATCGAATTAGTAAATCCATCTCGATTCAGTTGGATGATTTTTTGCAAGTAATCCTCCGTCTTATAGCCATTATGAACAATAATGATGGATTTATTCACCTTGCCATTCTCAAGCAATCTGTAGATGATATCAATATCAAAGGAAGAGGAGGTCTCCAGGTGAGCACCTTCCCTAATGGCAGTGGTCACTACCTCAGAAAAATGGCAACATTTGGTACAGTAGCTGTATTCATATTTACCATGGTAATCATTCTTTTTGATCGCACGATCAAAAAGGTCTTTTGCCAGTCCGATTTGCTCCCCGATCTTAGGTAGGTACAGTAACTTAAATGGAGTGCCATGCTCATCAATGAGTTGCTTTAGGGAGATGCCATGGAACGTGAGATGGCCATCCTGTAGGTCAAAACCATCCTGAGGAAACCCGTAGCTCTGATCAATTAAATCAAAATAACTAGTTTTCATTTGTGTCATCCACTAAAGCCATCGAATCGATATCATACTTCTAAATTCTGTCTCGTACTTGACGAATCAGCGGATCAAATATAGTCGATCGGAATCTTAAACCCGGAATATGTATTGGGTTTTCATAGCGAGGGACAGATGACCAACATAATCCAGCCTACCCGACGCACTAGGCGATCAAGTGAGCCGGTAATAAAAATGTTTGCTTCATGAACAAGGGATCGCGTTAGGATCATGTGCTAGAGCGCTCGAAAAGCTTCGTTGGCGACTTGATAATGGCCTACATTACGGTGAGCGTGCATATAGTGGGATCCCCGCTAGATATCCCTGAGCCCCCATTTTGGCCTTCGTAGACACTCGAGTGCATATTTCGGGTTAAAACTCAGCACAGCAATGTCACCTCCCATGAATGTCAACCAAACCACCGGTCGAAAAGCAGCCGGTCTTCCATGTACAAAGATGACTGTAGAGGAGTGTTTACCAATTTAGAAGCCGCTGCAAGTTGCCTCCTTTCACCATTGCGATGTCATGAGCGGTATACTGATCCAGATGAGCGTCGACGATCTTTGGTGTACCACTACCCCAGACAAGCTGGTCTGGTCCAAAGGCTTCGATCACCCATCTCGTGAAGGGTTTGGCACTCAGGTAGAGGGGGTCATCTGCAGCGAAATGATTCAGTCCTGATAATTTCATATACACGTTTGGAAGATCCGCAAGGCTCAGGACATCGGCAAATTCTACGCTGGTGCCCAAATGCGGCTCTGCAAGGTGATCGATTAAAACCGTACAACCGGGAAATGCCTCAATAGCCTCTCTCACTTGTCGTGCATAGTCAGGCCCTATGTGTAGCTCAATAATCAAATCAAGGTCTGCGGCAGCCTTCCACAAAGATCTGACTCCAGAGTCGGCAAAACTGTCGAGATAAGACTCCTTTCCATGGTGCGCATGAAAACGAGTGGATACGATGTGAGGATTAGATGTTACCAATTTGCGAAGCTTGTCAGGCGCCGACGGATCCTTGGGGTAGAATAGACTGGTGCCTCTCAATCGCTCTGACTCCCGATTCAGACAATCCAACACCAAAGAATGATCGTCACCGTAGGGCTCAGGGTGCACGATCACCGCCTTATCTACTCCAAGTTCATCCAGACGTTGAAGGTAGGCTGCCAATGGATCAGCAGGTTCCTTTGACACATCACGCTGATAGGTGGCCTTAGGATGCAGTGGATACTTTTGAAGATCAGGACTAAAAATGTGCGCATTCCATTCAATGACAGGTACCACTTTCTGCTGTCCTAAATCCACGGATTTCTCCTGCCCTTCTCCCTCACTTTCCCGAAAAGGCAGTCCGCCGACTAAGCTTGCGGACCCTGACAATACATACTGACTGAACTTCCTCCGATGCATAAGTAGACTGGCAAACTACCAAAAATCAAAGTTTTGCACTGCACAATATACAGAATTGCTCCTAGGGATTGGTAGCTGCAGTTGCTTAAGGCTATAGACCTCCACCGTGCCTGAATTTTCGAAACAATAATGTGGAAATTAGACCCAGGCATGCGAATCCGGCAACCACCGCAAATACATGTTGATGACCTGTTACACCAGGAGAACGGTCGATTAAATATCCCATGAGCGGGCCCATGAAAACATCGGGCATATAACCAACGAATGAAACCACCCCGATGAATAGTCCAGTGATCGCCAGGGGTATGCCTGCTTCCTGAAGCAGGGCAAAGTAGACTCCTCTAAGTGCATAGATGCCAAGACTCGTAGTAATCACCGTGAGGATCAGTAGGTAGTAGACACCAAGATTCAAGCATCCAGTAACGATCATCAAGCATCCAAAAATCAGGACAACAAATGCCAGAATGGTGACCATGGAACTACTATAGCGGTCAGCCACAAGACCAGCTATAACTGCGGCAAAGGGTCTCACCCAAAATGAAAATAGTCCCACCCTAGCAGCCTGCAAGTCATCATGGCCAAACGCATCTCTGGCATAGAGAGAAAAATCATCGGTGGCCTTGTAACCCATATAGGCACAGAGTACTATGATGGCATGAAACCATAACACAGGCCGGCCAATCAGGTTTCCAAATCCCTGCAGTGGCATCTTGTACTCCCGGTGATCGACCTCATTTCGAGGCAGCAACCACCATATCATGCCACCTACTGCCGCAGTCGTGCAGGTGAATACCCAAATGATCTGAGTCAGAGCCTCCTTCTTTTCATCCAAGCTGGCCAGAGCAGCTTCCTGAGGCAATAATGAGCCAAATAAATACACCGCACCACCTGCGATAACAGCAGCTACCAAACCCCGCCCTCCATCCAACATCCCATAGGCTGTTCCCTGCTGATGCACGCCACCCCAGACACGTGTGGCACGAAGCAATGCAGCCCAAAAAAGCAGTATGGTACTAAGTCCCCAGAATCCAAATAAAATGGTCAGTGTTACCAAAGAGGGAATCGTACTGAAGACCACACCGCCCCCTGCAGTCACTGCTAATGCAATGGCCATGAGCTTCCGATTTGAATAGCGATCCGCGAGCGGTCCTCCAGCAAAGTACGACACCATGGCCACAAGACCATACACCGAAAATGCCGATCCCAGTTGGAAATTGCTGATCTGAAAAACATCGAGAAAAGTAGGCCTGAAGACTCGTGCAACGACAAACGGAAGGAGAAATATCGTTTCACCAGCGATGATCAATACTAGGATAATGAATGAGCGTGGTGTCAACATTCGCATTTGTAGGCTCTGAGTCTTTTCATCTTATAAAGATGCCGGATGACTTATGCCTACAAGTGCATCCAATCATCATTTTGTGTTAACTCCAAATCAATCTCCTACTGAATGTTTCCCCCCACAGGTAATCCACTGGGCACCGATTCCGGAATCTCCTTGTCAAAATTCTCGTCGTTGAGGCAGTGCAAAAAATTGACAATTTGATCCATATTACCCACATCCACATCAAGTTCATCCAGCAATGGATCCAGTGCTTCCTTCTCCACAGATTCATGACGAGATTTACCATTACTCAGGTCTTCATAAAACTCCAACACCTTTTTTAGAGAAGTGATGGTGCCATTATGCATGTACGGAAAAGTAAACCTCAAATTGCGCAATGTAGGAGTTCGAAATGCAAAAGTTCTTTGAAAACCACTGTCGAGCTGACTTAACTTGGTACTTGGTGGCGCACCCAAAACGTGCACTTTATAATCAGAAAACATCGGTCCATTATGACAATTGCCGCAACCGGCTTCCTTAAATGCTTCGAAACCTTCGATCTCAGATATCGAGAGTGCATCCTTATCTCCTCTCATATACTGGTCAAATCGTGCATTGTTGGCCACGAGCGTCCGCTCGTAAGAAGCGATGGCCTTGGCGAGATTAGTCTCATTGATAGGGTTGTCTCCAGGAAATACCGATGCAAACAATGACCGATACTCATCATTAGCTTGAAGGCGACCAATCACTACATCCAAAATCTCTTCGGCAGTATAGTTCCTACCGCGCATTTCCTCGAGTGCTTTGATCGGCTCCAAGGCCTGCAACTCCAGGCTATTCTTACGCAAATCCCAAAACATAGGGGCCTGCTCAGGAAGATAATCTTGGTAAATATCCATCCCGTTATAGGCAGTATTTAGCACGGTGGGTGAATTACGTTTGGTAAATGGTATGTCATTGGGTTGCTTAAAAGCCCGTGAAGTGCCAAAACCATGGCCATTGACTCCAATCGAGATCTCAAGGGTCTCGGCATATCCACTGTTGGGGTGATGACATGTCGCACAGGCTACATCTTGATTTCCAGACAATATCGGATCGAAAAAGAGGAGCCTGCCGAGATTCACTTTGGCAGAGGTGGTCGGGTTATCAGGTGGAGCTTCCACCTCTGATGGCAAGGCGTCAAAACGGACACGTACTTTTGGGACAATATCTTCGTCAGAATTGGCTCTATTGACTTGATCATCCTGGCAGCCAAACCAAAGCAGAATGGCAAAACAGCATGAGAGCAAGAGCTTCATCAACAAGTTCGACATGGATCCAAAGTATGCTTGTTCCTTAAAGTTCACAAAAATTTCTCTTTTCATCACTACAGACCTCCAGCATCGCATTGATGATTATGGTCATCCCACTCCTTGATCCAGATCACCACCGTTGTTTTATGATCTTTGATATTGTCATTGAATCCGTCGTATATTACTGCTGCCACTAAATGGGACATGATTTTATCTGAAATTCATGAGGCATTAAGACACCTCTCCCGTATTTCGCTGATCTCAGCAATAGGATGGTCAGGTTGTCAAAGTCTTTCACATCCACCCACCGACACACCAGTGGTACTCGATCCCATGCTAAGTATTGATCTCGTTGCCAGCACCCCCACAATCGTGACTCCGATTGGCATCGCCATCGATGCACAAGATCATATCTACGTACTGGAATCACACACTCATTCTCCTGCCAGTGATTATAGAGGTCCAAAATATGACCGGATCAAGATTGGTCTGGATGGCGATGGAGATGGCATACCTGACGAATGGCAGATCTTTGCCGATAGCATTGTAGCCGGAATGAATCTCTCCATTGATACGGAGGGTATATTGTACGCAGTCACGAAAGATCGAGTCCTTTCCTATCAAGATAACGACGAGGACGGTGTCTCCGACGAGAAAAAAGTTCTGTTGAAAATGGTCGCTCCAAACCAAATCTATGACCATGCCGGTCTGCTGGGAATCACCACTACTGCTGATGGATGGCTCTTCATTTCCAGAGGCAATACTGGGGGCAAGCGCTGGAGACTTGAGGGGACTGACGGTTCGTTTGCATCAGGTTTTGGAGATGGTGGCAATGTAATGCGGAGTCGCAAGGATGGTAGTGAAGTAGAGGTCGTGGCTACGGGATTTTGGAACCCATTTGACATCACTTTTGCTGCCGACGGGCGCCTCCTCTTATCAGATAACGATCCGGACAGTCGAGGTCCAAACCGTATGGTCGAAATAGTCGCTGGGGGTGATTATGGCTATAAATCACTCTACGGTGGTAGTGGCATTCACCCTTTCCTAGCCTGGAACGGTGAGTTGCCAGGCACATTGCCTTTTGCTGCACCATTGGGAGAAGCTCCCTGTGGCATGCTTGATGCTTCGTACAGCAATTTTGGCACTGAATATCAAGGCCATATACTAGCTACTATTTGGGAAGAACACACCCTCGTACATATCCCCTTGGTAGACCATGGGAGCAGTGTGCGCGGATCTCCCGAAATTCTCGTAAAGGGAGACAGTCTATTTCATCCAGTGGCCATGGCTGCCGACAGCAGAGGCAACGTGTATCTTACCGATTGGGTGGTCCGCCAATACCCCAATCATGGAAGGGGCAAGTTATGGCGCATCTCCTCTAGACAGGACAGACCAAACCAACCATTTGAGGAGACGGCTAATGCCAATCTTCCCATGTCAGTGCCCCAACAAGACTCAGCCATTCTTTCGCACCTGGGAAGTAAAGATCCTTTCATTGCCAGCAGAGCGAGACATGCCATGGCTTCAACTGCCAAAGAGAAGGATGTCCTGTTACTATTGGATGATCCCGATAAAGCATTGGTGGTGGCCGGCCTGCTGCTTGCTACCAAGCTAGGTATCCACTTGAATGACAGGGTCATCAAAAGGCTCTTACATCAACCTTTCCCTGATATCCAGCAGGCCCTTCTGATGTATCTCTCGGACCGGGGAAATCTGGACGACCTACCGATCGTGGAGCAGGCTTTCACCCAAGAGCTCTTATCTCCGGACCTTTTTGAGTGCTTCTTAGCTACCGTCCGACATCTGCAACCAGCTTTTGTGCAAGCTCGCCCGATCGCCGTCAATCGAAATGACCAACGTTTAGATCGAAATCTACCTGAAGGTTACATCCTGTCCATCGTTGAAAATGAAGCTTTGAGCCCACAGATCAGAGCAAAGGCTCTTGCTCATCTGAAAAGTGGTGAGGAACATCTCGACCTCATACTTGGCATGCTTTCCAAGTCGATAGATCACCAGTTACTAGAAGCGGTCATACTAACTTTAAAAACAATACGACATCCAAAGGTTGGGCAAACATTGGTCTCTTTTGCTGCTAATGAAGACCGTGATGGTGGACTGCGAGCACTCTCTATCATCGCTTTATTTTACCAGAGTGATGATTTTTGCCAACCCATCTCTCGCTTACTCAACGAAAAAGATCATTTGGTATCGTATGCAGCTTTGCGCTATCTTATTGGTTGCAAAGATGATCCAAATATCTCCACTTCTGTATCCACATTCTTAGCATCGGCTCCCAAGTACATGAGTGAAGCCTGGTCCCCTGACAGTGCTCAATCTACCATAGAAAAGGTAAAAGCAGACCCTGATCTGGGAAAATTGGTCTTTCACTTACCCCAGACACAGTGTACCGCTTGTCATCGCGTAGATGGGTGGGGGGGTATCTTTGGTCCCGATCTTTCTAACATCGGTAGCAGCAAGAACACCAGACAACTTAAGGAAGCTATTCTCAACCCATCAGCAGAAGTGGCACCAGCCTGGCAGGGCTGGTTTGTCACAGATGCCCAGAGCAATAAGCATTACGGCAGACAGATTGACATACACCTCACCAGTGTGGAGCTCATGGATGCAACAGGTGAGTTTGTGACCTACCATTCGCCCATGGACTATGGATTGTCCCCGGCCTCACTGATGCCTGATGGCTTGGAAAAAGGGATCTCAAACACAGCATTTGAGGGATTGATCACTTATCTTGAAAGTCTAGAATAGATATAGTTTACCATGTACAAACTCAACAATCGAAGGACTTTTATCAAAACAACTGGGGCCTCCATGCTGAGTTTCGGTATGACCCATTCCTTACATTCCGTCGATAAACCTAATCTAGATAGGCGACATGGGGTCGAAATCGCGGTTGCCACCATTTGTTTGGATGGCTTTGGTGACGAAAATTTTGAGCAAGCGTTCGACATCATCCCTAAAACACCCATTAAGAACATTGAGTTTAATGTCTGGCATCCTCGCACCATTACGCCCAGTGGTATCGAAGGGATCCGCCGCCGATGTTATGAGCATGGACTGAAACCCATCAGTTTGCAGGGTTCTTCTTTTGGTGAACATGTCACCAAAGATGTGGCCCATAAGTTGTGGCTGATGGAGAAAGCTAGAGATCTAGGTTGCCGTCGAGTAAAGTTTACCGGTGCAAAGCGTGGACAAAAAGGTGGTTTGGACTCCGTCATTGAAGTATTAAAATCGCTGGCTCCAGCTGCTGAGGATATGGACGTACTTATCTCTGTGGAGAACCATGCCAACAACAATATTGAGCGAATGGAAGATTACGATCAAATCTTCGAAGCTGTGGATTCAAGCCATGTTGGGATGTGCCTGGACATGGGCCATTTTGATGGTGCCGCGGTGAGTAATTTTGAGGTAATAGAAAGATTTGCCTCCAAGATTAATCATGTAGATATCAAGGATGTCGTCGCTTTTGGCACTTACAAAAGCGTGCCCTATGGCACCGGGATCACCCAGGGTGAAGAAATCGTCGACAAACTACTATCTCACGATTACACAGGATATCTGGTCATTGAGCAGGCACCCCCAAAGGAGGACCTTGATCTTGTGGATGAAATGACCAGGATCTACCAGCTTTTCAAGGTTTTTGAAAAGTTGCGCTAGGTTTCTCCTACGTGCTGTGCCCGACACCTCTTCTGCACCAGGCAGTAACCGCATCCCCGGAAAACCTTCAAGTACAATTACTTGGTAATAATTTCAATAACGCCAAATGCACCTCTGGACCCATACCGACCCGCTCTAGCAGCTGGCAGGACACTGATAGATTTGACGGTCTGTACATCTACAGCTCCTTCTACAGATGCATACCCATGGCCCACTGGTGTTCCATTAACCACAAATAGTGGCTGATCAGCACCAGGAGTCCCTAATGTCTTATTACCCCTAATTACGATATACACATCATTTCCATAGCCCCGAATATCCATACCACCCTGTCGCCGTAAGAGATCTATCAGCTCAGTAAACTCAGGGCTATCTGGCTTATTCGACGGTGCCGAAGTCTTAGCCTGGTTACTGGTTTTACATCCAATGAGCACCACCATAGCCAATGTAAGACAGGCTACATACACGGAAAGTGTTTTCTCCAAAGCAATAGAGCTTTTCATAGTTTGCACATTTATCTTAACTGCAAAGATCGTCCTTTTTAGCGAGGTGGCTTGCGAGATTACAGGTCGCGTGTGCATTCCCACCAAATGAAAAACATACGCCTCGGTAAACAGTGTTGTAAGGGATTTCATCGGTTCCTCTGGGTTTGCTAGCAGTGGATTTCAGAGATCACACAAGATCGCCGCAATCATCTCAAATGATCGCTCCCTCATTGCCATGAGCGAAGGTGTCAATTTCGACTCCTCTAGAAATTGGAAGGGGGACCGCTGGGCAATTTGTTGGTCATATAAGCCTTGTGTGAGTCATAATCCCAACTCATCTCAACTGAAGACTTATCTTTAGGATTTCAAGTGAGGAGCAATCATGCATTTCCTTTCAAAAATTAAATCTCGTGGAAATTCAGGACCTATACACTAAGCAAAAAGAATTCTTCAACACGAACCAGACTAAGGATATCGATTTCAGAATCGATCAACTAAAAAAAATTAGAAGAATTCTCAAGGAAAGTGAAGAACAAATATTTCAGGCCATTTATGACGATTTTGGTAAGTCCAGGTTTGAAACTTATGCGACCGAACTTTCCCTTCTATATCACGAACTAAATGTTTTTATTAAGAAAATCAGAAGGTGGAGCAGCCGAATCCAAGTATCTACGAACCTGGCCAACACCCCGGCGAAAAGCTATATCATTCCAGAGCCACTGGGAACAACCTTAGTGATCGGGGCTTGGAACTATCCAGTGCAACTTGCTCTTATTCCCGCGATCACGTCCCTTGCTGCGGGAAACACCGTGATGCTAAAACCCAGTGAACTCCCATCCCGCACATCACAGGTGCTGGCAAAAATGATTAACGAGCATTTCCCCAGTCATTACTTCTCAGTCATCGAGGGTGGTGTGGAAACAACAACCAAACTCCTAGAACACAGATACGATAAAATATTCTTTACCGGCAGCACGCGTGTAGGAAAAATCATCTATCAAGCTGCAGCCAAACATCTGACTCCCGTCACTTTAGAATTAGGTGGAAAATGTCCTACATTTGTCTTGGCAGATTGCCACATTAAACTCACCGCAAAACGCATCGTTTGGGCTAAGTTCTTAAACGCAGGACAAACATGTATCGCACCGGATTATATCTTGGCTGAAGACTCCATCGAAGGCCCTTTAATCGATGCTCTAAAAAACGAAATCGACCTCTATCATCAGAATAGCGAAGATATTGCTGAGAATTATTTAAGAATTATCAATACCGCACACTTCGATCGATTGACCAAGTTAATTGATCATGAAAAGGTATGCTATGGCGGGAGCACCAACAGGCAAAATCGATTCATTAGCCCGACATTGCTCAAGGACATCTCATTTGAGGACCAGGTCATGGAAGATGAAATTTTTGGACCGATTCTTCCCATCTTGACCTTCAAAAATCTCGACAAGGCCATTGAAAAAGTCAAGGAAAGACCAAAACCACTTGCCTGTTACATTTATTCCAGAAATAAAAAGAGAATCGACAAATTGTTACATGAAATCTCCTTTGGTGGTGGAGCTATTAATGATAGCATTATGCATTTGTCCAACAGCAAGTTACCATTTGGGGGTATTGGCTTTAGTGGGATGGGAAACTATCACGGAAAATATGGATTTGACACGTTTTCACACTTCAAGAGTATATTGCATAAATCTTCTTGGTTTGAACCGAACATAAAATATCCACCATATACCAAGGGCAAACTCAGATTAATGAAGTGGTTGCTGGAGTAATTTCCAGATCTTGCAATGGGAAGTCTGCTCATGAGCCAGCGATGAAATCTCATAAGATTTAATAATGAAAAAAATGTTCGACGTCGGTTTCGGATCATCTGGACTTCATCGGCCACCATTTTCAATATTTGGCAATGGTCCACTTATCAGTCCAGGGGAGTTGATCCCGATCTTCAACATCATGATACATTGATATTTCTTGCTGGAGTTTTTCAAAGAGATATGAAAAAATCGACCTATTCAGTGCGAGATATTCTATACTTGCTAGATTGAGCGATCGCGGACTGATCCTAGAATGCGAGACCGTCCGCCATCCAACCAAACTATAAAACCCTCGCTATTGACGATGAAAACATCCGCAAATCATGATCCACGAACACATTGAGCGCATCATCACACCCTATGCTGCTGAGCTGGGAAAGGCATTCTTGCCCTATAAAAACCATGTACATCGGGTGGGGATGCTCACTTTGACCCTATTAGGCAACGCTACCGAAAATGACCAGCACAAGATAGCGATCGTCGCAGTGTATCATGACCTAGGGATTTGGACTGGAAAAACTTTTGACTATCTCCAGCCATCGATCGGCCTGGTTTATGATCATCTAGCAAAAAACTACCTAACACACTGGGCAGATGAAATCGAGGCCATCATTGACAATCATCATAAGTTAAGCACCTATCAAGGTGCGTATGCATCGAATGTCGAGGCGTTCAGAAGAGCAGATTTGATCGATCTGACAAAGGGTTTAATATCCTTTGGACTTACTGCGCGTACGGTGAAGGCACTTTACACCGATTATCCAATGTTGGGATTTCGACGGCTACTTTTACGCACATTTTTCAGACATATCCTCCGTCATCCATTGGATCCACTGCCCATGGTAAAAAGATAATTCTCTCTCCGACAATCAGTCCATCTGAAAGGATCCTAAGTGGAAGCTGAAAAATGAACCACCTTGATTGGTTTGCACCCTAAGGAAGTCATTGATGCCGGTGACTTGATTGCAGGTATTGATCGGCCTTTGTCCTACCAGAGTGACAAATAGCGTCCCATCCAATAGGGTAATAGCCAGTACACGGGTTCCCTTTCTTGGGAGGGATTGCCACCTACGGCTACATATGGATTTCGATCCCAGCGCATGGTGCGATACTCGCTGGGAGGTCGCAGGTGATCGACTTGCATTTCCTCTAGGATGGGCCTCCTCACCAGCGACAAATCCTCTCTCGTTCCATTGTCAATCTGCCAATCGACCAAATCTAAAGGAGCATCTTTGAGAAAGAAGATAGACTCATTAAGCTGATCATTGCCTCCGCTAAGCAGATTGTAGGTGAAGTTGACCAGAGGACTCCCGGTCTCTCGATATTTAGCAAACCACTGATCCAGATGACGCGTGTATTCATCCAAGATCCTGGGATCGTCCTCATAGGTGATCAGGGGAGGATACACGTAAAGCGCCAGATAAATGTCAAAGTAGGTCTCCCAAGCAGGATTGGTATGATGTAAACGAAAGGCGTTGTCGATGTAACCGTGATTGACAATGAGATCCAAATATGCGGATTGATATTTGTCATCGCCCGTGATGGCAAATGCAAATTTGAGAAAAGAAAGCAACTCCAGGGAATTTAATGCTCGTTCAGGGGCCCAATCCGGATCATGATTTAGCAAAGTAGGAGACCAAACACCCCATTTGGTATGGTTACCATCGACGTCAACCAGGTTATAGTCATTCCGCATCAGGTGATCTATGATCGCACTTAAATGCCGGGCAATACGAGCTTTCTCAGGTTCATCAGCTACTAGATTGTAATACCAGTAATAACCAAACAAATGTCCACATAACTCATCGCTGCTGGTATCCCCTTTCCACTTCCACCGCCCGTCCTCTGAGAGGTGCCATCGATTCTCAACGGCTTTTTGCCTGGGATTTGCTATCACTTCCTCTGCCAATTGCTGTGATGAATAGGTACGGTTGGGATCGTGCATTTTCTCCCAGGATGCAGGGACAATCGTCCGCGCAAAAAAGCCATCGAGACCTGTGACTTCCCTAAGAAAATGTAGGAAGTCAAAAGCCTTCTTTGCCCGTTCCTTGGCAAGTGGATCTTTAGTCACAGCATAGCGAAAAGATTCCATTGCCAGATACATACTAGTATATTCACCGTCATTGTCGTCGTCTGCTGGATGGATGGTAGATGTGTCCCCAGGTGTATCCAGAGGAGATCGAGCCACAATCCAAGGATCTCTGACATGACGTCTTAGGAGCTGATTGTAGAAGAAATCGGCTTTATTTGACAAAGTCATATTCCGCCTTCTGATTGCACTGACACCAGCTGCCGTTGCGATCCATGCAGTCCCCGATTGGTCAAAAGCAATATCCCTTACTTCATTGGACAACAGCCATCGTTTACTCAGCCTTACTGAGTACTCCTCTTTCCCTGGCGTAAAGCGAGAAATACCATAGTTAGTCCCCACCCACATTTCGCCGGTGGGTGATTTCTTCACTACATTAACCTGTGCATGCGTGATGCCGTCTTTAGGCAACTTCTCCCCTATCTTATCAACTCGATCACGGATGGTCACTCCCCCCAATCCACCAATGCACATATTCTGGTGGTTGTCAAAGTCTATTCCCGTGACGTAGGCACTGACCAATTCAGTATTTTTTTGAAAGACCGTGATCTCCCGATCACCGCAATGATACAGACCAACGTCTGTACCGACCCATAGGCCACCCTCACCGTCAGATGCTGCACAACGAATGCTCCTGGCGATGGGATAATACTTCTGCTCCCAGGTGTCGTCATGGTGTAGCCAAATTCCGTATGGTCCCAATGCATAGATTCCTTCAGATGATGCAACTATCTTTGCGATCGGTGCTGTAGGCCCATTCTCTTTTTCTATCCTGGAGGATGTACATGAGTAAACTCCATTCCAGGTCGCAAGCCAGATTGTTCCCGTGCTGTCTTCCACTACATCGTAGGCAGGACCTTGATCTCGGCCGAATACGATCGGTTGCCATTGCCGGCTGTCTGGTGATTTTCTATAAACCCCATGCTTGGTGGCAATCCAGATATTATTGGTCCTGTCTGCGTATACGGATCGCACATTGTTGGCTGCAGATATCTGGTCATCCACTACAAATCCATCGTGGTATTCCTGGACAAAAGATGTATCCTCGAGAGGTAATCTAAGTTCAATCGCTGGATCTTCCCCATGGCCTCTGGTGATATTTATCGTGAAGGTCAGGATTAGAAAGAAAAATCGTAAATGCAATGGTTTCATTTCTTCAGTCATGATCAGGACAAGATGTGGGTGCACCGTCATGTAGAGTCAATAGGTGTTGTTCACATCCATCGTTTTAATATGTAGCGGGAGCCCTAATTCTCTAAATACAGCCGACCTGCGTCAGATATCCTAGTAGTTCTTGATCCGACAAACATTCGTATCATTCAACATTTGACTTGGTATAACCTTCATAGTTTTGTGGCGGGACAGACACCCCAAATATCCAAGAATTGAGAGCTAATGGAAGTGGCATGAAACCTGCACGGGCATCTGGGCCACCACTCTATCATTCTCATTCTTTACCAGCAAGGCTCACTTACCTGTTGATGCCCCCACCTGATTTAACACAAAAGGATATTTCACTTCATATCCGTATGGACCGTACTCTACCATTTCTATATGATCAGGTACCTTAAAGACATTCTCCTCAGTGAGGCTTTCGACCTCCTCATCGTATAGGGTCTGCTTCTCATTTTCGTCATAGGTGGCGCTGATCACCGTATAGATACTCATGCGATCTGGCATGTCCTCTTCTTTGGGCAGCACATGGATCCACTTAATCTGATTGCCACTAAAGCTCTTGATGGTCCATGGCTTGTCGTCATCATTTGCCCGAGGAAATGCACCCCAACTTCCCTCTCCCAAAAACATTGTTCCTTTCTGATCGTCGCGCACATATCCCATATGCGACCCAGCGGCTGTACTATCTGGTCGTAGGGGATAGGTGATCTTGCTCATATGGGAATCTCCATCCATAGAAATATCGAGGCCGTACTTATAGAACATGTGCGCCCACTGCCTGTATTGATAGGGATTTTCAGCTTTTCTGCTGGTATGAGGCCAAATCGGTTTATGATATCCAGCAATCTTAAATGTGAAGTGCTGATATCTCTTGAGGTCCTCTTCAATCCAATCTCGCTGGCTACCACCCTCATCGACAGAGGAGTTTAAAGCCATGATGTGAAAGAAATCACCACCGAACGAAAGAGAGTAAAATATCTTGGCCGAATCACCATCCTGATAAGGGGCATTGAATATATAGTTTAAATTAGCATGATCACCGTTCTCGTGATTACCATGTACAGGAAAAATTGGGATCATTCGACCATCTGGTGTGGTGGTCAATGCATGCCAGTCACGCAACCAGGTGTGCCACCTGCTGGGTACGGTACCATTGCCGCTGCAAAAATCTCCATTAAACATCACGAAAAGCGGTCTTAATTTGGCTACCAGTCGGTTTGAGGCCCTGCCGGCCTCCAGTGGCTCATCATCACTTTTCGTGTCGCCACCGGCTACAAAAGTAAAGGGCTTCGGTCTGTCAGGAGCTGTACGAAACCAGTATCTCTTACTCACACCAGTATTGTCCTTGATGACAAAATAATATTCCTCATCTGGCCGAAGATTGCTGAGCTTAGCAAAATGAGTTTGCATCTCATATTTCTCCAGAACTCGGTCAGCTGATTTTGAAAGTTTATACTTCCAGTGTTTTCTTCCCTTGTCCTTTGTACCGTACTTCACCACTGCCTGGGCCTGTTTGTGCTGATCCCATGCCACCGTAATACTGGTTGTAGGATCGTCATTCCAAACCAATCGGTACTTATCTGAGGCCGCAGTAAATTCCGTTACTGTGCGACACCCTTGTGAAGAAATGCCAAGCAACGTCAATAAAGTCAGTAAAAGCAAGGGGATTCTGAGGATTTTCATTTTACGCATTTTATATGTTAGTATTGTCGCCTCACAGTACGAGGATTCGAATATTTATCGTCTGCAAATAAAGTACATATTAGAGGTGCTTCCTTCGTTCTCAAAATAGAATTTCACCAAAACCTTATCATTTCTTGACAATGGTCAACTTCCCGTAAAAAGGATAGCCTGCACCCCCGAGCGGTGTTCCATTTGAAAGCCATCCTTGCTATAGCCACTTACCGGGAGCAAGCATCTATGGAAGCGCCAACCTTCTTATTCACCTTCCCAGCGATCAGCACTGGGTAGGGATGATGCATACTCAATGAGCTATTCTAAAAGAGCTCAGTTATCGCGATTGTAAGGAATGACTCCTACAAGGCATTGTGGATCACATTATAGCTTGGAATAGTCAAATCCCAATGATAGATCGTCAAAGGAGAACAATGTTGACTTGCACCATGATGAGAAGGCTTTTAGTAATCAGGCCTCTGGAGCAGATCGTTTCACACCAAGAAAATTTTTTATTTTTACTTTCGTCTTTCAAACTTTGAAAATACATTGTTTTATGGCTGATTTCACGACATCATTCACTTCTCAAAGCCATTGTGAGATGGGTCAAGGTATCTGTGCTAACATAATTCTCTGCGAAACCTTGTGAGTTCTTTTCACATGCCACTGAGAATCATCTCGTTAATCAAACTGAAAACCTGTGCACATGAGAAATCCAAACCATCATTGATGTCCTTTTTTGGTCTACCCTATCTGCCGTGATCAATACTGCAAATTTTTCTCGTTTTCTTAAAAAGTGCCTCCCACCACTTTCGACGATGCGCAAAAAAAAACTTAAAGTTATACTATGAATTTTGATGCCAAGCAACTCAGAGAGGCCAAATCCAGAAAAGACTTGATTCGGATAGCTGAAGAGAATAACATCAATATTGAAAAAGTGCTAAAGAGGCTAAAGTACTCTTATGAATTGTCGCATCTTCAAAGTGAGCTGGTCAATTTGCAGCAATGGATCGCCAAGAAAAAAATGCGGGTTGTCGTAATTTTTGAGGGCCGTGATGCGGCTGGCAAGGGGGGTTCGATAAAGAGATTTAAGGAACATCTAAATCCCAGAAATTCAAGAGTTGTTGCATTGACAAAACCGACTGAGGTGGAGAAAGGACAATGGTATTTTCGGCGCTACATAAAGGAATTACCCAACTCAGGAGAAATTGTTTTTTTTGATCGCAGTTGGTACAATCGCGCCGTGGTCGAACCTGTGATGGGATTCTGTAATGAGCAACAATATCAGCAATTTATGGTGCAGGTGCCAGAATTTGAGCACCTTTTATATGAAGACGATGTGAAGGTGATCAAATTTTGGTTTTCCATTTCCAAGGCCGAACAAAAAAGGAGGTTTGATGCCAGGTTGGTCAACCCCTTGAAGCAATGGAAGTTTAGCCCAGTTGACATGAAAGGCCAGGATCTTTGGGATAGTTATACCTATTACAAGGAGCAGATGTTTAGCAAAACGCACACCACGTTTTGTCCCTGGATTATTGTGAAGACCAACGACAAGAAACAGGCAAGGCTGGAGAGCATACGATACGTATTATCCCAATTCGAATACAAGGGTAAGGGTTCTTCAAAAATTCAGTTGCTTCCCGATCCAAATATCATCGTGAGATATCATCGGAGTGCCGTCCAAATTGATATATAAAAATAAGATTATGACAGAACCCACTATGATTTTAACTGAGGAAGATGTAGCGTTGTTAAACTCAAAGGTTGGCCTAAGGGCATTATTTAAAAACAAGCACTTAGACCTGGAAAAGGCCCTGGGGGACACGAGATACGATGTCACATTGAGGACCTTACAGACTGAGCTCATCAAACTTCAGACGTGGGTGATCGACCACGACCAAAAAGTTGTGATCCTCTTTGAAGGAAGGGATGCAGCTGGCAAAGGCGGCGCCATCCGACGCATTACAGAGTCCATAAACCCCAGACACTACAAGACCGTGGCCTTGGATATCCCAACTGAGGATGAGCAAAATCAGTGGTTTTTTCAGAGATACATCAATCAATTACCAAAGCCCGGTGAGATCGTTTTCTTTGACAGAAGTTGGTATAATCGCGCAATAGTTGAACCGGTAAATGGATTTTGTACTAAGGAGGAGTATGAAATATTCATGTCTCAGGTGAATGAATTCGAGAAAATGCTGATACAATCCAACACGTACCTGATAAAATTCTATTTCTCCATCACCAAAAAAGAACAACTGAAGCGTTTCAGAGAAATCAAGAGTAATCCGCTCAAGCAATGGAAAATGACACCAGTGGACGCAAAAGCTCAAGAACTGTGGGATGAATACACTGCTTATAAGGAGAAAATGTTTGAAATAACCAGCACTGATCTTTCACCATGGATCATCGTCGACGCTAATACGAAGGTGAATGCCCGATTAAAATCAATATCACATATCCTAGCTACGATTCCCTATAAAAAGAAGCTGAAAAAGAAAAATAAAAACTAAATCTGCTGTTCATTATCTGGCAAGTCCTGGCAAGTATAATCAAAGGCCATCCATCTCCTGAAGTCCCATCACGTTACTATTTATTCACTAGTTATATTCCTCACCAAAGGATGAAATGCCTGGTTTATTGAATAGTTGATCTTTAAGAAATTGGATCACGATGTCTTCCATTAGCTACCTCCATTTGGTGATATTATGTGTGCCAAATCTTAGCATGTTTGGAGCATTTTATGTAAACTACAGGAGTAATGGATAGATCGACAAAAATCAATCCAGCCATACGCAATTTCGATGATCATTGTTCTCGGGGCAAGGTTTAACCATCCATATGAAAAGAAGAACTTTTATTGAAGGATCACTATTGGGAAGTGCAGGAGCAATCGTCGGGAGGGCTCCAAATTCGAATACGAAGGCGCAACGATCAGACATCAAGGTCCGGAAAATATCATTTTATCAACCTCCAGACCCAGGCAGACCGTTGATGGCTCAAAGCAAGGCCGTGGTAGTGGTAGAGTGTGACAATGGGATCATTGGCGTCGGAGAAGGCGGCTCTGCCGACACAATCAAAAATGTAGCAGGTTGGCTCATCGGTCAAGATCCCTTGCGCAGTGAGCACTTGTGGCAACTGATGCTCAGGGGATATTTTTACCCTGGAGGCAGGGAGCTTCAGCATGCCATCGGAGCCCTGGATATGGCACTTTGGGATATCAAAGGCAAGATCCTGGACACACCCGTTTACAACCTGCTAGGAGGTCGAGTCAGGGACTACATTGAACTGTACTCCACGGGATATCCCAGACAGGGCTCTCTGACAGAGACCGCCAGACATTGTGTCGAAGCTGGTTTTAAAGCCTTTCGCACCCATGGAAAAGCCAACACCGGAGTCTACGATGTACACAGAGCCGTGGAAGATGACTTAGAACATTGCCGACAGATCTACGAAGGTGTCAAGGGAAAAGGAGAATGGGCGATTGATTTTCATGCGCGTTACAACAAGCCAAATGCCATCCGCTTGGCCAAACTACTAGAACCACTGGACCCCCTCTTTGTGGAAGATCTTATTCGATCCGAAAATCAGGACATCTACAAAGTCTTGCGCCAACAAATAAATGTTCCGTTGGCACTGGGAGAACAATTTGGTTTTAGGTGGGATTTCAATCGTTTGGTGGAAGAAGACATCATGGATTATTCTCGAGTAACCCTTCCAAACTGTGCTGGCATCACCGAATACAAGAAAATCATGTCGATGTGTGAAACACATTACATAGGCGTGATACCCCATTTTACAGGACCCATCAGTACTGCTGCACTTACGCACTGTCTGGCATCCTTTAGCGGCTTCGCAATGATGGAATTCCTAGGTGACCAACCAGCCGAAGCCAAGCATCTGAACGATGACTATTTGGCATTTCGGAAAGGCCACCTTTATCCCCGTGATGCTCCTGGCTTAGGTATTCAATTAAACACTTCCTTATGCACCAAAATACTGGAAGTAGATACCGCCATCAACTACGACTTTCCCATGTTGAGAAGGCCCGATGGTTCTTTTACCAACTGGTAGGGTGCCGACTGGTTCGCTCTTGACCACATATCGGAAAAACACCGGTTAGAGCAACGGTCCCTCTGATAAGATGAGCGGTAGCATTCAGGCCATCAACGGCTGAGTAGGTGTGAGGGAGAATTGCTGTGCAAAGGAGATCTCCAGGAGTGGTCATATACTGCATGATCGATCTACACCGAAAAGTGAACAGGGTAAAAAGTCTTGCTTTTGTGCTGATAAACCTTGCGGACGTTAAAAAATCGACCTTACTTGCAGGAATTTTCTCAACGTCACCAAAGATGGTCACGCATTACCAAGACTCCATCCGGCACTTAGGGGATAGCCTGAGTAGAGTAACTAAGATATACAACAGAATCAGCCATGTGAGGCTGGTCTTGGGCATCAGCATATTTTTTCTCTTCTACCTTTTTGTTTCTACTCAGGTCCAGGGATACGCGATCGGACTTTTGATCTCAGCCGTGCTTTTCGTGATCTTTCTCAGGTGGCATGTAGAGCTCACTGCTAAGAAGCTAATGCAGGAAATACTGTTGTCGATCAACCAAAATGAACAGAAATTTCTCACCGGCATTGATATGCCATTTGAAGATGGAGCCTCCTTTCAACATGCCGACCATGCCTATACCAACGACCTCGATGTATTTGGGCAAGATTCCTTGTTCCAGCATCTAAATCGCACATGCAGCTACATTGGGACTAAGAAGCTTGCTGAGGCACTCCAGGAGAATCAGGTGAATATTGATATCGGCAGCTACCAGGGAGCCATTAAAGAACTCGCCACGGATGTGACATGGCGGCAAAAAATGCAGGCGCTTGGCATGCTATATCCCGATAGCAAGGAAGTCCATGAATATCTGATGTCTTGGTCAGAGAGAGAATCGACACTTCCATTTTGGATCAGGTTAATGTCTTTTGTGATCAGCACAATTCTATTTCTTTTCATCATGATCACAGCATATCAGCAGACGACGATATATCTAAATATCATCACCTTATTGGTCTTTGCTAATCTTGGCCTACTTGGGATCAACTACAAAAAAATAAAGGCAGAATTACTCGATGTAGATCATGTGAATAAAATTGTTTTTCAATACGCCCGAATATTAAAACATATTGAGGAGCAGCCTTTTCAGAGTCCACTGCTCATTGCCATTCAGAAATCGATAAGGCATGAGGATTTGACAGCCAGTGAGGCTATTGCGAAGCTTTCAAAGCTCCTACATAAATTAGATTCGATTAATAATGAATTGGTCGTTGCAATATTCAGTGGATTTGCGGGATATCATATTCATATGCTCCATGCTTTGTTTTGTTGGCGCAACCAGCATGGCCCCCTGGTAGAGCAGTGGATTGACGGTATCGGTCAATTTGATCAATTGAGTTCCTTGGCCAACTTCTCTTACAACAACCCTCATTATGTTTTTCCAGATATTTCAAGCAAAGAGGGGACTTTGCATATGGAACAAATGGGTCATCCACTACTGAAAGCCGGTGAGCGTATTTGCAACGACATTCAATTTTCACCTTACAAATTTGTGATACTGACAGGCTCAAACATGTCGGGAAAAAGTACTTTTTTGCGCAGTCTGGGTATCAATATGATCCTAACAAAATGTGGGGCTCCCATTTGCGCCACTTCAGCGGAAGTCCATCCTATGCCCTTATTGGCTTCCATGCGCGTTGAAGACTCATTGTCCGATCATGAGTCCTATTTCTTTGCTGGAGTGAATCGATTAAAGTACATTATGGATCAGGTGAATATGCAATCTTGCCTGGTACTGCTTGATGAAATATTGCGTGGAACCAACTCTGATGACAAACGCAAGGGCACCTTGGAGGTGATAAAAAAAATGGTGGCTTATAGAGCTACAGGTATGATCGCTACACACGATCTAGCCGTCTGCAAAATTGAAGCCGACCATCCCAACTACTTGACAAACATGTGTTTTGAAGTGGAGATCAGGGAAGGTGAACTTTCGTTTGATTACACGCTCAGACCAGGAATTTGCCAGAATCAAAGTGCAGTCTTCCTCATGAAAAGTATGGGTATCATTTAGCCAGCTGCCTAATGGAGTTAGGATGCAGGTTATGTCACCCGTTAAGATTGATTTCGATTGATGTGCATTTGATCAAAAGGTCGCAGCATGGATCCAAGAATACCTAATCAAGGGTTCCCGGTTTCATATGGGCTGCTTGCTTTCTGCTTATGTAGGTAGCAACAGTCTAATTCAGCTTTAATGTAGCCTAGATGTCGAAAACATTGAATCTAAAGCATTAAGTAATAACCTTAAACAGATGAAGAAATGTTAAATACTTGAATTTTAACATATTAGGTGCTGGGATTTTTTCTTCAGATAGCAAAAACCTAGTACCTTGTACTTAAGGGAAGTGTCTATAGTACCAGCAGTCTATAGGCATCAGAACTCCAAAAAACTGACCAAAGGAACTAACAAAACCTAACATGATTGACGTAAAAAGCTACCGATTTTTTGTGGCCATCGCCCTATTTCTCCTTTCTGCATTTGATATTTCTGCCCATACGCTCACGATGCATAAGGCAGATGGTACAGGTGCCGATCACTATGTGCTCCCACCTGAAGGTGAGGATTCGTGCTACATTGATACGGTCTATTTAAAGGAAAAATTTTCAGATGCTTTTTATCTGGGAATTTACCCAGTTCCCGATTCTGTGGAATGGCGCTATCGAGTCGCAACCGAGGAGGATGCTGACTCGACGGTAGCCGATTCGCTATGGAGCTATGGTGCTGCAAGCGATACCTGTTGTGTACTAATAGACAGCATGGAAGAGCTGTCAAGTTATGCAGCTCAAGTCAGGATTTGGTGTGATTCAACCTCCTCGTATCAGCCCTGGTCAGATATACTGTTTGACACGACCAGGTGCGTGGCGCCCTCAGAGGAAAATCTGACGATTCAGCAGCAAGGCACCTCCGTCACTATGTCCTGGGATGTGGAGACCACTGCCTGGGAATGGGTGCTGCGCAAGGTGGGCGATCCAACCGCCAAGCATGTAGTGACAGATGTCGGTCAAATCACTTGGAGAAGACTCATTCCAGATGCTGCCTATGCCTGGAAAGTGCGTGTGCAGTGCGGAGATACATGGTCAGATTACTCGACAGAGCAGTTCTTCAATGGTGCCGATGCGGAAACTACCGATTGCCAAGATCCAGGCGATGACGACTTTGGTGCGAAGGACATTTCGTCCAGTCATGCGACCCTGTTCTGTCATCTCCATGGTACGCAGTATAAATGGGCACTCCGTGCACATGGCAGCACTGGATGGAGCCAACACACCACCACATTCGACCATTATAAATGGAAGAATCTAAAACCAGGCACTCAATATGAGTATAAAGTCAAAATAAATTGCGGTAATAATACGTGGACAAACTATTCGGAGCCTAAGTATTTTACCACCACAGGCGACCACTATGGTCATGATTGTACTACTCCCTACAGCCATCATATGAGCGCCAAGGACATCACGCATAACTCTGCTTCCACACATTGTAGCATTAAGGGAGCGTCCTATCATTGGTATCTAAAAGAACATGGAAGCTATACGGATTGGATTGATTATGAATCGCACCATAGTCACTATGGCTGGAAAAATCTAAAGCACAACACCAAGTATGCTTACAAGGTAAAGATTAAGTGCTCAAGTGGGTACTGGACGGGCTGGTCACCAACCATGTACTTTACCACCACCAATCACTATGGACATGAGTGCTCGACACCGTATGGTCATCATATGAGCTCAGGGAACCTCACCCACAACAGTGCTTCCACCTTCTGTGATGTAAAGGGTGCTTCTTATCATTGGTATCTGAAGGAGTATGGCAGTTATTCGGGATGGACAGATTATGAGACGCACAGCAGTCACCACAGTTGGAAAAATCTAAAGCACAATACCAAGTATGCCTACAAAGTAAAGGTAAAGTGTCACGATGGACATTGGACAGGCTGGTCACCCATCAAGTATTTTCACACGAAGGATCACTATGGGGGAGATTGTCATACACCTAAGAGCCATCATTTTAGTGTCAAGGATCTCTCTTACAGTTCGGCTACTACGCACTGTCAGGTCAAGGGTGGTCAGCAGTACCATTGGTTTCTCAGAGAACATGGCACACAGACCTGGTCAGACTACAACACCAGCCATGCCCATCATAAATGGAGTCATCTAAAACACAACACCAAGTACGAGTACAAGCTTAAGATAAAGTGTTCAGATAGTTACTGGACTGGCTGGTCCCCTACTATGTACTTTACCACCCATGATCACTATGGCAGTGAATGCACGACACCATATAGTCATCATATGAGTGTCAAGCACATAAGTTACAATTCAGCCAGCACTTATTGTGACATAAACGGCTCATCATACCATTGGTATCTCAAAGAATATGGCAGCTATGGAGATTGGACCGATTATGAGACAAATCACAACTATCACGGATGGAGCAACCTAAAACACAATACCAAGTATGCCTATAAGGTAAAGATCAAATGCAGCAGCGGCCACTGGACTGGATGGTCACCGATCATGTACTTTACCACGCACGATCATTATGGCAGTACCTGCTCTACGCCCTACAGTCATCATATGAGTGCCAAGGATATCGGTTATAATTCAGCCTCCACGCACTGTGATATGCACGGTGCATCTTATCATTGGCACCTCAAGGAACACGGTAGTTACGGAGGATGGACTGACTATGAGACGCACAGTAGTCACCACAGTTGGAAAAATCTGAAGCACAATACCAAGTATGCCTATAAAGTAAAAATAAAATGTCACGACGGTCACTGGACTGGATGGTCACCAACGATGTACTTCACCACCCATGGTCACTATAGCAGTACCTGTTCGACTCCCTATAGTCACCATCTCCATACGAAAGATATCACTCATCACTCAGCCAGTACACATTGTGACGTACAAGGAGCTTCCTATCATTGGTATCTCAAGGAAAGTAAAAACACCTCACCATGGCAGGATTATAACACTCCGTCCAGTCACCATGGCTGGACCAACTTAAAACCCAATACTTCCTATGCCTACAAGGTCAAGGTGAAGTGTCATAGTGGTCATTGGACGGGCTGGTCGCCGATCAAGTACTTCACCACCCATGATACGCACTATGGAAGTGGTTATTGCTCTACTCCTCAAAGTCACCACCTGAGTGCACAACATATTTCACACAATTCCGCTTCGACCTACTGCAATATCAGCGGTGCCTCGTATCATTGGTATCTCAGACCATACGGAAGTAATGCGTGGATCGACTATGAAACCTCACACGATCATCATGGATGGAATAATTTGCATCACCATACCAAATACGAATATAAGGTCAAAGTGAAGTGTCACTCCGGTCTTTGGACGAGCTGGTCTCCGATCATGCATTTCACCACCCATGACCATTACGGAAGTCATTGCAGTGCACCGGGATATTACGATTTTGCAGCCTATCAATCAACCTATAACCTATTTAAGATCCACAACTATTCCGCCGCATTGAAATTTACTTCTGCCATCCGGATTGCCGGCGGAGAATGGTGGCAACATACCAGCTCCTCACATATCATCGGCTGGGGCAACCTTGAACCTAACACGATGTATGAGTACCGCATAAAGCGACAGTGCACCGATGGTTCTATGTCCGACTGGTCAGTGATCAAGACTTTCTGGACCGGTTCTGCACCAATGTATGGACCCTCTTCAAGCGGTGATCCTGTGACCATCGAGGTTCCTGAAGCAGTGCAAGAGATCAGCACTCAAAGTGTAGAGATGCTGCTTTATCCAAGTCCCGCCAGTGATTTCTTTTCTGTGGCTGGCCTACCTGCTGAAGCAGAAATCAGGATCATGGATATGCAAGGTCAATCACTGCTCAGCCGTACACTGAATCAATCTTCCAGCCAGGTCGATATTCAGGGATTGGAGAATGGACTCTATCAGGTATTGTACATCGATCCCCAGGGTGTGCGGCACACGAAAAAGTTGATCGTCATACACTGATCTGAATTAAAGCATATCATTTTACGTACTTGGCCGAAGTGATGCAAGTCACTTCGGCCGATTTTTTTCGAGGGCAGGGACTGTGTGAAGGAACTCCCTGGTATTTTCTTATTTTACTGGATCAAAAATTCTCCAATTAATGTTGAACGCTCCAAGTGTCAAATCAGCCTTTTTCTGCCTTTTACTTTGTGGATTGTTGGGAACACATTGTACTTCTGACCCCGACTCTCTCAATCAGTCCATAAGCAACGGTGATCACATAGTGCTCGTAGGTAATAACCTATGCTCACGGATGATCAATTATGGTCATTTTGAGACAGAGATGCATTTGCTTTTTCCCGATAGTTTACTGATGATAAGGAATTTATGCGATGGGGGCAACACTCCGGGTTTTCGTCCTCATGCAGGCAGGGAGTCCCCTTGGGCTTTCCCTGGAGCAGCCAGCTATCAAACTGAATTGGCCAAAAATTCAGGCAGTATCGGTCATTTTGAGACACCCGATGAATGGCTCACCCGATTGAAAGCCGATGTGATCCTTGCCTTCTTTGGCTATAATGAGTCATTTCAGGGTCAGACAGGTCTGGCCAGTTTCAAGGGAGAGTTGGAGGCATTCATCAAACATACTTTAGGACAGGCCTACAATGGATCTACTCCACCAAAATTGATCTTAGTTTCACCCATAGCATTCGAAGATCTTTCGGCACATATGGATGTGCCCGATGGAAAGGTTGAAAATGAACAATTGGCCTTGTATACAGAAGCCATGAGTGAGGTTGCTCTCAGTCATCAGGTACCATTCCTAGATGTCTTTTCGGTTTCTAGAGATTGGTTCGCAAAAGCTAGCTCTCCACTTACGATCGACGGTTCACAACTCAATGAGGAAGGTTATCGGCTGCTGGCCAAGGAATTGGTGAAGGGTGTATTTGGCTTAGAAAGTACGGGGAATGCCAATCGGGATCTGGTGCACACTGCAGTCATGGAGAAAAATTGGTTTTGGCATAACGATTACAAAATACCCAATGGTGTGCATGTTTTCGGTAGGCGCTACGAACCCTACGGTCCCGACAATTATCCTGCAGAGTTGGCAAAGGTCAGGCAGATGACAGCCATACGAGACGAAGCTATCTGGAAGGCAAATCAGGGCGAAACCATGGATCTAGCCACCGCAGATGCCAAAACCATCACCTTGCCACCAGTTGAGACCAATTATAAGCCCAGTAGAAAAAATGGCAATCCCGAATACCTCTATGGTGAGGATGCACTCTCTAAATTAGAAGTACCAACAGGCTACAAAATCGAGCTCTTCGCTTCGGAGCGAGAGTTTGAGGATTTGGCTAATCCTGTCCAACTTTCTTTTGATGATCGAGGTCGGCTGTGGGTAGCCACCATGCCCAGCTATCCACATTACAAGCCAGGTGATGAAAAACCCGATGACAAACTCATCATCTTGGAGGATACAAACGGGGATGGCAAGGCAGATAGGCAGACGACATTTGCGGACAAATTGCATCTACCCATCGGCTTCGAAATCGCTGCGGAAGGTGTGTATATTTCCCAAGGAACAAATCTGGAACTGCATACCGACACCGACGGCGATGGCATGGCAGACAAGAAAGAGATACTGATGAGTGGCTTTGATGACCACGATACCCATCACGCAATTAGTGCCTTCTGCGCTGATCCCTCTGGTGCCATTATGATGGGTGAAGGTGTGTTTCTTCACACCAATGTAGAGACCTCTTATGGTCCTGTAAGGGGTACCAACGGAGGCTTCTATCGCTTCAATCCACAGAGGAGACAGCTTGAAAGGCATGCGCAATTAGCCATTCCCAATCCTTGGGGAATTGCCTTCGATGACTGGGGACAGCATTTCTTCTGCGAGACATCTGGTCCCGACGTACGTTGGATGTTACCCGGCTCGGTCAAACCCAGGTACGGTGTAGCCACACATAAATCTTTCAATATCATTGAAGACGCACATCGGGTGAGACCCACCTCAGGGCTGGAATTTGTCTCGAGTCGACATTTTCCCGACGAAGTACAGGGAGACTTGCTGATTAACAACACCATCGGATTTTTGGGTACCAAGCAACACAAAGTCGTCGATGAAGGTACCGGATTTAAAACTACCCACCGCCAGGATTTGGTGAGAGGCCACGACAAGAATTTCAGACCAGTCGATATGGAATTTGCACCGGATGGTTCCCTGTACATCGTGGACTGGCACAATGTGCTGATCGGCCATATGCAGCATAACGCAAGAGATCCCTATCGCGATCATGTGCATGGTCGCATTTACAGAGTGACCTACCCATCGCGTCCACTGGTGGAGCCAGCAAGAATTGAA
This sequence comes from Saprospiraceae bacterium, assembly GCA_965223025.1. GTDB lineage: Bacteria > Bacteroidota > Bacteroidia > Chitinophagales > Saprospiraceae > JABDMH01. Next base: position 3,058,006 of record CBDCVP010000023.1, read on the forward strand.
GGCGCGGACATGGCTACCTTGCTTGACAACTTAAAACTTCCAGAGTATCGATCGAGATATCGCAGTCGACGAGCATTGAGGGGCATGGATGCTGATGAGGTTATGCAAGAACTCAAAAAATGGGTTTCCAATCTGGACCAGCAAGCCGCTAGGTATGAGCATCATTTGCTCGAAGCACTGTTTGTCAGCTGGGGGATGAATCAGGTAGACCAAGGGCTGATCAGAAAACTACTGAAATCTGAAGATTTTCGAGTGCGTGCCGCAGTTGTCAGAGTACTTCGCTATACAGGCCATCAGGTTGATGATCAGAGCGACTTACTGCTCGCAGCGGCTGGCGATGAGCACGGTCGGGTTCGCATGGAAGCCATGGTGGCTGCATCCTGGCTGGATAAGTCTATCGGCATGCCCATTGTCGACAAAGCTGGCCAAATGCCTCTAGATGACTGGATCGTACATGTGCACGAAACGGCTAAAGCTCACCTGAATAATAAGTCTGTGGTCGAAGAAAAAAACGAGCAAACAGCAAAAACGCATCTCAAGGGTGCAGATCGCGATCTGTTTTTGAAGGGCCAAGAGATCTATGCCAGGGAAGGTTTTTGTATGACCTGCCATCAAGCTGATGGTGAGGGACTGGGTGCTTCTGGATTCCCTCCGCTCGCTGGCACCAGATGGGTACTTGGGCATGAAGAACGGCTGATAAAACTAACCCTCAATGGCCTGCTTGGACCCATCGAAGTTCTGGGAAAGCAATATTCCGGGCAAGTTCCGATGACCCCCTTTGGTGGCATGTTAAAAGACGAAGAGATTGCTGCTGTACTCACTTATGTCCGAAATGCTTTTGGCAACAAGGCTCCTCCCATTGTGCCAGAAACAGTGGCGGCCGTTCGCAATGCCATTAAAGACCGCGATGGTTTCTATTCGCCAGAAGAACTGCTGCAAGAATATCCTCTGGAGAAGGAAGTGCAGTAGTAGGAGGTGCTTGAACGGAGCTCTGCAATCATGGTTGGAAATCAGAAAAGCCGTACGCGACTCACAGCACCCCCGGCAAATATGATGGACATCCAGATCTCGATCACCGTACAGCCTTCCACCATTTGCCGACGGATGTGGGCATGTACACTTATTTCTCTATCTTGGCACTCCTTTTGCCCCACATGGGCTTGAACCGATTTCTAAGTGAGAATACACTCTATGAGGGCCTCTTCAGAAAAACACGAATTCCCCCAACCTGAGTTAGATAAAAAATACATCAATGGCTTGGAATTGGTGCATTTTAATGGTCCGATAAAGATCATTTCCACACCAAAAGAATTACGCCCGGCGCTTCGAAAATTGGCCCAAGAGCCACATATCGGTTTCGATACCGAGAGCAAGCCGGTCTTCGTAAAAGGAGAGTACAACCACGTTTCCCTGATGCAACTTTCGACGCTGGAGGAGGTTTTCTTGGTAAGATTAAATAAAGTAGGCATCACCCAGGAAATGAAGTATTTTTTGGAGAATCCCAATAGCAAAAAAATAGGCCTGGCCCTTGCCAATGACCTCAGTGACCTGAGAAAACTCACCTCATTCGAACCAGCAGGATTCATTGACATTCAAAACATCATGCGACGTGAGGGAATCAAGACCATGGGGCTCCGCAAACTCTGTGCTCTGCTGCTAAACTTTCGCATCTCCAAAGGAGCTCAAGTATCAAACTGGGAGGCAGATATCCTATCAGAAAAACAGATCCGGTATGCAGCTACCGATGCATGGGCTTGTTTGAAAATCCACCACAAACTCATCGAATTAGGAATCGAAGAACCTAGACAGTAGCCCGTCACCTAGTGCTGCATTTCCTAAATATCTATTACTACTTGACGGCTTCTTTTTCACCAGCTCTCCATCATCGAAAGCCTTACATAGCTTATGGCTATGCGTGGTTTCGCTCCTTGATCTGGCAAAAAATAAGCTCGTTTTTAGTATCACATACTTAGGAAATGTTGCACTCGTCCTTACTCTTCATTCCATCCATGCTGATTTCTGACCTCAATCATCGTGGCAAGTATGTCGTTCCAAGTTGATGCTTGCATCATCACATCATTGGAAAACATACATCCATCCCAGCATATGTGTTTGAAGGCCTTCGTTGGCTTTCCATCCTCGCCCCTCAGCCAGTGACCGGCGTCTTCTGCAATCTTCATCTTACCATTCGGATCATTGGCCTGGCAATGTCTTCCAGTCTTGTCGTGTGAACCACTGCCATGCACGGTACCGTCATTCTGGGCAACGTGAAAATCAATGGTCCAGGGACGCAAAGCACTGGTGAGCTTGACTAGGCCGGCCTCGAGTGAAGTACGATCCTGCCAGTCGAAATCATCTGGGAGGATGCGATCTTCTGGTTTATTATATCCCAGTAAATACAAAAGAGTATGTGCCATATCTGCCTGAAATCCGATATTTGGCCGATCTACTGCTTCCAAGGTATCCAGCATTGCCTTCCAACTATGCATACCACCCCAACAGATTTCTCCTTCGGCTGCCAAACGCTCTCCATAGTCTGTAGCCACATCACATGCTTGCCGAAATGTTTGGGCAATCAATTTGGTATTTGCCACCGGATCCTCAGCCCAGGTGGCAGGATCAACAGCAGAATCAATGCGTACTACGCCATGGGGTCTGATCCCCAAAGCCCGCAATTGACTGGCGATGCGACAGGCCTTGCGAACTTGCGTGACAAACTGGGCCCGATCTTCCGCTGAGCCCATGGCAGATCCACCTCCAGTGGGTACCCATACCGGAGCCACTACGCTTCCGATTTGTAGGTCATAGCTTCCGATTTTTTCTGCCAATGACTTCACTTGGTCATGGTCACTATCGATGTCGGTGTGTGGCAATGCAAGAAAAAGGTCTACACCATCGAACCTGATTCCATCGACTTCGGCATTGGCCGTAAGCTGAAGCATGGTTTGCAAGTCAATAGGTGGTTCTGAATCTGGTCCTTTTCCAACTACCCCAGGCCATAGGGCATTATGTAATTTCGGAAAGCGGTGATTTGACATTTTGCTTGTTTATATAATGAATAATTAAAGATGGATATGGCACTTTTGAGATATGGATGCTTCGATGGCTTCCACGATCTGCTGAGCTTTGATCGCATCTTCCATGGTTGATTTTGGCTTTTTTCTCTTCAAGATGCATTCCTCAATGAAATGACGATCTGCATTGTGAATGGTAAATGGATAGGCCGAGTAAGTCTGAGAATGTACAACCCCTGGTGAGTTCTCCACCCAATCACGGTAGCTATACCTGGTAGCACCCTTGGTCCCGATGACCTTGATCATCATAGTCCAGGGATCGCCAGCATGATCGTCGGCCGCAAAGCTCGCGGTAAAATGCACTAAGCTGTCGTTTTCCATGCGGAGTGTAGCCATCGCAAGGTCTTCTTGTGGTATCTCATCGTAATGAATCACCGATTTCATGGCAGAAACGCTGTGCGGAGCGCCTGCGAGATAGAGAGCTATATAGGCATGGTGCGTCATGATTTGCCGGACCACTCCGGGAAACCGTGCAGCCACCTCTTCTGGATGTTGAATATGATACATGATGTAGATGGCCACCAGTTTGCCCAATTTACCGCTCTCCAGCAGGTGCTTAGCCCGTGTAACACCCGGCTCGTAGATATAATTGTGACCCGGCATACAACAAAGGTCCTTTGCTGCGGCCAAAGTTCTCATCTCCTCGATCTCGGCCACATTCACTCCCACCGGTTTTTCCACATAAATGTGCTTGCCAGCCTCAAGAGCCATCATGGCATATTTATGGTGTGCCTCCAAAGCTGTCAAGATAAAAATGGCATCCAGGTCCGGATCGTGAACAAGCTCTTCAGCGGAACCATATTTCTTACACCCGAACAAATGAGACTTTTCAGTGGCCAAATCGTCGGTGATGTTCCACAAGCCTTTCAATTGCGCAGATGAGCAGTTGGCAATACCCTCTGCATGAAGATAGGTGATATCTCCTGCACCGATAAAACCTATCTGGAGAGTTTTTGCCATGTTTCCCAAGGTATGGTTTTTGGTAAAGAGTTAAAAATTCTCAGATCATCCAGAGCTCATCGTAAACTGGTCACGATGAGAATGTGGCTTGCGACTGACCCTAGACACATCACGGATGAAAACTGAGAAAAATCAGCCACCGATGCGATCTGGATAAGGTATAATTTTTCTCGACGTTCGATCCGATGGCATTTGGGCTTTCACCGATCGCAAATAGGCACCCAATTCATTGGCAAGCTGCTGTTTTACATCTGGCTGGGTGTCCTCCATATTATTTTGCTCGCCAATATCCTGCTCAATATTAAATAGTTCGAATCGTTGATCTATGTGATAATAAATCAATTTCCAAGGTCCCTTGCGAATCGTACTACTGGCTCCAATACCAGGACCTGTGGGGCCCCATTCATTGGGATAATGCCAGTATAAGGCACGATCTTGCAGTTCGTGGGTCACGTGCTTACATTGAGCTACAAATGACCGACCGTCGACCTCTTGCACGGTGTCGTATTTTTTCACTCCAGCCAACTCCAAGATCGTCGGAAAAAAATCTTCAATAATTAAGTAATTATTATTGACGCTGCCGGGCTCAGTCACTCCCGGCCATTTCACCAGCATGGGCTCGCGAATACCTCCCTCATGGCTGGATCCCTTACCACTAGATAAGGGTATATTATGTGTATGTCTTTCACCACCTCGTCCTACAGCACTCAATCCTCCGTTGTCGCTCATAAATAAAATGATCGTCCGGTCAGCGATTTCCATAGTATCCAGAAAATCCATGATGTTGCCCAGGCTACTATCCATTCCTTCTATCATGGCGGCATACTTTGCTTCTGTCGAGTCCAGACCTTGATCGTAGTATTTCTGGACAAACCTGTCGTCGGGCATGATGGGTGTATGCACTGCATAGTGTGCCATATACAGAAAAAAGGGCTGGTCATTTTTCATCGCTTCTCCCACCGCCAGGAGTGCCTCCCGTGTGATGGCTTCTGTAAGAAAAACATCTTTGCCATGATACTTTTCCAATCCGGGTACGGGCCACGGGCTGTCCTTAAAGGAATCTGTGTTTCCAAAATTCTCTGTCCCTAAATAGCTCTTAGGTGCACCGGCAGCATGTCCCGCGATGTTCACATCAAATCCAAGGTTGAGTGGATCTTCTCCTGGTGTACCGATGGCTCCGAAATGAGCTTTACCGGCATGAATAGTTTGATATCCAGCTCTCTGTAGGATGGAGGGAAATGGTGTAGCGTACACTGCATGGTCGATTTGAGGATCTGGAGTCAGACCATTCACGTGCCAATGCGGAAAAGACAAGTCTGGGTGATCGGTTTCCATGGGCTGCAACTGGTCTTGGTGAAGAGTCCAATTGGTCACACGATGACGAGCCGCATTCATCCCAGTAAGGAGACTGACGCGTGTTGGAGAACATACCGGAGTGGCATAGGCCTGTGTAAACTTCATCCCCTCCCTTGCTAGGCGCTCCATATTGGGGGTGCGATAGCGCCGATTATATGCAGTCTTCTCCGTCCAAAAGGGTACGGAAGTGTCTTGCCATCCCATGTCGTCCACAAAAAATAATATGATGTTTGGAGGAGGGACTGGTGTATAACCACTCACAACTGTCATCGACCATGCCAAAATGAATGGTATGACTGCGATCCACCTCATCTAGCCGCTGATCATTGGTCTAAGGACCTTGTCAATATATTTACCATCGGCAAGTGTGACACCGTCTGGATCGGTCATCGCGCGATCACATTCATCTTCCATTATGATCCAGCCCTCATACGCTGAATCTATGAGGTATTGAGTGATACCCTCAAAGTCGATGACTCCTTCACCTGTCGGAGCCCACTGCCCATCGGCAAACATGTCTTTGTAGTGTACCAGGTTTATCTGATCTCGATACTGCTTCATGATCCTAAGAGGATCCATTCCACCTTTGGCCATGTGGCCCACATCGGGGCAATAGCCAATAACATCGCGATCAAGTCCTGCGAGCAAAACCTCATAGTCGGCTTCAGTACGATAAATGGAGCCTGGTGGGGAATTGGGATGGTAACTGCTCACGATGCCTTGCTCCGCAGCGCGTCTAGCGAAAGCATTGACACATGCCAGTAAGTTCTTTTGGCGAACCTTCAGATCTTTCCGGTCGGCTCCCGGCATTTGTACCAGCAATAGGATGGTCTCTGGAAAATGCTTCATGTAGCTGATCCATCCATCTGCCCGGTCCCTTTCTACTTCGGTCTCCTCGGCATGAAGCCAATCTTCCACGACACATAAGACGGCCAAATGCATATCGTACTTACTCAATGCATCTTTCATCTGCATGGGGTCTTCCAAATCCTGCAAGAAACTGGTTTCAGGTTCGATGCCTGTAAAACCAGCCCGCTGGCAAATATCCATGATATGATCTAATTTGCCTTTATATTGTTCTCCCGGCATCTGCCAGGTATATGTCTCGCAACCAATCTTAATTAAATCCTTCAACTTTATTTTTTTTCAATGAGCAATTAGCAATCTTTTCGGGCGTACTAAATACTCATTTAATTCTTGCCAAGATCACCTACTCACTTACCTATGTGTGCTCAAGAACTCAATGATTTAACAAAAAGTTCTTGGTAACAATATTAAATCTCGTCAGGGCTTCCCAATGGTGCACATGTCCACCTTGGGGAAAAGCTACAAGCTGGGAATCCTTAATCCCCTCGTGCAAAGTAAAGGAAAACGCTGGAGGTGTAAAAATATCCATGCTGCCCACGGTGATCAAAGTGGGCACCTTGATTTTATGTAGCCGGTCCACTGAGTCATGGAGGATACATGCATCCAATTGTCCCTCAAAACCCACCTGAGATTGAGGTACAGCATTCTTAGCTGCCAATCGTTGATCAATTTTTAAATCCTGTAAATGATCCTGATAATATGGTGGTGCGAAAATCCAAAGTTGGAGCAACTCCATAAAATCTTGGGTTTTGGCTGATTTTCTGATTTTCTTCAGATTTTCATACACCGTCTTTGCGTAATTGTTAAATCTGGGCCAGGTACTAATCAATACAAGTGCACTGACCATGTGTGAATGCCGAATGGCCAATTCTTGTGCTATGGCACCACCCATTGAAATCCCTGCCACTTTAGCAATTTTTACATTGAGGTGTTTCATCACCGCAACGGTGTCATCAGCCATCATCGCTGTGGAGTAAGGTCCTTCTGGAGCATCTGAGCGGCCAACCCCCCGATTGTCGATCAATATGCATCGGAAGTGTTTTTCATAGACGGCCACATGCTTTTCCCATACATCCCCATCGGCGCCGAAACCCATTAACAGTACCAGAGGTTCTCCTTTACCTCGAACCTGAAAATAGATCTTTGCACCTTTGGAAACAACATGTCCTTCATTCGTTGCGCTCATAACATTTTTTAGGTTTGAGTGAAAATCATCGCCTTAATCTCTTCCCCACATATCTTTAATAAAGGCAATACCATCGACATATATTTCATCAATAGTTTTTTCAAAATTGCGCCAGACGTTGATGCCTGAGGCAAACTCCGGATTATTGCGGCTAAAGGCCTCAATCGTTAGCCATGCGTCATATCCGATGTTTTTGAGACCACTAAAAGTCTCCTCCCATCTCACCTGACCACTACCAGGTGTGCCTCGATCACTCTCAGAGATGTGGACATGTTTTATCTTTTCTCTGTGTCTTTCCAGGACCCTACTAATACTCTTCTCCTCAATGTGTGCATGATGGCTGTCATAGATCATCTGCAGGTTAGGATGGTCTACTGCATCGATCAACGTGGCTATATCATCCAAGGTGTTGTATAGGTAACATTCAAAGCGATTTAATGCTTCTGGAGTGAGGATAATATCTACCGTTGAAGCATGCTCAGCAGCAGCCCTGAGTACCTCCGCACTTCTCTTTCTTTCGTCATCTGCCGGGGGCTCACCTGAAAAAGACGCAAACGCCGAATGAAATGGACCACCAATGACCTCCGCACCCAGGGCTGCCCCCATATCAATTCTCCACTTGAGTTGATCAATGGCCTTCTGTCGCACAGCTGGATCAGGACTCACAGGATTTCCATCTTCAAAAACAGACGTGACCGAAGTCCTCCCCAAGTCCAGCGAATCAAGAAAAGTGCCCAGGGCGGCATAGTCCTTCTCTGTACCATCTCCGATTGGAATCTCCACACCATCATAGCCGGCACCCTTAATACTTTCGATGGTAGAGAAGTACTGCTCATCGACGTAGGTCGTCCATAACAGCATGTTCATGCCTATTCTCATGTTGATTATGTACTATTTGCGGGGAAGATATTAAATATGTGCAGGGATAACAAGCCAAATGGGCCCAACGATTCAATGACCGATGGCGCAAAACAATCCAACCTTGGCATAGGGTGTGATGTGCTCTTCAAAATCATGTATTTCCTGCCATCTTTTATCAAGACTGTACAGGCCCGAAAAAAATGGAATGGAGGCACCAACCTCCACACCTACTCCCAGTAGATGCGTAAGTTGCTTTTCAAACTTGACCACCGTGTTGGCACTAATCCTCCGGTAGTTAGTTGCCATGTCCACCACCGCCAGGTCCTTACTGATGAAGTAGTTATCTGAGTCACCAGTGACACCCAGGATCAAGCGCATGTCGGAATCAAGCTTTTTGATGGCGAAAATTTTGACTGGCAGTAGGACATCTAGTGACCAGCCCAGGCCATAGTCTTGCTGGTAAAGCAGCACCGGCAGAATGGTGAACCTATTCCTGTAGGCCAGTCTCGCACCCAGGCCAAACCTTCCCTGAGCAAGTCCCTTCTCAACCAAATGAGTGGTACTGATCAAAGTAGATCGAGTCCCGAACTTGAAGAGGTCGTGACCGCTATTTTTCAGTCCCACACGAGACTTTAAGACCAGATAATCGCTAAACTGATGTAGGCCGATCACCGCAATCGACATTTTACTGAGGTCGATGTCTACATCGTCCTCTTCAGCCAGTGAGTAAAATCCATTGAGCGAGCGGTGGCCATAGTTGATTTCACCAATGACCATGGTACTTCCTTTGAGTTTCAGTGGAAAACGCAATTGCCCCTCTAAAGCAATGGGTACTTCTTTGCTCGTGGAGGATATTCTCCGCGGACCTCTGGCTGCTAATTGTTGAGGACGAGCTGCATTCTGGATGTCAAACTTGAAAAATCTGAGTGCCTCAATGTCCTGAGCTTCCACAGGGGTAGTTACCCACATGCAGCTGTAAAATGCTATAAAAATTAGTAATCTGATACGCTATGAACTTGAACTTGTGCGGCAATGAGAAAAGAACTCATTCTCAAGGTAAGTTATTGCCGGAAAACAACAAGCATCTGGAGCCAGCATCGACATCAACAAATCAAATGGTACTAAATACGAAACCTATCTCCCCCATTCTTTCGGCACCAACATCATTCTGTATCTTGCAAGCTTATGGACCTGCGCTGGATATTTTTTGACTGCTTCAACACTTTGATGGATGATTTTGACTCAGATGGCGATGAATCTGGAGTCAAACCGCTGGGTTCAATCGCCGTGGAGTCTGGTTGGTGTCAGGATCCAAGGGAGTTTCATAGGGCTTATCTACAATGGCGAACATCATACTGGGATGGAAGTCATTGGAGGGAGCTCGACCTCAGGCAAAGGCTCAAAGAAGTACTGATGGGGAAAAAAGCACAGCTCACGCAACCGCTTAATGTCGTCCTTGACAGGATGATGCATCGATTTCATGCGACCTTCCCAGCAACGGTAAGACTTGCTCCAGGTGTTGAAGCGATGTTGGGAAGATTAAAAGGAGCTTATAAAATGGGCGTAGTCTCCAATTTTTTCCTTCCTGGAATGCCTCAAGCGCTGCTGGAGCACTTTGGTCTGGATGGATACTTTGAATTCATCATTGACAGTGCGCAGGTGGGTCTAAAGAAGCCACATCCAGACATTTTTATCGCAGCCCTGGATCGGGCAGGACTCCTACCTCATGAGGCTCAGCGTGTTGTTTACATTGGAGATAGCTTACAAAATGACTATTATGCACCGAGAAGTGCCGGTCTGGCTTCAGTTTTTTTCGATCGCTCGCGGGACAGACCTTCCCAACCTGCGGGAGCAGATATTGAGCATATCAAGCTTTGGGAAGATTTCGATGGTTGGCTTGCATCTGCCCGATAGTTTTTGTACTGCCGACCTATGGTTATTGGTGAGGAGGTAGACTACCCCTCAGTCAGAGTCCTAAACATTTCTAGTGTCTCTGCTACCGTCCGATCGGTGTGAAAATGATCTCTGATGTGAGTTTTCGCGGCCTTGCCGTATTTTCTTGCCAGATCAGGATCTCGGTATAAAAGTGCTACTGATTCTGCCAATGCATGTGGATCCTTTGATGGAATGACCAGACCATTCCTCTCATGTATCACCAAGCCTTTGTTGCCAGCGATGTCGGTAGCAATCGGTGCCAGTCCCAGACTCATTGCTTCCATCAAAGACTTAGTGGTTGCCTCCCCACCGATGGATGGCAATACAAAAGCATCGCACGCTACCAGGATGGACAGTGGATCCTCTCGCCATCCTGTGACGTGGATCCGGCTTGACATCTCACTCTTCTCAATCAGTACTCCTAGGTCACCCTTTGACATATCCCGGCCAATGAGCAATAGATGAAAATTGTCAAGACCACTACAATGGTTGGTTGCCTGCAGTAAATACTTTATTCCCTTGAAGGGTCTGGCATTGCCCATGCATGCCACGACAAATGCATCAGACGGGACTCCAAAGATCGATAGGTCTAGGGGCGGAATATGCTCATACCAATCTGGGTGGTGTCCTTTGTTAATGGTGATGGCTTTGTTTTTCACAAAGAACTTCTGGCGATGTAAATATGTTTTTATCGATTCAGCTAAACAGACAACCTTGTTTACACGTGGATTCAGATACTTCAGATAGGCAGTTGGATCATACCAATGAATATTACCTGTGTAACCGCGGTATAGGACTACTTTTACAGGAAGTCTATAGGCAGCGAAAATGCCATTGATGATCGCCTGACTATTGAATAAATAAAATACTTGATAATCCCTTTCTTTGGTTAATCGCAGTAAAGCACTAATAAACTGAATGTCAAATTTCTTACGAGGATGAATGGGCAGCACGCGGATTCCTTCTTCCCTAAATGTCTGGTCATAGGTTGTCTCGGGATATGTGATCACATCAATGGATACACCTTTGCGCCTCAATCCTATCACGAATGCCACCTCGGGTCTGGCTGCCTGCCTATCACGATAATCACTGATGATCAATACTTTCATGATTGGTTCTGTATCGACTTTAGCAGCCGTACACTAGGCTAGCAGCACCGAAGTCATTTTTCATCACCTTGATATCCTATGACCGATCCTTCAGGGATATAGGAACCCTTCCTTAGGACGATGATTCCATCAGTAATGCAATGAGTTTCTGTCTTTTCATCCTTGAGTGACTTGTGACCAATGATTTTCACATTATCGGCAATGCGACAATTCTTATCAATAATTGCTCTCTCTATCACGCAATTTTTACCAATACCCATGAGTGTCTCATTAGGATGATAAATTATTTTCTCGAGTGACTCAAAGAAGTCGTTACCTAATATGATGGCATCTTTTACCACCGTACCTTCATCAATTCTCGCCCGTATACCAATGATGCTGCGATCGAGTTTATCTGCATGAATGATAGAGCCTTCTGAAATGATGGATCGATTGATCAAAGTGCCGGATACTTTAGCTGGAGCCAACAGCCTTGGTCTGGTATAAATAATTTGATCATTATCGAAAAGATTAAACTTGGGTATGTCATCTGTCAATGCCAAATTAGCCTCATAATACGAGCCAATGCTACCTACGTCTTCCCAATAACCATTGTATTCGTAGCTTGCTACATTGTACCCTGTTTTTATCGCATCGGGAATAACCTCCTTACCAAAGTCGGTTGCTTTGGGATGACTGTCAAATAAGGCCCTAAGAGCCTTCCTTGAAAAAATATAAATACCCATCGACGCCAAATAGTCTTTGCCTTGATTTCGCAAGTGTTCACCCACCTGAGATTTCCAATCTTCCAGTACGTCCGTACTGGGTTTTTCAATAAAACGCTCAATAAATCCGTACTCATTGACTTTCATGATTCCAAATCCGGTAGCATCCTTGGCATTTACCGGTATGGTCGCTATCGTGACATCTGCGTTCTGTGCAATGTGATATTTTGCCATCTTCTCAAAATCCATTTGATACAACTGGTCACCTGCCAAAATTAATATGTAGTCAAAATCATGATTGCGCAAATGAATGGCCGTTTGCCTCACTGCATCGGCTGTTCCTTGAAACCAACTTTCATTTCCAAAAGTCTGTTCTGCTGCTAAAATATCGACAAATCCACGTGAAAAATGATCAAAGTGATAGGTGTTTTTAATATGGGCATTCAGTGATGCAGAGTTAAACTGGGTGATCACAAACATCCTGACCACACCTGAATTCAGGCAATTGGAAATTGGAATATCAATCAGGCGGTATTTTCCACCAATCGGCACTGCTGGTTTTGATCTATCTTGAGTCAGTGGACTAAGTCTAGTGCCGGCCCCGCCACCTAAAATCAAACTGATCATTTTAATTTTCATGTCTTTCCAATTTTTAATTCCTGATATATTGAAATATATGTGGCTGCTGATTTCTCCCAGGAAAAATCCAGCTTCAAATTATACTCCCTCACTTTTTTAAGTGCCGCTTTATCACCATAGAGTTGTAATGCCCGGTAGAATGCGTGTAGTATATCTCCGGTGAGCACGTGGTCGAACATGATGCCACTGCCATTGGGATCGCCAATATCGGTCACCGAATCTTGTAAACCACCGGTTCGCCGTACAATAGGTATTGTGCCATATCGCATCGCATACATCTGGTTTAATCCACATGGTTCAACTCTAGACGGCATGAGTAAAAAATCTGAACCAGCATAGATCTGATGTGCCAATACCTCATTATAACCAATGAAGGTGTTAAACCTACCGGCATACCTTTCACGCATGCCATTCAGAGCCCCACTAATCATCGGATCGCCAGACCCTAGCACCAGTAGATTTACAGCAAAATTATTCTCAAAAGCGCGATAAACCATGTCGGGTAATACATCGGCTCCCTTTTCAATGGCAAACCTCCCGATAAACGAAATCAGCGGCAAACTCGGATCAAGTCCGTAGGTTTCCAGCAAAGGTTTTTTGTTTTCTCTTTTGAAGTTCGTAATGCTTTTCTTCAATGAGAAAGAAAGCAAGTCATCCTGGCTGGGATCCCATACCTTGATGTCTATTCCGTTTAAGATGCCCATTGATTTATGTCTCTCCTCATGAAACAGCCATTCCAGGCCACCGCTGTCTGATCTGAGCTCCTCTAGATAGGCTTCTGACACGGTGGTCAATTTCCAACAACACTTAATGCCGGCAGCGAGCGGATTGATCTGACCTTGCCACTCGATCAGGCCCCCAACCCAATTGTCAAAATGAGGCAACAGATAGCGCAAGTCCCAACCAAAATTGCCGTGATACTTTCCATTGTGAATCGTAAAAATCGCAGGCACATGAGATAGACTCTGATATTCGGGACAGTGCTTGATAAAAAAAGGGATGAATCCCGTGTGATGATCATGACAATGCAAAATATCCGGTGATATTTCACCTTCCTGAATCCACCTTAGTGTGGCCTTTTGAAAACTCATAAAGCGCTCGACATCATCGCCGTAGTGATGACCATGAGGATCCGCATATATACCGGGACGATCAAACTTACCCGGAATATCGATTGCATACAAGACAAACCCCAGCACATCCTTGCTGATCTTGAGCACCCGATATGGCTGATCATAAAAGCCCATCCAAATAGATCCAGTATGCACTTCAGTCCATTCCTGCTTATTGATCCAATCCAGGTCATACTTGGGCATGACTACGGTTGCATCGACATTAGCTTGATTGAGGTACTTTGGCAGGGCTCCAACGACATCTGCCAAACCACCGGCTTTGGCTGCTGGGTAACATTCGGCGCTCACGTGCAATACTTCAATCGGCTTGGTCACTGGACAAAATTTCTTCTGATTGTCAATGAATGCAATTGTTCGACTCCGGAAAATCAATGGACTGATCGACCTCAGGATTCTGTAAGGCTGATCAGAAACACTGTGCCCTCATCCCGTTAGGCTTTGGGTTAAACATACTACTTTATCAAGGAAGATGTGCTAGATTTTCGAATTATCGTCGACCAACTGAAAACTATCTATGAGTAGCTTATTCTAATGATCTCTTTGAAAACCAGATTAGATCTGTGAGTTACCACATACCGCTCCTTTGCCCTTTCAGAACTAAGTAGCCCACCACTATGGATTGGAGAAGCCATCACCAATGTCCAAATTCGCCCCTTGATCATCCACATCATTGGGAGATGGGGATGGGCAGAGAATCCACATCGCATGTCGCGGATCAATGCAAGATTCTAAGAGGTCGTCCCTAAAGACCTTCTGAGTCCACCATCACCTCCCCCGGGGATGACTGGAGAGGGTCGCAAGTGAAAACGAACCACACACCTATGACCCTCAAGATCTGTAGATGATCATTTCGCTTTCCAGAAATATGGGGTAAATAATATGAGAATGGTAAATAGCTCCAGGCGGCCAAGCAGCATTAAAAACATCAGGACCCACTTGATCGGATCGCTCAGTCCAGCAAAATTATCTAGGGGACCCACCGCTCCGATGCCAGGACCTACATTGCCCAGGCTCGTGGCCACCGCGCCCATCGATGAAAGCAAGTCAAGGCCAAGTCCGCTGACGACAATGGTACCCACGATAAACACTCCCAAATAGATGAGTAAAAAAACCAGGATATGGGTCAGGATCCTCGCGGGCACGATTTCGTTGTTCATTCTGAGACGGATGATGGCCTTGGGATGTAGCAACCTGCGAAACTCAAGCAAGCTATTCTTAAGAAAAACCACATGGCGAATGAGCTTGATTCCACCGCTGGTCGAACCAGCACTGGCACCTGCAAAAAGAAGAATAAAAAATAGAGCGGTCAGACTGGTTTTCCATGCCGTGTAGTCGGCAGTCACAAATCCTGTAGTAGTTATGATGGAGACCACCTGAAAGGTTGCATCCCTAAACGACTTTTCTAGAGCGTGGATGCCCGAACCATAAATCATTAAGGCCACCAATAGCGAAAGAAAAGAAACAATGATCAAATAACCCCTGAATTCCTCATTCTGCCATATCCTCTTCAGCCGGAATCGAACTAAGTAGAAAATAATGGTATAATTAATGCCCGCCAGAAACATAAATACGATGATGGTGTAGTGAATGATGGGCATTTCAAAATGCGCAAGGCTGGCATTCTTAGTAGAAAAACCTCCGGTAGCCATAGTAGTCATGGCGTGGTTGATAGCATCATAGAAGCTCATGCCCTCCATATACAGCAATGCGCAAAGGATCGCAGTAAGGGATAGGTAGATGACCCAGAGGCCACGTGCCGTCGCTTTTATTCGAGGATGTATTTTATTAGACACTGGTCCTGGAGCTTCAGCTACGAATAACTCTATACCGCCTATACCTAGAAATGGAAATACTGCAATGGTCAAGACAATGATCCCCATACCGCCAATCCACTGGGTCATACTACGCCAAAACAAAATGCCCTTGGGAGTTGCCTCAACATCGGTGAGAATGCTAGCTCCCGTGGTTGTCATGCCGGACACCGTCTCAAACATGGCGTTGGTGATCCCCGGAATATGACCGCTTAGCAAGTAGGGAAGGCAACTAAAAATCAGCATCGCCAACCACCCCATCGTGACAATCAGGTATCCCTCCCTCTTGTGTAGATCGCTGTCTTTGTCCTTGACAAGGTAGTAAAGTAAGGATCCCACCATCAAAGTAATGGAGGCACTCAGGACTATGGGCAAGCCATCACCGCTCTGATAGTAGTGTGAAAAGGCAGCTGGAAAAAACATCAAGACTCCGACCAATGCGAGCAAAATGCCTACCACCTGCGCTACTGCATAGAAATTGATCATTCGCTAGCGAAATATTTTTTCCACAACTGGTATGGATTCAGGGAGCGCTAGCACAATGACTTTATCATCCTTGAGCAGTTGAAAATCCGCTTCAGGCAATATACTTTCATTGTTTCGAAACACTCCCGCAATACGCGCTGTGGCCGGCAGGTGTAACTCCGATATGGGATGCTTTGTGACTCGGTTGCTCTTGGTAATCACATATTCGATGATTTCAGCTTCTGATCCATGGATACTAGCAATCGCTTCTACATGTCCCTTTCTGACAAAACGGAAAATATTATTTGCCGCAATAAGCTTCTCATTGATCAAAGTATCCACGCCAATATTTTGGGATAGCCTGATGTAATGCGCGTTGTTGACCAGAGCGATGGTCTTGTAAACACCCAATTCCTCTGCCATCAGGCTTGCGATGATATTGGATTCAGAATTTTCCGTCAAGGCCACCAAGGCATCCATACTCCTCAATCCTTCTTCCTCCAGTTCTGTGAGATTACTGGGATCGGCACAAACTACTAATGTGTTGCGCAAATGCTTAACCAAATATTTACAATGGGGCTTATCTTTTTCGATGAGAATGACATTGTAATGATCCTCCAGAACTTGAGCGGTCTTAAGTGCTATGTCGTTGCCACCGATGATCATGACATTCTTGACAACGACGTTGTCCTTGCCCACAATGTCCGTCAGATCATTGATATCTCGATTTTTTGCTAAAAAGTAGATATGATCAGATCTCCGTAGAATCGTGTCGCTATCGGGAAGGATGGTCTGGTGCCCCCTCAGAAGTGCGATGGGTTTGAATGGAGTGTCCACGTGCTCCTCATCCACCTCATTGATCTTCATGTTCACGATCGGAGATGAGTCATCGAGTAATATCCCAATCAAGCTCATCTGGCCATCCTCAAACTCAAAGATATCTGTCAAAGAGCACTGCTTGAGTAGTCGCAGCACTTCCATGGCTGCAAGCAAATGCGGGCTAATCATGGAATCCACCCCCATCTCGGTAAACAGAGCACGTTGATCAGATGATAAATATTCTGGTGTACTCACCCTGGCAATGGTCTGCTGAGCTCCCATTTTCTTGGCCAAAATAGCTGTGATGATGTTGGTTTTTTCAGACGTAGTGACGGCAATTAGTAACTTGGCACTTTGCACTCCGGCTTCTCGCAGAACGTGCAAACGGCTCGCATCACCGTGCAGTGTCATCACATCCAATTGAGTGCGAACATTGTAAAGCACATCTTCATCTGTGTCGATCAGAACGATATCCTGCTTTTCATGTGCTAGCAATTTAGCGAGATGAAAGCCAATATCACCAGCTCCAGCAATGACAATCTTCATGAACTTTGACGTCTTGTGGTTGTTTCAATCTCAACAGTAAAAGTAAAGGAAAATCTAGCGCTTGATCAGTCATTCTTGACTAGAAAGTTTGCTTCTCAGAATCAGTATATTTGCGCCGATGAAAATATTGATGGTTTGTTTGGGCAACATATGCCGTTCACCACTGGCTGAAGGCATCTTGCGCAAGAAGATTGAAGCACGATCACTGCCTTGGGTAGTTGACTCGGTAGGTACAGGCGATTGGCACGTCGGCGACCCTCCTGATCCTAGAACGATTTCGGTGGCAGCGAAAAATGATCTTAATGTAAGCGATCTGAGGGCACGACAGATCAGTGACCAAGACATAGAAGATGCCGATGTCATTGTAGCGATGGATGCTCAAAATTGGCAAGATATCGCAAAGCGCTGCAATGGAGACCACCACCAGAAGATCGAGTTGATGCTCAACTTTTTACATCCTGGCCAAAACAGATCGGTACCAGATCCCTATTTCGGTGGCAAGAACGGTTTTGACAAGGTCTATGCGCTACTAGATCAGGCCTGTGATGCCATGATTCATCAGCTGGTTCCTCAAGATTAAATCACAAGAAATGTTAAAAGAAACTGTACAAAAAGCCCTTAACGACCAGATAGCAATGGAAGGGTACGCCTCATTTCTATATCTATCCATGGCATCCTGGTGTGAACAGCAAGGTCTGGAAGGCAGCAGTGAGTTTTTCTACCGGCAAGCGGCTGAGGAACATGACCATATGATGCGCATTTTCAGATATGTTTTGGAAATGGATGGCACGGCCATTGCACCTGCGATCAAAAAAGTTCCCGATCAGTTTGAATCCATTCAGAAGATATTTAACGACGTCTATTTGCATGAGCAGCAAGTGACGCAATCCATCAACAACTTGGTCACTTTATCCTCCGATGAAAATGACCATACTACATACCAGTTTTTACAATGGTTTGTCGTGGAGCAAAGGGAAGAAGAAACACTCGTCAGAAGCATCCTGGACAAACTTAAGCTGATCGGTGATGGACCACAAAGTCTATACTTCATCGACAAAGAGGTCACCGACATCAATGGTGGGATCGAAGATGGTGAAACTTCTGATTGATGTATTATCGTTGTTAAGGATGCCTGGTCACCTGAGATATGTGGACCTTGAGTCGTGGGTGGGAACTTATCTCCACCATCAGTCGTTTATCTATCAGCAAGAGGCCGTATCTTTTAGTTTTCCTCTCACTGACACTTCCTATAGCGACAGTCCTGCAATCACAGCACGAGATACGAACTTACTTTTTTAATAAAAATAGGCACATGGAGACGGATTCGGATAAATCGGTCATGATTAATGATATGATCCATTGGGCTAAAACCCATCATTTTTCTAAAATTAAGGCCAACTATGAAGGCTTTGATAAGCCCTCATCATTTCATCAACCCAAAGGCGATGATACCTTTATACCCGACGTCACGGCAGTGAAGTTAGGTGTCAAAAACTACTTTGAAGTAGCGATGAAAACGGACGATGAAGAGCGTACGATCAGGAAGTGGAAATTGCTAAGTACGGTCGCCTCCATGAGGAACGGAACATTGTATCTCTTTGCCCCTCGAGGACATAAAGCTTTTGCTGCCAG
The DNA here is from genome assembly GCA_965223025.1 of Saprospiraceae bacterium. Lineage (GTDB taxonomy): Bacteria > Bacteroidota > Bacteroidia > Chitinophagales > Saprospiraceae > JABDMH01. The sequence continues at coordinate 3,077,103 of CBDCVP010000023.1, forward strand.
GATCGTGGATGAAAGAAATCTAAATGCAAAGGTGGTGGGTCTTTAGGTTGGACCGGAAATCTGGATGTTGAGGACGATGCCCAAATTTGCTGGTCTTCGATGACGCTCCATCGGGCCTGTCGTTTTTTTCAAGCCCAATTGACCATGGTGGAAAGCTCCTTGCTATCATCTCCTAGACACCCTCTACCAGGTATTCTACTACTGTTTTTTCCGCTGACGACGGATTTTTAGGTCGCCTGCAAAGAGCCACCATCGAATGGCATCTTTCCAGCTAATAAACCTCGGTGATCCATGCTCTACTTAATGGGCACGGCCACTTTAATATCATCCCATGCCAACGTCATTGCCAACTTGGGAGCCTCTTCAAAAGCAATGGTAAATTGCTCAATAGGTGTACTCAATGTCTGTATAGGCACGTCGATCTGCAATGCATCTGCCTCTGGCTCTCGAGGCACCTCACCGTCCCAGCCCATACCCCAGCCGTACATTTTCTCATTAAAAATGACCGTCCAATGCTGCTTATTGGGAATGGTCCACAAAGTATATTTACCCGCTGGAAGCGTCTTCTGACCGACCTGTAGATCCGTTTTGGACTCAAAGGTGGTTGCCTCATTGGCACCAGTGCGCCATACCTTTCCGTAGGGTTCCAGTCCTCCGAAAATATCTCGTCCCTTTTTAGATGGTCTACAATAAAAGACGGAAATGTCCCTGCCATCTTGCTGATAAACGACTGTAGCCTCAGGACTGCTCTTTTTGGTTTGTGATTTCATGACATTGAAGCCAATAACCACCAGTAGGGCTAGTACGCCTAACCCAATCAATGTCCATTTGAGTATTTTGTTCATAACTAATCTTTCATTTATCAGCCTAAACAAGTTATAGTCCAAACAGTTGTAGATACTTCAATGGGATTGCTGCGACTAAAATGTGGTGATGCCACCCTCACAGAAAGCCTACGATGGTCACTGTACCTGATTCCACCTGGCCATCGATCTCCATGGCGTATAGGTAGACACCAGTGTCCATTACTTCACCATCCACCTGGCCATCCCAACCTCGCCTAGCATCGTTGCTCTCAAATAATAAGCCACCCCACCGGTTAAAGATGCGGAGTCTGAAGGTACTAGGTTCTTGGATAAAGGCAGGAACAAAGACATCATTGACCTGATCTCCATTGGGTGAAAATGCATTGGGTATGTAGTAAGTGGACATCTCTTCTTCACAGGCATTGATGAAGTGAATACTGCCCTTGGATTGGCAGCCATCCAGATATGCCTCGACATCGTAGGTGCCTGGAGCTCGGATGCTGATCGTTGCTTGATTACTTCCATCAGACCACAGCACACTATCAAAACCCGGGATTGACAGTTCCACCGGACCCTCGTCCTCAAAACAAACCGTCTGGTCAGCTCCCAAATCAAGCATGGGACGCAATATCTGTAGCCGCAAGCCGATTAAGCTCAGACACCCTTGTGTGATCAGGGAATCGTAGTAAATGCCCTCCTCACTCCGTTCTTGTCCATTAAACAGCACACTCCCCCCTTCACACAGGAGGGTATCGATGAAGGTGGTATCACCCCCAAGTACCACGAGCTTCAGCTCAACAATGCTATCACACCCATAGGTTGATTTCAGCGATTGAGAATACAAACCGGATGTGCGCAATGTATCCTCTCCAAAATAATACACCTCCGGCCAACAAATCGTGTCTGGCTCCGTCACTAAATAGTGAGGCTTAATGTTGAGCTCCAAGTGGATGATGCTATCAAAACCATGCACTGTCTGTAGAGTATCGTAGTAACTACCAGTCTCAAACAGGATCCCCTCTCCAAAGGCAAAACTTCCACCACTGCAAAGCACCTCCTGAATTTCAGTAACTTGCTCACAAGTGTCTCTCCTGAAGGACAGGCTGTCGAAGTAGCTCGATTCACCCCAGGCACCCAAAACAATGCTTCCATCATCCTTGATGTCTTGATCAATCACACTGATCCGGAGTGTGTCATTGATAGACACATCAATGGCTCCCTGACAAGCTCGCTCTACGTCCAACCGAAACCACCCGCCAAGAGAGAAGGCTGGATCCACCATAGCAAGTTCAGTGTAGGCTCCGTCGATAACCTTGTATAGCAATAGTTGAGGATTATCGGAGAAACGAGGATTGCAGCCAATAGCATAATAATTCCTTTCATCGATATATTGAAAGAGAAAATGAACATCGGAATCAAATCCTGTAGCTTGACAGTACACACGATACCGTCCGTAACTACCAGAGAAGTTCTTGCGCAAGATCAATGACTGTCCATCCGCACCACCAGCCGTAGACTTGAATAATCTTACTGAATGTTGGCCCGTGATGAATTTCGAATCATCAACCTGCGCATTTCCCAGCAGGAATGTCCAGTCATCCAGGATGCCAGCTTCAAAATCATCGACCAAAGTCTGCTGACACCAGGCCAAACACACCCACATTACGAGGGATCCCGTCAATGCAACTATTCCACATATTTTATTGATTTTCAACATTCTATAGATCGTATAATATCATCATATCAGGACCGCAGCATGGAGATTTAGTGATCTGACACCGGAGAATCTAAAAACGTCGCCTGGGGAAGGCATATTGTTTTGGATCCACATGTGGGCACTTCAACGAGTGTATCGGTAGAAAAACAAGATTTACCAAATCGTCATCGCCTTCATCACCCGGTGGGCAGGATCCCTCCAGACATCAAATGAACTGGGAATGGCAGAAGCACCAACCTTGTGAGAGATGTATGCATCGCTGGGAAAGGAGCCCTCTTGTAGTCTGGAAACCACCAGCTCAAAATCGGCCTTGGTGGCATTGCGGCTGCAGATCAAACTTATCTCACGGGCATGTAGTTTTGGATGATTGAAAGACAAATCCCCCTTGTTTAGGCCCACTAGTACATAGCTGCCACCCGCACCTACAAAGTCGCTACCACGCTCCATCGGTCCCTTGATCCCAGTAGCATCAAATGCGACGGACACCATCTCATTTTGGGTAATGGAAGCGATCGCTGTCAAAGGATCTTCCACGGCATTGATCGCTGCCAGAACACCCAACTCCTCTTTTGCGAAGTTGAGCCGATGCGGATCCAGGTCAATGGCAATCACCTTAGCACCCTGCCTCTGCGCTGCCCAGATGATTCCCACTCCAATGGGACCGCATCCAGACACTGCCACCCAATCACCTTCTGTAAGCGATACACGCCGCACGGCATGGGTACCGATGCAAAGGGGCTCCACGATCGCCATCTCCTCAACGGATAGACCATCAGCAGCCTGCAACAAATGAAGAGGCACCCTGATGTACTCGCACATTCCTCCATCTATATGGACTCCCAGCACTTTGAGGTTGGCGCAGCAATTAGTTCTTCCCTGTCGGCAAGCACGGCAATCACCACAATGTAGGTAAGGGATGATGACCACCTCCTGACCAATGTGAAAATTGCTACTGGCTCCACCAATTGATGAAATCTCACCTGCCAACTCATGTCCCAAAATGCGCGGATAGCTAAAGAAAGCCTGGTTACCCGCATAGGCATGCAGATCAGTGCCACAAATACCCACTCTTTTGATACGGACCAATGCCTCACCATCTCCTACCCTCGGCATCGGTACAATGATCTCCTCTAAAGTACCTGGTGTTTTACAGCTAATAGCTTTCATGTCATGAAGGTAAATATCTGCTTTTTATGATATGCATGTCAACACATGACATGTATAAAACAAAAGGCCGCAGATGACTCCGCAGCCTTGTTAGAAGTTGTTATCGTTTCTGCCTTACTTTAGCCCCAAGCTAACAGGTACATATGTTTTGCCCCAAATGAGTCCCAATGTAGCGCTGTTATCACGCAGATCATTGATGTCTATGAGGAAACTTTCCACCTCACAACCCATCTCTACCGCATCGACCATCACTTTAGCCGCAGGATCTTTTTTCGTGTAAGAATTCCATCCGCGCTCTCCATAGGTATAAAAATAAACTTCCCATTGCTTGGCGCCAGGCTTGGTCAACAGGGCATACGATCCGGCCGTCAGTGTTTTCCCTCCGACCATCACATCCTTATTGAAGGTGATCTTGCTCGCAGCATTGGCTCCGGTACGCCAAAACTCACCATACTTGTGCATGTCTGGAAAAATGGTCCGACCTTTCAGAGATGGTCTTGAGTATTCAAGGGTAATCTCCGTGGTGCCCGCCATCTGCGTTACTTTAGAAGAGGGAGAAGGAGCTGGTGAATCCTGTGCGCTGGCTGTCATAAATAACAATGTGAACGCCGGAATTAAAAACAGAATCAATTTCTTTTTCATTCGTAATAATAGTTTGTTTTAAGAATCTATATAATCGAGCTCAAAGATACAGATAATTTCTCCTGCAAATGTATGCCAGATCTCTGACTTGGATGGCAAATAGTAAACTGCTAATAACGGCTCTTGGCCATATTTAGTGGGTTCTGGTCAAAGAACCCCGAGTGGGTGCATGAACTGGCCATCGTTTTTAAGAGTAGTAGAATGCTACTAGAGTGAGGGTTTAGTGCTGTTGGCATGCTCCTTTGCACCAGGATCTTGATTTTGTGTCAAGAAAATAAGGATGATTATTACCATAATTCTATAGCTCGCAAGTAAGCCTACTGATAAAAAGGGATTTTTCAAAAGATGTTCAACTAAAATCGGAAGAGACCCGCTAAATACGACTAAGTACCCTAATAACCCTTGGTATCATGCCTAGATTCGCCACTCGGCTTTTCCCCACCATATCGTTCGATGGCATCATTGATCAGGGTGGCAGTGGCTGAGGCTCCCAAACGGGTAGCTCCAAGTTCCTTTACTTTTAGCATTTGGTCTAGGGTCCTGACACCACCGGCTGCCTTCACCTGAACGGCTGCATCGCTGTGCTTGCGCATCAGGGTCAGATCGTGCTCGGTCGCTCCCTGGTAGTTGTATTTACCATCCACACCTTTCACCATACCATAACCGGTAGATGTCTTGACAAAGTCCACCTTCAGTTTGCTACAGATTTGACATAACTTGATCTTGTCCTCATCCCTTGTAAGGAAGTCGTTTTCAAAAATGACTTTTAGTACAGCACCATGCATATGTGTGGCGCTACACACCCGATCGATTTCCCTTTCGACATAGTCCCAATCACCGCTGAGCACCTTACCGATATTTACGACCATGTCAATTTCAACCGCGCCATCTTCACAAGCCTTGACGGTTTCAGCCACTTTGATGGCGATGGCACTACTGCCGTGTGGAAATCCAATCACGGTGCCAACACGTACATCTGATCCGGCCAACCATTTCACAGCATCTTTCACGGCATATGGCTTAATGCAGACGGAGGCAGTATCATACTTTTTTGCCAGCAGGCAACCTTGCTTCAATTCTTCATCCGTCAAGGTCGGATGCAGCAAGGAATGATCTATCATCTTGGCAAGCTCCGATACGGCTTTTGGTCGAGACATATCTAAAAACGTTTTTCTTTGGACGGCAATACAAGTTGGATGTTGAGGCGACTCTGAAAAGCGCACAAGTTAGCAATGATTCCTCTGCCGACCTATTCACAATAGTCCTGGCAATTTTTCTAAACAGAAACCCACTTTCCTGTCTGAGAACTGCTGAGGATCGCTTCACATATCATCACCTCACGATGTCCATCAGCAAAAGTAGGATAAATATAATCTTCAGCCATATGACCTTTATCAATGGCCTGGTAATAAGCCCTAAAACACTGTTTAAAGGAATCGGGAAATCCCTCATGATGACCGCCTGGATAGTCGAAGAATGATCTGGCCAAATCACCACAGAGCGATGGATCCTTCGTCAAGATCTCATTGGGTTTGTCCCGATGTCCCAGCCACAATTCATTGGGCCGCTGACTATCCCAAGCCAATGACTGCCTGGAACCCGCAATTTCATAATACACCTGATTTTTTCTTCCTGCAGTTACCTGAGATACCCACAATACCCCCTGCCCACCCTGCTTAAATCGAAAAAGTATGCTGCCACAATCTTCTGTATCGACCGCAACTTGTTCACGATCCATCGCACCCGGCTGCTTACCTGAGAAAGTCTGTACGTCACCAGTGGGCTTCATTCTCACTGGATGGACTGTCCTCAGATCTGCAAAGACCTCACTGACTTCCAAACCGGTTATCGAAGTAATAAGATCCATCCAATGAGTGCCGATATCAGCCACAGCTCGCAGTTTTCCCCCCTTCTCAGCAGTCACTCTCCAATTGTAATCAGTATCGTAGAGCAACCAGTCCTGTACATACTTACCCACGATCGAAAAGATGTCGCCCAGCTGGCCTTTGGACACTCGATCTCTGGCTTCCAGATTCATGGGATAAAAACGAATGTTGTAGGTTACGGCCGCCACCAAACCGCTCCCATCGGCCAGGTCTTTTAGCAGGCTTGTTTCATGGGAGTTCATGGCCAGTGGCTTTTCACACATCACATGTTTCCGGCCTCAAGTGCCCGTCTAGCCATATCAAAATGCCAGATATTTGGCACTGCGAGATGCACTGAATCTAGCTCGTCATCATTGAGCATGTCATCAAAGGTGGAATATACCTTCTCTAATCCCAGACGCTCACATGCTGCTTTAGATTTCTGTGCAGAGCTACCCATCACCCCCTTTACCGTCACCCCCAAACGCCTGAGTGCTTCCACGTGCACTGGTCCGATAAATCCTGTTCCGGCTACGGCCGCTTTAATGTGTGCATACATTCGATCTTCCTATTGGCCATTTAAAAGCACCGGAAAAATAAATATATATTTTGATCTCCGTTCTCACATCCCCAATGAAGTAGCTCGATCTCGCCAAAAGAATCTGTACATACGCTCACTGCATGATGAAGCCCACGCTACCTCCCACCCAACTCTTATCACTATTGTATTTCACCCCAATCAAATCCCCTCTTGACAGCCTGGCCAGATTACTCACCAGGATAGGACGGTCAGCGTTCTTGGGCCATAAGTGCACCATCCTTATCTCGCAATTGACAGGCTCCCCGGGAGTCTCTATGACGGGTTCGTACTTGACCTTCTTCTGAAGAATAAAGTTCTTGAGATTACCGGTGCGTTCAATGGCCTCCCTACTCACATTAAACACCACGCCACTTCCAGAAAAGGAAAACAATGGCTTAAGCACGAAGTCCTCTAGATTTTCTGGAAGTTCGCTGAGATCCTTCAAATACCAAGTCTTAGGAACGTACTTATTATTGAGCAGTGGCAGTGAATATTTGCTGATTCTAAAAAACCAATTCGGGTGCCCTACCCATTCTGCATCAATTTCTTGGGTAAGAAAGAATTCTCTATCCAAATCATTTCGATGAATCAATTCATCAAATATCACCCTATTGTAGATTCGATGGACAGGTATTTTCTTACCCATATCGTCCAGGTAATACAAGGTCCGACCCGATTTTTTAAGGGCACTGATGCAGAGGACTTTGATGCCGAGAATACGTTCAGTCAATAAAAAGTCTATTCGCGTAGCTTGCTTCTCCGGTTCTATGTCTAGGAGGATGACATTTTCGGGATGGCAATTGCCCACAATCATCTCTCTGAGTAATTCGATATATTGATCAGAATCTCTATCGAATAAATGGTGACTTTGGTCCGGGATGTCAAAATGCTTCCTATATTGACGAGCGAGTACATCTTGAAAAAAATAGAGTGTGGGAAAACCCTGAATCTCTACGAGTCGAGGGGTAAACTCACCATTGAGATTCTTTGTGATCCCAAAATCAAGCTGCAAAAACTGCGTGTGGTCATCTTCACCGGGCACGCGATAATCATCATTTAGTGCTCCTTCAGTCAACGTCTTGAATGAAGGTTGTAAGATTTCAGCACATATCAACCGACATGCCTCCACCAATTTGTCTCGGAGGGAGTGATCAATAAAAACAGGAGTTTCGGCAATTCGAAAATCAGGAACATAGTGGAACAGGTCACCAATATCCTGGAGGAAAGCATGGTACTTTGATCTAGAAAATGATTGATTAAAATGCCTCCGAAAATTGAGATCCATCTATTTCAGTATCATGGGACTATTGCAGACAATGATTTTTGTGCACAGGTCAAAAACCCGGTTAGAAGCTTTCGGTGAGCCAGACTCAAGGTGCAGGTGTTTTCGCATCATTCCCCGATTTGGGATATGAAGATAGTGGATTAGTAGAATTTTCAGTAGATGGACAGAGAAGTTCAAGGGTTTGACCTGGCCACTTCATAAGAAGTCATGAGGGAGCCACGGGTCCTTGGAGAATGGGCTTTGCAGCTGGTTAGCTACTGTGCCCGCATGGAGTGGAGGCTATTCACACTACACTTCCTCTCTCACCCAGGCACAATTCGCGCTCCCTCAGTTCATCGATATGGCAGGAAACTGGAGATCAATAGACTGGTTATAGGTGTGCAGGGTGGTGATCACCGGTTCAGAGATCGCCACAATCGGAAGGCTGCATACCATCTCCCACACCTGATAGTCTGAATCTGCCAACATGCTGATCCACATGCGGCTCATGGTATCATTGATGCCATAGGTTTGTATCTTTCCATCTGCGAGCAATTGATTCATCAGGCTGGATGACGTAGTATAAGTTTCCGCAAACTGATTTCCAAGTTCTAATTCTATGAGGAAGTAATTTTTCATGGCATTCCTTTTTATGTTCTATACTAAAGACTAATAAATCAACACCATCTGCACCGGATGGATGTCCTTTAACAGATATTTAAATATTTCGTTAGACAAATGCTAACGTGGGCTTGACAGTGTGAAAGGCCTTATGAACTGCTTCTGGTATAGACCAAAGAAGTCCTCGTGCAAGCAGTATCCTCATTATTCCAGACCAGAGGATTTCCTGACAAGGCAGGTCAGCCATGCTTGAGAAGAGCTGATGCAACAACCACTTTCTTACAGCAATAATGCTGGCATGGGGGGATCCTTTCATTCTATGAAAACTGAGGTGCCCAATTCCAAATGTTCATTATATAAACATTATTTATCTTCGGGTAAAATAAATTCACATGGCAGAGACAAAATTGGCACGGAATATACGGACGCTGCGAAGGCAGATGCGATGGAGGCAGGATGACCTGGCTGACCATCTTGGCATAGCCAGGGGAAAGATTTCTTCGTATGAGTTAAGAGATGTGCAACCCAGATTAGAGTTGCTGACCAAGATGGCATCGCTCTTTGGGGTATCCATCGATAAGCTGGTCAATGGTGAATTGGCTGAACACTCACAAGACACTGCTGCATCGACGAGTCCATATGCATCCCTAAACCGAGCGACTGAGGGAGGCCAAAGCCATGTGACCATCCTCAAAGAGAGGATTCGCCATCAAGAGGAGATCATCCGGCAGATGTACGAAATGAATAGTCTCAAAGATGAGATCTTACAAACTATGCGCACAGAGATGGATGCCATGGTCAAGCCTCACGGAATATCCCACAGCAGTCGCGTAAGTCCAGTACAATGGTCTACTCATGATGCTCACGGCACATTTGTCAATTGGAATACCATAGACATTCCTACCGATCATTACATCGAAATCGGACCTGGCATTGTCGATCGGTTGGTCGAGCATCCTGAGGATCTTCGTTTTGATTGGGAAGAGATCTTTGCTCCCTACATGCAGCAATTTGACTTTGACAAGCAGAGGGTCATTTTTAATAGATCTGCGGCAGGTGCTAAGTTTCCACTTCATTATCATGTGGAGCACGAAGTATTAATCTGCGTGAAGGGAGCCTTTCGAGAGACTGTTGGGCAGCAGGACATTGGAGCTGGAGATCGCATCGCCTTCGATTCTTTCGAAGCCCATGAGTTGCACTTCATCGAAGATACCCTGATCGTCTTGAGTCTGGCGTCGTAGATTGTGGAATAGGCACACCGAAGTAGGGTAAATGTTAAAATTACTATTTTAACAATGATATACTTGACATAGTAATGCTTTTATTATACATTCATGGTTTATCTATCAAAGCTAGCCACCTATCTTACCAACAGGTTTCTTGGCTCAATCCATATAGTTGGGATGGTGCTTTGGAAATCCATTTACTCAACAGCAAACTGATTGCCTATGGAAAAACTAGTGCGTATATCACCGTTGGTAAGAGCGAGGTATATGTAGCATGGGAATTCGGCGATAATGGTCGATGGTTAGCTTTAAAAATCGATGCACAAAAAACTACTTTTCGAGATCTGAAATTGGTGCATACCGAGCTCAAAAACCAGTCCATGGATAATGGCTCGGTATGCACCTTATTGAATAATTATCTATAAAAGTAAATATAATGAAAACTTTAAATTATTGTGTTGCATGTATGATTGTCCTCTTGGCAATAGCATTTATGTCCTGTGAAAAGGAACATCTTGTAGACCAGCACATTATAACTGAAGATGTAGCAATGGAAAAGCTGACGCTTGATGATTTGGTAGTAGGTGAAACATACTCTTTCGATCAGTTGGATCAGAGTGTTCTTGAAATACTTGAGATTGATGTAAACGTTAGAAAGCGTGCTATATACTATAAGATTTTGCATTACAACAATTTTGCTAACAACGATACCAGGATTGAAATAGATTACCCTGGTGGGTACGTTCACGATTTGAATGGTAGTTGGCTACTGTGGCAAAAAAATCCTTCAATTAACGGGACCTACGTTTATAGCTGGCATGGAGATTCTTCTGACACGCAACAGCTAAGAATCAAAAAATATATAGTGTCTAATGGTAACTTGGATGTTGTCAGCGACTATACCGTCGGACCAGTCTTTAATTCTTTAAATGGTGCATCAGGAGAAGTAGATTTCTGGGATGGTGGATGGCAATTTGGATCAATGAACTAGGAGCGATATTTTCAAGTTGCCCATTAGCCTTGAAGGTTAGTGGGCAACTCCTTTGGTAGATAGCCTTTCTAAATGAGAATTCTACTTGTATTATTTTGTGTGGGTCATCAATTTCTAGTTTATGGACAGGATATACAGGTGGCCTTTCTTCAATTTCATGATTGTAATGAAAAAATTCGATCGGAGGTATTGGCTTTGTATTCACCCTGTGGTGTTGCAGTAGATGATATTGCTATTGAATTGGATCGACGATATGTGCCAAATGAGGGCGGCAAAGATGGTGATATTAATGGGTCTGGAGGTGATTGTAGATGGGTTGAAGGAGATGAGTCGAAATATCCGGATTGTAATTTTATCAGTGCTGGACCTGGAGACACCATTCCTGCGGGATCGTTCCTACTAATTCAGATGACATCAGATCCAACAGACAATGAATGGGTGGCCGATGGTTGTGATGAGTTTCCTCAGACATATGTGATAAAAAATAGCTGTCAAAGGAGTCAAGATGCTTTCCCAGACGTCCCTTTTCCAGACTCAATGAAGCTGATTGTTTCGACGAACAGCAGTAAAGAACAGATAACAATTCTAAATGATTTCCCTTGGGATGTAGATTTGCCTATTGAATTTTGGAGTAATTGGCGAGGTGTACAAAACTATTCTAGTGTTGAAGGACAACAATGTAGCGAAGAATTTCGCCTAAATATAAACACATTGATCAACCCTTACCAAAGTATCGATAGTGTGGTAGTAGTTAATCCAACTTGCTCAAATCATACCGGGAAAATATATGTTTCTGCATCTAAGTCCATTGGTACTTATTCGATCGATGGAGGTATTACTTGGCAATTGGATTCCATATTCGGACACCTCGACACCGGCACTTATCATATTATGATCCGTGATACGGCCGGCAATTGTCCAGTGGCATGGCCTGAACCCATCAAAATTGAGCCCTACATCTCACCCCGGTTGGGACCTCTTTGGTGGACTGATGATCGTGACACTACATGCTCCGGGCAAAATGGTTATTTGCATGTTGACTTATTTGACGGAAACGACAGACCAATACGGTATGATTCCACCAGGTATGAATATTCAATCGACAGTGGTCGGACTTTCCAGGATTCCCAGGAGTTTCATAATCTTATGGAAGGTGTCTATGATCTTGCAGTAAGGGATAAGGAAAATCCGCAATGTGTCGTACATCACAAATATAAATCCGGTACCTTGACAAAGCCTCCACACATCACCGGACTAGCAACCGACAGCATCGGATCTTGCGATAAGAATGGCAGGATTGAGATTGAGGCCACCGGAGATGAGCTCTATTATTCGCTCGATGGACTGGCATGGCAACGGGATTCTTTTGTGGTGCTTGAGCCCAACATACCCTACACTGTCTATGTGCAGGAGTCTGACAATAAACATTGCCTGGACTCGCTGGATGTGGTACTACAGCAATCTCCGGAATTTGTACCGGAAGTGGTGATCGATGGTCAGACTGCCGAGTTTATACTGCTTATTGAATCCAGAGGTCCATACAGGCTACGATGGGATTCGGGCGACACCACGGCCATTGTGCAGGTAGCAGATTTACCATTGGGTCTAAATCATTTAGATATTACCGATGGCTGGGGATGTTCACAACGACTTGCCTTCTTTGTGGAAGAGCATACTTGTGTATTTCAAATCACAGATTCGATTGTGGATGCCACTTGCGAGACCCCTATAGCGAGTATCTATCTCATCAATGAAGACACCACCAGGCAGTACAACTTTGACTGGAGCCTCGACGCTTATGACGGTCTGCCATACGTAGAGGATGTACCTGGTGGGCGATACAAAGTAGAGATCAGTTATGAGACATGCAGGGAAACCAGAACTTTTGAGCTAGGAACCCTTACTGGCGTGCCTGATGTGGAAGTAATTGGTGATACGATGATCGAGGCCGGTCAAACTGTACATGTATGGGCGAAGGTGGATACCACGGTGCTGGACCGTTATCATTGGTCGGGACCGGCGGGATCCATTTGTGATCAATGTCTGATCGCAGAGGTATCACCCAAGGTGGGTACGACGTATCGTTTCAGTTTTGCCAGCACTGCTGGCTGTGATTCATCGGTACAAGTATACGTGGAGATAGAAGAGGATAACAGCATCTACATACCCAATGCATTTAGCCCCAATGACGATGGAATCAACGATATATTTACGGTATATACGGATAAACCCGTTGAAGTGATCACCTTTGATGTATTTGACAGATGGGGAGGGCGACTATACCAGAGCATCGGCGAGGTGGAATGGGATGGTGGAGATGTTCAGGCAGGAGCCTACCTATACTTTGGTAGGTTTAGAGATCTGCGTGGGGCTGTTTTTACAAAGCAGGGGATGGTACATGTGTTGCGATGAGTTATGTAATTGGTAATGAATTAAATTGATTGCCTATGGATAGACAAGAGTGTATATCAGCATTGGTAAGTGCGAACTATATGCAGTATAAAAATCGGCGATAATTGCCGATGGTTAGCTTTTCAGAAAACGGCACATAAAAAACTACTTTTCGAGAATTGAAATTGGTGCACACCAAGCTCAAAAACCAGGACATGGAATATGGCTCGGTATGCACCGTATTAAATAAACTGTTTGTAAAAGTAAGTAAAATGAAAACTTTAAGAAATGTAATTTATGCCTCATTAGTGGTATTAATTTGTGGATTTGTGGTCTCTTGTGACAAGGATGCGGATGCTGTTACTGTTGATTCTCAATTCAGATTTAAAAGTACAGTACATCGGAGTGACTTTGAGACCATGGAAGAGTATTTGGAACACAGAAACGCGGAGATTGAGAAGGCTGGGGTTACCTATACGGTGGAACATGCAACCCTAGATGAGATTAATGCGGTGATGATAGAAAATGGGTTGGAACCTTTTACTGAAGAGGACGTCACCCGTGCCCATAAACGTGGGGGAGGATGTGGTCCATATCCTTGCAGCACTTGGATCAATCACGGCGATTGGGCAACCCAGGATGGCGTCTTGAGCACGTACGATCTGGTGAAGGCCAGTAAGTATGTTTGTAATAATGCAGATAATGGGCTCTGTCCTGCATATGGAGGCTACATTGATAATATTACTTATAAATATATCAATGGCCTGGTTAGCGGAGATGCATTAGATTTCGCTCAGTTATCCTATTTTTGGTGTGAAGGAGGTAGTGACATCCTGGACAATGACGATATGTTAGCAGCACGGGATTTTATACTCCTCAAAATCACTTGCACATAACCTTACTTGGCTTCAAGGGTTGGTATCTTTTGTACCAACCCTTGACATTAAAGTAGACACCTTAATGAAAAAATTATTGGTTCTTCTCCTTATAGTTGCATCTGGAAGACCAGTATATGGGCAAATGGAAAACAATATTTGGCTTTTTGCTAAAAACATTCAAGTTGTCTTTGAGTCCGGTGGTCCAATATCCAACGCCAGATCTAACAACATTCTTGATAGGATAGAAAATAGTGCGGTAGTCTGTGACTCAAGTGGTGACCTACTTTTCTACACTTATGGTACTTCAGTCTGGGATAGGAACAATGATATCATTTCAAATGGAGATGATCTCGGTGGTAACCCGAGCAGCACACAAGGAACCGTAGTGGTACAGTCAGAGACTAACCAGTATCTATATCATATTTTCACTCTGGAAAATGCCGGCAGTGATGATGGAAGCAACCTATATCACTCACTTCTAGATATGCAAGCGAATAATGAAAAAGGATTCTTGCTTAAGAAGAGAGAACTAATCTGGAGTAATCTAACCGAGAAAATGGTGGGCGTTCAGCACCCTTGTGGAGGTGCATGGATTCTATTGCATGAGCGGGATAATGATAAGTTTCTATCCTTTCACCTAATGCACGACCAAATAGATCCAAATCCGGTCATTTCTGCCATTGGGTCCAGTCACGATAAAAACATTTTAGCTTGGTCGGGCGAACTAACACTTTCACCCAATGATTTTACATTATCCGTACTATGCACTGATGGTCTGTTTGAATTATTTACCTTTGATCTCAGGACAGGAATAGTAAGCAACTGTATAACCATTTATGACCGAGAAGACACCCAATATCCCTATTACAGTGGCGAATTCTCCGATGATGGTTTGTTTTTTTATTTGGTTGAAAATAATTATAGTCCAACCATCCAAGGAATCACCAAAGTAATAACTCAATATGATCTATCAATATTAGATCCTGTCACAATACGTGATTCAAGAGTAATAGTTGGTTACTTGGATGAAAATAGAAATACTCCAACCTTAGCAATGAAAAGAGGTCCAGACCGAAAAATATATATAACAGGATCTGAACCGTACCAGTCCCTTCATCGGATCGAGTTTCCAGATACAAAAGGTTCGCTTTGCAATTTTCAACTAGAGAACTTAAATACGCCAAATAAAATAACCTCCAAAAACCTACCTCAAGATTTAGTTAAAGCTAAAAGAAGGGAGTGGTTTGTTTTTCCTGACACCGCCATTTGCAGCGCATTAGAAATCGATTTATCTAGAATTGAGGCTTCCCTGACATGGAATGATGGCGCCACAGATCCGATCAGGACTATTTCAATGTCCGGACAATACACGGTCACCGCGGTGGATTCATTTGGTTGTACCTATTCAGACACCTTCAATTTGGAGGTATATGATCCAAACCTTAATAGCATAGATACGATACTTTGTTCGGGAGATTTCATAGCAATCCATAATGACACCTTTTCACAAAGGGGCAGTTATCTTAAAGAAATCACGATCGATAGTAGTTGCATAGATACCATACATATTAACCTTGATTTCTATGCACAATTGTTTGACACCCTTATTATCAATCTGGAGCCGGGAGCATCCTACCAATGGGGTGACTCTCGCTTTAGCACCCCGGGTATTTTCTCGCGCAAGGAAATTGATCAGAATGGATGTCTCACGACAAATTATCTTTCGATCAATATAAGCAGCGGCCAAGAAACCGGTCCATTCATACCTAATGCTTTCACACTCAACCATGATAACATAAACGACACTTTTCAGATTTTCACAAGAGAAGATGAGGTGCGAAAAGTTTCCGAGTTTTTAATTTTCAACCGCTGGGGCCAATTGATTTTTAAGCAGCAAGGTCCGATCGAGCCCCACCTAGTCTCCTGGGATGGCCTGATAAATGGACAATTGGCACCGGCCGGGGTCTATGTCTATTCTTTAACCATGACCAATGTGAATTCTCAGAAGACCACTTATAGTGGCTCTGTTAATTTGATCCGGTAGGGGCAGGTACCGAGTATCCATCGGTCTCACCGGTAGTGCACAGGCAGGTGGAATGCTCAACAGTTGATTAGGCTATAGAAAAGGGTTGAAGGCTCCATTCAATTCATTAATTCTACCGTCACAAATAGGAAGGAAATATCACTTTAACTATAAAGTAGAGCTTGTAGAGGTCCAACTCTTTTTTCCTTTGTTGGCTCATGACGTCATCGAGTATTCTCTTTAGCGCCAGATCTCGATTTTGTAGATCAGTGTTGTCGGCTACTTTAGATTTATAGTCAGGGTGTGCTTGGACGTGCTTGGGTGTATTTTGGTCTGAATCAAGATTTTGAGGTTTTTTGGATTGGAGGATTAATAGGGTGACGCCTTGGCTTGAATGTTGTTTTGAAATGAATGCCTCCTTTTAGACAGGGCATGGTTGGGTGTATTTTTGATTTTGTATGGTTATTAACGTAGTTGGGGATTGTCAATCATGCGTTTCATGGTGTCGAAGAAGGCCCGGTAGAAAGATTCGTCCTTGGCGTAGAGCTTGTAGAGGTCCAACTCTTTTTTCCTTTGTTGCTCATGACGTCATCGAGTATTTTCTTTAACGCCAGATCTCGATTTTGCAGATCACTGTTGTCAGCTACTTTAGATTTATAGTCAGGGTGTGATTGGACGTAGTTGGGTATATTTTGGTCTGAATCAGGATTTTGAAGATTTTTGGATTGGAGGATTAATAGGGTGACGCCTTGGATTGCATGCGTTTTTGAATTGAAGGTCTTTTTTCTATGGCAGCTTTTAGGGCGTGTTCTTTTATTCACTCGGGGGCATTTTCTTTTAGTTTGTTTTGGAGCACAAGGCCTTTGGGGTTAGACGATATTTCTGCTTTGAACTCGTTGGTTTAACTGGAATGGTTCGTTCTATCCAGCCCTTTTCTATTGCAGGTTTTAGGTAATTGTCCATGAAGGTATCTCGGTGCTTGAGTTCTAGTATCTGCATTATTGCATCTCTTTTCATTTCTCCGACTATGATTAAGACGGCTCTTTTGGGAGCAGGCAATTCATTAAAGAATTGAACTTGCCAGGTAACTTGCCAGGTGTCATGTGCGGAGACGGATGAAGGACGCCAAAGGGTCACGGAGAAAGATTTGTCATCTTTGAAATCTGGAGCTTTAAGCCCTCTCTCAGCCGTAAGGGAGTACATTTCCACAGTACCTGTACCAAAGCGCTCAATGATCCGGCTAAGAACATGCATTGTGCCAGCAATGGATTGTGTGGATATGAGCTGTGTGGTTCCTTTAGTGACTGGATGTCCAATTCCACTGGCAACTTGCCCGGATTAGATATTTCGATGCGATCCTTGAAGATGGATACTTGTACACTGCCACTACTGTGATAGTCTCTGTGTGCTATGGCAATGATGATGGCTTCGGCGACCACAGCTCGTGGTATCAAGTACATGGTCTGTACCAGATTTGACTCGCTTCTTTCTCCCGTAGACAAGCTGATCTTGCAAGATTTTGGGATTGGAGGATTATTGGGAGGTGGTGTTGAATACATGACTTGCTGCGTCGTGGTCTTTTTGCTTCCAAGGTGGTCGGTACATTTGTGTGTATCATGGTTTTTAGGGTTTGAGGATTAATGTCAGAATCAGGATTTGCAGGATTTGGGATTGGAGGATTATTGGGAGGTGGTGTTGAATACATGACTTGTTGCGTCGCGGTCTTTTTGCTTCCAAGGTGGTCCGTACATTTGTGTGTATCATGGTTTTTAGGGTTTTGGGGTCGGAGGATTGGGTGTGTTGTACTTGGGGTTGTAGACTTTCTTGAATTGTAAGCTGCGTGCTCCGAAGTTGATTAGCAGGCCTATCGGTTTGTCATATGCTACGACGTAGTTCTTGGCTTGTGCCAGATGCACATCTTCTAGATTTATCAAGGCTTTTAGCTCAACTATGACCTGATCTTCTACCACAAAATCGGCTCTACGTGAGCCTACAGATATGCCTTCATAGAAGATCTCGTGTTCTTGCTCCCTGGAGAAGCTTATTCCAGCACGATCCATTTCAATGGCTAGACATCGCTGATAGATGACCTCTTGAAAGCCATTGCCTAATGTCCGGTGCACCTTCATGGCGCATCCATTTATCTTGTATGTAAGATCTTCTAACTTCACGATGTGTTATTCAATCCTGTGAATCCCTTAATCTACAAAATCCTCATTCAGACAATAATTAAGCACCTCCATTCAAACCGTCATTCTTTTGCTCCAGGACTATTCTTCCTGGCCGATTTACTCTCAGTAAGGTCCTTATGTGTTTGGTCGAGTTGTTTTACAAAATATTTTTCAACTTTGGAGGGCTCGTTTTTTTGATTCAATTTGTAGTTTTAGTATTCTTTATTTGCTTTGTCGAGAGCTTGCTGGTGGCTGACAGTACCCGCGTGCGTTAATATATCATTGCCTGTCATGGTTAAAAAATCATCGAGGCGTGCAATCCAGTCTTGCATATGGGTTTCCGATTCAATGCCTGCAATTCAGCGACCCAAGATAGGCGGTGACCATGCGGTTGAGCACTTCCAGTTCTTTTTCATCGAGATAATTTTTTGCAATGCCTGCCTTGCGTTTGTTGGGATGTTCTCCTCTGAAGGTTGTCAATCCCAAATATGGCTTGGTGGCATCATATCCGCTGATAGACAATCTCTGCCGCGGTGTGTCCATGAGTGGCCCAATGCATTTTATTCTGGATGGTTTTGAAAAAGTGAATCGATTGCCCTGCTTTACTATCGTAGTCGATACTTGTTGCGTAGATATCGAGCACTTTGCGCCAGAAGACTTTCTCCGATGAACGTATGTCGCGTATCCGCTCAAGTAATTCATCTAAGTAATTGCCACCTCCTGCCTCTTTGAGTAACTCATCATTCATGGTAAAACCTTTAACGATGTATTCTCGCAATCGCTGTGTCGCCCAAATTCTAAATTGGGTGCCTCTATGCGACTTTACTCTATAGCCCACAGATATGATGACATCAAGATTGTAAAATTTGACAGGCTTGTCTGAACCACCAATGTGCAAATTTTGCACATTGCTTCTTTCTTCCAGTTCTCCTTCCTTAAAAACAATGCCAATATGCTTGGTTATCACGCTTCTTTCACGCTGAAAGAGGTCACTCATTTGTTCTTGTGAAAGCCATACCGTTTCGTTTTCAAGTCGCGCCTGGACCACGGTTTGCCCATCCTCACTTTGGTAGATTATGATTTCAGATTTCATTCAGGTAATATTTAAGATGTCCATGATCAATCCTTCATTTTCCTGCTCTAAGGCCAGGATTTCTTGGCTAACCTCTTCTAGGCTGCGTAGTGGCTTGTGTTGATAAAAGTACTTATTGAAACTGATTTCGTAGCCTATTTTGGTTTTGTCTAGGTCTATCCAGGCTTCGGGTACGTGGGGTTTGACTTCTCGTAAGAAGTAGTCGTGGATGTTTTCAGTGAGTGGTACACTTTCTGTGTCGCGGAGGTCGGTTTGGTCGTCATAGATGATGTATTCATCTTTTGTGCCACTAGGGTGGTAGCCCTAGTCTCGAAGTTGGTCTTGGTCACAGCCGAGATGATGCAGGAGGTGATCTAGCTTGTCTCCGCTGAGTTTTTGTTTTTTCTTGATGACTTTTTCTGCGATTTCGTCATACCAGCTGACCGCCTTGTATATGGTGTTCTTTTCGGTGGCGGAGAGTTTTAGTTTATGTTTTTTCAGGAAGGTATCCACGGCATGCGAAAAGGCATTAAAATCATGGTGCTCGTCGGTGCCGATGGCTTGCATTAATTGGGTAGCAGCGTCTAGGAGTTTTTGATGTTTTTGCCAGGTTGTAAGGCTCAACAGCGCTTTGCGCTTTTTTGTATTTAGCTCAAGGTCGTTCTCCTCGCACCATTTGAGTAGCTCCTCTCCCACTGCCTCCAGGTCGGAGTAAATGGCATCACCATACTTTTCATAAGCCCATTGCATAGGCTCTTTGATGCTTTTGTCGTACCGCAGCTCGGTAATGCGCTCTGTGGTCCATTGAGCTTTCAGTCTTGCTGGTCGGTTTATGGTGACTTTGTAGTACCCAAAATCTAGATTGTCAAATACTTTGGCTGCCAAACCATCTTCTTCATTGCGATCTATGGGCTTAAAGTTCTGGTAGGCTCGTTGGATTTCTTCAATGTGTTTGGGTGCTAGCTCACAATTCTTGTTGCCTAAATTCTTAAGCAACTTGCGGTATTGTTGTGAGGCATCGATGAGCAGTACCTTGCCTTTGCGCTGAATTGGTTAGTTGTTGTGCAGTAACCAGATGTAGGTGGTAATGCCGGTGCTGTAGAAGAGATTGTTGGGTAGCTGGATGATGCAATCAAGGATATCATTTTCGATCAAGTAGCGGCGGATGTTGCTTTCCCCTCCTCCGGCATCTCCGGTAAACAGGCTTGATCCATTGTGTACTGAGGCAATATGGGAGCCAAGAGCACTCTGATGGAGGGGTTTCATTTTACTCACCATTTCCATCATGAAGAGCAATTGCCCGTCGGAAGAGCGAGGAGTAGCGTCCACTTCTTCTTCTCTACCCCAGTAGTCTTTGAGGGGGACTACAAATCTCGAGTCAATGATGTCTTTTCCATCCTTGATGTATTTCAGCTCGGTACTCCAGGACTTGCCATAGGGCGGATTGGAGAGCATGAAATCGAAGGTCATACCGGCGAATTCGTCGGTGGAGAGGGTGGAGCAGATACGGATATTTTCGGGATTATTCCCCTTAATCATCATGTCCGACTTGCAGATGGCATAGGTTTCATCGTTGATCTCTTTGCCATACATATATACATCTCCTGTTGCTCTGATTTCCCCCTCCTCATCTTTGATGAAATTCTGTGACTCTGTCAGCATGCCGCTGGAACCGCAGGCCGGGTCATAGATCGTCATGACCGGTGGTAGAATTATCTTTGACCGCATCAAAGACAAGATGGGTCATAAGGTCAATCACTTCCCTGGGGGTGAAGTGCTCTCCAGCCTCTTCATTGTTTTCTTCATTGAACTTGCGGATGAGCTCTTCAAAAACATAGCCCATGCCAAGATTGGAGAGCGGTGGGAGCTTTCTGCCATCTGGATCTTCTTTCTCAAAAGGGGTGAGGTTTGAATTCGTAGTTTTAACAGCAATGTCAAAACCCCTACCAATTTTGGACTCAAAGTATCACTGTATGCAACCTTAGAGGTCAAATACTTATTTCCTCACCTGAGAATCATATTAACCTGGAATTGCTTGAGACTGGTCTCTATATTTTATCCGTGCTGGGAAATAACAATCAATTGATCCAAGAGAAGATCGTAAAACTATAACTCGCACCTTAGAGTAGGCCTCTCCGAAGACTTAAGGATTAAGCAGGATTAGCTAGGTGTTTTGGCACAACAGATGAAAAGTAAAATGGCTGTAGGATTAGTCTGACCACCTCGCCCCTTCACTCAAACACACACTACTCCCAAACCCCTTTGGCCAGCTTATAAATGTGAGACTTTGTACTGACAAGGGTAATAGTAAGCGTACTCCGTTCAATTGATGGCGGTGTTGGTGCAGAAGTGTGGCCAAAGAACGACTACTGTATATTGACTATTCATCGATGAAGGAACATGTATGGCTCTACCACTCACCCAGTCGATAGGGATCTTTAGACATGCCCAGGCGATAGAAGGTGTCACCAGCATATTGTGGCGAGAAGAGAGCGGGTTCTTCCCTGCAAATTACTTAGGGAAATAGATGTCAAGCCGCAGCGCTTGCAACTCCCTAGCGAAAAGTATAGGACAGTCCCATGGTCACAGAGGTGCCCGTTTTAAATCGACTGTACAAGTATTCGACACCTTGATATTCTGAAGACAATATAAAATCTGAATTAAGCAGATTTTGCAGGGTCAGTGATAAACCGAGGCCTCCCAAAGACTTCTGAACGTTTAGATCTAGTTGAGCACGAGAGCGGTCATAGATATCCGGTGCTCCATCTTGTCCCAAGAATCGGAGTCGATCTCCCAACCAATTAAGGGATAGGGTAGCATCTAGACCCTGGTCCAGATCTGAATAAAGCAGCGCTGTATTTACGATAAAAGGTGCTTGGCCTTCAAATGGTCTCTTATCAACTTCGTAGGGAGAAGTTTTCACGACATCGACATCTGATTCAATTAGGCTGAAGTTTGAGCTAAATCGCAATTTATCAAACGCAGGACCCATAAAACCCAGTGATTTTCTGAACTCCAACTCTACTCCGTAGACCTGGGCACTTTCCACATTGATAAACTTGATCTCCGTATTAGAAGATGGCAGATATCGACTGGAAATCGGATCAGTAAAACTCTTGTAGTAAGCACTAACGGCCAATATTTCCCCGGGATTTGTAAACCACTCCCACCTCAGATCATAGTTGTCAATGGTCGTACGTGTCAGGTCAGGATTGCCAATGATGAAAGAGGCTGTGAGCGGATCGAATGAGACAAAAGGGGCCATTTCCCTCATATTTGGTCTGGCCAAGGTCCGGGAATAAGCTGCTCGAATATTGGTATTTTCATTCGCGGAAAAAATCATATTGGCCACGGGCAGGATATCACCTTCTCTAATGCTGCCAGTACGTTCCTCCAGAGATCGATTGTGGTCTCCACTGACTACCTCAATGTCCGTTTTCTCGTATCGTGCACCAACAATCATCTTAAGTCTTCTCATCAACTGAGTGCTCAGCATCCCGTATCCGGCTGAAACTGTATTACTCCCCGAATAAGCATTCGAAGGCGAGGTGAAATCCGTCAAATAGTTACCGATCGTAAAACTCGTATTGTTCTCATTGGCTCCAATAATTCCCACATTGTCCTTGGCAAAGAACTCGTCTGGATTTCCAGCATAATCCTCCGCGGAATTGGAAGTAGTGATCTGAAAAAGTTTCTCACTAAACACGCGTTCCTTCGAGCTGTACAAACCACCCACTTTCACTTTTGTCATCCTGTTTGTACCGATGGGCAATTCTAGATCCATTTTGAAATCGTACTGATCATCATCAAGATTTCGAATATAAAAAGCAGGAAGTTGGACCGATGCCAGAGGGATATAATAGAAGTCTTCCTCTGTATTGTATACGTTGGAAAAGTACCTGGTATTAGGCTCCTCCAAGGATGATGTCGTATATCCACCTTTCCACTCTATTTTGGTTTCATTAAGCCCTGAAAAAACATGCTGTCCTCCGAGCTGATAATTGATGAGTTGACGTTCTTCAAATGCTAAACCACGGCCTTGCAGCCTTTCTTCATCAATAATCTGTTCGGGTCTTTCACCGTAAAGATACCTGGTATTCTTGCTCCCACTGTGGTTATAAAGCGAGGTAAATTGAATACTATTCAGGCCATTGATCTTTAGTGTCAGTCCAGCCATCACATTGACATCGCCTATTTCTGTGCTCTTGGTCTCTTCATAGTCACCTTTGTTTCTCAAATTGCCGGCGTTGATATCAAATAGGTCCCAGTTTCGGACTAGATACTTGTCGAGATGCTTATAAGATTTCTTAAATGATCCAGATAAGATATATCCCAAGGGCATTGACCCCAACTTCCATTGATCTCCCGCAGAAATGGTCACACTGTGGTCAACCGGAGTCCTTTGAGGAACAGGGTTGAAATCCAAATCCATGACATTGATGGCTTCATCAACGATCCCTGCAATCTCCGCATCGCGACGAGATCTAAAAGCACCTTCCTTATTGAGCTGGCTAAGGTATCTCTCTTGGGTTAGGATCTGTGGCAAAGCGCGTGAGCCATCATCATAACCCCAGTAATCAGTTCGACCACCTCCGTACGACAGAAAATTATCTGCAAGATTATTCTGCTTGTTGTAGCCTACTTTGGTAGATATGGTAAGAAAAAACTGCTCAGGTAGTGACTTGGTCTGGATATTCACATTGCCCCCAGTGAAGTTGCCAGGAAGATCAGGACTAAAAGACTTGGAGGTGATGATGTTATCCAACAAATTGGTAGGAATAAGATCTAGCTGTGGAGTGTTTCTATAAGGATTTGTACTCGGCAGAGGAAGACCATTTAACTGCGCACTGGAATACCTATCACCCAGACCTCTAATATAGATGTACTTACCCTCTGATACTGTGGCGCCTGAGATTTTCTTCATCGCACTGGCTACATTTGACAGAGAATATCGACTCATCTCTTGCGAAGAAATGCCATCCAGAATTTTATCGGATTTTTTCTGAAGCATGAGCACTGCATTCTCTGATCGCTCAATTGCCTTAGCCTGTACAACCACCTCCAGTTCTAAATCCACAGCATCCCCACCCATCGCGATATCTAAGATGGTCACTTGATGTTCTTTAACTTCAACACCTTGAATTTTTTTATCTGCATAACCGATGTAAGTCACTACAATCGTATAGATGCCCTCCGGCACCTCAAATTGATATTTTCCATCCAGATCAGTGGATGCACCCGTTGCTGTACCTTCAATGACTATGTTGGCGCCAATGAGGGACTCACTCGTCTCCCCATCTAGGATGGTGCCAGATATGGCTCCTTCTTCAGCAAACGACCATACCGAGACAAAGAACATCGCGAGTAAGACAATAAAACTTCTTTTCATCTGTACATTATTCTTTGACAAAAATATGATCGTACGTAATCTCATGTGAGAAGTATCTGTTACATCTACATTAAATAATTGTAAAACCAACCTTCTTTCTTTACTGCAAATGACTTCTTTCCATCTACGCTATTTTACGACCGACAGCCTAGAAGAAACCTGACCAAAATCAGAAGTGGCAACTACCACATATAATCCTGTTTCTAATGCACTGGTAGAAAAGGTCCTTGTCTGATGACCAGCTCCCACCATACCCAGATCAATTTGCAAGACCTTTCTGCCTGTCATATCGTAGAAGTCAACTTCTATATCGGAACGAGTCGGCAAACCGATAAATAAATTACCCTGTTCCCGGACAGGATTTTGCGTGGACATGCTGAAGCCAGCATTATTCTTCTCATATACTATATCGGTCACATCCAGATCTCCAAAGATGCCATATTCACTCAATGCCGACCAACCAGCTGCCCAGTTCTCCTCACCAAAGGCACCTAGGTAGGGCACAGACTCGAAAAAGTCACCTTCTACGGCAACACCTCCACTCAGAATCGGTGCATTTTTCGCCGGTCTGGGATCCAACATCTGATCGGTCGTGCGAGAAATGCCGCGCAACAAGGGATCCACCAATTGGTTGCCATTCTCACTCAGATGCTGGGCAAACAATGCCGGATCCTTGGCACGGATGTCCAATATTTCAGACAGCTCATTGCCTCCCTTGCCAAAGTTGTACAGCACATTATTCGAAAAGACGATGTCACCTCCCTCAAACCTTTCGAAGGTGGCCGTATCATCAAGTCGCAAGTAGGCTCCGCTAAACTCTGTCCATATGGAATTGTAAAATTTGCCCGCTCCATCGGCTTTCATCCGGAATCCATCGTTGTTCTCTACCCCACTGTCTGATCCAGATCCTATTTGGGTCACATTCGCAAACACAGGACTTGTCTTGGGTTGTAGGCTCGGT
Organism: Saprospiraceae bacterium; assembly: GCA_965223025.1. GTDB lineage: Bacteria > Bacteroidota > Bacteroidia > Chitinophagales > Saprospiraceae > JABDMH01. Next base: position 3,102,867 of record CBDCVP010000023.1, read on the forward strand.
GCTTCACTTCCATCTATCTCGTAGCCACGTTCTCCTGTATCATCTCCTGTGATCGAAAACAGAAACTGACCATTTCCTCCCCAACCTTGATCATAGTCATAGGCCTCATCTCCACAGAAAGACACGGCAGCGTATTTTACACTGACTGTGCCTCCAAACCACTCGATCCCGTCATCTGCATTCGCAAATATTTCTACATATTCGATCACCGTCTCCGATCCCACGCATCCCAGCGTTAATCCATTGATCTCATTATCTGGAGCAATAGCTGCTCCACCATGCCTGATCGATATGTAGCGCATCACACCACTATTGTCATCTGCCACATCCCCACCGTACAATGCCTTGTCGCCATAGCCCTCGGTAGGTATGCCCTCTATGTTAAACTCCGATGCTTCATTCTTAAATCCTCCCGGTGCTTTGCCCAGCACCACTAGCCCACCCCATAGTCCGCGGTCGGTGGGTAACAGGTCATCTGCCACCTCAGTGTCATCTAGTGAGGTCGTAAAAATAATGGGTGCTTCAGCCGTACCTTCTGCCAATATCTTGCCTCCGCGGGAAATGATCAAGGCCGTGGCGGGATCACCTGTAGTTGGTGTCGAAAGGCCTTTAATGACGGTTCCTGGCGCAATATTAAGTACACCGCCTTCTTCCAAAAACACATACCCGTCTAATATATATGTGTTGTTGGCTGTCCATGCATAAGTTTCTCCCTCTACCAGGTCATCATCCGTAATAGTGACCTCGTTTTGCGCCACCAAATAAGCCACATGAGTCAGCAAATAGGCAACGATTAAATAAATTTTTCTCATAGTCATATTAAATATTGTCAAGAATTAATAGCCCTTGTCTTTCTAAATTAAGTATTCAAACCCCTCTTAATACGGTGACAAAAATATGCCACTATTGTTACACCCTTTGAACTGTGTCTTAAATCTAGATCAATAAAACACCTTGACTCAGCAGTATTTTTAATGTCTATTTTACACTGGGAGCAGAAGAAAATAACCTCAGGATAAAAAAATATGGAGAGGCATATTGGTATGAACCTCAGGATTGCCTAGACAATCACAATCTCGAAGAAATGACCACTTAATTTTCAAGCAGTATTTAAGGTATTGATAATCCCTTGTTAATACACAATTAATATTGACTCGTGATATTTGGTTAAAACAATTTCAAAAGCATGGATCGCCGGAAAGTCGAGATTGCCATCATTTCAGATGTACACCTTGGTGCACCAGGCTGTCATGCGCACGAGCTTCTTCAATACCTCAGGAGCATACATCCCAAAAAACTAGTATTAAGCGGGGGCTTTTTTGACAATAAGTCCATAAAGAAAAGATCTCTTCCATCAAAACATTTGGCAGTTCTGCAACAAGTAATGTCCATGGCATTCCATGACACTAAGGTCTATTATATCGCCGGCCATGATGACATGCTAAAAAAATTTACCGCTCTCAAACCTGGAAATATTACGGTAAAGAAAAAATTAGTACTGCAAATTGACAGAAAAAGGTACTTGATCACGCATGGCGACCTTCTCGACGCTTCTCATCACTTGTGGAGGTGGTTCGCCAAAATGAGTCATCAAGCGTTCAAATGGCGCACTCGTAAAAATCGACTTCTAGATTCTCTCCGGAAAAGATTTGTTATGATTTCTTTGTTTGAGTCCAGAAAAATCAATGACAAAATAGAAAACAATTCGGAGAGGATTGCTGCTTTTATGCAAGCGGTTTCGAGATTGGCGACCAAGCAAAACTATGACTGTGTGATCAGTGGAAATGTTCATATGCCCCCAATCTATCCAATACCGGGTACCGAAGTGATCTACGTGAATTCGAGCAGCTGGAAGCAAAAACTCACGTCCTTAGAGTATCGCAACAAAAAATGGTCACGATACACTTTTGAAATCATAAGTGACAATCGACCAGATCATCTAAGCAATCCATTTAAGATCCATCAAAACGATGCTTCTGCACCTCAGATTACCAGATCAAATCAATCATTGTTAAGTGCAGATTAAGTTTACGTTAATTCATGATCAAGGTCTTTACATAATGTATCTATTGTCTGTAAATTGATCTTTCAATCCGATAGACAAATGGGAGAGACGCTCCATACTGACTTTAAAATTCTGGTGGTTGATGACGAACCCGACATCCTGGAATTCGTCGGCTACAATCTGGAAAGTGAGGGCTACCAGGTGAGCCATGCCACCAATGGTCACGACGCTGTCGAGCTTGCATCTCAGCTCCATCCTCATCTCATCCTACTAGATATTATGCTTCCCGACATGGATGGTGTTACCACATGCTATGAAATTAGAAAGGATACTTCCTGCCAAGATACCGTGATTGCATTTTTTACTGCAAGACATGAGGAATACAGTGAGATCGCTGGATTTGAAGCGGGTGCCGATGATTTCATTCGAAAACCAGTTACACCCCGTGTCTTAAAAAGCAGAGTTGCAGCTCTACTCCGGCGGCATAGAAGTGCCGAAAATATCCAGGATAATATAATGCAGTTTGAGAACCTCGTCCTAGACAAGGACAAATATGAGGTCAAGCTAGGTGACACCCAGCTCAAACTTGTAAAGAAGGAGTTTGAGATATTGTGGTTGTTGGTGCAGAAGCCCGGTAAAGTGTTTAGTAGGGAAGAAATATATCAACAGGTCTGGGGAAGCAAGGTCATTGTGGGAAATCGTACTATTGATGTCCACATCTCAAAGCTAAGGAATAAACTAAAGCAGCGATATATCAAGACCGTCAAAGGAGTAGGATACAAGGTCGAAGTCTAGGCCAGAACGGGGATATCGAAGAAAATCATTCAAAACCTTCCATGAAGCATCAGGATGGAGCAACGCCCGATCATATTTTTTTAACAGTGTTCTGGTCTGTAGGGCCAGCAGCAGTAACTGCGGCAGTTCCAAAGAAATCTTTCATCGTAGTCAACACCATTTTCGGTAAAAATCATCCAATGTGCTGCTGGTGATATTCCTTATCTTGTCGGATATTAATGGCAGGTTGATCAGGAAAGACGACTTGTTCGAAGTGGCCGATGCACCGAATCGTTAATTTTTTTTATCTGACTAGTTTGTCTTATCCGTTCCTGGCGATCTATGTCGCTGGACGAAGGCTGTCTCGTGACAAGGGCTATCTTTTTAAATTCTGGAGAAAACTGGTGTACAGAGTGCCAGAGATCCAAGATCTAGAAGGTCCTTTACAACGACGCATCCGCCATTACCTATTTGCCAATAGTGTGACTGCTCAGTGGTTTGGCGTTTTGCACGGTCTCCAGCTGACCCAGCAGGAAAAAGAAGCAGGATGGTTTATGGCTGCAGCCACACCAATAGCAGATTACATGGTTGATCATCTTGGATTAGGCTATGATCGCATTCGAACCATGATCGACCAACCTTCAAGTGAACTACTGGAACAGATCACACAAAAACTGTTTAAAGAGGCTTCTCAGGGATCTGCAAACGGAAAATCTTTCCATTCGTATTTAAAAAAAACCCTCATCGCTCAGGAGCTCAGTCTGCGGCAGACCAGTCCAATGCACGATGCAAAGATGCTGCGGGACATCACCTGGCAAAAAGGTGGATATGCCTTACTTCTTTATCGTACGGCGCTCAATCCTTCCATATCCAAAGCCGAAGAAGAAGCGATCTTTCAGCTGGGTGGCCTGATGCAGCTACACAACGACATATTTGACCTATACCGTGACCTACAAGAGGAGATTCAGACCATCCCTTCCAAGTGCTCAAAGGTGGCCGTTCTCCGCGAGCAATTTACTGATGAGCTTGAGAAAACCATGGAATTATTCAACTTACTACCCCTTCCCCAACAGAACATTCGCAAGTTTCATCTGCTCTTGCTCCTTGTGGTAAACACAGGGCATGTGTGCTTAGACCAATTTGAAGGCCTTGAGAAAAAAACGGGTGGAAACTTCTGTCCAGCTCAGTATCAACGAGAGGACCTGATATGTGATATGGAGGACTTCTCCAAGATTGTCTCGACGGTTATTTCCACCCTCGATCAGAAATTCTAATTCCTCGTCCGCGACGGTGCATTCGCCCTTGCACCCTCAGCGGAGGGTGTTGAGTCACTGGCTGACCGATCAGGCAAAAGCTGGTTGCTAGCTCTGGAGGTTAATAACCTATCATCACCGCGATAAACAGGAAGATGCCAGAGATCACCATCAGCAAGAGAAACAATGGAGCTACGAACCGAAACCACTTGCCGTATGGAATCTTTGCTAAGGCCAGCATAGCCATCAAAACACCTGAAGTCGGTATGATGGTGTTGGAAAACCCGTCGCCGCAAGTAAAGGCAAAAACTGCCACCTGTCGAGACAGTCCCAGGACATCCGCTAGTGGAGCCATCAAGGGCATAGTGACCGCAGCCTGACCTGATCCGGAGGGTATGAAAAAGTTAAGTAGAGTTTGAAAGAGCAGCATCCCTTCTGCTCCGACATACGCTGGAAACGCTCGCAGTCCTTCAGCCGCAAAATGAATGACTGAATCCATCACTTGCGCATCTTCGAGCACTACCTGAATGCCCTTGGCAAATCCGACCACCAAGGCAGCTACCACCATTTCCTCACATCCTTTGACAAAAACTCCTGCTGTCTTTGAGATACTGAGTCTCGCCAATAGAGCTGCCATCAATCCAATGAGGAGAAATCCCGCACCCATTTCTGCCAACCACCAACCCAGTTGCTGCACCGCAAAGAGCAGGGTTGCAAAGATCAGGGCTGTCATTACAAGAATCCATATGTGGTACTTCTGCAAAGAACGATCGAGGTGCGTTGTACATTCCGGATGCCATTCTTCCTCCATCAATAGCGATCTAGTTGGATCTGCTTTGATCCTGGCACCGTATCTAAGCACATAGAGCAAGGTCACTGTCAAGATCACCGCCAGAAATATCAGTCGAAATCCAATTCCAGAGCCGATGGGCACTTCTGCAATCCCTTGAGCGATTTGTACCGTAAAAGGATTGGTCGTAGCCGCCGCAAAACCGACATCTGCTGCCAGTATAACGAGGGCTAGACCGTAGATGCGGTCGTAGCCTAATTCTCTAGCCACCATAAGAAACACGGGTACCAGGGGAATCAATTCCTCGCCCATTCCCAGCGTTGAGCCCCCAATGGCGATGACTGTCATCAGAATGATGGTCAACAAGGCCCCCGAGTTTGCAAATCGATGTACTAAGGTGGTCAACAAGGCTCGAATGGTGCCCGTCTCCTCAAGTATGGCAAATACCCCACCGACAATAAAAATAAAAAAGATGATATCGGCGGCATCTTCCATGCCCCTGGGCACGGCAGCCAAGAAATCGAGTAGGCTTGCGGGACTAGCACTACCCTCAACATCGCTAGGAATAATCCATCCAGAAGGACTGAATTCTTTGGGCACGCTAGTGAATGTGCCAGGTACGATCACCGTTCGATTTTGCTGACCTACCTGCTGCTCCATCCGTTGATAAGTACCTGCTGGCAAGATATAGGTCAATAGACAACAAAAGCCTATGACTCCCAGGAGAAGCGCAAAAACATGAGGCACTTTGATCTTGGGCTTAAAGATTCCAGGCACCTTCATGGTGGTAAGATACAGAAGGATTCATGAACCTTGTACAAGATAGATCCGGAATCCAAAGCAGCACGCAACTTCTGCTTTATGCTACTCAATTTGCACTTCCAACCAATCTTCCAGTGTGGAATAGACCAAATCCTTATCGCCTAGATCTTCAAATTTTACACTGTGGTTTGTACCTGGCTGGATGATACGAAGCGCATTGGTCTTAGTCGGCTGGGGGATAGCCGCTGCTGTATACGGATCATCGGCTCCGTAGATATAAATGATATCATTTCCACTGGTATGAAGCCAACTGATGATGTCTTGCATAACTGAAGGATTATAGGTCATACTTACATCAGGTGCCAAATCTCGATGATTGGGGGCATTTACAGCCTTGATCAAACCATTTAAATGATCATCCACAAAATAATAATAACCAATCTCGGTGTATGCCTGATAAAATAAGGGGTGAAAATAATCTACCGCGAAGTCGTCATAATACCAAGCTGGTGAAACCTGGATCAAATGTTGAAATACCTCCAAATCGCTTGCGTCCTTATTAGGAATTTGATCGCAAGAGGACCAACCGTATTGCCAAAATGAAAATTGATATTCTAATACAGTGAGCTCTAATACCTTCTCAAGCCCAATTGAATAGTTAAATTCTTTGGCAACTTCATGTTCTCGATAGAGATTGAGCATGGCATCACGTCGATTTAATACATTTTTTTGAAATTCTTCAATGGCCTTTCTACATGCTGGGTCACCAACCTGATTGGTTAAAAACTCATCAAACCTCCTATCTGGAAGTCCAGTCAGCAAGGGGGCAACAAATGCCACCGTAGCGTCCACATCATCAGGATAGAAGCGTTTGTGGAACAATGCGGTCATCCCCCCCTTACTAGAGCCTGTACTCACCCACTTTCCTTGATAGATATCATCAAACAGGTCTACAATCCTGTGATGATCCTCAGCAGCCTGCTTAATGGTCAGGTATTCCCATTCTAGCGGCTGTGGTCTTGATTCTGTAAAAAAACGGTGCTCCACTCCTAGGTAGTTTGATGGGAAAAGATCAGTGAGCGAGTTAATCCCTTCTTCATTTAATCCATAGCCGCGTGGATCGAAGACCATTGGAAGTTTTTCGTCCCTATGTTTTAAAAACAATTCCTGGGTGAAAGAGACACCATCGGCATCATCATGATTGAGAGGTTGGGTTATCAAAATCCTAAACGCCATTTTATAACCCGTTTCGACTTCAATCTCGTCGATGGCAATCCCGGGAAGTGAAGTAAGTTTTTCCATAAAAGACTGCTCTACCTCAGCCTCCTCGATATCTTTCTCACAGGCTAGCAACGACATGATCGCAAGTACAAGAAAGTAGTGAGCACAAAGGGTGCTTTTTCGAATCACCATGGCAGCACATTTAATTCAAGTTACGATAATTTGGAGAGGAAGTCCAGTGAACGTGTTCTGCAAAATTGTATAGCGATCTACCAGTAATAAACTCCGCAACAGCAGACTCAAATCAAACGACTTCATGTAAGATTTTTGGTCGTATTGCGAAGGATCCCTGCCTGATTACCACCCTTTTAAAGTATTTGCAGATGATGCCTCTCAACTCGATATGCGAATGTTGAATAACGACGGAAAGAATGATTCACCTGAATTTTCTTGACCGCAGAATCGAAGATCTATCACAGTACTTTGCAGTGGAATTTTTCGATATTTGAGGCCATGTCAAAAGGTAGGAAATACAGGTGGGTCCTTTGGTGCCTTGGTCTGATCGCATGCCCAGCAAATTGGACTTTGGCTCAGGTTGTGGTCCCCGACGGTTTCCACGATGAGTTAGTGCTCGATGATTTCCTCGCCCCAGTGGCTGTAGCATTTCCAGACACCCATCTGATTTACCTTTCAGAACAAAATGGATTGATACATGTGTTGAAAAATGGCCATAGACTATCCACACCCCTACTAGATATCCAAGCCGAAGTGTCCGCAGCCGGTGATCATGGTATGCTGGGTATGGTCCTTGATCCCTCATTTCTGCAAAATGGCTACATCTACGTCTCCTACGTAGTGGACCCTCACTATCTAATGTACTACGGATCTCCCGAATACGATGCTACGCTGACAGACTCCTGGAATGCTACGATCGGTCGGGTGACAAGATATCAGATTAATGTGGCAGATCTCACTAGTTTGATCCCGGGCAGTCGCAAGGTTCTTTTGGGCACCGATGTCAGCAACGGCATTCCCGTACTGGCTCCTGCACACGGCATAGGTGGTCTGGATTTTGGCACCGACGGTACCCTGCTTGTAGGGGCGGGCGATGGAACCACCTGGGTAGGTCACTTTACAGGTGGTGAAGATTATAAGGAGTTTGGTTACGACAGTCTGGGTAAAGTACTTGGCATCCTGATTCCGGAACAGGATGTCGGATCATTTCGTGCACAGCAAGTGGAGAGTTACAATGGTAAAGTGCTGCGTATTGATCCGGCTACAGGACTTGGATTGCCGAGTAATCCATTTTATGATTCACGGGCCCCGGATGCAGCCCAATCAAAAGTCTGGGCGTTGGGGTTGCGAAGTCCTTTTCGAATCAGGGTAAGACCAGGTAGTGGAGCTACAGATCCGAGTGACGGGAGGCCTGGAATCATATATATTGGGGATGTAGGTAGCAACCAATTTGAGGAGTTGAACATTGCAGGTGAACCCGGTCGAAACTTTGGCTGGCCGTTGTACGAAGGAATGGAATTAAATGAAGGATTCTATGATCAGTGGATCATCAATCCATATGCCCGAAATAGCCAAAGAAAATCCGGATGTGACCTTTCCTATTATCGATTCAACGATTTGCTGGTACCGCCGCGTAAAGATCACAGGTTGGTGGAGGAACATCCTTGTGATCCGGGGCTCAGTATTCAAAAGGACCATCCGGTATTTGTACATGAGCGTCCTGCATTTGCTTATGGAAATACAAAGAATAATCCTGAGCAGACATTTGTCCCAATATTCTCTACCGAGGGCGTCGCTGACCATGTATCTATCAATCATCCCTTGTCACCCACTGTAGCCATCCCGTTTGACGGAATCAGCAGTGTAGCCGGAGATTTTTATCTGGGACCAAGCTTCCCTAAACCCTATCAGCACACCTACTTCCATGCAGATTTCTCAGGCTGGATAAAATCGATGACCTTTGACTCGCATAATATTGATGAAATTCATGCCATACGGAGTTTTAAAGAAGGAGGTTATTACGTAGTGTACATCAAATGGAATCCCTTCGATGATGCTTTGTACTACGTGGTGCTAGACTACAGCAGTCGACCCAATATTTACCAGCTGCGTAAAATATCTTATGGTGGCAACGCCAAGCCCACAGCCGTCATTGAGGTCGATACATCTTATGGCGCATCTCCATTGGAAGTGCATGTTACCGCCATCCATTCATTTGATCCAGCGGGTGAACCCCTATCCTATCAGTGGTCTTTTAATGGTTTGAAGAGTAATGTCATCGATACCACTTTAGTCCTCGAAGCTCCCAATAATTCTCCTGTTAATTATGGAATGCGTCTCACCGTTCAGGATACTTTTGGTCACATCGATTCGGTCGATAAAGTCATTTCCTTAAATAATACTCCACCCCAGGTTAACATTACTTCTGTCGAAGATGGCTACCACTATCCACTCGACCAAGGGCTATTCGATGTACTCATGGAGGCTGACGTGGGTGATGCTGAGCACGAGCTGGCTTCACTGTCTTACCATTGGGAGATTAAGCTCAAACACAATGATCATTTTCACATAGAGTTTCTCGATACAAATGCTACGAGTAGTATTTCACTGTTTCCCTTAGGCAACAGTCAATTTGATCAGCACTCCTATGTGGTTTCTTTGACCGTCACCGATCCCTTGGGACTTAGTAGTTATGATGCGATCACTATCACACCTGACCTTTCCACCCCCACTGCATCAAGCGAAAGACAGTTTGGAATACATGTGTATCCAAATCCCACCACCAATCTAATCACCCTAGAGTCTGATGAATGTAACCTACAAAACCTTCAAGTGGAGTGCTTGAATATTTTTGGTCAGAGTGAGAAGGTCAAACTCATAAATAATGATCCTACCGAAGCCAGGCTAAATTTACAGCACCTACCTGGGGGCTTGTACATATTGCTTATGAAAGAATCGGGTAAAGTCATGGGAACTGCCAAAATTATTAAAAAATGATGTCACAAATAAAAATAATGATCCGGCGCTTTTACATCCCTATCATCTGCTTGATTACCTTCCCAATTGCCAACTGGGCACAGGAGGACAAAAACTGTCCATGCTGTCAGGAAGAATACCGCCAATTTGATTTTTGGCTAGGCGATTGGCAGACGATGGTCAATGGAAAAATCGCCGGTCACAATAAAATCGTTTTGTTACAAGATAGCTGTGTCGTGCAAGAAAATTGGACCAGTGCTGGTGGAAAATATACCGGGACCTCATACAATTATTATAGCCCCCTTGACAGCAAATGGCATCAAGTTTGGATAGACAACCAAGGGCAGAATCTGCATTTAAGCGGAGGATTGGATGGAGAGCAAATGATACTCTCAAGCAACGATCATACCAGCCATCCGGCAGATACACTAATACATAAGATTACGTGGACGCCCATCGCAAGAGATACCGTGCGACAACATTGGCAAAGCATGTCCAAAGACAAGCACCAATGGCGCACTGTTTTTGATGGTGAGTACCAACGTCTATCTAAATAGTATCGACGTGGACATGACTGGTGTTGAAACTTTGTTTGGGTTATCAATGTTATTGTTTCTGTAAAACACATCACCTCAAAGACCAAGGAAATCAACAGAAGGTTTACTTTCGGTAATAATCATGATTACACTTTAGATGACTTTAAATGATTTCCAATGGCGGGTGAATGAGTATGCTGCCAATAATTCTCCTTTCTTTTTTCTAATCGATTTTGAAAAGAAAAATCCACTGGTTCTTACCGTGGACGAAGTTGAGCGGCGAGGCATTAGATTTGTCACTCCAGCAATGAGTCAGCCATCGAAGCAAAAGGCGGGTCCGTCCAAAGTATTTGAGTTAAGGATTGACCCAGTACAGCTCAAGACCTATCAGCAATCCTTCAGTAAAGTAAAAAAACACCTTCTGGAAGGCAACAGCTATCTGGTGAATCTTACTTTTCCCACGGATTTGTCCAACAATTATAGTTTGTCTGAACTTTTTTATGGATCTGACGCACCCTATAAGCTGTACTATCCCAATAAATTCGTCACCTTCTCTCCAGAGTCATTTATAAGAATTCAAGACCAACGGATCTATGCCTATCCTATGAAAGGGACCATCGATGCTGACCTACCCAATGCAGCGCAAACAATTCTAGAAAATGAGAAAGAACAATGGGAACACAATACCATTGTAGACCTTATCAGAAATGATCTATCTATGATTGCCGAACGTGTAGAGGTCTCGAGATTTAGATATTTGGACAGAATTAGAACCAACAGAAAGGATCTCTTGCAAGTCAGCTCAGAAATCAGGGGTCATCTAAAACCAGGGTGGCAGTCGTCGCTCGGGAACATTCTGCTGACCCTTACTCCGGCTGGTTCAGTCAGTGGAGCACCTAAAAAAAAGACGTTAGAAATTATCCAGGAATCAGAACTCGTTGAGCGCGGTTATTATTCAGGTGTGTTCGGATATTTTGACGGATTGAATTTAGACAGTGCAGTCAATATTCGATTTATCGAGAAAACTGAAAAGGGATTGTGTTATCGAAGTGGTGGGGGCATCACGGCGATGAGTGAAATGAAAAGTGAGTATCAAGAAATGATTGATAAAATTTATGTTCCCACTATTTGAAACCATCAGGGTTATCAATGGCATTCCCCAGCATCTGTCGGTCCACCAAGAAAGAATGAATAGATCGATCAAGCAATACTATAATAAAGTGTCTACCATTAAGCTTGAGGATCTATTGCTGATTCCTGTCGAATTCACTCGTGGGCTTGTTAAAGCCCGCTTGACATACAGCGACCATGCAGCTGAAGTTGCCTACACTTTTTACGAGCGCAAACCCACCGGATCATTACAGCTCATCGAAGTCGATGATCTGAAATATGATCTCAAATATTCGGATAGATCAGCCCTGGACACATTGATGAAAAACCGTGGTTCATGTGATGATATTCTCATCGTAAAAAACGGCATGGTCACCGATACATCCTACACCAACATTCTCTTCCAGGGTCCCAATGGTTGGGTCACACCCAACACTCCACTACTGGCTGGTACTCAACGTGCTATTCTGCTCAAGAAAAAGTCAATCATGGCACAACCGATCCGGATAGAGGATCTCGATGCTTTCCATGGATTTCAACTAGTAAACGCGATGATGCCCTTTGACCCGACTGGCATGGCAAGCATGGACAAAATATTTCGCTCAGTAAGTTTTTGATATGGATAGAAAAGTCGACGGAATTGGGTAACTATCATACACAAACTCTGCCATTTATCGACCTAATGAAAACACTTGCTAAGCGATAAATCTTCACTTTGATGTCGCTTTGTTGTGGTAAACATATCACAGAAACGTCGTATATTTGGATTCTGAATATGATTCATTTTTTTATTAATTCTCTAAAATCAACTAATGAGCAAATTAGATGAAAAGCTAGAGCTTTACACCCAAGAAATGCGTAAGCTCGGCATCCCTGTTAATGCAGCCCTTCTGAAAGCTGTGACCAAGGCATGTGGTCCATCCATCTACACCAGCGATGGTGAGACAGTGTCTTCCTCCAGTGATTCGGAATTGGAGCGTGTAAAAGCCAATTTCATGACGAAGAAACTAGGACTTTCTGGAGCTGATTTAGACAAGGGAGTCGATCATGCCATAGGCAAAATGGGTAAAGGCAATCGCAACAAATATCGACCAATTTTTTATTACTTGATCGTCAAGAAGTTTAAGAAGGAGTCATTGTTTGTGTGACATTCATATGATAAAACATCTTGCATAAAAAAAGGGGCAGTAAGTTTACTGCTCCTTTTTTATTAACGGACCTGACACACCTTACCACACCTGCCTACCAGTCCAATGAATAAAATGTGAACTTAAATGCACTCCGGAAGTGCCTTCCTAGAAAAATCTGCCGACTTTGGATGGGATGAGCTTGGGGCCTCCAAATTCTTTGTCTCCCAAAGTGCTGGGTTGATGGCGCAGTATCAGCCGGTCGACAAAAATGGAATAATCGCCAAGAGAGCCGTTTTTTGATTCGACAATTTTTCGGAGCGCACACAAGCTTCCCTTGAGCCCATTGCTGACTTATGCATCGTTGTAGTCGACTCATTTATGTCAATAACAGTTGTATTATTGTGACGCCAAAGGTTTTGGATTCAGATGGACCATCATAGTACCTTCCCTACAAAACAGGATATCATACATGCACATGATTTCATTAAGCCTTCGATTCATCATACTCCCATCTGCACAAGTAGTAGCATCGATCAAATCCTGGGGTGCAACATTTTTTTCAAATGTGAGAACTTTCAACGTGTAGGGGCCTTCAAAATGAGAGGGACTAGTTATGCCATCCATGGCATCGATGCCGAGGCACGTGATAAAGGCATCTGCACACATTCCTCAGGTAACCATGCCCAGGCCGTAGCACTAGCTGCCAAGATCAATGGGATTGCAGCCCACATTGTCATGCCTGCAAATGCACCCACGGTAAAAAGAGCTGCTGTAAAAGGGTACGGCGCCCACATCTATAACTCCGGATCTCGCATTGAAGACAGAGAAAACATGGTGTCTGAGGTACTTAAGAAAACCGGAGCTCATTTCATTCATCCCTACAACGACTACCTAGTAATCACCGGCCAAGCCACCGCTGCTAAGGAACTCCTCGAAGAAACTGAGCAACTAGATGTCATCCTAGCACCTGTGGGCGGAGGAGGTCTCATCAGTGGCACCGCTTTGACTGCGAAATACTTCTCCACTTCTACGATGGTTTATGGAGCTGAGCCCAAAGCCGTTGATGACGCTTACCGGTCATTTCATTCTGGTCGGATCGAAAAAAATGCCACCATTAATACGTTGGCAGATGGTCTATGTACTACCCTGGGCGATAAGACTTTATCCATCATCCGTGCCCACGTGGATGATATCTACACCGTCACTGAACTCAGCATCGTAGAGGCAATGCGGTTGCTATGGGAGCGGATGAAAATGGTAGTTGAGCCTTCGGCAGCTGTGCCATTGGCGGCAGTTATGGAAAATGTCGAGATGTTTAAGAATCTTCAGGTAGGCATCATCCTATCCGGGGGAAACGTGGATCTCAAGAATCTTCCTTTCTAAAGTTCAAGAAGTGCTTGAACTTGGCCAAACAGCAGTGAAGAAGCAGATTTTCTGGCTTCCTTTGTTGCTTGCACCTTCAGTTTACCCTATTTCGATCTCGCGGTTTCTTCGGTCAATTTTGCGTCATGATCTTCCTATTCTTAGTCATCTGATCCCCATGTGATATGGAAAATGCGTATCTTCATTCAGTCTTTTACCCTGTATATCCGCAGGACTGGATAGAACAATGTCAACAGAACTCTTTGGCACATTATGCCAGGGAGTTTTTTTTTATTCGCCCTCCTCTGGAGTATCAACTAATTTCCAGTAATTTTCCTCTTTTGTATGCAAGACCTCATTGAGCACATCATTACCTGGGAACAAAGTGGACGAAGCTTTGCGGTTGCCACAGTCATTGCCACCTGGAGATCGGCACCCAGAAGTGTGGGAGCTTCTATGATCATCGCCGAAGATCTGACGGTAATCGGTTCCGTCAGTGGTGGCTGTATTGAGGGGCAGGTGATTAAGTCGGCACAAAAAGTACTGAAGACTGGCAGGTCCGAACTAATGAAATTTGGGATTTCCAATGAGGAAGCATGGTCTGTAGGTTTGAGTTGCGGAGGTGGCATCGAGGTCTTTGTCCAACCCTTCATCGGGCAAGCTATTGACCCACTCGATCGAGACATATGGAGGGCGTTAAGGTTTGACCTTCTCAACAATAAGGCTTGCCTGATGGCCACCGTACTCGATAGCAGCACCTCACATTTATTCATAGATCGCGACGATGCCATCGGAGACTTTGCCAATGCCATCGGTAAGGAAGCCCTCCAGTCCGTACTTGATGGTGGCAAGAGCATGATCTTGTCTTCCCATGGCCGGCAAATATTTGCTCAGGTCTTTCCTGCCAAAGATCGACTCATAATTATTGGTGCCTCCCATCTGTCGTATGATCTAGTCAAATTAGCACAAGCACAAGGTTTCAGTGTCACAGTGATCGATCCAAGAGGGATATTTTCTGAGAGTTTAGCCAGTATCTGTTCACCAGAGCAACTCATCACCGGGTGGCCTGCTGAAGAATTACCTCAGGTCGAGCTCGATAAGTATGTCTATGCAGCAGTGCTCACGCATGATCCCAAGATTGATGATCAAGCACTCCAGATATTGCTAAAAGCCGACATTGCCTATGTGGGAGCACTGGGAAGTAAAAAGACACAACATAAGCGGTGTGCCAGACTCCAGGAAGCTGGACTTTCAGATCAGGATATCGCCCAACTTCATGGTCCGATTGGGCTGGATATCGGTGCGACATCACCAGCACAAATTGCGCTCAGCATCATGGCACAGATCATCGAAGTAAAAAACCAGGAGTCCACTTAATCGACCAAAGCAAATGCTTTGGCCATCGCCTCATAGGTAGCACTGACCGCGGCCTCATCCTCCATGTCTCTGAGGGGCTGATTGAAAGGCTCAGCACGACAGGGACCATTGTATCCTATTTGTACTAAGGCATCCATAAACCCCTGTAGCGGTATGACACCAGTCGCCATTGGCAGCTCGCGCTTTCCATCGATTTGATCTGCTACCTTTAAGCCACTGCGTGCGTCGTTGAGATCAACAGCTACTACATCGTCGTTATCCAGCGTAAGAATATCCGTGGCGCTTTCTTCAGCACAATACCAATGAAATGAGTCCAGTACAAATCCCATATTGCTTTCGTCAATGGCTGCTATCAAATCCTTGGTTTCTGCCATGGTTCGAATGAAAGGATATTTGCTCCTGGTAAGCAGTGTCTTTGGCCCTACGTACTCCAGACCGAGTTTCACTCCGTGATGACCGGCAATATTGGCCGCGTCTTTCAATCTGCGACGATGAAGCTCGAAATTGGTCTTGTATGTGTACTCTGCATGAGATGGCATAATCCAAGTATTCATGCGGGTAGCACCAGCTCGCTCCATGGCAGCACAGGTACCAGGCATCTTGGCCAGGCCTGCTTGGTACGTCGATTCATCCTTACGAAAATCGATCGGTAGTCCAGTGGAGCCCCATTGTATCTTATGTTCTGCCATCTTCATCAGAAATCCACCCAGCTTGTCGTCATCCATCGCCATCAGATCGTTGGGCATACAGGTAATGGCGCTATAGCCATACTTGATGGCCATGTCCAAAATCTCATCCTGATTAAATTTTGCCCCAATTGCACCGGGATTCAAACTCATGGTAAAAACCCGCTTGGTAGGTGCCGCAAACTTCCAAAGTGGCGCAACCGTGAGCCCGGAAACCACAGCTACCTGCTGAGTTAAAAACTTTCTTCTGGTTAACATCTATGTTCGATTTTTAAAAAATTCAGCGATTTCTCTGGCAACCAATTCCACACACACTCTCCGCTCCGGATACTCATTCACCCGATGAAAAACGGTGATGGGGACTGTATCGTCAAACTCCCTGTGTCTGTCATCCAGCATGGTGAAAAAATCCTGGATCGACGCCATGATTTCTTTACTGGAAACATCTTGAAATCCATCGATCAGCATCGATGCTGCAGCCTTCGATAGGGCGCATCCATATCCGTGAAAGGACATATGTAAAACACGCCCATCTTTTATGTCCATAAATATAGTAAACTGATCTCCGCAAAGTGGATTGTACGCCTCTAGGGTATGTGTGGCTCCTTCGGATTTGGAAAAATGCTTGGGGTTTTTCTGGTGTTGCAGGATATAGGGATGATAAAGATCTTGCTTCATAAGAATTTCTTTTTGACGTCTCTCAATGCTCGGACCAAACCTTCCAAGTCATTTTCATCATTATATATCCCAATCGATGCCCGAATAGCAGATGAAGTTCTTAGCGCATTCATTAAGGGTTGTGCACAATGATGTCCCGCTCGCACACAGACGTTCGCCTGTCCCAATACCGTGGCCACATCGTGTGGATGTATCTTTTCCAGTTCAAAGGATATACAGCCCAATCTTTGGGCAGGATCTCCCAGAATCATCATGCCCTCAGCTTCGAGAAGATCGCGTAGACACTGAATCATCATCGTGCTATGCTCATTGATGTTTTCAATGCCGATTTCTTCGACAAATTCGATAGCCTTCTCTAGTCCTGCTGCTCCTACAAGATGCTGACTCCCAGCTTCGAGTCGTTGAGGTAGATCCCGAAAATTCGAATCCTCGATCGACACCTTACCCACCATTCCTCCTCCAAAATTTGATGGACATAATTGCTCTAAGGCCGATTGTTTTCCATATAAAATGCCAATGCCCGTAGGACCATATATTTTGTGACCGGAGAAGGCCAAGTAATCACAATCGAGATCTTGCACATCTATGTGGATCTGAGCGACACTTTGTGCAGCATCAATAAGCGTCTTCGCTCCCGCAGCATGTGCGGCAGCAATGATTTCTTGAATAGGATTGACCGTTCCCAAGACATTAGACAGATGAGTTACTGCTACCATTCTTGTGCGGTCATCAATTAACATTAGACCGCGCTCTAGATCTATATCTCCCCGGATATTAATGGGCATGATGCGCAATTCAGCATGGCACTGACGAGCCAATTGCTGCCATGGAATGAAGTTGGCATGATGCTCCATCTCCGATATGACCACATTATCACCTGGGTCCAGTTCATGGCTCAGACCGAGGGCTACCATATTGATGGCTGCGGTGGTACCACTAGTAAATACGATCTCCTCTGGCCGGTCGGCATTGAGAAAACACTGTACCTTGCGCCTGGCCTGCTCAAAGGTCGCTGTAGCTTGGTTTGACAAGCCATAGAGTCCTCGATGTACACTACCATAGGATTCACCATAGGTCTTTTGTACCCGATCGATCACTATCTGTGGCTTATGAGCGGTAGCAGCAGTATCCAGGTAAATATGGGGATGCCGACGGAAAATGGGAAACGCTGCCTTAATCTCACGCAAAGTTATACGCCTTTGATTGCCCTAAAGTTAAGGATGTTCTCATGGATCAAGCACTGATATTCATTTCCCTGGTGGCAATTTTTCCAGGATCCGCTGGTAGTAACAGGATCTCCTTTCGATCCCTGAACAGGATTGTATATTTTGCGCATCATTGCGGGATTATGTCGACAAGGCATGTATTTTGAACAAGAACTGAATTTGTAATGAATCGAATGGCTATAGGCACCACTAAGGGTCTCATCTATTACACACGTCAGAACAATGATTGGAAGTTTGAATCCATTCATTTTAAGGGCCTTGCAGTTTCGATGATTCATCATGCTCCTGCTCAGGATCTCTGGTGGGTCGGATTATCGAGCAAACATTGGGGACCCAAGCTCTTTAGGAGTAGTGGTCAGTCCAATCAGTGGCAAGCATGCCAGACCCCTCAATATCCAGCCGGTGCCGTGGTAAAACCAGGTCAGCCTGCCTCGACCGTGCTCATCTGGAGTGGACTCTATCAACCATCCATGCACAGACTTTGGATCGGCACTGATCCCGGAGGTCTCTTTTATAGCGACGATGGGGGTATGACTCATCGTCTTTGCAAGTCGCTATGGCATCATCCCAGTCGCCCAGATCATTGGTTTGGAGGAGGAAGAAATCATGCTGGCATCCACACTATTCTGGCAAATCCTGACGATGCACAAAATCTTTGGATCGGCGTGAGTTGTGCTGGTGTGTTTCAGACGACCGATGGTGGACTATCCTGGACAGGCCAAAACCGCGGGCTCAAAGCCGAGTATCTCCCAGATCCTTTTACTGAATTTGGTCATGATCCTCACGATATGAAAATCTGTGAGGCACAACCCAGGGTCATGTGGCAACAAAATCACTGTGGTGTGTTTAGGAGCATCGATCAGGGATCGACCTGGTCAGATGTGACAGATAAAAATGGCTGGGGTAGATATGGATTTGCCATCGTGATCGATCACAATGATCCTCAACGAGCCTGGATCATACCAGCTGAAAGCGATGAACAACGCATGGCCAGGAATCAACGCCTTGTCGTTTGCATGACGGAGGATGGGGGTCGATCCTGGGCGCACAAAACAAAAGGACTTCCACAGGAGCATTGTTTTGATTTGGTCTTCAGACATGCCTTTGATCGCTACGACCATACCATGGTTTTTGGAAGCACGACGGGCAATTTGTTCTGCTCAGATGATGATGGTGATAGCTGGCAGCTGATCAGTCAGCACCTTCCTCCCATACATGTGATAAAAGCAATAGGTCAAGCGTAAATATGGTGGCGAAGCTTAAAGCCCTCGGGTCATGAAGGACTCTGCACATCCCAAGATTAGGGCGGTGGTCTTGGCTGCCGGGTTGTCTAAAAGGATGGGGCACCGTAATAAGATGCTGCACCCGGTGGATGGTCAGCCCCTACTTGTTCATGTCGTACAATCTTTACTGCAGTCTACCATTGATGAGATCATCGTGATCACCGGTCACCAACACAATCGTGTGGAGGAGATCCTACCTCATCATCCTTTGGTCCGAATAGCGAAGAATGAGCACTTTCGTTTGGGAATGTCGACATCCATAAAAAAAGGACTGGAGGAAGTGGAAGACGGGGACCTAGGATGTCTGATCTGCTTGGGAGACATGCCCTACCTCCGGGGAGCAGATTATCATATTATCATTGAGTCAGCTCGAAAAAAAATGGCCCATCACCTGATCATCAAACCCACTTTCAAGGGAGCAAGTGGGCATCCCATTTTTTTCGGAAGTCGATTTTTCAGAGCATTGCTAAATCTCCCCGACAACGATCAGGGTGCCAGGTCGATTATCGATCAAAATCTCCAGTCACTGAGGACATTGGAGATGCCCAATGACCACATACTTTGTGATGTTGACCAACTGTGACTCCTCCCATCAAATATGCAACTCCGAAAAGAATGCCCATTCAAGTAAGGCTCTTTTGGCGATCTTTTCATCCTAAATCAGCACATTTTCTGGAGATGGCACTTTCGGATTTGCACTCGCTAGTCGAATTTGTTTGAGACGATCCTCCGGTAACTTAGGTGTACAATCTGGTTGGTGATTCTGGATGGGAAACTCACGGAGCGATGATCACACGCCGCTACCAAAGGCCAGATAAAACACTAACTTAGCCATACCATGATCAAAACGACGTGATTTGACCTTTGATCAAATACTGAACGACCTGAAGAAACAGAAGTATCAACCCGTGTACTTCTTGCATGG
The DNA here is from genome assembly GCA_965223025.1 of Saprospiraceae bacterium. GTDB lineage: Bacteria > Bacteroidota > Bacteroidia > Chitinophagales > Saprospiraceae > JABDMH01. The sequence continues at coordinate 3,122,976 of CBDCVP010000023.1, forward strand.
TAATGAATCCTATTACATCGATCAAATATCCCAGCACATTGAAGATCATGTTCTGGATGAAGCCGAAAAATCCTTTAATCTGAGCATCTTATATGGGAAAGATGTGGACTATAAGCAAGTGGTGGACCAAGCTCGAAGGTTTCCAATGATGGCTTCTCACCAGGTGGTGATTATCAAGGAAGCACAATCCATGTCTACACTTCCCCAGCTGCAGACCTATATCGAAAAGCCGCTTGATAGTACCCTGCTAGTCATCTGTTACAAACACAAGCGATTTGACCAGCGGACCAAATTGGCCAAAAGCCTAAAAAAACATGCACTGATCTTTGAGTCCAAGAAACCCTATGACAATAAAATGCCTGATTGGATCACCACGTATCTCCACACTAAAGGCTATAAGATCGACCTTAAGGAATCAGCACTCATTGCAGAATATTTAGGTAATGACCTCGGGAAAGTCGCTAATGAATTGGATAAACTTGGCATCAACCTCCCCCAGGGCCATACCGTCACTCGTGATGACATCCAGGAACATATCGGCATCAGTAAGGACTACAATATTTTTGAACTACAGAATGCCTTGACGACGCGCAACCTGGCTAAGACCTATCAAATCATTCAGTACTTCCAGGCCAATCCGCGAAACAACCCATTGGTGATGGTCGTTGCAACACTTTTTGGATTCTTCTCAAAGGTTTACTTAATGCACTTCTTACAGCGGGCTCCTGATCGAGAAGTGCAAAAAGTACTAGGCCTTTCCTCCTCCTATTTTGTGCGAGATTATCGAATAGCAGCTCAAAGTTACCGACGGTCCCAAGTGGAAAAAATCATCCACCTGCTGGGCAGATATGATCTAAAGTCTAAAGGTGTCGATCGGGGGAGTTTTTCAGATCAAGCCCTCATGCAAGAGATGGTTTACCATATTTTGAGTACATAGAAACCCCATGATGCGCAGCATCGACGGCATCACTGTTTTATGTGACTTTCTCCGGTGATATCACTCCAAGCTCGCTGCAGCAGCATTTCGTGGCCACCCTCAAAAATCACCATCTGAACCTTATCCTGATAATTCCGCTGAAAGTGAATGTCACCTTTATTTATCTCTCGGCGAAGTCTGAACTGGCTATTGCGCCGCTCTAGTAGCAAAAGCATCTCTCCGATGGATATCGTGTGGCTCTGATTGTTGGCATCAAAGTTTCGTACCACTTTATTGTAAAACTTCAGGCTTTGAGTGACCGGTACACTTCCGGTATATCCGTCATGGATGCCTGCATACATCAGTAATGTAGCATCAGCGCGTTTTTGCACTGGAGTTGGCATGAAATGGGGTGAGCGCATTCTGGCTTCAAACTCGTCAATGGTGTGCTCCTTCCCACTTGTGTCTTTGGGATTTGTCACCATAGCAATATCCCGCGCATACTTCGTCTGGCGGCCTACCGACTCATAATACCAGTTCACCAGATTAGTAATGGGCACCCATGCCGAAAAAGATTTTACAGGATATGCAGTGTGCATATAGGCCAGGAGAGTGGCATACCCTCCACCGCTGCTGCCGATCACATGGATCTGACCGGTATCGACAGATCCATGTTTGATGGCAAAGGATATCGCATCATCGATGTCCTGAATGGCCTCAGGGCTGCCACATGCCTTTGGATTGTTGTTAGGCCCACGAAAATGGGGGTGGATATAATTAAACTTATTATCCACACATAACCAAGAAAGAGAATCCAACTGGTCATAGCCTGCACTCCAAGAATGTAGGCTTACGACAAGCGGCATTTTCTGTGCTTCGGGACTCGCATAGAAATAGGCTGGCTGAGTCGCACCATCCAGCGATGACGTAATATAGACCTCCCTGCAATCACTTGGCCAGTCCCTGGGTTTTGTATCATCTCCATGACCGATATCTTGACTTAGCGAATGATTAGTCAATATAAACACAGATAGCACCACTGTGATGCAATAAGCTCTGTGAGTTCCAAACGACCATTTCATCATCTCTCGGTAAATTAGTTACTAACGGAAGATAAGATCGGCAATTTTTCCCTGCCGTGCGTACTATTTATCGCGTGGTGATCTTTGCACAGGAAAGCACTTTATTCCCCTTGTCCCATCCTAAGCAATCCACCAAGTCGCTCATTCGCAATAAGCAATGAAAAGATTTCAGCTCCTTTTGGCGTCAAATGATATAAATCACCATAGCAATCATCCGTCAGTTTCATGTTGTTAAAATCAAGGAAGGGAATATCTGCGAAGTACCTATGATAGACCTGATACAACTTTTCCATATCATGCCGAGCAGCACTGTGAATGGGCGTATGGATCAAAATAAGCTCAATCTTACGCTGACGGCAATATTGATAAATATGATTGAGATATTTAATCTCGATTTGTGATTCAGGCCAATCCAACCTGGGCTCACTCTGTCCCGTCTTTTTCTGGAGCTCTTCTCTCAACCTATTGTGATCCAAGGGGGCATAGCCACCATAGATGCTGAGGCCTTTTGAGATGAAGTACAATGGAGTAAGCACTTGTGTGAATGAATTGGTAATTAATTCTATGGGAGCATGCTGAATTAGAAATCCAATATCTCTGAGACTTAAGAGGGGATAATAGAATTTAAGCCGATCACCTAAATGATCTTTATCCAAGAACCACATGGTATCAATGCTTTCATCCATATTCTGGGTGGCGAAGGACAACAGTACAGTATCTACATGCGGATTGTCATCGAGGATCTTCCTCAACTTCAAAAAAGTATAAAAGTAGGAATCCGCATCCTTCGAAAGATTCACCAGACCTGGTATTAATTGATCATCGATGGCATACTTGGTGTGCGAATCACCAAGCACAAGCACATTGATCTGAGGATCCAATGTAAACACACCAGAGTATTGTACCAAAACCCAGGATAAGGCACTCACGAAAAACAAGGCAGCGAATAGGAGCCCTACCATCCCTCCTAATTTTCTTATGAATAATTTCATAAAGTATGCTTCATTATCCTAAAATTGAAAATAGATAAAATCCTGTCTTCCGCCCCCAAAATTAAATATGGCAAACACAATGAAAAGATAAACCAATTTCCTCATGACCGAACAGCTAAGTACAGACGTCTCGTTCAATTCCAATGCAAACTGCTTCTCACGTTGCACCCATTCTACTATAATGAAAAACATCAAAAACACCAGCGTATAGGTGTACTCAAAATCAATTTCAATTTCTGGCCAAGAAAAAAGTGAATAGCTACATATGTCACCAATATATTGAAAGGCATGTGCGATATTTTCCGATCGAAAAAAGATCCAAGCAAGCACTGTGAGCCCAAAAGTAATCGACATAGCAAATACCTCTTGCCCACCGGGTAAAAGTCTACCGGCAGCCACGGGTCCCAGGTGACGGCGATTTTTCCCCATCAAGAGCAAGGGCAAAAAATAAATCGCATTCAATGCCCCCCATGCTATAAAAGTCCAATTGGCGCCGTGCCAGAACCCACTAACCACAAATATGATCAGTGTGTTTCTGATTTTAGTCCAGACACCTCCCCTACTTCCTCCCAATGGAATGTATACATAGTCTCTAAACCACGTCGATAGCGATATATGCCATCTCCTCCAAAACTCCGCTACATCTCTAGAAAAGTAGGGAAAAGCAAAATTCTGCATAAGATTGAAGCCGAATAATCTGGCGGTTCCAATAGCAATGTCAGAATATCCAGAAAAGTCGCCATAGATCTGGAAAGCAAAAAACAAGGCTCCCAATACCAAGGTGCTTCCAGAGTAGTCAGTACTATGGTTGAATATAAGGTTGGCATACTCAGCACAATTATCCGCAATGACGATTTTCTTAAATAATCCCCACAGTATCTGACGCATACCATCTGCTGCCTTCGCATAGTCAAATGTCCTTTCTCTATAAAACTGAGGGAGCAGACGGGTAGCCCGCTCAATAGGCCCGGCAACCAATTGTGGAAAAAAGCTGACAAATGCCGAAAAGGCAATAAAATCTGCAGTGGGCTCCAGTTTTCTTCTGTACACATCGATGGAATAGCTTAGGGTTTGAAAGGTGTAAAAGCTTATTCCTACCGGCAGTACAATCTCCAAAGAACCTGCATTAATCTCAGAGCCGAAAAAAGAAAAAGCAGAGGTGAAATTGTCAAGAAAAAAATTATAGTATTTAAAGAAGCCTAAGAATCCCAGATTTACCAATAAGCTCAAGGTCAACAGCCACTTTCTATTTCGATCACTGGATTCATCACGCAGCTTTAAACCAACGAAGTAATCAATCAGCGTACTGAAAAATATCAGTCCTAAGAAGCGCCAATCCCACCATCCGTAGAAGAAATAGCTTGCGATGACCACGAGCAAATTCTGCCTCTTTAGGTTGCCGTCTACCACAAACCAGTAAAGTATGAACACGACTGGTAGGAAAACAGCAAAGTCTATCGAATTAAAAAGCATTAAGTGGGTTTGAAGGTATAAGTAACCAAGGAAAAAATCCTCTTATCGCAACTCCGAGATCAAATGGTTCAGACTTTACACGTGTGAAAAATCAAAATCCCTCATCTTATTTCCAATAAATCATGATCCCTCACGCTAGCTAATTTCGCATTCATCTTTGCTCTGAACTCGTCTACCAAATCTCTGTACTCATCCTTTCTGGCCAAATTGTGATACTGCTTAGGATCCTTCTTCGTGTCATACAATTCTATGCCCTTGGATGCGTCTTCTCCGTACTGGATGAAAGCATACTTATGCTCTCGCAAAAGAAAACCCTCTCGCATCGGTGCCACACTGAAGGCTGCTTCCCTGACTTTTTTGCTCGAATCTTCCAAGAGTGCAGAGATATCTTTGCCCTGCACATGGTCAGGAACATCCAACCCACACAAGGCCGATATAGTCGGATACAAATCCAGAAGCTCTACCAGCGAATGACATACAGCAGGTTGGACTCCGGGCACGCTAATGATCAGGGGTACACCCGATGACTCGTCTAGCAAACTCACCTTTGCCCAAAAGTCATGCTCACCCAGATGGTATCCATGATCACTGGTGAAGATGATGATGGTATGATCTTCCAACGCTTGTTCTTCCAAGGCATCAAGCACCTTCCCGACTTGCGCATCCATATAGGACACTGCAGCATAGTAGCCTCCGATGGCCTTTTTCTGACGACGAATATCCATGGCCATGTTCACACTGGTTTTATAGTTGATACCTGCCTCTGGGATATCATCCCAATCGCCTTCCACCTTTTCGGGAAGCTTCATTCGATCGTATGGTTTAAAGGATGGAAAATAGCTGCTTGGCGCAACAAATGGTACATGGGGTCGTACGAATCCCACCCCCAACCAAAAGGGTTTGTCTCTATTGCTTTTTAATAGCTCGATGGCCTTGCGCGCCGTCTTCCCGTCGGAGTGCACTAGGTCGCCACCATCTGCCTCTACTACCACAAAAGTGTTCCCTCCTATTACTGGTCTAGAGCCATCTGGATTGTTCTCCAGGGTTTCACCGATACCAGGTGCCTTCCATTCCGGACCGGGACTATTATAGCGCTCCGTCCAAGACAATGAATCATCTGCGCCATGTCCACCTTCTTCAATGCCTCCTGGAACACCCATATGGAAGATCTTGCTCACTCGAGCTGCATGGTAGCCATGATTCTTAAAATGCTGAGACCAAGTCGGGCGGTCTCCTATTTGAGGCCGAGGATTCTTATATCCCAAGACACCAGTGGCATGAGGGTAAAAACCAGACATGAATGAAGCTCTCGAAGGACCACAATAGGTGCCCTGGCAATAGGCACGGGTAAAACGGACACCCCTAGCCGCCAAACGATCAATGTTGGGCGTCTGACACACAGTATTTCCATAGCAAGATAAGGCCTGGTAAGTCAGGTCATCAGAGATAATAAACAGCACATTGTATGGCTTCTCCTTGTGTGACTCTATCCCACAGGCGGCTAGGAGCACCATAAAAGCCACACCAAATAATGAACATCCCCTAAACATCATGGTCCAAAAATTTAGTCGAAGATACAATTGATGGCTACGGAGCCAAACATACGATGGGAAGTCACCTATACCAAACTACATGACACGGTCTGATCATCACCAAAGAGGGCTATACCCACCTTCCTTAGCTCCGAGAGACTAAAGGCCTATAAAGTCGTGAGTCGACCAATATTCGATTTTTCAGCATCTCCCAGCTATTATTTTCCTATTTCCTCCAGGATATTTCGATAAAAACCTCTGGCCATCTCCAGGCGATCCAGTATTCCTTGATCTACCACCTCCTTGGCTAAGACCTCATCATGAATGATCTGAATCAGGCCCAATTGCTTGGTGATGATATCCGGAGCTTTTTTGGTATTCCAAGTGGGTTTGCCATCAACGACATAGTAGATGGGAGAAGTGTGGGCCACAGCTCCATTATCACAATGTACCATCGCGGCAATCCATTGGCTCTTACTCAACCCATGCTTCACTTCTATCAAGACTGAATCCGATCTTTCATGATTCAGACTTTCAGACAAAAGACCGTCACTGTTGTAAATAGCCACTCGATCGATGACTCCAATGGAAGGATGAGAAATGGCTTGCACGTTAATATTGGTCGTCGCACCGCTGGGTCTAAAGATGACTGTTCCTGGCAGATTCTTATCTCCCAGCAAAAACACCACGGGACCATTGGAAACAAAAGTTCTTCCATCTTTCAAACCCTCAAACCATTTGTCTGCATCAAAAGTATTACCGGTATACACGAAGGTCCTCACCTCACCCAAGGTGGAGCCCCAGGGAACATCACTCCCGGCAGCAGCAGTAATCCGAAAACCAAGATTCAGGTAATCATAGTAATCCAAAGAATTGATTTTTGAGAATTGCAACAACTCCACAAAATCAATCTCCTCTGTCGTGACATACCACGGAAATCCCCTGGGCAAGTCACATCCATTCCAGGAAAAATGTGCAAATCCGACCACCGCACCCGGTTGTTTATGCAACTCCCTAAACACTAAATCGTAATAATCATAGGTCGACAGATCCCTGGCAAAATGGTTGGTATTTAGTCCGATGATATGTCCATAGGTACTCCGGGGATCTTCTTGGCCCGATACCAACCACACATCGCCATCATTGGTTCTGAAATCACTACCAAATCCCTCCTGCCTGAAATCGGTGCCTAAATGATGTCCCATCTCCAAGGTGTTGACCAAGTGCACATCTTCTGCCTTTGCATATTCAAGCAAGAATGTACGATACTCAGGTTTGTCGGTGGGGTGATGGACGTGCACATCTCCTGAGTACCAACCCAACTTGGGAAGGTCAATCCATCGTTGCAGCTCATAGGTCTCTGTTATGGATCCGCTTTCTGGCACTTCCAAACGCTGCTTAATGGGTATATACTCATTTCCATGCTCCATACTAACTTTATAAATGCCAGGTTTTAACATCATTGAAAAGTCACCGGATGTTTGATAGGCTACAGGCTCAGCCCAGTGAGGGATAGAAGGTAGGTCCTCATATACATAGCTGCGGTCGTCGTTGTTGCCCCTTCCATTCATCTTGCGAATCGGGCCAATCCAGTTCTCTCCACTACTATATGCGATCCCATGGTAAAAATCTCTCGTCAATGAAACCGTATCAACTGGCTTAGGAGATGATGGAGTCCAAACCCTGCCACCGTCGACGTCCGTGATACACACCATCACGGGTGTTACCAACCTGGTTTCCCCGTCCAAAACCCGTACTTTCACCTGGGTTAGGGTGCCCGACACCTGCTGAGCCTCCAACCGTGCAGCAGAGACCATGACCATAAAAATGAGCAACCATAATCTATTCATCATATCATATCGGCTTATTGAGCACGTAAATTTTCAATGCCCCAATATAGAGATAACCGCCGTACTTAGTCCTTGTGTGAATACCTGACTATACTCCGACCTACGAGGTCAAACTCCGAAGTACGATTATTGCACCCACCCTGCCAATTTTGACAGTATGCCTAAACAAGCAATAAATCATAATAATTCTATAAAAAACCAGTAGGCCATGACTGGGCCATTGCATATCTTTAGATGCTCCAGATACCCCATGCATATAGTTCTTAACACAGTTTTCATCGCACGACAACTATAAGTCAATAGATCAATGCGGATACTTATTTTTGACCATGCTTCAGCACTTGATGATTGGTTAGCTCATTACGTCAGTGATAAAATCACCTCGTCTCAGCCCACCGCTGATGCTCCCTTTGTACTTGGTCTGCCGACTGGATCCTCGCCATTGGGGGTCTATAAGGCATTGGTACACCTTCACAAACAGGGAAAGGTATCTTTTAAGCATGTCGTCACCTTCAACATGGATGAGTATGTCGGAATACCTAAGGACCACCCTCAGAGTTATCACTACTACATGCGAAAGAACTTCTTCGATCACATTGATATTCCCGAGGACCAAATAAACTTGCTGGATGGCAATGCCAAAGACTTGCAGAAAGAGTGCGATCTTTATGAAGAAAAAATTCAGGCCGTGAAGGGCATCGATCTTTTTCTAGGTGGCATTGGGCCGGATGGACATATAGCTTTCAATGAACCAGGATCCTCCCTTTCCTCACGAACGAGAGTCAAAACACTTACCTATGACACGATCGTTGCGAATTCCCGTTTTTTTGATGATGACTTATCTAAAGTACCAAAAACTGCACTGACAGTAGGAGTGGGCACTGTGATGGATGCTAAGGAGCTGATTATTATCATTACCGGATACAGTAAAGCCAGGGCCCTCCAAAAAGTGGTGGAAGAAGGTGTTAATCATATGTGGACAGTATCGATGCTCCAATTGCATCAGCATGGAATGATCTGTTGTGACGATGAGGCTACGATGGAACTGAAAGTTGGTACCGTCAAATACTTCAAAGACATTGAAAACAATACGATAAGTGCTGGGGCTGCTGATCACCAGCTGCCGGCATAAGTTTGGGGATGCTATAATCCAACGAGGTGTGCAGGGAGGTGTAATCCATTAAAAAAAAGGTATTTGCAGTTTACATATCGGTCGATTCTGTTCACATCATGTTTGCCATCTTCAACTTCGGTAACCTCTACAGGCTTTATGTACGACAGACTGTGATATATATGGTAAACTCTTCCTTCAAATCACAAATAACTAACCACAACGATGATGCGCCTAATTATTCTACATAGCTTTTTTATAATCGTGATGCTATTCAGCTGGCATCTCACTCTCTTCGGTCAGGAAGTCAGACCTTTCAAGTCAGATGTGGACCAACCTTTAAAACCTTGGAACCATTTAGATTTCTATAACGATCCCACCAATTTTCAATTCGCTTTGGTGAGTGACAACACTGGCGGATCTCGTCCCGGGATATTTGATCTTGCCATGGATAAGCTCAACCTGATGATGCCAGAATTTGTCTTGAGCGTAGGGGATTTAATTCAAGGATATACGGAGGATCGAGATCAAATCAAATATGAATGGGAGGAGTTCAATCAAATGGTCAAGAAACTCAAAGTGCCTTTCTTTTATCTACCCGGTAATCATGATATCACCAACAAGATCATGCAAGAAGAATGGGAAAATAGATATGGCAGACGATACTATTACTTTGTATATAAGGATGTGCTTTTCCTCATTTTGGATTCCAACGATGATGAGGAATACAATCTCACCGAAGCCCAAACATCGTACGCACTCAATGCACTCAAAGAAAACCTCCATGTACGGTGGACCTTCGTGCTGTTTCACCACCCCATTTGGAAATATGATACTGGAGGCAGATTTGAAAGCATTGAGAAAGCACTGAGTGGTAGAAAACATACGGTCATTGCAGGTCATGAACATCACTATCAACACATTGAGCGAAACAAAGCTAATTACTATGTGCTAGGCACTACTGGTGGGGGGAGTAGATTGAGAGGCAACAAATTTGGAGAATTTGACCATATCGTCTGGATGACGATGACCGATGATGGACCTGTGATGGCAAATTTAAGATTGGATGGCATCTTGAGTCACGATATTGCCAATTCATCAACTAGTGAAATGGCTCGTGCACTGCTGGAAAATACGACCTTCGAAAATCTAATATTAACCGATAAATCGGAGTCTTTCAAGAATGCTACCGTATATCTTCGGTTTCAAAATTCCACCGGGACTCCCCTTGAAATCCACCTATCCTTCTTTCATCATCACCAGGTAGACATTCGTCCTGCGCAAAGAGAGGTCACCGTCTTTCCAGGTCAGGAAAAAATCATCGAAATCGAGCTGGTATCAAAAGAGCGGATCTCATACAGCAAACTAGGTTTCCTCAAGTACTACTGGAAAATGGGCTATGCTGGTAAAAACCACCAAGACTTTTATCTGGATGGCAACGCTAATTTGATCATCTCACCAAGCAACCCCGATTACTTCAAGCCTGTGACATCCCAATTCGTGCGTCATACCGATGTGACCTTTGACCAACCTTTTAGCATGCTAGAGCCCAGTGTATGGAAAAATGGCAAGCTTGAAAGCTCGAAAATCCTCGACAATGCACTAAAAATAGATGCTGACACTAAACTGGAGGTCGTCTTAAGTAATGACAAGAATCAGCATACAGCACCTATGTCAAAGTCTTATGAAAAAACATCCTATATAAGGGGTAAAAAGGTTAAAAACACATCTCCAGGTCTGTCCTACACTTATTATGAAGGTAGCTGGCAAGGCACTTCCTTTTTCCATCAACAAGCAAAGAAAAAGGGCATAGCCAATGATTTTCTAGTCGGCGATATTGCCATAGTGGATGATTATTTTGGCATAAAATATCAGGGATATATCGAGGTTCCTGAAGATGGGATGTATCATTTTCGATGCCGGGCAGATGATGTGGGCTCCTTGAAGATACATGACCAAGTCATATGCATTGATGGTACCGGAAGGGTACGCGGTTACAACGATGAAAACCTGCCATCATATGGTGCCATCGCTCTCAGAAAAGGAATGCATCCTGTAGAAATCACCTTCTATGAGCAGGAGGGCGGAGAGAGGCTCCGGTTTTATGTCAAGCAAGAGGAGGAACAAGATTGGTCGTTTATGGAGTTAGACAAGTTTTTCAAGACTAGACAATGACGGCATAGATCAGTTCTAGATAAAATACATCTGCAGTACGACGCGGTGTCATTTTTCCATATTTCAAGTGAAAAAGTAAAAACGACTTTCATCATGATCTCACATGCCGACCTCCTTCAATTAAAACGTTGGAACACTCCGACCATCTATAATGGATGGGAGCAAATCACCAAACATGACGCTGCACATGATGGTTTCAATCTTGAAGCAACGACTGACTATATGCCTCAGATGGGGCCCATGGTTGGATATGCGATTACCGTCAAAATCGAACCGGGAAATCCCCAACATAAAATCAAAAATCCCACTGCCTGGAACGATTACCGCACCTATGTGTCATCCGTCAAAGGTCCCAAAATAGTCGTCGTCCAAGACCTGGATCGACCTTCTAATTACGGTTCGTTTTGGGGTGAGGTCAACAGTAACATTCATCGGGCTCTGGGTTGTGTCGGCACAATCACCGATGGCAGCATACGAGATGTAGACGAAATGTGCAATGCCGGTTTTAAGGCCCTGGCGCGCCGTCTCTCCGTAGGTCATGCCCATAGCACTCCCATTGTGTGGGGATGTGAAGTGGAGGTCTTTGGCAGGATCATAAAACCATCTCAGCTCATACATGCAGATAAGCATGGATTTCTGGCCATACCGGATGAGGATACCGAGTATCTCCTCGATGCCTCCAGATTCATGGACGCAAATGAGTGCAATACGGTGATCGCAGCCGCACGCTCAAGTGCGGGAAAGGATACCAGTCAAATTATTGCAGACTTAAATGCTGCTACCGCCAGATTCCGCTCGGCGGTGAAGGAAAAATTTGACAACAAGGGAGAATGGTAGTCTTCTCAATTTTATTGGAATCATCACAATATTTTGCAGATGAAATATTTAAATAAAATGTTGGTTATCTGTCTGTTTGGTATTTCGCTATTTCAATGTAAGCCATCCGTAATAGTACATGCTCCGACAGTAGAAAACATCACTGTGTACCACGAGCCAGGGCGTTTTGGTGGATGGCCGGCGAATTTTGGAATATGGAATTGGGAAGACGAGATCCTTGTGGGCTTTGCCACCGGATACCATAAAGATCTGGGTGAAGAACGGCACAATATCGACCGGGAGAAACCTCAATATGAGATGCTGGCACGATCACACGACGGTGGTGTATCTTGGACTATCGAGGATCCATCAAAAGATGGTGTGCTGGTACCGCGAGGAGCAGCCCTTCATGGTACTGAGCCTGATCCAGAAAACCTACCACCAATTACATCCCTCGATGTACCGATCGACTTTTCGAAGCCGGGAATTGTATTAAAATTCTGGATGCTCGATGTGCACGTGGGTCCATCCATCTTCTATTATTCCTATGACAAAGGACACACTTGGAACGGACCATACAACTTGGTCGTAGATGGCATGCAAAAAATTGCTGCTCGCATTGACTACATGATCGAGGACGAAAACAGTTGCTTGGCCTTTTTAACAGCGGCTAAGGAAAACGACCGAGAGGGAAGAGTATTTGTGGCCAGAACCGATGATGGAGGATTAACTTGGCAGTTCGTCTCCTGGGTAGGAGAAGAACCTGAAACGGGATTTCGCATCATGCCATCTACCGTCCGTACATCTGACTCCACATTGATCTTAACCTCCAGAGTACGAGAAGAAATATCCACCAATGAGTTGACCTCCCGAGAAAATGAAAACAGCCGGTATATAGACGCATGGGTGAGCAACGACCAGGGAAAAAGCTGGACATTCTCAGGTAAACCGGTAGCCGACCTCGGAGAGGGTAATCCTCCCTGTCTGATTAAACTACGTGACGGTCGACTCTGTCTGACCTACGGATTTAGAGCTAAGCCCTATAGCATCAGAGCTAAGATCAGTGCGGACGATGGTGCGACCTGGGGAGAAGAAATCATGCTGCGCAACGATGGATCAGGAAGGGATGTGGGATATGTGCGCAGTGTGCAACGTCGCGATGGAAAGGTGGTCACCATTTATTACTTTCAAGACGAGCAAAAACCTGAGCGCTATATTGGCTGTACCATCTGGGACCCGGACACCATAGATAAAGACCAGCATGATCAATAAATCAAATCAACGAATTGCATATGAAACGATACTTCAACCGAAGAGGATTCTTGAGACAGACCGGGTGGGCAATGACCGGCCTACCTCTTACCTCATTCATCGAAAATGACGCGAAACAAGAGAGCAACCAAGACTCTTTTACCTTCGCTTTTTTAACCGACATTCACATCAAACCAGAGTTGAATGCACCGAAGGGATTTCAAATGGCCATCGACAAAGTCAATGAATTAAAACCTGACTTTGTACTCACCGGAGGCGATCTCGTTTACGATGCTATGCGTGGCAATTATGAAAAATGTGAAGCCCTATTTTCTCTGTACAAAGAGATGAGCAGGGGATTTAATATGCCAGTATATAATTGTGTTGGAAACCATGATTTATTTGGCATTTATGAAGAAAGTCCTGAGTCTGATGATCATCCAGACTATAAATACGGCATGTGGGAAAGACACTTTGGAGATACATACTATTCATTTGATCACAAAGGATGGCATTTTATTACCCTAAATTCTTTGGATGTCACCGATAATAAAAGGTATAAAAGTGTCTTTCATGATGCACAATTGCAGTGGCTGGAAGCTGATCTGAAAAAAGTAGATAAATCCACCCCCATCGTGCTCACTACTCACATTCCCATGATTTGTACACGCCTACAACTCATCGGCAAGGAAGGACGGCCCAACGTGTCAAATGCCTCAGAAGTATTTACATTGACGGAAGCACACAACCTAAGATTGGTTTTACAAGGACATATTCATTGGAAGGAATTTGGAATGGTCAATGACCGCTTTCACTTCCTCACTGGTGGATCTATTGCCGGTAATGGATGGAAAGGAAGGAGACACAATACCAAAGAAGGGTTTGTCATGGTCGAAACGAAGGGCTCGGATTTTTCCTGGGAATACATCGACCACGGATGGGAAGACGAACGACTAAGAATGAAACGAAAATGAATCAAGTGTAAATCATTCATATGAAAAAGTGGCCCTTTATCTTACTCTTATGCTGTCATTATCTCAGTGATGCCCAGCAAAAAGATCATTTCAAAACGGGTGAATATCAACTGCCAAATACAGTTGCTCCACTAGATTATGAAGACCATCAGGTTTTTCGAACCAATGCCACTGATTATATACCCATCGAAGACACTACATATTCCGAACATGTGCGGACCCCATTGGGTCTGCAAGAAAGGGTGAAGGTTAACGAATTATTTAATGCAAAAAATGAGCATCCAACATTTTCGGGTCAGATTGATGGTGAGATCACCTGCACCCAGAGAATTGGAAAAAGATTGTGGATCGGTACTCAAGGTGGCTTGTATTATATGGAAGAGCCCAAGGAAGCAATCATCAAATACCCATCTTATGGCGTTAATGGCCCCCTGGCTACTGAGATTTCGGATATGGCACTGGATTCAAAAGGCAATCTTTGGATCGGTACTCCAATAGGAATCAGTCTATTGAAACCCGATGGATCGTGGTCCTCTATAAGAGGTACAGAGGGATTGCCTGTGGAAGATGTAAGGGCTTTGGTCGTCACGTCGGAAGACCACTTGTGGATTGGCACATCCCAGGGTGCTGTATGGTTCAAGCCCGACGATCTTGCTCGGCAATGGTATTACCGCGCTGGCAAGCGATATTTGATCAACGATATGATCAAGGACATTAGCATTTCAGAAGATGGTCGGTCCGTATATTTTATGACCGCCGATGGAGTGAGTAAGATTGAAGCAGTGAAAACCACACTGGCGCAAAAGGCAGCCAGGATTGAGGATAAAGTTGATACCTGGCATAGGAGGATGGGGCTCGTAGCGGCATGCGAACTTGATCAGGCCGAGGATCCGACTACCCACCGGATTCATGACAATGATAATGATGGGCTCTGGACTTCATATCACGTGGTAGCAATGTCGTTGGCCTATGCGACCACCGGCGATGTGGCTTATCTTGAATCCGCACGAAAAGGCATGCACGCCATGATACTCCTCCAAAATGCTTCTGGGATTCCCGGCCTGGTGGCCAGAAGTGTCGTGCCGTATGAGGAAAGTGTCCATAGGAGCTCACAATGGAGGACTTCTTCCGATGGAAAACTGCTTTGGAAAAGCGACACCTCAAATGATGAAATCGATGGACATTTCTTCGCCTTCTACGCTTACTGGGAGCACATTGCAAAGCATGATACGCTTGAAGCAAACTTGATTAGAAGACAAGTCAGCACCCTCATGAATTACATTGTTGACCACAATTACCAGCTGATCGACTGGCACGGCAGGAGGACCACTTGGGGGTTCTGGAATCCGGAGCTATTGAATGACGATCCTCATCACTACTTGGAAAATGGCTTGAATGCGGCACAGATTTTATCCTTTCTAAAGGTTTCTCATTACATCACCGGTAATGAGAAATTTAGGCGCCACTACGAACACCTCATAGTAGAACATGGATATCTAGGCAATGTCCTTTTAGAGAAAAAAGTCTTCCCTGACAACAACAACCACTCGGACAATCAACTAGGATTTGTAGCCCTATATCCCCTGATTCAATTGGAACGCAGCCCAAAGGCCAGAAATGCACTTCAAAGGGCAGTAAGGAGGCATTATTTGACTTTGAGACGTGATGGCTCGGCTTTCTTTTATTTTGCAGCAGCTACCATTGATCCTGACTATGTGGATATTAAGGCGGCAGTCAGAAATCTCCACGAGATTCCAACTGACCGACGACAATGGAAGATGATCAACAGTCACAGAAAAGATATACAATGGTCACCGATAAAAAGTCGATTTGGCAAGGACCAGCTGCTTCATGTATTGCCAGGAGACGAGCGAAATTTCGATCGTTGGAATCGAAATCCTTATTATCCAGATGGTGGTCGTGGTGGACAGTTTGAAGATGATGGTGGCTCTTGGTTACTGGGATACTGGATGGGTAGGTTCCATGGATTTATTGGTGCTGGGGCCTGAGTGATATCACAAAGAGTGGTAATACGCACTATTCCACTTCAAGGCTTGTCGAAAACTAAATAGATCCGTGTGTTCGTCAATCAGTAAATACTCAATTCCAGCCATCTCAGCGAAATCTTCCAGATACTCACTTGTCAGTGCCTGACTGAAACAGGTATGATGTGCGCCACCCGCACATATCCAAGCCGTCGCCGATGTACTGAGGTCAGGTGCAGGCTGCCACAACACCCTGGCCACAGGTAGTTTTGGCATGGACTGACCTGCCTTCACCACCCTGACCTTATTTGCTAGCAGTCGATAACGGTGCCCTAGGTCGATCAAGGTCACAATAATTGCTTCTCCCTCTGCACCATCGAATACCAGTCGCACAGGATCGGCCTTACCGCCTATCTCCAAGGGATGAATCTCGCAGGATGGTGTGGCACTTGCGATCGATGGACATATCTCTAGCATATGGGCTCCCAGTACCTGAGGTTGCCCCGGACCAAAGTGATAAGTATAGTCCTCCATAAAGGAGTTGCCCCCAGGCAAATCTGCTGACATAAACTTCATCGTGTGTACCAAGGCAGCTGTCTTCCAATCACCCTCCGCACCAAAGCCATAACCATCTTGCATCAGTCGCTGCACAGCCAAGCCCGGTAAGTGACTGAGGCCATGCAAATTTTCGAAGGTATCGGTCAAGGCAGAAAATCCTCCCTCTTCGAGGAACATTCGCAATCCCAGTTCCATCCGGGCAGCCTCCCGGAGGGATACATGGGAATCACCACCTTTTTTCAGCCGTGCATCCATTTGGTAGCAATCACAATATTCATCCACAAGTCTATCGATTGCCCTTTCCCCAACTCCCTGTAGGTACTCCACCAGGTCTCCCAAACCATAACCATTGACACTAAATCCAAATGTGACCTGTGCGGAGACCTTATTGCCTTCCGTCACCGCGACCTCGCGCATATTGTCTCCCAATCGTGCTACCTTCAATTGCTGCATGTTTGACCAAGCACCAGCGACTCGTGCCCAGATCGCCACCCGTTCCACCACCTTTGGATCTTCCCAATGGCCTGCCACTACCTTACGCCGAAGATTCATTACCGCACCGAGAAACCCAAATTCTCGACCTCCATGAGCAGACTGATTTAAATTCATGAAGTCCATATCAATGGTAGCCCACGGTATGTTCCGATTGTATTGAGTATGCAGATGTAGGATGGGTTTTGCCAACACCTTCAAACCATTGATCCACATTTTAGCGGGAGAAAAAGTGTGCATCCATAGGATAAGCCCCGCACATTCAGCATGGGCATTGGCCTCCAAGCATAACTTCTGGATGCCTTCCGATCCAGTTAGTACTGGTTTATTCAAGATCTGCAGGGCCACCATACCAGATTCATTGAGAGATCTGCAGATGGCCTCCGAATGAACGGCCACTTCTCGAAGTGTCTCATCACCATAGAGATGCTGACTTCCAGTCACGAACCAGAGCTTGTACCGATCAATTTGGAGCATATTATGTCTTTTTGGAAGTTTAGCTCACGGATAGAGAAT
Source organism: Saprospiraceae bacterium (assembly GCA_965223025.1). Lineage (GTDB taxonomy): Bacteria > Bacteroidota > Bacteroidia > Chitinophagales > Saprospiraceae > JABDMH01. The sequence continues at coordinate 3,140,699 of CBDCVP010000023.1, forward strand.
CTGGGTCATCTAAACCTTGAGGCTCACCAGGCTGTAGAGAAGCATCAGCAGTCAACGTTGCTGCTTCCTTTTTCAAACTATCGTACGTAAATGGGGCTAACATCAAGCCAATAAATGTTTTAGGATAGTTGGGCATATCACCAATCCCTATATCATCACTTGGTTGTTGACCTTTGGGCAGATAAAAAGTGCCAAATAAAATATCCCAAAAAATGACATCACCTCCATAATTTGTGTTGCTCTCTTCAATTTTTTTTGAGTGATGATACCGGTGATTTTTCGGTGAAGAAAAGATATAATCAAAGGGGCCAAGGATCAGGTCCATGTTGGTGTGCTGAAAGCGGCCAATAGTGCGACTCAGCAGTCCAGTCATAAATACCACGGCCACCGGTGCCTGCACAAAGGCCAATGGAATGGCCCAAAGAATGCCCGAGACCATTCCCTCCAGCGGATGAGATCTGGTACCATTAAACCAGTAGAGCCGGTCTGATGAATGGTGTATGGCATGCCAGCGCCACATGAATTCTGACTCATGCATCCATCTGTGATACCAGTATCTGAAAAAATCTCGCACGGACAACAATATGAAAACTTGCAACACTAGAGGTAGGTGCGCTGGCCAAATGCCCTGACCGATCTCCGGAGAAATCTCTTGTACCACGACCGCCACAGTGGCCAACCTAAAGGGCTTACTGATGTAGTCCCCCCAGAATTTTCCTCCGAAAAACAGCATGACATCAGTAGGTGTATCACGATCACCAAGCCACTTTCGACTAAAGGGCATCAGCCGCTCGAGGGGCGCAAAAATAAATCCGAGAATGATGAACATGACTATCGTCCCTAAGAAGCTCCTTACCGTAAACCCATTCTCCACCAATTTATAGCCCACGATCAGGGTCAAGGTCATAAACAGTGGATAGATAACTACTTGCAGAACTTTTCTCAGCAGCATACCTTCCAGCTTATAACTCAGCGGATCGATCCACTCCAGGAACAGGCTAAAGGGCTTTAGAATTATTTGGTGACCTACCCACTCCAGAGGTCGAAAGAGCCGTTCCAATCCATTATACACGGATGTCCAAAAAGCGTTTATCGGCCTTTTAGCATGTTCGTGGTTGACACGTTTATTCATGAGGGGGAATTTAGCGCTGAGGAAATCTGCTGCACCTAAAGTATAAAAAACTGAAGCTCAACCATAATTGCAGTTGAAAATCTCAACCACTTAAGTCCCGGCTATTTCTTCTCCGCATCGTAGGCCGTGGCACTAAAGTTATATACTGGAGATTCGGTGCGCGCTGTCGTGATCAGCTTCAGGAGCTCGTCCACTTTCTCCGGTGATCTTGCGGCAAGATCATGAGATTCGCCGAGGTCCTCAGCTAGATTATACAACTGGGGTTTCCCGGGAGGTGTCTTATTAATATCATAGAGTACGAGCTTCCAATCTCCCTTGCGCAGTGCTTGCCGGCCCCCGCGCTCATGAAATTCCCAATAAAGATAATCGTGACTAACCTGCGTGCCTTTTCCCAACAGGGTCGGTAAGAAGGAAACTCCATCGATATTTTGTGCAGATGGCACATCCAAAATCTCAGCAAACGTGGGCATCACGTCCCAAAAAGCCGATGGATGCTCTGTGGTGAGGCCCGGATTGATCATACCAGGCCATGCAGCAATCGTAGGTACACGGATACCTCCCTCGTAGAGATCACGCTTATAACCAGTCAATCGGCCGTTGCTGTCAAAATAGTCTGGGTCTGCACCACCTTCCAAGTGAGGACCATTATCAGAAGAAAAAATGACGAGCGTATTTTCTGCAAGGCCCAAATCTTGCAATTTGGCATTAATCTCTCCCACCTGATCGTCCAACAAAGCGACCATCGCTGCAAAGGCTGCGTGACATTCCTCCTGGGATCCGTATGGTCCGTTGCGAAAGTTTTCGGCACCTGCATCCACTCCTTCATATTTCTTTTCAGGCAATAATTTACCTCTAAACCTGGCCAGGTATTCTTCCGGAGCAAATAATTCAGCATGGGGTATGGGTGAAGGGATGAATAGAAAAAAAGCGGTATCTCGATTTCGTTGGATAAAATCCAGGGCCTTCCGATGAATATCGATCGGAGCATAATTGCCTGCCTCAGATCCTGCATTCTGATCAAGGACTACTTTTTCTTGATTGTGCCACAGGTGCCAGGGATAGTAATGATGCGCAATGCGCTGACAATTATAACCGTAAAATTCATCAAATCCCTGATGATTGGGATCACCCTCAGATCCAGGATAACCCAGTCCCCATTTGCCAAATGCACCAGTCACGTAGCCTTGCTCTTTAAGCATTTCTGGCAAAGTGAAGGTCTCAGCAGGTAGAGGCCACTGTCCTTCTGGCTTCACTTCCTTATTTCCTCTCACGGGAGTATGCCCGGTGTGCATGCCCGTCATCAATGCGGATCTAGAAGGGGCGCAAACCGTAGATCCCGAATAATGTGATAAGAAACGCAGGCCAGAAGCCGCTAATGCGTCGATGTGAGGGGTCTGAAACCTTTGTTGTCCATAACAACTCAGATCCCCGTATCCCAAATCATCTGCAAGTATGTATACAAAATTCGGTTTGCTTGTGTCCTCCTTTACTTTCTCTCCAGCTCTGGTGCCGCAACCAAGCAGCAGGCATGTCAGAGAAAGGTACGAAAGGAACATAGTGCTCCGCTTCATAAGTTTTTGTGGCCAGTAGATACGCATTCCAACGTCATCGATTTATTTTTACCAATGTAGCATTTTCTTTTGGCCACATGATGAAAAAGACTTTGTATATTTCATTACATCATGAGACCTAGCAACCTACCATTATATGTACAGACTTCTCAGCTTTCTTAGTTTCACTGCCATATCTATCCTTACTGTCGTGGCGCAGGAAGAACTCCATGTATTTGATGACTGGAAATTTATGGCACAAAGAAGCGATGCCTTTTATCAGCACCTGGTTGCTGAGGCAGAAGTCATGCTTGCCCAACGCAGGGTCGTCATTGGCGAGATCAACGATGCAGATGCTGCCAGGGCAAGACAGGACCACGTCCGCAAAAAGTTGGAGGGCTTACTCGGGCATTTTCCCGAGCGGACACCTTTACGTGCAAAAGTCACCGGGAAAATCGATCGTCCTGACCTGACTGTTGAGAAACTCTACTTCGAATCACGACCCAATTACTATGTGACCGCCGCTCTCTTTATACCGAAAGCAAGACAGGCACCTGCACCTGCCATCCTTTATTGCAGTGGTCATACTTCTGATGGATTTCGCAGTGATACTTATCAACACATCATCCTTAACTATGTAAAAAAGGGCTTTATCGTACTGGCATTCGATCCGATTGGTCAGGGAGAACGCATCCAGTATTTTGACGAAAATGGATCGTCTGTTTTTGGCAGTACTCATGAGCATTCCTATCCAGGCTCACAGGCCTTTGTCGCCGGACTATCTCCAGCGGCATACTTTACCTGGGATGGTATCAGGGCCATTGATTATATGGTTTCCAGGCCTGAAATTGACGCACAACGTATTGGTGTGGCTGGCCGGTCTGGCGGCGGCACCCAGACCACCTACATCGCTGCCATGGATGAGCGAGTTGCTGCAGCAGCTCCAGAATGTTACCTAACCACTTTCCAAATGCTGCTGCGCACCAGAAGTCCTCAGGATGCTGAGCAAAACATGCATGGTCTCATCGCCCAAGGTATCGACTTAGCAGATTTTGTGGAGGTGCGAGCCCCGAGACCCACATTGATGGTGACCACTACTCAAGACATCTTTAGTATTGAGGGAGCACGATCTCTTTATCAGGAGGCCAATAGATTTTATTCCTTGCTCGGTGCTGCAGATCATCTCGAGAAGGTGGAGGACGATGCCGGGCATGCTTCTACCAAAAAGAACCGGGAAGCCAGCTACGCATTCTTTCAAAAGCATCTCAAGAATCCAGGTTACTCACAGGACGAAGCAGTAGATACCTTTTCTGTGGAAGAACTATGGGTGACAGAAAAGGGCCAGTTGTATAAGTCACTTGGTGGGGAATCCCTGCATAGCCTCATTGTGAAGGAGACAAAAAGAATCCTTGACCAGAAGCCAAAAATGGATGCAGAGTCGATTGGGGCAGCCATCGTATCTCATAATAGGTATGAGGAACCATCCACTCCTCGAGAAGCAATCTTTTCAGGTGGAATAACGATGGAGGATCGTCGCATCGAGAAGTATTTGGTGGGCGGAGCAGGTGACTATTACATTCCCCTATTATGGTTAAAATCACGGACACCCAATGGTAAAACTCTATTGCTATTAGATCAGCAAGGTAAGGCCCATGCTTGCCAGCATCAGTCCCTGGGACATCGATTGGTAAAACAAGGATATGACATTGTGGCACCGGACTTGAGTGGATATGGAGAGATGGGTGACGGACATGTAGGTGGCGATGCTAGGATTCACAACACACCTCTCAATCTTTGGTATGCCGGTCTGCTCGTGAACAAGAGCTTGGTGGGAGTCCGTATGGAGGAACTTTGGGGTGTGGTGCATTTTATGGGTCAAGAGAAGCTGCACGCTACCATCGCGATAGGTGACCTTGGTGCTGATGCCCTGCAATTTTTGACGGTAGAAAATACAAGGACCAACCTTGCCCTGATCCAACCATTAGTGTCTCAATATGATATTATTGCCAAACGAAACTACCATACGAAACACGTGCTCTCAGCCTCAGCAGGTGCCCTATCGGTGTACGACTTTCCCGATTTGGTTGATCTGCATGCACGGAGAGGGAATGTGCTCATCATTAATGCGATGGATGCGGCCAATCAGGTCCTCCAGCAGTCAGAAGTGGAATCTCAATTCTCCACCGTGAAAAATATGGGAGATTCCAGCCTCCAAGTGATCGTCACCAAACCTAGCGATCATTATTTCAAAGAAATCGACCAATGGCTCAACAAACTCAACTGAATGATGCATGAGTGAAAATGTTGCCAATCGTTGGTCTACGAATACCTGTATTCCATGTACGTAGCATTGTCAGCAAGCCACACCTAAAACTATAGCATTGAATATTGAAACAAGAATCAACAGTTTATATCGGATATATCGAATATACTAAGACTATGAGGAACCAGAAAATCTCTGGCGATAGCAGATAATTCTAAGGTTGTGAATCGGTGTTCCCATGCTCTGTGCAAATTGAGTTATGCGCACCAACCTGAAGTTTATCACTCTAATGAATGATTCAATAAATACTTCCGGATGAAAATTATTTTTGATTTATTTAATAATCCTCCTCACCTACCCTCCGTGATGCATAAAAAATACCTCAATGCGATTTTCTTGCTAGCTATTGGTGTTTGTACACAGGCGCAACCCGATCGCCAAGGAATGGATGCCAGGCCCAATGTGATCTTCATCTTAAGCGATGATTTAAGTTGGGGTGATCTCGGATGTTTTGGCCAAGAGAAAATCAAGACTCCTCATATCGACAAACTGGCACGTGAAGGCATGCTTTTCACCCAGGCTTATGCAGGAAGTGCAGTATGTGCTCCTTCGAGGTCTTGCCTAATGCAGGGGAAGCATCCGGGACATGCACGTGTACGAGGCAATTCCTACCAGTCGTATCGGGAGTCCCTGCAACCTGAGGATTACACGGTGGCTATGCTCTTCAAAGAAGCTGGATATAGGACCGGTTTATTTGGCAAATGGGGTCTGGCCAATCATGACCAACCTGGCACACCCAACAAGAAGGGTTTCGATGAGTTTTCTGGTTACTTAAATCAGCGGCATGCCCATTGCTACTATCCTGAATTTTTGTACCACAACGATCAGCGCGAGTATTTTCCAGAAAATGGTAAGCACCACCTGCACAAGAACTATTCCCAGAAAAGTACTTACAATCAGCAAGGCAGGGTACTTCCGAATGGCATCCCTGATCCATCTCAGGCGAAGAATGCCTTTGAGGTGTATACGGAAAAGTCATTGGATTTTCTGCGTGAAAATGCGGATATACCATTCTTCATGTATTTGGCCTACACACTTCCGCACGGCCCTCTGATGGTGCCAAGCCTCGATATTTACCGGGACAAAGAGTGGCCCATACATTTTAAAGAGTGGGCAGCGATGGTGACCTATGTGGACCAGGCTGTGGGAAAACTCATGGATCTTCTGACCGAACTAAACCTCGAGCAGAATACCTTGATTATATTCGCATCCGACAACGGAGACTCCTCCTTTGGATATGAAGGTCGCTATGCGAGTGATCCTCCGCACCCGACTATTTCCCAATTTTTTGATTCAGCCTCTCCTACCCGGGGACGAAAGGGCGGAACTTACGATGGAGCCTTCCATGTACCAGCACTGGCGTGGTGGCCAGAAAAAATTGCACCTGGTCAAGTCAGTGATCACCTATGGGCTTTCTGGGACTTTATGCCCACCATGGTAGAGATGCTAGACACCGAGAGCCCTTCTGATATGGATGGTATATCCTTCCTTCCTACCCTTCTTGGCACAGGAGCACAACCAGTACATGAATATCTATACTGGGAGTTTAAACAAACTCAGTGCATACGCTCAGGGGATTGGTTCGCACGCAGAGCACCGGGTTTCGACATCGAGCTCTACGATTTGATAGCCGATCCAGATCAAACGAAGGATATCAGTGCAAGCCATCCTGCCTTGATCCACAAGTTTTCGAGATTTATGAATGAGTCACATACACCCAGTGATGTGTGGCCCAGTCCCAATGAAACCATGGAACAGTTTACCATCAGGCTCAGTGAAAATCTGATCACGGAACGACCAAAAAATATTGCCAATTTCTAGACGAGAACCCTGATGATCCGATCTCCGAAAATGAACAGCTAGAAATACTAGAGTCCACACAGAAAAAAAAGATTCGACGGCCTTTCGCTTTTTAAACAATTCCGGTTTGGCCTCCATATTTAATCGACCTTGACCGAAATGATTATAAACGGACCATCAGTGAGACAACTTTTGATCACCTACCTATTATTGTATGGTTTTTGCTCAGTGGCTGCGCAGCACCAAATCCACATTCCTTTTGCTCACGACCCTTTGATCGACACAAGCATGCTATCAGAAAAAATGGTAGCAGGTATTCATCAATATCTATGGCTGGAAATGCAAAAGATCAGGGATCAAAGGATTAAATCTTGGACAGAGGCATCTCATCGCAGCGATTTTGAAGAGTTTATCAATCATAAAAGACAATTTCTTCTAGACCAATTGGGCATCAGGGGCTCGCGTGAGGAAACTAATTTGAAGGTTATTTCGCACCTAGATGCGCAACACAAGGTGACCCAGAAAAAGGTGCACGTACAAAACATCCAGTGGAGGGTGAAAGATGGCATCATCGGCCAAGGTATCATGATTCGTCCGATCACGCCTGTGGTGGCTAGCGCCATCATTCTGCCCGATGCCGATGTAACACCGGAAGGGTTGGCAGGTATACAGACACATCCACAGCCATGGTCCGGATTGGCCTATCAGCTGGCACAACAGGGCTGGACGGTAGTTGTACCAGCACTTATCAATCGAGACACTGTCTATTCAGGCAGCGAGTTGCTAGATAAATGGACCAATCAGCCCCATCGAGAGTGGTTGCATAAGCAGGGGTATGAATTGGGTCGCCACCTGATCGGAGATGAATTGGAAAAAGTGTTTTCCTTAGTAGACCATTTTTCTAAAAAGGACAGGAAAGAAAAACTGCCGATCGTTGTCATGGGCCATGGTGAAGGAGGCCTATTGGCGGCCTTTGCAGGTGCCCTGGATACTCGAATCAGTGCCACCCTGGTCAGTGGTTATTTTAATGCCTGGGAAAAAACTTACCGGGAGCCCCTCTATCGAAACATATCGGGAATTTTAAGAGAAATTGGTGTTGCAGAACTGGCCATGATGCACACAGCGAAAACGCTCGTAGTAGAGCATAGTATTTTCCCAAAAGTCACAAACCCTTATCACCGATCACCTTGGCAAACGGCAGCATCTCCAGGCATCATAGATACACCCCCCTTTGATGAAGTCGAAAGGGAATTCCAGCAGATGTTGTCCTATCTGCGTGACCCTGAAAAACAGCCAGCATTGGTCAATGCATTTTCGACGAATGAAGGCAAACCCTTTTCCCCTAAAGCTATTGGAGAAATCACCACCGCCCTCGATATATCAAAACCAGAGATTAATATGATTGCCGGGGTACCTCACTTGATCGAGCAAAGGTTAGATCGCCAGAAACATTTAGTCAAGAATCTCGAAAATGTTTATCAGGCAGAAATCGCACGCTGTGAAGAAATAAGAAAAGAACATTTTTGGCTTCCAATGGAACGCTCAGTCGGTAATGAATCTAAATCTTTAAGAAGTACTTTCAGAAAGGAGCTTTGGAGCACCTTAGGTCATTTGCCTGATCCCTCATCGACCGCCAAACCCCAAGCTCGTATTTTGGAAGAAAGCAATACCTGGACCAGGTACGAAGTAAAACTCCAGGTCTTTTCACATGTTTTTGCCTGGGGTTTTCTTACCATCCCCAATGACATGCAGCCGGGAGAAAAACTACCAGTGGTCGTCTGCCAGCATGGGCTGGAAGGCCTACCCAACGATGTAGTAGTGACCAATCCCAACCATCCAAAATTTAAGACTTACCAAGGTTTTGCCACAAAACTGGCAGATCAAGGTTTCATTACTTTCGCTCCTCATAATCCCTACCGCGGGGGCGATTCTTTTCGTGTCCTTCAGCGTATGGCCAACCCACTTGGATTTTCCTTATTCTCCGTCATTATTGCTCAGCATCAACGCATCCTGGGCTGGCTAAAGGATCTGCCTTTTGTGGATCCCTCGCGAATCGGATTTTATGGATTATCCTACGGAGGGAAGACTGCTATGCGCATACCAGCGGTACTCGATGGCTATGCACTATCTGTTTGCAGCGGTGATTTTAATGAGTGGATCCGTAAGAATACTTCCACCTCATTGCCCTATAGTTATATGTTTTATGGAGAATATGAAATGCCCGAGTGGAATCTAGGAAGAACCTTCAACTACGCAGAAATGGCCTGCATCATTGCACCCAGGCCTTTTATGATTGAATTTGGTTATTTTGATGGCATCGGAAGTGTAGACTGGGTGAACTATGAGTTTGGAAAAGTACGCAGGCACTATGCATTAAATGGTTGGCACGACCGTATTGATAAGGAGTTTTTTGCTGGGCCACACCGGATACACGGTATGGGCACCTTTGATTTTCTAAAAATACATCTGCAGCCGCATCGGAGATAGGCATCATCTTATTAGCCTGGGATGTATGCCTAGCACTCCCTGGTCATTTTACTATTCCCTGTTGACTCATTTCAAGTCAAAAAATCCCTAACTTTGATAGGCCCGCTAAATGGGAGGTAAATGACATTGAGAAATTGGCAGTGGTTGGTGCTTGGAAGTGCGACTTGCATCTTGTCAGCCTGTGGTCCAGAAATAGAACAAATAGACTATAGTAAACAGGTAAAACCCATTCTCAATAAACATTGCATTTCATGTCATGGTGGTGTCAATCAGAACGGTGGCTTTGGTTTGCTGACCAGAGAGCAGGCATTGGCAGACACTGAGTCTGAGCAGCCGGCCATCGTACCTGGTGATGGTCACGGCAGTGAGATGATCAAGCGACTGCTCACCAGTGACCTCGAGCTTAGAATGCCCCTGGATGAAGATCCATTATCACCAGAGGATATTGGGATTTTGAGTCGCTGGATCGATGAGGGGGTAGCTTGGAATCTGCATTGGGCTTACCGACCCATCAAAGAGGTGTCACTTCCAGCACCCGATGCTTTACTTGGGGCGGTTGGGGAGACCACATCCACTCAAGTGCAGCCCATCGATCTGTTCATTCGTAAAAAACTCCATCAGGTAGGCATCCAGCTCCCCTCACCAACAGCTGATAAAGCTACTTTGCTCAGGAGGCTGAGTTTGGATTTGACCGGACTTCCTCCACCTGACCACCTAGCTCAATCTTACCTACTTGACGATCGACCAAGCGCCTATGGTGCCTTGGTAGATTCCTTACTTGCCGTGCCACAATTTGGTGAGAAATGGACCTCCATGTGGCTCGACATCGCCAGATATGCCGATTCCAAGGGCTATGAAAGAGATCCTCATCGAGACATTTGGCACTATCGAGATTGGGTGATCAAGGCATTTAATGATGATATGCCTTATGATCAGTTTTTGATAGAACAGTTTGCCGGTGACCTGTTGCCCAACCCTACAGATGATCAGCTCATAGCGACTGCATTCCATCGCAACACCTCGACCAATGATGAAGGTGGCAGCGACAACGAAGAATACCGCACCTATGCCATATTCGATCGGGTGAATACTACCTGGGAAGGTGTCCTGGGTACCACCTTTGCCTGTGTACAATGTCATAGCCATCCCTATGATCCATTTATACATGAAGATTATTACAAGTTTTTTGCCTTTTTTAATAATACCAGAGATGCCGACACTGCTCCGGATTATCCATTGCTCCGGCATTTTACGAGCGCAGACAGTGTGCGACTGGACAGGTTTTTAGCTTGGGCAGGAAAGAGGCTGGACGAAAACCGGCTTACGGAGCTAAAGACCTTCATCAAGACCTGGCAACCAGCCTACCACTCCATTGAAACGGATTCCTTTGAAAGGTCTGACCTGTACGACACCAAGTACCTTGGGTTTAGGCAAAACGGAAGTTGCCGACTCTCTGATGTAAATCTGACTGGCAAGGACATGATTTACTTCCGCTATCGCACCAAGCTTGCCGATGGACTCTGGCAATGGCAAGATATCAAGACTGGGACGCTGATTGCATCTACGACTTTGGCATCCACCAATGACAAATGGGTGATTGCCCGAATTCCCTTGACCGGAACGTTTGATGGAGTCCACGATCTGATGCTGAGCTATCGCAATCCCAACCTCAAGGATCCCGATGCCCGGGGGGTGTCGTTTGATTGGTTTCGTTTTTGCGAAGATTACGACCTATGGGAAGGTGGCCAACATGCGGAACAAGAAGATATTTTTTGGGATCTGCTAAACACCAAGACCGAGACGACACCCATCATGATAGAAAACCCGGTGGATATGCAGCGCACCACACGGGTTTTTGACCGTGGCAACTGGTTGGTTGAGAAAGAGGAGGTTACACCAGCGGTGCCTAGCATCCTGCCGCCAATACCCGATGATGTGCCTGCAGATCGCCTAGCCCTGGCTACATGGCTCACCGATAAGGAAAACCCGCTAACGGCACGCACTATGGTCAACCGAATTTGGAGTCAAATCTTTGGTCGAGGTCTGGTAGAGACCCTTGAAGATCTGGGATCACAAACACCTCTGCCTTCGCATCCCGAAATGTTTGACTGGCTGGCTTACGAATTCATGCATGCACACGATTGGCATTTGAAGTCCTTCCTAAAGGAAATCGTCATGAGTGAGACTTATCAGCAACAATCCAATGCCGATGCTGAAAGACTCGAAAAGGATCCCTACAATATTTTTCTTTCCCGGGGCGCGCGGGTACGACTTTCTGCTGAGCAGATGCGCGATCAGGCTCTGGCAGTCAGTGGCCTGCTCAATAAGGAGATGTATGGGCCCAGCATCATGCCTTTCCAACCGATTCAATGGGATGTGCCCTATTCCAGGGAGCAGTGGAAAGTGAGTGAAGACGGCCATCAGCACCGTAGAAGTGTCTATATCTATTGGAAGCGAACCATACCTTACCCAGCGATGGTGATTTTTGATGCGGCAGCGCGCGATGTTTGTGAAGCACGGAGAATTCAAACCAATACTCCGCTGCATGCGCTGGTCGCACTTAATGATCCCGTATATGTGGAAGCAGCATCACACCTTGCCCGGCGAATGTGGGATCAAGGGAGTGATCTGGATGGTAGATTAGAGGCTGGCTATCAGATGACGATGGGTGTACCCATATCCGACGATCAGAAAAGCGTTTTTACGGATTTGTTCGAAGAGGCTCAATCATCCTTTGCTGCCGGCGATAGCAATGCGAAGGAACTTTTAGCCTATCTGCCGGGTGAGGAAGAGCGCGAGTTGGCCGCTATGGTCGTCATCGCCAATGCCATGCTCAATATGGACGAATTTATCACAAAAAACTAGGTGCATGAAGAAAGCTCATTTGATCCAGGAAGCCAGATTGGCCGAGGCAGAGCTGCATACCCGCCGCTTATTTTTAAAACACTGTGCTCTGGGAGTAGGTGCGCTGGCACTGGGTCAGATCATCGGAGGCTGTGGCCCTGACATAGTACCTGTTTCAGCAGCGCCTTCCCCGACACCTGCTGGCAAACTGGCTATGTTTCCCGGTAAGGCAAAGAGCATCATTTACATGCATATGGCAGGTGGCCCATCCCACCTAGAACTATTCGACTACAAACCAGAGTTAGCCAAATTGGATGGACAGCTGTGCCCGCCATCGCTACTAGAAGGAAAGCGCTTTGCCTTCATTCGTGGGGTACCAAAGATGTTGGGACCCATCGGACGATTTAAACAGCACGGTGACTCTGGTGCCATGGTGTCACACTTTTTACCTCGTTTTGCCCAGATGGTAGACGATGTGACAATCATCAAGTCCGCATTCACGGATCAATTTAACCATGCCCCTGCACAGTTGCTCATGCAGACGGGCAGTGCCCAGTTGGGCCGACCCAGTATGGGATCATGGGTGACCTATGGACTGGGATCAGAAAATGAAGATCTTCCCGGATTCATGGTATTGACGTCAGGAGGAAACAATCCAGACGGAGGTAAGGCCATGTGGGGCAGTGGTTTTCTGCCCTCTGTGTATCAGGGGGTGCATTGTCGGTCAGAAGGTGATCCGGTACTGTTTTTGAGCAATCCAGCAGGCATGAGCCGGTCATTGCGCAGGGCATCCATCGATGCCATCAACGCCGTCAATGAGCAAAGTCATCGAGTTTTTCAAGATCCAGAAATTCTGACGCGCATCAAGCAATACGAGATGGCCTACCGGATGCAGATTGAAGTGCCCGGTGTTTTGTCCATCGACCAGGAGCCAGCCTATGTGCACGACATGTACGGCTCCAATCCTCATAAGCCCTCCTTTGCAAACAATGTGCTTCTCGCACGAAAAATGGTAGAAAATGGAGTGCGTTTTGTGCAGCTGTATGATTGGGGTTGGGATGCCCATGGCACCAATGCAGTTTCGGCCTTAGACAAAGGCTTCTCAAACAAATGTGCCAGCATCGACAGACCCATTGCAGCGCTCCTGCGAGATCTGAAGCAGAGAGGTTTGCTGGAGGAGACGCTAGTGGTGTGGAGTGGCGAGTTTGGACGCACACCGATGGCAGAAAATCGCAACGGCATCGATTTGCCTTTTAAAGGTCGGGACCACCACCCTTATGCTTTCACCATGTGGATGGCTGGAGCAGGACTAAAGAAAGGCTTCACGTTTGGTGAAACGGATGAAATTGGGTATTACCCCATCCGCGACAAAGTATCGGTCTATGACATTCAGGCTACGATCTTACATCAGCTGGGTTTTGATCATGAGCACTTTACCTTTCCATTTCAAGGACGTGACTTCCGGCTCACCGATGTAGAAGGTCATGTGATCAAAGATGTGTTGGCGTAGGGTTTGTACGTTTATAAGTGATTGATTGATTGAAATGGTCAGTCACTTCCGTGAAGAAGTAAAATCACGGCTAATATCTGCTTCAAAATTCCAGCCTTTCCCAACCACGAAAGCACGACAGTGGAACATTATCTTCACATGATCGTATCTTTATTATTTATATATAAATATAGATTAATGCGTAATTAATCATGTTTGCACACATAACATATAATAAATATGTTTTTATATTTTATGCGTATATTTTAACATATAATTACTTGTCCGTAAGGAATATGCTTTGTAGATTGACTGCCGTTAGATTAATTTGAAAATCGAATAATTTAATATCTATGCTTCAATCCGTTAATAATGTTTAATTAATTACCCTATTTGAATTCTTGTGCATTTAGTTGCAAATCAATTTGATTTTTTTCTCAAAATACCCAGCCCACTTTTTTTACGAGGCCAACAGACCTGTGCAGTTATCTGCCCGAGGAATAAAAACTAGTGCCAGTAGGAAAGGAAACTTAATTACTACCTGAACCAGGTGGAGCATTTATGCGCATTTTAACATCTCGGACTTTCGAAATGTATTTTATTGTGGCACAGCTACACCGTTCGAGATATCGTGAAGGGTAAGTCTAAGTTTTTATGCAATTAGAACTGGTTAATATCGATGCGTGGAAGATACAATAATGATGAAACACTAAAGTGTAGCTGCGGCTCTAATTATTGTAATTAATTCATCATCCTGCTCCTTACTAATATGTAGGCAGATTGAAGTGGAAGTATAAAAGATCTATAGATCTGCGGGTTATTTGGCCGTATGATCAAATTTAAGAATGGTAAAATTCAAAAAAATGAAGTTAAAGCAGGTATTATTATCGACTGTACTTTTTTGCTTTACATACCTGGCATAACTGGCATAACTGGCATAACTAGCATAACTAGCATAACTAGCACTTACGCTCAAACGGCGAGAAAACATCTACAAATGATCAAGATCCCATTTTTCAAGGCTATACACATATGACAAAAAAATATTCAAAAATATGCGAATTTATCTTTGTATTCATGCTGTTTGATATGTATCTTTACGTAAAAGATAAAAGACTTTGAAATTGTTATGCCTCACCCGTATTAAGAATTAAATGACGCTTCCGCCAGAACTATTTTGTTAGCATATTGGTGCTTCACACATACGTGACTTTTTATTGATTGATGTGACATTTAACGTCTGTTGTCACGACTATATATTAGTATTGACCATGCACTGAAATTGAGTGTGTGTCTACATATTTCTTAACCTACTAATTATTAAAAAAATGATCTCACACGGAAGATCCCTGTCGGTGCTATTTCCCTTTTTAATGGTTTTTTGCGCAATGTCTGCCGTTGCACAGGAAGAAGGAATAACAGTAAAAGAGGACAAGGTTGGAATTGGAACCATTAATCCCAGCTCTACACTGGATGTCAATGGAACATTGGTTGTAAAAGATACGATTAGCTCTGCAAATGGTCTTGTGTTGAAGAGCGGGAATACGGCAGTTTATACGGGTGGACTTAGTTTAAGTCTTGAGACAGACTCTTCATCACCTTATGACATAGGGCAGTTTTCCCTTCGACTTCCTTCCATGAACTGGGGGCATATGAGGTTGGAGGCGAGACAGAATTATGTTCGACTAGATGATGCTACAAAAGGATGGCAATTTGGGGAGGATGTATTTAGCGATGTGGATAATATTTGGTTTGAAGTATCAGATACGGGGGTATATGTGCATGAAAATCTGGCAATAGCGACAAGGCGGCAAGGTGGTGGTGTAGGAGTCATTGGCCTCGGGAATGGGACTGCACCGACTTCTTCGCCATCCGATGGCATACAAATGTATGCAGCTGATGTTGCCGGTAGTTCGGAGTTGCACGTTCGAAACGAAAATGGCGATGTGAGTGTATTATCTGGGGATAGTGCTCAAAACCTGAGCTATAATCCGACCACAAGATCTCTAGATATTTCTCCAGGAACGGGGACTACATTACCTGTCTTTTCTGACGCCCAGGCAGGTCTAGTGCCGGGAGGATCTGGAGGCGATAGTACTCTTTATCTCAGGGGTGATGGAGAGTGGGCTTCGAGCGGTGGAACCGCGACTTTTGTTGAGGGAACTATTAGCAGTAACATTTCTATTCCAAGCATCAACACGTGGGTCAGTGGGCCCTCAGTATTATTGACAGCAGGGACATGGCTGGTGACCTGTAATTTGAGTGTGACAAGAAGTGCCTTTGGTGATACGTATTTCTATGGTAGAATCTCAACAGGCACGACACATTTTATTGCAGGTGTTTCAAAAACTAAGAGCAACAACCCAAAGCCAGCTAATATGAGTCTGACTTCCATGATTAATTTGACTGGAACAACAACAATTTATGGTCAAGTTGCTGCATCAAAAACAGGTGGGTCTATCAATTCCACAATTAGCTTGTCAGGTGTTGTAGATGCTACAAAGTTGACTGCGGTTAAATTAGACTAGCAGTACTAAAAAGACATGGTTCTGATGGCCAAAGAAAAGCTGGATCTCGCCGAAAATAATCAACTCATAAATATTGATCATGAATCCACATCAATCACCCTATTTCTTAAGCATTATAGAGCTAGGGGCAAGTTTTGTGTTTCTCCTTGTAGTTAGTACCCAAGCAATTGGGCAAGACCAAGTTATCAAAAGTTATCTTGATCTACAGGGTGGTGAATCGATCAGAATTGTGGATCGATCGCACATCTTCGATGGCCGCATTATTCCCAATTGCATACAATTTATTGGTAGTTTTCCTACTTCAGATACAGTTGGGGTGCAGCTAGAATTGCTTGGTACAATCTCGGATAGTCTCGATCTTACATACAGCCTTTATATTGAGACAGATACTTTCACGTACCACATTAGAAATCAGGTCATCTTGAATGATCATGATAGTATCCTCAGCGATACTTTATTCCAAGGTGATTCGATAATTCTGGGACGTACAGCGAGTGAAGTTGTAGTGCTACACAATGAGCTGGTGATTGATACTTTATTATTTGCAACTAGCTCAGAGATGCTCGGTGTGAAAATCTTGGTTCACAATGGAAGTGGTCTCTTGACCGATCTTCGCAGCAAGTCATTTACTTATGTACCCCCTGATCCACCTGATACAATGTGGATCGAATTCTCCGATACTCTCCTACTTATCAATGAAGGGCAACCTGCAATGCCCTGCGTGCTACGAGGCGGAGGAAGTGCGCCAATTGATTATAATATCAATCTTATTTCTGATGCTTCTCCCCACTTTAATGGATACGGAAATCTACAAATCATTGGTTCATTTGATACCATCTGCAGTAATCTAAATAGTGATGCACCAAATGGTATTCAGGATGACAACAGATCCTACATCTTTGAACTCGTTGCCAACTCACCCCATACGATGGTGGGTAATAAGCATCGTCTGAGGGTTGAAATGGTAGATGACCAATTGGATTCACTGATGGCCTTGTGTCCGGGACAGATTATGATCACAGCCGTCGATAATGATATCACTGAGAACGACAAGATCTCTCTAACGACCTTAAAACCACTTCATACCAACACAACTTTTTCACTGGCAACGGCTGTGTATGAGAAGCGAAAAAACCAGCGTGGCCGCTGGTATGCTTCTGATGCAGGTAAATCTGTGAACATCGCCTCACAAGCCATAACCTATACCGGATCTGCGCCACTGCCCACTGGATCTGTCATCTGTCTAAGTATCCCCGCATCTGGGACTGGAGCCAACCTATTCGTGGGTGACTTTGAGATCAATGGAGTTGCTACGAACGACTTTACAATCACCAATAATGGCAATACTGGCAATGCCAATATTAATTTACTGAATAATTCATTTACGTTACAAATTTCAAATCTGGAATCGTGCATGGTGGATGAAGCATTAATCTATTGGTAAGATTATGAAATAGAATGTCTTTATACAGGTGCCTATTGAACCTGTAGGTATACTCATTGAGATACTTTTGTAGATATTTTACTTGATGATGAATACCTCTCAACCAAGATTTGAGCCCCATAATAAACCGATGCATCAAAGGAAAATTCTCTCCTTTTTTAGAGTGGATCTGGTCAACATGATATTTTCCTTTTCGAGCAATGGGGGAGTAACCTCTCCATTTATCGGTCGTTACGATTGCATCTGGGTCAATATGTTGGTCAAAGAATGGCTCTAGCTGTTTGCTGCCAGCATTGGGAATAACCTTTGCATATGCCCTGCTGATTCCACCGCCAGGGTGTTTCTGGATAGCCACAACTACCTGTTTTTTAGTCGATTGACTTCGGCCGCGCTGCTTTTTCACCTTGCCCCCGATCATCGTTTCATCTACAGCCACCGCACCATCAATCGGATATTTCCCACTTGATTTCATTGCTAACATGACCTTCGTTTTAAAGCGCCACACTACCGGTTGATTCATGTCCAACTTTCGAGCTAATTCATAGGTTGACATTCCTTTTGTCGAGGTGCTTAGATAGAAAATAATGTAGAATGCCTTGTGCAACGGAAATTTTACTTTATGAAAAAGGGTATGGGCAGTAGGGGATTCCACAGAACGACATTTGGTACATCGTCTTTCTCCGTATCGAGCTGTCCCACAATATTTCCCATTACCACATTTGCGACATGAATATCCACTGCTCCACTTGATTTCACTCAAGTAATCCAGACAATCCGCTTTACACGTAAATCGACTACTAAATTCAAAAATACTGACTCCTTTAAACATTCTTTCAGTTTCCATTTTCTTTTTGCCTCTAAGTAAGTACCTTACCGTGCAACCAAACTGCATTATTCAGTTAATTTAAATACCGATCATCCCGAAGCCATGTTTGTACTACAGGGCAGCTGGGATTTCAATCCCGAATATGCTGACTTTTTTGGCACGGTACTTCACGGTATCCAGATTGGTAGTAATTGGGAGGAAACTCTTAATATCAATCCAGCTTTTATTTCTGACAAACCTGACGGTGCTGATTGCTTCTTAGCTGACTGGGGTGGCAACTTGCACGTAGCCGCCCACTATGACTGCAATAACGGGCTCAGTACGACCAGCACACTGTCATTTATGGCTGATATCGCCAATGGTGACAAATGGACTTTTGAGGAGAGTACGGTTGCTTCTGACCTTCCTAGCGCGATCTGTGAGCAGCAATGCAATGTGCAGGAGCTAGACACCTTCTGGTATATCCGGGTCGAGGACCTGGTGATTCCGTGTGAACAAGCAGATCAGATCGACACCTTGGTCAACAACTGGTTATTGGGTGATGGCCATGGCCGGGCATTTTCATCATGCAGCAGTGTGAGTATCTCCAATAACTATAGTGGTTTGACTTATACCTGCGGATCCAGTACAAGTACCGAGGTAATCTTCACTGCATCGGATGCGTGTGGGCATACGTTCTCTGACACCGGCCTCATCACCGTTGTCGATGAGCACGCTCCCATCTGGACCATTGCACCGATATCACTATATCTGAACTGTGCATCTACCGGTCTGGCCGATAGCTTAATAGCTGACTGGCTCGATCAATATGGTGGTGGATTTGTCAGCGACGCTTGCAATGAGGTCTCCATATCCAACGACTTTATTCCTCAAGCCTTGCCTTGTGACACTGTCATTGAAGTTGTATTTATTGCTAGAGACACATGTGGCAATGAGGCTACCACTACTTCTAGCATCCAGATGATCGATGACACTCCACCCATCTTCGCCGTATATCCCCATGATCTCTATCTGTCATGCGATGGTGGTTATGATATACAAGATAGCATCTCCTATTGGTTAGGCCAATTTGGCCATGCCATCACAGACGACGACTGCAGCGCGGTGACAGAATATATCTATGCTCCCAATGATCTCGATAGCGTGGCCTGTCCAGTGGATACCAGTATATCTGTCACCTTCTTCATACGCGATGCCTGCAATAATTTTAATCAAGCCATTGCTTGGATTCACATCCGATCAATGAGTGCCCTCTGTGATTCATCTTTCTACTTAGTACAGGATTCGACGTCGATAGTACTGCGCAACTACATGTGCAATGGCCACGATCTCATCAGCTGGCAGTATAGAGATGCGACAGATAGCCTATGGAGTGATCTGTATACAGGCACCGATACGACCATACCTGCTCTTGCGGGACAAGGGTACTACCGTGCCCTCACTACCTGTCATAATGAATGTCCTGACAGTGCTGAATACTATTACCCAGTCTGTGATAGCTTAAATATGGTCATCGAAGATTCGGCTATAGGTATCAAGTGGGGAGAGCTCTACTACGGCAGCGTACCGGTGTCTAATTACTTAGTATCCTGGGTCAATGACGTTGGTGATGAGGTATTTAGATCCGGAGCTGGTATTTATAAGACGGATAGTGTGCTGCCTCACCCTTTGCCGGTATTTCAGCCGGTAGTGCCAGACAACTATATACCAATTGTACTCGAGAGTGACTACGGTGTAAATCTCTCCTGCTTTGATAGTGTGACAGTCGATCCTTTGATGTGCGGAGACGAATATGCGTTCCAGTATTCTGGTGTCGGAGGTATTGTGGCAAGGCATGAAACGGAATTTACCATTGAAGACACCACATATTTGAAATTTTGGTTCCACACAAAATTTGGAACTACAGGAAATCCCGATCGACTACTGATCACCTATGATAATGAAACGATTCTGAACACAGGATTCGTGCTCTGGCCAAATCCTCAAATTCTAGTACGAAGAATCGACTATAAGCCAGGGGTCGAAAAAGTCAAGATCATTATTGAAAATGAGGGAAATCCTAGCGATATAACAAGGTACGTTTTTAAAGTGGATTGCTGTGACTCAGAGACACCATGTGACAGCATAGAGGTATCTCCGGTTGAATACAGCCAGGTTCAAAATAGTGGTGCAAATTGCTTCGTCGATTTGCTGCCTGATTCAACTTGGACCCATGAATATTTTTGGCAGAACTACTGTATAGAACTGAATCAACTCCTCGTTCCAGATAGGTTAATTTCATCCAGTACAACCACCAGCTGTGTCGTCTCTTCAAGTGGATTGCAATCTTGCACCGATGGACAGTCAATAACTGTGTCAAATCTGGCATCAAAGGGTTTCACAAGCGGAGCAGGTTTTGCACTTAATTTCAGTAGCGACTTTGCAACCACCTATGATTTTATTAAGACAAAAATTCTCGAACGCGATACCAGCATTTCCAGATACTTGGAACTGCGATTAAATAGATTTGGATGCTCTGAGGACACAGCGTCCCGGGCTTCTCTAGTTTTGTTTCCTTTCGCAAGCTCGACAACCTTCAACGACGCGAATCGCGAAATAGTTATAGTCATGGACTCCCCCAACCCATATGATACATCAGATTTTGAGTGTCGTAGTCTTCTTTCGGCCCTCCACAACATTTTTATGGGGTATTATGGATATAATTCAACAGATACCAGGTACTTTGACACGTTTGAATCACTTGAATTAACCAACAAAAAAGTAGCCTCAAAAACCATTTTAGGGCTTGGATCTAGTCAACCTAAGTCATTCTCTAACTCCAGCTGTCTGAAATCTACCCAGATCACCTTTGACTCATATAACCACAATTGTGCTTGCTCCACGTGGTACCTACAAGAAGATGGCATTACCATCGACAGTGCTGGATCTACAGAATGCCCCTTGCCAGATATTCATCAGGAAAACCCCATCAGCCAGGCGGAGTTACGTGATGGTTTTTTCAAGATATACCCTAATCCATCCAAAGGATTGCTTATTGTGGACTTTATCAATGAGGAACCAGAACAGGTGCAAATCCATATTCTAGATCTCAATGGTGAGCTAGTACAGCACCACAAATATCCTGCCTTGGGAGGCAACAACTCTGTAGAACTGGACCTAAACAACCTCCCAGGTGGCATGTATATGCTCCAAATGCGAGGGCAATCGGAACATCATTCTGACCGGTTCATTTTAATGCGTTGATGTCCTTCCGAAAACCTATTTGAAAAGTGATAAAAGATTACCAAGATGAAAGCTTTTGATCTTCGATATATAATGGCTACCCTACTAGTCATGATCCATGGTGGTGCAGATGCACAACTGATAGACCCCACTACCAACTATGTACCATCCCCTGATGCAGTGGCGCTGGGGAAGTATGGTGATGTACCGATTGGTTATCATACAGGATCTGCTAACATTTCTATTCCACTCTATACACTCAAGGGTAAAAAACTCTCTGTGCCCATATCACTCAGCTATAATAGCACAGGAATTAGGGTGGATGAAGTTGCAAGTGCAGTGGGGCTTGGCTGGAGTCTAAATGCGGGAGGTGTCATTACTAGAACCATTCGTGGATTGCCCGATGAAAAACCTGGCCAAGGTTGGCTTGATCAAGGATTTGTTCCCAATGATTTAAACGATCCAGTGAAGGTCGACCTGGCATTAGCTGGTGAACTGGATACCGAGGCAGATGAGTTCTTCTTCAATTTCATGGGGCAGAGTGGTAAATTTATCATTGACTCCGACGGTACGATTAGGTTTGCACCACAGCAAAATATTAAAATAACATTCACGTCGCTGTTGCAATCCTTTCTTGTACAGACACCGGATGGAGCAGAGTTTGTCTTTGCAGCTACAGAATCAGGATCATCTGCTCAATTCTGTGACCAAGTGGAATCGGAAGCAAAAAGTCCTGAGATTTCCGCATGGTACTTGACCGAATACCGCAACCCAGCAATTACTGATGAAACTATTCAATTCAGCTACAAAGAGCGAGAAATTACTTATATCACTGGATACTCATCTACCGCTCATGGACGCACACTTATCAATGAAGGTGGTATAGAACCTAGATGTGAAATCAATTGTTCAAAACCCAGTGACGATCAGTGTGTCTCGATCGCAACTAATTCGGCACTGTTTCTGGAGTCGATCACGACCGAAGTGAGTTCTGCCATTTTCGAGGACATGACGAGACAAGATCTATCAGGTGGGCTGGCCTACACGGGAATAAATATTTATGGCAGTAGCAATGGTCTTTTAAGATCAATTACATTCGATCAGTCATACTTTATCTGTCCTGGCAGGTCGCTGGACGAAACTCTAAAATACTCCTTTGATTCGCCCCGTCACAAAAGATTGAGATTAAATAGGGTGTTTGTAACAGGTGCCTCAAACGAAGAATTGATCTATTCGCTACAGTACTTTGATGATAAAAATCTTCCACCAAGAATATCCTTTGCACAAGACTATTGGGGTTATTATAATGGACGACACTCCAACCTAAACCTGAGCCCTTTCATAGACGAACCACTGGATCAAAACTTCTCGATCAAGCTCGCAGATCGGCGTGTTGATAGTTCTTTCTTAGAAGTGGGGTTGCTTAGAGAGATTACCTATCCTTCGGGGGCCACTATCGAATTTGACTATGAGGCTCATGATTTTGGTAATTTTATCAGAGAGGATCTGACACAGTTTGACACCATTACGGAGTTCCTATTTGACACATTGGACGATCCCCCAATTCAGAACTATAGTCATTGCTTTCCACAGAATTCACCCAAATACGACCTGGAAATACAGTACCGTTGGAAACTGAATGAACCTGACGAGATCATCTTAGATATTGAAACGGATGATAATCTTCTTAATGTATTCATTCATCCCGATTCAACTGAGGGCTCCAATACCATAAAGTTACCTTATGTTGGAAATGACAGTTGCATTGACTTCACTTTTAGATCGTATAGTGACACTAATTTTCTAGTTATTAATTTCATTCGATATCGTCAGAAGACCGTGTTGAATAAAGATACAATTGATGCTCTTGCAGGTGGGGTACGGATCAAGAAAATTATCACCAACGACAATGCTGGCAACACGCTTGAAAAGTCATTTCGGTATCAACAACCAGATGGATCTACCAGTGGTTTGACCAATATGTTTCCCTCGTTTAATGGGATAATTGGAAGCAAGACAAGGTGTATCCCTAGCTGCAAGAGCACGCCCTTGGGGCTGGAATGTGGCTTTGTTAGATGCTTCTGGATCTCCAGGTCGTCGTCTTCGAACACACCCCTTGGTGCCTACAATGGCAGTCACGTGGTGTATAGTCGTGTAGAAGAAATCCTGAATGGAGGAGCACTAGGCAAGAGCGTATACGAGTACAATGTGCGATTGAGCCAGCCCGGAGCT
The DNA here is from genome assembly GCA_965223025.1 of Saprospiraceae bacterium. GTDB lineage: Bacteria > Bacteroidota > Bacteroidia > Chitinophagales > Saprospiraceae > JABDMH01. Next base: position 3,164,576 of record CBDCVP010000023.1, read on the forward strand.
ACAACTTTTTCCCAAAAAATATCATTTGAGGGATATGATTTAGGTTATATTCTTCCAACGGTTCTTTCTGGTAAGCCATTTAGTAACGACAATTGGAATTCCGGACTCCTCATGCATGAAACTCACTTTAAGGGAGGAGATGGAGGTGAAGGATCTGCAAACGGAGGACAAGAGTTTATTCCGGTCTTTGAAAAGGAGTATACTTATAATCTGAATGCTCAATCTCTGTCCGGAAATTCGACAACAGTTTCTTTTGGACTACCTTTTCTACCAAATTTTGCTGGTTCGACTACAGGTACTCTACCTCGAATTGAATATGCTTTTTACTCCAATTGGTACACTTTGGATAAAGTGGTTGAGCGCTTCTACGATGATGATGGACAAAATGCAGTCGTAAAAGAGAGCAGGAGCTACTACGATCCCGTCAACCTAATGATGGAGAGTTCCGACTTCGCGAATAGTGATGGAAACGCTTATGAAACTGAGTACACCTACGAGCAGATAGGAGATTTTGACCAGACACCTGGCCAGTATGTAATACTCAACAAAGAGAGTACCACCTCGAAGGACGGTGCCATCTTCCAAGGTATTAAAACCACCTATACCACCGGCCCTAATGAACTTAAATTGCCTCATATAGTAGAGAATATCGAAGGAGGGTATGGATGGGATCTCTATGGCACCTACGGTGATTACTCAGAAGATGGATTTCCGATGAGTTTCCAGCGTGATGGCTACGAAATGTACGGGCCAGTTTCTTATGTCTGGGAAGAGGGATTGCTCAAGTCGCAAAACTATGCCGATTTCGACTGGTCTTTTGAGTACTATCCCAACTCAAGGCAGCTTAAGAGACTCACACAAGTTGATGGGCAAATCATTGACTACCAATACGATGGACTACAGAGATTGGAGCACATCAAGGAACGAGGAGGAGCACGGGAGACCTTTCATAAGTATGTGATAGGAGGACCCAACTATATCGAGACAAAAACCACCTATGCAGATGCCCCCAGCCGCACCATCCAAAAGCACTTTAATGGCTTTGGCACCTATATGCATACCCTGTCTCTGAATTATGATCCCGGAGGTGGCCACGTGATTACCGATGGAGGGTACCTCGATCCGCTACAGCGGCATGACCAGGTAGTGTTCCTGCCCGGCACTTTTAAAAAGCTTAAACTGGAAGGGTCTCCCCATGGCAGACTGCTCAAGGAGACTTTCCCCGATGGAGCCAACATCACCTATGAATATCCATACTCTTCGTTTTTCGTCAATCGAGTCATCGATGAGAACGAAAATCCAACTACCACCGAGACCGATCTGGTCGAAAAAAACCATAAAGTGACCAATGCCATCGGCGGTCAAACCAAGTACCGATACAATGCCTATGACAATATCGATACCATCCTTACACCAGAGGGCCAGTTATATCTCTATGGATATGATAGTCATCAACGGCTCCAAAGCAAGTCCATACCTGGTGGTGGCACTTCTAACTACGTCAACAATGACCAAGATCTGGTGGAATCGATGACCAATGCTAATGGACTGGTGACTACCTACGTCTACGACGCTCATGATCGACCCTTGACAACAACCGTAGATGGGAAGACCATCACACAAACCTATGACAAAGACAGGCTCTCAACCGTTACTGAGCAGACATTCAACGGTGCCAGTATTGGTGAGGTATATAATTATGACGCGTTCGGACGAGTGGCTAGCCAAAACAATTCCACCATCAAAGGTGCAGATACGTACTCATTCAACTACCAACATACAGATCTAGTAACTACTACCCTTCGTGCTGCTCCAAGTGTTGGCACCGAGGAAACTTTCAGATATGATAGGTGGGGTCGTCTGAATACCCACGATTTGGCAGTGGGTGGTCAGAAGGCAAGAATTCAGGAAAATGCCTACAACGGACGAGATGAGTTGATTTTTAAACGACTGTATGGATCTGAGGGAAATGTACTCCACGCCAACAAGTACAAATATCATATTAGAGGTTGGCTCACCGACATCAATAAAGTGACAAGTGGTAAAGAACTGGAGGCTTTGGCTTCCTGCGATAGCATACCACTGAGCGAACCAATTGATAAACTCTTTGACTATGAGGAAGACACGACAGAACAAGTTGTGCTCCAAGAAGTGCTTAATCGGCGGTTCTACGAAACGATCCGAGTTGGTGACTACCAACCTTGTTCTGAAGAAGTGTGCGACACCCTCCCCTGTACCTCACAAGAACAGATACAGCAACTGATGGACTACACAGAGATTATCCAGCATATGGATACCACCCTGTTGAAAGATGAATACATCGTCTGTGAGGGCACCTCGTTGACCAATGTTAGCAAAGGCGATGGCACCGCATTAATACTACCTACCAAACTGTTTAGGGTGCGATTTTGTGATGGCACAGAAGTGTATCTTCCAGAGGTCTACCTGCAAGATCTTAGCGGACCACACGAAATCGTACAAGAAGTAGCCATCACCGATCCCAATCAATTGTTTTTGGTGATCGTGGAAGGTGATCCAGTCCAAGTCAACCTTACCGAGCTCTTTAAATTAGTGGCTGAGGGCATAGATATCGGGGTAGATGGCTATGAGCAATGCTTCATGGAGTCTTGCGATTCCATAGTACCACCCGTATGTGATGCGACCGTCACGTTTGCCCAAACTGAGTACTTAGACACGCTAGCTGATTCTCTTCTGCTGGTTGAGGACCTCTCCTATCCCATTACATTGCATCGAGTCGTGCTGTGCAGCGGTGTCGAAATCTATCTACTCGACTCAGAGCTCACCAATCTGCCAGGCGACTATACCCTCATTGATTCCGAAGTGGTCACGGATCCAAACGATAAACTCGACGTCACACCGGATACCTCCTCAGTGATTGGACCTCTGTTTTCCATGCGGCTTAATTACGACAAAGGCACCACCACTTTAAAGGGCCCTGCCCAGCGCAATGGCAATATTTCACATGTTTATTGGCAGGTGAAGGGTCGCACTCCTAAAGGGTATGGCTATACCTATGATCCCATCAATAGGATGACTTTGGCTACCTATGGCGAGGTGTTTGGAGAAGGGGATGTACAGCAGATCTCTCTGAGTGACCGCTATAGTGTCTATGGTATTGACTACACTGCCGACGGCAACTTCAACACTCTCTCCCGTAATGGTCCTGTGAATAGTTGCGAAAATGGTGCTACCTTTGGTGTAATCGATATGCTTACCTATACGATCAGCGGCAATCAGCTCAATAGCATCACCGATGCTGGCGCACGCGATGGCTTTGACATCGGTGCGGGTGGCAGCTTTGGCTATGACGGTGCCGGCAATGTGAACAATCTGGGCCCAAAAGGGGCCAACTTCACCTACAATGCCCTCAACCTCCCAGCTCAAGCCAACTATACCAGCGGCAGCGCCCAAGTGACTTGGGACTACAGTGCGGGTGGGCAAAAAGTAACTTATCAGGGCCTACAGGACACCAAGGAATACATTCCCGGTATCGAGTATGTCAATGACAAGCCCTATGTCTATCACCCGGAAGGAAGGGTATATGTGGATAGCACCGGTGAATGGCTCTTTGAGTATACCCTAAGAGATCACTTGGGCAACAGCAGAGTAATTTTCGCCGATACCAGCCGCGATGGGAGCATCGATCCTGCTACCGAAGTGCTGCGCGAAGCGCACTACTACCCATTCGGGATGGAACAACAAGGTCCTTGGAATGTCCAGGTCGACTCGTTGCATCCACATCTATATAACGGAAAGGAATTTCATTACGACTCGCTGGATGTAGATGGCGATGGAAACAATGAGCTGGCGTTGGGGTGGTATGACTATGGCGCCCGGTTTTATGATCCGAGTATTGCCCGTTTCACCTCTGTAGACAGATTTGCTGAGAAATATTCTTTCCAATCTCCGTATGCATATGCTGCAAATAATCCAATCAAGTACATTGACGTCAATGGTGATAGCGTTAGGATCAGCACTGGAAGTGGTCAATATGCGTACTATGACAACGGCAACGTTTATGATGCTAGCGGCAATCAATACACAGGCCCTGGTGTCAAAGTGAAGAAGAATGGGAAAATAAAGTTGAAAGGTGACCTTAAAAGGACGGTAAATGCTTTGAATAGCATTTCAGGAGGTGGTGTGGCTGGTAGTGAATTAGTATCCTCTTTAGTAAATAGCACTAGTACAGTGACTATAACTCCAGGGAGCAAGAATCAGGCAACGGGTTTAAATGTGACTTTTGACCCCTCTGATAGCGATGGAGGCTTAGATGTAAAAGGGGGTACCAATCGTCCAGCCTTTATTGGTCTAGCTCATGAATTAGTTCACGCTAAAGAGTTCCGAGATAAAACAATAAACTATGGCGTCTGGTTTCAAACGCCTGGAGGCAAGAAGGTGCTGAATGCCGAAATAAGTGCATCCAATTATGAGAATCGGATAAGAGCCGAGAATAGTGTTCCTCTAAGAGCGTATTATAGCACTACGGCTTATCCGCCCGCTGCACTCCTAAATGGAAGTAAAGCAAAGTATCCATCAAGAGGAGCATCTCTAGCTCCGTTGTCTCGAAGAGCGATTAAGCCAGTCACTTCAAATTAAGAATGCCATGTTGAAAGCGAAGATGAAATGTATTGTTTTTGCGGCATTATTTCTGAGTAGTCATCTATATGCAATGGCACAGCAGACCGTTGTTGAACTGGATCATTTGGATGTAGTGGGGGTCATTTTTGATAAGGCATATGAGCCACACTTTGCTCTTGGGAGTATAACTGATCGATTTACACCGTCCAGAATTGACATTGAACGATCGGAGGAACTTATAAGCAAGTTCGATTTAAAAAGTCGAAAACCAAATAAGTCGAATCGAAGGCAATATTTGGGATTTGAAAAGAAGGGTAATCGATATTTGTTAGTTCATGTTATGTACTATAAATGCAAGAAGCAGTTTTCAGATGATTTTCCTTCCTGGGACAACACTTTTGCCTACTTGTTCACGGAGCCAGATGATGATCAAAAGTCTTTTTTGTACGTCGTGAATTTACTTGACAATACAATAGGTTTTTTTGATCCTCACTGATAAGCCAATCTAACTTTAGCATATCCCGAAGCAGTGCGTCGAGAGCAAAGAGAATGCCCTGTCGATCATTATCGGGCAGTGAAGCGAGTTCTTCAATTCGTTTTGAGTAGGCTTCCATCAAAAGACTTGCAGCTCGACATTGCCAACCAAATGATCTAGCGAAACATTGAGAGCAGCCGCCAATTTGGTGGCTGTTTCTATGGAAGGCTTCATCGCATCCCGTCCGTACTTACCTACGATATCACCGGATATGTCAGCGATCTCATCTAAGTCAGATCGCAACCCACCGAGAGTGATCGTTGTTCCTAAGACCCGCAGCACAGGTTATGTGCTTTTTTCTGTATTGTGTAACCTTGTGAATAACATCATGTTTGGTGTTGTGTATATGTTTATAAAGAACTACATTTGCATGTATGAAGTTTAACTACGAAACTCCAGTTAAGAGAAGATCAAGAGTGAAGGCTACCATACAGAAGAATGGGAGACTTGGATTTAGCAGTGGTGCAGCGCAAGTTATGCAGTTAGACGTTAATATGCATTACAAGGTTGCAACGAATGCCGAGGATGATGAAGATGACTGCTTGTATCTGATTAGTGCAAATGAAGATGACGACAAGGTCTTCAAGGCCAACAAGGCTGGAGAGTATTATTACTTAAATCTAAAGTACATGTTTGATAGGAAGGGTATTGACTATGAGCACGAGAAAGTAATATATGATATTACAGAAGAAGTTGATAACGAGTTAAGGTATTATAAACTAAAGAGGAGGACGCCGATCACTAGAAACTAAAGAAAAGAAACCGAGGAGTGAACTTGGTGGTACATCCTCGGCCTCTTAATCGTTCGAGCATGATGAGACTGATCATCTCTTTCAGCCCGTTTTTGTTGCTACTAAGATACCAATATGTATTGATATTCATATTGCTATTTACGTAGAATGTGCCACCCGCGGTAAAGGGCTATGCGATAAGGCCGGATTATTTAATATTAAAAAAATTTAACTGAATAATGCAGTTTGGTTGCACGGTAAGGTACTTACTTAGAGGCAAAAAGAAAATGGAAACTGAAAGAATGTTTAAAGGAGTCAGTATTTTTGAATTTAGTAGTCGATTTACGTGTAAAGCGGATTGTCTGGATTACTTGAGTGAAATCAAGTGGAGCAGTGGATATTCATGTCGCAAATGTGGTAATGGGAAATATTGTGGGACAGCTCGATACGGAGAAAGACGATGTACCAAATGTCGTTCTGTGGAATCCCCTACTGCCCATACCCTTTTTCATAAAGTAAAATTTCCGTTGCACAAGGCATTCTACATTATTTTCTATCTAAGCACCTCGACAAAAGGAATGTCAACCTATGAATTAGCTCGAAAGTTGGACATGAATCAACCGGTAGTGTGGCGCTTTAAAACGAAGGTCATGTTAGCAATGAAATCAAGTGGGAAATATCCGATTGATGGTGCGGTGGCTGTAGATGAAACGATGATCGGGGGCAAGGTGAAAAAGCAGCGCGGCCGAAGTCAATCGACTAAAAAACAGGTAGTTGTGGCTATCCAGAAACACCCTGGAGGTGGAATCAGCAGGGCATATGCAAAGGTTATTCCCAATGCTGGCAGCAAACAGCTAGAGCCATTCTTTGACCAACATATTGACCCAGATGCAATCGTAACGACCGATAAATGGAGAGGTTACTCCCCCATTGCTCGAAAAGGAAAATATCATGTTGACCAGATCCACTCTAAAAAAGGAGAGAATTTTCCTTTGATGCATCGGTTTATTATGGGGCTCAAATCTTGGTTGAGAGGTATTCATCATCAAGTAAAATATCTACAAAAGTATCTCAATGAGTATACCTACAGGTTCAATAGGCACCTGTATAAAGACATTCTATTTCATAATCTTACCAATAGATTAATGCTTCATCCACCATGCACGATTCCAGATTTGAAATTTGTAACGTAAATGAATTATTCAGAAATTTAATATGAGTTTTAATAGCTCAAGTCGTCGGCGAAGTACCCGGCGCAATGGCGGGTCCTTTTCAAAGGAGATCATTTTGGCTGTTTGGCAGAAAGGCAGAATAGATTATTCTATCGACTCAACGGGTTTGAATTATCGAAGGGACACCTGTGGGGCTCTAATGAAGTTCTCACAATATTCCGATACCAGGTCGAAAACCGGTTGGGAGATTGATCACATCATACCAGTCTCAGTTATCAGTAATGATAATCTTAGCAATCTCCAGCCCCTTCAATGGGAGAATAATCGCCATAAGAGCGATAACCATCCAATCTGGAATTGCAAAGTGAGACGCTAGTCATTTTGTCAAACTATAGGCCTGCCGTGTTTTAGCGTCTCTGAGTAGGCCATCAATGGCGTAAAGGATATGATCACGATCAGAATCTGGAAGGTCATTGATGGCGTTGAGACGCTGAAGCATGGCAGGGTCTTTAAGCAGATTCATTTCTTCAGTCTCGCCTAGCAGAAACCCTACCGTTGTACTGAGGGCATCAGCCAACTTCTTCACAACGTCGATCGTAGGCTTTACTTCATCTCTCTCGTACTTGCCAATGATAGAGTGATTAGTGTTCAGCAATCGAGCGAGCTCAGATTGTGACAAGCCCTTGTCTTCTCGACACTCTCGCAGTTTTTTCCCAAAAGAAGTCAATGCCCGGTCATTTATGGTGTAGAAAAGTGATGTATTAACGGAACAATCAAAAATACAGTTCAAATAAGGAAAATAAAAGCCATATATATCTTTGTGGTTTAGTCAAATGTTGTAGATTTGGGTAAGAAATGACCGGATCAACTTTTTTTTGATGGAGATCTCTGAAATCAAATCTCGCCTCACCTTAGATCAAGTTCTGCGCACCTACTCCTTGGTTCCCGATCGAAATGGCCGTCTGATCTGTCCCTGGCATAACGACAAGACCCCTAGCCTGCAGATCTACCCTAAGACCAATACCTGGACCTGCTTTAGCAGCAACTGCGGTGCCGGCAGCGGAGATGTGATGGACTTTATCATGAAGTACGAGCAGATCGGTAAGCACGAGGCGATAGTCCGAGCTAAGTCGATGATCGATCCAGGCTATGCCGGCCACACCCACCTCAGCACGATCGCCATCCTGACAAAGTACTATCAGGGCAGCCTGCATGCCATCCAGCGCAGCAAGAAAGCGAAGGAGTATGCACAGGGACGAGGATTAGATCATGAAAAACTGGGCATTGGCTATTGCAGCTACCAGGTAGGCAGAAGCTGGAACAAAGACCTGCAGCAAAATGCCGAAAACCTGGGGCTATACAAGATCAAAAACTGTCTGATCTTCCCCACCAAGAATAAGCAAGGTCAAATCGTGAGTATCTACGGCAGGGCGGTAAGCGACTCCGCCAAGACCAGGCACTTCTATCTCGCGGGAGGCTTCAAAGGACTGTACCCGGGCTATCCTAAATCAGATATCACCAGACTGATTCTGACCGAAAGCATCATCGATGCGGCCACCCTATCGCAGCATGTGACAGAACCAGTCTTGGCGCTATACGGTACCAACGGATTTACCTCCGAGCATGAGCAGGCAATCAAGAGCCTGGAGCAGCTCGAAGAGGTGATCTTGTTTTTTGACGGAGACGATGCCGGCACAGCAGCGATCGAAAAATACGCCAAGCGGCTGCAAGAGCTAAAGCCAGGCATCACGACCAGCCAGGTGGATACGCCCGAGGGTGAGGATCCCAACAGCTTGATACAATCGCACGAACCAGAAATCCTCCAGCACCTGATCGACAACAGGAATTTTGTTTTTCAATTGAAAAAAGAAAAACAGGACCAGCCAAGACCTGCGACAGGCCAGCTTAACACCGACAACCCGGAGTTACTCCACTACCAAAGTCAGAGTCTACACATCACCATCCTGGGCGGCATCAAGATCCACGGCCTGGATCGCCTACGGGTCACCTTGAAGGTTGAAAAACGGGGAACTACTCACCATCTGCCTGTACGCCATAGCCTGGATCTGTACCACAGCAACCAGGTGGCACAACTCACCCAAAAGATCGCCGAAAGCCAGGAGATCAGCACTACCGAGGCAGATAGGACATTCAGCGACCTGACCGGAGCACTTGAGCACTACCGCCACCACAAGTTAGAGCAACTCAAGCCGAAGAAAGCCGAGGTAAAAGTGATGACTGAGGCCCAAAGGATTGAGGCACTTAAATATCTGAAAGATCCCAAGCTGCTGCGCAACACCCTGACCGACATCGCCGGCAGCGGCATCGTCGGAGAGACCAATAACGGCCTGATCGCCTATTTGGCCTATACTTCCCGCAAGCGTGAAAAGCCGCTGCACATCATGTGCCTGGGCGCATCGGGCACGGGCAAAACTTACCTGCAGGAAAAAATCAGCGAGCTGATCCCCGAGGAAGATAAAATCGAGATTACCACACTGAGTGATAATGCCCTTTATTACTTCGGTCGCGAAGAGCTCAAACACAAACTGATCCTAATCGAGGATCTGGATGGCGCAGAAAACGTGCTCTACCCTTTGCGCGAACTCCAAACCAAAAGAAGGATCAGTAAAACGGTCACCCTCAAAGACAACAAGGGCAATCTAAAAACCATCACGCTACGAGTAGAGGGACCGGTGTGTGTCAGTGGTTGCACTACCAGAGAACGGGTCTATGAAGACAATGCGAACCGGTGCATCTTGCTGTACATCGATGTGAGCAGCGAGCAAGACAAACGAATAATGACCTACCAAAAATCACTGAGCTCAGGCAAAGTCAATCAGGCGGAGGAAGAGCGGATTACAGCCAAACTGAAAAATGTACAAAGACTGCTAAAGCCCATCAAAGTGGTTAATCCGTATGCCGAGCTGATCGATCTACCCAAGGAGGTATTTAAGCCACGCCGCACGCTACTATTATTGCTCAGCTTTATCGAAACCATCACCTTTTATCATCAGTACCAACGGCCGGTAAGGACGGATGAGCAAACTGGCCAGCAGTACATCGAGACCACCAAAGAAGATATCGAGGCCGCATTTAGCCTGCTTAAAGAAGTGCTATTTAGCAAGAGCGATGAGCTGACCAAAGCCGCCCGGTTGTTCCTGGAAAAACTCAAAACGCAGGTCAAGGCAGGAGAAGTGTTTTACACCCAGGAGATCAGAAAGAAACTGCGGATCAGCTCCAGCACAATCCACCGACACATCCGAGAGCTAAAAGTCAATGGTTATCTAAAATACAAGGGCGGCAATAAGTTCAGAGGCTACGAATATCAAATCGCCGACTACCAGGAGTACGACCAACTCAAAGACCAAATCGATCAGCGTCTACAGGATATTTTATTGAAAATCAACGGGCAAGGTATCCCAGTATCCCAAACGTATCCCACCAGCGGAAATGGGATAAATAAATCGCAGGCAATCAATGCCTTATCCTAAGTATCCCAGTGTCCCACGGATATGTACAGTAAGGGATTTTTTACCAAAGAAGAAAAAGCAGGTGTTCTACAGGGATTTAGGCAGTGGTTGGAGTTACAAAATTACGAGTCGTCGACGATCAAATACAGTCCCAAGCACATCGAAGAGTTTATCGATTGGTGTCATGAGCATCAGATCAAGCAACAACATGCGCGCAGCTTTTTTGACCATCTAAAAATCCGTCAGAATAAAGTCCGGTATGGTAGCCTATCAGTGAGTTATCTGAGAAGTTACCTACGCACGCTGCGATTGTTCCGAAGATTTTTACGGGAAGTAGGAGGCGTAGATCTAGAGGTCAATATCATCTATCGGTCCACCGAAGTGACCCATCACGAAATCCTCACCCGCACCGAAATCAAACGACTGTACGATGCTACGGACGATGATCTATTGGGCATCCGGGATCGAGCGATGCTAGCCGTTTATTACGGATGTGCCCTAAGAAGAACAGAGGGTGCCCATCTGTTGGTCGATGATGTGATGCCGGATAAGAACCTGCTGTATGTACGCAAAGGCAAGAACTATCGAGAGCGATATGTGCCGATCTTGGGCGAGGTGAGAAAAGACATCCTGACCTACTTGACCGTGGGTCGACCCGGACTGCTGGGCGGCAAAAGAGAAGCCTGGTTTTTTATCAGTATCAAAGGTCGAAAAATGAGCGGCAGTGCCCTGTACGAACGAATCAAAAAGCTACTGCACAAAGCCGGCATAGATAAACCTTGCGGCTTGCACAGTCTGCGACACAGCATCGCGACCCATTTATTGGCCAATGGCATGGGCTTGCACCAGATCGCCAAATTACTGGGCCACAGCACGCTGGATACCACCCAGATATATGCCCACATCTTAAAAGACATCCACCATGACCAGAAGTAAGACCTACCAGTTTAGCCCAGCAGTAGAATCTGAACTGGAAGTACTGATCCAGTATCTACAAAGGAAAAAATACAGTCCGGATACCATCCGCCAGTACTACAATTATAGCGGGTTGTACCTGGCGTGGATCCAGGAGCAGAAAACAAGACCGGAACAGGTGAATTATCCCTTGCTTAAAAATTTTCTTTTTCAATTGAAAGAAGAAATGAGCATCAAGCAAGTGAACCGGATCTTGACGGCCATCCATCATTATTACAATGCGCTGGACCTCGGGACTAACCCAGCTGGTCATATCCGCATCCGGGGAGAGCGCAGAATGCCCATGCAACACTTTATCGAGGACACAGAATTACAGCACATGTATGATACCTATCCGGCACTAGATGATCGCACCAAGCGCAACAAAGTGATCCTGGGACTGATGATCTATCAAGCCATCACCACCCGAGAATTACACCGCCTTGAGGAAAGGCACATCCAGTTAAAGGAAGGCACGATCTATATCATGGGATCCAGAAGCAGTCACCACCGCACCCTGGATCTGGATGCCCGACAGCTGCTGGATTTACAGGCATACATAAAGGTGGTCAGGCCACGGATGCTGGAAGCCATCCGGAGTGGAAAGTATTTGGAAAAGTCCGGCCGAAAACCCGCCCAACCAGATCCGAGAATAGAGAAGCAGTTGTTCTTTAGCGAGGGAGGGTCCGCCAATATCAAGACCAGCATGCACCACATGTTCCGGGCGGTGAAAAAGATCAATACCAAGATCAAATCCGGCCAAGTGATTAGAGCCGCAGTGATCGGACATTGGCTGAAGTCGTACGATGTACGCATCGTACAGTATATGGCAGGCCACAAGTATGTCAGCAGCACAGAACGCTATGACGTATACAACCTGGAAGCTTTGACCGAGGCGATCGAGCGCTATCACCCACAGAGGAAAACATAAAAATTACCTTTACCAAAGAACAAAACCATGCACGTAAAATTGACCGAAGACCAGAAAATAAAGATCGGCAGCTCCGCGGATATTTACCGAGTGATGCAAAAGATCCTGCTGCGAGAAAATGAGATCGACCGGGACCGTGAGCACTTTTGGGTGATCAGCCTCAACAATGCCCACAAGATCCTCAATATCGAGCTGATCAGCATCGGCACGGTCAATCAGACCCTGGTCACACCGATGGAAGTGATCAGTGTGCCGCTGCAAAAAAGAGCGGTCAAACTGGTGCTAGTACATAACCACCCTTCCGAAAGTCTTATGCCCTCTGAGCAAGACAAAGACATCACCGATCGGCTGATCCAGGTGGGACGGATTATGAATATACCGGTGTTAGATCATCTGATCATCACCGAGCACAGCTACTACAGCTTCGCCGATGCTGGACTGCTGGCCACCCTGGCCAAGAGCGAGAAGTACGTGCCCCGATATGAGCTGGAAGAACGTCGAGAAAAGGAAAGGCTGGAGAAGCACCGTAGGCAAATCGAAAGAGCCACTGAAGCAGCCAAGAAGGCATCCGCCAAATCGCTTGCCCGGCTCATGAAAAAAGATGGTGAGCCAGTAGAAAGGATTATGAAGTATACGGGCCTGAGTAAAGGCAGTATCCGGCAGTTAAAAGTTGAGGACTAATAAATAATCGATACGTGACGAAGAAAAACATCCCAGCAGTTCCGGACGAAGTAGTCATGAGTAAAATCTATGTGATTCGAGATCAGAAGATTATGCTCGATCGAGACTTGGCTGAACTCTATGGAGTTGAAGCGAGAAGGTTGAGGGAACAGGTTAGAAGAAACAATGAAAGGTTCCCACCAAATTTTATGTTCCGGCTAACTGAAGAAGAGGTGGATCTTATGGTGTCGCAAAATGCGATACCTTCAAAACAGCATCTAGGAGGTAGTCTACCTTATGCTTTTACGGAACATGGTCTGCTAATGTTGGCCAACGTGCTTCGGAGCGGTCAGGCGGTTCAGATGAGCATCAGAATCATAGAGGTTTTTGTCAAGATGAGGGAGATGTTGCTAACTCACAAGGACCTTATACTGAAACTTGAACAGATTGAAAGGACGGTATCCAGTCATGATGATCAAATAGTGGTGCTGTTCGAGTACATAAAAAAGCTACTGGAAGAAAAAGAGGCCCGTGACGAACAATCCCACAGGAAAAGAATCGGCTTCAAGAAGGACAAATAATCCCCACGCGCCATGGCCCGCCCACACAGGTAAAGCGGTGTGCCTGCGGTGCTCACCCCAGTTCAGATGGCTGCTCTGCAAGGAGCTTGGCCGACGCTCGATCCCAGCCCAATCACTCCTCCTTGCATAGCACCACCAGGTGCGCTCCTGCGGGTGCTCCCTGGTTGCCATCTTCTCGTGGTTGCGCGTCCTCGTCACGGCAGCTCTCTCCAGGCCTTTTAAGGAGTGCTGACGCACAAGTTGGTTTTATTGAGGCCTGGCCGCTGCCCATGTTTTATGTGCTCGCCTGCGGGCTCACTCGGTCCCGCAGAACTGCGGGAGTGCTGCGCACCACACAGCCAGCCACCGTCGGTAACTCAGGTTCCTCTGTCTGTGGCCTCGTTCGCACTCGCTGACGGCTCGCGTCAAATAACCTGTGCCCAGCGCTAACCAGATCCCTAGCTTTTTTCCCTCGTAAGCAACTCAAAAAGCGCGGGGTTGGAGGGTGAGGAGAGCCTAAGCTTATCTTTGCTGGAGAGGGATAAAAGCGTCAGCAGGCTATGGAAATCAGGCGTACTGCTCGAAGCCGGATCTGAAGCCATCGTGCGCAAAGATATGGCCACCCCCTGCCCCGTCAAGGTCAAGACAAGTTCCCCGCCCATCCCACAAAGCCCTGCGCTGCGGAGAAACCTTGACCGGGCAGCCCTCCCGCAAAAAGGAGGCTTACGATGGCTTCAAATCCTACACTCTGTTCATTACGGAACGTACGTTTGTGAGGGCTGGCAAAAACGCAGTTATCGCCCGGCGGGCTACTGCGGGCGCCACCGAGGTCTGGCAACGAGACCTCGAGCATCGGGGGTAGAGGCCAGTACTGCGAAGCAGCCCGAAGGGCCGAAGGTGGCATGCGCAGCCCGCCAAATCAAGTAGCAGCGGAGGGATGTGCATAGTGCCTGTGGTAATAGATCTCTTGTTTGCTGCAACGCTTTAGGCTCTATGTACATACCGGGAGCTGCGCGTGAGGAGCATAGCTGGCCACGCAAAAGGCATGACAAGCCTGGATTTATCCTGGCGTGCCCCGAAACCTCGGGGCTGGCATGACTTTTTGCGCCAGCTATCGCGACGAACACCTTATAACTGCGTTGTGGGTTGGCTTTTGCAGCCTAGGGACAGGTAGGACAGGGTTCTTCATCAGGGCCACAATGAGATTTAATCTTGCTTAAGATCTTAATCAAGGACTCAACCCCTGCAGCTAACTCATCAAAACGCGGATACTTCTCCGAATCCATCGCTGGCCCCTGAGCTAGAGGGATATAATCTACGATGTAGCAGTTTTCTCCGTCCTTACAATGCTCAATCTGCACGATAATCTGTTGATCCTCATTGGATCTAAGTGCCCCTAGGTAGGTGTTTTTGCCGCAAGTCTTACATGGGATATCTTCAATAGCACACATGCTTTTTCGTTATTACAGTAGCATCAATACAATCAGCTACTGGATAGTTCCAACGATACCTCTTCTTTTTTCAATTGAAAATCAGCCCTCAATTGAAAAGAAAAAGTCGTTAGATTAGCGGACCAAGGAAAAGTCCTGGGAGGTGATTTTGAGGCATGGAGAGGTGTACGATTATGGCTTCCGTTATTATGATCCAAGTTTAGGCAGATGGATGGGTCCTGATCCGTTGGCAGATTGGGCGCCAGGCTGGACACCCTATCGATACGCGTTCAATAATCCAATAAATTACACGGATCCCTTCGGTTTATTCGAGAGTAGAGCTGCCGCTAGAGATTACAAAAGAGAACATGGTGCAAGAGGTAGAATAAGACGGCAAGACGATGGTTCTTTTGCAATTGAGAATAGAAGAGACCACAGTTTTACCCAAGATTTTGGAGGTGATGTTGGAGTACAAACCGGTGCATTGGTTGTTGAAAGAGGAGTTCATCTCCGTGATATTGGCTTGGATGGATTCAATGCACTGAGTGATCCGTATTCGGAATCATATAATCCGAATGCGGTTGTATTTACTGATGCTGCCGATATTGCATATGCATTTGGTTCTTATTTAGGATTTGCTTCACCTACGGCTAAACTCCCTACTAAGGTAGGAGCCGCAGGAGATGTGTCGGTCTATGTTTCGAAATCTTCTACAGGGACAACTCAATATGCGGGAATTACTAATAATTTAGCCAGAAGGGCCGCAGAACATTTAGCTACAAAAGGGATTAATATTCGTCCACTCATGCAGGGTTTAACCAGATCTGATGCTCGAGCTATTGAACAAGCCCTTATTGAAATCCATGGCTTACAGAAAAACGGGGGTACTTTATTAAATAAAATAAATAGTATATCACCTAAAAACCCTATATACAAGGATCAATTAAAAAGAGGATATGAATTGCTACAATCAATTGGATATAAATAGATGGCTAGAGTCAAATTAGGAGATATTTTTGAGATTGAGACATCGAAGGGGAAGGCTTACCTGCATTTTGTCCTAAAGGACAAAATGATGGGTAGCCTAGTCAGGGTTCTTCCTGGCTTATTCTCTAGTAAGCCAGAGAAATTATGCGATTTGGTTAAGAAACAAGAACTCTATGTAATATTCTTTCCTTTATCTGCGGCAAGTAAGAGAGGGCTTGTCAAACATGTTGGCAATTTCAAAGTTGACTTTGAGAAACCTAAATACATGAGGGATAAACACATTATAGGAAATGAATTTTTAGGCTGGCATATTGTAGACACAAGTACTTGGGAAAACAAGTTGGTCAAAAATCTAACTGATGACCAAAGAAAAATGTCACCATGGGGTATTTGGAATGATGCCTTATTGATTGAAAGATTAGAGGAAGAATGGTCTCCAGAATATTGGACCTAATTGGAAAGCTTGATTTTATGTTCTTTTAATAATTGCGGTAGTTGTGCAATAGGGTGTGCTTCTTTTTGGTGACTATCGGTTAGAGGATGCTTTTTAATCCAACTCAGGTACATCTCGGTATCATATTCCCCTATGACATAATCAAGTAATAGGAAAGTCAAATTTGTCCATTCAATTGAATCAACGTAACCTTTTAAGAACATATCAAGTCCAATTTTTCCACCATCAACCTTATAGGAGAAATATATATTTTCAAAATCGATTTGAATGCCTCTATAATGGAATGAACCTTCTACTGGCTTAGGTTGTCGAAATGCAATGACCTTCCACTTTAATAATTTAGGTGCTTTGCTAACAAGCTCAGTAATCAAATCAAAAGAAGTTTTAATTCCATCTGCTGATATAACAAATTCTCTTTTTCCATCCTGCATTATTGGGCTAAACTCAAAAACTAAATTAGGATCTAGCTTGCTCAGCTTTACTTTAAGCGAATGAAAAAGAGCATCTTGATCTTGCTCAAAATGATAGTACTTAGTGGAATTCTTTGAAAACCACTTCCAGAAATTTTTATGAGGATCATTTTTGGCAAAGAGGTGCATTGTAGTTTTACGACATTGCTTTGGGGCTAATTAGGGTTTGGATTTTTGTTTTAGCGATAAACGCATCAAGTAGAGACAATACCGTTCTTTTTTCATCAACAGGTAAATCCTGTACTTGCCTAAATCGGCTAATCAGTTCTTTTTCCAGTCCAGCGTCCAGGACAATATCATCAGTCGTACCATTCATCAGATAATCAACAGTGGTGTCAAGAGCTTTGGCCAACTTGGTCATAGCTTCTGCATTGGGCTTAGTCTCACCTCTTTCGTAGCGGGACACCTGGGTAAAGTGTACCTCAATGATTTTGGCCAGTTCTGCTTGAGATAGATCCTTTGATTTACGTAGTTGCTTTAAACGTTGTGCAAAATCCATTTTCGTATGCATTATTACAAGTTAGGATACAAAAATAGCGTAAAAAGCAAGTAAAATCAATGAATTGTGAGCAGATTAGCATAATTCATCGTAAACAATGCTTGCATATATTAAACAATCGTGCTAAATTTGCTTGCAAGTTTGCAAGTCTGATTTTTTTTAAATTTTTTTTCTAGATGACAATCGACCAGATCAAATCACAGCTTCCTCTTAGTCAGGTATTAAAATATTACCACCTCAAACCGGACAAGAGTCTCAGATTAAAATGTCCCTTCCACGATGACAAGACACCGAGCCTGCAGGTGTACTACAAGACGCACACGGCCTACTGCTTCAGCACAAATTGCAAGACGCATGGTAAGAGTCTGGATGTGATCGACTTCATTATGTACATGGAGAACTGCACCAAGCATGAAGCGATCCTAAAAGCCAAAGCGATGATCCAGGGAGATCAGATAAGACAAAAGCCGATCCAGGACTTGAGCCGCAGTGAAATATTGACCAAGATATTTACCTACTTCAAAAATGGGGTCAGTAATAGTAAGCCGGCTAAAGATTATCTGGAAAGTAGATGTCTTGATTTTGAAAAAACGGAAGTAGGATATAATAGTGGTCAGTTCCATTACAAGCTGGACACCTCGGATGCGTCGATCAAACAGTACGTAAAGTGTGGCTTATTGTTAGAGTTGGGAACGTTGAGTCGATTTGGTAAACCTGCGTACAAACCGTTTGGTAAGCACTGTGTTGTTTTTGCGATGCGCAATGCCCAGGGACAAATTGTATCGCTGTACTTCCGCAGTATCCTGGCCAAGAAAAACCAAAGTCACTTTTATTTACGGGATCGGCAGGGACTATATCCAAGCTATCCAAATACAAGTGCCAAACAACTGATCCTGACCGAAAGCATCATTGATGCCGCTACTCTGTTGGAGCAAGAATCGATCAAGGATCGATATGCAGTACTTGCATTATACGGCACCAACGGACTAAGCGAAGAACATCAAAAAGCTATCCGAAGTCTAAAGGATCTGGAAGAGGTGGTTTTGTTTTTTGATGGTGATGAGGCTGGAAGAAAGGCAGTAGAAAAATACGCTCCGATGCTGAAAGGAGAAATCCCACATTTACAAGTGAGCTATGTAGAAACGCCCCAAGGCGAAGATGTGAACAGCTTGTTGCAAGGGCACAGTACGGAGGTACTGAGCCATTTAATCAAGACCAGAAAGGCTTATGATTTTTTATTTTCATCGGAAAAGAAAGTCTCACCGAGAATTGAAGTGATTGAAGTTGTACCTGAAGAAACAGCGCCAGCAGTTACACCAAAGCGCGGCTTAGACAGTTCGAATCCCTACAACTTAAAATATTATGGCCATACGGCCACCTACCACATCAAGGGCTTTAGAGTCAATCAACTGGATAGCTTAAAGATTACTTTACAAATCGTTGCCTCATGAAGAGTATTACTTTAAAACTGGATCTGTACGAGTACAAACAAGTGGAGAACAGTTGCAAACTGGCAGCCGAAAAGTTGGGCTTGAATAAGGAAAAATTGGAGCTGGACCTATATGAAATGATGCGGCTGTTGGAGTTCCACCGGGACAAACAAATCCACCAAAAACAAAAGGTGAAAAAGATCGAAGTGCCGACGGCGACGGTCAATAAGTGCATCGAGTTTTTAAAAAGTAAAGATCTGATCTCCAGGATCAATGAGCTGATTGGTAAAGCCGGTATCGTGGGTGAAGAAAATAATCGCATCCTGCTTTTTGTAGTGGCATCAAGTTACAAAATGCCGGATACGTTGCATGCGCTGATCCAGGGATCAAGTGGCAGTGGTAAGAGTAGACTATTACAGATCATCAGTCAGTTAATGCCGGTCGAGGATATGAAAAGCTATACCCGGGTGACTGACAATAGCTTTTACAATCAGGATGAATATTTTTTTGTGCACAAGCTGGTGTGCTTTGAAGATCTGGACGGGTTAAAAGAAGAAGCACAACTGGCCGTACGAGAATTAATGAGTAATGAAATCTTAGTGAGCAGTACCAGCATCAAAGATAAAGATGGCAGTATCAGTGGTGGCGAACGCATTGTGAGAGGACCTATTGCGTCACTGGCTTGCACCACACAAGGAGAAATTTATGAGGACAATATCAGTCGATGTTTCTTGATTGCCGTGGATGAATCCAAAGAGCAAACGATGCGAGTGATCCAATATCAGAATGATCAATCGGCCGGATTAATTAGTAAGACCGAGCAAAAGCAAGTACGTGAATTTATGCAAAACTGCATGCGACTGCTCAAGCCTTATGAAGTGATTAATCCCTATGCGAACAAAATTAGCTTGCCGGACTCAGCCCATAAAATAAGGCGATTAAATGAGTTGTACCAGAGCTTTGTCAAGCAGATTACATTACTGAATCAATATCGACGCAAGACCGATAAACAAGGTCGACTGATCACCGACAAAGCCGATTTAAAAACAGCCTGTGATATTCTTTTTGAAAGTATCCTGCTGAAAGTAGATGAACTGGACGGCAGTCTGCGCCAGTTTTTTGAATCCCTAAAAACCTATTTAAGAAATGAGGAAAGGGAGTTTACGCAAAGGGTGGTAAGGCAACAACTGCATATCAGTAAAAGCCAAATGCAACGCTATCTGAATAGTTTATTGAGTCTGGGTTATGTGTATCAAAGCAGTGGATTTATTAATAAGGGCTTGCGGTATAAAGTAGCGTACTGGGACAATTATGCTAAGATGAGAGCAGAGATAAAAGATAGTCTTATGATGCAAATCGAGCGATTATAAATAAAATGTGGGTCGCTATGGGTCGCTAGTGGGTCGCTGGAATGCCCGTGGTTATTGGAAAAAGTGCCTGGCGACCCGTGACCCAAAAAGTATGGATGTATGGCAAGACGAAGTACCATTGTAGTTATACAAAATCATTATAGGGATCTAGCCGAAAGTTACCGAAATTATCAATCCCGGTTGGGATATACCAGAAGTACGTGTGATGGCAGAACCTTGCAGGTGCGAGAGTTTTTGCACTGGCTGGAGGTGCAAGGGAAAAATGACATAACTAAAGTTCAGTCTCCTGACATCCAAAATTATTACGGCTACATCAGTGAACGACCCAATAAACAAAAGCCAGGTGTCTTAAGCTTAAAAGCAACCTTCGATCACATGCAAGCGATCCGGCATTTATTTAATATGCTGCATGCTGCAGGAGAAATCAAAACCCATCCCTGCAACACCTTAAAGTTCCCCCATCCTAAAAAAGAAACCGAACGAGAGGTGTTAACCCAAGCAGAGATCAAACAGCTTTATGGAGTATGTACTTCGGCCTGGGAACGGACTATTTTAAGTCTGGGCTATGGTTGCGGCTTACGCTCCGGAGAAATGGAACAAGTGAATATTAATGATGTGCGATTAAGGGAAAAAATAATCATCGTACCCAAGGGTAAAGGAAATAAGCGAAGAATCATTCCTATGAGTTCGGGTGTGGTGGAAGACTTATCGGACTACTATTTTAATGAACGGGAAAAACTAGCTGAAGGAAGAGATTACCAAGAGAAAGACCATGCTTTTATGTTGAACAATCGGGGTGGCCGGATGCGTGAATTTACTTACAACAAGTATTTAAAAAGATTGCTAGTCAGAACCGAGAATGAAAGCATCCTGGACAAAGAGATCAGCATCCATAATCTGCGACATAGTATTGCCACGCATCTGATTGAGCAAGGATTATCTACTGAACAGGTGCGCCAGTTTTTAGGACACAGCGAGTTAGAAACAACACAAGTGTATACCCACATAAGTGCTCAGCAATTAAAAGACCTAATCGATGCAACTGGATGAGTACTTATTGCAGCATTACAGTCATCGGGGTACACAAGGCTACAAGAACCTAATCCACCAATTTATCCAATGGAGGGGTGAGGAAAACATCCAATCCACCAGTTATCAGGATGTAGTTGAATACATTGGATTATTACGACAAAGAAACCTACATCCAAAGACAATCAAGCTTCATTTATTTGCTGTTAAGGTTTACTTCCGCTATTTAGTTACGATTGGTAAGAGAGATGATCATCCTTGTGAAGATCTGTATTTAAAGGATCAGATTAATCGATCTATTTTGGTAGAGAGTCTTTACTCGATGGAGGCTTTAGAGTCTTTATACGATCAGTTTGAAACACCTAAGGACAAACGACCGGGACAGGAGAAATCCGAAGTGATTAAAAAGCGAGATAAGATTATAGTGAGTCTCTTAGTTTACCAGGCATTAACGTGTCTGGAAATTATTGAATTAAAAGTAGAGGACATTGATCTGGAAGAAGGCACCATCCGGATCCGGCCAAACGAACATCCCAACCGCAGAGGAAACAAAGGAAGAACACTAGCGCTTAAACCCAAGCAGATATTACTCTTCCACGAGTATCTAAAAAAGCTGAGAAAAGAATTATGGAAGCGAGAAAAACCCAGGCATCGAGTCGATTACTTTATCCTCAATGAAAGTGGTGTACAGTTCCATGGAGCCGGTATCCATCGCTTGCTTACCAAAGGTCGTAAACCACATGAACGATATACACCCATGAAGATTAGACAATCGGTTATTGCACATTTATTAAAGGAAAAGAATGACATTAGAATCGTGCAGGAGTTTGCCGGTCATCGACGAGCCGGAAGTACAGAAGCCTATAAAAGAACTGGATTAGAAGAATTAAAAGCCAGTATCGAAAAACTCCATCCCCACCAATAAAGCTCACCCGCGAAGGCCAACGCTCAGAGCAGTGAAGCGGCGTGGCTCCAGACTCCGGAGCAGCATATATCGCGCCAGTCCTTCCCAAGGTCAGGACACGCCAGGCTCGTTGCACTGCGCCAGGCTTGTCACGATATCTGCAAGCTCCTCCGTGTCGCCACAGCAGCTCCCGATATGTACAGAGAGCCACAGCTTGCTTTTAATAAAAGGCCCTAGTCAAAATTTAACTGACGTATAGATAATATGCGACTAACTATTATTGGCACTCTGTACATCCCTCCGCTGCTCTAGTATGGCGGGCTGCTCGACTCACTCGGCTGCGGCTATGAGCAACCCGCAAAGCAAACCCAACTCATAGCCTTGATGCTTCGCATGACTGGCAGTTACTTACTAAAGCAATCTCACTGCCAGCCCTCGTTCGTGCCCGCAGTCGCCCGCGAAAGTTCACTGCTCTTTTGCACTCCCACGCCCACCCGCATAAAAACAAACCCGACCGGCAAAGATATATCCACCCACAGGTAGTTCAATGGAGCCTATCGCCTGTCCCGTCCCGATAGCTATCGGGAGCCTCGATCTCCTCCATTGATCTACCGCCAACCCGCATCTTGGTTGCCTATCGGTTTTGTTTTTGCCTACCCTCTGCCTTGAAATAACCTTTTTTCTTTCTTCTGAAATTGGCCTCGCAGAGAATTGAAATGATCCGATCATTATAGCTCTTCAATTAAAAAATCTCACTTGAAATAAAAAAGGGTACTGAAATCGTTATCTTTAGGCGTGTGTAAAGACACACAAGAGCTCTTTGAAAAAGGTGTGTTAGGGAAAGTTAAATTGGGGTAAAATATTGTACAGTGGTTTTTGAGTGCCGATTTACTGGCTGATTGGGCTCCAGACCAAACTCCATTTAGATATGGATTTAACAATCCGATTAGTTATACGGACCCGTTTGGTCTTTTTGAAAGGCGGCGAGATGCTAGAAGGTATCGCAGAAAATCTGATGACAAAGATATTCGCAAGGGTAAGATAAGAAAAGATAAAGACGGTTCTTTTTCCATTAGATATGGAGAAAGTGGATCGATTAGTCAAAACTCTGTGGGTACTATTGAATTCTCATCTACCGCCTCTTACACAGGACGTACTAGAGCTACATTAAAGGCTTATGAACCAAATTTCTTTGGAAGAACTCAACAAGGTAGCTTTCTTGGCAGAATTGCAGTAAACTTCGCTGATGACTTTTGGCTGACGATTCAATCCCTTAATCCATTGGACACTAGGACAACTCACCTTACAGGTAATTTTGTGTCTGGGGACGAAGCAATGATGGGCCTTGTAGGCACTGCCGCCACTGTCATACCAGCAGGGCGATCGGTAACTTCCGTTAAATCGCTTGCCCCAAAGGGATTGACAATCTTCCAGAGGTTAAATGCTGCCCAATTCAGTAAAAGGTTCAAAGGAACTGTCGTGGCAAGAACTCACCCTAGAATAAGAGGACAGTTGAATAGACTTCTAAATACCGGAACCAATTCAATAAATACAAAAGTTCAAACAGGCAATGTCCTAATGCAAGGAACAAAGATTTCTGGAAAAGCATCTAACGGAAATGAATAAATGGACCTAATTGGTGAATTCTTTATTGAAATATTATTCAGAAGAATTATAGCAGGTTTTTTTGGTTACTATACCTTACTTGCTATTTATCGTGTTTTGGGGGATCAAAAACGGATTGAGTGGCTGCAAGAGGTAACCAATGATGAAGGTAATGAATTTGGGAAAGGTTGTTTCGTTGGGATCGTCGGTGTAATTTCCTTTAGTTTACTTCTGATAGGGCTTGGATTACTATATGATGCAATAATATAGTAAGTGAAACCTAATCTTAAAATGTCTGATTTAGGTCAATTATTCCAATGCCATGTAATGCAACCAAGATCATGGCCCCCCAATATAAGAGTTGGACTATTTTCATGAAGGCATTTGGTGGTTCGGCATAGACGTACTTAAATATTTTGGCTCTTAGCCATATTTAGTGGGTAATCCCAAATTTAAGTCACCAAGATGGAAATAGATTAGCAGCTTAAAATTCTCAGTATTACGAAAGCCTCGAGCAATTCTTTTGATTTCCTGTATTTTAAGATTAGTGCTTTCAGCATAAGCGTTTGTGGCCAATCTTTTAAAATAGGTCTTGATGCCGTACCAATGCCGATGCAGCATATCAACGAATTTTAATACCGGTTCCAGTCCTGATTTATCTGCTTGACTAATCCAATCATTTATCCACTGTAGTCTAGGGTCATGGTAGGCATGATCCAGCACCGACCTTAGAAGTTCTTTAAGTCGATAAGCTTCTCCTATTTTTGGATATGCTTTACTTAGGCTTTTTAACCTTTTGGCTTGGTCTTGCTTTAATTTATGTGCGTTTCGTAGCCACCAATACCTCGTTCGGTTAAAATCTTTTCGGCAGTTGGCCTGTTCTATTCGCCTGATTTTATCGACCGCTTCATTCATCTTTTTCATGATGTGAAAGCGATCAAATATAATGTGTGCCTGATCAAAATACTGTGATGCAGCGGCAATGTAGCCAGTGAACGTATCCATGGTAATGGCCTTTACATCTTCTCTGTATGCACCCCTAACCTCCATGTCTACAAGGGCTTCTCCCACTGCCTGGGCATTCTTACCTTCTGCTAGACCTACCACTTTTTTACGTTTGCGATCGCACAATACAGTCAAATAATTGTGACCCTTCTTGGAACTGGTCTCATCTATGGACAGCTCCTTGACCGCTGCCAATGGCTGAGTAGCTAAAGCATTGCTAACTCTTCGACTAATGACTCTACCAACTCGCCTACCATCTATGTTCAAAGTCTTGCCAGCCTTTGATTGGCTCATCCCATTATAAACAAGTTCCATGATCTTTAGCTCAAACAGAAGTGTGAACGAGCTCCCGGCTTCAGCCCAAGGTGCTTGTATTAAGCGAACAGATCCATCTCCAATCTTTACTCGTGGTAACGATGCATGCAAATAGCACTGATGCTGAAAGAAATCCAAGTGCTTCCACGTCCGATCCTGATGATCGTAGACAGCATATTGTTCACCTTCATAGTTGAACTTTGCCCCTTTTTGGTGGCCAATAGTTATATGTAGATCTTCTCCATGGTCTTCCTCCTTCAAGTGTACTTCCTTGATAAACCATGGTGCCTTAATGTTTAAAGCTGCTGTAAATATTGTAAATTCATCCATCCCGCTAAGGTAACAAACCCACTAATTATAGAGTAGACCCAGTAAAACTTATCAATTTGGTGCAGCTGTAGAAAAGGAGGTGGAGATATTGGTGACATATTTAAAAAGGAAGAAGTACAGTCCAGATACAATCCAGCAATACTATAATTATTGCGGATTATTTATTGACAATATGCTTACCCAAGAATTAAGTCCAGAGCTTGTCACTTACCAACACATCAGGGATTTTATTTTTCATCTGAAAGAACAAATGAGTATTAAGCAGGTGAACCGGGTGCTAACGGGCATCCATCATTATTATACCAGTCTTGACCTGGGTATGAATCCTGCTGGTAACCTCCGTGTCCGGGGAGAAAGAAGACAGCCGCCCATGCGATTTATTGAGTTCGATGACTTGGTGCAATTGTACGATGCGTATCATGCTTTAGATGATCGCACCAAGCGTAATAAAGTAATCTTAGGCTTAATGATTTATCAAGCCATTACGACCAGAGAATTACACCGACTACATGAAAAAAACATCCAATTAAAAGAAGGAAAAATTTATATCCAGGGCTCGAGATCCAGTCACCATCGCACCCTAGATTTAGATGCTCGGCAATTACTGGATTTACAAGAATATATCTTGGTAGTTAGACCCAGACTTTTGGATGCCATCTGGAGTGGTAAATATTTACAAAAATCAGGTCGAAAACCTGCCAAGCCAGATCCAATGATTGAGCAGCAGTTATTTTTTAGCGAAGGAGGATCTGCGAATATTAAGACTAGCTTACATCATATGTTCAAAGCACTGAAGAAGATCAATCCCAAGATCAAATCTGGTCAAGTGATCAGAGCTGCAGTGATCGGTGATTGGTTGAAATCTTATGATGTTCGGATTGTTCAGTACATGGCGGGACATAAATATGTGAGCAGCACAGAGCGGTATGATTTATATAATTTGGAGGACCTGGAAGATTGGGTTGAGAAATTATCATCCTTTAAAGTGATTGGAGGTCACAAATTGCGATATCCAATTGAGCGAAAACTCCAACCATCGGTTGGAGAAATGTCTTTAAGGTCACAGAATGTGATCTTAGAGAGGTGCCGCAAAATGCGACGCCATGTTCTAAGGTGCCAAATTGGCTCCTTAGTCTTGAGATCGCATATTGCGACATCAAAACAATATCATGGAGACCATTTATTGCTTCAAAAACTAACTATCACATATGCCCACAGTATTGTTGATCAATGGATATCGCTTTTTCTTCTTCAGTAATGAGGGGAACGAACCTAGGCATATACATGTTGAAAAAGGGGATGTGCGGCAAAGTATTGGTTGGATGTTATTGAAGAAGTCTATAACTTTGACTTTAATCCAAGGGAGAGAAAACAGATTAAGAGGATAATTATTGACCATCAAGAATTTTTAATAAAGAAGTGGGATGAGTACTTTCATGACTGAGTCAGATATCTTGAGGGCTGTTAAGCTCTGGTTCACTGACGAGAAGATCTATGTTCTTCTATCTGATGATCGTGAAATTGCAGTCCCATTGAAGTGGTTCCCACGCCTTTCCAATGCTACTGAAAAACAAAGGAATAATTGGAGGTTGATTGGAAAAGGCATAGGCATACATTGGGAAGATGTCGACGAAGATTTGTCTGTCAAAGGCCTTCTTAGTAATCCTTCAAATAAGTAATCCACTCCCGCTAAAGCTTACCCACTCTAGGTAATAAGGTGAGCCTGCGGTACTCGCCCCAGTTCAGCTGGCTGCTATGACAAGGAGCTTGGCTCTACTCAATCCCAACTCATTCACTCCTCCTTGCATAGCACCATGGACTTGCGCTCCAGTGGGTGCTCAGCCACTGCCATCTTCTCGTGGTTGTGCTCCTCGTCACTGCAGCTCCCTCCAGGCCTCTTTATGGGAGCCCTAAAGGGCAAGCTATTTAGTGAGGCCTGGCCGCTGCTATGGATCAAATCTCATGTGATCAGAACTGCGGTGATTGGGGATTGGCCGAAATCTTACGAAGTGCGGATTGTTCAGTACATTGCCGGACACAAGTCGTGAGTAGCACCGAGCAGTATGATTTATATAATCTCGAGGGACCTCGAAGATGGGTTGAGGAATTATCATCCGTTGAAGTGATGGAGGTCACAAAATGTGATCTCCAAATTTTGAGGTGCCAAATTGGCTCCTCCAACCTTGAGGTCGCATATTGCGATATCAAACCAAGTAGATTTACAATGTGGAAGTAAAGCAAGCTGAATACAATGCCTTTTTGCAGGAGATTAAGGAGGCAATGGAAGGCAATGTAAATGGTCATCATTTCGGAGTCAGCAAGCTTGGATTTTCTGGACTAAAAAAGTCATCAACTTTGACAAAAATCTCACAATACGAGGCCCTAAAGAAGGTCAACAGGGAGTTGATCGGCCTATACTGGCAGATTGGGAAAGCGATCGTAGAACGTCAGGAGCAGCATGAGTGGGGCAAATCAATAGTTGAGACATTGTCCAAGGATCTTATGCAAGAGTATCCTGGAGTACAAGGATACTCAGCAGTGAATTTGTGGAGAATGCGCAAGTTCTACCTGGAATACCGAGATGACGCAAAACTCTCACCAATGGTGAGAGAAATAGGATGGAGTCATAATACGGTGATTATCGATAAGTGTAAAGAGGCTCTTGAGCGCGAGTTTTACATCAAAATGACCAAGAAATTTGGTTGGACAAAGAGCGTATTGACACACCAGATTGAAGGGAAAGCTTATCAAAGGTCAATGACCGGTCAAACGAATTTTGACAAGACTTTAGAGGAGAAATATCGAGCGCAAGCACACCTAGCTGTCAAGGACACATACCACTTTGATTTTTTAGGGCTCAGTGAGGATTATTCAGAACGAGAACTTGAAATGTGCCAATGTAAACACTGCCATCATGCATCGCTTAACTTTATCACCCACCTTGAGCTGCACTTCGCCCCAGTCAAATTCAGCCACTCGGCCCGGTATGGTATGTTGCTTAATGTACACTTCGGTGGACAAGCGCTTGTGCTGCCTGATGTGACGACACACACTTGAGTAGCTGATCTGATAACCCAACTTCAACAACGCCTCGTGTATATCTGTGCCTGCCATACACTGCTTGGCCAAAACTGTGGCTCGCTTGCGCTGATTTTCTTTCAGATATTCGCCGATCAGAACACAAACCTCCTCTGTCAACTTGATCTTCTTCCGACTTGAAGAATCGTACTTTGGTGGATTTACAACCCCCACATCAGCAGAGCCACGTTCCTTTTGGTACTCTTTTAGGTGGCGCGTGACTGTATCTCTGTGAAGATTCATCGACTTGGCAATGGCCCGCTTTGACATGCCTTGTTGAAAGTACTTAATGACCAGCTCTTGTTTTTGCATCATAGTTATCATGGTTAAAGATCAATATCATATCACAGATACCCATCATGTGATACCCCATGCTAACCGGCCTATTTTTCAATGGCAAGAGTGGTACACTTTTCAGTGGCAACCCACATCAAGCCATTACGACCAGAGAACTACATCGAATACATGAAAGGCACATCCAATGAAAAGAAGGAAAAATTTATATGCAGGGCCCAAGATCTAGTCACCATCGCACGCTAGATTTAGATGCTCGGTAGCTACTAGATCTGCAGGAATATATTTTGGTGACCAGACCTCGGATGCCAGAAGCCATCTGGAGTGGGGAATATTTAAAAAAATCAGGATGAAAACCCGCCAAACCCGATTCGAAGATCGAGCAGCAATTATTTTTTAGTGAAGGAGGATCGGCAAGTATCAAAACGAGCTTACATCATATTTTCAAAGCTCTGAAAAAGATCAACCCTAAGATCAAATCTAGTCAAGTGATCAGAGCTGCGGTGATTGGGGATTGGCCGAAATCTTACGAAGTGCGGATTGTTGAGTACATGGCAGGACACAAGTTGTGAGTAGCACCGAAGGGAAGATTTATATAATCTCGAGGGACCTCGAAGATGTGTTGAGGAATCATCATCCGCTGAAGTGATTGTCGCTGATATCATCTGCTAAAGAGGGAGCGGTTGAATACTTAGTATAGTATTCTTTTAATATACAGTATTTTACATATGTTCAGAAATAATATGTATCATTTATTTTACTTTTAAGTAAAATTTTGACTCATTTTGGTGTTATAATTGTATTATAAGTGAATTATGAGATTGTGCGGATGGATGACCTCTCAGGTAGAAAAGCATCCATATACAGTATACTAGAAGAAGGAGAAGATCATACACTCTTAGAAAAGTTCATTCAAGAGAATATTGGAGCCTACCATGTGGAGATTGATGACATCATCAGAAGACTTGAAAACATTGGCAATAAATATGGTGCTAGGTCACAATGGTTTAAGCATGATGAAGGACGTTTAGGGGATCTCATTTGTGCATTATATGATGAGCCTGATAGAAAGCTACGCCTATATTGCATAAGATATGGTAGTCTGCTACTCGTTGTCGGTGGAGGTGGGCCGAAGCAGGTTAGAGCATTGCAAGAGGATGAAGAGCTAATGCATGAAAATTATAGATTAAGGGAGATAGCAAATCAAATATTTGAGAGAATGAGAGATAAAGACATTAAGTTTTCTGATGATCACCAAGAACTTGAAGGAGATCTAAAATTCTATGATAACAATGACTAAAAAAGCCAGAAATATTAACAGCGATATAATTAAGAATGCAATTAAATCAGTTGACCCTAGAACTGCCAGAAAGGTCGATAACCTAATGTATATCTCTGCTACGATCAAAGATCTTATGGATAAACAGGGGCTCAAAAATATTGACTTAGCAAATAAGTTAAGCAAGGAACCCTCTGTAATCACCAAATGGCTTAGTGGAACTCATAATTTTACAGTAAGTACAATTAGTGAGATAGAAGTTGCATTAGGAGCAAAAATTATTGATCAACCTTCGCAGACTGTTATTGAACTAACTCATATTGAATTTACCCTAGAGCAGACTCAAGTTCCAATAGGAGAAGCACATGCCTATGAATTTGGAGGGTTTACCTCACGATATTTTGCGGAAGCATGAAAGATAAAGAGTCAAAAACTTTTAATGTAAAATTAGACGCCATTGAATTTTTGGGATCTGAGATCACGACTCCTGAACAAATTAGTGGCACTACGTTAGACTTTGTGCACCAAGTGAATATTGTGCATAAAATGGATCTTGATAAATCCAAATTGATTGCAATCGCAGCAATTGAGACATCATCGAAGGATGAGCCAGGTCCAAAGGGCTCAGTTAAAATTAGCTTCATTTTTAACATCGATAGCTTGCAGGAAAAAATCGACAGGAATGATGACTCAGGTACTTCAAACTTACCGGATAATCTCCTCAATGCGATTAACTCGATCGTGCTATCAACAGCACGAGGTATTATGTTTAGTACTTTTAAAGGCACAATCCTGCACAAAGCTATTTTACCATTGGTACAGCAACTTGAGCGCCATTAGGTTCCAACCCCGCTATGGCCACCCACACAGGTAATAAGGTGTGACTGCGGTAGTCGCCCCAGTTCAGCTAGCTGCTATGACAAGGAGCTGCATCCCTGATCACTATATGGTCGATGATGCGAGATCATCAGTGCTGCGCTCATCACCAAGCTCGGATCTGATGGTATTGAGATCGGTACTCAACGCCTTTTGAAAAAGGGCCATATCAGATGAATGCAAAATGATGGAAACGCCTTCCTTCGCCCAATCGATTTGTCTCTGGGGATCCGCAGAGAAGTGAATGCCCACCGGACAGTGGTGCGCTCGACACTGAGCAATGATTTTCTTGACCATATTTACAAAATCCGGATGATCATACTGTTCTGGAATATCCATGCTGCACGACAAATCATGTGGACCAATCATGACTCCGTCCAGCCCCTTTATCTTGAGGAGGCTGGGTAAATTTTCAACAGCGAGCACACTCTCAATATTTATCCACAAGAATCTATCCCGATTGTGATGCTCGAGATACTGAGCCAGCTGAGGATCCAAAGTCATTTCCTGATGGATTACTGCAGCTAATTTTTCTCCCTTCAAGGGCCGATACTTGACTGCACCCACCATCGCCTCCACCTGATCTACGTGCTCTACATAGGGAGCGAGAATGCCCATAGCTCCGGCATCCAAAGCCATGGAAGCCAAGAAAGGATCAGGCGACAGAATCCGGACCAATGGTGCAATGCCTATGCCACGGTACAGCTGACACATGGTCATCACTACCTGCCGATCTAAAGCCATATGCTCGGTATCAATAAAAGCAAAATCTAAGTCAATGCCCTTTATGATCCTCGGCCAATGGGGGGAGGATGAGACGATCGCCGTGCCATAAATCCTCATACCGTCAGATAACTTGCTATGAATGTTCCTTGCTTCCATATACCAATCAATCCTATTTACGAAATCGATTTCGCAAAATACCAAAGAATACCTCGCTAATTTATCTCCAGCGAGGAAATCTGAATAACCAGCTTACCAACTTCGCATGTACTTTCATCGACTCACTGCTGCTTTGATGGGATATCGGGAGAATCTAAATTGATTCCATCATTGTTAGTTTTCACGCACAAAAGTCAAAATCAACGAACACTTGGTCAAGAAATCGGAAGTCTCCACACTTACGGTAACCTACTTTTAGCTACAACCAATCTAGTCTATGCCGTCAATCAAGATTTTTCTACTGATCACCATTCTCCTGTACTTCACAGCCCCTGCCTGGTCCCAGTCGGGCAGCATACATGAACCCGTGCGCTACATAGGTGGCGAAGCCATTGATCCCACGGTCCATGAGGGGCGCTTGCGATATGCCATTGGCGTGGAGAGTCGCCAGACATTGCGTGTCAATCGCACCCTCTCTGAAGTGGGATTTGACCAGGGATGGACTTACAGCCATGCTTCCAATCTAGCCTACTGGAGCGGAAAGTTTTATCAGCAATATCTCAGTAATCCCGTGGACGAACACATCCCCCCAGGGCAGACACTGTTGATCACCTCTGCAGATGGCCGAGATTGGAGCGAACCCCAAATCATTTTTCCTCACTACCAAGCCCCAGAAGGGGTTGAAATTCCAGTGGGCTCCATCGGCTATATGATGCATCAAAGGATGGGATTTTATGTTACCTCCGACCATCGGCTGCTCACCCTGGCTTTTTATGGCCATGCAGAAGATCCATTCACCACAGGTGGAATCGGGAGGGTGGTCAGAGAGATATATCAGGATGGGTCTCTTGGCCCAATTTTTTTTATACGCTACGACAGCCATACGTCCTGGAATGAGACCAATACCAGCTTCCCCTTTTATCAGAAGTCGACTGACGCCGGATTCATTAAAGCCTGCGATGAATTGCTCAATAATAAATTAGTCACCTTACAGTGGTGGGATGAAGATCATGGTGTGGATGGCTTCTATCAGGTGAAGCAGGCACACGAGGCGCTATCTTACTATCACCGCAAGGACGGTAAGGTAGTGGCTCTTTGGAAAAGGTCTGCAGCTGCCTTGTCTTCTGACAACGGTCTCACATTTTCCAAACCCGTGAAATGTCCCACTTTTGTGATGGCAGGAGGTAAGGTATGGGGCCAGCAGACGGAAGATGGGCGGTACGCCATCAGTCATAATCCCATTAAAATGGATGAACACCGATACCCACTGATCGTATGCACCAGTGACGATGGGATCCTATTCGACGATATGCTCATTGTGCAGGGTGAAGTACCTCCACGTCGCTTTTTTGGTAGATGGAAGGATTATGGACCCTGCTATGTGCGTGGCATCGTGGAGGGTAATGGCGATCCTCCCGGCGACGATATGTGGCTCACCTACAGCATGAATAAAGAAGATATCTGGGTCAGCAGAATCCCTGTACCGATCAGGTATGCTGTGAATCATAGTGTCAGGGATGATTTTGATCAACTAGATGCCAAAGGCCATATCGATTCTTGGAACATCTATGCACCCATCTGGGCACCCATCTCTATCGAATCGGAGCAAAACACGTCAAATAAATACTTGGTGTTAGAGGATAAAGACCCGTATGACTATGCCAGGGCGATTCGTGTCTTTAAGGAGCAGGCTACTTTGAATACTGGGATCAAAATCAAAACTGCCCAAAATAACTTTGGCGTACTGGAAATCGATCTGACCGATCGATATGGCAATAGACCGGTGCAGCTTCGATTTGATCACGATGGATTCATCAAAGCAAACGATGGCCATGTGATGACATCTCTCATGGCGTATCAACCCGATACCTGGTATATGCTTGGGTGGTCTGTAGACGCAAGACATTATGGCCACTACTCGCTATCGATCGATGATGTCGAAGTCGTAAAAGATGCAGCCCTCGCTGGTTCGATTAAGTCGCTGGAGAGAATCTCTCTCCGCACTGGTCCATATCGGGATATACCCAACAGACTCACGGATAACGAAGCCAAACACAGTCCCTTACCTGGGGCCGATTTTCCCACGTCGAATGCCAAATATTTTGTAGATGATTTCTGGGCTAGTGCCAACACTTTAAAATAATAATGGTGGAAAAAATAAACCTTTGGACTTATCATAGAGAAATTTCTCTCATTATTTTCCTCAGCATGTGCTTTGCGACCGCTGCTCAGGTTTCTGATTTCTCCGATGCTGTGATTTATTCTCCGGTCAGAGACCACCCCCGGGTGAATAAATATCTCCAGATTTTTCAGGAGGAAGTACAGAAGAGAACAGGGATTACCTTACCAATTACGCACGAGCTCCCCTCAAAAGATCAGGCCACCTTTTTTGTTTCTCAGCAAAAATTGCCAGCACGCAAAACAACCTCGGAAGGGTTTTCCGTTTTTACTGACATGGATGAAAACACCTTGTACATCCATGGCCATGATCATCGAGGAATCCTTTATGGCATTGGCTGGATATTGCGGAAAATGGATTTAGAAAAGGGGAAAATAAGATTTCCCGAAGATATCGGTATAACTTCATCTCCGGCCTACCCCATCCGCGGCCATCAACTGGGCTACAGACCTAAGACCAATGCCTACGATGCCTGGTCGGTGGCCCGATTTGACCAGTACATTCGTGACCTGGCCATTTTTGGTGCCAATAGCATAGAAATTATGCCTCCCCGCACGGATGACGATTTCACCAGCGAGCATATGCAGGTGCCTGCCAGCGAAATGATCGTTGCCCAATCAAAAATATGCGACAGCTACGACATGGATGTATGGATGTGGTATCCAAATATGGGTAGTGACTATGTGCACCCCGATTCACTCCAATTCGAATTGAACGAACGCCATCAGATCTTTAGTTCTTTGCCTCGCCTGGATCACCTATTTGTCCCAGGAGGTGATCCAGGTGAATTGGATCCCACTCTCTTGTTCACCTGGCTCAAGAAGGTCGCTGTCGTCATGCACCAATATCACCCCAATGCAAAAATATGGGTTTCACCACAGGTCTTTAGACCGACGCAAGCATGGTTTGACATTTTTTATAAAGAAGTCAATAAAAAGTATGCCTGGTTTGGGGGAGTGGTTTTTGGTCCCTGGGTGAAAGTGCCCATTGACGAATTGCGTGCCGCCATTGATCCATCCATCCCGATCAGACGGTACCCTGATATTACCCATAGCCTAAGCTCACAATATCCGATCCCCGAATGGGATCTATCTTTTGCCGCCACCCTTGGTAGGGAATGCATCAATCCTAGACCAATTCAGGAAAAGATCATGCATAATGCGCTAGACCAATTTGCTCAGGGCAGCATCTCTTATTCCGAAGGTACCAATGACGACGTCAACAAATTTATCTGGAGCGGACAAGACTGGGACCCCGATCTACCAGC
This sequence comes from Saprospiraceae bacterium, assembly GCA_965223025.1. Taxonomy (GTDB): domain Bacteria; phylum Bacteroidota; class Bacteroidia; order Chitinophagales; family Saprospiraceae; genus JABDMH01. The sequence continues at coordinate 3,199,871 of CBDCVP010000023.1, forward strand.
CATCGAAACATTGCGCGACTACGCCCGCTTTTTTATCGACGCCAATTTGGACGAAGAAATAGCTCAGGGACTGGTAGCCATAGAGAATAATTGTATCGGCCCCATAGCTACCAATGATGGGATTGATTTGTGCTTGCAGCAATGGCAGAAGCTAGAAGCCACCGCCTCTCCTCGAATCCTCAGGAATTTCAGATTTCAAATGGGGTTAATCCGCGCATACTATGATGCCTACGTTCAACAACGTTATTTTTCTGAGAAAACCACCGAACTGAAGGCAAAAAAAATCCTGGCTACCTCACCGACCACAGACATTGACCGGGTGCTCGATCGTGCCATCTCCCTACTTCAGACTGATGATGAGGAAGCCATCATCACGACTTGGAAAGACAGATGCGAACAACTCGCAGATTCACTTTTTAACTCGATTGGAGCACAGTTGACCGTAGCCAGGCACGGTGCCATGAAAGGTCGAGGAAATTTCGTCGATCAAATAGATGTACCTCTGACCGATGCACCGTGGTTGCTGGACCAATTGCATCAAATCCGGAATCTCCCTAGGGATAAGGAGAAGTTAAAGAGAATAGCAGCTGTCTTGCATCGCACCGATCCAGGACCAGGTGGGTATTATGACAATTTTGGCACTCCCCAAAGCTGGAATCGAATCAAACGAACCTTGACCTGGTCAGAAGATCCCGGCAGTTTACGTTCGTCAAGGGTGAGCTTTGGAGTTGGGATGCTGGGCAAAGAATGGGTGCATGAAATCACCGCAACAGGATTTGCCGGTCAAGCTACACCGCTAGCCTGGATGAACCAAGTAACTTCTCTATATGATCAACCACTGGTGATCGAGTACGATCATCTGAACCCAGATCGATCCTACAAAATCAGGGTTGCCTATACTGGTCGATTTAGATCTAGACAAAAACTGGAGATCGATGGCACGCTCATCCATGACTTCATTCAAACGGGAGTACAACCCACCTATGAATTTGATATTCCGCAGGCAGCTCTACGCGACGGAAAGATAGAGCTGTCGTTTAACTGTGGCGAAGGCGAGCGAGGATCCCAGGTGAGTGAACTTTGGATCCTTTGCGGTACCACCCTAGATAATCATTGAGATGCGTTACCTCTGCTTTTTATTGATTTGTCTGAGCGCATGTCTATCACCCATTGATCAGGCCACTTTGCCCAACATCATCATGGTCATGACAGATGACCTTGGCTATGGCGATGTGCAATGCTATGGAGGAGAAATCCCTACTCCACACATCGACCGCCTGGCAAGCGAGGGTCTCCTACTTACCGACTATCACAGCAATGGAGCCATGTGCAGTCCTACGCGTGCTGCCTTCCTGACAGGAATGTACCAAAATCGGTTGGGGCCTGCCTTCGAATCTGCACTCAATGGGAGGACCCAGAAAGATGTCGGCCTACCGCAGGAAATACTTACTCTGCCTGAAATGCTCAGAGATGCCGGTTACACCACCGGAATATTTGGAAAATGGCACCTCGGCTATCAAAAGCCGCATCTACCCACAGATCATGGCTTTGATGAGTTTGTGGGCCTGCTCTCAGGTGATGGTGACCATCACAGCCACATAAGCCGATGGGGTGGAAAAGATTGGTGGCACCAGGATGAGATCTTCATGGAGCCTGGATATACCACCGACCTCATAACGGAGAAGGGAAAGGGCTTCATCGAGTCACACCAACATCAACCTTTCTTTGCCTTTATCTCGCATTTGGCCATTCATTTTCCATGGCAAGGGCCCGACGATCCTGTGCATCGCCAGGAAGGTATTGACTATGCTGACGACAAATGGGGCGTCATCCCAGATCGAGACAACGTACGACCGCATGTACGATCCATGATCGAAAAAGTAGATTGGAGTGTGGGCCAGCTACTGAGTCAATTAGAAGATCTAAACCTCACCGAAAAAACCATTTTCATTTTTACTTCCGACAATGGAGGCTACCTCACCTACGAATCTGGAGGGTTTAAAAAAATCTCCAGCAATGGTCGCTACAGAGGACAAAAAACGCAAGTGTACGAGGGGGGCCACCGCGTACCTTTCATCATCAGATGGCCACAAGGCATTGCGGCAGGCCAAGTCAGCCATCAGCAGGCGATGACGATGGATTTATATCCTACATTCCTCAGACTGGTCAACTACCAAAATGACATTCCCCAAAAACTTGATGGAATCGATCTCCTACAACTGTTTAAGCAGGGTACAGTTTTGCCGCAGAGAAATCTATTCTGGAAAATGGACGAGAGTTATGCGGTGCGGAGAGGTCCATTTAAACTGGTAAAAGAGTCAGAGACCATTGAGTTTTATGATGTAGAAAAGGACCCTGGCGAACAAAATAATCTGCGCACCGACTCCACACAACTGGTAGAACAGATGCTGGATATCTATCACAACTGGTTGCAAGATATCGATAGCCCTTTTCTGCTGTAGACATCTCTACATCACAGCCCACAATTGTCTCCCATATTCGATCGGCAGAAGGACATGGGCTCTGGAAGGTTCCGGTGTATCTGACCCAAGGACGGTGGCTAGCTAGCTGGTCTATGCCTCCCGAGACTCCAGCCCTAGCCTACTACACCCTCGTGAATCATTGTCATCTCACCGTCTCCAAATAATCATCATAGCTGGTTCCATCAAAAATTCTTACGAGATATTCACCCTTATCCAGGACAAGTACCTTATGGTCATATTTATACTTGATTTCCATCCTATCGATTGGAACACCATCTTCCTCTCCCTTTTTATACGCAGATACGATTACTGGAAATTTCGTTTTGTCTCTATCGATTTTTATTGGCACCGGATTAAAATCATCATTTTCATACATCCAAGCCGGTCTTCCATTTCTGTATCGGGTGATTGGATGAACAATTTCTATATCCACCTGGTCAGAAAATCGGATGACCTCCCCTTCACCATCTGTAAAGATGGAAGGAAGCGAAATATCGAGTTCAGTCAGGCATGGATGTTCATTCATCACGAATTTCTCCGTAAAGTTGTCTTGATAAATAGTTAGCGGATCTATCCCTGTCTTATCCTTCAGATACTTGGCCATCCAATAAGAGCTCCGTCGCTTGATGACTTCCGATTCAATCGCGTGATGGAATCCACAAACAATGACGATTCGAGCACCGGGATTTGTCAGCAGATACTTTATGATATTATCAGCTTGAACCTCATCCCTATCTTTTCCTGCGACCTTGGCAGATGCCTCATAAGCAAACGGAACATAGCCCAACGTCAAGGCCCTTCTCACCAAATCGCCCATCTTTGGCTCCATGGTGTATGTACCAGTCACAGGAGAGTCTAATGGATATCCTCGATTTACCAAATTCGAATCAAAAAGCACAGTGCTATTGTTCAAGTGAATGAATGTTTCCACCCCAAGATGCCGGAATCCCTGCTGCCCCAACTTCCCTAGCAACCACTTGGCAAATATTCGGTGCTGGGGTCTGAGATGATTTTCACTAATGATTACGATCTGATGGTCTTTTGCCCGATCGACGATATAGGGAAGTGCTTCCATAATTGTATAGTCGTCAACTCTGACACTATCTAAGCCCCACGATATGGGGATGTCAGAATAAGAACTAGCGTTGTAATATTCTCCAATAAAAGAATATAGAGTTCCAGCCCTGGTAGGCCGAATTGATCCGTCGGCAATGCCACTTTCAATCTGATGTGAAAATTTTAATGCGAATGGCGTCCTTTGTGCCTTGGCACCATGACCGATGTTGAGCAAAATTAATGCGACCAAGAGATTCTTCATAGACTTCAACGATGCCAGATGGTTTCGGCTACATCCGATATGGGGGAAGATAGTATCTGAACGTGTCATGCAAGCAGGTGTTTTCGGATCAAAGGTAAAAGCGCGGCACTACTCTGGAGGCGCACTTGTCCTTCCATCTGTCCCCGACTGCATCAATGGACACATAGGCTGGATACCCATGATGCAATATTCATGATATCATTCCATTTCTACCAAGATGCAAAAGGTGCCCCAAAGAAATATAGATTCACTGATGCTGAGTTTTGGTGGCTCATGGATCTCGATATGGAAAGTAGGACCGCGTCAAAGCGCGGATCAGAACATTCCCGGGCCAACCTTGTTGGTTTAGCAAAATCGCATATGGCACCAACGGCAATGCTGTTTATCTGGATAAAACGCACGTTACTTACACTTGAAAAGTCTGCTGAAATCGATTCCTAATTTTGTGGCGAACCGCCGCCTTGACCACCATCTCCCTCACCTTGCTTCAGGTCAGTATTCTTAATCTTGCTACCTCGTTTCCGAGTTTTGAAATCCAATTTTCCAAAGGTGTAAGAGAAATTGATTCCAAACGATCTAAAGGGTAATCGAAAATCCGTAGTCTGAAAGAAGGTGGGACCTTCCAGCTCAGACTTAAAGCGCTTAGTCTCATTGAAGGGGTCCACAATCGTGATTCCCACACTACCCTTTTTCTTTAGAATTTCTTTCTTGATACCAAGGCTCATCATTGAAAAACTAGGTACCTTTCCCTGCAGTGTCTGTCTCGGAGAGTTGGCAAATCCAAAAACATCGGCTTTCCAACCCTTCTGCAGATTGAAACTAGAATTGACAAACACCTTAAACTGTACTCCACTATTCTGCAAGCCAAGACGCTCGCTCTTAGCGGTGAATGAGAATACATCGAAATTGCTGCGCAGCGTCCAAAATTTCTTAAGGGCAAAAGAGGTGAATAAATTTACTCCTACCGCATCGTTTATTCCGATATTCTGATAACTCGTTTCAGAGATACCAACTTGGTCGACATTTAGTAGGGACTGGATGACATCGTTGGTACGTCGATAGTAAACCGATGAGCTGATCACAGTTCCCTTATTAAACGAGGTATACCCTATGTCGAATTGATTTGAAATCTCTGGGGCCAAGTATGGATTACCAAAAGTAACATTGCGACGATCACTGCTATTGACGAATGGATTGATGTAAAAAAGGCTCGGTCTGCGAATGCGTTTTGCATAACTCACCTTCAGGGTATTAAAGCCAAATTTTCTAGATACAATAATGCTTGGTGCAAAATTATCGTATTTATTAGTAAAGGCTGACCCCTCATTGGTAAAGTTGCCTTGGATGCTTGTGCGCTCATATCGACCACCAGCCACCAAACCATAATTTTTACCCATTTGAATGGTAAAGGAAGTATAACCAGCATAGACATCCTGTCGATAATCAAACATGTTGGAGCGATTCTGATCTCGGACATATTCACTGCGATCATCGTCAAACACATCGTAACTATAGTCGCTGTCGATATCTCTAAATACAGATTTAGCACCTACTTCCCATTTTAGACTTTTGCTGAACGGGTGCACATAATCTATCTGGAACGTAGACTCGAGATTCTTCCCGTCGTTCAAAAGATTTTCATTGGCATATACTGCAGGATCATTTCCATGCTGACGAATGGTAGATTTATCATCACTGACGTTTCCATTGAGTTGAAATCCAAAAGAAAGCTCCTGATTAGGCGTTTTGAAGGTGCGCTTATAATCAGTGGTCCAATCATATCCGCTGCGCAGGTTCTCAGCCTCGTTTTCTCGACGATAGGTCTGGTCAAGCTCAACAAGTGGATCTAAAAACCGGGCATCTTGAAAACCGTCCTGGTCAAAGGAATGTCCACGCAGGCTAAAAGAACTGTTGATACTATTGTAGGCATTAAAATCGTAGAAAGCACCTGCCTGTCCCCAAAAGCCCAGTCGTGAACTCTCGGTGATGCCGGATTGATCTAAGATACGTGTGGTGCCATTGACTTGATCCTCCCGGTAGAAAGTCCTGGTGGCGTCCTGGGGGATCGAATAATATAAATTTCCCGAACCATTCATTCCAAAACGCCCTTTACCAGCATTCACACTGAGCGAACCACGATTTTGCCGTGTACCCACCGCACCGTTGATTGTGGCATTGTATCCCTCCACACTCTTCTTCTTGGTGACTATGTTGATGATTCCTCCCGTGCCTTCGGCATCGTATTTGGCCCCTGGTGTAGTGATGACTTCCACACTCTTGATTTGATCTGCTGGAAACATTTTCAATGCATCAGCCACATTGTTAGAAAACATACCCGAGGGCTTGCCATTCAGCAGTATGCGCACATTCTGAGAGCCTCGAAGGGATACATTGCCTTCTAAATCTACCGATAACATCGGTACTTTTCGCAGTACATCGGCGGCATCACCGCCCACGGTAGAAGCATCTTTATCAGCATTGTATACGATGCGATCAATTTTGTTTTCAATGACTGCGGCTTCAGCAGTCACCTCCACTTGGTCCAGGAGTACTTCATCTTTAGTCAGTAAAACATCACCGGCATTAAAATCCGGTTTTTTTGGTGTCAAAGTTATGGCTCGAAAAGTCTTTGTTCGATAACCGATGAAAGAGACGACCAGATCGTAAGAACCCATTTTTATCTCGGTCAGCTTAAAATGCCCTTTTTCACTGCTGATCATGCCATCCACCGCTTCCTCGCTGTCTTTCTTTCTCAATGCAACGGTGGCAAACTCTACTGGTTCACCAGAAAGACTATCGATCACCGTACCCGTGACCCTCCCGGTAATCGAGGGTCCCTGACCCCTGCCTGACCAATTTTGTGCGTAGAGATCCCGGCTTGATGGGTTTATACCGATGAAAATGAGAAGAAAGCAGGAAAATAGAATTCTTATAGCAGTAGGCATTACGTCGTTGACTTTAAATCAGTACAAAGGTAAACATCTGCAGGCTGCACCGACATCATTTTTAGACCAAGAGCGATAAATCATCTTCAAAACGCTGCCATATCAAATGTATGGATTCCGCTCTACGGAGATATGACAAGGCCTGCTCAAAAAAAAAGAATGACCACATCTTGTAGTTCTCGCCACAAAATTCTAAAGAGTTCTCTTAATTCGATCCAAGGAAGGGAAGATAGATTTTACTGCTATTCCCATGAATATTTCGTGCATTGGATTTCTCTGACCATCAGAGGTTGATGATATGCAGATAAATGGAATGAATAGCCGTATCTTCCCTTCGACCATGTCGTGAAATGATCAATCCACTACACAAGTACCATTCATGAAAGAGAAAAGGCGAATATTTATCAAAAAAAGTGCAGCAGCCATGACCGGGTTTTCGTTGGTCAACAATCCTTGGGCCCACTCTCATCGTGTAGCGTCCTCCTCCCTTGGCTCATACGACAAGGATGCGGGCATTCAGTTTTGCCTGGCCTATTTCTGGGGCATCGAACCACGAAAAATTGCTCTGGCCAAACAAATGGGAGTCCTGGGTGCGGTGGGTGGTATCAATCCTCGTATGGTTGGTATGGATCAACAAAAGAACCATGAGATTCAAGTCATCCAGGCTGTGAAAGAGGCATGGGAAATGGAAGGTTTGACACTTAGAGTCATCGAGGGACCGCCATCGTTGTATACAAAGACCAAGCTAGGCCTTCCGGGACGAGATGAGGAAATAGAAAACTTCATCACCTTCATCCACAACATTGGCTCCCTGGGTATCGACATTGTTTGTTACAATTGGATGCCGGTGATTGGCTGGACCAGATCGAATGTCGAGAAAGTGAGTCGAGGTGGAGCCCTGGTCAGCGCCTTTGATTACAACGATATAAAAGATCAGGCTCCCCATACAGAGTATGGCTTGTTGACACACAAGAAAATGTGGGACAATATGGAGTATTTCCTAAAAGCTGTCGTTCCAGAAGCAGAAAAAGCCGGAGTCAGACTGGCATTGCACCCCGATGATCCACCCATAGACAGCATACGAGGCATTCCCCGGATTATGACCTCCGCAAAAGCATTCAAGAAACTACTCGATTTGTATCCCAGTCCCAGCAATGGTATCACCTTTTGCCAAGGCAGTTTTGCCTCCATGGGCGACGCTGATCATCCGGTAGACATACCTGCTGCCATCCATTATTTCGGTAAAAAGGATGCCATTCACTTCGTGCATTTTCGAGACGTGCGAGGACATAAGCTCGAGTTTGAGGAGACTTTCCACGATGACGGGAAGACCGATATGCACGCTGCAATGACGGCCTACTACAATATCGGATTCAAAGGTCCCATGAGACCTGACCACGTACCCACCATGGCTGGAGACTCCAATGATCATCCTGGTTACAGCACCATCGGGACTCTGTATGCCATCGGCTACATGCGGGGCCTGATCGAATCGGTGAGTAAAAGTTAGAGTGTTTCTCTGAGTTATGCCAAAAAGGATCGGCCTTATTTCTTTTAGTGGAGAAAGGTCCGAAATCCGTTAAACCCGGATTATGAATTAGAAATCCTATTCCGACCTGAAATAGCTGCAAAATAAAGCGCTGCGCTGAGTTTTCTAATGCTTTATCTAGGTTAGAACTAAAAACTGTTGAGCTCAAGGAAAATACTGGTTTGGACCCTGTATGGACACTGGTTCAGTGTGCTCAATGGTCCTATGCACCAACTCCACACACAATCCCAAGCCCACATCCCTGTTGTCTGGATCAATGCCCGTAAAACTATAAGAATCGCGTTCAACTTTGTCTTTTCTCACGGTGATGAGACGTTCGACCTTCCTAAAGGTATGCCTTAGCATACCTACGCACCTAAGAGATTTTGGCGTAAAGAACTGAAAATGAGCAGAGCCAAAAGAGCAACCCCCGAGTTGAGCATGCAGAATAGCTAGCGCATTCTGGCGACCAAGCACCCTCTTGCAAAATTCAAACGCGAGGACATGCTAATGTTGCGAACGGCTGGGGTTGCGAGCGCAGGGCTTTTTTAGTTAACCAAAATATCCCCAGCGCAACACCTTTTTGGTTCGTTTTTTGGTCACAAAAAATGAACAAGAGATCTCGGAGGCCAAAGAAAGAAATACAGCCTTGATTTTTTGCTTACTTCTTTCGTCTAGGAAAAAGTAAAAAGATATTTATAGAAAACGGGTGACGACATGATTGTATAAGTGATTCAGTACCAAGTCGTCCACTTGCATGACATAGACCATTTGAAAGAAATAGTCTATTATTCCTCGATGAGCATCATCCAAACTAATCGATGGCCAATACATTTTTGCTAATGCTACTAATGCTACACGATCTGTCAGCTGAAATATGTATTCTGTGAAATTCGGGCTTCAAATAAATATTGCACTTCGACTCCACTGCGTTCCGCTCAGTGTGACAACGAATATATTGTTATTACTGTCACTTTATTGCACGCCACTTGGGCCCACTTCGTAATACTAAGGATATCACACTTAATTCATCTCCCAACATCTTTGGAAAAAATGTTGCCACTCAGCCTGACCGAGGCTAGTGTGCAAGTTCTATATGAAAATTGCACCCAAAAAACCCTAGGTCACCCTGAGCGAAACGAAGTGAAGCCGAAGGGCGACCAAACTGCACATCAACATTAAATCTAGTGAACATTGACCAAAAGCCTACACCTGTCATCTATCTCCCAACATCTTTGGAAAAATTGTTGCCACTCAGCCTGACCGAGGCTAGTGTGCAAGTTCTATATGAAAATTGCACCCAAAAAACCCTAGGTCACCCTGAGCGAAACGAAGTGAAGCCGAAGGGCGACCGAACTGCACATCAACATTAAATCTAGTGAACAATGACCATAACCCTTACACCTGTCATCTATCTCCCTTCATTTTTGAAAAAAATACTTAAACTCAGTGTGACAATGAATATATTATTACTGAATAATGCAGTTTGGTTGCACGGCAAGGTACTTTCTTAGTGGGAAAACAGATTATGAAAGAGGAAAAAATGTTTAAGGGAGTAAGTATTTTGGAATTCAGTAAGTGGTTTACGAGAAAGGAAGATTGCTCGGATTATCTGAGTGGCATAAAATGGAGTGAGGGTTACAAATGCCGTCGATGTGGGAATCCGAAGTATTGTGGTACCAGACGATATGGTGAACGTCGGTGTACAAGATGCCGTTGTGTCGAATCACCGACTGCACACACATTATTTCACAAAGTGAAGTTTCCACTTGTCAAGGCTTTTTACATACTTTTTTTTGTGAGCACCTCAAGCAAGGGAATGTCAACTTATGAACTGGCCCGAAAACTTGAAATGAATCAGCCGGTTGTATGGCGTTTTAAATCGAAAATTATGCTCGCCATGAAATCTAGTGGCAACTACCCAATTGATGGCCAAGTGGAGGTTGACGAAACACATGTTGGCGGCAAGGTGAAAGAGAAACGAGGTAGAACCAAACAACTAAAAAACAGGTAGTTGTAGCTATTCAAAAGCACCCCAAAGGAGGTATTAGTAGAGCTTATGCAAAAGTCATTCAGAATGCCGGTACTAAGCAATTATTGCCATTCTTTCAACAACATATTGATCCTGAGGCGTGGGTCACAACCGACAAGTGGAGGGGTTATTCACCGATTGCTAGCCGACATAACTTTAATGTGAACCAGATACCCTCAAAAAAGGGGCAAAACTTCCCTTTGATGCATCGATTTATTATGGGTCTAAAATCCTGGTTACGCGGTATTCATCATCGGGTGATATACTTGCAGAAGTATCTAAATGAATATACTTATCGATTTAATAGGCATCTATTCAAAGTGATTCTTTTCCACAACCTTATCAAAAGAATGGTGGCTCATCAGCCCTGTACTATACCTAATTTGAAGTTTGTTACCTAAATGAATTATTCAGTATTATTATTACCGTCACTCTATTGCACGCCACTTGGGCCCACTTTGTAGTACTAAGGATATCACACTTAATTTATCTCCCTTCATCTTTGGAAAAAATGTTGCCACTCAGCCTGACCGAGGCTAGTGTGCAAGTTCTATATGAAAATTGCACCCAAAAAACCCTAGGTCACCCTGAGCGAAATGAAGTGAAGCCGAAGGGCGACTAACCTACCCATGAAGACCTTTATACCTTACTTCATCAGCATTTAGTCAGATTAATCCCATACCATTGAAAAATCTTTACGGAAAGTCCTTGTATTACCGAGAAGCAATATTTGCCATGCTACGTCGATATAAAACAATTGCAGAGGCCAATATATCGCGTTACCTTTGAAAAATATACCTGTATCTTCGATAAACTAATGTTGAATTTTTCGCCACACCAACTTCTTACTTGGTTCCTTCTCATATTGACCGTAGGAACCTTCGATATGGCCTGTAAAAATCCCGGCCACCCAGCATTAACACCTTCCTCCTGGACATTTGTTTCCATGCCCGACTTCCTCAATGTGGATTGCGACTATCCGCAAGAGGGTTGGGAAGATGCCCTAACCTATATTTTAGATGCCGTGAAGGCAGAGCAACTGGATTTTCTTACGGTGTCGGGAGACCTGGTGATGGGGCATTGGGATGATGCCAGGTGGAATAGCAAAGACACCATTTCCAAATATGCCCATCGTTACTACACAGCTTGGAAAAATCGAATGGCACACCATGGCATCCAATATTACACCTCCATTGGTGACCATGAGCTCGGCGACAATCCCTGGCGCGAGCAGTACAAACTGGAGACCATCAAGCATTATCGTCATGCATTTGCCCAACATCTGCAGATGCCTGCCAATGGTCCTGCTCATTTATTGGGCACAGCTTTCTGGTGGAAACATAAAAATGTGCTGTTTATCTCGGTCGATGTATTTGAGGAGGGAGAAAGTGACCAGGGCCAGATTAAGGCTGGAGTTACCGGTACTCAACTAGCATGGTTTGAGCAGGTGATGGAACAGCACAAGGATGTGGACCACAGGATCGTGCTGGGCCATACACCCATTTTGGGTCCAGTGCGCAAATGGAGCAGTAGCGGCTTGATGATCGAAGCGGGCCGCGAGAGTGAGTTCTGGCAGGCCATGAAAAAACATCGAGTCGACCTTTATCTATGTGGTGAAGTTCATGCCATCACCTGCACTGAGCGCGACGGCATCATGCAGGTGGCCCATGGAGGACTGATTGGGTATAATACACGTACCAACTACATGGTGATCAAAGTCAGTAGCGATAAATTGACACTGGAGATTAAGGAGATAGACATGATTCCGCAGGGGGACCATCTTTGGCAGACAAAAAATAACCGGCCCTTAGCGCGGGTCAATATTTCTAAACAATCCAAAACAGCTGGATTTTACACGGTAGGTTCAGCTGAAATCAATAAAGAAAATCAAAAAGTATTTACGCATCGAAAAGGATATTTCCTGCCGAAACATGAATTTAGTGAAGAGCGTGCTACCGCCATCTTTAGGGCAAAGTCCGATGGATCGGTAAAGGTAGATCTAGAAAGAATAGTCGTGGATTAGAGTTCTTGGTGGACTTGCTTGAATGCCCGACTCATGCTCTACCATATTTCAGTCGGTATACAGATGGCGGAATACCCACTAACTTCTTGAAGGTCTCCCGAAAAGACTTGATGTCATTGTAGCCAGTACCATACATGATCTCGTTGATGGAATTATTGGTGGTCTCTAAACCGCGCTTAGCGGCTTCCACTTTCACACGCTGCAAATATTGAATGGGTGTGTTATCCGTAGCTCTCTTAAATCTACGCATGAGATTTCGCTTGCTGATATTAAATTCCTTGGCTAAATCATTGAGCGAAAACGGATGCTCATAGTTCTCCTCGATAAAGGTTTGTACCTTTTTAATCAGATGATCATCGTGATTCTTTTGGCCTTGGAAAATAAAAAATGGCCCCTGTGAAGTCCGGTCAATTTCTATCTCAAACATTTTAGCTACCCAATTCGCCATTTCTTTTCCATTGTATTTTTGCACCAGATGCAGCAGCAGATTGAGAAATGAGTAAGATCCTCCACTAGAATAAATACCGTCATCTTCAGTGATGATGCTATCTGGCAACAAATTTACTTTCGGGTACATCTTTCTAAATAGGTCAAACATAGACCAATGAGTGGCGCAATCTCTGCCATCCACCAATCCCGTATCGGCTAGCAGAAAGGCGCCGACACATAGGCTTGCCACTTCAGCTTGTTCTTTTTTGCGCATCTCGCGAATCCACGGTATGAAATCAGCATTTCGCTCCAGCTCCTGCTGCATGTCTCCAAACAACGTAGTGATGATCACTAGGTCGGTATGAGTCACCTCCTCTATCAACTTGGTGGGTCTGATAGAAAAAATTTCGTTATAAAGCTTGGTTTCATGCACCAGTCCTACCAAGTCTATGTTATAAAATGGTGTATCCCGCCTACCTGAGTCCATGAGGTACTGATTGACAAAGGAAAAGATCTTATAGGGCCCTACAATACTGCTTAAAATCGATTGGCCAGCTGGAACAAGAATGGATATGTGCATGTCTTCGGCAATTACTGAAAAATAGAGTAGTGGTGATCGTTCAACCGATCAAAGACCGAATGTACCCCCACCACTGATCTCGAACATGCATAAAAATACATCAATATGGCCATATGACACCCGCACAATGGCAAGATTACACTTTTCAGTGCTGCTTGAGACCACCTAGCTTTGGTATCAGGGTGATAAAACCCTGCTTTATTAACAGTAAAAAAATAGAATATGACAACACAAGAAGTAGCCAATCGGCTTTGTGAACTGTGCGCTCAAGGAAATTGGTCGCAAGCCCAAGATGAACTTTATGCCCAAAATGTTGAGAGCATCGAACCAGCGGGCACACCATGGGAATCAGTGAAAGGATTGGATGCCGTAAAGAAGAAAGGGGAGCAGTGGAGTGCCATGGTGGAGGAATTCCACGGCAACGAAATGAGCGAACCAGTTGTATCCCAAGATTTCTTTGCGGTTCGCATGAAATCCGACACGACCATGAAGGGCATGGGACGCATGCAACTGGATGAACTGAGCGTATATGAGGTTAAAGATGGAAAAATTGTCAAGGAGCAATTTTTCTATACTCCGATGCAACCATAGATCTAATACCAGCTCCCTACGGAGACAGCGTAAAAAAACTTTTTCACAATGAACTGATAGTTCGAAGTCCACAGGCTCGGGAGCTGTGCACATACCTTTCTGAGTGAAACCCAGAGTCCAATCCTGTGGTTTCACTCAGATTGATTGCAAGGGGATACTTCCATCGATGCCACGCCAAGATGTGTGGATGTCAATCCTCAAAGTACCTTCATCCAAAAAACCTGGTAAAAATGGTCGACGTAACCACAGTCATCATCATTGATCGGAGCATAGAAGAGGTTTTTACCTTTGCTTCTAATCCCGACAATGCCACAAAATGGTACTCAAACATAAAATCCGTCGATTGGAAAACACCCAAACCTTTGCAAGCGGGCTCACAGGTGACTTTTGAGGCCCATTTTCTTGGAAAGCAACTGATTTATACTTACGAAATCACCAGCCTAAAAACCAACGAAAAACTGATCATGAAAACGGCTGAGGGACCCTTTCCCATGCGTACTACCTATTCCTGGAAATCCCTGGGCGCCGATCAATGTCAGATGACGCTACGCAACGACGGCAGACCTACGGGATTCTCAAAACTCATGGCACCATTTATGGAGGTGATGATGCGGCGAGCTAATCGAAAAGACCTCCATCAACTGAAACGACTCCTAGAAAGCCGAGGTTGAATCAAGGGATAATGCGGTAAAGGACTGCACTGCATACTTGAGTGGCAGTCAAATGTGGATATAGTCACTTTCGAGGTGGGTAGTCGAATGAATTCTCTCCTGAAATTCTATCTTTAAGAAAACTACCTTCATGGACCGACGTACCTACCTACATCATAGTGCCATCCTGATGGGAGCCACAGCTTCAGGAGTTGATCATTTCATAAAAAGGCGACCGAAGTCGAAGTTCAAGATTGGAGCTTGTGATTGGTCCATTGGCCAACGTGGAAAATTAGAAGCCTTTGATGTCGGTCGCAAAATCGGCCTTGATGGCATTCAAATAAGCTACCGGGTCAATCCAGAAGAAGAGTGGTTATCTCGAGCTGATATTCAACGGGCCTATCTCCAAAGAGCTCGATCTCACCAGATGTCGGTAGCGAGTCTGGCACTAGGCATTCTCAACCAAATACCTTATAAGTCTGATGAACGGGCTGAAGCATGGGTACTTGGCAGTATTAAAGCAGCCAAACAGATGGGAATCAAGA
The DNA here is from genome assembly GCA_965223025.1 of Saprospiraceae bacterium. Taxonomy (GTDB): domain Bacteria; phylum Bacteroidota; class Bacteroidia; order Chitinophagales; family Saprospiraceae; genus JABDMH01. The sequence goes on from CBDCVP010000023.1 coordinate 3,214,995, forward strand.
TCGTACTGCTTGCTTTTTTTGGTGATGGTGATATTAAGCATGATAAGAAAGGGACCAAGGTGGTCGTCGAACGACTGAAAACAGCTGCAAAAGAGGCAGAGGAAGCGGGTGTCATCCTTGGCATTGAAAGTTGGTTGAGTGCCGAGGAACATGTAGATATCATTGATGCGGTTGGGTCCGACCATATAAAAGTCTATTATGATGTAGCTAATTCTCATAAAATGGGATACGACATTTATGAAGAGATCCGCTGGCTGGGAAAGGATCTGATTTGTGAATTCCACGCAAAAGAAAATGGATATTTATTGGGAAAAGGATTAGTGGATTTTAAGAAGGTCAGAAAATCGATCGAAGACATTGGATATGAAGGATGGATTCAAATAGAGGGAGCTGTACCCAAGGGTGCCGATATGTATAAATCCTACCGCAAGAATAACAGGGTCCTGAGAAGAGTATTTTAGAGATCAAAATGTGCGTAAACCCCATCACAGAAATCCACACACCATTGAACCACTCAGAAAAAGTCATTAAATCAAAAATGGCACTTTCCGGAGTGAGAACAACATTGTTTTTGCTGATATCCTTGATGTTTATTTCTTGCCAGGAAAATGATCCTAGATTGGCGATATCGAGGGCGCCCAACCTTGAATTTGAGCGACACTACGACAGTTTGCTGTATCTACCAGAGGGTTGGAAGTCGACCTTGTGGGCTGAATCTCCTCAGCTCTTTAATCCGACCAATATAGATGTGGATCACCGGGGCAGAATCTGGGTGACAGAGGCTGTCAATTATCGGTTGTTTAAAAATAAACCCTCCGACCATCCTCACTTCGAAAAGGGAGACCGGGTAGTGATCTTGGAAGATTCCGACCATGATGGCAAAGCCGATAAAACAAAGGTATTCGTGCAAGATACAGACCTGGTTGCACCGTTGGGAATTGCCGTCCTGGGTAATAAAATAGTGATTTCTTGTGCCCCTAATCTAATCATCTACACCGATGACGATGGAGATGATGTCCCCGATGGAAAAGAGGTCATGCTCACTGGTTTTGGTGGATTAGATCACGATCACAGCTTACATGCCGTCATAGCCGGACCTGATGGAAATTGGTATTTCAACACGGGTAACGCTGGGCCACATATGGTGACAGATAAGGGCGGATGGACCCTTCGCTCTGGCAGTGTTTATACCGGAGGCACTCCATATAATACCGTAAACAGCGGTGCTCGCCGAAGCGATGATGGACGAATCTGGGTCGGGGGCTTGGCATTGAAGATCCAATCCGATGGCACCGGCTTGGAGGTGCTCGCACACAATTTTCGCAACGCGTACGAATTGGCTATTGATTCCTATGGCGATCTTTGGCAAAACGATAACGACGATCAGGTAGAGACATGCAGAAGTACCTGGTTGATGAAGGGTGCCAACGCTGGATACTTTAGTGCCGATGGCCATCGCACCTGGCGTGCCGATAAACGACCAGGGATGTCCTCTTTCGAGGCTCACTGGCACCAGAGTGATCCCGGTGTGATTCCGGCAGGTGATAATACCGGGGCAGGATCACCCACCGGCGTGATGGTGTACGAGGGAGATGCGTTTGGAGACAAATATAGAGGTATGTTCATCAACGTCGATGCTGGCCGCAATGTATTGTTTGCCTATCAACCCCAAATGGAGGGAGCCGGGTATAGCTTGGATCGTCGCGATCTCATCACCACCTATCCCGGTTCCACAGAAGGATATATCTGGAACGAACATACCGAAGACCGGCGAAAGTGGTTTAGACCCAGTGACGTTGCAACCGGCACCGACGGATCCATTTACATAGCGGATTGGTACGATCCGGTAGTAGGTGGCCACCTGATGAATGATACCTCTGCCTATGGTCGCATATTTCGAATTGCACTGGCAAATCAGCGTCTTACTACACCAACGATTGATCTCACCACACAAGCTGGGCAAATCGAAGCACTATGCAGTCCCGCCATTAATGTGAGAAATCTGGGCTTTGTCAAACTGAGCCAAGCAGGTACCGATGCCATTCCGGGTGTACTCGAATTGCTCAAAGCAGAAAATCCCTTTCACCGGGCCAGAGCCCTATGGTTGCTTTGTGTACTAGGTGAGGAAGGCACAAAAGTCGTAGAGGATCACCTGCGCACGACGGCCGATCCGCGACTTAGAATCACCGCCTACCGAGCACTGACCCAGAACCATCCAAGCGATCTATTGAAGTATGCACGCCAGGCCGCAAGAGATCCATCTTCCGGAGTCCGGCGGGCTGTGGCATTGTCGCTGCGTGATAGCGATTACAAGGACTGCTCAGATATACTAGCCACACTATACAGTGGATTCGATGGTGATGATCCCTGGTATCTGGAAGCACTCGGCACGGCCCTGGAGGGTAAGCAGGATGATTTTTTTGCCATGATCGTGGAAAAAGAGCCGACTGATCCATTGCAATGGAGTCAGGCATTTACCAAACTAGCCTGGCGTTTACATCCTGCTGCGATGCTAAACGCCTTTGCCAGGAGGGCAACATCCAGTATGCTTCCCTATGCTTCCAGAATGGAAGCTTTGACTGCCATTGGATTCGTGCCCGGCACCGATGCCGCACAAACCATGCATGCTCTGGCTGACACCACCTCCGATCCACGAATAAAAAAGATGAGCAGTTGGTGGCTCACCTTTAGAAAAAACAACCTTTGGCACGATGCGATGCCATGGGAATCTGACAGTACGGCCGCTCTTCACCAAGATGTGCGAAGATGGGCAAATATCCTGCTGGATTCATCAGCAAGAGAAGAACACGTACTGGCTGCGGTGGAACTGGCCAACCATCCCACTGGTGCGAGACTACTACTGAATATGGCAGCCACCGAGAAGCTTCCCGCTCACCTTTATGATCATCCTGACTTGGGTGATGCACTCTTTAGAAACAAAAACCAAGAGGTAAGGATGCTGGCTGGCTCCTATTTTGAGCGCAGTAAGGGAGTCCATCTTTCCATTCAGAAAATTGGCGAATTGAAAGGCGAGATCGAAGACGGTAGGGATTTATTTAGCATCCATTGCGGTATTTGCCATACCATGGGAGACATTGGCAAAGAGATCGGTCCTGACCTCACGAATATTCGCGGCAAATTTGATATAGCAGGTTTAGTCGATGCCATCATTAATCCAAATGCTGCCGTAACTTTTGGCTATGAACCCACGTACGTGACCACAAAAAAAGGAGATATCTTCTCAGGATTCTTGCTCTCTGAAGGTGAGGTCACCGTTTTAAAAGACATCTCCGGAAACCTGCACAGTATTCAGACCAAGGAAATTGCCGAGAAGGTAATTCAAGACAATAGCTTGATGCCAGATCCCGTAGCTCTGAATATAGATGAGCAAAATGTGGCCGATATTATTGCTTTTTTGATGGAACATTAGCGATCCAACACAATACCGACCTTTAATAGGTCTTAATCTTGCATTACGCTAATCAGCAATCATCATATTTTTTGGCTCTTGGCCATATTTGGTGGGTCTTGGTCAAAGAACCCCCGAGTGGGTGAATTAACAGGCTATCGTTTTAAGGAATAGTAGAATGCTTCTAGAGATACGATTTAGTGCTCTATTCATATCATATCTAATACTATTCAACTAAAATCGGAAGATACCCTCAAAGGGCTCCAGCGAATTACTGAAATTCCCAAATTATCTCAACACCAGTTTCTTACATCATCAAATTGTCAGACAAAACTTACTTTCTGGGATAGATCATCAGTCGGTGATCCATTCTCACTTTGGTCATACTGATATGGTCAATAATTGGAATCTGGTGGCATAGATAACTTATGCAGTAATTAATTCCTAATTCGGGACGTTGGTATCCTATGAATATGAAGCTTTTTAATGGACTCCTATGCTGTCTGGTGGTTGCATGTGGAATGGACACTACAGTTGTCGACGATGAGATGGTGGACCCCGAACCGGAAAAAACTGGAGCGGAGGTACGGAGTGTGTCTGTCACGGGCACTGAAAACAATTTTACTTTTACGGTCGAAGTCAAAAGCCCTGATACCGGATGTGATCAATATGCTGATTGGTGGGAGGTGCTCACACCAGATTCCATCTTGATTTACCGGCGGATCCTTACGCACAGCCACGTCTCTGAGCAACCTTTCAAAAGATCAGGTGGACCTGTGGCAATCACCTCAGATCAAGCAGTAATCGTCCGCGCCCATATGAACAATTTGGGATATGGAGCTACGGCCATGCAAGGCTCTGTAGGTAATGACTTTGTCCAGAAATCACTGGATGACGACTTTGCACAATCGCTCATGCTCCAAGATCCGCTGCCTGGAGATTGCCCTAATTAGAAAATAATATGATTTAATAATGCCGTCAAAGATGCGTGATGCCTGAGCCACCACCGCGCTATGGCAGATCCAGATCATACGCGTCTGTCAAACTCGTATTAAAACTAGCATGTGGGGATCCACAACCCTTGCTACTGGCAGGCATATCTGAACCGTATTCCCTCCTCTCCCATCAACATTGCCATATGTAGGCATTTCTCAAGCTTTCTGGCCTAATTAATTTTTTAGTTTATTCATATATTTAGTGTTCCTTCGACCTCTTTGATCCTTTGTGACATCAGTGCCTTTAGGTGCTGTTATACATGGAGCTACCATTTCACCATAATCACACATCTATGCCCAGTGAAAAATCCCGGCGCACATTCATGAAACAATCGATAGCTGGAGGGCTTTTGTTGTCGTCTCCCACCTGGTATGTGCCATCGACAAACCAACAACTTCTGAAAGATCTACCACCCATGGAAAAGGCTTCCAGATTGCCCTGCCATATTGTATCTGCGTACCAAATGGCACAAACATTTATCGATCAGATTCAGGCACTTTCGCCCGAAATTCAGCTACACCATCGTTTAAATGATGATCCAGCCCACGAACTATTGAGTAAGGCAGATGTCTATGTGGGACGTTTGAGTCCGGAAGATTTTAGTCGGACAAAAAACCTGAAGTGGATACACAGCACTTCTGCAGGAGTTGAAAAGCAACTGTTCCCCGAAATGGTTGCATCCAATGTGATCGTGACCAATGCCAAGGGTTGCTATGCTCCGGCCATTGCAGATCATGTCATAGGCATGCTTCTTACCTTGGCTCGGCAAATATCCGGACAGATCCGGCAAATGCCCAAGCATAAGTGGGGTGGCACGGGCGATCAACTTGAAATGACGGATATGACCATGGGTATCGTCGGATTTGGTGGCATCGGCAGACAAGTGGCACGAAGAGCCAAGGCATTGGACATGCGTGTCATTGCGGCAGATATCCAGGCTTATTACCCAGCCCAAATCGGTGACCTATGTGAAGATCTATATCATGCTGAGGATGAAGGCCTAAGAACACTGCTGCAGGAATCCGATGTGGTGGTTTGTGGCGCTCCACATACTTCACGCAGTGAGGGAATGTTTGGCGCCACACAATTTGCCGACATGAAGTCTGGTTCCTTCTTTATCAATGTATCGAGGGGGAAACTGGTGGACACCCCAGCACTGGTGGATGCTATTCGCAGTGGACATCTCCAGGGGGTTGCATTGGATGTGACTGATCCCGAACCCCTTCCTCCTGATCACGTACTGTGGGATTTTGAAAATGTGATCATCACCTCTCATATTTCAGGGCGATCACAATATTCGAGAAATAGAGTTCAATCGGTACTAACGGACAATGTACACCGCTATTTGAATGGTTATCCCTTGATAAATCTGGTCGACAAAGTGGCCGGATTTTAGCACCTCACTTCACGAGCGAGCACAGATTGCCGTGTTATAAGTGAACCTGCCGACAGCAACTTTAGGAAAGAAATGGACCGATCACTCGCGCTGTTAAGGTCATTCGCTATCTTAGTGCTTATGCAAAATGTCTATCTAGTTTGCCTGGTCCTATGGTTGGTCATGACCACCAAAGGTTGGTCCCAGGGACTTACCATCAGCCAATCTTACCCTCAATACTGGAGTTATGATGGGGAGCCCAGGTTGCTTCTGGGTGGATCGGATGAGGACAATTTATTCCAGCTGCCGAATGTCAAGCTACAACTTGACACATTGGCAGAATACGGTGGAAATTATGTACGCTGCACCATGTCTAGCCGGGACGTAGGCAATAGATGGCCTTTCTACTTTGATGTTTCGGAGGGTAAATACGATCTAAACCGCTGGGATACCCTATACTGGGATAGATTTGCCCATTTTCTTCAATGGACAGCCGAACGGAATATCATCGTGCAGATCGAGATCTGGGCTACATTTGATTATTATAGAGAAAATTGGCAGATCAATCCATTCAACCCAGTCAACAATATTAATTACACCTTGGAGCGAACAGATCTGATCGAAAAAGTACCCACCCATCCGATTTATGCGGATAACCCTTTCTTCACCTCTATTCCGGCATTGAGAAATAATATGAAATGCTTAGAGTATCAGCAAAAATTCGTCGATAAAATCTTGTCTTATACTCTGGACTACCATCACATATTATACTGCATGGACAATGAAACTTCTGTCAGTGCATCGTGGGGCAAATTTTGGGCAAATTACATCCACAAAAGAGCTAAGGAGCAAAACAAGACGGTTTATTGCACTGAAATGTGGGATCCATGGGACCTACAACATATCATGCACAGGGAAACATTCGACCATCCGGAAATCTATGACTTCGTCGAGATTTCGCAAAACAACCATCACACCGGTGAAAAGCACTGGAACAACGGATTGGCACAAATCGAACGACTTAAGAAACTAGGTAATGTACGTCCCGTAACCAATATCAAAATTTACGGATCGGATGGTGGCAGACATGGAGGGGATGACAAAGATGCGATTGAAAAATTCTGCCGGAATATCTTGTTCGGTTCTTCCAGTGCCCGATTTCATCGACCCACAAGCGGCCTGGGCCTGAGCAAATCAGCTCGGATGGTGATCAAGAGCATGCGGATGGCGACAGACGTTGTGGACTTTTTTAGTATGCAGCCCCTCAATCAAATGATGGAAAGAGAGGAAAATGAGGCATATCTTCGTGGCATTCCTGGAAAGGAATATCTGGTGTATTTTACCGACGGAGGTCAAATTACATTGCCACTTGATGGCACTTGGACCATTAGATGGCTTCAGGTAAAAGGGGCCAGGTGGGAAGGAGCGATCCAAGCAACTGCAATTGCGGAAGAACTAATCCTTGAGGCTCCGGGGCACGGATCCTGGATGGCAGTTCTGCAAATGGTGCCTTGATCGCAGTGATCCTGTCTGTGTGAGTGGAATATCCCAGGTGCAGGTTGACGGAGTCTTGAGATCCTAGCATTCGACTTGATGGGGATCCACTTCACCTACAACGAGATCGCCAGTCAAGGGACTTGTTTCGGTGTACACTGGGAGAGTATGTTGACCAATGCTGAATCTGTGCTGCTGACAACAGGTAATCCGGGCTTCATCGTTGGAGGAAGATCTAGCCGCACTGGTGACTTCTGCTGTGAGGCAAAATCACAGTGTCGCACCTGTTTTTTTAGTCCTCTGCATTTCGTAGTGACACGCGTATGTGTGTAATCCTGGTTAAAAACTCCGGAAGCATTCTGATCTCGAGCTACCTAATCGTGGCTAATTGTTGGAAATAAATACATTGATTGGTCTTCACACTGTCATCATCGGGTGCCCGCTGGGGTGCTAAGAGAAAAGAGAAGATCAGAGCTGAGAACCGAGTATTTATTATAAAGAAATTAGCTACTCACATCTCAGCATTCTGATAATAAGTCTGTACTTTAATGCATGATTTTCTTTGATCGCATTTTAGGATTTCCTTCTAGGTGGAGATTTCAGTCCGTGATTAAGCTGTTTAATTGCGCTCTATTGTTGCTCCTGATTCCAAGTATTATGGCCCAGCAGATTTCCAGCGATTATGGTCAAGTCGTACTGGATCTTGTTCCGGGCCTAGACAACCCCCGCAACGGTGAGGGTGATATGATCACTCTGCGTGATGGGAGCTTGCTGTTTATCTACACCAAATTTAGTGGTGATGCAGCGAGCGATCATGCCCCAGCCCAATTGGTCAGCAGATCCTCCAAAGACCAAGGTAGTACCTGGACAGTGATAGACCAATTAGAAGTTGAAAGGGAAGGAGATATGAATGTCATGTCAGTTTCGCTGCTACGACTCAAGAGTGGAAGCATCGGATTATTTTATCTGAGAAAGAATTCTCTTAGTGACTGTATCCCATATCTTAGAATTTCAGATGATGAAGGTGCGATCTGGAGCGAGGCGGTGGCATGTATCCAAGACCGGAAGGGTTACTTCGTGCTTAACAACGATCGAGTTGTCCAATTGGAAAATGGGCGGCTGCTCATGCCTGTGTCTAGACATAAGACAGAGAAAACAACATGGAGCCACAAAGGTGAACTCTGGTGTTATTATTCTGACGACCAAGGAGCATCCTGGTCATCTGGCCCTGCAGTTCCAACTCCCGATTCGATCATCACTCAGGAGCCGGGTGTGGTAGCTCTGAGAGATGGTCGATTGATGATGTTTATTCGTGCTAGTGGTGGAAAACAACTCTGTTCATTTTCCAATGATCATGGTGAAAATTGGAGCATGTCACAACCCATGGCAGTCAATTCTCCGATATCACCGGCCTCGATTGAACGCATTTCATCCACAGGGGATCTCATTATGGTCTGGAACAATAACGGAGCATCTGGACCTGGTTACTATAAAGCAAAGAGGACGCCTTTGACTATTGCCATTTCGTCTGATGAAGGGAAGACCTGGAACAAAATTAGAAACCTAGAATATGATCCAGATGGATTCTACTGTTATTCCTCCATTCATCAAGTTGACGATTATGTTCTGTTGAGCTATCTAAAAAAGACACCTCATCAGCCTAGTCTAGGTGCTTGCATTCGAAGATTGAGGCTGGATCAGATCTATGGACCCTCCTGTAAAAAGCCATAACATATTAACAAAACAGTTTATTTTCCACTAGCAGATTTATTGAGAACACCAACAATCTTCGATTTACGAAATGAATGAACTCAGGTCAACATTTGAAGACATACAAGAAAAATTATACAGTGCTGTAATTTGCGATGCACTTGACAGTCTTGGGTTTCGCAAGCAATCTCCGAGCGTTTCTTTCAAGGCCTATACTACTAACGAGATCTTGATTGGACGCTGCAAAACAACATTATGGGCAGACATGTATCACATCGACTCAGACCCTTACGCGCTAGAACTCCAGGCTGTGGATGCTTGCCACCCTGGAGATGTTTTGATTGCTGCAGCTGGCGGATCTATGCGCTCCGGAATCTGGGGTGAGCTGTTATCTACAGCAGCGAGGAATCGTGGGTGTGTGGGTGCCTTAGTAGATGGAGCCATTCGCGATGTTACTATGATGCGAAAAATGCAGTTTCCGGTCTTTGCCAAGGGTAAATGCATATACGATAGTCTCCATCGGCAAAGAGTGATAGATATTGATATTCCGGTCCAGATCGGGGGTGTCGTATTCGAGCCTGGATCTCTTGTTTTTTGTGATGAAGATGGCATCGTCGTTGTTCCGCTGGCTGTTGAGGAAGAAACCATTTCCCTTGCACTCCAGAAAGTCGATGATGAAAACATCGCACGAAATGCAATTAGAAATGGAATGAAGGCAGGTGAGGCATACAAGAAATTTGGCATCCTTTAGGAATTCCTGGAATTCCTCTGATAATTTTTCTGAGAAATCATGAATAAGCTCCGCATTGGCCTTGTCGGAATTAGTCACGAATCAAATACATTCATTGACACCCTCACAACCATTGATGACTTTCACAATGGACATTTCTTTCTTGGAAAAGCAATAATCGAAGAATATAGGGATGCCCATCATGAAATCGGGGGGATGATGGAAGTGCTCGGCCAGCATCCAGTAGAATTGGTACCCATCATGTACGCTGAAGCAACACCTGGTGGGAAAATAGCATCGGCAACTTCGAGCTATTTAGTAGATCTATTGCTTGAACTTGTTGCCGATGCCCTCCCCCTGGCAGGACTTTTAGTTGCACCCCATGGGGCTGCTGTCAGCGAATCTCACGATGACTTTGACGGACACTGGCTTTCAGAGGTTAGGCGGCTGGTAGGTAATATACCGATCATGGGTACCCTTGATCTCCATGCCAACGTGAGTGAAAGAATGGCATCCGCTGTTGATGCGTTGGTTGCTTATAAGACGAATCCCCACATGGATCAGAGGGATGTCGGTGCTGAGGTCGCTCTGATCATGATCAAGACTCTCAATGGTGCCATCAGACCTACACAAGTTCTGACTATATCTAAAGTGGTCATTAGCATAGAGCAACAACATACTGCCACAGAACCATGCTTGAGTTTGTATGCACTAGTAGAAAAAATTAGTCAGGTCGATGATGTACTTTCAATCAGTGTACTCATGGGATTTCCCTACGCCGATGTCAGCGAAATGGGTGCTTCTATCCTGGTTGTGACCAATAGAGCTCCTAGCCAAGCTCTGAGTATAGGCACTAGCATTGCAGCATACATTTATCGGAATCGACACAAGTTTAATGGCAAGAAGACATCTATTGAGGAGGCATTAGACATGCTTGATCAATTGACCAAACCAGTACTTTTACTGGACATGGGAGATAACGTTGGTGGGGGATCTCCTGGTGATGGTACCCTGCTATTACACGCACTTGAAGAAAGGGAATCTACAAAATCATTTGTTTGTATCTATGATCCAGAAGCAGTCAATAAATTAGATCGAATGAGCTCTGAGCATAGCTCACTGATCACATTAGGAGCCAAAACAGATCGTCGGCATGGTCCTCCGTTTACTGGAGAGGTGTCCATGTGGCAAATGGTCGATGGGAAATTCACAGAGCTGGCTCCACATCATGGTGGCCAAGTTCATTTCGATATGGGAAGAACGGCCATCGTAAAAACAAGAGGCAATACGATCATCATGATCACTTCACTGCGCATGCCCCCATTTAGTATTCAACAATTGCTGCATTTTGGTGTCTGTCCTAGTGATTTCGATGTGGTCGTGGCAAAGGGTGTTCAGGCTCCAATTGCTGCCTACGAGTCAGTTTGCCCATCCATTGTCCGGGTAAACACTGCAGGTGTGACGATTGCAGATATGTGCCAGCTCAACTTTCGAAAGAGAAGAAAGCCGCTATATCCATTTGAAGAGGGTGCTTAAAAGCAATGCATGAACTGTAAGGATTATGTGATACTCCTTTTTTTACTCAGCCTGCTCTACGCGACCGCCCTAGGGCAATGGAGTGAGTTCCCACCATTACCTGATCCGGAAGGGTTTGCCGGCCTTTATGCCGGCACTAGTCACGGTGTACTCATCTGCGCCGGTGGAGCAAACTTTCCTGAAGCCAAGCCGTGGGATGGTGGCACCAAGAAATGGTTTGACAAGATTTTCTATTTCGATGCTGACGAAAACAGCTGGCAGGTCGCTGAGCAAAAACTACCATGGTCTAGAGCGTATGGTGTCAGCATTACTTATCAAGATCAGATTATCTTAATTGGTGGCAGCGATGCAGAACGATATTATGCTGAGGTTGTTGGATTGGAATATCTAGATGGGGAAGTAACATTCGATTTCAGCTTTCCTCCTTTGCCAAAACCACTAGCCAATATGTGCGGGGCAATAGTGGATGGGGTCATTCATATCGCTGGTGGTAGCGAATCTCCAAAAGGTCTGGCACTAAAGGATTTTTATCTCCTGGATCTCAAAGTCAAGAAATCTGCTCGCCAATGGCGGAGGGGTCCTTCATGGCCGGGACCTGCAAGAATCCAAGCTGTATCAGCCAGTCATGATGGCATGTTTTATCTCCTCAGCGGATTTACATTGCGTCATACGGAGGAAGGTGCAGTTGACCGCAAGTTACTGATAGATGCCTATAGATACCTACCCGACGCCAATGACATAGCGGCTGGTAAATGGCATTCACTTCCCGAGATGCCCAGGGGAGTTGCAGCTGCACCAAGTCCTGCATTCACAGCGGGCATGTCGCACATTATCATACCAGGTGGATTGGATGAAGCCACGTTGCAGCACACAGACCCCAGCACCCATCCTGGCTTTAGCGAAGAAGTGATGGCATTCAATACGCATAGCCAGTCCTGGGTAGCCATGGGCGAAATGCCCAAGGGAAGGTCTCGGGTCACTGCGCCCACTGTGTCCTTCAAAAACCAATGGATGGTGCTGAGCGGTGAACGTGGCCCCGGTGTCAGATCTCCCAGCGTGTATACCTATCGAAGTGGTCTCACATTTGGGCTGGTCAACTGGCTCACCCTGCTGGGCTACCTATTGCTGATGCTTCTCATGGGTCTGTTTTTCTCACGCCGGGGAAAGAGTACGGATGACTACTTTCTGGGCGGCGGCAGAATACCATGGTGGGCAGCGGGCATCAGCATTTACGGTACGCAGCTAAGCGCGATCACCTTTATGGCAATACCGGCGATAGTTTATGCTACCGACTGGCGTCTGGCCATCGGAACCTTGATGATTTTGGCCATTGTACCAGTCATCGTGACTTACTATTTACCCTATTTCCGACGCTTTAAAATTACTACTGCCTATGAGTTTCTAGAGAGACGGTTCAATTTTCACGTAAGGTTACTGGGCAGCTTAACCTTCATTCTCCTACAGCTGGGCCGAATGGGGGTCGTTCTTTATTTGCCAGCCATAGCCATCTCATCGGTCACCGGTATTGATATACTACTTTGCATCGCCGCTATGGGTCTATTCGCCACAGCCTATACTGTTCTTGGCGGCATCGAGGCAGTCATCTGGACGGACGTCATCCAGGTCATCGTCTTGTTGGGGGGAGCCTTGGCCTGCATTTTTGTGGCGATGGGTCAGATCGAGGGGGGTATATCTGAAGTGATCAGGCTTGGTACAGAAAACAATAAATTTCTGCTGCTGGACTGGCGGTGGAATGCCTCTGAGCTGGTATTCTGGGTTGCGATTGTCGGTTTCTTTTTCTTAAATCTAATTTCTTACTCTTCTGACCAGGTAGTGATCCAAAGGTATTTAACTGTAAGAACAGAAAAAGAGGCAGCCCAAAGTCTCTGGACTAATGGACTCATCACACTCCCAGGCATCCTCATATTCTTTGGTTTAGGAACTACCTTATTTGTGTACTATTTTACCAACCCGGCAGAAATCAGCAGCAATACACCCGATGAAATCTTGCCCTATTTTGTCGTGGCAGAACTGCCAGTGGGCGTGGCAGGCCTGGTCATTTCTGGTATCTTTGCCGCCAGCATGTCTTCATTAGACAGCAGTATGAATAGTATAGCGACTGCCTACATTACAGACATTCATAGCCACTTTTGGCCAGATCTTACCGACGCCAGATACCTCAGACTGGCAAAGTATGTGACTTTATTAATGGGCCTGTTTGGCACCATGACCGCCATTTGGATAGCTCTTACGGAAGTGGAGTTTATTTTCGACTTCTTCCAGGAGATATTGGGTATGATCGGTGGTAGTTTGGCCGGAGTATTTGTGTTGGCCGTATTTTCTAAATGGGCTAATGCAACAGGTGCCATTACCGGCACTCTTGGAGGGGCCCTGGTCACCATATTGGTCAAGAATTTCACCTCACTAAATGGGTATCTCTACGGTGGTGTAGGTGTCGTAAGTTGTGTCCTGATCGGATTGGCGGTGAGTAGATTTACCCAGAAAAAACAAAACGAACATTACATAAATCATCCATCATGAAGACGATTCTCACCATGCTCATCCTGATCATCTACACTGCCACATATGGCCAGCCGGCAGAGGGGGCCATGAATGGTTTGCAGCATGTGAACCTATTTAGTTCGGATATGGATTCCACGGTGTCGTGCTACAGAATCCCATCCATAGTCACCGCGCCGAATGGTGATCTGATCGTGGCCATCGATGAGAGAGTGCCAGCGTGTGAAGATTTGAAATGGAGTGAAAACATTAATATTGTCGGTCGTCGCAGCACGGATCACGGAGTCTCCTGGTCAGACATAGAAACCATTATCGATTACCCCCTGGGAAAATCCGCCTCAGATCCATCCATGATTGTTGATAAGGTCACCGAGGAAGTTTTTCTATTCTTTAATTATATGGATCTGGTGAAAGAACGGGATGTCTACTATTTGAAATATATCAAAAGCAAGGACAACGGAAAGACCTGGAGCGCCCCTGTTGACATCACAGAACAGATTTCGAAACCGGAGTGGCATCAGGATTTTAAATTCATCACCTCTGGACGAGGCATCCAGACCCGTTCAGGTAAACTTTTGCACACACTGGTGAATTTAGAAAATGGACTACACTTATTTGCTAGCGATGATCATGGGCACAATTGGCATCTCATTGACACCCCCATTACACCTGGAAATGAATCTAAAGTGGTTGAGCTGGCTGATGGCACATGGATGATCAATAGCAGGCTAAGTGAAGGTGGAATTAGATATGTACACACTTCGACTAACCAAGGGAATACTTGGTTTTCAATGCCAGACACCACGCTGATTGATCCGGGATGCAATGCCAGTTTAATCAGATACACGTCGATAAAGGATGGAGACGACAGAAACAGGCTCCTTTTCTCAAATGCAAGAATGGCTGACAAGCGGGAAAATATGACGGTACGAATAAGTTATGATGAAGGCAAAAGTTGGTCAGAGGGCAAAACCATTTACAAGGGAAGCGCCGCCTACTCTTCCATGAGTATTCTACCTAATGGTGATATTGGTCTCGTTTTCGAGAAGGATGATTATCAGAAAAATGTGTTTGTCCGAATTCCACTGACATGGTTGACAGACGGCAATGACAGGTACACCAAGGATTTGAAAAATTAGTCAGTTTCCTTCGAAAAGTAAATCAAAAAGCTTTCTCTGGCACTATTTTCTTCCCAAATAGCCCATTTGGTGAGGATTGTCCCTTTTCAAGTTGAGAGCAATAGCACAATATTTCATATCTTCTATTTTCGAGGACACCACCTACTAACATAATTGGCAATCCTAGCAGGGCCTCACGTAAAAGTCTGATAAGATTTTGCACTCAGGTAAAGCGCCAAGAAGTAGGCACGGCTTAAGCCATGCCGTGCTAATAGCTAGTCGGCATTGCAGTATAGCAAGTAAGCGAAATGCCTACTTCGATCTTGCCACTGGGAAATCAGAATTACCTAGATTTTTATTGTGTGATGCTCTGCCAAGTTAAGTGCACATGAGAAACACTGGTTGATGAATATGTTTACTTCCCATCGGGAAAAACGGCTTTGGATCTGGGTGTTTGCTGTGATTGCAGCAATTTTTATGACGATTTTTCTCGGTCAACCTCTTGCAAATATCATCAGCAATAAAAATCTCCAGGGAATCACATTTGGCATCGCTATGATCATGATTGGAGGCACGATCTTTACTTATGGTTTCAGATCAAGACCAAGTAGGACAGAGTGGGTCACTGTAATCGGTTTAACTTCTGTTTATATCATGCTGTTTCTACGGTTAGCGCTACCTGAACGTACTCACTTAATGGAATACAGTGTCTTAGCAATTTTTATACATAACGCATTCTCTGAACGGGTGAGAAATGGTAAAAAAATACCAGGTATGGCACTCCTGACCATAGTACTTGCCTCACTTATTGGTGTTTTAGATGAAAGTATCCAATACCTGATCCCTGGTAGAGTGTTTGATCTGCAAGATATTGCTTTCAATATTTTTGCAGCAGTATTAGCTGTGTCTGCATCACGGACTTTTCATTGGATAAAAACCAGAGAGTGGTGAAATTATTGGACTTGAGAAGATTAAAGAAGTAATGAGTGAACTACCGGCACCACCCAGGTCGATGGCACGACTTCCCCGGATAGTTTGTTCTGCATATCCGATGTCAGTCTCAGTGTAGTCACCCTTTCGGCTTCACTCTGTTGTGCTACCTATGACAGAGCCCACGTCTATTCCCGCGCATTGGCGATTATCTTTTCAACACTGCTATTAGCCTACACCTGTCATCTATCTCCCTTCCTTTTTGGAAAAAATGTTTAAACTCAAGGTGACCATTGGCCTTGCAAAGTGTCTCATATGGCAACTCACTAAAATTAAATCAAGTCAGGCTGAGATTTAGATATTAACCGGGAAAAAAGAAGGCAATTTGCATCCAGTTATAGTCGTCAAATGACGCTGAGACCATACGCCATTAGCTAGATTCCTAGATCATCCAATATACCTTTCAGTGACAGTGATACATGATCACAGACGATCCTTTGCTTGTCACAATCATGCGCAAAGCCCTCTCCATAATCTTTCCATCATACTGATCCGACATTAGATCCCCCAACTAATATCGATGACAAAAGTAATAAGATCACGCAAAATGACCTCTTTCATGTTGGCCGGCATTCTTTGGGAGTCCTTGTGATTCCTGAGGATCGAACTATACTATTCAGATAGATCTACGCTGCGATATGCCTCTATCAATTTGCTCTCTCCATCTTTGCCAGGATGAAAATTACCGTGCTCCATCCCCAGCACACCACGATATCCCTTTTCATGGATATATTTAAATATATTTTCGTAATTGATTTCACCGGTTGTTGGCTCTTTGCGCCCAGGATTATCGCCGATCTGAAAATAGGCGATCTCTTTCCACGCCTTCTCCATGTTTGGGATCAGATTACCCTCTTGAATCTGCTGGTGATAAATATCGAATAAGATTTTACAGGCTGGACTTGCGACGGCCTTGCATATTTGATAGGCCTGAGGTATTTCCGTCAAAAACAAACCAGGATGGTTGAAGAAATTTAATGGCTCTAAGACCATGGTGAGGTTGTGGGGTTCTAAGGTCTCACAAGCTCGTTTCAGAATCTCAATCACATTGGTGGTTTGGTATCCCATTTTCAACCTGTGATCCACACTTCCTGGGACGACCGTCATCCAGGTGGCATTGACTCTTTTAGCAACTTCCACTGATGAGGCGATAGATTCTAAGAAGGCCGATCTGAGCGCCTCATCATTTCCTGCAAGGGTAGGTTTTCCGTCACTTTGCACCCTTCCGGTGACAAAGACACCCATGGTCATATTTCGATCGACCAGTGCCTTACCGATTTTTTCTTGCAGACTTGTTTCACGCCGCATCATATTATTGTCCTCGAAAGCTGTAAAGCCTTGATCTGCCATGAAGTTAATCTGGTCAATGGGATCATCTCCAGCGTGGTGCTTAAACATATTGAGATGGGGAGCAAACTTCATCTTGAAGGGCGGTCCACCTCCCAAAGATGAAGAGAAGTTTGAGATGGCACTACCTGATAGAGCAGCTGAACCCAGTAAGGAGGATCTGACAAAATTTCGACGTTGCATCATGATCTATTATTCGTTAGGATAAAGAAAAACCGCAAATAGGATAAGGCCTACCGGCACACATCCTCTTCTAAATAATCTACAAACCTAAGATAGAAGAATATTTTAGATCAATCTGCCGTGTGGATCTCTGCAAGGTATTGATCGAGATTCCGCCTTCGATCTTCTGAGTTGAATTGTCCTCGTCAATGCGCTCATATATCTTCAACAGTCCTTCGAAGACGCCCCAAACCATAAAGTGTCTCTCCTTCCACGAACCATCACACATCACCAAACACTGCTAGAATACAGATTGAGCAGATCAATATCACCTATGCACCAAGGTTTACAATCGGATACCCTGCTGATTTTTCCTCCAAAGAGCCAACAGGCAAATGGCCAAAAGAATACCTACTGAATAATAGACAAACGACGGAATCGGTGCCGGGTCTCCTGCTGCATACGAATGCAGGCCAGATAAATAATAGTTGACCCCAAAGTAGGTCATCATCACGGAAGCCAGTCCAAAAAGTGAAGCCACATTAAAAGCGTAAAGGCTCCTAAACCCCGGAATAAACCGCATATGAAGAATAAATGCGTATACAAGTATGGTGACCAATGCCCAGGTTTCCTTGGCATCCCAGCCCCAATACCGTCCCCAAGATTCGTTGGCCCACACACCTCCTAAATAGGTACCAATGCTGATCATAAATAACCCCCCGATCAGCGTCATCTCACTGATGTAAGTAAGTTCTTTGATCGTCCGCTGTATGCGTTGATTGTTATTCCTATTGACAAAAATCATCAAAATAAGATTGAGCACACCAATGATGGCACCCAACATCAGAAAGCCATAGCTACCTGCTTCTAAAGAAACATGGATGGTCAGCCAATATGATTTTAGCACAGGTACCAATGGGGTGATCTCCGGATCCATCCAGCTAAGACCAGCCACCATTAAGATCGTAGAGGCAAGGATGGATGTTGCAGCAAGACCACCCAATGACTTTCGTGTAAATAGCATTCCTGCCAACATGGTAGTCCATCCAATATAGATCATAGACTCGTAGCCGTTGCTCCATGGTGCACGGCCAGAAACATACCAGCGAAGACCCAGTCCTATTGTGTGAAACAGGAACAATAATCCCAATATTCCCAGAGCAATTTTTAGCGGCAGCTGTAGGTTGACCTGAGCATTAAAAACCTTTACAAAAAACATAATTAAAATCAATAGTCCAGAAAGAGCATAGTACTTCCCAACGCGACTAAAAACATTCAATTTGTTTAATAAAATCTCATACTGAATCTGACGATCAGATGGCATAATATCACCTCCATGTGCAGTTTGATAGTGACATAGCTGGTCTAACAATTCGGATGGAAGCTGCCAATCGTTGCGCTCATTAGCCTCTTTGATGGCATTGATATACGAAGGATAAAATCCTCTGACAAAGTCTGGAAGTGTCATTCGACCCTGAGCCTGATGCACGTCGGCTGGCGATAGCCATTGGGTCTGCTCACTATTTTCTTGGGGAAATATGCGTGACAGCCTTCCGTTGAAAACCATATTGCAGATATTGACCCGCTCGTCAATCTTGATGATCTCCTTCTCGAAAGTGCCCCTGTACCTCGGCTCCATGTTGTAGGCTTTTCTCACATGATCCTTGAGGATATAGTCGGGATTAAAAAAGTCGGAGTATCTGGCCAGTTTGTCAGATACCGCGACTAGTTGAGTCAGGCGCTCATGCTTGCCCAACTTGATCAGTGGAACCTCCGACCAATAGTCGGGATAAGCCATCATGCCTAAGAAGATCTGATCGGCGTTCTGGTGGTAAAGAGCATCATTTCTGGATAGCTTTCGCAAGACCTCACTGGCCATGGTGTTGATGGGCTTCATTCTTCCTCGAAAGTCTTGCACGGCCAGCCTCCCAAAGGCTGCAGCATGTTCTTTGTCTATGATGAATTGGGGATCCATCGTATTATCAACAGCCTTCGAGGGAAGAGAGTCAAGCATCACCAGAGAAAAAGGGATCAGAGTAGTAGCAATCTTCCGCACTGTGCGCATGCCCTTCAGTTGCTGTGACAAAGAATGAAATCTGCTCTTCTTGCTAAGAAGTGTGAGCACCATACCGATCGTGAGTAAAAAGTAGCCAAAGTATGAAATCCAGGTACCCAGTGAATCGTGATTTACACTTAGAATCGTGCCAAGTTCGTCTTTATCAAAAGAACTTTGAAAAAAACGATACCCCCCATAATTCAAGATATTATTCATGAAAATTCTCTGATCTCTCACCACGCCATTTGGCTGATCGATCAAGGTTACCTCACTAGCATAGGATGAGGCACTATTGGTGCCAGGATATCTTTCCATAATAAAATCCCTCAATCTAATGGAAAAGGGCAGTGATAAATACTTAGAACCATAAGCCGCCGTCACTGACGTTTGGCCAAGCAGGGCCGACTTAGGGTGACCAACCATACCTTTATTACCCTCGAGATCTAGCCATGCCTGATGATCACCGACTGTCACCAATAATCTTGCCATCGCAATACTGCCCCCACCCATTTTTCTTGAGGAAGAAACTACAGTTGTTGCTGCATTAGGTTGAAAGTCACTAAAAACATAATTTAATGCGCCAACCCGGTACAATGATCGCAATCTGATAGGGTGGGTGATACTGGGCTGCAGCGTGTCTAATCTTTGAGTGGCCATCTCCATCTGCACCACAGGAATATCTGTCTCAAACAGCAGTGCCTCACCATCAAGGGAGATATTCACAGCACCAGGTTCCTTCTTGTCCTTGAAATTAAATAAGGTGCCTTCGATCCCTATTTGCTCATGCTCTTTTACGAGGAATTCCTGCCTTCCGTCCGCCCCTGCGACCACGACTTTCAAAACAGCTGCTCCATCAGAGTTGCTTGAAATTTTTTCCACAGGATTGGGAATAAAATCTTCTAGTGAAAAGTCCACTACTTGATCACCGATCTGATAAGACTCCCTAAATCGGTTCCGACCCAGAGATGCAAAAAAAACCGGCTCATCAAACTTATAGACCTGTCCATCCTGCTTTATTTCAAATTGCAGGTAGGTCTCATTGGATAAAATCAAATTTGTCTCGGATCCTTCCCGGATATGCATCATCCCCTCACTACCAAAATACCTGGTCACCCCGGCTCCAAGCAAAATAACAATCATGGCAGCATGAAAAATCAGGACAGCCCATTTTTTTTGACGAACCATCTTAAAGCGAATAATATTCGCAACTAGGCATATACCAAATAGTATGAGCAAACCTTCAAACCAACGGGTCCGAAAAACAACTTTCTGAGCAGCCGCAGTACCGAAGTCATTTTCAATAAAAGTAGCTGCGGCTATTGCGATCGCAAATAATATGATGTAAAGTCCAGCTGCACTCGTCGAGAAAAATCTATCCAGTATCTTGTTAAGCCTCACCATGACCTCAATTTACTATAGCCCGATGTATTAGTTGACATGATTAATCTCAGCATCTTCCATAATGAGATCGTATCGGTATCCCGATCCAAAATCTTTATTTGTGGCGATCATCCCAGTAAAAGATACCACTGCTCCAACTAGGACATCCTCTTTTGTAACGACTGTAAGGTCGAAATGTTGATCTTTTTCATCCTTACTTCCATCCTGCAGATGAATCCAGTTCTTACCCATGATATTCCGATTGACCTTCACACATTGTCCTGTGACACTGATCTCACGACCAGCATATTGTTCGGGATCGGAAAACAATTCATCCAGCGAGATGGCACCTTCAATGGGCTCGATATCTTTTAACTCAATATTGGGCCGTTCATCCTTAGACTGATGTGGCATTCCATGACCACCGTCCATTACATTTGGTGATGTGCTAACTCCACTCACAAGGTATAGGGTTTCAAAAACGCGATCATGTTCTTTACTATGAAAGTTGTGCATCTTCACACCTCCTCGATAATAGTAGATCTCTCCTTTGGTCACCTCAGTGCGAGGAATCGCGATCCAAAAAGTATGGGCATCCTCGGTCACTTCTAAATATGTATATCGGGAAGCGTGCAAAAAATCCTCCACGACCACTTGATGTGCCTCTTGATTTGGGACATCAATCTGAGTCATTTCTTGGTTTTCGGTAGTCGTGACTGGTGCAATAACTTTGGGCTTGGATTGACAAGCCATTGCCAGTATCGCTGAACACAGGAGGAAAATCAATTTTTGATGTCCCCGGCGGATTACATCAATTCGAAGGTGCTTTATCATCTCCATTCTAAACTTAGAATCGTTGAATAATATTGGCGTACACATGGTGTAAGGTTCTGGTCTTCTGAAACGTACCCTCATAGTTGACAGATAATGAGCGATTCTTATTGATGCGCCAGGTGAGGTCTCCTCCACCAATGTCTTGGGTCAATTTGGAATCGGCCCGCCCGTATTGATAATTGACAACTCTGTAACTCATACTGCAGAATAATTTTCCAGGCACAAGATCTTTGGAGGACCTTATTCCATAAATGCCGCCACGAATGTAACTGTTCTCCAGTAAAGTTGCAGAAATCGAGATTGACATCTTCAACCAGGGCACACGACTAATCGTCAAATAACTGTAGAGATTCTTTGCTGGATCGGACTTCCCTTTTTCAAAGCGATACCCTACACTGCTTCCAAGAGTTATATACTTCATCGGTCGGTAGTTAAATCTGAGCCTGAGACCTTGTCTGGTCTCCTTCTCTATCAAATCATCGATGAAACTCTTATACGTTTCAAAGTAAATCACATTCTTGCGTGCATCATAAGAGGTAGATATCGAAAATTTGCGGGAGGCCCGATATCTTAAGGAAACGTATACACTCGTAGGTCTCATGACATGAGCCGACTGTCCATCCAAAAGCTGATATAGGTCCAGCTCCAAAGAAGAGAATGCATATACGTTCTTTAGCAAGGAATTGGTGTGTTGAAAATATGCAAACCGCCGATCGGTGAAACCATGATTCCTCTGTTCGATTAAGGCTCCTGAAGTCTGAACATGACCGTTTTCTGAATGGTATGCATGGCTGATAAAACCCCCATACTGAAATAAATCAGGGTTGAAGTCATAGCGCTGCGGATCAGGTCTGGTGCCCATAATAGCACCCACCGTCACCTGACCAAATCGCCTTTCCATCTGAATACCATCACTGGCTCCAAGGTTTGTAATGTGACGATTGATGCTGCGACCCAGGATGATCGAAGTCTTGTCATCTGGCTCGCAACTTACAGCCAGACTATACACTTTGAGTGCTTTGGCCAAATCTTCTCTCACCTCACTCCATTCGCCAGATCTATGCCGAAAAAGCATATAGCTTTCAACGGAAAATCTTGAGCCGGCAGGATTCTTTGCCTGCAGAGAGAAGGTGTATCGCATCCGTTGACTGGGTGCTATACTAGTATTTGAGAAATATGCATAAGCACCAACTCCCAATCTTCCCCGGATCGATGGCTGCCTGTAAGATGTTTTTGTTTCTGACTCATTATCCCCCAGACCGGATTCAACGCCGACCAGACCTAATTCGTTTTCTCTTGCTTCCATACTATCCGGTATGATGGAGGGTGGAGGCATTTTTGTCCTCCATACCAATACATCACCCACTTCAATGCTGATCCCATCGATGCGTATGCCCACACATGAGATTGATGACAGATGCTTAACCTCCAAAGCAGGTATGCGTTCCTTTTCTTTCAATAATAACAGCGTATCACCAATTCTGATAGCATGCGTAGCTGCGAACTTTACATAAACATTTTGCGAATTGAGATAGGAGACCACACCCTCTTGCAGCTCTACAAGATCTTGTCCTACCGTCTTTGAGGTTGCAACAAACAAACATATGACCCAGACAATATATTTCATTTCCTTACAAAGATTCTCAGTCCCCGGAGGGGTGACACGTGAAGCAGCTGACGCTGTTGTACTGGTAATTATTTACTTCATCGTGGTCGTTATCCACTTCATTTCTGTTACTATGTTCATGGCAATTGATGCAACTAAATAGTGCTAAGTTATTGGCATTGGTATGACAATCCGTGCATTCATTCCACTCACCCTGATGCTTACCGCTGGCGATGGGAAAGTACTGACCATCGTGGTCGAAGTTAGCGGGTTGCCAGGCTGACTTTGAATGGCATGAGGCACAGTCCGTATCAAATCCAGAATTCTGATGTGGTGGATTTGCTGTGGCATTATATTCATCCGTATGACAACCCGCACAGGTGTTGGGCGTATTGCTGTAGCTTCCTTGATGACAGGTGGCACAATCTGTAGCGATGGCCGTATGGGCTCCAGCCAAAACGTAGTATTGATCATGGATCGCAAAAGTTGCGGGACTCCAGCCAGGATCGGTGCTATGACAAGATGCACAATCATGGGGCAATGACAAGGTCTGATGACTGGGATCTGAAGCCTGGTTAAAATCGGCCTGATGACAATCCACACATGCAGTCGAAGTGCCCATGTACCCCTCGGCATGGCAACTGGTGCATTCCACTGCCGCATGGGCTCCCGTCAATGGGAAACTGGTGGTGTTGTGATCAAAGGCACCATCCGCAGCACCAGTTGGATGACAGGTAAAGCACGCATCGCTTTGATAGGTATATCCTGACACACCTTGATGTTCATTGTCGGTGTTGGTCTTACTGTGCTCATGACACGCCGTGCAGTTAAAAGTGGTAAAATTACCGGCCGTGGTGTGACACTCGGCACATTCACTCCAAGCTCCCCGATGGGTTCCGCTGGCGATGGGAAAGTACTGACCATCGTGGTCGAAGTTAGCGGGTTGCCAGGTTGACTCTGAATGGCATGAGGCACAGTCCGTATCGAATCCAGAATTCTGATGTGGTGGATTTGCCGTAGCATTATATTCATCCGTATGACAACCCGCACAGGTGTTGGGCGTATTGCTGTAGCTTCCTTGATGACAGGTGGCACAATCTGTAGCGATGGCCGTATGGGCTCCAGCCAAAACGTAATATTGATCATGGATCGCAAAAGTTGCTGGACTCCAGCCAGGATCGGTGCTATGACAAGATGCACAATCATGGGGCAATGACAAGGTCTGATGGCTGGGATCTGAAGCCTGGTTAAAATCGGCCTGATGACAATCCACACATACAGTCGAGGTGCCCATGTACCCATCGGCATGGCAACTGGTGCATTCCACCGCCGTATGGGCTCCCGTCAATGGGAAACTGGTGGTGTTGTGATCAAAGGCACCATCGGCCGTACCAGTAGGATGACAGGTAAAGCACGCATCGCTTTGATAGGTATATCCTGACACACCTTGATGTTCATTGTCGGTGTTGGTCTTATTGTGCTCATGACACGATGTGCAGTTAAAGGTGGTAAAATTACCGGCCGTGGTGTGACACTCGGCACATTCACTCCAAGCTCCTCGATGGGTTCCGCTGGCGATGGGAAAGTACTGACCATCGTGGTCGAAGTTAGCGGGTTGCCAGGTTGACTCTGAATGGCATGAGGCACAGTCCGTATCAAATCCAGAATTCTGATGTGGTGGATTTGCTGTGGCATTATATTCATCCGTATGACAACCCGCACAGGTGTTGGGCGTATTGCTGTAGCTTCCTTGATGACAGGTGGCACAATCTGTAGCGATGGCCGTATGGGCTCCAGCCAAATCGTAATATTGATCATGGATCGCAAAAGTTGCGGGACTCCAGCCAGGATCGGTCCTATGACAAGATGCACAATCATGGGGCAATGACAAGGTCTGATGACTGGGATCTGAAGCCTGGTTAAAATCGGCCTGATGACAATCCACACATGCAGTCGAAGTGCCCATGTACCCATCGGCATGGCAACTGGTGCATTCCGCTGCCGTATGGGCTCCCGTCAACGGGAAACTGGTGGTGTTGTGATCAAAGGCACCATCGGCCGTACCAGTAGGATGACAGGTAAAGCACGCATCGCTTTGATAGGTATATCCTGACACACCTTGATGTTCATTGTCGGTGTTGGTCTTATTGTGCTCATGACACGCCGTGCAGTTAAAGGTGGTAAAATTACCGGCCGTGATGTGACACTCGGCACATTCACTCCAAGCTCCCCGATGGGTTCCGCTGGCGATGGGAAAGTACTGACCATCGTGGTCGAAGTTAGCGGGTTGCCAGGTTGACTCTGAATGGCATGAGGCACAGTCCGTATCAAATCCGGAACTCTGATGCGGTGGATTTGCCGTAGCATTATATTCATCCGTATGACAACCCGCACAGGTGTTGGGCGTATTGCTGTAGCCTCCTTGATGACAGGTGGCACAATCTGCAGTGATGGCCGCATGGGCTCCAGCCAAAACGTAATATTGATCATGGATCGCAAAAGTTGCTGGACTCCAGCCAGGATCAGTCGAGTGACAAGAGGCGCAGTCCATCGATAGCCCGAGCTCAACATGATTGGGATTACCGCTTTGGTCGAAATCCGTTTTGTGACAGTCCGAGCAGATCGCTGAAGTGCCATTATATCCTGAGATATGGCATTGTTGGCAATCGCTTAGTAGATGTGCTCCAGTGAGAGGGAAAGCCGTTTTGCCATGGTCAAAAGTTGCATCACTATTGCCGGTTGGGTGACATGCCAGGCAAGAGTTACTGTTAAATGAGTAGCCTGGCACATCTCCATGTTTGTGGTCGGTACTCTCTTGATTGTGCTCATGACAAGTCGTACACGAAAATGATGCGAAGTCGCCTGACTGCGTATGGCACTCCTTACAGTTGTTCCATTCACCTGCGTGTTCTCCACCATAGATCGGGAAGAATTGAGCATCATGGTCCTTATATGTGGCAGGTTTCCAATCCACTTCCAAGGTATGACAAGCTTGACAATCTGTGGAAAATCCAAGGCCATGGTGATTGGGTTCTGATGCTTGCTGGAAGTCTATTTGATGACAATCGATACAGACATTAGACGTCATGGTGTAGTCTTCACTGCGATGGCAACCGGCACAAACCAGGATGTCATGGCCATCTCTCAGTGGGAAGAAGTCGTGATCAAATCCCATCGATGTCCACTCCAGTGCATCAAAACGATGGCATTCAGCACATTCAAAGGAATACCCTGCTTGCTGGTGATTGGGTTTTGTCGCCGTATAGTATTCTTCACGATGGCAGTTGATGCACTCATGGCCTATCGGATCAAATTGAAGGAGATTTTCAGGTCGGTGACATTCTCGACAATCTGCCATGGCATGTGCTCCCAAAGCGGTAAATCCATTCTGTTGGTGGATCTCGGTGATGTTTTCAACCAGCCAGGAACTAGTATGGTGACAACGTGCGCAATCTGTTCCTACACTCTGATTGTGCATATCTAAATGGCAGCTAAGACAGCTGCTTTCTGCCTTGGAGAACACGAGTGATGTATGGCACATTTTGCAGTCCGTCAATTCATGCTGTCCGCTGAGGGTAAACTGGGTTGAATCATGATGGAAACTTGATGCCGCATCCATCTTCCAACTGTGGGGGCTATGGCACTTGATACAGTCCATGGTCAACGATTTACCATGGGGAGATTGCGCGAGCAGAGAGCTAACGGATACTAGACACCACATTACAAATGGCAGCTTGCACATTTGAAATCATCGATTTTATAAATAATGTAAGTCACCTGCTTGTCGGACTTCTCTACATGGCAGGCTGTGCATTCGATCTCAAGATGCCGGCCCTCTAAATTGAATGCCGTCAGACTGTGATCAAATCTGCTTGCCTCCCAACTGTCAAAGCCATGACATAGCGTACAATCTGTAGTTCCTGCCACCTCAAATTGTCGATGGTGTGTATCCGAATGGCATCCAGCACAGGTCTTCGATGGATCCTTAAATGGCTGGTCCTTTATATCTATACCGTGCGAGAAGTGACAAGCGTTGCATTCCTGTGTCAAATGTTTGCCTTCCAGCGGAAAATTAGTTTGGTTGTGATCAAAGGCAATGGCTGACCAGCTTTGAGTCGAATGACATGCTTCACACTTCTGATTGGGATAATACTTCTGATCTAGTGTCGCCTGATGTATGTCTGAATGGCAATCCGCACATCTTGCTCCGATGTGCCTGAATTGCCATCTATCTTCAAGGTAATGGCACGCTAGGCAAGGTGTGGCCAAATGGCCTCCTTCCAAATCAAAGGAGCCATCATTGTGTTGAGCGATCGTGAAAGTTGAAGGAGAAAATCCCTCAACCACGTGACAACTAGCACAATCGGGAGAGCTCCCTTCGAAGGAAAATTCACGCTGATGATAGTCATCGTGGCATGTGCTACAAAGGCTGTGCTCGATGGGCTGTATTGTGCTCTCCTTATGACATGCCTTGCAGTCCAGATCCGCATGTTCACCTTGTAAAGCATAGTCCGTTGAGTCATGAGAAAAAGTGTGGTGCATTGCTAGGTCATGAAATGATTCTTCTGTGTGGCAAGTGGCACAGTTATGACCAAATTTAGCGTCATGCACATCTTCATGACATTGCTTACAGTCAATGCTAGACCAAGCGGCGAACTCACGAAATGGCTTGCCATTGTCGGTACCGTCCGCATGACAAGCAAAGCAATCTATCTTTCGATGTTCGCCCAGCAGTGCGAAATCTGTTCGACGATGGTCGAAATTATCCATTCCTTTAAATAAGTGGAAGGATTCCTCGCTATGGCATTCCGTACAATGTGGACCAAAAGCATCATCGTGCACATCATCATGGCAGTCCGTACAACGTTGGAATGCTATATCCGTGAACTGCTGAAAATTCTGTCCGTTTCTCTCCAATACTGGGTGACAATCCTCACATGCTACTTCGACGTGCTTACCTTCCAATGGATACCGAGCATCATCATGATGAAATCTGGAAGCTGGCTGAAATGCTACCAGATCATGGCATTCGGTGCACTGATCTGCCAAAGTGCCTTGATGGATATCATCATGACAAGATAGACATGCATTTTCTAGGCCCAGGAACGTGTTTGACTTACTTCTAATGTCTTGATTGGAAATGAAATCTGGTTGATGACATGATCTACATTCTTGTTGTTGATGTGATCCCTCAAGAGCATAGCCTGTGAGAGTATGGTCGAATGAAGACTCGTCAAAACGTATGATATCGAAAGT
Source organism: Saprospiraceae bacterium (assembly GCA_965223025.1). Lineage (GTDB taxonomy): Bacteria > Bacteroidota > Bacteroidia > Chitinophagales > Saprospiraceae > JABDMH01. The sequence goes on from CBDCVP010000023.1 coordinate 3,243,514, forward strand.
GCGACCATGATGATCACTATGGCAGTCGATGCACGACGAAGACTTCACTTCATCGGAAACATGGTATCCTTTATTTTGATCTATTCGATCCTTCAAAGCCTTGTGACAATCCAGACATTTTACTTCTGATACTCCCTTTCCGATGTCATGGCATTTAGTGCAGCTTAAGAGACCTTCCAGATGGGCGTGCACTTCCGCAAGATCGCCCGGTGAAAGCTGAGCTTGAAGATGCGCCATGATGGAGATCGTAAATATCCCCATCATCAGACAAAGACGAAATAAATGTATGCTACTCAATTTTGCTGGTGCTTTAGAATGGCATATCCGAAGCGCCTGGTAATCTTGATTCCAATTTTTTGAAGGAATTTAGTGGGCAATTCACCTCCAGCGAAAATATAGACGAGGTCGTTTGCAAAAAGGGCCTTCTTTCCATCACCTGAGTTTGTCAATTCGATCGTCCTCTCATCAATTTTTGTCAGATTAGTATTGAATTTTACTTCAATGAGATTGTCTGTGATCGCGGACTCGATGCGCTGTCGATTTTTAGGTTTGAGTCGATTAAACACCGCTTTGCGATAAGACAGAATCACTTCGTTTTGTTCGGCGAGCAAGAGTGCCGATTCAATGGCAGAATCACCCCCACCTATCACGATCACCTTTTTATGTTCAATGTGTTCAGGTTCTAACAGCCGGTAAGCTACTTTCTCCAGTTTTTCTCCCGGGATATTTAATTTTCTAGGTGTACCTCTTCTCCCAATGGCCAATAAAACACTTCGACAGGTGTATGCTTGACCAAGCTGGCTTTTCACCATAAAAATTCCGTTCTTTTCTTCAATGGCTTCAACCCTGGTGTTCTCTTGTATTTCAATACCATTCCTTGCTAAGACATCCTGCCACAGTTCGAGAAGTTCTGACTTATTGGTCTCGAAAAGTTTTATTTTACCGAAAAGCGGCAAGTGCATCGGTGCAGTCATGACGACCTTTGACCTGGGAAAAGTAAAGACTGTGCCACCAAGGGTGTCTTGCTCAAGGGTGAGAAAATCTAATTTATGTTGCTTGGCGGCCAATGAAGCTGCGATACCAGAAGGTCCCGCACCGACAATGATTAGATCAACATCAGCCTGTATCGTACGATCAAGTTTCCTGGTAATATGCTCTACCGCCTGCCTCCCTTGCTCCACAGCATTTTTAATTAATCCCATGCCACCCAATTCACCAGCAATGTACATTCCAGGTATATTCGTTTCAAAACTCTGATTAACATGCGGTAGATCTACTCCCCTTTTTTCAGTACCGATACAGAGGCTGATCGCTTCGACCGGACATGCATGAAAACAGGCGCCATGACCCACGCAGTTTGATGCCTGAATTGTCATCGCCCTGCCATCTACTATCCCTAGGATGTCTTTCTCAGGACAGGCCGTTACGCAAGATCCGCAGTTGATGCAAGTATCCAGATCGACCACGGGATGGAGGGATGCAGGCTCGAACAGGCCGTTGATTTTTGCTCTTGCAATTTTCTCTAAGACGATCTTAGAAGCTCTATTCTGCCTTTTCAAATAGATTATAATAATAGCCAGGCACAATATCCCCACGCTACCATATATCAGTAATTGCTCAATTAGTACTTCCATAATCAGAAAATCCAGGTACTACCAAAAGCTAACGCCACTAAGACATGGATGATCATGATCACCAGCATGACAATGGCAAAAGGCAGGTGAGCTACGTGCCAATACCGAAAAATTTGCTGCATGGTTGTGAGTTGCTCAATACGACGATTCAGTGCAAGCTCGCTCTTCAGCAGACGCAAAATGTCCCGCCTTTCCCTGACCGCTACTTGATTGTTCTTTAAATCGAGTTTAACAGATTGGATGATGGCCCTTTCCCTCAAGAATATCTTCCATCCTTTACTGAAGATATTGATGCCATGCAGATCTGAGTCCTCCTCCGAGCTGAGTGTCCATTGATATGCACTAATCTTGGCACCAGCAGGCTGTGACATCACACGCATCCGGTCTTTCATCTCCTTGACCTCCTGGAGATTCAATGCTCTTCCTTCAATGCTGCGAGGTATCTGAAGATAAATAAATCGGCCCAGCACTCCACTGGCAACCACCGCCACCATGCTCCAAAAACTAACTGCCACCATGCCCCCAAATTTGAAGGTAGTATGAAATAGAACAAGGATCGGCCCCAGCGTACATAAAAAGATGTGGAATTCCAGCCAGTGCTTAATTAAACCTAACCGAGAGAAGTATTTGGATCTCTTCCGAATCATATATCCCAATACACCAATCAATATGCACAAGGAGCCAAATACTCCCATGCCGTGGCCCAGCAAACCACTTGGCTTGAAAAGGTCATGACTAGGATGGTAAAACCGCTCTGCCAAAGGTGTCTGGTAGTAAGGCAATCCCTTAATGAGGATATATAGGGTCACAAAAATGGTGATGGTCACCAGTGTGGAAATATATATACGGTGTGCAAGCCGACTCATATCCTATTGATCACTGATACTAATACTAAATACGCACAACAGACTAGGCAGAAACATATAATCTATTTTGAATCATTCGCAAGCAATGAACCCATTTACTTCAAAGGCGATACGACATACCCAGACGAATACCCAACCCATGATCCTCTTCGATAGTCCCCTCGTCTTTACTGAAATTATATCTGCCCTCAATACCTAGGCTACCTGATAACCTATGGCCAAAATTGTATTCAATACCAGCACCAAAAAGATAATCAGATAACAACATGCGGCCCTTGCCAAATTCGGTGGATAACTCATAATCATCACCAAGCCGTCTCACTTCATAGATATAATTCTGGAACCTTGCACTTCGGAGGATTAAACCACATTCAATGTAGGTCCAAAGAGGACGGATAAGGTTCGAGCCGTACCTCACCGACATAGGTAAACTGATATATTTTTCATGGATATAAATCTCATGAATTCTATCACCACTCATCAAACCATCCGGACTGGGAAAAGAATAGTCATCTAAATCGTGTTCCAATTTGCCGTTAAACGACCTGGACCGAACCCCAGCCACAATCCTGAATTTCGGTGAAAACAGGAACTGGGTTTGGAAGCCGAAGATGGTTTCAGTGGCATCCTCCAGATTTCGCTTTGTAGCATTGATCGCTCCCAACACCAGACCCGCTCTCACTTGGTCTGGTAATAGAGTGGTCCACAAGTGCCTCTTTCGCTCCGCTCTAATGATTTCTTCAGCGAATACCGCCCTGTAAGGGTGCAGTAAAATCCGTCTTGGAGGAATGGACAACGGCGCTGATCGAAATCCAGTGATCGATGGAATACTTTGAACTTCCGGATATGACCTTTGCTCCAGTGTGTTATTGCGAATGATGCCCTTAGATAAATCTGACGACAAGCCAGTGAGGCCAAGATCCGTTTTTTCGAAGTAATCTGACCGCTGGGAGAAATCACTAAAATCTAATGCTTGGTTGCTAGAAGAAATGATGGTTTGAGGAAAGGTACGAGCTACTCTGTCGAGTATGCCAAGGGTAGGTACGGAAAGGTTAGTCACTGCACCAGAAGCGCTGCTGTCATCCTGCGTATCACCTGCTGACACGCGTACATATCGAACCAACGTGTCTGTGATAAAAATGGTATCGTGCGCCCCGAACAAGGGTTTGGATACGATCGGATGTCTCACTGACTGCATGCCATCTTTCGGCGGCTGAGTATAGCGACCAAGCACGAAAGATAAGGAGCTGACCAAAAGCATTGCGACCATAGCCGCGGTAGGTTTCATCCAGCTCCTCTGCAATGAACCCTTTGAACCAATACCATGAGCTACCTTTCGCCAAACGGTCTGATCGGGAAGGTGGCTAGGTGCATTGGTTAATTTTGCTCTGATCTTCTTGTTGAATGGATGCAATACCTTTGCGTTTTGATATATCAATAATCATCGCCTGAAGTCTAATCCTAGCTCTTGACAGATGTGACTTGGAAGTACCCTCCGATATGTTGAGCAACTCAGCAATCTCTCGATGCTTATACCCTTCTATCGTCGAAAGATTAAACACAGCTCGGTAAGAAGGTGGTAACTTTTGAACTAGACTCAACAAGTCTTGATAACTGAGGTAGTCGATGATATGACTATCAAAAGAAGGCTCAGCGACCTTCGACAGCGGAACGACTGGATCTTTACGGTAGCGATAAAAGTCACTGCTAGCGTGAATAATGATTCGATTGAACCAGGGCAAAAACGCTCGGTCGATATCAAATTGATGCAGTTTATTGAATACTCTGATAAACGCATCACTGAGAATTTCCTTGGCGTCTTCCGCATTACTGCTGTATCTTAAGGCAATATTCATTCCATCGGAATAAGTCAGATTAAATAACTGGCGCTGGGCTCTCTGCGATCCATTCACACATTTGGTGATGATCCCAGAAAACTTCTGCTCCATATTTAATCTATACAGGGATCCCAGCATTAAAAGGTTGCCTCATTGGTTAAAAGATCTGATAAAATGGTGATGCCATTCACCCGGAATAATGCATCCATGCCCTAGTTGAGTCAAAAAGAACAACTCACAGAACTCCCTGTGCGAAACCCAGTGACTCGTATAGATCACCCTAGCAAGGGTGTCGATTCAGACAGCCGAGGTAAGGATTAATCATACTTTACCAATGTTTAGAGAAGTGTCGTAAGGGTTATAGAGTCAACGCTGGAAAATAGTCTCAAATTGTTACACCATGATAGGAAGACGACGAATTACACAGTACCTGCTCATCGAGGAAACTACTCTTCCCTCCCTTTGAAATCAAGCAATAAAGAGAAAATATGGGAAAATGAAGTATTCTCGGTGTCTCCCACATTGGTCAAGGCATAGTCGATACGCAATCGCCCAAGGCCTAACCCGATGCCAAAGTGTGGCTGGACAATGGTGTTTTTCTTACCGACAATCAAATCATCATTTACCTTCTGAATGTTGCCCATTCCCGCTCTCAAGAACACCCGGTCATTAAAACTGTACTCCGCACCAACACGTGGATCGACGCTGGTAAAGGAGGTGCTGATCAGAGTATTGCGCTGACCATCAAAAGTCCAATTCAAGTTCATTTCCACAAGGAGGCTATTTTTTTCACCCATGGGTGCTTCATAAGCAACAGCTGTAATCAAACTGGGAGCGGTAAGCTCTGTGGAGCTTTTGGGTACCAAATTGCCCGTCTCCTGTAGAACGCGTTTCTCATCGTCGGTAAAGCTGAATGACCAGGCATTAAAAGTGGTGGTGAGATCCCTTCCCATCAATCCAAATCGCCAGCGCTCACCGTGTTTCATGAGACCCACATCGATGCCAAAGCCCCAAGCTGTGGCGAAGGGTCCGACACGGCGGTTGATGATCTTGACGCTGCTACCGATGTTCCAATCTGATTTTCCCAGAGCCCGACCATAAGTAAAGAAAATACCATAGTCTGCCGCTGAAAAAGAAGAAATGTTATCGTAGTTGATCGATCCGTCGGGATCAAAAAGATTGATGGTGTTGGGAATGTTGTCGATGCCCATGCGAACCACGGAGAGCGCACCATAAGCCCTTTTTTCTGGATTAAGAGCTTTAGCAACACCTATGAAATCGTAGTTGACAATGCCAGCAAACCACTCAGCATGCATCGCACTCACCTGCAGAGGTGCCGAGCCCAGTGCGAGGCCAGCTGGATTCCACTGTGTAGCAAATACATCGGAGGTAGTGGCACTGACTGCTCCACCCATTCCATGTGCTCTCCCCCCCACCCCAATACTGAGAAAGTTGTTGCTGTACTTGCGAAACTCACCTTGGCTATAGCAAATGGTAACTGTGGTAACCAGTAGGAATGCGAGTGCGAGTGGTCGTACGAGTTTCTTCATTCAGCGCAATTCTGACTCTCTTTGTAAACGTTAAAGATAAGCCGTAATTGCATATGGAAGATGCTGCCCCAAAGTAATCGATGGAGAACCACTAAAAATTGTGAAATTTTCTCTCTTGACCCTTTGCTTTGCGATAACATAGGGCTGATGAGCGCGAAAAAATGTGGTCTGAGAGCATGTAAGTTTAACTAATTGTTATGATCGTCAACCGCCCACATGTTCCCCAAAAGGATTAATTTGGCATCATGGGTAAAATGACATCGACATGATAAAGTGGACACTAGCGGCACTGATGAGTCTGGCTGTATTAATCTCCAATGGTCAGGTCTCGCTTCGACCCCAAATTGGATTCAATTCGTCTGATTTGTCAAACGATCTGAAAGGCACATCCTTTGAAGACAAGTTGGGATTTCAATTTGGCATTGATGCGCAGATTGGGAGTCGATTCTATATCCAGCCGGGCATCATGTGGGAATCTCTCAACAATGAGTTGAAGGAATCCATCAATGGACAGAATATGGAATTCACAGTCGACCGTGTCCGAATACCCATTATGATGGGCTACAAAATATTGGGACCAGAAACCGACGGTCTGGTAGACATACGTTTTTTCACAGGTCCAAGTGCGTCTTTTGTGATCAACAAAGATCTCAACGAATCAGCACTCATCTCGAAGAATGATTTTAAAGATGCCACCTATGGATGGAATGTAGGTTTTGGACTAGATATTGCGCTAGTCTTTGTCGATGCAGGTTATTCTTTTGGCCTCAGCGAGGTGTTTGAAGATGTCGCTCAAGATGTCAGAAACAATTTGTGGTATGTCAACGCCGGCCTACGAATCGGTTTTTGATCGAATCGAATCAACGAAAGATGCAACCGCCGTTTCGATCTGACCTGGGTGCATTTTAAGATGCTTGATGAAAGCACTGCCAATAATGGCTCCATGTGCATGATCACAGGCTTGCTCGAAAGTCTTATGATTGGAGATCCCAAAACCGATCAACCGCGGATTGGATAGATGCATGTTCGCTACCCGGGCAAAGTAATCTATCTGAGCTTTTGTGATGTCATGCTTGGCACCCGTGATGGATGCATTAGACACCATATAGATAAATCCCCTTGCCAATTGATCAATTTTCCTGATCCGCATTTCACTGGTTTGCGGAGTAATCAGAAAAATAGCATGCAATCCACTGGCTACAAGGTTAGCCTTCATCTCGGATTCATAAATATCGATCGGAAGGTCAGGAATGATCAATCCATCGATGCCTACTTTTTTACAGTCCTCCACAAACAACTCGACACCATATTGCATCATTTGATTGAGGTAGCCCATCAGAAGTAAAGGGATACTGGTCTTTTTTCTGATCTCAGCTAATTGCTCGAAGAGGCGAGCTAGCGTCATGCCATTCTCCAAGGCCACCGCTCCACTCTCCTGAATGGTCGGACCATCTGCCATGGGATCAGAATACGGCATGCCAATTTCAATGATATCAACTCCAGCTTCCGCAAGCGCCAAAATGATTTTCTCCGTATCATCCACAGCTGGGTATCCAGCAGTAAAGTAAATATTGAGTATATGGCTATTTTTTTCAGCAAATAACTGATCAATCCGGTTCATCTATGCTCCAATTTGTTGATATACGTTTCCAAGTCTTTATCCCCTCTCCCCGAGAGGTTGACGACAATGACATCCTCGTTCCTGTAGCTCAGTTTATCGAGGGCCGCAAAAGCATGTGCCGACTCAAGTGCAGGTATGATGCCATCTGATTTTGCCAACATAAATGCGGCATCAAGTGCCTCCTCATCGGTGATGCTGATGGCCTCCGCTCTTCCGGCACTGATTAAATGGGCATGCTGGGGGCCAATACCGGGATAATCCAATCCCGCTGATAATGAGTATGGCTCTATGATCTGACCATCTTCTGTCTGCATCAGCAAGGTGCGACTTCCGTGAATGATCCCCTTGCTACCAAGTACAGAGGTGGCAGCAGATTCACCACTGTCGATGCCGTGACCGGCTGCCTCCACTGCTATAAGCCTCACTATCTCATTATCTAAATAATGGTAGTAGGCCCCTGCGGCATTCGATCCACCACCGACACAGGCCACAATAATATCGGGATGCTCCCTACCTGTCTGCTCCTTGAGTTGCCACTGCATTTCTTCGCTGATCACAGCTTGAAAGCGCGCTACCATATCTGGATATGGATGGGGCCCCACCACAGATCCAATGATGTAATGCGTATTTGTAGGATGATTAATCCAATCCCGGATGGCCTCATTGGTAGCATCTTTGAGGGTCTTACTTCCACTAGTGGCTGGTACGACCGTGGCTCCTAACATCTGCATACGGGACACATTAGGAGCTTGTCTCGCGATATCTACTTCACCCATGTAAACGACACACTCAAGTCCCATGAGTGCACACACGGTGGCGGTAGCGACTCCGTGCTGCCCGGCACCGGTCTCGGCTATAATTCTTTCTTTGCCCAGCCGCTGTGCCAGCAATATTTGACCAATGGTATTGTTGATCTTATGAGCACCCGTATGATTGAGATCCTCTCTTTTGAGATAGATCTTAGCTACATACTTCTGCGATAATCTATCTGAAAAGTACAATGGGCTAGGTCTACCTACATAATCCTTCAGTAGTTTTTGCATCCTTTCTATAAAGGAGGGCTCCTGGATGATTGCCAAATAATTTGATCTGAGTTCCTCGATGTTGGCATAGAGCATCTCAGGTATAAATGCCCCACCAAAGTCACCATAAAACCCTTTCTCGTCAACTAAATATTGCATCCCTGAAGGTTTTTATCTTGTGAATATTTTTCATTGCCGGTCCATCCTCAAATCTACTATTGATGTCGACGCCCGCCAACCTCTCATGCCTAAATTCGCGTATTTCAGTCACAGATTCAGGACCAATGCCACCACTCAATAAAAATGGTGTATCCAATCGATATTCATCAAGTAGTTTCCAATCAAATCTCAATCCTGTTCCTCCCGGTTGCTCACCCTTTGTATCAAACAAATAATAATGGCAGCTACCTTCATATTTTTCTATATCGGGAAAACTGAAAGTACTTCCAATGGAAAAAGCCTTGAGTGTCAGCAAGCCCAGGTCGAAAAACTGACGGCAAAATTCAGGTGATTCAGAGCCATGCAATTGGACACCATCCAAACGAAAATCTATCACCTTCTGCTGAATGAACTCAAGCTCTGCATCTACAAATACACCGATCAACCTGCTGTCTCCAGGATGATCTATCCGCCTTTCTACATATCTGGGTGATCTTGGATGAAAGATTAAACCTATCCAATCAGGATGCACTTCTTGCAGAGCAAGAAGATTTTTATCATTTCTCATTCCGCACACTTTCAAGATCATGTACTAGCTTTGATTGGTCTGGTAAGTTGTTGGATCAATTGTCGACAAGCAACTCCTGGGTCCTCTGATTTCATGAAGCTTTCACCTATCAAAAAGCCTTGAAAGCCGGCAGAGCGCAATTTTTTTATGGATTCAATACTATGCAAACCACTTTCAGAAATCTTTACAAATTCACCATCCAACTGATGATAGAGTCTGATGCTGGCATCAAGATCCACCTCAAAGGTTCTTAAGTTTCGGTTGTTGATGCCAATGATGTCAATATCGGGGCCAACTTTAGGTAGCTGACTATTCGTGTGCATTTCCAACAGCACTTCCAAGTCCAAGGACTTTGCAAGAGCAGCCAGTTTCTTCACTTCTGGTTCTGTCAGAACCTCAGCAATCAGTAAAATGAGATCAGCACCTATGGCCTTCGCTTCTATTATCTGGTATTCATCAATGACAAACTCCTTGCGCAATATGGGTTTTTCAGTGCACCGGCGTGCCCTGACCAAATCCTGTAAGTGGCCACCAAAATAGCCCATATCGGTAAGAACTGATACACCTGCACACCCTGCATGATCATAGCCCCTCACTACTTCCTCCACCTGCGCGTCGTGATTAATCACGCCCTTTGACGGAGACTTTCGTTTAAATTCGCTGATAATGCCGGAAGATCCTTTCGCAGTCAAACTTCGACACATCGATATGGTGTCTCGCTCAAACAAAAGACTCGCCTCCAACTCTGAAGTCGCCACCTGCTTTTTCCTATCTGCGACCTCAATCCTTTTGGTCGCAATGATTTTATCTAGTATGTCCATATGATGTCTAATTATTGATGGCTTGGGTCAGCGATTCTTTCGCACGACCAGAATCCAATGACTCACGAGCCTCGGCAATACATTCCCTAAATGTGCGATCTGCATGAAAGCGATGGATGGCCAGTCCTGCATTGGCGTACACTACCTGCCGTTGTGCCTCTGTACCTTTGCCGTCCAAAATATCCACAAAAATCTTAGCAGCCTCCATCACCGAATCCCCACCATGCAGGGCATCCGCATAAAAATAATCTAATCCAAGATCCGTGGGTTTCAAGAACTGGTCTTTTTTGTTGGTCTTTAAACTGAAGGAGTCAGTGAGAGAAATTTCGTCATATCCATCCAAATTGTACACGATGGCAAAGGGATCTTCTTCTTGCTGTAAAATGTACTGATACAGTCGTGACAAATTCATGCTAAAAACACCGAGGAAGTGTCGTTTGGGCCTGGCAGGATTAACCAGGGGTCCCAGCATATTGAAGAATGTTTTCATTCCAAGTGATCTTCGTACTGGTCCTACTGCCTTCATAGCCGGATGAAAAAGTGGCGCATGAAAAAAAACCAGATTGGAGTCGTCCAGCCGACGATTGATCTCATCGGCATCGTTGGTAAACCGATAGCCAAGGTGCTCCAGCACATTTGATGATCCACTTACTGATGACACACCATAGTTGCCATGTTTTGTAACCTTATAACCCGCTCCTGCCACAACGACGCAACTCAATGTGGATATATTGAAAGTATTCTTGGAATCGCCGCCGGTACCTACGATGTCGATTGAGTCTAGACCTCTCAAATCGACTGGTCGACACAATTCCAGGAGTGCATCTCTAAATCCCTGCAACTCCTGCATGGCGATGGGCCTCATCTTAAACACTGTGAGAAAAGATGCGAGCAAGGCATCATTAAACTTCTCCCTGCTAATCTCTACCAAAATATTTCTGGCCTCTTCACGATTAAGTCTCCTGTGGTTAAAAAGATCTTGTAAGATATTTTTCATGGAATACAAATTCTACACTAGTGAGCTTTGATTTTCTAGTTCCTGTTGGTACACATAGGCGTACTTAAAGAAATTTGCTAAAATTCTTTTACCGTCGGGAGTCAGGATGCTTTCGGGATGAAACTGCACACCTCGTACATTATACTTGCGATGACGAAGTGCCATGATGGTTCCCTCATCGTCTTCAGCTGTGATCTCCAACACCTCAGGAAAATGTTCCTTTTTCACAATCCAGGAGTGATACCTTCCGGCTTCAAAGTTTGACGACAGCCCCTTAAAGAGCACTTCCTCAGTGGTGACCGCGACGGCTGTTGATACTCCATGGTAAACCCGTTTTAGATTCTCGAGCTCACCACCAAAAACCTCACCAATGGCTTGCAGACCCAGGCAGACCCCAAAAATCGATTTCGTCTTATGATAGCGCTCTATGACTTCCATGGTGACACCAGACTGCTTAGGCAATCCAGGCCCTGGCGACAGAATAATGATGTCGTATCGATTAACATTTTCGATGGAAATAGCGTCGTTACGAAAAACATCCAGGGGATAGGTCACCAATTCACGAATATACTGAACCAAGTTATACGTAAAAGAATCGTAATTATCTATGACTAAAATTTTCATAATTTTTTCCACATTAATTGGCCAGTTCTTCTGCCAGTTTTAGTGCTCTTTTTAATGCACCCAATTTATTATTTACCTCCTGCAGCTCGCTTTCTTCCACGCTATCTGAAACCACTCCAGCCCCAGCTTGCAAATACAAAGTATTGTCAAGACTTAAAAAAGAACGAATGATGATGGCGTGATTAATATTTCCGTTAAAATCAATAAATCCAATACCTCCGCCATAGAAAGAACGGTTGGTGTTTTCGTACCTATTAATTAATTCTATTGCCTTGTATTTTGGTGCCCCCGATAAGGTGCCTGCAGGAAAAGTGTCGCCAAATATCTCATAAGTATTGGCGTTCGGTGCCAGTTTGCCCTCCACCTTTGACACCAGATGAATCACGTGACTGAAAAACTGAATTTCTTTGAGCTCCTTCACAGACACATCCCTGCAGTGCCGACCCAGGTCATTTCTAGCCAGATCCACCAACATAATGTGTTCTGCATTTTCTTTAGGATCTTCGGTTAGTTTCTCGGCATTTCTGGCATCCTCTTCATCATTTCCTGTCCGCTTATAGGTGCCAGCTATGGGATTCACCCTAGCAGTGCTCCCATCCACTACCAATTGTGCTTCAGGTGAGCTCCCAAAAATATGGTAACTCCCATAATCGAAATAATATAAATACGGTGAAGGATTCACAGACCTCAACACACGATATACATTAAAGTCGTCGCCTTTGAATTTCTGCGCGTACTGTCTTGACAAAACAATTTGAAATACATCACCAATATCGCAATGGTGCTTGCCCTTAGACACCAGATCCATAAATTCTTTGTCGGTGAGATTGGTGGTTTCCTCCCCAATTAAATCAAAGTGATAGTACGGAATATTGTAGTCAAACACAATGCGTTGCACCTCCTCTAACTTACTCCCTTCTGCCTCTAATCTATTCTCAATGAGAAAAATCTCATCGGTGAAATGATTAATGTTGATGATGTACCGATAGAAGGTGTAGTGGACATCTGGAATATCCAAGTTTCTCTTTTCACTACTAAAGTTGAGGGTATCAAAATATTGGACTGCGTCAAAATTTGTGTGACCAATAAAACCATTAATCGGAGGCTCTGGACCATCATGCTCAATCTCTAATCCCTCCATAAACGCTTTAAAAGCCGAGGCGATCTCCATCGTTTCTACAAGACGCTTTCCTTCGATCACACCATCCGGAAACTTTAGCTCCAATGATCCACACTTTAACTCTAGAGAGGCAAGTGGTTCGAAACCAATGATCGAGTAACTGTTTTCGGAAGATCGATAATCATTACTTTCCAATAGACATGGTGATAAAAACCGATCCCTGATCCGCATGAAAATTGATACGGGTGTTACCGTATCTGCCAGAAGCCTCTTAGTTGTTGTTATTATTTTCCTACTCATTCGTTTCAAAGTCTGGTCAAAAAAGATAGCGGCTTGCCGGTGTCCCGACAAGCCGCTATTATATCAATTTGCAATGCTCTGTCAATACACCGAAACGTGTGCACCTTCAGACCACCACCAAAATTTGTTTTGCTGCTGTAAATCAATCACACCGCAAATATAAATGCTTTTTTCTTTTTGAAGCAAAATTATTTTTATCCCGAATAGATTCAGCCGTGGCACTCCAGAGCCAGCCGGGTCTATGAGGCTACGAATACCTGGTTCGGATCCTGTCATTGCTTAGTAAGGCCTATCCATTGCCATTTGAGATCACCCTCTCAGCACAAACGCCTGCATACGTATGCCACTTCTGGCTCTTTTGCGTCAGAAGTAACATTGAAGTGCAAGTTGAGTCGGTCATCCGATAGCTCCCAGTACTCCGGCAGCATCGCATTGGACCAGATTGTCCGACGACGACTAGCAGACCTGGTCCTGAATCACTATCTTGGTCTAAAACACAGGTATGAAGGGAGCAAGTGTCATTCTGGTCGCATTACTAGCCACTATGACGTTGATATCATGCGGCGAAAAGGAGGCAGTCCCACCCAATGTACTCTTCATTGCCGTCGATGACCTCCGACCTGAGCTGGGCTGCTACGGAAAGACCCATATACACTCGCCCAATATTGATAAGTTGGCCGAGTCGGGCACCATCTTTGCAAATTCCTATTGCAACATACCAGTCTGTGGGGCATCCAGAGCCAGCCTGCTCAGTGGATTGCGTCCAACATTGACTCGATTCAAGAAATACACCACTAGAGCTGATCAGGATGCACCAGGCGTCATTTCTCTACCGGGCCTCTTCAAGCAACATGGTTACACTACCATATCCAATGGAAAAATCTTTCACAATGCCAATGATCATAAGGCTGCCTGGAATGAAATCTGGAAAGCAACTGGAAAGTCTGGCCGAGACTATCTCACACCAGAGAACATCGCCTTAGACACCGCTCAGGAGACCAGGGGTTACCCCTATGAAAATGTGGCCGCGGCAGATACCGCTTACAAGGATGGTAAATTAACCACTAAGACCATACGTGATCTCAAACGATTAAAAGCTGCTGGAAAACCATTTTTTCTTGCAGCGGGTTATCTAAAGCCCCACCTGCCGTTTAATGCTCCAAAAAAATACTGGGATCTATATCCACCGACCACCATCAAGCTCCCGACTAATCGAGATCGGCCAACAGATGTGCCGGCCGAAGCATTGCATAATTATGGTGAATTAAGACATTACTCAGGTGTCCCAACACAGGGACAGGTTAGTGATTCACTGGCTCGAACATTGATACGGGGGTATTATGCTTGCATCAGTTATACCGATGCACTGGTGGGGCAATTGTTGATCGCACTTGAAGAGCTGGAGTTGGAGGATAACACTGTTGTCATTCTTTGGGGGGACCATGGTTGGAACCTGATGGAGCATGGGCTATGGTGCAAACACTGCAATTATCGCACTTCCCTCAAGGCCCCAATCATCTTACGTGTGCCAGGGCAAAAGCCAGGAATCACACGTCGTGAAATGGTTGAATTCGTAGACATCTACCCAACCCTGGTGGAAGCATGCGGTCTTGAGAAACCGGTCCACTTAGAAGGTAGGAGCATGATGCCGCTGCTCTCTGAAGACCCCGTCGAATGGAAGGATCAGGTGGAGTCGGTCTGGCACCATGGTTTTACCTATACCTCGGCCACACACGCTTATACCAGGTGGCTAACAGAAACTGATTCTGTAGTAGGTGAAATGCTGTTTGATCATACTGCCGATCCTGAGGAAAATCAAAATCTAATCGGTCAGGAGGCGAGCAAAGATATTGTAGAATCCTTTGAACTGTCCAGTGATTAAGAGCCTGCATATCAATGCTGTGAAAAATTCTAAGATAGGCACTAACTTAACGATTGAATATTGACTAAACTTCCTGAAACATCATCTGCTGGTAGTACCGGAATGTGGTTCGTGCATAACGACGACCAAATCATCATCAGGGTATGGCTTTCACTACTAAACGGCAAGGAACAGATTTTCGCCAACGATGCACTGGTCGTCGATAAGCGAAACATTAGCTCCATGAATGCTTATCATAGCTTTTCGCACCGAGATGATTGGTACGACGTAGAAGTATATGGGCGAGATATTATGATAGGCCGATTTGAGTGTAACTTTTTTAGAAATGGACAGTTGGTGGGAGCCTATGCTACCGGAACCACCAAGTCACTCACCAGTATTGTGGAGCCCAATACGGAGGTTGCACCTATCATAAAAAGGGCCCTGGCACGGTACCGCAAAGAAGCAGAATGCCTGCTCAACAGATTTGATCTTAAAGACGCACATCTGATGCTGACCAAGGCCATCGCCTTAGATCCCAAGGACGGCCACAGCCATTTTATGTTGGCATGCGTATATTCTTTACAAGAAAATACAGTCTTGGGATTGGAGCATCTGGCACAGGCGCTCTTCCACGATTTAAAGGGTAAGGCTCGTGTGCTTACGGATGATCGTCTCGCCTACTTGAGAATTCAGCCTGAATTTGAAGATTTCAAGGTAAAACATCTGCAGTGAAATGATCTCTCCCTTTGGGCCCATTATAATGACATGCCTATGAAACCAACTATTTGTTCCATCAAGATTTTTTTATCGCTCACCTACCTATTGGCATTTTTCTTTGGCTGCACATCTGTTGGCAGTTTGCCTCAGGATCCTCAGGATATAAAGGTGCTTAAATCACAGCCACCAAACATTTTAGTGATTCTTACTGACGATCAGGGGTATCACGATGTTTCATACTATGGTACCAGTGATCTGAAGACTCCAAATATTGATGCCATTGCAAATGATGGTATGCGCTTTGATAACTTCTATGCCAATTGTCCGGTGTGTTCACCGACACGCGCAGCCCTGCTGTCGGGGAGGTATCAGGATTACGTGGGTGTTCCAGGTGTCATCCGAACTCATGCTCGCAATAGCTGGGGATTTCTGGACCCCAATGCCCTCATGCTGCCCCAGCTGCTAAGCCAAAGAGGATATCATACTGCCCTGATCGGTAAATGGCACTTGGGTCTTCAATCTCCCAACACTCCTAATGAGCGTGGATTTGATTTTTTTCATGGATGGCTGGGAGATATGATGGATGACTATGTAGAGAAACGGCGACATGACATCAACTACATGCGTCGAGATTACGAAACGATAGATCCTCCCGGACATGCGACAGACTTGTTCACCCAATGGTCTGTTGAGTACATCCACGAGCGCAGCCAACAGGAAGCACCATTTTTTCTTTATCTGGCTTATAATGCGCCCCATTTCCCTGTTCAGCCACCTGAAGACTGGTTGGCAAAAGTGAGGAGGAGAGATCCAGGACTTCCGGATAAAAGGGCCAAGTTGGTGGCATTCATCGAGCATCTGGACCATGGCATCGGGCAGGTTATGACAGCTCTCAAAGAAAGCGGGCAGTATGACCAAACCCTCATTATTTTTTCAAGTGACAATGGAGGATTATTGCCAGATCAAGCCAACAATGGTCCGTACCGGGATGGCAAGCAAAGTGTCTACGAAGGAGGTCTGAGGGTACCTACCTGTGTGACATGGCCTGGGGTCATTTCCCCAGGAAGCAGCACAGATCATCGTGCTTTGAGTATGGATATTTTTCCGACAGCACTTGAAGTCGCTCATGCGGCGGTACCAGCTCACATCGAGGGCGTGAGCTTTCTTCCCGTCCTGCTAGGAAAAGAGGTCGATCACAGCAACCGGCCACTATTTTTCACCAGAAGGGAAGGAGGAACCAGGTACAGCGGACTGACCATTCAAGCGGTAAGGCTTGGAGACTGGAAGCTCTTGCAGAACAGCCCATTTGCTCCGCAGGAGTTGTATAACGTGACCGCAGATCCGATGGAGCAGCATAATCTGATTGCTTCTGAAGTCGACATTCATAAAAAGTTGAATGCTCTACTGATGCAGCACACACAGAAGGGTGGTGCTGTTCCCTGGCAAGACCCTTCCAGGTAAGCAGGGTGATCAAATACTGCTATAACACCATTTTAGTTACTTCTCTACGTAAGTCGGATCAGCTTTCATGAGGTCGCCCATGATGTACATAGTCTCCTCCAGATATATATCCTTCTTGATTTGCTTGATCCAGTGGTCACGTCTTGCCACTCTCGAACTATCTGTCTGCAAGTAAGTCAGGTCGGCATCCAGATTATGCACGCTCAGCCCTGGAATGGTGTCTTTCATGAGCCCATCAAACTTCTCAGAACGTAAGTTTCTCGCTTCTAATTCTGCATCGAAGGCTTCGAGTTGCAGCGGCATTCTACTGTCTTCTCGCATCTCCTTCATCAACTTGCCCTGAGCTTGGATCAACATAAAAGTTGAGTCCTTGGCTATTCGGCTGGCACTTTTCTTGCGCAAGAGCTCCATATCAGGCATTGTATATACATCCTGGGCAAAAGTTGTGGGATCAATTTCAGTCCATTCAAGAGCTTCGTCATGATCTTTTTCACCAATCTCCACAAATGAGTATTGATCTGGCAGCACAATATCAGGGGTCACCCCACGAAGCTGTGTCGAACCTCCATTCACTCTGTAAAACTGTTGCATCGTCACTTTTACCTGTCCCAATGGCTTTTCGGGAATTTTTCCTTTGATTACCCGGTCTAAGTTGAGGAATCTTTGGACGGTGCCTTTGCCATAAGTAGCATCTCCTCCCACAATGACCGCTCGGCCGTAGTCCTGCATAGCCGCAGCTAGTATCTCTGATGCCGACGCACTAATAGCATTCACCATTACGATCAACGGACCGTGGTAGGCAACCTCCCTGTCATCGTCTTTGTATACTTGAGGTTTTTCATCACGTGATTTTACTTGAACGATTGGGCCCTTTTCGATAAAAAGGCCACTCATGTCGATCGCATCAGGTAGTGACCCACCTCCATTGTAGCGCAAGTCCAGGATGATGCCCTCCACGCCTTCTGATTTTAATTTTTCAATCTCTGCTGCTACATCCTGCGCACAACTGTTTCCACCGTCGAAGGTGGAGTAAAACATAGGCAGTTTTATATATCCAATATGATTGACCTTATCATCAATGTCAATAATCACACTTTTGGCAAACGCCTGATCGATGATCACTTCATCCCTCTCGATTTCGATGTCGGCAAAAGAGCCGTCTTTTTTCTTGACGGTAAGAATCACTACGGTACCCTTCTTTCCTCTAATGAGCTGAACCGCGTCATCGGTACGAAATCCTACGATATCCACACCCTCTTCTCCCTTCTGAGTAACTTTGGTGATCAGATCACCGACCTCCAATTCACCGTTCTTCCATGCAGGTCCTCCCGGTACGATGCCATTAACTTTAATATAATCGTCACTCCGTGTTAACCTGGCTCCAATGCCCTCCAATTTCCCCCCCATCCGAATATCAAACTCCTCCTTCTCCTTGGGGCTAAAATAGCCTGAATGTGGATCGTACATCTGAGCAAAAACATTCAAGTAAAACTCGTACCGATCTGATCTACGCATCTCCTCCATGCGGTCAAACCATTGATCAAACAACTTTTTTGTTGACGTACGAGCTTGCTCAATCATCTCAGTTTCTGTGAGCTGATCTTCCCCCTCCTTGCTTGCCTGTGCTTCCATTTTGGAATGCACCTTTGATACGATCTGATACTCCAAGAGCTGACGCCAATGGTCTTTCAATGCCTCCTCGTCTGCAGCAAAGGGACGCTTATCCGCATCTAATTCAAAGTACTCAGCATCGTGAATATTCACCGGATCGTCGATGACCGAATGATATATTCTCTTACTGCGTTCGATCGCAGCATCCAACATCTGGATTGACAAGTCAAAAAATGTAAGTTGGCGATCATTGATCTCATTATCAATTTTGTCGGCATATTCTTTCAGCCGTGCGATCTCAGGCTGAATATAGAAGCGTTTAGCACCATCCAAATAGTCTAGAAAAGCATCGAATGACTTTTGAGAAAACTCATCATTGATATCGATGGGACGAAGGTGCATCTGGTCCATGACACTCAACAATGCGTGCATCGTCATGACTTCCTTTCGATTCTGTTGCATGCCAGGATCCAAGGTACTCACGAATATGATGCCTGCCAGTAGAATGCCAATGATGAAAATGATGCTCTTCTTCATAAACCTTTTTTGTTGCACTCACAGACTCTGCAATGAGTGCCGATGTGTAGGTGAATAAAAATACAACAAATCCAGGCGCCAATCATCAAATCTGGTATATCAGGTGATGACTGGACAAGGGCAAAGAAAAGAGATCTGTTGTGTCAAATACAACAGATCTCTTTTATATGATCAGTTAGAACTATAGTTTTCGTAGTGCGGTTATCGGCTCCGTATCATCAGATACAGTTGTCCATGCCAGCCTCAGACCACGGAGATAGAAGTCTACCTAGGACATCACCTCTGAGTCGACATGTATGCTGTCATTAGCTATTGCAGAATGATTTCTTTCTCCTCCACCATCTTGCGAATGTTGATGAGAGCATATCGCATTCTACCTAGCGCAGTATTGATGCTCACTCTGGTCAATTGCGAGATCTCCTTAAAGCTCATATCGGCATAGTGACGCAAAATGACCACCTCTCTTTGCTCAGGAGGCAAGCTATCCACCAAGTGTCTGATCTTCTGATGGGTCTGACTTTTGATCATGGATGTCTCCATATTGTCATCGGAAACATGCAAGACATCAAAAATGTCAAAAGTCTCGGTTGGAGCGACCTGTGGTCTTCTCTTCTTCCTTCTAAATTGATCTACACACATGTTATAGGCTATGCGCATAGCCCACTGGACGAATTTGCCTTCGTGGTTATACTTACCACTTCGCAAAGTGTTGATGATTTTGATGAATACTTCTTGAAAAATATCTTCTGCCAGACTCTGATCCTTGACAAACAGATATATAGAAGTGTAGATTTTGTTACGGTGCCGAGCGAGCAATTCTTCGAAAGCTCTTTCATTACCATCCAAATACTGGGAGATCAATTCTTGATCGCTAAAAGGAGTAACTTGCATACGACTACTAAGTTTTGTTCAGTTAAAAATCCTGTAATGTCGTGTATAAGTTCTACTCTATAAGCAATCAGTTTATTTTAGTGTGGTGAATCTACTATGAATATAGAAAGCAAGATTTATAATCAAAAAGGCCCAAAAATCCTTAACTAAAGTTTAACTAAGTACCTTACTTTTGAGCCATTCAACTTTGATCTCTTCCTCAAAAATAGAGATTCAGTTTAATTTTTTACAAGAATTGGACCAACTTTTTACAAATTCTGTTTTTTTAACATATAAATAAGTTTCTATTTGTTGGTCACACTTATGGCTAAATCACGCAGAGATACAATCAGAATTAAGGGAGCACGCAGTAATAACCTGCAGGATGTGAGCCTCGACATTCCCAAGCGCGAGCTTATTGTGGTAACCGGTGTTTCCGGGTCTGGTAAATCATCCATCACCATCGATACTTTGTACGCGGAAGGACAAAGACGATACGTAGAGAGTCTTTCTTCCTACGCTCGACAGTTCTTAAACCGGATGAAGAAGCCCGATGTAGACTTCATCAAAGGCATATGTCCTGCCATTGCCATAGAGCAGCGAGTAACCTCATCCAATGCACGCAGCACGGTAGGTTCTTTGACTGAAATCTATGATTACCTGCGCTTGCTCTACGCCAGAATCGGAAAAACCTATTCACCGGTGTCTGGAAAGCCCGTGCGAAAGCACAGCATCTCTGACGTAGTCAGTCACATTGACGGCTACAAGGAGGGCAGTAAAGTGCTCTTACTCATACCCTTGCATCAAAAGTTTACCGATCGAACTATTCATCAGGAATTCAACCTGCTTTTGCAGAAGGGATACACAAGGGTGATGTATAGAGGCAAACAGAGACCTATTGAAGACCTGCTAAGTGATGGTAGAGCCATCCTCAAGAAACAGATCAAGGACATCAGGAAGAAAGAGATCCTTGTACTTATTGACAGATTTGTGGTAAGCCATGAGAATGAGGAGAATAGAAAACGTATCGCAGATTCCGTATCCACCGCCTTCATTGAGAGTGGTGGTGAATGTTACATACAGTTGCTCGATGGAGAAGAAGCCTATTTCAATAACCGATTTGAACTTGACGGCATTACCTTCATCGAACCCACCCCTCACCTATTCAACTACAACAATCCCTTTGGCGCTTGTCCACGCTGTGAAGGATTTGGTCGCATCATGGGCATTGATGAGGACAAAGTCATTCCCAACCCATCTCTGTCTGTGCTCGATCGAGCCATCCTATGTTGGAGAGGTGAAAAATCTGGCAGATACCTGGAGAAGTTGCTAAAGAATGCTCATCATTTTGATTTTCCTGTGCATCGAGCATACGAAGACCTGACGGAAGATGAGAAGGACCTATTGTGGAACGGCAATGAATATTTCGACGGTATTCACGATTTTTTTAACCATCTGGAGCAAAAATCATACAAGATCCAAAACCGAGTGATGATAGCTCGATATCGAGGCCGTACTATTTGTACGACATGTCGCGGTTCCAGACTTCGAGTTGAAGCTGCGTATGTGAAGGTGGATAAGAAGAGCATCCATGAGCTGATTAACCTGCCCATCGATTTGTTGCTGGAGTTCTTCCGGAGCATCCAGTTGACCGACCATCAGCGGAAGATTGCAAAAAGACTACTGATAGAAATCGAGTCAAGGTTAGCTAACCTGTGCGCACTCGGACTGGATTATCTGCATCTGGATCGGATATCCTCCACCTTGAGCGGTGGTGAGACCCAGCGCATCAATCTCACCAAATCACTTGGCAGCAATCTGACTGATTCGCTCTATATTCTCGACGAGCCGAGCATCGGGTTACATCCGCGAGATACTGAAAAGCTGGTAGCGGTACTGAAGCAACTCAGAGATTTGGGTAACACTGTGATCGTAGTGGAGCACGAAGAAGATGTCATCCGCAACGCTGATTATCTTATCGACATGGGCCCCCTGGCTGGGATCCATGGTGGAAAGGTCGTATATGCCGGCCCATTCAACCAACTAGGTCAGGCAAATGGTGATAGCCTGACAGCCGCCTATTTGCAATATCGAAAGTACATCCCAATACCAGAAAGACGGCGAAAATCCAATGGCAAAATTATCATTCAGGGAGCCAGACAGCACAACCTACAAGATATCGATGTGGATGTTATTCTACATGCATTTAATGTGGTGACAGGTGTATCCGGTTCAGGTAAAAGTACCCTTGTCCATGATATCCTTTTCCGTTCCATTAAACGGTACTTGGATGAACCCACCAAGCAGGCAGTAGGAGTATTTGATGGCCTGGCAGGTGATGTAGATTTGATTACACAGGTTGAACTTGTCAACCAAAGGCCAATCGGTAAATCGTCTCGCTCCAATCCCATCACCTATGTGAAGGCCTATGATGGCATTCGAAAGTTAATGACCAGCCAACAGCTAAGTAAGATCCGGGGGTACAAACCCAAACACTTTTCATTTAATGTGGAGGGAGGACGCTGCGAAACCTGTCATGGTGAAGGTGAAATCGTAGTTGAAATGCAATTTCTTGCCGATGTACGATTGATTTGTGAGGACTGTGGCGGCCAGAGGTTTAAGACAGAAGTCCTGGAAGTGAAATACCTAGGAAAGAACATCTTTGACATCCTATCTCTGAGCATAGAAGAAGCACTAGATTTCTTCGCCGATGAAAGTGATATTGTGCAGAAGATACAACCCCTGTTTGATGTAGGCCTGGGCTACGTCAAGCTGGGACAGTCTTCAAGCACCCTTTCAGGTGGAGAAGCGCAACGGGTAAAACTCGCTTCTTTTCTAGGCAGAGAAAGGAGCGATCAACACATCCTTTTCATCTTTGACGAACCCACCACTGGACTTCACTTTCATGACATTCGCAAGCTCCTGGATGCCTTAAATGCCCTTGTTGAGCAAGGGCACACCGTCTTGGTAGTGGAGCACAATCTTGATGTCATCAAGAGTGCCGATTGGGTGATGGATCTTGGCCCCGGTGGTGGCAGACATGGTGGGAAGTTGATTTTTCAAGGTACTCCTGAGGATTTGATCTCCTGCGACAGTTCTCTTACCGGGATGTACTTGAAAGAGAAAATGAACACCGTGCTGACAGTGCACGATGCCTGACCTTGGAATCCATCCAAAATTCGTCATCGGACTGAATATGCAGAAATGACTGTCGAACTCGAGGGTGATTCTGGGAGATATTGCCCCTGCTCAGAGCGGGCTTAAACTTGGTTGACAACAAACCAAATCTTCAAAAAATTCGTCTTATATAATGAGAGTGATTGGCATGATCTCTGTCTATTAATAGTTATTGAAGACATCACCAATTTTCACTGTAAATATGAAGCCTATGAGAAGTGTTTCAGTATTAACCATATTTTGTATGGCTCTACTCCTAAGTTGCAATAAGGACAATGATATGGACCAAGATGTAACTGAAGATCCGAGTCGAGATGCCATCGAAGCTTCGGTCGTGGATTTTCAGTGGACGATCTTTAGAGAAAGCATTCGGGCACAGGCCGATGGGACGAAGAACATGGCACTTTCTCCCGCCAGTATAGTAAGTGCACTGTACATGACTTTAAGTGGTGCTGATGGCGCTACAAAAACAGGTATAGAACAGGCACTGTCTCTGAATGGACTGGAAATCGAGGCCCTAGGTCCCGCTTATGAAAAGTGGTGCAAGCTCCTCACCGACACGGAAAACAATACCAGACTCTCCCTGGCCAATGCGGTGTTCTGGGACAAGAATAGGATCTCTCCTCATCAGGACTTCCTGGCTTTTGTCGATGAGAATTTTCACGCACAGACCGACGCCCTGGACTTTGCTTCAGAGGAAGCCGTACAGGCGATCAATGAATGGGTAGATGACAAGACGGATGGACGTATTCTGAAGATTTTTGATCAGATTGGTGACGAGGAAGTAATGTTCCTCCTTGATGCTTTATTCTTTACCGGCGATTGGCTCTATCCATTTCCTCTCAATGGTACGTCTGATCGACCTTTTACCAAGAGCGATGGCAGCGACATCGACGTACCTACCATGCATCAAGACATCAGCACGATCGGCTATGTCCAAACCGAAGCATATGAGGCCGTGGAACTCCTATTTGATGATACAACCTATAGCCTTACCCTGGTACTTCCACCTCCCAGTGAAGAATTGGATAACTTCATCAAGAAAATGAATCCCGGAAAATTTGATCAGATTCTCGATCAGTTAAAACCAGGTAGGATGCTTCTCAATGTCCCGTCCTTTGGATTTGCATTCAAAATGGCGCTCAACGAACCCTTGAAGGCCATGGGCATGGGCATCGCTTTCGATCCAAATGCTGCAGATTTTTCTAAGTTAGGCACTGCACTTGAGGGCAATCTTTTTTTATCAAGGGTGCTGCATAAGTCCTTTCTGAGCATCGATGAAAAGGGTGCCGAGGGAGCAGCAGTAACCTCCGTCGGTGTCGGCGTAACTTCGCTCCCACCTACGCTATCTTTTGATCGTCCTTTCATGTTTGTCTTGAGAGAACGCACTACTGAAAGCATCCTTTTCCTGGGTAAGATAGAAGATCCGACCCAGGAGTAAGCCTGGTTTTAAGAGGAAGAAAACGATTGGAGACCCGACTCTGCGTGCGAAGTGAACGGAGTTTTTCGCTTTCATTGGTCTTAGTGTTGTTCGTCCTTAGCACAGACTCATCCTTGTACACTGCAAGCACTGTTAGGGGACTGCCGAACAATAATACTGACTATAGGCACTTCTATTTCGGCAGTCCACGGGGCAGAAAAAACAAGGTCAGTGGGCTGTTTGAATTATTTCTGGCGAAACATATCTTTAGTGAACCACCATAAAAGATGAACTACTGTTCGAAAGTCCCTAGGAACCTGAGGGTCCTTTACCGCGAGATTGATCTCAAATCTTCATAGCTTTACTTCGCTAAATCATTCGGATCCTTGCGCATACTACTTATATCAACGGTCCTTGGCCTATTCGTGGCCATACTATTTGTCAATTTGTATTTCCGGCGAAAAGTCATGAAGATCTACAAATCCTTAATAGATCAACAGGTAGAGCTGTCGGGAGAACATATATTTAGCGATAAAAAGTTGCACGCCGATATCCTACCAAAATATCCCAAAGCACGTGAGCAAATTTTGCAATTTGTATATGCTATTCGTCGTTCGATCAAAATTGCTGCGATACTCATCGTGCTGATCACTACATTTGGCCTCATTCTCATGTATTTTAGCAGTTATGAAAGTTAAGATAGGCTTGGTGGGAGCAGGTCATTTGGGTAAAATCCATCTCAAATGTCTACAAGCGGTCCCAGATCTGGAGTTAATCGGTTTTTACGATCAGGATCCATCTGTTTTGGATTCGATTAGAAAGACCCATCAAATCGAGGCATTTCCCGATTTAGATACGATGCTCAGCAAGGTCGATGCCCTGGATATTGTTACACCTACTTCCACACATTATGAGGTTGCCAAAAGGGCCATGGAGGTGGACAAGCATGTCTTTATCGAAAAACCCGTGACCTCGACCATACCTCAGGCAGAAAAGCTACTCGCATTGCAAAAGAAGCATGGAGTGGTGGTTCAGGTGGGCCACGTGGAGCGTTTTAATCCGGCCATCTTAGCACTTGAGCACCTTGAGATCGATCCGAAATTTATTGAGGTACATCGTTTGGCAAATTTTAATCCACGTGGTACCGATGTTTCGGTCGTTTTAGATCTGATGATTCACGACCTTGACATTATATTGAGTATGGTCCCGTCTAAAATAAAGCGTGTCCTGGCCAATGGGGTCTGCTTGGTCAGTCATTCACCAGATATTGGCAATGCTAGGATCGAATGGGAAAATGGTTGCGTGGCCAATGTTACGGCCAGCAGGATGTCTTTTAAAAGCATGCGCAAGATGCGGCTGTTTCAACCAGATGCGTACATTGGCATCGACTTCTTGGACCGGACAGCCCAGATCGTGACACTTCACGATGGTCCTCCATCTGAAGGTCGAGAAGGTATGAATACCTTCGAACTAGAAACTGCAACGGGTAGTAAGACTGTGCAGATTGATTTTCCCGAGACCAAACCGGTGAATGCCATTGAGATGGAACTCGATAGTTTTGCCAGAGCTATTCTGGACAAGACACCACCAGAGGTGGGTTTGGATGCTGCCTATGCTGCATTATCTCTAGCATACCAAATATCGGCTAGCATCGATGAGAACTTAAGGCAAGTAAGCCCATGATTCGATTTTTGGTTGGTATCACCATGGCGACGAGCTATATGTCCTGTGTGAAGGAAGAAGCGGTCCAACCTACTTTCATCCAGATACCGGAAGTTATGGTGTCTCCCAAAGGTGGTCAAGGTACTGCTGACCATGACATCTCCGAGATCTGGGTTTACGTGGATAATGAGTTATTGGGTGCTTTCTCGGTAGGCAATAGTTTCCCTGTCATTTCAGAGAAACCATTTAGCTTGGACCTTTTTGCGGGCATCCGCGAGAATGGGCAAGCATTGGATCCCAGAATATATCCGTTCTATCAATCCTTACAAGTACCACTACAACCTACTCCAGATGAGACACAAACGGTGAGACCGGTCTTTCCCTATCACTCAGCCACCTTGTTTAAGTTGATGGAAGATTTTGAGCAGGGACATAGCCTTGATGATGACCTTGACGGCGATCCGGAGACTCTATTGGAAATAACGGACCAGCGACCTATCGAGGGTAAATCTGCCAGGGGCACTTTGACCCAAGAACATCCCGTGCTTGAGGTAGCTACCAGTGAGATCATAAATGATCTACCCACGACAGGAGAATCCGCTTTTTTGGAATTGCAATACCGCAGCGATGTCCCCGTCCAGGTCGGTTTGCGTGGGCATGGAACTGGCATAACGCCAGCATCCTTTTACAAACTAGTCCTGTTTCCAACTGAGGAATCGAGGAAAATATATATCAACATTGCCCCAGATTTACAGGCGTCACAGCTGCAGGGTTATCAAGTGATTTTTCTTGCTACATTCGATGTGGATTTAAAGTTGTCAGATCAACTCATTTATTTCGACAACATAAAATTGCTACATTTCTAACGTGAGTAAGCAGCGGAGAAAAGACATCATTGTCTACGGAGTTTTTGACTTCCTGATGGCCCTCTTGGCATGGGCATGCTTTTTCGCCTATCGAAAACAAGAGGAAAATCAGTACTTCGAGTGGTCCATGCTTGATGACCGCAATTTTTATATCGGCATCGTCTTGATCCCATTGGGTTGGGTGTTGTTATACTCGATTTTTGACGAGTACCGTGATCTATATCGGAAGTCGAGGATCCGGACGGTTAGCCGGACGTTCTGGTTGATTTTGATCGGCGTTCTCTTCCTCTTTTTCACCTTGATCTTGGATGATGCTGTGATTGCCTACACCGACTACATTCAATCGTTTATCGTCCTCTTTTTGTTGCAGTTTTTCCTGACAGTCATCACTCGGTCTATTATTCTGACCCGAGCAAGCCGTCGTTTAAAAGCAGGACTGGTACAGTATCCCACCCTGATCATTGGTGGAAATGAAAGAGCCATGGAGCTCTTTACGGAGATGACGAGCTTACGCAAGGGCTTGGGCTATAAGTTCATGGGCTTTATCGATGCCAATGGCCAATCAACGAATGAACTCATCCAGCACCTGCCACGCTTAGGTGCTATCGACAACATCGATCAAGTCATACAAGATCAACACATCGAGGAGGTGATCATCGCCATTGAAACTTCTGACCACTCGAAACTCAAATCCATCCTAGACATCCTGTTTGATTTTGAAGATAAAATCCTCGTTAAGATCATTCCGGACATGTACGATATCATGCTCGGCACGGTAAAAATGAGCCATGTGTACGGGGCGGTCCTCATCGAAATCGAAAAGGGCTTGATGCCCAGGTGGCAGCGATTACTGAAGCGAGTACTTGATATCCTGCTGTCTATCTTGGCGATGATCGTACTAGCACCGGTGTATCTGTACATTGCTGTGAGAATCAAGTTGTCCTCACCTGGACCAATCCTTTATCGGCAGGAGCGGATAGGGTATCTGAGTCAACCCTTTACCATCTTCAAATTTCGATCCATGTACCAAGGTGCAGAAAACAATGGACCGCAATTGTCGCATGATCTAGATGAGCGATGTACACCATTCGGATCATTCATGCGAAAATGGAGATTGGATGAGCTGCCTCAGTTTTGGAATGTACTCATCGGAGAGATGTCGCTGGTAGGACCAAGACCAGAACGTGCATACTATATTGAGAAAATCATGAAACAAGCACCACACTACAAACACCTCCTCAAGGTCCGACCGGGCATCACATCCTGGGGGCAGGTAAAATATGGGTATGCTAGTACCGTCGAGCAAATGATCCAGCGGTTGAAATTTGATATCCTCTACATCGAAAATGCCTCCCTAGCGCTCGATTTTAAAATTCTCGTGTATACCATACTTGTCCTACTGCAGGGTAAGGGCAAGTAGATTTTATCTACTTTCGTATAAATAACACCTTTACATATTATATTTAATTATAATATTTATATTTTGAGTGCTGAAATTTTACCTCATATGTTAGATACTTCGCAACTGTTCGGTTATCTTTGCGAGCCAAACCTATGAACGACTTACCTATGATCCCAGGACGACTGGCCGTTTTCTTGCTTGCTATGTTTTGCTTTTTTACAGTGGATGCGCAGCGGTATGCGCATGCAAAAATCAAAGCATCATCATCTGATTTACCTGATTTGGTCCGTCTGGGCCTGGCAATGGATCATGTGCACTGGGATCCTCAGGGCGTTCGGGGAGATTTTCTCCGCTCTATCTTGGAGAAAGCCAGTGCAGAAGGTTTTGAGGTTACCATCATTCATGAAGATGCTGAGGCCATGGAGGCATTGCCAAAAGCCCTCCTACATGATCATCGTCGATCAGCAGATCTCCAATGCCTGGCAGCCCTCACCCACTTTCCATACACTACTCCACCGAGCTATCAGCAGGGAACCTACCGAGGTCATTTCCGCTACGAAGAGATGCTTCAAGCATTAGATCGTATGGCAGCCACTTACCCCCATCTGATCTCAAAGCGCAGAGCAATTGGAGATCACCTAACCCACGAAGGCAGACCACTCTATTGGGTAAAGATTTCTGACAACCCAAACCAGGATGAAGCCGAACCCGAAATCCTGTACACTGCCCTTCACCATGCCAAGGAGCCAGTGAGCCTCACCCAGATGATCTACTTTATGTGGTACATTTTAGACCATTACGAGGGCAATCAAGATCTACAATATCTGTTGCAAAATACTGAGTTATACTTCATACCATGCATTAATCCCGATGGTTATATCTACAACGAAACCAAACAGCCGCAAGGAGGCGGACAATGGCGTAAAAATCGGCGTGACAATGGCGATGGCACTTTCGGAGTTGACCTCAACAGAAACTATGGCCATAAGTGGGCTCATGACAATGAAGGTTCTTCTGGCAATCCGGGGTCGGAAGTGTACCGGGGACCATCTGCTTTCTCTGAACCCGAGACCCAGGCGGTGAGAGACTTCGTGCTAGATCACGATTTTAAAATTGCACTAAACTATCACGCTTGGGGTAATTTTCTCATCTATCCCTATGGCTATACAGATAAACCCGCCGAAGACCGGGAAGTATTCCAGGACTTGGCAGCATTGCTGACCAGCGAAAACAAATTCATCCATGGCACCGGGATCGAGACTCTGGCTTATCGCACCAATGGGGATGCTGACGACTGGATGTACAGCGGTGAGGGAAAAAATAAGATCTTTTCTATGACCCCTGAAATTGGATCAAGAGAACAGAAGTTCTGGCCCCATGAAAATGATGTGGAGATGCTCTGCAAATCCGCACTCAGGCAAAACCTCGATGCCGCTTTTTTCCTCTTGAATACAGGTATGCTGATCGATGAGTCTGAAACATACATAACTGATGAGGTTGGCACGCTGCCCTTTCGATTGACCAAGTTGGGTTTTGAAGAGGTAGGTTTTACCCTCAAACTAGAACCGATTACCCACAACATTCAATTTGAGTCGCCATCAAAGTTCTATATCCTCAATCTCTTCGCAGGTGAACGGGAGACATTTCCCTATATATTGAGTAGCCATATCGCTGATGGGGATCGCATTCAATTTACCTACACCATCGATAATGGAAGTTACCAGCAAACCGATACGATCACCAAGTACTATCGGGAAAGTCGATTTGTATACCTTAACGACGGCGCATTCGAGAACATAGTAAATAGTGGAATCCAGAGCAACTGGGCGCTTACCGATAAGAACTTCTACTCAGAGCCGACTAGCTTCACAGATAGCCCCAACGGCAATACCCTTCCCTATTCAGATAATGAGCTCACTACCAGTGCATTCTTTCTCGAAAATGTCGACTCCGCCGTACTCACCTTTCGGGGGAAATGGGACATTCAAACCGGATTTGACTACTTGCAAGTCCTAGTTTCAGTAGATGGGCAAGATTTTACACCTCTTTGTGGAAACCATTCGGTAGCCGGCGTACTTCCAAAAAACCTGAACGATCCTGTCTATACCGGGCGCCAACACACCTGGATCAGCGAGCGCATCGATCTCACATCTTACATCGGTCACGGAATACAGCTCCGGTTTAAGATGGTGTCGACCAACAACAGTACTCGCGACGGTGCCTACATTGACGATATCAAAGTCCTGCTCTACGATCAGGGGATCACGAGTCATAATAACCTCCTGGATCCCACTAAGTTTGAGGCCAAACTCTACCCTAATCCTGCGCATGAGACTGTATCTATTGAAACTTCCAAACCTCCTGTACAATCTAAGCTGCAGCGAGTCCGTGTGCTAAATCATCTGGGTCAGGAAGTCATGAGGTTGCCCTTCGAGCCGCTCCTGTCGTTGGATATCTCCCGTTGGTCACGAGGATTTTACTATGTGGTCTATCATGACGAAGAAGGAAGGCAATCTATGGCAAAGAAGCTGCTGGTCCATTAAGGTGAAACGTCCATGTCAGATCTGCTTGCAATAGCTAAAGATCCGTAGCTGCTGGTGGATCGAAGGGTCCGCGACGAGGAGGCGCTATGAGATGGCTACATCGCAGCCACAATGCGTGTCTCTCTCTTGCTTAGCCAGCATGTATGTATGTATGTATGTATGGAACGATAAAGAATGAAAAGTGCCATCTTCAAGCTGGAAAAAGAAATGTATATTCTATCTATTTCAAAGGCACAAGTAACTCACGTGAATAGGGAAACGTATTGGCTTTAAAACCAAAACGATGAAAAGCATATATATCCGACTGGGGATCCTCATCATTTGCCAGTACCACCTAGGAATGTTGATGGGACAATCTCCCTATCAAACCACGGATAAGCAGGAAAGTACCATCCTGGTACCATCCGCTATCGTACTGGGAGGAAGTATTTGGTTGGGGCAATCTGTCAAACCATTGGATCCAGCAATCCTTGAGACCTTGGACCCCAATGACATCTGGAAGTGGGACAGATGGGTCACCAGGCAGTATAGTGAGCGAGCTGGAAAAACCAGTGACTACTTATTGTATAGCAGCTATGCTTTGCCACTCACAACATTGCTCGGTGAGAAAAGTAGGAAGCAATTTGGTCAAGTGGGACTATTCACACTAGAAAGCCTGTTGATCAATACCGCGGCAACCAATCTGACCAAAGTTTTGGCTAAGCGAATTAGACCTTTTGTATACAATCCAAGTGCTCCCCTTCACCCCAAGTTGAAAAAGAATGCCCGTTACTCATTCTTTTCAGGCCACACTTCAAATGTAACTTCGATGTATTTCTTGACAGCATCCTTGTTGCGAGATTTTTATCCTGGTGAGAAAATCACCAAGGTAGCCTGGCCAGTAGCGGTAGTGGTTCCGGCATTAACTGGTTACCTTCGCATGCGGGCCGGCAAGCACTTTCTATCTGATGTAGTGAGTGGCTATATCGTCGGCGCGGCAGTGGGCATGATAATACCACAATTACATAAGTTGTGAAAAGAAAAAGACCAGGTTTGTCGCAGTGTGCTCCTTTCATTTTATTGGTATGGTTGCTGAGCCGGTGTACGCTACCTGAGCAAGGCACCACCGAAGAGCTACGACCGAACATCGTCTATATCTTGGCCGATGATCTTGGCTATGGGGATGTCGGTGCCAACAATCCTGACTCAAAAATTACTACCCCACACATCGATGCACTGGCCTCATCCGGCATGAGATTTACGGATGCACATTCTCCGTCATCCGTATGTACGCCTACGCGATATGGCATCCTCACCGGCCAATACTGTTGGCGCAGCCGTCTGCCACGAGGGGTATTGCGCGGCTATGGTAGAAGCATCATACCCCAGGACCAGCTCACGGTGGGTAAGCTATTGCAAAAATCCGGTTATCGAACCGGTATGATTGGCAAATGGCACTTGGGGTTGGACTGGGCCATCAAACCTGAGTATCAAGATTCGATGGCCAATGCCTCCGTCAACGACCTGGGCATGGTGACCGAAATGAACGCCGACTGGCTGGACTTTTCCATACCGCCATCCCATGGACCACTCACCCAAGGCTTTGATTATTCTTTCCTCCTACCAGCTTCATTGGATATGGATCCATACTGCTACTTAAAAAACGATACATTGGTAGCTGTACCCAATGAGTACACACCAGGAAATGACTTAAACACCGGCTATACTGGGGCCTTTTGGCGAGCGGGTCGAATTGCACCGGGATTCGAGTTTGATCAGGTGCTCCCTACATTCACTCAGGAGGCTCAGGATTTCATCCACCGGGAAAGTCAGTCCTCGCATCCGTTCTTTCTCTATCTGGCCCTGGCCGCACCGCACACTCCTTGGGTACCAACAACCGACTTTCAGGGTCGATCTCTGGTAGGCCAGTATGGCGATTTTGTTCAGATGGTCGATGCCACTGTGGGCGAAGTGATTAATGCATTAGAACAAGCCGGCGTAGCCAGTCGGACTTTGGTCATATTCACCAGCGACAACGGTCCATTCTGGCGGCCAAAATCGATCGAGCAATTCGATCACCGAGCAGCACACATCTACCGTGGTATGAAGGCCGATATTTGGGAAGGAGGACACCGCATACCTTTTATTGTGAAATGGCCAGGAATGGTAAAACCTGGCTCCACCTGCGAAGGCACCACTGTCTTGACCAATTTGTTGGCCACATGTGCCGACATCGTTGGTCATTCAGTAACTGGCGGCCAGTTTAATGACAGTCACAGCATTTATTCCATGCTAACAGGCACTGAGGCAACAGAGCAAGGGCAGGTGGCCATTCATCATTCTTCTCGAGCTATATTTGCCATCAGAGAGGATAACTGGAAATTGATAGAAGGGAGGGGCTCTGGAGGGTTCTCCCCTCCAGTACGCATCCAACCTGGTCCCGGGGAACCTATAGGACAATTGTATGATTTGAAGGAAGATCCAAGTGAAACCACAAATCTCTATCTTGCGCTGCCCGAAAAGGTCAAAGAGCTTCAAACTACACTAGATAAAATCAGAAATCAACCTCAATGAGAAATCAGGACAAAACATTCACCGACACTTATCAGCAGCACCATCGGCTAAGATGTATTTCACTCATTTCCTCCCTCATCATCCTCCTTTCGATGGTGGCTTGCAGCCCAACCACCACCACAGAAGTGGCTACCAGCGCAGTGCCTCAGAAATTTACTGAGCTGTGTGCCACCTGTCATGGCAAAGATCTCAAAGGGGAAATTGCCCAAAGTCTCCTAGATGGATCCTGGCAATTTGGCTCGAGGCGAAACGACATCATGCGGTCGATTAAGTTTGGCCATCCTCATCATGGTATGCCTTCCTGGGGCATGGTCCTTGAAGATGAAGAAATCGATACTCTGGTGAGTTACCTGTTGAAGGAGGAGCAGCGATTGGGTCTCACCAAGGCTCCCATCCCAGACATGATTGAGACGCAAGATTACAACGTCGAGGTTGAGATTGTGGCGCAGGGACTGGAAATACCCTGGAGTATGGCCTTTACTGGACTCGGGGATGCACTGATCACGGAACGCGAAGGACGCTTGCGTATCTATCAGGGAGGGCAACTCTTGCCAGATACCGTGGTCGGTATTCCGAAAGTGCGAATAGGTGGTCAGGGAGGTCTATTTGATGTGAAAGTTGATCCCAAATATGATCAGAATGGTTGGGTCTATCTGGCATTTAGTCACGCAGCGGGAGCCCCAGATACCAAGGGCAACATCCCTGGCATGACCAAGATCGTGAGAGGTAAGATCACCGACCATACCTGGAGCAATGAACAGGTGCTCTTTGAGGCTCCACTGGAGAGTTATCGCACATCCGGTGCACACTTTGGTGGTCGCATTGTTTTTGATCCCGAGGGCTTCCTGTTCTTCAGCATCGGTGATCGTGGAGCAGGTGATCATGCTCAGGACCTGAGTAAGCCCAATGGTAAGATCCACCGCATCCACAGGGATGGATCTATACCTCGGAGCAATCCATTCTACAATAGAGCGGGTGCGATGCGATCAATATACTCATATGGACATCGCAACCCACAGGGACTGGCCGTCCACCCGGTGACCGGCCAGATCTGGAATACCGAGCATGGACCCTTGGGTGGTGATGAGGTCAATTTGATCTTGCCGGGTCGTAACTATGGCTGGCCTGTCATCAGCTATGGCATTAATTACAATGGAGAAGTCATCACAGAGCTTACCCGAAAAGAAGGAATGGAACAACCCGTTTTTTATTGGAAGCCATCTATTGCTGCTTGTGGCCTTGATTTCTACAGCGGAGACCTCTTTCCAAAGTGGAACAATCAGTTGTTGGCTGGAGCATTAAAGTTCGAGGAAATGCAGATGTTGGACATCGAAAAGGATCGTGTGATGTATTGTCAAACGCTGCTAAAAAATGCGGGCAGGGTCAGGTCTATTACGGTCGGCCCAGATGGTGCCATCTACGTGTTGCTCAACAACCCAGGCAGTATACTGAAGCTCAGTCCTGAGAAGCCGGTGATGTAGTCCCCAAACTTTGGCAAAATCTGGATACGGTGCCATAATCCATCTCTTTGGTTGGAACGGTCAACAGATTAGGGCGGGTGCACCTCCCCTAATTGGGCCATCTATAACTTGACTGTGATTGTCATCCTCCAAATAAATTGACCCAAAGTCAATAAAATTTCAAAAAATCACTTCAGTAGGCTCCAAATATAGTTCTTTTTTCAGGCCTTTATACATATCGAATAAAAAAATGTAAAAAATATTTCGACTTTTGGTGAATTAATCTTTCCCATCGTTCATCAAAGTAGCTAACTTCCTATTCAAAGTACCATCCGCAAATATGTAGTCGTCCTTTTTCATTTAATACACTGATAATAAGCTATATATGTATGTCATGGCTAAAAAATATAAATGAGCCCTATGTGTAATATTTCAGGTTCTCTCACAAATCCTGGAGAAAAAGCCATGGGCTTGGTCATGCTGTCACCAGGTTTGCTTTGTCTAGTCATTTGCTTTTTGTGGTATTGCTATTGAAATACGTCTTATATTTGACTTAAAGACGACAAAACTTGTTCACCAGTAAAAAAACATGGTCCAGACCAATTGAGATCAGACTGGCGCCATCAAGACATTAATCGGAATAACTACAGGGTTTTTCTAGGCTACTTACTCAAGTAGCCTTTTTTTCTGTAAGTCTCTCTGCATCAAATCATGACTGTAGTTGATTAGTGGGTTGAACGAAAGGAAAGATTGTAATTTTTTCTTCGAGCTCTATGGCATCAATTGTTGGTACTCAGGCATCTGCTGTCAGTTTTTTTATCGGGGAGTTAAACCACCAAAAAAAGTTCGACCTTTTGTTTTAAGATGTCCTTTTAAGTTGTCTTAGTTGTCTCTCTAGACGTTCTATCCTACGCATTCTCTTTACCTCCAAATATTTGGAATCTGCTTTGTATGCCTTGTATGGCTCTTGATCCCGCAGCACGTGATATACGGCAGTGAGGATCTTATGTCCGATGGCAATGCAAGCCTTTTTTTTACCGAGTCTGCCACTCAGTATTCGATACTTAGTTGACATTTCGGGGTGATTCTTCGATCTGGATGCAGCCCAGGCGGCTTCCACCAGCACAGTCTTTAAATGCTTATTGCCATGGGTGATGCGAGATGAATACTTCTTGCCTGCACTCACATTATTACCCGGACAGACACCTGCCCAAGATGCTAAATGTCGATGTGACGGGAAGTGACTCATGTCGGTGCCAATCTCAGCAAGGATGCTCATTGCACTCTTGTCGGAAACTCCGGGAATGGTTTTGAGCAGATCGATTTGTGTTGACATTTCTGTCAGGTATGAATCCAGTCGAGCTTCTAGTTGAGCTATTTGATTATTGATGTGGGTGATGGATTCCAATATTAAGGTTAGCATAAATTGATGATGGTCCGTAACTCGTCCATCGAGTGCCTTGCTGAGTTTGTCCTTTTTTCTGACCAGTGAACCTTTGGCCAGTTGTGCCAGTGCACCTGGATCTGTTTGTCCTTGCGACAGGGCCGTCACCATAGCCAGACCTGAAACCCCAAACACATCGCTCACAACGCTTGACAGCTTAATATTTGCATCTTCCAAGATGTTCTGAAGTCGATTTTTCTCACTAGTGCGCTTGCCAATTAGTTTGCGTCGATGACGAGTCAGTACTCTGATCTCTCTAATCTGCTCAGGTGGAACAAAACTCCCCTTCAACAGGCCGCTAAGCAAGAGTTTAGCGATCCACTCTGAATCTTTCTTGTCCGTCTTCTGACCAGGTACATTCTTGATGTGACGTGCATTGACCAGAAGCATCTCGAAAAATTCTTCAAGCATATAATACACTGGCTTCCAATACACTCCGGTACTCTCCATGGCCACATGTGTTACTCCATTATTCTGAAGCCAACATGTCAGTTCAATCAGATCTTCACTGAAGGTGGCAAAGGTTCTTGTCTGGGTTTGCAAATCTATTCCTCGAATAGTGCAAACAACAGTATCTTTGTGTACATCCATCCCACAACCACGTTCTACGATAATGGGAAATTGCTCAACAACCATAGGTCCATAAGTTTTATTGGTACTAAGATACCGGGCGCGAAGCCAAGACTTTCATGGTTGTTGGTGATTTCCTAAATCATGTAGGTTTTTTTTTGCTTATGGCCTAGGAACTGGCGATACCTACAGTGATGTCAACAGCAGTAGACCTGCACCTTCAAACAGGGCATGCAGATGGGTTCTGGAATCCATAGGTTGGAGACCTTAATCGCTGCTGCCAGCATCTCGAAGAACAAGGCTGTTCTATGCCAAGCCAAACCCGCTAATCATCGAATCATGGTCGGTCTTTGTGCGGCTATATATCTTGCATTTTTTTAAATAAATACCTACCTTTGGCCTCCCATCAAAAAGAAGGATGGTAGACATCGCGGAGTGGAGCAGTTGGTAGCTCGTCGGGCTCATAACCCGAAGGTCGTAGGTTCAAGTCCTGCCTCCGCTACTAAGTAAGGGATTCTCGAAGCCGAGAATCCCTTTTTTTATGATTAGGTCTGACCCGCTCCAATGACAGACAAGCAAAACTTTGGCATGGAGGATGTTTACCAGTATACGTCGGATTGAAAGTGAAAGATCGGATATGCTGCATATCGGGAAGGCTAATCATTATTCAGAATAAGCTTATACCCCACCCCACGGATGTTGGCAATCCGCACACTTGGATCAGCTTCAAGTTTCTTGCGCAATTTCGAGATGAAAACATCTAAGGTCCTACCGACATAATCGCCTTCGTCCCCCCACACGACTTTCAGCATCACTTCGCGTTCTAGAGTAGCGTTGGCGTAAGAATGCAATAAGAACAAAAGGTCGGACTCTTTACTGGTTAGTTCGGTCTTTTCATCCTGAAGACAAAGCTCCATGTTCCTTCTGTCAAAAAGGTATTCTCCAATCATTATAGCTCCGGAATCCGTTTTGAACCTATAACCTTTGTTCCAAAAGAACAGTGAACACGCGACCAGAATTGATAAAGCAATCATCAGCAAAGCTATCTTTGAATAATACTCGCCTCCTGCTTCAGCGTTCAGATTATCTGTGGGTCCAAGCTGACTTGACACCAATGGCCACATCGCTTCATCCGCTTCCAGAATGGTGATCCAAATACAGTAGTGCTCACGAAGAACATCCCTAGACCTACAAGCCACGTCGTCAAGATTTAGGGTTGCACCCATTCGATAGGCATACACCACCTCGCCGGAACTTACATGCTCTACTTCAACCAAATAGATCTTTGCCATTTTGATCTCCTTCACCACTTGATCGATTGTGGCCACGAGATCATCGGG
This sequence comes from Saprospiraceae bacterium, assembly GCA_965223025.1. GTDB lineage: Bacteria > Bacteroidota > Bacteroidia > Chitinophagales > Saprospiraceae > JABDMH01. The sequence continues at coordinate 3,282,131 of CBDCVP010000023.1, forward strand.
GTTGAATTGGATCTGAGAAGCGAAAGATATCTTGTATCGGCCATCCACTTTCTCAATAGGCATTACCCGTGTGGTACTATCTCCGAGGCTGAGCAATACTTCATGGCCGATCATTCTCATCGACACTTCGGTATTCCTTTCAGTTACCGTGCCCTGAGCATTGTTGCTTTCTGCTGACAAAAGAAAGCAGAGAACAAACAAATGATATTTAAAGAATTCAATTCTCACACTACAAAAGTATCTTAAACGAAATGATTTTCACTCCCTTTACACTAATTTACATTCCTTTACACGTTTGAAATCAGCTTCTTTGCACCTTCGTCGAAACAATCACGAACAGCAATGAATAGTAGTTCCAAGCACAAAAGACAGGTAATTCCTGGTAGCATAAAAGTGTTGCTGCCCCAGAAAGGAAGACAATAAGACAATACAGTTAGGCACAAAATGGATAGATCCAAATGAAATACTGTACGATAAAGACTATGACTTCCCAAAAAGGTCCGCAGCACATGCCATACTAGAAGTAATCGAACTGGAAGGTATGACTAGAGGGATATCATTTTATAAAGAGGTTAAAGATTCACGTAATTTCTACCTTGATATAAACGAAATGAATCTTGCAGGATATAGCTTTGTACAAAGTGGCCATGCTAAAGATGCAGAGGCGATATTGAAGCTGAACATCGAAGCGTTTCCAGATCCATTTAATGTTTTTGACAGCTATGGGGAAGTTCTTTTGGTGCTGGGAGACACCACTCGATCAATTGAAAACTATAAGAAGTCTGTACGTCTGAACCCTGGCAATAAGAAGGGGTTGAAAGTCCTGGCGGAACTAGGCGTTGATACTGACGACTTATTCTATGAAGCACCTATTGAACATTTGAAGTTCTTGGTAGGCGAATATCTGGTGAGCGACCTGCCTAAGCGCAAAGATTGGACGATATTGATTGAGGAGGAGAAAGGCATGTTGTATGGCAACGATGCAGGTTACCGATATAAATTGATCCCCGTGGAAGAAGGGAAATTCGTCAATCCAGACGATGGTGCTTCACTGGTGTTCAACACGAAAGACAAGAACGCGATATCCTTCATGATCTTTGGGAAATACCAGTTTAAAAAGATTCATCAGTTAAGCAGACATTCCTCCAAAGGAATGAACGATATATCCAGACCTCATAGGTCGTCACCGAAACCGCAGGCACAAAGTTAGATCATTGTAAGCGAGCAGAAAATAATGAGAAAAAGTCTAATTGTTTTAGTTCTGGCAATTACAGGGCTTTATTCCTGTGGGCCAAGAAGTAATTTCCAAGCAGCCAAAGTTGCTAAAAATAGCGAAAGACAACAATCACTAATCCATGATATTGAAAAGGCGAGTGGCTACCGATATATTTACACAGACACTACATATGCGTTCTCTACTGGAAAAGGGATAACCATACAAAACAGTGTTCCAAAAGGTGGAAACATTGAACCCGGAGGACCATATATTGATGCGAAGGGAAGACAATATTTTTATGCAGCGTTCTGGACTCGGATAATAAATGGAACTGATATTGACTTAGAATTTGAGGTCAATTTTCCCGCTGATTCATTTCCACTTTCCTCTTCGTCTGACTCATTCTTGAAATTGTTTATACCAACTGATACAATGACTTTTGATAAACTACCATTGTTTAACTATGGGTTAACCGGAATGAAATCCTTTGTAGATAGCAATTGGAAGAATGCAACCACATTGCAGAAGACAATCAAGCCAAATGAAGAGCAGATTTTTTATACAGTAGCTCTCGCTTATCAGGCTGGAGGCCCCGCAAGATCAGCTATCATCTTAAAAGGAAAAAAACTTTTCTATAGAACTACCATGGGACCCCATGGTCCTTTTGAAATTCCTTTCGGAAAGACCACTTTTATAAATGAAGATGGTAATTAATAGGATTATGTAAGATCCGCTTCATATTACAGAACCCGTTACGTGCAAGTGAGGATGAGTATATTTATCAATAGATCAGAAAAATTGATCATTAATAGCGACATATATAGATGGATTCACTTGTGGCCCAAACGAAGATATAAGTGGATTTTACCTCCAACAAGAAAGTGAGGGAGTAAAAAAAAATTAAGCGATTTAAAAACTATGGTACTGTAATCATGGGTAGAAAAAATTATGAATTCGGTTATAAATTTGGTTTAAAACCAGGTGAACTTGCCTATCCTCACATGAAGCACTATATCTTCTCTAATAAAGCATCACAGATCCAATTGCTTATGAGCAGCACAGGGGCAGGGAAAAATTAGTAGAGATCGCAATAAAAAAGCAAATCTTGATAATTTTGGCAAGATTGCTTTGAGAAAGGAACATATACTGTGTCCACATAACGTGTCATTTTAGATCACCCAGTATCTACAGACATTGATTTGCCTGTTGGGTCAACACAGTGTTCTTAAAAGTGCATCTGGAAAATTTAATCAGATGTTCGGTTTAGATCTAAGTGCAAAACAAATTCAACGAGCACGTGAATGGTATTGTAAGCAGATTGATCCCATTGTTGAAGCCAATCAGGTCGAATATATGGTGCAGGTGGATAGTGGTGATAACATAGATTCTAGGACCTACATCATGGTCCGGGGATCTATGCTTTTCACACGGGAAGAAGGCTGGAAAGAGCTGAAGCCTGGTCGCATTTTCAATGAGAGTCAAAACGTTGATATACAATAGAATAGGAATGAATTTGCACAGTCGATATATGTTAGTCATCTGGGATCAAAAGACAAATCTTTACCAAAGCTAGAAGACATGTCTCCCTAATAGACTCATCCAAAGTATTTGTTTGTGACGGTGCTAAGTATATTTGGAATTGGGTTGTAACTATCCAGAAGCAACCCAAATATTAGACTGTTATCATGCAGTCGAAAAAATTGACGATGTAGCCTTCATCATGTTTGTCGATGAAGAAAAGGGAAATCATGGCTATCAACCAAAAAGGAACTATTGCTAAATGATGAAGTTGAACAGGTCATTGTCAAATTGCAGAACCTAAAATCCAGAAATTCAAATGCATCTGAAGCAAGGAACATAGCAGTGAGATATTATAGCGAGCATGCCGATCACATGATGTATAAGACATTTAAGGATTAGGGACTTCTCATTGGATCTGGTCCAATCGAAGCAAGCCCTCGAAGTGTCATCCAACAGAGATTAAAACTATCAGGCCAAAAGTGGTCTGTCAGTGGAGCAAATGCAATAGCTAATCTCTGATGTTATCAGAAAAGTCAAGCCTGGGATGCAATTGAAAACCTGGTAAGGCTTGCAACATAAAGCATCATCGTGTCATACACCCTCTGGCGCTGTAAATCCTCCTTAAAGTAAGATTTTTGCGACCTTAAGCCACCATGAATGTAGGCTTATTCATTCCTTGTTATGTGGACCAGTTTTATCCCCAAGTGGGCATAGCCACCTTGCATCTGCTAGAAAAACTTGGGTGTGCTGTCACCTACCCAGCGAAGCAAACCTGCTGTGGCCAGCCGCTGGCCAACACCGGAATGGAGCAGGAAGCCATCTCGATATACCAACATTACGTGGAGACCTTTAAAGACTTCGATTACATCGTAGCTCCCTCATCTAGCTGTGTATATCATGTCAAGCATCATTACGATGTCATCCCACAAGATCCGCAAGTCATAGCAGTACGGGATCGCACCACGGACATCTGTGCCTTCCTCACCGCTGGCCTTTATTCATCAATATCTTTTTTACAATGAGGACAAGTCTTTTTCTTATCTTTTTGATTTACATTCTCTATTTTGCTCATAAATCCTGCACTTATCAAACCAGTCGGAAGTGCTACTAATCCAATCCCCATAATTGCAATTAATCCACTAATCATTTTTCCCAGTCCAGTTATTGGATAAACATCTCCGTATCCAACTGTAGTCAAAGTAGCAATTGCCCACCAAAATGACGCTAAAATATTTGGAAATTGGTCAGGTTGTTTCTCTCCCTCAACATAATACATTATGAACGAAGCCAACAAAAGTATCAAAAAGGTTACGAATCCAGTTACTGCTAACTCTGACTTTTTTTCTTTAATCACAGTCCAAATCAGGTTTAAAGAATCGTTATACCTATTAACTTTCAGAATCCTTAAAAATCGAGTTAGTCTTAATGCTCTTAAAAAACGTAAATCCATTTTAATCACCATTGGCAGGTAAAATGGTAAAATTGCTAATAAGTCGATTAGTCCATAAGCCGAAAAAATAAATCGAAATGCCGATTTTGTTCTATTGGTCGATGGGTGAGTTAAGTCAGAAACATTCAGAAACATATAATCTCATTAAATACTCAACCGAGAATATTACAATTGAAAGTAAATTGAAGGTTTTAAGAATTTCGCCGTAATCAGTACTTATCTCAGTAATCGACTCCAGAATTATTGAAATCACACTCAATAGAATCAATGACATTATAAAATAATCAAAAAGTCTATTCATTCTCTGTCCGTGAGAACCTTTTTCAACTAACCTGTATATTTTCTCTTTAATCACAATTATTCATGTATGCAGTTCGCTCTTTGGCTTGCTTGAACTCAAAGGAATGTCTGCGTCTATCACTCAAAGCCTACAAGCTCGGCTTCACCCCTGATATGTCATATGGACGCAGACATTTCAGTTGAACGAAGTCCTGCAATAGGGCAACGCGTAGATACCTGTGTGGCTAAGATATGACAATTAGGGCACTATGTAAGTAGGATATTGAGATTGGGCTTGCCTGTATCCACAAGATCGATGTGTTTTGATCCCGCGACTCTGTAATCCGGTCAATGAATGGCCAAAATCATAGGAAGGGGATATACCTCTCCCACCTCGGGAGCACGTCACATCTGTATTATGGTATGCCATAGGTCGCATTCGGTGATGATTTGTTTCGCGGTAAAGTAATGTAGGTCTGTATCCAGTTTTGATCGGGCATGATATCTACGATCAAAAAGTCTGTTCCACAGCATACCTCACATTGATATGGCTTGATCTGCAGTAGATGGTGCAATATTTGGAATAGGGTTCTGATCGTCTGATTGTTTTTTTTTAAGGCTGATGGTATGTTATGTTTTATGGCCTTAAAGGTGACTGGCGCATGCAGTCCATAGTATCTGGCCTTTTGAAAATAGGGTGGCAGCACATGCTGCAATATTTGATCCATGGCCACCAAAGGTGATAGGTGCTTTATGGCTTTGGGGGGTGCTTCGTTGGTCTGCTGTTTTCGGTAATCATTGTATAAGATGGCTACTTTTCGCTGGCTAGCCAGGTAGGAAAATCGGTTTTTGCTGATAGCAACCCTGTTTATATATCGTGATAGGTAATTTTCTATCAGTTGGGTATTTGCAGTAGGATACTGATTGTTGACCACCCATCTTTTTTGCTTGGCACTCTCGATGGCATCATGTGTCTGCTGGTCTGCCGTTATCTCTCCTTTTCCAAGCAATCTAGACAGATGGCTTAAGAATACTTCTTTAAATGAAGCGCACATAGACCGGAAGTGCGTATTCCGGTGATGTTGACCCCCGCATTCCGGAGCAAGCTGACCCCCTAGTTCCGGCAAGCTGACCCCCTATTGAGAGAGGAGATCGGTGAGCATGATTCCGGCAAGCTGACCCCCAAATAAAGGGATGGTTCAGTAAAGATTCCGGCAAGCTGACCCCCAAAGGGTCAAACTGTGCAGGACTGACATTCCGACATGCTGACCCCCTGTGGGTCTCCCAAGGAACAGAAATTCATATCCATACATTAGGTCATTTACTAATATAAATAGTGACATGGCCTATCAATCTAAACGTATGGAAGAAGTAAGACAAATCATCAGTGCCTATTTAAAGACGAGTAAATACAAGGTTGTCGCACGCCAGCTGGGCATATCAAAGAACACAGTGCGTAAATATCTGCGACTTGTCGAACGAGTAGATTTACCAAAGGAGGATCTGTTGAGACTAGAAGATGAAGACCTCAAAACATTGATTTATCCAGCAGGCATGATCGAAGAATCTGAGCGCATACAAACCTTTACCAGCCTAGTAGATTACTGGCTATCAGAACTTCGCAGAATAGGAGTGACTAGGCAACTACTATGGCAGGAATACAGAGCAGATCATCCAGATGGGTTGCGTACAGTCAGTTTTGTGAGAAATTGAGTCAGCACATAGAAAGCCGGAAGCTAACCATCCATTTGAAGCATGAACCTGGAAGAGAGATAATGGCAGATTTTGCAGGTAAAAAACTTAGCTGGATAGACAGGGAAACCGGAGAGCTGGTGCCCACAGAAGTTATCGTTGCAGTATTTCCTTTCAGTCAGTACACCTTTGTGATGGCTGTAGACACACAGCAAACACCAGATGTGGTACATGGACTCAACCATGCGTTACTATATTTTGGTGGCTCACCTCATGCGATGCTATCAGATAACTTCGCTGCCTATGTGAAAAAGGCAGATCCATATGAACCTACTTTTACCGAACTAAGTACCCAGATGGGAGCCCACTATAACCTGGATCTACAAGCTTGCCGGGTAGCAAAGCCAAAAGACAAAGCAAGTGTTGAAAACATGGTGAGCATCGTGTATACCCGTATATATGCAGAACTGCGCAATGAGCAATTTTTCAGCCTCAAGGCGTTAAATGCTGCTATCAGAGAAAAGCTTGAGAAGCATAACAGTGAGCCCTTCCAGAAAAAACAGGGTAGTCGGAAAAGCATATTTGAACAATATGAAAAGCCTTTGCTAAGGCCTTTGCCCAGTGCTCTGTTTGAACTCAAAAGACAGAAAAAGGCGAGTGTAGGAAAGAACTACCACATCTACCTTGGAAAAGAAAAAGAATACTATTCTGTTCATTACTCCCATGTAGGTAAACGAGTAGATGTAAGGTATAGCTCTAGCGTGTTGGAGATATACTATAAGCAAAGTCGTATTGCAGTCCACCAGCGCACTGGCAAAAAGTATACGACAACCGCAGAGCATATGCCTGAGAAGCATAAGATCTATGAGCGTCTACATGGATATAGTAGTAGCGAGTTTACCAGCCTGGCAAAAAACATCGGCCAGATGACACAATGGGCTATCCAACAGATTTTGATCTCCACCTTTTACGAAGAGCAATCCTACAAGAGCTGCTTGGGCGTGCTGAGTCTGGCTAAGAAATATTCTCATCCTCGGCTTGAAGCAGCTTGCAAGAAATGTCATCAGATCGGCAAGGTCAATTACACCCTTTTGAAAAGGATATTAGAAAAAAATCTTGACCAAACCCAACCTGAACTATTTGCCACAAAATCTCCCCAAGACCACGAAAATATAAGGGGAAAAGAGGCTTATCAATAACTAATTATTTAAAAACAAAAAACATCAAATTATGAAGAATGCAACTTTAGAAACCATGAAAGATCTCAAATTGGGAGGCATGGCTTCCACCTATGAGGCGGTACTGAACCTTCCAGTCAATCAACATCCTGACAATCATGAACTCATCGCACAACTCATTGACTCCGAACAGCTCTACCGCTCTAACAAAAGGATGAATCTATTTGTCCGACTGAGCAAACTCCGATACCATGCCAATCTAAAAGATCTGGATTATTCATCCTCGAGAAATCTGAAAAAAGAGCATATTACCAAACTTGCTGACGCAGCCTATATTGATAGAAGTGAAAACATACTCATCACCGGACCTACCGGCTGCGGCAAATCTTTCTTGGCTTGTGCGCTCGGGCATCAGGCCTGTGTCCTAGGAAAAAGAACACTCTACTTCAACCTCAACCGATTCACTGAGCAGATCACTCTAGCAAAAACAGATGGCACACTCATTAAGTGGCTAAACAGATTAAACAAAGCGAAGCTGATTATTCTAGATGATTTTGGTCTTCAACCATTGTCTCAGTCCGTCTTGCTTATCATCCTCCAGATACTAGAAGATCGATATGAAAAAGCAGCTACGATTGTTTGTTCACAACTACCCGTGTCAAAATGGCATGCATACCTAAATGATCCCACTATCGCCGATGCCATCCTTGACCGCCTTGTACCTAAAGCTCACAGAATAGAATTAAAAGGAAACAGCATGAGAAAACAAGCAAAAAAATTATCTTAAGTCACCAATGGATATGATTTTTTGGTTGGGGGTCAACATCCCGGAACGTGGGGGTCAGCTTGGTCGGAATATGCACCGGAAGGGAGCGAGCTTCTTTTTTCGTTTTGGCCACACCCAGGATCCACCTTTGCTCAGTCCTCCAAAAGTAATCAAGGTATGTACATGTACGTGATACTTAAGATCAGAACCAAATGTGTGCAGCACAGCTATCATGCCTGGCAATCCTCCAAGGTTGGCCTGATCAGCACTTAGCTTTTTTATGGTCGACCAAGCACTCCTCATAAGTAAACCATATAGGTGGCGCGGATAGCGTTTAGCAAGGGGGTTTAAGTCGTGCGGCAAGGTGAAGGTCGCGTGTACATAGGGCACCTCCAACATCTTCGCTGAGACTTTATCCTGCCACTGGAGTCTTTTTATGCTCTGACAACACGGACATTGATGTGATGAGTGGCGTAGCAATTTAGCAGCGTATGTATACTAGCAGTTTTCTCGATACCCGCCAGCTTCCGTGCTCGTATAATACTCCATTGGGCTGCTCTTGCTGAGTATTGGCTGCCCTCCTTTAATCCATTAAATAGAAACTTCTTCGGTTTTAACCTTCTGTAGTAGCTCCTGAGCAATAATAGCAGACATTGTGGTATTTGCACTACCCTGTCCTTGGCCCTTTGCCCTTATTCTTTGCCCTTATTCACTCTTATCTGTAGTCGATCTCCATCAATATCATTGACCGTAATATTCAAGGCCTCACTCAACCTAAGTCCGGTACTGTATATGAAGGTCAGAAATATCTGGTGTTTATAGGTGGGTGCGTGCTCTATCAATCTGATCACTTCTTTCTGTGATAATATCTCCGGTAGCTGCCTCTCCTTCTGTGGTCTGGGGATCTTCCTTACACTCCAGTTTACATTCAGTATCTGTTTAAAATACTTTCTTAGCGATGAATAATCGCAGTTGATTGTGCTCCACGAACATCCGCTCTTTATGCGCATCAACCAGTACTGCTTTGCGTGCTCCTGACTGATTCTACCACGAATCTTGCTCTCCTTGCGATAATCGTAAAACATGCGTACAGTGCGAAGATAGCTTGAGATGGTTTGCTCGCTATAATTCTTTAAAGTCATGTAAGAACCATAGTCTTCTATCAGCGATTCTCTTGATTTCATATCTGCATCCTTTGACTAACTTTCTATCTGCAAATACGGAACCATTCAGCTCATGGAAACGAACTATTTAACACAGAATCCGTGGGGGTTTGTTCAACGGTTAGCATAAACGCAGTAGCTCCGTTTTGGGGCTACTGTCGTTTATGCATTGTTGTACATTGTTTTATTCTAAAAGCGTTTTTGCAAATGCTTTTATAGATAATTTAGGTTCACCTAATACTTCCCAAGTAGATTCAGAAACCTGTTCTTCTCTTAGCTGTTCCACATAAGATAGCATGTGCTCCATGAATTGTTCTTCTTCTTTACTCGGAAGTCCTATATATTTAATCGTCTCCATTGGATACTCTGAAATTTTTATGTTTGGATTGTAAACACTCAAGAAACTTTTTGCTGCATCGGGAAAACTTAGCCCTTCCGTTCCCTGAACTGCAAACGATTGGTTATATGCTTTTTCGTTGCCAATGGCATTATAAATGTTTTCAGTCAAATCTTTTGTGTTGGTAAAAAAGACAGGGTGTTTGTGGTCGCCAATAATTGCAAACTCTTTTCCCTGAATAAATTTAGTGAATGAATCCAGAAAGACGGAGCAATGAAAATAGGTATAGTGCAATCCAGATTTTTTCAAATATTCCATGGCAGGTTTTCTAATCAGATTCGTTTTGTATATCATCCCTTTCGTCGCAAATTCTGGATTAGATAAATCTATACCTACAATTTGCATGATATGTTTTACACCGAGGCTTTTACTGACGTCGACGACATTGATTATTCCCTCTCTTTCTGCATGGAATGGTGCGTTTACATCCCATGTTGTTGTATTCAAATTTAGATATACTGTTTCCGTCCCGGTTAATGCTTCTTTAAGGCTTGTTTTATCCGAAACATCACCGTGCACGACTTCAATATTTTCGGGTAATAGTTCTTTCGCTTTTGCAACATTCCTCACTACTGCTTTGACTTGAACGCCTTTTTTGTGGAGCTCTTTTGTTATAGGTAAACCTAATGATCCCGTTGCACCGATAATTGATATTTTTTTCATTTTTATAATTTTAATGATTTTAATGATTTAATTTAATACCTATTATTCCAATAATGATTAAGGAGAGAAAAAAAAGTTTGTTCCAGTTTAATACATCATTGAATAGAATTAACCCTATCAATATAGTTCCACTTGCTCCAATCCCTGCCCACACAGCGTAGACAGTACCAATCTCTATCGTCTGCATAGACTTAAGCAATAAGCTAAAGCTCAAAGTTCCAAATACAAAGAATCCAACAACACCTTTCCAATTGGAAAAACCTTCGGATAGCTTCATGGAAGTTGTAAACCCAACTTCAAACAACCCAGATAATAACAAATATATCCACCCCATATTGAACTGCATTCTAGATTATAGAACAAAATTAGGGTTGAAAAATCAGATTTCTTTTTACATATGTTAAAAAAGGAATTATTTCTGGGCTCGAATTCGACTTAGCGTCACTTGGGTTATTCCTAAATAGGAAGCGATGTGGCCTAATTTAACTCTTTGAGAAATTTGTGGAAATTTATTAATTAATGTTTGGTATCTACTCTTGGCATCAGCAACTTGAGTCAGTAGTATTTGTTGTTCCATTTCCAATAAAGCATTTTCTGCTAACTTTCTTCCAAAATTAGCGAACGCTATATTAGTGAGGTATAATTCCAATAATTTGGATTTGCTAATCTTATATACAACTGTATCTTCTAATAGTTCTATATTTTCCAAAGAGGGCTTTGAGTTTATAAAGTTGGTAAGGGAAGCAGCAATATCTCCTTCAAATCCAAACCAATAGGTTATATCTTTTCCATCTTTATTAGTGTAATAACTTCTGATCGCGCCGCTTTTAATAAAATATACTGACTGGTGAACCTCTCCTTCACGAATTAAGACTTCTCCTTTTGGCTTGGTATGCTCGGTCATAAATGAATGCAATAGGTCAAAGTTTGTAGTTGACAATCCATATTTGTTAAAAAAGGTTTCTTCAATTGAATCCATATCAATTTATATTGTCCCTACCTAATAATGTACAACGTCCAAGTATACCCAGCGTAGCCTGACGTAAGGCGGCAATGGTGTGGTATACATTGTTGTGCTTTCGTGCTTCATTTTCCTTGTTCCGCGCGTTGGCGTGAAAGCTCTTTGCATCCGCAGGAACGAGGATTGCAAGGTGCTTGAACCTTGTGATAGCATTTGTCATATTGTTTTTAGTCCTAACTCTTCTAAAAATTTATTATGTTCTTTTGTCTTTTTCTCAATTCTCTTATTGATTGTTACCAATCTTTTATTCACTTCTTTTAAATCAATAATTTCTTCCGGTTCTGCTGTGGTCACATATCTTGATATATTCAAATTGTACCCATTTCTTTCTATCTCATCCATTGAGACCTTTCGAGAATAACGATCGGTCTCTCCTCGGTATTTGTAAGCGTCAACAATTCCATCAATATGTCCGACATTTAGGGAATTCTGGCGTGTACCTTTATCAAAGTGTTCACTGGCATTAATAAATAGCACATCATCTTCTTTTTTGCATTTTTTCAGTACAAGAATACATACGGGAATGCCAGTTGAATAGAACAGGTTGGCTGGTAGACCAATCACAGTATCTATATTATTATCCTTTAAAAGTTTGGTTCTGATACGTTGCTCGGCACCACCACGAAATAGTACACCATGCGGTACGATGATAGCCATTGTTCCTTCTTTGGCAAGAAAATGAAGACCGTGTAATAAGAAGGCAAAATCTGCTGCGGATTTAGGAGCTAAACCATAGCTCTTAAATCGAAAATCTTCGGCAAGTGTATCGTTGGGTTCCCAACGTAAGCTAAAGGGAGGATTGGCTACTACCGCATCAAATTCAATTTTCCTTGCCGGGTTCATTTCATTGAGAATATTCCATTGGTTTTTTAACGTGTCTCCGTGGAATATTTCAAACTCAGTATCTTTCATCCCGTGCAGAAGCATGTTCATCCGGGCCAAGTTGTAGGTAGTTACATTATTTTCTTGCCCATAAATTTTTCCTACTGTTCCCTTGTTGTCTTTTATTCGTTTTCTTACGTTCGATAACAAAGAACCTGAACCACAGGCAAAATCCAATACCTTGTCCAGTTTGTTTTTAGGTCCAGAAGGATTGGCAGGGTCTTGACTATCTAAACAAACAATTCTTGAAAGAATAGTTGAAATTTGTTGAGGTGTGTAAAACTCACCTGCTTTCTTACCTGAACCTGCTGCAAACTTACCGATCAAATATTCATAAGCATCGCCTAATGTATCCGTATCAGCAGAAAATTCAGAAATGCCTTCCGCAATTTTTTGGATAATGGAGCATAGCTTTTTATTCCTCTCCTTTGGTGTCTTGCCAAGTTTCTCTGAGTTTAAATTTATTTCAGAAAATAAGCCATGGAAGGTACTCTCAAAGGATTCGTTCTCAATAAACCGGAATCCTTTATCAAGCGTTTTTAGTAATTCTCCGTTATGGGTGCGAGCCAATTCCGTAATATTGCTCCACAAGTATTCCGGCTTGATAACATAATGCACTTTTCTCTGCATTAGTTTTTCAAATTCGGACACATCATTTTCATTTGCCTTGTACCACTTTTCTAATGGCGGGGGAACATATCCATCCAGTTTCGCTTCTTCGGGTTTACTTTTTGGATAATCTCTTCCCAATTCCTTTTTAGCTGATTCTTCGTAGTTGTTAGAAAGGTAGCGTAGGAACAAAAACGAAAGCATGTAATCCCGGAATGAATCCGCGTTCATAGAGCCACGCAGTTGGTTAGCTATATCCCAAAGGGTTTTTCCTAACTTATCTTGTTCTGCCTTTGTCATTGATTCATTAATATTTAAAATTGTACCTCGAAATCAATTTATTGAACACTTCATTGAACAATGTTTCTTCCGGTTCCGACATCACATTAATTTGAAATTGATATGCGTTTTTATGAGAAAGCGAATTAATCATGTCCATAGTTTTTGCGGTATCATTTATACCAATTTCTGAAAGCACAAATCCAAGTCTTGGAGAACCAAGGAAAGAGGCAAGATTTTCCAATACCTGTCTTAAGAGGACAATATGAAACTTATATAACTGCTCCTTTTGTGCTTCGGCCAATGTTTGTAATAAATGCAGGTGATAAAGAAATACATCACCTGAAGGACTTTTCAATTCCAAGTTTCCGTTTTTGTTAGTGAGAATACATGCCTTGGTAAGTTCTTCATATTTTGCACTTCTGTCACCTTTTTTTAACCAATTGAATAGAATTGAGAATAAACCAATATGGTGAGTAGATATAATGATTCTTTTCTTGAGATAACTGGCTTCGATCAAATCAAAAATTGATTCAGCTGTAACGAAGATGTTATGCTCGTCCAAACTTGAAACAGGATCGTCAATAAACAAGTGTGCATCCTGCTCACCTGCCCAAGTCTCTACTTCAAATAGGGCGAGGAAGAAACACCAAACAAAAATACGTTCTTCTCCTCTTGATATTTTTATAGGTGTTTTGTTCTCTTCGTCTACAAAAAAGGTGATAGACTCAATGCCTCTTTCCGGATTCGTGTCAAAGTTGAAGTCAAATTTGTATTTCGGATTGTAGATGGCAAGCTTTGCTTCTATGTCCTTTACATCAAGGAATGAATGAAACTGACTTAAACCGCTATAATGTACCTTTAAAGTAATGTTCTCGTTGTTGTTGTCTTCGTCATTTTCCCATACAAACAAGTCTTCACTGAATGCATTGTAATAAATGCCTGCATGTTCTCCCTCTTTTTCACTTTTTGTGAAATCTTTATAAGCAACTGAAAGTCTCGTTTTACCAATTGAGTTAAAAGCATACATCAGGATTATGTTCTCCTGATTTTCATAAAGCTGTCTTGCTATGTCTAAGTGGTTCTCTGCCATCTTTTAACTCTCAATTTTTGGAAATAGGCCCTGCATCAATCCCTTTTTATGCTGCTGTAATTGCTCTATTCTTTCTGTCTGTCCGTTGATAAGTTCGTCGACTGCAGAAAGACTTGAAGCAATTTTCTTTTGTTCTTGGGATGAAGGGATGTCAACCTTTAGAGTTTTCAATTGACTTGAATAAAGGTGAACAACCGATATACCTTGAGCAACTCGGGCTATATCTTTCTTCTTTGCGTTATTTAGATAATAGGCAAGAAAAACTCCATTCATATCAGATCTAATAATGTTTAAATCTCCACCTAATGCCACACCAGATTTTAGAACACAAGATGCAGTGGCAATATCAATTTGAGTTTCACCAGATGCAGGAATAATTACATCATTCGTTTCACTTAAAACCAAATCACCAGCATGTAAATTTGTGGAGGATTTTGCGTTAGCGATGGTTTCGTTGTAATGTGTATAAAGTTCTCCATATCTAATACATGGCAATTTCCCCTTTTCTGAAATATCGGATTTAGAGATGCCTTTGCCTTTTGAGAACGTCGCAATATTGTCCAGAGTATCCTCCACCCACTCCCCATCCTTCACAAACTCAGGAAAACGATAATTCGGTACTTTCTGTCCATCTTGTGGAAACAGGTTTTGCAACAATCCTTTTTTGTGGTCTTTGAGGGCTTGCAGTTTGTCCTTGTGGGTGGTTAACAGTTCATCGAGCGAGGATAGGCAGGATGCGATTTTTTTTTGTTCTTTTATTTTAGATGGTAGGTAAATTGGCATATTGGCATACTGAGTTCCATTTATTCCTGGTTGACCACTTCTAACCGAAACGGCTAGTACCCATTTCCAGTAATTTGAAGTTGATAGAAACTGAAAGAGTAGTTCAGAATCCAATTTTTCTGGATTTGGTTTTGCTCTGATCAAAAATCCCGCAAAAACGAGTTCACCATCTTTTTTTCTGTACTTATAGGACTTACCTACACTTGCACCTGTTCTCGCTAATACTATATCACCGTCAGATAAGTAATCATTCTCTTTTGCTTCTCTATCAACTGAGACTTTTCCCACTGCAAGGAAATTACCTTCTTCTGAAATATCTGTTATACGTAAATAGGTTGGTAAATTATTCGAAAATGGTACAGCAGGAGCATTCATTCCATAATCAGGCTTTTGTAACAAACAATCGCCTAATTTCTTCTCCACCCACTCCCCTTCCTTCGCAAACTCAGGAAAACGCAACTGCGGTATGTATTTCTTCTTATTCATAAGCTGCTAAACCTGAGATTTCACGTCCTTCGGCTAATTTTTTTAACAAGGGCACTAATTCTTGCATCAAAGCTGTTTCTACCTTGCTGCGTTCTTTCCAGCCCAATTCCAAAGGCTCCATGAGATCGGTAAGTTTTTCCCCGTCAAAGATCATTCGGCTCATGATTTGCTCCACAAAGACTTTTACGTCAGTTGTTTGTAAATCGTGTTTATCGGCTATATCTGCTAGTTCCTTATCGTACTTCTCTACTTTAAAAGTTTCAAAGCTTTGCTTGAGCTCGTCAGCCGTGTGCGGCTTAGTCCAGTTCACATGGTTCTCTATGTAGTCGGTTAAGTCTGCCTCTTCATCCATCAGGTTAGAGTTAGACTTTAGCAAACTAATCACCTGACGCTTGGTCATCTTCTGCTTAGAAGGTTTTTGCTGTGTACTGTCGGCAATCAGATTCATGATGTAATCGTAATCGATCACAGCAGAGGCAAAAAGTACAAACTCAAAATCCAGTTGCTGTATGTCTTCGGGTGCATCATCGCCTTCTATCTGCTGTATGTCTCGTAACTGCTTTGCAGTCTCTATATACGAACTCTTAAACTCCTGCAAGGTGTCTTTTGGTAGAATCGCTTCTATGGCTGCCTTTTGCTCTTCATCCAAATCGGTGTATTGGTCAAGCTGCGTTTTGAGGCGTTGCACTTCTTTGAAATTTCTCACAAAGGCAATTCGAGCCGCATTACCTCTTAAGCCATATACTTCTTCGGGTTCACAAGCCAGATTATGTTCTTGCATAAAATCGCCCAGTTTTTCAACAGCTTCCTGATATTTCTCTATCATCACCGGAGCAGGTTCTACCATCCAAATTTCTTTGGCTTTACCACTGTCTTCACCAGAGAACAAGGTGATGGCCTGGTTAACGGACTCTTGTTGTGACCGGAAATCTAAAATGTTGCCGTAAGGCTTGGTATCGTTCAGTACACGGTTGGTTCGGGAAAATGCCTGAATCAAGCCGTGATATTTAAGGTTTTTATCTACATACAGGGTATTCAGATATTTTGAATCAAATCCGGTAAGTAGCATATCGACTACTATGGTAATGTCTATCTTATTCTTGCGAGGATAGTCCTTATTGCTAAATTTTTGGTCTTTGATGCGTCTTTGAACATCCTGATAGTATAGGTCAAATTCGTTGATACTGTGATTGGTGTCAAATTGCTGATTATAGTCAGCAATTATTTCCACTAAGGCCTTTTTCTTCTCTTCCGGGTTTTGCTTATTGTCTTCTTTTTCTTGTTTTAAATCTTCCTGAAGTTGTTTTATATCTGCCGCATTCTTCTGACTTCGTTTATCTCCATCTTTAGCAATCAATTTAGCAGGTGGAGAAAATACACAAGCAACATGGAGGGGTACATAATCAGCACTTTCTAACTGGTTCTGTTCCCCTATTGATTTGAATATACGATAATACTCAATGGCATTATTGATAGAAGCAGTTGCTAATATGGCATTGAATTTTCGTTGATTCGTGGCGGCATCATGCTTCTCAATAATTGCTTCTACAACGGCTTGTTGTGCAATTGCTTCACCAGGTTTTGGATTTTCGTCACCTTTTCCCTTAAGATAATCAATGTGAAAACGCAGCACATTCTTGTCATCAATAGCATGTGTAATGGTATATGCATGTAGTTCTTTTTCGAAAATATATTCAGTGGTCTTATACTGCTCATATTCATCTTCCCTAACCTTATAATTAGCATTTAATTCAAAAATGGGGGTGCCTGTAAAACCGAATAGTTGAGCGTTTGGAAAAAATTCCTTAATAGCTTTGTGGTTTTCTCCAAATTGAGAGCGGTGGCACTCATCAAAAATGAAAACCATTCGTTTACTGCTTAAGGACTCCAACCGTTCCTTGTAGTTCTTCTTATAGGTGCCATCCAATGCAAGACCTAATTTTTGAATCGTGGTAACGATCACCTTATCCGCATAGTCCGTGGAAAGTAAGCGTCTTACTAACGTTTCGGTATTTGTGTTTTCCTCGACACTGCCTTCTTGGAATTTATTGAACTCTTCACGTGTCTGTCGATCCAGATCTTTTCGATCAACCACAAACAAACATTTGTCAATGTTGGGATTGTCTTTGAGAAGTGTGGAGGCTTTGAAAGAAGTCAAAGTTTTACCGCTTCCTGTAGTGTGCCAGATCTAAGTACATGACATAACACAAAAAGACCATATATTGTGATTTCAAAATCAATTAGTTAACCTAATTTCACAAATATGGTCTCGAAAGTGCAAGATAGCAGATTTTTTAAAGTTTTCCTACTACATTTTAAAGGGATGGACAAGCGACGTGTTCAATTTCTCTACCTTTTAGTACGTGCAATTAGTAGTGTAGGTACGATAAACCTTGTCAAAGTTGCCATAGCAATTCAGAATGATGTAAGTCGATCCTGCATATTCCGACCAAGCTGACCCCCACGTTCCGGGATGTTGACCCCCAACCAAAAAATCATATCCATTGGTGACTTAAGATAATTTTTTTGCTTGTTTTCTCATGCTTTTTCCTTTTAATTCTATTCTGTGAGCTTTAGGTACAAGGCGGTCAAGGATGGCATCGGCGATAGTGGGATCATTTAGGTATGCATGCCATTTTGACACGGGTAGTTGTGAACAAACAATCGTAGCTGCTTTTTCATATCGATCTTCTAGTATCTGGAGGATGATAAGCAAGACGGACTGAGACAATGGTTGAAGACCAAAATCATCTAGAATAATCAGCTTCGCTTTGTTTAATCTGTTTAGCCACTTAATGAGTGTGCCATCTGTTTTTGCTAGAGTGATCTGCTCAGTGAATCGGTTGAGGTTGAAGTAGAGTGTTCTTTTTCCTAGGACACAGGCCTGATGCCCGAGCGCACAAGCCAAGAAAGATTTGCCGCAGCCGGTAGGTCCGGTGATGAGTATGTTTTCACTTCTATCAATATAGGCTGCGTCAGCAAGTTTGGTAATATGCTCTTTTTTCAGATTTCTCGAGGATGAATAATCCAGATCTTTTAGATTGGCATGGTATCGAAGTTTGCTCAGTCGGACAAATAGATTCATCCTTTTGTTAGAGCGGTAGAGCTGTTCGGAGTCAATGAGTTGTGCGATGAGTTCATGATTGTCAGGATGTTGATTGACTGGAAGGTTCAGTACCGCCTCATAGGTGGAAGCCATGCCTCCCAATTTGAGATCTTTCATGGTTTCTAAAGTTGCATTCTTCATAATTTGATGTTTTTTGTTTTTAAATAATTAGTTATTGATAAGCCTCTTTTCCCCTTATATTTTCGTGGTCTTGGGGAGATTTTGTGGCAAATAGTTCAGGTTGGGTTTGGTCAAGATTTTTTTCTAATATCCTTTTCAAAAGGGTGTAATTGACCTTGCCGATCTGATGACATTTCTTGCAAGCTGCTTCAAGCCGAGGATGAGAATATTTCTTAGCCAGACTCAGCACGCCCAAGCAGCTCTTGTAGGATTGCTCTTCGTAAAAGGTGGAGATCAAAATCTGTTGGATAGCCCATTGTGTCATCTGGCCGATGTTTTTTGCCAGGCTGGTAAACTCGCTACTACTATATCCATGTAGACGCTCATAGATCTTATGCTTCTCAGGCATATGCTCTGCGGTTGTCGTATACTTTTTGCCAGTGCGCTGGTGGACTGCAATACGACTTTGCTTATAGTATATCTCCAACACGCTAGAGCTATACCTTACATCTACTCGTTTACCTACATGGGAGTAATGAACAGAATAGTATTCTTTTTCTTTTCCAAGGTAGATGTGGTAGTTCTTTCCTACACTCGCCTTTTTCTGTCTTTTGAGTTCAAACAGAGCACTGGGCAAAGGCCTTAGCAAAGGCTTTTCATATTGTTCAAATATGCTTTTCCGACTACCCTGTTTTTTCTGGAAGGGCTCACTGTTATGCTTCTCAAGCTTTTCTCTGATAGCAGCATTTAACGCCTTGAGGCTGAAAAATTGCTCATTGCGCAGTTCTGCATATATACGGGTATACACGATGCTCACCATGTTTTCAACACTTGCTTTGTCTTTTGGCTTTGCTACCCGGCAAGCTTGTAGATCCAGGTTATAGTGGGCTCCCATCTGGGTACTTAGTTCGGTAAAAGTAGGTTCATATGGATCTGCCTTTTTCACATAGGCAGCGAAGTTATCTGATAGCATCGCATGAGGTGAGCCACCAAAATATAGTAACGCATGGTTGAGTCCATGTACCACATCTGGTGTTTGCTGTGTGTCTACAGCCATCACAAAGGTGTACTGACTGAAAGGAAATACTGCAACGATAACTTCTGTGGGCACCAGCTCTCCGGTTTCCCTGTCTATCCAGCTAAGTTTTTTACCTGCAAAATCTGCCATTATCTCTCTTCCAGGTTCATGCTTCAAATGGATGGTTAGCTTCCGGCTTTCTATGTGCTGACTCAATTTCTCACAAAACTGACTGTACGCAAACCCATCTGGATGATCTGCTCTGTATTCCTGCCATAGTAGTTGCCTAGTCACTCCTATTCTGCGAAGTTCTGATAGCCAGTAATCTACTAGGCTGGTAAAGGTTTGTATGCGCTCAGATTCTTCGATCATGCCTGCTGGATAAATCAATGTTTTGAGGTCTTCATCTTCTAGTCTCAACAGATCCTCCTTTGGTAAATCTACTCGTTCGACAAGTCGCAGATATTTACGCACTGTGTTCTTTGATATGCCCAGCTGGCGTGCGACAACCTTGTATTTACTCGTCTTTAAATAGGCACTGATGATTTGTCTTACTTCTTCCATACGTTTAGATTGATAGGCCATGTCACTATTTATATTAGTAAATGACCTAATGTATGGATATGAATTTCTGTTCCTTGGGAGACCCACAGGGGGTCAGCATGTCGGAATGTCAGTCCTGCACAGTTTAACCCTTTGGGGGTCAGCTTGCCGGAATCTTTACTGAACCATCCCTTTATTTGGGGGTCAGCTTGCCGGAATCATGCTCACCGATCTCCTCTCTCAATAGGGGGTCAGCTTGCCGGAACTAGGGGGTCAGCTTGCTCCGGAATGCGGGGGTCAACATCACCGGAATACGCATCGATCCAGCAATTACCGTAGAATTCAGCGATTTATTGCCGGAGTATCGGTCAATTTCGATGAGCTTATTCCGTTTATCATACGATTGGCAGGAGTACAGGATCCATACACGTTATTACTGGATAGGACTAATTGGCAGTTTGGTCGAGCAGATATTAATTTTTTGGTGTTGAGTGTGAAGGGAAAGAGTTGGTCTGTGCCAATATTATGGACACTGCTACCAAAGAAGGGAAGTAGCAATTGTGAGGAGCGGATCGCCCTGATGGATAGGCTGATAAGGATCATAGGGCACGGGAAAATACATAGTCTTATCGCCGACAGGGAGTTTGTTGGTCAGAAATGGATTAGATATCTTAATGAGCACGGAATCCCTTATGACATAAGGATCAGAGAGAACATGAAGGTGTTTTATCGGGGAACAGAAAGACGTGTATCAACACTTTTTTCCAGACTCCAAATTGGTAAAGTAAGAACAATCAAAAAACCTGTCATTCTCAAAGGTGAGCAAGTGTTCCTACAAGGAAAAAAGATCACAAATACAAAGAATCACAGGGAAGAATATTTAATTGTCATCTCCTATGACGATCCAGAACATAGTTTGTGCAGATATGGCGAACGATGGTATATAGAAAACATGTTCAAAGATCTAAAATCCAATGGATTTAATTTGGAATGCACTCACGTTACCAAGACTGACCGTCTGGAAACACTAATGTTAGTCTTGGCAATAGCGTACACATGGATGATAAGAATTGGCAAATTCATTCATGAAAAACACCCTCAAAGAATACAAATTAAAAAACATGGTAGGAGATCTAAAAGCATTTTCCGGCTCGGATTAGATGAATTTATGAACACTATTTTCTTATGCAACTTAGTAAGAATGAGAACATATATTAATTTTTTGTCATGTACTTAGGTGCCAGATATAACCGTTTCCACGATTTTGGAGAATACAGTCCACTATGGCTTTTACGGCATAGATTTGATAAGGACGCATCACCAGTATTTTTTGTTCGCTCTGCACCAGCACCATGTACTTGCTTATCATTTCTCCTATGGTGCATTTGGCTAAGAACTTTTCCGTAAAATCTGATAAATGAGTTATCGGTTTATTTTCTCTATTGGCCAATTGATAAACAGGCAAGAATTGTTCATCAGCATTGAATTGAAAGTGCTGCTTTTTATTGTTGGCAAAATAGATCGTTTTGCTTCGATTGCTAACAATAAATAATTGCATAAAACACATCAAAGAATTGCCATAACCATTACCTGGTTCATTCTTGTAATCCACGATTTGCTGCATCGCTTTTCGCGGTGAAATGTCAAGTCTCTTTAATTCAATTTGTACTACAGGTAAGCCATTGATGAGCAGAATTACATCATAGCGTTGGTTGCTGTTTTCGGTGTTTATTTTCAGTTGACTGATGACTTCAAAGTCATTCTTACACCAATCTTTGATGTTGACCAAAGTGTAGTGCAGCGGTGTTCCATCTTCTCGTTGGAAATACTGCTGTTCGCGTAGCATTCTTGATGCTTCGAAAACATCGGGCTTAATGATCTCCTCTCTCAAGCGTAAGAACTCACTCTCTGAAAGTCGAACACGATTTAATGACTCAAACTTTGCTTTAAAATTTTGCTCGAGTGATTTCCTATCCGTAATATCCGGACGGTTAGTGTATTTCAACTCTTTGAGTTGTTCAATGAACAGTTCCTCTATTTGAAATTCTTTAGTCATTCAGATCTTCTTTCAATAAATCCTTAGGATTGACATCTAAAATCTTTGCTATTCGGTACAGATCCTCTAAGCTTGGCTGCCTTACATTTCTGGCATACTCATTAACAGTTGTGTAACTTTTCTTCATTTGTTGAGCAAGCCAAGTTTGTGTAATCCCTTTCTCTTTAAGGATTTCCTTAATTCGGTTCATTTTTAAACCAATTTAATTTGTTGTAAGATATGAAACACTCACTATTAAATAGTGAATATAGTCATTGAATTTCTGTGGGTTGGAAGAAAAGCAATGTGTGCGATAGCACTCTTTGCTTTTGCGGGTTGGTTATTCAGCATGAAGCACAACGGATTAGTATATATGCCTGTGCCGTCCCGATAGGGCGGTATGGCATTATATACCGTGTTGTAGGGCGTATTCATTCGTTCGTCTTGGTTGGCAAAGGCATACTCTTTGGCAAGTTTTGCCTTGTGCGGTGGCTTTGAGCGACTTGCCAATGTGTATGACTTTATGCCTGGCTTCTATGACCAAAAGTCACTGTCTTCTTCTTTTGGAAATAAGTCTGAAAGGGTTTTCATTTTTAATTGTTTAGTAAAAAATTTCTTGGCTGTAGTTTCTATAATTTCTATCTGTTTTTGAGCAATGGTACTTATACCTAACCTTTCTCTAACGAAACTCTTTTTTGCTCCTGGAGACACCCACAATAACTTCATTTCCTTATCCTGTCTTATCGCCTGAGCAAGTATTCCATTAATATGTTCGTCGCCAAAACTATAACCCACAACTACTACGAGTTTGGCATCTAATGTGTATTTACGTAACTCATAGAATTGAAATAAATATGGGTCGACATATTGCAATTTGTAGATATTCCCGAAAATTAAATCCGGTTTCTTGATTCTGTTGATGTTCTTGTACTGGATCTGTCCGGTTTTTTCATCTCTATCCCAATCAATTGAACCGTGCAATTTGTATAAATAAATATCGTAGTCAGAGAATTCTGATCGCTGCTCGTATTTCTTGTAATCCCAAATTTTATTTTCATTAAATCCTCTCTCTATTTTACTGGTACTACCTAAGACATCCTCAACACATAAATCGTAATTAAGTGTGAATATATTTAAGGGGTATTCGTATTCTTTTCGGAATGTCCCTATTTGTTCATAATAGTTCGCTTTTCCTTCTTCAAAGGATACCCACTCTCGAAGTTTCTCAAATATCACTTTTTGAAAATCCTTGATGATTGAGTAATTGTCCTTGATAACTTCAGAAAACTTGATGTTCCATTGTCCTATGAATGGGTAAAGCGGATGTTGCTCTTTCTTTTCCAATTCCAATAACACATTGAATAGTCGTTCAATGTTATTTGAATCTTGGTTATCAAATTTCCCCTGAACACCATCTGCATAAATTATTGCACTTTTTACCAAATAGTATAGCTCTTTGTAACCCGACCATTCCGACTGAATCAATTCTTCCACATCCTCAATCATTTTGTTGGATGTTGGAATACCTGCATCCACACTTGCTCCAGCGCCAAACAAAAATACTATTTCATTCTCCTTAAAATTCATATCTTATAAAAACCAAGGTGGTAAGTTTTCAAATTCCAATTCAGGCAGATTACGGGTTTGGAACTCGGCAATAAATTTTGAAATCTGCTTTGGATAAAATATAGAAATAGGCATTGCCTTTGCATTAAAACCTCGCCAACTTGCGCCAGATAAATTCAATATATCTTGTAGATACATTCTGTTCTGTTCTTCTTCTAATTGCTCGATATCAGGATAACAAAACTCAATATGAAGCGGATTCGCATAACGCTTATTTACCTTTTTGCTGTTATAATTTAACCCTTCTGTCCAAATGAGATATTCTGATCTTGACAGTTTAATACAGGTGCTTTCATATGGAATCAGAGAGTTTGCTTCTTCGTTATAGCCATAGTATTTGCTATTATCATTTATTTTAATCACCGAAAAAGTAAGTGAATCATCGCATTCGTTTATGATATCTAAAAGCCTGTTCACCTCCGTTCGTTGAACTTTGTAAGGAATATGTAAGACGATATGTCTGTATTCAGAAGATTTATTTTCTATCACGTTTTTTAAGCTATCTCCCAGAGACTTCAAATACTCATCTTTATTGGCATTGTTAGCAAGCGTATTCATTTCCAGATACTCACCACTCGAATCTACTAATACAGAATAAGCATAAAACTTCTCAATTCGACCAACATCATTTCTTTTATGTGATTTCCCAATTCCAATAATCAGGCAATCTTGATTACTTGGTGTAACTCTCCAGGGAATTCCACCGGCCTTAGAGAAAATTTGCAGGCCAATACTCGAAATCGACCATTTCAGACCTGATTTATTTCTTATGGTCTCGATGTGTACGGCTTGGGATAAAATATGATTGCTAAGTAACTTATTCTTTAAGCGATAATAGAAATCGGATTCAGTTTCGGGAAATAGAAAAATAGCAATTGCAACCCCTTTCCTTTTGGATGTTATTTCTTCTGATGTTCTTTCAATCTCATTTTCGCTGAAGTCCTTTATTGGTATCCTTGATTGGTTCTCCTTGTGCATTTTGAAACTGAACATTTGCTCAGTTCCCGGAAATGTGTATTGATATGATTTTCCCTGTAAGGCGAGCACCAAATCTCTCGCCAAATCAATATGATCATCTTTAAATATGTAAAAGAAATGTACTTCTTTTTGAAGCTCTTGAAACGGTGGGTTATTTTTTAATCCATTGAATTGTGAATTGCCGCGGACATTGTTGCCAAAGTTGTATTCTTTGACTTGTAGAAAATCTGAATGAATTTTTCGAAACTTGGTAGATACAGTAATATCCTGTTCCTGTGCTTGAATGGAGATATTCTGCAACACCGAACTTATCACATTTGAAATTGCCTCGTATTTGTTTTGGTGATAGTTGGTATTTGCCCTGTAGTATTGATTGAGACTATAGGAAAGTCTTAATTCTTCCTTTGAAAGTGGGCCAATTTTTTTTGAATGGAAATGAAAATCCGCAAGAAAACCAAACTCTTGATTTGCCTTCAGGTAATATGGCTCTATCCAAACACTTTGTGTGCCAAGCGAATGTTTTTCAAATATTAAATGAATTCGTCTTGGGTTGAACTTGTCATTTACCTCTAATGACCTATCAGAATGGTTTGCGGAAATAAAATCAAGGGTGTGCCGGTATAAATATTCTACAGTAATGAACGAATTAAGATCACACGGACAAATAAATTCTTCAAATCCTTGCACGGGCTCATAGGCTATCCAATGTTTACTCCAATTTTCATCTTCATCGCCTTCTGGTAGAGAATAATACCTGATATTCTTAGCCGGTCTTTCGTCTGTGGGTTGCCATTTCTTTTTATAGATGGTAAAACTGAAATCCTGAGAATTCAGTGGTAAAAAATTAAGTGCTATTTTATTTTTTCTACTCATCACAAATCCCCTTTGAACGCTTTATCCAACAAGCTCGGCATAAGGTCGGCAAGGTCTTTAGTCACCGTTTGTTGATTTGATAATGTATGCTCAACCTGCCTTTTGAGTTGTACAAATTCTTTTTGCAAATCTATATCAGGAACTGGCACTTTTATCCGTTCCAGACGCTTTACAGCCAATGTTCTATTTCTGTCAGCACTTCCAGGTGATGCTCTGCGTATCTTTTCTAATCCCTCGGGATAAAGTAAATAAGCACAAACGAATTCAGGTAGAACTCTTTTTTTGTCTGTCTTACAGGTCAAATACCTATGAGAAGCAACCATTTTATCATCAGCTTCACTTGCAACTGCTATAGCACCTTCCCAAGCCTTAATGTTGCTGATGACTATATCATCTTTGCTAATCTCATACAACTTTTGCCAGGTCAGGTCAATCCCGTTTAACAGCGGTTTGTGAAATATTCCTCTTCCAAATCCTCTAACACCAAGTTCTGGATACTTTATTGTGGCTTGGATTTCAACTTTCTTCCTAATCACTGGTGCCACCTCCGCCATTGGTGCCATTTCTGCTCCTTTGCTTACTTCCACAAATTTACTGTAAAGCAAGTTTTTCAATTCCTTTTCTTGTGATGTCCGTAGTTGTTTTATTTCGTTGATCTTGATTTGTACGCTATCCAGTTTTTTTACGATGCGTTTTTGTTCCGTGAGTGGGGGCAGTGGGATTTTTATTTTTTCGAATTGACTTGGTTTAATCCTATTCTTACCACTTGTCCCTCTCGAACTTGAATCACAATCAGTCCAAATTTTATTGTAGTTAGTATAGTAAAGCAACCACTTAGGAAATACTTCTTTTTTGTTTAACTCATAAACTGGAAACTCCGGAGAAATGTAATGGCCTTCCAAACCTTCGCTTATTACAGATATAGCTCCATTTCTCGCCCAAATTTTGTTGAATACTAAGTTTCCAAACTTCGCAACGGTAAAATACTTGTACTGCGTATCAAAACCGGAAATCGTATCCCGTTTATAACAACCCTGTCCCCACAATTTTATACCGACCAATGGATAATTGTCTGTAGGATGCACTTCTATTTTGTTCACAGATCTATTTGCGATTTTACCGATTTCCTCCCACTTCATACCATCTCCTTTTTGCTTACCTCGTCCATCAGTTCTTCCATTAATTCCATTATCCGCTTTTCTTTGTCCACTACGGATTTCATTAGTTCGGCTGGGTCGCGGTATTCGTATTCACTCTTTTTATTGGGGTTTTTCAAGTCCAGATTGATAATTGGTCGACCTTGGTCGTCTTTTTTGTCTATGTCTTTTATCGGTACCGACCAGGCGTTTTCATTTTCTTTTCGCTTTTTCCACCATTTTTTTAGTTCATCAAATTCGTGGTTTTGGATAGGTTTGGTTTTGGAGTATTTTTTACGACCCTCCGGCATTTGCAATTCGTAATACCAAATCTCTTTAGTCGGTTCGCCTTGTTCAAAAAAGAGCAAATTGGCAGGGATATCGGTATAGGGTGCAAAAACCCCATCGGGCAATCTGATTACGGTATGCAGATTAAACCCGTCTATGAGTTGCTTTTTTATCCTTGCGGCCACCCCATCGGCAAATAAGGTTCCGTTAGGCACGACTACGGCTGCTCGGCCTCCGGGCTCCAAAGGAGTTTTCTTTTTGAGCTTTCGCATTATTAGCTGCAAGAATAGCAATGCGGTTTCCGCTGTTTGCTTATCACTCGGAAAATTGTTGAGTATGCCTCGTTCTTCTTCACCACCAAATGGCGGATTGGTTAGGATTACGTCTACACGTTCTGCATCACCAATATCTTTTAGGGGAAATCGTAAGGAATTTAAAGGGTCAATATCAGGATAATCCAATCCGTGTAGCAACAAATTCATCTGACAAAGCAGATAAGGTAAAGGTTTAGCTTCCCCTCCCTGGATGGTTGCTTGTTGCAGGGTTTGCCATTGCTCCGTACTCTTGGCCTGTTTTTTCATTTGCTCAAAAGCAGACACAAGAAAACCACCCGTACCGGCAGCAGGGTCAAGAACGTTTTCTCCCAATTGGGGAGCCGTCATCTCCACCATAAATTTTACCACAGGCCGTGGCGTATAAAATTCTCCGGCATCTCCGGCAGCATCCCGCATCTCTTTGAGCAGGCTTTCATACAGCAGCGAAAGGGTATTAACTTCCTCATTGGATGTAAAATGTATTTCGTCTATTTTATTAACGACATCCCGGAGCAGGTAGCCATTGATCATCCTGTTATTCAATCCCTTGAAAACGGTAGAGAGTACGTCTTTTCGTGATTTACCGCTTTCACTTTGTAAAGCTCTCAGATAGTAAAGCAGGCCTGTACCTTCTGAACCGTCAGGCAAAGTAGTATTCTCATTATTGATGAAGTTCAACAGGTCATCGCCTGTCCATCCTGTGTTTTTTGCCCAGTCTCTCCAACGGTAAGGACTTTCTATCACCGGGACGAA
This sequence comes from Saprospiraceae bacterium, assembly GCA_965223025.1. GTDB lineage: Bacteria > Bacteroidota > Bacteroidia > Chitinophagales > Saprospiraceae > JABDMH01. The sequence goes on from CBDCVP010000023.1 coordinate 3,310,399, forward strand.
TGGTTTGTTATTGAGCAGCGCTTTGGTTTCCTGTTCTTGTTCCATATCGTCCATAAATTTCAGGAACATCAACCACGTGAGCATAGGCAGCCTGTCAGCATCTCCATTCAGACCTTTGTCTTTACGCATTATCTGACGGCACCTTTTTATAATACCTGATAACCGTTGGGCTGGTGTTACCTTTTTTATAGTTTTTTTCGTTCTTTTTGCCACAGTTTATTTTTTCTTTTTTCCCGGTTTGAAGCCGATGCGTTCCCGGTTTTCGTGTTTAACTTGTGCTTTGTCTTTTTGGAGTAAATAGTTCAAAGCCTGATGAATGTCTTTGAATTTGACGTTCATTTCTTTTTCTAACTTGACAATGGCTGATTTTAGGTCTTTATAATCACTTAAATGTTGCCGAAGCAGGACAAAAGCACGCATTATTGCTATGTTCACATCTATGGCTTTCTTGCTGTTCAATATACTGGAAAGCATTGCTACACCTTGCTCTGTAAAGGCAAATGGTGGATACCTTAAGCCCATCTTGTCTGCATTGGAGGTCACAAATTGTGACCTCCAATTGGTGAATTCTTCCTTGGTAAGCTGGAACATAAAGTCTTCACGGAAACGGTCAATCTTTCTTCTAACAGCTTGTTTCAGAACTTTGGTTTCTACGCCATAGAGAGTAGCAAGATCTCTATCAAGAATCACCTTTGCTCCTCGTAATTCAATAATTTTTGATTTTATAATCTGTAATTCCATTCTATTTTGTCAATTATGCTGCATATAAAAGTTGCTGAATTTTGCCCAATACATTTTTGAATTCATCAATTCCTCCAAATTCATTTACTATTTCCATTACGTTCCCCTTTTCAGATATGGGATGAACCTGTATAATGTTTGGATTAAGTTCATTCACACCATATTGAATATATTTTTCAATAATTAAGTTGATTATCTCTTGTGCATTCTCGGAATAGGATTGAAGAAGATCAGCCTTTTTCACCTGATTGGCCCGTTGTTTTCGGGTAAGTGGTTTTAGTCCATAAGCTACGTGGCAAAGCAGGTCGAAATAGTCGGCATCTTTTATTTGCGTTATGTCCTCCAGTTGGTCAAAAGATATACCGCTGTTTTCTAATTGTTCAATGATTTTATTTCTGCTGTCATAATCAACCCACGCTTTTTTAAACGCCACTGCGTTTGGAAACAATGTGGTGATCTGCTCTTTGGTATATTGTGTGAACTGGACAGTTCTAAGCTTTCCGAACTGGTCAAGAATGTGTACGCTCTCCGCTGCAATAGTAACCTCTCCTTCCTCTACATAATATTTTTGTCTTCCACCTGAGACATCATCAGGATCAATATCGGAAAAATCTGAATCTACTATTTCAGGGGGCACATCCATATTGTCTTCTTCGGTTCTGAATGTTCCATCTATGGTCTGTCCATCCATATCAATTTCCTCGGACGTGATTAATGGCGGCTCACCGTCAAATTCCGGATCAGCAAATTGTCTATTGGCACTTCCGGCATAGTCGATAAGACGGAAATACAGTTTTTCCTTATCCTCTCGCACTCTTGTTCCTCTACCTACAATTTGTTTGAATTCGGTCATTGAGTTGACCTGTCTGAATAGTACTACATTCTTACAAGTTGGAATATCTACACCTGTACTTAACAGTTTTGACGTGGTTACGATAACCGGAAACATCTCATCAATGTCCATAAACTTGCCTAAATGACCCTTGCCAATATCACCTTCTTCCGAAACGATACGAACTACATAGTTTGGATTTTGCTTTGTGAGATCAGCGTTCAGATTGTTCAATTCACGTCTCATCTGGTCAGCGTGTTCCTGATTTACACAAAAGATGATGGTCTTATCTAATCTTCCATTCTTGTGCATTAAATCGTAAAGGTGTCTGGCTATGGCTTTTGTTCTGGGTAGCAAGGACAGTGTATTTTCAAAATCAGGTGTGGAATAGACACCATCTGGAATTTCAATATCATATTTATCTGTTTGCCCTGCCTGTGGTCGCCAACCGTGTTGGGTGTCAGTGCTTGGTGTAACGTAGTGCACCATATAAGGTGCAAGAAAACCATCTTCAATGCCTTGTTTCAGGCTGTAAGTATAAAGTGGATTTCCGAAGTATTGATAGGTGTCTCGGTTATCGTTTCGGAGTGGTGTCGCTGTCAGACCCAATTGCACGGAAGTATTGAAATAATCCAGTATTCTTCTCCAATTACTTTCATCAGATGCACTTCCTCGGTGGCACTCGTCAATTACGATAAGGTCGAAAAAATCACGTGAGAATTCCCTGAACTTTCCAAGTCGGTGTTCGTCCTCTGCTAAAGATTGATAAGTTGAAAAATAAATTTCACGACTGGTTACAGGTCCGTCTTCCGGTATTAAACATCTTGCATCACCAAATACAGCAAAGTCTTTTGAGTGTGGGTCTTCAATTAATACAGATCGGTCAGCCAGGAACAATATCTTTGGTCTGCGAAATTCCCCTTTGGTATTCCATCTGTTTGACCAAAGTTTATATATGACCTGAAATGCCGTTGATGTTTTCCCCGTACCGGTTGCCATACAGAGCAAAGCTCTTTGTTTGCCTTCCAAAATGGCTTGTACAGCTTTGTTGATGGCAATTATTTGATAATATCTTGGTGGTTTGTCAGGATTCGGATAAAATGATTTTAGAAAAGTGGGGAGTATTTCTTCTTTGACCGGATGGATTTCATTTAGTCTGTTCCACAATTCTTGCGGGCTGGGAAATTCTTTAATTTCTTTTTCTAATCCTGTTGAGAAATCAAATTCTATGATTTCCGTACCATTGGTTGCGTAGGCAAAATTTAGTTGCAAAATTTCCGCATAGTCTTTTGCTTGCTGTAGTCCGGCTGCTGCACTTTTATACTTTTTCTTTGCTTCTACAATAGCAATTGGAAAATTTTGTGAATAACGTAGTAAATAGTCCGCCTTTTTAGGTTTTGCTCTTCTTGCGACTTTTCCAATTACGATGATCTGTCCATCTGTGAATGTTCTCTGCTCCAATATTTGGTCATCATTCCATCCGGCATCATAGAGTTTAGGGGTTACTTCCTTCCGGCAAGTATCCGCTTCACTATCTTTTTCAAGAATTACTATTTTCTTTTTTTCATCCATTCATATTTGCAAATCATTCAATGCAAAGTTACTTTCTTTTATAGCGTTTGCAGAATAAGGCTCTTTTGGGTTTTTCTGCGTTGGCTTCTGCATGTTGACAAAACCCAAATGTGCCTTATGCGGGCGGGCTTTATATGCCCTACAACGTTTCGTGTATGTGGCGTGCCGACCGGATGGGAGGTATGAACATCATACACATTGTTCTGCACAGGCTTTTTCATTCTTCGACAATATCGGAAACCTCTGTTCTTATTCCAAAAATTTTAGGTTCCATGGTAGTATAAATAAAAAAATAGGATTCCTGCGCTAAACAGAAACCCTATTTTTAATACTTTCAAATGGAACTGCTCAAAACTTACCATTATCATTTTTCCATTCTGATTTTGGAGGAATAGGCGCCATGACACCCCAATGTTCTGCCACTTTAAGATTTTCGACTCTTAGCAAATCATAATAGGCATACGGCTGTCCAGATAGATTCCCTTCTGACATCACCAAAGCATAATTTCCTTCACCATGCACATAATGAACCTTTTCATAAGCCATGTGAACACCGTTTTCCGCCATGTGCTTTAAGGCTGCTTGCAAACCGTCAACACCATCAGCAATGACCGGGTTGTGCTGGATATAATTATTCCCATCAAAATAATTCCCAGCTTTGTCAAACTCCCCATTGACCAAAAGTGTCGTGATAAAATCTTTTGCAAATGCTTTGTTCGATTCGGTTTTATCTAAGTTTCTAATTTCTGTTTCGCCGTCCAACTGGGTATGTCCGCTTGGATTCGGAGGAGCCAGTTCAGTAAGATTATCCCAATGTTCAACAATAAGACCATCCTCAAATCGAAATACATCAATGCCAACCTTAGGTCCGAAAAAGTCATACTCCGAATGACAAACTACATAATCTCCATCTTCTAAAGCTCTTACTACCTTGACTTTAAATCCGCCTTCCGGTGCATTCTGCAAAAGGGCTCCAAATGCGGCAAGGCCATCTCCGACGGATATATTATGTTGAATGTATTTATTAGGATTCACATAGCCGCCTGGCTCGGAATCTCCTGTTTGGATGCTGTTTAATAAAGCAATTGCTTTTTCTTTTTTTGTTAAATTCATATTGTTTGTATTAAAATTAATTATTAGTTGTTAAAGTTGGTGGTTTCAAATGGTGTTAAAATTTACCATTATTGTTTTTCCATTCTGATTTTGGCGGGATAGGTGCCATAATCCCCCAATGTTGATTAATGGTATTGTTTTGAAGTCCTAAAAAGTCAAAAAATGCGAAAGGTTTACCTGCAAACTTTCCTTCCGACATTACCAATACAAAACTACCTTCACCATGTACTGCATGGATTTTATCGTACTCCATCACAATGCCTTGCTTGGCAAATTGACCCAAAGCAGCCTGTAAACCTGAAGCTCCATTGCCAATATCGGGATGATGCTGGATATAAATATCATTCTTTATAAAATCTCCTATTTTACTTACATCACCCTGTACCAATAGGGTATTAATATAATTTTTCGCCAAAGCTTTATTGGCTGCTGTTTTGTTCAATTCATTTTGTTGGGTCACTCCATCCAACTGTGTATTTCCACTTGGATTTGGCTTTGAAGCCAATGGCATCATATTATCCCAATGCTCTACAATAAGCCCATTCTCGAATCGAAATACATCAATTACTACTAATGGTTTTTTATTATTCCATGCACCACTATATAGCGATTGAAGTACTACAAAATCACCATCGGAAATGGTTCGGTATGTATTGACCAATGTTCCTTTAAAAGCACCAGACTCAACAGCTCCAATAACAGGTCCTATTCCATCAGGGAATCCGGGATTGTGTTGGATATACTTATTCGGGTTCACGTACTTCTTCATTGCCGACGCATTGCCGGTCTGAAATGATTGTAATACGGAAATGGCTTTATCTTTATTAGACATTTGCCTGGATTCCTGTACTTTTTGTACACTATTACTTTTTGTTTTATTAGAGCAAGAAATGATACTCATGCTCAATACCAAAGTAATGAATAGTAGTAGCGAAATTTGATTCTTCATTTTACTAATTTTTATTTGAGTGTTAATATTTATCGTTTTGTTCGTTGCCAAGGAAATCGTCCTTCCAATTCGACCTCCAGAGACATGCTCATAAAGGTTCTAATCAATACGATTAAGCCTAATGTGATAGCCGACTTGATGGTGGGTTCTGTGGTAACAGTTTCCATTATGTCAGCAGCAATCAAAATTTCTAAACCCAATAGAATTGACTTTCCCAGAGATTGCCTCAATTTGCTATAAGCGTCTGCATTCTTCCTGCTTAGAGAAATTAGAAATGAAAACAGAGAATAGACTGCTCCTAAGAAAATCACCAAAATGCCAATAATCTCTATGATTTTGGTCACACTATGGATATAAGTAGTTAGCTCTTCCATACTATTTTTCTACTAAAATCAAATTTTCAATAATCCCTCCGTCGAATCGGGTAAATTGGTTCTCTGTTCCAAACCGAAATATGCCTGAAGAATACATCACATTATTATTAAAATTGAAAATCAAGGTGGTATAATCGGGATGTGCCGCTTCAAGCCAACTGACCAAATACATCTTATCCCCTATTTTTCGGGAACTATAGGCTAAGTCCTTATTTCCATTCCCTTTTCTTGGACCTACAATCCATTTATATTTCAGCATACCATCGTAAAATTCAATATGAATTCCTCCACCATTCTGGTAATAGTAATTCATGGAAGTTCCATCTAATAAATGTTCCGGTTGCTTTTCTTCGGCTTCTTTTTTTGCCTCTGCCAAAGATGGGTCTATAGGTGTGTTTTGAGATAGCATTATGCTAATGTTTGTTACAAGTAGGATAAAAACTATGCTTATTTTTCGTTTCATAATTTGTTGATTTACTCGACAGCTTCTTTCTGTGAATTCTCAATTCTTTTATCTGGAATAAGCCATATTATGGCTACTATAACAAAGCAACACATGGCTGCCCAGGGTAGAATATGAGACAGGACCAGACCTATGATATAAATTGCCATGGATAGTTTTTCTTTATTGAATGTTCCTAATGCCTTTTTCAAAACAAACTCACTTCCATGCTCTTTAATGATGACATACTGCAATATGTTATAGGCCATGGAAGCCATGATTAAGTTGATTCCATACAGCGCCACAGGGGCATCCGTCAAGTGATGTTCCCCTATCCAAGAGGTTGTAAATGGAATAAGAGACAACCAAAACATCAGGTGCAAGTTTGCCCATAGAATTTTACCATTTACCCGTTCTGTCACCTGAAAAAGGTGATGGTGATTATTCCAATAGATGCCCACATAAACAAAGCTCAGAACATAACTAAGCAAAACAGGAAGTTCAGGTAATAAGGCTTTGAGGGATACCTCCTCAGGGGCTTTGAGCTCCAAAACCATTATGGTAATAATAATTGCAAGAACGCCGTCGCTAAAGGCTTCAATCCTACCGGTTTTCATTCTTTCAATTTTTGGTCAGTTACGTGATGAATTATTTCATTGAACCTCAATTTCAAATCATGTTTTATGAGGCTCGCTCTTATGATTGGTTCCATCTCTTCTCGATACTGTTTTAATTGAGAAGTCGCATATATCTCCTGAATTTCTTCAGGTTCGTTTTTTAGTAATTGATTCAATTTAGGACGTACATATTTTGGCAAGTTTAGGTATTCAATTTTCACATGATTTGTCCCAGCCTTTTTTATTTCTGAAAAAAGTTTGTCAATCAATTCTGGTTTTAATTTCATGTGCGGTAGAAAGGGCCCTACAAAAGCATAGGTTGTTATGCCCGCCTCGTTCAATTTTTTTATAGTCCGCAATCGGGCACTCGCTAATGGAGCCTGAACTTCTAAGAAGCGACTTAACTTATCGTCTGTGGTTGTTATGGAAATACCGACCTCTGAATTGGCAATCTTTTTCAACAACTCTAAATCGTCTAACACCATTGGTGATTTAGTAAGGATACTTACTCTTCCTTGGTAATTTTTTTCGGCAAATACTTCTAAAATTCCTCTTGTCAGGCGATATTTTTTTTCAACCCCCTGATATGGGTCAGTAACTGTACTTATTGCAATTCTTGGATGTGGATTCTTTTTCAATAAGCGTAAAATGTCTTTTTGCATCAACTCAACAGCATTGGTTTTTACATAGACATAATTTCCCCAGTTTTGATTTGTTTCACCAACAAATCTTCCCATGAAGCTGGCAAAACAATACATACATGCGAATTGACAACCTGTATATGGATTGATAACAAAATCGGCACTCGGAATTTGGGTACTTCCGATAATGGATTTAGCTTGTATTTCCTGAATTTTGAACGACATAATTTTTTTGAATGAATTATGGCGCAAAATTATAGGCAAGCTACCTCATAAAAAGGTAATTTTTTTAAAAAAATCACTAATAATGGTAAATCTTAAAATGGGTGGCTACGGAAGGATACTTCCTCGAAACTGCTTAGGAGTTTGAAGGCTGTGTTTTTTGAAGAATTTGGTGAAGTTGGTTGGTTCATCAAAGCCAAGCATGAAGGCAATTTCATTTATATTATTCTCTTTATCACATAACAACCGCTTTGCATTTAGAATTAGCATTTCATCGATAAATGCCTTTAATGATTTATTGGTCAATCGTTTAACGGTGGAATTCAATTGATGGTAAGTAGTGCCCAGCATATTGACATAATCAGCAGCATTTCTGGTATGTTCAATATTTTGGTCAATGGCTTTTTGTAGTTGAATGAATTGTTCTTTTGATTCATTACCTGAGTGCCTCTCTACACGAGGCAATTGTGATTGGACTTTTACAATAAAGGTTCTTAATAAGGTCTGTAATAACTCCTGTCTAATTTTATTCTTCACTAAGGAATATTCTTTACATATTAATTCAATCAAGGTCAAAAAGGTATCATATATTTCACTATCAGCAATAGATGTTTTGGGATTGTAGATTACAGAATTGAAAGGGTAATCATAGGCTAAATCGCTAAATTGAATTTGATTTTCATACAGAAAGCGTTCGGTAAAAAGCAGGATATAACCATCGAATGTTCGTTGTTTTTGCCAAGAATGCACTTGATTTTTGCCAATGAATATAATGTCTCCCTTTTTTAAGCTATAAGTATCAAAATCAATAAAATGCTTTGCTTCTCCTTCTACTATAAATATAATTTCATAAAAATTCAATCGCTTCTTGGAAGCTAACAGCGTATTGTCATTGTATGTATAAAGGTCTTTTATCCTTAATATTTCAAAACCTATCAAGGCTAAATCTTTACGGAATTGTAGTTCAAAAAAAGTTTTCTTCATATGATTGATAGTATGTTTTTCTTGCTTGTGCAGAACTTAGTTATATGCACAACTCCATTTTGATAACCACCTATTGCTCAGTCACCTATTAGTTTGCAAACGTTTACAAACGACTAAAAACGGATGTCAGAAAACGATGAAACCTTTATAGGCAATTTCACAAGACAGGCAGCAGGTGCTCCTCTGGCGTTAAGAGGTGACTCGACATGCCAGGACACAAGATAGACATTTCTGGTCTCCAAAACAGGGTAAATACGTAATAGTCATGCAGCCAAGAGAGGATGGCAAAAAGGATGACGAAAGGGCCATTACCTTCAAATTGCTTTCACCTTGATTTCATGACTAAATACTTCACAGCCTACAAGATAAGTAAAGTGCTTAAAATGACAGAACTGCACCACTGCAACATAAACATCAACAAACATTCTGATCAATACAAAATGCCAAATTTTGTTATCACAGGCTGAGAGAACAGGTTATGTCCCTTTCCGCATTATGGAAGATCTAGTGCAAGATCCAAAAAGAGGATATGTGTCCAAACACGAGACCCTTCATTTTATCTGTACTCCTACTATGTGACTTTCCACTGCTCAAACTCAAATAGGCATCGGATCTGAAAGACATTTGAACAGCATGGGATCACTTGCAAGAACCCTTCATCACATACCCGTCGCAAAAATTTTGGTTTGCGCATTTATGCAGTCTACAATCGTTGTGAGGATGCTCTGGTGCTGCTTAGTCAAATATTTAACCACCGGGACATTTCGATCACCCGACATATATTGGACTTCAAAGCGGCGCATCAAGATCAGATTTTTGCTACCTTAAGCCACCATGAATGTAGGCTTATTCATTCCTTGTTATGTGGACCAGTTTTATCCCCAAGTGGGCATAGCCACCTTGCATCTGCTAGAAAAACTTGGGTGTGCTGTCACCTACCCAGCGAAGCAAACCTGCTGTGGCCAGCCGCTGGCCAACACCGGAATGGAGCAGGAAGCCATCCCGATATACCAACATTACGTGGAGACCTTTAAAGACTTCGATTACATCGTAGCTCCCTCATCTAGCTGTGTATATCATGTCAAGCACCATTACGATGTCATCCCACAAGATCCGCAAGTCATAGCAGTACGGGATCGCACCACGGACATCTGTGCCTTCCTCACCGATGTACTGAAAATCGAAAAACTAGAAGCTTCCTTCCCTCACAAGGTGGGCTTGCATCAGAGCTGTCATGGCCTCCGTGGATTGCGCATGGCAAAATCCTCGGAGCTGCAGGAGCCGACATATTCCAAATGGGGACAACTTCTTGCCATGGTCAAAGACATCGAGCTGATCACGCTGGACCGCCCAGACGAATGCTGCGGTTTCGGTGGCACCTTTGCCATGGCCGAGGAGGCCGTTTCTGTCAAAATGGGCACCGACAAGGTCGGCGATCATCAACGCAATGGCGCTGAATACATCACCTCTGGCGACATGAGCTGCCTGATGCACATGGAAGGACTGCTAAAACGAAATAAAGCCCAGACTAAAGTCATTCATATCGTGGAGATCTTAGCCCACAGCCTTGTTCACAAGCCAGCACCAGTGTCATGATGCATGAAGAAAAAAGCTCCGTAGACCACGCTTCCAGGGCTGCCCTTTTCATCGAAAATCGTGAACGCACCGATTGGCACAATCAATCCATCTCTTTTTTGCGTACCAAAAGAGACGGAAGCGTGTCAAGCATTGACGAATGGGAGTCCCTGCGAAACATGGCATCGGCGATCAAAGACAATGTCTTGTCTAATTTGGATGAGTACCTCGTCCAATTTGAGCGCAACGCCATAGCCAATGGCGTAAAAGTGCATTGGGCGAGAGATGCTGCCGAACACAATGAAATTGTAGGCAAGATCCTGTCTCAACACCAAGTGAAGTCACTGGTGAAAAGCAAATCCATGCTTACCGAAGAGTGCCATCTCAATCAATACTTGGAAGGTAAAGGCATCGAGGTCATAGACACCGATCTGGGTGAAAGAATCATACAGCTAAGAGATGAAGGCCCCAGCCACATCGTAGCCCCTGCCATCCATATCAGAAAAGAGGAGGTCGGTGACCTCTTTCATGAAAAACTTCAAACCGAGGCCGGCGCTTCGGATCCGCAGTACTTGACAGAAGCGGCCCGACAGCACCTCCGGCAAAAATTTATGACCGCCGATGCCGCTCTGACCGGTGTTAACTTTGCCGTGGCCGACACCGGTGGTGTGGTGGTATGTACCAACGAAGGCAATGCAGATATGGGTGTGCACATGCATCCGTTGCAGATACATTGCATGGGTCTTGAGAAGATCATACCCAAGGCCGAACACCTAGGTGTCTTTACTCGCCTTTTGGCGCGCAGTGCCACCGGCCAACCGATCACCATCTACACCTCGCACTACCAAAAGCCGAAGGCCCAGGGTGAGATGCACATCGTCATGTTAGATAACGGACGGAGTAAACATCTGGCTAAGGATAGTTTCAGAAATGCCCTCAAATGTATTCGCTGTGGTGCCTGCATGAATAGTTGTCCTGTATATCGTCGCAGCGGTGGATATAGCTATGGTTACTCGGTACCAGGACCCATCGGATCGATCCTAACCCCAAACTTTGACCTAAAGAAGTATAAACACCTCCCTTTTGCCTCGTCCCTTTGTGGAGCGTGCTCGGATGTTTGTCCAGTAAAAATTAACATCCACGAGCAGCTTTACGAATGGCGTCAGATCATCTATGCCCAAGGTGAGCTGGAGAAAAAGAAGTCCCTCCCGCTTAGGATGGCAGCAACTGTACTTTCTGATCCTAAAAAATATGACCGCATGGGTAAGATGATGCGCTGGGCGCTCAGATGGCTGCCCCGCTTTGTTACACACACGCGCATTAATCCCTGGACCAAAAACAGGGACCTCCCATCACCACCTAGCGAGAGCTTCAAAGAATGGTATGGCAGGAAACACCCAAGCAAATAACTCCTCCATGTCAAGAGAAAAAATCCTACAGACTATCCGACAGAATAAGCCATCATCTACTGTGATTCCACCGTCAACATTGCCCAAAACCAGCATCCAAGACCTACCTACCGTCTTTACTAGTCACGCACAGGCCGCCAAGAGTCGGGTAGTCCCAAGGTCTGATATTGCATCAATGGAAACATGGATCCAGCAACGCTATGATAACGTCGACAGAATAGTGTCAACCTGGTCCGATTATCCTGGAAATGTCTCTTTAAGCGAGATCGAGCGACCAATTGACCTACGGGATGTGGACCTCGCCATCATTACATCACCATTGGGTGTTGCAGAAAATGGTGCTGTGTGGGTCTCAGAAAAGGAGATACAGTTTCGAATCTTACCATTTATCGCCCAGCATCTCATCGTCGTTTTGAGCGAAAACCATCTGGTGGTAAATATGCAGGAGGCATACCAGAAAATCAATCTGGCTGACAGTGGTTTTGGCGTTTTTATCTCCGGACCTTCGAAAACCGCAGACATTGAGCAATCACTGGTAGTAGGTGCACAGGGGTCCAGGAGTCATACCATTCTCCTAGTAGAACATTTGCCAAAGACATAGTACCAATGCATGGCCGTGTTGGGGATACGGGTATAACCAGAAACGAGTCGTACGATAAGCACTCGGTACGACTCGTCTAACAAATTATAATCCCATGAACATATCCAAAACAGTAACTGTTTAAGACAGTATTTTCAAATATATGAATTATTTTAATATTTGACGATTCTTATCGCAAGCGAAGTCCAGCACTCTCTCCCAGCCATTGTGATGAGATGTGGTTACTCGATGATTGAAAAGGATGACGAAATGCGAGCTCGGATTTCTTCACTCACCAGGATAGAATCGATGTTTTGTAGATCTACATCGTCAAACCACCTCCGATAATCAATGGACAACGGTATCGTCAGATCTTCTCCCCTCTCCTTATGAGCGGTTATGGGCAAGCTGAGATGAATGGGATTTATCGCCGGCACCTGATAGATCCGTTTGTCCAAACTCACCGTATCTGTAATCAACGCGATGTGAAACATCAAAAACTCCTGGCTTTCAGGATCATAAAGGGCATTTGCGGCGGTATCGAGTGGATGACCACTGGGAAGCGAAGCCATATCGACTTCAGTCAGGTGGTCTTGCAGTCCAATCATCATGGATAGGCTGTCATAGTTGCCAGGTAAGGTAAAGTCTCCAATCTTAAACTGAAAGCTGACGGGCGAAAGCACCGTCACATCATCGGTTTCTTTGTTGCCCATTGTTGCTTGATTCGCAATGTCGAGCTGATTGTTCACCGTCTGCCATCTTCCATCGTAGACCTCAATATCTGAAAGATAAAAGTCAATGTCTTCTACGATGTACAACTGCCCCAGGGCATTCACATAATGTGCTCCCAAAACAAGATTTTCCTCCCCATGCAAATGCCGGGTGTTGATCACCAGATCGGGATAGGTACAGCAACACACATCATCCACCAGGGGAGATCCATCACAACAATCTTCATCAGCCTCAATGCTGAAGTTGCTCGCCAACGCGTCGAGGCATCCTGACTTCTTTTCGTAGCAGCTCGTCATAAGCAGACTACAAAGGAGCCACAAGGCGATGGGGATGAAAACAGCATTGGTCCTGTGGGATCTAGGGTTGGTGCGGTACATCTGATTCCAACTCTTTCATGATCTGACGAACGATCGTCTTGACCTGTACCGAAAATTCTTTCTTGAGAATCCAGTGATAATAGTCACGATCCTGCTGCAATATTTCTTTTACCCTCTGACCCTGATAACGACCAAAATTGAAGACGATCTCTCCGCTCCGGTCCAGTTTCAACCGCTGGGTCACATCGAGCATGCGTGGATCATTAGAAAAATCGTGCAATGCCTGAACATTATTCTTCACGGGTGCTTCGAGCACCCCCTCATCATCTACCAGGTCCTTTCCTTCGTAGCGATTGAGTTGTCCCTTAAGGACAGCAACTGTGGCATCCACATCAGCCATGGCGTCGTGTGCATTCATCATCTCTCCTCCACAATAAAACCGATGTGCAGCTTTTAAGGTACGCGGTTCCATGCGATAAAATATTTTTTGCACATCAATGGATCTCCTCCCCTCCAGACTGAAGGCCATGCCCACACGCTCGAACTCCTCCATCAGCATAGGTACATCAAATCTGTTGCTGTTGTAACCTGCCAGATCAGCACTGCCGATAAATTCAAAAATATTCTTGGCCACCTGCGCAAAAGTGGGTTTGTTGCGTAGTTGATCCGGGGTGATGCCGGTAATCTCCATGGCCTCCTGAGAAATAGGAATCCCGGGATTTATCATTTGCATGTAGCTGGAAGGTGGACTACGATCGACATGATATCGCTTGATCGCGATCTGGATGATTCGATCTCGCAATACATGCAAACCCGTTGCTTCGATATCGAAAAAACATAAATCTCTATCTAAATTAAACTCCATATCGTTGATTAATTGCTGGTTATCGCATCCCTTAGACCTTCTGTCATGTAATGCAACACTAAACCTGTCTCGTCCAGATAAATAAATAATGCCTCTAAACCAGGCTCCAAGGTAATCATCTCACGAGCATCCTGAAAGCCTCGAGCCATACAGGCCGTAGCAAAACCATCGGCGTAAGCACACTCATCGGCAATCACACTGACACTCAATAGATTATTTTTTTCATAAAACCCTGTGTGGGGATTCATGGTATGGCTAATGATCTCACCGTCAACTTCATAGAAATTTCGATAGTTACCAGAGGTGGCCACTGATTTATGGTCTAGTTCTAAAATGAAGGCGTACGAAGAAATGCCAGCATGAGCCTCGGGATTATTAACACCCACCCGCCAAATATTTCCTTCTCCGTTGACCCCGGCAGCTCTGGCCTCTCCCCCGACATCTACCAGGTAATCACTGATTTGATAAGTTTGCTCCAGGAGGTGAGCAATCTGGTCAATGGCATATCCCTTTGCAGAGGCACTAAAATCCAGTGCGGTGCTAGGCACATACTTCTGCAACCTCATTGGGTGCTTCTTATCCCAAGTTACTTTATGGAGACCAACCGATTCCATGATGCTGTCTATCTGGCCAGACTGAACCCGTGTTCTCTCCTCTCTTGGTTCGTATCCGAATCCCCAAAAGTTAACCAGGGGCATCACGGTGGGATCATAATACCCATCGGTCCTTGCGTGGAGATCATATCCGATCGCTACATTATCGAAGAAGTACTCACGCAGCACTTCATCGGCAATATCTTGCTCCGAGATGCCGGCTGGATCCCGGTTAAATTGGCTGACTATCGATTGCTCTACATAGGTGGAAACGGCTAAGTTGAGCTTCCTGAGCTCGGCCTCAAAATCTGCCTTGACAGGAACATTCGCAGATGAACTACCAAAGGTAATGCGGTAATAGGTACCCATCGTTTCGCCTTCAATAGTTTGATAAATCCTCGGGGCGTCCTGCTTGGGTTGACAACTGCCCAAGCAAGCTAGCAGTAACAGCATTTGGCATCTCATACAGTGTCGATCATTTTATCACACCTTCACGTACAGCTTCCTCTTTAATGCCATGCAACTGCACCGGTGGACGCTTGCGTCGCAGGCGAATGTTGAGAAATTCGACACCCAAGGAAAATGCGATTGCAAAGTAGAGATATCCCTTAGGCACGCTGCCGATTTCCGCTCCGATCAGCTTCACATGTGCAAGATGCGCCCCTTCAGCAATCAGCATAAAACCTATCAGTATCAAGAAAGACAAGCCCAACATTTGGATCGTGGGATGTTTATTGACAAATCGGCCCACCGGTATGGCAAAGGCCATCATGATTAATACGGATATCACCACGGCAATGATCATAATGACCAAAGCTCCATCAAGACCACTGGTCATACCCACAGCGGTCAGGATACTATCGAATGAAAAAACAATATTGATCAGCGTAATCTGCATAATGACGTTAAGCAAGGTAGCGTGTCCCTTATGTTTAGCCACGCCGTGTGAATCATCACCCTCCAATTTGTTGTGTATTTCAGTAGTGCTCTTATAGAGTAGGAAGATCCCACCTGCCACCAAAATTAGGCTCTGCCCACTAAAGGCTCCCGATATGAAGGCATTCTCAAAATGAAACCACGGCTCTTCCATGGCTATAAGCCAGGTGACCCCAAAGAGTAGAACGATTCTCAGCGCCATGGCTAAGACCAAACCAATATTAGTGGCCTTCTTTTGCTCATCTGCGGGGAGTTTGCCAGCACTAATGGAGATGAATATAATGTTGTCGACCCCTAACACAATCTCCAGAAAAGTCAGGGTTAGTAAGCTAATCCAGATCTCCAAAGAGGCAAAATCTGGCAAGATCATCGCACTTAGCATTATCTTTGTTTGTTTAGGTGGACCATGCAGCCTAAGGTGAGCAGCAATAGCTTATGGACTAAAGTGCAAAAGTAAAAAATGATCAGTGACCGATGACCATTCGACCTAAATATCGACGGCTCAGCCAGGTGGAACTCGAAGATATGGAGCAAGCCTTTGTACGGTTTCTTGCGACACATAGCATTACCGCTGATGATTGGCAAGCCATGAAAAAGCGGGATTTGGAAAAGGTAGAAGACCTTATCATTCGCTTTAGTGACCATATCCTGGAGGATTTACTGACCAAAATTCACCTGGTCGTCAAACGATCCAGCCACCGAATAGAGCTATACAAGGTAGGACAGGAAAAGGTAGTGATGTATGCCCTACAGGCCCCGCCAGATCTGACCGTGGATTGGACTACCGACGACATCGATCTGAGCATCTTGTCTTCCCAACGGAGCCCTTCGCAAATCATCAGAGCAGAGAAGAGCATAGGACAATCACCTCAACATGAGACCTTTACCCTGTTGCAGCAAGGAGCCATGGTGTCAAAAAATGAAAAACTGTACAAAACGCTGGAAAAAATGAGTCAAAGTAGACAATCACAGCAATCCATGCGTTAATATTCTGATCATCGACCACGAAATCAAGTACTAAAAATCTGATTATGAAAAAACTATACACATTAGGCATGTTGTTGTGCACGCTGTCGCTTTCGGCGCAGACTTCGGGCAAATTTGTGCTCGTGGAACATTTTACCAATACCAGATGTGGCATCTGCTCAAGTGTCAATCCGGGTATCTATGAGGCGCTGGGCAAATTTCCCAAACAAGTGCATCATATCTCCATCCATCCTCCAGAGCCCTACGAGTCCTGTGTGCTATACCAATACAATGTGGTCGACAATGAGGCTCGCCAGACCTACTACAATGTAAGGAGTACTCCAAAACTATACATCAACGGCAAATTTACCGGCAGTCAACCCGCCGCTATTGAGCAGGAGATTGAGGCAGCTATGGCCGAAACAGCTGGTCTTCAAATCAGGGTAGAAGAGGGCACAGGTCAAAAAAGAACCGTAAGTGTTACCGTTTCGTCGGAAGCAGATTTCGCCGATGCCAACTATAAGATTTTTGTGGCATTGCTGGAGCGGGATGTAAACTACGATGCTCCCAATGGAGAAAAACAACACCATGATGTCCTTAGAGACATGGTGAGCGATCCTAAAGGCGACGTGATAACCCTGCCTGCAGCAGGTGAAATGATCACGCTTAAGTATGAAGTGGAGATACCTGACGATGTGGTGACCGACGAAGCCTATATCCTGGCTTATATCCAAAACGAAGACACTCAGGAAGTACTCAATTCGGGTACAGAGGCAGATGGCACGGTCCTCAGTAATAGGGATCTCGCTGAACTGGCAGCATTGACCACTTATCCTAACCCAGCACAATCCATCCTAAAAGTCAGTGTCAATGAAGATCACTTAATCAAGCATTACAGCATCTTGAATACGGCTGGACAGTCAATGCGTTCGGTCAATATGAAACTTCCATCACATAGGGTCGAGGTTCCATTGCATGAGTTGCCTTCAGGTAACTACCTCATTAAGGTGGAAATGGAAGGAGGTTATGCCACCCGGGCCTTCATCAAAAAATAAGTGCATTGATTTAGGAGTGCTTGAGAACTCGTTCGCGGGCTCAGCAAAATATTGAGGTTTTCAAATGGATCCCTTTCGATTTACACCTCGTTAGTCCTCAGTCACTAAGCTAGGGTCAGACTCCTTTTCGGACCTGCCTTGTTTGCATCTGAGCATCATTCATGAAGACCCCTTAGGAAAGGGCAGAGCTTCGGTTGAATTTTAACATTCACACCTTTCTGAGGATATTGTACTGTAAATAAAAGACTTATACATATGCGTTTTTCGCATTAATCGTATAGATTCTTTTTTGGTAGTGTTATTGTACTAGGTTTATTGATTTGATATCCCGTCTTTCCATTTTGGGATTACTATTTTGAGTAGGGGTTAGGTTCATCTTGAACTTAACCCTTTTCATTTCTGCTGCAGAAGAAACGTCAACCGGCATCAGCAGTTATCACAAATCGACTTTGACTGGAATCGTCACCTGGGGGTGCCTATTGGGAGCGATGACCGCATTGAGCACTTCAAAATTCAAGACAAATCTGTCGGTCTGATCATTGGTCTTTACCTGGATCTTCGTCTCTGCCTGAGCAGGTAGAGTGATCAAGTCAGCATGGGCATGAAAAGTGTACCTACTGCGATTTTGTAAGATTAGTGTGGCATCAGAAGCATTCTCTACCACCACGGTCACCACCGATGAAGGTCCCTGATAGGTGGCCTCACTCAGCGTGATCGAAGCCTCAATGAGTGGCTGTAGCACTTCATTCTTCCCAATCAAGAGATTGCCAAACCAAGCCACCGACCTTCTCGCTTCTAAAGCACTTTTAATACCATCTTCAGACCTTTCTGTAGCGAAAACTAAGGTTACAGGACGATGCCCTCCCTGAGCCAATTCATATTGCCAATCGACCAGCCCGTGGATGTCAGAAGTGCCCATAATTGCCAGATCTTGATCAAGGGCAATCTGTAAGGCTTCATCGGAATAGGTGACGTCATTGACTACTTCGATGCCATCCAGCAGGCCTTCCTTGATAAGCTTGCGGTGCAGATCGGTCAAGGTGGCCTTCCCATTGCGCTGCTGGGCAATCCAATTTGGGTGGTTCCAAAAGATAAAACCACCTTGTCTTTTGGCCTCTTTATAGGCCTCAATTGAGTCGGTCAGCACTAGCTTATTCGCATCCTGAATAAAGATGGCGTTTGCATGGCCAGGTGGTAAATCTCTGGTGATTTCAGCTCCGTGGACGATGATCAGGTCGAAGGCCTTGGCTTGTTCTTTGGCGATCATATAGGAGCGGTTTCGATCGGGGTGGGGCAGATCTTCTTCATGTGGCTGATACTCAAGATGCTCGGTCAGCGCTATGGCATCAAGCCCGTCTCTCACCGCCTCCTGTACTCTAATATTGGGCCAGACAGATCCATCAGAAAAAACCGTATGAATGTGGAAATCACATGACATCGTCACATATCCCGGAATATCGGGAAACTCAATTTTACGATCTGTATCCTGAGAAAAACTGAGTGTGCAAAACGATGTGACCAGCAAGATTAGAAGTGTTGGTTTTTTCATAGGTCAATCTCTTTTGTGTAGTAAAGTAATAAAATTGATGATCCAGACGGGCAAAGATCTCGGATAGTTTTTACCCTGCCAACCAAGACAGTCAATTACTTCGACTTCTGGCGCTTCATCTCGATGCTCACGACGGTCACACCCACGATAATCATCAGAGCACCCAGGATCTGGATCCAAAGGAGCCGCTCACGGAGCAACCAGTAGGCCAGACTGATGGTCGAAATGGGACCCACACTAGCTAAAATAGCTGCTCTGGTCGCTCCAATGCGCTCAATGGCATAATTGACGATATAGGATGGTATGACCGTGGCCAAGGTCGCCATAGCCAAAGCATACAGATAAACCGGTAAGGCATGCATGGTGATGCCAGACCAACTATGGATCGCGGTGTAATGCACGATCACCAGCAAACTTGCCACACTCATAGAAAGACTGGTAAATATCGGCACTCCAAACTTTGGGATTAACCATTGACATAAGATCATAAAACATGCAAAGGACAAGGCACATATGATAATGAGGATCGCTCCTAGCCAGAATTCACTACTCAGGCTGATGTGTCTGAGGTTTCTTCCAAAAACTAGTACCAAGCCCCCGTAGGATAACAGGAGCGCCACCCACTGACGTCCCGTGATCCTTTCTCGAAAAAACAAGAAAGCTAGCAAGGCGATAAAGGTCGGATAAATGAATAAAATCAATCTTTCCACACTGGCATCGATGTATTGGAGACCCATAAAATCAAGCAAACTAGAGAGATAGTAGCCCAGACTCGCTGCTACCAAAAGCCCTGCCCAGTACCTAGCCTTGACATGATGGATTTGATGGCGAATCTTATCGCGACTCAGAAAAATTGCTACCAGATAAATGGGCAAGGCAAAGGACATCCTGAGTAAGAGTAACGACAGGGAATCAACCTCGTATCGATAAGCGAGCTTGACAAAGACCGCCTTGGTCGAAAAAAGAAGGGATCCCACTAGGGCCAAAAACACTCCAGTAGCTTGATAACTCAATCTAGACATCTCGCAATATTAATCCGATCGCCGACATTCACCATCTATTGAGCCAATGATCCCAAGCCAGTTTTGCGAGAAATTACAATGATCAAAACCCAGAAGATCGCAGGCCTGTGTTAGTAGGCCCACTCCGAAAAAGTAACTAAATCAAAAATGACTGATGCTATGAAGGTGGCAGTTTCCAGAGTGCTCTGTAGTTTTTCTGTGACATGGGTCTCCCCAGATTATCGACTCTGTGCATCAGTATCGTCCGGCAGATGGCTCTCTCATCACTGTCTGACCCCGAATAGCAAGGAAAATAGATCGAAGTCGAAAAAGCGGCCTAACATATGAGATCACTTTCCAGCATAGAAAGAAGGTCAATCTCATGTGATAAGACTAAGACCAAGTAAAAATCAGACATCCCTTCTTATTGGATGCTTAGGAAAGTTGATAATTTAGAGCATCGTCAATCTGAGTGAATCCACGAGGCATGACATGCCGGAGGAGTTACGAGCGGGCGACCACCAGTTTATGGACTCCATACTTATCATCTTTGGAAATCATCACCTGATAGATCCCATTGGTGAGGGATTCATCTACTTCCATTTTCACGGTATTACTTCCAACAAATGTGTCAATTTTCTTAGTCTGAAGTGTTTGTCCCATCAGATTGATAATTTGTACGTCTGCACTTCCTCCTTGATCCAGTTGAAAGTCAAGATTGAAGGATCCTTGTACCGGATTGGGATATACAGCAAGCTTGAGTGTCGCTCTATCTACCCCGGCAACTGAAGTAGTGGCACCTCGATCTTCAGCGAAAAACACATTACCTTGCATATAGTCGATATCGACATTTCTTAAGATGACGTCTCCGAGACGAGTTTGCTTGATTTCCAACTTCTCTTCTGCAGTAAGTCCTGGATCATTTTCATAGTAAAACCGGTCACCATCCCGCAAGTTTCTAAACTGTTCTTCCATGATAATCATCACGGATTTTCCAAAAAGTGCATCATCGGATATCCTGTCTTCAGCTAAGAATCCAACCCAAGGATCTATCCTATTGACATCGTCATCGTATACTTGACGCAGTTTTTCATTGAGGTTGAGGTCATTACATAGCTCACTAAAATCGGTAATGGGTTCTTTACCCAATTCTACCCGAATACTATTGTAATCTGGCAATCCCCGATCTCTGCCACGGTTAATGTTCATTGCTGCCAGATCAAGTCCGCCCTGTCCTGGGGGACCAAAGAGAAAATTCCGCACGTCATCGATAACCTTGGTATCAAAGCTTTGCTGGACTTGTGTACCCATGCCTACTAGATATGGGTAGATATCTCCCATTTCTTTGATCACCGATGGATTGAAGAAAGCATCTCGCAAGAACAGATCACCACCTGGCATCGTAGAGCCATCTTTGTCCATACGCAAGATCACTCCATTGAGTACTGTATGCCCATACCTATATGCAGCAGCAGAAAAAACGGTCATGATCCCGGGATTGATTTGAGGATCATACCCACGATAACTAGGCAAGCTTACACCCATAGACGGAAGCCATTCCTCATATGTGATGGCTTGCAGTATGCCTCCGACTATTTTCCTCGCCTTCTGAAACAGCTCTTCATCGGTATACGAGGGATAATTCACTTTCAACTCATCACAAATCCGGTTGTGCTCGCGCACAAAAAGAGTATGCATAGAGGTCAACAGCGGGTTTTCATTAGCCCTAGCATCACCGGCTACAAACCATTTGGACGTGCGAGGATTTTCATTGTCCATAGCTGGTGACAGGAGATCGGGCAAAGAACCCTCTTCTCCACTGACAGTGTTGTAGGGTAGAAGATTTCCACTAGACACCCTCAATTTTCCATCAGCAAATGCCCTTAACCAAGAGCTTCGGTACTCGTCCGATCCATAGACCGATGATCCATCAATGAATGCCGTAATCTTGTTGGCATGCTGCCGTGGATTACTCAAGTGTTCTCCCGAGCCATCTGCGCCCCGGGCACGATTCATCTTAAGAAATAGGAAACCGGTACCCAATGGATCAAAAACTGGATCACCCAGGGGCACGGATATATCCAGACGCTCCAGAGCACTATTTTCTACCAGAGTAATATCGTGATCTATGAGCTGACCAAAGACCCAAGCATAATCACTCAGACCCATCGGATCTGGCAATCCTTCCGGTTGGGCAAAGATCTCGTTGCTGATTTGTCTAGGGTTAGGTCGATCGGCTCCTGCCGGCTCCTTAATTCCGTCGGAGTAAGCTGTAGATACCATCCTGATCTGTGGTGCATCGACGGCTCCCCATGTTGGATTGGATACATTATTACCGTGACCATCGATACTTCTGTTTTCCTGAGATTGAAGTGCGAGGCTTGCGCTGACAAAGAGCAGCGAGGTAAAAATACTTTTTGTGTTTCGTAGGTAAGCTTGCATCATATAAACTTACTTTTCTGGTAAATAGTAGTTTCCAAATGGTTATTACAGAGCAAATATACTGATCAGACTCCCGATTCTTTAGCAATCCGCAGAAAAAGAGCGTACAAGATTGTCATTATTTAGTCAGCAAAACTCATGCCTTTTTTTCATCATATGATAAAAATGGTCTCCAGTCACCTTGTATTTGAGCACATTGCACGTCGTGGGTCATGGTAGGTACTAGCTGCGCTGACCCCAAAAGAGGGACGGCTAAAACGAATGCTGAGCGCACTGCGGCGTCGCCCCTTTCATCACACCACCGGCCGTACTCTCGTATCACAGGTGGTTTCGCAATCGAACGATGATACCTAGATTTGAAGAAGTGAGGGTAGCAATTGGGCATCGATATTAAGGCTCGTATCGACGATTCACTCAAAGTATGACTGTATAAATATCCCACCGTAGACTAGGACACTCACATCGTATTCGATCGGGAGTTAAGGTTCAATACTAAGGGTACTTCCCAAATCGACAGTGAGGATACCGGCTTGGATGTCCAGAACTCCAGTTATCGTTGCGCTACCATCCACAGTGGTCGATCCACTACTTTGGGTAAGAGAGGCAATGGTCCCACCTCCAAGATTCACAATTCCAGTATTGGTAACCGCTCCGGAGATGTTACCAGAATTGTGCAAGGTCATTCCAGCCTGAATGGTAAGTGGGCCGGTACTACCTAAAGTGCCTGAATTGGTAATGGTAGTACTTGCCCCAGAGTTAGTTGTGATGCCCCCATTGATGGTGCCGGAATTATCGATCAAGCCTGTGCCGGAAGCTGAAATGTTGATCGAAGTAGGACTAAACTGACTATTGTTGTCCAATGTACCACCTGCAAAAACCATTCCTCCACCTGTGATTGTACCATCGTTGGTCAAGGTACCATTACTCTGACTAAAACCACCCATTGAAGTAAAGGAGGCACCAGCAATCACCTTAGTGGTTGCGGAGTTAGACAAGAAGCCTACGCTTACTGACCCCGACATGTTCGTTGTACCACTGGAATTTGAAAAATTGCCTCCTGATTGCATAGTTCCGTCCTGCAGGTCGATCGTACCACCACTATTGGTTACCGCTCCGGAAATGATACCAGAATTGTTTAAGGTCATTCCAGCCTGAATGATAAGTGAGCCGGTACTACCCAAAGTGCCTGAATTTGTAATGGTAGTACTTGCCCCAGAGTTAGTTGTGATATCCCCAGTGATGGTGCCGGAATTATCGATCAAGCCAGTGCTGGTAGCCAAAATGTTGATGGAAGGATTATTAAACTGACTATTGTTGTCAAATGTACCACCGGTAAAAACCATTCCTCCACCAGTGATTGTACCATCGTTGGTTAAGGTACCATTGCTCTGACCAAAACCAGCTATTGAGGTCAAGGAAGCACCGGCCGTCACGTTAGTGATTGCAGAGTTAGCCAAGAAGCCTACGCTTACTGTCCCCGACACGTTCGTTGTGCCAGTGGAGTTTGAGAAATTGCCTCCCGATTGCATAGTTCCGTCCTGCAGGTTGATCGTGCCACCCGCGTTTGTAACTAACCCATTTATTACGCCTTCATTGTTAAATGTTGCTGAATTGCTGACTTGTCCTAATGATCCACTATTGGTCAGTGTCCCCTTAGAAACGGTTGTTCCGCCTGAGAATGTATTGTTTCCACCTAGACTAAGTGTTCCAATTCCAGCTTTTGTGAGAGAGCCTGATCCAGGACCATGGTCAATTAGAGCATTGTCTATTTTCACTACGTCACTTCCTTCCACCGTGATGGTCGATCCATTATCATGAATCGCAAGATCGCCACCATTGACTATATAAGCGTTAACCAGGAAATCCAAATCTGTGATTCCGAGCACACCACTGACTGTAATAGTGCCACCAACACCACCAAAATCAGCAGCCGGAGCCGGAGGGCCGACATCGTAGGCTACATTCGAGATACCACCATCGGTGGTCCAGTTTTTAGTAGTTGCGTCCCAACTGCCAGTGCCACCCTGTATACCTGATGTTGGGTCAGGATCCCAAGCCTGCTGTGCAATAGTAGGTGTATGAAATATGAAAATTCCAGCCCCAATGAGTACCTTTAAGGCATTAAGTAATATTGGTGTTGCATTCATAAACATAGGTTTTTTTCTATTTCTGGTATAGGAGTAATCAATGCAATTATCATCAAGCTATTTTTTATCAGTTCTCATAGGCTGACAACATCGATCCACTTTAACTGCGATAAATCCCCTAATACGACTTAGGCACTACCAAAGGTAATGCGGAAATAGGATGATTTATCACCCATTCGGGTGATATTGAAATACCGAAATCCAAACAACTACTAATCGGGTATATTAAGCGTCTTATCATGTTTCTGTTCGTTGCAACAACTGTTTGCTCACGCTTCCTTCGGATTCCACCCCACGATGGACACCCTTGCCCTCAACTTATGGTTCGTACTAGCTCGCCCATTAGGGACTTTAACCCTTGATAATGATACCATGCATGGCAAACAAAAAAGCCCGCCGAATAGCGGGCTTGATCAACTTCTGTGCGGTGAGGGCGGGATTCGAACCCGCGGTACCCTGTTAAGAGTACGCCGGTTTAGCAAACCGGTGGTTTCAGCCACTCACCCACCTCACCCAAGTACATGAGTCGCGGCTCAAAACAGCGCTCAAAGATAAAACAGTCAGAGAACTATTCAAAAATTCAATATTTCTGTTTTTATCGACCTTCACACTGTTTATTTGCTACTTTCTGGCCCTTGAACGTCACTTCTTACTGGCCCCTCTACCAAAGTTGAATGCCACATCCTATTTGCGACCATGATCCATTTCAATGCGTGCCATCCCATGAGGACTTCTGAATGTGGTAGGTATTCGGTCGGTTGGCGTCATCTGGCCAAACTCGAGAGATAACGATGATCGTGAGTAGGTTTGCAAGCATGGCCATAGTGCGAAATGGTATGGTGATGATCCCATCCTCAATGGGGTAAGGTAGCCATGTTGGCAGCCCAAAAGCAGCTTCGCCTCCACCCAATCTAAGCACCAATGCCAAAACGAAACCAAAGAAGGCACCACGGTAGTTGGCCTTCGGATCGAATAGAGCTGTAGTCAAAGCTGGAAAAAGAAGGCAATAGACAAAATCACTGCACAGCACCCACAACTCATAAATACTGGTCACTTTCAAAGCTATGAGGGTGGTGGTGATGCCCACAATCCAGATGATCTTCCTCATCAACACCATCCGCGAAACTTTTGGTTGATCTGTACTTGGGGCTATAACATTCCAGGCCGTTAGTGAGGCTGCAGACAAGATCGATGAATCGGCTGACGACATGACTGCTGCGGCTACTGCACCAAGGCCTACGACTGCCACTGTCGGGGAAGTAAGATTTTGTATGACATACGGAAGTGCATGGGCACCAGTCTCAGGACCTTGTAGACCCAAACTAGCCCAATCCGTAATTTCTGCAGTCATACCAATCAGGACAGGTGGAATAGCTGCCAGCAGACAAACGACGCCAGAGAAGATCGAAAGTAAGATCGCCACCCTGACAGTCTTTGCTGCCAATACTCGCTGGAAGTAGACTTGCCACGGTATTCCTCCCAGTACCAACAACAAGGCACTGTCCCACCACAACGCCCACGAAGCCCCTAACACATCTCTAGTTGGGAACAAAGATCCTTCTCCTTCCATGTGTTCGCGATAAGTCAACCAAGTCTCCGCCACCGATCGATCTCCGGCGAAGATGACCATTAGTACTAATCCAAGACCCAGCATCAGGACAACCATCTGGATGACGTCGGTGGCTGCCACAGACCACAGGCCACCGATTGAGGTATAAAAAATCACTACCATTGCTGACAGTACAATCGCGACCGATGCATCGATACCCATGATCAGACTGAATGTCGATCCCAAAGCCACCAAAATCGCCGCTGACCAAAAGACGTCGCCCAATAAAGCTGGAACATAAAAAAGCAAGTTTAGTCGCCGGCCAAATTTTTCTTCCAACGGATCCAACATGGTGGTGTAGCCGCGTCGTCGCATAGGACCAGCAAAGCACAACCCGCCCACAATCAGGCTGAGCGCGTAGCCCCATGGAGCCTGTACCCAAACCAGTCCGGAGGTATACGTATACTCTGCGGTGCCGTTGATAAAACCACCACCCACCCAGGTGGCACTCATGGTAAAAACAGCCATCCACAAAGGCAAAGACTTGTGAGCAAGCAGATGATCGTTCTTTTTCCTTTGCCCAGAGGTCACTGCCACCAGAAATATAATCAAGTAAAATCCCACCATCGATAGGTAGGCTGGCCACACGACATCACCGAAATAGTCGATGGCTACGCCGGCAAACACCAATATGAGTATGAGTCCCAGTGACTGACGAACCGTTGCACTCATTTATGTTAAGTCTCTCATGAACCGGCAAAAGATAAGTGTATTTTCACTGATTGAATTTGTCACCCTTAAATTTGAAGCATAAGAGAGTTTCTTCACAAAAGTAAAAATCGTGACAAGCGAAAAAATGTTGGCTTGGCTGGTCCACCTCTACACAGCATCCGGAAGCGTCTTTGCTTTTCTAGCATTGCTGCAGATCAACCATCACCATTGGTCTCAGGCAATGGCCTGGCTCTTACTCTGCTTATTCATCGATGGTACGGATGGTTTCTTGGCAAGAAAATGGAAGGTCGGAACAGTCCTGCCCACTATGGACGGAACCCAAATCGACCATGTCATAGACTTTCTCGCCTACGCCTTCATTCCAGCCTGCTTCATCTACGAATCCGGTATGGTCCATGAGTCGCTGGCTCTCCCTACGGTAATCTATGTGCTGGTGATTTCCGCAATGTACTATGGTAAAAAAGGCATGGTATCAGAGGAACAACACTTCAATGGGTTTCCAGTACTTTGGAATCTGGTGGTATTTTATGCCTTCTTTGTTTTTCGTTTCGGAGAGATGTTCAACCTAATCATGATAGCACTTTTTGGCATATTGCATTTCATACCGATCAAGGTGTCTTATCCCAGTCACAATTTAAGCCGAAGCAAAATCCCATTTATCCTAAGTTTTGTCATGATTGTCGTGCTACTCGCCATCTTGTATCTCTACCCCATGCAGAATATCTGGCTGACCACAGTAGCTGTGTCCGCATTCATTTACTTCATCTATTTGTCGATCAAATATACTTGGCTATCCGATAAATCGGCATGAGATACCATGGTCGCAATAAGACTCATTCAGATCGTTTCAATATATAGCAGCAGGCTTTAAAGTCCTAAAAAAAACCGGAACTGGTTGTGCTTTAGTTTGACGGTGTTGGCTGATGTATGTTCTCCTGCCTAATCCCCCGGTTTAGGCCCATTGCCAATTCATCTGATTTGTGTTATGAAAACAAGCCATCGAACTTCATGTGCCCATAGAGAAGTGAGGCATAGTAAAGTGGCTATCAGGCTTATCGACCAAATATTATTCGTTACAATACTTTTATTCCCATCACACTGGCACTAATGTTTTTCCATGGTCTTTCCACATTTTACCTGATCGGCAGATCATCCCAAAAAATCTTACGGATGAATATGATTGGTGCAGGGTTCTTTCTTGTGATATTTACCATCAGTGACAAACTTGATTCAGATCTATATTTTTGTGAGAGATGGCCCTTGAGAAACTCGAAAAATCGGTAGAAGATATAGTGCAATTGGATAGCCATTGCCCCATTATGGAGTTTCGGATCGTCGAAGATCATACGCGCTCGCACCTGAAATCAAAGCTACTACAACATTGAAATGTCCTAGATCGCGAAGTACTTTTTTACGAATCCGTTTCATTGGAAGATTGACTACCTAATTGTCTCTTTGTACCATGGGAAGACGCTGATTTTTCAACACAGGGAGCCTTAGCATCACCCGACCAAAGAATGGAGGAGTCAATAAAAAAGAAGGAGATAACCCGAAAGTCATCTCCCCTTTTTTAGTTGCCTATCACCGCTCAGGCGATCTATCATCTTTACCTAAGTAAAGGTTTTAGACCAGGTGATGAGCATCCAAAATTTCGGGCGTATTTTATCACTGGGATAATCCCCGCCCAATCGCATAGCTACCGAAGTAGTATACAATCAAGGTACTGAATAAATCATCTCCTCCTCTGATCTGGTTTTTGCAAACCTGAAAAGACGTTGGGATGAGTATTCGAATGACCTCAATTCAGCCAACATGTTTGACATTTTATCTCGCGATCCACTAAGTTGTCATAACCTTTCAGCCATTGACAACGGGAAAGCTCGAAAGCGACATATAGATTATACGTGCAATCCCTCAGGGAGGGTTACTTTATCTACATAGTGTTCTATAGAGGTCGGTATTGGGCAAAACAATAGTACACCTTAGATGCTTTATGTTCAGCCTTTTCCATCTATCAACCATGCAGATATAGAATGTCACATCGCTGGCTTAAAACACCTACCTTCTGGTGATAAAAGGCAGATATCATGTTTCATGCCTGACACGAATTAATAGCTTGAGTTGTGAGCACATCAATTTTCAGGAAACAGTACTTGAGGCGCCAGGCATTTTTCGTTTTTGACTGAGAAGTAGCTTTCTACGAACTCTTATTGTCTTTATAAATATATGTGATTACACCATATATTCAAAACAAAAATTCAGAAATATTTTGATTTTTTCGGGTTCAGCCACATTATCTACCAGACAGTTGCCATAAATACAAGATAATCAATTGTCAAACAACAAGTAACATATGAAAACTAGCGAGGATCTATTACTGCTTGAAACGCATAGATGGAATGAGATTGTGGGAGCGCAGACGGGAAACTACCAACAATTTTCAACAGTATGGACTCGCAAGACCTAGTGCACAACCAGATGGCGCACCAAAGTTCTGCCCCGGTCATTACTGAGTCTCAAATGGTACATACCTGACGTCAAGGTAGCTAGGTCCAGGTCGATGTTTGCTTGCTTGCGATGCATACGATGATCCTTATGCAACACCACTCTACCATATAAATCGATGATGCTGATTTTATAATTTCCGGGCTCAGCTGCTATCTCAAGATACAGATGCTGTCCCATCACTGGATTTGGATAGAGGTTGACTTGCGCACTCAATGAGTTGAGTTGTAAATCTGCAGTTGTAGCATCTAAGACAAACTCATATTCTCTTGCACAGCCGATTTCATCAGTGATGGTAACCATGTAGGTTCCCTCCGACACACTATCAAGGCTTGCTTCCTGACTACCATTGCTCCATGAATAGGTCAGTGCGCCCATGCCTCCTGAGACTGTCGGTGTGATGGATCCTACATTGCTTTCATTCAATCTCAATTTTACGCTCTCCAACACAATGGGATCTGCCAAACTTACCCTCAATAACAAAATGGTATCGCACACACCACCGTCCAGGGTGTCACGGAATAAATCAGCATCCTTGTAGGTCTTTCCTTTAATGACCAATGAATCACCAAAACACAAGGTAGTGTCAATAGTGCGTGAGAGGAATGGCACAAATTCAACCCGGGCCTTGATGATGGAATCACAACCTCCATGAGCCAATAGGGAATCGATATAAATACCTGTACTAGTGACCGTATCACCACCAAAAAACAAGGTGTCGCCTGTACATAAGGTAATATCGAATTCTTCATCGTACTTCTCCACTACCACTACTTCGAGTTCTACGATGGAGTCGCAGCCATTCTCTGTCATCAGTGAATCCACGTAAATTCCCTCCATCCTGATCACCGTATCTCCAAAGACAATGGAATCGCCCGCACAGATCACCTGCTGCTCGAAGTATCTATCTGTGGACGGAATCGATAGATTTAAAACAAAAGTTGAGTCACAGCCAATGCTGTTGGTGGTGGCATCCACATAGGTCCCAGACTCAGAATATGTCACACCCCTAAATTCATAAGTCTCTCCCAAACACAACGATACACTGGTCACAGAAAGCGATGTGTCCAGCACTGTGAGATCTGTAAAGAAAATCGAATCACATCCATAAACTGATTGGAGTGTATCTTTGAAAATGCCCGATTCCGTATGTGCAAAATGCCCGATAAATAGTGTATCTCCGGCACAGATCGAATCTACCCTGATTTTTTCGAAGGCAGGCCGCACCACGAGCTCTAAATGAACAATGGAGTCGCAGCCATCTTGTGAGGACAAAGTATCTGTATAAGTGCCTGACTCAGTAATCACTTGACCGGCAAACATAACCTGGTCTGATTGACAGATGGTATCTAGCAGGGTGGTATCATAAACCGGCAACACAGTCAAGTCGATCAAGAAAACAGAATCACAGGTGGCAGGATCATTTACAATAATAGTGTCCGTGTAATTTCCAGTTTCAAAATATGGCATCTTGTTGACCATGATGGTATCCCCAAAACAAATCGAATCTACTACCACCACCTGATTAAAAGGACAATTCATGATCAGCAGAATTTCTTCGGAAAAAAGCGACAATGCCGGCCATCCATCGTTTTTTACTATGGCATAATAAATACCCTCATCCAGTGCATTGATGTTGCTGACCGTAAATTTATTCACCGCTCTAGCATCTACAAATTCCTCATTCAAAAACCATTGGTAGGTGTTATCACCAAAACCTTCATCTTCAATCAAGTCAAAGGTCACATCGTCATTGATGGTGGCAATGATGGTATCTGGCATGATAATGCGCCGTTGAGGAGCATAATTAAAATCAGTGATGGATAATCCGTTGATAGCCTCCAAATCTTGGAAAGTAAAATAATTAAAGTGTGTGGTCAAGATCTGCAGACTTGCAAGCATAGACGCATCAAGATGACTATGCACAAGTAAATTGCTGTCGAGATATAGTTCTTCTAAGCTCTGGAGTGCCGCAAGAGATGGCAACGTGTCGGTAAAGGAATTATCTGATAAATCCAACACCTCCAATTCGGTCAACGTGCTAAAATCAGGAATCTCACCTTCGAATAGATTGCCATCCAGGTTGAGAACTTCCAATTTCGTGTTTTCGGCAAAAGAGCTGATCTGGCCGCCAAAATTACAATTGGAAACGTCCAAATGCCTTAACTGGGTCAGCCGACCCAGATTAGGCAATGGACCCGCAAAATTATTATCATTTACGCGCAGTCGATCCAGTAGGCTGGATCTTCTAAAGTTGGGTAAAAAACCCGTAAAGTTATTATCTGACAGATCGAGCACAAATAGCGTAGTCAGGTTGCCCAACTCGGGTACATTAAAACCTAGGTTATTGCTGTGGACATCCAAAGTAATCAGCTCCTCGACATGATCAAAATCCGGTAACATACCATCCAAATTGTTGTTGGACAGCAGCAAGTTGATGAGATTTCCCATATGCGAAAAATTGGGGATACCACCACTCAGTTCGTTAAAACTCAGCTTTAGGGTCACTAGCGAAGGCATGCCACTAAAATCGGGGATTCCCCCAGTTAGCTGATTTCTTGAGAGATCCAGGTTGTTGAGGTTAGGGAGGTCAAAATCTCGAAGACCTCCATCCAGCATATTGTTCTGAAGCTCTAAGAAAACCAGGTTCTTCATCTGTGTAAATGACGGTAGGCCCTCCCTAAGGAAATTGCTGGATAGCCTTAAGATATTGAGTGCTGGCAGATTTAAGCTAGGTATCGACCCTTTCAGGTTATTATTGCTCAGGTTGATGACCACCACCTGGCCACTGTCATTGAGCGTTACACCTTTCCAGGTGCTCATTGAATTGCTCAACTCCCATGACTCAAACCATGCATCTCCTTCAGTATTGTTATAGAGTTTGACCAGCTCTAAGGAATCTGCAGAGCGATCCACAAACACATCTGCATATAGGGATGAGATAAGTGTGCACACAAGTGCAGCTACTGCCAATAACCGGTTCATAGTCGTAGTTTTCTTTCTTAGACGGCTAAGATAAACATTTTTTACACATTAAAAATTACTTTAAAGTGTAATACCCTTCGTTACCAATGAACTAATATTTGGACATCCACATCAAACCATTAAAAAGGGATTGTGACTAGATAGTCACAATCCCCAAAATACACTTATCAATAATCAGATCACTATAGTCTTATAAGTTCGGCCTGATCGATATTGGCTTGCCCTTGGCCCTATTCTTCGGCACTACAGCCCTCTTTTAGCTCCTGCAGCGCTTCCTTGCTTTCGACCTCCACCTGCGTCTCATCTTCCATCTCAACGGTCAGTGGAAACTGCAACTGTGGACGTTCTTCTGCATCGCGATTCTGAAGGCGCCAGGTTCTCAGTGCACTCTGTAAGGCTCTTCTTCCCGCAGCTTCCAGCACACTGCCTCCTGGGAATTCTACCTTCACAGGAAACACCAGCTTGAAGCAATATCCCTTCCCCCTGAAGCGATGACCCTTATGGTGATGCCTGTGGAAAAAACGACGGCGACATTGTTTTCCCAGGTCTTGCAAAGCGTCTGCAGATTCCACCGTCATGACCGTGCCGATGGCTGTAAATACCTCGATCGGATAGTTGAGTGTGGGTCTGGTCGTGGCATCGGGATTGGCTTCCCTATAGTCCCGGATGGCACTGCGCATGGCTGGATAATTTTCTATTTCCATGCTGCTTCCGTCTTCAAAGGTGATGGTGAGTGGAAAAATGAGCTCATAACAGCCAAACTTGCCCAAATTGCCGTGCTTCTGAATGCCGAAAACCACTTCATCGACGTAGTTTTCCACGCTGTCGGATGACAGTGACTCCGTTTCTTTATCGCATGAGATAAATAGCAAGGACATTCCTACTAAGCAGAACATACCTGTTAATTTTAGAATTTGATTAATCATGGTTTAATAATTTTTGGTTAAAAACTAATTACGCCCTGATAAGCACCTAGGCACCGTTCTTGTACTTGAATCCAATTGTTAAAATTTTCCTAAATAGTTATTGGATTGGCTTTAAGACAGTTTTTTCAAGTCAAAATTGAGCCCAGTGCAGGCCGGGACATGCAAAAAAAAAGACGTTGAACAAGACAGACACCAGTGAAACGCTGCTATGGGCTAGGTTTAAGGACGGAGATAAAGCCGCCCTGCACCAGATCTACACAGCACATATCGAGGCATTGCTGCAGTACGGATACCGATTTTCTACCGACAAGTCACTCGTGGAGGATTGTGCGCATGACCTCTTTGTCTATCTGTGGCAACATCGCGCTAGTATCGGACAGACCGATGCCATTGGCAGTTATTTGATGGTGGTGCTGAGAAGAAGGATCATCAAAACCCTCACTGAAAGAGGCAGGGTTAGGGGCATGAATCCCAATGACGATAACCGAGCATTTGAACTTAATATTGAGCAAAGCATTGCCCACGAAGAGCAAAACTCAGAGCGCAAAAAGCAGCTACAAATGGCCTTGGACCAATTATCCGCACGGCAGAAAGAAGCGGTCTTCCTTAAATACTATAAGAATCTGGCATATGAAGACATCTGTCAGATTATGGAAATAAACTACCAATCTGCCCGCAATCTAGTATTCTCCGGAATTCAGTCATTACGTAAACTGATGCATATGATATGGTGGATCACCTGCTTCTGGCTTGTGTTCTGATGGGCATCCAATGAAAAGACTTGTGAAAATGAGTACAATCACTAACTAGCGTGCTTATATCTATACAATCTCGCGAGAATGACAAAAAAATTAATGCTTTTGGCGGCCTTACTTTTAGCTGATTCCTGTAGTAAAGAGGAGTTGCAGGAGATTCGCATAGATGATAAACTCGCAGAATACTTCGAGGCCTTTGCTGCCGAGGGAGCCCTGAGAGGGATCCAAATTGACTTTAGGGAAGCGCAAGTGGAGGGCTTGATAGACCAGCTTGATAATAAGGTGTCCGGCCAGTGTCAGCACGATGCAGATGCGCCTGATCGAGTGGTCATTGATCCAGATTACTGGGAAAGAGCCACTCATATGCAACGTGAGTTTATCGTATTTCACGAATTGGGACACTGCGTGCTTGATAGAACGCATCTGGATAGTAAGAGCCAAGATGGCACCTGTAGAAGCATGATGCACTCAAGTGCGGGGACCTGTAGAAATGCGTATAGCATTGCCACACGTACTGAATATCTGGATGAGTTATTTAGCAAGTAAAAAAAAACATCGCTATGAATGACACTTACCTCTCCTTTAGTTCAGATGATCTGGCTTTGGATCAATCTTTCATCAACTATGTAAAAAATCCGCATGGCCAAGAAGCAGCGCAATGGAAAAAGTGGTTAAATGCCCATCCCTCCATGCAAGGTGAGGCTGACCTGGCCTCGCAATTGATTCTGGACCTACAGATTGAACCGGTGGAGACATCCGGGGCGCCAGATCGGATATGGGAGAGCATTAGTGACTCTATTGCTGAGCAGAACACAAAAATTGGACCTCATCGAAAAATCAGGTTCTTGCGGATCGCAAGTGCAGTGGCTGCTGGACTAGCGTTGTTGATAGCATTTAAGCTTTTTTTCCCGACAACCACTACGTACGAAAGTGCGTATGGTCATTCCCTAAACGTCGACCTACCCGATGCCTCGGCGGTGCATCTCAACGCTGGAAGCAAACTAAGTTTTGACGATAAGACATATGATCATTCACGAGAGTTGCACTTGAGAGGAGAAGCTTTCTTTGATGTGAAAAAAGGCGCTCCTTTCACCGTGCACACAGAGGCAGGCTCCGTACAAGTACTGGGCACCAGTTTTAACATCTATAGCCGTAACCAGGCCTTTGAGGTGCAATGTTTTACAGGGAAAGTACTTGTACGACATCAGGACCAGCAGGTAGAAGTTCTTCCCGGTGAAAATAGCCGTATTGCTGATGACGGCACACTGACCAAACACAGTTTTGAATTGGAAAAGCATAGGGACTGGCGATCTGGCACCTTCACCTACGACGATGCACCGCTGTTACAGGTTCTTGCGGAGATAGAAAGGCAATTTGAGGTGTCTATAGAAGTATCACCATCCATTGGGCAATTGGCCTACACTGGATTTTTTGAGAAGGGCAACCTCACTGAAGCCTTGCACAGTGTCTGTTGGCCCCTGAAGCTGGATGCGGAAATTACCGGTTCAAGCGTTGTAATCAACAAAGTGGAAGGACGGTGAATCATCAGATCAGATTATGGCTCCTGCTTGTAGGTTTACTTTTTCAATTGATGGGTGCAGCTCAGTCAGATCCAAGCGCCTCCCCTGTTATTTTGGATGTGGATAGGCACGACACGTTGGGAAGCCTCATCAGTAAGTTATCCGCTAAGAATACACTGCAATTTGCTTACGCTCCTAGCATGGCGGACTTACAACCAAGGTATTTTGGAAGAATTACAGCGATGGACGTGCCTGATTTGATCAGGAAGCTCTTTCCAGATGAAATACTAGCCAGATCCCTAAAGAAACATCAGATCTTACTCAGGGAAAAAGCTGGGATAGAGATGCCTGCAGTGGGCACAACCAACCACCTTACTGGCCAAGTGAAGAAAGATCAGCAGGATGTACCAATCGCAGATGTCATCGTGGTAGACTTACGATCCAATGTCAGCACCCTCACCGATACAAATGGCTTTTTTGAGCTTGAAGGCTCGGGTGACTCCGTATTATTCCAGATGATAGGGTATGATGCGAAAATCATCTACGACGCAAGTACACAGGAGGACATCAACGTTCGTCTCAAGGAACACCCCATTGAGATCACACCCATTGTAGTAATCGAAAAGATACCTACCATCCGACTCACGAGACAAGAGCTGACAGTAGTCATGGAAACACGGGAGGAGGCACTGAATGCCATCGGCCTAGGAGGCAAAGACATCCTCAAAACGAATCAGTTCCTGCCTGGGATCAAAGCTGATGACGAACTCAGCGCTGAGCTGAAGATTCGAGGTAGCGAGGGTAGCGAGTCGCTGATTATGTTAGATGGCATTCCCATTTATAAGGCCGAGCACTTCTATGGTGTCTTTAGCAACATCAACACTAATTATATAGCGACATCGACGCTCTATAAGAATGACCTACCTGCCGAATATGGAGGCAAAACCGGAGGAATGCTGGCCCTCACTTCACACCCTCCTGCCGGTCAACTTTCAGGCTCTGTGGAATCAAACCTGCTCTATACGACTTTGCAAGGTATGCTTCCGCTTGGGAAGGGATGGGATCTGACAGTTGGTGGTCGAAAATCATACCTCAACTCTTCACAACACCAGGTGATCGATTTGGTAGAAGCCAACACCGAATTTTATCAGGTCACTACCAAGAACCTTACCCGTAATCAGCTGCTCAGAAGTGACCCATACTTTAATTTTTATGACTTGAATGCCAAAATCTCTTTCACATCGAAAAAGAATCATGCTTTTGACCTGAATTTCTTCAAAAGTCATGATGATTTCATCAACAGCTATGATTTGACCTTCCTTTCCAGGCAAAAATCCAGGGAGATTAATAACACAGAAGTCTTTAAGAATGAAGATCGCTGGTCTAACACGGGACTTAGTCTCAACGGCACAATAGCCATCGATGAACAATGGAACTGGCATAGTAGCATGTACGCGACAAACTACACCAATGAAGGCAATGTGTTTTCTCAACTGTCCTTTAAAAACAGCAACAACGAGCGGCGGGCTGTGAGCTTTAGCAATGCTCAGCACAATGAGCTAACCGACCTGGGTATCACTACCTTTCTCCAACAAAAAGAGAAGGATCACGACTTGAAACTTGGCATCGCTTTAAAGAGGTTTTCAAGTGCCTTCAACGTGAGGACGGATCAACGTACGCTGATCGATGGATCAGATGTAGGTATCGTGGGAAGTGCCTTTTCTGAATACAGTTCTTCTATAGATCGGCTGAGTTGGACCTTGGGAGGTCGGCTGAGTTATTATTCGCGTGCAGCGAAAGTCTTTGTCGATCCTAAGTTGCAAATCAAATATCAAGCGGGTGAATTGATCTCTTTGAAAGGTGCTGTCAACCGACGCCATCAATTTGTACGATCACTCACCTATGAAAGCCGTCTTACCGATGTCTATAACTACTTTGTGTTGAGCAATGACCTGCGATTTCCTGTAGGCTCTTCATTCAACACAATGATAGGGGGTACACTCACAGACACTCGCTGGCTGGTAGACTTAGAATTATATCGAAGGAATCTTGATGGAGTTATGGAGTATTCGCTGGTTGCCCCTGGATTTGCTACCGTGCCCGAGGAAAGAGTGCCTTCAAGAAATACCAACTATCGGATTTTTAGGGGCAAAGGTCTGGTTAAGGGATTGGATCTATTGATCAAATATCACAACCGAAAATTTCAGAGCATGCTTTCGTATACACTGAGCGAAAGCACTAGGCAGTATCCGGGCGTGAGACTCCAGCAACCATTCCCTGCACAGGATGATCGCAGACATCAACTCCAATGGATGAATGCATATCAGTTGGGCTCATTCACTTTTTCTGGTACCATCATTTATACCAGCGGACGGCCATATCTGGATCTTACCCGTATCGAAGAGGCCCGCGACCGTCAGACCTTTTCGCGAGAACAATTTCTGAGCAGGCTGCCGGCTTACCAAAGAATCGATCTCAGCATTCAATACCATTTTTCACTATGGCAGAAAAAAAGTAGTCTCGGTCTTTCCTGTTTCAATGTGTTGGATGATGCCAATGTTAAGTACCTCCAGTACATCTACGCCATCCCTACGGATAGAATGTCAAATCTAGGGACCCTCAACACAGTAGTGGGTACTGAGACAGGTCTGCTCAAGCGCACCTATAATGCCAGCCTTTACATCGCATTCTGAGTCAAGTTGTCTCTCTAGAACGAGCAACCATTACCATAGGTCTGCCACATGGCAGTGCAAGAGATACTGCGGCACTATCCCGTGCTTAGTCTACACCAAGTACTTGACTTAATTCAAGGTACTCACATAGCAGTGCCACATTGTCATTAAACAAGGCACTTGATATTCTGTCTTCCCTCCGATACTCGCCATCCCATTTCTGTGCCGGCATGTGCCTGCGAAATTGATCTGCACGGACAATCCACCTACCTTGATTATCCTGGGCCTTCATCACCTTTATCAAGATGGGCTCCAGCTCTCGCGAGCGCATCTGTTGTTGTGCCTTGTCTTCGGGGTTATGCTGATATGGAAAGTGATTAATTGGAAGATCTCTTACCATCTCAAATCGAGCTCTGGCATTTTCCAAAGCTGCCGTGAGATCAGTCTCGTAGCCATATCCCGTCCTTCTTTCTAGTGATAGCTCTTCAACAGTATTGACCCTGACGCGACCTCGATCATAGTAGAGCGGCTTGTTGGTACCGATCTCAAGAAATCGCCCCCAAAGACCGTTGGATAACTTTGACTCACCGATCCATCGTAGCACGTCTGGGATCGCTTCCAGGTATCCCTGTTGACCTGTATGTAGATATAGGTCTATCAGACTTTGTACATTATGGAGACTGGCCGACGGACAAACTGCAGGTGGTTCAAATGATCTAGCCCAAGCAGACTCACCAGGCTGAAGAAACTCATTGTATTGCTGTGCCCATCCCGGCTGCGGTGGAGGCAACTGTGATATCATTAAAAAACGCCCAGCTTTTATCAGACTCTCTAGGTATTTCTGCGTTCCATAATTGCGATGGGCTTCGATCATCACCCGAATGCAATCATTGATCCCCTGGTCATTAAACGTCGCATAATCATGATAACTGCCGTCGGCGGGATACCGATGTGGCCAACCCCCATGGGGCAGCTGAGCCCTGAGCATCATATCGAGTGCGATTTCGATCGATGCAGAAAGGACTGGCAAGTCAACCTCCTGGTCCAACGCCATCAAGAAACTGATGGCTCGTTGCGTCTGATCGTCGTCAAAACTCACGCGTTTGCCCTTAGGCTTATTAAAGTGAATCTTGTGTTCCCATCCACCAAATTCATTCTGACCCCTGATCAAAGCTTGGGCAGCATCGATCGCAGCCTGCAAAGCCATAGAATCCTCCGTGATCTGGTAAACACGTAAGAAACTCATCCCCACTGCAGGAGTGCCGGGTGGCTGAACTTCTATTGTGTGATCGTCTGTCTTTCCCTCTCCCCATTTTTCTTGGAGATCAAGGCTGTAGTGGTAGACATATCCTCCCTCAATGTTGATGGAATAAAAGTACTCGATGGCTTTTTTCAGAGATTGCCGAGCTTGTTGTGCTAGATCTTGGTTTACTTGACCGGCGACAACACTCACCTGGCAGCATGTCATAAGGATAAGTAGGCAACAATTTTGCACCAAAATTCGACAAGGATCTTTCAGTAAAGACATCATTATTGTTGTTGTTGTTGGTATCGAGAGAAATCATTTTCTGTTCTTTGATCGAAAAAATTCTGATCCCATCTTTTCCAGAATTGCTTATCGAGGGTTTGCCATAGTATAGTGTTGGTATCCATTTTTTTCGAAAGACCGGCTACCGTATAGCTCACTTTACTGGTCAGGTTTGGATGTGGTACAATCAAAACCTCGGTCTTCGGTGGCTCATCTACAGCATCGATAAGCAAGGAAATGATCACATCACCTTGCACTTTTTTGTAGCAGGCCATTGTCATAAGACGCATGCTCGAGAACATACACACTTACACTTCGTTCCAAACATACAGCTTTCCCAAACTCCAAGTCCGTGATCTGAGAAACGGCCAGGACGCCACACATCAGTATGAAATGGAGGTATGGTAGATGTCGCATTATGGAGATCATGCAAGATCAAATCGTTTTAATCAAATATAGTGGAAGTTGAGCACAAGAAACTACGATAAATCCTTAGTATAATCAGTGAGATTTTGCCAGCGATTGGCAAATGCTCCAGTTCAGAATTGGTAGATCAAGGCATTGATATTCATGCCAGCACCTACGGAAGCAAATACTACCAGGTCTCCAGGATCGATGGCATGGGGTTGCAAACCTCCAGTCAAAATCAGATCCAGCAAAGTGGGCACCGTCGCTACGGAGGAATTTCCTAACCATGAAATCGTCATTGGCATGACGTCTTTAGGTACTTCCTTGATTCCATAGAGCCCAAAGAGTCGTTTGAGGATCGCCTCATCCATTTTCCCGTTGGCTTGATGGATCAGTAACTTTCTGACTTCAGTGATAGACCGTCCGCTGGCATCCAGGCAGTTTTTGATGGCCTGTGGGACCTTTTCCAGGGCATATTGATACAGTTTCCTTCCATGCATCTTTAGGAAGAGATCTTCGGCATATCCGTTGTCGGTGTGGTATGATGCTCCCATAAACAACATCTCGGCATATCCGAAAGTATCTGACCTAGTCCGATGTTTGATGACACCCACCGGATCAGCGCTCTGTTGTGCTTCCATAATCACGGCTCCTGCGCCATCCCCGTACAGCAAACTGTCCCGATCATGCGGATCTACCACCCTCGATAGCACTTCTGCACCTACCACCAATGCTTTCTTTGCATCCCCAGATTTAATATAGTAATCAGCTTGGATCACACCCTGCAGCCAGCCAGGACAACCAAAGGGAAGATCATAAGCTACTGCCTCGGGGCTTTTGATCTGTAGTTTGCTTTTAACCCGAGCTGCCAAACTAGGAACGATGTCTATCGTTTTGCGGTCTATGCGCACATCTCCAAAATTATGTGCAACAATCACATAGTCTAGGTCCTCCTTGTCTATTCCGGCCGAAGCAATGGCTGCCTCCGCAGCAAAGAAAGCAATATCTGAAGTCACCAGATCTGGTGTAACGTAGCGTCGTTCCTCTATGGTAGTGATGGCATGGAATTTTTCAAGAATCTCCCGATTGTCTTTATCTATTTGTTGACCATCCTTAGAATAAAATGTATGAGAAAGAAAAGACTCATTGTCCACCCGCTGCGAAGGGATATATCTTCCAGTGCCGGTAATGACACTATAAGTGTTTTGCTGCATCATGTGCTGGTATTACGTTTATCTCCACCTCCAGGTTAAGACTTGTACCAAAGATCCGGCACCGAAAGTGTAAAAATCAAGATCTGCATTAGATGCCAGATCGCGCTTGAAGATACCAGAATTAACTGAATCCAACGATCCTTTCCTTCAATGTTCATGAAGCTACCAGTGGTTACACCCCTGTGAAAAAGGATCGAACGCTGATGTCAATGGGAGGTACTCAAAAAAAAGTGATGCTGAGGGGGTCGGCCACCTCAGCATCTCTCAAAAAGGAGCTTCGCAGAACCCCTTATCGCTTAAATATGTATCTAGTAATAAAAATGCCCTGTGCATCGGTTTCACCAGCATCGCTCTCCACCGCACTAGTGACGTGCAGGAGAGTCCAGCCATCGGCCAACATCGCGGTCAGCTTGGAAGAAATGAGCGCATCATTGCTGGCAATGTTTTGAAAATTGATGCCAACCGCAGAATAGAAGTTCAGCAGTTTCGTCTCATCAAGCTCTGCAATCTTAGCATCGCGCCTCTTGATGTTTTTCTGCCGAGAATCGGTGCCATCTTTTCTGGATGTTGTAAAATCGTGGGCATTAGCGGTGGACTGGTGATCAATAATTCTTGATCTTCCTATGCCCATGGGCACGATAGATTCGACGGAAGTGATCACCTTGATCTCTTGTGCCGTACCGAATGTGATGGCACCCACCAAGGCTGCAATGACAAGCATAGATTTTTTCATGTTTCTGCTTTTATTTGTGATTAAGACTGTTTCTATAAATACTCTATACCATAATGACACCAAACTATTCCCTCATCCCCTACCCTCTTTCTGTTATGGTTTTCTTAAATCATCACGTTCTCTATTGAGAAAGCTTGATAAGTGAGCGCCAAACTATCATCTTACCGCCTTGCTTTTGCATCTTATTGCTATATTTCATGAATGCATTCACCTGATGATCAATCGGCCATGACCTCATCTGGAGATCTACAACCAATCCCGGAAAAATCATGCAACTGAAAGAGATATCTCTGCTGTGCTTGGTGATCCTAATGGGCATCTCATGTACTAAGCAGCGCAGACCCAACATCGTGCTGATTATGGCCGATGATCTGGGCTATGGTGGCATAGGTTGCTATGGCAATAAACGGATTCAGACACCGCACCTGGACGAATTAGCCAAGGGAGGTCTTCTTTTCACCGACTTTCACTCCAATGGTTCGGTATGTACTCCGACCAGGGCTGCACTTCTTACTGGCAGATATCAGCAACGCGCAGGTCTTGAAGGGGTCATCTACGTGAAGGGTGAGACAAGAGAAGTAGGACTGAATCCTAGTGAGATCACCATCGCCAAAATGCTCCAACAAGCTGGATATGCCACCGGAATCATCGGAAAATGGCATTTGGGTTACCAACCACAGTTCAATCCGGTACATTTCGGCTTTGACGAATTCCGCGGTTACGTCAGTGGCAATATCGATTTTCATTCTCATTATGACAACGCAGGCATATTCGACTGGTGGCACAACCTGGATACGATCCATGAGGAAGGATATGTGACCGATCTCATCACTAAACACAGTCTTGACTTCATTGAGAAAAATCAAGATGAGCCTTTTTTCCTCTACGTACCGCATGAGGCCCCCCATGTGCCTTTTCAGGGTAGAACCGATACAGCGTACCGATTTCCTGGAAGGGCATTCACCTACTATGGTCCCGTGCGAGACCGAGATCGAGCCTACAAGGACATGGTCGAGGCCATGGATGAAGGCGTGGGAGCCATCGTCCACAAAATCAGGGACCTCGACTTAGAGGAAAACACCATGATCGTTTTTATTTCTGATAACGGAGGTGAGACCTTTGGCCATAATGGTGTGCTCAGCGGATCAAAGATAAGCTTGATGGAAGGAGGTCATCGGGTGCCAGCCATTGTGTATTGGAAAAACAAAATTAGGCCGGGTAAGAGTGATGCCACCGTCATGAGTTTTGATTGGATGCCTACCTTCCTGAATCTGGCGAGCGCCCAAAATCTTGCCCACAAGAATCCCATCCTGGACGGGTTTGACCTAAGCCAACATCTGCTAAAAGGTACTCCCGTTAGATCTAGACATTTATTTTGGCGGTATCGCCACCAAAGGGCGGTACGAAAAGATCAATATAAGCTGTTTGTTTCTGATCACGACACCCTCTTATTTGACCTAGAAAACGATCTTGAGGAGCTGCATGACCTCTCTCCCAGTGATCCGGAGAGAGCACATGCACTTGCCAATACGTTACTGGAATGGGAGCACGAAATGAATCAAGTACTACAGAAAACTCGATAACTGCTGTAAAATTGACAACCATGATAAAAAGATCACTACCCATCTTTCTGCTGCTAGCTACCATCCTGGCACGGGGACAAATGCCACTGTCAGAAGCAGCCTCGGTGGTTGAAGTTTATAAGAAAGTGGATGGGATCGACTTGAAGGCCTGGATTTTTAATCCTGCTTCCATCCAGCCAGGAGATCAAAGGCCAGCCATTGTGTTCTTCTTTGGCGGTGGCTGGAGACATGGCAAACCAGAGCAGTTCTTGAGGCACTGTGAGTACTTAGCATCTCGAGGTATGGTAGCCATGACAGTAGACTACAGAGTGCTCAATCGCCACGGTGTCAAGGCCAAAAAATGTGTAGCGGATGCCAAATCTGCCATCAGATGGGTTCGCCAGCATGCAGTGAGGCTGGGTGTAGACCCGGCAAAGATAATGGCTGCCGGTGGGTCTGCCGGCGGTCATCTTGCTGCAACCACGGCACTGATACCGGGCTATGATGAGCCAT
Organism: Saprospiraceae bacterium; assembly: GCA_965223025.1. GTDB lineage: Bacteria > Bacteroidota > Bacteroidia > Chitinophagales > Saprospiraceae > JABDMH01. The sequence goes on from CBDCVP010000023.1 coordinate 3,354,655, forward strand.
CGGATGAGCTGACCATCTCCGCCATGCCCAATGCACTTGCGCTATTTAACCCAGCACTGGTACTGGCAAATATCGAAGGGACCTATCAAATACCTAAGGCTCGTAGTGAGCAACTTCTTGATAGGATGGGCGCCGATCCTCGATCACTGTCACCGTATCACCATGTGGTGGAGGGAACCTGCCCCACCATCATATTTCATGGCAACGCCGATACCACCGTAGATTTTAAGACGGCTGCACTTTTCGACCAGGCTATGGACCAAGCAGGCAATCAATGTCGTCTGGTGGAGTATGAAGGAATGGGTCACGGTTTTTTCAATTATGGGAGAGGAAATAATGGTGCCTATGCATCGACCATCGGCGAATTAGATGCATTCTTGGTTGCATTGGCTTTTCTTGAAGATTTACCTCGCCACACCGAGAGATGAACGAACAACCTTCCCACTTGACATCAGGACGACGAGAATCTTCGGTAGAAGTATATCACATGTTGCTCATTCGATGAAGTCAGTAAAAGACTTATGAAGGCACCATACACCATCGCATTTCTGCTGCTGACTGCCTCCTGGTATTCGCTTCTGGGCCAATCCAACCAGGGTCAAGCATTCTGGTTTGGCTTCATGGAGCATGTGGATCAGTTTGCAAATACCAAGGTGGTCATGATTTCTTCCCTGACACAAACATCGGGTGAAGTCAGCATGCCTCTGATGAGTTGGTCGCAAGCTTTTTCAGTCACTCCGGGGGAGGTGACCATTGTTCAGTTGCCTATTGAGGCAGAAACGGTGGGATCAGAAACCATCACCCGGACAGGTGTTCACGTGAACGCCCTTGCTCCCATCTCAGTCTACATTCACCAATATCATAATGCACGAAGTGAGGCTGCTGCTGTCCTACCGACCCATGCTTTGGGACATTCATATTATACCCTGACTTATCAGGGTGTAAATAGGCGAGGGACCGATTATCCGAGCGAAATGCTCATAGTTGCGTCTCAGGATGAAACACATGTGACCGTGACTTTGAGCAGCCCCACCAAGCGAGGTAAGAAGAGTGGTGATGCATTCACCATTATCTTGGATGCTGGAGAAACCTACCAGATCCAAGGTCAGAGCGATGACGATGACCTCACGGGATCTCACGTCACAGCAGACAAGGATTTTGCCCTTTTTGCCGGTGCTGTGTGGACGGAGGTACCCACTGGATGTTCTGCCAGAGATAATTTGTTAGAACAAATGTACCCAGTGTCAACCTGGGGCAGGCAATATGTCTCTGCTCCCAGTTTTGGTGCGACGTACGATCTTTTCAGGATCCTGGCAAGTGAGGATGGCACCAAGGTAACCGTTTCATCGGGAGGCGACTACACATTAGACGCTGGAGAATTTGTCGAGTACAATGTATTTGGCACCTCCGCCTTCATACAGGCCAACAAACCCATCTTGATAGGGCAACTCAACATCGGCCAATCCTGCAATGGTCATGGTATTGGTGATCCATCTCTCGTGCTACTCAATAGTATCGAGCAGACGAGGGATACGGTAACCCTATTTAGCTCCCGCTTTCAAAACATCGAGGAACACTATTTAAACATCATCACCCGCACTGCTGATGTTGCTGCCATCATCCTTGATGATGTGGCCATTGCAGCAGATAGATTTGCACCGGTATTGGGCAATAATGATTTCTCCTATGCTGTGCTTCCCGTGGGTCCTGGCAAACACCATCTCACCTCACAAGGCTGTGGTGTATTGGCCACGGCCTATGGTTACGGTAATTTCGAATCATACGCTTATGGAGGTGGGGCCAGTTTCAGCAAGCTCAATGCAAATCCGATTCCGGAGGGAGGTTGCTTATCAGATACGATATTTTTTGACGCTGGTCTACCCACACAGCGCTACGATTTCCAGTGGGATCTAGGAGATGGCAACACCCGGACTGAGCCCAAATTCATTCATCAATACGATAACCTGGGCAGCTATGATCTCAGCCTTGTTGTGTATGACCAATGTCTAGATCTGCATGACACCTCATATCAAACCTTGAAGGTTACTTTGAGACAAGATATTCAACCTTTTGACGATGTGATGCTTTGTGAAGCAGACACTTTGGAGCTCGGTGCCTTTGATCTAGCTGGAGCCAGGTATGAGTGGGAAGGTCCACTTGGCTATACCTCCGACAGACAGTTTCCGATCATCCATCCCATTGGGTTGGAAATGGAAGGAACTTTCCTGGTGACAGGTATCGTATCCGGTTGTGCTACCTACCCACAGCCGATCCGAGTAGAAGTAGTTCCTCTTCCCAAGCCTGACTTGGGCCCTGATACGATCGTGTGTAAACTGATCGGCGAAATCGAACTCACTCCCGGCCATTTTTCAAGTTACTCTTGGCAGGATGGCAGCATTGGTCCTACACTCATGTCTGGTCAGGATGGCCTGTACTCTGTAACTGTTGCCAATGATTTTGGGTGCCGTGAAACCTCTCAAATCGTACTGACCCAACGCTGTCCGACCCGGATTTTTGTCCCCAATGCTTTCACCCCCAACGGAGATCAGATCAACGATCAATTTGAGATTTTTGCCGAAGACATCACTTCCTTGCAATGGCGCATTTTTGATCGTTATGGCAACCTACTTTTTGAATCTTCTGACCCTCAATCGACCTGGAATGGTATGGTAGATGGAAAACTCATGGACGCAGGTAGCTATATTTGGACGCTGCAATACCAGGGCTATGATATCTCCGGTGATGAGATAGATGGTGTGAAGTCGGGAGTTGTCAACTTATTGAGATAGCCAGCAATTGATATGATGCCACCACGATTCTTGCTACGATACAACAAATGGGTCCACCTTTGTCTCTACTTCCTTATTACCTCTGTGTGTTTTGATTTGCAGGGTCAAAATCAACAGGAATGCCTCGATAGACACACCCTTATTTTTGATCATATAGAACGTGAGTATTTTGTGCAATTGCCTGCCAAGTACGAGGTCTATGAGCGCTATTGGTTGGTAATACTCGTACACGGTGGGGGAGGAAATGGTCGTACTTTTTTCCTGGCAGAGGGAGTCGGCTCCATCGCCACAGAAATGGGCCTGGAGGCCATCATTGTCAGCCCGAGTTTCTCAAACGAGGATTTCCTAGCCAGCCGTTTTCCGAGCCTAGGTGAAGGCAGATTTCTTAAAGCCGTGCTTAAAGAGCTACGCAGAAAATTTAAGGTGCACAAGAAAATTCTATTGTCGGGATATTCCCGGGGAGGTCAGTTCACTCATCGATTTGCCTTGCAAAACCCTCGTTTAGTGAAGGCATGTGCTCCTTTTGCCGCTGGCACATGGACCACACCTGATGGTAAATTACTAGTGGAGGCTGCAGGTGAAATCGTTGAACCGTCTTCCTATCTTACCAACACCGCCAATGCATCCATGGTGCCTGAACGTTTAAGAAACTTGTTTCAACCGAGAGTTGCGGAAGTTGCCGGGACCACAGCACATCGTCGGGCTCGTAAAGTGCCCTTTCTGGTGATGTGTGGTTCGCTAGATCCAAGATTTAAGATAGCCAATCGATTTGCTGACAGTCTTACGGATCAAGGCTATCTCGTACAAACCGAATGGCCCAAAACACCCCATGGGGATAGGACTAGGTATAGGGATGAGTTCGTGAAATATTCCAGAGGTGCGGTTGATTTTTTTCTAATTGCGATTGAAAATAATCAGTGGCAGGCACCTAGTCGTTCCATAGCTCCAAGGTAACCAGGTAAGCACAGTGATCAGATGCAATCTCATCCTGTATAACCTGCGTGTCGATGACCTTCCACCTGTCTTTGGGATAAAACATCACATAATCTATCTTCCGCCTGGGGTTGTCGGATGGAGATGTAGGAGCTGGGTCATCTTTATCATAGGTTGCGCCCCAAAACGCCTCTAATTTCTTGATGGGAGTACTACCGGGAATGGCATTGAGATCTCCCGCTAAAATCACAGGACAATTTCCCAAGAGAAATACATCGTTAAGAGCCTGCACCTGCAAAAGTCTGTCGTTCTGATCTCCCGTATGATCCAGATGAGTGCTAATCATTGAAATGGTGTCTCCTGATGGAAGTCTGGTCTTCATCTGTAGTGCAACTCTTGGTTCTCTATCCTCGGAGTGTGGCAGGTCCACCACACAGGTAGAGAGATAGCTGTACTTGGATAAAATTCCACATCCATATTCTCCCCCATCAAATGGCATGGCCTTGCCAAACAAGGGAGTCATTTTTGTCCTCCACCCGAACTCGGTAGCTAAATCATAGCCCATGGCTCTTTTGGTTTTAAAATCCACCTCCTGCAAGGCCACAAAATCTGGATCGGCAGATACAATGACCTGGGCAATGGCATCCAGATCAAAGTCACCTCTGGTGGTGGCTCCATGAAGTATGTTGAAGGTCAGCACTTTTATTTCTTTTCGCGCATCGATGGTTTGAGCGAGCCCACCCTGTCCTAATGCAGCTAATCCAAGTAGAAGAAAAATCATACATCGTCTGCTTGATAAGAAAGTCATAAGCTTTGTTTTGAAATATAATACTACCTCAGCAATTCACCAGTCAGCTCTAGCAATATCAACTCCGACATCCTGATATTATGCTGTGCATTCACTAATCTATTGAGAGCTGCGTCATACCCACGCTGTGCCTCATTGAGCTCAAGGATGGTCGACGCTCCCAGTCGAAACTTCTCCAGAGAAATCGACAGATTTTCTTCAGCTAACAGCCGATTCTCCTGCTCGAACTCCAGCAACTCCCTGTCCGCCTGATACTGGTTGTAGGCAGCAGTCAATTCAGCTCGAATCAATGACTGCAATTCCTGGGTGCGCTTATCAACGGTCTTGCGATGAACCTCCGCGATCGCTATCTGATTGCGTATATGCCTTCCATCGAAGATGTTCCAACGCGCATTTAGTCCCGCATTTAAGGCCGCATTTTGATTGGAGAGTAGGAAGCCTGCATTGGTGTTCGTATAGTAGTAGCCCAGTGCTGCACTCAATGACACCTGAGGTTTCCTCGCTGCCTCCCACTCTCTAATGGTCGAGGTGCTCACCTGATTCATCTGCCGCAGACGCAGCAGATCCCAGTTATTTTCCTCCGACTTTTTTAATAATTCGGCCAGCACATAGTCATCCTGAAAACGAACTTCATCTTGCACCACAAAGTCCGTATCAAACGGTCTGTTCAGAAGGGCGTTCAGACCAACTTTGGCGGTTCTGAAATTGTTGAGTGACCGTGATCGTTCGGCTAGTTGTGCGTTTAGGTCCGTTTTCGACTGCAGGAAATCAATTTTCGATCCTTTGCCCACCTGCCACCGCTCTTCTGTAATGGCCAACCTATCCTCATAATACTTAATGACTGTATTTAAAAAACCGACCCTGGCGTTAAGCTGCATCACGTCATAATAGTGCCGTATGACTTGACCCAAGATATTCTGCATCTCTATCTGAGTCTCTAAGCTACTCACCTCACTGAGTTTTCCCAGTTTTTCAAGTGTGGCCTGCATGCGACCTCCATCGTATATTGGCAGTCGCAAACCGACATTGATATTTGGTGCATAACTGCGACCGAATCTATCGACGACCCTGCCATCGATAAAATTCTGTTTTACCTCATTGATGGTCGTATTTAAGTTGGCATTGAGGTCGACCTTAGGTCCAAAGCCAGCGTTGGCTCTATAAACTTGCATTTGAACGGCACTGTGTGCCAACTCTGATGCCTGTATACCCAAATTATTAGTCACGGCCAGATCCATGGCTTCATCCAGGGTGAGTAGGTCCTGTCCCGCCAGCGACCCATAACCTAGTACCAAGAATAAAAGCCAATTTTTCATTAAAAATTCAAGACTAGTATTGTTATGTGACTGTTTCTGCCAGCATCTCCACACGACGTCGACGCTCATAATTTTTGGCACGCGACAAATAAATATACATGGCAGGAATAATATAGAGAGTGAGTACCAATGAAAACAAAAGACCTCCCATCACTACGATGCCCATCGACATCCTACTGGCCCCTGCCGACCCTAGGGCAAGGGCAATGGGTGCAGCCCCCAGCACTGTCGCTAGAGTGGTCATAATGATAGGACGCATGCGCAAGGTCGCAGCTTCTAATGCCGCCTCGTGAATAGTAGCACCTTTCTCTCTAAGTTGATTGGCGAATTCCACAATAAGAATTCCATTTTTAGTCACCAACCCAATCAACATTATGATGCCAATCTGGCTAAAAATATTCAACGTTTGGTCACAGAGCCATAGGGAGAAAATCGCTCCAGCAAGCGCCAACGGCACCGTCAACATAATAATAAAAGGATCAATAAAGCTCTCAAACTGAGCAGCTAAGATTAAATACACCAACACCAGTGCCAACAGGAATGAAAATATACTGCTGTTGGCACTTTCCAGGTAGTCTCGGGAGCTACCGGTCAGTTCAATACGAATGGCAGGATCATCAAATTGAGCTCTGGCTGCATCCATCGCGGCAATGCCATCAGAAATCGTTTTTCCGGGAGCTAATCCCGCTGATACCGTGGCACTCAGCCAGCGATTGTAGTGGTACAATTGAGGTGGACTACTCTCCTCGGCTGTCAACACAATATTATCCAGTTGAACGGATTGCCCCAAATTGTTTTTGACATACAGCGTCTTTAGATCCAGCGGTTCATCTCGATGGCCCCGATCAAACTGCCCGATGATCTGATACTGTCTTCCATTCATGTTAAAGTAACCGAAACGCTGACCAGCAAACGCCAGCTGCATGGCAGTGGCAACATCTGCCACAGACACTCCCATGCTTTTGGCTTTCTCGCGATCGATGGTCACTTCCAATTCCGGTTTGTTGAATTTTAAATTCATATCCACCACGGTAAACGTGGGATCATTCTGGACCACGCCAAGAAACTTAGGCATGTATTCTCTCAGCTTTTCAAAATCGGGAGCTTGAACGACATATTGCACCGGTAAGCCAGCACGTTTGTTCAGTGCAATGGTTGGACGCTCGTTTGCAAAAGCTTTGGCGTCTGGCATCTCCTTAAATCGCTGATTGAGATACTGAGTCAATTCCGATTGGGTTCTTTCTCGCTCATGGGGATCCACCAAAGTGACCCGGGCAAAGGCAGTATTCAATGCCCCCGACCCAGTAAAACTAGGGGCGGTGTAGGTCATGATGCCACCCTTGCTTTCGGGAATCTCAGACATCATCATTTCTGCAGACCTCTGCACATAGTTATCCATAAACTCGTAAGAGGAACCTTCTGGAGCAATCATATTTGCCCTGAGCACACTGCGATCATCATTGGGTGCAAGCTCCGACGGCAATTCTTTACCCACGAAATAGATTAAAGCGACCACAGCTACTAACAGGGGAAGGGAAATCCACTTCCTCGCCAGGAAACGCTGCAGACCTTGTTTGTAACCGCTTTCCAAAGCCTCAAAAAAGGGTTCCGTCTTTTCGTAAAATGCATTTTTCCTGTTTTTCCGCCTGATTAGATATGCATTGAGCATTGGAGTCAAGGTCAAAGAAACGAATGCTGAGATTAACACCGCAGCGGCCAAAACCACACCAAATTCCTGAAAGAGTTTGCCGACAAAACCTTGCATGAAGATCACTGGCAAGAATACCGCAGCCAGCGTAATCGATGTGGAGATGATGGCAAACATGATTTCATTGGAACCCTTGATGGCTGCTTGTATAGGATTCATGCCCGCCTCTATTTTCTTGTAGATATTCTCGGTTACTACAATGCCATCATCCACAACCAATCCAGTAGCAAGCACGATGGCCAGTAACGTCAGGACGTTGATGGAGTATCCCATCAAGTACATCACAAAAAAGGAGCCGATGAGGGATACTGGAATGTCTATCAAGGGGCGGATCGCAATAATCCAATCTCGAAAAAAGAAAAAGATGATGAGAATAACCAGCCCGATGGCAATCAGGAGGGTTTCCTTGACTTCTTCGATAGATTTTGACACAAATACCGTATAGTCGAGGAATTTAAATATTTGCAGATCGGCTGGCAGGTCAGAGCGTAAGACTTCCAGCCGAGTATTTACTTCTTCTGCAATATCCAACACATTAGATCCCGGCTGTGCACTAATGGCTACCCCTACCCTGGGCACATTATTAATGCGTAAAATAGCTTCTTCATTTTCAGCACCCAATACAGCGTAGCCCACATCTTTCAAGCGAATGATCTTTTCACGATCTGTCTTTATGATGAGATTATTAAAATCCTCTTCGGTTTTAAATCGCCCTATCGTCTTGACTGTCAGCTCGGTGTGATCTCCCTGGATTTTGCCACTAGGCAACTCAATATTTTCTCGATCCAGGGCCGTCTTAACGTCTTGAGTGGTAATATTTTGTGCCGCCATACGATCAGGCTCCATCCATATGCGCATGGCATACCGCTTCATTCCCCAAATGCGCACGCCACTCACACCGGGCACCGTTTCAAATCGAGGTGCAATCACATTTTCGGCATAATCACTCATGTCCAGCAACGACCTTTCTGAGCTCTCGAGGGTCATCGCAATAATAGATTCACTGTCGGCATCTGCTTTTCTCACGACAGGCAAGCCTTCAATATCCTTGGGCAGAGTCCGAGCGGCCTGCGACACTTTGTCCCGGATATCATTGGCGGCCTGCTCCATGGATACATTCAAATCAAATTCTACATTGATCGAGCTTGAACCCTGATTACTGCTAGAACTAATCGTACGAATACCCTCCACGCTATTGATGGCTTTTTCTAGTGGTTCCGTGATTTCTGCCTCGATAATGCTGGCATTAGCGCCGGGATAACTCGTGCGCACCGATACCACTGGCGGATCGATGGATGGAAATTCCCGCACACCCAAGGAAGTAAATCCGATGGCACCAAATAATAAAATCAACAGATTTAATACGATGGCCAGCACCGGACGCTTGATGGATAGTGTGGATATCGAAATCATAATCTATCGCTGTTCATTCATTGGTATTAACCGCTACCGAGTTTCGCAAAGTGACCGGTAGATTGGGCTTCAAAGACATCAATGCACTGACGATGACCGAATCCCCAACGTTGATGCCATCCAGAATCTGGATATTACGATCTGTGCGTAAACCGGTCAGCACCTTCACCTGCATAGCTTTGCCTTCTTTTTTCACATAGGCAATCTTGCCTTTAAGGATGGGCATGACCGCTTCGGTCGGAACCATGATCGAGTGCTTTGATTCCAGAGGCACCTCTACTCGAACAAACATACCAGGTCGCAATAGTCCCAGACTATTATCTGCTCTAGCCCTTAACTTCAAGGTCCGGAGATCCTCATCTACCATCGGATCAATAGCCATCACTTTAGCCAGGAACCGGTCATCGATGCCATCAATCAGGAAAGTGATCTCTCGTCCTATCGCTACTTCATTGGCATATTTCTCCGGGATGGCAAAGTCGACTTTCACAGGATTAGTCTGGACCAAATTGGCAATGATTACACTAGGGGTAATGTAGGCACCTTCACTGATATGCTTAAATCCTATGCGACCGCTAAAAGGTGCACGCACCGATGTCTTCTCAATTTGAACCTGCAGAAATTCCTTATCAGCCTGTAGGGTATTCAGCTTATTGACCGCCAGGTCATACTCTTCCACGCTGATCGCATCGATGTTTAAGAGTTTCTTTTGACGTGTTTCGATCTGGCTTGCTAGTTGATCTTCATACTGCAGTCTTTTCATTTGTGCTTGGAGATCATCATCAGAGAGCTTAGCGATCAGTTGCCCTTTTCGCACAAAAGATCCCTCCTTGATATTCAATTCAATCAGCCTACCAGACGCCTCACTTTGCAAATCCACTTCCTCATTGGGCACGATCGTACCTGAAGCATAGATGGTATTATCGGTAGCAACTTCTGCTGCCACATACACATCTACTGGTAGGGCTGTTCTCTTGGTGGTTGGTTTTGAGGCAGGACCACCAGATGGGGAATCCTTGTCCCAGACATAGAGCTTCATGGCTGCTAGACCTAGGATAATCAGAATGATCACGATCAAGGGACGCATCTATTATCACGCTTGGATGAATACTTGTTCTAAACTACAAATTCTTAACTACCTGAGTTTGACGACATCAAGACCCAGATCCACGATAAACTCCAGCATTTTGCGACTCTGCACAGTTGATCAGCAATCCGCGACCTCAGGTTCCAAGCTAAATATCGCGAAAGAGATTGGTTCTATTTGGTAGACAATTTGAAGTTTTGGTTTGATGTGGATAAGAACGAGGCCTGGTAGACAAGCTAGGAAACATATTGGTCATCACTACCAATATTGACGAAATCAAGCAGCAGATCACTCCCTAGGAGATGCCATGATTTCAGTCACCAAAGACTTCCCTAGCATCCTGAAGCATCCGTTGTTTCTCACTAGTTTTTTCTCCACTTTGCCCAAAATCTACCTTTACATCTGGTGGGTGGCAGTTTTGGCATTTGGCTTCTTCAAAAAACTCGACGAATGGCCGCCGGATGGGTTGCATAGTCATCGCACTATGCTTAATCAGTTTACCCAGCAATTCATTCTTAACATTCATATCCAATATGGTCGAATCTCCTGAATCTGGATAAGTGATCACCATGGTTGGAATGAATCCCATTTTGTCATCTTCTTCGTGGGCCACAATTTTCCACTCGTTCTTGCCAGTCTGCACTACTTTCTGGTTTTTGTAGGGAACCCATCCGATTTTGACATTCATAGCTGGATGATAATTGGAAATCATTGAAGGTGAGACCATCCGATTTTTCACTTCCGTTGCCTGTTTGGTCCTACTGCAATTAACCACTACAGAGGCTATTAAGAGCATGAAAAATGCATATTTCCATGAATTCGCTCGACCGCTGCCCATATTCATTTTGCTTTCTTTTAAATTAAACGCAAGGTAAGTATTCGCTCACGAAAAACATGGTGCGAATGGCTAGAAATTGACAAGAGAAGGATAAGATCTCGCTGCATGCACTACGGTTCGTTTAGGGAGATTTCTACCAATTAATCCGGTTGAGGAGCACCCTAGGAACTCCATGACTTTCCGGCTCTTTCGGAATCCCTCTTACTCAGTCTCCCAGGTCTTTTCAACAAGCGGCACTTCACCTTTTCAAAGAAGTCATTATTCAACATGTGGAAGTTCATGAGAGTGCCCTTAGCTGCAAATCTACAGATGATTCCAGCAAGGTTACTGTGCTAAAAATCAAGTAAGAAATCCACCACCAAGGACAGTCATGATGCGACATTAGCATATACTCCCCAGGACGTCTCAGTCTCCGTTTAACGGCCTGCACATGCAACTAATCCCATAGATAACACGTCTTATGTAAGGTATCAATCTAGCTCCCCATGATCAAGAAAAACTTCTCCCTCGCCTGGCGTGGCTTCCGACGACAACCCGGCTATGCTTTTCTCAATGTACTGGGCCTTACCATCGGTGTGGCAGCGACGCTGCTGATCCTACTCTATATCTCCACAGAACTGAGCTATGACCGGTTCCATACCAAACACGATCGCATCTTTCGCATTTCGTCCGACATCTCCGAGCCTGATGATGCATTTCGATGGGCTGTCACCCAAAATCCTTTGGGAATGCAAGTGAAGGCGGACTACCCTGAGATAGAGCAGTTTGTACGGTTTATTCCGAACGGGCGCACGAGATTGGACTACGGAGAGAAGCAATTTTTTGAAGAAGAAATATACCTGGTGGACTCCACGGTTGCTGAAATATTTGATGTGGATTTCATCAGCGGTGATCAAGCTCGTGCATTAGATCAGCCCAATTCGATTGTGCTGTCTGAGAGCGTGGCACATCGCATCTTCGGCTCGGCTCAGCCCATCGGGGAAACTCTAAAGACGACCTCAGGACAAGATTATCAGGTAACAGGAGTTTATAAAGATTTTCCTCCCCGGGCTCACCTAATCCCCACAGCCATGATTTCAGCCAGCACTATACCGCAGCTCATGCATCCAGAGCCTGGCTCCTGGGGTGGATTTAATATTTACACCTATTTGCTTTTGAGAGATGGAGTGGACCCCAAAGTGGTTGAAGATAAACTTGTGGACATCGTCAAGAATCACGTGGCTGTCATTTTTGATCAATTTGACATTAATGTGAAGTATGAGTTGATCAACCTGGCAGACATCCATCTAAAATCTGATTTTGAGGGAGAACCAGAGCCAGTAGGACAGATGGGCTTTATCTATATTTTTGCCGCCATCGCTTTTTTCCTGCTCTTGATTGCCTGTATAAATTACATGAATCTGGCCACGGCTAGGGCTACGAAAAAGGCGATGGAAGTTGGCGTTCGCAAGGTCTTGGGAGCAGAGCGCAGCCAACTGATGGGTCAGTTCTTATCCGAATCTCTGATCTTCTCTTTTATTGCACTGGTACTGAGTTTTATCTTGCTGTTTGTCACCCTTCCACTGTTCAATCGTGCCTTCGACCTCCAGTTGTCTAGAAGTCTTTTGCTGACTCCTCAGATTTTATTAGGTATGCTAGCTATTCTACTTGCTACTGGCATCATAGGTGGCAGTTACCCTGCCTTTTATCTCTCAGGATTTCAGCCCATGGCGGTACTCAAAGGAAAATTATCCAAGGGTACAGGTAATGTCAAATTAAGAAAGTCACTGGTAACCGTTCAATTTGCCATTACCCTATTTATGATCATAGGCACTGGAATTATCTATGATCAAATGAATTTCCTGCGTAATAAGGATTTGGGGTTTGACAAAGATCATCTCATGACCTTCAGCATTCAAGGTGACGCAGACAGGGAAAAATATTCCGTCTTGCGAGAGAAACTTTTACGACAGCCAAAGATTTCAGAGGTAACTTCCGCATCAGCCAGTCCTGGTCATGGCTTTGGCAAGCAAGTGATGACCGTAGAAGATTCAGAGGGAGTCATGGATGAATACGGCGTGGATTATTATTTCGTCGATTTTGACTTCTTCTCCACCATGAACATACCGTTTGTCATCGGGAGAAATTACGACAAGAATTACGGTACCGACAGTACCTTAGCAGCGGTGGTGAATGAGTCGATGGTCAGGAGAATGGGATGGAAAGATCCGATTGGCAAACGCATCCAATTTCAAGGGAATGACACGCTACCGATGGCCAAAGTCATTGGAGTGGTTAAGGATTTTCATCAGCAATCACTGTATGAGCCCATATCACCATTGCTATTCCGACCAAGATTTAACAATAGCCAGGTACATGTCAAACTGCAGCTGCAGGACGTCTCAGAATTGCCTCAGGTGATTACCACGGTGGAAAAGGCTTGGACAGATATATTTCCTTCAACCCCTTTTGAATATCAATTTGTGGATGAGGCCTTCATGGAGCTATATGAGGCTGACCAGATTAGGGCTCAGATATTCACTCTCTTTAGCATACTCATGATTTTTATTGCCTGCCTAGGATTACTTGGTTTGGCTTCATTTACGGCAGAGCAAAGAACAAAGGAGATTGGGCTGCGAAAGATTTTGGGTGCAAAGACATCAAATATCATATTACTACTCACGCGCAATTTTGTCCTGCTTGTTTGCTTGGCGAGCATCCCGGCCTTTCTCGCCGCCTGGTACTTTATGAGAAGGTGGTTGGACACTTTTTCTTACCACACAGCGATGAATTATTGGCTGTTTGGACTGGCATTGCTCATTGTCATACTGATCACTGTTTTGACCACCAGTTTTCATGCCATCAGGGCTGCAGTAGGCAATCCTGTACAGGCATTGCGTCACGAGTGAAGGGTAAGAAGGGTATCAGAAGTAGAAAGGGTAAAAAAGATAGCAGGGGTAGAAAGGTCAGAGAATAAATCCTGAATGCTGGCCTGAGGCAAAGGGCTCCTGCCCTCTTGCCGGACTTAGCAGAGGTAAAAAAGGTAGCAGGGGTAGAAAAAGTAAAAAGGGTCAAAGATCAAATCCTGAATGCTGGCCTGAGGCAAAGGGCTCCTGCCCTCTTGCCGGACTTAGCAGAGGTAAAAAAGGTAGCAGGGGTAGAAAAAGTAAAAAGGGTCAAAGATCAAATCCTGAATGCTGGCCTGAGGCAAAGGGCTCCTGCCCTCTTGCCAGACTTAGCAGAGGTAAAAAAGGTAGCAGGGGTAGAAAAAGTAAAAAGGGTCAAAGATCAAATCCTGAATGCTGGCCTGAGGCAAAGGGCTCCTGCCCTCTTGCCAGACTTAGCAGAGGTAAAAAAGGTAGCAGGGGTAGAAAAAGTAAAAAGGGTCAAAGATCAAATCCTGAATTGCTGGCCTGAGGCAAAGGGCTCCTGCCCTCTTGCCGGACTTAGCAGAGGTAAAAAAGGTAGCAGGGGTAGAAAAAGTAAAAAGGGTCAAAGATCAAATCCTGAATGCTGGCCTGAGGCAAAGGGCTCCTGCCCTCTTGCCGGACTTAGCAGAGGTAAAAAAGGTAGCAGGGGTTGAAAAGGTAGAAAAAGTAAAAGATCAAATCCTGAATGCTGGCCTGAGGCAAAGGGCTCCTGCCCTCTTGCCGGACTTAGCAGAGGTAAAAAAGGTAGCAGGGATTGAAAAAGTAAAAAGGGTCAAAGATCAAATCCTGAATGCTGGCCTGAGGCAAAGGGCTCCTGCCCTCTTGCCGGACTTAGCAGAGGTAAAAAAGGTAGCAGGGGTTGAAAAGGTAGAAAAAGTAAAAGATCAAATCCTGAATGCTGGCCCGAGGCAAAGGGCTCCTGCCCTCTTGCCGGACTTAGCAGGAGTAGGAGCAGAGAGAGCCCGGTCAAGGCAGGGATGGAACAAATTGGATCAACGCCCTTTTGTATTATCTGCGACCTTCTTCTGTATTCTAATGATCGTGTTCCAATTTCTGGTTGTAATATCGCTGCCATAATTCTTCTCTAGGAATTCCATAGCCTTTGGAGTCTTCGAAATCGAAAGGTCTAATACACTTAAAACATTTCTATCTCTATGATCCAGAATGGTATATGAGAGATCCTGACTCTTCCAGGGCAAAATCAGATCAGAACTCACATCTTCCTTAAGAAACGAGATATACCTTCGAATATCCTTAGTCAGCTCAATATCCCCGAATGGATCACTTTGAAACAACTGGAAAACATCCTCCGATCTTCTCACGATGGTCGGAATTGAAAAACCAAAGAACTGCTCCAAATGTGCCTCAACCGTATATTCTATACCTCTTGTGTCAGCCTCCTCTGCATCAAAGATGACATTTCCTGAATTCAAAATGGTGATGATGTTTTCATAGCCCAATTTTTCAAGCTCCCGACGCAGATCCGCCATGGGTACCTTGTGATGGCCACCGACATTAATTCCGCGTAAAAATGCAAGATACTTCATTCCTTTTGGTGATTTCAACAGTCCCTACTTAGCATTCATAGGTCATGCGATTTTCATAATCTTCACTGGATTAGAACGCCCTTTCACATCTACCTCCAAAAAAGGAAGATTGACCGGCAGTGGTTTATCCAATTTCACATATACTGCCTCACTGATCAGCAATTGACTTTTATAAGTCTTATTTAATTGCTCGATGCGACTTGCAATGATCACAGGATTTCCTGTCACTGAATATTGCTTTCTTGCCTCGTTACCTACATTTCCAGTCACCACATAGCCAGCATGTAAGCCGATGCCAATTCTAGTTTTGGGAATCACCATTGCATCACTCCTCTCTTTCACTTCCTCCAAGATTTCCTTGGCAGCCAGAAATGCATTTTGGCAATCATTGCCATGTGATTGCGGCGCACCGAATGTAGCCATAAAACCATCGCCCAACAGTTGATTAATATTACCCCGATGTTGCTGTACGATATCAATCATAAATCCGAACACCTCATTTTGATAGTTAATCAGTTCTTCGGGACTCAATTTTTCGGCCATCGGGGAAAAGTCTCTAATGTCGAGAAACATGATGCAAACAAAACGGCGTTCCCCAGCCTTCGTTGAACCCTCGGAAAGCAGTTCTTGGGCAATCACCTGAAACCTGCTGACGTAAAAGTCTGAATATTTTTTGCTCAGCATTCACCAACTTTCCCTTTGTTTTATTTAAGTCTCTGTAGGCAATGGTTAAACGCTTGTGCTCTCGACGCTTTTGTAGGTATAAATAGATCGCAACCAAGGTGCCAATAAGAATGACGAGTGCGACTAAACGCGAACGATTTCGCAGGCGGATCTGCTTTTCGTTCTCCAATTCTATAGCTTCTATATTTAAATCAGCGATTCTTTTCTGCTGCTTTAGTAGGAGAATTTCCTTCGTTCTTTGGCCTTTTTCCAAAATCCTCTGTATGCTGTCGGTTTCCACTTTCTCAGATAGTTCCTGGTACAACTTATAGTAAGCCAGCGATTTTTCAAAGTCCTTCTCCAGTGCATAGCTATCTGCAAGATCTTTGAGGTTCTTCTTCTCAAGTTGAACACTTACGTCAGATTTTTGCCTCTCAACTTGCGGTCTTTGAGGTTCCAGAGAAATGGTATCGAGCTCATGGGTGGGCATCGTAAGGACCGGATCCTTTTCCATCTCTGAAATCGCCTTATCCAAAAACTCTTTTGCCTCTTCATGTTGATCTATTCGATCAAGCAATACCGCTATTTTTAACTGCAAGCTATTGACCTCCTCTTTGTCACCCGTGTCCCTAAGTCGCTCCACAGCCCTTTGATAATGATCGATGGCTTTTCTAAATTCTCCTTTTCGCTCGCTCGCTAGGCCCAGTTTCATGTCAGCTTGAACAGCCAGGTCCCTCGAAGCATTGTTCACTAATTCACCTACTTTGAGCTCACCTATGGTCTTAGATAAGAAGCTCTGTTTTACTTTACCCCTTGCAGCTAAGTCCTCAATTTCTTGGAGATATTGGTTGATCTCCTGATCATATGTTTGGTCGCCATACTCGGTGGCCAAGGATTTAGCAGATAAAAATTGCTCTTGAGATGGAAAATAGTCTTCTCGATCATAGTGAACTTTGCCTAAATGAACATACGCAGCTATCAAGGGACCAAGATTTGGAGCAACGGTTCCGGTATCACTTTCAATAAGTAGGTGTTCACCAACCGATACAGCTTGCTTCCCGTATCGCATTGCCTTACGAAGATTTGTTATCCGATAAAAATCAGTGAGTCGGTTTAAAGCCTCCAATTTCTCTACGCCATAGAGATCCTTGAGAGCATCTTCGGTCTCACGTATGGTTAGATCCTGACCGTACAGGCTACTTACAGTAATCAGCAGTGAGCATATTACAAGTGTATCCCTAAAGATCAAGAGAAGTTGTCTCCACCCTTTGTTCATCGAGTAAACACGGTCACCACGGTCTGACATCACGTAACAATATGTATGCACCTTTTTCACATCAGATGGGGAAACTGTCATTCATTAGATGAACGAAAGATACGGTATAGTAATTTATTGCAAGATGAATTAGTCCTGGGACATCGATAGGCAGCCTAAATCTTTCAATCCGGAGATCTGAATATCTAACCATTGGTCTGTAACATTAAAACAATCTGCGTTTCTTGTCCAGGAAATCAAGCAGCAGTATACCACACTTTACCTCAGATCGTCTATTATGTATGTCTATTAAACGAATACCTCATCCGCGGTTCAACATGGTTTTTCCCATACTGCGCAAACCGCTTTTACTCGATCTCCATTTACTTGTGGCCATAGCAAAATGTTGTATGCTGGTTCTGATGGCATTTTCGGTTTTTTGTTGCAGCACTGGGCGAAAGGACAAGCAAACGGTTCTTGTAACGGGATTCGTTTTATCGACAGACATGCTAGAGCCAGTTGAGGCCATTGTCGCGATACATACTACGATTATTCGCACTGACCTAACAGACAACAATCAAGGATTCGCTGAGACAACCGGCAGAATTGGTTTAGCGAACACCGATCAGCATGGATTCTTTCACCTAGAAATGGAAACCCATCCTGGTCTCCAGCAAATCCGAGTTGAGGGTAGTGGCATCATCCCACATATTGGCACTATCATTCTGGATGATCGAGATAGCGTTCACCTAAACACCATACTGGTCACATTGGATACCACTGGTCATGAAAAAACTGAGGCGATCGAGTTACATATTGATGTGGAATAAATCGTGTTTTTCTTAACGTCGCTTCTACATCAAATTGAGATGAGTAATTCCAACTTCTTAGTGCCGGGATGACGCCTCCAATGATAGACCATGTGTTCAAGAAATTGGATGGCATCGATGGCTGGCTGACCGATGCAGCACAAAATATTCATATCACACCGGAATGCGCTAGACAGATAATTAGTATCTTTACTAAGCCAAACAACTTACCATAAATCATTTTTTTCTTGGAATTTATAAATCACCTACGGTGTCCAATCACTCGGAACCGACTGGAATTGATTCATGCAAAAGATTTTAGGCAACATGATGTTCCTGAAAATTTTTCTGGTTACGGGGAGCTAACCAAAGGTCTAATCGAGACATCCAAAAAATATTTCTATCCCATATTCGATGACATAATCGTCTTCTAAGTACATGACAAAAAATTAATATATGTTCTCATTCTTACTAAGTTGCATAAGAAAATAGTGTTCATAAATTCATCTAATCCGAGCCGGAAAATGCTTTTAGATCTCCTACCATGTTTTTTGATTTGTATTCTTTGAGGGTGTTTTTCATGAATGAATTTGCCAATTCTTATCATCCATGTGTACGCTATTGCCAAGACTAACATTAGTGTTTCCAGACGGTCAGTCTTGGTAACGTGAGTGCATTCCAAATTAAATCCATTAGATTTTAGATCTTTGAACATGTTTTCTATATACCATCGTTCGCCATATCTGCACAAACTATGTTCTGGATGGTCATAGGAGATGACAATTAAATATTCTTCCCTGTGATTCTTTGTATTTGTGATCTTTTTTCCTTGTAGGAACACTTGCTCACCTTTGAGAATGACAGGTTTTTTGATTGTTCTTACTTTACCAATTTGGAGTCGGGAAAAAAGTGTTGATACACGTCTTTCTGTTCCCCGATAAAACACCTTCATGTTCTCTCTGATCCTTATGTCATAAGGGATTCCGTGCTCATTAAGATATCTAATCCATTTCTGACCAACAAACTCCCTGTCGGCGATAAGACTATGTATTTTCCCGTGCCCTATGATCCTTATCAGCCTATCCATCAGGGCGATCCGCTCCTCACAATTGCTACTTCCCTTCTTTGGTAGCAGTGTCCATAATATTGGCACAGACCAACTCTGTCCCTTTACACTCAATACCAAAAAATTAATATCTGCTCGACCAAACTGCCAATTAGTCCTATCCAGTAATAACGTGTATGGATCCTGTACTCCTGCCAATCGTATGATAAACGGAATAAGCTCATCGAAATTGACCGATACTCCGGCAATAAATCGCTGAATTCTACGGTAATTGCTGGATCGACTTACATCATTCTGAATTGCTATGGCAACCTTGACAAGGTTTATCGTACCTACACTACTAATTGCACGTACTAAAAGGTAGAGAAATTGAACACGTCGCTTGTCCATCCCTTTAAAATGTAGTAGGAAAACTTTAAAAAATCTGCTATCTTGCACTTTCGAGACCATATTTGTGAAATTAGGTTAACTAATTGGTTATGAAATCACAATATATGGTCTTTTTGTGTTATGTCATGTACTTAGAATCGTCTTACACGAGCATTATGCGCTACTAATGGCAGAAGGGCAAACCAGAGAAACAGTATTGCCACCTGATAAGCAAAGAGTATTTGACTATTATAATCAGGTAAGCTATCAGGTAAGAAATCAATTGAAGATATATGAGGACAGTCCCAAATGGGTGGATTTTCGAGATGTCTCATCCGCATATATGAGCCATTCCTTTAGTAAGGCTGCTAGATTTATCCCTCGCAGTGGTAAATTTCTACTCGACATTGCATCTGGTCCCATTGGTTTGCCCGAATACATGAAACTAGCAGATGGTTATGAGTACAGAATATGCGTTGACATATCCATAAATGCCCTAATACAGGCAAAACTCAATATCATGCGTGCAGGTAAAAAAGGAATATTCATCTGTGGAGATATTACAAACATACCCATCTACGATGATACTTGTGATGCCGTTCTATCTCAACACACCCTATACCACATACCTAAAAATGACCAACAGATAGCAGTGAACGAAATGTATCGCGTAGCAAAACCTAACAGCAAAATCGTGATCATTTATAGTTGGTTTTATCACAGCTGGTTTATGAATATCTCTTTAAACGTCGTACAACTATACAGGATTTTAAGACATTTGGCTGGCAAAGCTTATGTGAGGCTGGTCAATTCCAAACCAAGATTATATTTTTATCCTCATGGTCCTGCCTGGTTTAAGAATTCATTTGAATTCAGCAAGGACATAGAATTTTTCTGTTGGCGAAGCACAAATAAGTATTTTCTAGACATATATGTCCACAAATGGCTGCTAGGGAAACAAATTCTATCTAAATTGTCAAAGATCGAAGATAGATACAGCAGATTCATGGGTAAATTTGGCGAATACCCAGCCATCGTGATCACAAAAAGGAAACGACAACAACATGATTCACTTCCCTGAAAATGCGGACTCGATTTGAATGTGCTATCGAATTCAATTAAAACTGGTACAAACTTATTTTGAATATCTTAGTCAATCTTACTCATAGTCTCAGATTCATGAAAAAAGAGAATTCTGGTCACAAGCAGGGAGATAGGGACATTTTAAAATCGATCCCTAAACATCTGCGTATGTGGACACCGCTGAAAACATGGAGGCAAAATTCCCGCCAATACCGAAACCCCTACCAGGAATGTCGGTCAGGTTGATCGACGGCAGTGCCGGAATAACGGCTAATGGAACCCAAGTATTTGCTCAAAAGGGAAAGTCAGATCAGCTGGCCGAGACAGGCATGCTCTATTAACTATTCCGCAAGGGCCAGTCAAACCTCTATGGTCCTCACATATCGATAGGCACATGATTCAAAATTTCATCTCACTCATCACATTTGCTCTGCTGATGATCTGTCATTCAGCCACGGGACAAAAAGATGGCAGCAACGAAGCAGATCATTTTGAGGCGTTGCTCAACGAGTCATGGCAAACGGCATTTTTTGATGACGGAACTGTTGCGTGGCAGGAGAAATGGTTTCTCGATGGAGAGCGTGGATTTGTGAGAAATACGGCCGATGGTATGGTGTTTTCTGCTGGCCCAATTCGTGGAGACAATGGATCCCATAATGTGCTTTGGACCAAGCAATCATTTGAAGGCGCAGTGAAGATAGAGTTTGACTATACCCGTCTAGACGACATAGATTATGCTGTAAATATCCTCTACATACAGGCCACCGGAATCGGAGAAAAACCTTATGTTGAAAACATTGCTGAATGGTCAAACCTAAGGGTCGTACCATACATGAGCTCGTACTTCAAGCACATGAACCTGCTGCACATCAGTTATGCTGCCTATCCACTAAGAGATGGAGCTCAACAGGACTATGTCAGGGCCAGGCGCTACCCAGTGGATCCTGGTCAAAATTTTGGGAAGGACACACGCCTTTCGCCGGACTACAGCGATACCGGCTTGTTTTTACCGGGAGTAACCTATCATTTCACCTGTCTGAAGCATGAAGACAGCCTTTATCTCCAAATAAAAAATCGAGACGTTAAACGCCTGTTCCACTGGAACACATCAGCATTTACTCCAGTGACAAATGGCAGAATAGGCATTCGTCACATGTACACACGTGCCGCACGATATGCCAATATCGATATTGCTGTGATCCCTCGTCATTGACCATCGTCTGGTGCAATCTAGGCATACTTACATATTATAATGCTCAATTATATTAAATTAGCAGATCGACTGGGTGATGATCGTAGTATGCGACCATCTGATTTTATAAAAATTGAAAAGTTTCAAGTGATGAAGAAGTTTTTTTATTCAATCTTACTCTTAAGTTTATTCATGGCATCCACATCGTGTGTCAGCAAAAAGAAGATGCTGGCAGTTCAGGATGACCTGGCTAAAGTGCAAAAAGATCTCGGCGACTGTGGCGTCGACCTAAACAAGTACATGAATCTACTGACAGCTTGCCAGCAGGAGAAAGACCGAATCAGCAATAGCCTGAAGAGCGAACAAACTAATCTAGAGATTCGACAAGAACAAATAGATGACTTGAAAGAACAAATCGCCGACGTCAGGGCTCAGCGAGATGCACAATTGCAGCAACTTGAAGGGTTGACACAGTTATCACAATCTGCTACTCAAAACATTCAAGAGACGCTGGGGCAACTAGAGACCAAAGACCGCTATATTCATCTATTACATGCCGCCAAGAGTCGTACAGACTCCATCAATTTAGCGTTAGCTGTAAATCTCAAGAGCGTGCTCGCAGATGGATTGGGAGATGAGGATGTCGAAGTCAAGGTTGACAAAACAGTGGTCTTTATTAATCTATCCGACAAGATGCTCTACAAAAGCGGTAGCGCTCAGATCTCTGATCGAGCCAATGAGGTGCTGGGCAAAATCGCTGCCATCATTGAATCAAGACCGGATGTGGAAGTGCTGGTGGAAGGATATACCGATAATGTGCCGATCAAGAACGAATGCCTTCGGGACAACTGGGATCTGAGTGTTAAACGAGCCACCTCGGTAGTGAGGGCGCTTCAAGAAGTGCATCAAATTGATCCCAATCGCCTGATCGCTGCCGGTCGAGGAGAATGGAACACCCTGGCTTCAAACGATACAGCAGAGGGCAGATCTACCAACCGTCGCACTCGCATAGTCCTGATGCCCAAGCTGGATCAATTTTACGATTTACTCAATCCCAACATGGTGTCCAACTAGCAGAACATCGACGTCGTCACACGCTCCCAAGCGTACACTAAAAACTCATTCAACGACGTGGCATTTGGGTACAAGAAAGCACATAATCACCACTCGTGAAATCTCACATGATCGAAATGAACATCAAGAGCTATCTCCAGATTTGCATTGCATTTTTTCTTGTGCCGGCAAGTTCTTGGACGCAGCACTTGCTGATTGATCGGTCAGAGTACGATGCTACATGTGGCACTGAGATCACCATCATCGAAAATGGTTTGCAGGTTTCCTGGCAAGTCACTGAGACTGAATCGTCTTCGGTAGTTTTCAATTTTAATGGTGCCTCTCCATTGATTGATCGCATTGATATCACAGATGGAAATGGGATATCAAATGTCATCGCAAGGAATGTACATCCAGCCTTCATCTTGACGGTGGGCGAACGAGATCTAGAGAAAAGGGATGGTTGGAATATTTTCTTTGACAAGGTTCATCATAAACCATATGACAGCTACACCGCCAAGATCAATCCCGTCGGAGTCAAGGTCACAAGCGTAGGAAGAAGGTGTACTGTAGAGATTGACTCACTTCATGCTGGTCCTTTTGAAGGATCGATTGCCTTCATCTTCTATGCCAACAGCCCATTGATTCAGCTCGAAGGATGGGTGCAATCCAGTCATGATGGTAGGGCGATCGTGTACGATGCCGGTATTGTGTCCGAAGATCCAGTCTGGAACAGTATAGCATGGACAGATGTCGATGGTCATCTCACTCACACTGAGCACATCACAGCAGATGCTACATCGCTAAAGGTAAGGCATCGCGTCATAGCGGCAGAGGGAGGTCACGGCTGTATCGCTGTATTTCCAACCCCACATCAATACTTCTATCCACTAGATTTTTCTGACAACTTCAATTTTAACTGGTTTGGAAGAAACTATAGGCACAAGCTTGACCAGTTTGGCATCGGCGTACGGTTACCATTGGATGGTGATAAGCGCTATGTACCTTGGTTTAACGCACCTCCAGGCACACAACAGAAATTAAGTTTTTTTCTTCTGGTTTCCAGCCAGCCAGCTAAGAACACTCTAAATAACGTGGGACAATTTACCAGAAATGACCAGTTCAAAAAACTGCCAGGTCAGGTCACCTTTTCCAGCCACTACCACATAGAGCATACATTGGATTTGGTAAGCCGGCAACCTGACACGGAGCATTGGAGCCCTGACAGTGTTGTGATTCCCGCGGATTTGATCGTACCAGAATTCGTCCAGGTCTTTGAGAACATGGGTGTCGATATTGTGCACTTGGCGGAGTTTCACAATGGAAGAACGCCAAAACTAATGGCAGGTGAGCGACTGCCCCTATTGGAATTGATGCATAAAGAATGTGAAAGGCTTTCAAATCGACACTTTCTATTGTTGCCTGGAGAAGAGCCCAATGTCCACCTCGGAGGACATTGGATCAGCTTTTTTCCTAAGCCCATTTACTGGGTATTAAACAATACAGCAGCAAGACCATTTGTCGAAGATCATAAACGCTACGGCAAAGTATATCATCTCGAAAACCAGACCGAAACACTGGAGTTATTCAAACAAGAAGGTGGTTTGATGTGGACCACCCATCCCAGAATCAAGGGATCCACTGGTTTTCCGGATAGATATCGAGAAGAGGCGTTCTATCAATCGGATCAATTCCTAGGTGGAGCCTGGAAAAACATGCCCACAGATTTATCAAAACGAAGGCTGGGAGACAGGGTATTGACCCTGCAGGATGACATGGCCAATTGGAGTGCTAGAAAATACATTCTCGGTGAGGTCGATGTTTTCAAGGTCAATTTAGACCATGAGCAATATGCACATATGAATGTAAACTATTTGCGCTTGGATGAGATTCCTCTTTACTCAGAGGGTTGGCAGCCTGTGCTTGATGCTCTGAGATCAGGTAGTTACTTTACAACGACAGGTGAAGTGTTGATTCCTGAGTTTTCAGTAGATGGCATGCTCAGTGGTGAAACCCAACAAGCCAAGGAACATGCCACAGTCAGAGTCAAACTGGAATGGACATTTCCCATGAATCACTTTGAGATAGTGTCTGGTGATGGTAAAAATGTATATCACAAGCAGATAGCTTTGCCTCAAACTGAATCATTTGATGCTCAGGAGTGGGAAATAGAAATGGATCTACGCGATCGAAAATGGATTAGGCTGGAAGCATGGGATATAGCGAGAAATGGTGCTTTCTCCCCTCCGGTTTGGCTTGAAGATTGATCCGGCGTGCCGCAGCATCAGCGCTCACGTACCACTAAATTCGTTCTAGACCTTAATTAATATTCTGTCAAGAGAGGTCATACTAGATTGTCTAGTACCTCACATTAAGAAGGCACTTATTTCAAATTGATCATGAAAAGAATACCATTAATGCTTTGTACAATGCTCAGTCTTTCGGGCTTGGCACAGATCCAAATTCAGAAGCTTCCTCAGTCAGGTTATGAACAAAGAATCCGAGACCACATTTATGGTATGCGGATCGTTGACTCGCACGAACACTTGAGAGAGCAAACAGCAGTAAAGGGTAATGTGTCACTGGATTTCATGTTGTTACTGCACCACTATGCAGGGAGCGATCTGCAATCCGCCGGACTACCACCATCCCTATTTGATGACCTTGTGACAGATAAGTACAGCCTCCATCAAAAATGGAGCATTGTAAAACCCTACTGGGAAGCGGCAAAAAATACCGCATACTGCCGGTCGGTGATCGCTTCCATTAAGACCCTCTTTGGGTTGAACGGCTTAAATGATGGTACGTATCAGGAGTTATCGAAAAGAATAACTGCGGCTCATGAGAACCCCAGTTGGTATGATGAGATTCTGAAGGGAAAAGCAAAAATAGATTTGGCAGTACAGGATGTGAGGAGCCTGCGTTCTAGCAATGACCTCTTCGTCAATGTAGAACGATTTGATGACTTTGTCTATGTGAAGAGCAAACAAGACCTACTGGAACAGTCCTTCAAATTAGGGTTCAAATTGAACTTCGACAACTATCTAAAAGGATTATCTGATCAATTTGATCGGGCCTTGCAAAATAGCATGGTAGGTGTAAAAACTGGTTTGGCTTATCATCGCATATTGCAATTTGATATGGTAAGTCGAGCTGAGGCCGTGGAGGTGTTCAATATGCTGCAAGATTCACCAGCTGAAAAAATATTTGGGTTTGAAGAGGTAAAGCCACTACAAGATTTCATGATGCATCAGATCTTGCATCTGATTAGAGAGCATGATATCCCTATGCAAATCCACACTGGATTACAAGCTGGAAATGGAAACATCATCACTAACTCAAACCCCACACATCTAGTCAACTTATTTTTGAAATACCGAGATATCAAATTTTGTTTATTCCATGGGGGCTACCCTTATGGTGGTGAGCTATCTACCCTGGCCAAGAATTTTTGCAATGTGTATATTGATATGTGCTGGACACAAATTATCTCACCCTCTTATGCCATACGGTACTTGCATGAATGGTTGGAAACCGTCCCGGCCAACAAGATCATGGCCTTCGGGGGAGATTACCAATATGCGGAAAACGTGTATGCCCATTCAATCATGGCCAGGCAGGTGGTGACAAAGGTGCTCACCGAGAAAGTAGGCTCGGGTTACCTACTAGAAGACGAAGCTATAGCCATTGCTGATATGCTGCTCTATAAAAATGCCAGACGCTTATTTGCACCCAAGTAGCACGAGCTGCCCATACCAACCTTCCGGTAGCTTGATCACTAGTTTTTCTGTGATTGGGATAATGTCCTTTTTCCAGAATCCTTGTAACCTTCCACCCTTCGCAGCATCTAATGATTTGGTATAATAGGCACCTACAATTTTTTCTATATTCAGAATAATGCAGACAACCACAGATAATGAGGTGATTTCCGCGATCTTGGAAGGAGACATCGAGGAATTCGAAGTAATAATGAAGCGCTACAATGAACAGTTTTATCGCATTGCTATCTCCTTTATGAAAGATCCGGGAGAAACTGAGGATGTCATGCAATCAGCCTATCTTAAAATATTTGAGCATCTCAGCAAATTCAAGCAAACATCAAAGTTCAGCACTTGGGCCATCAGTATACTCATTAATGAATGTAAAATGGAACTTCGTAAGAAGCGCCATTTGATCGCATTCATCCAAAGAACATCTCAAAATTTAAAGCAGCGAATGTACCAACCAACGACAGAATCATCTTTAATGAGCAGGGAATTGAAGTCATATATTGAACAGTCGATCTTGTCCTTACCTGCTAAATATCGTACCGTATTTGTGATGCGTGAAATCAACGGATGTACGGTCAAAGAAACGGCTGAAAACCTGCAGATTTCAGAATCAAATGTGAAGGTAAGGTTACATCGAGCGAAGGAGCAAGTTAGGACGAAAATATTAAGGGAATACAGCAGCCACGCATTGTTTGACTATACAGCAGAGCTGTGCGATCCTTTCCGCCAGCAAGTGATGACTTTGATTCGAAAGGAATTTATCTAAGGGTACCTCAGGAACTCTGAACGAGCTCAAAATGAGATATTTTCGATTTAGACGAGGCATTCCGAAGGAGCTTAGCCTAAGCTAAGTAACTGAGGACTAATGAAGTATAAATTGGAAAGATTCATTTAGAAATTTCGACCGAAATTTTGCTGAGCCCATGAACGAGTTTTCGGAGGCGCCCTTAAGTTCGAGTAGCACCGAGTGAGCTGCTGCATTGGTCCAGCTACCCATTCATCCCCACTTCCTGTCGATTATCGAACAATCAGCCTGTCGACCTTTCGCTTTCCCTCGTCGCTTATCAGCGTAATAAGGTACATCCCAGATTCAAGACCAGCGCGTTTCAACGAAACTGTTGTTTCTCGATCTCTGTTGCTGATCAATCTCTGTCTATAAAGGAGCTTTCCATCTAAATGATGAATCATCATATCAAAATATTCATCGCGATTTCCTGAAAAGATATGGATATCACCTGAGGTGGGATTGGGATACAAACTAATATGGCTAGATTGATGCGGATGACCATTTATCCGCATGACTTCACCCTTGATCAGGGTTTGCTCCAGGCCTGCATCCGCCGATACTTGAGTTGTGAAGAGATCACTTGCCGAATATGGTGAGCCTCCACTGGTACAATTTGCACTTACCTGCCACTCATAGTTTGTTCCGGGTGTGAGCCCTGTCACTACTTTGAGGTTGGAGGAGATGCCCGTCAGGTCAATCCAATTCATGGACCCAACAAGCCTGTATCTGGCGTCATAATTGCTGGCCTCTGGTATTGAACTCCAAATCAATGTAGCCTGAGTTTGGCCAACACCAAGCACAAAAAGTCCAGAAGGGACGGTGCATTGTCCGGAAGCTGCGGTTTGAAATGTTTGGATGGAGGTATAGGTGTAGGTACCTCCTGAAGTACATAACGATCCGATTCGCCATTCATAAGTGCTGGCTGGAGTGAGGCCTGTCCGACCGAGATGACTGCTGCTGGTCACCACCGTAGACCAGCTACTACTGCCCATGATGCGCCATTGAAACTGGTAGGTCAAAATACCTGCCACGTTATCCCAGTCAAAGTCCGCACTGGTGGGAGTGATATCATTAACCACAAGATTAGTAGCTTGTGGACAGGGTGGATCACCTTGTGTAGTATAGAATATAGAGCTGGACCAGGAAGAACTACCAATATTACAATGGGTTTGCACTTGAAATTCGTAGGTGGTACCAGCATCAAGGAGATAAGTAGTGATCGATGGCTCCGATGTGTTAAATTGATTTGTCCAGCTTCCCGGACCAGCCACCTTCCTGCGCATCGTATAACCCACGGCACCGATCACAGCATTCCAGCTGTGCTTTGCTGAGCTGGCAGTGATCATCGAGGCGATGATGTGCTGTGGGATCTCGCAGGATGGTATCTGATCAGTGGTGAAAAGAATGGGTGCGGACCATTCCGTGGCTCCTAATGTGCACTCCGATTGTACCTGAGATTCATAGTTGGTATTGGGAAAAAGACCTTCAATCGTTGTACTGGTGCCTCCTATGAAGTCCTTGTAAAGCCATGTTCCTGAAGCACTTGCACGATACCGGACTCGATAGTGCTCTGTGCCCCCTACGGCATTCCAAGTCAAGGAAGCGAAGTCAGTTCCGATGTGGGTGGTCGTCATTCCAGTAGGAGCAGTGCAAACATTCTCCGGAGTGGTCCATCGAACGGAGTTGGAATATACAGATGTACTCCCAGCGCAGTTTGATCGCACTTGGTACTCATATGTTGTCTGTGGTATCAGTCCGTAAATGATATACAGGTTGGTAGAGATATGGGCAACCTCATGCCAGGTGATATCTCCTAAGGCTCGCCAACGTACTTGGTACGAATTAACTTGGGCGTTGAGATTTGACCAAACCAGCGTAGACTGATGAGACCCAATGCCCAAGGGATTGAAAGGTGTGGGAGTAGGACAGGAACCCAGTGTGGTAAAGTATGCCAGGGGCGAGTACTGAGAACTCCCGCCTCTACAAATCGTCCTGATTTTCCACTGGTAATCTGTTCCCGATGCCAATCCCCCGATGCTTATAGATGTGCTGCGGACTCGCTTCGTCGCCCATGACGAGGCACCCACAGGTTTGTACTTTATACGATAGGATCGGGCTCCACTGACCGGGTTCCATCCTAGGTCGACGGACGAGGTTTGAATGGTGAGAGGGTGTAGATTTGTAGGGGTAGCACATTGCCCCCAACCAATGGAGTGTGTAAGGATACCTAGTAAAAGGGTTAGAGTGCAGGACAACATGGTAGATTGCATAACATGGCTATTTGGTGAAAAACTCAAATATTGGATGCCATTCTCCTAGAAAAGTTACAAATCACTTCAAATTTGATGAACATTCATCCTACTTGTTGTCAGTGAAAATCTAGGGATCTACCAGTCATTTGCCACGTCTGATTTGCGTAATAATTCGATGGGAATCCACCTCTGTGGGTGGTGCCGGTCAGATTTTCAGGTGCATGTTCCTCTTTTCCATCCCTCCGACTATAAGAATAATGATTAGTGAAAACGAAAGGGATTTCAGAATCCCAAGGAATCCATGGGATAAAAATGTAGCCCATTGAATACCGACCAATGCCAAGACAGGATAGAGGAAGTAGGGCATGAGATAACACGTCAGGGTGCTGGTACCGGCAGGTCTGATGGGACGTGCCCACCGATCAAAGCCAAATCTCTCCACAACAACATATAATACCACATATGCTGACAAGCTAATCCCCATGCAAATGGCGGTCCATGAAGGGGTCGCCAATATTTTGGAAATCGGAAATACCGGACGTAGTAGTGAGCCATACCATATAAATGCCAGCGCGGTGATAGACACCAACCCCAAGAACAGAACAATCGGTTTCCCTGCTACCTTGAATCTCAAATATAGCATGGTACATAGTACACCTCCCATCACCAACACGTGATTAGATGCACTAACCACCAACTTGAATCTCGGTAAACTTTCAAACAAGGAATTCTCCTGTACATTCATAAAAAGCAGCAAAACAAAGATCGCAAGTAATCGAAGGATGCTCTTTTTGGAAAGTAAGTACAACAAACTATTAAGTAAGTAGGCCCAACCAATCAGGCCCAAAATACCCCACCAATGGGGTTTCATCCATATGATATTGCCGACGGTACCTCCTCGAAAGATCCAAGCCAGGTACAACAGTAGAACAATCCCCAAGATCACCAGCACACGAGCATATCGAGTCGGTATTTTAGCAATGCTCCTGTAATCCAGCCAGATCAATAAAATACCGGTTGCCATCAGAATCTGCCAGACATTTTTGTTCATCCACATCACTTCTGCGTTGATGAAGCTATAGTTTACCATGAAAAACCCCATGACCAATAATGCGGCTGTTCTGGTTAAGATATGATAGAGAATGCCGCCCATGGACTCCTTTCTTTCCATCCTTTTGTTGATGGCAAGTGGAATGGACAATCCGACTATGAATAGAAACATGGGATAGATGACATCGGAGAAGCCCATGCCATCAACTTCTGCCGAGGTATGCCCCAACCATTCGGGTATCCCAGTTAAAGACCATATATCATTGACGAAAAGCATCAAGAACATGGTCAGCCCTCTCAATACGTCTATCGTGCGAATGCGGTCATTCACGAAAGTCAAAACTCATTGTATAATCTCTACCGTCATCCAACATCTGAAATTCAGATAATAGATATTCATTCTTTTCTCTTCAAGAGGTCCGCCAGAGAAGTAAATCTATACCCTCGCTTACCCAATTCCGTAATTAAATCATCAAGATTGAGATAAAACTTGTCTGTTCGATCTGGATGTGTACCAATGTGCGATAATAGCATAAAGCCATTTAAACCTTTCTCTGCTTCATAGGTTAAAATAGACTCGATGATTTCTTGGGAACTTCGATAACTCTCCATGCCTGGCGTCGTATAGTCTGCATGCGACAGGGTTCCGGGAGAGTAATTGATAAGGGTCAGACCCATTTGATCCGTCCACTGAGTAACAAATTCGTCATTCCATTCATAGGGAGGTAGAAAATAGGGGGCGTCTTCCTTCCTAATTCCAAACTTCAACATCTCCTGATAATTAGCATGCAGATCTGATTTAAATTCACTTTGACTTACCAGCCGTTTCTTCTCTTCAGTCCAATCATTGTAGAGGAGGTGTCTGTCTGAATGCGCACCCAGATAATGACCATTCTCCCGAGCCCTTGCGATGATATTAGTATAATCCTTGTTCCTATAAAAATTTCCAGTGAGAAAAAAGGAAGCTTTGATTTGGTGCTTATCAAGCACCTTTAATATTTCATCGGCTCCGTCGGCATATTCATCACCGGTAAAAACCAAATTGATTTTCTGATCAGATGCATCACCTCGAATGATGGCCCCACTTTCATCATACACATAGTGCTTCTGCTTACGGTCTTCTCCCAGACTCTCACTTTGTAATGCCGAGAGATAGTAGACCAGGCAGGCGGTGCCGTCCATCGTGGGCTCATTGGTCGAGTAACTTCCAAAATCGTCTTGATACATTACAAGGTCCGATTGATAGTCGGCATATTCATCTTCATCGTACAAAGTAACCCCAATTAAGCTACTGGCGATGGAGCCATAAACGGGGCCGTCGATCAAACCTCCATCCGTTGGATACCCCTCCAGAAGAGTGAGAGATGAATGGGGATCTACCGGAGTATCACCATCCTCGGGCAGCCCCACGATCATGGAAGTACCCCAGATATTACAACCGAACAACCAATCCCGCATGGAGGCTTCCATATCGAGATATTTTTTATCACCCGTCAGTACATGATATAATTTACTTTGCGTCACAGCCGCCGTGATCAAATTATTGGAGCACCATACAAACGGAACACCCATGAGAAAAGGATTGTCTTGGCCGCGTTCATATAGCCGTTGCAATCCCATGCGATAATACAATGCAACTGCCTCCCTTTCCCCTGATGCTAATGTCGAGGCCAGCTCATAATGACCTGCATTCAAAAAAGGATAATACTGATAATGTCGCACCGTATCACGCCCGATCCAGGGTGTTGTTTTCTCCTCAGAAGCATAGTGTAGGGCGTCGTCCTTATACTTCTTATTTTGGGTGAGTTTGTACAAGCAAGCTGCTGCAAGCTCCATATCATCGATCCAATTATCCTCTTCATAGAAATAGGGAGCCCTGCCAGGAGCAGTCTGACTCACACCCGGTCTCCGTTTGCCAAACTCATAAGCATCCTGTGCGCGCTCAAGCAAATCATCAGTATACCCCGGATAAAAATTTTCAAGGACCGATGCACCCAGTGCGAAAGCGGAAGCAAATTTACCTACCGTAGATGCCACACCAGTAGATCGATTCTTGTATCTCACGGCACCCTGCTTTTCACCGGTCACCAAGTACACGGGACGACCTCGTCGTTCAGGATCATATACTGTGGTATCCTTATTAGGCAATCTAAAACCACTATGATCCCTATCATCGGCAATCTGATTGTAGTACTCACCGGGGTTTGGATTCATCTTCTTAAGCCAATCCATACCGTATTTAGCCTCATCGATGATGTCGGGAATACCGTTTGGGCCTGGCAATCCGTTTGCCTGGTAAGCATCTCCAAAGACTTTCGGATTTTCACGATAGGACCATAAGAGTTGGAATACAGCATTTGCCGAAGTAGCAGCGTATTGGAGATAATCGCTGGCATCGTGCCAACCACCGGTGACGTCTATGTGTTGACCGACCTTAGCTGGATTGTATAGTATGTATCCATCGTCTAAGTGGCAGGAATCAGTCAAGTAGGGATTATATCCGCAGCGTTGTTGGCGCATATATTTCAGTAAAAAATCTGCTGCATGGTCGTATACATTCGCATTGATTCGAAACGGTGGCGATCTAACTCCTTTGGCTTGAAGATAATACTTACCGGTAGTGCTCAGAGCGCTAAAATCTAGGCGATACGTCGTCTTAAATGGGCCATATGGCCCTTTTGCTTCAGGCTTTCTAGATGTGTACACCTTTTCATCGTTATACGAATCATGCACAGAAAAAGAATCAACCGAAATATGCCCAAAGGCACCAAACACCGCCACTTTTATGGCCTCCGGTAAATAACCCAATTGGTTGATCCTAATGACCGATTTCGGATTGGGTGTCACGAAACCGATCGCGAAAAGCATGAAATAAAGCAGGCAAATTATTCTACTCGTCATATGCTAAAGCAGACTAAGGCATTTTTGGAATACGGCAAAATGCGGTTAAGGTTTGCATTCAAAATCGACTAAATTATACGCCTGCGACTCTTCTCTTATACTCCTTTAGCGCTTCGGCAAGGCGTTGTTTAGAGGTGGAATCTCCAGGGACATTGTGTGAAGGATGAATGTGCAGCTTGACACCTCTATCGGCCAGTATCTCAGCCACTGTTGTCACGGTCATCCATACGGTGGTCACAAATGCCATAGTAGAGACGGGACCGATCTTATCGACATGATTCCTTAGAGGAACGGAAGCATCCTCTGCAGGAGCACAGGTATCCACGACCAAGTCGGCCAGTTCAAACAGTGTCTTACCGCAAGAGTGTTTTGTGGTTTTATCCTTGGCCTCTGTTGCAGATCCATACACAACCACCTTCATGCCTTTTTCCTTAGCATCAAGTGCGATATCGATATTTACGGCGTTCACACCTGTATGGGAGAATAACCACATGGTATCTTCCTCATCGAAATCATAACCCTTCATGATTTCCCGTCCATAGCCTTCCACCCGTTCTAAGAAAATAAATTGATCAACGCCCATTTGGCCAACGATGTTGGTGAAGAAAGTTAGGGGTAATTCCACGATGGGGTGAAATCCAACGAATCCCCCAATCCTTGGATACATTTCTTCAATCGGCAATGTGGCATGTCCACACCCAAACGTATGTACCCATTTTCCCTTCTCAATCGAATCAGCCATCACCGTTGCGGCCCTAGTAATAGACTCCAATTGAGTCTCTTCGATTTTACTCATGACAGTTCTGGCACTGTTAAGCCATTCGGTTGCTAACATATCCCTCAATTTTGATTAATGACGGCACTAAAATTTCGTCTGGTGATAAAAAGTAGGATCATGATCGCTACAACAGCAATGATAATAAAAGAAGGCAGTACTCCCAGGCCAAACCGCTCTGCAATGGTGCCCATGGCATAGTTGGCAAGGATGTTTCCGATCAAGGCGATGGTAATCACGATGCTGAAGGCAGTGCCCGACAGGTATGTATAAGTCTGACCGATATAACCCAATATGACTGGGAAACCTGCTGCCAGCCCGACGCCCATGGCCATCATGCCAAAAACCAAGATATGAAACGACTCACCAAACAAAATGCAAGAGCAGCCCAGGAATGCCAAGGTCAGACCGAGTAACATAACCGTCAAGGGGTTGTATATTCTCAAGATCTTACCTAGTATGATCCTGGCTACTGTCAAGGCTCCCACAAAGGAAGACAGGACAAAAAGAGCATCGGGACCATCCACCTCTTTAACTGCCTCTAGGTAAGTCGTGGTCCAGTTATTCGTCAGACCTTCAATACCACTTTGAAAAAACAAGATAGCACCGAACAGCAGCAATAGAGGTTCTTTTATCATCTTCAGACCTTCCTCAAGAGGCAATCCCACCGTCTTTGCAGATTTCGGAAACCGGAGAAAAATAAAATATATGATAGGTAGCATGATAAAGGCTCCGAGCAGGCCTAAAATGACTTCAAATGAATATATGCCCATGGCCAAACCTAATACCACCGGTGTTCCGAGGGCGCCAATCCCAAAAAAAACACCAAGAATACTCAGATTTGCGCTATGGTCTGCTTCGCTGATCTCCGATACCAAGGCATTGGTCACACCATTGAGGAAACCCCCACCCAGACCGATACAAAAAACGGATACATGCAATAATGTCAATATCTCCGAAAACGCCAATCCTTCCAGGCCAATCATGGTAAAAATGCTTCCCGTGATTAATGTAGTCTTATAGGAAAGCCAATCCACCATCGGACCAAATATCAAAGAACCTACAAGGATGCCGGAGGGCAAAAGGGTCAGTAAATATCCGGCATTTGCCTTACTAAGTTGAAATTTGGCAGTCACCTCAGGGAGTATAGATCCCAAAGAGATCATCACGATTCCGAAAAATAGCATCCCCAGGCAAGCTGCAGAAAAGACCAGCCTTTTTTTGTATCGATTGCTAGTCATCGGTATGATCAATAGACCTGATGGCCGAGTATCCAGCACCAATCAAACCAGCATCACCTTTCAGTGCGGAAGATTCCAAAGTCACTTTTTGAATGGCCAATGGCTGTGCCCACTTTTTGGACTCCACCAATATTTTATCCAGCAGTTTGGTTGCTGGGCCAAACACGCCACCACCAAAAATTACCTTTTCTGGATTAAATATACTGACCAGGTTTGCCACTGCCATGCCCCAATATCTAATGGCCTTATTGAGAACTTCCGTACCCACTGGATCTTCTTTTTCAAAGGCATCCAATATGTGGTGAGCAGTGATGGTCTTGGGTGGAATGCGATCCAGGCAACTTGCCTTGCGATGTGGTCGCTTCATCACTTCGATGGCGCTGCGGGCAATCCCATCACCAGAGGCATAGTACTCAAAATTTCCCCATCGGTCATATTTCCTGTCGTATGGAGGGTCCAAAGCCATCCACCCTATGGCTCCAGCTATTCCGCCATTACCAGTGATGATGCGTCCATTCGACAGTATTCCTGCTCCTATTCCCGTCCCGACAGCCATGAAAATCGCGTCGTCACATCCTTGCGCACAGCCTTTCCAAACCTCTCCCAAAATATAGCAAGATCGATCACTCTCTATGACCAGGCCCGGTGTAGGATCACCAAGAAGTCTCCTCAGTTCATCCCAAAGTGGATAGTGATCCCAGTCGGGAATGTTGGGAGCCCACACTGTCCTTTCTGTCGGATGGTAGATGCCTGGCACACAGATTCCAATGGCACCGATTTGACCAATGGCCTTCCCTGCCTCAGCGACCAGGTGCCGGATTAGATCTCCTACCAAGATGGTCACCTCATCTCCCCTCCTCTCGGACACTTGCCGGATCTCCTTTTCCAAAACAACTCCATGAAGGTCGAAGAGTGCCGCCGAAATTTTGGTGCCACCAATATCTATACCTATGACTGCCGTATGATCATTCATCATAGTTACTGTACAAAGATTGCTTTACTGAATAATGCAGTTTGGTTGCACGGTAAGGTACTT
Organism: Saprospiraceae bacterium; assembly: GCA_965223025.1. Lineage (GTDB taxonomy): Bacteria > Bacteroidota > Bacteroidia > Chitinophagales > Saprospiraceae > JABDMH01. The sequence goes on from CBDCVP010000023.1 coordinate 3,391,305, forward strand.
ACTTAGAGGCAAAAAGAAAATGGAAACTGAAAGAATGTTTAAAGGAGTCAGTATTTTTGAATTTAGTAGTCGATTTACGTGTAAAGCGGATTGTCTGGATTACTTGAGTGAAATCAAGTGGAGCAGTGGATATTCATGTCGCAAATGTGGTAATGGGAAATATTGTGGGACAGCTCGATACGGAGAAAGACGATGTACCAAATGTCGTTCTGTGGAATCCCCTACTGCCCATACCCTTTTTCATAAAGTAAAATTTCCGTTGCACAAGGCATTCTACATTATTTTCTATCTAAGCACCTCGACAAAAGGAATGTCAACCTATGAATTAGCTCGAAAGTTGGACATGAATCAACCGGTAGTGTGGCGCTTTAAAACGAAGGTCATGTTAGCAATGAAATCAAGTGGGAAATATCCGATTGATGGTGCGGTGGCTGTAGATGAAACGATGATCGGGGGCAAGGTGAAAAAGCAGCGCGGCCGAAGTCAATCGACTAAAAAACAGGTAGTTGTGGCTATCCAGAAACACCCTGGCGGTGGAATCAGCAGGGCATATGCAAAGGTTATTCCCAATGCTGGCAGCAAACAGCTAGAGCCATTCTTTGACCAACATATTGACCCAGATGCAATCGTAACGACCGATAAATGGAGAGGTTACTCCCCCATTGCTCGAAAAGGAAAATATCATGTTGACCAGATCCACTCTAAAAAAGGAGAGAATTTTCCTTTGATGCATCGGTTTATTATGGGGCTCAAATCTTGGTTGAGAGGTATTCATCATCAAGTAAAATATCTACAAAAGTATCTCAATGAGTATACCTACAGGTTCAATAGGCACCTGTATAAAGACATTCTATTTCATAATCTTACCAATAGATTAATGCTTCATCCACCATGCACGATTCCAGATTTGAAATTTGTAACGTAAATGAATTATTCAGTTGCTTTATTTTATGAGATGACCGCACCCGATCTCCCACGGTTTTCGGCATCCATCATCAAACAGACGTCTCAATGCTGTGGTTAGAATCCTTTTGATGGTCATAGCATCGGCTCCATCATGAAGTTCACACTAGAAGCATCCTATGAGTAAGAATTGAAGTTTGGAAAACGATTTGTATCTTCCTATCGGACATGGCATTTCGGTCAGACTCACACTTGATTGGTCGTACACCATTCCGGCATTAGGTGAGGATTAAATCTTGTGAGTCATAGCAGGTTTGATGCCTTGATTCCGATTACTCGTCCTAATATCAATGGTTCGTGTGGAGCAATAGGAATTTTGCGTGAAACTGGTCCACAGATCAGGGCAAAGGTAGAATGAGTATTCAAACATGAATTTTTGTCAGAAAAAATAATTCGATGCATAATGAGAATGTATACCAAAGAATCATACACATCCTCTTTACACCGTCTCCGAAACATATTCTCAAAGGCAAATTCAATGTCTTTGTCAAGCATGTCCCGACCTCTAATGCTCTTAATGGTCAGCCTTCCATTATTAGGCTTTTCTGCCATGGTTCGACCAACTCTTGATCCCATTGTCCGAGTCGTAGATATGAATATCGGTGAATCTACTAAGGTTCAATTAGCGGACGGTAGCAGTGTCCAGGTCAAACTGCTAGGATTAGTCGAGGAGACGGATTCGATACGGGGGGCTATTCGTTCAGCCTATGTTATCGTTGAAGTAAATGGAAATAAAGCTCAGCTTTTTTCGGGCAATTATCACTTGCCCAGGATATCGGGCGATGTACAGATCGATTGTCCAATAACCAGGGGATACCGTGCCAATAGTGGTCGCGATATGTGGGCGCTTGAAAAGGATGCCAGGCTCCGTCTGTGGCCAGCAAATTCTCCATTGGTCAAGCCAGGAACATTTACTTATCCGGTTAGGCAAAGGTGGTTTGCCTCCTACACACAAATGTCTAACGAGCCCACCTATGTCGACGGTGGTGAGCAGCCAGGCAATGTGGAAATTTATTACCATAACGATCTGGACTTCGGCGGTTGTGAAGGCATGATCGATGTGATGGCTGCTACAGATGGACTGGTAGTGTCCAGTGGTCAAATGGTATTGCCCGGATACGAGGAGTCGCCAGTACGGCCACGCTATGATGTGATCTACTTGCTGGATGATCGTGGTTGGTACTATCGCTACAGTCACCTCTACCACATCGATGGAGCGATCAGACCGGGCGCTCGAGTCCAAATGGGTCAGAAGATAGGAGTATTGGGAAAGGAAGGTGGCAGTGGCGGTTGGTCGCACCTTCACTTCGGCATCGTCAGCCCACAACCATCAGGAAGATGGGGCACACAAGATGCCTATGCCCTCGCTTGGGATGCCTACGTACGTGAGAAAAACCCAAACCTCATAGCTGTAGCCCGGCCACATCATTTAATAGCAGTCGGAGCGCAGGTTAAACTTGATGCTAAAAAGTCATGGAGCGCAAAAGGCCAAATCGACTCTTATCACTGGATGTTTACCGATGGCACTACAGCCAGCGGGCCCACAGTGGCACGCAGGTACGACAAAGCCGGAATGTATAGCGAGACCCTGCAAATAAAAGATGATCAGGGAAACGTCGATTTCGATTTTGCCGTAGTGCAGGTGGTCGACCCTACGAAGCCAGATGAGCTTCCTCCATCGATCCACCCGACCTATGCCCCTACTACAGGCATTCTCCCAGGAGACATTGTAACCTTCAAAGTACGCAGCTTTCGCACCACTGACGGCAGTGAAGTCTGGGATTTCGGTGACGGAACTAGTCCAGTAACCGCGAAGTCAGACGGCAACGCTCAAAAACTTGCAAAAAACGGCTATGCTGTCACAGAACATGCTTTCAAGAAATCCGGAATCTACCTTGTCCGGGTGCAAAGAACCAATGCTCGTGGGGAATCTGCCGTCGGCTGTCTGGCGGTTCATGTAGAGTAGAGAAAATGACTCCTGTTGATCCAATATAGTACCGATCAATTTCTTTGGAGTACATGATATATGTTTGGCACATCTGAACGCCCTACACTAGAAAAAAACACCAGAACTGGCCTTGTGTCGGGGTGGGTAAAACTGGCTCATCTTTGGAAGACTCTAAATATTTTGGAATCATAAGCCGCATAAAGCGTTCAATGTCAATCATCTTGGCTTTCTTGGTTAACAATTTTAGTGAACAATACGCATGAAGCGATGTGTTCAAATGATTGGTCCCATTAGGTCGAATCTCGAGCGCGTGTATTTAATGAGGTGAATGATTGAAGGGCGATTTCAAAACTAGGCGGCGCTTCTGATCCAAAACACATGTTAAGCACATAGGTCGAATATTCTTCCTTGTATAGTGGATCATCACTTAAAACCTGTATTGCTTGAACGACCGCATTGTCGAAGGATTCAGGTATGAGGTCGTTCCCTCGCCCCCGGTCCCTCTGAAAACGTGCTTTGGCTGCTTCAATGATGTGTTTGGGATTATCTAATTGATCGAGCAACCCATGCAGATCATAAATGTGCCTGATGATCGTCGGATCATCTCGCTCCGTATCTCTCTTTCGGCTTAAGACCCGCCAAACAAGTGCACTGGATTTATCGGCTGTAGTTTCAAGGAGAGATAGGCATTTGACCAGAGAAACACTGTCGGTCTTGATATAAGTGTCAATGAGAGGCTTAATTTTTTTTTCTTCTAGTCCAGGGAAAGTTTCTTCGACAAAAGTTCCTTCCAACTGTAATTCCGGCCTGATTGAGGCATGATCCCCAAATCTTTTAGGATAGGAAGCACGGATACCAAAAAACCGGCTACTGTCCCTTGATATCAGGTTATCGATATCAAATCTGAGGTCGGGTATTTCTTCTAAATGCTTGAATAGCGAATCCCGGTAGTCTTTGCGCTGCCCCCTAGTTGCCGGGGGTAGTGGATTTATTTAGTATTCTAAAATCTACATCCTCAGAAAACCTCTTGATGATTTCATAACCCTTAAGAAGACTTGTGCCGCCACAAAAGATCGGCTCAAATCGATCATCTTCAAACTCTGATAATGCTTTTATGACGCTAGTGACGTGCCAGTCTTTTTCAAGGAATGCAGGTGCTGTATTCAGCTCGATCGCAAGTTTAAAAATGGTGTCTTCGCTAGGGAACGTACTCATAGACAATGTCAGATCCTTCAAAGCTGATTTTTCTTGATACCCTGTTCCTCACACCTATTACTCTGCCTGTAGGCACCTGAGTTGACGATCCCTCATTATACATGCGTTCATACTTGGTTGGGGCTGTCTTTACACCAAGCTTTTTCATTGCTTCCTTGGCGAGCCATGACAAGGGGCGCACGGGCACAAATCTGTTCGAAAACTCTGAATAGGCCGCTTTGGCGTAAAGCCCATAGCCTATCCTAACAAGTTCACCCTTCTTTATGAGTTGACGCAGGGCCCGCCCGACTTGATCTCTACCTGATAGATCAAAAAAATCCTCAAGGACAAACACATTATCCTTACTCTTGGCTATTCGGTATTTAATCTTTTTATCAAGGCTCTTTAATCTCATATCCTTCTCTTAACGCATTGCTTGTCATTTTAGTTGCGAAGATACGACATTTCTATTGTTCAATAAATAGTCATATTTATCTATATTTCAGTCATTTATTAACATTTCATAAAATAAGGTGAAAGTCGAGATGAGTGCAAACACCAAGAATCTCAAAAACATAATGACGATCTCCTGAAAGACCTCGATGCGAGCAAATGATGTGGGTTGCCAACGAAAAGTGTACCAGTCAGTACGAGAAAAATAGAAAAAATAACACCAGAACTGGCCTTGTGTCGGGGTGACGAGATGCGTACTCCCGACCCTCCCGCTAAAGGCGGGATGCGATCTACAATTCCCAAGCGTCTAGAAATCTTCTCGTTCCACCTTACCTGATCTTGGCCTTGTGTCGGGGTGGAGAGATTCGAACTCCCGACCCTCCCGCTAAAGGCGGGATGCGATCTACAATTCCAAAGCGCCTAGAAATCTTCTCGCTCCACCTTACCTGATCTTGGCCTTGTGTCGGGGTGGAGAGATTCGAACTCCCGACCTCCCGCTAAAGGCGGGATGCGATCTACAATTCCAAAGAGTCTAGAAATCTTCTCGCTCCACGCTTTTTGATCTTGGCTTCTAGTCTCTTCGCATCCTTCATTTCATGAAACGATTGTGAGAAGATTAGTTCCCAGTCATTAACCTTTCCCGTATAGCCTCTGTGATTCGTATTATGCCTCCGTATTCGCCCCCTCAGACTGACTCCTGTTGATCCAATATAGTACCGATCAATTTCTTTGGAGTAAATGATATATGTTTGGCACATCTGAACGCAGTACACTAGAAAAAAACACCAGAACTGTGTGGGTTGCCACCGAAAAGTGTACCACTCTGTCACCGAAAAGTGTACCAGTAAGCACGAGTAAAAATAGAAAAAAGGGATTCATATTGGTGTTTTATTAGATGGAATTGAGTTTTTTAGATTCCTTTACTCTGAAGGATTTTCCGTTCATATTAATAAGAACTGCTTTGTGAGTGAGTCGATCAACCATTGCAGCTGTGAGAACTTGGTCTGTGAAGATTTCAGACCATCGGTCAAAGCCTAAGTTAGTGGTGATAATGATGGACTTTAGTCCAGCCCTTAAGCTGAGATGTGTGAATAGGATTTCAGCAGCATCTTTATCGTAAGAGACGTAACCAAATTCATCGCAGATCACCAGGTCGTATTTTTCGAATCTGGATTCTAATACTCTGAGAGATTTTTGGGACCTAGATTCTTTAATCTGGGTAATCAGTCTGGTGACTGTTGTAAATAGAACAGAGTAATCATTTTGACAAGCTTGAATGGCCAGACTAATTGCCATATGTGTTTTGCCAGTACCGGGATTACCTGCAAGTATTAGATTGCGTCCTTGTTAAAATCTAGTCTAGCCAGATCGTCAATTTTGGCCTGTGCATCATCGGGCAGTTCAGATACGATGATATCAGCTAAGAATTTCTTGTAGGGAAAGTTGGCCCTTGAGATACGCTGTTTTATTCTTCTAGCAGCTCTTTGCTCATATTCTACTTTCATTAGATCGAGCAAATAATGTTCGAAAGGTTGTCGATTCGAAGCTGATTGTTTGGCCATATGTTCGTACTCGTTACGAAAGGCTGGTAATCTAAGTTGTTTAGAATAGTATAGAATTTGATCGTGAATAGCTTGTTTTGTCATCATTGGTGTCTTATAAATTAGCAAAGAAGGTTTTGAATATCAGCTAATTGCTGGCGACATTGTTGCGCTATGGCGCTGGACATTGAATCGGCATTGATGCTCGTATGTGGCTCTTGGACCTGTCCAGACCTATTCAATAAATGGATAACTCGATCTGCAGTGTGTGGGCTGTTCAAAAAGATCTGTTGACATTCAAGCATGACTTTCTCCAAATCTTGAGAAGACACATTGTTCTGGCGACAAAACAACATGATCTCGATAAAATCACGATTCTGATCACTGAAAAACTGATGATAGACTTTCTTGATTAGCGGATCAGCCTGTTGCATTCCAACGCTCATGGGAAGTGCTCCAGGTTTTGTCTTTAAACTTTTCCAGTAGTGATCAATATCAATAATCCATTGACCAATAGCATGTTGGCGTTCGTGGGTTGCTACAACATGTCCTTTCGAATCATGGATCTTGATTTGCAAGGGCAATACCTTGATTTGAACCATAGAAGCCACAATAGTCTCTGGAACCGAGTAGTGGTTACGATCAACTTGTATGGTACGATATTTATCAACCTTGCACCATAGCATTATTCCCACTTCGTATCCAACACTTGGCAATGGAACAAGGTAGCTTTGCTCATCAGATAATTGCTCACTGATGGTCGCTTGTTGTCCTTTTGCTGTCCTATTATTAAGCTCATTAAGCTTGTCGGCCAGGTGTGCATTGGCTTGATCGAGTGTGTCAAATTGATATAGATCACAGAATGCTTTTCTTCGTACATACTCTACGCTTTTCTCTACGTTGCCTTTCTCATTGCCCTTACCAACATTGCAGAACCGATAATCATATTGGTAATAGGTACATAGCTTGAGTAAATCTTCGGTCGGTTTCTTATCAGACTGCCTTATGGTGCATTTGGCCACTGCCACCTTCATGTTGTCATAAACGACTTGAGCCACTACTCCTTTGATGTGTTGGAAAAACAGGACGTGAGCCCATAGAAAACTAGGCATATCTTGGCGGTAAAACATATAGGCCCATCGATAGTTGGAATGTGCCAATGTAAACACTGCCATCATGCATCGCTTAACTTTATCACCCACCTTGAGCTGCACTTCGCCCCAGTCAAACTCAGCCACTCGGCCCGGTATCGTATGTTGCTTAATGTACACTTCGGAGGACAAGCGCTTGTGCTGCCTGATGTGACGACACACGCTTGAGTTGCTGATCTGATAACCCAACTTCAACAGCGCCTCGTGCATATCTGTGCCTGCCATACACTGCTTGGCCAAACCTGTGGCTCGCTTGCGCTGATTTTCTCTCAGATATTCACCGATCAGAACACAAACCTCCTCTGTCAACTTGATCTTCTTCCGACTTGAACAATCGTACTTCGGTGGATTTACAACTCCGGCATCCGGAGAGCCACGTTCCTTTTGGTACTCATTTAGGTGGCGCGTGACTGTATCTCTGTGGAGATTCATCGACTTGGCAATGGCCCGCTTTGACATGCCTTGTTGAAAGTACTTAATGACCAGCTCTTGTTTTTGCATCATAGTTATCATGGTTAAAGATCAATATCATATGACAGATACCCATCATGTGATACCCCATGCTAACCGGCCTATTTTTTAATGGCAAGAGTGGTACACTTTTCAGTGGCAACCCACAAACTGGCCTTGTGTCGGGGTGACGAGATGCGTACTCCCACCCTCCCGCTAAAGGCGGGATGCGATCTACAATTCCAAAGCGCCTAGAAATCTTCTCGCTCCACCTTACCTGATCTTGGCCTTGTGTCGGGTTGACGAGATGCGTACTCCCACCCTCCCGCTAAAGGCGGGATGCGATCTACAATTCCAAAGCGCCTAGAAATCTTCTCGCTCCACCTTACCTGATCTTGACCTTGTGAGGGGTGACGAGATGCGTACTCCCACCCTCCCGCTAAAGGCGGGATGCGATCTACAATTCCAAAGCGCCTCCAAATCTTCTCGCTCCACGCTTTTTGATCTTGGTTTCTAGTCTCTTCGCATCCTTCATTTCATGAAACGATTGTGAGAAGATTAGTTCCCAGTCATTAACCTTTCCCGTGTAGCCTCTGTGATTCGTATTATGCCTCCGTATTCGCCCCCTCAGACTGACTCCTGTTGATCCAATATAGTACCGATCAATTTCTTTGGAGTAAATGATATATGTTTGGCACATCTGAACGCCGTACACTAGAAAAAAACACCAGAACTGGCCTTGTGTCGGGGTGACGAGATGCGTACTCCCACCCTCCCGCTAAAGGCGGGATGCGATCTACAATTCCAAAGCGTCTAGAAATCTCCGCGATCCACCTTACCTGATCTTGGCCTTGTGAGGGGTGACGAGATGCGTACTCCCACCCTCCCGCTAAAGGCGGGATGCGATCTACAATTCCAAAGCGTCTAGAAATCTTCTCGCTCCACCTTACCTGATCTTGGCCTTGTGAGGGGTGACGAGATGCGTACTCCCGACCCTCCCGCTAAAGGCGGGATGCGATCTACAATTCCAAAGCGCCTCCAAATCTTCTCGCTCCACCTTACCTGATCTTGGCCTTGTGTCGGGGTGACGAGATGCGTACTCCCGACCCTCCCGCTAAAGGCGGGATGCGATCTACAATTCCAAAGCGCCTCCAAATCTTCTCGCTCCACCTTACCTGATCTTGGCCTTGTGTCGGGGTGGAGAGATTCGAACTCCCGACCCTCCCGCTAAAAGCGGGATGCGATCTACAATTCCAAAGAGTCTCCAAATCTTCTCGCTCCACCTTACCTGATCTTGGCCTTGTGTCGGGGTGGAGAGATTCGAACTCACGACCCTCCCGCTAAAGGCGGGATGCGATCTACAATTCCAAAGCGCCTCCAAATCTTCTCGCTCCACCTTACCTGATCTTGGCCTTGTGTCGGGGTGGAGAGATTCGAACTCCCGACCCTCCCGCTAAAAGCGGGATGCGATCTACAATTCCAAAGAGTCTCCAAATCTTCTCGCTCCACCTTACCTGATCTTGGCCTTGTGTCGGGGTGGAGAGATTCGAACTCACGACCCTCCCGCTAAAGGCGGGATGCGATCTACAATTCCAAAGCGCCTCCAAATCTTCTCGCTCCACCTTACCTGAGCTTGGCCTTGTGTCGGGGTGGAGAGATGCGAACTCCCGACCCTCCCGCTAAAAGCGGGATGCGATCTACAATTCCAAAGCGTCTCCAAATCTTCTCGCTCCACCTTACCTGAGCTTGGCCTTGTGTGGGGTGGAGAGATTCGAACTCACGACCCTCCCGCTAAAGGCGGGATGCGATCTACAATTCCAAAGCGCCTCCAAATCTTCTCGCTCCACCTTACCTGAGCTTGGCCTTGTGTCGGGGTGGAGAGATGCGAACTCCCGACCCTCCCGCTAAAGGCGGGATGCGATCTACAATTCCAAAGCGTCTCCAAATCTTCTCGCTCCACCTTACCTGAGCTTGGCCTTGTGTCGGGGTGGAGAGATTCGAACTCCCGACCCTCCCGCTAAAGGCGGGATGCGATCTACAATTCCAAAGCGCCTCCAAATCTTCTCGCTCCACCTTACCTGAGCTTGGCCTTGTGTCGGGGTGGAGAGATGCGAACTCCCGACCCTCCCGCTAAAAGCGGGATGCGATCTACAATTCCAAAGCGTCTCCAAATCTTCTCGCTCCACCTTACCTGATCTTGGCCTTGTGTCGGGGTGGAGAGATGCGAACTCCCGACCCTCCCGCTAAAAGCGGGATGCGATCTACAATTCCAAAGCGTCTCCAAATCTTCTCGCTCCACCTTACCTGATCTTGGCCTTGTGTCGGGGTGGAGAGATTCGAACTCCCGACCCTCCCGCTAAAGGCGGGATGCGATCTACAATTCCAAAGCGTCTCCAAATCTTCTCGCTCCACCTTACCTGATCTTGGCCTTGTGTCGGGGTGGAGAGATGCGAACTCCCGACCCTCCCGCTAAAAGCGGGATGCGATCTACAATTCCAAAGCGTCTCCAAACCTTCTCGCTCCACCTTACCTGATCTTGGCCTTGTGTCGGGGTGGAGAGATTCGAACTCCCGACCCTCCCGCTAAAAGCGGGATGCGATCTACAATTCCAAAGCGTCTCCAAACCTTCTCGCTCCACCTTACCTGATCTTGGCCTTGTGTCGGGGTGGAGAGATTCGAACTCCCGACCCTCCCGCTAAAGGCGGGATGCGATCTACAATTCCAAAGCGTCTCCAAATCTTCTCGCTCCACCTTACCTGATCTTGGCCTTGTGTCGGGGTGGAGAGATTCGAACTCCCGACCCTCCCGCTAAAGGCGGGATGCGATCTACAATTCCAAAGCGTCTCCAAATCTTCTCGCTCCACCTTACCTGATCTTGGCCTTGTGTCGGGGTGGAGAGATTCGAACTCCCGACCCTCCCGCTAAAGGCGGGATGCGATCTACAATTCCAAAGCGTCTCCAAATCTTCTCGCTCCACCTTACCTGATCTTGGCCTTGTGTCGGGGTGGAGAGATTCGAACTCCCGACCCTCCCGCTAAAGGCGGGATGCGATCTACAATTCCAAAGCGTCTCCAAATCTTCTCGCTCCACCTTACCTGATCTTGGCCTTGTGTCGGGGTGGAGAGATTCGAACTCCCGACCCTCCCGCTAAAGGCGGGATGCGATCTACAATTCCAAAGCGTCTCCAAATCTTCTCGCTCCACCTTACCTGATCTTGGCCTTGTGTCGGGGTGGAGAGATTCGAACTCCCGACCCTCCCGCTAAAAGCGGGATGCGATCTACAATTCCAAAGCGTCTCCAAACCTTCTCGCTCCACCTTACCTGATCTTGGCCTTGTGTCGGGGTGGAGAGATTCGAACTCCCGACCCTCCCGCTAAAGGCGGGATGCGATCTACAATTCCAAAGCGTCTCCAAATCTTCTCGCTCCACCTTACCTGATCTTGGCCTTGTGTCGGGGTGGAGAGATTCGAACTCCCGACCCTCCCGCTAAAGGCGGGATGCGATCTACAATTCCAAAGCGTCTCCAAATCTTCTCGCTCCACCTTACCTGATCTTGGCCTTGTGTCGGGGTGGAGAGATTCGAACTCCCGACCCTCCCGCTAAAGGCGGGATGCGATCTACAATTCCAAAGCGTCTCCAAATCTTCTCGCTCCACCTTACCTGATCTTGGCCTTGTGTCGGGGTGGAGAGATTCGAACTCCCGACCCTCCCGCTAAAGGCGGGATGCGATCTACAATTCCAAAGCGTCTCCAAATCTTCTCGCTCCACCTTACCTGATCTTGGCCTTGTGTCGGGGTGGAGAGATTCGAACTCCCGACCCCCTGCTCCCAAAGCAGGTGCGCTAACCGGACTGCGCTACACCCCGAATGAGGATCTCGAAGTTCGAACCTCCCACCAGTGGGCTGCGCGAACCGGACTGCGATGCAAGTCAATACCCTCTGTAAAAGGCACGGCAAATATATAAAAAGTTCTCAGTGATTGGCCGGGAAACTTTTCTTCCGGACATCGCAGCTTTATTGCCCGTACGTACCGAGTAGCCTTGCCTTCATGGATAACTTACACCCTGACCGCGGACGACAAATTTGTCGTGAATCGATATGCCACACTCCCACGATGCTAGCAAACCAAGTGCTAGGTATTTATTAGGTTAGTGGGTAGTAAATGCACTATGAGCCTTTTAGTTGAAGAAGAGTCCAACGACGATAATGACCCCAAAAAATTGATCAAATAGTTAACAAATGACATTACAACCATTTGTAGTTCCATTACTAATTTCAACAATCCTGATGGCAGTAACACAACGCTGCCATCAAACAGACATTGAAAAATTGAGCATCGTGTATGTTAATTCATACCACAGAGGGCATCCGTCTAGCGATGAAATCATGGACGCCGTCATCGAATATTTTCCCCCAGATAGTTTTCAGTTTACCAGCTATATGATGGACACTAAAAGGAATACCGCACAGAGATTTATTGAAAACAGAGCAGCTCAGTTATTTGATTCCATATTATTGATCAAACCGGACATTGTGATCGTATCCGATGACAATGCTGTCAAATACCTGGTTCAACCCCATCTATCAAAAACGCCAGTACCTGTTGTATTCTGTGGAGTGAATTGGTCTGACCAAGATTACACCCTTCAGCCCAATCAGATCACGGGAATGCTTGAAATACTGCCTTTAAGGAAGGCACTGTTGCTAATGAAGTCCTATTATCCATCCATGGATCAATTATTGGTGCTGACAGAAAATACGACCACGTCTCGGAAAGAAGAAATGATGTTGGATACACTGTTCACCAACATAGGGATTAATGCGACACATGCACTGGTCGATAATTTTGAAGCATGGAAGAAATTTTACGAAGATGGAAATAAAATGTTTGATATCATTTATATTCCCACCAACGGAGGCATCAAGAATTGGGACCATGAAGAAGCTCTGGATTTTGCCAAACAACACATGAAAGTACCTGTCATTACTTGTGAAGATTTTATGATGCCTTTTGCTTCAGTAGGTCTCACAAAAGTTGCTAGCGAACAGGGAATATGGGCTGCACAGACTGCTCGAAAAATTCTGAGTGGCCAGAGCCCAAAGGATTTTTCCGTTGTCAGAAATCAAAAGTCGGTGCTTTGGTACAATGAGGAGCTCTCAGAGAAAATACAATTTCAACCTGACAAAGAATTTTTGAGTAAAGCGACTATCGTAAAGGAATGATTTATTCGGCACAGCTCATTTCCCCTTGCATAAATATTATAAAACCTCAGCTTGCTGAAGAATCTGGTAAATGGAAACTACATCTTCATCCAACCTTGACGCTCTATGATCTGGAAAATGATCCTGGCGAAAGAAATCCCGTGAATAACCGGACACTCAAACGGAAGTTACGCGGAATGGCCGTTCTATTTCAAGAAGAAATGAGGCTCTTCGCCCGCCCTGCCGGCACAGCAAAATGATCTGTCGATTCACAGGTGCTCATAAAAATAAAATCGAAAATTATCCACTTAATAGTAACCAAATGAACCAAACAATCAGCAAACTCCTTTTCGTCGCATCAATAAGCTTCAGTGTTTTTACTGCTATCGCCCAAGAAACAAATCACCCCAATATTATTTTCATCCTTGCCGACGATTTTGGATATCATAGTCTCAATTGTTACGGCGCAAAAAAGAGCTTGGTTCGTACACCACATATCGATGATATTGCGGAGCAAGGAATGATGTTTACCAATGCTTACACTGCGGCATCTATTTGTACGCCCACCAGGTACAGTTTTCTGATGGGGCGCTATCCCTGGCGTTCTTCACTAAAATATGGAGTCTCGGGTGTAGAAAGCCCATTGTTACCGGATCCCAACCGAGCAACCATTGCTGACCTACTCAAAGATCACGGGTATAATACTGCTGCCATTGGCAAGTGGCATCTAGGCTATGGTAAAACTGGGCAACTTGAGGAGTACACCGGGACTCTGAAACCAGGGCCTTTGGATTTGGGCTTTGACTACCATTTTGGCGTACCTCAGAATCATGGCGATAAAATGGGCGTATTTATTGAGAATGATCATATCTATGGTCTTCGCAGTGATAAAATTGAAGCCTACTCCCGGACTTTTTATGGTCCTCAATACTATGGTTTTGATGCACCACAAAGAGTAAACACTCAAACGATGGAGGTGCTCACCGATAAGGCCGTTGACTGGCTATCGTTGCAAGGTAATGAGACTCCATTCTTTCTATACTTTGCCCCTGTGGCCGTGCATCATCCCATTACCCCATCCAACTACATGCGGGGCATGAGCAACTGTGGACCCTATGGTGACTTTATCCAAGACTTAGATTGGAGTGTCGGTCGAATACTTCAAACATTAGCATACAAGGGATTATTGGAAAACTCCGTGATTATTTTCACGAGTGATAATGGTGGTGAGATACCTTCCAACAAACCCAAGGCACCGGAAATCCAGGCTGTGAATGCCGGTTTGAAAATTAATGGAGATTTACGGGGCGATAAACATACCATCTGGGAAGGGGGTACACGGGTTCCATTTATTGTTTCCTGGTCTGGAAAGGTGAAAGAAGGTTCTGTTTCTTCAGATATCATCGCTGTCATGGATGTATTTGCCACCGTGGCAGACATCACTGGTAGTGGTCTGCCAGAAGACAGAAATGTGGCTCCCGACGCTTTAAGTTTTTTCTCTTCTTTGATGGGTAAAAATAATAGACCGCCAAGGACTTCAATCGTGACATCTGACATGCACGGTATGCTGGCTCTTCGTATGGGAGAGTGGAAATACATCGATAATACACTCCCCAAGGAACTACCGGAGCACAGGAGGAAGCAGATTAAAACACCATTAGACCCCCAACTATACAATTTATCAAAAGATCCTGCTGAGGAGCATAATCTATATGATCAACACCCAGACAAAGTCAAGGAATTATTGGCCGAATTGAACAGGGTCCGCAATCTACCTTCAACTAGATAACAATATGCGGTGGGTGCCATCTCTATCACCATCTATTTATCCCCCCTTTCGATAGATAGGTACAAAGGAAAAACCAACTTCCCTTTTTTTGCTTTGGTATTAAGGTATGGAATAATAATCCAATCGAAATACGCGTTGCAGAGTCATTCGGAGCTGTTGAAAATGCAAAGGCCTGTTGATCGCATTTAATATAACACAAAAGTCGTATCGAATACAGATATTGGCGCAACATAACCAATGCCGATACTACTGTTTGAGATCGGTGGTGGAGGCTCACGAAAGGCTTGATCAAGATCCCTTAGTTCAGAGAGTTCTCTTAGATACTGACCAAAAGTGCTTTCAATGCAAACAATTTCCACCTCCAATTGTGTGGGTATTTCTCTCCTGCCGAAATGACTTTCAAAATTCATGTGCATTTTTCCATCGGATGAACATGCTGTGCTAAAAATAATTTGGTTACTACTAGAATAATTGTTGGCCTGGCAAATATCGTATAATTGCGTGTTGTCGAGATCGGTCCAAATAGGCTGCAGGTCTCCCGTAAATCTGAACCAATACCAGTACTCTTCTAAACGCATACCTTCCATTTGCAAAGCAAACCTAAGTGCACCCTCTTGCAGTCTTGAGCTGTCTAGTGATAGAGAAATGAAAGCCGGAATTTCGGGTATGATCAAGTCTCGGATGACTATATTTTCATAATCTGGAACCGTAGCGTACAGTTCATATACTTCCGATTTCCGTAGGTGAACAGCCGGATTAGTATATCGGCCAGGATCCTCTTCCAACGCAAAGATCGTGTCATCTTCGGCTGTCAATAAAAAGATTTCTGCATTTGAAATAACAGCAGATATGGTATCGGTATTGATAGGACTCAGGGTTTTAGTCAGCAATAGATCCAAACCATACTTTTCACTCATATACCCATTCAGCACTGGTTTAGCTTGGAAGTCGTCGAACTCGGAAAGTGGGTACTCCCGAGTACATGCGACAAGTACTGAGCCCAAACAAAGAAAAAGTAAATATCTGCAGCTAGTCATACCCAATCAGAATTTTTTACCAAAAGAAAAATTAGGCACGAACCGGAAGAATGCAGCTCCGACCTTGCGCACCTGCGGTATATAGGTATACTCAATATCTCCAAAATCTACCCTTCGGTATCCACCATCTAGTTCTATCTTGACTGGATTGAAGTGAAGAAGCAGGTTATAAACACCCACTGACCAAAAGACTTTTTTTAATTTTCTGGATTCATAGTCACGTCTTAATTGCAAGTCCCACCGCCAGTAGTTGGGCGATTCTGCATTTAATCTTTCTGGGAAATATGGCTGGATCCCTCGTACTAATCCGAGTGCATAGCCTTCTGCTAAGGTGATAGGATGGCCAGTTGAAAAAGTGAAGTAGCTCCCTAGGTGAAAATGACGGGTTAGTCTGAATTTAGACAGAAAGTCGATGCTGACCAATCTATCGTATCTGGATCTAAACCATGAGCCGCTGTTGAACGCATGATACTTCCGATCTGACCTAGCGACGGTGACCGACAGCGAAGCATCGAAGGCTTTTTGCTTGGTTTCAAGAAACACTTCCAAGCCATATGTCTGACCTTTTCCGTGAGTGACTATCTTGTCAATGTAGTCTTGTTGGGCATCAAAAGTAAATCTGACTCCCTGGCGATAATCAATGAGATTCTCCAACCGTCTATAGTAGAATCCTGCTTTCATAGTCCAGCTCCTCTTAACCCCGAATGTTCGGCCAAGATCGAGACTTAGATTGGTAGAAGAACTTACCGGTGCTCTTGCATCACTACCGACCCAAAGATAGTTGGGTAGGCCGATGACGTAAGATGACAATAGGTGCAAAGGCTGAGATAGTCTGCTGATAGACCAATCCATAATAAACGAATTTTGGGATTCATACGATATCGACAATCTTGGCTCCAGTTTTATTTCACTATTTCCAGATCGGAAATAGGCGGACGTACGTAATCCCAGACTAAAGCTCATCTGATTATGCCTAAATGATGCAGATCCATAGGGCATTAGCATCAATATGTGTGTCAAGGATGCATGTCTAGTGATTAAATTCGTACCCGCCCCGAAGTCCTCAATTTGTACATTATTTGGTCGAACGTTGAACAGACCCAGATCTATCCCGGCACTAACAATCACATCCTTAAAAAGGTATTCCTCTCGGTGTTTCAATCCCACTTCCTGAAGAATCGATTTGTCTATTCCTGATCTGAGGGGAGCTTTATCGATGGACGATGTGTACCTGTCTACATTGCGAAAGTTTGTGAAGTATAGGACACTCTTGAAAAAATGACCAGACCTTCGGCAACCTGTGTATTTGGTAGCAGCGCTAAAATGTCCATAGTGTCTAGTGCGCTTGGTCACCTCCTCATTGCTACCTCGATCATTATCTCTATACCATTCCGGAATCCGGTCCTGTCCCGTGTAGACACTTAATGATAATTTACGCTCTTTGGGTAGGGCAAAAGTGAATTTGGTATTTAGATCATACATGTTATAGGTTACGAAATTCGGTATCTTACCTGCATTGAATAAAATGCTAAGTGGCCAGGTCAAAACCGAAAGATTTGCAATACGAGAGCCTACGAAATAAGAGGATTCTCCTTTAGATATGGGCCCTTCAAAGTGGAGAGCATTTGATAGAAGTCCAATATTATAGCTTCCTCTTTTTTCATATCTACTCCCTTCGAGTGTCGTCATGTCAACAATCGAACTTATCCTGGTGCCAAATCGAGCTGGGATTCCACCTTTGAAAAGTGAAACTGATTTGAGCGCCGCTGGATTAATGGTTGACATGTAACCAAGAAGGTGATCTGTATTGTAAAGCGGAACATCATCCAGGAGATACAGATTCTGATCGGGCGTGCCACCGCGAACATGCAGGCCAGCAGAGCCTTCTCTGCCACTACTGATACCTGGAAAGGCAATCAGCGCTTTAATAGGATCCGCTTCTCCAAGGAGCATCGGTTGATCTTTGACATCGGTCCCTGACAATCTTACAATGGATAGTTCATGAGCTGCCATGGGCCCCGTATGAGAAACTTGAAGTTCAGGTAGCAAATACTCTACCTCACTCATCATAACCGACAGATTGCCCGCATTGAGGGCAGGTATAGTCATCACTTCATCTTCATATCCGATTCGTGTAAATCGGACAGGTTTACCAACAGTATCTGCATGGAAGCAAAATCTACCCTCATTATTACTCGTGGCTAGTACGGAAGTACCATTGTCCATAATAATGTGTACCCCGGTGAGAACTTCCCCGGAACTCCTATCGGAAACAGTCCCACAAACAATGGTGCTTTGAGCATTTCCCAAGTCATAATTTATGCCCAAGAGTAGTAGTGTAAGTCGGAAAATCCATTCAAACTTCATAGCCATTCTTTGCAATCTGCTCCACTAGACACGTAGACCGAATGAAAGTACATAACCCACGTCAACCTCTCATTAGCTTAGAGTGATACAACTTCTCAGAGTTTTACCAAACTCGTACTGAAGTAACATAGTGTTATTGCGATGCAAGGAAACTGCCATTGGCTTTCACTCGATCATAGTATTCAACTCAAAAAAATAAACGAAATTGTGTTGTCAAGAGAAAATATACTGGCCCTCCCACACTTAACTTTGCTTGTGCCCAATCCAGTAAAGCCCTGATAATCTAGATGCTAAAGCACTTTCGTTTACGAATAAAGTCTCAGTATGGATACAAGATCTTTTGATCACATTAGCATTCTTGTCAGACTGTCGAAGGACCACGATTTCCTTGGGATGAAAATTGAGTTGGGTTGGGTTGTGCTACGCTTTTGAGGGAATCATATAACACGTCAAAAGATATAGAAGATTATCTCTATCACCATCTATTTATCCGCCCTTTCCACAGATAGGTACAAAGGAAAAACAAACTTCCCTTTTTTGCTTTGGTAGTAAGGTTCGACTCGGTAATTGCCTGCACTAATTGCTAAGCCCTCGAATGTCCATTCACTGGTGTATTGCTCTCTATCCTGTATATAATTGTACGGATACATTTTCAAACACATTTTTCCAGGTGCTTGGACTACATCCATAAAATGAAAGGCGATATTATAAATGCCATCCTCAGCGATTGTCACATCCCAGTAATTCAGCACATGGTCCCTGTTCCAGGCAACGGGTGTGCCCTTGGCATCATTTCGATTGAGTAGAACAGGGTTTTCATTTGGTGTGCCGATAAGGGCCGGAAAGTTTTTTCGGCTATTTTCTTCTGAAACAATCTCGTCGTACCACGCATCCATTTCCTTTTTCAATGCTATGGCAGTTCTTGTGTTCGATGTTAAGACATTATTCATCTCTCGTGGGTCCTTATTAAT
Source organism: Saprospiraceae bacterium (assembly GCA_965223025.1). Taxonomy (GTDB): domain Bacteria; phylum Bacteroidota; class Bacteroidia; order Chitinophagales; family Saprospiraceae; genus JABDMH01. The sequence goes on from CBDCVP010000023.1 coordinate 3,410,370, forward strand.
GTTGAACAATTCAAAACCTTCAATCGTACTTTCAGGTCCAGTATTACCCACCAGTTTATATTCTCCTTTTAAAGCAGCAAAATTCCTATACTTCTGTAAGAATCCTCTTCCCCATTCGAAAAATAAAGTCCTGTGATCAAATGCTGAACTATTTGCAGTTTCAGAAGAAAGAAAACTCAAACCATCAATCTTGTGATTTACCTTTTCCAGACCGCACAAATCGAGGATCGAAGGCAGCAAGTCAATGTGGGCAATCCGTGTGTCAAGTTTTTCCTTTTTCAAGAATCTTGTTGGATAGTGAATCATACATGGCACGCGGACTCCTCCCCCATACACATGTGATTTTCGTCCCCTAAGTCCGATCTTAAATCGGTTCTGTTGTGGACCGTTGTCGGTAAGGAAAATGATGCTCGTTTGATCGTAAATATCTTCATCCTTCAAAGTCTGAACCAGCCTACCTACATTATCATCAATATTAGTAACCATGCCGTACACTCTTCTGGCGGCCTCCATCTCGTCAGGTGTCATCTTTTGTACAGCCTCATCGAAAACCGCAAAAGAATCGACATCAAATTCGAGATCTGCATACATATCGTAATACGCTTTGGGAAGCTGCAGGGGCGTATGTGGGGCATTAAACGACAAATAAGCAAAAAATGGTGTCTCCCCCGGATTCCTCGCTTCTTGCCGAACAAATTCAATCAATCCATCTGTAAACACATCAGAACAATATCCGCTGGTCTCCACTGGATTCCCATTGCTAAACAGCACCGGATCGAAATACGAGCTATCGCGAGCAAAAAAGTTGAGTGCATCACCAGGTTGCCCTATGCCTCCGCCACGATGCACAAGTGAGATCTCAAATCCCTGATCCATCGGACGGTAAGGATGATTATCGCCCAAATGCCACTTACCAAAAATGCCAGTCCGGTAACCGTTGTCCCTTAAAACTTCTGCCAAAGTAATTTCCTCGCTGCTCATAATGGCACCACCATTATAAGTGTCGTAAACACCCGTTCGTTCTGAATACCTGCCTGTCATCAAGCTGGCTCTTGTGGGAGCGCACACCGGGGATACATAAAAGTTTGTCAGATTCAAACTGTGTGCTGCTAGTGAGTCTAGATGTGGGGTTTTTACATAAGGATTACCCATAAAACCAAAATCCCCAATTCCCTGATCATCGGTCATTACCATGATGATGTTGGGCTTGGTGGTCGCCATCCCTGGACCGGCACTACGCGTCCATGACGAACAAACCACCACAATGGTCGCCGCCAAAAGGATTAAATAATTTTTCATTGGTTCTAGTGATAACATAATCGCAAAGGTTTACTCATCATAGAAAATCGAAAAGGGAACGGCCGAAATTAACTTTTTTGCATAGATATGATGGCAAGGAAGTCATTTGCATTTAGGGCGTGTCCAGCCAAGGTAGCACTTTGGAAGAAGAGGAGTGAAGGCTTAGTCATCACCGCTGACCTACCAGCATCCTTCGCTCACCGATCTGCCACCAGGGCCGTCACAAATCTGATGCGGATGCCCAGGTACAGCGGGGAAGAAGAGCAATCTGGCAGCAGAGATCCAAAACGATCGAAAACATCTTGGTAGGGCCACCTCTTCAGTCCGTATTGGGATTGGCAAACGCCCTACTTCAAACAGTACAAGGATATCTCGCTCTACACTGCCCTGCTACCCGGTCTCGGAAAAGCATAGATCCCACGATCATCCGGCACCACTGGGGGCTGGCTCCAATCGGTGATATCCTGCTCAAGGTGCGCCTCAGAATGAAGTGCATCGTCCCAGGTGATGACCTGCCCAGAATGCACAGCCATTCTACCCATGATGGCAGTTAGGGTGCTGTAGGCACCATAATGAGTATCATTGTGTGGTTTATCCTGGATGATCGACTCAAAAAACCGATCGTGTTCTAATTGAAAGGCATTGCCAGCTTTCTGATCATCAAATTTCCAGAGCACCTTGCCAGAGTGATTAATGATACCTTCACGTGGATTGGCTGTACCTTTGGTGCCGGTAAACCAGACACCGTTTTTTCTAAACGTCCGATCGTTATTTCGAACTTCGCTATGCATCTTGGTACCATCGGAATAGGTATATTCGATGTAGAAATGATCGAATACATCCCCACTATCGGGCCCCTCCAAAACTGCCCTGCCTCCAAGACCTTGAGCGCTGACCGGATAACTGTCCTTGACCCAATGTACGATGTCAGCATTGTGGATTTGCAATCCCGCGGGGGCTCCTGCCCAGAGCCAGGTAAAGTAGTGATAGTTTTTGATCTGAAAGGCCAGCTCTGAAGTGGTCGAGGCCCTTGGCACTAATTTGTATCCGCCCTTCATATAGTAGCATGTGCTGGTCAGTACATCACCGATGGCTCCCTTCTTAATCTTCTTCACCATTTCGATGTGTGCCGGGTCATACCTGTTCTGCAGCCCTACCAAGACCTTGAGGTTTTTTGCCTCAGCTGCTTTGCCTGCCTTGATAATACGCTGAGTGCCAGGTCCGTCGCAAGAAAGTGGTTTTTCCAGGAAGACATGTTTACCTTCCTGCACAGCATACTCGAAATGCTCCGGTCGGAATGCCGGAGGTGTGGCCAACAAGACAACATCGCAGTCATGGATAACCTTCTGGTACGCATCAAAACCCACATACCTACGGTCCTTGGGGAGCATTATCTGGTCTGAAATCTCTGGAATCTCACTCAATTTCTTGACACATTGCTCAGTCTGCTCTGAAAACACATCGGCAATGGCAACTAGGCGATTACCTTTGTTGGCCAATAGTGCTTGTACCACCGCACCATTACCACGACCACCACAGCCCACCAATCCTATCTTTAGTTCCTTATAAGATTTGCGTGGTCCCATATTATGCACACCAGGATGAATCAAGATCCCACCCGTGAGCATGGATGATTGCTGGATAAACTTTCTTCGGTTGTGATTTGCCATGACTATTAATTATGCATTTGTAAAAATTTCCTTAATCCCTCGATAAAATATCTTCTCTAAGAAAATCATCGATCAATTGAACATTCGCATGCGCGGGCATTCCCCGGATATAAAGGTAAAGAAAAGTTGGTTTGATAGCCATATCAGTTATTTGCTTTGAGTCAGCATTATTCAGAGGCTCCAGAATACGGTATAAACGACATCGCAAACCTTACAAATCACAGATTTCTTTGGAGGTCCTCTCTTCCTTTTCTGGGATATATTCACTATACTACAGGTACTTTTCTACGGGCAACGATACCCATAAATCACTAGATTATGAAGCACGACAAGAATCTCACCGGTCGACACGTGACACGTAGGTCTTTTTTGGAAAAAACAGCTAAGGCTGGAGCACTAGCCTGGTTCACGCCCCAACATCTGGCTTTTGTCTCAGGATCAGACACCATCCGGGTTGGCCTGATCGGGTGCGGTGGCCGTGGGACCAGGGCAGGCATCATTGACTGCGCTGCATCATCAAAGGGCATCGAACTTACGGCCATTGGAGACTTGTTTCAGGACCATCTGGATGCTGCTCCTCAGAGCATCCAAGAGAATCTGGCTAAGAGAGATCTCCCTGTGAAAAATATTTATAAAGTCACACCGGAGACCACCTTCATCGGTTTTGATGCCTATAAAAAAGTGATCGATAGTGGCGTGGACATGGTGATATTAACCACTCCTCCAAACTTTCGACCCCAACACCTGAGGTATGCGGTGGAAGCGGGTAAACATGTCTTTATGGAAAAGCCGATAGCAGTAGATCCGGTCGGAGTGAGATCAGTGCTGGAAAGCTCAAGAATGGCCCAAGAAAAAGGACTGACCCTCGTGGCTGGCACACAGATGCGACGTCTGTCTTCCAATCGAGAAGTCATCAAAAGGATACACGATGGTGCCATCGGAAAAATAAATGGTGGTCAAGTATTCCGCAGCGGAAGTGCGATGCGAACCTGGAGAAGTGACGAAAAAGTCAAGAGATCGGACTGGTCGGAGATGGAATATCAGATACGGCGATGGCTGCTATGGACCTGGCTATCCGGAGATTTTATCGTGGAAATGCACGTGCATAACTTGGATATTATGAATTGGATCATGGGATCCCACCCCGTGAGATGTATAGGAATGGGTGGCCGCCAGGCAAGGATTGGATTTGATTATGGCAATATCTATGATCACTTTAGCGCAGAGTACGAATATCCCGATGAGGTCAGAGTCGAATACATGGGAACTCAAATTGATAACTATCAATCCAGAAACAATCAACGGGTGACAGGCACTAAGGGATCTGCTACACTTGATTTTCGGCAGGGAATCATCAAAGGCAGTGCACCATTTGTGTCCGATGGTTCCACCTCACAACCCGCGATACAGCAATACAGAGAAATGATCGATAGCATCCGTCGATCTAAGGCGATCAACGAGGGAAAGCAAATATGTGACAGTACAATGACGGCGATCATGGGAAGAATGAGTGCTTATACCGGCAAAGCAGTAGATTTTAATTGGGCCCTAAATAAATCACAGCTGGATCTCAGCCCTGACAAGATGGAGTTTGGTCCATTGTCGAGAAGGGAACCAGCCATACCCGGTCTGACAGATTTATATTGATCAGCTTCGAAATCAAGGACCATATTGCCAGAAGGGGTCTGATCGGGCCAAAAATCCCATCCTATGCAACGGAGTAACCGACCAGATGAGCTCAGCGAAAGGCTGCTATCCTTAGACTTCTTTCGCGGCTTTACCATGTTTCTCCTGGTGGCAGGATTTACACGCCTGTTTTCATCCATCACCGACGGTGCTGATATGGGAACCCTGTTGCATACCATAGGTTTGCAGTTTCACCATGTGGACTGGGCTGGGTTGCGATTTTGGGACCTCATCCAACCCTACTTCATGTTCATCGTAGGTGTTGCCATACCCTATGCTGTTGCCAATCGCCGCAGGAAGGGCCATACCCAAAGTCAGATCACCAGGCATGTCCTGAAACGTGCGTTTGTGCTCCTAATACTTGGATGGGGCATTACCTGTATCGGACATGGTAAGATTATCTTCCATTTTCAAAACGTGCTAGCGCAGTTGTCGGTTACCTACCTGGTGGCCTATCTGCTGATGCACAAATCAATGCGTGCACAGATCACTATTTCCTTGGCCTTCATTCTCGCCACAGAGATCATTTATCGAACGTTTCCCCTGGAGGGATTTAACAGTCCATTCATACCCAATGAAAATTTTGGCACTTGGCTAGACATGCTGTACGGAGGAGAAGATCTCAAAGGACACTGGGTATCCTTTAATGCCATTCCTACCACAGCTCATACCATCTGGGGAGTTGTAGCCGGCCAATTACTAATGAGCGACCGAAGTCAAAAAAATAAATTAAAAATATTGCTTTTTGCCGGGATGGTAGCATTGCTACTAGGATATGCTCTCAGTCCAATCACACCAATCATTAAGAGAATATGTACTTCTAGTTTTATTCTCGCCAGTGGAGGATGGACGATTTTAACACTGGCTGTTTCGTATTGGCTCATCGATATCAAAAAGCAGCAGAGTTGGACGCTTTTTTTCAATATCGTTGGCATGAATTCATTATTTATTTATCTTTTTGCACATGTGGGCGGTACCAACTTAGTTAGGCATGTCATCGAACCCTTTTCTACCGCCATTTTCGCTTTTAGTGGAGATGCAACAGTACTGATCCTAACTAACCTCTTTGTCCTTTTTGGATTGTGGTATATCTGCTATTGGCTTTACAAGCATCGGGTGTTTGTCAAAATTTAGTGCCCACTCCGTCACCAAACATCCAAACCTCAAACATCCAGATTCTTATTAGTCTACTCTCAACGACTCCACTGGATCACCTAAGGCAGCTTTGGCACTCTGCAAACCCACTGTAACAAAAACCAGCAAAAGTGCCAACAACCCAGATATGCCGAATACCCACCAGTCAATATCAACTCGATATGCGTAGTTACTCAGCCATTTACCCATTGCATACCAACTGATGGGAATAGCGACCAAGAACGATATCAGGACCAAGATTAGATATTTGCGAGTGAGCATACCGACCACATTCAAGACGGTAGCTCCCAGAATTTTTCTGATTCCGATTTCCTTGGTGCGCTGCTCTACCATATAAGTCGAAAGACCAAATAGCCCCAAGCAGGAAACCAAGATGGCAAGCAGTGCAAACACCAATGCAATGGTACCAATACGCTGCTCAGCTTCATAGGTCCGAGCGTAGGTCTCATCGAGAAATCGGTACGAAAATGGTTGATCGCTGGCCATGTTTCGCCAGTTTGCCTCCAAGGCATCAATCAATGACTCAGATGCTCCTGCCTCATAACGAAAGGAAATACTGCCTCGGGAATCTCCCAAAAACATTCCTAAGGCAGTGATGGGTTGTCGAAGGCTTTCAAAATGAAAATTCTCCAGCACACCAATGACGTGATATGCAATAAAATCATCAGCTGACTTTGGAACATCGATGTCATCCTTAATGGCGTAAATCTTTTTTCCGATGGGATCATCAAACTGTAAAACATCCACTGCAGCTTGATTCAGGATAATGCCTAAACTATCGCTTACGAATTGGTGATCGAAAAACCGACCGATTGATAGTTCCAATCCCATGGTACGTGCATAATCCTGATCCACGTACCATTGCTGCATATTGATGATGTTGTCCTGCCTAAATTCTGGAGTAGTGGCAAAGGTGGAATTGCCTCGACTGGATGGGATAGGTAGAAATCCACTGACCGTTGCCGATTTTACGGACGCATGCTGTAAAATCTCTTCTTTGTAAGCAGATAAATTATTTCCCAAAGAATTCGCAGCTCCGACGACCAGCACCTGGTCCTTTTCATAACCCAAACTCTTGTTTTGCATAAATTGTATCTGCTGGTATATTAGGAAGGTGCCAATAATCAGAATCGTTGCGATGGTAAACTGAAAAACTACCAATACATTGCGCAAATCAAAGTGCGACTTTCCAACGGCCATCCTCTTCCTTAGACCTTGAATGGGTCGAATTCTTGACAGAATAAGAGCTGGATAACCCCCGGCTAATAGACTCACCAAAACCGTACCTGAGAGCATTAACAACCAAAAGGATGGTTGGTCCCACGGTACAAACAGTTTACGACTAGCAAGGTTTGCAAACCAGGGCATCAAGAAAAAACTGGCAATCAATGAAATCGCCACTGCTAGAACAGAAGTGAAAAAGGCTTCCCCCAGAAACTGACTGATTAATTGTGCTCTTGTACTTCCTAAGACCTTTCGCACCGAAATTTCTTCCATGCGTGTACTCGACCTTGCCATGGTCAGGTTCATAAAATTTATGCAAGCTATTAATAAGACAAAAAAGGCTATAAATGAAAATAATCGCACATACAGAATATTGCCATTGGGCTGCAGTTCGTCTCCAAGATTGGATCTCAGATGTATATCCTCGATCTTGTGCAATTCGAGCCTAAGAAATTGGCCGCTTGCTTCAAATTCAGCCGTAGACAGGCCCACAAAAGTACTGATGGTTTCTCCCACTTTAGCGTTGGAGAGCTTTCGAAATTTATCCTCAAATTGAAGGTAATCGGTACCTGGCCGTAGCATTAAGTATGTATGAAAGTTGCTCGAGGCCGCCCAAAGGGCTAGGGCATTTTCCACTTCGCTGTTGCCGGTCAATGAAAAAAGTAGATCGGAAGTGAAGTGGTTATTTTGTGGCATATCTTCGAAAACAGCTGTAACAGTCCACACCTCTTGATTGTCGATGATTAAGCCCCTGCCTAGCGCTTGACTGGTATTCGCAAAGAGTCGCGTGGCTATCTTCTTGGAAATGGCCACTGTCTTTGGACGCGTCAATGAAGTTTCCGGATCTCCATGGATCAAAGTCAGAGGAAACATCTGGAAAAAAGAACTATCCACAGAAAGCGCTTCCTCGACCGATATATTCTGTTGGTCAGTGCCATCAACCTTAATCAATCTGCTGCCATAATTTCGAAATCGGCACCAATTGGCAATATCCGGTAACAGTGATGCTGCCTCTGGTGCAATCCGTGCACTGGCTACAGCCATATTCAACTCATTGCCCCCAACCAATCCCTTGGTATGAATGCGTACGATCTGATCGGCATTCGGATTCCAGCGCTCATAGCTATGTTCATGTGTTACATATACCAAAATCAAGGTACAGCAAAGTACACCGACCGCCAAACCAAAAATATTCGCCAGGCTGAAAAACTTATTTTTGATCAAATTCCTAAGAGTGACACGAATATAGTTGCGAAGCATAGCATGGTTTCTTTAGACTTCCAAAATGATTGCCAAGTGACCATAAGACTTAGAAATATAACTAGAAACTCCATGCCAAAATCACATTCACTTGTATATCAAATTGTTACCAAATTAACGCACCCTTATGAGAAATTAATTTGTTCGGATTCGGACAGTAAATGAACGGTATCGGACAGTGAATTCTCCGGGATAGGTCTATACCCTTAGATGGGTGCATTAGAAAATGTCGCAACTAAGTTATATATTAGTAAAAAACCTAATATATTATGAACAAGGCTGATCTATCAGAACAATTCAGCCAACTCAAGAAAGAATTTACCGAAAAAGCAGCAGATCCAAAGATGAGTTTTTATGACCATGAATCCCAATTTGTAGAGCAATGGATGGAATTGGGCAGGAAGTTGTATGAGGAATGCATGGATGTAAGAACAAAAGACCGCCGTAAAAAAAAAACATTGCCACACGGGTAGGAAAGATTGAGTTAGAGAAAGAGCACCATTTTACCCAGCAATTGAAAGGGAGTAAAATTAGCCCAAAACTAGAGGACGTGTTGACCTATGTTGGCAAGGAGGAGAGATACAGTTTCGGGGTTGAACTACTAAGAATGCTTGGGATAAAAACGAATGAATTCATGCTACATCAGTTGACCAATCGGAACGGGTCGATAGCCGAACAGTGGTTGACAAGTGAGCAGCTATGGAAAAAGGATGAAAGTAGATCAGAAGAAGTAGTTTATTGTGAGGTAGACGGTTCAATGATATTGACGCGGGAAGATAAATGGAAAGAAGTAAAACTGGGTCGTGTTTTCAGATCTGGATCAATTTTACCAGAAGCTACTGATCGTCAATGGATTAAGGAATCAGAATACATTGCACATTTGGGGAATCATGAAGAATTTGAAGAAAAGATGTCCGTTTTACTTGATCGATATGAAAAGAAAGATGAAAGTCTAGTGTTCGTAACGGATGGAGCTAAATGGATTGATCAATGGATAAAAGCCTGCTATCCCACAGCAACAACGATTCTGGATTACTACCATGCCGCAGAACACATTGGAGAATTTGCCAACAAATTTTTCGATGATGATAAAAAGTCAAAGAAATGGACCAAGCGGATGAACACTAAGTTAATAAACCAAGGTGGAAACTATGTGATCAAAAGAATCCAAAGTCTTTCAAATACCGACGAAGAAAAAGAAGAAGTCAAGCAAGACTTACTAACATACTTAAAGAATAATGCTCATAGAATGAATTATCCCAAATACAAGAAAGGAGGTTTACTCATTGGATCTGGAGCAATCGAGGCTGCACATCGTACCGTAATACAAAAGCGACTTAAATTATCAGGACAACGATGGTCTAAACCAGGAGCACAAAATGTTCTTAACTTGAGAACTCTTCACATGAGTGGCCATTGGTCCCATTTTCAACGCTATCTTGGTGCAGCTGCATAAACGACAAAATCTAATGCACCCCCTTAGATTCTTGGCACACTACTGTCCGGTCAATCAGCTATATTGGGGCAGATGAAATCAATTGGAGATGAAAATCGACGTTTCTTGACTGAATTAATCGCACCACCCTTTGACAAAAAATCAACCTGAATGCCCATGTTTCCTAAACCAATTTTCTGGATCATATCCTGCCTGGTTCTTCCTTCTACCCTGATGGCCTGGCAAAATCAAGATGCGGGGGCATGGTCTATCTCGGTACTACCTTCTTCCATACGAATGGATCTTGCCAGTGGTGAGGTCATTGATGACAGATTTATAGGAAGTCAACAGCATCAAACTCAATTCCAAGATGTTCTGGCAAACAACTGGGTGTACTATGGGAGAAAGGCCAATCTCAAAGGTGCCAGGGGTGAATATGTATCATTCCAACTGGTGATTACCAGAAAGGATCAGCGCACCCTTTATGGCATGAAAGTATCCATGCAACCATTTCAACGACTGGATCAAAGTTGGTCCATTCCACCTGAGCTCTTTTTAACATGGGCAGTAGAAGTCAAAAATCCCAGTACCGGATATCCCAAAGCCTCCCTGGGTACAGGATGGTATCCCGATGCCCTGATCCCCTACCATCAGATACAGGCAGATTCAAGCAAGGTCCCCAGAAGGTGGGTGTATCCTTTTGAACTGCCCGATTTCAACAATCGAATCGTTGGGCAACAATCAACGATTATCTGGGTAGATCAATACATCCCATTCGATCGAAAAACTGCTGGGCCCGGCACCTACCACAGTAAGATTGAGGTCATGATTGGTGGAGAAACGAAATCGATCCCTATCGAACTACAGGTCTGGGATTTTGCGATTCCCAATGAAAACCGCTTAAAGGCCAGCCTGCAACATGAAGGATTTCTGAGTGACATGCCGGAAGAGGATGCCCTGGAAATCTATCAACTTTTCAAGAGGAATCGAATAGCCCTGATGGATCCCACTTATAAACCGAAAATCCGCATCGAATCGAATCAAATAGTTTTCAATTGGGAGGCCTTTGACCAGAGGTTGAAAAAATATTTTTCCGGAGAAGCCTTTACCTCAAGGCATGGCTATCATTTTGGACCGGGGTATGCCGAACCCATTGAAACTTTTATCGTACCCTTTAATGTCTTTGGTAAACACGGTGGTCGTGGATGGCCGGATGTAGGAAACCCGGCCGATGAGAGGCTGCCTGCCAATCGGAAAAAATATATTCAAGCAATAAAATCTGTGCGCAATCATTTGGGCGACATGATCGACCCAGATAAAACGGAGATCACCGTATATCTCAATGGCCTGGATGAATCCTATTTTCCCGAAGCTTGGGATCGAATGGTTTATTATGGTAGATTATTTAAGACTCACTATCCAGAAGCACATTTTCGTATTGATGGCGGCTACAGCGAAGAAGCCATGTCGGTTGTAAAAAACGATATCACCTCCTGGGCATCTCATACGATCAACTACGACCATAAGAAAATGAAAAAGTACCAGGCAATGAGCATTGAAGATTGGCTGTACGGTCCAATGCTTTACGAATCCAAAGTAAACAGTTGGGTAGGAAGCTCCACTTTCATTGACTTACCCCTGGTTTGTGATCGCGCCATCAGTTGGAGCAGTTGGAAATATCGCACCTACTCCTGGATCAGCTGGGGTATCGGTGCCGGATGGAAAAGGGCTTGGTACGACCCTGAAACCTGGAAGGATGCTTACAAAGCCGGTGCCGATTCCGACGCTGAATTCACCTATAAAAAATTGAATGGCAATGGTCAGCTAATCTATAGTCCTGGCATCGTTCCCCATGTTTCCGTTGTCTGCCCGTCTATTAGACTTAAAGCCATGCGCGATGGTGTTCAAGAATATGAATACATGAGATTGCTAGCTGAGAAAGATGGTGCCAAAGACCGGGTCGACAATGTGGTAAATAGTATTATCGGGAGGCCCTTTGGCCCAGAAGCCATTGGCCGACTAGATGTCTGGACCTTTGACGCCCAGCAATGGGATGAGGCACGGATAAATATGGGGCAGATGATCCATGAGATGACTGAGTAAGGTAGGAAGGATAAAACGGCAAAATAAGTACTGTGGGATAAGCGGACTAGAAGATCAGGGGAAAATCAGCGATTGATGGTAGGATGCATTGCGTTGATCCACCCAGGGTAACCATTGGACTTGTATTTTCAAAGAGCTCCTTTCCCTCTGCCGCATTTGAAAACATCTGCGGGAGAATCCCAAAAATTTCGACGTTGCTAACCATCGTTGTCAACCCATGGGACTTGAAAAATTCCTATTTTAGAACCAATGAATTAACGATGAAAACATGCCGGTGAGAAATCAAACTAGGAGATCTTTTGTACGCTCCACGGGTGCAATCTTGTCTGCCCCGATCCTTGGCACATTTCCATATATCATGCCAAATCGACACCGGGGCATTCCTCCCTCAGATCAAGTCAATATCGGTCTGATTGGCTGCCGAAGCCGGGGGTTCAGCGTACTTCGAAATCACCTAAAGGTAGCAGGCGTCAATTGCACAGCCATCTGTGATATTGATGCCAATGTGTTGCAAGAAAAGGCAGCTATGCTGGCAAAACTACAAGGGGAAGAGCCCAAGACCTATGAAGATTTTCGAGTGATGCTGACCAAAAAAGATTTGGATGCCGTCATCATTGCCACACCCGACCATTGGCACTGCTTACCCATGGTGACAGCCTGTGAGATGGGTAAGGATGTCTATGTGGAAAAACCGATGGCCAATAGCATCGAAGAATGCAACATAATGGTCAGGGCTGCTCGCAAGTACCGTCGTATCGTGCAAGTAGGTCAGCAGCAGCGCAGCAGCGAAGTGTGGAAAGGGGCCATGGAGTACTTGAAAACGGGAAAACTCGGCAGGGTGCACCGCACTAATATTTGGGCCAATTTCAATTATGGCTTAGGTCCTCGCAAAGTACCAGATAGTAAGGTAAAACCCGGAGTAAACTACGAATTCTTTCTCGGTCCCGCGCCTAGCAGGCCTTTCAATGAGGCAAGGTTCCATGGGAGTTGGCGTTTTTTTTGGGACTATGGCGGTGGCTTAATGACGGATTGGGGTGTACACCTTTTAGATATGGGATTACTGGCAAAGGATTTGACAGGCCCACCAAGCAAGGTGATGGCATACGGATCCAAAATGGATTTACCCGATCGAGCACGAGAAACCCACGATACCATGACAGCACTGTTTGCTTACGACGATTATGTCATACAGTGGGAACATAATGGCGGCAAACAGGTCGGACCTTATGATCAGCACTATGGGGTATCCTTTGTCGGTGAACACGGTACCTTGGTGGCCGATCGGGGCAAATGGCAAGTACTGCCAGAGTGGGATAACACAGCAAAAGTCCATAGAATTGCGGAAGTTGGTCCGGTAAAGGGCCCAAATGGTCATCAAGCGCACCCAGCCAATTTCATTGACTGCATCAAGTCCAGGTCTGAACCCAATTGCCCAGTTGAGATCGGTAGAGCTGTCGCAGTGAGTGCACATATGGCCAATATTGCGGTTCGCACCAAGCAGAACAAACTGATTTGGGATGATACCAGAAACAAATTTATTGGTGGTAAATCTGCCAATAAATTCATTGCACCCAAATACCGAAAACCTTGGAAATTACCTAAGGTATCACCAGGATAATGGACTAATTTGGCACTTAGTCGTAGTTAGAGGGTATCTTCCGATTTTAGTTGAGCAACTTTAAGAAATCCCTTTTTATCAGTAGGCTCACTTGTCAGCTATAGAATTATGATAATAATCAATCTATCGCTGATGGCTGATTGATGCCAAGTGTGGAGCGACGCTCATTTCCTCGTTGTTTTGGATATCTTATACGACCAGGCAATCATAGGTTTTTCCAGGCTGTAGTATATCACCGCTGCCAATGGCACCGTGAGGAGCACGGTGACCATCAAGTAAAAGGAAAGATGCAGTGACATCCACCAGGCATCCCAGGTTGACAAGAGGCGCTTAAGTGCTACCAGTACCACTGGATGAAAGAGGTAGATGGAATAGCTGATGGTACCTAACCAGGCAAACAGCCGGTTTTCTACCGGATATTTTACAACCCCCAGCCAAAAAATCATGAACGTAAGCAAATAGGCTACGCCGTCACTCAAATAATCCCAGCCGTCTGCCAGAAAACTCCCTAGAATCCCTGCTCCTGCCACCATGCAAAGAGCCGCAGAGTAAAATCCCAAAATCCTTCTCAACTCGATACAATTACCCCACAATAAAATGGTTTTATGACGATCATCATACCAATATCGAAACAGGACACCCCAAAGCATAATGGACAAGTGATACGGCATGGTTTTCCAGGCGAGGTATGACGGTGATAAGATGGGAACGAACATGAATACACCGAAAAGAGCCAAGCAAATCACTGCCAGGAATAACAGAACCTGGATGCGATGAAGGAGTCCTCGGATGAAAAGTATGGCCACCAAGAAATAAAAAAACAATTCCAACTCCAACGTCCAGTACAAGCCAATGATCAATTCGGCATTTAACAAAGCAGGAACCATGGTGGCATTTGCTATTAGCGTGTATAAGTCCACAGACCGACCCGACCAGATCCACAAAACCACTGTGCCAAAAATCAGGCTCACCCAAAAAGCCGGATAGAGCCTCATCACACGCCTGATGATAAACTTTCTTGTACCTGTGATTCGATGACCACGAATACTCTGACAAATCACAAAACCACTGATGGCAAAAAACAAACTGATGCCCAATCGACCCAAATCTACATACTGGATGACTTCGTGTAGCCAGGTTCCTCTTGCCCGAATCTCAGGCACCTTCACAAAGGTTTCTGCCACATGTAACCACAACACCAGTAGGGCAGCTATACCTCTAAGTGCATCTATCTGAGCGATTCTACCCTTGTTTTTGATGGGTACTGATTTTGGTAATATCACAAAATAATCAAATATGTTGTGGTACCTGGCACCGTACCTTCTCATGACCGAAGCATCTTTGGCTATGATCAAAATCAAATCAGTAAATTCGCTGCAAAATAAACCTTACTCAACTATGAAGATCTACTATGGAGGCCGACATGCCTATTTAGCACTCGAGGACCAGATCTATATCAAGGACATCGAGAGCTGGGATAAGTTGATCAATCGTTCACATCTGCACAGTTTTCTCATGGCGGATTTGTCACATTGGAAGCCCTACCATGGAGATTTTCAAATACCTTCTACTCCTCCAGTCCAGAGTCAAGAGATTTGGGCATCGGGAGTGACCTACCTGCGCAGTAAGACCGCTCGAATGGCAGAAGCTGAGCAAGCTGGTGGTGGTGATTTCTACGATAGAGTATACGATGCGGAAAGACCCGAACTCTTTATGAAAGCCACCGCAGCCCGCACCGTAGGGGATGGTGGGACCGTCTATATCCGCAAAGACTCAACCTGGAATGTGCCCGAGCCTGAACTCACCCTTTTTGTCAGCAGTGCTGGCACCATTGAAGGTTATACCATCGGCAACGACATGAGTTCTCGCAGCATCGAAGGTGAAAATCCACTGTATCTACCCCAGGCAAAAGTCTATGACAACTGTGCCGGTCTTGGGCCCTGTATCTACATCACGGATCAACCTCTACCTGGTGATACCAACATTCAACTAGAGATTATCAGGGGTGGAAGTAAGGTATTCGACGCTTCGATACAGATCAACCAGATTAAGAGAAAGTTTGAAGATCTAGCTGAATTTCTATTTCGGGCATGTTCTTTTCCTGATGGCTGCTTCTTAATGACTGGCACCGGGATCGTACCTCCTGATGATTTCACGCTGGCTGTCAATGATGAAGTGTTCATCCACATTGATCGGATTGGCACCTTAAAAAATGTGGTCGACCTATGTCCTTAAAGTGGCCTGTCTCGGAATGTTGACAGACATGCCACAACTTATTTCATGGGAGTTTGACTACAAACTCATACATTTGATATCCTATTTGACAACCCTATCGACCAATAAACAAGAAAATACTTATGGAGATTTCAGGCGCACAATTTATAGGACGAATCAATGTTTGTGGCGGTGAAGAAAAATTCTATGCCTTTGATGCTGCTACGGGAGAACAATTACCAATAGCTTTTTCTGAGGCAACTAATGAAGAAGTGGATCAGGCTGTCAGGCTGGCTGAAAAAGCTTTCGCCACCTACGCCACCATTAGTCCAGGGGAGAAGGCTGCATTTCTGGATCGCATTGCTGAAGAAATCGAAAATCTGGGAGACACATTGATCGAGCGATGCATGCAAGAGACAGCATTACCCGAAGGACGACTCAAGGGTGAGCGTGGAAGGACTATGGGCCAACTGAAACTATTTGCGCAAGTAGTGCGAGAGGGCTCCTGGGTAGATGCCAGGATCGACACCGCCAAACCAGATCGTCAGCCATTCCCCAAAGCCGACATTCGACACGCGACTCATCCCATTGGCCCAGTGGCGGTCTTTGGGGCGAGTAATTTTCCACTTGCGTTTTCCGTGGCGGGTGGAGATACAGCATCTGCCTTGGCTGCAGGATGTCCAGTAGTTGTCAAGGGTCATCCCGCTCATCCGGGCACATCTGAGCTGGTAGCTAGAGCTATTCTCAGTGCGGCCACCGCGACAGGTATGCCTGATGGAGTATTCTCTATGGTTCAGGGCAACAGCCACGCGGTAGGAACCGCGCTGGTCGAGCACCCACTGATCAAAGGTGTCGGTTTCACAGGATCTTTCGGTGGTGGCAAAGCCCTCTTCGATCTGGCCAATCAAAGAGAGGAGCCAATTCCTGTATTTGCCGAAATGGGAAGCACCAACCCGGTCTTCATACTTCCAGAGGCCTTGGCTAGCAGGGGTGAAGAGATCGCAAAGGCTTTCGCTGGATCGGTAACCCTGGGAGTAGGTCAGTTTTGTACCAATCCTGGCCTGGCATTCTTGCCCAAGTCAGACCAGACTCAAGTATTTAGGAAAAACCTGGCCGCTGCCATTACTCCCATTGAAGCTGGCAATATGCTCACGGGAGGTATTCGGGATGCCTTCACTTCAGGCACCGAGAGACTCACCCGCAAGGAAGTGGAAACACTTGCTTCCGGTGTAAAGGGTCAGGGAGTCAATGCAGTGACTGCCAAGGTCTTTCACACAAGCTATGAGCAATTTTCAGCCGACCGTTCGCTGGAGAAAGAGATTTTTGGACCATCCAGCATATTGGTTGAGGTCAATGAAAAACAGCACATGATTGATGCCGCTCTCCAGATGGAAGGGCATTTGACAGCCACCATCCATGGCACACCAAAAGACCTGGAAGAATACGCCGATTTGATTCCACTGCTGGAACGCAAAGTCGGTAGAATCATCATCAACGGTTTTCCGACTGGAGTTGAGGTTTGTGACTCAATGGTGCACGGAGGCCCTTATCCTGCTACCACTGCTCCGCAGACAACTTCAGTGGGTACCAATGCCATTAAGCGCTTTGGTAGACCTGTTTGCTATCAAAGCTTCCCCAACCGTCTCCTTCCAGCTGCCTTAAAAGATGACAATCCACTGGGAATTTGGAGATTAGTTGACGGGGAGCTCACAAAGGACCAAATCTAGACACGGAGGGATCCCTCAAGGAGGAGGCCCACGGCACCCTCGCAACTATGATTGATACGCCTGAGCATCCACGACTGCCAGAGCCACCATATCGACAATCTCACGCTCGGTAGCATGGAGTTGCAGAATATGTACGGGCTTTTCCAGTCCCATTAAGATCGGACCAATTTTCTCAATGTTGGCCAGCTCCTTAACCAGGTTGTAGGCAATGTTTGAGGACGAAAGATTTGGGAAAATCAGTGTATTTGCGGCACCACCATGGGCCAGATTGGAAAAGGGATGATCGCGAACGATCTGATCAGGACTAAAGGGCATATGTGCTTGCATTTCACCATCGACGATGAGTTCTGGATGTTTTTCATGAAGCACTTTGATGGCTTGCCGCATCTTGACTGCCACCGGTGAGCCCATTACCGAGCCAAAATTGGAATAGGTAACTAGTGCAATCCGGGGAATGATGTTAAATTTCCTCACCTGTTCCGCTGCCAGCTCAGTGATTTCTACCAAGTCCTCGGCAGAAGGGTCAAAATTGACCGTGGTATCAGCCAGGAAAATCGGTCCAAAACGAGACATCAGGATGTACATACCTGAAACCCTGCGAACACCTGGTCTTGCCCCGATCACCTGCAAAACTGGCATCAAGGTATCTGGATAATTTTGTAGCAGTCCTCCGATCATAGCATCTGCATGCCCTTTTTCTACCATCATCGCTCCGTAATAAGGTCGTTGCAACATATTGCTCTGCGCTTCCCTCAGGGTAATACCCTTTCGCTGTCTTTTTAGGAAATAAGCCTTCGCATAGTCTTTCGAAATCCGAATATCATGATCACTCTTCGGAATTTCAGCACAAATAATCTTCACACCATTTAGCTCAATATGGTGCTCCTCCATCAATGATTTGATCTTCTTCTCATTACCCAGTAATATCGGAAGGGCAATCCCCTCTTCTACAATCACCTGTACTGCCTTGAGCACTGAGATGTCCTCCCCATCGGTAAAGACCACTCTCTTTGGGTCTCTTTTGGCACGACGTATCAAAGCTCGAGTCAATGAATTATCCAACCCAAGCCTTTTGGACAGTTGGATCCGGTAGGCATCCCAGTCCTCGATCGGATGGGTAGCTACACCAGAATCCATAGCTGCTTTTGCTACTGCCGGTGATACTGCAGTAATCAAGCGAGGATCGACAGGCTTGGGTATAATGTAATCACGCCCAAAGCTGAGGTTAGAGTGACCGTAGGCCAGGTTGACAATGTCTGGCACAGGTTCTCGAGCCAGACTGGCCAATGCTCTTACAGCAGCCAACTTCATCTCTTCATTGATATATCTGGATCTGACATCTAAGGCACCTCTAAAGATGTAGGGGAAACCGAGGACGTTGTTCACTTGGTTGGGAAAATCCGATCGACCAGTGGCCATGATGATATCGGACCGGACCGATGTTGCGTCTTCATAGCTGATTTCTGGATCTGGATTTGCCATGGCAAAGACAATGCAATCTGCAGCCATACTCCTCACCTCTTCCTTGCCCAAAACATTCCCCTTTGACAAACCGATAAATACATCCGCACCTACCATGGCTTGACTCAAGTCAGAAGTCGACGACATGCCATCATTGACGAACTCCGACTTTTTTCCGGTAAGATTTGTCCGTTTTGGATGCAGGAGACCTTGACTGTCAAACATATAGATGTTTTGTCTTTTTGCCCCCAGTGCAATATACAATCTTGCGCAAGATATGGATGCGGCCCCAGCACCATTGACTACAATCTTGACCTCACCTATTTTTTTCTTCACCAGATCTAGCGCATTAATCATAGCTGCAGCGCTGATGATTGCCGTACCGTGCTGGTCATCATGCATCACAGGGATATTCATCTCTTTTTTCAACCTTTCTTCAATCTCAAAGCAAGCTGGGGCCGAGATATCTTCTAAGTTGATCCCTCCGAAGGTGGGTTCTAAGATCTTGACAGTACGTATGAGTTCATCAACATCCTTGGTATTGAGCTCCAGATCGAAACAATCTATATCGGCATAGATTTTAAAAAGTAAACCCTTTCCTTCCATGACCGGTTTGGAGGCCTCTGGCCCGATATCTCCAAGGCCCAATACTGCCGTGCCATTGCTAATAACTGCCACGAGATTTCCCTTGGCAGTGTAGGTAAATACATCTTCTGTATGCTCAGATATGGCCAAACACGGGTCTGCCACCCCGGGAGAGTAGGCCAAAGATAAATCACGTTGATTAGCGGTTTCCTTGGTAGGTATGACTTCAATCTTACCGGGTCTGCCTTTGGCGTGGTAATGTAAAGCATCCTTACTTCTAAGCTTCTTATCCTTCATCTTTCAGGGAAAATTTAGATTTCTGAGGTGGATGATATCCTGATGATAGGCCTAAAGATAGCAGGAAATTCAGGCAATCAATTCCTTGATCACCTTGCCACCAAATTGAGATAACTGCTTGTGGCGACCACTGTGGAAATAGGTCAAATTGTGGTCATCCAGGCCCAGAAGCTTGAGCAAGGTGACATGGAGATCAGATATTGGATATACGAGTTCGACCGCGCTCTGACCTAGTTCATCGGTCGCACCGAAAGTGTGGCCGGCATTGACCCCACCGCCAGCCATCCAGAGGGCCATGGCGTCTGGATTGTGATCGCGCCCATAGGCAACGCCACCTTCTCGAATCCCATTATCAGGCGTCCTCCCAAATTCACCACACCACACAATCAAAGTCTCATCAAGCAGGCCCCTTTGCTTGAGGTCTTTGATCAGTCCAGCGATCGGCTTATCGACGCTCTTGATCAATGATCCATGTGCCCGTTCCAGAAAATCGTGTGAATCCCAACCACCCGAATAGGCTTGGACGAATCGCACTCCCTGCTCAATCAGTTTCCTCGCCATCAAGCACTTTCGCCCAAAAGCATCGGTGGCATCATCGCCGATGCCGTACATTTCTTTCACATGCTCTTTTTCACTATCGATATCGATCAGTTCTGGCACTTCCGCTTGCATGCGAAATGCCAGCTCATAGGAAGCCATCCGAGCACTGAGCTCTTCGTGGTGCAGATTTTTTTGCTGGTGTGTTGTATTTAGCTGATTGAGAAGATCCAGGCTCTCCCTTTGTTGGTAGTGACTGACACCCGGAGGCGGATCGATGTTGAGCACTGGAGTACCTACCGGTCTAAAGGGTGTACCCTGATAATGTGCCGGCAAGAAGCCATTTGACCAGTTGCCAGGTCCACCTTGGGGCCAAGCTACTTCGGGCAATACGACGAAAGCAGGTACATTTTGATTGACGGTACCTAGTCCGTAGGTAATCCAAGAACCCAGGGCTGGCTCCCCTCCAAATCGATTGCCGGTATTGATATGATACATCGCGGTGGGGTGGTTTACCGATGCAGCTTGCAGTCCCCTGAAAAAACAGATATCATCTGCCACAGCAGCTAAGTGCTCAAACCTATCGCACATATCCGCCCCAGATTGTCCCACCTTTCTACTCTTAAATGGGCTCTGTACAATATATCGCTGACCAGAAGACATAGCGCTAAACTTCTCACCTTTTCTCTCAAACTTCTTAAGGTGATACTTTTTTAAGGCAGGTTTCGGATCAAAGGTATCGATGTGTGAAGGACCACCTTCCATGGTTAAGAAAATGCACGCCTTTGCTTTGGCCACAGACATTGGGACCTTCGGGGCCAATGGACCACCAATCTGGCGACCCTCAACGTTATGGACCGGAGAAGTGGCCGATCTGCAACCCAGCAAACTGCTCAACGCCACAGCCCCAATGGTCGAACCCAATCCATACAAGAAATCTCGCCGACTGCGGCCTTGTCCGGGGTTAGTACACATAGACAAATTCATTACTATTAAACAATACGAGGCAGTAGTCAGCCAGGGCCCTCACCTCAGGCTCCACATCGCTGTAATGTGCATCTGCGATAAAATCTTCAAAGACATCTAGGCGCTCAGTATACTCAAATGGTTCACCTGTCATTTCCTCAAACATCCTTCGTTTCACAACTGTTTGTCGTTTTATTGGTGGAGTTTCGTTGGTTTTGTGGTACTTGGTCATATCCTGTATATAACTCTCTGCCATTTCCTGCTCGCGATCGGTAGGTGTTCGAAGCCACACCTCCTGGCAAGCAGATTCGACTTGGTCCCTGAGAGACGAATGCATCTTCTGTAAATTCAGAGCCAATGCTAACGCTCTGCTTCTCGTGCTGGCACCATTAAAAAGAGCCAGCACCTGTGGAGCGATGGTCGAAAGGCTACGGCGTCCACATGAGAGGTCCGTACCTGGCTGATTAAAAACTGAGAGGAACGGATTTTGCAGACTGCGGATTCTCTCCGCATAAACGGTACGACGATGCCTTTGTTCCGGTCTAGGTGATGGTTGATAAGCTTGAGCAATAGAGCCCATGATATGCCGGGGTTGGAGGGCCACCTCCTCATTGATCTCAGGTCTAATTGGGATGCCCCCCGTGATTCGGTTGAGTTCACCAGTAATTGCCAGAATGCCATCACGGAGTTCTTCGGCATGCAGTCTTCGTGGATTGAAATGTGACAGATACCTGTTCTCAGGATCCAACAGTTTTGCCTTTTTCAAGTCAGATGGTTTGGAGTCCGTCTGGTAAACGGCAGAACTCATGATAAGGCGATGTAGTTTCTTGATCGACCATTGATGATCCATTAAATATTTGGCCAAGTAATCGAGTAATTCGGGATGGCTTGGCTTTTTTGATGCCACACCAAAATTATTGGCATCTTCCGCCAGTCCAACACCAAAATGATATTGCCAAATGCGATTTGCAATCGACCTGGCAGTAATGGGGTGATCTGGGTGCACCAGCCATTTGGCCAAAGCCAGTCTCCTTCCTCCTCTATCAGGTGGTATGCCAAAATCCAGATCCACAGTCTCGGTTTCATGATCTATTCTAAAGACAGCCGGTATGGCCTGCAGAATGCCCGGCTGTACCTCTTCTGTAGGGGCAAACACAGATCCGGCTCTCAGCAGGTAAGTCTTGGGTAGGGAATCGATGGGCTCCTCCGGCATCGTGAGCAGTGTTCCACTTCTTACCATGCGATCCCCCCCATTATAAACCGCATAGGCATAGGGCTCAAATCGTCTGTTCAGGGCATGAAGTGTCTGGAGTCGTTTATTCAACACTTTACGATAACCGAGATCGGCAAACGTAAGTCCCAAATACCGGGGAGGTTGCAGATGATCGGGTAGTGACCGTCTCGCCTTCTTGGTCAGGTAGGGTCGGCCACGTTGCCTATACCACTCTGCTGCTGCCCCTTCTTCTTTGGCATTAATCAAGGCTCTCTCCTTCTGAGTACCAGCGATCCAATCTTGGATGCGAGTTTGTTCCTCCTCCATCCACAACCTATTTTCAGATTCGAGAAATGGTGCATGTCGATCTGCGAATTGGGTGGTGGCAAAAACAGCTTGTACTTGGTAATAATCACGCGCAGGGATGGGATCAAACTTATGATCGTGGCACTTAGCACACATCAGTGGGGTGGATAGAAAAGTCTCTCCGATGCCATTCACGACGTCGTCGAGAAAAAACTGCCTAGTTTCCTTGGCCACGCTCATGCCCGTGTGCTCCCATGGTCCCATACGGAGGAAGCCAGAGGCAATGAGCATTTCAGGGTCATCGGGATCCAATTCATCTCCAGCAATCTGCTCGATAACAAACCGGTTATATGGCTTATCCTCATTAAAGGATCTGATGACATAGTCGCGATAGCGCCAAGCATTGGGTCGTACAAAGTCATTGGAGAATCCATCACTATCCGCATATCTGACCACATCTAGCCATCTTCGAGCCATCTGCTCCCCGTAGGCGGGATCATCGATCAGTCTATCCACCAATTGTTGCCATACCATGGGATCGTCATTGGCCACAAATTCCTTTACCTGATCATAGGAAGGAGGCAAACCGGTCAGGTCAAAGTATGCCCTCCTAATCAGTGTTTCTTTGCTTGCTACCCCAGCAGTAGTCAAGCCAATATCTTCCAGCTTCCTGCCGATGAAAAAGTCCACCGGATGCACCTCCTCAGGTAAAGAATCTTCCCTTATCGGCCGATAAGCCCACAGGTCTTCCAGGCGATAGGTACGATTGGTCCAGCTCTCAGCCAAGGCACCTTCGGTCGGGATCGTCACCTTGCCCTTTCCCTTCCACCGTGGGTCCTCCAGGATCTGTGCCCTTGTCTCATCATCGGGCCAAGGTGCACCTCCCTCAATCCACTGCCTCAGAAATTCTACTTCTTCGGGAGAGAGTCTCTCCGTAACCTTTGGGGGCATCGCCAGGTCAGGATCTACCCTTTTGACAGCTTCCAAAATAGGACTCTCATTGGGTGAGCCAGGGATGATGGCTGCCATTCCTGAAGCGCCGCCACGCAGCATCCCAATACGTGTAGTCATATCGAAAGATCCTTCGATCTCGTCAGGCTCACCACCATGACATGCTATACATTTGGTCTGAAGCAAGGGCTCGATTTCGTAGACAAAAAGAGCTTCAACCTCTTCTGTACTACTCCCACCACCGACCAGGCCACAACCTGCTACACAGGCACCCAGAACTGCCACGAGCATCCCGATGTGCGTCGCTTTGCAAAACATACCACCTTAAATTTACTACAATTTGTATTTCTAATCTGAACCCAGCTTCCCGAGGGCCTACACCTTCATGACTATCTTGCCAAACTGCTTACCCTCACTCATGCGTGCGAAGGCTTGCTGGTATTCAACAAGGTTGTGGACACTGTCTACTTTCGGATGAATCTGATGGGAAGTGACGAACCCTAGCATTTCCTTGAAGTCGTTGTCGCTACCCATCGTGCTACCCAAGATCTGAATTTGCCTCCAAAAAATAATCTGTGGACTCAGACCAGAGATCTTGCCTTTCGTGCCACCATAGATGCCGATGCGAGCACCGGGATTGGTAAGCGCCGCCAATGCAGCAAATCCGTCCCCTCCGGCGCTATCAACAATCACGTCAAATCCCTTGCTATCCTGCCTCAATGCCTTATGCCACGTACTTTCTGTATACAATGCACCGCCCATGGCACCCATGGCCAGGGCCATCTGAATTTTTTCGTCACTGCTCGAAGTCACCCATACCTCTGCTCCTATCGCCAGCGCAAACTGGCATGCCAGCAGTGCCACACCTCCACCAATCCCCGATATCAACACCCGATCTGAAGAGGTCACCCGGCATTTTTTAAAGAGTACTCGATAGGCTGTGAGACCAGCTACTGGCAAAGCGGCAGCTTCCTCCAAGGTGAGATGTGCTGGTTTTAGAGTGAGCCTATCTTCTG
Source organism: Saprospiraceae bacterium (assembly GCA_965223025.1). Classification (GTDB taxonomy): domain Bacteria; phylum Bacteroidota; class Bacteroidia; order Chitinophagales; family Saprospiraceae; genus JABDMH01. The sequence goes on from CBDCVP010000023.1 coordinate 3,435,093, forward strand.
GAATGGCAAGGTACTCAGCAAACGTTCCATGTTCCGGCATCCCAATAATGGTGTAATCCGGTGATGGATAACCTTCATGACCACCCCATCGTTGATTAGGATTTATCATGTAGGTGTTGTTGTTGCTCGTCCCCACTCCATCGGAGCCCAGAATAGTTCCCTCCCTCAGATTGGGATACAATCCCTTCGTGATCCATACATCCCGATGGTTTAAGGCTGCCGCTTCGATCTTCACTAGGACCTCATTCCCTGCTGGCTTTGGCTTTTCTAATTCTTCTAAACTTAAGGGCTTGTTCTGTCCCTGGTACAAGAGTGCTTTCATCTCATGAATATATTCAATTTCACTACTTATCAGCAGAGAGTCTTCTGTGAAAAGGGACAAAAACTCACAAAGTGCGTTGTTTTCATACACTTTTCGGAGCAGACTCACTAAAAGCCTGGACTCATCATACAGACCAACACGGCCGCCAAGAAATCAGGAGGAAAGCACTTGCAATGCATCTGCCCCTGATTCTCAGTCTCTTGTGCTACAAACTTTAACGTAATTTATTTGGTTTCGAGAGGATTATGCCCGTATATTGTCATTGATCCCATGGGATCCAGACCATGCGTACGACACTCAGGGCATTTTTTTTCAGATTGATTTGCTATGGCAAGACTCATTCTGACGTTTTGAGTCATTGAAATGGATACGCTATGAAATGTTTACTCGGCCCCGTTCTTGCACTGCAGCTGGCTTCCCACATGTTGATGGCCCAAGCAGATTGCGACAAAATGGTCTTTGTGGAAAGCCCACTCCACGATGCTTACATTTCAGTCCAGAGTGATAGTGCAACCTATGGCGAGCTCCCAAATTTGCAACTGCGGGGAACTCCTGAGAAGAAGAGTCTCGTCCCTATCCTCGGCTATGAAGTGCAACACGTTGATCCCTCTTACGTCACGCATTGTTACTTGAAGGTGTATACGGTATCCAAGAAAAAAGAATGCGAAATCTCTGTCTTTGGAACCACCAACACCTTTGATGAAGTCACAGTCTCATCAAAAAGCTATCAGCTTTCAGGCACTAAACTTGTTAGCAAGAAGTTGCAAGACCAACCTTATATAGAGTTTGATGTCACCGATTATGTAAAAGAGTATCTGAAGACTGGCCATATCAACTTTTACCTAAAAACAGACAGCAAAAAAACCATTGAAATCGCCAGTCGGGAGAGCGGTCTAAGTCCTGAGTTAATCATTGAGATTTGCTCCCTCGCAGCTGAGCGCATTCAGGTATCACAGCATAAAGGTGTCGAAAAGGCGAGCATGGAGATCCTTCCAAACCTGCAGCCAGGAAAAATGACCGTTCAACTTACCGGTGTGCCGCCAGGTGGATTTGCCGATTTGATGATCATGAATGCACATGGTCAGATCATTCGCAAAGTGCCTCTGGCCATTAGAGAGGGCAAGGTACTATACCATGCGATCGAATACGGTGACCTCATACCTGGGGAATACGTGGCTCTCTTTAGAAAAGGTCGCGTCATGATCAAACGCCAATTTACCATGAGACCGAGTAGGGAGGCCAGTCGTATGCTGGAAGTGCAATGGGTCGCCGACCAAGCCAAAAAACAGTAAGGGATAAACATCTCCAACAGATCACAAGCGTGTAGCGGTCAACATGTGAAAATCGAGCTCAGACCTTGCCTGCGGTGACTGGCTATTGTTCCCAATAATCTATGATGGGAATAGTGGAATCCAATGAACCCACAGTACTCTCAGATAATCAAAAGTGCTTTTTCGGTGGTCCGTGTTCTGACAGGTATCTCCCAAACTCTGTACTGAACTCTTACAAATCTCTATTGAAATTCTTCCTGTATACTTTTGAAGTGGCCTTTCTGCGGTTTGCCTGACATTCAAAATCCCAGTAAAGGATTCCAAAAACATGTTGATCGTAAGACCACAGCATCAAGGTGTCACGGAAATTCATTTTCATATCGGAGCTGGACAATAGGTGTTGTCCATCCACAGAAATATTATCACAATCATAACCTTTTATGGCGTTGCATTTAAATTTACGTTAAATCAGAGCGGACACATCAGTTAATCGTCGGGATAACGGTTGTATCTTGACACTAGGTTTTTTCCAATATTTCGATTTTAATTATTACGACATAACCTTTGCCAAATACAGTTAAGCCTACTTCACATAATTTCCTAGACCATGAAGACCAGGCTCGTCCGTTATATATATTTTGTACTGACTCCCCTTCTTCTTATTCAGTGTACGAAGGAAGAAATAGAAGAAGTAAATGAGAGCCAACCACGTGCTCCCCAAAACACACTATTTCTATGTACAGAATTATCTCATACCGGACATGCCCGGGCATTTGGATCCACACACTCCTTCTGGGATAAGAATGTCCTTCGCGTAAGATTTATGGGAGGTTCGTCCTACGTCCAGGCTAAAGTAGCCGAGCATGCGAGAGAATGGTCAAAGTATGCGGGCATTGCATTTGAATTTGTCGACCAGGAGCCTAGCGATATCCGAATTTCCTTTGACCAAAGTACAGGTTCATGGTCCTACGTGGGAAACAACAACCGATATATCTCACCCTACCGCGCCACCATGAACTTTGGATGGTTTAATGATAACACACGCGATGCGGAATTTCGCAGAACCACTCTCCACGAGTTTGGGCATGCTATTGGTCTATCCCACGAACATCAACATCCTTCCGCAAGTATACAGTGGAACAGAGAAGCTGTTTACGCGTATTATCAAAGAACTCAGGATTGGTCAATACGCGATGTGGATGCCAATATTTTTAGGAAATACGCTGCTTCCAACTCCAATTATTCCCAGTATGATCCCACATCCATTATGCACTACTATATACCATCTTCACTGGTACTTGGTCATTGGAATGCACCTTGGAATACTACCCTGTCTTCTACTGATAAGCAATTCATTGCCTCGATTTATCCACGGGAGGAAGGAGAAAGCCCATCAGAGTCGACCCAATGTTCCTGCGGTGATGCAGAAGTGATTCTTGCCTGTGAGGATTTCGAAAATCATACCCAGCAAACTTTTCTCGCATCCCAAATATGGATGCCCTGGTCATCTGATGCCGATAAGGGTGAACTGCAGACCTACGATTGGGGAAAAGTGCTAAAAATACAATATCATACCTCAAGTAATCCGGATGTCCTATATGCTCCAGAAATATCCACACAAGGGGCTTTTCGATTGAGTTGGTATCAATATGTAGGAACGCAAAACACCGCATATTTCAATATTCAAAAAGCCCCTAAGATTGGTGAAGAATTCGGCGCTCAGTTTTACTTTGATACAGATGCTACCGGATCGATCCAAATAAATAACCAACAGATCGAATTCGATTACCAACAAAATCAATGGTTAAAAATCGAACTGCTATTGGACACAGACAATGACCGGATCAACTATTTTATTGATGAGGTCTTGAAAGGCAGCTTTCCGTACAGCTGGAGTGCAACTACTCCATCAGGGTCCCGTCAGTTTTCCATGCTAAACTTCTATGCAGTAGATGAGGACGCCAGGTTTTGGCTGGATGATTTTTGTCTTAGTGCAACCCGTGCTACTGCAGACCTGGCCCTTTCGAAGGTAGCACCTCGTGGCTCAGCAGTGGTCAATAACCACAAGTGAAGTGCATAGTTAAATGGTTTTTAATGCTGAAATCCGTTCAGCGATTGGAGATGGTCTCCATTATAGTCTGACCTTCTTCCCCTTTCTCACAGCCTTGTAGATAGCCTCAATGATCCTTAGGTCCTTGACGCCCTCTTCTCCATCAACGGGCACCTCGGCCGTATTGCCATCGAGAATAATGCCTGCCATCTCATCCATCTGCAGCGTTTGATGGGTGACAATCGGCTGGTCGAGCGGCCCCTTATGGGTGCGTCCTTTGATCGGTCCATACCCGGTGGAAGGCTGCATTTCTGCAAATCCATCCACACCATTTAGGTAAAAGCGGTCGTTGTGACTAAAAGCATAGGTGGATAGACAGGAGGCCACCGCACCGCTTGGAAATCCAAATTGAAATTGAATGGTCTCATCGATCCCTTTCTTAAATTTCACTGGATCCGTCTTGGTTTCTTGGGCTGTCACCCATATGGGTTCTTCCCCAACCATGTATCGAGAACCATTGACCGCATAAATGCCAATGTCCATCATAGCTCCGCCACCAGCCAATTCATAGTTCAGGCGCCATTGATTGGGATCGCCAATCTTGAATCCAGACTGGCCCTGGAAAAACATAATTTTGCCAAACTCACCTGCTTTTCGCATATGAATGACCTTCAGTGTATGTGGCTCAAAGTGCATCCGATAACCCACCAGTAACTTGACACCGGCATCTTTACAGACTCGTACCATCTCCTCCCCTTCTTTGACGCTAATCGCCATGGGTTTTTCACAGATGGCGTGCTTACCAGCCTTTGCTACTCTGATCACCTGACTATGATGCAAACTATTAGGGGTGATCACATATACAGCATCGATGTCTGGGTTATCCTTTAAAGCATCAAAGTTTTCATAATTATAGCAGTTCTTCTCAGGTATGCCATAGGTCTTGCGCCATTTCACAATCTTTGATGGAGTACCGCTGACTACCCCCACTAATTTAGCACGTGTACAAGTTTGCATGGCCTTCGCCACCCTGGTACCGTAACTGCCCAGCCCCATGATGGCCACTCTAAGTATGGGCCCATCAGCCGACAGTGGCGTCAGGGGTTTCGGATTTTTTCCCTGGTATAATAAGGGAGAACCCAAGGCTGCCATTGCCATCTTCTGAACAAAATCTCTTCGTGAACCCATAAGCGATCTGATATTGATTTACTATTTCCATAAATATAGGGATGTCACTAAAATAGCCGAAATGCTAGACTTTGTATTTCTAAAAAGCTTACCATTTTCAGTGGATCTTTACTTGTACTTGTCTGACAAACAGCCAACTCAACGAATGGAAGGAGGTAGAATGCCTTGCGAACAAAGACACCCATCCCTAAAATGCAGGAAGGTTTTTGAGATAGCCCATTTCCGGGGCAATTTGAGGGACCACTAAATGAAGACTACTCGTGGTTATTGGCATGGGTTTTCCGTATTAACTTCAGCAGTTGTAAACAGCAAGTTGCGTTCAATCTCCAAACTAAATTCCTGTCCCTCTGGCTGCATAGGAATGACATGAACTAGACTTGCACTGGGTTGTTGACATGGCGAAGTTCGGAAGTAGTCTAGCAGCTTTATATCTAGACCGAGTTCTATATCAATTTCTTCAAAGGAAATAGTAGGTGTCCTGACTTGGGAAGTCTGATAAAAGTCCGGTTCTACATTAATCTTATTTGATATGTACAGTTCATCTCTATTTCCAAACAGCAAATATTCAAGTGTATCTGTTTGCTGAATATTCTTGGAGAATGGTCGAAAGCGAATCACTTTTTCAATATCGACCGAAAATTGATCAATAAACATGCGTCCTTTTATATCCGGACCCATTTTCAAAATAACTGCAGGAAATGATGCAACCCGGCCATTGGCCATATCTGGAAGAATAAACTTTTCTCGGTTTACCAACATGTAAAAACTGTCCTGGCCAAGTTTAAAATCTTCGACGAATTTCGACTTTATGGAGTCTGGAAAGACCGCTTTACAAACCAGCTGATAGTTGTGATTCACATGATAAATCCGAGGCAAATGATCTAGAAAAATATCATCTGTGCCCATAACCAAGAAGGCATGTCCATCTGGTGAGTCACTTGCACAAAAACCATCTGTGGGAAGTGGGAGAAATTTGTGTCGTTCTAATGGAGCATCCATAAAATACAATAGGAGCATGGGAAGGATGAAGATAATCGCAAACCGGACCATTTTTCTACTTTGAGTGAAAGATACTGTTGTACTGACCACAAGAAATCGGCTCCTGGAAAGATGGAAATATACTGATAATAAGTCCATAGTCAAAACCTATTGTAAATGAAGGCACCAATCGTAGAATAAGATTGGTACTTAGTCTTCCTATTTTGTTGAAGGTCTTTCGAAAAATCCTTCTTTATCGCTATGCTCACTTGTCAGCAATAGAAATATAATAATAATCAATCTATCGCTGATGGCTCATTGATTCTGAGTGGTTAATTGATGTTCCTTTTGTCTTGGCACAAAAAGGACCAAGAAGTCAAGGTTATAAGGCCTAAGCCAAATTTGGTGCGACACTGGATTCGGAAATCCTACATGCTAAAAAGGCGTCCTGGGGGCAGTTGCTTTGCTCCTGATGTTCTTGAATATCAGAGCTTTTGTATTTGTTTTTGGGTTGGACTCTTACAGAATTTTTGATGTATTTCCGAATTCCTGTGATGATTATTTCTAAAAAACAATATGTAGACGATAGAGTGCTATTGAAATTTTTTATACCGTTTTTTCGTACTATTGCAATATCTTTAATCGCCACACATAAAACTAACAATATGAATACCAACAAAATACTTGCCACTGGCCTTGTCGGTGGAGTTGTTGCCTTTATTCTTGGATTTTTAATATGGGGCATCGCACTTTCCGGTGTGATGGAATCAAATGCTGGGTCGGCCACAGGTGTAATGAGGTCAGAAGCTGACTTCATGTGGATTCCGATGATTCTCGGTCACCTATCTTGGGGCATTCTCTTTGCCTATATCTATGGTCATTGGGCCAATATCAAGACTTTCGCTACTGGTGCGAAAGGAGGTGCCACACTAGGATTTCTGATTGGCTTTACCTATGATATGATTAACCTGGGATCCACCAACATCATCAATACAACAGGAGCAATCATTAATGTGGTTGCAATGACCATTGTATCTGCGATCGTGGGCGGTGCGGTAGGATGGATGTTAGGTCGAGGAGCTGATTGATCTTCGAAACAGACGGGCCTGGCTGTCTAGATCCAGCAAAAAGAAGCTCTGAAGGATATCGACTGAGATGTGGCAGGGCAAACCATTTTGAGGGTCCCGACCCAATTATCCCGGCTAGATTAAACCCTGGTAAACTTTCTGGCAATCGTCCTAACACTGATTCACTATATCGGTTGACGGGGCTCACATGATTAGGATCTCGATGCCAGATGCGAGAGGTTCGTGCAGTATGGTCTGTACCCATTGTAGTAGTACTAAAATGGACGGGCACTTCCTGGCAGTAGAGCATGTGGTATACCCTCTAGCTCTTCTACTGTTGCAAGCTGAGGTTAGATCAAATAGGAAACGGCTCTTTCCCTGACCCCCAAGGAATATCGAAAAAACTCCTTTGCCAACCCCTCGGTCTCGTCTCTAGCTGTGAAGGATCACCATCAAAATATCCCTATTTACCAGGAGACATGCGACACCATTTGTGACTAACTTTGATGCAGCCAGAAGAAGACTCATTTTGCCGAAAAAAGTAATTAAGGTGCTAATAGTAGATGACCATCAGGTACTAATCGATGGCATCAAGTCCATTTTAAACACCGTGGAGGATATCGTCGTTGTTGGTGAGGCTCAAAGGGGTCAACAGGCTCTGAAATTGGTGCAAGATCTGGAGGTAGATCTGGTTTTGCTAGATATTAATATGCCAGAGATGGACGGCATGGAAACTTGCAAGCGGTTACTAGAAAATCGCCCCCAACTTAAAGTTATTGCATTGACTATGCACCAAGAGTATACATTCATCCAAAATATGTTGGATCAGGGTGCCCATGGATATTTGCTCAAAAGTAGCGGTAGAGATGAGATCATCTTAGCCATCCGACATGTACACAACAATCGCAGCTATCTTAATTCCGATGTGACTACGACGTTACTAGAAGGAATGAGGCGCAAAAAAAACTCTGATCAAAGAAAGTCCAGCATCAGGCTTACTAATCGGGAGAATGAGGTCCTTCACCTGATAGTAAAGGGGTTGACTACAAGTGAGATTGCTAATAAATTGTTCGTAAGTACGACCACAGCCGAAACACATCGAAAGAATTTACTGCGGAAACTAGATGTGCGAAATACAGCGGGTCTAGTGAGAGTGGCATATGAAAAAAAATTATTAGATCAGTGAATAATCAGCGGCAATTTTGGCTGATCATTATCTTCATCTGTGGAGCTACTTACTTTGCCATTTGCCAAGAAAATAGCGGCACATTTGCAGTTCAAAAGCAATTATACCAAGAGTTACTGCACAAACAAGGTGAAGACTCGGCCATCACCTATCTGCTGGGTTTTAGTTTGGGTGTCTTGAAACACAATGTCGACACAGCAATAGCGGCTTATGAATGGGCCGCTAGTGAAATTGAGCAACTTGAGAGAGACTCTTCTTTGGCCCATTGTCTTGGTAAGCTACAGTATTTGTATCGAATTTCAGGACAGTTTGAAAATGGCGTGAAAGCTGCTGAGAAGGAGCGAGAAACCTATCAACGAGCAGAGGATTCAATTGCTCATCATATCGACCATTATTTGGGTCTGATTTATGACGAGTGGGGGAAGTACGATTCAGCTCAATTCTATTTGAAGCGGTTTTATCTTGATAATAAAATTCACGGGTACACACCAGGAGTGATGATATCCTCCAACAACCTGGGTAGACTTTACAGCCATTTGAGCGAATTTGAATTGGCCATACAATATTATTCTGAAGCCCTGGACAATGCCGAGCTCTTACGAGATACAGCCACCATAGGATATGCACTGCACAACTTGGGATCTATGTTTCTAAAAATGGAAAATCTAACCGAGGCAGAGCAATATTTGGTGCGTGCGATTGATTGGACTGATAATGCAGGAATGGAAAGTATTCTTACGCGGACCAAGCTTCTGCAGGCAAAACTACTGGTCAAAAAAGGCGCACTTCATCAAGGTGAGAAATCCTGTCTTGAGGCGCAGTCATACTTTGAGGCCCTTAAGATATATCCCAAAATGGTCGAAGGCTATCAGTTGCTAGCACAGATCAGCCATCAGCAGGGATCTTTAGGTGAGGCCAGATCATTTCTTGAAAAGGCAGAAGAAATCCTAACATTTGTGGATCAGGTCGATCTTCGTATCGAGGGTTACGTCACCTTCGCAAAACTATTGATCGAACAGGGTGACGAACACCAGGCACTAAAGATGATGAGGCAGGCCCTCCATGATGGTGAAAGCAATCAGCGCAATGAGATACTACCTAAGATATACGATTGGTTTTATGAATATTACTTAAAACGATCCAATTGGAAAGAGAGTGCCCTGTGGGCTGCTAAAGCCAAGACAGCCCGTGCGAATTGGGAAGGCAAGAAACAAACCCGGCTAGTCTATGAAATGCAATCCAATCTAGCACTGGCACGTAAAGACCAAGAAATCAGGAGCTTGCACGCTCTGCAGCAAGAACAAGGCAAACGAGTAACCTTACAACGAAAGCTAAACATTGCACTGGCAGGTCTTTTGCTGGGGGTGTTGTGTTTTTTGGGCTTTACGATGAGCAATCTACGCAAAAGCAAAATCATTGCCCAGCAGCAGGAACACCTGCATCAGCAGAAGATTAAGATGAAAGATCAAGAGCGTAATTTATCAATCGTGCAAGCTCTTGTAGAAGGAGAAGAATCTGAACGTAAACGTGTTGCTGCTGAGCTGCACGACGGTCTCGGAACTTTGCTCGCCGGTATAAGATTAAAGATTCAATCACTGGTGCCCCAAAATGAAGATCGAGTGGACATTGCTGAACTCCACCAAGTGGAGCAAAGTATGGTGGATGCCTACGAGGAAGTCCGTCGAATTTCTCATGATATGATGCCTGGTGTATTGGCAAAATATGGTTTGGTGGAGGCTATTGAAAATCTCAACAATCAGGTGCAGGAAAATTCGGAAGTCGACGTTGAGTTTCAATTGGTAGGTGAGCCGGTACAGCTCTCTGATACCTGTAATATTATGATCTACCGGATTTTCCAAGAATTGATCAACAACTCCCTGAGGCACGCAGATGCATCCCAGATATCCATGCAATTGTCGTTCGAAGCAGATACCATTACACTGATGATAGAAGATGATGGCAAGGGGTTTGATTATCATACATTCAACCAAAAAAAAGCTATGGGATTGAAGAGCTTAGAATCCCGTGTAAAGTTTCTCGATGGCGTGATGGAGGTTGATACCCAACCTGGAAAAGGCACGCTTACTCTGATACATTTCCCGATTAACCTTGAGAAGCTAGTCCCAGACAAGAAGTAAGTCGGTTTTTCTTACATCGTGAAAGGTCATCCTTACCCACCCCGCCCCTCAACTGGGTGGAAATATACTTACCAATGAAGGTGACCATGCTCTCCAAATGAAAATCCACACATCGAACACCACGGAATAAATCCGCATATATCCTCCAAGATTAACCATACCCCACCTTTCTGTGAATACACGGAGGACCAGTGTCTCCTGGTTTATAGGGAGGCTTCACCATAATCAGGTAGACGTAAAAATCCAGGTTGATGGGGAAGACCATACGCTCAGTGATGAATAATTTTGAGGTATGAATTGAATAAGTGAGTGAGTGAGTGAGTGAGCGCCCTTTTTTTTATTCCTTTTATGGCGATTGCAAGCTGATTCCCAAAGTACACTGAAGGAATCATCCAAATGGACTTCGATATGAAATCATTGCTGTGTCCTATATCAAGTGAAAGAGTGGAAGAAAATACCGTTAGAATCACAGGTTTTTTTATCCTGATTATTCTTGTAGCGAGCATTTTACTTAGGCTGGAATTTCTCTTGGGGATCGTCATGTTCGATTACTTTATTCGCGCATTTACCACACTTCCCCACAGTCCTTTAAGTTGGTTTTCACAAAAGATCTTGCATCGATTTCATTGGCATGCGAAAAAGATCGACAAGGCTCCGAAAATATTCGCTGCCCGGGTTGGATTCCTATTTGTGGTGACAGGCTCAATCCTGACCCTCATAAGTCCAATGGTGGGATACATGCTGTTGGTGGTGTTGGGTGCCTTCGCTTGCCTGGAGTCGATGGGCAACCTCTGTATGGGCTGTCTAGTTTACACACATGTGATCCTAAGGATTTACAAAAACCATCATTAATCAATACTATGTTGACACCAGAGAAGAGGTCATCCGATCTAGAGCAGGAAATCATTCAACTACAGTTTCGTCACTTTAAGCATTGGTTGACCATCCTGTTGTGCCTCGGTTTTTTCCCGTTGATGTACTTTGTCGGAAGAGCCATCAGAGCATGGTTAGGAGGTTGATAGACCCCCATTAGTCCCATTGAGTCATATCATCATCTTGGAATAAAAGACTGGCATGTCAAATTCAGGGCAAACGATCCTCATGTCTCTGGCCACGGGATATCCAAAAGTTGATTAAACAGCTTTAGGCATATGATCTAGAATCGCATGAATCTACCTTCCAGGTGGATAGAACATCCTTGATAAACCCTCTATGTACATTCCTTCTACGCCGTAGCCTTTGTCCACCGGACCATGTGGAAACCGTATGTGTTTACACATTATGGACTATATTTGAAAAATTGGGCGACGTCAGAGGATTTAGTCCTTGAGATTTGATTTTGTGCACCATGTGGGGGTAAAACTCAGCAGTGTGCTTTTCAGTGTTAAACATAGACCTAATGGAAGTATTGTCATGAAATCAATTTCGAGAAGAAGATTTGTCCAGCACAGTCTAGTAAGCTGTAGTGCTCTGGGACTTTCACTTATGGGGAGGTCTTTTATTAGCAGGGGGATTGCCGATAGATATCATGGGTTGAAGACTAGGAAGTATCTCTCCAAAGTTAGGGTCGAAACCCGCATTCTTGACAAAGAGGTGTTCACTGAAGGTCCAGCGGTAGATCGTGCTGGAAATGTATATTTCACCAACATCCCACAGTCTTCGATTCTCAAATGGAACCCAAAGAAACGTGTCCTCAATACCTTTCTGACCCCTTCTCACAAAGCCAATGGATTGCGTTTCCGTCCAAATGGCAAACTGCTCATCTGTGAAGGTGATGGAGGGTTTGTGGTAGAAAGAGATTTGGTGACGGGTGGGCGAAAAGTCCTTGCTGAGCGGTACCGTGGTAAGTCGCTTCAATCCACCAATGATCTCGAATACGATGCACGGGGGCGCGTTTATTTTTCCTCGCGCAGTGGCAATCCCGATCTGTCCAAGACAAACGTGAAGGGCCTCTACCGGGTGGATCCCGATGGCAGTGTGTACCAACTGCTGGCTGAACCCGAAGTGCATATGCCCAATGGAGTGGTGCTTTCTCCGGATGGAAGAACACTCTACCTGATTGAAGCACATCCAGGTGATGACCACAACCGTTGCATACTGGCATTCGACGTTCTTGCCGATGGCTCTTTAAGCAACCGGCGGACTTTAATAGACTTTTACCCAGGACGTAGCGGTGATGGTATGAGCATCGACGCAGAGGGAAACCTGTATGTCGCAGCAGGATTACATGCCCTTCGGAATGACTCGGAGACCCTCGATACAAAGCCAGGAATACACTTGATTTCACCTGAGGGCACCTTGCTGGCATACCGAGAGACTCCAGTGGATACCATCACCAACTGCACTTTTGGTGGTAAGGATTTGAGGACTTTGTACATCACATGCGGTCAATATTTACTGAGTTTGCGAACCAAGATTCCCGGTAAGTCCTCATATCGGCCAAACCTGTAGATGATGGCTCATTCGCCTTCGTCTATTTGTCCTATGTATCGATATGAATCCCTTGTCAAAAACCTTCCATTACATAGAGGATTTCTTAACTTTGCAGCCCTTCCAAAGTGAAGGCATCTATGACAGTTACACCATCTACTGAAAGATTGTCATTAATTCTGGTCCCTTTTTGCGAAATAATTCGTGCCAGATTCTCACCAGGGCGCAGGCCCTGTCTGCGATCTGAAGCCTCGCTTCCACGAAAAAAACTCAGAATTACTCATCATAGTCCAGTAGATAGTGTACTCGGGACTTTAGCTCAGTTGGTTTAGAGCGCTGCCTTGACAGGGCAGAGGTCGTGGGTTCGAATCCCTCAAGTCCCACTCCTGAGTGGAAGAGTTTATGGGTGTGTATAGCACGCTCATACAAAAGTTCGGGGTGTAGCTCAGCTCGGTTAGAGTGCACGTCTGGGGGGCGTGAGGTCGGAGGTTCAAATCCTCTCACCCCGACAGGGCATCAGGGTCGCTGAAATTGGTCGGCGACCTTGCCCTATTTCGGTTTGTAAACGATGTGCAGACAAACTTTCCGAGGATCGTCAACTTTAGTTTTAATGGGCCCAGACGGTAGCAAACTCATTGGGAGAATACCTGCACCTGCTTTGCTACCACTCGATGATCCTCTGCGTCTCGAACAGATTGCTCTAAAAAGCCCAGGTAAAATATGTTCGGTCCGGTCAGCAAAGGCTTGGCACCGTCGGCACGGCCAAAACCAAAGACGACCATTCCATCATTAGCTCCAATGCCCTGAGTGCTGTTACCTAGATAACCAAAAGTATCTGTATGGTCATCACCTCCTTGCTGTCCGATAAAGAGCACCCGGTCGACATCCTCATGTCCAAAATAGACCCACTGCCAATATTCAAATACTTTGTCACCCTTGTAATAGTCCCTTTGCTCTGAGCGAGGACCTCCGGCATTGGTGCCAAAATACTGCCGTTTGGGATCAAAACGGCCACCAGGTACACCTTCGTAGAGAAACCAATATCGATGGTTGGGATCCGTCCTAGTCATCTCCACTCGAGCAAAATGTGACTCGAAAGTCCATCGCCATTGCCATTTCTTGCTTTTGCTTTCTGTCAGGATGGTTCGTTCATCGATCATTTTGCTCTCACACTGACCATGACCCGGGTGACCTGCACCCGCATCATCAGAACCATGTACAAAATTGGGTACGCCTCGAAAAGCAGATGCAGCAGCTTCGGGATAGGTTCCCCAGGGCTGCATCTTAAAATCGATCCAGTCTCTTCCATCCCTGTCGATGATCCTAGAAAAGCCACCTCCGGCTTTATCGTAATAATAAATGGCACCAGGAGTATGGACAATCAAATGTGGCCTTCCCTCGTAGCTGCCTTCTTTGATCTGAACACCGTCGAATGCATATCTCACTTTCACCATGATTCCCGGATATTGCACTTCCATGCCGTGTACCATTTTGCCATCAATCAGCGGTGTCTTACCGGTAGTAATGGTATTCTCTCCATATGTTAATCCTGCTATATCATTCACCTCTATTAAATGCTCCGCATACCCATAGCAAGGATCTTCCCTATCCCAGATCTTCTGATCATTGATCCAAACACCCCGACCGTAGCATGGGCTCCAAGAGCGCCAGGCTACCTGATAGGACTCGGCATGAGCCAAGTTACCGTGTGCGGCAAAATGGGCCTGAAATGTGTCTGATCGGGTCACCCAATTCTCTGGTTGGTGATAAGGTTTGCAGAGCTCCACAGCATATGATCTGGCTAACTGCAACCCTTTGACCGCTTTTGTCATCAGTACTATGCCATCCTCAAACTCAATCCTGGCCATCAATTGCATAGGCTTAGGCTGATCGGGTAACCACTCCGTTTCCCAGTCCACTGCAAAAGGTGATGTGATGGAATGGCCAATGTGGTTGCGTAAAATACCACGGTGCGTATGTCCTTGCCATTCTCTATAAACACCATTTCCATCCCAATCAAAATCTTCGTACAGACCCTGATAATCCACTCTATAAATACGATGCTCGCTTGTATCAGCAATCGAAATCTTCCGTCGTAGCCCAATCCAATCATCATCGTTTATGCCCTGGATGGATAGATCAGTTGGAGTGATCTTATCGTCCTCATAATAAATGCGAAAAATTATACCATAGAAAATATGTTGTGGCCAGTTCCATTTCTGCATGGTGTCCACTTCCAATTTAAATCTGTTTTCCCTGCCTCCTTTCAAATGCTCCAATGGAACTTCAACCCTGGGAAAAGTGTGCAGCATGTAGGCAGACTGCGGTCGAGGCAAAGTGCTTAGATCTGCTACCTGTATGGATTCTTGACGATTAATGCTGATGGCTAATCCCTTGGTATCCTCATGGGATTGTACCATCTCAAACACTACTTCCGCCCGGATGGCCTTATGTAGATCAACATCATGATCCAACAGTAAGTAGCCATCATCGTGATACGCAGGCGGCATATGTCTGTGAGATATTTTGTAATCAATTCTTCCACCCACTCTCAGGAATTTTTCCTGTTCTCTGACCATTGTCGGCAGCCAGGTATATTCTCGAAACACATCACCTGGCATCGGTTGAGCGCGGAGGTCACTGGAGACAAGTAATGATACGATCAACATGAGTTCTGACAGCCTGCTCAAATTCGATCTTATGCTAACCATGGTAACCAATGAATTTGACACTATTCGCTTTCATTGAGCCAAACATCCCATCGAGGTGTTTGCCAGGTATAGGGTTTACCCAAAATATCCAAGTCTCCGTCACCGTCAAGATCCGCAATTTTTCCTTCATGCACACCATTGCCTCGCGCTATGACATGCTTAGAAAAGTGTCCCTTACCATCTCCCAGTAGTATACGCACTTCAGCATCGGGATTGCCTTCGCCAAAACGCATTTCGGCATTAAAGAGGTCCAGATGACCATCGCCATTGAAGTCTACAATTTCCAGCGTATGCCCGTTGTCCACAGAGTCAATCAAAACGGTCGAAACCCAACTCCCTTCCTGCCATTCATACATAACCATCGGTCCTAATCCGTCGCCTACCACTAATACGACCTCGGGGCGTCCTCCCTCAATCAGTTGACCTGCCACCGACCTGGTGAAAGTATAGCTGGCATCGACAATGTGTACCAGGACTTCGCCATCCCTAAATTCAAACCAGCGTCCCCCGCCGACGATGTCTGTGATGCCATCATCATTCATATCTATTGCGGCTAAGCCCTCATGTTCGTGAGTAGTATGAAATCCGGGATAAATGCTACGGGGTTCCATTTCACCATCGTTGGTGTACTGATAGATCGCCTGGTAATCCCATTCATCGGTATTTTTAGGATCAGCAGGTATCTCTGCAGCAAAGAGCGCGGCAGCCCGCTGATTCCAAAACACCAATTCCTTCTGTCCATCCCCATCATAGTCGATAAAACGCTGATCATGGTGCTTGTTTTTTCCGCTCTTCTTTATCGTACGTCTTACCCACGGCTTGGATGGCTCTATGTTGGGATATGGATTCTCCCACCACCATACTTCATTGCTTCTCCCTTCTCCACCAAAAACCAAGTCTAAATCTCCATCTCCATCAATGTCGTGGGAGGCCGATCCAGCTTCTATGCGCAGCGAATCCGCATCGATGATATGTTTCACCCATCTGCCCTGGGTGTAAATCATGCCCACGACAGATGGACTGGTCGTACGATCTGTGATAAATACGTCGTGGGCTCCATCGCCGTTTACATCAGCAATCAAGGATGCGGTCTGCTGTGTACCTCCATTGGTGCTGGGAAGCTCATCGCGAATCGTGGAAAGATGTCTCCATTTGTATCGGTCATCGCGATAATCGTTTCGCCAGACATGCATGTATTGCGAATGATCCCACCCGGCTCCTACCAAGTCGAGATCACCATCCATATCCAGATCGGCAAGCTGAGTGCCGAGGTGATTTTCCCTTCCAAAGTCAATGGTCTGCTTAGTAAAATTACCACGACCATCATTTTGCCAAAGTTGTGTTTCGAGCGATGGGCCCTTGTGCATGTTGGTCACCAAGTCAAGGTCCCCATCCATATCTAGATCAGCCACATCTAAATTATTCATGGAGTATTGGGTCACGACAGCATGGCGTCTCCATTTGTCTTTGTCGGCAGGTGGATGTTCATACCAAAACAATGTACCATCTGGTTCTAATCCAGGATATCGTTCTTCCGCCACAACAATATCTACCCTTCCATCTCCATTTAAATCACCCACCTCTACTCGATCAACAGGATGGTTGCTCTTACCGATTGCGATATCGGCCCATGCTGCCTGTTTTTGTCCGGGATTTTCAAACCAAACCACGATGAGCGGTTCGTCGCCACCTTCTGGTCTTCGGCCTGCAGCAATATCCAAATCTCCATCACCATCGATGTCGCCCAGTCCAATTCCCTCGTCTGAAGTATTGGCGGCGACCAAGATGGGCTGCCAATCTAGCGAATTGGGATCGGTTGGAACTTCGAATAAATAAATATTTCCATTTCCAGCAATCACAAATTCCTCTCTTCCTCCAGCTATCAATTGGCCTTTCTCAAAACCTTGACTGTTGGTGTGACTGGTAGCAGGTATTTCTCCAATTTTTTGAGATTTCCAATTGGTTGCTTGCTCATTGGTCGCTTCAAACCAGAGTACTTCCGGCAGCGCTTGTGCGATCGCGTCGGCAAACTCATCCCCATCGACATCCATCAATAGGATACCATCTCCATTCTGTGGAAATTCTGAGCGCTTCCATGCTCCCGTCATGTCCCCTCCCGGATTGTGATAGACATACCTACCCGAAAGAATATCTAAATATTTATCCCCATTTACATCACCCATATCCAATCCAAAATATCTCAACCATTGGGGCTCACCCAGATCTCCCCACTTTCCCTTTTGGCTGTCAATCTGAATATACTGCCAACTGCTTAACGGTAAAGTCTGTGCCGCAGTATTAGCAAAAAAGTACATGACGATAGTAAAAATGTAGAGCTGCTTCATAGTACGTATTGATTAAATTATATGGAGACTCATCTGGAAACATCGTTTCGAACAGCCACGAGGATTATTTTGAAAATTCCTCTAATTATCTTATTCGGTTCTTGGTCAAATATAGTGGGTTTGGTACTTTGTGGTATGGATTCAAAAGAACTATGTCGACTGGGATTAGACCTTCCAGAGCCATGGTATGTCGAGGACGTATACATGGAAAAAGGGGACCAAGACTTCATATTGCACGTGAACATATCACATAGGAGAGCAGTTAAATTTGAGTATGAGGGAGAATCCTATAGTGTGTATGACCATCATGAAAGGACATGGCGTCATCTAAACTTTTTTCAACATGAATGTTATTTGCATGCGCGTGTACCGAGGGTAAAACTACCAGGAGGAGAAGTTAAGTTGGTGCAAGTACCATGGGCCAAGCCAGGGAGTTCCTTTACACTTCTATTTGATCTGCAAGTGATGGACTTGGTACGAGAAGGGATGAGTGCAAGTGCTGCTGGGCGTCAAATGCAGATCGGTGCCAGGCGGGTATTTAGAATACTACGCACTTATGTTACCAATGCATTGGCAACACAATCGATAGCTCCAATCAAGAACCTCTCTGTTGATGAAACCAGTACAAGAAAAGGACACAACTACTTCACCATCCTAGCAGACCATGATGCAAAGAAAGTGGTGGGAGTAAGCGAGGGTAAAGACAAGCAAGCCTGTGCCCAGGCCTTAACGGACATGGAGGTTAGAGGAGCACCTCCGGAATATGTGCGCACCGTAACCATGGATATGTCACGCTCCTACATCAGTGCTGCAGCACAGTACCTGCAGAATGCAGATATCGTATTTGATCGGTTCCATATTATCAAACAGATGAATGAAGCAGTAGATAAAATAAGAAAAGCGGATAGACGCTCCTATTCCGAATTAAAAGGAAGTCGCTATTTGTGGCTAAAAAATAAGTCCAAGCTTTCTGCAAAGCAGTTAGAACGATTGGAAGATCTATCAAATACCTGCCCCAATATTGGAGAAGCCTACAGGCTCAAAGAAATGCTGAAATTAGTCCTGGATGATGCCTGTGTGAAACGTAAGGTGACTCCTTTAAACAACTGGATAAACGAAGCCTGGAATAGTGGTTTAGCACCCATCCGCGCTTTTGTAGAAATGCTGCACAGACATTGGTATGGAGTAAAAATGTATTTCTACAAACTAAAAACCAATGCCATTGCAGAGCGAATAAATCTAAAAATACAGGAAATAAAAAGGGTTGCTAAGGGATTTAGAAACCTTGATAATTTCCGAATTATGATCTACTTCCATTTAGGTGGTCTTCACCTGAAACCCACTGTAAATGGCTAAGAGCCTCTTATTCCCCTCAAATGACTTCGGTCATCGGATTATACTTCTGAAATATACATCAGAAAATCCAGACCATGGGAAGCTGAGTGTGTCAGACAGACAAGTATTAAGGAAATGGACTGATGCAAGTCCAACCACCATCCACTATTAATGTTTGTCCGGTGATATGTCGTGCTTCATCAGACACTAAGAACAGTGCACTGCTAGCAATATCCTTGGTCGAAGCAACCCTACCTAAAGGCACGATTTCGCTCCATTCACCTTCGTAGTCATCGGATTCGAGCTTGGTTCTGGGGGTCAAAGTAGCTCCAGGAGCGATGCTGTTGATGGTGATTCGGTATGGCGAAAGCTCCACTACAAGATTACGAGCCATCATGCTGAGGGCTGCTTTGGTCATGGCATAAGCAGTCATCTGCGGTGCAGCCTGAATCCCAATCACTGAAGAAGTCAACAGAATCCTTCCCCCTTCGCCTTGCTTCACCATCTGTTTACAAGCTGCCTGAGCCAGAAAGAAAGTGCCCTGAAGATTCAATTCGATGACCGATCTAAATTCAGCTGGAGAGTAATCCAAAAAGGTTCCAAAAGAAGTAATGCCAGCATTGGCAATCACGATGTCCACACGACCAAATTTACTGACCGCACCTTCTACCAGCTGATATCCCGTCTCTGGCAGGGAAGCATCAGCAGCCATAGCGAGTAAATGGCCATCCGTATTCTTGCGAGTCAAAAGATCAAGTGCCGACTGATCAATATCGTTAATAACCACACTTGCACCTTCATTCATCAATGATTCAGCAATATCCAAACCAATGCCAGTGCCCGCGCCCGTAACTACCGCGACCTTGTTTTCAAATCGTTTCATCTTTCGGTTTTTCACTCGGAATTCATCATGTCAATAAATTTTAGAAATTCAGTCACACCGATGGCCTAAGTAGCACCTTTACCGCCTCCTTACGCTCACTCAAATCAAAACCTTGCCTCCAAGATGATAAAGGTAACTCGTGGGTCACAATGTCGCTTGCCACAAAACCTTGGCCGATGATATTCATGGTCTGTGTCCATGTCTCTCGCGTGTATCCCACAGAACCATTGATGGACAATTGCTTAAATGCGACGTGATCCCACGGTACAGTCAAGTGCTTACCAAAATGACCGACCTGAACATACTGACCCATCGGTCTCAGTGCATCGAGACAATTGACCACAGAGTCTTCTGCTCCTGCCGTCTCCAGAGCCAGGTCTACACCTGCTCCCAATGTTTCCTCAGCAATAACTTCCTGCAAGTCTTCCTTGTCGACCATCACCACTCTGGAGGCACCAAGGGATTCTGCCATTTTCAAACGAAGGTCGTCTTGGGATGTTCCTGCCGCTATGACCTTCAAGGATTGACGAAGCAGCAATTTCACACACAGTATTCCGATGGGACCAGGACCAGAAACCAACACTGTATCGCCCAACTTAAATTTTGCAATGTCTACGACCGCATGAACAGCGGCCGCCAAAGGTTCGACGAGTGCTGCCTCCTTCCATGAGACACCATCAGGCACTGCATACAACTGGTCAGGACGAGCCACTGCCAAAGGAGCAAAAGCTCCATGTACACCATGTCCCATTCCCCGACGATTATTGCAGAACATAAATTCTCCCCGCACGCAATAGGTGCAGTGACCACAAGTGATCGCGGTGGCACCTAGTACAGCAAAGGCATCACCTTTACTGACAGTTTTGACTCTCGAGCCAATTTCGACTACCTTTCCCACAAATTCGTGGCCCAAAATCACTGGTGGATAATTCTTAAAAGTGTCGTGGTAAACATGCAAATCAGTACCACAGATGCCGCATGCATCCACTTCCAACAAGACTTGATCTTCCTGGCAAACAGGCTCTGGCATGTCCTGCAATGCCACGTGACCAGGTCCCCTTTCGAACTTAACAAGTGCTTGCATCACATTTGATTTTCTAGGTCTTATTCCAAAACTAATCTATGATTGTCGATCTCATAACCGCCGCCGAAAGACGCCCGGAGGGGGGCACCTCGTCCTTTTTGATCAGGCACTAGTACTATCGGCCCAGTCCTATGATAAAATCTTCTTAGCGGCAGCCACTACATTCTTTGCACGCAGTCCATATTTATCCAACAATTCTTGTGCCTGACCTGACTCCCCAAACACATCTTGCATTCCAATCCGCGCTACACTGACCGGATGAGTTTCACAGACTACTCCAGCCACTCCCTCCCCCAAGCCACCAATGACAGAATGCTCCTCGATCGTCACAATGCCCTTGGTCGATCTAGCCGCCTCTACTACAACTTCCCTATCCATCGGTTTAACGGTTGGCATATGGATCAAGCGCACGTAGATACCCTCACGCTCTAATTCGTCGGCCGCTCGTATGGCTTCAGAAATCATGATGCCAGTACTGATGAGCGCAAGGTGAGATCCTGTCCGCAATATCTTGGCCTTGCCAATTTCGAATCCGTTATGAATGGCTGGCACCACCGGATAAGCATCTCGTCCAAATCGCAGATACACAGGACCTTGATAGTTGGCTGCAGCCTTAGTGGCTAGCTTAGCCTCTTCATAATCACCAGGTACCAGGATGGTCATGTTGGGAAGAGATCTGACGATGGCGATATCTTCATTGGCCTGATGAGAAGCCCCATCACCACCGGTGGTGATCCCACAGTGTGTAGCTCCGACTTTGACGTTGAGATTGGGGTAAGCGATGCTATTTCTCAATTGATCACCCGCGCGACAGGTGGCAAAAACGCCAAAGGTCGAGGCAAAGGGAATCATACCTTCTAATGATAGCCCCGCGGCCACCGATAACATGTTTTGCTCCTGCACACCGCAATTAAAAAAACGATCTGGATACATTGCTTCAAACTCAAAGGTCTGAGTCGCCTTGGCGACATCTGCATCTAGGACTACCATGTTGGGCAGCTCCTCCGCCAATTCCTTCAGTGCATCCACATAGCCCTGCCTTGTCTTCTTAAATTCCAACATCTGGTCTCTGCTTCTCAAAATTTATTTTAGTGCTGCCATGGCTCGGGCATGGGCCTCTTTGTCCGGTGGCGTTCCATGCCACTCCGCTTGATTTTCCATAAAGTCTACCCCTTTGCCTTTGATGGTATTGGCAATAATCATGACTGGCCGGTCAGATCTTTTTGCAGCTTCCACCGTCGAGATGATCTCAGAGAAATCATGACCATCAATAGTGTAAACTTTCCAGCCAAAACTTTCCCATTTCGGAGCCAGCGGATCCAGAGGCATGATATCCTCGGAATGGCCATCGGTCTGCAAATAATTGCGATCGACAAACCCGATCACATTATTGAGCTTGTATTTATTGGCAAACATGGCAGCTTCCCATACCTGGCCTTCCTGGATTTCTCCATCACCGCACATGATATAATAATGATGAGATTGGTTCTTTAGCTTAGCAGCCAATGCCATACCCAGTCCAGTGGAAATACCCAATCCCAGGGTGCCAGTGGATGCCTCAATTCCTGGGGTCTTGGGTTGGTATGGGTGACCCTGCAAGTGAGAACCAGGCCTACGAAAAGTCTCGAGATCAGACTCAGGAAAATAACCACAGTCCGCCAAAATGGCATAGATAACGGGTGTGCAATGACCCTTTGATAGCACAAAGCGATCCCGGTTTTCCAAGTCTGGTTGCTGTGGATCATGTTTCATCAAATGGTAATAGAGCGCTACCAAAACATCAGCCGCTCCCAAGCTCCCCCCAACGTGGCCAGAATTGGCATGGTGTACCATGGTCACGATTTCCCTACGTACCTTGAGCGCTTTTTTCCGTAAGAAGTCTATGTCTATTCCCTTACTCATTTACCTGATCATTTATGCACATGGCAACAGTTCCTTGTCCCGTGGGATTTTGCAATGAATGCTAAGAAGGTTTTGACTTAGAACATGCCGCACCCAGATGAGAATCTGCAAGATGGGCATGTATGTCAACCAGGCCTAAAAGTAAGAGAAAAAAAGCATGTGATCCCTACTATATGGCAATAGATGACTCCTATTCAAGAAGTGGTCTCACCGACACACTGTGTATGGTTACATCAGAATTATGTGGTACAAGACATAGGGCACCAGATGGATAATCTCCCGTTTCATAGCCTTCTACATCCCAATGGATTGGCTCGGACCGATCGGAGTGCCACTGTTTAAATCTATAGCGTGATCGTCCGTCTTCCATGGTTTTGATCTGCGTCCTGACTTGCATGGGCTTACCTACATCTAGCTGGTTTCTCTCACGGGCATATCGTTTTGGTTTGCCAGTTTTACCACCATCAAAAAGGATCCGCCATTGGCAGCTATCGGTGGGGTGCTTGAGTAGAAATTCACCCTGGGCTCCCAGGGGGTACCATTTTCTACTGGGTTGACGACCATCTAAGTGATGACCACGCCAACGCATGGCCACCCCAAAATGACTAACGTTAAAAGTAGGAGGGCCTGGCTCCGATGGCGTCCAATCATGTATGGTTAAGGACACCACAGTCTCAAAATTTTTCCAGCTGGAATCACCCATCGTTAGCACACGGTCATAGTACTTTTGCTTAGTGCGCACGCCATCGTCAACAAGGTCCCATTGCCCATCCACCACCTGAACCACATCTTGCAGATCAGCCACCGCTCCAAAATCAATTTGGTAAGGCAAAGCCCAGCGATTTCCCTTCTCTACATACAATATGACGGTTGTCGTCGCTGCGGTGCCATTATTATCATAAGCTGTGATACGAAGTTCATTCTTGCCCTTATTCACTTCGTCCCACCCGAGCTGCACATTGAAATCCCCCGGCATAGCAAGTCGATGAAGGTCGCACCCAAGGCTAAGAGCTTGTGTATCCCGATCATTAATGCTGTAGGAAGCATCTGCAACTCTGTCGGCAGGAGAGATCTGGCCAAGTACGTTGATCCAGCGTTGTGGCTCACCAAGGTGACCAAATCTTTGCTCCGATCCGTACCAAATGTCAATATCTACCGGCGACTTTTGTTCACAGACAAACGATGTGGCGCCCCAGGCAAGAGCAAAAAGTATGGCCATGTAAGATGATCGAATACCCATTCTATCACTAAGAAACAAATAAAGAATAACTTCAGCTTCTAATAAAAAAGATGGGTGTATGACACGATGCAGCTTTATCCTGCAAACCTTACCGAGTTTTCAATCACATTCCAGGCATGACTTTTATGAAAACATCTAAGACTAGCTATAACATTTGCTCCATTGATAGACCACTTTTGGCTTGATAGTTTTAACCTTTGTTGGATGACACTTCGGTGCCTTGCTTCGATTGGCCCAGATCCAATGAGCAGTCCCTGATCTTTAAATGTCTTATCCATTATTCGATCCGCATGTTAGAGAAAATATCTCACTGCTACGTTTCTTGCCTGGGATACTTTTGAATTTCCGGGATTCAGGCATGATTTCCTTTTTTCTTCATCGACAAACTGATGACGACTACATCATCAGTTTTTTCGACTGCATGGTATTAGATTAATGTTTGGGTTGCTCCTGGGTGGTTATCCTCAACCCAATTCCAAATGTATTTAGCTGTTTTGCATTGTGGTGCATCTCCTTCGATGCTTTGGAAGATGACTTCACCATTACCCGTACCACTTCAGAACCGGTTCGAAGCCGATGTGCTAGTTTTCATGAATACACTGCATCTTATAAATCCGTATTTTTATTGTCATATGGCTCCGTGCAACACAAGAGCGAAATGTTAAATTCAGTATTTTAACAATAATCTACTTGACATGCAAATGTATTTAATTTATATTTGAGAGTCTTCTGTTAAGGCTAGCCATCTATCTATTCAAAGGATTCTAGAATCGATCCAATCTAGTTCTGTTCTAGAACTCTATTTACGGTTCTAAACTGATTGCCTATGGAAAAAGAACTGCATATATCAGCACTGGTGAGTGCAGGATATCTGTAGCAAGAAAATCGACTGTCATTGTCGATGGTTAGCTTTAACAAACGACACATAAAAAACTACTTTTTAAGACCTGAAATTGGTGCATACCAAGCGAAAAAACCATGGCATGGATTATTGCTCGATATGCACCTTATTAAATACCTAATTATAAAAGTACGTAAAAATGAAAACTTTTAGATTTTTTTTTATCCTTTGTGTTGTTCCTTTCGGCAGCTGCTTTTTTATCCTGTGAGAAGGAAAATCTGGCAACACCACTTGCCCACCCCTCTCAGAATGTCGACGCAGACATATTAGTTTTTTCACAGAAAGATGACTTGAGAGAGTTCATCAGTTCTTTTAATAATCAAGAAGATCCATATGCGTGGAAGAACAATGAAAACCCTACATTTGTTTCTCTTTGGGATAAATACATTTTAGCGGAACGAGAAGCCTCCAACCTAAAATCTTTCGAAGAAGCTGCAGATTTCAAGACGAAATGGAAAAACGACATTAGAATACTAGAAGATGGTACTTTGGAACCATTGTACGAGTTCTACTTTCAAAATGCTCTTGTTGGCAAGAATGGTATTTACAAAGTGGGACCTGAGTATAGACGATTATTTCACAATGGAGAAGTAATATCAAATGATAGAAGTACTTTAGAAGGACTGCCCTTCGCAAGAACGCTTCAGAGTGATGAAAATTTACCCGAAGGAGCAAGGTTTGAACCCATAAATATCACAACAAAGCTTATTTCAGATACTGAGAGATCTTCTACTCTGAGTACTTGTACTAATTCTAAGAAAGTGAATGGGAAATGGCATAGAACCCAAGGTAAATTGAAAGGAGGAGTATACAATTTCGACTGCCCTCAATTTGGTGGTTGTCCCCGTCTCAATATTGAAACATTTATTGAGATAGTTACCAAAAAACAGAAGAAAACATGGGGTATTTGGGTGAATGGCAGTGCCGATGATCTCTGGGGAAATGGATCACTTGATTTTGTGCTCAATGGGAGTGTGTTCAACAGCACATATGTTTCCAAATATGTCCCTGGCGGCAGTACACTTTTTGTATCAAAAAGTGAAGGACCCTTTTCGGGCGATCATTTAGACGCTGGTTTCGACAATGGAACAGGATTCCATCGGACGAGGCGAGGTACGGAATTCGATAGGTCTTGCAACACATCTTTTTAGTACAGATTCATTCTCTAATTAAAGTCCTATAAGCAAGGATCATTAGGTAGATAAATGCCATCTACCTAGTGATCTTTTTTGAAAGCAGCAAAATCATCTACTTCATGGCCCGATTTACACTATTGGCAACCATCATCATGTACTCGGTTTTTCATGTGGTTCAGGCACAAGATTCATCTGATGGATGGCATATATACGTTGGTCTTTTTAAGGATTACTATACGGGTGATCTGAATGTTTCGGTGGATCCAGATGGAGAAAGAAGGCTATACGGCTCTAATAATAAGTTCTTAGATTATTATGGCTGGGAGGTTGGTGTACAAAAGAACATCTATGATAACCACACTTTGATTCTTGAAGCTGGAATTTTGCTTTCTAAGAAGCGTAAGATTATCACCAACAGGCTAAAGGAAACAGGCCTACCATTCGACAATCAACAATTGTATGGTATTGATGCTTACTACTTATCCTTTCCATTCTTAATTAAGAAGAATTCTAGCAGAGCTCTCAATTTATTTATTGACATTGAACCAGGTCTCGCCATAGCCAGATTTCAGAGAAGCCTAGAAATGAGAAAATACATGATACCAGAGCGCTTCAAAGACATTTGGAAATACAACATGGCCATCGGACCAGGACTTATCATCAATATTGGCCATCGCATAAAAGTCAAATTAAAGGGTAGATACTATTTGAGAGATATGTACAATGACTATTCTTATCAGAATTTTAAAACCATCGGATGGGCACTTGGTCTATCCTACAAAATCAAGTAACTTTGATCCTGAAGCAAGCTCAATTCTTGATCATTTTTTGCTTCCTTTCTTTCTGCACCTGTATCAGAACCGATTCAGAGTTGGAATTGGATTTTGATCACGATAAAATGCCAGTACTATATTGCTTTTTACATCCGGATTCGATCGTCTCCGCCCATCTTTTTTACTCCAAGGCCCCGTTAGACAATGCCACCACTTATCTGAGGAATCCAGTTATTGTCCTTTATCACACGAATACCCCTATAGATACTTTCGCAGATCGGGGTAAGGGCTTTTACCAGTCTAGCAAGTCCCTAAAACCGGTGGTGGGTGCTTCGTACAGGCTCGTGATCACCTCGCCAGATCTAGAGGTTCCTATAGAAACTGATTTCGAAGCAATCCCGGAAAGTCCCATCCTAGATTCCATCTGCATCGTCGATTCTGCTACTATGGAAATAGAAGTCTTCAATCAACCCATCGTGAGATTATTTCCCAATCCCAATAATAAAATTCACTACTGTGTATACGCCCTTGAGCATCTATTTCCATTTGAAGGAACAATCGATGCGTCTGACTTCTTTTTTGAAGCTTCACAGGATTGTAACCCGGGTAAAATTGCATTTAGATATGGAGGTTTTCGGGGCAAAGATATCTCTTGTATCGACCAGACAGTCAACCTGGGATGGAACACCAGCGGAGTTCATCTTAATGAGGAAAAATACAGGTTTTCATGGGGCGTTGTCAATGAAGGCGGGGCAAGGTTTTTTGAGAGCAGCGCCACTTATACGGAACTTGGCGAAGAAGCACTGTTTTTTCAACCATCTACCGTTGAGTCAAATATCTCTGGTGCCTTTGGTGTTTTTACTGCATTCAATACTAGCGATTACACTTTTAGATTTTGAAGGATATATGTATTCTGACAAGCATTTTTATTGGATGCACTAATATGCTTTGGTGCCAGCACATCCTGTTTGGCTATGTCACAGATGCACAGAAAGAGCCAATCATCGGCGCACACATTAAAGTAAAAGACGAAATTGCAATTTCTAACTCCTATGGCTTTTATTCAATGAGTGTTGAAGGTGGTACGATTTTGATCTCATTCAGTCATGCTGGTTTTAGTAGTGGAGACACCACCCTAGTGATGGCAGCTGACCGACAACTGGACATTCTCCTAGACTATAGAACATTGGGAGAGGTGGTCGTAAAGGGAGAAAAAACAATGTTGGATGTCCGAAAAAGAACCGATATTGGCACGGTTAGCATACCTGTAAAAAGATTGATGACGATACCCAGTTTGTCTGGGTCACAGGATGTCATAAGAGGACTTAGTATACTACCTGGAATACACACAGGACACGAAGCCTCTGCAGGTTTACTTGTAAGGGGTGGCACTCCTGATCAAAATCTTCTCCTCATAGATAATACGCCGGTTTATAATCCTTATCATCTCTTTGGTCTCTTTTCCACATTTAATCCTGACGCCATAAAGAACATTGACGTGCATAAAGGCAGGATGCCCGCTAAATACGGAGATCGATTATCATCAGTTGTGTCGATCAAAATCAAAGAGGGAAACTTAAAGAAGTGGAGCTCGAAGTATGCCATGGGTTTAATTAGTTCCAGTGTGGTGGCCGATGGTCCGCTAAGAAAAGATACAACTGGTCTATTTCTTGCAGCCCGGCTATCGTATCTCAGTTTGCTTACTGCCCCCCTTCGACTGCTCACAGCCTCCGGTGTCAATATCGACTCCTATGCAGATTACACCTTATACGATATCAATGCAAAGCTTCATCATGTGATAGACAGAAAGAAAAAGATATTTCTAAACATTTACGCAGGAAATGATCATCATGTTGGCTTGTCTCAGACCGGTAAAAATCGCACAACAGAGAGTAGTAACGCATCGGGTTATAATTGGGGTAACATGACATTCTCTGTGCGAAAAACCAAGCAGCTGGGAAACAGCACTTTTATGGAAGACCAACTTCTCTTTACTAGATATGCTACTAATCTATTTGGTAGGCAACGGGAAATTGAGAACAATGTCAAATCTGAGTACGTTCAGAAACGTTTTAGTGTGCTAAATGAAGCAACAGTATCGAAGCAAGTATCTCACTGGAGTACCAACGATCACTGGCTTACCGCTGGGATTTCTTTTTCATACAGACGGGCTGTGCCCATTCGTACATATTTTAAGACTTCTTATACCGATGTAGTGCTTCCTGCTCCTACTCTTAAAGTAATCCATGGCTATCTAGGATCGATCTATTTTGAGGATAATTGGAAGATAAATGAGCATTGGATTCTCGATCTTGGCATGCGATATCAAATCTACCTATCCGCCAAAAGTGTTTATCACAGCCCAGAGCCACGCATCAATCTGGGGTGCAGTTTGACAAATATTATATCCTGGAATGCATCATACTCTCGTACTTCGCAAAGCATTCATGGCCTGTCAGGTGTATACGAGGCACTGCCCATTCATGGTTGGGTAAATGCTTCAAAACGAACACCAGTGCAATTTGCAGATCAGTGGTCCACTGGACTAAAATACCAAACTGATGCGATTGCGGTGACATTTGACAGCTACTACCGCCTCTTTCACGATCAAATCGATTTTCAAGAGGGATATAGCCTATTATCTGGATACAATACTGATATTGAAGAGCTTGTAGAAACAGGCGGCTCAGGTTATGCCTATGGGTGTGAGTTGTCACTCAATAAGAATATTGGTCGATTAAAATATCTATTGTCCTATACATTAAGTTGGAATCGGCGCCAATTCCAATCCATTTCCAATGGAAAAGAATATTTTCATCGCAATGATCAACGACACAATCTGACCTTATTCAACTCATACCGCTTAAATGCCAGTTGGGATTTTTCCATGCTTTTTCAGTTTAGCACTGGTGCCAGGCAGACCCTACCGACCACGTCTTTTGTGTCTCCCGACGGGACCTATGATATTTTTCACACATCAAATAGAAATAATTTCATTGGACCAAACTATCATAGATTAGACATGAGTGCAACATACAGATGGCTCAGTAAGGAGAAACGGAGAAGAAAATCACTCACCTTCAATTTGACAAATGCCTATTTTCGAAAAAATGTAAGCTATTACGAGTTGCGAGAGAATTTCATCTATGATGACAACCGAAATTTTATTAGAACAGACTATTCCCTGAAAGAAGTATCTATTTTACCGATAGTCCCATCATTTACTTATACCGTGGATTTGAGCAAACGATAGCACTGTCGACAGGGTGCCTCCGAAAACTCGTTCACAGGCTCAGTAAAAATTCGGTCGAAATTTCTAAATAAATGGGTCTACTCCATAATTAGTGGGTTTGCTATATTAGCGAGATGGATGAATTTACAATATTTACAGCAGCTTTAAACATTAAGGCACCATGGTTTATCAAGGAAGTACACTTGAAGGAGGAAGACCACGGAGAAGATCTACATATAACTATTGGCCACCAAAAAGGGGCAAAGTTCAACTACGAGGGTGAACAATATCCAGTCTACGATCATCAGGATCGGACGTGGAAGCACTTGGATTTCTTTCAGCATCAGTGCTATTTGCATGCATCGTTACCACGAGTAAAGATTGGAGATGGATCTGTTCGCTTAATACAAGCACCTTGGGCTGAAGCCGGGAGCTCGTTCACACTTCTGTTTGAGCTAAAGATCATGGAACTTGTTTATAATGGGATGAGCCAATCAAAGGCTGGCAAGACTTTGAACATAGATGGTAGGCGAGTGGGTAGAGTCATTAGTCGAAGAGTTAGCAATGCTTTAGCTACTCAGCCATTGGCAGCGGTCAAGGAGCTGTCCATAGATGAGACCAGTTCCAAGAAGGGTCACAATTATTTGACTGTATTGTGCGATCGCAAACGTAAAAAAGTGGTAGGTCTAGCAGAAGGTAAGAATGCCCAGGCAGTAGGTGAAGCCCTTGTAGACATGGAGGTTAGGGGTGCATACAGAGAAGATGTAAAGGCCATTACCATGGATATGTCCACTGGCTACATTGCCGCTGCATCACAGTATTTTGATCAGGCACACATTATATTTGATCGCTTCCACATCATGAAAAAGATGAATGAAGCGGTCGATAAAATCAGGCGAAAAGAACAGGCCAACTGCCGAAAAGATTTTAACCGAACGAGGTATTGGTGGTTACGAAACGCACATAAATTAAAGCAAGACCAAGCCAAAAGGTTAAAAAGCCTTAGTAAAGCATATCCAAAAATAGGAGAAGCTTATCGACTTAAAGAACTTCTAAGGTCGGTGCTGGATCATGCCTACCATGACCCTAGACTACAGTGGATAAATGATTGGATTAGGCAAGCAAATAAATCAGGACTGGAACCGGTATTAAAATTCGTTGATATGCTGCATCGGCATTGGTACGGCATCAAGACCTATTTTAAAAGATTGGCCACAGACGCTTATGCTGAAAGCACTAATCTTAAAATACAGGAAATCAAAAGAATTGCTCGAGGCTTTCGTAATACTGAGAATTTTAAGCTACTTATCTATTTCCATCCTAGTGACTTAAATTTGGGATTACCCACTAAATATGGCTAAGAGCCAAATAAATACATCTTTCCAATTAAGAATTCGTTATTCCTCAGTTACTTAGCTGGGGATAAACTCCTTCGGAATACCTCGTCTAAATCGAAAATATCTCAATTTAATCCTCGTTCAGAGTTTTCGGAGGTACTTACAAATATTAAATCTGGATTGTAGGGCTGGTCGTGGACATGGAGGTTTGGATGACACCGACCTTCCATTTCTTTACGGACTTTTCCTTGATTTACTGGACGAGCTTCGACTGGGTGATCCAAAACTTATTTTACGCAAACGATTTCCTTCAGCCAATGTTAACCGGATGTGGGGATCACCAATTTTAGAATGCACGGAGACCGTGTAGCCATCGGGCACTGTAATCCCTTCATAAGGTTGTACTATGGTCACAAATCGCACATTCTTAGGTCCATCCTTCCGCCGACGATACCGAAAGGCCGGCCGAGACTCCATCTTAGTATACTCGTATGATACATAACCCTCTTCTTCTTGCAGCTGCAAACCGTCTTCTGGCATGGTCTGCACAGCAACATTCCAACCTTTAGGATGCGAGCTATTTACCCTAAAATCAATTGAATCAAAAGAGGCATGGCCAGGTGCCAACTGATAGTGGACATCTACCCAACCCGTAGCACTACCCAGCGCCTCATCAATGATGATAAAATACTTATGATCAACAAAGATGACCGAGCGTCGATGCCGCAGCCGTGCATAACTCTGATTTTCGACCACCAGAATATCAAGGTTTTCTCCCGGTTTCCACAAGTGTAGCATTGGTGCGTAGGCGGTGTTTTTGCCATTGAGTGTCAGTGTCTGATGCACACGGCTTTGACGAAACCAGCTCCTCCCCTCAGGATCACCACTATAGATATAGCTGCCGGCATCGGGCATGAGGTTTTTGTGGCCAGCATATAAATCAAAGGTCCCGTTGTCGGGTTGACAATGACCACCACCGTCGGGTCCACATTTCAGCACCAGACAAATAGCGTCTTCTGACCAGCTGCTTCGCATGGAATACAATCCACTTTGTGGCAGCGCGAAGGTTGTTGTGGTGGGTTGTTCTCCCTGACTACCTTTGGTAGCCAGATATAGAAAGTCTGGTCGCTCAAACAATCTTGACCATTCCAGGAACCGCTCATCGTGCTGCCCAGGGCTTCCCATCCAGGCATCTCCAAATGGCACATTGGTGCCGTCGGGCATGCAGAGTTTTAAAGGGACTTCACACATCTTTTCAATGGTGGACAAATAGGTACTGGGAAAGTCTTGGACATGACCATTCATCTGAGCCATCTGATAGGTGCGTAAAAACCAATTGATACAGCCAATATGATACCCCATTGCCAGTTCTCTCTGATGACCATCGCGATACACCTGTTTTTTTATTTCTACATTCAAGCGTCTGATCCCCTCTTTTCTCCAGACATCAGCCTGCTTAAATTCAGGAAATGTCATAGCAATGAATGCCAGACCCTCCGCCTCCATCAATGCCCAATTGCTACCTGACCTATATTTCGTCATTAGATAGCTTGCGTGATCATAACAGCTGTTGAGCATAGCTACCAAAACCTCTGGCGAGAAGGACCTTGCATGTAGAAATTGAAAGAATAATCCGGTCCAACTTTTACCGCGAATGCCAGCTTCGATGGAGCGCCAGGCATAGGTATGGTCGGCATCGTTAGGATTCTTTATGGTCCAGTCGACCATCTGGTGGCACCAAGCATCGGCATATTTCTCATCCTTTGTGATCTGATACACCCGCGCCATAGCATCCCAAAAATACATCCGGTTAAGCTGCCATACCCACTCCATGTCTTTGACTGGACGGGAATTCCAGTCGATATCCTTACCACAATCAAAAGCGGGATAAGCCCGTTGACCTATAAAAACATGTCGCAATGCATCGTCCGCAATCTGCAAATCACTCTCTTGCAATGGCCCGGTATATTCTGTCTGGTGTCTACTATCCATGGGATGACTCACAGCAGTACGGCTGCGATAGTATTCGAGCAATGCGATAACAGCCCGAGCTGGATTGTCCTTAAACTGCTGCACATACTTGAGGCCATCCCCTGTTAGGTCCAGCCTAGTGAGAAGTGTGGCAATACCATCCTCGCGAGGATCCCTTTGAGCGACCTCAATGTCGGCACTGGCAGTAATCGGCACCATCTGCGAAATAAATAAACATGCCAGGCCATGGGTCAGGAGTATTTTCCATTTCCGCTGATCGAGATTCATAGTCATCTTCATATGCAGCTACCACATGATTTTCTTCACGCAGTCTCTCATTTTTATTAAGCCAGTCTTGGCCACTTCCAAGGGATCTTGCCCCCAGTACTCTCTATTGAACAATTCCAGAGAAAGTATAGTAGTCTGGCCCTCCGTATAGAGATCACGCAAGACTTCTTCTACTGGTCCCACACCATCCCCAGTATACACTCGATGGCTATCGTTCATATCGACACGGCTGGGTGTCGCTGGATAATCATTCATATGAAAAATCTCAATCATGTGACCATCGATCATCTTCAGTGCATCAAAATCAGACCCCCCTTTAAAAAGGTGATAAATGTCTGGAAGGACTCTAGCTTTTGGGTGACCACATTCCGCCAAAACATACATGACCTCACTTATCTTATGCAGGTTGGCCGAGAAACCCCAGACTTCCAGCTGTGGCATCACACCCATCTCCTCCCCGAGCTCTACGATGGCACGATACCTGGCTGCGACGGCATCCAGATCCAGCCCAGCCTCCCTAGTAGCACCTGCAGGCGGTGCTGCAATGCGCTGACAACCCACCCTCCTCAGCATGTCCATCTCCTTCTTTAGCTGTTCTATGGCTGCTGACCTCACATTGGGATCATCAACAATCCACTGGGCAAATCCTATGGCATCTTCGATGGTCAATCCCAGATCTTGAATGCGCATGCGCAAGTCTGACAGCTGGCCACCTTCATCAATATATTTCTGAAGACCCGGTACCCAAATCTCCATAGCATCGTATCCCGCCTTCGCTGCAATCTCTAGTTCTCTGACGATGCCCAGTTCTTGACCGCGAATGGTACTGGCATTCAAGCAATAGACAAATGGAGGTACTTTTCTGACCATCTCTTTTTGCCCAGTATCTGCAAGGCTTGGCAAGGTGGTCCCCATGGCTGCCAGCCCAACACTGGAAACCAATTCTCTTCTGTTCATACCAAACGGTAATTTAGTTTTTGAAACAGACCAAAATACACATTTTAGTCAATCAGAATCTCAATTCCATAGAATATCCCTATCTTTCTCAGGCTATGAAATGGAAGTTATCCCCTATGTTTATTTGGGTTGCTATTGCCCTACCAGGATTGTTAGAAGCACAAAGGTTACCCGACTTTACCGATGCCAAAGATTTTGATGAGCTCTCTGTTGACGACCTGTACGACTTCATCAACACACAATCACACACACCAGCTACCATTGATTTGCGATATCTACAAGATGAATTTCCCGAGGCCAATGAAATAACACTTACCACCTTTTATCGGGAAGACGTGCTTCACCCATTGTTTAGAATAAGTAAAGGAGTCATCCCCTTGCACAATAATTATCTGAGGGTAAATCGGAACGGAGAAAACTATTTTCACCTTTCTGATGGCATCTGTGATCTCTTCGTGTACTATAAAGCTGATGATGTAGGTGGACAGCCCGCTTTACACACCAAGGTAAAAAACTGCATATATTAAAACGTTAAAGTTCTCAAGAGCCCTGTGATGTACCACAAAATCATGTCCTTCTCCATGCTCTATATCCTAGGTGTTCTTCTTGTAGGCTGCAAAGGTAAGGACGCAGTAGCTCCCCGACCTAACATTCTCTTTGCCATTGCAGATGATGCCTCTTATCCCCACATGGGAGCCTATGGTACAGAATGGATCAGCACACCAGCATTTGATCAAGTGGCAAAAAATGGGATACTTTTCAACAATGCATATACTCCCAATGCCAAATGTGCTCCTTCCAGAGCTTGTATACTCACGGGTCGCAATTCCTGGCAACTCGAAGCGGCAGCCAACCACATGCCCTTTTTCCCTGAAAAATTTCTCACGTTCGGAGAAGCTCTACCCAAGGCCGATTATTTTGTAGGCCACACAGCCAAAGGCTGGGCACCGGGAGAAGCAAAGAAAGATGGAGTCCCCAGGGCTTTAATAGGGACTGCCTACAACGAACATAAACTTACTCCACCTGCTAAATACATTTCGGGAAATGATTACACTGAAAATTTTAAGGCATTCCTGGATGCTCGGCCTGTGGAACAACCTTTCTTTTTTTGGTACGGCAGCACCGAGCCGCATCGAGCCTACGAATACGGGGTAGGCATGGAGAAGGGCCGCAAATCCCTGTCTGATATTGATATTGTCCCTCCTTTCTGGCCAGACAACGACACCGTGCGAAATGATTTGTTGGATTATGCATTTGAGATCGAATACTTTGATATGCATCTTGGTCAAATGCTTGCGACCTTAGAAAATCGAGGGCTCTTAGAAAACACGCTGGTCATCGTCACTGCTGATAATGGCATGCCCTTCCCCAGAGTCAAGGGTCAAGTCTATGAAATGGATCATCACTTGCCCTTGGCCATGATGTGGTTGGATGGAATAAGAGATCCGGGCAGAACAGTTGATGATTATATATCCTTCATTGATTTTGCACCAACTTTCTTGTCGTTGGCTGGCCTGTCAGCAATTGAGGGAGGTATGCTGTCCGTCACCGGTAAATCAATCACCCCTTATTTCAGGAACGATAATCCACCCCCTCTACGAGAACACATGATCGTTGGAAAAGAGCGCCACGACATCGGTCGCCCACACGATTGGGGATATCCAGTACGTGGTATCATCAAGGAAGGATATCTGTACACAGAAAACTTCAGACCCGGCCGATGGCCTGCTGGTAATCCGGAGACTGGCTACCTTAATACCGATGGCAGCCCCACTAAGACGGTTATTCTAAATCAACGCAGATCTGGCAAGGATACGACACGTTGGCGACTTAATTTCGGCAAGAGACCTGACATCGAACTATACGATATTAGTGCGGATCCATACTGCATGAACAACCTAGCTGCAGATCCATCCCTAGAACAGAAAATCCAAACACTGAAAAAGGAAATGTATGACGAATTAAAAGCAGAAGGAGATCCAAGGATTTTGGGTCATGGTGATATTTTCGATCGGTATCCCGCGGCTAGTAAAGCAGCCAATTTCTATGACCGTTGGCTTAAAGGTGAGAAGGTCCCCACTGGCTGGGCAAATGAAAGTGATTTTGAGCCTTTGGGAAAAATCATAAATTAATTCAATAATGGATTCCTTGCTTAGAATTAAAATATTCAAGAGGTTCCTTGACTAAAAATTCATCCAAATATTATTAGGATCGTGGCCGGTATCGGTGAGTCCAAACCTTAGAATGACATCCAGACCATTTTCTCAGTGTTTCAGGCGGTCACCATATACACCGGATAATCATCATCGACTATGACATTCGTGAGAATCATTTTTATCATAGGATTGCTGTACTCAGTCTCCGTACGGGCTCAGGACAATCGACCGAATATTGTGTATATCATCGCCGATGATGTCAGTTGGAACGACTTTGGTTGCTATGGAAATAATGCGGTGAAAACACCACATATTGATGCCTTGGCAGAGAAGGGCATTCTTTTTCGGAATGCTTTTCTGACCGCCAGCTCATGCAGCCCTAGCCGCTGCAGCATTATCAGTGGTAGGTATCCGCATAATACAGGAGCTGCGGAATTGCATAGTCCCCTGCCAGAAAGCCAAATACCCTTTCCCTTAATATTGAAGCAAGCTGGCTACTATACTGTGCAGTCGGGAAAATCCCATTTTGGAACTCCCGCCTTAAGGGCCTTTGACCATGCCTATGAGATGAAAGGAGCAGGCAATGGTGGTGAGGAGCGCTGGGTAAAATGCCTGCAAGAAAGACCTATGGATAAGCCAGTCTTTGCCTGGTTTGCTTCCACAGATGCACATCGAGCTTGGGGAGCTGATGATTTTGGCACTCCACATGATCCTAAAAAGATCAGCGTCCCACCTTATCTGGTCGATGATGAAAGCACCAGACAGGACCTGGCATCCTACTACAACGAGATCCAAAGATTCGATCACTTTATCGGCAAAGTAGTGGCCGAGTTGAGAAAACAAGATGCCTTCGAAAACACCTTAATCGTCGTGATGGCAGATAATGGCATGCCATTCCCCAGAGCTAAAACTAGGGTCTACGATAGCGGCATGCAGACTCCCTTGGTGATGCACTGGCCCCGAGGCATAGCAGAGCGTGGATCCCACTGCCATAGCCTGGTTAGTGTAGTCGATCTTGCTCCTACGTTTCTTGACATTGCGGGATTGGATATCCCTCCTTTTTTACAGGGCAAGAGTTTTGCACATCTTTTTGATGATCCATCGATCGACTTTCGTCAGTATGTTTATGCTGAGCACAACTGGCATGACTACGAGGCCCATGAGCGAATGATTCGGTCTAAAGAATTTCTGTACGTGAGAAATGCTCGGCCACAATTTCCCAATGGGGGACCAGCGGATTCCAAACGCAGCGCATCGCAATCTTCTCTCAACCGAAGGCGAGACGAAGGAAAACTAACGGCAGCTCAAGCCGACATTTTCATAGAACCCCGACCTTACGAAGAACTATTTAATGTATCTGAAGATTCGCTCCAACTGCTTAACCTGGCATCCGTACCAACATTTCAATCTACCCTGGCAACGTACCGGAATGCGTTAGATGAATGGAGGTCCACCACTAAAGATAACGTACCTAAAAATCTAACCGGAGATGGATTTAGTCGGAGGACCGGCGATCTGCTGCCGACAGTGCCAGCCTTTAACAAAGTAAAGAGAGGAGAGATGCCCGGAACAAAAACCGGTGCCCTTGAGGTGACCGGTTCACCAGGATTCAGATAGGAAGAAACTCTAAGTTTATTCCTTCCCTTCTTTTGGTCTTGAACAGTCATGACTATGTCTATGACATTCATGCAAACATTGTCGTCAGGTCGGACCATAACACCGAAGAACTACCCTTCCTGATATTCGACCCACCGATACAAATATGCACTGGCGGCAATGAAGCTGGTGAGCTTCATGGACAAGGCTCTTGCAGTATGAAGTTGCTCCCAGTTACTTGCTTCCATCATCAATTTCTTATCCGAACTCAGCAGCTGTGCACCCAAGTCGATGATGCCAAAAGTGATGAACTCCAAACGTCGGTCTTCCTCCACTCCTATCGGCCAGTAAACACTGCCGTCGCTTCGATAAATGGTGCTTGTCTGATTCCAAATATGATGTTGAAAATTATGATAAACCCGTTCATAATTAAATCGATTTAATTCCGGTACTTCAATCCCAGCCAATCTGAAAAATAAAGCACCTTCAACGGTATGGCGAAGGGGAGCTGCCATATAATCCGGATGTGGATAGGCATGGTGATTACCGAGTGCACCAAGCCGATCGATATTATATCCTGAGAGGTATCGTCGCAGCTCACGTCCATGAATTAATCTTCTGCTATCTAAGTCATCTGGCGAGGCTAAAGCCGTCAATCTATACTCATTCAATTTGTCAAACCATCTGCCGTAGTTTTCATGCAAGGGCATCAATGCACAGGCGGTCTGAATGCCAGTAGCATCCCAACCGTTCTCCTCGGCGTGGGTATTATCCCGATACTTCTCATTCGCGGCAGGAGGGCTCATCTGAAGGAATCGGTTGGCTTCATATGCCATCATATTGCGAATATTCAGTTGATCAAACTCAGATAGATGCTTCCACAATAGCCAACCACCAACTGCTACTTTGCTGGCCCATTGTGCGGATTGCCATTGATTACCCCATGGATGTAGAATACCTCCATTAACCAAGTGATCTTTGGCCAGTGATTTTATGACGGTGATAGCTCTAGTCAGAGCCAATTCTTTCGAGACTTTTGTAAAGTCAGGGTCGTAGGTGTCTGTAAATATGGACACGGCTACCGAGTATGCAGCTTGTGCTGCTGGTCTAATCCCTCCTTTGGTCTCACGTCCGAAATCACCAGTTTTAGCATTGTTTTCCAAATATCCAAAATCAACATACCTCTGCTCCATCCCATTAGCCACGGATGTCTCCCACCATCCATTTAATACTTCATCACATGTCAATGTCAATAATTGTCGCCACCTTTCAGCAAGGTTATCCATAGGCGCCGACTTGGTGAAACGCAAGGTGTCGATGGGGACTACCTCATTTGAATGGTGCTGCCCATGGCAGTTTGAGACAACTATTGAGAAGCAAAGACTGATTTTGAGCAGCGATTGCCAAAAATTGTTATGTGCTACAGATCTCACAGAAAACAGTTTATAAAATGGATTCATTGATGATAAACGATGGGTACACCCCAGATCAATCACAGACTAAAACAATAATAAGCATCTCCCGGTGTCGTGCCTGGGATACCTCCTCCACCGGCGGCAATCAGGACCAATTGCTTTCCGTCCACTTCAAAAGTGGCCGGCGTAGCATAGCCACCAGCATCGAGTTGAAACTCCCATAACATCTCCCCGGTATCTTTGTCGAAAGCTCTAAAACGCTCATCCATAGTCGCCGCAATGAAGACCAAACCACCAGCTGTCACCAAGGGACCGCCGAGATTAAATGTGCCGGTAGGATCATGGCCCTCAGCTTCCAGCACCGGATAGGTACCTAGCGTTACTTGCCAATCTATCATCCCTGCATCCAAATCAATAGCAGAAAGGGTTCCCCAAGGTCTCTTGTTGATTGGAAAACCACGGTTATCTTTAATGGGATGATGGCCGGTTGACAGCCACGGAACATCGTTGGAAAAATTCAAAACCATCTCGGAAAGATCTAGTTCTTCATCCTTTCCCTCTCCTTTTAGAAATGCCATGAGTGCATTCCTTTCATCCTGAGAAAGCCAATTAAATTTGGGCATATTTCCTTTTCCATTTTCCAAGGTTTGCAAGATATCTTGTGCAGTTCGCTCCTTGGCAATCCGATGTAGACCAGCTAAGCTATGCGTCCTGATCGTGCTTTGACTATTTCCATGACAGAAGGTACACTGCGTCTGGTATATCTTCGATCCCAAATCAAATCGCGACATGCTTTCTGACTTAGGAGCAGGGACCATCGAAATCCATTCTGCTTCATTGCTGGCGTTGACAAATAATTTTCGAGACCACGGATCATAAGCTGCACCTCCCCAATCCGTACCACCATTAAACTGCGGCATAATCAGTGCACTGTCCATGCTGGGAGGACGAAATATATTGCCCATTGCCATCCCGGCCACTTTCTCCTGCACAAACAGGGCAGCATCTTCGCTCAGATCTGTGATGTCGTCGGAGGTGATTCCCTGTCTTGAATATCTCAGGGCTGGCGGCGGGAAAGGCTGAGTAGGCCAAGATACTTCACCAGGGATCTCGCTTTTAGGAACCGGCAATTCTTCTACAGGAAAAATCGGCTCACCTGTATCGCGATCGAGGATAAACAAGTGGCCCATCTTCGTGGGTTGGGCTACTGCGTCGATCAAGCTACCACCCCTGTTCACTTGCACCAGATTGGGTGCGCATGGTAGGTCGTAATCCCATATATCATGATGTACTACCTGGTAGTGCCATACCTTTTTTCCGGTGGCGGCATCCAGGGCCAATACGCAATTAGCGTATAGATTTTGGCCTATCCGATCCCCTCCCCAATGATCGTATGCAGCTGAACCGGTGCCGCAATAAATGACTCCTCGCGATTCGTCATAGGTCAAACCGCCCCATGCATTTGCTCCCCCTGATTTTTTCCATGCCTCGGGAGGCCAGGTTTCATATCCCTCTTCTCCCGGTAGGGGTATGGTGTGAAATGTCCATACTATATCACCCGTGCGCACATCAAAGGCTCTAATATATCCTGGTGCTGCCGGACCAGGTCCTTCTCCTACCGTTGCACCAAGAATATACAGGTCCTCATATACCACACCGGGCGTGGTACACTTTGCCCGGTTATCGGCATCACGATGCAGACCCTCTTTGAGATTAACTGTACCATTGTCGCCGAAGGTTGGGATGAGCTGACCACTGTTGGCGTCAAGACAGTAGAGGAAATTGCCCTTCCCAAAAAACAATCTTGTGGTGTCGCGATGAGACCAGTACGCCAGTCCCCTATTCGTGCCTCGATTCTTTAATCCGGGATGGGTCTCGTATCTCCAGACCTCCGATCCATTGCGACCATCCAGCGCAATAACAGCCACCGTGGGCGAGGTCAGATAGACCATATGATCAATGATTAGTGGGTTGCATTCCATATTGGAATAGCTGGATTCAGGCAGATCCCCAGTATTGAATTTCCAATGCACATTAAGCTCATGTACATTGCCTTTATGGATTTGATCTAGCGATGAATATTTTGACCCCATTTTATCTCCATTGTAATGTGACCATGTGCGATAAGGGTAGCCTTGACTTTTCTGCCGGCACGCCCACATGCATAAAAGGAGGACAATAGTATGGAGAAGTAGATAAATACTCCCTTTCATTGCGCTCAAATTTGAAATCTTGATGTGTTCATCATTAAACTCTCTTTCTAGCTTTGTTTTAGTACATCAGTGTATCTATCGGTGGCAATCGCGCCCAAATCAGGATATTAATTTTGCAAGTTTGATAAGCAAGGTGGTCTTGGTTCATCCGGCCTATTTATCCACCGAATTCCCAAACTCATCCAGTGCATCCATGAGTACTTGCATGCGGTCAATATAAACGCTAGTGGAAATATATAATTGATTCGAGGTGTCCCGGAAAGGTGAAGTGTCGGTGTGGTCGCCCACGTTTGTGCTGGCATAGTCGTCTGTTAACTCCCTTTTTCGTCCATTTCCTATATGCGGATGGCTGATCATCGCACCGGTGGTTAACCATCGCCCAGCTACATCCAGATCCTTCATGATCTCCTGCACTATTCCAGGTTCAAGGCGGTCTTTCTGACCCCTTTTATTAAGATGAAAATACTGATCGCTATCGATCAACTCATCGCGATGTGTCCATCTTTCACTAGCCATCATCTGACTGTGATACCATTCACTAAGTTTGGTGAGATCGATATTGGTTTTCCCAGAATAATGACCCAGTAATAGGGTGTCGC
The DNA here is from genome assembly GCA_965223025.1 of Saprospiraceae bacterium. Classification (GTDB taxonomy): domain Bacteria; phylum Bacteroidota; class Bacteroidia; order Chitinophagales; family Saprospiraceae; genus JABDMH01. The sequence goes on from CBDCVP010000023.1 coordinate 3,477,797, forward strand.
GATGGTCAACGAAATAATATCCGTACTTGACATTCGAGCCTTTCCTATGCACAAAGAGTGCCTTGTTAGATTCAGGTTCGACAAATGTCGGGTGAGAATATCTACCGCTTACCGTTGAGATATCAGGTAAGCGGGTTCTTTCTAACCATCTCAGTGCCTTGGGGATAGCCTCCAGATACTTGGCATCGCCCGTCAATTCGCTAAACCTAAGCAACAGGGTAATATTCTTGGCAGTAGTACCTGGCAAAAGTGCTCTTGGTTCATAGCTCCTTGCTGCAGCTGGTTTCATGTCCATGTCATATTGTTGTGCCCAGCCACCACTTTCGTGCTGAGACAAGAGGAAGAAATCCATCCCACGCCTGATGGGATCCCTGTAGTCACCCGTGGAAAGATTTTGATAACACTGCACCAGAAAATGTATATTCTCCCATATCACGTCATCATTGAATGTATAAAATGATGAATAATCTATGGCACCATCTTCATCCAAATGTGGTGGATACCTCTGCGGCCAACCTCCGTTTTCGTACTGACTTTTTAGCACAAAATCGATCACTCTTTGCAACGCCGCCTGGTATATTGGATTCCCTTTCTCTAAAAATATTCTCAATAGAAAACGGGCAGCATCTGCTGTCACCTTGTCGTCGAAAGTGCTGTTATCCTGAAAATGTTGAAACTCTTCCAACCTCCAACCATTTTGCCCTATGCTTTGATACCATCTGCGGATAGATTCATCACCAGCAAAATCAACCATGTAGTTCCAGCCACCTTCCGGCCTTTGACCCCTAACGATCGCTGCTGCAGCCTTGTCTGCCGCATGATAATAGTAGCTATCTCCAGTCGCATGATACGCATCTAAAAATGTGTGGCCCATGCTTACGGTCCCGGGATGCTGCAACCATATCATCTTTTCATAGGCTTCCATCTCTCCCCAGCGCCTAGATAAATCGGGGAGATAGTACCAAAGGTATCCTCCCTCGGTACTAATATTTTCGACCATGTACCGAGTGGCCTTCATCATAGTTGTTTCGATGTCAGAGGAGGGACCGATCTTTTTACCACAAGATGGTAGTGACATTGAAAGGAGGAGCATTGCCAAGCACAATGAGCTATGCATAAGTATCACCGATTAAATCGAAATAAATCATAGGAATTATAGAATGCATTCATGCACTCACCCCATCAGCATAAAAGTCAATCTTCAGTACTAACAATATCATAAAAAAAATCGGAAAACAAGATCCTTGAAAGAGGTGATGATGATATTCAAACCAACTCATCCAAAATAATCCATCACTCAGTGGATGCTACCTTAATTGGTATCATGGTAGGCCTCAGAGGTATGTGCAGCACATTTTTTGGCTGCGAACAAAAAAATGCCGTCTGGTATACAACTTTTTCCCGAGTTGGGTCATCTTTAGTCTAAAATCATACGGTCATGAGTAGATTCATGTGTTTCCTACTACTATTTTGTGCAGTCCATGGACTTAGCTACGGTCAAGAATCAGAGATCCAAAATGAGGAAGAACAAATCCTCGATTTAGATATCACTTTGGAACAGTCAGAACTGGCACTGGATCAAGCCCTCAAGCAACTCAATGGCGTATTGGGGGAGATTGAGATTGACAAGGAGATTCATTGCGATGCGGTCTTCGATATCAAGGAGATCATTCCGTCAAAAGCAGATATGCAGAAATGTCTAAAACAAATGGAGAAAGCCGTGGAGCAGATACAGAAAATTGACCTCAAGGAGGTTCATAAGCAGATGGAAAGTATCAGGCACTCTCTTGATGATCTGAAGCCCTTTCCACGGGACATCTGAAGCCTCTTGGATGTGGTGAGCTTTTATACCCATTCACACTCATACCAGTAATTCATCTCGTGTGGCACCTTACAGTCTTGCCAGTTCTGAGAGTGCATCTACGTATGATTGTATAAATTCATTTTTTCTCTTCGATCGATACTGCATGATCCAGCGCGGATGTGGCAGCGGTCTGATGCTGTCGAAAAATCCATAGGTCCCATTTAATCTCTGTAAATATTTATAATTCTTCCCTTGCCCCATACTAAAAGCAATGCTTTTGGAAATCCCCATCTTCAGGTGCTTCTTCATATTTGATAAGATCAAAGGTCGCACTGCTTGCTCTAAAGCTTTGTCATCATAGTAGTTGTAATTCTTTCCATTTTTTACAAATCCCAATGGGCATACAGAATTAAAGTAGAACTTGCTATAAAAAATATCCGGACCTCCCATGGCATCGATGACATCGTACACAAAAACCGATGAAAGCTCTTGCCTCTTTTTAAAGTCATTTGGGATGCCGCATACGGATTCCATCCTGATGGGGTCGGTGAAAGGCAACCCGGTGATGCCGGCACCAAATCGCCCTGGATTAATCCCGAGTAGTATGATCCTAGAAGCACGATCAGAAAAGTACTTCTCAAAAAAAACATGCATAACCCGCTGCACTTCTTTTGAGCCGAATGGGTTCAACCAGGAGACATCATTGGGAAGATCTACCATTGGATTTAAGTGAAAGTGGTGGTCAAGGATTTGCCTGGCAAGGGTCCATTTACTCATCCAATAAATCTACGAAATTGCCTCGTTCCAATTTCCAGAGAAGCTACTGCAAACCTGTAAAAGCCGAGATTACATTTGCCGACACTATCATTTATCGACCACCGGGGATGTTGTAGAATTCTTCCAATGGGATCCGATCTAGGAGGCATACAACTTACATCCTGTGAATTTGCTACATTGGATATTCAAAATCTCATGTACTTATGTACCTACTCGGATATGACATTGGCAGCTCATCCATCAAGGCAGCCCTGGTGGAAGTCGAAAGTGGTCAGCAGATAGCTGTAACCCAACAACCTAAAGTCGAAATGGATATGACGGCAGGCCAACCAGGTTGGGCAGAACAACATCCTGATGACTGGTGGAAGTATCTCTGCCTCGCTACCAAGGAATTACTAAGCACTACTGCTATTGATGCCGCAGACATCAAGGGTATTGGGATCGCCTATCAGATGCACGGTCTGGTCATGGTCGATAAGAAAGGGATCCCGCTCCGGCCATCCATCATTTGGTGCGACAGTCGAGCTGTGACCATCGGCGATCAAGCCTTTAGTGAGATTGGAGAAAAAGTTTGTCTCACGCACCTTCTCAACTCACCGGGAAACTTCACTGCCTCAAAATTGAAATGGGTACAACGAAACGAACCTGATCTCTATGAGACCTGTCACAAAATCATGCTGCCGGGTGATTACATTGCCTATAAATTAACGGGCGAAATCAATACCACCATTAGTGGCCTCTCTGAAGGGATCTTGTGGGACTTTCGAGAACAAAAAGTAGCAGATATCGTCCTGGATCACTACCACATCAGGGCAGACATTCTACCAGATATTGTACCTACCTTTTCCGAACAGGGCAGATTGAGTCAGGAGGCGAGCAGAGAGACCGGTTTGGCAGTTGGCACACCCATCACCTATCGGGCTGGTGACCAGCCGAATAATGCCCTTTCACTCAATGTGCTCAACCCAGGAGAAGTTGCAGCTACGGGTGGCACATCTGGGGTGGTCTATGGGGTGGTGGAAAAACCATTGTACGACCCTAAATCGCGGGTCAATGGCTTTGCCCATGTCAACTACCGCAGAGAGAGACCTGTACATGGCATCCTTCTGTGCATCAATGGTGCTGGGATTCAATATGGATGGGTCAGAAACCAACTTGCTCCCAGAAATACCGCGTACAAGACGATGGAATCTGCAGCCTCCAAGGTACCTGTAGGAGCTGACGGACTGCTGGTTATACCGTTTGGCAATGGCGCTGAACGTATGCTATCTAACCAGCATACTGGGGCGCAATTTGCCAATCTTCAACTCAATCGCCACACTAAAGCGCATCTTTATCGAGCTACTTTGGAGGGTATAGCTTTTTCTTTTGTGTACGGCATGAGCATTCTTGAGGAAATGGGACTTTCGATCAGTGTGATCCGGGTTGGCAATGACAATCTCTTTCAGTCCAAGATCTTTTCTGAAACGATATCTACCATGACCTCCACTGAGATCGAAATGATGCAAACCACAGGAGCCATCGGCGCTGCACTGGCCTCTGGCGTGCAGGCCAAAGTGTATGAGGACCTTGATGCTGCTCTGGGCCAACTTTCTCTGGAGAACACGACCTCTCCTCAAAAGAATGTGGAGCCCTATCTCGATGCTTATGAAAGATGGACGGTAGTCCTCAAGAAAAACCTCTAACTTACGGGGGATTCTGCAAATTTTTCTTCAGCTTTGTGATGCAATACGCACCTTCATACATCTACGCATCTTATGAGTAATATGACATTAAGTTCCAGTAGAGTTCTTCTGTTTTTAGCAGCAATCTTGCTGATTGGAGGATCTTGTAACACATCCAAGAAATTAGCAAGTGCCCATGGTGGGCATGTTGAACAGAAAATGCTGGATCCGTACGCAGGTCATTGGGATTATTTCATCACAGATACACCTATGGGTGACATGAACGGAGTTATGACTATTGAAAAAGAAAAAGGTACCTATCTGGCTTCCATGACAGGTGCGGCTGGCCGTATCAACCTAGACAATGTTCAAATTGAAGAGAATCAACTGACAGGCACTTTCATTTTCCAAGGTTATGAGGTGGAGCTTGCTGGAGCTATTGAATCTGATAACTTTACCGGGGAATTAACGGTCGATTATGAATCCTTTCCTATAACTGCAACACGCCGTAATCCATAACTTGGTGAGCGCGGAGTGTCCGTGTGCCTGCAACCATCTCTTAAAAAACCTTTAAATCGCTTGTTCGGAGCAGCGGCCCTTCACTTGGATCGTTATTGTTAAGTTCTTACAACAGCAAAATAAATATCCTTCCCGGCAGTTACTTAAGAAGCTTTGTGAGGATCTTAAACCATACCAATGGAGAACACGCGCCCCATCCTGCTCATCACGGTCCTGGCCATTTTCATCAAGCTCCCATTATCGGCACAACCTGATACTGAGTCCTTTACCATCAGCGGTTACATCACAGCTACGGAAACTGGAGAAAACCTCATCGGCGCAAACATTTATGAACTCAACCATAGTAAAGGAGCAGTAAGCAATAATTACGGTTTTTATTCACTGACCTTACCGGTAGATTCAGCTGCCATCCAGATCAGCTACATCGGATACCAGACCGTGACTAAGCGCATGTATGTAGATCGAGATTTGCAATTGAATATTTCCCTATCATCTTCGGTCGTCCTTGACGCGGTGGAAGTAAGTGCCACACAGGTAGACCGCATTCAGGAAAACGTTCAAATGAGCAGAATTGAAGTGCCGGTGGAGCAAATCAAAAAGGTACCGGCCCTGCTGGGTGAGGTGGATGTACTCAAGGCGCTTCAGTTGTTGCCAGGTGTCCAATCTGGTGGAGAAGGCCAAACGGGACTATATGTGCGAGGTGGAAGTCCAGATCAGAATTTGGTGTTACTCGATGGTGTACCTGTATACTCTGTATCACATGTGGCTGGACTTTTCTCGGTATTTAATGCCGATGCCATCAAGAATGTGAGTTTGATCAAGGGTGGTTTTCCGGCCAGATATGGAGGGCGCCTTTCGTCGGTTTTGGAAATATCGATGAAGGATGGTAACAAGCAATCATTCCATGGCGAAGGTTCTATTGGTTTGATTACTTCCAAGCTCACGCTAGAGGGCCCGATCAAGAAAGGACGTACTTCTTTTCTTCTCAGTGGAAGAAGAACCTATTTAGATCTCCTTGTGCGGCCCATCGCCAAAGCAGCAGCCAAAGAAGAAGGAATAAATCTTCGGCCAAAAATTCACTTTTATGACCTCAATGCCAAAATCAACCACATCATCAATGATAAGCATCGCCTGTATTTTTCACTCTATAATGGTTCCGATGTCTTATTTAGTCGAGTTAAGGAAGATGAAACCACCTTTGCTGGAGGTTTAGACTGGGGTAATTGGATTGGAGCAGCCCGCTGGAACTGGCAGCTATCTCCTAAACTATTTAGCAACACCACTTTGATTTTTAGCGACTATGCCTTCGATTCAAGCATTGAGGTAATAGATGCCTCACGTACCAGCAAGTCTACTTTTAAGTCAAAGTATTTTTCTGGTATCCAGGACTTTGGAATCAAATGGGATCTTGACTATATCCCCAACCCAACTCATTATTTTAGGGTAGGTCTAGGGGCCACCAGGCACACATATGATCCCGGAGCTCTCAGTTTCAAAGTACAAGATGACGATGTTGATTTAGACACCTTGATCGGCAATCAGATGCAAAACTCTACAGAACTCTATCTCTATCTAGAAGATGAAATGACGCTCGGCAGACTCAAAATGAATCTGGGTTTGCATGCATCTGGATTTTCGGTAGAGAATACTTTTTATCACTCACTCCAGCCGAGGTTAAATTTTCGCTATTTATTTGATGCTCAGTGGTCTCTCAAAGCCAGCTTCAACACCATGGCTCAATACATTAATTTATTGGCTACAGAGGCCCTCTCCCTACCCACAGACTTGTGGGTACCCAGCACCAAGAACGTGAAGCCCCAACAATCTTGGCAAGCGGCTATTGGGGCGGCAAAAAACTACCAGGGATTCGAAATCAGTTTAGAGGCTTATTATAAAAAAATGAATCATGTCGTGAGCTTGAAACCGGGATCGAGTTTTATTTTCGGCTTGGATAACAACTGGCAAGAAAAGATCACCCAGGGTACCGGAGAAACTTATGGAGCTGAATTGTTCTTGCAGAAAAAATCTGGTAAGACCACCGGTTGGCTTGGATATACGCTCTCATGGAACAACCGCACCTTTGAGGAGATCAATAGTGGTCGAACTTTCCCTTTTAAATACGATCGGCGACATGACTTGTCGTTGGTGGTGAATCACGATTTCAGTAAGAGAATATCGCTATCGGGATCTTGGGTATATGGCACAGGCAATGCTATTTCTATTCCCTTTGAAAAATTTAATATCTATCAAGAGTACAATGGAGGTGCAGGATATTATAATAATGAGGTTGAGCTATTGGGAGATAAAAACAGTTTTCGGATGACTGATTATCACCGCCTAGATATTGGCATTAAATTTTCCAAGCAAAAGAAAAAACACTTACGCACCTGGTCCTTTGGTGCCTATAATACCTACTTCCATAAAAATCCTTACTTCGTGTATGCGTCCAATGTGGATGATTTTGATCCCAACACCGGTCAGTACCGGGGTTCAAACACCAAGTTTAAGGAAGTGAGCATCATTCCATTTATCATACCTTATTTCAGTTATGGATTTAAATTTTAAGATGATCTTTCGTCCTGTTATCTGGTCGATCTTGGCAGTCACTATCACGGGCTGCGAAGAACTTTTTGAGAGTACCGTGGAAATAGAAATCCCCGAGACACTGGATCGTCTGGTCATCGTCTCTAACATTAATACATCGCTTGATAGCATGAGTTTGCAGCTCACGCACTCTCAGAATGTGTTGAAAGACGAGGGTGATTTTGTCGATGTTAATCAAGCATCGATCAGCATTGAGGTGGCTGGACAAGATCATACACCCAATTTCCAGGCCGACGGATCTGCCCATACCTTAATGGCACCCATGCTTAAAACCATCACAGATCCAGGACTGGAAGCAATCCTAAAAGTCACCCATCCAGGCTATCCGGAGATTACCGCAAAATCAGTGGTGCCTCATCCCCCTCAAGTGTCAAATTTCACCTATAAACTCAACGCCACCAAAGATTTCGATGGCTATGACTTGGATGAGTTATCCTTCGACATTGAAGATCCAAGCGATATGGCGAATTATTATGCCATCTCGGCTCATGGTAACAGAGTGGATACCGTCATAGTCCCGACACTATACGGTGATTCGATCGTTGTCGTTCGAAATACTATCAATGTCTATCTCATGGGAGATGGTTTAACCACAGATGATGGTCCATTCGACCAGGTCCTTCTTTCTGATGCTGGATTTTCTGGAAAAACCAGCCGCATACGTATCGGGTCTTATGGCTTCAGTTATTCAGGGATAAAGGTCATTTCGGTCATTGTCAAGTCCATCTCAAAAGATCGATATCTGTTTGAAAAAAGTCTGGCTGCTATCCTGTTCAATGATGGCAATCCTTTTGCTGAACCTGCCAATGTACATACCAATGTCACAAACGGATATGGAATATTTAGTGTCGAGAATGAAGTTGCTCAGAAGGTGGAGGTGACGAGGTAAGAAAGGATTGAAAGTGCTGAAGAGGAGTAAGAGTTGTAGGAAAGATCTGGTCTGAGGCCTTGGACTCGTGCACTCTTTACGCATCGGAGCAAGGTAGCAGAGATTGGCGGAACAAAAAAAGGCTGCAGAAGTAAAGAACTGAAGACCGGAGAGTTGTCTAGGCCCTAACCAGCGGCCAAACTCATGGAAAGCTGTTTCTCCAACTCTTGCACGGTATCTTTAAATATCACGTCGGTATCCATCAGGTCTTGCACAGCATTGCAAGAATAGATAACCGTGCTGTGATCTCGACCACCAAATTTTGCGCCGATGGCTTTCAAGGACTGATTGGTCATTTTTTTGGCCAGGAACATCGACAATTGTCTGGCAATCACAATCGACCGCTTTCGCGTCTTACTCTGTAGCTTGTCTACAGACATGTCAAAGTACTCTGCCACTAATTCCTTTATGCTTTCTACCGTCACTTGTTTTGAGATCTGCGACACAAACTTCTGGATGACTTCTCGAGCTAAGTCTATGTCGATCTCTCTCCGATTTAAGGACGCTTGTGCTATGATCGATATCAAGACTCCTTCCAGTTCCCTGATGTTGTTTTGCACATTATATGAGATGAATTCCAGCACATTATTAGGTACATCCAGGCCTTCATCCACCATCTTTGATTCAAGGATGGCCATGCGTGTTTCGAGGTCGGGAGCTTGAACATCAGCAGTGAGGCCCCATTTGAATCGCGAGATCAGCCTCTCTTGCATACCGTCAAGATCTTTTGGAGGACGATCTGAAGTAAGAATCAACTGCTTACCATTTTGGTGCAACTGATTGAAAATGTGAAAGAAAATCTCCTGAGTCTTCACCTTGTTGGCCAAAAACTGAATGTCATCGACAATCAAGACATCTATCATCTGATAGAAGTTGACAAAGTCATTGATGGCATTGTTCTTTATCGACTGAATAATCTGATTGGTAAATTTTTCGCTCGAGACGTACAGCACGGACTTGTTCTCAAGTTTGCTGATGATCTCATTACCTACAGCTTGGGCCAGATGTGTCTTACCCAAGCCTACATCGCCATAAATCACCAAGGGATTAAAGGATGTACCCCCAGGTTTTTTTGCCACTGCCACTCCGGCAGATCTTGCCAATCGATTGCAGTCACCTTCTATATAGGTGTCAAAAGTGTATTTCGCATTGAGTTGAGGATCGATCTTCAGTTTCTTGATGCCCGGAATGACGAATGGATTCTTAATTTCCTCTTCTACAGAGTCATTACCATTGACCAACTTCCTGGATTGGGTTGGCTTATATTGACTGTCGTCCGTACGGAGTAAAATCTGATATTCTAGTCTGCCATCCTCTCCGAGTTGAGTGCGTACTGTCTTCTTGAGTAAGCCCACATAGTGCTCCTCAAGCCATTCGTAGAAAAATTTATTGGGCACTTGAATCGTAAGTGCTTGGCCGTCAAGTCCCACTGGTTTTATGGGCTCAAACCAGGTCTTATAACTTTGCTCATTGACACTCTCCCGGATCGTATGGAGACAGTTGCCCCACACTACATTACAGTCCTTTACCATTCTTATACTCTATTTCTAGAAGTTAAGTAATCTTATTGAAAATCACCTTAACCAGGATAACAGGGGGGGGGAATTGCTGAGGTCTTTTTTACCTCGCACCCATTACAGTCTTTCTTCTTAAAACAAATTTGTGAAAAAAAATCTGGAAACCGAATACCTCGATTTGATTTATTCAAAAAAAAGCTAAATTATTAAATAATGATATGCATATATATCTTATTATCATTATGTTATGAATCTTTTCACCAAGAAAAAGTCTAAAAAGAGATATGATATATATCTGTCATGTATATTCTCCAATGGATCAACATGAACCATTTCTTGCCCCTTAAAAGGCCTGAAAAATAGCGTGTTTGGCTTACAGGATTTTCTGCGATCGGCTGTGACATCCAAAGTTCTTCACATGCCAGTAGTCAGAACCCTCACGCAGCATGAAAAAGTAATTAAAATACTATGATTTCGACTTTTTCTCAGAACTCATTCATATGCAGAAGACTATAAATGTAGCTTAGCCTCTTGCTTGATGGCATGTTTTGCCGTCTTAACTGGATTTGATCCTTTCTTACTAAAATGGTCTACCAAGGCACTGCTGTAAGTATCTACATCTTCACTAAAGGCAATCTCGATCATGACCTGATGCAGCTGGTTCATCACCTCTTGCTTGGCCAAAGAAACAATCTCCCACAGCTTATCCGACACATAGATCTGCTGGGTGGCATTGTGCTCATATTCCTTTTGGATGGTCACCATTAAGGCAGCCTGCAAATCGCCCGATGACATCTTTTCTGTGCGCAACCTGGAAATCAAGTTGGGTATCTCAATGCGCTCGAAAAACAATACCAAGCGTTCATAAGCTTGTAATCGCAGCGGCAAGGTATGAGTAGAAGCATTTTTCTGAATGGCTAGTAACTCCATCTGTTGACGGTTCTTGAAGAACTGCTTGATCACTAAGAAGCATATCGCAAACACTATCAGTGCTGGTACGCATGCTAAGAAAATATAAAACCAAACAGATATCTGATCTTGCATAAGGTGATTTCTCATTGAACAAAAACGAAAAGCTGGGGGTTTCTACTTCAAGTAGATGGGGCAAAGCTTACCTTTGCCTGGATCGCAACTTTATGCTAGCAATATGAGTGAAGTTAAGGAAAAAATGGCTGCAGCTCCCATACAACTGACGGATGGGGCCATGCATGCCCTACAAGAAATCAGGGTCGATCAAAAGATACCTGATACCTATGGTCTGCGAGTCGGCGTGAAAGGCGGTGGGTGTTCGGGATTCTCTTATATCCTGGGATTCGATGAGCCAAAGGATGATGATAACCTTTACCAAATAAATGGCATGAAAGTGATGATGAATCGCGCCCATGGGATCTACTTGGTGGGGATGGAGATTGACTATGTAGATGGTCTCAATAATCGTGGTTTCATTTTCAACAATCCAAATGCCGAGGAGACATGCGGATGCGGTACTAGTTTCAGTGCCTAAGCCTTAGTTAGATCAGATTAGGCTATGTCACATGCTGATACCTTCCAGGCATCAGCAACCGCACCAGATAGCAGGGTTCCGGCTGTCACCAAGGACACACCTTGGAGAAAAGTACTTCGTTTTGATGGTATTTGACCCGGACCGGCTTTTATCAAGAGAATCTACAAAATGCCTTCCTCTCTACCTCCAGATTCAGTCCTCCCTACATATTAGCTATGATCTCTGATCCGTACTCCGAACATTTGAGCAGGGTAGCACCATCCATCAACCGATGAAAATCGTAGGTGACTCGCTTGTTACCAATCGCACCCTCGATGCCCTTTTCTACCAGATCACCTGCTTCGTTCCATCCCATGTACTCCAGCATCATCACTCCAGATAATATCACAGAGCTGGGATTGACTTTATCCAGACCAGCATACTTGGGCGCTGTACCGTGGGTAGCTTCAAAAATGGCTTTACCCGTTGTATAGTTGATGTTGGCTCCCGGAGCGATGCCAATGCCACCTACAATGGCTGCCAATGCGTCAGACACGTAGTCTCCATTAAGGTTGAGGGTGGCAATTACGTCATATTCTGCCGGTCGCAGGAGAATCTGCTGCAAGAAAGCATCCGCAATGACATCTTTGATCAATAGTGCTCCTCCATCCAGCGCAGCCTTTTGTGCCTCATTGGCAGCCTGGCTACCTTGATCCGCAGCAATGCGATCATATTGTGCCCATGTAAACACCTTATCTCCAAATTCACGCTCCGCCAGCGCATATCCCCACTCTTTGAACTTGCCTTCGGTAAACTTCATGATGTTGCCCTTATGTACCAGTGTCACAGACTTCTTGCCCTGAGCAAGAGCATATTGGATCGAAGCTTTCACCAGCCTTTCGGTACCCTCAATGGACACGGGCTTCACCCCTAGGGATACCGTCTCGGGGAATCGAATTTGAGTAACCCCCATCTCATCAATCAGATAATTTTTGAGTTTTGCCAACTCAGGTGTCCCATGGTTGTACTCAATGCCTGCATAAATATCCTCAGTATTTTCACGGAAGATGACCATATTCACCAGGTTTGGCTTCTTCACAGGACTAGGAACTCCCTGAAACCATTTAACCGGACGGACACAAGCATACAGATCCAATTTTTGGCGCAATGCCACATTCAAAGATCGGATTCCTCCTCCGACAGGAGTCGTCAGAGGCCCCTTGATGGCAACTAAGTATTCATCGACAGCCTTTAAGGTTGCATCCGGTAGCCACTCACCCGTCTCATCAAAAGCTTTCTGACCTGCCAAAATCTCTTTCCACTCAATTTTACGCTCTCCCGAATATGCTTTCTCCACAGCAGCATCTAGTACTCGCACGGCTGCTGCCCATATATCGGGCCCAATGCCATCCCCTTCGATAAAGGGTATGACCGGATTATTTGGCACGTTTAGGATGCCATCTTCTATTGTTATTTTTGCTCCTTTCATAGATAAAAAATGATTTAATTTCTGGATGATGATCCAGGCCTCATAAAGCAGGGTGCAAAACTAAGAATTTATTTACTTTACCAAACACATGTCATTTTAATCTAATGCGAATAATCTATCTGATCATTGCACTTACTATGGTTTGCGCCTGCACGGTAAGTAAGGAACTTGCCTTTTGTTTTGAAACGGGTACGGTGGTTGATCATACTGATTTAGATGGATGTGGCAGCATGCTGGAATCCCAATCAGGAGCTCTGCTGTTGCCCATAGGTCAACTCTTGGAACTGATAACACCCAACACAAAGGTCAAATTCAGTTACAAAGAGGTCGATATGGCTAGCACCTGTATGCGAGAAAACAAAGTAGTCCAACTGAGCTGCCTGCAGACCGCAGCATCCGTATTACCATGCACTGAGATCAGGGAAGTCCAGATGTCAGACTGGTTGACTGCTGAGATCGACCAAGTCCATCCCGCCATGGTCATTCGCTACCGGTATCTTGCCAAGCCTCTGTACCATCTCGTGGGTCAGCAACTAGACAGGTGGTACGATTGCCATGGTCAACTAGTATGTGCGGATCATGCCGAGGACCTATGCCGGATAGATCGATCGCGATTAGAAAATAAAGTGGAAATTTACGTGGCACATCGTTAGCTTGTATTTGTAGCATTATCATGATGGAAAATCCATTTCTAGATTCCACCGGAGCATCGCAGGGCACCGAAGATCAAAAGGTTGAAAAGGCCCTACGCCCCAAGCAGCTGGAAGATTTTTCGGGCCAGCCAAAGATTGTTGAAAATCTCAAAATATTTATCGAAGCTGCCAAGCAGAGAGGGGAAGCACTAGACCATGTGCTCCTCCATGGTCCTCCAGGCTTGGGTAAAACCACCCTTTCACACATTATCGCCTATGAATTAGATGCTCAGTTAAAGCTGAGCTCGGGACCTGTCCTAGAGAAACCCGGTGATCTGGCAGGTCTACTGACCAACCTGGAAGAAAACGATGTCCTATTTATCGATGAGATTCATCGACTCAACAACGTTGTAGAGGAATACTTGTATTCCGCGATGGAGGACTATATGATCGATATCATGATCGATAGTGGTCCCAATGCGAGATCGATCCAACTATCGCTGCATCCCTTTACACTGATTGGAGCTACGACTCGTATGGGCCTGTTAACCCCACCAATGCGCGCTCGCTTTGGTATTAATTGTCACCTTGATTATTACGATAGTGAGACCCTGAAATCTATCGTTGGTCGGTCTGCATCGATACTAGAAGTACCCATTACCGATGAGGGTGCGACAGAGATTGCTCGTCGCAGTAGGGGTACGCCCCGAATCGCCAATGCTCTGTTGCGACGACTGCGCGATTTTGCACAGATAAAAGGTGATGGCACCATAGACATTGGTATAGCCAGATATGGTTTAGAGGCACTCAATGTGGACAGTAGTGGACTCGATCAGATGGACAATCGCATCCTCGGGACCATTATTCATAAATTTAAAGGTGGTCCTGTCGGACTTAGCACGATTGCAACCGCAGTGGGTGAAGAATCGGGGACCATAGAGGAAGTCCATGAGCCTTTCCTTATTATGGAGGGTTACATTCACCGTACTCCTCGTGGGCGTCAGGCTACCGATAAAGCATACCAACATCTTGGTGTGGTGCCTCCCAAAGGAGGTGGCGCCACTTTGTTCGATTGATTGATCACCATGTCGGTACTCCTCCTCGGGTGAGCGGGTACAAGATCCTGCCGTGGCACCGCGATGGCTCTCCATTGATGTCCGCTATGGTATCGATATCATGGAAAAAAATAAACTATAAAAAATGAAAAAAACAATCATCATTCTTGCCCTTTTTTCATGGTTGCTCAATGGTTTCTCCCAAAAAATTTATGAGCATTCCCATCCGCACTATAAAGCACAGGCCGATGAGGTATTTCTGCAGGAGATTTCTGAGAAAATAACTTCAGAGGTGCCCATCACTGCCATTGCAGTACATGAGAAAGTTTGCTACGCGGTGAAGGAAAAGCGAATATTCAAGTTGAAAGGCGGTGTCATGGAGGCTGTGGAAGCATCTCCCAATAACGTCGAAAACTTAATGGTTCTGGATGACAATATTTGGGCACTCACTGCGGAGGGTTTGTACAGACTTGTGGATGATACCTGGAAAAAGATCGATGATCGACCTTACATAGACCTGTGCATGCACCTGGGTAGTCTGCATGCAGCGACGTCTGAAGATATTTTTCGGCTGGAGGGTGATCATTTTGTGAGTCTAAAACCAGAGGGAGGATATCTGTCAAGCGACGTGACCGTGCTTATGGAGGATGGAAGCCAGGTGCTTTCAGATCCGGTGAGGTTGGGGCCCATTAGTAAAATGGCATCTTATAGTGGTACGCTCTATGCCCTAAGACCCGGAAAAATCATCCTTTTTGACGGACAGGTCGTAGACACGGATATTGTCGATTGGGGTATACTGCCATCCAAAAATACGCGCGATCTTTTGAGTTTTGGCAGTCGTCTCTTTATTAGTACCGACAGGGGATTAGCTGTGCTACGAGGGGCTGCATTGACCACCCTAAAAGGTACGGATGGCCTGCCTTACGAAGACACAAAGTGTCTGGCTCATGGATTTGACAACGATCTTTGGATCGGTACCACCAGGGGCGCCATCCGCATGTTGAGCCACGATGAATGGCAATATTTCGGAGCGGATCATTGGCTGCCGGGAAATCGCGTAAACGATATTGCCGCAGATGACAAGACAGTCTATATTGCCACTGATGCTGGCATCGGTGTCATCCGCTACGAGCCATATACATTATTGAAGAAAGCAGCCTATTATGAAAGACATATTAAGGAGTGGGGACTGCAACGAATGGGCTTTGTGCATACATTGACTAAGAAAGAAGGTGAATGGATACGCGAAATCAGCGACAATGATGGTGGACATACTTCACCTTATCTGGCAGCCATGAGTTTTAAGTATGCGGTGACGGGTGATGAAGAAGCTCGACATGAAGCCCTGAATTCCTTTAAGGCTATGCTTTGGTTAGAACGAATCACACCAATACCCGGTTATCCTGCCCGCGCCATCTACTCTCTGGACGGAGACAAGGGAGAAATGGCTCGACATGGATCAGGAGGATTGCCCGCAAAATGGTTTCCTTCGAAAGATGGCAAGTGGATGTGGAAGGGAGACACATCCAGTGACGAAGTCATCGCTCATTTTTACTCAGTTTCTCTTTTTCACGATTTAGTAGCTCGTGGTAAGGAAAAGGAACTGGCCAAACAGCACCTGGTGAGCATCGCAACCCACATCCTTGAAAATGGGTGGATACTTAAGGGAATGGATGGCAAACCTACCAGATGGGGGCGATGGGATCCCACCTACTTACTTCGTCCCTATGGTTATATGGACAGAGGTGTTAATGGACTGGAAGCACTCACATTTATGCATACAGCTTTGAATCTCTCCGGTGACAAAAAATTTAAAGATGGGTACGAACAGTTGATGAAATGGGGATATCACACCAACACCATTCGGCAAAAAAATGTATTTCCTCCAGAACACATAGCACCTTGGGATGACAATCTGGCTTTTCGATCTTACTACACCCTTCTGAGAAACACGGATCACCCTGCATTGAGATCCGTTTACCTCAGGAGCCTGGCACGTACCTGGGAAGTGAAGCGCATCGAAGAAGTACCCTGGTACAATTATGTATATGGTGCCATCACTGGCAATGATTGTGAGCAACAACAATCCATGGATCATCTACGTGCATGGCAACTTGACTGTGTCGAACACAACTTCACCAACTCCTTTCGACATGATCTCAAGACAAAGAAAGGATATGTACCTTATGAAAGTGGAACCAGGGCGATCTCTCCCCGGGAGTCGGTGGTCAATAGAAATAGTCGCTATGCCCTAGTGTATGATGGAGGTCACAATGGAAATCGAGCCATGGAACCAAGCGCCTTTCTTCGTGATTACTGGATGGGACGCTACCATGGATTGATATTGGCACCCACTACTGATGACCCATTGTTAATTGACGTGACACCAAGAACAGGTCAGCAGTTTGGAGCTAAGCCCTATGATGGTCCACCGAGGCCCATCATAAAATGATGTTACTTTTATTGACCACCAACATGCATTATTCCGTCATTAAAATCTGCACTGGCCACTACTCGCTCGTTCTTTTTGTCGGGCTGGTTTTGGCTTCTTTGACGCAAATTTCATGTATCCCCAAATCAGATCGAAAAGTCATTGATCAATTTGCACCGACATTTTCTCCATCAAATGATCTGAAATTTGGCATCTATATTACTGCACACGCTGTCCGGGATTTATTGCATGATGAGACAGGTAGACGACAAGCTCTTTCCATTTTTCAGAGCAATGGTATCTCCAAGGCCTATATAGAAGTATATCGATAGGGATTAGTGGTCCAGCAATCGACCTTGGAGGAACTTGCCCATTTTTTTTCAGATCATAACATCGATGTTGTTGGTGGCATTGCGACCGTTCCAGGAGAGAATTTTGGCGTAAAACAAGAAGGACAACTCGGTTGGTTTAATTGGCAGGATCCCAAAACTCAAAATGACCTTCGTGGAGTTGTCAAAATGGCAGCAAGTGTTTTCGATGCTTTCATTGTGGACGATTTTCTCTGCACCGGCGATACAAGTTTGATATCCAAGCAAGCCAGAGGATCTAGAAGTTGGTCATCATATCGTATGGACTTGTTGACACAGCTATCAAATGACGTTTTTATCAAACCTGCCAAAGAGATAAATCCGGACATATCTATGATCATCAAGTATCCGCAATGGTATGATCGGTTTCATCTGTTTGGTTATGATGTCGAAAGAAAATCTGACCTATTTGATCAGGTTTGGGTGGGTACGGAGACTCGTGGCCAATACACCCCGAAGTTTGGTTTCGTGCAACCATATGAGGGATTTGTGAGCTTCCGATGGATGCACGACATTGCTGGCCGCAAGATGACTGGCGCCTGGTTTGACCACATCGACTGTGATCAAAACGACTTCATCGAACAAGCTTGGCAGACGGTCTTGGCTGGAGCAAAGGAAATCGTTTTTTTTAACTATTACAATTTCATCAAGGGGCATCCTGGACATCCACTATTGCGCACTCAATATAATCAGCTGGCAGACCTTGCAGCATATGTTGCAAAACATCCGGTGGAAGGCATCACAGCCTATAAACCACCATCCAGTGGCGCCGGGGGGGACTTATATCTTATGGACTATCTCGGCATGATTGGTATCCCCTTGATTCCCTCACATCAATATCCTGAAAATGCTAAAGCAATTCTCCTGCCCACGCAAGCAGCTCAGGACAAGGATATCTATCCGAAAATAAAACTATCCTTACAGGAGGATGCCACCTTGATTTTTACCAGTGGTTTTATTGCCAATGCATTACACGGTAGAAAGATCGCTAAATTAGCTGGGATTAAATATCCGGTGGTACTAAATCCTGGAAAAGCTGTACTTAACCCAGTTGGACATGAAGAGCACATTGCACCTTCCGAACTCGAATATGAAGCACACCTTGAATTGAGTCATGGAGAATCGTTGCTCAGTGGAACTCAAAATAGCAGACAGATCCCATATTTAATTAAGTCAAAAAATCACAAGGTATACACCATCAATACGCATACCTTTTCACAGAAAGATTTTGAGGAGGCGGGAGAAGTACTGCTGTGCCCCAAATCCGTCGGATTGCTCGAGATACCGCCCACTTGGGCCAATATCTTGAGAAATGAATTATGTAGTGCACTTGATTTTGACCTCCTGGCACCAACCCGGATAGCAGTACAACCGATGGGAGAGAAAGCCTGGGTATTCCACAACTACAATCAGACATTGGAGGAATTTACTTTTATAAAAAAGGGCTTATCGAGATCTACGTTGGTCAATGCAGTTACAAATCAAATGGTGAAAACAACTGGCGACACCTTGAGGGTTACACTGTCTCCCCGTTCCCGTATTTGGATCAAGAGCATAGACAAATAAGTGCTGGGGAAACTGCTAGCATTTATTTTTCAAATGGTCCTGCCCTTATTTTCGTTCTTTCAAGAAAAAGAAACATTTCTACTTTGTAAAACTGGACTTTTTGGCATGACACGTGAAACTCCACTGCATAAAAAGAGAAACCAATATAAGATGCTCACTATTCTTCCTAAAAAAACCCTTTGGGCTGTCATCTGTCTCTGGCTCGCATTCTCCTGTACACCAGAAAAAAAACCTCTCTCCGACAGACCTATTGCGGTATTGACTTTCGATGATGCAGTCAAATCCCACCGCACCTTTGTGGCACCCCTGCTCAAAGAATATGGTTTTAATGCGAGTTTTTTTGTGACGTATGCCTGGATGGACGATACCACACATTTCATGAATTGGCACGATATCGCTGACTTGTCAAACATGGGGTTTGAGATAGGGAATCACAGTTGGACCCATGCCAATTTTTCCCAGCCTCGGCAGGCATTTGAGCTGGAAGGTGAATTGGGAATGATGGAATGGCAGCTGATTCGCTCAGAAGTGCCTAAGCCCATCAGCTATGCACATACTGGCAATGCCTTTGGACCCGAGGCCATCCAGTCACTTGTAAATCTGGGGTATCAATTCGCCAGACGAGGCAAGCAACCCGAAATTGAATATGGAAGTTTGGCGGGCGGTATTGGTTATGATCCGAATCGCCACCACCCCTTACTGATCCCCACCACCGTGGATTTTTATCCTGGCATGACGCTGGAGCTGTTTGCCAAGGCTCTGGACAATATCCCTCCACACGAGATCGCGGTGCTGCAATTTCATGGAATTCCCGATATCGCACATCCCTGGGTCAGCACTCCAGAGCAAGATTTTCGACAGTATTTGGACCATCTGAAGAAGCACAATTATCAGGTTATTGCGCTAAAAGAAGTCGAATCCTTCATTCCCGATCCCTGGCCCGATGACCCTTTGGTCAATACTCGATATCCCCAAGTAGCCAAGGAAGAGCTCAAATGGCCACAGGAAGTGGTGCAGAGCAGGGAGCATACCGAAGTCTGGTTACCCATCATGCAAAGGCACCGATTTACCACACAGGAAATTGGATCTGTATTGGGTATGAGCTCGCAGGAGATAGACGGCTTGCTGATGGAATTTGATGGTGACCCTGCGAACGATGATGATAGGATCGAAGTACTACCCTTTCCTGGAGGCCGTCATCCCCGCATTGATTTTAAGGAGGGAATGCTGAGTCCGAGAAGGGGGACAAAACTCAGTGTCTTTTTACCCTGGGACCACGACGACTACGTTGTGCTGGATATCCCAGAGGCTGTAATGACTCAATTTGGGATTACCTTTCTCGGTCACAAACATATTCCCACCGTATTCGATCTCCAAAAAGAGCAAATTCCCAACTCAGAGTGGGCACAGAAAGACGATGGAAGTTGGGAGAACATCTGGCACCTTCCCAATGGCATAGAAATCGGTGCCAATGTAACATCAGCTACGGATCAGGTCAACATGCGATTGTGGTTGACCAATCACACCATCGACACAATATGGCAGGACTTACAGACTCAGGTCTGTGTAATGCTCGGTCAAGCCGAGATGTTTGCTGCCCAAACCAATAACAATAAACAACTAAACTGTCCAGTGGCGGCCGTACATGCTGCCGATAAAAATCATTGGATGATCACGGGCTGGGAAGGATGTACACATCCATGGGGCAATGATGACTGTCCATGCCTCCATGCTGATCCCAGTTTTCCAGATTGTGCCCCAGGAGAAACAGTATCCATCCATGGCATTCTTGCCTTCTATCAAGGTATGCATCCGGAAGTAGCAATACAAAAAATCAAGGCTGAATTGACATTATAGTGCCAAAAGTGACTTGGCAGTTCAGTGAGCAATTACTCCTTTGCCAAATGGGCTAAGGCCATCAAAACACAGTTTTTGTAGGATACTCTGACTACCATGGCATTGATTTTCGATCCAACTCGCACTTAATTTCATGAGCATTCGTTGAATGCTAAGACTATGCTATCAGGATGAAAGACATTTTGGGAATCTACTTTCTCTGTGTGGCGTTTTGGGCATATGGCCAGGATCCTCCCGTCCAGTTGCAGCTATATCATAAAGCTTCGGAGGATGGCCAGGTAGATATTTACGCCGATAACGATGAGCACTATCCCATTTCTATCGCCGTGCAGCCAAAAGCCATCAATATGGATGTGGATCCTACCTTCCCAGGCATTGTCGTGATTCCAGCACAGTCGCGATCACATCAGATAGCTCGGCTACTAGGGAGACATGGTAAGTCTTGGAAATTCAGTTATACGTTCACCTACTTTCCCGGAGATGTCATCACAGCCAGCCATGATGACACCTACGTTTACGAGCTCCCCTATAGAGATAATCACACTTTCATGCTGTCCCAGGGATATCAAGGACGTCTCTCCCATCAAGGTGAAAATGCCCTGGATTTCGACATGCCTGAGGGCACGATTATCTTGGCCGCTCGTGGTGGAACGGTGGTCGAAGTAGTAGTCCACAATGACCGCTCTTGCCCCGATGAGTCGTGCAATGACTTCAACAATTTTATCCGGATCCTGCATGAGGATGGATCATTCTCAGAATATGCACATCTGCAAAAAGATGGCGCTTTGGTAGCCATAGGAGACCACATCGAAGCTGGTGACCAGATTGCGCTCAGTGGCAACACCGGATGGACGACAGGACCCCATCTTCACTTTGTGGCCTTCCTTCCCATTGAGGGAGGTCGCAAGACCTTGCAGACTAAATTTTCCCTTAGAGATGGTACCGTGACCAAACTGATCGAAGGAAATTTTTATTGATTCTGCACCTTGGTTACGATTCCAACCGGATGTTTTTGCGGGTGGGCTTGCATGCCTCAATGCCCATCATGCCACCGCCAGAAAGTAGTGGGATCCTTTTTCAGTTCTTGACACCCAGCGCACCATGCATGTAGTTTTGTAAAAAGGACGGCCGCATGGATAAGAATCTTAGGGTGGACAGTGTACTCAGTATAGCATTTATTATCTTGTCAACAAAGAGCATTGCCCTTGAAAAGATTTCTTGAGTCCATCGGACCGGGTATTATTACTGCCGCCCTGGTATTTGGTCCTGGTAGCCTCACCGTCAATACCAAACTCGGGGCAAGCTTTGGATACGCCATGTTGTGGGTCATCGTGGTTGCCATCATCTTCATGATCTCCTACACGCGTCTGTCAGCCAGGGTTGGATTGCGGCAGGTGGATTCATTGATGGAGGTGATCCGTGCTCGCTTTGGCCAAATATGGGCGATCATTCTTGGTTTGGGTATGTTCTCCATAGCCTCATCCTTCCAAGCAGGCAATTCTATCGGTGCCGGTATCGCCTTTGCCGAATTATTTGAAACGAATGCGGCACCCTGGATCGTCTTTTTCTCCCTGGGTGCCATATTCTTACTTTTCTTCAAATCTTTTTACCAAATTTTAGAGAAGATCATGATCATCCTGGTGATGGTGATGCTTCTCTCCTTTTTTCTCACATTGGTGTTCAGTGGCCCTTCGATCACGGCTTTACTGAAAGGATTCATACCATCCGTGCCAAGCGGATCTGAGTTTCTATCCATTGCCCTCATGGCTTCAAGTTTTTCTATTGTAGGCGCTTTTTATCAGGCTTATCTGGTGCAGGAAAAAGGTTGGGAACAAAGAGACGAAAGGCGTGCTATGCGAGAAAGCCTTCACGGCATCATCATTCTCGGATTATTGAGCTCCATGGTGATGATGTGTGCTGCTTCGGTGATATTCGGCACAGACCTCCAGGTTAGTTCTGCCTCCGACCTGGGATTGGCCCTTAGACCATTACTTGGCGATTCCACTACGATTATTTTTATGATTGGCTTTTTTGCCGCATCTTTTTCTTCACTGATTGGCAATGCAACCATAGGGGGAACCATTCTGGCAGATGCATTTGGAATGGGTCGGAAACTGCGGTCATGGCCGGTGCGTTTGATGATCATCATGGTGATCCTTGTGGGAAGTAGCATCGCCATTATTTTTGGAAAACTTCCCTTGGAACTCATAGTTTTTGCTCAGGCAATCACCATCATTGTGGCACCAGCTGCAGCCTTCTTTTTGTTATTACTTGATGGTTTTCGGTTGGAATCAATCTTACGGCGGGATCATCTCTTACGTCACACAATTCCACTCCTGGGCTTATTGGTCTTGGTAAGTCTTGCGGTCTTTAATGTGAACAAGATTTTTCTGTAAGCTATCATCCAGAAATAATGAAGTGTGAAAGAATTTCTTTATTAAAAAAATGATGAATATCGAAGATGGATCCAGTACAACTTGAGGAGCAATTGTGTCGTCCTAGTGATCGTCTTGTCGAAGACGTAAGTAAAATCAAAGGAAACATTCTCATCTTGGGTCTTGGTGGAAAAATGGGACCCAGTCTTGCCAAACTGGCCAAGCGGGCGGTGGATGCTGCGGGCAAAGACACCGTGATAATGGGGGCATCCCGGTTTTCCAATCCTGAAGTGAGACAAGAGATGGAACAATCTGGTATCCAGACTTTTGCAGGAGATCTGTTGGACGAGGGTTTCTTACAACATTTACCTGAGGCTGACAATGTGATATATATGGCCGGTCATAAGTTTGGGACTTCAGGTGCAGCATCTTATACATGGGCCATGAACACGTATCTTCCAGCTAGAGTAGCTAGCAGATATATGGATGCAAACATTGTCGCCTTTTCCACGGGCAACGTTTACCCTTTTGTATCCATAGATGGTCATGGTGCTGATGAAAATACACCGCTCTCTCCTCTGGGAGAGTATGCCCAGTCCTGTCTGGGAAGGGAGAGGATGTTTGAATATTTCTCAGAAAAAAACGGTACTCCAACCACTCTCTACCGGCTAAATTATGCCCTTGATCTGAGATATGGTGTACTCAACGACATCGCCATGGCCGTGAAAATGGAAAAACCCATAGATCTGAGCATGGGCTATGTCAATGTGATCTGGCAAGGAGATGCCAATGAATATGCCATCCGCTCCATTCTTCATTGTGCTGCACCTGCCATGCCACTCAATGTCACCGGTCCGGAAGTACTCTCAGTGGCTGAATTGGCAAATACCTTTGGTAAACTGTTTCAGAAAAAACCAATCTTCGAGGGATCACCACTTCCCACCGCTTTACTGAGTGATGCACGTCGTGCTTATCAGTTGTTTGGTGAGCCAACAATAAAAATCCATCAAATGATTGAATGGACCGTGCAATGGATTGAACAAGGAGGCACACAACTCGGAAAGCCCACACATTTTCAAGAACGCAAAGGAAAGTTTTAAGCATGGATTCATTACCTGGAAAAATAGCCTCAGTGCTGCATGCCGGCACGGTGATACCAGCACATCCCCTCGCTCTACGAGCAGACAAATCTCTGGATGAGCAAGGTCAGAGACTTCTTACCAATTATTATATCGCAGCCGGAGTTGGTGGCCTGGCAGTAGGTGTACACACCACTCAATTTGAGATTCGTGAGCCCGAAATCAATTTGTACGAACCCGTGCTTGAGTTAGCCATGGAAGAAGTGGCACGTGCCTCAAGAATGGATAACCTTATCAAGGTGGCTGGTGTAAGTGGTCCCACCAAACAAGCTGTAGCTGAGGCGGAGTTGGCAAAAAGTCTCGGTTATGATCTTGCGTTGGTCAGTACCAATGGATTGAGTGATTTGAGCGAATCGCAACTGCTGGAAAGAGCGATGGCCATCGGTGACATCATGCCTTTGTTTGGATTCTACCTACAACCCGCGGTAGGAGGCAAATTGCTTTCTCGAGCCTATTGGCAAGCTTTCTGCGAAATCAAAAATGTCTATGCCATCAAAATGGCCCCATTCAATCGATATCAGACATTAGATGTGGTACACGCTGTGTGCCGCTCTACGCGCTGTAAAGAGATCGCACTGTATACGGGCAATGACGACACGATATTGGTGGACCTGCTCACCGATTACTACATCGACACACCAAATGGCATCGTTAAAAAAGGCATCGTTGGTGGCCTGCTCGGTCATTGGGCGGTGTGGACGAGTAAGGCGGTAGCACTATTGAGAGAGGTCAAGGAAATGAAGCGAAATGGAAATATTCCGATGGCAGTATTATCGCAAGCTGCTAAAATTACCGACAGCAATGCAGCCTTTTTTGATGCAAAAAACGACTTCAAAGGATGCATTGCCGGCATCCATGAAGTGCTCCGACGACAAGGGCTTATGCGTGGTATTTGGTGTTTAAGTCCCGACGAAGAACTTTCCCCTGGTCAAGTTGAAGAGATTGATCGTATATATCAGGCCTATCCAGATCTGAACGATGATGCATTTGTACAGTCATTTTTGCAGCAATCGCAATCGGGATAAGCTGATCGAAGATTCAGATCCTTGCTTGTAAATCCTTAATGATCCTAACGCTGTGAATCTCAAAGCCTTTTATCGACTACGTCCCATGATCAACGAGGACATTCCTGCAGGTATGCAACTCAAAGAAATGGCAGGATGGAACCAAACCGAAGATGACTGGTCCCTCCTGCTTGATTATCCGAGTAAAACACATTTCATCGCAGCACATCAGAACCAGACTATTGGAACCATCTCAACCTTACACTTTCCCCCCGGCATATCATGGATAGGTATGGTTTTAGTCCACCCAACACATCGAAGACGTGGTGTAGCAAGCATGCTGCTGAGAAAAATACAAGGTGCACAGACAAAAACAAACTGTTTTAGATTGGATGCCACTGATGAAGGAGCCATCGTCTATGAGAAATTGGGTTACACACCATTTGACCACCTCGACAGGATGGTCTCAGCATCGCATGCTGTCCTGAAGGCATCGTCTGCATCCATCCAGGTCCTTCCCATGCAGTACGAGCATCTGCCGCTGATCTACCACTTTGATGCTCAACGCACCGGGTACGACCGATCTGAATTGCTGAAACAACTCTACCATCGTCATCCCAATCGTGCCTTCTTGCATCTGCTACCTGGTGGCGGCATCAAAGGTTATTGTTTGGGCAGACCTGGAAGTGCATATAAACAGATTGGTCCACTAGTCGCGGACAATTACTCAACGGCCACCGCACTGCTGTGCAAGGCCATATCCCATCTGCGTGGAGCACCGATGGTCGTAGATGTCTTCCGTAGACATACCGCAATCATGGAGTACTTGCTGACTAAGGGATTCAAGATCCAGCGATCGTTTACCAGGATGCAGAAGGGAGATCCCCAGATCACGGCGGATAACGCATGCATCTTTGCCTCCGCTGGACCAGAGCTTGGATAAGAGGGGGTTAGTCCAGATAATGATAAGGTGCGCAAATAAGTGAGTTACATGGTATTACATAGAAAATGGATAAGAGAATAGAATATTTAGAAGACTTAGGCCAAATGTTGTTTTACGTGGAGGAGTAATGTCCAGCTCAGATTTAGCAATTGCACATACTGCAAGAAAAGAAATGAGCAACCTAAATGATCCCGACTACATTCCTGCATTCAAAGAATTATTGAAATCAGACAAAGTAACCATAAATAAAATACACTTAATTTCATATTTGGTGAGATTAGCTGATAAATTTCAAAGAAATGAAACGCATTCACGAAGGTATGATGTATTGCAGTGGCATGGTAACGACTTCCGTAGAATATATTCAGAATCAGAGAATGATTAAACAACTTCTATGAAAAAACATTACGAAAGAATAAACGCAGGGTTGATTTGGATTTTTTTGTTAATGGTAGCTCTTGTTCAGGCTGCCGTTGCGCAGGAATCAGTCCAAATTCCTACAAAAGACGAAGTTTTGAACACCTTAAAAGAACAACATCCCCGTCTGATCTCAATAGAAAGGGTGGAAAATATTACGCAGGTGATTCAAGAAAATGAACTCGCAAAAAGTATTTGGATATCCAATCTAGAATTTGCTGAAGAATTATTGGATAAGAAACCGTTGATTTACGAAAAACCAGATGGACGAAGACTACTCAGTGTAAGCCGTGAAGCACTTGACCGCATACGCACTTTGGGTTTATGTTATCTGATTCTCGGTGAAAAAAAATATGCCGAACGGGCCTGGCAGGACCTCGAAGCTGTCGCTTCATTCAGCGATTGGAATCCATCGCATTTCCTTGATTGTGCAGAAATGACACACGCTGTTGCAATTGGTTACGACTGGCTATACGATTTCTGGAATGCAGGACAAAGAAAAATTCTAGAGGATGCAATCCTACAAAAAGGTTTGAAACCTGCATTAGAAGTATATAGCAGAGAAGTAGGTTGGCATACTGGAAATATTAACTGGAACCAGGTATGTAATGGCGGCATTTCTATAGGTGCGCTTGCTATTGCTGAGCATATTCCTGATGTCGCTTCAGAGATTTTGTGTACTGCTATTGAAGGCGTTCTGTTGCCCATGAAGGTTTATGAACCGGATGGTGGCGGCTATGAAGGGCCAACATATTGGGATTATGGCAGCCGCTATAATGTCCTCTTTATGGATGCGTTGGACAATAGTTTAGGCACCGACTTTGGATTGAGCTCGATGGAGGGATTTCGCCGTAGCGGGGATTTTCAAATTCATTTATCCGCAACTAATCTCTTGTGTTTTAATTTTAGTGATAGTGATCTCAAAGCAATGTCTACAGCGCAACATTTCTGGATGGGAAAAAAGTATGACCAACCGCGTTATTCCGGGTTCAGGTATATGGCGCTTAAAGCAGGTGTCGAAGCAAATCTTTTGGATTTGTTGTGGTTTGATGATCGTTTCAAAGACTTTGATTTGAATAGTATGCCATTGGATAAACATTTTCGTGTAGCTGAGATAGTTACCATGCGTGATTCGTGGGATAACGCAAAAGGGTTTGTTATTGCAATGAAAGGTGGATCAAGTACTCGGGTTCACAGTCACATGGATTTAGGATCGTTTATTCTTGAATGCGATGGTGTACGCTGGTTTACTGACTTTGGGAAGGATGCTCAAACCTATCAGCGTCATATAAACAAAGCCGGTCGTTGGGATTTCTACAGGACACGCGCTGAAGGGCACAACACATTGGTCATTAATCCTGAATTTAAGGGCAGTCAGAAAAGAACAGAGGATGGAATTGCTGAATTTACAAAGTTTGAGTCAGGCAAAGAATCTGCAATAGCCGTATTGGATGTTTCAAAATCCTATCATAATGACGTATTATTTACACGAACTTTTACTCTAACTAGAGGAATAGAATTCCGGATCGAAGATGAAATAAAATGCAAAGATCCTTCCGAACTGTTCCTGTTTTATCACACAGAATCCGAAATAGAACTTACTAAAAATAATCGCCAGGCAATTCTTAATCAGGATGGAAAATCTATGGTGGTAAACTTGGTTAAGCCTTTAGAAGCCCAGTTTGAGGTTTTGTCTGCCGAACCAATGCCTGAATCACCAATCCTGCCATTTCAGGAAAAGAATGAAGGATCTAGAAAGCTGTCGATTCATTTTATTGATGCCGAAGCCGTTGACGTTGAAATTACTATAAAAGTATTTAGTGGAAACTGAGTTGATCATTGCCAATATGACGTTAGACAAGTAACCAATGGCTATACCCCATCTAGGATGGATCAAAGGAATCGATCAAGGAGTGGTTGTCTTGAATAACTCAAAAGAGTATGCAGGCCAGATAGGATTGCACATCTGGTTCCAACTTTTCCATTAAAAGCAATCAGGCAGTCGGTAATTCTGGATAAAGAAGCATCGGTAGAGTTTGAAGGGCGGTATGAATTGGCGTCAGAAACTATTCTTACTATATCAAGAGATGGAGAGCAGCTTAGCGCCTAGGTAACCAGCCAAGATGGCCTTCCCATCTACCCAGAGCCAGAGACTAAACTCTTTTACAAAGTGGTGGATGCTCAATTGGTCTTCAATAGGACTGAAAACGGCCAAGTAGAGCACGTAACTTTATTTCAGGGAGGCCAGAAGTCTGTAGGGGTTAGATTAGAATCAGGTATCCTATCAGTAATTTACTCAAATCGAGCTAGTTAGGACAGAACCAAAAAAGCTAATTCGCCATACAATCGAGTAGAGTGAGGCAGCAAGCATTAGCTGCCTCAGCCCCTTCGACATATCTCGATGCCTCATATGCAATTCATGTGCTTCGGTACTGCTATTTGCAGTCCAGCTTACTTCAGACTCACGATCGTCCGTGAAACCCTTACTGCTTGTTGCATGCCGAGTTTCGTCGTCATATGGTTTCACATCGATGCCTTGTCCCACTAGAATCCCGCATCCCACGGACTTCCACCTACAAGTATTCGCCATTCTCCGTACTTTTACAAGAATGTTTAGTAGCCATTCAAGGCACATACAATAGATGACCACTGTATATCCTCCTTCGTCGGATATTCTGGGCATCATTATCCGTTGGCGTAATTGAAACAAAGGAATAGAAATCATTTATAAAATATGGAAAAACAACGCAAACCACTGTCCACTAAAAAACCTCCCATTCCTTCATCAGACCACCAGATAATAATGAATTGGATGAACAATGAGACAATGCCGGCTATGCAACCATTGGTTAAACAAGTAGATGAATTAATTATTCAGAGAATTCCTAATCTACACTACTCCATTAAATGGGGTAATGCCTTTTATGGGACACCAGAATTAGGATGGATAATTGAGGTCGGGGCCTTTGCAAAATCAATGAATATAGTATTCCTAAATGGTGCGAAATTTGAGCGTCAACCTCCTTTAGGCACTGATACTCAAACTCGTTACATCAAAGTTAAATCGTTAGATGATATCAATGATCCAATAGTCATTGACTTCATAGGACAAGCAGTAAAAATAAAAGGTTGGAAATAAATTAAGGAAATGAAGTTTCAAAAAATTACACCGTATTTGTGGTTTGACAATCATGCAAAAGAAGCTGCTGAATTCTACTGCTCAATATTTGACAATTCAGAAATTACTTCAGATGGTGGAATGGTTGTAAACTTCACATTGGAAGGAACAAATTTTATTGCTCTTAATGGTGGACCACAATTCAGATTTAATGAAGCAGTATCCTTTTATGTGCTTTGCGGCGACCAAGAAGAAATTGACAGGTTGTGGCATCAATTGACCTCTGATGGTGGAAGTGAAGGAAGATGCAGTTGGTGCAAGGATAAATTTGGAGTCTCTTGGCAAATTGTTCCAAAGAGATTTATTGAGATGATGAAAACGGGAACCACCGAACAAACTCAAAGAGTTATGGGTGCTATGATGAAGATGAATAAAATGATAATTGAAGATTTTGAAATCGCATTCAAAGGATAAAAGCTACTGTCAATCCAGTATAGTGCGGCAGTAAGAATTAGCTGCCTCAGCCCTATCACACTGCCTTATATGCAATTCAATGCAATTCATGTGCTTCGGTACTGCTATTTACAGTCCTCACGATCGCTCGTGAAACCCTTACTGCTTGTTACGTGCTTAGTTTCGTCGTCATATAGTTTTCGCATTGACGCTTCGTCCCACTAGAATCCCACATCGCAGGGACTTCCACCCTTCTAGCCATTCATTGGCCGGATCACAGAATCAAGACAGCAAAACATACCGATTTTGTGGATACAGGCAAACACATTCTCAATATCCTACTTACATAGTGCCTTAATTGTCATATCTTAGCCTCACAGGTATCTACGTGTTGCCCTATTGCGTTCAACTGAAATGTCTGCGTCCATATGACATATCAGGGATGAAGCCGAGCTTGTAGACTTTGAGTGAAGACGCAGACATTCCTTTGAGCTATAAGCCATTGACGGAATTGTCCAAAGAAAGGAACATGCATTCATAGTTAACTTTTTCTAATAGTCATCTAAAGCAAATTGTTCGGTTCACGAAAAACAATAAATATTCCAAAACACTTATATGCTAAATGCTCAAAAACAGAAATTGCTTTTTACGTTAATCAGAAAAGGCAAACGATGATAAAAATCAGAGGAGTAGAAAATAATGAGGTTGAGGATTTAGACTTCAATCTAGATAAAATACGGAACGAACTACGGCACAAAGCTGGTTTCTGGTTCTTATTTAATGAAGCGGTTACCTCCTATGAGCGAGAAAACAATATAGGCAAAGCTGGTGGTATATACAAAATGATTCTATTTTTTACCTTGCTGCCAAATTTTATTAACATGCTATTTTATTCAAAAACAAATAGTATAATAAAACAAGCTGAAATTGAATTAGTTCGGCACTACGATAGACCTAAAACCAAAGTAAAAAGATTTAGACTTAAATGTACGTTTGAAAAGGAATTAAATCAAAGAGAACTTGAATTGATTGAAAAGGAATTACTAGAAAATCACAAAATTTTAGAATTGGAGTCAATTGGCTCTCAAACGAAAAACAAGATCAGGGAATTGATTGAAGCATATGAATCAAAAAAACTAAAAAGACTAAAAAAGTATTACTTTTACAGTGCGTGCGAAAAAAAGCTAATCAAGATTGAAGAGCAAATCCATATACGAAATTCTATTGAGAATTCCAGAATGAAACTGGAGAAAATGAATGAAAGAAAAGTTGAAGAAGAGAGACATGATGAAATTGAGAAGGAATTTGAACTATATAAATATTATGGAACCTTACTGGATAGCATATCAATTAATTTTGAAAAATTGGAATTAGATGAAGATGAGAGAATGGAAGAACTTGAATTAAGGGAAATGATAAGACAAATAGATTTTAGAAATTAGAAAAGGCTCAATAATATCGATACAAGTGGTCGGCAAAGCCTGTCCTGCTCTAGCAGGGACCCAATTTGAATCCTCTGGCGAATGGGATCGCTGGAAAAAACCAATCGACATGCTCGTCAATCCTAGCTTACGAAGAGAGAATCTGCCGAATATTTCTATAGTACTGATCGACCTGGAGGGATAATTATGCTCATGGGGTGATGAGATTACGGCATATTGGCTTTCTGGACAGGGCGCAGTTGCGATTTGTCCCCATCCTAAAAGCCATATTCACAAAGGTTAGAGATGAGTGTGTCCCATCGTTTGGACAGCATGGCAGTTCGGAGTAAATAAAGTTTTTCAACGATCTCTTTTTTCCAGAATGTGGAGGCATTTTTGAATCTCAAGTTTATTATTCTGCGTATTCCTGATTCGATAATACCGCTGCCACACATGAGGTTTCGTCGATTATACTCTGCGTATTGGGTTTTAGATTGGTGTTTTTCAAGATAGCTTATCCATCGCTTGGTAATATCATTTGGCCGCTTAAATATTTTTCCACATTGTTGAACAATTAGCTCACTGTTTCCATTCCTAAGCCAGTTCTTAAATTGGTTCAGGTAGCTGCTTTTCTGCTTCTTTCCTACTTGTCTTGGCATTTCTTGTACTAGTTGGTGTACGTATTGGCAGGCGTGATAAAAGTCCAGGGTCTCAATAATCTTGTCTGGCTCTACATTTAGTCTCTCTAACATCGGTCTTATATTATTCCAGATCCATGGCGCACCATCAGCTATTAGTTGCACCCGATGCGCCTTGTTAATCTTGAGTTTAACTAAATAACGCTCTAATAATTCTAGTACGTCAACATCTGAAAAACGGCAACCGTAAATTGGTAATTTGTGTCTGTCAATTCGACCTTCTTTATCAACCACATCAATAACAAATAACTTGGGCTCGCACCATGGTGTGTCATAAAGTGGCTGATCATTGCTATTCAGTTCTCCAGTATATTCTCTTGTTCTGGTACGACCGCCGTCCAATGAAATGATAACATTCTGGCCAACTAAGTTTTCATCCTTCTCAATAAGGAGACTCTCTTCGCCGATCTCGTAGCATTTGTTTGCCAAACGGTTGGTGATATCTCGAACCGAGGTTAAGCTCACCTCGGTGCCAAATTTGCTAAGTGTCTGATATGCAACATCATATGAAGGGCACAAAGCTGCGCAATAGCCAACTTTATCATACAGCATTGGACTTGCGC
Organism: Saprospiraceae bacterium; assembly: GCA_965223025.1. Classification (GTDB taxonomy): domain Bacteria; phylum Bacteroidota; class Bacteroidia; order Chitinophagales; family Saprospiraceae; genus JABDMH01. The sequence continues at coordinate 3,510,622 of CBDCVP010000023.1, forward strand.
CTCCAATCATTTTCCAATGTTCACCGAGTAAATGACGTGATCCCACCCACTGGTCTCTCGCTTCTTTGAGATAGCATAGAGATCCATCCATCAAGACTATTTAAGAGGCCAATACTAACAATACTTTCTATCTTAGAGATCGTAGTGAGTGAGACATCCTTATTTTGTTTTAGTGAACTATAAAGATGATCAAACTTCACTACACATTACTATTTTATATAATGTGTGCTTTTATGTGACAGGGGGACAGATCGCAACTGCGCCCTTCTGGACATAGGATTGTCATCTCGTATCTTGGCACGAGTTGTTGCCAGATTGATTTTGTGACATTAGGACGCAGATGACATGGGGGGAAAGCAATATCTTCCAGCGTTGAACACGAATTTAAAATTCATTAAAAATAAATAATGGAAATAAAAAAGGTTAACCTACAGTCGAAGTTAAAAACATTCAACGAATACTGGACTCCAAAAATAATTGGAGCGCTTAACAATCAATTAGTTAAACTAGCAAAATTCAAGGGAGAATTCGTTATGCATAAACACGAACAGGAAGATGAACTGTTCTATGTCATAAAAGGCAAACTGTTCATTAAGTTAAATGATGAAACCTTAGAGCTAAACTCAGGGGAATTTGTAATCATTCCAAAAGGAACTGAACACAAGCCATACGCTCCCGAAGAGGTTAGTGTAATGCTTTTTGAACCAGCGACAACGAGAAATACTGGAAACACTGACAATGAATTTACTGTTTCTGATCTAGACACAATTTAATCTTACAAAAATGAGGTTTGCACATACAAATATTGTGAGTACAAATTGGAAAGAACTCATGAGCTTTTACGTGAAGACTTTCGACTGTAAAATTCTTCCTCCAATAAGAAAACAATCTGGAAAATGGCTGGAAGAAGGGACTGGATTACAAAATGCCAAATTAGAGGGAGCACATTTATTACTTCCTGGACATGGAGAAAATGGACCTACACTTGAAATATACCAATACGAAAATATTAAAACTCAAGATTCTGTCCCGCCAAATAAGAGAGGATTTGGACACATTGCTTTTGAAGTTGAAAGTGTTGAGGTTGTTCTCCATAGTCTAGTGCAGAACGGAGGTGAGAAATTTGGAAAAATAACTAAAAAAGAAGTTCATGGTGTTGGTGAAATAACTTTTGTCTATGCAAGAGACCCAGAAGGAAATCTAATTGAACTACAAAGTTGGAATAAAGCCGAAATACAATAACTGAGGATTCAAGTGGTCTGCAAAGCCCGTCCTGCTTTCGCAGAGACCCAATTTGATTCCCCCTGTTGAATGGGATCTCTGGCAAAAGCCAATTGCCTGGCCGTCAATCCTAGCTTACGAAGAGAGAATCTGCCGAACATTTCTGTAGTACTGCTCGACTTGGTGGGATAATAGTACTTATGAGGTTATGAGACTACAGCATATTGGGCTTTTTGTACATAGAATATCAGCTCGTTTCATGG